>OY762633.1:0-3034036 GCA_963666125.1 Dehalococcoidia bacterium | reverse complement strand
ATACTGCTGGGCCGCCATGAACCTGTTGATGATGGGCGCGCGCATCCGCACGGGGAGAAACCCCAGCCCCGCGACGAGCCGCTTCGGGCTGCGCATCTCGCGCACCTGGGAGACGAGGGACAGGTCGATGAGCGTACCGTCCACGGGCGTCGCCAGCACCCACAGGCGCAGGTCCATCCCGATGGTGTGCTCGCGGACCTCCACGAAGGAGTAGCCCAGCCCATAGATATGGGCGCTGGCGGAGATGTCGAAGACGAGGTTCACGACCCCGGCGACCTTGCGGACGCTCCTGAAGTCCCAGCGGCTCTCGAGGCGGGGGCCGTCCACCAGTACCTTATCGGTGCGGCTCACGTTGTCGTAGCCGTGGACGTAGCGCAGGTGGCCTATGTCCACCGAGTTCTCGGTGGTCTCCTGGGGATGGCCGGGGAAGCGGAGCGTCTTGATGCTGGGCTCGCACCAGCCGCCCTCGTTCGGCAGGTCCGCGGGCAGGCTCCACTGGGGCGCGCGCCCACCGATGCCCCACCAGGCGAAGACCAGGCCGCCAACCTCCTGGGTCTCGAAGACCCGCAGCTTCGCGGTCCCGGGCGGGTCGGCGTATGGAGTGGCGACGCACTGGCCGGTGGCGTCGAACTCGTAGCCGTGGAAGGGGCAGACGAGCCGCCCGGCGCATACGCGTCCCCCCGCGTCGGGCCCCAGGTCTGCGCCGAGGTGCGGGCAGTAGGCATCCGCGACGCAGATCCGCCCGTCATCGTCGCACCAGGCGACGACGTCTTCCCCCATCCAGGTCTTCCGGATGACCCCGGCCTTCACCAGGTCCCGGCGGCTGGCGATGAAGTACCAGCCCTCGGGAAAGGGAGAGAGGGACGAGGCGTACTCGCGCACCCTGGGGCGGGTCGACATCTATCGACTGCCACTCAGGCGCCGCAGCTCCGCTTCCAGCTCCCACACACGCGCCTCGGCCTGCTCACGGGCCGCCTCGGCCTGCTCGCGCCCCGCCTCGGCCTGCATCCGCCCCGCCCGTTCGTCCTCCAGCGTCGCGATGCGCCGGCCGGTGGCCGGGTCGTGCAGCGCCAATCCGCCTTCCTCCCACCGCAGGTACAGGTCCAGCGCCCTGCTGTACCCCTGCAGCACACCCCCGGACAACTCCTCCACGTCCACCGGCGCGTATCGCCCGCTCTCCAGACGATCACCCGCCAGACGCGTCCCGTGATACTCCCCCGTCTCGTCGAACCGCCAGTACTCCAGGATGCCCAGCGACTCGTAGGCCTCCCGCTTCTCCCCGACGTCCACGTGGCCGGTATGCCGCGACGCTATCTCCAGCACGAAGTCAGGCGGCTTGCCCTGCTCCTCGATGATGTACCCGTTGCCCGCCTTGTAGAGCGCCGGGTCAACGTCGAAGGCCACCAGCATGTCCGGGTAGTGGCTGCCGGCCATGCTACGGGTTGGCCGGACGACCATGTACCGCTCACCGGCCACCAGGGTGGTCTCGGGGCTGCCCAGGTGGACGGCGAGATAGTGGGCGGTGCCCGTAGCCGCCAGGTGGTCAAAGCTGGTCATGTCGTCCGGGTGCTTCTCCGGCGGGTCGGGCAGACGGAAACGGCCCGGCGCTTGCGTCGTCTTGCTCTGGGTGTAGGTGTCGACGGTAGTCATCCTGCTGCGCTCCTTGCTGCGGCACGGCCGGCCTCCCAGCGGCTATTATACCCTACGCCTAGCGCTACCTGTGACCTCCCGTCAAGAGCTCCTGGCGGCGGTCAAGCGCAGGAACAGGTATCCGATGACGCCCGCTACCAGGGAGGCGCCGAAGATGCCCATCTTTGCCTGGTCCACCAGGGCGGGGTCGTCGAAGGCGATGCCCGAGACGAAGATGGCGACCGTGAAGCCTATGCCGGCCAGGAATCCGGTGCCCAGGACGTGCCTCCAGGTGACCGCCGAGGGAAGCTGGCCTATCCGCAGGCGTACCGCCAGCCACGTCATGCCCAGGACGCCCAGGGGGTTGCCCAGCAGGAGCCCGGCGGCGACGCCAAGGGTGATGGGGCTGGCCATCGCGTCGGACAGGGTGCCGGACGTGAAGACGATCCCCGCGTTGGCAAGGGCGAAGAGGGGCAGGACCACGAAGCTGACCCACGGATGGACCATGCTCTCCAGGCGCTCCATCGGCCCCTCCGTGCCGCGGCTGAGCGTCTCGATCTGCTCCACTATGGTCTCCGCCTTCTCCTCGTCGTCGTTCTCCATCGCCAGGCGGAAGTCGTGCAGGAGGTCGTCCACGGCGGCGGCATAGTCCTTGCGGTGAAGATACGGCTCGGAGGGTACGATGGCGGCCACCAGGACTCCGGCCAGGGTGGCGTGTATCCCGGATTCGAGGAAGAACTGCCACATGACGACGCACAGGATGAGGTAGAACCCCAGGGAGCTGACTCCCATCCGGATGCACAGGGCGATCACGGCGAACATCGCGACGCCCAGTCCCAGGTTCACCCAGTCGATCGACTCGGTGTAGAAGGTGGCGATGATGGCGATCGCGCCCAGGTCGTCGACCACCGCGAGGCCAAGGAGGAACACCCTCAGCTCGGGGGGGATTCTCCTTCCCAGGAGGGCGAGCACGCCGAGGGCGAACGCGATGTCGGTCGCCATGGGGATACCCCAGCCGACGAGGCCATCGCCCGACGTGTTGAACATGAGGTATATGAGGGCGGGGGTAGCCATCCCGCCGACGGCCGCCACGACCGGAAGGGCCGCCTTCCTGAACGACGACAGTTCTCCGTGGAGCAGCTCACGCTTTATCTCGAGGCCGACGACGAAGAAGAAGACTGCCATCAGACCATCGTTCACCAGGTGCCCGAGGTCCTCCGAGATGGCGAAGATACGAATGTCGAAGGAGATATAGGTGTGCCAGAAGTCGAAGTACGATTCGGACCAGGGCGAGTTGGCCCATCCGATGGCCGCGGCGGCAGCCACCAGCAGTATGATCGCGCCGACCTCCTCGGTGTGGATGAAGGTCTGTATGGGCGCCCGCACCGCCCTGACGAGATAGGACGGCTCCCTCAGGACCTTGGGAATCTCACGGGGCCTGTCTTCCACGAATCATTTCCTCGAAATCTTTATCTGGGCTGGAGGATGGTGGGCCCGGCAGGGATCGAACCTGCGACCAATCGGTTATGAGCCGACCGCTCTACCACTGAGCTACGGGCCCCCGGATGCGAGGGGAACGCCCTTCACAGTGTACCACGACGGGGGTAGGGGCGGTTCGCGAACCGCCCCTACCCCTGGAGACCTTTCATAACCGTCATTCCGGCGGAAGCCGGAATCCAGGGGCGGGGGCCGGGGATGGGTTCCAGCCTTCGCGGGAACGACGGTGCGGGTGGCGTTGACATGGATGTGTGGCGGCGATACATTCGACGCGTCGGAATCATCACGGGGCAGGTGAGGGTATGGCGGTCGCGCGGAAGATTCGCGGGTTCATGGAGAGCGGCTCCTGGATACGGAAGATGTTCGAGGAGGGGGTCGCGCTCAAGCAGCAGTACGGGGCGGAGAACGTCTACGACCTGTCGCTGGGCAACCCGGAGGTCGAGCCCCCGCCGGAGTTCGCCCGGGAGCTGCGGCGGCTCGCGGACGACGCGACGCCCGGGCTGCACCGGTACATGCCGAACGCCGGGTATCCCGAGACGAGGGCGGCGGTGGCCGCGCAGCTTTCGGCGGAGACGGGCCTGCCCTTCACCGCGAACGGCGTGATCATGACGTGCGGCGCGGGCGGGGCGCTCAACGTCGTGTTCAAGACCCTGCTGGACCCGGGCGACGAGGTGGTCATCTTCGCGCCCCACTTCGTGGAGTACTTCTACTACGCGGACAACCACGGCGGCGAGTGCCGGGTGGTGGGGCACGACGACGGGTTCCTGCCGGACTTCGCCGCCCTTGAGGACGCGGTCGGGCCCCGCACCCGCATAGTGCTGGTCAGCTCGCCCAGCAACCCCACGGGCGTGGTCTACGGCGCGGACGTCCTCTCGCGCATCGGCGAGACGATCCGCCGCAAGGAGTCGGAGCACGGCGTCGAGATCACCCTGGTGAGCGACGAGCCGTACCGCAAGATCCTGTTCGACGGCGCGGAGTACCCGCAGGTGTTCGACCACCACCCGAGAAGCATCGTCGCCACGTCCCACTCCAAGGACCTGGCGCTGCCCGGGGAGCGGATCGGGTTCGTGGCAGTGAGCCCGGAGTACGAGGGCGCGGACGAGGTGATGGACGGGCTGACCTTCTGCAACCGCACCCTCGGCTTCGTGAACGCGCCGGCGCTCATGCAGCACGTAGTGAGGGAGCTTCAGGGCGTGACCATCGACGTGGCCCCCTATCAGGCCAAGAGGGACTTCCTCTACGGCGCGCTGACCGGCATCGGCTACCCGGTCGTCAAGCCGGGCGGCGCATTCTACATGTTCCCAAAGGCGCCCATCGAGGACGACGTGGCGTTCGTGGACGAGCTCCGCAAGCACCGGGTGCTGGTCGTGCCGGGCACGGGGTTCGGGTCGCCGGGGCACTTCCGCATCTCCTACACGGTCAGCCAGAAGACGCTCGAAGGGTCCATCGACGGGTTCCGCCGGGCGTTCGAGACGGTGGTCTGAGAGACGACTGAGGGCGAGGTGGGCGAAAAAATATGGGGCCCCACCGGAGTGGGGCCCCACGTCGGGAGATGTTCCAGTGAACACCTACCGGGAACACCTCCTCGTACTACTACTATCCAATTGCACTAACCTCCTTTCTAAAGGCCCCACCATAGGCTTTCTTCCGCCCAACCCGGCCTTCTGGCCGCCATTATACACTATGTCCAGGAAGGTAGGAGAACTCGCATGATCGACGGCATCGCAGGCGTGATCGTCTGGACGGACGACCTGGACACTATGCTCGCCTTCTACAGGGACACGCTCGGGCTGACGCCCCACTCTGTCAGGCCGCACTTCGTGTCCTTCAAGTGGGGCGGCGTACGCCTGGGCCTGGGGACTCACGCGAAGGTAGCCGGACGAACGAAGGAGCCGCACCGCATCATGGTGAACCTCGGCGTCGATGACATCCACGCCGAGCACGAGAGGCTGGCGTCCAGGGGCGTCCGGTTCACGAGGCGCCCGGAGAGGGAGCACTGGGGCGGGTGGGTCGCCACTTTCTCGGACCCGGACGGCAACACCATCCAGCTTCTACAGCTACAGGCGTAGGAACGCGGGCAGGCCGTCAGCCGCCTACACCGTCGTTCCAGTGACGACGGGAACCCATCCCCGGCGGCCCAGGTTCACGTGGCCGTCAGCCGCCTCTTGCTGCCTCCAGGAAGGCCCTGGAGGCGTCGAGCAGCATGTCGGCCGTGCGGGCCGCGACCATGTCGTCGTCGACCATCTTCTTGCCGGCGGCGTGGACGGCGTCCCTGACGGTCGCCTCGAACTCCAGCACCTTGGGATGATCCGGCTGCCCGGGCAGGCCCATGGACTGGGCTATGTCCTGGGGGCCGGAGCTGTAGTAGTCGATGCCATCCACCGCCAGGATGCCGTCGAGGTCGTCCAGCACGGCCACGTCCTCGAGCTGGGCCATCACCAGCACGTTGGCGTTGGCGTGCTCCATGTACTCCAGGGTGGACGGGTAGTCGCCGTGGTACGCTCCCCTGCCCGACCCCATGCTGCGCGTGCCCAGGGGCGCGAACCTGCAGGCGCGGACGAGCCGCTCCGCCTTCTCCCGCGTGCTCACGTGCGGCCCCAGGATGCCCATGATGCCGCGGTCGAGAAACCGCAGGATGGTCGAGTCCTCGATGTCGGGCACGCGGGCCATGGGCGTCAGTCCGAGGCCGTCGGCGACCCTGCACAGGTCGTCCAGGACATCCGGGGTGAACGGGCCGTGCTCCGCATCGAACTGCACAAACTCGAAGCCCGCGCGGGCCATTATCTCCATCACGGGCGCAGACGGGAAGGTGATGTTGAACCCGTAGGACATCCGCCCCGCGGCGGCGTTCTCGACGACCCTGTTGCCTCGCATCGCATACCTCCTGACCCAAGCCTGAAGCCGCATTATACCCCGCACGGACTTGAAGGGGCGAACACGGCCACATACAATGGCTCACTCAAACTTGTACGAGGAGTGCGCCCATGCTATCGGGGCTGGAAGCGGCCAAGGCCATCAACCGCGTACGGGGCGACGCCGTCGTCGTCTCGACCATGACACCCAACCGGTACTGGAGCGGCGTCTCAGAGAGGCCGGAGCTGGACATACCCGTGTTCGGCGCGATGGGCAAGGCGTCGTCCGTGGCCCTGGGAATAGCGATAGCGCGGCCGGACCGGCGGGTCATGGTGCTCGACGGCGACGGTGCGGTGCTGATGAACCTGGGCACCCTGGTCACCATCGCCGGCCAGGCCCCCGCCAACCTGGTGCACTTCGTGTTCGAGGACGGCGTCTACTACACGACCGGCGGCCAGCCGGTGCCCGGGGCCGGTACGTTCGACCTTGCGGGCATGGCGGAGAGCGCCGGATTCGCGCACAGCTTCACGTTCGACGATCTGGAGGATCTGGTGAGCGAGCTGCCCCGAATCGCGGAGCTTGAAGGCCCCGTGTTCGTGTGCCTGAAGGTGTTCAACGAGATTCCCTCCCTCGCGCTGAGGGGCAGCACCCGCGACGCCATGAGGCGCGTGTCAGAGGCGCTTAGCTCGTGAAGGTCGGCCTTTCTATCAGGAGCGCCGAGATCCCGGGAGTCCAACCGGCAGACAGGGCCAGCCATCTCGTGCGAGTTGCACAGGAGGCGGAGCGGCTGGGGTTCGATTCCATATGGGTGCCTGACCGCACGGTGTTCCCGACCGACATCGCCGCGAGGTATCCGGCGCGGTTCGGCTCAGGGCCGCCCATACCGGACAGCCAGCAGGTGCTGGAGCCGATCACGACGATGAGCTTCCTCGCGGGCGTCACCTCGCGGATACGCCTGGGGTTCGGCGTCGTCGTGCTGCCCTTCAGGCACCCGGTACTGAACGCGAAGATGGTCACGACGCTGGACGTGCTGTCAGGTGGGCGCGTCATCTTCGGCGCGGGCGTCGGATGGATGCGCGAGGAGTTCGAGGGAATGGCGGCGCCATTCACGGACCGGGGCAAGGTCACCGACGAGCACATCGAGATGTTCAAGGCCCTGTGCACGGGGTACCCGGCGAGCTACTCAGGAAGGCACTTCGCCATCGACGACAAGGTGTTCTACCCCAAGCCCATACAGCAGCCGCACCCGCCGGTATGGATCGGCGGCGTATCGCGGGCGGCAGTCCGCCGGGCGGCCAGGGTCGGCGACGGCTGGCTCCCCAACGGGATGTCGCCCGGCGACGTGGAGGAGGCGCGGGAACGGCTCCACGCGGCGTGCGACAGTGCCGGGCGCAACCCCGGCGACGTCGTCATGGCCGCGAGCGCGTCGCTGCCGTCCGCAACGGCAGGTGAGACGCGCGACGCCCTTCGCGCCTACCGCGACGCCGGGGCCGACTACCTGGTGGCCTCGATGTCGGGGGCCGAGACCGGCGAGGCCATCAGCGCGATGGCCGTCATCGCCGAGGCGAGAGACACGGCCCTGTAGCACGACATGACCCACGACTTCGCGGAGCTGAACGAGGAAGCCATAGCCGCCTGGGAGCGGATCGCCCCCTGGTGGGACGACTACATGGGCGACGACGGGAATCGCACCCACCGCGGCATAGTCGCCCCCGCAGCCGAGCGTCTGCTGGAGATCTCGCCGGGTCAAACGGTACTGGAGGCGGCCTGCGGCGCCGGTATATTCGCGCGGCGGATGGCCGAGCTGGGCGCAAACGTCGTCGCATTCGACGCATCCGCGACCTTCCTCCAAGCGGCAAGGAAGCGTACTGCGGGGTACGCCGACCGCATCGAGCTGCGTCACCTCGACGCGACCGACGAGGCGCGGCTATTGGCGCTGGGGGAGGGGCGCTTCGACGCGGCGGTGTGCAACATGGCGCTGATGGACATGGCGGACATACGGATCCTCGCCTCGGCGCTCTCGCGGCTACTCAAGCCCGGCGGGCGGTTCGTATTCTCGGTGCCCCACCCGTGCTTCAACATGACGTCCGTCAAGCGGGCCGCCGAGGAGGAAGACCGAGACGGCGACTTGGCAATCGTCCGCTACGTCAAGGTCTCGAAGTACCTGACGCCGAGCACCACGCGGGGCATCGGAATACCGGGGCAGCCCGTGCCTCACTACTACTTCGACCGACCCCTCAGCCTGCTGCTCGGGACGTTCTTCGACGTGGGCTTCGTGATGGACGCGCTGGAGGAACCCGCCGCACCACCCAGACCCGACGGCGAGCGTCTCCTGGCGTGGTCGAGCTTCCCCGATATACCGTCAGTGCTGGCCGCCAGGTTGATACTCATGCGATCCTGCCAACCCCCGCAGTTCAGAGAAGAGTGAGCTGACGGCTGTCCCGAGCGCCGCGCACGCGAATTTCCTCAAGCAGGATGCCGTGCGGGTTAACGGAGTTGGATTCCAGCCTAGTTTCGGCGTGGTGGCAGTAATTCGGATTGATGTCGATGCCGATCCATCGTCTTCCGGTCACCTTGGCGGCGAGGGTTGTCGCGCCCGATCCGTTGAACATATCCAGGATGATGTCGCCGGCGAAATCCTCATCAGGCGCCGCCCGGAACGAGTACATTAGGATGAGGCGTTGTGGGAGAACCGTCGGAAACGGAGCAGGGTGGCCGCCCGCTCTTTTCACATCCTCTGGGTACATGGGCCAGATCTGCATCGAGAGATTACGCCACTCCGCCTGCGTCAGCTTGCTTGGCTCCTTGGCCGCCTTGGGGATGGGCGGCGGCGGCCCGTCCTTCACATACACATTGATGAACTCGATGGTGTTGTCTTCGTATATGTTCGGCGGGTATGGGTAGCTGCCGAACATCTTTGTAGTCGTCTGCTTCTTCCAGACGAACAGGCTGTATCTGTGGAGAGTCGGCACGTCACGTAGAATTCTCGCCTCGATGTCGAAGGCGATGTTCTTGAGATGCCTCGTGTGCTGGCTGTTAATCTGACTCTTAGGAATGGGCATGACCGGAGTCACAATGGCCAGCTTTCCATTCCCTATGAGCACGCGCTCTGTCTCTTGCCATACCTTGGTCAGTTGGTCGAGGTAGCGCTCATAGCTCGTCTGGCCGATCTGTCCGTCAATTCCGTAGTCGACAACATTCCAGTAGGGCGGACTCGTCACGGCAAGCGCCACGCTCTCGTCCGGAATTCTGGACATCGCTTCTAGGGCGTCCCCACGTATGATGCGATCCACCTGGTTGCGGGGCCAGTTCCCTGAATCGGGTATGCGGTAGAGCATCCCTCAAACCTCCTCGGTGGCAAAGCCGTGCCGGTGGAACTTTAAGTGCGAGTCGGCGTCGGACCGCAGTAGACCTATGCGCGAGTAGCGCGCCTTCTCGGGGAAGTGGCTAGCGAGGATAATTCCCCGTACGTTGTTCTCCCCGTCCTCGAAATTCCGGTGGATCCATCCCATGTACCGCAGGATCTGGCCAAACACCGCATCGCCGGCCTCATTCGCCTTGATCTCAATCACCACATGCTTACCGTCGGTGCCGCGGCAGAGCAGATCCATGCGACCGATGGGTGTCTCTACCTGACGGGCCTGATACTCAAGACCCGGCTCCAGTATGTGCAGCAGGTCTGTATGCTCTGCATACGAAGACTCAATCGCCTTTTCAATCTGCAATCGCCGGAGGGTCGCAGTTTCCTCCTGAGAGAGCTTTTCTTCATGTTGCTCAATCTCCGACCTTGCTTCCTCTTCTGAAGTCGCCGCCTCGACAGCAAGTGCCACGTACGTAAACCACGATGGCTGTTGACCGGGGTCCCCAAAGTACGCGAACCAAGCCTCGGGGCTCTCGAAGGTCGCTAGCTTCAGGTCGCTAATCTTCTCACGGATCAACGTGTCCACCACATCCGGTGAGGCGCAGCGGATTTCTCGCATGGCGTTGTCGATGCGCAACGACGAGGGATAGCCGTAGAGTGCTCGCTGGTAGGAACCGTTGAGTCGGACGCGATTGAGGCGTGTGCCTGTGTCCCCCGCTTTTCGAGGCCGCTCCAGCCCAGGGACTTTCTGATTGGGACGGCGAACGGGCACCCTCCGAAAGGCGTTGCGAAACTCCTCTCGGTCGCCTTCACTGATAATCCGCCAGCGGTCGATGTACCCGACGATGCGATCTATATCGTCTTGCGAAGCAGCGAGGTTCACGAAGAGTTCGTACTCTTCGAACGTGAGGCGATAGTCAACCTGCCGTAAGACCTGTAGCAAGAAAAGATGAGGGAGGATGCCACCAAAGTCGTTCGCCCAGGGTTGACTCAACAGCGGGTTAGGATATTGGACCTTCGCTACCTGCATCTCGATAAGCTTGCGCCGGGCGTCCGCGTCATCCCGTGAAAGCAACAGGTCGAGTCCTGCATCCGTGATAACCATCTCCTGGTCGTCGTGTACCCATAGCAGACCGAGCGTCTCCAGAAACACCTTGATGATGCGAACCAGCGCGGTCCGATCTCGCAACGTTCCTCCCCTTGCACGGGGCTCGTTGACTCCTGTCTCGGTAAGTCGGTCCAGGAGCGCGTCTTGAGTCTCGGTGGTCCAGGCAGAGCCCAGGAACTCCTCAAAGATGATGTGCAGGATATCTGCGCAGACAGCGACGTTCTCTTCGTTTAGCATCCTCGCTTTGGGGACGTACCAGTAGGTCGTGACCTGTCGGTACTCCACGAATGCCTCGCGCAGAACCTCGTCGTGGGGCAGATTCTTTGGGATTTTCACAGGTTCATTCTAGCCGGAGGACTCCCGCTACTCCTTTCCTGACGTGCCCCGATAGTTGTACCACCTGTTATGCTGCATTGACAAGCCGCAGCCGCGCTCCCGCCGCGCAGCCCGGGTCCACCGGCGAGGATCGGCCGTCCTTCCCCTCGACGACCTCGCCGCACCTTGCGCCTCCGCGCCGCATCGCATCCACCGTCGCCGCGATGTCGGGCGTACCCAGGCCAAGGTCGAACGGCCCCTCGCCATGCCTGCGCAGGAACCCGGCGAGCGGGCCCGGCCCGGTGGGCGACTCCAGGTCCACGTAGGCGTTGTCGAGGGCGATCCGTCGCCGCACTCCCCCATCGACCCGGACGGGGCCCTCGGCCTCCACTCCAAACACGTCCCGCCAGCGCAGGGCGGCAGACTCGGAGTCCTCGACCGCCAGGGTGACGTGGTGGATGCCGGTGACACCGTTGTGGTGCGCGGTCGGGTCCACCGGGAGCGTGTAGCGCTGGGCGACCGTGTGGTCGTGCTGGATTAGGAAGCACTCGCTCCCCGGCAGCGCGCTGCCCAGGTTGGCGCTCCTCCACGTATACCCCGGCGTCTCGCCCGCGTCCCTCCGGCCCGGCACGGGAGTATCGACGCTGCCGCCGCGCGAGCGGATCTCGCCGACCGTCCCGTCGATGTCGCTCGTGCCCAGGGCGAACATGTACAACCCCTCCCGCGCCTCCAGGAATGACGACATGCTCGGGCGGAACGGCGTCGTGGTCGGGTCGTGGACCGCGATCAGCTCCAGGTACTCCGGCCCGAACACCATCAGCCGGTTGTGGGTGCCGCGCCCCGGGTGCCGGCCCTCGGGCGTGACCTTGAATCCCAGCGACCGGTACGAGTCCGCTGCTAACGACAGGTCACGCACCGCGATGAGCACGTGATCGAGGTAGATGTCCGGGTTCGCCATGGCCACAGGGTACCAGAACCTTGACCTTGCACGAAGGGTCGCCTATGTTAGCCCGACCACGCGAACGAGGTTGCTTGCCATGAAGGTCACCGGAATTCGGACGCTCCAGATCGAGGGCGGCTCTTTCATCGTGAAGGTCGAGACTGACGCGGGGATCCACGGGCTGGGCGAGTCGGGCATCAGGTTCTGGGCGCCGGCGATCACGCGGGCCGTGGAGCACCTGTCGGAGTTGGTCGTCGGCCAGGACCCCTTCTCCACCGAGCGGCTCTGGCAGCACATGTTCCGGGGCTCCTTCTTCCCGGCCGACGGAGTCTACTCGTGCGCCATCAGCGCCATCGACATCGCCCTGTGGGACATCAAGGGCAAGGCCCTCGGTATGCCGGTCTACAAGCTGCTCGGCGGGCCCGTCAGGGACAAGGTGGTCTGCTACCCCCACTGCCAGGGCCCGACCGTCGACGCGCTGGTCGAGAACTGCATGAGCAAGGTGGACGAGGGCTGGAAGTTCGTGCGGTGGGGACAGCCGGAGACTTCGGGCAGGTTCGAGGCCCAGGGCGAGGCGACCCTGGAGCCGGTCGAGTCGATGCGGCTGGCGGTGGAGCAGATGGGGCGGGTGCGCGAGGCCGTAGGCCCCGACGTACAGATATGCTTCGACGTACACACGCGGCTTGACACGGCGCACGTCGCGGCCATGTGCAAGGACCTGGAGCCGTTCAAGCCCTTCTTCATCGAGGACCCCCTGCGGGCTGAGAACCCAGGCAGCTACAGGACCCTCGCCCGGCAAGTCCGCCTGCCCATCGCGGCGGGCGAGCAGTGGTCGAGCAAGTGGCGCTTCCGTGAGGTGATCGAGGAGGAGCTGATCAGCTACGCCCGCATCGACCTGTGCAACGTGGGCGGGCTGACCGAGGCCCTGAAGATCACCCACTGGGCTGAGACCCACTACATCGACATCGCCCCGCACAACCCCCTCGGCCCCGTCAGCGCGGCGGCCTGCGTGGCCCTCTGCATGGCCTCCACCAACGTGGGCGTCTGCGAGATGCCCAAGCAGCCCGGCACCGTCGACACGGACCTGTTCCCCGTCCAGGTCGACTGGATGGACGGCTACGCCTACGCACCCGACAGGCCCGGCCTCGGCGTGGAGATAGACGAGGCGGTGGCCGAGTCCCGCGCCGACAGCGGCTACGGATGGCCACCCGTGCTCAGGCGGAACGACGGCGCGTTCACCAACTGGTAAGCCCCAATGACCCCAACGTCCCCTGTGCTATACTGGGCAACGAGCCAGTGTCCGGGAGAACGCCATCTATGACAACTGATTCCGCCGCGACCGTTCCGGCGCCCGGCCAGGAAGGTACCGGCGGCATCCTTCGCGGGGGGCTGCTCGTGGTTGCCGCCGCGATGATGGCGGTCACCCTCTATTTCATCTTCTTCTGGGTCCCCACGGACGCGAACCTGGGCGTCTCCCAGCGCATCATGTACTTCCACGTTCCCGTCGCGATGCTCGGCCTGCTCTCCATAGTCGTCGTCGCGGCAGCGAGCGCCATGCACCTGGTCACCAGGCGCGAGGAGTGGGACGGCCTGGCCTACTCCGCCGCCGAGGTGGGGGTCCTGCTGACCTCCCTGGGCATCGTTACCGGCGCTATGTGGGCCAAGCCGACATGGGGCACCTGGTGGACGTGGGACCCGAAGCTGACCCTGACCCTCGTCCTCTGGTTCATATACGTCGGCTACATCATGCTGCGGGCATACGGCCCCAAGGGATCCCAAGGAGCTCGGTACGGCGCGGTGGTCGCCCTGATAGGCGCTATCGACGCGCCCATCATCTACTACGCGGCGAACCTCTGGCGCTCTACGCACCCCACCCTCGTGGTCGGTCCGGCCGCTGAGTCGGGAGCCATGGACTCCAGGATGGCACTGGCGCTGCTGATTTCCATAGCCGCCTTCGTGCTGCTCTACGTATACGTGCTCGTCGAGAGATACGCGCTCAGGCGCTCCGAAGCCGCGGCAGACGAGCTATACCGGCGGACGGCCTAGCATAGTGAGCCCCGACCCCAATCTCGGCTTCCTGTTCGGCGTGTTCATCGTGACGTGGGCGGGCTTCTTCGGCTACGCCTTCATCATGTCGCGTCGCCAGAGGGAGATGCAGAGGGAGATAGCCGCGCTCAGGACTATCATAGAGGCGCGGGAAGAGCGGGAATAGGAGCGATCTCGAACGATGGAGCAGACTACGCAGGCCCCGCCCGGCCTGGTCGAACCGCGAGAAGGAGTCGAGGGGGCACTGACGGCCCACCGGGTCAAGGTGCTCTTGGCGGCGGCGGTGCTGACGGCGGCGCTGGGCTACCTTGCCTTCCAGGCATTCCAGAGCGCCACGGCCTACTACCTGACGGTGGGTGAGCTTGTCGAGCGCGGCGCGACCGAGGAGGGCCGCACGGTCAGGGTGAACGGCAAACTGGTGCAGGGGTCGTTCGAGCGGCACGAGGACTCGACGCTGGCGACCTTCTCCCTCACCGACGGGACCCAGACCATCGTGGCGCAGCACGACGGGACCATACCCGACCTCTTCTTCAACGAGCACTCCGAGCTGACCCTGGAGGGTACATACGGCGCAGACGGCCTCTTCCACAGCCACTTCGTAACCGTCAAGTGCCCCTCCAAGTACATAGCCGCCGAATAAGACACCAATTCAGATCGTAGGGGCGGGTTTGAAACCCGCCCTCCCCCGTTCGCCCTGAGCTTGTCGAAGGGCAGTGCTCCGCGGCTCAAAGGCGCTTGGCAGACTCCTAGACGCCAGCCTCCCGACGGATGCGCTCGCGGACCGCTCCCCTCAGCGACGCTGGCGCATCCGCCCGCTCGAACGACCCAAGAAGGCCGACCGTCGCCCTCAGCGTCTCCACGAATGCCTTGCACAGGCCGCACCGCTCCAGGTGGGCGGCGACCCTGCGGCGCACGGACCCGCCTACCTCGCCGTCCAGGTAGTCCGACGCCAAGGCGCGCACCTGCCCGCAGTCGAGACCGCGCAGTCCCGGTATTCCCAGCCGTTCCAGTATTCCGAATAGTCTCAAGTCCGCAAGACCTCTCTACAAGGCACGAAGCGCCGCCCCCAGCCGGGTATGGGTTCCCGCCTTCGCGGGAACGACGGAGGGGGCGCTCATCCGTTCGCCCTGAGCTTGTCGAAGAGCCTGCCCCGTACTCGATACGGGGGCAGTGCTCCGCGGCTCAGTCAGCCTCCGAGCGTGGCCTTTCGTCCTATGATGCACTTGACTACAATTGGATTCACCGAACGAAGGCCACGGGCCCATGTCCCTCCATGAAGACAAGACGGCGGCCGAGGCGGGCGGCGACTTCGACACCCTCGTCGAGGAGCAGACCGGCTTCGTGTACAACGTGGCCTACCGCATGATGGGCAATCCCCACGACGCCGAGGACGTAGTCCAGGACGCGTTCCTGTCCGCCTACCGGGCGTGGGACAGGTTCCGGGGAGAGTCCAGGCCGAGCACGTGGCTCTACCGCATAACGGTCAACGCCGCGCTGATGCGGCTGAGGAGGAACAGGAAGGGCAGCCAGGCCACGCAGATGGGCCTGGACGACGTGGAGATCGTCGACTGGTCCCAATTACCGGAGCGGGGCGCGGCCGACTCCGAGCTGAGGGACAGGCTGTGGGAGGGCATCGGCCTGCTGGCCCCGGACCTCAAGGCGGCCGTCGTAATGAGAGACGTCGAGGGCCTGTCGAACGCGGAGGCCGCCGGCGCCCTCGACATCTCGGTCTCCGCGCTGAAGTCCCGCCTCCACCGGGCCAGGGTCATCCTACGGAAGCACCTCTCCGACTACCTCAGCAATCCGGGATAAACGGTTTACAGGCCGAACCGTGCAACTGCCGGGGGTTATAGGCTAGGATGGGGCCGGAGTGATCCCGGTCGCAGGAGGTACGCCGATGAAGATCAAGGATATCCTCGCCTTTCCGGTGGCGCTCGGCAGCAGTGACCCTCACGCCGAAGCGCGACGGCCTTCGTGGGCCGCCGGCACGGAGGTGGCGAACCCCATGTCCAAGTATCCGAGATACAAGCGGCACCGCCGCCTCTGGACGCCAAGCTGGCCGCCCCTGGCCTGCGTCGTGACCGCCGAGGACGGCACTTGGGGGCTGGGCTTCACGACGCACAGCGGCCCGGTCGCGCCGATCATCAACGACCACTTCGCGCCGCTGCTCGCCGGCGAGGAGTGCACGGCCATCGAGAGGCTGTGGGACATGATGTTCCGCATCTCGTCGCCATACGGCTCGTCGGGTCTGGCGAGCTACGCCATCAGCGCGGTCGATCTCGCCCTGTGGGACCTGAAGGGCAAGCTGCTGGAGCGGCCAGTCTACGAGCTGCTGGGAGGCCCGGCGCGGGACGGCATCTTCTGCTACGCGACCGGTAACGACACGGACTGGTACATGGAGCTGGGCTTCAGGGCGACGAAGCTGGCCTGTCCCTACGGCCCCGCCGACGGGCTCGACGGGCTGCGCAGAAACGAGGAGCTAGTCGCGAAGGCCAGGGAGACCATCGGGAGCGACGTCGAGCTGATGCTCGACTGCTGGATGGCGCTGGACCTGGAGTTCGCGGTGCGGCAGGCGGAGAGGCTCCGGCGGTACGACCTGAAGTGGATGGAGGACAGCCTCATACCGGACGACTTCGACGGGTTCGCGGAGATGCGCCGGCGCCTGCCGTGGCAGACCCTGGCGACAGGCGAGCACTGGTACACCACGCTGCCGTTCATGTCGGCGGCGGCGCGGCGCTCGGTGGACATCTTCCAACCGGACATCCAGTGGGTGGGCGGCGCGACGGCCGTGGTGAAGATATGCCACATCGCCGAGGCCGCCGGCATATCGGTCATACCCCACGGCGGGATGAACGACGCCTACGGCCAGCACGTCTGCTACGCGATGCCGGCCATACCGTGGGGCGAGCTTTCGGCCACATCTGCGCCGGGCGTGCCGCTGGAGAGAAACGAGGGCCCGCGTCAGACACCGGGCATGGCGTTCCCGAAGGACGGTATGCTAGTCCCCAGCGACGCTCCCGGATTCGGTATCGAGCTGACGCTGGACGAGCTTGAGGCGGCGCGAGTGTAGCCGAACGCGCGGACCACGACGGGAGGGCGGGTTTGAAACCCGCCCCTACGGAACGCTGCGCTCGACGAAGTGGCCTGAGGCGCGCAGCACCTGTACGCCTGACGTCATCAGCGACACGGGGAAGCGCACGGGGACGCACCCTTCGATCTGCGACTGGTAGATGGCCATGACGATTTCGAGGGACTTGCGGCCCGCCTCGCCGTCGCTCAGGAGTGAGGTCCTGCCGTCCAGGGCGCCTGCCAGCTCTTCGAGGGCCGATACGTAGGTCGATCCCTGCGGCGGCAGGCCCATCTCCCGAGGCTGGAGCGTGCTCCACTGGAAGCCGCTGTCCGGCTCGTAGACGTCCAGCTCCGTCTGGAACAGCTCGAAGCCCGCCCGCCCGTAGCGTATGACGCCGGTCGTGCCTCTTAGCTCCATGCCGCTGTCGTCGTACTCGGTCAGCTCCGCTCCCGAGGCCAGCCCGGTCACGCCGCTCCTGAACTTCATGAAGGCGGCGGAGAAGTCCTCCACCGCCCACGGCCGGCTTCGCTGTTCGGCCATGCCGCACAGCCAGTCGACGTCGCCAGCGAGCATGTCCATCAGGTCGAAGAAGTGGGTGAAGTCGTGCAGCAGCGGGCCCTCGTTCTCGGCCCGCCACCACGGCGCCGGCTTCCCGCCGTCCATGTAGCAGTAGATGTGGTTCAGGTCCCCTATCGCGCCCTCGTCCAGCAACTCCTTGACACGAAGCCAGTTCCCGTCCCAGCGGCGGTTGTGGTTGATCTGGAGCAGGACGCCGGCGCGCCTGCACGCGTCTATCATGGCGTCGCACTCCTCCAGCGACAGGGCCATGGGCTTCTCGCAGATGATGGCCCGGGTCGTCGGCGCGGCGGCGCATCCCTCGACCATCTCCCGGTGCAGCTCGGGATGCGTCGCTACGATGCAGACGTCCGGGCCGACCTCGTCCAGCATCTGCCGGTAGTCGTGGTATAGGGCGTCGATCCCGTAGCGCTGGCCGAACAGGTCCAGCTTCTCGCGCCCTCGGTTCACCCCTGCGACCAGGGTGAACGAGTCGCTCGCCACGATTGCGTCTGCGTGGTTGTCGGGATGCTCGGGGACGAAATCGAACTGCGCCCCCACCCTGCCCGTTCCTATGATCGCGACCGTGTACTTGGACATTCAGACCTCCAGGGCCTTCCGGACAGCCTCCGGCGACATGGGCAGGCGGCTCATCCTGACGCCCGTCGCATCGTGGATAGCGTTTGCGATGGCGGCTGGGGGCGGAACGATGTTGGCCTCGCCCACGCCCCTGACCCCGAACGGGTGCAGGGCGCTGGGCACCTCGACCATGACCGTCTCGATCATCGGCAGGTCGTAGGACGTGGGCATCCGGTAGTCCAGGAGCGTGGCGTTGAGCATCCGCCCGTCCTCGCTCATGAAGTACTCCTCGTTGAGCGCCCAGCCGACGCCCTGGGCCGTGCCGCCCTGGATCTGGCCCTCCACGTAGCTGGGGTGGATGGCCTTGCCCACGTCCTGGAACGCCGTGTAGCGCAGGATGTCCACCTTGCCGGTCTCCGGGTCGACCTCCACGTCGACGATGTTGGCGGCGTAGGAGCCGTGCATCCCACCGGGGTTGATGTTGGCCCGGCCGACGACCGGCCCGCCCGTGTCCGGCAGCAGGGCAGCAAGCTCCCTGAACGTCAGCCTGAGCTCCGGGTCCGACCTGTGCCGCACGGCGCCGTCCACGTACTCGACGTCGTCCGGGGACGCCTCCCACAGCAGCGCGGCCCGCTCGACAAGCTGGCGCTTCACGTCGTTCGCCGCGTCGTGGGCCGCCCAGCCCGACTTGTATGCGACACCGCTGCCGCCGGTGTTCGAGGTGTAGCCGATGGTGTCGGTGTCGGCGACCTGGGGGATCACGTCTTCCACGGGCAGGCCGAGCACCTCGGCGAGCTGCTGGCTGACGGCGGTGCGGCTGCCCCCGACGTCCACGGACCCCTCGACGAGGCTCACCGTGCCGTCGTCCAGCACGTTGGCGACCACGCAGGCCATGCCTGAGTTGTTGCGGCAGAACCCCATGGCGATGCCCCTACCCCTCAGCCTGCCATCCGGCGGCGCGCCCAGCGGCGTTCCGTAGTGGGGGTGCTCGCGTACGGCTTCCATCACCTCCTCAGCGCCGATACGGACGTTCATCACGCCGTCGGCCCGCCTGGCCCCCTCGGAGGCGGCGTTGAGGAGGCGCAGCTCCACGGGGTCGAACTCCAGCTGCTCGGCCAGCTCGTCGATCACGGTCTCGACCGCGAAGACCGCGACCGTTGCGCCCGGCGCCCTGTAGGCCGACGTCTTGGGCTTGTTGTCCACGACGTCGTAGCCGTCGATCCGCACGTTCTCCAGGGCGTAGGGGGCGAACACGGCAGCAGCCGCGGCCGCCAGGGGTGCGCCGGGGTAGGCCCCGGCCTCGTAGGCGTAGTGGGCGTGGGCCGCCGTTATCCTGCCCTCGCGGGTCGCTCCCATCCTGACGCGGACGTAGCTTCCGGCGGCGGGTCCGGTCGCCTCCAGCACCTCGGCCCGGGTCATCCACATCTTGACCGGGCGGCCGCTCTTCTTCGACAGGATCGCGGCGACGGGCTCCAGGTAGGCGTTCAGCTTGCCGCCGAACCCGCCGCCGATCTCCATCGGGACGACCTTGACGGTGGACTCGGACAGGCCCAGGATCCTCGCCACGTTGTCGCGGATGCCGAAGTGACCCTGGCTGCTGCACCAGATGGTCAGCCGGCCGTCGGGCGACCATGAGGCCGTGGCGTTCTGGGGCTCGATGTACCCCTGGTGGACGGTCTGTGTCCGGTACTCCCGCTCTATGACGACGTCCGCGGCCTTGAAGCCGCTCTCCAGATCGCCGAACTCGTGCTGCTCGTGGCCGGCCACGTTGGGGATTGCGGAGTCGTCCGACGCCCAGTCCTCGTGCAGCCACGGCGCGCCGGGCTTCATGGCGTCCTCGACGTTAGTGACCGACGGCAGCGGCTCGTACTCCACGTCGATGAGCGACAGGGCCTCCTCGGCGGCGTGGGGGCTGGCCGCGGCGACGGCGGCGACGGCGTGGCCCTTGTACAGCGCCTTGCGGCTCGCCAGCACGTTGTCGGTCTGGGTCGCGCCGAGGACGACCTCCCTGCCGATGCTGCCCGGCGCCACGCCAAGGTCCGCGGACGTGGCCACGGCTCTCACGTCGGGGTGCGCCTCGGCCCGGCTCGTGTCGATCGACCGTATCACGGCGTGGGCGTGGGGGCTCCTCAGCACCTTGCCGTACAGCATCCCCGGCAGCCGGACGTCCGAGCCGTACTGAGCCTCGCCGGTGACCTTGGGGACGCCGTCGTGCCTGACGGGGCGTGTGCCTATGACCTTGTATGACCTCGGCTTGTCCGCAGTGATTGTCATATCCGCTCCTGTCTCGGCAGGGGCGGGTTTGAAACCCGCCCCTACGATGGTTGGGCTATTGATCCGCGATGGCCTGCCACCGGTTCAGCGGCCAGAAGCTGACCCAAGCCCTGCCGATGATCCTGCTCTCGGACACCGGCCCCCAGTCCCGCGAGTCGTTGCTTGCGCGGCGGTTGTCTCCCAGCACGAAGTACGTGCCCTCCGGCACCGTCGTCTCAGGGTGGCTTTCGTTGCTGCGCTGGGTTATGTACGGCTCGCTCAGGGGAATGTCGTTCACGATCACCTGGCCGCGGTCGATCTCCACGGTGTCCCCGGGGAGTCCGACGACCCTCTTCACGAAGTCCCTCTCCATGTCTCGCGGGAACTCGAAGATTATCACCTCGCCGCGGCGCGGGCCGTGGAAGAGATATGGGTCCTCCGGCTCTCCCATGAACGGCAGCAGGTCCAGGGGGGGACGGGCGTAGACGAGCTTGTTGACGATGACGTACTCGCCCTCCTCCAGGCTCGGCACCATGCTGGAGCCCTCGACGCGGTAGTTCCCGATGCTGAGGTGGAACCCCAGGAAGATGAGGAGGGCAAGGATGACGGTCTCGAACAGCTCTCGGATGACGGCTCTCATCGCCGGGGCCGCGGAGCTACTGGACCGTGATGATTGCCCACATCTGTACGGGATGGATAAGGCAGGCGTACCGGTACTCGCCGGGCTCGTTGAACTGGTAGACGAACGAGTCGTCGGACTGGAGATGGGTATCGAAGAGCTTGGCCTGGCCGCCTACGGTCGGCGTGTGAGAAACGGTGTGGGCGAGATTCGAATCGTTGGTCCACCTGACGAAGTCGCCGACGCCGATCGTGGCGTCCTCATGGGACATGGGAGAGCTCTTTATCGCGTGCTCGACCACGTTTGCCCCCGCGGGTATAGGCACCTCGGTCGGGCTGGGCGTCGGGGTGGGCTTTTCGGAGGTGAACCCGCAGGCCAACGAGAAGAGGGCGATCAGCGCCACCGCTACTACAAGAACTCTGGACATCTAGGTCTCCCCTGGCGCACCTGCGCTCTGTAGCTCGCGCCAGGCTGCTTCGCATAGGCTCCGGGCGCGGCTTGAAGTGTAACACCGCCCCTCCCAAAGGGTCAATGAGAGTACGGTACTTGGCACGCACGTACTTTCGGCCCTATAATCGGGTTCGCACTAACGAGGAACGGCGTTCCGCCGGGAGCAGATGGAGACCTACGCGCGAGAAATAGCGTTGATCGCGGCGGCATACGCCCTCGGGTGCCTGTCGATCGGATACTACCTGGTCCGCCTCCGCAGCGGGGCGGACGTGCGCGGCATGGGCAGCGGCAGCGCCGGGGCGCGCAACGTCGGCAGGGTGCTCGGCAAGTGGGGCCTCGCCGTCACCCTGGCGGGCGACACGGCGAAGGGCGCAGTCCCGGTTGCCGCGGCGCTGCTGCTGGACATGGAGCCGTGGGCGGTCATGGCGGTCCTGTTCGCGGTCGTGGCGGGCCACCTGTGGCCCGCGCAGCTAGGCTTCAGGGGCGGCAAGGGCCTGGCGACGACGATGGGGGCCGTGCTCGTCCTGGACTTCAGGCTGGTGCTCGTGGCGCTCGTGATAGCCGGCATCGCGTGGCCGGTCTCCAGGAGCGCGACCGGCGGCGGGCTGGTGGCCGTCGCGCTCTCGCCCATGGTCGCGCTCGTAGCCGGGCACACCCCGTTCACCGCGGCGGCCCTGGCCATCCTGGCGGCGGTGATCATTCTCGCCCATAGAGCGAACCTCCAGGCGATACTCGCGGGCACCAGGACGCCGTCCGGCGAGGAAGCATGACCACCCCGGCAGCGGCAGCGGAGTGCGAGCAGGCCCTCACGTTCAAGGTCGCCACCGAAGAGTGGGAGCTTGAGCGGGTCTTCGAGCTCAACTACGCTACCTTCGTCGAGGAGGTGCCCCAGCACGACAGCAACCCGTCGAGGCGGCTGGTCGACCGGTTCCACGACGAGAACACGTACTTCATCTGCCTGAAGGGCGACGAGTTGGCCGGGATGGTGGCCCTGCGCGACCGGCGCCCCTTCTCGCTGGACGAGAAGCTGGGCAGCATCGACGAGTACCTGCCGCCGGGAAGCTCGGCGTGCGAGATTCGGCTCCTGTCCGTCGACAAGGAGCGGCGGAACGGGCGCGTGATCCAGGGCCTGCTGTCTCTCCTGGCGAAGCACTGCATTGAGGGCGGCTACGACGTAGCGGTGATCTCGGGCAACGTGACGCAGCAGAAGCTCTACCGCGGGCTGGGCTTCGTGCCGTTCGGCCCGGTGGTGGGCACGCCGGACGCTGCGTTCCAGCCGATGTACCGCAGGCTTGAGACGCTGGAGCAGGACTTCACGGGCTGGTTCCACCCGTCGGTCGAGCGCAACGGCGGGCGCAAGGTCAACCTGATGCCCGGCCCGGTGGCGATCCGCCCGGAGGTCAGGAGGGCCTTCGCGAAGCCCCCCGTGTCCCACCGCTCGCCGGCCTTCATGGACGACATGAGGCGCACGAAGCGGCGACTGTGCGGGCTGTCAGGCGCGGGCAGGGTCGAGATACTGCTCGGCTCCGGCACGATGGCCAACGACGCCATCGCGGCCCAGCTCTCGCTGGAGGCCGGGCGCGGCCTCGTCCTGAGCAACGGCGAGTTCGGCGGCAGGCTTCTGGATCACGCGGCGAGGATGGGCTTGGACTTCGACGCCCTGGAGCAGGAGTGGGGCCACCCGTTCGACCCGGACGCGCTCGGGGCGGCGATGGAAGAAGGCGCTTACTCGTGGCTGTGGGCCGTACACTGCGAGACGTCTACCGGGGTACTCAACGACATAGGCCGGATCGAGGAAGCCTGCGCCCGGAGAGACGTCAAGCTGGCCCTGGACTGCATCAGCTCCATCGGCACCCTGCCCGTCGACCTGTCCGGTGTATACCTGGCGTCGGGGGTGAGCGGCAAGGGCCTGGGCTCGTACCCCGGCCTGTCGATGGTCTTCTACAACCACACCCTGGAGCCCCGGCCCGACCGGCTCCCGCGCTACCTGGACCTGGGACTCCACGCGGCGAAGGGCGGCGTGCCCTTCACGATGTCGTCCAACCTCGTCTACGCGCTGGACGCGGCCCTGGACCGCTTCGACTCGACGGGCGTCTTCGACGAGATCGCGGAGACGTCGTTCTGGCTCCGGGCGCGGCTGCGGGACCTGGGGTTCCGCATAGTCGCGCAGGACTCCGACGCCGCGCCGGCCGTGATCACGCTCGCCCTGCCGTCGTCCGCGAGCTCGACGGACCTGGGCAACGGCCTGGAGCTTGCCGGGTTCTCACTCAGCTACAACAGCGAGTACCTGCGCGCGCGCAACTGGATACAGATATGCCTCATGGGCGACTTCTCCAGGCGCGACGTGGAGCCGCTGCTGGACGCGATGGCGCACGTCCAACTCGCGTAACCCACCAACCCGGCTAGAACCTGATGCCGCTGGCGGCCCTGAACTCGGCCACGGCGTTCCTGATGCGCTCGTAGCCCGCGTGGTCGGTCACCACGTCGTCCGGGCGCTCCACGCTGCGGGCCAGGAAGCCGGGCTCGCGCACCGACTTGACCCGCCTGCGCCCATCCTGGTACCGAATGTCGACGCTCCACCGTATGCCGCCGGACATGTTGGGCGGCGAGACGTGGGGCACGTGCTGGTGCATGAGCAGCGCGTCGCCGACGTTCATCGGCACCACCAGGGGCTCCAGGTCGTCCAGCTCGTCCACGAACTCGCCCGGCTCCCACTGCTCCTCGTAGGGCGGCGTGTGGTTGTGGCCGCCGGGCAAGACGTGGAGGCAGCCGTTCTCCTCGTCCACGGGCACCAGGGGAATCCAGAAGTTCGGCTCCGGCATCTGGGGCGCGGCCACGATGCGGGACATGAACCTGCCGCCCGCGCCCGGGTCCGCCGCGCCGAGTCCGTACTGCTGCCGGACGTAGGTGATCCGCTTCGCGGCGTACGCCGTGTCCTCGTGCCACCGGAAGTCGGCCACGCCGTAGTTCGGGAGCTTGGGGCGGAGGCGATGGCGGCCCTCGCAGTGCACCTCGGGGCCAACTATGCCCTCGACGATGTCCAGCAGCCGCGAGTGGCTCAGGACGGCGAACAGCTCCGGCCCCATGAGGACGGACCCGACGACCTCGTCGTACGCCTCCCCCGCGTCGTCGACTACCCTGATGAACCTGGTCTCGAACCCCTCTTCCTCGTACGTCGACCGGATGCGTCCCGCCGCGTGGTACGACCTGGCGACCCGATCCACGGACGCATCGATCTCGTCGATAAGCGGCTGAAGCTCGGCGGGATCGAACAGCCCCTCAAGGAGCACGTAGCCCAGGTCGTCATACTGTTGCTTCTGTTCCGTCGTCAGTCCGGCCATCTGTAGCACCTCCGGTTTCGCGCGTAGCCATAATACTATGACATACTGTCCGCACGCCCGTACGTCCGGGAGGGCAGCCACAAGGGCTGCCCCTACGAGGTAGACTCGTAATCGTAGTAATCGTAGGGGCGCCCCTTGTGGGCGCCCTGGATGATAGAGATCAATGGCGCACGTCTCAGCAATACTGACGGCCGCCGGGGAGTCGTCCAGGATGGGCCGGCCCAAGGCCCTCCTGCCGTGGCGGGGCGGCACGCTCCTCGAGTACCAGGCCGCCAGCCTGCTGGAGGGCGGCGCGACCGAGGTCGTCGTCGTCCTGGGCCACGAGCACGAGGCGATCGCGCCGCACGTCGTGGGCGAAGGGGTGCGGTACGTCGTCAACCGCCACTACGCCCTCGGCAAGACCACGTCCATCAGGGCCGGACTCCGCGCCCTGGGCCCCGAGGTCACCGACGTGATCATCCTGGCGGTCGACCAGCCCCGCCCGCCGGAGATCGTGGCCCGCGTGGTGGACTCGCACCTGCGTACCGGCGCACCGGTCACGTCTCCCAGGTATCGCGGCCGGGGCGGGCACCCGCTGATATTCTCGGCGGCGCTCAGGGATGAGCTTGCGGCCATCACCGAGGAGAGCCAGGGCGTCCGCGCGGTCTTCAGGGCCCACGCCGTCGACGTGAACGAGGTCCACATCGACGACCCGGTGATACGGCTGGACCTGAACACGCCGGATGACTACCAACGGGCGAAGGCCCACTACGGGGCGTAGTGTCCAGAATCTTGAGCGGCGGAGCCCCGGACCTCGAAGTCTACTTTCATGCCGACCTCGGGCGCTACGTCGCCCTACCATTCGTCCCTTCTACCAAGCTATCCGCCATCTTGACGACCCGTCGGCCGTCTCATTGTCGGTCAGCCGGGTCACTCCCGAACCGTCCGCGTTCGCCACGTATATCTCATAGTCCCCATCTCGACCTGAAACAAACGCGATGCGCCGGCCGTCAGGCGACCAGCTTAGGTACCTTTCAGCGCTCTCCTCGCCATCGGTCAGCCGGGTCACACCCGAGCCGTCCGCGTTCATCACGTATATCTCGTAGCCCCCATCCCGGTCTGACCTGAACGCAATGCGCCGGCCGTCAGGCGACCAGGTTGGGGATAAGTCGGTCGCGGAGTCGTCGGTCAGCCTGTCCACGCTCGAACCGTCCGCGTTCATCACGTATATCTCGTAGCCCCCGTCTGGGTCTGAGGCGAACGCGATGCGTCGTCCGTCAGGCGACCAGCTTGGGTAAATGTCGTCCATCCAACCCTGGGTCAGATGCGTCACGCCCGAACCATCTGCGTTCGTCACGTATATTGAATCATTCCCGCCTCGGTCTGGCGAGACAAATGCGATGTGCCGGCCATCGGGCGACCAATTCAGATCTCCGACATACCTGTACCTGTCGGTCAGCCGGGTCACGTCCGAACCGTCGGCGTTCATCACGTATATCGCACTGCTTCTGTCTCTGTCTGAAATGAACGCGATACGTCGGCCGTCAGGCGACCAACTTGGGTACGAGGGGTTCGCCTCGTTGTCAGTCAGCCGAGTCACGTCCGAACCGTCGGCGTTCATCACGTATATCGCACTGCCTCCGTCTCGGCCTGAAATGAACGCGATACGTCGGCCGTCAGGCGACCAGCTTGGGGCCACGTCGACAGCTTCATTGTCAGTCAGCCGGGTCACGCCCGAACCGTCCGCGTCCATCACATATATCTCCCAGTTCCCGTCTCGGTCCGACACGAATGCGATGCGTCCCGCCTTGGGACTGCCGAAATTACCCAGCGCAATCACGCCTACAATCCCCAGGACGACGAGCGCCCCGACTCCCGCAAGGATCCAGCGTCGCCACGCCATCCCGGTTCCCTTCCCAGCCGGCGGCGCGGGCTGGGCGGGAGGCGCGCCCGATATGGTCCTGGGCTCGGACGCGGGCTCCGCCGGGGGAGCTTCGTGCGTACCCGGCGGCGCGGGAACTGTGCCCGGTATAGGGAAGATGCCCACCGCGTCGGGGCCCCGGATCTCGAAGTCCACCCTCATGCCGGCCTGGGGCGCCGCGTCTTCGCCCTACCATTCGTCCGAAGTGAAGGCGTAGCGGTTCCCGTCGTCGCCGAGAATGAGGTTCCCGGCGCGTCCCGCGCTCAGTATTACTCCCTGCATGCGTACCTCCTCATACAACAGCCGCGCCTATTAGACACCATCTGGAAGGCTCGTGTCATGGGAGTTAGCTCCCAAGAATTCGTGTACCTAGTTCCCAAATACCCTTCGGGGGAGTTGGCGGACGGCTATGCTGCGGTCTCCTGTTGCCGTCGAGCGCGCGCCAGGTCGTAGGCCGCCTGTAGTCGCATCCAGTGGCTGGCATTGCTCCAGCCGATGCGCTCCAGGGCCAGCGCCATGTGCGGCGATATGCCGACGCGCCCATTCAGCAAACGCGACAAAGAGTTGCGCGCGACGCCGAGACGCTGGGCGGTCTCGGTCACCGTCCATCCGACGGCCTCCACGCTGTCGCGCACCATCACGCCGGGATGTGGCGGATCATACATTGGCATTGTTCCGTGCATCGCCTCGCTCATACAGTCGTCTCAGCCCTGCATAGGCTATTCTCATGGGCCTATTGTCTCGCGCAACACGATATGTTGCAACCCCTCCGGCGTGGTCCAGCCATAGCCACTACCCCAGCAGGCGTTCTCTTGATGCCTACTCGCCTGGACCGATGCGGGCGTCGAACCAGGCCTTCATGCGGCGGAGGTACTCGACGCGCATCCTGGGGTGGCCGCTCCTGAGGAAGGAGTGGGTGCAGCCGGGGAAGCGGACCAGTTCCACCTCCTTGCCGAGGCGCTTGAGGGAGACGAACATCTCATCGCTCTGGCCTATGGGGCAACGCTGGTCGTCCTCGCCGTGGAGGAGCAGGACGGGCGTGTCGACGTTCGCGGCGTAGGTGAGGGGCGAGCGCTCGACGAAGGTGTCGAAGGCGCCGGCCAGGGTCCCGCCCCACTGGGGCTCCCCGAAGCTCACGCCGATGTCGGACGTGCCGTACATGCTCACGAGGTTCACCACCGGAGCGCCCACGACGGCGGCGCGGAACCGGGCGGTGTGGCCGACGGCCCACGCGCTCATGAAGCCGCCGTAGCTGTAGCCGTGTATGCCCAGCCGCGCGTCGTCCACGAAGCCGCGGTCGCACACCTCGTCCAGCGCGGCCATGATGTCCAGGTAGTCCTCGCCGCCCCAGTCCTCGATCACGGCCCTGGCGAAGTTCGGCCCGTAGGTGGTCGAGCCCCTGGGATTGACGGCCAGCACCAGGTAGCCGGCCGTGGCCAGGACGTGGTGGGTGGAGTCGAACGAGTCCTGGAACCTGCCGTGAGGGCCGCCGTGGACGTCGACGACCAGGGGGTAGCGCCGGGACTCGTCGAAGTCCGGCGGTACGACCAGCCTCGACTCGATCTCCATGCCGCCGCGCCCGATGGTGAACTTGCGCATCGTGCCCGGCAGGTGGCCGGCGAAGTAGTCGTCGTTGGAGCAGGTGAGCCGCCGCTGCGTGCCGTCGCGCAGGTCCACGAGATGGAGGTCGCCCGCCGAGTCCGGCGGGGTCGAGCGCATCGCGGCCGTTCGCGCCGCCGCGTCCAGGGTGAGCGAAATGGACTGCGCGCCGCCGCCTGCCAGGGTCCTCAGCGGCCCTCCGCCGGCATCGACCTCGCACACGTAGGACTCACCGCGATGGTCGGCCAGGAACAGGATCCGGTCGTCGTGAGTCCACCTGAGCTCGGGCGCGGGCAGCACGGGCGAGTAGTCGCCGCCGGTCAGCTTGCGGGCGCCGTCCCGATCCGCGACGAAGAGGTAGGACTGCCTCGGGTCGCCCAGCACGGGGTCGTCCGTGCCGATTATGGCGAGCCTCCCGCCGTCGGGCGACCATGCCACCGCGCCAGACAGGGGGTTCTGGCTGAAGCAGGACACGCCCGGCGCCCATCGCTCCGGCTCGCCCCCGTCCGCGGACACGACGAAGGCGCCGGCCGTCCATGACGTGTCGCGGCCCTCGATCGCGTCCGACACGTAGGCTATGCGAGCGCCGTCGGGAGACCAGGCGGGCGCGGCGTGGTCGCCCTCACCCGACGTGACCTGGCGGGCGTCGCCGGATTCCGCGTCGACCACGAAGACGTGGCGGAACCTGTCGCCCTGCCAGCCGCCGGCGTCGGTCCGGTAGCGGATTCGCCGGACTACCTTCACCTCGGGGCCGGGTTCCGGCGCGGCATCCTCCTCGGGCTTGACGTCCGAGACGAACGCAATCCGGGCCCCGTCCGGCGACCAGGCGTGGTCGGCCACGCCGCCGTCGACGTCGGTGATGCGCCGGGCCTCGCCGAAGTCGAGTGGGATGACCCAGAGCTGCTTGCGGCCGCGCTCGTCGGGCCTGACGAAGGCGACCTGGCTTCCGTCGGGCGAGAATCTGGGCGCGGTGTCGGAGTCGCCCTGGGTGAGGGCCCGATGCTCCCCGCCGGGGATGGAGGCCAGGATGAGCCGCGACCGCTCCTTCATCGACTTGCGGTCGATCACCGCCCTCGAATATGCCAGCCATGCGCCGTCCGGCGAGATCGACGGATCGCCGTCCTTGATAAGCTCGTATATGTGCTCAGGCTCGATTTCCTTCACCGCGGCCCCCTGCCGGCCGCCATGAGCAGCCCGGCTACACGAATGAGTCGTTGCCGGACGGGGTCGATGCCAAGCCCGAATACCTCAAGCGGCACCGCGCCGAGCAGCGGCATCGTGCCCTCCTCGCCAAAGACCGCGAGCACCGGGTTGACCCTCCCATCCATCCTCAGGGCAACGTTGCCGACGTCGTATGTGATCTCCCTGCCGTCGGCGACCGCGAACCGACGCCGCTCGGTGGGCTGGACTCCGAGAGAATGGAGAACGTCACGGCCCACCACGAGGTAGGTAGCCCCGGTGTCCACAAGGGCGTCGACAGCCACGTACCTGCTGCCCGAAAGGTCTCCCACCTCGACCGATACGCTGAAAGTCCCCATCGTTACCTCTACTTCTCGCTCCAGCTATTCTACATGGCGCCGATGCTGGGGTGCCGCTCGTGCCAGGCGGTCAGCGACTGGTACGCGCGGGCGGCGGCCAGGACGGAGTTCTCGCCGTACGCGCGTCCCAGGAGTTGGATGCCCGTAGGCAGGCCGTCCCCGGTGAAGCCGTCGGGCACGGTGATCGCGGGCAGCCCGGCCAGTACGCCGATGGCCGACACGGGCGGCCCCGCGCCGCCCCTTCCGCGACGGCTCTTGTCGAAGTCCACATCCACCGGCGGGGCCGCGCCGGACGCGGGGGCGACCATTGCGTCGTACGGCTCCAGGACCGCGTCCATCCCCTTCGCGATCAGGCCGCGGAGCCTCAGGGCCTTCAGGTACTCGGTCGCCAGGATCGCCCTCCCGGCGTAGGGGCCGAACAGCCCGGACCGGTCGGCAAGCTCGGAGGATTTGCCCTCATCGACGAAGTCCTCCAGGGCGCTGGCCGATTCGGCCGCCTGGATGATGAACGTGGCCGCCTCGTAGGGGTAGTCCGGGAGCGGGACCTCGGTTACGTCCGCCACGCCTTCGAGGGCCGACAGCGCCGCTTCGAAGTTGGCGCGGGCGTCATCGTCGCAGTCTGCCGCCGCATCCTCAGGCACGCAGAGCTTCATGCGGCCCCGGGGGAGGCCGGGGCCGTCGTACCGGTATTGGCGGCCCGTCGTGGTGGGGTCGAGCGGGTCGGGCCCGGCGATGGCGTCGAGCACCAGGCCGCAGTCGTCGGCGGTCAGGCAGAGGGGGCCGAGCTTGTCCAGGCTCCACGAGAGGGCCATCGCGCCGTGCCTGCTCACCCTGCCGTACGTGGGCCTCAGTCCGGCCACGCCGCATAGGGAGCCAGGGACGAGGATCGAGCCCCACGTCTCGGAGCCGATGGCGAATGGAACCAGGCCCGCCGCCACCGCCGCGCCGGACCCGGACGACGAGCCGCCCGCCCAACGCCAGGGATCCCAGGGGTTCAGTCCAGGCCCGGTGAAGGACGCGTTGGTGCTCTCGTAGCCCATCCCGCCGGCAAGCTCGACCATGGCCATCTTGGCCGCCAGGACCGCGCCGGCGTCCCTGAGCTTCCGTATCACGGTGGCGTCGTAGTCGAAGACCTGGCCGCGAAGGGGCGCCGCGCCCCAGGTCGTCGGTATTCCACCGGTGGCGAGCAGGTCCTTGGCCCCGTAGGGGATGCCGTGCAGGGGGCCGCGGTACTCGCCGCGACCTATCTCCTCGTCGGCGCGGCGGGCCTGCTCCATCGCCAGGTCGCGGGTGACGGTGACGGTCGCGTTGAACCGCGGGCCCAGCGTCTCCAGCCGTTCGAGGAACGTCTCGGCAAGCTCGACGGACGAGACCCGGCGTGTCCTGACAAGCTCGGACAGCTCTCGCACGGGCCGGAACGCCAAGCCGCTCAATCGTCGCCGCTCCCTTTTCGGTAGGGAACGAAGACCGAGAAGGGCTCGACGCCGTTCTGGAGCCTGACCGACTTCAGGCGCTTGCCATTGGCTACGACGCCCTCGATCCTGCGCCTGACGTCGCCGAAGGCCGTAGGCCCGATCAGGCCGCCGTACCGCGCCCTGACCAGCGCGAACCGCGCGTCCACCTCTGCCTGGTCTATCTCATCACTGCTCACGGCTCCCTCCTTCGGACGGGCTCGGCGTCGAACAGCTTCCTCACCTCGGGCTTGACCACCTTGCCCATGGCGTTCATCGGCAGGGAGTCGACGACGCGCACGACCTGCGGCAGCTTGTAGGGGGCGAGCTTGTCGCGCGCCCAGTCCCGCAGCGATTCCCGCGTGAGGTCGTGACCATCGTCCGCGACGACGGCCGCCGACACCGCGCTGCCCCAGTATGCGTCCGGCGTGCCCACGACCGCACAGGCGCGCACCGACGGGTGGGCCGACAGCACCTGTTCGACCTCCTTGGCCGACACGTTCTCGCCGCCGGTGATGACTATGTCCTGGGACGCGCGGCCCCATATCCGGTAGCCGCCGTCCTCCAGTGAAGCCACGTCGCCCGAGCAGAACCAGCCGTCGTCCGTAAACGCCTCCCGCGTGGCGTCCGGCCTGCGCCAGTACTCCCGGAAGACGCTGGGGCCGCGTATCTGGATCTCGCCCGGCCGGCCCGCCGCCGTCTCATCGCCGTGGCGGCGCCTGCCGGCCTCCTCGTCGACGTCCAGGTCCACCAGCCTGATCTCCACGCCCGGCAGGGGCATCCCCACGTGGCCGGGAACGCGCTCGCCCCGTAGCGGGTTCGACAGCGCCATGCCGATCTCGGTCATGCCGTAGCGCTCCAGCAGCACGTGGCCCGTGATCTCCTTCCATCTCTCCAGGGTATCGACCATCAGCGCGTCCGAGCCGGACACCATGAGCCTCAGCCCGGATGCGCCGCTCGACATGGCCTTCTTCCGGGGGGCGTCCGCCGACTCCCACTCGCGGATGAGGGCCTTGTAGGTGGTGGGGACGGCCATGAAGAGCGTCAGGCCGCCCCCGCTCAGCCGCTCCCAGACCCGCCGGGGGTCGAACGACGGCTGGAGCTCGCATGTCGCCCCGATCCAGAAGGCGCAGGTCATGGCGTTGATGATGCCGTGGACGTGGTGGAGCGGCAGCACGTTCAGGATGCGGTCGCCGGGCGTCCAGCCCCAGGCGTCGACGAGGGTCGTGACCTGGGCCTGGACGTTGGCGTGGGTCGTCACGACACCCTTGGGCCGCCCCGTCGAGCCGCTCGTGTACAGGATCATCGCGGCCCTGTCCACATCGATATCCGGCAGGGGCCGCTCCACCGTGGAGCCGTCGAGCAGATCCGTGGTCAGGACGAAACGGAGGCCGCGCGCCTCCGCGATCGGCCTCAGCCTGTCGGCGAACATGGGGTGCGCGACGACGACGGACGCGTCCGCGTCGTCCACCGTGTATTCGAGCTCGGCCTCCGGGTGCGACACGGCGAACGGGACCGCTATGCCGCCCGCCCGCCATATTCCCCACTGCACGGCCACGTACTCGAATCCGGGCGGCGCGAGAAATGCGGCCCGCGCCTCGCCGAGGTCGGCGGAGCCCGCGAGCAGGACGGACGCAGCGCGGGCGGAGCTTGCGAGGAGGGCGCGATACGAATACACCCCCGTGTCGTCGACCACGGCGGTCCTGTCGCCATGAACTGCTGCGCGCCCGATCAGCGGGATGCCCTGCTTCTCCCCCACGGGCGACATTCTACCAGACGGCGCCAGGAGACCCGGTGGTACAATGGGCGCATGTCCATCGCCGAGGTCGTCGCAGCCGCGCAGTCTCACTTGGGCAGCCGTGGAGTGGGCGGCTGGCTCCTGTACGACTACCGGGGCGTGAACCCGATCTTCTGGGAGACGGTCGGGCCCATCGCGAACGTCACGCGCCCCTGCTGGCTGTGGATCCCCGCCGAGGGCGAGCCGCGCCTCCTGGTGGCGTACGTGGACCAGGGAAGGTTCGGCCATCTCGGCCTGCCGACGACCCTCTACTCCGGGCGCGAGGAGATGGTGTCCCGACTGCGGGCGCTGATCGGCGGCGCGGGCCGGGTGGCTATGGAGTACTCCCCCGACGGCGAGCTTCCACGCATCTCCAGGGTGGACGCGGGCACGGTGGAGCTGGTCCGAGGCCTGGGCGTGGAGGTCGTCTCATCGGCGGACACGGTGCAGTACGCCGCCCAGCGCTGGACGGCCGATCAGCTTGCCAGCCACGAGGCCGCCGCCGACATGCTGGGGGTCATCGTGCGGCAGGCGTTCGACCACATCGGCGACAACCTCGCCCGGGGCATCACCGAGCACGACGTGGCCGAGTTCATACGCGCCCGGTTCGTGGAGGACGGGCTGGAGGTCACGGACGGGCCGGTCGTCGCCGTCAACGAGCACTCGTCGGACCCCCACTTCGAGCCCACGCCGGACACTGCGGCCACGATCCGGCATGGCGACTGGGTGCTGATCGACCTGTGGAGCAAGCTGCCGGGGCCCGACTCGATGTTCGCCGACATAACGTGGACCGCTTTCGCCGGCGACGAGGTGCCGGAGCGCCACCAGGCCGTCTTCGACGCGGTGACCGGCGCAAGGGACCTGGCCCTGGGGGAGATCGGAGCCGCGTTCCGGGAGGGCTGCGCCCTCCAGGGTTGGCAGGTGGACAGGGCCGCGCGGGACTTCATCGAGGCGGCGGGCTTCGGGGGCCACTTCAACCACCGGCTGGGCCACAGCCTGAGCAGGGAGGTCCACGGCAACGCCGTCAACCTGGACGGCTGGGAGACGCGCGACACCCGCGAGCTAATGCCCGGCATCGCCGTCACCATCGAGCCCGGCATATACATCCCCGAGTTCGGGGTGCGCTCCGAGATCGACGTCTACATATCCGACGACGGCCCCAAGGTCACGACGGACGTCCAGCGAGAGGTCGTGCTGATCCCCGGCCCCGCCCCTGGATTCCCGCCTTCGCGGGAATGACGGAGCTATCCCTTAGCCCTGCGGTCGGAGCCGTCGTCCACGTAGCGGTACTTGCCGTCGATCACGGAGCCGTCGGAATCCGGAGGCTCGCCGCGGCCCTCGTCGTCGGCGCGCCTGCCCCGGATGTGCTCCACGACCACGTCGTAAGGCGCCGCCACGAGGAATACCAGGACGCCGAGCACGATGGCGAGCAGGTCGTCGATGCGGCCCAGCACTGGTATCATGTCGTGCACGATGTCGAAGGGGGAGACGAGGTATACCAGCGCCACGACGGGGATCAGCTTGGTCCAGAGCGGGACACGGCGGTCCAGCATGAGCCTGAACATGAGGCGTGGGATGCCCGTCATGTTCATCAGCATGAGCGCGAGCCTCACCATGTCGCAGGACCTCCCTGTCCCCGATTATAGCGCAGCATGAGCATGGGGCGCCCGGTTTGATATACGTCCTGCACGGAGACGACGAGTTCACGATGGCGGAGCGGGTCGCCTCGATGAAGGAGGAGGCGGGCCTTCCCGATCTCCGTGACGTGAACGTGACGGACCTGGACGGCCGCAGCGTAGCTCTGGACGAGCTGGTGGCGATCGCCAGCACCGTCCCATTCCTGGCGGACAAGCGGCTGGTGATAGTCAGGGGGCTGCTCTCAAGGTTCGAGTCCGGGCGACGGGGCAGGCAGGCAGCGCAACCGAAGCCCAAGCTGGGGGATTGGGAGGGCCTGGCGGACAGGCTGGAGGACATCCCCGAGACCACCGACCTCGTGTTCGTGGACGGGGCGGTCGCGTCGTCGAACCCGCTGCTGAGGGCCCTGGGCAAGATCGGGAAGGCGCAGCGCTTCGCCCGGCCGAACCAGCGGCAGGTCGGCAGGTGGATCGCCGACCGGGCGCGGCAGTCGGACATATCCATCGAGCCGCGCGCCGCAGCCGCCCTCGCCGAGTCCGTCGGCAACGACCTGAGGGTCATCGTCAGCGAGCTCGAGAAGCTCAGCCTCTACCGCTCCAGCGGCACGATCCGCCACGAGGACGTGGCCGAGCTCGTCTCGTACGCGCGGGACGCGAGTATCTTCGCGGCCGTCGACGCGATCCTCGAAGGGCGTTCGGGCGCGGCCATACGCATGGTCCACGGCCTACTGCAGGGCGGCGCCTCCCCCGCCTACCTGCTGGTCATGCTCGCCCGGCAGGTCAGGCTGCTCATCCTCGCCAAGGAGCTGAAGGCCGAGGGCGTGCCCGGGAACGAGCTTGGGTCCCGGCTCGGCCTGTCAGGGTATCCGCTCCGCAAGACCCTGGACCAGGAGCGGGTGTTCACGTCCGCACGCCTGGCCGAGACGCACCGCAGGCTCCTGGAGGCCGACCTCGGCATGAAGTCCACCGGCGCAGACGCGGGGATGATCATCGACGTGCTGGTCGCCCAGTTGTCCGCGGCGTAGCACTGCCGCGCCGAGCCATGGCGCCCACGAGGGACGCCCCTACAACACGCCATCCACCTCGTAGGGGCAGCCCTTGTGGCTGCCCTCAGCTTACGAGGACGTTCTCGCGCGCGTAGTTGTAGAGGCGCCCGTTCTCGCTGCCCGAGAGGGCGACCGTGATGACCATCGGCGGAACCACCCTGCCGACGAACATGCCGGCGATCAGCAGGAACTTGCCTTGTATCGACAGGTCCCCCGTGGGCCCCATGCTGAACCCCACCGTACCGAAGGCGGACACGGCCTCGAACAGGAGGTCCAGGAACCCATGCCCGCTCTCGGTGAACGTAAGGGCGAACGTCAGCATGGACGCCCCTATGAAGGAGAGAAATGCCAGTGCGAACGCCCACTGCACCTGGTGCAGCGGCACCCTCCTGCCGAAGGCCGTCGCGTCGGAGCTGCCGCGCACCGATGCCGCTATGGCGATCACGATCAGCGCGAATGAGTTGACCTTGATCCCCCCGGCAACGGACGCGGAAGCCCCTCCGATGTACATCAGCACCGTGTAGAAGGCCGCCGTCTCGTCGGTAGCCTTGCCGAAGTCCACTGTGGAGAAGCCCGACGTGCGGTTGATGGACTGGAACGTGGACGTGGCCACCCTGTCGAGCAGGGGGGCGTTTCGCAGCATCTCGTCGTTCCTCGACTCGAACACGTAGAAGACGAGGGACCCCACGAGCACCAGGCCCGCCGTGAACGTGAGCACCAGCTTGGAGTTGAGGGCGAGGGCCGGGAAGCTCCTCCTCTTCAGGATGTCGACGATGACCCAATAGCTGATGCTGCCCAGCAGTATCAGCACGGCTATGGTACCGATGATTGCGGGGTCCTCCCTGAAGGCGGACAGGCTGGCGCTGTCGGGTATGGACGTGAAGCCGGCGTTGTTGAACCCCGAGACCGCCTGGAAGACCGAATGCCAGACCGCCTCCTCCGGCGGGTAGATCATCAGGAACCTGACCAGCAGCACCACGAAGCCCACCACCTGGATGGCCACGGCCCATATCACTATCCTGACAGTGATGCTCGTTATCCTCTCGAATACGTTCGTCCCGATGGTCTCGCGCATCACGAGGCGTTGGGTGAGCGAGATCCGCTGCCCGGCGATGACGAACAGGGCCGTCGCGATGGTCATGATTCCCAGCCCGCCCACGAACATGAGGGCCAGGATCACGACCTGCCCCTGGCGCGTCCAGTAGGTCGCCGTCTCCACCGTGACCAGACCCGTAACGGTGGCCGCGGACGTGGCCGTGAAGAGCGCGTCCACCAGGAGGAGACTGTCGCCGTGGTGGGAAAATGGCATGCTCAGCAGGGCCGTCCCCACGCCGATGAGGAGCCCGAACGTCCAGATCAGGACCAGCGAAGGCCGGGCCAGCCGCGACCTGAGACGCCGCGCGACCCGCTCCGCCGGGAGCTCGATGCGCACGGGCAGCGTCCTCTCCATGCGCGGGTGGCGGACCACCTTGTCAGCTGGCCTGGGAGACCAGGGCTCTTGCGTGTTCATCTAGCCTGCCGGTACACCTGCCGCAACACCATACCACGAGGGCAACCGGCCAGTCCTGCGGGGTGAGGGCCGCATAGCCGCTAGACGGAGACGCGCCGCGAGGCTCCCCAACGCTGCCCGTGTGCCTCCACGAGCGCAGAGAGCCGTTCCCTGTAGGCGGGCCGCTGTATCGGAGCCGTCGTCATTATCAGGGCGTCCTCCCGGTTGTCCGAGTAGTAGGCCTTCCGGAGACCCTGCTCCGTGAACCCATACTTGCCGTACAGCCTTATGGCGGCGCCGTTGGACGGCCTCACCTCGAGGGTGACCACCGCGGCCCGACGCGCCAGCGCCTGTTCGATGGCGGACATGAGCAGAAGCTCGCCTACCCCGCAGCCCCGGTACTCGTCCCCGACTCCCACGGACACCACGTGGGCCTCGTCCACCATGTACCAGAGCCCTATGAAGCCCGCTATCGTCCCTTCGCTCCCGGGGCTCTCGCCCAGCACCCTCTTTGCCAGCCTCGCGAGGCCGGCGACGCGGCCCCGCACGTCGGGCGACGGATGCCCAGACCCGGCGCGCTCCTCGCAGGCGACGAGGTAGCTCGCGTTGCGCTTCGCCAGCTCGCGCCTGAAATGAGTCGGCGGGAACAGGGTGGGGAATGCCTGCCGCTCGATCTCGGCCACCTGGCGGACGTCGGCCTGGGCCATCGGCCTGACCGAGAAGGCCATCCCCCGCGTCGCGGCTCGCTCTCCGGCTACGGCGGCCATCCGGGGCTAACTGTTTCCGTCCATGGTCGTTATATAATGCAGGATGAGCGCTATAACCGCCAATATAGGGCTGGCCGCAGCAATCCCGGCGAGGACGACAATCATGCAGGGCGAGACAGCACACGCCCAGCCCGACGCCCTGGAGCAGTTGATACGAAGGGCCCAGGGCGGCGACGCATCCGCATTCGGGCACCTGTACGAGCACTTCTACGACAAGATATTCCGCTACGTCATGTTCAAGACGGGCGACCGCATCGACGCCGAGGACATAACGACCGACGTATTCCTGCGCATGCTCGAATCGATTGGCTCCTTCAAGTTCCAGGGCTACCCCTTCTCGTCCTGGCTCTTCCGCATCGCGCACAACCTGATCGTCGACCACTTCCGCAGGAGGTCCCGGCGGCAGGCGGCGCCTCTCGAAGATGCAATGGCCGTGGCGAGCGGCTCGCCGAGCGACATGGACCACAAGATCGACGTCGACCTGTCGGTGGCCGAGGTCTACGAGGCCATGGACGACCTCACCGACCTCCAGCGGGAGGTCATGTCCCTGCGCTTCGCCGCTGGCCTGTCCGTCAGGGAGACGGCGGAGGCCGTGGGCAGGAAGGAGAACGCGGTCAAGGCCCTGCAGCACGCCGCGGTCAAGAAGCTGAGATCGGCGCTGAACGTACCGGCAAAGGGGAGCTTCGAGCCCGCATCACCGAGGGCGCGTAACCGATGAATACTCAAGACGAGCACCTGGACTACATCCTGGACCGATGCATCGAGCGCATCGCCGCGGGCGAGAGCGTATCGTCCTGCCTCGCGTCCTACCCCGACGACCGCGACGAGCTGGAGCCCCTGCTCAGGGTCGCCGCCGTAACGATGCGGGCCGTATCCGCGGTGGAGACCAACCGGGTGGCGAAGGCCCGGGGGCTGCGGATGCTGAACGACGCCGTCGCGGAGCGCACGGCCGGCAAGCGCTCACTCTTCGGATGGCTGTCGGCGCTGCGGCCTCCGGCGTCGGGAAGGCTGGTCGCCAAGCCGCTCCTGGCAGGCGTGGCCGTGCTGGTCGTGGCGTCGGGGCTGGCGTTCGGCGCAGACCGCGCCGCGGCCGACAGCGTACCCGGCGACCCCCTCTACTGGGTGAAGACGAGCCGCGAGAGCCTGTCGCTGATGATGCCCAAGTCCGACGCGGCGAGGGCGCAGGAGCACGCCCGCCTCGCCAAGGTCCGCAGCGACGAGATGGGGCGGCTCGTCCGCATGGGCGACATACCGGCCGCCCAGAGGCACTCGGTCACCATCAGCCTCCACCTCAGCCGATCCGCGGAGCTGGTCGGCGTCACCATGTCCACGAACCCGATAGAGATGCCCGCCCGCATGGGTCCGAGCGCCCGGGACAACGACATCGCGCAGCTCAAGCTGCTCCTGGCACACGACTGGCAGTACACCAAGTCCCTGCTGGAGCAGCAGATCAGCCGCCTGCCCCTGGAGCAGCAGTCCGCACTCAGGGACATGATGCTGCGCCAGGACCTGAACTACCGCTTCCTCATCTGGATGCTCGACACGGCGGGCGCGCCGGGCTGGTCCCCGTTCTGGATCACCCAGCCGCCCGGCGGGCGCCAGCCGTAGCAGGACCCGACCGGCGACCCTCTCCTCCGGCCCGCGTCGTTGACGCGGGCCTTCCGCTCGTATAGATTCTCAGCCATACGCAGCCCCCGGCGACCCCGCCGGGCCCGGCCGGATGGAGGAGAGCGATGAAGCTCCTGGTCGTCACTGGTGGTCAGCACCCATATGAGCAGAGTACACCGGTACTGGAGGGCTTTCTGCGAGAGGCCGGACACGACGTCGACGTGACCGACGAGACCAGGGTCCTCGCTTCGAACGAGCTTTCGGGCTACGACGTGCTCGTCTTCAACACCCTGCGCCGGAACGAGACCACCCTGGCGGAGGACGAGCGTACCGGTATGACCCAGTTCATCGGCGGCGGGCGCGGCTTCGTCTGCATACACATATCCGGCGCCCTCGCCGACGCCTGGCCGGAGTACCACGACGTCACGGGCGGGGGCTGGATATTCGGCCACAGCACCCACCCTCCATACGGCCAGTTCCGGGTGAACAAGTCCGACGCGGGCCACCCCTGCGCGGACAGTATCGAGGACTTCGTGACCAACGACGAGCTGTACACCAAGCTCGGATGGCGCGAGGGCAACCACGTCTTCCTGACCGCCGACCTCGACGGCGTGGCGGAGCCGATGGCGTGGACCCGCTCATACGGCAACGGCAGGGTCTTCGCCACCACCCTCGGCCACAACGGGCTGAGCTTCCGGACGCCCCAGTTCCAGCGCCTAGTCCTGAACGGCGTGGACTGGGCCGGCGGCTAGGGGGAACACGTTCACTCTGAGGCCACACACGTTCGCCCTGAGCCTGGCTCTCCTGAGCTTGTCGAAGGGTCGAAGGGCAGTGCTATACCGGTTCAGTGGAGGATAGCTTTGTGCAGGAGCATCAAGACCCTGAGACGAAGCGGCGCGCCCGCCACTCCCGATGAGATAGAGGCGGCGGCGCTCCAGTTCGTCAGGAAGATCAGCGGCTACAGGAGCCCGTCGGCCGCCAACAAGGCCGCGTTCGACGCGGCGGTCGCCGAGATAGCCGAATCGTCGGGCAAGCTGCTCTCTTCCCTCAGGCCAGGCGCGAGAGTGAAGCCCGGATAAGGCCATTGCCCTACCCCTACGGAGCGCAAAATGAGACCGGGAATCCTGACAGCCCTCGCCCTGACGACCATGATGGCGATCTTCGGCCTCGTCGCTGCCGGCTGTGGGTCCGAACCATCGCCAACCCCAGCCCCCGCGCCTACCGTGCCCGCCACGGTCGAGCTGAACTCGAAGTGGACCCAGTACGTGGAGCCGGGCGTCCGGCCCGCGCCTGAGCTTGCGGGCATCACCGGCTGGCACAACACCGGCCCCTTCACCCTGGAGGACAAGCGCGGCCAGGTCGTCATGATCAAGTTCTGGACCTTCGCCTGCTACAACTGCGTCAACACCATGCCCTACGTGAACGCGTGGCACGACAAGTACGCCGACGACGGCCTCGTCATCGTCGGCGTCCACTACCCCGAGTTCGAGTTCGAGCGCGACCTCGACGCCGTGATCGAGTCGGCCGGCGAGCGTGGCATCGAGTACCCCATCGCCCAGGACAACAACGGCGAGACGTGGCGCGCCTACAACAACCGCTACTGGCCCACCATGTACCTGGTCGACAAGAACGGCAACATTCGCTACACCCACATCGGCGAGGGCGCATACGAGGAGACCGAGCGCAAGATACAGGCGCTGCTCGACGAGCCCAGCCCCACGTAGGAGCGAGTGCTTCGACAGGCTCAGCACGAACGGTCTACGCAAATCGCTCGCCCTGAGTTTGTCGAAGGGCAATTCTCAGCACGATCACGTCTCTTCAAACAATCTTGATATTCCTCCCTTAAGCTGGTGTAAATCACCGGTGAGACCGGATATTCAGGAGGTGCAGATGAGGAAGAGATGGATAGTCGTTTCGGTGGTGCTGGCGGCCCTGGCGATCGCCGTCACCGGGGGCGCAATCATGGCGCAGGACGAGGAGACCAAGAAGACCTTCGCCGGCCGGGTCGCCGAGATCCTCGGCCTCGATGAGGACACCGTCGCCGACGCCATGAAGCAGGCGAAGGACGAGATGCGCGACGAGGCCGTGAGGGCCAAGCTCGACGCCCTCGTCGAGGAGGGAGTGATGACCCAGGAGCAGGCCGACGCCTACCTCGAGTGGCTGGAATCGAGGCCCGACGTGGACTTCGGCGGCGGCTTCGGCAGGGGAGGCCACAAGAAGAGAGGCTTCGGCCGCAGGCACGGCTGGGGCGGATTCAAGACGAGCAAGGCCACGGCGGACGCATCCGGCGCATAGACCCGCAGCGGTTAGCGCCACCCCTCAGAGAGGCCCCGCCGGAGCGGGGCCTCTCGCTTGATGTTGACGGGCTCCCGGTCACCCCTTAGTATGCCCCTGTCGGGCCGCGGCGCTCGCACCGCCCCAACGACTTGCCAGGAGTAGAAATGAGAAGCAGGGCAGCCATCCAGGTCGGCGTCGACCAGCCCCTAATTGTCGACGAGCTGGAGATCCCGGACCCGCAGCCCCACCAGGCGACGGTCAAGCTCCTCTCCAGCGGCGTCTGCCACTCCCAGATCCACCAGATGCACAACGCCGAGCAGGACCGCCCCATGGTCTTCGGGCACGAGGGCGTGGGCATCGTCACCGGCGTGGGCAGGGACGTGACCCACCTGCGCGAGGGAGACCACGCCATAGTCACCTGGGTGCCGCGCACGCCCATTCGCGGGCGCCCCACACCCGTCCCATCCGGCGCAACGTACCGCGAGGAGCTGGTCCACGGGCTGGTCTACACCTGGGCAGAGGATGCCCTCGTAAAGGGCGACTACGTCGTACCCATCTCCAAGGACCACCCCACCGACGTCACCTCCATCGTCGGGTGCGCCGTCCTGACCGGCGCGGGCGCGGTGCTCAACACCGCGCGCGTCCGCCCTGCCGACTCGGTCGCCGTGTTCGGCGCGGGGGGCGTGGGCCTGTCGGCCATCAAGATGGCGGCGATCCTCGAGGCGCACCCGATCATCGCCGTCGACATCAAGGACGACAAGCTGGACTTCGCCAGGGAGTTCGGCGCGACCCACACGGTGAACGCCGCCGAGACCGACCCCGTGGAGGCGGTGGCCGAGATCAGCGGAGGCGGCGTCGACTACGCCTTCGACGCCATCGGCCTCCGCGTGACCACCGAGCAGATACTGCCGTCCACCAGGGGCGGCGGGCCCGGAGCCGACAACCACGGCGGCATGGCCGTACTGATCGGGATGCCGGGCAAGGAGATGACCGTCGACCCGGGCCATTTCATGTACCACCAGCGCCGGTACCGCGGCAGCCTGGGCGCGACGTACCCGGACAAGGACTTTCCGATGTTCCTGCGCTGGCACCAGGAGGGCAAGCTCCCGCTCGACAGGATGGTCACCCGCCGCTACGGCCTCGACGACATCAACGAGGCCTGCGACGACCTGGAGTCGGGCCAGATCCTGGGCCGCGCGATCATCGAATATTAGGCCGCTCCGCCAAAGAAGCACCATGTCGAAGCGCCCGATCACAGCAGTTATCGTCGGGGCAGGGAACCGGGGGATGGGCTACAGCGCCTACGCCCTCCACAACCCGGACGAGCTCAGGATCGTCGGAGTAGCCGAGCCCTCGGACCTGCGCCGCAAGAATGCGGCCGAGACATTCGGAATCCCGCCCGGAATGTGCTTCGACTCGGCCGAGGAGCTGGCCGGGCGCCCGCAGATGGCCGACGCCGTCATCAACGGCACCATGGAGATGGAGCACGTCCCCACGGCGGTACCCCTCATGGCCGCCGGCTACGACATGCTGCTCGAAAAACCCTTCGCCACGTCGGAGCCGGACATGTGGAGACTCGTCCGAGCCAGCCGGGAGCACGGGCGCAAGCTGATGATCTGCCACGTCCTCAGGTACGCCCCGTTCTACAGGGCCATCAAGGAGCGGGTCGCGGCGGGCCAGGTGGGCGAGGTCATCAACATCCAGACCAACGAGCACGTCAGCTACCACCACATGGCCGTGGCCTTCGTCCGCGGCAAGTGGAAGAGCCAGGCCGAGACCGGCTCCTCCTTCCTGATGGCCAAGTGCTGCCACGACCTCGACCTGATCATGTGGATGAAGAGCGGCGTGAAGCCGACAGCCGTCTCCAGCTTCGGGGCGAACAACCAGTTCCGCGCCGACAGGGCGCCCGAAGGCGCGGGCACGCGATGCCTGGTGGACTGCGAGATCGAGGCGGACTGCGACTACTCCGCCAGGAAGCACTACCTGGACAACCCGGACCGGTGGAGCTTCTACGTCTGGAAGGCCCTGGACCACCCTGACCCGACCCCGGAGGAGCGCGTCGAGCTGCTGAACACGAGCGACTACGGGCGCTGCGTCTGGCGCTCCAACAACGACCTGGTCGACCACCAGTCCGTGGCAATCGAGTTCGAGGACGGCGCGACGGCCACGCACAACATGGTCGGCGGCACGGCCCGCCCCACCAGGACGATACACGTCCTCGGCACGACCGGCGAGATCCTCGGCGTGTTCGAGGACAGCCGGTTCGTCGTAAGAGGGCTGGACCCGCGCCCCGGCCGCGAGTACTCCGAGGAGGTCGTGGACCTGCGCGTGACCGGCGACATGCACGGTGCACGCGGAGGGCACGGCGGGGGCGATCAGAGGCTCGTCCGTGACTTCGTCAGCTTCGTCAGCGGCGAGCCCCCGTCGATCTCCTGCACCACCATCGAGGACTCCATCAGCGGCCACCTCGTCGGATTCCGCGCCGACCGGGCAATGATCGAGCGCAGGGTAGTCGACATCGACTACGCAACATCCATCACCTAGAAATTGTGACTTAGGAGAGGTGAAAGGAGGCGATCCAATGACCACCGCCGATGAAGTCAAGCAGGCCGTCCTGAGCCTTTCCGAGGCCGAGTACGCCAAGGTCATCGACTGGCTTCACGAGTTGCGTGAGGAGGCGTGGGATCGAGAGATTGAAGCGGACGCGAAGGCAGGAAGGTTAGACTTCCTGGCTGCTGAGGCGCTGGAGGCCAAGCGGCAGGGCACGTTGAGAGAACTTTAATGCACCGGACGACGCCCGGCTTCCGGTCGCGTCTCGAGCGACTGCCGGCGTCAGCCCAGAGAGTCGCCAGACGCAACTTTCAGCGCCTGAAGGAGGACCCAAAACACCCCTCACTCAGATTCAAGAAGGTTGGCAGACATTGGTCTGTCCGGGTAGGGCGTTCCTATCGCGCCCTGGCGGAAGAGGATGGAGATAGCTTTATCTGGGTGTGGATTGGCAGCCACGATGAGTATCTGAGGGTCCTTGGCCGATAGAGAATTGATGCCTCAATTGAGTTCAAGGGGAATACCTAGAGCAGGAGATAGCATCCGACCTGTCACCAGGAAACATCCAACCCGCCCCTACTCAACACCCAACCCCCTCAGGTACTGAGCCGTCTTCCTGACGAACTCCTCGGGCGGGGTCGGCGGCGTGGCCGCCTGGTGAAGCGTCACGTAGCCGTCGTAGCCGATGTCCTTGAGCGCGGCCATGATGTGCGGGAAGTCGATGCCCTCGCCTCCCCACATCGTCACCTGGTCGAACCTCACCTCTCCCCTGCACCAGGGATTGGCCACGCTCGCCCCCTCCGGCGACTCCTTCAGGTTCTGGAAGTACACGTTGAGGATGTGCGGCGCGAGGGCCCTGATCGTCGTGGCGCCGTAGGGCTCGGCGCACTGCACCAGGTTGGCGGGCTCATAGATCATCCCGAAGTTCTCCCGGTCCACCTTGGCCACCACCGCCAGGCTCTCCTCGACCTGCTCGAAAAGGCTCTCGGTGTGGCACTGGTGCGCAAGCCGCATCCCGCGCTCCCTCGCCTCGTCGCACGCGCGCTGCGCCCACGCTATGTCGTCGTAGGACTTCATCCCGATCCGCAGCAGGTCGGAGTCGAGGGCCCCGGCGAGGTCCAGGTAAGGCGTGATGTTGCGCAGCGCCTCCGGGCAGTCGTCCGTGTTCTCCGGTATCGGGAAGTCGCCCGTGATCATGGAGACGGCCAGCCCCTTCGATTTCAGCCACTGTCCCTTCTCGCGCACCTCGTCCAGCGGCGTCTGTATCCCTAGCTGCGACGCCCTCATGCACAGGGCGCGGTATCCCGACGACAGGGCGACCTCTGCAAGGTCCTCCAGGGACATCGCGGGGATGCGCTTTTGGGTCAGCTGCTCGGCTACTCTTACCGACAGCGAAAGCTTCATGAGAGTGGTCCCTTCCAGCCGCTGCGAATCGCCTCGCAGAGCTTCATAGTCTCCACCGCGTCGTCCAGGTTCGACCACGGCGTCCGGTCCTCCAGGATGCAGTCCACGAAGTGCCGCGTCTCGTTGTAGTCCGCGCCGCCGGCGTCCCTGAGGTCGAGCGGCTCGGGGCAGCGCCTGCCCGACCACTCCATCGGCATGTCGCCAACCTCCGCGATGTACCGCTCGAAGTTGCGGTCGGCGGTGGTCAGGTCCATGTAGAACGACAGGTCCTCGGCGTGCGTCTCGGCCCTCTGTATGCGGAAACCGACGCCGTAGTGGGAAGCCATGTAGCCGATGGCGCCCGTGTCGAACTTGATGGCCGCGTTGTGGCGGTGAGCGCCTGGCCGGGGGCCGTCCTGTACCACCGAGTGGACCTCGACGGCCCGCGCGGCCTTCTCCCGCGACGGCCCGGCAAGCCACCGCAGCAGGTCGACGTGGTGTATGGCGTCGCAGATGACCGGATCGGGAGCGATGCTGGATGTGGGTCCGTGCCCGAGGCGGGTGAGGGGCTTGTTGTAGGTAGCCCCGACGTGGACCGCGCCGCCCCGGTAGTGTATCTCCTGGCGCACGGCCAGGATCTGGGGGTAGTACCGCCGGTTGAAGGAAACGATCGCCTTGCCCTTGCTCTTCTTCTCCGCTTCCGCCATCGCCGCCGTCTCGCCGGAACTCATGCCGGGAGACTTCTCCACCGACGTGTTGATCCCCTCCTCCAGGCAGGCCAGGACTATGGGCAGCAGGTGCCCGGGCATCGTCTCGACGTACACCACGTCGAGCTCCGTCCGCTGGAGCATGTCCTGGTAGTCTTGGAACACAGCGTCGGGCCTGTGCGCAAACGCGGCCCGTTCCAGTCTCTCGGGGTCGAGCTCCGCAATTGCGGCCAAGTGCAGACGCGGCTCGTCCGCTATCTCCCTGAAATGGCTCTCCGCATGACTCCCACAGCCGATGACGCCAACCTTTAGCTCAGCCACGTCGCTACCTCCATACCCGCGTATCATAATCGCCAGCCCTCCCCCCGTCCACACCGACCGGCCCTCCCCACTAAAAACTAACCACTAACCACTAGAAACTAATCCCCCTCTCCTTGACCCTCCAATCCGGCGCGTGATAGCATCGAACAAGACTACAGTCCCTACCCAACGGGGGGTGCCCCTTGACGACCACCAAGCTTATCGACGTAACGTCCGCCGCGTCCCAACAGCTCGAGAAGGTGCTTGCAGAGCAGGGCGAGGAAGGCTCGCTCCTGCGAGTCATGGTGATGCCGGGGCCCCACGGCGGGTACCAGTACATGCTCGGCGTCGAGCAGGAAGCCAACGCCGACGACATCGTAATCGAGGCGGACAACATCAGCGTACTCGTGGACGGCGAGAGCGCGCCGCTGGTCGAAGGCGCCCAGATCGACTACGTGGATGGCCTGATGCGGAGCGGCTTCGTCATCAGCAACCCCAACATGGCCACCGGCGGCGGAGGCTGCGCCTGCGGCGGCGGGGGTGGAGGATGCGGTGGAGGCGGTGGCGGTGGATGCGCCTGTGGCGGAGGCGGCTGCGGCGGCCACTAGCTCAAAGGTGCTTCGACAAGCTCAGCACGAACGAGGCCATGCAAGAATCGTTCGCCCTGAGCTTGTCGAAGGGCAGTTCTCCCCCAATCAGGACTGTCCCTTTCTATGCTGCTGAGATCCCTCGACCTCATCATCGAACGGCCCGTCGACGGCCTGATCACCATGGGCGCGCTGCTCCTTGCGCTGGTGGTGGCGATCACCTTCCACGAGTTCTGCCATGCCCTGGGCGCCAGGGAGCTTGGCGATCTGACGGCCACGCGGCAGGGCCGCCTCAGCCTCAACCCGATCGCCCACCTCGACCCGATCGGCTCGCTGATGATCCTGCTCGCGGGCTTCGGCTGGGGCAAGCCGGTGCCGGTGAACGTCTACAACCTGCGGCCCCCGCTGGGCGCGCGGCGCGGCATGTCCGTCGTCGCGGCCGCCGGGCCCGTCTCCAACGTGCTCATGGCCGCGGTCGCGAGCCTGCCCATCAGGTTCGGGCTCGTGGAGCTGTCGGTGATCGGCTTCGTCGCATTCGACGGCAGGAGGGACGACCCCCTCGCCTACTTCCTCCAGTCGATCATCATCCTGAACCTCGCGCTGGCTGCCTTCAACCTGCTCCCCATCGCCCCCCTGGACGGCTTCAAGGTCGTGCTGGGCCTGCTGCCCAACCAGGCCGCGGCCCAATTCTCCCGCCTCGAGCCCATAGGCCCCATTATCCTGCTGGGCCTCATACTCCTCGACTACGCCCTGCCGGGCCCCGGCATCCTGTCGACCATCATCGAGCCCGTCTTCGAGGGCCTGGCGAGGCTAGTGTTCGCTGGACACCTATGAGCCAAATCTGCTATCAATAGCAGGCAACCCAAACCGTCATTCCGGCGAAAGCCGGAATCCATCCCCGGTTCACCCCCAGAGGGGCGGCCCGGAAGGTCGAGAGACTCCAACGGGAGCAGCGCTACGGTGGAACGCATAACGATAATCGGAATAGGCCCGGTCGGCATGTCCATAGGGCTGGGGCTGAAGGCCGCCGGGCTGACGGACACCGAGATCCTCGGAACGTCGGGCGACCGCAAGACCCTGAACTACGGCAAGGAGATCGGCGCCTTCGACGAGATCAGCGGCAACCTGCGCTCGGCCCTGCGGGGCGCGCAGATGGTCATCCTCGACTCCACCCTCGGCGAGGCGCGGGAGCTCATGGAGGCCATCGCCCCCATCCTGGAGGAGGGCTGCCTGGTCACCGACACCGGCCTCGCCAAGGTCAAGATGATGGAGTGGGCGGCGGAGTACCTGCCCGACAACGTCGAGTTCGTGGCGGGCCGGCCGGTCTCGAAGGAGTACATGAAGTCCGTGGAGGACGCGAGGCCCGACGCCTTCGAGGAGGGCGTCTACTGCATCGTGACATCCAGGACCACCAGCCAGACCGCCGTGAAGACCGTCGTGGGACTGGCCGAGATCCTGGGCGCCAAGCCGCTCTTCCTCGACGAGCACGAGCACGACTCCTACACGGCGGCGGCGCTCCATCTCCCCATACTGCTCTCGTCGGCGCTGGTCAACTCCGTGTCGTCCGGCCCGGCCTGGCGGGAGATCTCCCGCGTCGCCGGGGGCGAGTTCGGACACGTCGCGGAGCTCGCGTCCGGCGACGCGCAGGACAACGCGCTGGCGTGCCTCTCCAGCCCCGACACGACCATCAGGTGGCTCGACCAGGCCATCGAGGAGCTGACAGCCTATCGCGGCCATATCGAGGCGGGCGGCGATGAGCTGGGACGCAGCTTCGACAAGGCCCTCGACGACTGGGCGAAGTGGAAGACGGACACGGTGGTGACCAGCGACGCGCCTGATCTCCCATCCGCGGGCGAAACCATGTCGGGGCTATTCTTCGGGCGTCACATCTCCAGGCGCTTCCGCGACCTGACGAAGGAAGACGGGGCCGACGGCTCAAGGCGCTAGGCTGCCGGCACGCACACCAGAACCATGAAACAGACAGTCAGACCCGCGCCCCGGCTGGAGAGCGAAGTAAAGCTGCCGGGCGACAAGTCCATCTCCCAGCGCGCCATCCTCCTCAACTCCATCGCCGACGGCACGGCCCACGTGTCGAACCTGTGCGAGGGGGACGACCGCACGTCCATCCTCGGCTGCATGAGGGGCCTCGGCGTGGAGATCGTCGAGCACCGGGACGGCGCGGACGAGCACTTCGAGGTCCGAGGACGCGGCATGACCGGCCTCGTCGAGCCCTCGAACGTGCTGGACGCCGGCAACAGCGGGACCGCCGCCAGGCTCGTGACCGGCCTGCTGGCCGCCCAGCCCTTCTTCAGCGTCCTCACCGGCGACGAGTCCCTGCTCTCCCGCCCCATGGACCGCGTCATACAGCCCCTGAGCAGGATGGGCGCGGACATACGCGGGCGGGGCGGCGACTCCCTCGCCCCTCTCGCGGTCAGGGGTGGTGGTCTCACCGGCATCGACTTCGACCAGCCGGTCGCGTCGGCGCAGGTGAAGTCCAGCCTGCTCATAGCCGGACTCCACGCCGACGGCGAGACGACCGTCAGGCAGCCGGCCATGTCCCGCGACCACACCGAGCGAATGATGTCCGCCATGGGCGCGAACATCCAGGTCGACGGCCTCAGGGTCACGGTCGCGCGCTCCGAGCTGCAGCCCGTCGACATCGCCGTGCCGGGGGACATCAGCGGCGCGGCGTTCTGGCTCGTGGCGGGCGCGATTCACCCCAACGCCGAGATACGGCTCTCAGGCGTCGGCATCAACGCCACGCGCTCCGGGGTGCTGGAGGTCCTGAACAGGATGGGCGCCAGCATCTCCGTCGAGAACGTCAGGGAAGAGAACGACGAGCCCGTCGCGGACCTGGTGACCCGGTCGAGCGACCTGGAGGGAGTCGCGATCGGCGGCGACCTCGTGCCGCTGGTCGTAGACGAGCTGCCGGTGCTGGCCGTCGCCGCCTCCCACGCTTCCGGCACGACCGTGATCGCGGACGCCGCGGAGCTTCGCGTCAAGGAGTCGGACCGCATCGCCGCCACGGTCGACGGCCTCGCCAGGCTGGGAGCGGACATCGAGGAGCGCGAGGACGGGATGACGATTCGAGGCGGCGGCAGGCTCTCTGGATCGACCGTGAACAGCTACGGGGACCACCGGATCGCCATGTCCATGGCGGTCGCCGGACTCTGCGCCGATGGAGAGACGACCGTCGAAGGTGCCGAGGCGGCCGGAGTCTCCTACCCCGGTTTCTGGGACACCCTCGCGTCCATCTCGGATGCCTGATGCGCGAAGATGCTCGACGCGGCGAGGGAGCCCTGCTGGTGGTTGTATCCGGACCGTCCGGCGCGGGCAAGGACTCCGTCCTGGCTCGAATGAAAGAGCAGCCCCTCCCCTACCACTACGCCGTCACGGCGACCACGAGGCCGAAGCGTGAGCACGAGTCGAATGGCAGGGACTACATCTTCGTATCCAGGGACAAGTTCCGACGCATGATCGACGACGACGAGCTGCTGGAGTGGGCCGACGTGTACGGCGAGTTGTACGGAGTCCCAAAGGCCCAGGTGACCGAGGCCCATGCACGGGGAGAAGATGCTATCGTCAAGGTAGACGTACAGGGCGCGGCCACCATACGGCGCCTAGCCCCCGACGCCCTCCTCGTCTTCATAGCCCCGCCGACCGTCGAGGAGCTGGAGAGACGCCTCCGCAGCCGCATGACCGAGTCCGGCGAGTCCCTTGAAACCAGGCTGGGCATGGCGGAGAAAGAGATGGCCGACGCCGCATGGTTCGACCACGTCGTAGTCAACGAGACGGGTGAGCTCGATGGGACCGTGGACAAGGTCGTCGAGATCATAGGCAGCGAGCGCCGTGACCGGGAGCGGAGCCGGCGATGAACCCCAGCGTGTCGCGCGCGTGGCTCGTATCCATCATGGCCGTGATGGCGGCGGTCGCCGTCCTGAGCGGCGCATGCGACGGCTCCGGCAGCCAGGACGGAAACGAGCCCTCGATTCCCATCGAGGTCAGCAGGCCGGGAGACGCCCAGGCAAGCCCCGCTCCGGCCTCGGCCGGCCAGGCAGGGGGCCAGCCCACGCCCGATCCCAACGCCGAGCCCACGCCGCGAAACCGCATCGCGCTGCTGCTCACCCCTCAGCCCAGCCCAACCGTGCCCGCCGTGCTCCAGGGCCTATACGGCAGCCCCGTGCCGACGCCCGTGCCCCCGGGCCAGCTCGACCCGAAGTTCAAGGAGCACTACCGCCAGGGCGAGCGGTACATGGTCGAGGGCCGGAAGCTCGGCGACGGCAACGACTACGAGGCCGCCGACGAGCAGTACCGGGCCGCCGCCTCCTCGTTCTCCGAGGCCATCGCCATCCACCCGCGCATAACGGAGAGCTACACGAGCCGCGGGTCTGCCTACCTGGAGCTTGCCCAGTGGGAGGATGCCATCGCCGACTTCGAGGCGGCCATGAGGCTGAACCACTCCCTCGTGTCGCCCTTCGCGGGCCAGGCCATCGCCTACAGGATGATGGGCAACGAGGTGAAGGCCGAGGAGTACGTCGAAGCGGCCATCTTCAACGGGATGGACAAGAACGTCCTGAACCAGTACCTGGACGGCACCGTAAAGCGGCTGAGACTCCGCCCCTAGCCGTTCGGCCTGAGCCTGGCGAAGGCTCCTACCCCAGTACGAACGTCAGGCCCGCGATTATCACCAGCACCACCGAGGATATGGCGCCGATCCGTATCAGCTCCGGCTTCATGTAGGGGTACTCTGCCGTCGCCGCTTCCTGGGCCACCCTGGCCCTCCTGGCCGGCCTCACCGGCGCTGTCGAGGCCATCGAAGGCGCGGCGGCCGTGGCGGGCGGAGCCGTCGCGGCGGCCTCCTCGTCCTCCTGGCGGCGCTGCGTCGGCGCGGCCTGGAACGTCTGCGGCGCAGCGCGCCCCTTCTTCCGCCGGTTCCGTACTCTCGCCTGCCTGGATGCGGCTCGCTGGCTCTTGCTTGGCACTTGCCTGTCTCCTCTCGTCCAAATATAGAGTAAGGGCAGACCGGCGCCAGGTCAAATATCAATCGCGGTATAATTCTGGCATATCTAAAGCAAGGAGGGTCAATGGAACAGGAAGCCCGGGACATCTTGCGGGCGGCCCTCGACGGGGACGCTGCACCGAACAGGAACCTTGGAACAGCAATACATGAGCTGTTCAGGCCATTCGGCGGAGTGGAATTGGAAATTCCCCCCAGGGAGCCTATGCGCGAGCCTCCGCGGTTCAATTTTTTTCAGGGCCGCTGCACCAAGGACGAGTACGTGTTGACATATCATGCTAGTTAGTGTATACATACTCAATAACACTGTTGGCACTTACCAATGCGGGCCGCCCGCAGTCGTCGGAGGGAACCATGGAGCTCGTGCAGGTGAACAAACTGTACCTTGAGAAGGAGTCCAGGGAGTGCGTGGTGGTTCTCCAGGGACGCAGGAGCGGGACCAAGACGCGGCTCATCCTGCCGGAGCGCGAGGCGGCGGTCATCGCCCTCGAGGCCCATGGCGTGAACGACCGCTGCGGCCTCTACCACGTCCTCACGACGTGCGTTGCCAACCTGGGCGGCGCATTCTGCAACGTAACGATAAAGCTGAACGACAGGAGCGAGGCGGCCTCCTACCTGACCCTTCTGCAGGGGGAGGACCACAAGTCCCTGAACGTCAACGTCGGAGAGGTGATCGCCCTCGCCCTCCACGGCGGCCTGCCCATCTACCTCGACACGTCCGACTACGACGGCAGTCCCGGAGAGAGCACGCCCGAGGAGTCCACCGTGCCCCACGCCTTCGAGTCCCTCCTGTCCGACCTCGCCAGGACGGACCACCACGACGCCGCCTAAGCAGCCACCCAGCCGCTCACCCTGAGCTTGTCGAAGGGCCTGCCCCTCCCTCACGCCCGCGGGTGCGACTTCTGGTACTCCGCCCGGACGTGCTCGCTGGTCAGGTGCGTGTAGACCTGCGTCGTCGTGATGCTGGAGTGGCCCAGCAGCTCCTGCACGTGCCGCAGCGGTGCGCCGCCCCTCAGCAGGTGCGTCGCGAAGCTGTGGCGGAGCGTGTGCGGCGTGATGCTCGTCGTTATCCCGGCCCTGGCAGCCGCTCCCTTCAGTATCGTCCAGAACCCCTGCCGCGTGAGCCGTGCGCCCCGCCTGTTCAGGAACAGCGCCCGCTCCGACCTCTTCGAATAGAGCTGCGGGCGCCCGTGCTCGACGTATGCGCCCAGGGCGTCCGCCGCTCCCCGGTGAATCGGCACGAGCCGCTCCTTCGACCCCTTGCCGAAGCACCGCACGTACCCCTGCTCCAGGTCCACGTCGTCCGTGTCCAGCGACACCAGCTCCGACACTCGTATCCCGCTGGCGTACAGCACCTCCAGCATCGCCCTGTCCCGCATCGCCTCGGGGGACGGGTCGGCGGGCCCGTCCAGCAGCGCGTCCACCTCCTCCACCGACAGCGCCTTGGGCAGCGACCGCCCCACCTTGGGCGCGCTCATCTTGTCCGTCGGGTCCTCGTCGATCGCCCCCTCGTGGAACAGGAACCCGAAGAACGACCGCGTCGACGCCACCTTCCGCGCCAGCGTCGTGTCCGAGTACTCCTTGCCGCGAAGGTGCAGCACGTACGCCGCAACGTCCTGCGCGCCCACCGACCGCCAGTCCACGGCGGCGTCCTCCCCGTCGCCGTCGCCGCTGAGGAAGTCGTGAAGCTGCCGCGCGTCGCTCCTGTAGGCGGACAGCGTGTTCCGCGAGACGCCCCGCTCCACGGCCATGTAGCTCAGGAACCTCTCGATCTCCAGGTCCATCCCGCCCTCGCCTTCGTACTAACATCAATCGTAGCCGCGTCCTCCGGCGGATTGGTACGGGAGCCTGGGTCACTGTCGGGCGAACTTCCGCTATTTCCTTGACGTGACGGCAGTGCATACGTAGAATCTGCGCGGCAAGACAACCATGATAGAAATAAACATAAGCCCCTTCCTCGTCTCGACGGACTTCGTCTCCACGCTCACCCTGAGCTGGCACGGCCTGTTCAGCTTCATCGCCGTGGCGACAGCCGTGCTCCTCGTCGCCCGCTGGGCCCCCCTGAAGCAGATCGACCCCGACGTGGTGCTCTCAGTCGCCGTATGGGCCATCATCGGCGGCGTCATCGGCGCCAGGGTCGTCCACGTCGTCGACAACTGGAGCGACGTATACGCCCAGCGCCCCATGCAGATGCTCGAGGTCTGGACGGGCGGCATAGGCGTCTGGGGCGGCATCCTCGGCGGCTTCATCGCCGGAACCGCATACGCCCTCATCGCCAGGCACCCCGTCGGCGTGATCGCCGACCTGACCGCGCCCGCGATGCTCTACGTCCAGACCATCGGCCGCATCGGCGACATCATCAACGGCGAGCACTGCGCCCGGGCCACCGACTTCCTCTTCGGCTTCCAGTGGACCCACGCCGAGACCGCCGCGCGAAACTGCGCCGACGGCTATTCGAACGCCGTCCATCCCGCCATTGCCTACGAGATGATCTGGAACATCCTGGCCCTCGCCGTCATATGGCAGCTCAGGGGCAGGCTGAAGCCCGACGGCATGCTGTGGACCCTCTACCTGGCCCTCTACGCCATAGGGCGCTTCGGCGTCTCCTTCTTCAGGGAGGACCGCATATGGGCCGCCGGGATGCAGGAGGCCCACTTCATCGCCCTGCTCATCCTGGCCATCACCATACCTATCCTCCTGGCCAAGGCCAGGCTCGGCGACAGGGTCGAGGAAGCCCCCCTCGTAGTCGAGCGCGGCACCCGCGCCGAACGCCGCAGAACCAAGCGGTAGGGGCGGACCCACGTGTCCGCCCGCCCAGGGCCAGGCACATGATGACGTAGGGGCGGGTTTGAAACCCGCCCTCCCCGGCCCGCACATACGAAACGAGGTACTGAAATGGTCGCCATAGAATCCACCCCCGACATGGTCGCCCGCGTCTACTCCACCACCGCCAAGAACCTCGACGTAATCCGCCGCAGGCTCGGCAGGCCCCTCTCCCTCGCCGACAAGCTCCTCCTCGGACACCTCGACGACCCCGCCGGCCAGGACCTCGCCCAGGGCGACAGCCAGCTCGCACTCAGGCCCGACCGCGTCGCCCTCCAGGACGTCCTCGGCCAGACCGTCATGCTCAACTTCATGCAGACCCGCCGCGACTCCGCCGCCGTCCCAACAACCGTCCACTGCGACCACCTCATCCAGGCTCGCGTCGAGGGCGGCATCGACCTCGTCCAGTCCATCGAGGAGAACGACGAGGTCTACTCCTTCCTCCGCTCCGCCGCCGCGAAGTTCGGCGCGGGCTTCTGGGGCCCCGGCGCAGGCATAATCCACCAGGTCGTCCTCGAAAACTACGCCTTCCCCGGCGCAATGATCATCGGCACCGACTCCCACACACCCAACGCCGGCGGCCTCGGCGCATGCGCCGTCGGCGTCGGCGGCGCGGACGCCGTCGAGGTCATGGCCGGCCTCACCTGGGAGCTCCTCTACCCCCGCTACATCGGCGTCCGCCTCACCGGCGAGATGGGCGGCTGGACCGCCCCCAAGGACGTCATCCTCCGGCTCGCCGGCGAGCTCACCGTATCCGGCGGCACCAACGCCATAATCGAGTACTTCGGCCCCGGCGCAAGCTCCATAAGCTGCACCGGCAAGGCCACCATCACCAACATGGGCGCGGAGCTTGGCGCGACCACGTCCGTGTTCCCGTACGACGAGCGCATGGAGCGATACCTCCGCGCCACGAACCGGGGCGAGCTCGCCGACCTCGCCAACGCCAACGCCGCCCTCGTCACGCCCGACCCCGAGGTCGCCGACGACCCCGCGCCCTACTTCGACCGCCTAGTCGAGATCGACCTCTCGACCCTGGAGCCCCACGTCGTCGGCCCACACTCCCCCGACAGGGCCCGCCCCATATCCATGCTCGCCGCCGAGGTCGCCGACGACTCCAACGGCTTCATCGACGCCATCGACACCGCCCTCATCGGAAGCTGCACCAACTCCTCCTACGAGGACATGAGCCGCGCCGCCGACGTCGCCGAGCAGGCCCGCGCCCGCGGCGCCTCGGCCGCAGCGCCCCTCATGGTCACCCCAGGCTCCGAGCAGGTCCGCTCCACCATCGAGCGCGACGGCCAGATGGCCGCACTCCAGGCCATCGACGCCACCGTCCTAGCCAACGCCTGCGGCCCCTGCATCGGCCAGTGGAGGCGCGAAAAACTCCTCGACGGCACACCCAACACCATCGTCACCTCCTACAACCGCAACTTCCCGCGACGCAACGACGGACGCTCCGAGACCATGAACTTCATCGCCAGCCCCGAGATCGTCACCGCCCTCGGACTCGCCGGCAGCCTCTCCTTCAACCCCCTCACCGACGAGCTCACAGCCGCCGACGGCTCCACCTTCACCCTCGACCCCCCGGAGCAGGCCCCCGAAGTCCCCGCGACCGGGTTCGACCCCGGCGAGTCCCGCTACGTCGCCCCGCCCGAGAACGGCGGCGCAGTCCAGGTCGCCATCGACCCGGCCAGCGACCGCCTCGAGCCCCTGCACCCCTGGCCCGCCTGGGACGGCAGCGACTACGAGCGCCTGCCCGTCCTCGTCAAGACCAGGGGCAAGACCACCACCGACCACATATCCCCCGCCGGGCCCTGGCTCAAGTACCGCGGCCACCTCACCAAGTTCAGCGAGAACATGTTCATGGGCGCGACAAACGCCTTCACCGGCGATGCGGGCACGGTCAAAAACCTGCTCACGGGCCAGACCCGCCGCGCCATCTCCCAGGTCGCCGCCCACTACCGGGACTCCGGCATCCGCTGGGTCGTAATCGGCGACGACAACTACGGCGAGGGCAGCAGCCGCGAGCACGCCGCCCTCTCACCCAGGCTCCTCGGAGGCGCTGCCGTCATAGCCCGCAGCTTCGCCCGCATCCACGAATCCAACCTCAAGAAGCAGGGCCTCCTCCCCCTCACCTTCCAGGACCCAGCCCACTACGACCTCATCCGCGAGGACGACCGCATCAGCCTCACCGGCCTGGCCCACCTCGCCCCCAACAAGCCCGTCCCCTGCACCATCCACCACACCGACGGCACCGAGGAGACGATAGAGCTCGACCACTCCCTGGCCGCCGGCCAGATCCAATGGTTTCAGGCAGGCTCAGCCCTGAATATGCTTGGCGGGGGGTAGCATGGAGGAAAATGTTCTAATTCTACCGGGTTGTAGGAATCTCTTGACAGCCCTCGAGGGTATGTGTATCGTCTCATGCACACATGAGATAAGGCAGGCGATTGATGACTCTTGAAGGAGAACAGAGATCGGCTACACACACTGAGAGGTTCTTGGAACCCAGCTTCCATGGTCGGAGATTCAAGAATGCCTCAATTCCCGTGGAGTTCTTTCGTAACCTGCCACATCTGTCCGATCTGATCATTGAGATTGCGAAGTGGGAATACTTGAAAGAAAACCCTGATTCTAAAGGCATGCCAAAGGGCCTTACTTCCAGTGTCGCGTTCACTATATCGGGAGTCAAAAAGGGTAGCGCAAGACCCACGATCGACATTGAAGTTAGTTGGCCGCAACAGAGCACAAGAGAAATGCAAGACATGCCCCCTCCTTTCTTGTATTACTACGAGCGAGCTAGGGATTCCATAGTCTCCATCATAAGTGATGCCAACTCTGGTAGACTCACAAAGGCTATGGTTCCAGAAAAAGGATTCTACCATTTTAGACAATTTGGGCGAGGTTTGCATGAGGATGAATTCGTGGAATTTGAGGCTAGTAGCGGTGAGAAAGCGGTACTGACCCAGGAAGTGTTACGTCATCTAGAGAAGGCATCCCACACCGAAGTATTTGTAGACGACATTGAAATCCGCGCCTATATTCCGGCGATGAATCAGGAGAATAGAGACGTTAGCCTGAGACTTCTAGACGGCAAGAAGATAGATTGCAAGATAGACGAACAATTCGACAAGGAGGTAATGAAGGCCTTCATTACCTACAGAGACAAAGATCAAGGCCGAATCCTTATTGTTGGGAAGGGCAAGTTTGATAGCCCACACAACCTAGTTGGAATTGAAGTGATTGAAGCTGTTGAAATACTGGGCCCACTCGACATCGAATTCAACTTGCATGAGTTGAAGAAGCTTGAGAGTGGTTGGTTTGATGGTCGTGGTGAAGCGCCAAAACGAGACGATGTAGACTGGCTTCTAGATGCCTTTAGGAAGCACTATGGAAGCGATCTCGATAAACCCTACATCTACCCGACAATTGAAGGAGGGGTGGAATTGGAGTGGGCTCGCCATCCATGGGAAATGAGTTTGACTATTGACCTGAGATCACGATTGGCAGACTGGCATGGCCTGAATATGATCACAGATGTCGAAGATATGAGGAGGCTTAGCTTAGAAGATGCAGATTCTTGGGAGTGGATTACCAAAGCTATATCAGCTGAGTCTTGGAGTCCTGAATGAACGCCGACACTCTTCTTTTCCGACAGATCCATCCCAAACACGTTAAGGACCGTATGGCAACATCCCAGGCCTTTACCCCAAGGCTGGATGAAGAAGGACTGTCTATGTACGACGGTGATAAGATCTCGGCGGAGGAGTCTTGGATTCACTATACAACGGTCCTAGAGAATTCTTCCTGTGGCGTCCTAGCACTATCCGTTGGAGAATGTACTACCGAAAAACTTAAGGTATATCCAAAGCCCAAAGGACATTTCGATGAGCATGTAATTGTGGCGATGGGAAGGAGTAAGGGACTGGCAAAGCGGCTACGCAAGGCAGCTATGGAGCGAGGTTGGCAGTACCCTCTGGACGGTCCAATTGCAGGGCCATGAGACATCTTGACGAATGCCCATGTAACTCTAGGTGACTTCTTACGAAGAGCCAGTCCAAATCTTGAAACTAACCCCCCAACGAACAGGCATAGCTCTACGAATACCTACAGACCATCGCCACGAAGTCTATCTCGCGGAGCACGAAAGCGAGTTACTGATGCGGCTGAACTCGACGCATCGCTCGAATGCTTCGAAAGATTCTTCCGGAGTGGCAATGCTCTGCTGTGGCTCTGGTTACGCTCAGGAATACGCCATCTCCTTCAATCGAGCCATGAGGTAGGATTGTTCCCTATCGCCCTTGATTCGGTTGCAGTGGGAGCAGAGTAGTTGCAGATTATCGAGGTGATCAGCGCCGCCCCGTGAGCGCGGTATCACATGGTCTACCTCGAATACCTTGAACGGGAAGTCCATCTTGCAACCACCGCAACGGCCTTCCTGTCGCCCAAATAGGACGTGCTTATTCTTCCGGTAGTGAATTGGAGCCTCAATATCTGTCCGGCGCGGTATGTCTGTACGGGCGGTCACAAGGCGATCGTGAAACAGCTCTCCCATGAACCCGCGAAGACGCGTATTGACCAGCTCTACGGCCTTCGGAGATATGTCTATACCTACCCATTTTCTGCCTAGTCTTTCCGCAGCTATGCACGCTGTAGCGCAGCCACAGAACGGATCCAGGACCATGTCGCCCTCATTCGAGGACGCGGCAATAATGCGTTCCAAGAGCGCCACTGGTTTCTGAGTTGGGTAGCCTATCCTCTCTTTCGCCTGAGCATTGACGACATCAATGTCAGTCCATATGTCACCCGGAAGTTGTCCGGCATCCGGCGGCAAATAACGCTTTAGCGCAGGCATCCCACCTGTCGACGAATAGTGAATCATTCCAGCTTCGTCCAGAGCATCAAGTCGGTCGTGGACACCGCTGATACTGAGATACCCCGGCAGTAAGATCGTGTCAAGGTACAGGGCATATTTGCCTGTCTTTGGGGCTGCCCAATGCCGCCCTATGCCACTTGGGTCAAAACCACGCCAAGCCGCACCTGATTCACCGGAGCTTGTGCCGGCACCTGTTAGGTCGCCAGTACGATATTGACCTTTGTCGTCGTGGTACCGATACTTCGACGCAATATTCTTGTCTCTGAGCGGTACACGTACAGCGTCCAGGTTCTGCACGCCGTCACCGTATACCAAGATCGTGTCAGATTCAGATCCAAAGAGTCGGTCGTTGTGGGCCGAGGTACGCTTCCAGGTGATGGCGGCCCAGAAGTTTTTCGCCCCGAAAATTGCGTCCATCAGTACCTTCAAGTAATGTCCGGCAGTTTGGTCGCAGTGAAGGTAAATGCTCCCCGTAGACTTGAGTACACGCCGCATTTCCAGAAGGCGGATAGCCATCATCGTCAGGTAGGACTGCATGCCCTTGCCGTGCGTTCGGCCGGCCGTGTCCAGTAAGTAGGCTACCGCAGGCTGTTCATCCGCAATCAAACCCGCCCAGGCCACGTCAAGGTCGGATAGTGTCCAGGCGTCTTTGAACGCCGCGCCAGCCGCCTTAGAACCGACAGGAGCTTCGTAGTTGCGGTTACTGTTGAAAGGCGGGTCTAGGTATATCAGGTCTACGGTGTCCGAGTTCAGGCCCCGAAGTATGTCGAGGTTGTCCCCTGTCCAGATCGTCTTGTCAACAAAGTTGGGGGATGCCATGCACCCGGTCTCCGTTTCCCTTGGATGGCGCGAGATTGTAGCCGAAACCATCCACCCTGTCTAGGCGGCCACCAAGTCATCGTACTGGAAATTTACATGCCGCCGCCCATCGTCCCTCTCCGTAACCGTTCAGTCCTGGTGATATGAGCGGGAGTCCCCACACCGTCATTCCCGCGACCCACATCGTCGTTCCCGCGAAGAGCCTGCCCCGTACCCGATACGGGGCGGGAATCCATCCCCGGCCGCTGCGGTCCATTCAATCCCAATCCTGACAATCCCCAATCCTGAGAATCCTGATTCAGACCATCCCCCTCTCCTGGCAGGGCCTCCTCATCCGGAATCACCCAGCCGCTCCCCATCCCATCGACCGGGTCGTAGGCATCCTCGACGGCCCCGACTTCGACATCGACCAACACATAGACGAGACAAGTGAATGGCACATTGCGCTGCCCATGCTGAGTATGATATGAATATACGCATCAGAAAATCATACGAGGTACACCATGCAAATATCCGAGCGAGGACAGATCACCATCCCCAAGCACCTGCGGGACCGCTTTGGAATGACCCACAACGTCGAGGTCGAGATCAGCCCTACCAAGCAGGGCCTGCTCATCCAGAAGCGCGCAGCCGCGCTCCATCCCGTCGATCGGGTTGCCGGGATACTGGACGGCGTCGATCTCGGCGCCGATTTTGACATCGACGAATACATAGAGGAGATCAGGGGGAGATGATCACCTCAGTCGACTCGAATGTCCTGTTTGACCTGTTCCGAAGTGAGTCACCGCACCACTCCCAATCGCGTGCATGGCTCCGGGAGGCCTACGACAGGGGCGCCGTCATAGTCTGCGACCTGGTGTACGCAGAGGTCGCTCCGGCGTTTCCTGACCGGTCCTCCCTGGACGGCGCGCTGCGCGGGATTGGGGCTGCCCTTTCCCCCATCGACTCCTCCATTGCCTATGAGGCTGGGCTACGCTGGAAGCGGTACCGCGCGGCTGGCGGGCCAAGAGAGCGGATAATCACCGACTTCCTCATAGGCGCTCACGCCGTGGCCACAGCGGACGCCTTCCTCACGAGGGATAGAGAGTTCTTCTCCACCTACTTCCCTGACCTGGAAGGCCCCAAGGCCCAATGACCCGCTCACCCTGGACCTCAATCCCAATCCTGCAAATCCCCCCAATCCCGCAAACCCCGATTCAGACCCTCTCCTCCTCTTCCCCCTCCCCATAATCCCTTTCCCTCTGTGCCCTCAGTGCCCGGAGCCTGCCCTGAGCCTGTCGAAGGGTGGTAAAACACCTTTGATATACTGGCAGGCACCCACACCCTGAAAGGCCAACCCCAATGCTGAAGCTCACCCCCGCCGAACAATCATGGCTCGACGAATACCGCCAAACCCTGGCCAAGGACTACCCCGGCCTGGTCGAGGACATCATCATCTACGGCCCCCACGCCCGGGGCGTCACCGACCCGGACTTCGAGCTGGATACCCTCGTCATCATCCGCGACGGAGACGCCGGCACCAAGAAGGCGATCAGGTACCTGGGTCACCTCAAGGCGGCGATAGCCAATGCCGTCCCGCTGATCAAGGTATATACCAGGACGGAGTGGGCCAGGCGCGGGACCATGGGCGACCCTCTCTACCAGATGGCCGCGCGCGACGGCGTCAGCGTGGCATGAGCGGACACCTCGTGGACGCAGAGTGGAGGCGTGGGAGAGAGAGCCTGCGCGCGGGCCAGCTATGCCTCCACAATGGGCTTTACGCGGACGCGATATCCCGGTCCTACTACTCCGTTCTCCACGCCGCTAAGGCTGTGCTCCACGTGCACAACATCAGCGCCGAGAGCCACGCCGGGGTGAGGAGCATGTTCGGCCTTCATATCGTGATGGCCAATCTTGTCGAGCCGAAATGGGGTGGTGAGATTGGCGACATGGCCGACCTGCGCTTCGACGCCGATTACGATGTAACCCTGGAGTTCGACGAAACAGACGGACGCGAAGCATGCGAGCGCGCATCTGCCTTCCTTGACCGAGTCCGCCCCCTGCTGGCTCACAAATCCTGATTCACATCATCCCCCTCCCATTAATCTCTCCCCCCTCCGTGCTCTCTGTGCCCTCTGTGGTGAAACACCTTTGATATACTGGCAGGCACCCACACCCCCGAAAGGCCAACCCCAATGTTGAAGCTCACACCCGCCGAACAGGCATGGCTCGACGAATACCGCCAGACCCTCGCCAGGGACTACCCCGGCCTCGTAGAGGACATCATCATCTACGGCCCCCACGCCAGGGGCGTCACCGACCCGGACTTCGAGCTGCGCATGATCGTCCTGATCAAGGACGGCAGCCGCGAAACCAAGGACGCCATCAGCTACCTGGGACACCTCCAGGCCGTGACCACGTGGGCTGTGCCCATGATATTCGTCCATACCAAAGCCGACTGGGCAGAGCGCAAGCGCATGGGCGACCCGTTCTACAATATGGCCGCGCGTGACGGCGTCAGCGTAGCGTGAACGGCCATCACACAGCAGCGGAGTGGAGGCGGGGGAGCGAAAGCCTCGGCGCCGCTTGGCTTTGCCTGGGAGGCAAGTTCTACGCAGATGCAGTCTCTCTGTCGTACTACGCCGTTTTGCATGTCGCGAAGGCTGCACTGCACTCACGTGGCATCAGTGCGGGGAGCCACGCCGGGGTGAGGGGAACGTTTGGACTACATATCGTGAGAACGGGCCTTGTCGAACCGAAATGGGGAGCGGAGATTGGCCAACTCTCTATCATTCGGGAGATCGCAGATTACCGGGTCACCGAAGTAATCGACGAGCAGGACGCCCGTGAGGCCTGCGAGCGCGCCCAAGCCTTCCTCGACCGCATCCGCCCCCTCCTCACAAGCTCCATCCCACCCCAAGACCTGGAATAGACGCCCCCTCCCGCGAATCCCGACTCAGACCCTCCCCTCCTCTTCTCCTCCCCATAATCATCCCCCTCTGTGCTCTCTGTGTCCTCTGCGGTGAAAATCTCCCTCCTCGGCCGCTCACCCGGTGGTTGACTGGGAACCGCGCACGCGGTAGACTCCCGTACCGAAGCCCCCAGCACCGGGGTTACCGCGTATTGGAGAAGGATGACGTGGCCAACCCAGTCCTGTCCGTGGAAAACCTGGAGACGCACCTGGCCTCCCGCGAGGGCGCGATCAAGGCCGTCAACAAGGTCTCCTTCGACGTCCAGCCGGGCGAGACCCTCGGCATCGTGGGCGAGAGCGGCTCCGGCAAGACCATGACCGCCCTCTCCATCATGGGCCTCGTGCCCAACCCGCCCGGCCAGATCATCGGCGGGCGGGTCGAGCTCGACGGCGAGGTGATCACCGACCTGTCGGACAGGGACCTCAGGGAGCGGCGCGCCACCAAGATGGGCATGGTCTTCCAGGACCCGGCCACGTCCCTCAACCCCACCATGAAGGTCGGCCCACAGATCGCCGAGACGATGCAGGTCCACCTCGGCCACGACGAGGAGACCGCCCGCAAGCGGGCCGTCCAGATCCTCGACAGGGTCGGCATACCCTCCGCCGAGTCCCGGTACTACGACTACCCCTTCCAGTTCAGCGGCGGCATGAGGCAGCGCGCCATGATCGCCATCGCCGTCTCCTGCGACCCCCTCCTCCTCATAGCCGACGAGCCCACCACCGCCCTCGACGTGACCGTGCAGGCCCAGCTTCTCGACCTCGTCCGCGACCTGAAGGAGGAGCGCGGCACGTCGGTCATCTGGATCACCCACGACCTGGGCGTCATAGCGGAGCTGTGCGACCGCGTCGCCGTCATGTACGCCGGCTTCATCGTGGAGACCGCGCCCGTCCAGGAGATATTCGAGAACCCGAAGCACAGGTACACGTCCATGCTGCTGAGGGCGCTGCCGTCCATGGAGAGGCGCGAGGCCGACCGGCTGGAGTCGATCCACGGCCTGCCGCCACACCTGGCGAACCTCAGGCCCGGCTGCCCATTCGCCCCGCGCTGCGACGGCCCGGTCGACCAGTGCTCCGAGGAGAACCCGGGCCTGGTCGAGATGGGCGCTGATCACTACGCGGCCTGCTGGAATCCGCTGTCCGTCAGCTCGAACGGGGCCGCCAAGGGAGAATAGTAGTGACGGTTACGCAGGAATCCACCACCGAGAACGGCACCCTCCTCGAAGTGCGCGATCTGCAGACCCACTTCAAGACGGGCACCAAGGGCATCATCTTCGGCATAGGCGCGATCAAGCAGACCGTCCGCGCCGTCGACGGCGTGAACCTCGTCATACGCAAGGGCGAGACCCTGGGACTCGTCGGCGAGAGCGGGTGCGGCAAGTCCACCCTGGGCTACACCATACTCCAGTTGGAGCGGGCGACCTCCGGCGACGTCTACTACGACGGGCACAAGCTCACGGGCCTGGGCGGCAAGGAGATGCGCCCCTTCCGCCAGCGGATGCAGATCATCTTCCAGGACCCCCAGGCGGCCCTGGACCCCAGGATGACCATCGGCCAGGCCGTCGCCGAGCCCCTCGTCGTCCACGGGGTCGTCCCAAAGGACGATGTCGAGGACAAGGTCGAGGAGCTTCTCGCCACCGTCGGCCTCAACCCCTACTTCAAGAACCGCTACCCCCACGAGTTCAGCGGCGGCCAGCTACAGCGCATCGTCATCGCCCGCGCCCTCTCCGTCGAGCCGGAGTTCATCGTCTGCGACGAGCCGATCTCGGCCCTCGACGTGTCCATCCAGGCCCAGATCATCAACCTGCTCGAGGAGCTGCAGGACCAGTTCAGCCTCACGTACCTGTTCATCTCCCACGACCTGCGCGTCGTCCGCCACATCAGCGACCGGGTGGCCGTCATGTACCTGGGCAAGGTGGTGGAGCAGGCCAACATCGACGCCCTCCACGACGAACCCCTCCACCCGTACACCCAGGCGCTCCTGTCCAGCGTGCCGATCCCCAACCCGGCGCAGGCCAAGACCCGGAAGCGCATCATCCTGGAGGGCGACGTGCCCAGCCCCATCGACCCGCCGAGCGGCTGCCGCTTCAGGACCCGCTGCCCCATAGCCGTCGACCGGTGCGCCGAGGAGGAGCCGCTCCTGCGCGACGCCCGCGAGAACCACTGGGTGGCCTGCCACCTGGCCTGAGCCGAGGGGACCCCTGCGCACCCTTCTTCTGCTCGCATACAGGGTCGTCCTAGTATTCGTCCTCGTCACGTTCTTCAGCTTCGCGACGCTGGACCAGCCGGTCCTCAGGTCCATATACGTCGCGCTGACATCCGTCCAGAGCGCCTTCGCCGACACCTTCAGGTTCGCCGCCGGCATCTTCGACACCGGGGGAGACCTGGACATCGTGCGGGATGCTTACGTCCGCAGCGTCACCCTCATGCTGGTCGCCGTGGTCATCGGCGCTACGGCCGGCCTCCTGCTGGGCCTGGCGGGCGGGCTGCGCCCCCGCTCCCCCTTCGCCGGGCTGGCCTCGGCCGTCAGCTACATCGGCGTCCTGACGCCCAGCTTCCTCTTGGCCGTGCTCATCCTGCTCCTCTTCATCCGGTACATCGGCCCGGCCTTCGGCGAGCGGTTCGTACTCCTCAGCCCCGAGGTGACGGTGTTCGACGTCAGGCGGCTCCTCGCTCCCGCCCTGGTGCTCGCCGTGCGTCCCATGGCATACATGACCCAGGTCACCATAGGCGCGCTGCAGGAGGTCATCTACTCCGACTACGTGCGCACCGCCCGCGCCAAGGGCCTGCTACGCCGGACGGTCCTGCTGCGCCACATCCTGCGCAACGTCGCCGCGCCCGCACTGACCAGCTTCAATTCGTCCTTCTACTTCTCGATGAGCAGCCTCCTGATCGTAGAGTGGCTGTTCAACTGGGGAGGCATAGGCACCCGGCTCCTGGACGCCGCGGCCGAAAGGGACGCCGAGATGGCCAGCTACATGCTGGTCTCCGTCGGCATCACCTTCCTGGTCATCAACACCTTCGTGAAAGTGATAATCAGCCGCATCGACCCCAGGGTGGCCGAGGCCGAGGGGGCGGTGTCATGATGGCCGCCGAGGCGGGAGTCTAGGTTATGCCGACCACCCCCACGCCCCCCGCGTCCATCTGGTACCTGGACAACAGTACCGTGCTGCTCGCCGCGCTGGCCCTGCTCTTTGCGGTCAGCTTCACAGCGAGTTTCTGGGCCCCCCGTTTGAGATTGGCGGTCAGGTCCGGGCAGGTGCTGGGCGAACGAACTCGCCTCGAGCGCGTGACTGAGCTGGCCATCCGGTTCTTGGGCAACCCGGCCCTGATCGCCGGATCCCTGGTCACGGCGGCGCTCCTGGTCGCCGCGCTCTGGCCGAGCTTCCTTTCCCCCTACGGCCCCGAGGACACCGGAAGGACCCTGCAGCTCATCGACGGCGAAGTCCGCGGCAGGCCCTTCCCGCCAAGCTCGGTCTACCCGGTCGGAACGGACAGGGAGGGGCGCGACCTGCTGACGCGGATCGTCTACGGCACCGAGCGGACATTCGTGCTCTGCGTCGCTGTGGCGGTTCTCCGACTCCTGATAGGCGGCAGCCTCGGCGGCTGGGCCGGCTGGCGCGGCGGCGCGGTCGGCCAGCAGATTCTCTCCTTCGGCACCGTGTCGTCGTCGATTCCGAGCCTGCTGTTCGCCTTCGTATTCATCCTGACCATAGGGCCAAGGCTGGGATTCGGCGTATTCCTGCTCGGCCTCGGGCTAACGGGCTGGGCAGAGCTGACCAACATAGTGCATGGCTCGGTGCGATGGATCAGGGGCCAGCCTTACCTGGACGCCGCCATGGCGCTGGGGTCGACCCCCCTGCACGTGGCCCGCCGCCACCTCCTGCCGAACCTGTCTCCGCAGCTCATCCCGGCCGCGGCCCTGGAGCTCAGCGCCGTGCTGCTCACCCTGGGAGAGCTGGGATTCCTGGGCCTGTTCCTGGGCGAGGGTTTCTTCGAGTACGTGCCGCAGGTCGTCCGGTCTCCCAAGCTCCCCGAGTGGGCTGGTATGCTGTCCGGCACGAGGCTGTCGATATTCAACTGGCCCTGGCTGCCGATGGCTCCGGCCTTTGCATTCATGGTCGCAATCCTCGGATTCAACCTGCTCGCGACTGGGCTAAGGAAATGGCTGGACCCGTTCCAGCTGAGAGGCACGCCCCGCTAGAATCCAGGCAACCATCAGGAGGTGTCGAAATGGGAGGTACTCCCAATCACATAGGGTCGGACAGGCAGATTTTCGTCGACGATCTCCTCATCGAGGAGACGAAGGGGGCCGGGCGCGTGCTCCACGAGCCGGTGCGCCAGGCTCCAGTCATCCACGGAGACCGGCCATGGGACCACAGCCCGTGCGCCGCCGGATTCATGCGCGACGGCGACCGCTTCAGGGCCTGGTACCGGAGCGAGCACGATACGGGGCAGCTGCTGAAGCGCAGCGGCCACGACACGCTGTACGCCGAGAGCGCCGACGGCGTCACCTGGGAGAAGCCGAGCCTGGGCCTGTTCGAGGTCGACGGCTCGAAGGACAACAACATAGTCTGGATGGGCCCCGGCGCGAACATGGTGCCCTTCAGGGACCCGAACCCCGATGTGCCCGACGACGAGCGGTACAAGGCCGTCATCCGCACCAGGGACCTGCTGGCCGTCAAGTCCCCCGACGGCATCAACTGGCGCCTCCTCCAGGACGAGCCGATACTGACCGACGGCCCGTTCGACTCGGTCAACATCGCCTTCTGGGACGCCGACCTGGGCCTGTACGTGACCTACACGCGCGGGGTCGCCGGCACCGGCCCCTTCAAGGGCGGCGTCAGGTGGATCCGCCGGGCCACGTCGCCCGACTTCCGCGACTGGAGCGCGCTGGAGTCCATCGACACGGGCGAGACCCCCGACGAGCACTTCTACACCAACGCCTGCGTGAAGTACGACAGGGCGCCCGGCGTCTACCTCATGTTCCCGTCCAGGTACGTCTACGAGCGCAGCCCGGACCCCGACTGGACCTACAGCCCCGGCGTCAACGACATCGTGTTCATGTCCAGCCGCGACGGGCTCAGGTTCGACCGCAGCATGAGGGACGCGTTCATCCGCCCGGGCCTCGACCAGAACAACTGGCACGACAGGGGGGTCTACATCGAGACGGGGATCCTCCACACTTCGCCGACGGAGATATCCCTGTACGGGATGGAGAACTCGCACCTGCCCTCCCAGAGGATACGGCGGTACACCCTGCGGACCGACGGGTTCGTGTCGGTGAACGCCGGGTACGCGGGCGGCGAGATGACGACCGTGCCCGTGGTGTTCGACGGCGGCGAGCTGGAGGTCAACTACTCCACGTCCGCCGTCGGATCGATAAGGGCGGAGATACAGGACGCGGAGGGGCGGCCCATAGACGGGTTCGGCCTCGACGACTGCCCCGAGAAGTTCGGCGACGAGATAGAGGGCGTGATCGGCTGGAACGGCGGCGCGGACGCGAGCAGGCTCGCCGGGCGCCCGGTGCGGCTGCGCTTCGTGCTGAAGGACGCAGACCTCTACGCGTTCAGATTCCGGGAGTAGGTGCGGGGGGCCTTGAAGCGGGTTTTCATGAGGCGGGGCCCCGGGTCCTCGGCCTACTTTGCGGCCGTCCTGATCGCACTGGCCGGGTTCTTGAGTGACGGGGCCTCGTCGGCCTACCACGTCCACCTTCCGGGGACGCCACCCCATTCCCACGGCGAGCCCGGCTCCGCGGGCGACGTCCTCGCCAAGCGGCTGGAGCAGAGCCTGGCGGACGAGGCGTCCGTCGTCGACGGGGGCTACAAGCAGGGCATCGCCGCACACGGCCAGGGGGAGGGGCTGACCCTCAGCGGACGCGAAATGTCCGAGACGGTGGTCGCCGGGCCCAGGTGCGACCCGGCCGCCCAGGTGCGGCACTACGACATGGCGGCCATCAACGTCGAGATCACCCTGAACAGGTACCTCGACTACGACCCCGACGGCCGGATGTACGTCCTGGAATATGACCTGGACAGGGTCCGGCAGGAGGAGGCGCAGAACAGGATCGCCAGGTCCGACCTGGCCGGGCCGGCCGTCTCCATCGGGCTGGACGGGGACGCGATCCAACCCCTCACCATCAGGGCCAACCAGGGCGACTGCGTGAGCATCAGACTGCGCAACGCGCTGGACGGCAACGAGCCCGCCAGCCTCCATATCCACGGATCGAGTCTCTACGTCGCGGCCACCGGCGAGCCCGCCATCGCGACCAACCCGGACGCCGCCGTGCTGCCGGGCGAGAGCGTGCGGTACGAGTGGATGGTGGCCGGGGACGCGCCGGAGGGCGTCCACTACTTCCACAGCCACGGCGTCGAGAGGTTCCAGGTCGGGCACGGACTGTTCGGGGCCATCGTCATCGAGCCGCGGGGCTCGTCCTACCTGGACCCGGTGGACGGCGATCCGCTGGAGAGCGGGTGGTCGGCCATCATCCGGCGCCCGGACGGGAGCGACTTCCGCGAGTTCGTCATCTACTACCACGAGATCGGCAGCGAGAGGTACCGCCATCTCGACAAGTCGGGCGAGCGGGTGACGCTGACGGACCCGTGGAGCGGCGCGTACAAGCCCGGCGGCAGGGCACTGAACTACAGGAGCGAGCCGTTCATGAACCGGCTGCGGCTCCAGTCCGAACGGTTCGGCGTGGCCGACCAGTCCCTGGCCTACAGCTCCTACACCTTCGGCGACCCGGCCACGCCCATTGCCCGGTCGTACCTGGGCGACCCGGTCAAGACGAGGATCGTACACGGCGGCTCGGAGGTCTTCCACGTACACCACACCCACGGCGGGGGGATCCGCTGGAGGCGGCAGCCTGGGACCGGGGACACGGACTTCGACACCGGCCTCGTCAAGTATCCGCCCCTCAAGACCGATGCGTCGACGAGGCTGGACTCCCAGTCCATAGGGCCGTCCGAGTCCTACGACCTGGAGTCCGAGTGCGGCAGCGGCGGCTGCCAGCAGAGCCCGGGCGACTACCTCGTCCACTGCCACGTCGCCCACCACTACCTGGCGGGTATGTGGATGATCTGGCGGGTGCACAACACGCTGCAGGTTGGGAGCGGGGCGCTCCTGGAGCTTCCAGACCGCGGCGGCGGAATTTCGGAGGCCGTGACGTCCGAGGCCCTGCTGGGCAGGTCGTTCGAGTGGAAGGGCGAGCCGTTCGAGATCACCGGCGAGAACCTGGGTGACTGGGTCGAGCGCCAGCTTCCCTCCCGCGGCCTCCCGAAGGGCTACGACGCATCGGTGATGAACTGGCACAGGCAGGGCGACCTGTACCTGAACGAGCCGGAGACCGAGCTCACTTGGCCCGCATACGAGCCTGAGAACCCGGGCATCAGGCCCCCGATCCTCTTCGACCCCAGCACGGGGATGCTGGCATACCCGTTCCTGCGCCCCCACCTGGGCAAGCGCCCGCCCTTCGCGCCCAATCACGGGCCCGCGCCCTTCCTTAGCCCCGACCAGCAGGGCAGAGCGCCGCCCCGGCCCGGCGAGAACGGCGCACGGAGCCTGTGCCCGGCAGGGACGCGGCTCCAGGAGTACGCCGTTCACGCCATCAACGTACCCATAGTGCTGAACGAGGACGCCAGCCTGATAGACCCGGTCGGGCAGCTATACGTCCTGAAGGAGGACGAGGAGGCCGTGCGCGCCAGCAACGACCTGCGGGTCCCCCTTGCGCTGCGCGCCAACGCGGGCGAGGACTGCGTGGACCTGGTGTTCAAGAGCGAGCTTGCGGACACCGCGGAGAACACCTTTTTCAGCAAGGCGAGCATACACGTCCACCTGGTCCAGTTCGACGTCCAGGCGAGCGACGGCATCGCCACAGGGTTCGCGTACGAGCAGTCGGTGCGCCCGTTCACCGAGGAGGGGGAAGCGCTGCAGGCCGACGCCGAGCAGGGAAGCACCGGGGTCGAGCTGGGCAGCGCCAGTCGGTTCCGGCGCGGCGCGCTGGTGGGCGTCGGGATGGACCAGGCCGAGACCTTCGAGATCAGGCGCATCGCCAGGGTCGAGGGCAGCCGCCTCGTCTTCGAGACGCCGCTGGAGCACGCCCACGCCTCCAGCGAGATCGTGAGCGCGGAGTTCGTCCGCTACCGGTGGTATCCCGACGTGCAGTTCGGCACGGCGTACTTCCACGACCACGTGGACGCGCTGGTCTCGTGGAAGCACGGGCTGTTCGGCGCACTGATAGCCGAGCCTCCCGGCTCGACCTACCACGACCCCTTCACGGGCGCGTCGGCCCGGAGCGGCACCATCGTCGACGTCCACACCGAGTCGGCCATCTCGCCGGACGTGGCGGGCAGCTTCCGCGAGCTGGTCATGTTCATGCAGGACAACAACCTCGCCACCCACGTGGGCAGATCGAGCGGAAGCTCCCTCAACCTGCGTGCCGAGCCCCCGGAGAGGCGCGGCCGGGACCCCGCGCTCTGGTTCAGCAGCGAGGCGCACGGCGACCCGGCCACGCCCGTGCTGAACGCCTACCTGGGCGACCCCATAGTGGTGCGGGCCCTCGTCGCCGCGACCAACGACGCCCATACGTGGCACCTCGACGGCCACTGGTTCCGGCGCGAGAGGTTCAGCCTCGAATCGAGGCCCGTGAGCACGGTGCACATCGGAATCTCCGAGCGGCACGACCTGATAATTCCGGCGGCGGGCGGCCCGCAGAGGATGCCCGGGGACTACCCCTACTACAACGGGCGCACCTTCAGGCTGCGCGAGGGAAGCTGGGGGCTCGTGCGGGTACATCCGGGCGACTCCCCGCTCGGCCTGCTGAAGCTGCCGGGGCGGGAGACGATCCCAAGTCCGCCGGCGTCCGTGTGCCCGGAAGATGCGCCGGTCAAGGAGTTCGCGGTTGCGGCCATTCCGGTGGGGCTGCCCATGCTGGGCGGCGGCACGGGCAAGATATTCGCGCTGGAGGCGGACGCGGACGCCTTCGTCTCGGGGGCGAGAGAGCCGGAGCCGCTGGTGCTGCGCGTCCGGGTAGGCGACTGCGTGCAGGTACGCCTGGCGAACAGGCTGGAAGAGGGGAAGGTGTCGTGGAACGCGGACATGCTCGCCTACGACCCCAGGGACTCGCTGGGCATCGCGGCCGGGTTCAATCCGGACCAGTCGGTCGCGCCGGGAGAGAGCCGCACGTACACGTTCTTCGCCCATCCCGAATACGGGGAGGGCGCATCCCTTGTGCGCGATTGGGGGAACGTCCTGGTGAATCCGGGCCTTGGACTCTACGGGGCCATCGTCGTCGCGCCGGCCGGCGCCGAGTTCACCGATCCGGAAACGGGCGAGGACCTGTCCCTCGCGTCGAGCTGGAGGGCCGACGTACACCCGCCGAACGGTCCGAGCTACCGCGACTTCGCGCTATTCATGCAGGATGAGGACGAGGTGATAGGCACCCACAATATGCCGTACAATCATGCAGTCAGCGGGGTCGTCGGGCTCAACTACAGGTCGTCGCCGCTGGACGGGCGGTTCGACCTGTTCCCCAATATCGGAGGGGGCGCTTTCGAGTCTCCGGCCGCCGTGGACCGGATGGGCGGGTTGTTCGACCTGTTCCCCGATCCGGCGGCGTACCCCGATGCCGGCGTCTACGCCAATCCGTCGACGCCGGTGCTGGAGGCGTACGCCGGAGACCCTGTGCGGGTTCACGTGATGGTACCATTTAGCGAGCAGAATCACGTATTCAGCATCGAGGGCCACCGGTGGCCCTTCGAGCAGGGAATGGAGGGAACGAACCTGATCGGCTCCGCACAGGTGGGAGCGGTCGGGAAGCTGGAGATCGCCCTCGACGCGGGGGGCGCGTCGAGGATGCCGGGAGAGTACCTGTATGGAGACCACAGGCTGCCATATCGTGAGGCGGGACTCTGGGGCCTGTTCAGGGTACTCCACCCCGGCGACGAGGACGCAGTCCTGATGACACTTGGAGGTCCGTGAGAAGCGAAAGATGATACGAATACCTAATCTGAGCAGTCCGTTTCTGTGGTCGGCGCTGGCCGTCCTGCTCCTCGCGGTGACGCCGTCGGTGCTGGGGGCCGACGACGAGGAGGCGGCAGGGACGGTCTGGACCGCCCAGGCGGGCGAGCTCTTCCCGGACGAGTCGCTGCAGATCAACCAGTTCCTGCCCAGCGACATCACCGTCGTCCAGGGCGACACGGTGGTGTGGAACCGCATGATGTTCCATACGATCACGCTGCTCTCCGGCGAGCCCCGGCTGCCCTGGCTCCAGCCCCTGAAGGACGGCCGACTGGGCGTCATCCCGGAGGTGGGGTTCCCGTCCGGCATCCAGCACAGGACGGAGATCGAGCCGATCTCCATAGCGTCCTGGGCGCGGGACAGGCTTGGTCTGCTGGAGCCCAGCAAGGAGAAGCTGGTCGTCAACGGCAACAACGAGTACGACGGTACGGGTTTCTTCAACTCGGGCGCGCCCTTCGACCCGGGCTTTCTGCCGCGGCCCGTCCACGTCAAGTTCACCCAGCCGGGGGTCTACCAGGTCGTCTGCCTGATCCACCCCAACATGCAGGCCACGGTTACGGTCCTACAGGAGGGGTTCGCCGCGCCCGAGAGCCAGGAGGACCTGGACGCCCGGGCCGCCATCGAGCGCGCTTCGCTGATCGCCCACGCCGAGGGGCTGTTCGCCGCCTCGCAGGAGCCCGGCAACCAGCGCCGGGCCGACCTGACAACGGAGCACCGGCTCAAGACGGGCCTGTTCCAGGACGACGTGGAGTACGCCCGGTACTTCCCCGACAATCTCGAAATCAGCACGGGGGACACGGTGACGTGGGACTGGGTGAACGGAGGGGACACCCCGCACACGGTGACGTTCCTGTCGGGGGCCGAGGCGCCGGAGTACCTGCTGGTGGAGCACAAGGTGTTCGCGGACGGCAGCCTCAACGTCCGCGACCCGCCGACCATCGCGCTCAACGCCGAGGTCTTCGCGCCCTCCGGCGGCGATACGTACTCGGGCTCCGGCGTGTTCAACTCTGGCGTGCTCTTCGGGGAACATGGCCCTGACGGGCGTCCGACGACCTACTCCCTCAGGTTCGACACGCCGGGCACCTACCAGTACCACTGCCTGATGCACGGCCCTGTCATGTCCGGCACCATAACGGTGACCGGGGCCGCCCTCGCGCCTCCCGCGCTGCCGAGCGTCGGTGACGGCTTTGCGCCCACCCTGGTGGCCCTCGCTGCCGCGGCGTCTGCGCTGCTGTTGATCTGCGGCGGCGCCCTGGCGGTCCGGCGTAGGCCGGGGATGGGTTCCCGCCGGGGCGCGGGAACGACGGAGGTGGGCGATTTTCAGGGTAAGGAGTAACGCATGACAGATTCACCCTTGCAAGTAGGGACGGACCGCCAGCTCTTCGTGGACGAGCACGTCATCCAGGACGCGGACGGGGTGAGGCGCGTACTCCACACGCCGGAGCAGCGCAACACCATCCTGCGGGGCGACAGGCCCTGGGACGAGGCGAGCGTGGCGTTCATGTCCATCCTCGAGGACGACGGCCTGTACCGGGGCTACTACCGGTGCGACCACCAGGACTCCTCCAGGGCCCCGAACCCGCGGCACACCGCGTACGCGGAGAGCGCCGACGGGATCACCTGGGAGAAGCCGAGCCTCGGGCTGGTGGATTTCCAGGGATCGAAGGACAACAACCTGGTCTGGCTGGGGCCGGGCGCGAATCTTTCGGCCTTCGTCGACACGAACCCTGCCGCGCGGCCTGAGGAGAGATACAAGGCCGTCGTCCGCGCGAGCCGCGCCGAGGGGGAAGCCCTGGGCGCGCCGGGGCCGTGCGTCCTGGCGCTGGCGTCGCCGGACGGGGTGCGGTGGAGGATGATGCAGGACGGCCCGATCCTCACCGACGACCCGTTCGACTCCTTCAACGTGGCGTTCTGGGACGAGTGGGAAGGCAGGTACGTCATCTACACGCGCGGCGTCGCAGGAGTCGGGCCCTTCAAGGGCGGCGTGCGCTGGATCCGGCGGTCGACGTCCTCCGACTTCCTGAACTGGACCCCGCTGGAGCCGATCGACGCGGGAGACACGCCGTTCGAGCACCTGTACACGAACGCCTGCGTCCCGTACACGCGGGCGCCGGGCGTCTACCTGATGTTTCCGTCGCGCTACGTCATCGAGCACACGCCGGACCCGGACTGGCACGGCGGGCCGGGGGTGAACGACATCGTGTTCATGTCCAGCAGGGACGGGCTGAGGTTCGACCGGAGCTTCATGGAGGCGTTCCTGCGGCCCGGCCTGGACGAGAAGAACTGGCACGAGCGCGGCATCTACGTGGAGCGGGGCATCATCCAGACCTCGCCGGAGGAGCTGAGCCTGTACGTGAGCGACCACTGGCGCTACCCGACGACGCGGATCAGCCGGTACGGCCTGCGCACGGACGGGTTCGTTTCGATCAACGCGGGATACGGCGGCGGGACGCTGACCACGAAGCCGCTGGCGTTCGACGGCGTGGAGCTGGAGATCAACTACTCCACGTCGGCCGCGGGCAGCGTCAGGGTCGAGGTTCAGGACTCGGAGGGCAGCGCGATCCCGGGGTTCGCGCTCGACGAGTGCCCGGAGATGTTCGGCGACGAGATAGACGGCCACGTCGACTGGGGGGAGGACGCCGACCTGGGCGCACTTGCCGGGCAGGCAGTGCGGCTGCGGTTCGATCTGAAGGACGCGGACGTGTACGCGTTCAAATTCGGGTAGCGAGAGGGACTTCGATGACTAAGACCGCGTTGAACATTGGCTCGGACCGGCAGCTTTTCGTCGACGACCACCTGATCGAGTCGATGAGCGGCGCTGAGCTGAAGCTGCACGGCCCCGAATCGGCGGGCAACGTGCTGACGCTCGACATGCCCTGGGAGGGGGTGACCTGCGACTACCACACGGTCTTCCAGGACGGCGGCGTGTACCGGATGTACTACCGCGGCTCCAGCCACGAGGGCTACACAATAGACGCGCTGCTGGAGAAGGGCGAGGAGTCCGTGCCCGTCCACCACGAGAACGTCTGCTACGCGGAGAGCAGCGACGGCATCACGTGGACGCGGCCCTCCCTGGGCCTGATCGAGTTTGCGGGGTCGAAGGACAACAACATCGTCTGGCTGGACGAGGATGGCGACACCTCGGACCTGGTGCCCTTCCTGGACGGGAACCCGGACGCGAGGGAGGACGAGCGGTACAAGGGCATCGTGTGGAGGGGCAGCCGCGTATTTGCGGTCGCGTCCCACGACGCGGTCACGTGGCGGTTCATGCGGGAGGAGCCGATACTCACCGAGCGGCCCTTCGACTCGCAGAACGTGCCGTTCTGGGACCTCTGGAGGGGCGAGTACGCCATATTCACGCGGGGGAAGATAGGGAGCGGCGGCTCGTTCGGTGGCGGCTACCGGTGGATACGGCGGGCCACGTCGCCGGACTTCCTGTCGTGGTCGCCGCTGGAGCTGATCGACACGGGGGACACGCCCCACGAGCACCTGTACACGAACGGGACGACGCCCTACTCGCGGGCGCCCGGGGTCTACCTGGCCTTCCCGCGCCGCTTCACCCCGGAGCGGGAGCCGAGGAATGACTCGCCGTGGCCGGGCACGTCCGACTCGGTGTTCATGAGCAGCAGGGACGGCCTGCACTGGGACCGCAGGTTCATGGAGTCGATAGTCAGGCCGGGGATTGGGCCGCGGAACTGGACGTCGCGCAACAACCTGCTGTCCAACGGCATCGTGGAGACGGGCGAGAAGGAGATCTCGATGTACGTGCTGCGTCACCGGGACTTCCCGTCCGTGCACTTCGAGCGGGTGACCTGGCGCAAGGACGGCTTCGTGTCGGCGAGCGCCGACTACGGCGGCGGGACGCTGACCACGAAGCCGCTCGCGTTCGACGGCCGGGAGCTCGAAATCAACTACTCCACGTCGGCGGTGGGCTGGATCAGGGTCGAGATGCAGGACGAGAGCGGAGACGCCGTAGCGGGATTCGGGCTGGGCGACCACCCTGAGATGTTCGGCGACGAGACAGACGGCGTCGCGCGGTGGGAGGGCGGCACCGACGTATCGGGCCTGGCGGGAAGGCCGGTGAGGCTGCGCTTCCGGCTCAAGGACGCCGACGTGTACTCCTTCCGCTTCCGGGCGTAGGAGCGGACGGGCCCTACTGCGAGGTTGTGGGAGGGGCGTCCGGGGGGCCTTCTTCGAGCCGCTGGCCCATCTCGTTCAGGAACTTCTCCATCTCGGGGGGCAGGGAGGGGTCGGGGATCGACTCCAGGTCGGGCTCCGAGCTATTGCGGTCATACTCGGCCTCGAGCTGGGTGATGAGCAGCTTGACCTGGGCGTTGTTCTCGACGGCGCGGCTGATGTCCCTGTACTGCTGCTCGCCCCTGGTGGTGTCGGCCAGGCTCATGGGGAAGTCGTACATGGCGCTCAGCACTTCCATGATCTTGGCCGCGCCCATGTGGTCCTCTTCAAGCTGCACGTAGTGGGGGATGTGGAGCATCAGGCTCGCGGGCTGCACGTTGGACTCCGAGAGGGTGTCGCCCACGAGGTTCATGATGCTCGTCGGGCCCTGGTAGGTGTTCTGGCGTACGGACACGAGGTGGCGGGTGCGGCCCTCGTACAGCTCGTTCAGGGTGCCGGTGATCATCAGGGGGCGCGTGTGGGGCACGGAGTCCCACATGCTGCCTATGCGGCAGTACTCGACGACGTTGTAGTGCAGGAGCAGCTTCACGACGGCCTCGGCGTAGTCCTCGCCGAACATGTGTGGCTCGCGCAGGTGCAGGAAGATGTAGTCGCGCCCGGTGGCCTCGTCCCTGGCGTAGCGGGCGATGGTGTTGGGCTTGGTCAGGGTGCGCTTGCCATCGACGATCCTGGTCTTGGGCCGCTCCCTGGTGAAGTCGAGGAAGACGCCTGGCCTGGCGAGCTTGCCCAGCTCGACGGCGCCCAGGTGCCGCTCCAGCTTGTTGAGGACGAGGGTGCCCACGCGCCCAACGTCCACCCAGGGGCGGAGATTGGCTATGGTGATGGTATCCCTGAGCTCCGGGCCGTCGTCCAGGACTTCGAATGCGCCTACTCTCATGGTCATATCGTGCCAGACGGCCCACGATAGTGCAAGGCGGGGCGGGCCATCCGTCATTCCGGCGGAAGCCGGAATCCATCCCCGGCATGGTTGTGCTGCTGAGCACTGGCCCTTCGGCAAGCTCAGGACAGGCCTTCGACAGGCTCAGGCCGAACGGTGGGTGGGGGTCAGTAGGTTTGGAGGAGGCGGCCCCAGGGGGTTTTCATGGCGGCGTGGACGCGCTTGCGGCCTACCATGCGGAGCCAGTAGCCGTTGTGGTAGAGGTTGGAGGCGACGAAGGCCCACGGGGTCAGGGGCGAGCGGAGCAAGACGTTCTCCAGCGGCTTGAGGGGACCCCAGTAGATGAGCTTCTGCCCTCGGCTGGCGAAGGTGTTCTCGCTGCTCCTGAGCTTCCAGTCGACCTCCGAGATGTCCTCGCCGACGATCTCGATGCCGGAGACGTCGCCGTTGCCCAGGCCCATCTCGTGGGCGAGCCGGATGAAGCCTATGGACATGGGGTCGAACCCCATCATCTTCGCCTGTACCGCGTCGACGGCGACCGGGTCGGCCCCGGCGAGGAGGACGTTCTTGACGTGCCACAGCATCGCCCGGGGCCCAGGGCCGTCCCCGACGAAGGTGCCGTCGGTGACGGTGAATATGCCGGGGTGTATCTCCTTCTGGATGGTGAGCAGGTCGACGAGGGTCTCGTGGATGACGGAGTGGGTCCAGTGGCGCTTGCGGTTCAGCAGTCCGCCGAAGGCGTTCTTCATGGACCCGGTGATGGTGGTGAACACGTGGGTCTTCATGGTCGGCAGGTGGACTATGTTCTTGCCGATGAACATCCCGGGGATGTGGAGTCCCTCCGGGAAGATGCCGTCGAGGACGAGCATCCTGGAGCGGGGCGTGTAGGGCACCCACTCGACGGGCGGGAAGTCGAGGTAGACGCTGTGGAGCCCGTGCTTCTTCTCGACGGCGGTGTGGCGGTTGTTGGCCGCGCCCTCGCGGGGATCGACGACGACGGTGCCGTTGTGGGCCGGGATGAGATCGTCGTAGCCGTCGTCCTTCAGGGCGCGGATCACGCCGTCGAGCTGCCAGGGCGTGGTGGAGCAGGAGGGGTAGTAGTGCTGCCAGGAGATGTTGATCTTCAGCAGGGTGGCGGCGGTCCTGGCGAGGGCCTGGTCGTAGTCGGCCAGCCGCATGGCGTGGGCAACGTCGTCCAGCACGGTCTCGGGGGACGTGCGGACGACGGCGACCCTGGACGTGGTGCGCGGCGGCGCGGCTTGCTGCGTGCTACTCAAGGAAGTCGCGGAGCTTCTTGGAGCGGCTGGGCTGGCGGAGCTTGCGTAGGGCCTTGGCCTCGATCTGGCGGATGCGCTCCCTGGTGACGCCGAAGTCGTGGCCCACCTCCTCCAGTGTCCGCTGCCTGCCGTCCTCGAGTCCGAACCGGAGCTGGAGTACCTTGGCCTCACGCTCGCTCAGGGTATAGAGGACGTCGTCGACCTGCTCCTTGAGGAGTTGGTACGAGGCGGCGTCGGAGGGCGCAAGGGTGTTCCGGTCCTCGATGAAGTCGCCCAGGTGGCTGTCCTCCTCCTCGCCGATGGGGGTTTCGAGGGAGACGGGCTCCTGTGAAATCTTCAGGATCTCCTTCACCCTCTCGGGGGTGACCTCCATGCCCTCGCCGATCTCCTCGCTGGTGGGTTCGCGGCCATACTCCTGGACGAGCCTGCGGCTCTCGCGGAGGAGCTTGTTTATCGTCTCGACCATGTGGACGGGGATGCGGATGGTCCTGGCCTGGTCCGCGATGGCCCTAGTGATGGCCTGGCGGATCCACCACGTGGCGTAGGTGCTGAACTTGTAGCCCTTCCGGTAGTCGAACTTCTCGACCGCGCGGATGAGGCCGATGTTGCCCTCCTGGATCAGGTCCAGCATGGACATGCCGCGGCCGATGTACTTCTTGGCGACGCTGACGACGAGGCGCAGGTTCGCCTCGGCGAGGTGGCTCTGTGCGGCCTCGCCCTCGTACTTTATCCGCGCCAGGTGGCGGCGGAGCAGGAGCTCGTACTCCTCCATGCGCTTGACGAACTCGTCGTCGTCGAGCTGCTCCTTCACCTCGCGGAGGGTGGAGTCTTCGCCCACGATCTCGAGGACTTCATTGGTGAGCAGCCTGTTGTGGAGGGAGACGACCCTGATCTGGGCCTTGACGTCGTCCGGCTCCATGTTCAGGACGTCGGCGACGAAGTTGAGTAGCTCCTCGGGCAGGTTCCCGTCGAGGGCGTCCCTGAGGGCCTCGTCCTTCATCGTCTCGCCGATGGTGCGCTCGCCGCCGTCGAGCCCGACGTACCGCGATACGGCGTTCACCAGCGGCTCGGCCTCATATACACCGAGGAGGAAACGCTGCGCGACCTGCCAGGCCCTCGGCGGGCGCCCGTCGGGGCCCCGCAGCTCCTCCTCGACGGCCTTGACGTGGTTGGACGACTCCATGGCGCAGGCGAGGACGCGCTCCTGGGGAGCCTTGAGCAGGTTGACGCGCCCGATCTCCCTGAGATACATGCGGACGGGATCGTCGATCATCTCGGCGGTATCGAGTCCCTGGGCCCAGGCGTTCTGCGCCTCGGTCAGCGGCTTTGGCTTGCCGTCCGCGTCTACGGAGGCCTCGTCATGGACTGACGACAGCCTGTCGGGGGGGCTGGAGCCGAATTCTTCGTCTTCGCCCAGCGTGGACCGCCGGTCGGGCGTCAGGCCGATGATGTCCGCGGCCGTTTCGGTGCTGTTGGGCAAGCCGGTATACAGGTCCTCTCGGTCTGCGCGTGTAGATCGGGTGGCCATCTCGTGCTATATCCCCCTTTTGTGGGCGAACGATTCTCTCAGTCCCGCGTTGACGCCGGCTACGGGTTCCTCGACGTCCCTGACGGGCGGAACGGTCTTATCATCGGTGGCAAGAAGAACGACCTGAAGCTCCTTGAGGTGGCGCTGCCGCAGGCGCCGGGCAGCCTGCCCGAACGCCTCCTCGACGGGCCAGGGCTCGGCGGGCGACAACTCCAGGGCGCTAAGTCCGTCCAGATGCTCGTGCAGGCTCTCGTCCAACTCTTCGCGAACGCCTTCCATTGTAATCGAGGAACGGAGGCACGTAAACAACTCCCGGTTCTCCGTTCTGCGAAAGTAGTCGGCCTCCAGGTCGTCCTCGCGCTCCCTCAGGTCGGGGTATTGGAGCAGGAGGGCAAGGGCGTAGTCTTCGAGGCGGTCCCTCCGGTCCGCGAGGACCGCGGCCTCTTCCCGGCGGGCTCCGCGCCGCTCGTCCCTGCGCCTCGAGGCGGGCTGCTGCTGCCGCCTGGAGATGCTGCCCTCAAGGAGGCGCCTGTCGACTCCGAGGCTGGCGGCGAGCATGGTGACGTACTCGTCCTGCTCGAAGGCGTTCGACGTCGCGGATATGGCCGGGCTCAGGGCCGTTACGGCGTCCTGCTTGCCCTCGTTGGTGTTGACGTCGTACCTGGCGACCATGGCCCTGATGTAGAAGTGCATGAAGGGCACGGCGTCGGCCAGCGCCCTCTCCCACGCGGCGGGCTCCTCCCGGATCAGGGCGTCCGGGTCGCGGCCCGCAGGCAGGGAGGCTATGCGAAGGTCCATGGACTTCCTGCGGTGCGTCCCGTCGGCCGGGCCCCGGGCCCTGGCGCGCTGCAGGTCTACGACCCGCCAGGACGACTCGAGGCTGCGGAGGGTCGCCTCCTGCCCGGCCTGGTCGGGGTCGAGGGCCAGGATGCAGCCGCCCGCCAGGGACCTTAGCTGGGCGACCTGCTGCTCGGTGAGGGCGGTGCCCATGGAGGCGACGACGTTGGCGTAGCCGTGCTGGTGGGCGGCTATGGCGTCCATGTACCCCTCGACGACGATGGCCTCGTCCTTCTCGCGGATGGCTGGCGCGGCGAGGTGGAGGCCGTAGAGGGTCGCGCGCTTGTCGAAGACGCGGGTGGACGGGGTGTTGATGTACTTGGGGTCGGAGCCGTCCAGGGTTCGCGCCCCGAATCCGGCGACCCTGCCCCGGCGGTCGTGGATGGGGAACATGAGGCGGCCGCGGAAGAAGTCGCGCAGGTTGCCGGTGTCCTCGATACGGCGGAGCAGGCCCGCGTCGACGGCGTGCTCGACGTCGTGACCGAGGGACGACAGGTGGTCCCTGAGGGCCGCGCCGCCCCTGGGGCTGAGGCCGAGGTCGAACGATTCCGCCGCGGCCCTGTCGATTCCCCTTTCGCCGAGGTAGCGCCGCGCCCCCTCGCCCTCGGGCGATGCGAGGGCCTTGCCGTAGAAGGCCGCGGCCTCGTTGTTGGCCCTGAGCAGGACGTCCATCCGCTCCGCCTGCTCGCGCGGGCGCATCTCGACGCCGGCCTTCTCGGCGAGAAGGCGCAGGGCGTCGCCGAAGCTGAGGCCGTCCTTGCGCATGACGAAGGAGAAGGCGTCGCCGCCTGTGGCGCATGCCCCGAAGCATCGCCAGCTCTGCCGCTGGGGGTCCACTACGAAGGAGGGCGTCTTCTCCGTGTGGAATGGGCACGGCGCCTTGAAGGTGCGCCCGGACTTCTTCAGTTCGGGGACGTAGCCGGAGATGACGTCTACGACGTCGAGCCGGTCCTTTACATCATCGACGACTGTCATGGCGTGACCTGGACGGTGGCGACGTAGCGCTGGACTTCTTCGCGGGGCGGCTGGCTGGCGATTCCCCCGCGGCCCGCGACCTTGAGGCCGGCCGAGGCGATGCCCCACCTGAGGCCCTGCTCCGGGCCCATGCCCCTGACGAGGCAGTGGAGGAATCCGCCGACGAAGGCGTCGCCCGCGCCGGTCGTGTCGGACACGCCGTTGGGCGCTATGGCCGCCGCCTGCAGGACGCCGTCGGGCGTGGCAACAAGGGCGCCGTCGGGCCCTGACGTGACGGCGACGGTACCCACGCCACGCTGCCGGAAGAAGTCGACTGCCTCGTCCGGCGAATCGACGCCCAGGAGCGCGGCTGTCTCGTCCGGGTGGCTGATGAAGAGCACGTCGACGTAGGGGACGATCTCGTCCAGGGCCTCGCGCGCCTCGGCGGGGGTCCACATGTTGGCGCGCAGGTTGGTGTCGAAGGAGACGGTCACGCCCTTCCCGGCGGCGATCTGCGCCGCTTTGAGGACGGTCGCGCGGCAGGTCGGCGAGACGGCCTGGATGATGCCGCCGACGTGCAGGACCCGGGCCTGCCCGATGTAGTCCGGGTCCAGGTCGCCGGGCGTCATGGTGCTGGCGGCGCTTCCCTTGCGGTAGTAGATGAACTCGCGCTCGCCTCCCGGCAGGAGGGAGATGAAGTGCACCGCCGTGAAGCCGGGCACGCGCCTGACGGCGGACGTGTCGATGCCGTTCTCCCGCCAGGCGTCGAGCAGGTAGTCGCCGAAGTGGTCCTCGGCGGCGCGGGTGACGTAGCCGCATGAGGTCCCGAGCTTGGAGGCCATGTGGAGGACGTTGTTGGTGTCGCCGGCGTAGGCGCGGCGGAAGGTGTCGGCGGAGCCGATGGGCTCGTCGCTGAACAGCTCGATCATGCACTCGCCGATGGCGACTATCTCAGGCATGGCGCTCTCAGCCCGCCATCTTCGCGGCCAGCTCGGCGTTGGAGGGCTCGACGAGGATGGAGCCGTCGGGGAACAGGATCGTGGGGATGATCCGCTTGCCGTCGTTGATCTGCTCGACGTACTTCGTCCCCTCAGGGTCCTGGTCGACGTCGATCCAGTCGTACGCGATGCCCCGCCTGTCGAAGAAGTCCTTGGCCCGGCGGCAGTCTCCGCACCACGGAGCGCCGTACATCCTGATCGTGTCGTTCATGGTATTCCCCCTGGCGCGTATCCGCTGCCGATAGTCTACCAGAGGGCAGCCACAAGGGCTGCCCCTACGGGGTGGGATGTGTAGGGGCGTCCTTGTGGGCGCCCTGCCCTACGGGGTGGGATGTGTAGGGGCGTCCCTTGTGGGCGCCCTGCCCTACGGGATGGGACGGCGTAGTGCTATAATCCCATCCGCTATGCGGCAGATCTCCTCGTATCATCCCACGGCCGGGCCATGCCTGGAACGCCGGTAGCCGCATCCCCGCCGTCCAGGGCCTTGCGGCTGCGGGTGGAGGCCAGGGAGGAGGCCCTGTCGCCCCACGCGGTCCGGTCTCGGGGGAGCAGGCGCGAGGTCCCCGAGGAGCCGTGCCCGATCAGGGGCGAGTTCCAGCGCGACCGGGACCGGATAATCCATTCCAAGTCGTTCAGGCGGCTGAAGCACAAGACCCAGGTCTTCATCGCTCCCATGGGCGACCACTACGTGACGCGGCTGACCCACACCCTGGAAGTCTCCCAGATCGCGCGCACCATCTCCAGGGCCCTGAACCTGAACGAGGACCTGACCGAGGCGATCGCGCTGGGGCACGACCTGGGGCATACGCCGTTCGGGCACGTGGGCGAGAGCGAGATGGACAGGCTGCTCTCCGGGGGGTACCGCCACGCCGACCAGAGCCTGCGGGTGGTGGAGCGGCTGGAGCGGGATGGGCGGGGGCTGAACCTGACCGAGCACGTGCGGCAGGGCATCGCCCTCCACTCGAAGCCGCCGGGCGACTTCTTCGGCGAGAGGGTGCCGGCCGGGCTGTCCCTCGAAGGGCAGGTGTGCAGGCTGTCCGACGCGGTGGCGTACCTGAACCACGACCTGGCGGACGCCTTCCGGGCCGGGCTGCTGGAGAACGACGACCTGCCGACGGAGGCCGCGGAGGTCCTGGGGTCGAGGCACTCGGAGCGCATACACACGATGGTGTCCGACGTCATCGAGACCTCCTGGGCCGCCAGCGGCGAGGAGGGGTTCGACCCCTCGTGGATGCCGACCATCGAGATGAGCCCGCCGGTCCGGGAGGCGCTGAACACGCTGCGGGGCTTCATGTTCGAGAGGGTCTACATGGTGGAGGACGCCGGGGAGGAGTCGGCGGCGGCGCGGCGCATCGTCGCGCTGCTGTACCGGTACCTGGACGACAACCGGGAGGTCGTCCCCCCGGAGTACGGCAGCGGAGACCGGGCCGTGGCGGACTACCTGGCGGGCATGACGGACCACTACGCGATCCGCATGGCCGAGAAGATCGAGCCCGGCATCGCCGGGCCGCTCATGCGAAAGGCGGGCATAGCCGCATGACGACCGATGACAGGATACGAACGCGGACCGTCCAGAACCTGCTCAGGCAGATCGAGGAGCATCTCGAGGCGATGCAGCGCGACGTGCACGGCCTCGAATACGCGCACTGGAAGGAAGAGGTGGACGGGTTCTGGAAGTCGATCTTCGAGCAGGTGAGCCTGATGGCCGAGGCGCCGCAGAAGTCGGCGCTGGAGATGATCCGCGAGGAGTGGACTTCCTACATCACACACTACGCCGGCGTCACGCGCTGACCGGCGACCTCGAAAGGGGGCTGGACTTGGACGACGGCAAGATGGAACCAGACCTTCGGCAGGCTAGGCAGACGGCGGTGACGGCCCACAGTGTCGTCATCAAGCTCAAGGAGATGGGGCTGCCGGACGAATTCGACCCGGAGCTGGCCCTGCTGAGCACGGACCTGGGCGACCTGTGGAGCGCGCAGAAGGAGCTGGCGGCCCTGCTGGACGGCATGGTCGGATCGCCGGACGACTGGGGCGCGCTGGGCGACGCGCTGGTGGACCTGCGAGCGACCGTCGACCACATCCGGTGGCACGCGGACAGCATACGCGAGCCGATGACCAAGCTGACGGAGTATGCGTACGAGAGGGCGGAGGAGGAGGGCGCCGGGCAGTGACGCAGCGGCGGGCGTGTCACATATGCTTGTGTTATTGTTACACAATCGAACGGACACTTAGGCGTTCACCCTGGGAATGAAGATGGTCCACGAGTCACATAGCTTGCGGGATGGCCGTCGCCGGGTCGTGGTGACGGGGATAGGGATCGTGAGCCCGGTCGGGCTGACGAGGGAGGCGACGTGGAAGAACCTGCTGGCGGGCAGGTCGGGGATCGACCGCATCAGCGCGTTCGACGCGGAGGGCCTGGAGACGCGGATCGCCGGCGAGGCGACGGGGTTCGACGCGACGGAGTACGTGGGCCGCAAGGAAGCGCGGCGGATGGACCGGTTCGTGCAGCTCGGGGTGGCCGCCTCGCTGGAGGCCGTGGAGCACGCGGGCCTGGAGATCGACGACGGCAACGCCGAGCGGACGGCGGTCATCGTCGCCAGCGGAATAGGGGGGATCATCACCCTGTCGGAGCAGATCGGCGTGATGGACGCGCGGGGCGCTTCACGGGTGAGCCCGTTCCTGGTGCCGATGATGCTGCCGGACATGGCCTCGGGTCAGATCTCGATGGTGCTGGGGACGAAGGGGCCGAACTTCTCGACGGTGTCGGCCTGTTCGAGCGGGGGCGACGCCATCGGCGTGGCGTACGATATGGTTGGGCGCGGCGTGGCCGACTACGCGCTGGCCGGGGGCTGCGAGGCGGCCCTGTGCCCGATCGGCGTGGCGGGGTTCAACGCCTGCAAGGCCCTCTCGAAGCGGAACGACGAGCCGCAGAAGGCCTCGCGCCCGTTCGACGCCGGGCGGGACGGCTTCGTGATGGGCGAGGGCGGCGCGGTGCTGGTGCTGGAGAGCATGGAGAGCGCGCAGGACCGGGGCGCTGAGCCGATCGCGGAGATGATCGGGTACGGCTCGACCGCCGACGCCCACCACATCACCCAGCCGGCGCCGGAGGGCGAGGGTGGCGCGCGGGCGATGAGCATCGCGCTGGCGGACGCGGGAATCCGCCCCGAGGACGTGGACTACATCAACGCCCACGGCACGTCGACGCCGCTGAACGACAGGAACGAGACGATGGCCATGAAGGCGGTGTTCGGCGCGGAGGCGTACCGGATCCCCGTCAGCTCGACCAAGTCGATGACGGGGCACCTGCTGGGCGCGAGCGGGGCGCTGGAGGCGGCGGTGTCGGCCATGGCCATCCAGCGGGGCGCAGCGCCGCCGACGATAAACCTGGAGGTGCCGGACCCGGACTGCGACCTGGACTACGTGCCCCACTTGGCGCGGCGGGGCAGGATCCGGACGGCGATGAGCAACTCGTTCGGCTTCGGCGGCCACAACGCCAGCCTCCTGTTCCGCTCGGTCGAGAACGGGGCCGCCTAGCTTGGCATCCGGGCCTGCGGGGGCAATCGGGCGGCGCTATGCAGGGCACGCCGTCCCGGCCCGCGAGTGGCGGGTGCGGCCGGAGCCGCCGCCCGGCTTCGCGGAGTCGGTGGGCTTCCCGGAATTCCAGGCGAGGCTCCTGTACAACCGGGGTGTGCGGAGTCGCTCCCAGGCCGAGGCATTCCTGGCCGCGGACCAGAGGCTGGGCAACGACCCGTTCCTGCTACCGGACATGCGGCGGGCCGTCGACCGCCTCCGCTGGGCGGTGGAGGCGCGGGAGACCATAGCGGTATTCGGCGACTTCGACGCGGACGGCCTCACCGGGGCGGCGATCGTCACGATGGCGCTGACGGAGCTGGGCGCGAGGGTCGTCCCGTATCTCCCGGACCGGACCTCGGAGGGCCACGGGCTGAACGGGCCGGCCGTCGGGAGCATCCGGGCCCAGGGCGCGACCACGATGGTCACGGTCGACTGCGGGACCACCGCGGTCGACGAGGTGGAGCTGGCGTCGGCGCTGGGGATCGACACCATCGTCACGGACCACCACACCCTGTCCGGGCCGCTCCCGCGTGCGTCGGCTGTGGTGAACCCGAAGCGGGAAGGGTCCGAGTACCCGTACCTGGGGCTGACCGGCGCAGGGCTCTCGTACAAGCTGGTGGAGGCGCTGTGGGCAGACCTCGGGAAGCCATGTCCCGAGCACCTGCTGGAGATCGCCGCGCTGGGCACCGTGGCGGACGTAGGGCCGCTGACGGGCGAGAACCGCTACATCGTGAAGCGGGGCCTGGAGCTGCTGAACTGCACCAGCCACCCCGGCATGGACGCGCTGATCGCCCGGTGCGGCCTCGAGAAGGGGAAGATCGACTCCAGGGACGTCTCGTTCAGCCTGGTGCCGCGCCTGAACGCGTCGGGGCGGCTGGGCGATGCCCGCCTGAGCCTGCACCTGCTCACGGCCACCACCAGGGAGGAGGCCGCGTCGCTGGCGGACAGGCTGGAGGAGGCGAACGATCGGCGGCGCGAGCTATCGCAGCTTGCGTTCACCCAGGCGATGGAGCAGGTCGAGAGCAACGGCTCGTCGTCGCCGGTCATATTCGTCGAGCACAGGGAGTGGACGCCGGGCATCCTGGGGCTGGTGGCCGGGCGGCTGTCGGAGGCGTTCCACCGTCCGGCGGCCGCCGTCGCGGTCGGGCCGCAGGTCTCCCGCGCCAGCATGAGGAGCATACCGGAGTTCGACGTGATGGACGCGCTCGGCATGGTCGGAGACAGGCTCATCCGCTACGGGGGGCATCCGGCCGCGGCCGGGTTCGCCGTCCCGACGGACGGGCTGGAGGACCTGAAGGCGGAGATGTGCGGCATAGCCTCCAGTCAGGACTCCGCGGCACGGGCCGCCCCCTACATCGAGATCGACTGCGAGACCGCACCGGCAGTAGTCGACCGCGCGAACCTGGACTTCATCGAGTCGCTTGCGCCCTTCGGGGAGGGTAACCCGAACCCCGTGATGATGACCGGGGGCATGCGCGTCTCGGAGAGCCGCACCGTCGGGCGCACGAATGCCCACCTCAAGATGTGGCTGGTCCACGGCGGGCGCATGTGGGAGGCCATCGCCTTCAACCAGGCCGACCGGGCCATATCGGCCGGAGACGTGGTTGATGCCGTCTACAACGTCGGCCTGAACGAGTGGGGCGGAGTACCGAGGATGGAGCTGCGGGTGCTGGACGTCAGGCGCTCGGGGCTACGGCCATAGGGGCCTGAGAGGGCGGACACGTGGGTCCGCCCCTACGGCTGAGCGCCTTGTCGTCGCGAAGTGGCGTTACCTGGAGAGGCCGAAGTACTCGTAGTTGAGGTCGATGTAGGTGTCCCACTCGGGCGGGGTGTCGTCCTCGGCGAAGATGGCGGTGACGGGGCATACGGGCTCGCACGCGGCGCAGTCGATGCACTCCTCGGGGTGGATGTAGAGCATGGGCGGGGCGTTCTCGACTTCGGGGTCGTAGTGGTTGGGGCTGTCTTCGTCGGCCACGTAGATGCAGTCGACGGGACACACATCCACACAAGCCGCGTCCTTAACGTCGACGCACGGCTCTGCGATGATGTAGGTCATTCTGCGGAACCTCCTTGGATGCTGGGGAATTCTTGGGTAGGGTCATTATACGGGCGCGGGGGCGGGGCTTCAAGAAGTTTGTAGTTGTTAGTGGTTAGTTGTTAGTTGGGAGTAGTTAGGAGGCGGGTGATTTGGGGGCGGGTGGGGATTGCGGTGGTGGAGTGGGCGCGGACTGAGAGGCTGGCGGCGACCGAGGCGAACCGGGCGGACTGGAGGGGGTCGCGGGTCTCGCGGAAGCTGACGGCCCAGGCGGCGGCGAATACGTCGCCCGCGCCGGTGGGGTCGACCTCGCAGGCCGGGAACGGCGGCACGTCGTGCCACACGTCACCGGTGTGGAGGCGCGCGCCGCGCTCGCCCAGGGTGACGATGAGGACGGGGGCCACGTGCGCCCATCGCTCGATGGCGGCGGGGTCGCCGGTGTCCTCGGACGAGACTACGGCGGCGTCGACGTGGGGCAGCACGTCACGTCCGTCCCACGCCCTGGGCCGGACGACGCCGTCGGAGCCCCACCGGCGCAGCCAGCCCTGTATCGAGGCGACGACGACGGAGCCGGGGAAGAGCCGGGCGACGCCGGGTTCGATCTCGCCGGCGAGGGGCGCTATGAGGACGTGGGACGCGGCCCGCCACTCGACGAGCACGTCGCCTGGGCCGATGGGACCGGCGACGGCCTCGATGGTCTGGACGCGCCGGCCGTCGCGGTAGAGGTTGCGGAAGGTGGTGGTGGCGGACGAGGGGAGGACGTGGTAGGCGACGCCGGGCATGTCCTCGACGTCGTCCGGGCGGGCGCAGGTGACTATGGCGGCGGTGAGGCCGAGGGCGCGGGCGGTCAGCGCGCCGTATGTGACCGCGCCGCCGGGGACGACGCGATCGCCGACGAGGTCGCGGGTGACGTGGCCTATGGCGAGGAGGTCCGGGGGTGCGATGTGTTCAGCCATGCGTCGATCCCAGGAGCAGCCTTCCACCCTCACCCCAGCCCTCTCCCGTCGAGGGAGAGGGGGTTGCGCTAATCGTAGGCGGGTTCTACTACTATTCGGCGGCCGTCGCCGGTGCCGGTGCTGCCGGTCTCGACGTCCGGGTTGTCGGCGAGGGCTAGGTGTACGATCCGGCGCTCGTTGGGTGGCATGGGCTCCAAGGTGATGGGGCGGCCGCTGGAGGCGACCCTGCGGGCGACCTTATGGGCGAGATTCCTGAGGGACTGGTAGCGCCGCTCCTGGTATCCGGCGACGTCGACGAAGATGCTGACGCGCTCCTCCATGACGCGGGAGGTGATGAAGGTGGTGAGGAACTGAAGCCCGCGGAGGGTCTCGCCGCGGCGTCCTATGAGGAGGCCGGCGTCGTCGCCGTCGATGTCGAACACGGGGCCGCCGACCTCGTCGTGGTGGGCGTGCCTGAGCATCACGGTCACCTCCGCGCCGGTGAGGGAGACGATGTCCTCGAGTACCTCGGTCGCGACGGTCACGACGTCGGAGGGCTCTTCGAGGACTGTGACGCGAACCCTGGCGGGCTCGGCGCCGATTCCGAGTATGCCGGCCTTGCCGTGGCTAACGACGTCGATTTCGACGTCCTGGCGCTCTGCGTCTAGCTCCTTTAGGGCGATTTCGATTGCTTCGTCGGCCGTCTTGGCCGTCATCTCGATCGTTCTCATCTTTGTCTGCCTCCCGGGCCGGCGGCTCTTCTTCCGAAGAGTCCTCCGCGCCCTCGGCGGCCGGTTTCTGAGTCATGGCGGACCGGCCGAAATTGACGATGGATTTGGCGAGGTCGACAAGGGGCGCCCATCCGGTGACGAACCCCTGGATCACTATACCCACTACGTTGGAGACAATCCAGTATAGGGCCAGACCCGCCTCGAAGTTGAGGGTGAAGACGCCGAACATGCCGGGCATGAGCCAGAGCATCATGCGGTTCGTCGACTCCTGCTGCGGGGTCGTCGAGGGCATGGTGGTCATCTTCTGCATCACGAACATGGAGACGCCGACCAGCACCGGCAGTAGGAACGGCAGGGGGTTGGCGCTGGAGTACTCGGCCAGGTCCAGGAACAGGAAGGTGCCGTCGAGGGGGACGGCCTCGTGGACCATGGGGAGCCACGAGTAGAGGTGCTTCGAGAGGTCGGCCAGCCTCTCGGGCGTGGACGGCAGGGTGCCTCGGAGGGCCCAGAAGAGGCCGAGGAAGATGGGCATCTGGACGACCAGGGGCCCCAGGCAGCCGACCGGGTTTATGCCGTGCTCGCGGTAGAGCTTCATCGTCTCCTGGGAGAGCTTCTGCCGGTCGTTCTTGTACCGCTCCTGCAGCTCCTTCATCTTGGGCTGCGCGGCGGACATGGCCTTCATCGACCGGCTCTGCTTGATGGAGAGGGGGATCATCCCGGCGCGGATGATCACCGTGAAGGTGATGATCGCCAGCCCGAAGTTGGAGAAGAAGACCGCGTACAACAGCACGAGGCTGTTGATCATGGGGCGTATGATTACGCCGTTCCAGATTTCGCCCAGGATTTCCATGTCAGCGTCCGGCTCCGCGCGGAGAGGTCAACATGCCTTCTCCTCTCCGCTCGCCAGGGGATTGCCGCGGTTGGAAAAGTGGGCCCACTTCTCGTCTGCGCCGCTCGGCGTGACGGCCAGGGCGCGCAGGGAGTGGTCGGTGACCGCGACGAGCAGCACGTCGCCGTGTGCGGTGATGGACGACCTGATCCTGGAGCCGATGTCGCACGAGCGCACGTCGCCGCCGTCCAGATCTCTGAGCCAGACGCGCCCGTCCGAAGACCCGGCGGCCAGGCGGCCAGCCACGACGGTGGGCGCGCCGATCACGGGACCGCGCGTGGGCAGGGTCCAGACGAGCTCGCCTGACAGGCGGTCGAGGGCGTATACCACCCCGTCGAGGGATGGGGCGAAGACGAGGTCGCCGCTGGCAGCCGCTCCCCCCCAGAACCAGCTATCCGCGCCGTCGAAGCGCCAGACTACGGCGCCCGTCTCGGCGTCCAGGGCGTAGAAGGCGCTGGCGAAGGAGCCCACGTAGACCCTGCCGTCGTGGAGGAGAGGCCGGGCCGTCACGCCGCCCCGGGCGTCGAAGCGCCACTTTTCGGACCCGTCGCTTACGTTCACGGCGTAGACGTTGTGGTCGAGGGAGCCGAAGTAGACGACGCCGTCCTGCGCCGCGGGCGTGGACCAGACCCTGTTGCCGGTGGGGAAGGTCCACTCCAGGGAGCCGTCCCCGGCGTCGAAGGCGTAGAAGGTGCCGTCGGAGGAGCCGATCATGACCACCCCGTCCTCGACGGCCGGGCCGCCGACCATCGGCGAGACGTCGCCCACTTCCCTATCCCAGAGACTGCCGCCATCCTGGGTGAGGGCATACATGACGCCGTCGTAGCCGCCGAAGTATACCTTGCCGTCCAGCACCGCCGGCCGGCCGTAGACAGCGCGCCGGTCCTCTTCACCCTCGAGCTCAAAGTCCCATATCTTCGCGCCGCTCTCCAGCTCGATGGCCCTGAAGTCGCCGTCCATGGTGCCCACGTACAGGGTGTCGCCGTCGACGACGGGCGACGACCAGCCCTCGGGTATGCCGATGCGCGTACAGGCCGACAGGAGAAGGCCGACGACCAAGAGGGCGAGCAGCAGTGGGGAGCGCGTTGGAGCGTGGGGTGAGAATTTCATAGAGCCGGGCTGTGCCTATGGGACCGGGTCGTAGCCGATGGTGCCGAGGGGTCGGCAGCGGCCCACCCGCCTGAGACCCAGCCACAGGCCCCTCGACGCGCCGTAGCGGACCACGGCCTCCTGGGTGTAGCTGGAACAGCTTGGAAGGTGCCGGCAGCTTCCCCGGAAGTACGGGGAGAGGGCGGCCTGGTATACGTCTATGGCCTTCAGTACGAGGCTACGCATCTTCACTTCCGGGCGGCGGCGCTACCAGGCGGGCCCGCCTGCACAGGGACCTGATCGACCTGCGGAGGGTATGGTAGTCGGCCTCGCCCGCGCCCTTCCTGGCGATGAGCAGGATGTCCCAGCCCTCGCGCAGGTCGACGCGGCGAACGGCCTCCCGCAGCCTTCGCTTCACCAGGTTGCGCACGACGGCGTTGCCGATCCTCTTGCTGACAGAGAGGCCGATGCGGCTGGTCTCCAGAGAGTTGGGCCGTGCGACGAGCACGAGCAACCTCCCCGACCAGGCCCGGCCGTTGGAGCGTAGGGCCGCGAAGTCACGCGGGCGGGTAAGTCGGCGCTCTCTGAGCATCGGGGCGAATCTCCACCCGGCCGCGCGGGACAGGGGCAATGCTTGCGTAAGGCTGAGGGACAATAGGGCCCTTTAGACGGCCAGCCGGGAGCGACCCTTGAACATTCGCCGTTTGAGGATGCGCCGTCCGCCGCGGCTGCTCATCCGGGAGCGGAAGCCGTGTACGCGGGCGCGCCGCCGTTTCTTGGGTTGGTATGTTCTCTTTGGCATAACGAGTCCTTGAGTACGATTATCGCATTGGCGAATTGGGGGTGTCAATTTGGCTACTGGGAGGTTTTACCACAGAGGGCACAGAGGAGAGATATTATGGAGAGAGAGTTGGGTTCGGGATACCGGGTGGTATACACTCGAATGGGGCGGGTCTGAAACCCGCCCCTACGCCCATACGGAGCTACGGCGCGGCGTATCCACAACGAACTGATATCAGGTGAGAGGATGAGCGACATGAGCGATCCGGCGGAGGTCTACCGCGCCCTGGGTGTGCGGCCCGCCATCAACGTATCCGGCACTACGACGGCCTACGGCGGCACCAAGCTGCGCCCCGAGGTCATGGAGGCGATGAACGACGCGGCGAGCGTGCTTGTGAACGTCCACGAGCTGAACGCGCGGGCGGGCGAGATCATTGCCGGGATCGTGGGGGCGGAGGCGGCGTTCGTGTCGAGCGGCTCCGCGGGCGGGCTGGTACTCCAGGCGGCGGCGGTGATGGCGGGGAAGGATCCAGCGAAGATGGCGCAGCTTCCCGACACGACGGGGATGAGGAACGAGATCGTCATCCAGAACTGCCAGCGCTTCGCGTACGACCAGGCGTACCGGGCGGCGGGGGCGAAGCTGGTGGGGGTCGGCGAGGGCCGGCGTTGCCACCTGTGGCAGCTCGAGGCGGCGTACAACGAGCGGACGGCGGCGGTCGCGTACCTGTTCGCCCCGTTCTACTCGCGGAAGGCGCTGACCCTGCCCGAGGTGGTGGAGAGCGCCCACGCCAGGGGCATCCCGGTGATCGTGGACGCAGCCTCCACGCTGCCCCCGCGGGCCAACCTGAGCGCGGCCCTTGAGCAGGGCGCGGACATGGTCATCCTGAGCGGCGGCAAGGGGGTGCGCGGGCCGCAGGGGACGGGCATCCTGGCCGGGAGGCGGGACCTGATAGAGGCGGCGGCGGCCAACGCCAGCCCGAACCAGTTCATCGGCCGCAGCATGAAGGTGGCGAAGGAGGAGATCGTGGGGCTGGTCGCGGCCCTGCGGATATTCGTGGAGGAGGACGAGGAGGCCGAAACGGAGCGCTACGTGGCAGTGTGCCGGAGGGTCGTGGACGCGCTGATCGAGGTGCCTGGGCTGGAGGTGTCGGTGAAGCACGACCGGATCGACTACCTGATCCCGACGGCGGTGCTCCACTTCACCCCGGAGTGGACGGGTCCGCCGCCGAGCGAGGTCTTCGACAGGATGGCGGCGGGCGACCCACCGATATTCATGCACACGCTGGGGAACCCGGACCAGCTCGGCGTGGACCCCATGAGCGTCGACGAGCGGGAGCTGGAGACGGTGATCCGGCGGCTGGGTAAGGAGCTTGGGGCCTTTGCGTAGATGGGCCGTTGCCGCGGCGTGCGTTGCGGTTGTGGCGCTGGGGGCGGCGTGCGGGGGCGCGGGCGAGTCGGAGCAGCCGACGCCCGTCGTGGTGCCGACGGTGGCGCAGGCACCCCAGCTTCCGGTGAAGCTGGCGGAGATCGTCACTCCGACTCCCCTACCCTCCACCCCTGACCCGAGCCCCACCGCGGAGACGGAGGCCACGCCGGAGGCGGGGTACAAGCCCGAGTCGAACATGTACCGCTTCTTCTCGCGGGTCAACCACCCGGTGAAGGTGGCCCTGGAGGGACTCGAACGTGCGCGGATCCACAGGGACCCGACCCAGGTGCCCATAATCCTGGAGGTGCTGCGGTTCTTCCCGTCGCAGCAGTTCCAGGAGGAGGCGCTGGAGACCCTGAACCAGCTTACCGGCCAGCCCCCGGAGGGTGAGGAGTGGACGTGGAACCAGTGGATGACCTGGCTGTGGGCCAACTCCTCCGACTACCCGGTCCCCAATGAGTACGCGACGTGGAAGAGCATCTTCCTGAGCGGCGGCATCGACCAGCGGTACCGGGAGTTCCTGCCGCCAGACGGCAAGGTTGCGCCGGACATAGACCTGGTGGAGCTGATATGGGGCGGCATAGCGCCCGACCAGACGCCGCCACTGGTAGACCCGGACGTCGTCACGGTCGAGGAGGCCGACTACCTGCTGCCCGACGACAGGGTGTTCGGGGTGTCGCTCGACGGGGAGCACAGGGCCTACCCGCTCCGCATCACGAACGTCCACGAGATCGTGAACGACGAGCTCGCGGGCAGGCCGATAGTGCTGGCCCAGTGCGTTCTGTGCGGGTCGGGCGTCGTCTACTCCGCGGAGGTGGGAGCCGGCAAGACGCTGTTCGGCACGTCCGGCCTCATATACAAGAGCAACCCGGTGATGTACGACCTGGAGAACCGGACGCTATGGCTCCACTTCACGGGCGGGCCAGTGGCCGGTCCGGCGGCCGACCCTGGCAACGACCTGGAGCCGGTCCCGTCGGTGGTGACGACGTGGAAGGAGTGGTCGACGCTGCATCCCGACACGACGGTGCTGGCCATCCTGAACGAGATATACCCGCCCGAGGCTTACGTGCCGGAGTCGACGCCGGGGTCGCCGCTGGAGATATACCTGAACACGGACGAGACTGTTTTTCCCGTGTGGCCCAGCAGCGACGCGCTTCCTCCAAAGGCGAGCGTGCTTGGCGTACGCGCCGGGGGCGATGCCAAGGCGTACACGGTGGCTGGCTTGCAGGGGCGCAGGGTGGTCAACGACGAGGTAGGAGGGACGCCGATAGTCATCGTGGCGTCGTCCGAGTCGGAGGCGGCGAGGGTCTACGAGCGGGGAAGCGCCACGCTGTCCCTCGGCGACGACGAGGAAGCAGGAACGCCGTCGAAGGTGGTCGACGCGGACGGCGGCGCCTGGAAGGTAACGGAGGAGGCGCTGGTGAACGAGGGCAGCGGACAGGAGCTGCCCAGGATCCCGGCGCAGATTGCGCTGTGGATGTCGTGGTACGCCTTCTTCCCGGATACCGGGTTGGAGAAATAGTGTAGAGTGGATACGAGGAGCAACGAGTAAGGCGGTAGATGAAAAGCGCGGAAGCTAGGATCAAGGGACATACGCAGGATATCGACTTCTACGAGGCTCATTACCAAGATCTCCTGGCGCAGTATCCAGACCAGTGGATAGCGATCATGAACCAGGAGATAGTCGGTGCGGCCGATGACGTCTTCGAACTCGTAGCTGAGCTCAAAGCGCGGGGCATTCCGGCAGACAGAGTTCTCAGGCGCCACATGGGCACAGGATCAGAGCTTCTGATACTGGCGGGGCTATGATCCGCGTATATTTCTCGCTCGTGCTGATTGCAGCGGCTGCCGTGGCCTGCTCGGACACGGGTGATGCGCCCGAGCCGGCCGGGAGCGCTCCACCGATCCGTGAGGCCTCGACCGCGACCGCTGCGCCCGCACCAACGGAGGCTCCTGCTCCGACGCCGATTCCCACTCCTACCCAGAGCCAGCCTGAGCCTACGGCGACGGCTGCGCCCGCTTCTACGGCGGACTACGACTCGACCGAGAACATGTTCCGGCTGTTCTCGGGGCGCGACCACAGCCCCGACGACACCTTGGAGGCCATCTCGCTGGCCGTCGCCAACAACGACAAGTCGATGGTCCCGCTGATGATCGAGCTGCTCCGCTTCTTCTCGAACCGGGACCTGATTATCGAGAGCAGCGACGCGATCGCGGCGATAACGGGCCGGGAGTTCGTACGCGAGCAGGGGGCGTGGAACGAGTGGATGGAGTGGCTGGGCAAGAACGCCGAGGAGTACAGCCCTCCCGACGGGTACGTGCTGTGGAAGAGCAACCTGATGAGCCTGATCGACCCCAGGTTCGCCGACTTCCTGGCTCCCGCGGAGCAGGGCTCGCGCATCAACCTGTTCGAGGTGGCGTGGGGAGGCGTCCGGCCCGACGGCATCCCGGACCTCCAGAGCGCTCCCGTGCTGACGGCGGGCGAGCAGGAGTACCTGCAGCCCAGCGACCGGGTCTTCGGCGTGTCCATCAACGGGGAGCACAGGGCTTACCCGCTGCGGATAGTGAACGCCCACGAGATGGCCAACGACGTGCTGGGGGGCGAACCCATCGCCCTGGCCTACTGAACGCTCTGCGGCACCGGAATCGTGTATTCCGCCAAGATCGACGGAGAGCCAACCACGTTCGGCACGTCGGGGATGCTGTACCGCAGCAACAAGGTCATGTACGACCGGCTTACCAACTCGCTGTGGAACCAGCTCACTGGCGAGCCGGTCATAGGCCCGCTGTGGGACTCGGGGATCAGGCTCGACTTCTTCCCGGTGATTCTCACGACGTGGGAGGAGTGGCTGGAGCTTCACCCGGACACGACGGTGCTGGACCAGGAGACGGGCCTGTACCCCGCAGGGTTCTACGCGCCGGAGGAGGACCCGCGGGCGATCTACTACGCCTACTTCAACACGCCGGGCACGATGTTCCCCGTGCCCGACCGGGACGACCGGCTGGGGACGAAGGACGTGGTGCTGGGCGTCCGGCTCAACGACAGCTACAAGGCATACTCGTCGCCCGTGCTCCGGCAGCAGCGCGTCGTGAACGACGTGGTGGGCGGCGAGGAGATCGTGGTGCTGGCCTCGGCGGCGAGCCAGGGGGCGAGGGCCTACTACCGCGGCGGGAGATCCTTCGAGCTGGTGCCGGACGAGAGCGGCAGCCACCTGGGCCTCCCGCCGGTGATCGCGGACGCCGACGGCGGTACGTGGCAGGTGACAGAGGAGTTTCTCGTAAACACGGTCGACGAGTCGGAGAAGCTGGCGCGGATACCGACGCACATGTCGTTCTGGTTCGGGTGGTTCCAGTTCCACCCGGACACGGAGCTATTCAAGGCGCCCTGACCGGGCGAGTCCAACATGAAGTTCGTGAGGGGGAGGTGCGGCGATGGGTGAGGTGAAGAGCTGGGCTAGCATCCTGGACGAGGCGACGCGGCTGCAGGCCGAAGTTGTGTCGCGGGTGCCGGGTGTGGCGGGGCACGTGGCGCTGATGCCGGACGCCCACCTGGGCATAGGCGCGACGGTCGGCAGCGTCATCCCGACATGGGCCGACACGATAATCCCGGCGGCGGTTGGCGTGGACATCGGCTGCGGCATGACCGCGGCCAGGACGGACCTGCCGTCGCTCCCCGACGACCTGCGCCCGCTGGTGGGGATGTTCGGGCGGTCGATTCCGGCGGGCGTGGGCGGCGACCACTCGCGGGCCAGCGGCCCGGCCGAGGAGTGGTTCGAGGAGGACCCGGTGCCTGACGAGTCGGTGTTCGATTCGGCGCCGGTCCGCAAGCGCGGCAGGCGGCGCGACGCCCGGTCGATGATCGCGAGGGGGAAGAAGCAGCTCGGCACGCTTGGGTCGGGCAATCACTTCGTCGAGGTGTGCCTGGACGAGGCCGGGTCGGTGTGGATCGTGCTGCACTCGGGCTCGCGGGGCATCGGCAACGCCATCGCGGAGATCTTCATCGAGGTGGCGAAGGCGGAGAACGAGGAGGAGCTGGAGGACGCGAACACGGCGCGACTGACGGGCAGCTCGTTCACGACCTACATCGCGATGATGGAGTGGGCGCAGCGATACGCCGCGGCGAACCGCGTGTTCATGATGGACGCGGCTATCGCGGACCTGACCCGGCACGCGGGGGAGTTCGAGGTGGTGGAGACGATCAACTGCCATCACAACTTCGCGGCGCTGGAGGAGCACTTCGGGCGCGAGGTGTGGATCACCCGCAAGGGCGCCATCAAGGCCGACACGGGCGACCTGGGCATCATCCCGGGTTCGATGGGCACGTCCACGTACATCGTCGAGGGGAAGGGCAACGTGGACTCGTACAAGTCGAGCGCCCACGGCGCGGGCAGGATGTACAGCCGGGGGAAGGCGCGGAAGACGTTCACGACGGAGTCGCTGAGGGCGATGATGGAGGGCAAGGCGTGGAACGCCAACAGCGCCAAGAAGCTGCTCGACGAGCACCCGGACGCCTACAAGCCCATCGAGCAGGTGATGGAGGACCAGGAGGACCTGGTGTCCGTCAAGAACCGGCTGACGCAGGTGGTGAACTACAAGGGCACGTAGCCCACCCTCGCCCCAACCCTCTCCCGCCGTCGTGATAGAATCGCGGGCGGGCGGCGGCCGAGTTCTTCATGCGCCGCCTGGGACGGGGGTAGCAATGCTCGAGCGATTCAAGGTGCCGGAGCCGGACAAGGTGCTCGTGCCGGAGGAGTCCCTCCGGGAGACGGTGTCGGCCATATTCGAGAAGATGGGCGAGACGCCCGATGACGCGGCGCTTGGGGCCGACGTACTGGTGACCGCCGACCTGCGGGGCGTCGAGACCCACGGCGTCTCGAACATGCTGAGGGCGTACGTCGACCTGTACGGCAACGGAACGCTGAAGGCGAACGCGGACTGGAAGATCGTCCGGGAGAGCCCGACGACGGCCGTGATGGACGCGGCGGGAGGCCACGCCATCATCCTTGGACCGAAGGCGATGAGGATCGCCATCGGCAAGGCCAGGGAGATGGGCATGGGCGCGGTGGCGATGTTCAACGCGGGCCACTCGGGGCCGATAGGCCATCACGCCATGCTGGCAGCCGAGGAGGACATGGTCGGGATTACGATGACGTCGGCGGGCGCGAAGATCGCGCCGACGTTCGCCGCCGAGCCGCGGCTGGGGACGAACCCCATCGCCATCGCGGCGCCGGCGCGGAACGAAGCGCCGTTCCTGTACGACGCGGCGACGAGCGCCATCGCGGGCAACAAGATCAGGCTGGCCCAGAGGGTGGGCGCAAAGCTGCTGCCGGGCTGGGTCGCAGACCTGGACGGCGTCCCGTACGAGGAGCCGGTCGCCGCCCAGGGCATCGACGATATGCTGATGCTGCCGCTGGGCGGTACGCGGGAGCAGGGCTCGCACAAGGGCTACGGCTTCGGGATGATGGCGGAGATCATGTGCAGCCTGCTGTCGGGGGCACAGCCGCCGATGCTGGGCGGCGATATGTCGCGCCACTTCTTCTCGGCATTCAACATCGACGCGTTCACGGACGTGGACGAGTTCAAGGATATGATGGACGGGACCCTGAAGACGCTGAGGACGACGCGTCCGGCGCCGGGTCACGAGCGGGTACTCTACGCTGGGCTCTCGGAGCACGAGGAGATGATCGAGCGGCGGGCCAACGGCATCCCGCTGCACAGCGAGGTGGTGGAGTGGTTCGATCACATCACGGGCGAGCTGGGCCTGGAGCCGTTGTCCAGGCGCTAACGACGTAGACGACAGGAGCTAGTAGATGCCGGTATTGAGTAGAGACAGGATTGTGAGGATTGGGGAGGTGATGCTGGAGGCGGGCGGCGCATTGCCGGGGCACGCGTCCATTGTGGCGAACCACCTGGCGGAGGCGAACCTGGCCGGGCACGATTCGCACGGTTTCATACGGATTCCGCAGTACCTGGAGGGGATCAGGGCGGGGAAGCTCGACCCTAAGGCGGAGCCGGAGGTGGTGCGGGAGCGCGGGAGCATGATCCTGATCGACGGCCACTCCACCTTCGGGCAGGTGGTGGCCACCCGCGCGACCGAGATGGCCATCGAGAAGGCCCGCGAGCACGGGATCAGCATGGCGACGATGGGGAACCTGGACCACACGGGCCGCATAGGGACGTACCCGGAGATGGCGGCGAGGGCCGGGATGGCGGCGATCATGTTCACGGGCTTCGCCGGCGGGACGTTCGGCAACAACGTCGCGCCCTTCGGCGGTCGCGCCCGGCGGCTTGGCACGAACCCGGTCGCCATGGCATTCCCCCACCGCGACGGCGCGCCCGTGCTGCTGGACTTCGCCAGCTCGATGGCAGCCGAGGGCAAGCTGCGCGTCTACCGGAACAAGGGCGATGAGCTGCCGGACGCGTGGGTGCTGGACAAGGACGGCGTCCCCAGCCGCGACCCCAATGCGTACTACGAGGGCGGCGCGATACTGCCGGTCGGCGGCATACAGGGCGGCCACAAGGGGTACGCGCTGTCGGTGATGATCGCCCTGTTCGGCGGGATGCTGGGCCACATAGCATCGCCGAGCGGCGAGACGAACACCTGGACGGGGTCGACCATCGCGGTCATGGACGTGGGCGGGATGGCGCCGATAGACGACGTGCGCTCGGAAGTGCAGGCGATGATGGCCTACGTGAAGGACACGCCGCTGATGGAGGGGGCGACCCAGGTGCTGTTCCCGGGCGAGATCGAGGCGGTGAACCGCGCGGACCGGCTGGCCAACGGCGTGTACATCGACGATACGACGTGGGGCCAGGTCGAGGGCCTGTTCGACGAGTACGGCGTACGGGAAGCGCTGGAGGGAGGCGAGTAGCGTGAGGGCGATTACGGGCAGCGCTTCGCAGATCATCGTCGAGCAGCTGGCGGCGTCGGGCGTGAGGTACGTCTTCAACAACCCCGGGTCGCGGGAGGCGCTCTTTTTCGACGCGCTGGGGTCCCACCCGGACATTCACGGGATCATGTCCCTGCACGAGGGTACGGTGGCCGCGATGGCCGGGGGCTATGCCCAGGCGAAGATGGACACGGCGGTGATGTCGGTCCACCTGGGGGCCGGGCTGGCGCAGAGCCTGGGCCAGATGATCAACGTGTGGAACGGCAGCCTGCCCGTGGTCGTCATCACGTTCGCGGGGGACACGGGCAGCTTCTCGGACAAGGTGGGGCTAGACCTGAGCCACTCGTTCGGGCCGACGTCGATAGCCGCGCCGTTCTGCAAGTCGACATGGACGGTAATCGAGCCGGAGGGACTGCCGCAGGCCATCGACCGGGCGCTGCTGGTGGCGGGCGCGCCGCCCGTGGGGCCGGTGCACCTGGCCGTCTACGACCGTATGCTCACGCCGGCGCCGGTGGACACGGCCATCATCGAAGGCACGCCCCCGGCGGGAAGGGCCGGGTACCCATCCGCCTTCGACGTGGACGAGCTGGTGGACGCGCTGGCCGGGGCCGAGCGGCCACTGCTGTACGTCGGCGACGGCGTGTGGAAGAGCGGCGCCGAGGAGAGGCTGGCGGCCCTCGCCGAGGGGCTGGGCATACCCGTCTCCGGGGATTATCGCGCGATGCCCGTGCGGCACCCGTTGTATTGCGGGGGCTACGACGAAGCCGCGAAGGCGCTGGAGCCGGACGTGGTCCTGTGCGTAGGCGTCCGACACCACGGCCTGGGACAGGCGAAGGACTACGCGGGATTCGCCGGGCGGCCCCGCATCCTGGCGGTGGGCCACGACTCCGGCAACCTGAAGAACATACCGGGGCTGCAGACGGCCGTCCTGGCCGACGAGTCCCGCGCGCTCGATCTGATGCTGGAGACCGCAGCGGAGCGCAACGGCTCGTTCGATGAGCGGCGGGCGTGGGCGGTGGAGCAGGCCAGGATACTAAGCGCGCGGCGGCGGCAGGCCGTCGAGAGCGCCGCGGGGCGACAGGACGGCCTCGTGCGATCTTGGGTGCTGGGGGACGCCCTGGACGACGCGCTGGAGGACGCGGGCGGCGGGATGGTGATGATCGAGCAGTTCGCAGTGCCGCTGGACGCGGCGCGGGAGGCGAAGGATAACACGCGCAACGTCTACGTGCGGCCCGCGGGCGGCTCGGAGGGGTACGGCATCGGCGGGACCATCGGCCTGAAGCTGGGCGCGCCGGACAGGCCGGTCGTGGGGCTGGTGGGCGACGGGTCGGTGTACTACGCGGACTCGGGCCTGTGGTCGGCGGCGCATCACCGGGTGCCCGTGCTGTTCGTCATCCCCAACAACCGGGCGTACGGCATCGTCGCCAACTCGTACCAGCGGGCGGGCGGGGCCATGAGCGACGCGGGGAACTACGCGGGGGTCGCGCTGGAGGGCATCGACATCGTGAAGCTGTCGGAGAGCTTCGGCGTCGAGGGGCGCGACGTGACGGACGAGGCGACCGTCGAGGCGGCGATTGCGGAGGGGCTGGAGACGGTCGAGCGCGAACGGCGGCCCATGCTGCTCAACGTCCACCTGCCCCAAGGCCTGCCGGCAGGTGGCCGGGCGGTCCCGCCCTTCAAGCTGGGGTGACGGGCGCCCACATGTCTTACGGGCCGCACGTTTTCGCGGGGAACCCGCTTGACCGGGGGGACAGGGAGCGCCGGGACGAGGAGTGGCTGGCGGCTCGGGCCGTCGACCCGACGAGCAGGTTTCTGGTCATGCCGGAGCTGGACGTCCCCGTCACCGACGATGGCGGCGGCGCGCTGACCTGGCTGACCCCCGAGGACGCGCAGTCCTTCGGCATCGACGCGAGCGAGCCGGTGTTCCTGGGAAAGCAGGACGGAGTCGCGCACTTCGCCGTACACGTGCCGGCGACGAGCGGCGCGGCGGCACGGCTCAGGAACGACGACTCGCTGAGTTTCGTCGACGCGAGGTCGGCGGCGGGATTTCTGAGCGGTCCCGAGACAGGGATAGTGGCGCAGGCGCGGGCGCAGCTCGACTGGCACAACCGGCACGGGTTCTGCTCGGTGTGCGGCCACCGGACGACGATGGGACGAGGCGGACACGTGCGTACGTGCATGGAATGCCGAGCCGAGCACTTCCCGCGAACCGACCCGGTGGCCATCATGCTCGTCCACGACGGCGACCGCTGCCTGCTGGGCCAGTCCCGGGGGCGGCTGTCGCGCATGAGGATGTACTCGGCGCTCGCAGGGTTCATCGACCAGGGCGAGTCCATCGAGGAGGCGGTCGCGCGCGAGGTCAGGGAGGAGGCGGGCATCGCCGTCAGGAACGTCCGGTACCACTCGTCGCAGCCGTGGCCCTTCCCGTCGTCGCTGATGATCGGGTGCCACGCCGAGGCGGCGACGACGGAGATCCGCATCGACGACGAGGAGATGATCGACGTGCAGTGGTTCGACCGCCAGGAGGTGCTCGACGCGCTGGAAGGGCGGAGCGAGACACTGACGGTGCCGCAGCCGATTGCGATTGCGCATCACCTGATCAAGACTTGGGCGCGGGGTGAGACTTAGGACCCTAGCCGATGTACCTCTCGACGAAACCTTGCGGGAAACCAGCCACCTTGTCGAGCACATACTCCGGCGCTACCTCGCCACGCGCACCGGGCGGGTAGGCCGCCTCGAACATGTAGTAGCCCTGGTAGTCGATGTCCTTGAAGGCATCGAACACCCCCGCCCAGGCGATGTCCCCATCCAGCGGGGAGAAGTGGTCGCGGTCAACCCAGTCGTGCAGGTGCAGGTGGAACAGCCGGGGTCCGCACTGCGCCATCGTCTCGCGGGCGCGCTCGACCTTTATGAACGGGTTTACCTTGTCGTCGTCCCGCGTGTGCCCGATATCCACCACCATCCCGAACCGGTCCGAGCCGACCTTGTCCACGAAGGCCGTGTAGTCGGCCAGGTCCTGCCCGTTCTCGATGGTCAGCTTGATCGAGGTGCCTTCAAGCTGATCGAGCATCTCGTAAATGCTCTTCTCGGACGGCTCCTCCGGCCGGAAGTGGCACACCATGACTCCGGCCCCGAGCTCCTCCGAGTTCTTTGCCGCCGCCACGCCTTGCTCGACGGCCTTCTTCCGGTTGTCCTCATTATCCGAGTTGTACAGGTATCCCGGGCTGTGTGTCGAGACGATGGATATCCCGGCGCTCTCGCACTCGGCCCGCAGCCACGACGTGTACTTCGAGTCGGCGACGTCCAGATGCCCAGGATTGCCGTTGCCGGATACCTCGACGTGGCGGATGCCCCGCTCGGCGATCATCTCGATGTCCTTCGACTGCAGCAGCCGGTCACGCTTGAACACAACGGTTGAAGTGCCCAGCCGCTCCGTGATTTCGTCCGATGTCCAGCCGTATGCTGACATGCCCTTTGTCTCAGTCATTGGGGCTCCTCAAATTGCGGATTTGACGGCCTGCATCGGCACGCCATCAGGTACCGTACTTGGGGCTCCATGACAGTGTCAACACGGACCGAAGGCGACTGCGTCGGGACTCCTCAGGACGACACAGTGGGATGGTCGGGCAGGAAGCCCTGGCGTTGGAGGAAGGTTACTACGGTCTCGTTGACGTGCATGGGCGGGCCGCCTGAGTGGCCGGGGATCTCCATGGGGGTCAGCAGGAGTTTTTCGCCGGCGCTCCTGGACTCGTAGGCCTCGGTTAGCATCGACGCGAGGCGCTCGTTGTGGTGCTGGCCGATGCGCCTGTCGTCGTAGCCCATCTGCACTTGGAGGGGCCTCGGCGGGAGCCGGTCGACGAGGCCGTAGAGGTCGTGCTTCCTGATCAGCGGCTCGTCGTCCATGCCCTCGAACTCCCGCAGCCATGGCCAGGAGATGACTGGGCCGATGACAGCCGCGGCGTCGATCCTGGGGTTCCGCGCTGTGGCGAAGAGGACGGCGAAGCCGTGGCGCGAGCTTCCCATGAACACGATGCGCCCGGGCCTGCCGAGGCCGTGCTCGATGGCATGGTCTAAGACGCCGTCCGCGCGCCGCTGCCACATCTCGAAGTCGTCGACGCCGTTCTCCAGGTCGTCAGCCAGCTCGCTGAACTTGTCGAAGAAGCGCCCGTGCATCAGCAGGATCTTCGCGCCGGCAGCCGTGAGCAGGTCGAGCCAGGGGGTCATGACGTTGGGCTTTTCGAGGGTGTTGACCGGGTCCTGGACGGCATCCACGGCCTGCGTGGGAATGACGCAGAGCGGCGCGTCCTCGGCGACCCAGTCGTCGCAGCCGAAGTTGCACAAGACCGGCTGGCCGTTGGCCTCGATGGTCGTGAGCGTCCAGAAGTTGGGGTCGTACTGCTTCGATCCTCTCATGGGTTCTATTGGGGTTGGAGGGGGAGGATGACGTGGGAGGGCCGGGCTGGCTCGTGGTAGATGGCCTGGGTGGCGGTGGTGTAGGCTCTGTCGACTCCCAGGGGGCCGCCGGTGTTGGGGTTGGCGTCGAAGCGGGGCCAGTTGCTACTGCTGACGTCGAGCCGTATCCGATGGCCCTTTCGGAATACGTTGGACGTGGGGTAGAGCTGGAAGACGAGCTCGTAGGGCCTGCCCGACTCCAGGTCCTCGGGGCTGTCCCAGCCGTTGCGGTAGCGTGCCCGGATGATGGAGTCGGTGATGTTGAAGGCGAGGCCGTCCGGGAAGTTGTCGCTGGGCGGGTAGACGTCGATCAGCTTCGCGGTGAAGTCGGTGTCGAGGGCCGACGAGGAGGCCCACAGGCGCATCTCTATGGGTCCGGTCACCTCGGTGTCGCAGTCGAGCTCGCCGGTCTGGAAGGTCAGCACGTCGCGCCGGGCGTTCAACGGCAGCGTGTCGTGGCAGCCGATGACGCCGAGGCGGCCCCGCTGGTCGAACCCGCCGGGGGCCATGACCATGTCGGCGGCAGAGATGCCGCCCCCGAGGGTCGGCACCGGGTCGCGCGGGTCGTAGGTGTAGGTCGTCGTGCCGCACTCCTCCTCTGCGGGAAGGTCGGGAGACAGGGAGCCGCCGGCGTGCAGGTAGTACGGCGTGAAGGCCGTGCCTGGCAAGGGCCAGTCGGGCTCGCTGCGCCAGTAGCCGCCGTGATGGACGCGCCCGGGGTACTCGGAACCGTCGCCGGGCGCTCCCAGGACGGCCCTGTCGTCGCTCCCCTTACCCATCGTGAAGATCCTGACCGGCTGCCAGTCCGAGGTCTCGGTGTGGAGGTCCTTGAGGTGCTGGTCGAACCAGGCCAGCTTCAGGTCCATGTACGTGATCTGGGCGTCGATGCCGAAGTATAGGTCGCCCGAGTGGGGTGTCTCGTACCGGCCATGGGTCCACGGGCCCATCAACAGGTGCTGTGGGGACGACTTGGCGCGGCTCAGGGCGACGTAGGACTCGCAGGTGTTGCGGGCGTAGGAGTCGTACCAGCCGCCGAGGTAGAGGGTGGGCACGTCGGCGTGCTCGTCGTAGTACTCGGACATGGCGTAACCGCGCTGCTTCCAGTAGTCGTCGTAGTCGCCATGGGTCTGGATGTCGATGGCCCACCGCTCGTAGGACGGCAGCCGCCTGAGTATGGTGGCGCCCTCGCAGAGGGGGAACTGCTCGATGATCTCGTTCATGCCGGTCGTGTAAGTCCTCACGATCTCGGCCTTCAGCCCGGCGTCGGCCTCGGCCTCCTTGCTGGTGGCGGCCATGCGGAAGACGTAGACGAGGAAGCGCTGCTCCAGCGCCCCGTTCTGGCGCATGGAGCTGTGGTAGTAGTTGGACGCGCCGACGGCGACGATCATCGTCGAAAGGTGGGGCGGGTCGAGGGTCGCGAGGGCGGCCTGGTCGCTCCCGGCGTAGGAGTCGCCCATCGTCCCCACCCTGCCGGTGCTCCACGGCTGCGTCCCCAGCCATTCGACGGCGTCGTAGCCATCGGGGGCCTCCTTGGCGAAGGCGTACCACTCGCCCTCGGACTCAAATCGCCCCCGGACGTCCTGCATGGCGCATACGTAGCCGCGCCGCGCGAGGTACCTGGCGTCCAGCACGGCCCCCGGGGCGGCCTTGTCGTAGGGCGTACGAACGAGTACGACGGGGAATTTCCCGTCCGCGCGCCGTCCATCCACCGCGGGGAAGTAGAGGTCGGTCGCCAGCCCAACACCGTCCCGGGCAGGGACCATGACATTAGCCTCACATACTACGTCGTACTGCTGGTGCGAACCCTGGTAGTGCAAATGTGCCCTCCGGTATGGTATGAGTCGAATTGCTGCAGGGGCTGCGGGAGCGCTGCCTGATCAAGCGAGATAGGAGCTGACCTGTTCGAGAATCGCAGCGTAGTCTACCGCCTCGAAGTCCGTCGTGTCGATGAGCACAAGGCCATCGCCGTCTGTGATCGGGCCGTAGAGGTGATATCTGTCGCGAAGCTCCTTGACCATAGCATCGTCACCAGTACCATGGCCGCTGTGTCTTTCGTCCGTGCCGGCCCGGCGGGCCACCCTGGAGAGTACAGTTTCCCGGTCGGTGCGGCAGTGCAGCTCCAGGACATGAGCGTCGTAGATCTCTTTCATGCGGTCGATCCATGGCCCTTCGTACTCGCGCTGGAAGTTGGCCTCGACGACTACGGACTGGCGAGCCCTGAGATGCGACTCGACCAGATCGCGCAGCAGCGCGAAGGCGGCCGTTCCCAGCATCCTCGACCATTCGCGGTCGTCTTCGCCGAGGGTGTCGAAGAGGGTCTCCTTGATGGAGTCCTTCTCGAGGACGACGACCGGCAGGGCCTCGGCGATCATCCGGGCTAGGTGGGTCTTGCCAGTGGCGGGTGCGCCGGAAATCAGGACCAGTGCAGGCTTGTTCATGGTGCGTAGCATATACTAACGCGATGGGTTTGGAGTTTGTCACGGATCCGACGGATGAGCAGGCCGGAGAGATCGACCGCGGCCTGATTGAGTACAGTGCCGACTACGCGCCCAGCCGCGCCCCAGTACCGGTGCAGGCCGTCTTCGTGGAATCGGGCCATGTCGTTGCGGGCATCGACGGGGCCGAGTATTGGCGGAAGATCCACGTACGGCGGCTGTGGGTGCATGCCGATTACCGGTCTAAGGGCCTGGGGCGACGCCTGATGAAGTGGGCGGAGGAGCGCGGCAGGGAGCTGGGATGCGTCTCGGTGGTGGTCGACACGATGTCGTTCCAGGCGCCGGGCTTCTACGAGAGGCTGGGGTACAGGCGGTTCGGCATGTCCGAAGGGTACGAGGGCGGCGCGAGCCGGCACTATTTCGAGAAGGCACTGTAGTCTCCCGCGAGGAGAGGGCGGGTTTCAAACCCGCCCCTACGACCTGTAATGCGCCGATTCTGGAGCGTTAGAGCTCGCCGACTGCGTGCTTGTGGAAGTAGGGCCAGTCCCACTCTGCGCCCCAGCCGGGGCCGGAGGGCGGGGCGACGTGGCCGTCTACCACGTCCAGCGGGTTGAGCATCCCTATCTCTGTGGAGGACCGCTCTGTGTGCCCCCGGAACTCGCCGAAGGTCTCGTAGTAGCTGGTGTTGGAGATGGACGCGAGCAGGTGGGCGTGCACGAGGCCGTACAGGCCGCCGTAGCCGTTCAGCTCGATGTTCGCGCCGTGAAGTTCGGCGAGGTGGGCGAGCTTGAGGGTGGCGGTGGTGCCGTGGCGCGCGTTGGCCCGGATCATGTCCGTTGCGCCGGAGATGAGCCACTGGGCCTGCAGGTCGACGTCATTCATCATCATCTCGGGGGCGAGGATGGGGACGTCGAGGGCGTCGCACAGGGCCTTCATCTTGTTGTGCTGGCGCTCAGGCAGGGGCTCCTCGAACCAGCGGTAGTCGAGCTGTTCCAGGGCCCGCCCGACGCGCAGCGCCTCCTCGAAGGTGTAGATGCCGACGGCGTCGTGCATGATCTCGACGTCGGGGCCAACGGCGTTGCGCACGGCCTCGAACCATTGCAGGTTCTCGCGCACGGAGTGGTAGAAGTGGTCCTTGACGGCGGGAAAGCCCTCGGCGACGGCCTTGCGGGCGTCGTCGGCAGCCTCCTCCTTCGTCTCGCCGCGGATGTTCATGTAGACCGGCACCCTTTCGCGGACGCGCCCGATGAGGGAGTAGACAGGGAGTCCGGCGACCTTGCCGAGGATGTCCCAGAGGCAGTTGTCGAAGGAGCCGAGCCATCCGGGCGGCTGGTAGAGCCAGCGGGTGCCGGTGTGGAGCGCCTGGTAGAGGCGCTCGCGATCCAGCGGGTCCTTGCCGACGACGAGGAATCGGAGCTGTTCGAGGGAGGCCGACGTGAGGTCGGCCGATGCGCCCGCGTCGGCGGTGCACGCGCCCACGATGCCCTCGTCGGTCTCGACGCGCATCACGGGCATGACGCCGGACTCCATGGACGCGAGGTCGTGCTTCCACCGGTCGCGCCTCATGCCGGGGAGCAGGACGAGGTCGAAGAGCCGGCTGGCGCCGGAGGCCTTGAGCAGGTGGACGGTGACGTTGGTGATCTTCATGGGTTCACATGATACGGAAGATGGGGCGCGGTTGCCATACCTATGGGAGGCCGGTAGAATCGCGCTTAGGAGAGTGTAGGAAGGACACCATGCACGACGCAGCAGTTACTATGGCAAAGCTGAGGGACGAGAAGTACGTAAGGGAGATCGTCGAAGGGCTGGGCGGCCCTGGGGCGCTTATCGCGAGCATGCAGGAGTATCACGAAATCGTCGTCCGCATGCGAAACGAACGTGCCGCCCTGATGGAAGCACATCCGAATCAGTGGGTGGCTATGGGGAAAGATGGCGTAGTGGCCATAGGCGACTCCATAGATGCGGTGATCGAGGATGCCGAGTCCCAAGGCCTGCGAGGGTCGGACCGGGTGATCGAATTCCTCGACACGGACCCACCCATACTGATCTTGTGATCCTAGGCGAGTTCGACAACCAGGGGAGGCCATTAGTCGAGGGGCGACTCATCGCCCCTCGCTTGGGGGTCGATCAGAGCGTGGTCTTCCTGCTCGACACAGGGGCTGATATCACATGTCTGCACCCTGCAGATGCCATGAACGTGGGCTTGGATTTCGAACACCTCAGAAACAGGGTGAGCTACAAAGGTGTCGGCGGCACGTCTCCATACTTCATCGAACCTGCCATCCTCTCCTTCACCGACAAGCGCCAAGCCAGGCTCTACGCGGTGCAACTGCTCATCGCGGAACCGAACAAAAGCAACGAGGTCTTGCCGTCTCTGCTAGGCCGAGATGTCATCAATAACTGGCGAATCGAGTACGACCCCACAAGGTCACGGCTGGAATGCACGGTGCGGCACGCAGACTCCACCTTCAGTGCCACGTGAACGCCCCCGACCGCAATCCCGGACCTGGTAGGTGAGTTCGGCATGACCGTTTCGCACTGGCAGGAGACCGCGGGGGGACAGGAGCGGGTCAGCCACGACGTGGTGGTGGTTGGCGCGGGGCTGATCGGCTCCTACATGGCCGGGCTGCTGACGGAGGCCGGCAGGGATACGGCGGTGGTCGAGAGGCACTATCCGGCATCGGGCGCTAGCGGCAGGAACGCCGGAATGGTGCTGCTCGGCATGCGGGACAGCTACAACGAGACGACCGAGCGGTTCGGCCGAGACGCCGCCCTTGAGATATGGCGGATGACCGACGCGAACGTGCGCAGGATGCGCGAGCTGTCGCAGAAGTACGAGGTGGAGCACGAGGAGATCGGGACGTACTACTTCGGGGGCACGCGGGAGAGCAACGAGGACCTGCGCATGAGCGCGGGGATGCTGGAGTGCGACGGCTTCCCCACCGAATACTACGACCGCGACCCCCTCGACCGGGGCTTCGGGCCCGCGATGCTCCAGCCCGACGACTTCGCAACGCATCCGGCGCAGCTCACCCAGGCCCTCGCGCGGACGTGCGGCGCGGCGCTGTACGAGAACGACGAGGTGTTCGCCATCGAGAGCAGCGGCCCGGGGATGAGGGTGACGACGCGGAGCCACGTCATCGAGTGCGAGAAGGTGATGCTGGCGGTGAACGGATACGCGGGGCTGCTGGACCCGTTCTTCCTGCCGTACGTGGCCCCCGCACGGGGGCAGGTGCTGCTGACCGGGCCCGCACCGAGGATGCTCGACGTGATGTGCATGAACTACAAGCAGTGCTACTATCGCCAGCTTCCCGACGGCAGGCTGCTGGTCGGCGGCGGGCGATGGCAGCACGTCGAGCAGGAGCACACCTGGGCTGACGAGGTGACGGACAACGTCCAGAGGTTCATCGCCAGCTTCATCAGGCGCCACTTCCCCGAGGGGTCTAAGGCCGGAGTGAGCCGACGGTGGGCGGGCATTCACGGCATGACGGAGGACGGCCTGCCCATCCTGGGGAGTCTGCCCCACGAGCCGAACGTCTACTTCTGCGTGGGATTCACGGGGCACGGCAACTCCATGGGACTCGTGTCGGGCGAGCGCGCGGTGGATATGATGCTGAACGGCACGGACCCGGGAGTGCTGAGCATCGAGCGCATGGCGTGACTTCGCGGACGCCGCACCGGCCGGTCGTCGACTTTCATACGCACGTGTACCCGGAGTGGCTGCGGGACGGGCGGGAGAGGTACGCGGCTGTCGACGCGACCTTCGGGGAGCTGTTCGCCGACCCGAAGGCGAGGATGGCGACGACCGAGGAGCTGGTCGCGGCGATGGACCGGGACGGGGTCGACCAGTCGGTCGTGATGGGTATCGGGTGGACGGACCGGGGCCTTGCACGGGAGGCGAACGACTACGTCATCGAGTCCGTCGCGCGGCACCCCGACCGGCTGATGGGATTCGGCGGCGTGAATCCCGCGTGGGGCGGGGACGCGACGCGGGAAGCCGAACGCTGCGCGGCGCGGGGTCTAGCGGGCATCGGTGAGCTTCGCCCCGACACACAGGGATACGACCTGGGCGACGAGGGCACTATGGGGCCGCTCATGGAGGCGGCCGGGGCGCTGGGGCTGATCGTGCTGACGCACTCGTCGGAGCCCGTCGGCCACATGTACCAGGGCAAGGGGGAGACGAGGCCCGAGGTGCTGTGGCGGTTCATCCAGAACTTCCCCGACGCGACGATAGTGTGTGCGCACTGGGGCGGCGGACTGCCCTTTTACGCGCTCATGCCGGAGGTGAAGGAGGCGCTGGCGAACGTCTACTTCGACACGGCGGCGTCTCCCTTCCTGTACGACCGCCGGGTGTTCGAGGCGGGTGCGAGCCTGGTCGGGGCCGAGCGGATACTGATGGGGAGCGACTACCCGTTGCTACGGGCCAACCGCCTGCACCGTCAGATCGACGAGGCGAAGCTGGCAGAGGCCGACAAAGACGCCATCAGGGGCGGCAACGCGGCGCGGCTGCTAGGGTCGCTGGGGCACCTCGATGGGGACGCCGGGTGAGACGTAGACGACGACGTCGGAGCTTCCGAGGGACGTGCTGAGCTCGCGGAAGAGGAAGTAGTCCATCACCGTGCGCCAGGAGTCGCGGTCGATCAGGGCCCTGGCGAGCTTGCCGGGGGTCAGGCCCCGGTAGTTCTCGGGGAACCACCACCTGTGGGGGATGCGTACGCCGCTGCCGTAGCGCTCGGCCATGACGTCGTCGGACTCCGGCATATTGTCGGCGTTGAGGAGGAGGATGGAGGCGTCGGGGGGCTCGGTGACCGGCCCGGAGTAGCTGTCGTAGCCCACGCCCTGGCGCTCCCGGAGATACCAGGCCCAGGGCCAACTGAAGCCGCCCGTCCCGTCGACGGATACGGTGATCGGGCCGTCGGCCCCGTCCGGGTTACGGACGATCTGCCTGTAGACGGCGGCGAGGTCGGGCGACGTCTGGGTGTAGACGAGCATCTCGACGGGCGTGTCGCCGTTGCGGTACGCGGCGTGCCAGGTCGCCCTGACCGTGAGCGCCAGCAACAGGAGCGCGAAGGACGCCGCGGCGACGGACCAGAAGTTGCGCGACCCTACACGCCTGTGGACCCAGTATCCGAGGGCGGCGAGGCAGACGAGCACCGCCACCATCGCCAGCAGGCCGAGGTAGCCATCTCTCCCCTCCGGCTCGGAGAATGCCAGGAGCCACAGCGCCGCGACGAACAGGATAACGCCCGGGACAATCGCGGCGCCGCCCCCCCGCCACACACGCCTCCACTGGATTCCCTCCACTACGTCGCCGAGGAACTTGGCCGCGAGGATGATCAGGGGCAGGGCGAGGTTGACGAGCAGCCAGGGCATCTTCTCCGTGATATAGGTGTAGAGGAGGAAGGTCGACACGCACCAGAAGACCAGGAACAGGCCGAAGCGGTCGCGACGGCGCCAGTAGAAGACGCCGCCCGCGACGGCGAATATGAGCGGCAGGAACTCGTAGAGGGGTGTTATGACGAGGTAATAGTAGAGGGGCTGGTTGCCCCTGGCCACGTCCTGCTGCACTATCCAGTAGCCGAGGGACTGCCATATGCCGCTGCCTATGCCCAGGGGGTTGGTGAAGAAGGTCGAGTAGAGCAGCACCCAGACGATGCCGAAGATCGCGGCGCACTTCCACCAGACCGGCCAGTTCCACTTCGAGCCAATCGTCGCGGACACCCACAGAAGGAACCCGATGGTCACCGCTGCAATCACTATCCCCCCGCCGGAGGGAGCGCCTATACGAGGGCTGCCGATGGGGCTGGCTAGCACCAGTCCGGTCCCACCCAGCAGAGATGAGTCCTGCACCATGCTGACCAGCGCGGCGCCGAGCGGCAGGGACAGGGTGAAGAGGAGCACGAAGAGGCTCGCCTGGCGCGACGGGTTCTCGAAGCGCAGGCCCCGCCGGAAGGTCTGCCAGGCGCCGTCCACGAGCTGGCCCAGCGCCACCAGAGGGTTCACCCCTACCCTCACAAGCCCAGTGATCGAGGACCAGCTCCTCGAAAGTATCTCGACCAGCAGGTAGCTGCCGAGGATGGTGGTGATGACGTACGCGCTCTCCTTGGTCGCGAATGCGAGGGCGAGGAGGCCCGCAACCCAGTAGAGGTAGCGGGTCTTGCCCTCGTCCAGGTACCGCCAGACCGCAATGACGAGGCCGAGGGTCCAGACCGCGACGAGGATGTCGTTCCGTGCGAACCGGCTGAAGTAGAACATGGCGGGCGACGCGGCCAGCATCGTCGCGGCGAGCAGGGCCCCGGTGCGGCCCAGCCGGCTCCGCAGGAAGAAGGGCAGCGCCACGAGGACGGTTCCGGCGAGGGCGTAGAGAAGCCGGGCGGTGAAGTCGCTGTCGCCGAGCAGGAGGAATATGCCCGCCGTCGCCTCCATCTGGAAGGGGCCGTGCATCATGGGGTCGTGGCGGTAGCCGTCGCCCACGGCCAAGTTGTAGGAGTAGAGGGCGTGGAGGCTCTCGTCGTGGTGCATGGCGCGTGAGCCCAGGTCCCACAACCGCGCGACGAGGGCGGCGATGACGAGCGCGGGATAGGCGACAAGTTCCGCGAGGCTGACGGTCCCCTCGGCAAGGCCGGCCCTGAGTCCGGCCGGGACTCCGCGCAGTCCGGCCCATAGCGCCGGGAGTCCAAGTCCTGCGCCCGGAGGCACTGCTCTATCTGTCTGCTCGGAGCTCATGGCGCAGCTTCCATTCTACCAAAGGGCGCTCTCAATAGAAGATCCGCTCTGCCGTCCTGGGACTGGATACCGGCTTTCGCCGGTATGACAGTATGACTAGCGGCGGGGTATGAAGTACCTGCGCGCCACGAACAGCGCCAGCGACCCTACGAAGGCCAGGATTATCAGCGCCGTGTTGCCGGTCGCCAGGCCTATGATGAAGACGGCGAGGGTCGCGACGAAGACGCCGACGAAGATGTAGTACTTGCGGTCCATGATCGCGGCGCTCCCGTCTTCCGCCCCTACTGGTCGACGACCGAGCCGTCGATATGGAGGCGTGCGCCGATCTCTCCGTGGGGGACTGGCGGGCACTTCTCCTGGGCGTCGTCGGCAAGCTCGATGCCTATGCCGGGCGCGTCGGGGATGATCAGGAAGCCGTCCTCCTGGCGGAGCGGCTCCTTCACCATGTCGATCTTGGGCGATTCGAGCTCACCCTTCGGGTACTCCTGGATGGTGAAGTTGGGGATGCACGCGGCGAGCTGGAGGCAGGCCGCGGTGCTGATGGGGCTGAGCGGGTTGTGCGGCACGACCCCCACGTAGTGTGCCTCGGCGATGGCGGCGATCTTCTTGCCGTGGGTCAGGCCGCCCACGAGGCAGACGTCGGGGCGCACGTACTGGACCGCACCCGTCCGCAGCAGCGACTGGAACTCGTGGATCGTGTGCAGACGCTCCCCCGTCGCGATGGGGATGTTGACGTTGCTGGCGACCAGCGCCATGGCCTCGAAGTTGTCGGGCAGGATAGGGTCCTCGTAGAAGAGCGGGTGGAACTCCTCTATCCCTTTCGCTAACGTTATCGCCTCGGCGGGGGTCAATCTGCGGTGTATCTCGATGCAAAGATCCACCTCGGTGCCGGCGGCCTCCCTGTATGCGGCGACTGCGTCGATGGCGTCGGCCATCTTGTCGGCGTGGGTTTTGAAGTACGGGACGGTGCGCTCCTCGTCCAGGAATGGAGTGAGGTGGCCCACCGCCGTGAACCCGTCCGCGCGGGCGTCGCGGACCCCCTGCACCAGCTTCTCCCTGGTGTCGCCTATGACGTGGTAGTAGACACGGGCCCTGTCGCGTACCCGGCCGCCCATTAGCTGGTACGCGGGCACCCCGAAGTGCTTGCCCGCGATGTCCCAGAGGGCGATGTCGATGGCGCTCAGCGCGCCCATGATCGCCGCGCCCCGGAAGTGGCTGGTCCTGTACATGTTCTGCCAGTGGTGCTCGATCAGCAGCGGGTCCTTGCCCACCAGATACCGGCCGAACTTGTCGATGGCGGCGGCCGACGCCTCCAGGAAGCCCCAGGCCCCCGACTCGCCGTAGCCAACGATGCCGGCGTCGGTGTGGACTTTCGTGAACAGGTACCGGTCGACCGGCACGGCTTCGACTGCGGTGATTTTCATTGCTGTGCCTGCTCCGGCGCCACGACCGACAGCGGCTCATCGCCGTTGACGACGCGGACGGCGTTCTCCAGCGCGAACCTGCGGCTCCGGTCCCAGGACTCCTGGGCGAAGGACGCCATGTGCGGCGTAACGACCACGTTGTCCATCCTGAGGAGCGGGTTGTCGGGCGGCGTCGGCTCCTGCTCCAGCACGTCCAGCCCGGCGCCCGCTATCTTGCCTGCCCTCATTCCCCTAATCAGGGCCGCCTCGTCCACGACCGGGCCACGGCAGGTGTTGATCAGGATGGCGGAGGTCTTCATGGCGTCCAGCTCCGCGTCACTGATCATGCCGCGGGTGGCGCCGAGGAGGGGTACGTGGAGCGTGACCACGTCCGCCCGGGCGAGCAGGTCGTCCCTCGACATGCGAGTGACGCCAAGCCGCGCCTCCACGTCGGCGGGGCGCTCGACAGCGTCCTCGTACAGTAGCTCGCAGTCCCAGCCCGCGAGCCGCTGCGCCACGTTCTGGCCGATGTGGCCGAGGCCAATGATGCCGACCGTCTTGCCCGTCAGCTCGTGGGCGGTCTCCCACCACTCCTGCCGGATGTCCCCTGCCCACCTCCCGGCCTTGGCCGACTCCATCTGGACGTTCAGCTTGCGGTATACGCTGAGCATGAGGGCGATGGCGTGCTCGGCAACGGAGATGGCGTTCCCGCCGCCGCCGTTCGACACCGGAATGCCGAGTGCGGCCAGGCCGGCCACGTCGAGCCTGTCGGTGCCGGCGCTCGACACCTGCACGAGCTTCAGATTCGGGCAGCGGCGTGCCAGGTCGACTGTGCCGTCGCCGTAGATGACGATCGTGTCCTGCATGAGGGCGGCCTGCTCCTCCGTGCTCAGATTCGAGTCGACCCAGGCGACGTCGGCCTCCGGCGCCAGGGCATTCAGGTACTCCATCTGGCTATCGTCGGCTGCGAGATACGCGATCTTGGCTCCCATTCCGCCTCCTAATTCCGTCGTTGGGATGGCGCGACAGATTATATCTGCGAGCACCCTCCCCCACAAGACGCGCTGCACGGAAGAGAGTTGTCCGCCCTTGTGCGGTACACTATACGCCGGTAGATTACGCGGCGCGGGCCGGACACAGGCTGGAGACGGCAACTCACTGGAGGACTACTATCCATGCAGGTATATTGGCGTGAAGTGAGGAAGGGGCAGAGGCTCGTCCTGGCGATGGATGACGGCGTCGAGCAGGAGGTGGGCGGCGTGAGGGCGACGAAGAGGGGCTTCGACGCGTTCGCCCAGACCTTCGGCTACGACCCCGGCCGGGCGCAGAAGGGCATCGGGTCCATGGACGAGGCCAAGGCGTTCGTGGAGCAGTTTCGGCCCTGGGAGCTGCACGGCGCGATGGGCGTGACGGTGGACGACGAAGTGCGCCCGCAGGCCCAGTAGCCCCGGCATGATCGGCTTCCTGGGCGGTACGGGGCCCGAGGGCATGGGCCTCGCCCTGCGATTCGCGCTCGCTGGCGAGGACGTGATCATCGGCTCCCGCGACGCCGGTCGGGCCGCCGCGGCCGCCGAACAGGTCGCCGGACTCGCGCCCGGAGCCGTCGTAGAGGGAGGCCTGAACGACGAGGCCGCGGCGCGGGCCAGCGTAGTGTTCGTAGCCGTGCCCTACTCCGCCCAGAGGCACACCATCGAGCCCCTGGCCGGGCATCTCGCGGGCAAGATCGTGGTGGGCGTCACGGTGCCGGTCCGGTTCGGCAAGGGAGGGGCGTCGATCCAGCCCGTGCCCGACGGATCCGCCGCGCTGGAGATACAGGCCCTGCTCCCCGGCTCCAGGGTCGTCGCGGCCTTCCAGACGATAAGCGCCCACGACCTCCTGGACCCTAACGAGACGATCGACTCGGACGTTGTAGTATGTAGCGACGATGAAGACGCGAGGGTGCGGATCATGGAGCTGAGCGGCAGGATAGACGGGATTCGCGCCGTGGACGGCGGCGGGCTCGCCAACGCCGCCTACGTGGAGGGCATGACCGCGCTGATCCTGAACCTGAACCGGCGCTACAAGGCGAGGGCCGCGTTCAGGATTACGGGCATCTAGCAACCGGGAGGGCGGGTTTCAAACCCGCCCCTACGGATTGGTCGCAACGGCGGGACTGGAGTGGACTCAGGATGAAGGCGAAGGCACTCGGGGCGATCATAGCGGCGGCGCTGGCCGTGCTCGCCGTCGGCGCGGCGGCAGCTGACGTCTCGGTGCCCAAGGACACCATCCGCGTCCTCGCCGCGGGCCACAGCATCGACTATCCCGACAAGCTCGTCTTCAAGCTCCAGGCCGAGGGGGACTCCGCCATAACCGAGGTCCGCCTCTTCTACAGCGTAGGCGGGCGTCCCGTGCAGGCGTACGGCTATCCCGACTTCGAGCCGGGCCTCCGGGTCTCGGCTGACTTCACCGTGCAGACTTCGGGGTCGAGCTACATCCCGACGGGCGTCGAGATCGAGTACTACTACCGGATCACGGACGTCAACGGCCACGTGGTCGAGACCCCTCCGTGGTCCTTCGAGTACAGGGACCCGCGCTACCGGTGGGAGTCCCTGACCATCGGCAGCCTCACCGTCCTGTGGCACGACATATCGGAGCGGCGCGTCGCCCAGGCGGCCCAGCAGGTGGCCGAGCGGATCGAGGAGATCAAGCCCGTCTTCGGCGTCGACGACGTCCACCGTATGAAGGCGGTCATCGTGAACGGCTCCAGGGAGGCGCGGCGTGCGTTCCCCATGGTGAGCCAGGCGTCGACGAGGGGCCACTACTTCGCCGGGTTCGCCTTCGACGAGTACGACCTGTTCCTGATGCAGGGGCTCGACACCGACACGATGATCCACGAGGCTACGCACCTGCTGGTCCACCAGGCGACCGAATCGCCGCTGGCAAGGGTGCCGGCGTGGCTGAACGAGGGACTGGCGATGCAGTTCGAGGACAGCGCAATCGTCCGCAGCGCAACCGTCAGGAGCGCCGCGCGGGCCGGGCGGCTGCTGAGCCTGAAGAACATGGGCTCCGTCCCGGGAAGGTCGCGCGACATCTCCCTCTTCTACGCCCAGGCGTGGAGCGTCGTGGACTACATGATGGACACGTATGGGCCCGAGAGGATATCCGCCCTGCTCGCCGAGATGAACTCAGGGCAGCGGATCGACGAGGCGCTCGTCACCGTGTACGGGCTGTCGGTCGAGGAGCTGGACCAGGAGTGGCGGAACGACCTGCTGGGAACCACGCCGGTCGCTCCCAGGCCCGACCCCGGCACGGTGGGCACGTCGGTGCTGCTGACCGGGGCAGCCGCGGCGGCCATCGCGACGTCGGCCTGGCCATGGATATGGCGATGGCTACGCGGCCCCGGCCAGTCCCTTCCCCCCGAGGGGGAAGGTTAGGATGGGGGTCGCCTTCATATACGGCGACGCCCTCACTCGCCACGTCCTGAGCGACGAGCATCCCCTGAAGGCGGTAAGGCTGCGCCACACCTACGACCTGCTCAGCTCCTACGGGGTCTTCGAAGAGCCGGGCGCACTGCTCGTCGAGCCCCGAGACGCCACCGTCGACGAGGTGATGCTCTACCACACGCCGGAGTACGTCGACTGCGTCCGGCGGGTGAGCGCCAACGACTTCTCCGTCTCGCCGCTGGCCTTCGGCCTCGGCCCGGGCGATAACCCCATCTTCGAAGGCATGTACGAGGCGGCGCTCCTCTCGACGGGGGCGACGATGAGGGCGGTGGACCTGCTGCTGGCCGACGAGGTGGACGCGGCGATCAGCATCTCAGGCGGCCTCCACCACGCCATGCCCGGCCACGCGTCCGGGTTCTGCGTGTTCAACGACCCGGTCGTCGCCATCCAGGCCATGGTGCGGAAGGGCCTCAAGGTCGCCTACGTGGACATCGACTGCCACCACGGCGACGGGGTGCAGCACGCCTTCTACGACACGGACGCGGTGCTGACGATCTCAATACACGAGTCGGGCGCGTTCATCTTCCCGGGCACCGGGTTCGCCCAGGAGACGGGCACGGGGGGCGGCAGCGGCTACTCGGTGAACCTGCCCCTGTACGTCTACACGTCCGACGATGTGTACGCGTGGGCGTTCGACCGGATCGTGCCGCCGCTGCTGGAGGCGTTCCAGCCGGACGTGCTGGTCACACAGCTAGGGATCGACACCCACTTCCGCGACCCGATCACGCACCTGGCACTGACCGTCCAGGGGTTCAGCCGGGCGGTGAGCAGCTTCGCGGGCAAGGCGCCCAAGTGGCTGGCGCTGGGGGGCGGAGGCTACGACCTGCAGGCCGTCGCCCGGGCTTGGGCGTCGGCCTATGGCGTCATGCTCGGCGCTCCCCTGCCCGACCGGATCCCCCAGTCCTACGCCGACGAGTGGCGCGTCACGACCCTCTCAGACCCCGCCGAGGTCGCCCAGGCCGTCGAGCCATACCAGAAGGACGCGCGGAGGTTCGCCGAGGCCAGCGTCGACACGGTGCGCAAGCTCATTTTCCCGACGCACGGCATCCGGATTCCCTGATTCGTAAGCAGGGAGGGCGGGTTTGAAACCCGCCCCTACGTTGTGGTCGCCTAGCGGGTTGACGGGGTTGCGCATTAGGCTTAGTCTCAGGACTGCTTCGAGGGAGAATCGCTGTGGCACAGGACAAGCAGGACGGCTACGCGAAGGTCGAGGCGGCGTTGAGGCGGCGGGCGGTGGAGCTTTGGGGCGAGGAGCGGGCGGCGGAGATCGAGGGGACGATCGAGGACGCGGCGCGGTCGATCCGGCTGGTAGAGAGCAACCCGCCCCCGCCGGGCGAAGAGCCGGCCCAGTACCTTACGTAAAGCAGCTAGCGGGAGTCCGCCGATGTCGAAGATAGACGTGCTGACGTACGGGTTCGCGCTCGTGACCGACCAGGGAAACGTCGGGTACTCGACGGTCTCGCTGGTCGAGACGGAGGGGCGGCGCATCCTGATCGACACGGGCCCGGCATCGCGGCGGCTGTGGCTGCTCAAGGCGCTCGAGAGCCGGGGCCTCGGCTTCGAGGACATCGACACGCTGGTGCTCACGCACCTCCACTGGGACCACTGCCAGAACGCAGACCTGTTCACCCATTCGAGGGTCCTGGTGCATCCGAGGGAGATCGACTACGCGCAGAACCCCAACCGGCACGACGTGATGTCGGCTAGCTACTTCGCGGACATGCTGCGCAAGCTCAGGGTCGATCCCATCTCGGACGGCGACGAGGTGGCGCCCGGCGTTTCGATTATCGACACGCCCGGCCATACGCGCGGCCATATCAGCATAGTCGCCGAGCACGAGGGCGAGAGGGTGCTGGTGGCCGGCGACGCGATGCCGGACGGCGGGACGGTGAGGCGCAAGCTGCCCTACAACGTCTTCTGGGACGTGAACGACGCGACCGAGAGCGTCGAGAAGATGCTGGCCGCGTCGGACGTCTTCTACCCCGGGCACGACCGGCCCTTCCGGCTGGAGGGCGACGACCTGACCTACCTACACGGGCCGATGGGGCTGGAGGTCGAGGCCAACGTCGAGGGCGGCGGCTCGGCCTCCCTCACCTACACCGTCCACTCCCACCGCAAGCCGACCATCGACCTAATGCAGCGGTAGCCCGGGCCAATCTCGCCGTGTGGCTATACGAAAAACGTGGCGTCGCCGAAACTGTAGAAGCGGTAGCGGCGCTGGGCGGCCTCCCTGTAGGCGCGTAGCACCAGGTCGCGTCCGGCGAATGCGCTGGTCAGCATCAGCAGGGTCGAGCGCGGCAGGTGGAAGTTGGTGACGAGGGCGTCGACGACCCTGAACCTGTAGCCGGGGTATATGAACAGGTCCGCCCTGCCCGATCCCGGCGCCAGCGTGCTCCCGTCCGAGCCGTCGTGAAGTGACGCCGCGTGCTCCAGGAGCCTCACCGCCGTGGTGCCGACGGATATGACCCGGCGGCCCTCCGCCCTGGCCCGGTTTATCGCATCGGCTGAGTCCGGGCCGATCTCCCAGTACTCCGAGTGCATGTCGTGGGCGGCGATGTCATCGGACGCGACGGGCCTGAACGAGTCCCAGCCGACGTGCAGGGTCACGAACGCAAGCTCGGCCCCCGCCTCGCGGACGCGGTCGAGCAGGCCGGGGGTGAAGTGGAGGCCGGCGGTCGGCGCGGCGACGCTGCCGGCGACGCGCGAGTAGACGGTCTGGTAGCGCTCGGGGTCCGACAGAGGCTCGTTGATGTAGGGCGGCAGCGGTACGATGCCCATCTCCGCCAGGCGGTCCTCGTCGGAGAGCGCCACGTCACTCGACCCGTCGCCGTTCACGGCGACCACCCTGCCCGTCACGGTGCGGCCCGCACCCTCGATCTCGAACTCGGCGCCCTCCCTCATGCGCCTGCCGGGCTTGACCAGCGACCGCCATGAGCCGCCTCCCAGACGTTCGAGCAGCAACAGCTCGATCCGCGCGCCAGAGGGAATGCTTGCGCCGTATAGCCGCGCCGGGATGACCCGGCTGTCGTTGAAGACGAGCAGGTCGCCCGGCCCTAGGTATTCGGGCAGGTCGTAGAACCGCGCGTGGCGTATCCGCCCGTCGGCCCGGCGCACCACCATGAGCCTTGAGTGGTCGCGCGGCTCGACCGGCGTCTGGGCGATCAGCTCCGGCGGCAGGTCGTAGTCGAAGTCGCTGGTCTTCAGTCTCGTTCGACCGTCCACGTGGCAGCGTTGAGGGTGTTGCGCAGAAGCATCGCGATGGTCATGGGGCCCACGCCGCCGGGCACCGGCGTTATCGCGGCCGCCTTCTCCGACACGGCGTCGAAGTCCACGTCGCCCACGAGCCTGTAGCCGCGCCTGCGCTCCGGCGCGTCGACCCGGTTGGTGCCCACGTCGATCACCACCGCGCCCGGCGCAACCATGTCCGCGGTAATGATTCGGGGCTGCCCCATGGCCGCGACGAGTATGTCCGCCTGGCGCGTCATCGACGCCAGGTCCCTCGTCCTCGTGTGGCATACGGTGACCGTGGCGTTGGCGGCGGGCTTGCGCTGCATGAGCAGGATCGAGAGCGGCTTGCCCACGATCTCGCTCCGCCCGCACACCACCACGTGCTTGCCCTCCGGGTCGCGTCCCGTGCGCAGCAGCATCTGCTGGATGCCGGCGGGCGTGGCGGGCACGAAGCGCTCCCTGCCCTGCACGAGCAGCCCGACGTTCGCCGGATGCAGGCCGTCCACGTCCTTGTTGGGGTTCAGCGCCTCTATCACCGCGTCCACGTCCACGTGGTCAGGCAGCGGTAGCTGGACGAGCAGGCCGTGAATCTCGTCGTCCTCGCCAAGCTCGGCCACCTTCTCGATGATCTCGTCCTGGGACGTCGAGCCGGGCATCCTCACGTCGCGTGCCGTCATCCCGGCCTCCGTGGCCGCCTGCTGCTTGCTGCGCACGTAGACGGCCGAGGCGGGGTCGTCGCCCACGAGGACCACGGCCAAGCCGGGCGTGACACCGTGGCTCGCCTTCAGATCGGCCACATCGGCGGCCACCTCCGCCCGTACGTCGCCAGCGATTTTCTTGCCGTCGATCAGTTCCGCCTTCAAGTGCTCTCCTTTCGCCGGGCCGCTTCAGGCTCGGCCCAATTGTGAACCCAATCCGTGTTGACGGCCCTCTGAGGCCGCTATCTATAATACCCCACGACCTTCGCCAAGAGGCCCAGACCTGCTCAAGGAGTCCCCCTTTGCCCGTAGACATCATCGTCTGCGTCAAACAGGTGATGGATCCCGAGATCCCGCCGTCGGCCTTCCAGATCGACCCCGAGACGAAGAGGGTGCGCGATGCGCCCGGCATCTCGCCCGTGGTCAACGGCTTCGACGAGAACGCCGTAGAGGCCGCCCTCCGCATCCGGGAGCAGGTCGGGGGGACCATAACGGTGCTCTCCGTCGGCGCGGCGTTCGCCATGGACGTAATGAAGAAGCCGCTGTCGATGGGCGCCGACGAGCTGGTGCTGGCACAGGACGACGCCTTCGCGGACCTGGACGCCCGGGCGACGGCCCGCGTGCTGGCGAGCGCCATCGGCAAGATCGGGCGGTTCGACCTGGTGCTGTGCGGCCGCCAGGCGTCGGACTGGGACAACGCACACGTGCCGCTGGGACTTGCCGAGCTGCTGGACGTGGCGTGCCTGACCGTCGCGCAGGGCATCGAGGTGGTCGGGGACGGCGTCGTCGTACACAGCGTGACGGCGGACGGATACGACGTCATCGAGGCCGACGTGCCCGCCCTCGTGACGGTCAGCAACGAGCTGGGCGAGCCGAGATACCCGACGCTGAGGGGCATCATGGCGGCGGGCAGGAAGAGGCCGACGACTTGGTCGGCGGACGACCTTGGAATCGAGCCGGAGATGCTGGAGCCCGGCCTCAGCATCGTCGATCTGTACGTGCCGGAGAGCGGCGGGCAGGTCGAGATGGTGGAGGGCGAGGACGAGGCGGACGCCGGGCGGAACCTGGCCCTGAGGCTCCGGGAAGCGGGCCTGATATGACCGTTGACACGCTGGTCCTGGGCGAGGTGGGAGACGGCGGGCTCGACCCCATCACGGGCGAGTTGATCGCGGCTGCCCGCTCCCTGGGCGGCACCGTCGGCGCGGCCCTGCTGGGCCGGGACCTCGACGAGGCCGCGCGGCAGACGGAGTCATACGGTTCCGACGCCGTCCTGCTGGCCGAGAACCCAGCACTCGACGGCTCGTCCATGGACGCCTACGTGGCGGCATTCGAGCAGGTGTGCAGGCACGCCGAGCCTCGTACCGTGCTGGTGGGCAAGACTCCACTTGGCCAGAACGCCGGGCCGAGGGTGGCCTTCCGGCTTGGCGCGGCCCTAGCGCAGGACTGCATAGCGCTGGGCAGGGACGAGGCGAGCGGGGCTGTCGTTGCCGAGCGGCCCGTCTACGGCGGTAGCGCCGTGGCGAAGGTCGCGTTCACGGGCGGCGGCCCCGGCTTCATAGTGCTCCGGGGACGCGCATACGAGCCTCCCGCGCCCGACCCGTCGCGGACCGCTAACGTGATCCGCGTGGACGCGGCAATCGAGCCCTCGGACATACGGGTGCGGCGCGTGGAGAGCGTCAGCCAGGAAGTGGAGGGCGTGAGGCTGGAGGACGCCGCCGTCGTGGTGGCGGGAGGCCGCGGCCTGGGCGGCCCGGAGCCGTTCGACAGGCTGCGTGAGCTGGCCGACCTGCTCGGCGGGGCCGTCGGGGCGTCGCGCGCGGCGTGCGACGCGGGATGGGTCGATCACTCGCTTCAGGTCGGCCTGACGGGCAAGTCGGTGACGCCCGACCTGTACGTCACCGTCGGCATATCGGGCGCGAGCCAGCACATGGCGGGCTGCTCCGGCTCGAGGAACATCGTGGCCATCAACAGGGACGCGGACGCCAACATCTTCAGGGATGCGTCCTACGGCGTGGCGGGCGATTGGCAGAAGGTGCTGCCCGCCTTCATAGAAGCGGTCAGGGAGTTCGTCTCCTGACGGCATCGGGAGAGAGGAGCAATGGACGGCGACTTCGTACTCGACCTGGATGAGGTGATGGACAGCCTGGAGAACGGCGAGATCATCTCCCTGTCGTTCCAGACGTTCAACAAGGCGCTGGTGATAGACACCCGGTCCAGCCAGTGGGAGGGCCCGCTGGTCTGCGTCTGCCCGGTCGTGGAGTCGCCGAGGGAGCGGATCAGGGCGCTCCGCAAGATGAGGCCTACCTTTCCCCGGGCCAGCAACCTCACCGTAATACCCTGGCCCAAGTCCGTCGCCAGCCTGGTGAGCCTGGGCGTGTGGGACAAGCTGGTGTCCCGGTTCGAGCGCGACGGCCACCCCGAGGCGGCGAGGGAGTGCGCCACGATCCTGTCAGAGCTGCGGTCCCTAGAGAGATCGGAGGTCGCCGCCGTCCTCACCGGCGAGAACTACCACACGATCTGGTCGGCGACCCCTTAGGAGTCTGCCGGCGAGGGCGGGCAGGTCTGAGACGCTTTAGACCCGCCCCTATGGCTCAACACGCCTGGCCCCGTGAGGGCGGACACGTGGGTCCGCCCCTACCGGTCGGCCTCGCGCTGCTGCTCGGCCTCGCGGACTATGCGCTCCGTGATGTGTCCCGGCACGGGGTCGTAGTGGTCGAAGCTGATGGTGAACGACCCCCTGCCCTGGGTCTGTGACCGCAGGTCCGTTGCGTAGCGCAGCATCTCGGCCTGGGGCGCCTCGGCCTCCACTATCGTCGTGCCGTCGCCCTGGGGGGTCATGCCCAGTATGCGCGCCCGCTTGCCGTTCAGGTCGCCCATCACCTCGCCCGCGTCCGAGTCCGGCACGCGGACGTCGACGCGCATGACCGGCTCCAGGATGATGGGGCCCGCCTGCTTTATGCCGTCGGACAGGGCATGGCTGCCGGCGATCTCGAAGCTCACTCCCGACGAGTCTACCGAGTGGAAGCTGCCGTCGTACAGCGTCGCCCTGAGGTCGACCAGCGGGAAGCCCGATACCGCGCCTCCCACCAGGGCCTGCCTGCACCCCTTCTCGACGGACGGTATGTACTCGCGCGGCACGGCCCCGCCGACGATCTTCTCGGCAAACTCGAACCCGCCGCCCCGCTGCAACGGCTCTATGTCCAGGTAGACGTGGCCGAACTGGCCGTGGCCGCCCGACTGCTTCTTGTGCCGGTACTCGACCTGGGTCTGCCTGGTTATCGTCTCCTTGTAAGGTACGCGCGGGGTCCTCAGCTCCAGCTCCACCCCGAACTTGCGCTGCATCCTCTCCACCGCCACCTCGACGTGGACGTCCCCCAGGCCGCCCAGCAGGAGCTCCCCTGTGTCGGGCTGCCGCTGGACGCTGAGGCTCGGGTCCTCCTCCGTGATGCGGGCGAGCGCCGTCGTGATCTTGTCCACGTCCGCCTTGGACTTCGGGTAGGCCGCCATCTGGTAGACGGGCGTGGGGAACGTGAAGGCCGGCAGGGTCATGGGGTTGCTCCGCTCGGTCAGCGTGTCGCCGGTCAGGACCGACGAGAGCTTGGCCACTGCGCCGATGTCGCCGGGCGCGAGGGAGGGCACCGCCTCCTGCTCCTTGCCGGTCAGCACGTAGACCTGCCCGACGCGCTCCGCCTCGCTCCGGGTGGCGTTCCAGACCTGCTGGTCGCTCTTGAATTCGCCGCTGACGACGCGGATGTAGGAGAGCTTGCCCACGAACGGGTCCGCGGACGTCTTGAACACCTGGGCCGCCAACGGGCCGCCAGCGTCGGCCGTCAGCGTGACCTCGTCGTCGCCCGCAGCGGCCTGTGACGTCCTGCCGTCCGCCGGCGATGGCATCGCGTCCACGATCAGGTCCATCGCCTCGGCGGCGCCGATGCCCGAGCCCGCGGCGCCGAACAGCACGGGTACGATGTCCCCGGCGACGATCCCCTGCCTGAGTCCCTGGGCGATCTCGGCGTCCGTCAGCTCCTCGCCCTCCAGGTACTTCATCATCAGGTCGTCGTCGGCCTCGGCGATCGTCTCGATCAGCTTCTCCCGAAGCTCGTCATACGCGTCCCGCAGCTCGTCCGTAACTCCACCGCCGTCCCCCAGCAGGCTGACGACCCCGGAGAAGCTCGCCTCCGCGCCGTCCGGAAGCTGCACCGCAAGGCACTTGCGCCCGAACACTTCCGTGATGGCGGCCAGGGTGCTCTCGTAGCTGACGTTCTCCCTGTCCATCTTGTTGACGAAGACGGCGCGGGGCAGGTCGAGCTCGTCGGCCATCTGCCACATCTGCAGGGTGCCCACCTCCACGCCGGAGGTGGCGTCCACGACGATAATCGCGGACTCGGCGACGTGTATCGCAGAGCTCACCTCGCCCCGGTAGTCGGCATAGCCGGGAGTGTCCACGACGTTGATCTTGCCGCCCTTCCAGGGGCACGGCAGCACGGCGGTCTGGACGCTGGTGGTCCTCTTCTGCTCCTCGGGCTCGTAGTCCGACGCAGTGTTGCCGTCGTCGGTCTTGCCGAGCCGGTTGATGACGCCGGAGGCGAACAGCATCGCCTCCGCCAGCATCGTCTTCCCGGCTCCGCCGTGGGACAGGAGCACGACATTACGCAGGTCTCGTGTATCGACTTTCGCCATCGGGCATCTCCTCCAGGACATCCGCCCCGTCGTACGGAGCGGTTCGTGCGTGTGCGAATGCACTATAGGTTAGTCAGCAGATGCCATAGCGTCAACACGGCGACGAGGTTTTGCTTGCCGCCTTGGGAGCGGCTCCGGTATTATCGCGCGGGAGGTGTAGTGTGGACGGCAAGGACTTTTTATCTATCGCAGACCTGTCCTCGGAGGAGGTTGGGCTGCTGATCGAGAGGGCCGTGCGGATGAAGGGCGGCCCGGCGCAGCGGCCGCTGGAGGGCCGGACCATCGCCATGCTCTTCGAGAAGCCTTCGCTGCGGACGAGGGTTAGCTTCGAGGTGGGCATCAGGCGGCTGGGGGGCGACTGCTTCCACCTGGGCGGCGCAGAGGTGGGGCTGGGCGAGAGGGAGCCGGTGCCGGACGTCGCCCGCGTGCTCGACCGGTGGGTCGACGGCGTGGTGGCGCGGGTCAACTCCCACGAGAGCCTGCGCCTGCTGGCGGAGTACACGACGGTGCCGGTCGTGAACGCGCTGTCAGACGTGGAGCACCCCTGCCAGGCGATGGCCGACCTGCTGACCATCCTGGAGCACAGGGGGCGGCTCGACGGGCAGCGGGTCGCCTACGTGGGCGACGGCAACAACGTGGCGGCCAGCCTGGCGCTGGCGTGCGCGTCGGTCGGCGCGGAGTTCGTGATAGCGTCGCCGCCCGGCTACCGGGTGGACGGCGCAACCTGGGACGAGGCCGAGCGGCGGGCCGGGGCCAGTGGCGGTGGCGTAGACTGGGTGGAGATGCCGGAGGATGCGGCGAGGGACGCCGACGTGGTCTACACGGACGTGTGGGTGAGCATGGGCCAGGACGCCGAAACCGAAGCGCGGCACCGGGCGTTCCAGGGCTACCAGGTGAGCCCCGCCCTGATGGAGCTTGCCAGGCCGGGCGCCATCTTCATGCACGACATGCCCGCCCACGAGGGCGAGGAGGTCACCCCTGGGATGCTGAACCATCCCCAGTCGGTGGTGTTCGACCAGGCCGAGAACCGCCTCCACGCCCAGAACGCCGTGCTCGCCCACCTGCTCGGCGGCCATACAGATACGACATGACGGGCGCGGCCAGGCCGATCGTCGCCATAGTCGGGCAGCCCAACGTCGGCAAGTCGACGCTGTTCAACAGGCTGACCGAGACGCGGCCCTCCATCGTCTCGGACGTGGCCGGCACGACGCGCGACCGGGTGATCGCCGAGGTGGAGTGGGGCGAGCGGCTCCTGACACTCGTGGACACGGGCGGCCTGGACGAATTCCCCGAGACGGAGCTGTGGTCCAGCGTACGCGACCAGATACAGGTCGCCATCGAGGGCGCGGACGTGGTCGTGATGCTGACGGACGTGACCGCCGGGGTCACCGCGCCGGACGAGGACGTGGCCCGCGTGCTGCGGCTGTCGGGCAGGCAGGTCGTGCTGGCCGTGAACAAGACGGACAACGAGCTCCGTGAGGCGGACGCCGCGGAGTTCTACCGTCTGGGCCTCGGCGAGCCGACGCCGGTCAGCGCGTACCACAACCGGGGCGTCGACGACCTGATGGGGCGGGTGCTGGACCTGCTGCCGGCGGGGGAGGCGATGCCGGACCCGGAGGCCGACTTCAGGCTGGCTATCGTGGGCCGGACGAACGTGGGCAAGTCGATGCTGCTGAACTCGATCCTGGGTGAGGAGCGGGCCATAGTGAGCGACGTGCCCGGCACTACGCGGGACGCCCTGGACACCCTCGTCACCGTCGACGGCAGGACGGTTCACCTGATCGACACGGCCGGGCTGCGGAGGAGGGGCAGGATCGAGCGGGGCATCGAGCAGTTCAGCGCCATCAGGACGATCAGGGCGATAGACCGCGCGGAGGTCGCGGCGCTGGTGATGGACGCGTCGGAGCTGGCGACGACCCAGGACACCCATATCGCCGGCTACGTGCTGGAGGCATACCGGGGCATCCTGCTGGCCGTCAACAAGTGGGACCTTGCGCCCGGTCTCGGGCTGACCCGCGAGGAGGCGACGCGGAAGGTCCGCGAGCGGTTCAAGTTCGCCAGCCACGTGCCCATCTGCTTCACGTCCGCGCTCGACGGGACGGGCATGGACGGTCTGCTGGACCAGGCGGCGGAGGTACACCGCAGGTGGAGCATGGGGCTGCCGCGCTACGACCTGCGCCGCACGATCCTGAACGCCGTCGCCGCGCACCCGCCCGCCACCGGCAGGCGGCGGCTGAAGCTCTACGGCGTCACCCAGGACCAATCGCAGCCGCCCAGCTTCACCTTCTACGTGAACAGCTCGGACATGGTACACTTCTCCTACCGGCGCTATCTGGAGAACGCCCTTCGGAGCGCCTACGGCTTCGAGGGGGCTCCGCTGAGGATGCGTTTCAAGAGCAGGGGTGAGCGATGATGGAGACAATCGGATTCGCCGTCTTCGGATACCTGCTTGGGTCCCTGCCGTTCGGCGTGATCTTCGGACGGCTCTTCGGAGGCGTGGACGTACGCGACCATGGCAGCGGGAGCACGGGTATGACCAACGTCCTGCGCACCGCCGGAGCCCCCGCGGCCGCTCTCGTGCTGCTCCTCGACATGTTGAAGGGAGCATCTGCCATAGTCGCGGCCAAGCTGGTCACCGGATCGCCCGGGGTGGAGGTGGCGGCCGGGCTGGGCGCAATATCCGGGCACATGTGGCCGGTATTCGCGGGGTTCAGGGGCGGCAAGGGCGTGTCGCCCGGATGGGGAGGACTCTTCCCGCTGGAGCCGATATCGGGAATCGTAGCCGGGTTCATCGGCGTGGCCGTGATCGCCCTGAGCCGATACGCCTCGCTGGGATCCCTCGTCGGCGCGGTGTCGGGCTCGGCAATTCTCGCGGCGATGGCCCTGCTGGGCGGCACCCACGACGTCTACGCCCTGTACGGCATCGTGGGCAGCGTGCTCGTCGTGGTAAAGCACAAGGACAACATCGTCCGGCTGGCCAAGGGAGAGGAGCGGCGGTTCGGCTCGTCCCCGGACGGCGCCGGAGAAGGCAAGTCCGGCCTGGACAGGGTCCTGCGATGGCCCAGGTCGGCGTAGTAGGGACGACGACCTGGGGGACGACCCTCGCCATAATCGCCGCCCGGGCGGGCGCGGGAGTCACCCTATGGGCGCGCACCGCCGCCGAGGCCGACGATATCCGCAGCACCGGCGAGAACCGGCGCCTCCTGCCCGGGGTCGAGCTGCCCCCAGGCGTCGGCGTATCGGCGTCCCCTGACGAAGCGCTGGGTGAGGCCGAGCTGGTCATCATCGCCGTGCCCTCGCGGACGATGCGTGCCAACGCCCGCGCCGTGGAGGGAGCGATCCCGGTCTCCTCCGTGGTCGTCAGCGCGACGAAGGGCCTGGAGCTCGACTCCGGGAAGCGGATGAGCGAGGTGCTGGCCGAGGAGCTACCCCAGGCGCGGGCGAATCTCTGCGCGATGTCGGGCCCCAATCTCGCCGGTGAGATCGTGGCGGGCAAGCTCTCCTCCACCGTCGTGGCATCGGCAAGCCGGGAGGCCGCCGACCGGGTCCAGGCTCTGCTCACGTCGCCCCTGTTCCGCGTCTACACCAACAGCGACATCGTCGGCGTGGAGCTCGCCGGATCACTCAAGAACATCGTCGCGCTCGGGGCGGGGGTCTGCGACGGGCTCGACATCGGGGACAACGCCAAGGCCACGTTCATGACTCGGGGCATCGCCGAGATAGCTAGGCTCGGGGTGGCCGCCGGGGCCGATCTCATGACCTTCGCCGGCCTGGCGGGAATCGGCGACGTGATGGCCACGTGCTCCAGCGCGTTGAGCCGCAACCACCACGTGGGCGAGGAGCTGGCACGCGGCAAGTCCCTGAGCGAGATCGTGGGGGCGATGGCCCAGGTCGCCGAGGGAGTGGACACGACGCGCGCCGCCCTCAGGCTGGCGGAGTCCCTGGGTGTCGAGATGCCGATAACCCAGGTCACCCACGACGTGCTCTTCGAGGGGCTGGAGATACGGCAGGCCATCGCGGACCTGATGAGCAGGGAGCCGGTGCCCGAGTGGTCCGGCATGTCGTCGGCCGGGCTCAGCCCGCCTCCCGCCTGACCAGCCGCAGGGCAACCCAGTCGCCGTCCGCCTCGGCGCGGACCAGGGATAGACCCGCCTCCTCGAGGCGTTCCACGACGGGGCCCTGCGCCTGTTCCAGCACCCCGGAAGCCACGACCGCACCCCCGCGCCTGGCGGCCCGCGCGATGCTGCCGGCAAGGTTGCGGATCACCGTCGAGGATATGTTGGCAACAACGACGTCGTAGCCGCCGGGCCTCAGGGAAGAATTGGGCAGCGTACCCTCCGCGACGGCAACCGCATCGTCGACGCCGTTCTGCCGCACGTTGGCGGCGGCCGTCTCCACGGCGGTCGGGTCGATGTCGAGGGCCAGCACTTCGGACGCGCCGAGCTTGGCCGCCGCGATGGACAGTATGCCGGAGCCGCAGCCCAGGTCCAGGACGGAGCACCCCGGCGACACCAGATCCTCCAGGGCCGCCAGGCACATGGTCGTGGTCGGATGGTGGCCCGTCCCAAAGGCCATGCCCGGGTCGAGCTCGATGACCACGTCGCCGGGCGAGGGACTGTAGCTGCGCCAAGTCGGGACGATGACGATGCGGGAGCCGACGCGCAGGGTGTGGAAGTGGTCGCGCCACGCGTGCTGCCAGTCGGCCTCGTCCACCTCGCGACTCCGGAGCATCGAGACGGGGCCGAGCTGGGCCATGAGCCTCACGCCGACGTCGATGCCGTTCTCGCGCGACCGCGTCGTCGGGCCGACGGGCAGATACGTCATCACCCTGACCAGGCCGGAGTCGGGCGGAGATTCGCCGTCGTCGGGGTTGAAGCCGCCGGGCTCCTCGACGGCGACGCCGGCATGGCCGTACTTCAGGAACAGGGACGTGAGCGGCTCGACGAACTCGCGGGGGGCCTGCACGCTGAGCTCCAACCAGCGTCTCACGGGAGGGACCCGTCGTTACTCGGTGCCGCCAAGGGAGTCCTTGAACTTGTCGAACCAGCTCCTGTCCGGCCCGGAGTGCGGTTCGTCGCCGAAGCTCTCGGACAGCTCCTGTAGCAGCTCGCGCTGGCGGTCGTTGAGTGAACGCGGCACGTCCACTACGACGGTGACGAGGTGGTTGCCGCGCCGCTTCTGACTGCGCAGGTGGGGGACGCCCAGGCCGTCGAGCCGCAGGACGTCGCCCGTCTGTGCGCCGGCCGGGACCTTCAGCTCGCGCTCGCCGTCGAGGGTCGGCACTTCGACGGACGTACCCAGCGCCGCCTGGGCAATGTTCACGTGCAGCGCGGCAATGACGTCGTCGCCGCTCCTCTCGAACAGCGGGTGGGGCCTGACCCGGATGGCAGCGTAGAGGTCGCCCGGCCCTCCGCCGCCCACTCCGGCCTCGCCCTCGCCCGAGAGCCTGATCTGCGTGCCCGTCTCGATTCCGGCCGGAACCGAGATGGCGATCTTGCGCTTGCGGGTCTCGGTGCCCGCGCCTCCGCAATCGACGCAGGGGTCGCTCACCACCCTGCCCTCGCCGCCGCACCTGCCGCAGGTGGAGACCTGCATGAACTGGCCGAAGATGCCCTGGGTGGCCCGGCGGACCTCCCCGGTGCCGCCGCAGTTCAGGCACGTGACCGGGCTGCTGTCGGGCTCGCTGCGGGTGCCCATGCACCTGCCGCACACCTCGGTGCGGGTGATGTCGCGCTCCATCTCGACGCCGAAGGCCGCCTCCTCGAAGTCCAGGACCAGGGTGATGCGGAGGTCCGCCCCACGCCTGGCCGTCGACCGGGTCCTCGCGCTGCCGCCGAAGAACGCCTCGAATATGTCCCCGAAGCCGCCGAAGTCGGCGAAGCCCTCGAAGCCCGTGCCGCCGTTCATGTTCACGCCCGCGTGGCCCAGCCGGTCGTACCTGGCCCGCTTCTCCGAGTCGGTGAGCACCTGGTAGGCCTCGTTCACCTCCTTGAAGCGCTCGGTGGCGTCGGGGCTCCTGTTGCGGTCGGGGTGGTACTCCAGCGCGAGCTTCCTGAACGCCTTTCGCACCTCTTCGTCCGAAGCGGTTCGGGGCAGGCCGAGGACCTCGTAGTAGTCCCTCTTATGATGGGTGGTCATGGGAGTGTGGCGGCGCTACCGGCCGCTCACTCCTCCTACCAGCTCGCTCATGACGTCGGCCATCAGGTCCACAACCGAGACGGCCTTCTTGTAGTGCATCCGCACCGGGCCCACCGCCGCGATTGCGCCCGTCATCTGGCCGGGGACGCCGTACCTGCCGATGACAACGCCCATGGGCTGGAGCAGGTCGTCGCTGTTCTCGTGCCCGATGACGACCCTGACGACTGCGGAATCAGGAGCCTGATCGAGGGCGGCCTGGGCCATCCGTCCATCCTCTACTGCCTCCACGAAACCGGCCAGGGCGTTCCTGTCGGCAAACTCCTGCTGTGCGAACAGGTTTCGCAGGCCGTCCACGTAGTGGTCCACCCTGCCCGTGCGGTCCTCCTCGCGGAGTATGTCGACCGTGGCCTGGACGAGCTCCTCCTCCAGGGGAGAGAGGGCCTCTCCCTGCGAGTCGATCTCCTCCCACGAGAGGCCGCGCACGAGATCGGTGACGCGGTTGGCGGAGGTGTCCAGTTCTCCGTCGTCCAGCGGCTGGCTGAGCGGGATGAGCTGTCTCCTCAGCCGGGCCTCGTTGAGCACGACGATGAGGAGGGTCTGGAGGTCCTGGAGCGGGACGAGGCGGATCTGCCGTACGCGCGACTCCGGGGCCCTCGGAAAGGTAACGATGGCCACGCTGCCCACCAGGCCCGCGAGGACGGCGGCGGCGAATTCCGTCCACTCGTCGATCTCCCTCTCCACGTCGACGAAGCGGTCCCTCATCGACCTGCGCTCGGAGGGGACGATCCTGTGAGACATGGCGACGGTCTCCACGTAGGTGCGGTAGCCCCTGTCGAGGGGGACGCTCCCCGCGGACGTGTGGGGGCGCGTGATGTAGCCGCCCTGCTCCAGGCCGGCCACGTCGTTCCTGATAGTGGCCGAGCTGACGCCCAGGTCGTGGGCGCGCGCGAGGGTCTGCGACGCGATCGGCGCGCCCGTCTGGATGTAGTCATCGACTATAAGATTGAGGATATTCGTCGCTCGCTCGGTAAGCATCCCGTCCACCGTGATAGGGCCAGGGGCCGATACCTACCTTGAATCTAGCACCGACATTTCGGGAGTGTCAACTGCCGGAGGCTCCAGAGGGGGCGAATCGTTGGCGGAAGGGCTGGGGATGGCTGTACAATTAGAGGACGCAGTACCTGCGGGGGAGTGTCGGAACTGGCAGACGAGCATGATTTAGGATCATGTGCCGCAAGGCGTCCGGGTTCGAGTCCCGGCTTCCCCACCACGGATTATTCGAAGATGAACGAGCATATAGCAGTCGTCGGCATGGCCTGCAAGTTCCCCGGCGCGCCGGATCTGGCGTCCTTCTGGCGGCTGCTGGAGTCGGGCGGCAACGCGATAACCGAGGGCGTCCCCGGCTCCGGTGTGGGACGCCTGGGCGACATTATCCGCGACCCCGAAGTCCAGAACGAGGCATGCCGATACGGCGCCTTCGTCGATGACATCGACCAGTTCGACGCCTCGTTCTTCCGCATATCGCCGGTGGAGGCGGACCTGCTGGACCCCCAGCAGCGCATGATGCTGGAGACCAGCTGGCTGGCTCTCGAGGACGCCGGAATCGATCCGGCCCGCCTGAAGGGGAGCCGCACCGGCGTCTACACCGGGATCAGCAACGACGAGTACCGGATGCTGGTCGTGGACTCCGGCAGCAGGCCATCCGAGGCGGCGGGAAGCCTCTACGCCCTCAGCGGCACCAACCTGAACGGCACCAGCGGGCGGGTCTCCTTCGTGCTAGGTCTTATGGGACCGGCAAAGGCGGTCGACGCCGCATGCGCGTCGGCGATGGTGGCCGTGAATGACGCAGTGGCGGACCTCCAGCACGGCAAGGCGGACCTGGCCATCGCCGGCGGCGTTCAGGCCATCCTGAACGGGCGCATCTACGAGCTGCGCGCGGAGTCCATGATGCTGTCCCCTGACGGGCAGTGCAAGACGTTCGACGCGTCCGCAAACGGATATGTGCGGGGCGAAGGATGCGGTGTCGTCGTCCTGAAGAGGCTGAGCGAGGCGGAGGCAGACGGCGATCGAATCTGGGCGGTCATACGGGGCTCGGCGGTGAATCACGGTGGCGCCAGCGTCGGACTGACCGTCCCCCACACGCCCGCGCTGGAACAGGTGATGGAGACGGCGCTTTCCGAAGCGGGCGTGCTGCCGTCGGAGGTCGACTACCTGGAGGCTCACGGGACAGGAACGGCGGTGGGCGACCCGATCGAGCTCGATGCCGTGGCCAGTGTCTACGGCCGGGGGCGTGAAGCCGACCGACCGCTCCTGACCGGTTCCGTGAAGACCAACATCGGCCACCTGGAGTCGGCCGCGGGCGTGGCCGGACTGATCAAGGCGGCGCTGGTTGTAAAGCGAGGCGTGATCCCGAAGCACCTGCACTTCCAGAACCCCAACCCCGGCTTCGACTGGGAGCGCCATCCGCTGCGTGTGACGTCGACCATGATGGACTGGCCGCGACGCGGTCGCCGGCCGAGACTGGCGGGGGTGAACTCATTCGGCATATCCGGCACCAATGCCCACATCGTGGTAGAGGAGTATCCAGGTACGGAAGGCGATCCTGGCCGGGAGCACCCGGAGGGCTCCCCGCAGACCGTGCGGCTCCCGGCGCCGGGCCCCACGTCGGACCTGGCATTACCGGAGGGAGAGCCCGGTCTACGCCGGACACGCTTCCTTCCGCTGTCGGGCAAGTCCCAGGGTGCAGTCCGGGACATTGCGAAGCGGTACCTGTCCTGGCTCGAAGGGCGGACGGAGCAGCTTACCTCCGATGGCGTCGCATCGGCACCGACGCTGTCGGACATGTCATGGACGGCGGGTGTCGGTAGGAGTCATTTCGACTACCGGGCGGGCGCGGTGTTTCACGATGCCGCGTCGCTGCGGGAGCGTCTCGGCGAGCTGGCCGGGGCCGGCGCCGGCGTCGAGCCGGGAACGGCGGCCAGGGTCGCGTTCGCCTACACCGGGCAGGGGAGCCAGTGGGTCGGCATGGGACGGGACCTCTACGAGAGCGAGCCTGTGGCGAGGGCGGTCCTCGACCGCTGCGAGGCGGTATTCCGAGAGGAGAGGGGGGCCTCCCTGCTCGACGTCATGTTCGGTAGAGCCGGGGCGAATGGAGACCTGGGCGACACCGCCTGGGAGCAGCCGGCCCTCTATGCGCTGGGGTGCGCCCTGACCGCGCTCTGGGCAAGTGTGGGAGTCCGACCCAGCGTCGTCCTGGGCCACAGCGTTGGCGAGATCGCGGCGGCGCAGGCGGCCGGAGTGTTCAGCCTGGAAGACGGGATGCGGTTTGCCGCGGCGCGCGGCACCCTGCTGTCAGGGACCGAACAGGGAGCAATGGGCGCAATCTTCGCGTCGCGGGAACGGGTGACGGCCGAGGTAGCGGCACTGAACGCGGCGTCCAACGGCGTCGGCCTGAGTGTTGCCGGAGACAACGGAGCCCACATAGTGGTCAGCGGGCCGGCCGCGGACGTAGATGCAATCCTGGCCCTCTTCGAATCGGAGGGAGTCCGGGCAAGGAAACTGAATACGACTCGCGCGTTCCACAGCGCCCTGGTCGAGCCCGCGCTGGACGAGCTGGAAGCCTCCCTTGAAGGTGTGGCGATTGGCTCTCCCGCGCTAACCCTGATCAGCAATCTGACAGGCGGGGCGGTGGAGCCCGGGATGGCCCTGGACGGCGCATATTGGAGACGCCATGCGCGAGAGCCGGTAGCGTTCGCCGATGGCGTGAAGGCGATGGCGGAGCTTGGGATGGACCTGGTGGTGGAGATAGGCCCCCATGCCGTGCTGGGTCCCATGGCCACGCTGGCCTGGCCCGAGCCGCCTTCGAGCCGGGGCGCCTCTGGGCCCCCGGTGGTGCTTGCCAGCATGCGGCGGCCCCCGAGGGACGGTACTACGCCGGAGGCCGAGACCAGCTTCATCGACGCGGTGGCCGAGGCCTACGAGGCCGGGCTCGACATTTCGTTCGAGGGCCTGTTCGCGGGAGAGGCGCGGCGAAGGGTCTCACTGCCGGGCTACCCGTTCCAGCGCGAACGACACTGGCTACAGCAGTCGAAGCAACGCCGCCAGGGCGCAGGCCATCCCCTGCTGGGTGTCCGGCACGAGTCCGCCCGGGGCGAGGTCACATTCGAGACGGAGGTGTACCCGTCGGACCCTGCATGGCTGAAGGACCACAGGGTCTTCGGACGGCTCATTGCGCCGGGCGCCCTATACGGCGCAATGGCCGCGTCGGCGTCGCTTGCCGAGGGAGGCGGCTCGGTCGTCCTGGAGGACATGCAGCTTCACAGCGCGCTGGTCTTTTCGGAGAAGGACTCCGAGGACGGTGCGGACGAAGACGGCCGGAAGGTTCAGGTCGTACTCGACGATTCCGAGCAGGCCTCGTCGCGCCGCGTACAGATATACAGCAAGGGCCCGGACGACGAATGGACGATGCACGTGGAGGGCCGCGTGCTGCCGGGAGGGCCGTCGCCGGAATCCGGCGGGCGGGTCGACCTGGAGGAGCTGAAGGCCCGCCTGTCGCCCGCGGATGTCCCGGCATACTACCGGGCCAAGACTTCGACCGGGATCGATCTCGGCCCGCTCTTCCGCACGCTGGGGACGGTATGGTCGGGCCCCGGCGAGGCGTTGGGCGAGGTATGTCTGCCAGAAGCCGCGGGCCGCAACGACCTGGACGTGCACCCGCTGCTGCTGGACGGCTGCTTCCAGGTCGTCGGCGTGGCCCGGAACATGACAGGGGCCCCGGGCGAGGCAACCTACCTGCCGTTCGGCTGGGACCGGATGCGGCTGTCCGGGCGGCTGCCGGACCGGCTGTTCTGTCACGTGAGCATGAGCGAGGCCTCCCGCGAGGCCGAGTCCGAATCTTCTGAGGCGCCGGAAGTCCTGAGCGGGGAGCTGCGAATATACGACCCGAACGGTGCTCTCCTCGGTGAGCTCAGCGGATACACGGTGAAGCGGGCTACGCGGGAGGCGCTGCTCTCGGCAGTCGAAGGGGTGGACGATCTGCTGTACGAGGTCACCTGGCGCGACCGCCCCCTCGAATCGGCAGTGCTGCCAGCGGACTTCTTCCCCAGCCCTGCCAAAGTTGCGGCCGGCGCGCAGCTGTTCACCGGCTACCTGACGGACGCCGGCGTCGATCCCCAGGGCAGGAATGCCTTGCTGGCCGACCTGGAGCGATGGTCGTGGGCCCGCGCCCTCGCGACGTTGGAGGAGCTTGGCTGGCGGCGCGTGAAGGGCGAGTCCGTGGACCCGGAGGATCTGCGGCAGCGTCTGGACGTTCTCCCGGAGCACACTCGCCTCTTCCGCCGCATGATCGAAATGGTTGCCAAATCGGGGGTGCTGGAGGAGTCCGGCGACGGCTTCGTCGTGGTCGTCGGGCCGGAGGACCCGTTGCCGGAAGTCCTGCCGCCCGATCTCGAAGAGTTCGCGACCAGCATGACGGGCCTGTACCCCGACGGCCTGACCGAGATCGGCCTGTTCCGGCGGTCCGGCCTTGCCCTGGGCGACGTCCTTCGCGGCCAGCAGGACCCCCTAACGCTGCTGTTCAGCAGCGGAGAGCCGACGGCGGCCGATCTGTACCTGAAAGCGCCGGTGGCCCGTGCAGCGAACCGGATGCTGGCTGATGCGGTCCAAGCGCTGGTGGCCCGGCTGCCCGAAGGACGGCGGCTCAGGGTGATAGAGGTCGGCGCGGGTACGGGGTCGGCGACGGCGTCGGTGCTCCCGGAGCTTCCCGAGGGGCGGTTCGACTACATGTACACGGATATCTCCGCGGGGTTCTTCTCCGAAGCGGAGGCTCGATTCGGAGACGGCGGCGGTAGCATCGAGTACCGTCCGTTGGACATCGAGAAGGACCCTGTCGCACAGGGATTCGACTCCCACGGCTACGACCTCCTGATCGCCTCCAACGTGCTGCACGCGACACGTTTCCTGGAGGAGACCCTGGCGAACTGCCGCGCCCTGCTCGCGCCCTCGGGGCACCTCGTGGCGCTCGAAAACCTGCGTGGCCTCGGCTGGATGGACCTCACGTTCGGCCAGCTGGACGGCTGGTGGAGGTTCGCCGACTCGTACCGCCCGCACCATGCCCTGGCCACTCCCGCGATCTGGAGCCAGGCGCTCGGTGACGCGGGCTTCGAGGGCGTCGCCGTCCTGGGGGTGGACGAATCGACCACCTACGAAATGCTGGACAAGGGCGTGATCGTGGCCCAGGGTCCGGCGCAGGTGACCGAGTCTCCGGGAGTGTGGATACTGGCGGCCGACGACGGAGGCGTAGCGCAGGGGCTCGCGGCGGAGCTGTCGGCACGAAACCAGACGGTCGTGCTCGCCGACAGGGATAAGGCGGACAGCCGCGAGTCGTGGCGTTCGCTGATCGAGGGCCTACCTGAGGGTGTGCCGCTCAGCGGCGTGGTGAATCTCGTAGCGCTGGACGGACATGGAGCGGGGGCGGCCTCCGCGGAGATTGCCGAGGACGTAGAACGTGTCGGAGCGAGCGCGCTGGCGATGGTGCAGGGCGTGTCCGATTCCGACGTGGCGCCGGAGAAGGGCGTGTGGTTCGTCACGCGCGGGGCGCAGGTGCTGGAGCGCGAGCGTGCGGGGAAGCTTGCCGGCGCGGTCCTATGGGGCATGGGCAAGGTGGTGGCCCTGGAAGCGTCCCACCTCCAGCCGCGAATGATCGATCTGGACCCCGGAGCGGCTGTACGGCTGCCCGACCTCGTGAACGAGCTGCTGTATCCCGACTCCGAGAACCACGTCGCATACCGCTCGGGGAGCCGACGGGCGGCGCGCCTGGTCCGGCCCGGCGACGCGGCCGAGCGGCTGGCCCTGCCGGACGACACGTCCTGGGTGCTGGCTCCCAACCGGGGCGGGATATTCGACAAGCCGGAAATCAAGCCTCTCCCCCCACGTACGCTGGAGCCGAAGGAGGTCCGCGTCTCGGTCGAGGCCACCGGGCTCAACTTCTGGGACGTGTTCCGCTCGCTCGGCTTCATCGAAGAGGGCGATCTGGGCAGGGAGATGTGCGGGTACGTCCTCGACGTGGGCGCCGACGTCTCGACCGTATCGGTCGGCGACCGCGTCGTCGGCCTGGGATTTGGCGCGTTCGGCCTGGAGATGGTCACACACGAGGAGCTTGTGGCTCCCGCGCCTGAAGGGGTCTCCGTGTCGGCCCTGGCAACCGTTCCCAGCGCCTTCGTGTCGGCCGCGCTCTCGTTCAACTTCTCCGGCCTGGAGGCAGGAGAGCGCGTGCTCATTCACGCTGGCGCAGGCGGAGTGGGGCTGGCGGCCATCCAGCTGGCCCAGGCGGCGGGCGCGGAGGTGTACGCCACGGCCAGCGCTCCGAAGCAGCCCCTTCTCCGGTCGCTGGGTGTGAAGCACATATTCGACAGCCGCCAGACCAGTTTCGGCGCGGAGATCCTCGAAGCCACCGGAGGCGAGGGCGTCCACGTGGTGCTGAACAGCCTGACGAGCGAGGGCTTCATCGACGCCAGCCTTTCGTGCCTTGCCCAAGGCGGTCGATTCGTCGAGATGGCGAGGAGGGACATCCTCAGCGAACCTGAGATGGCGGCGGTGCGTCCCGACGTGTCCTACGCCATCCTCGAGCTGGACGTCATGAAGAAGACCGACCCGGAAGGGGTTGGTGTGGTGCTGCGGGACGTGATGGCGCGGCTTTCGGCGGGCGAGCTGAGTCCTATCATCCACAGCAGGTGGCCGCTGGCCGAGGCAGGCGCCGCCCTGGACTTCATGCGCTCGGCCCGGCACGTCGGCAAGATCGTCCTGACGCCGCCGCCGCTCGCGAGAGGCCAGCTCCGGCAGGACCGCACCTACCTGGTCACGGGCGGCCTGGGCGGAATCGGATGCGCCGTCGCTGAATGGCTCGCCGACCAGGGCGCCGGCACCATCGTGCTGAACGGCCGCCGAGATCCCGATGCCGAGGCGCAGGAAGCCATAGCTGCCCTGCGCGGGCGTGGGGTCAGGGTCGAGGTCGAGCTTGCAGACGTGACCGATACGGCGGCGATCGACGCGATGCTGGAGCGCATGGATGCGAAGCTCCCGCCTCTCGGCGGCATCATCCACAGCGTCGGCGTGCTGTCGGACGCCGCGCTGACCAATCAGACATGGGCGAGCTTCGAACAGGTGCTGCGGCCCAAGATCGTGGGGGCCTGGCACCTGCACCGCGCGACCATGCACCGCGACCTGGACCTCTTCATCCTATTCTCGAGCCGCGTGGGCGTTATGGGCAACCCCGGCCAGGCGAACCACGCCGCGGCCAATGCCTTCCTGGACCAGCTAGCCGGTCACCGCCGGGCGCTGGGTCTGCCGGGGCAGGCCATTGCCTGGGGCGCGTGGTCCGACATCGGAGAAGCCGCCGAGCAGCGAGAGCGGATCGAGCGGCGGCGGGCGGCGCTCGGGGGACGCTGGTTCACCCCGCAGCAGGGTATCAGGGCGCTCGAAAGGCTGGTGCGCCAGGACGCCACGACGTCCGTGGTGATGTCGATGGACTGGTCGGTGTTCGAGGAGGCCGTCGCAGACCGTCCGCCCCTTCTCGAGGACATGCTGTCCTCGGTCTCCGACGACAGCGTTGAAGACGCGGCCTCGTCGGAAGACGTGCTCTCCCGGCTGCGGAGTGCGCCGGCGTCCGGCCCGGAAGACGTGCTCGTCTCCTTCCTGCAACAGGAGGTCCAGGCGGTGCTGAGGCTGCCCACCGCACCGTCACCGACTGTCGGGTTCTTCGATCTCGGCATGGACTCGCTGATGTCGGTGGAGCTGCGGAACCGCCTGAACCGGGCCCTGTCCGGCGAGTACGTGGTATCCAACACGGCGGTGTTCGACTACCCGGACATTGCGACGCTTGCGCGCCACTTGTCCGAGGAGCTAGGTCAGCTTGGTGAAGCCGGCGATGCTCCTTCATCGTCCGCCTCGCCCGAGCCGGTCGTGCCTGAGCCAAGCGTGCCCGCAAAGAGCGATGACGATGGAATCGCGGTCGTGGGCATGGCCTGCCGCTTCCCCGGCGCGGGCGATCTGGCCTCATTCTGGGATCTGCTGGAATCGGGCGCAGATGCGGTGACCGACGGCCGCCAGGATGCCGGTTCGTGGAGCGGCGCGGTCGGCGACCCGGGCGCCGAGGAGATGTCATGCCGGCGCGGCGCGTTCGTGGACGGAATCGACCGGTTCGACTCCAGGTTCTTCCGGATCTCGCCCATCGAGGCGCGGACGATGGACCCTCAGCAGCGGATGTTGCTCGAGACCACCTGGCAGGCCCTGGAGGACGCCGGGGTCGACCCCGACCGTCTCAGGGGCAGTCGCACCGGCGTGTATGCGGGGATAGGAGGCAGCGAATACAGGGATCTGTTCCAGGCCGTCCACCAGACGCACAACTATCTCGGCACGACTGGGAGCGTGACCGTCGGCCGGGTCGCGTTCGCCCTCGGCCTGGAGGGGCCCGCAATGCCGGTCGACATGGCGTGCGCGTCGTCGCTGGCCTCGGTACACCAGGCTGTGGCGGCGCTGCGGCTGGGCGAGGTGGACATTGCTCTCGCGGGCGGGGTGAACGCGATCCTCTCTCCCGGCGTTTCCAGGTACATGATGGAGGTCGGGATGCTGTCGCCCACAGGGCATTGCAGCCCTTTCGACGCCTCCGCGGACGGCTACGTGCGCAGCGAGGGCTGCGGCATGGTGGTGCTGAAGCGGCTGAGCGAAGCGGAGGCCGACGGCGACCGCATATATGCCGTGATTCGGGGTTCCGCGGTCAACCAGAACGGGGCCAGCGCTGGGCTGACGGTGCCGAATGGCCCGGCGCAGGAGCGCGTGATGGAGGAAGCCCTCGCCCAGGCGGGCGTCTCGCCGTCCCAGGTCGACTACCTGGAGGCGCACGCCACCGGCTCGCAGCTTGGCGATCCGATCGAGCTGAACGCGGCGGCGGCGGTCTACGGCAAGGGACGCGGTGCGGACCGCCCGCTGCTCGTCGGATCGGTCAAGTCCAACATCGGACATGCCGAATCGGCTGCGGGGGTCGCGGCCCTCATCAAGACCGTCCTGTCGATGAATTACGGAGTGATCCCCAGGCACCTCCACTTCGAAACACCGAATCCGAACGTCGAATGGGACCGGATGCCCGTGAGGGTAACGTCCGACGAGACGGGCTGGCCCGCCACTTCCGGTCGCCGGCCCCTGGCGGGTGTGAACGCGTTCGGCCTCTCGGGAACGAATGCACACGTCCTGGTCGAGGGCTACGGCACAGCGCCGCCGATGGGCGCGCCCCAACAGGTCGATGGCTCCCCGCCGTCACCACAGGAGCCGGCGGAGCGCGCCGTCAGGCTGCTGCCCCTTTCGGGCAAGTCCCCCGAGGCGCTCCGGGACCTGGCCGGGTCGTACCTGTCCTGGCTGGACGCGCTGCCCCCGGGAAGTGTCACGGCGCCGCTGCTCGCGGACATGGCGTGGACGGCAGGCGTGGGTCGCAGCCACTTCGACCACCGGGCAGGGCTGGTCTTCCGGGACGCGGCTGAGCTGAGGACGGGACTCGAAGCACTGGTCGAATCCGGCGGAGAAGCCGGCCGGCCGGAGCCCAGCGACGGCTTGGGAGCCCTGCCCGGCCCAGGAGCGGACCTCAAGGCCGTTGCCGCCGCCTACGAGGCCGGAGCCCAGGTCTCGTTCGCCGACCTCTTTGCGGGTGAGGAGCGACGCCGAATCTCGATCCCGACCTATCCCTTCCAGCGAAGACTCCACTGGATCTGAGTTTGACTTCGATAGCCGCCGTTGGTAATCTACCGACGGTTCAATCACAATAGACCTTAGGAGAGCGGAAACCGTATGGCCTCTACCGCAGATCGCATCAGGAAGCTCGTAGCCGACAATCTTGAAGTAGACGGGAAGCCGCTGCCCGAGCCACTGGACTTCGGCACCGGCCTCACCGAGCTCGGCGTCTCGTCCATGGATGTCGTTGCCTTCGCGAAGGTAGTCGCCGAGGACTTCGGGGTCACCTTCACTCCGGAGGCCTGCGCGACCATCAAGACCCTGGACGAGCTGGTCACGTGCCTCGACTCTCAGATGGGCTGACGCCTCGCTCGCACTGAGCACGTACAAGTAGTGCCTCCACCCGCCGCCCCCCGCTGGTGGCGTATCTTCAGGACCGTCTGCGGAGCCACGGTCATGGAGATAGACCTGGGGCAGGACGCAGCCCGCGAAGCTCGCGCGATGTCATGGCTGGACGACCAGGAGCGGCGCCGGTGGCGGCGCTTCCTGCCCGGGGGGCCGCGCCGGCGCTTCGCCCTGAGCCGGGCGGCCCTGCGCGCAATCCTGTGCGAACGGCTTGGATGCGACAACGAGCGGCTGGCATTTGGCGCCGCCGAGCATGGCAAACCGTTCGCGTTGGTGGACGGCGAACCTGTACCCGTCAGCTTCAACGTCAGTCACAGCGGCGCGCACGGATTGATCGCGTACGCACCGGCCGGGCGGCTGGGCGTGGACGTCGAGGAGCGCGTCGCCCGGAGTGACATCGACCTGCTCAGCGAGGCGGTGTTCGGTCCCGCCGAACGGGCGGAGCTGGCCCTGACGAGCGGGTACGCCAGGTCGCATCTCTTCTTCAGGCTGTGGACCATAAAGGAGGCTCTGATGAAGGCCCATGGCGCGGGGTTCCGGCTTGACCCGTCCTCCTTCGAAACGCCTCCGGCCATGCTCCGCGGCATGAACGAAGCCATATTCCGGCTTCCACGGTTGCCGGAAGTCAGCTGGCGACTGCAGGACCTCGGCAACGAGCGCTTTGCCGCCGCAATCGCCCATGAAGTGGACGGGGCCTGATGGCGGTCTCCGACTTCGTCTGGGAGGTGCCACGGCCGCTGTCCACCCACGAGGTCCGGATGGACGACGGCACCGCCATCACCCTGCGCCGCCACGGCAACCCGGATGGCTCCCGGCTGGTCATGAGCCACGGCAACGGCCTGGCAATCGACCTCTACTACCCCTTCTGGTCGCTCTTCACGGATGACTTCGACGTGATCGTGTACGACCAGCGGAACCACGGCTGGAACGCCGTCAGCACCATGGACAGCCACAATATCCCAACCCTGGTGAGTGACCACGACAGGGTTGTCGAGGCAATCGACCGCCACTACGGGGACAAGCCCAAGGTCGGCGTATACCACTCATTCTCGGCCCTGACGACGCTGCTGTCGCCCTCCAGGGGGCGCGAGTTTACGGCGCGCGTCCTGTTCGATCCGCCGCTGTGCAAGCCCGGTCGCAGCTACCAGGATTTCGAGGCGGCGGCCGACCGGCTCGCCTCGTCCGCGCGGCGCCGCACACCTCGCTTCGGGTCCAGGGAAGACCTTGCCGAGCTTCTGGGTTTCCTGCCGACCTTCAGTCGCGTGGCGCCCGGAGTGATCGAGCTCTTCACCCGCACGATCCTCCGCGAGTCCTCCGACGGCCAGGGCTACGAGCTCCGGTGCCCCCGGGAATACGAAGCGCAGATTGTGGAGTACGCCAGCATATATGCCGTCCTGGTGGACTTCGAAACGCTCCTCTGCCCTACGAAGGTGATCGGGGCCGACCCCATTCTGCCCTTCTCCTACCTGCCCACCCTGGACCTGAGCGACATCATGACCGTCGACTACGACTTCCTGCCCGAGACCTCTCACTTCCTGCAGATGGAGGAGCCGGAGCAGTGCGCCGAGGCCACGCTGGAGTTCCTAGAGTCGCTCGCGCTCAACTGACGCGGCCAATCCGTTCGTGAGACCCTTCGACAGGCTCAGGGCGAACGGATTGGGGAGGCGCAAAGCTCTCGGCTAGTCGCCGGCAGGCGACGCTACGCGGACCGATACGACCTCGATGTCGTGGTACTGCCGGTGGGTGACCGAGGCCGCGTAGTGCCTCAGCAAGCGCAGGGAAGCGTCGCGTCCGACGGCGCGCTCCGGGTCGCCTAGCTCCGGCTCTGCCTCTTCCGGGCCGGGGTTGGCCAGCAGGGCGATCCTGTCCTCCAGGTTCTCGGCGTCGCCCGACGCGCTCACGAACTCCAGCTCCGCCGTGGGCCCCTGGCCGCTCGCGCTCACGAGCAGCCGCTTTCCGCCGCCGGCCTCGTCCTCGTGGGCCTCGGACAGGACGGCCAGCGTCTCCTCGGCCACGGCCTGTAGCCGCTCCGTCATCCGGGAGCCCCAGCCATGCTCGGCGGAAAAGTCCTCCAGGAACGTGTTGATCCTGGGCAGGGCCTCCATGCTCACTTCCGTCCTGAGACGCCGATGTCTCCGCCTTCTGAATTCGGCGAAGATCGTCAGCAGGACCAGGATGACGCCTCCCGCGGTAAACGCCTTCTGGAACACGCCCTCCCACAGGTCCCCGATAGGCAGCGGCACCAGCCCTGTCTGGAGTCCGATGCCGATGAGGAGCGCCGACCCGATCACCAGGCCCATGCGGTGGTCGGGGTCGTCCTGCACGATTATCTTCATGCCCTCGACCATGAGGGGGCTGAGCATGACGACGAGGAAGATCGCGGTCACGGGCGCGGGGATGCCGATCAGCAGGCTCCACGACTTCGGGAAGAAGGCGGCGGCGATGAGAACGACGCCCGTGACGATGCCGACGGCGCGGGAGGCGCAGCCGGTCTGCTGCGCGAACACGGTCCCCCTTGGGCTCGTGGCGACGGGCATCACGGCTGAAATGCCCGCCGCCAGGGTGCCCAACGCCGTGGCGACGGACAGGCCCTGGATTCTCCGGTAGTCCATCGCCCTCGACCTGCGCCAGGAGACCCGCTGTATCGAGAGCGCGATGGAGCTTCCCTGCAGGACCGTTATGACCGCGAGAAACAGGAACGCCGGGAGGAGCGACCAGAAGGCCGCGCCGAAGCTGAACCCCAGGCCGGGCCACCCGTCCAGCGGCAGTCCGACCAGGGGAGCCTCGCGCACGGGCGCGAAGTCATATATCCCGAACGCTATGCCCACCGCGGACCCCGCCGCTATCCCGATGAGGGACGACCAGACCCGCCAGGGCCCGGAACCCCGGAGCAGGAGGCCCGTGATCAGCGCGAAGGTCACCAGGATGCACGCCGGCCCGGCCGCAGCCGGTGCGCCGTCCGGCACGTCGCTCAGGCTGGCGAATACCACCGGCGCTATGGTGATGACCAGCAGTATCAGTATCGCGCCGCTGAAGGCCGGCGTCACGAGCCGCCTGAGGAGGGACAGCTTCATGGAGACGGCGATCTGGAATAGGCCCGAGGTGACGATCAGTGCAGCCAGGGTCGCCGCTCCGCCCTCCTCCAGCGCGATGATGCAGAAGGGGATGGCCGTGGGAGAAGGGTAGGTAATGACCAGCATTCCCGAGCCGACGGGGCCGGCGCGGAATGCCTGCAGCAAGGTGGCGGCCCCGTTGACTGCCAGCATTGCGAACACCGCCCACGCGATGTCCGGGTCCGAGCCGCCAACGGCGTTGACCAGGACGATGGGGAACAGTGCTATGGGAGCGATGACGAGCAGGGCCGACTGGACGCCCAGCCCCAGCGCCTCCAGGGGTGGAGGTCTCTCGTGCGGCTCATACCGTGGCGTGGTAGAGGCAGGCTTCGTTGTCATGTCCCGGCAAGGGGAGAGGGCGTTACGCGGAGGCCGATGTTCAGAATCCCTACGAAATCCTGATGCGGGGATCGAGGAGCCCGAGCAGGATGTCCGACAACAGGGTCCCTATGACAGTGAGGATCCCGAGGAGGAGAACGATTGTCGCGGACACGAACAGGTCCTCGGCCAACAGCGCGCGCAGCAGCAACGGGCCCTCCGTCGGCAGGTTCAGGACCACCGAGACTATGATGCTGCCGGACATGAGAAACGGCAGCAGGTATCCGAGAGTACTTACCAGCGGATTGAGAGCAAGCCTCACGGGGTACTTGAAGATGAGCTTCCACTCGGAAAGGCCCTTGGCCCGCGCGGTGATCACGTACGGCTTGTGAAGCTCGTCTAGCAGGTTGGCCCTCATGACCCTGATGAGCGCCGCGGTGCCGGCCGTGCCAACCACCAGGGCCGCTATCCAGAGGTGCGAGAGCAGGTCCACCACCCGTCCGATGCTCCACGGCGCCTCTATGTATTCGGGCGAGAAGAGCCCGCCGATGCTCTGGTCAGGGAAGAACTTGAAGGACATCCACAGCAGCCAGAGCGCGAGGAGAAAGTCCGGGACGGCCAGGCCCACGAAGCCGATGAACGTGACCGTGTAGTCCTCTATCTTGTGCTGGCGGATCGCCGAGTATATGCCGATCGGGATCGAAAGGCCCCACGCGAACAGGGCTGTGGTCCCCGCCAGGATGATCGTCATCAGCAGCCGTTCGCCGACTACCTCTCTGACGGGCCTCTGGAACTCTAGGGATTGCCCAAAGTCCCCGCGCACCATCTTGCCCGCCCATTTGAGGTACTGGACGAACAGGGGCTGGTTCAGGCCGTATTGGTTGCGGAGGTTCTCCTCCAGGACGTCCTGGAGGTCGCCGCCCATAACGCCCTGGCGCCCGCCCACCAGCTCGAGGACGTACTCGTCTGCGTAGTCTCCAGGCGGGAGCTGGATGATCACGAAGGACAGCACCGAGAGCGCCCAGATGGTGAGGAGGGCGAGGAGCGCGCGCCGGATGATGAAGGTCAACATGACGGCCGCCCTGGGGCCAGGATAGCGAGGCCGGGAGGCTTATCCATATGGGTCGGCGGCGTCTCTCAGGCCATCGCCCATGAAGTTGAAGGCAAGGACGGCGACGACGACCGCGAGGGCGGGCGACATCAGCCAGGGATAGACGGCCACGGACTGGATGTTCTGTGCGTCCTTGAGAAGGACCCCCCAGCTTATGGCAGGAGGCCTGAGGCCAAGCCCCAGGAAACTGAGGGCAGTTTCGCTGATGATCATGAATGGGATTGCGAGGGTGGCCGCGGCGATTACGTGGCTCGTGAATGCGGGCACCATGTGCCTGAAGATGATCCGGGAGTCGGTTGCGCCGGCGATTCGCGCGGCGGTTACGAACTCCTCTTCGCGGAGGGCGAGGAACCTGCCGCGCACGACTCGTCCCAGCTCCGTCCAGGCCAGAAGGGAGATGATGATGGTGATGGCGAAGTATATCCTCAACGGGCTCCAGTCGCCGGGTACGGCCGCGGCGAGGGCTATCCAGAGCGGGATTGTCGGGATCGACCTGAGGATCTCGATGATCCGCTGGATGATGGTGTCTGTAGTGCCGCCGTAGAATCCCGATAGTCCGCCGAGACTGATCCCAAGGAAGAGGCTGATGATGACGCCGACGAGACCGATCGACATGGAGATCCTGGTGCCGTAGATGATCCTGGAGTACACGTCGCGGCCCAGCTTGTCGGTGCCGACGAGGTACGGGGCGAGGCGAGTCTCGTTGTCTGGAATGCCGAAGAGGTGTCGGTCTGTCCGGATGAACCCCAGGAAGTCGTACTCGTAGCCGCGTATGAAGAAGCCGACGGGGATCTTGGTGTCCGGGTCGACCTCGTGTTGCTTCTTGAGGGTGAACGGGTCCCTGGTGCTGACGACGCCGTAGACGTGCGGCCGGAAGCTGCCGTCGTCGAACCACTTCACGGATTGGGGGGGCATGAAGGCATGATCAACGAGACCGAGCGCCGGATCAGAGTTCGCGAAGAACTCTGCGCCGAAGGCAACGGTGTAGAGGGCGATGATGACGACGCCCGCGAAGAAGGCGGCCCGGTGCTTGGTGAACCGCCACCACATGAGGCGCCACTGCGAGGCAACGAATACTCGCTCGTCCTCGCGGTCGAGGGTTGCGCTGCGCTGGGACTGTACGCCGGTGTCAGCTAGAACCATATGGTTGCCTCACGAGATCCTGATGCGGGGATCGAGGAGCCCCAGCAGGATGTCCGACAGCAGGGTGCCTATGACGGTCAGGGCTCCGAGGAGGAGAACGATTGTCGCGGACACGTACAGGTCCTCGGCCAACAGCGCGCGCAGCAGCAACGGGCCCTCCGTCGGCAGGTTCAGGACCACCGAGACTATGATGCTGCCGGACATCAGAAACGGCAGCAGGTATCCGAGAGTGCTTATCAGCGGATTGAGAGCAAGCCTCACGGGGTACTTGAAGATGAGCTTCCACTCGGAAAGGCCCTTGGCCCGCGCGGTGATCACGTACGGCTTGTGAAGCTCGTCTAGCAGGTTGGCCCTCATGACCCTGATGAGCGCCGCCGTGCCGGCCGTGCCAACCACTAGGGCTGCTATCCACAGGTGCGAGAGCAGGTCCAGCACTCGAGCGATGCTCCACGGCGCTTCCAGGTATTCGGGCGAGAAGAGCCCGCCGATGCTCTGGTCCGGGAAGAACTTGAAGGACATCCACAGCAGCCAGAGTGCGAGGAGAAAGTCCGGGACGGCCAGGCCCACGAAGCCGATGAACGTGACCGTGTAGTCCTCCACGCTGTGCTGGCGGACCGCCGAGTATATGCCGATCGGGATCGAAAGGGCCCATGCGAACAGGGCTGTGGTCGCCGCCAGGATGATCGTCATCAGCAGCCGTTCGCCGACTAACTCTCTAACAGGCTTCTGGAACTCGAGGGATTGTCCAAAGTCCCCGCGCACCATCTTGCCCGCCCATTTGAGGTACTGGACGAACAGGGGCTGGTCGAGGCCGTATTGGCTGCGGAGGTTCTTCTCCATCTCTTCCGCGATGGCCCCGGCCCCGCCGGTGGCCCAGCCGCCCTGGAGGAGCTCCTTGACATACTCGTCTGCATAGTCTCCAGGCGGGAGCTGGATGATCACGAAGGACAGCACCGAGAGCGCCCAGATAGTCAGGAGGGCGAGGAGCGAACGGCGGATGATGAAGGTGAGCATGATGTGACTCTCTTGAGGGGAGCCGGGGACATCCCACGACCCCCCTCAAGATTAGCCTGAATCTACTCTGAGTCGTTCTTGCCGCCTTCGAAGAAGAACTGGACCGTGCGGCCTATGCCCGGGTTCTGGAGTGCGGACTGGTTGGGAGCAATGGCCGGCACGTTCTTGAAATTCTTCTTGTGCACGACGACGCCGTTGAATGCCGGCGTTCCGCCGATGAGCCCGATGGCGTACATGTTGTCGATGAATATCTTCTGGGTCTCGATGTAGTTGTCCTTGCGATCGGAGTATCGGAGCTTCTTCGCCTCGTCGGTTAGCTCGGCCAGGCGCAGGATGTTGGGATCCGTCGGCTCATAGACCGGGTTCCCGGCCGCGTATGCGTCCTCGGCTCCCGTGTACCAGTTCCTGACCGCCGGCGCTATGCCGAACCACTCGGAGAGGTTCATGGGGTACCGCTGTCCGCCTGTGCCGCTGGTCGTCATGATGTGGTCGTTGGCAGCGCGGCGGTCGGCATACAGCTTGACGTCCTCAGCCTTCAGATGGGTCTTGATACCGATCTTGCGAAGGTCCTCCTGTATGATCTCGGCGATTCCCTCGTAGTCCACGAAGTACTCGGCGATGTAGGCGAGCTCGAAGTCGAGCGTGTCGCCGGAGCCGTCGGTCCTGAGCCTCATGCCGTCGCCATCCTTCTCGGTCAGGCCGAGGCTATCCAGGATGCTGTTGGCCTGGTCCAGGTCCTGTTCGGTGGCTTTGAAGGCGTACTCGTCGCCCGGGTAGTAGTTGTGGCCTGGGATGAAGGACGTCTGCAACGGTATGCCAAGGCCGAGGAAGATGACCTCGTTGATCCTGTTGCGATCTATCGCGTAGGAGAGCGCGAACCGGAAGTCCTTGCTGTGGAGCCACTTCTGGATCTCGGGGTCGGGCTCGTAGTCGATGCCGTCTCCCAGGCCGTAGGTCAGGTTGGTGACGAGGCCGGCCTGTGCGCCGTGAGGCGAGGGCCAGAACTTGACGATACAGTTGCACGCGTCCTCGTTCTCGCGAATGACGGGGACCTTGGCCATCTCAATGTGGCGATGCTGGAAGTCGATCTCGCCTGCGATGGCTTTGAGGTTCAGGACCTCCTTGTCGCCCGTGAGCACCATCGAGATGCGGTCGATGTATGGGAGCTGGTTGCCAGCGGGATCGACAGCCCAGTAGTAGGGGTTGCGCTCCCACTCGTAAATCTGCTCGGTGATGGGGCTGGTCATCTTCCAGGGTGAGACGACCGGGACCTCGGTGTTCCGGAGAGGGTTGCCCCTTTCCTTGAAGAAGAGGGGCCAGCTCTCAAACCCCTCGTCCGCAACCATCTTGTCGTAGGCGTCCTTGTCGTCCGCGAAGTCCCTGTGGAATTGCATCATGTAGTGATGCGGGCCATAGGTGCCGTCGGCGATGCGGCCGTGGAGTGTGAAGCCGCCTGTGCGGTAGGTAGCCAGCTGGTCGATGAATCCCGCGCCAGGCTCGGACAATACCCACTGGATCGTGTAGTCGTCGATCTTATTCAAGGCCTCGGGAGAGTAGCCCGACCAGCCCAGCTGCTGGTTGCGCCCTGGGTTGATCTCCTCGTTGTTGACGACGTTCTCCCACCACCAGATGTAGTTATCGGCGGTGAAGGCCTCGCCGTCGGACCACTTGAGGCCCCTTCGAAGCTCGAGCGTGAACGTCGTGCCGTCCGGACTCTGCTCGAAGGACTTGGCCAGGTTGGGGATGATGGTCGTGCCGTCCAAGTCGAACTTGATGTCCTCGTCCATCATGATCCGGTCGGCGTTCTGGCCATCGTTCGGGCCGGTGAAGGCGCGGCGCCACGTACCGCCGTACTCGCCTATCTTCTCGACTACCGGGACGACCATGACGTCCGACGCCTCAGGCAGCCTCTCTTCGAGGGGCGGGATGGTGCCAGCCTGGACCATGGCCGCGAGCATGGGGGCCTCGTTGAACTGGGTCGGCATCGGGCCGGTCCACAGGAAGGAGCCGGCGAACGCGGGCGCCTCCATGGGCTCGTCCTTCACGGTCTCCTGGGGGGCTTCCTTGGCGGCTTCCTTGGGAGCCTCGGTGGGCGCGGCCTTGGGCGCCTCTGACGGCGCTGCAGCGGTTGGCGCAGCCGCGGCCGTCTCACCGGTCGTCGTATCCTCTTCCTCCGCGCCGCCGCAGGCCGCAGCCGCCACGAGCGCGAGGGCTGCCACAAGGGCCAGCAGCAATCGAATGTTCGTCAGTCTCAACATCATTGCCTCCGTACTTCTTGAATCCTTCACACTTCGCCTATACTCGGCAGGGCAAGCCCCTGCCAAATGAGATTTGTAACACTTTGCCGTCCCAATGTCAAGCCGCAGCCTTGAATCCGCTGTCTTGGCGTTGCTAGACTGGCCGCACCAACCGGAGGTCGCCTTGTCCGACGAACCCAAGTCCGTCCTCATCACCGGCGCCTCGACCGGCATAGGCCGGGCCTCCGCGCTCTACCTGACCGAGAGGGGGTACCGCGTCGCGGCCACAAGCCGGTCCCTCGCCCGTCTCGATGGGCTGCGGCGGGAGGCTAAGGGCCCGGGGACCATCCACTGCGTCGAGCTGGATGTCGACTCCGACCGCTCCGTCTCCGAGGCGGTGGCGTCCGTCATCGAGGCGTACGGGCTCATCGACGTGCTGGTGAACAACGCGGGCTACGGACTCTGGGGTCCCGTGCAGAGCTTCTCGCTGGAGGAGCTGCGGTCGCAGCTCGAGACTAACTTCTTCGGCGCATTCCGCATGATCAAGGCAGTCCTGCCTTCGATGACCGATGCGGGGGGCGGCACGATCATCAACGTCAGCTCCGTCGAGGGCCGGCTCGTCACGCCCTTCAGCGGCGGATACGCGGCGAGCAAGTTCGCGCTGGAGGGGCTGAGCGAGGCCTTGAGGTACGAGCTGTGGCCGCAGGGCATCCGCGTGGCCGTCGTGGAGCCCGGCCTCTTCGACACCGACTTCCACGACAGCCAGGTCGAGGCCGCCGGGGCGGATTCGCCCACCCTGCCCTACGGCCCGGTGATCGCGCGCTACAGGGAGAAGCGCGGGCAGTACGACCGGTTCGCCAAGGACCCCGTCCGGGTCGCCAGGGTCATCCACAAGATCATCCGCTCCCGGCGCCCCAGGTTCCGGTATCCCGTCGGCGCCGAGGCCACCATTGGAATCCCCGCGTCCCGGCTCATGCCGGAGCGGCTGTTCCAGGCCATACTCCGCCGCGCCATGATGGGCTGACGGCTACCCGGCCACCAGGTCCATGAACTCGACGCTCTTCAGCTCGCGTTCGAGCACGTGCCTGACGTAGGCCCGCAGGACCCGCGATACCTCCCTGGATACCGGCTGCGGCACGGCGAGGCCCAGCACATCGACCAGCTCACGGCGCTCGTAGTAGCGCAACACCTTGTTCGCGCCGACCGACAGCGGCAGTACCGCCCCACCCGACGCGGCCCTGCACCCGTCGCACACCACGCCGCCCAGGTCGCTGCTGTACACGTAGTCCCCCGGCCCCAGCGTGAGGCGGCACTCCACGCACTCGTGGAGCTCCGGGCCGAACCCGGTCAGCCCCAGCATCCTCACCTCGAACCAGGGGAGCAGCCTGGACGGCTCGGCCGGCGACTCCAGGGCGTCCAGGCACTCCATCAGCAGCCCGAACAGGTCGTGTCCCGCCTCGCGCTCGGCCAGGAACGCGTCGCAGAGATCGGCGAGGTACACCGCCTTCGACATGAGCGCCAGGTCTTCCCGCAGGGCCCGGAAGCTCCGCACCGTCTGCGCCTCGCTGATCACGTCGAGGGTGCGCCCGTGGGACAGGGACGCCGCCACGTACGTCAGCGGCTCCAGGTGCCCCGACAGCCTGCTCTTCGTCCGCCGCACGCCCCTGGCAACCGCCCGCACCTTGCCAAGCTCAGGCGTGAAGATCGTGACGATGCGGTCCGCCTCGCCTATCGGAACGTGCCTGAGCACGATCCCGCGGGTCCTGTATGTCTTACGTGCAGCCAACGCACTACGGCAACCCCATCTCTCTCGACGGGAGAGGGCTGGGGTGAGGGTGAAGGCCGGCTTCGTCAAGCTGCCTTTCCCTGTTCAGGCGGAGCCTGGATACCGGCTTCCGCCGGTATGACGGAGGTGCCTAGAGGTCCTGCCTCCCCTCCATCGCCCGGCTCAGCGTCACCTCGTCCGCGTACTCCAGGTCGCCGCCCACCGGCAGCCCGCTCGCCGGGCGCGTGATGCGTATGCCCGTGGGAGCGAGCAGGTTGTGGATGTACATCGAGGTCGCGTCGCCCTCCATGTTCGGATTGGTCGCCAGCACCACCTCCCGCACGACTCCGTCCCGCAGCCGGGACAGCAGCGGCTCGATCTTCAGGTCGCCGGGGTATACGCCGTTCATCGGCGAGATCGCCCCGTGCAGGACGTGGAACAGCCCCCTGTACACGCCCGTCCGCTCCAGCGCGATCACGTCCAGCGCCTCCTCGACGACGCAGATGCGCGACTGGTCGCGGGCCGGGTCCGAGCAGATCCTGCATGGGTCCTGCTCGGTGATGTTGTAGCAGATGGAGCAGAGGACGATGCGCTCCTTGACCGCGACGAGCGCGTCGGCCAGCGAGCGCGCAGACTCCTCCGGCATTCGGACTAAGTGGTACGCCAACCGCTGGGCCATCTTCGGCCCGATGCCGGGCAGCTTGTCGAATTCGTCGATGAGGCGGCCGACCGGCTCGGCGCCCGGGCTGTTGGGGTTCGTCATCGCGGGGCCTCGCTACATCAGCCCCGGTATCTTCATACCGCCGGTGAGCGCGCTCATCCGGGACGCGGCCATCTCCTGGGCCTTCTCGAAGCCGTCGTTGACGGCGGCCACCACCAGGTCCTGGAGCATCTCCACGTCCTCCTCGGACACCGCCTCCGGGTCGATGGTGAGGGACTCCAGGGTCATCCTGCCCGAGACGACGGCCTTCACGACGCCCCCGCCCGCCGAGCCCTCGACCGTGGCGCTCTCCAACTCGGCCTGTACCTTGGCCATGTTCTTCTGGAGCTGCTGCGCCTGCTTGAGCATCCTCTTATTCATCATCGGGCACGTCCTCCTTCTCGTCGATCACCTTGGCTCCCAGGTTCTGTGCGGCGCGTACCAGGTTGCTGCGCATGGCCGGACTCCGCCGCGGGCCGTTGGAAGCCGTTCCCACGACGCCCAGGCTAATATCGTACGTGTCGCCCAGCGCCTTTGCCAATGCGTTCGCTATCACCTTCCTGGTCTGGGGGTCGCTGAGCTCCTGCTCCATGCGCTCCATGTGGGACTTGTGGGAGAACTTCAGGGTCACCCGCCCGTCCGAGACTTCACGCTCCTCGCAGGTGCTCAGCAGGGGACCGAGGAAGAACCGGCGCCCCTTCTGACGCCTCAGCGACTTGAGGATGGCGTCCCACTGGCTCTCCAGCCTGGGCTGGGGCTCCGTTGGCAGGCTTTCGGGCTCTGGCGGCTCGTACTCCGAGGGGGACGCTTCGGCCGCCTGCTGGCGCCGCGCCGGCTGCCGCTGGACGGGCGCCGGCCGTGGGGCCGCGGGAGCCCGTCTCTGCTGGGTCTGCCGGGCGGGTGCGGGCTGCGGGGCCGGCGCGGGCGCCGGTGGCGGCTCCTCCTCGATGCTCGACCGCACCAGCGCAAGCTCAAGCTCGATGGACGACGCGCCCTCGCGCCGCATGTCGATCTCGGAGAATAGCCTGAGGCTGCGGACCAGGTGCTCGGTGGACGCGCCCTCCGCGAAGGACTCCAGCCGCTCCCGCACCTCCGCGGGCTGGCCCGTCGAGTCCACCGCCCCCGCCTTGGCCAGCATGACCCCGCGAAGGTACCCGACCACGGCCCTGTGAAGCTGGCGAAGGTCGGCGCCCTCACCGGCAATGTGGTTGATGAGCGTCAGCCCGTCCTTCACCGACTTACCCGCCACGTGGCCCGCCAGATCAAGCGCCTGCTCGTCGCTTCCAAGCTCCAACAGATCGCGCAGGTGCTCCTCGGTCAAAGTGTGGCCGTAGGAGATCAGCGCCCGCTCCAGCAGGTTCTCGGCGTCGCGGAGGCTGCCTGCCGACTCCCTGGCTATGAGCGCCAGCGCCTCGGGCGAGGCATCGACGCCCTCCTGCCGCGATAGGTCCGTGAGCTTGGCGATGCTCACGTCCAGCGGAATCCGCCGGAAGTCGAACCTCTGGCACCTCGACACTATGGTCAGCGGCACCCTGTGGGCCTCGGTCGTCGCCAGGATGAATATCGAGTGGGACGGCGGCTCCTCCAGCGTCTTGAGGAGGGCGTTGAACGCCTCCGCCGTCAGCATGTGCACCTCGTCGATGATGTACACCCTGTAGCGCCCGACGGTCGGGCCGTAGTTCACCCTGTCCCGCAGGTCCCTGATGTCATCAATGCCGCGGTTGCTCGCCGCGTCAATCTCGAGGAGGTCGATCGCCGTGCCCTCGTTGATCGCGGCGCATGTGGCGCACTCGTTGTCCGGCTCCCCGTCCTGCGGACTGAGGCAGTTGAGCGCCTTGGCCAGGATGCGCGCCGTGCTGGTCTTGCCCGTGCCCCGGGGCCCGCAGAACAGGTAGGCGTGGGCCGTCCGCCCCTGGTCGATGGCGTTGCGTAGGGTGCGCGCGACCATCTCCTGCCCGACCACCTCGTCGAGCCTCGTGGGCCGCCACTTCCTGTAGAAGACCTCGCTCATACGGCATACCCTATCACAGGGCGACACCGGACAGGACGCGGTCTTCGAGGGCCTTCATCACCGCCTCGTCGTCGGGCTCCATGTGGTCGTAGCCGAGCAGGTGAAGGACGCCGTGGGCCAGCAGCGCGGCAAGCTCGACCCGGACGGTGCGCCCGGCCTCGGCCGCCTGACGCACGGCCTGCGGGTAGGAGACGATGACCTCACCCAGCGGCTCCGGCTCGCCCGGCGGCAACGCAAACCCCGGCATCTCGTCGACGGGGACCCTGCCGTCCGGCTCGCCGTAGTACTCGCCCTCGTGGGCGAACGAGAAGGCCAGCACGTCCGTAGTCTCGTCCAGGCCGCGATGCTCCCTGTTCAGGTCCCTCACCACCTCGTCGCCGGCGAACACCACGCTGACGCGGCTCCCCTCCGGGGCCTCGGCGGCGCTCAGGGCGCGGACCGCCACGTCCTGAATCCATCCCTCCGGCGGCAGGTCGTGCGTCTCTTCCATGGCCTGCACTGCAACGTCGAACGTCTGGCTGGCACCGGAGGACATGCCCGCCATTATAGCGCCCTCAGGGCACGTGTACGAACAGCCCCACCCGGCGCCACAGGTCCACCCCCTGGAGCCGCAGCGTCACGATTTCGCCGGCTGCGGCGGCCCTGGGCAGCTCCGCCCGGACGCGGAATGGGAACTCCACCAGCTCCAGCAGCGCGGTGCGGCGGCCTCCAGTGTCCAGCACGACCGCCTCAAACAGGTCCGGGCCGCCCGGGGGCATCCGCGCGCCTTCGAGGTACTTCAGGAGCCAGTACCGCCTTCGCCCCTCCTCAATCCGCGACAGCTCTCTGAGCTGCACCTCTGCCCGCTGGGCAAGGGACTCCACCTCCTCCGGCCCATACGCGGGCTCGCCCCCGGCCAGGAAGCGGCCGACCTGCCGCTGCACCACCAGGTCGGGGTAGCGCCTCAGCGGGGACGTTGCCTGCAGATACGCGCTGACGCCCAGCCCCTCGTGCGCCATCGGCTCCGTCGATACCCGCGCCGCCTGCATCCGCCGGGCGATGCTGTTGCGCCTCATGACCGGCGCCGCTCGCTCGTCGAACCCCGACACGTCCGGCAGGTCCGACAGGTCCGGCCGGCGCTGGGACCGGTACACCGCAGGCAGCCCGTTCTCGGCGCAGAACCGGGCAATGAGCGAGTTGCACAGGATCATCAGCTCGGCCACCATCTGGTTGCCGGGCGACGAGCGGTCGCGCACGCTGACCTCGATCTCCCCCGGCTCCCGGACCCTCACGATCATCTCCGGCTGGTCCAGGTTGACGGCCCCCTGCTCCTCGCGCTTGCGCCGCAGGGCCTCGGCCAGGCGGTACAGGCCCTCCACCATCGGCCGCCGAGGCCCTACGCTCTCCAGCAGCGCGTCGACCTGCTCGTACGACAGCGCCTCGGCGCTCCTGACCGTCGACGGCGTCACGCGCCACCCGGTCACGTCTCCCTCGTCCGTAAGCTCCGCGAGCAGGCTGACCGCCATCCGCTCCACGCCCGGGTCCAGGCTTCCCGCGCCCCTCGTGAGGGCGTCCGGCAGCATCGGTATGGTGCGCTCCGGGAGGTAGAGGCTCGCCATGCGCCGGTCCGCCTCCCGGTCCACCGGCCCCGCTCGGGGCGCAAGCGCGCCAGCGTCGGCGATGTGTACGCCCAGCCGGTAGCCCGGCTCCAGCGCCTCCAGCGAGAGGGCGTCGTCCCTGTCGGTCGTCTCCTCGTCGTCGATCGTGACCGCGTCGAGATGCGTCAGGTCCTCCCTGCCGGGCCCACGGGGCACAAGCGCCGCCGCTGCAGATCGCGCCTCCTCCAGCGCCTCGGGCGGGAAGTCCGCCCGGATGCCCGCCCTGCGTAGCTCCAGCGGCTCGTCCGGCGCGAATACGCCCGACCTGACCAGCATCTCGAAGCAGGCCCGCTGCAGGTCGCGGGTCGCCGGAGACGACGCCTGCACCAGCTCTCTGGCCGCCTGACGGCGTGGTAGCTCCTCGCCGTGGACGGCGTAGCCCTTCAGCGCCTCGATCAGCGACTCCTGGTGGCGGCTCGCCGGGTCGGGCAGCCGACCCTCGGACATGACCTTGACAAGCTCCCGCGCGTCGCGTGCGTTCTCCGCCTCGCGCCGCCGCCGCTCCAGCAGGCTCGCCAGGTCATCCCGGGTTCGCGGCCTGTACTTCTTCCCGGCGCCGCCGACGAAGTAGTCCGTCCCCCGTTCGAGGCAGAGCAGCAGGGCCGTGAGCTCCGGCGCCCCGGGACTGCCCGGCCAGTAGAGGCCCGCAAGCTCCTCCAGCGAGGACTCCTCCTGCTCGTCGGCCAGGACGTCCCACGCCTCGGAAAGGTCGATCTCACCCGAGGCGTCCCTCGCGCCGTCGCAGAAACTCTCGAAGCGGTCAGCCTCGGCCGCCACCACGCCCGTGGCCAGCAGCACCCTGTCGGGCGGGATTCGGGCCACCTTGTTCCTGCCAAGGAGCACCGACACCCGCCCGCGCCGCTCCTCCTGGAAGCGGACGAGCGTCGCCCCCCCACTCAGGCGGGCAACCAGAATTTCACCGGGAATCATAGCTAGTTCAGGTCGGCCAGCCTGGGCATGACTTCCTGCTTCAGGATGGTCATCGAGTCCAGCCACTTGTCCCGCGGCTCCCACTCGTGCCCCATCGCCAGCAGAACGCCGAACCCGCCCAGGTCCTCGTACAGCGTGTGCAGCTTCTCGGCCACGTCGTCCGGGCTGCCGACGATGAACACGTTGTCGACCAGGTACTCCGGCGTCACGTCGGAGTCCGGCATGTTCACGTCCACCTTCATGATGTCCAGCATCCGGGCCATTGGCAGGCTCCGCAGGAAGTACTGATCGAAATCGCGCGCCAGCACCCCGTTGAGCGCCTCGCGGCGGGCCCGGGCCGTCGTGTCCGAGATATACACCTCGCGGGCCACCCGCCACTGGGACCTGTCGGCGGTGCGACCGGCCTCGGCCGCCCCCTTCTCCACGGCCTCCCAGTGCGTCTTGACCACGCGCGTTGGCACAAGGTTGATGCTCAGCGGCAGCCAGCCCCGCTCCCCAGCCATCTCCAGCGTATCGGACCGTTCCGACACGCCCGCCACGGCCATGGGCGGGTGGGGCACCGTGTACGGCTTGACGTGGAACCTCAGCCCTATCTCGTCGACGGGCTCCGGCACGTTGAACCGCCAGTACTTGTGCTCGTACGGGCCGGGCCGGGGGTCCTCCCACAGTCGCAGTATCAGGTCGATCGAGTCCCTCGTGATGTCCCTGTGCTCGCCGGTCTTGGGGTCCACGCCGAACACCTCGAAGTCGCCGAGGAATCCGCCCGCGCCGACGCCCCACATGAACCTGCCCTTCGCCATGTGGTCGAGCTGCGCGATCCGATGGGCGATCATGAAGGGATTGTGGTTCGGCATGCAGGTGACGCCGGTGCCCAAGGCGATGCTCTTCGTCATGCCCAGGGCCTGGGCTATGAAGAGGTCGGGCGCGGGGATATTCTCCCACTCGGACGTGAAATGCTCGCCGATCCACGCCTCGACATAGCCGAGGCCGTCCAGGGTGACGATCTGCTCCAGGTCGTCCTCCAGGGTCTTCGTCAGGTTCGACCCGGGCGGATGGAGCGGCATGGTGAAGTATCCGACTTCCACGAGAGCCTCCTAGGGTCCAGCATCAGTCTCGCCGCGCATTATACCAACGCTTGCCCTGAGCCTGCCGAAGGGCCAAGGGATGGGGCTCCTTGCCACGTCCGGCGCGGACGGTTGACGTGGCGGGTCTCACTATTGAGAATGTGAGCGAATCCACACTGTCTACCCAGTGCGTAAACGTAGCGTGCTACTCCGCCCAAGCTCCCATACCCGGCTGCCTGCCTTCCTGAGGAGAGCGACCTCGCTCGTTGGCTTGGCCTTCGTCGCCCTGACCCTGGTTCTCGCAGCATGTTCGGGGGAGGCGGAGCCGTCTACGCCCGAGCCAACAGCGACGCCGGAGACCTACCCGCCGAGGGAGTTGACGGTGCTCGTAGGGGCAGGAAAGAGGACGGCGGCCATCAACGCCTTCTTTCCCCAGCGCCTCAGGATACGAGCCGGCGACACCGTGACGTGGAATATGAACACCGAGGGCGACCCCCACTCGGTCATCTTCACCGACCAGCCCCCCGAGGACGACGTCATCCCCGTCCCAAGGGAAGGCGGCAGAGGCGACCCCCTCTACGGCGGGGGCGGCCCCGGGCCGTCCATGCTCAACCCCAAGATCCTCTACCCGACCAGGGAGGAGGGAACCCGCGCCGAGGTGTGGCGCGGATCGGGCTACGTCACGTCCGGCATCATGTTCCCCAAGCTCCAGCACCCGCCCGACATACCGCTCATCGACTCCTACTCCCTCAGGTTCGACCGGCCGGGCGAATACCCCTACGTCTGCGGGATGCACGACTTCCACAAGGGAGTGATCGTCGTCGAAGAGGCGACCGCGAAGGACGTGCCGGAGCAGGACGAGATAGACCGCGTCGCCCTCAAGGAGATCGAGCCCCTCGTGGAGATTACGAACAGCCTGCACGTAATCCAGTCGTCGGACCGGGTCCTTGACAAGGAGCTGGGGCCGGGCGGCACCAACATCTACGTCGTAGCGGCGGGGATGGGCCCGCCGGACGCCGAGCTGACCGAGTTCTTCCCCGGCAACCTGACCGTCGAGAAGGGCGATACCGTCGTGTGGGTGTCGTCCAGGTGGCACTCCATCGTGTTCAACCCCGGCGGCCCGTTCCCGCCCATGTACACGCCGGAGACCGACGACACCGGTCACGTCCAGATGATCATCAATCCCGTCGTGACCCTGCCTGTGAAGGCGGGCCAGCCGTTCCTGGGGGAGGGCCTCTACAGCTCGGGATTGATGGGGTACGGATCGCGTCCGGGCGGCGTGGGCTACTCGCTCACCTTCGAGGTGGAGGGCCTGTTCAGGTACCTGTGCCCCGTGCACCCCGGCATGGCAGGCACCATCACCGTGACCGACGACGGCGCCTGAGTACCGTAAGCCTGGAATCAGCCCCCGCGGCCTGAGGCAAGGTACAGCAGGTCGGGCAGCGCCATCTCCGCCAGCGAGCCGAGCCTGAGATCATACCGCCCGAACTCCATCGCCTCGGTCATGCCGTTCGGCGCCACCACGCAGAACAGCCCGGCAGCAACCGCGGCCGCAGCGCCCGTAGGGGAATCCTCCACCGCCACCGCGCGCTCGGGCGGCACGCCCACCGCGTCGAGGGCCGCCAAGTACACGTCCGGGGCGGGCTTGACCGCCCCCACGTCGTCGCGCGTCCTGATGGCGTCGAAGTAACCGCCCAGCCCGCGCCGCTCCACGTGGCCCTCGACCCAATCGCGCGACGAGTTGGACGCGATGGCGACCCTCAATCCGAGCCGGCGCGCCGTCTCCAGGTAGTCGGTCACGCCCGGCAGGATGGGGTTCGCGTCCACGGCTTCGAGGTACCTGCGCCGCCTCCGGGTCCTCACCTCATCCGTGTCCAGGGGGCGCCCAGTCAGCTCCTCCAGGTGGCTGTGGATGTCGAAGCTCCCGATGCCCGCCCCGATGTAGCCCGACCATAGCTCGCGGCTCAGCTCCACCCCGTGGGCGCGGAACTCCTGCTGCCAGGTCGTGAAGTCCGGAGTCTCCGTGTCGATGACGACCCCGTCGAAGTCGAATACGATGGCCTCTATCGACATCAGGAAGCCGCTTCGCCCCGGTCACGCGCCGCGACCGCGTCCCGTATGAATTCGACTATCTCCGAGGTGGGCGTTCCCGGCCCGAACACTGCCCTGACGCCCATCTCCTGCAGCGCGGGCCGGTCCTGGTCGGGAATGATGCCGCCCGCGACTACTATCGCGCCACTCACGCCCCGCTCGTGGAGGCCCTCGATGATCTGCGGGAACAGCTCCATGTGCGCGCCGGACAGGATGCTGAGGCCGACGACGTCGACCTCTTCCTTCAACGCCGTGTCGACTATCATCTGGGGCGTCTGCCGGATGCCCGTGTACACCGCCTCGATGCCCGCGTCCCGCAGCGCCCGCACGATGATCTTCGCACCACGATCATGGCCGTCCAGGCCGGGCTTTGCGACAAGCACCCGTATGGCGGGCTCGCTCAACGACGTCGTCCTACTTCCGGGCCGTCTCGGCTTCGACGAGCTCGATCAGAGTCCCGCCCGTCGACCTGGGGTGCAGGAACGCAATCATGCCTGCCAGGCCCTGGCGCGGGGACCTGTCGATGAGCGCAATGCCTTCCTCGGCGTCGAGCCTGTCGAGCGCGCCCTGCAGGCCGTCCACCTCGAAGCAGACGTGGTGCAGGCCCGGCCCCCGCCGTTGGATGAACTTCGCAACGCCGCTCTCCGTGTCCAACGGCTGTATCAGCTCCACCTGCGACCCGCCCACCTTCAGCAGCGCCGCACGGACGCCCTGGTCCTCGACGTCCTCGACCTCCGAGGGGGCCAGCCCAAACAGATCGCCGTACATGCCCAGCGCGTCGTCCATGTCCTCGACCGCGATGGCAACGTGGTTGAGGTGCTTTGCCACACAGGCGGAGCCATTACCCATAGCTGACGTTCCCCGTTCGCGCCGCGTACTTCCCGCGCGTCCATAGTAGCACAGCCGCCCGCCACCAAACGGGCGTCCCATAGTCATGGGATGTGGGACTTGCCAAGCACACGTTCGCCCTGAGCCTGTCGAAGGGCAGTGCTCCGCCAATGTGGCTCGCCATTGACACCCGGAAGCCAAGCCGATAATCTCAACCCACGCCGGGGCAAGGCTCCCGGTACAGCACCGACAGGGAGGGGTGTGAGTGGCCTACACGAAGATGAAGTCGTGGCTCACGGACGAGCTTCAGACGATCCGCGACAGCGGTCTGTACAAGGACGAGAAGATCATCAGGACGCCCCAGGGCCCGGACGTGGACACGAGCCAGGGCGAGATGATCAACTTCTGCGCGAACAACTACCTGGGCCTGGCGGACAGCCCGGAGATCGAGCGGGCCGTCGCCGGCGGGCTGGCCGAGCACGGCTTCGGCATGGCGTCCGTCCGGTTCATATGCGGCACCCAGGACATCCACAAGACCCTGGAGCGGGAGCTGACCGACTGGTTCGGCACCGAGGACACCATCCTCTACACCTCCTGCTTCGACGCCAACACCGGGCTCTTCGAGACCCTCCTCGGGGCCGAGGACGCCATCATCAGCGACGCGCTGAACCACGCCTCGATCATCGACGGCGTGCGCCTCTGCCGCGCCCAGCGCAAGGTCTTCAAGCACGCCGACATGGCCGACCTGGAGGAGAAGCTGAAGGAGACCGAGTCGGCCAGGTTCCGCATGATCGCGACCGACGGCGTGTTTAGCATGCAGGGCGACATCGCGCCCCTGGCCGAGATATGCGACCTGGCGGACAGGTACGACGCGCTGGTTATGGTCGACGACTCCCACGCCACCGGCTTCATGGGGCCGAACGGGCTCGGCAGCCCGGACGAGATGGGCGTCCTCGACCGCATCGACGTGCTCACCAGCACCATGGGCAAGGCCCTGGGCGGCGCGTCCGGCGGCTTCACGACCGGCAAGGCGGAGATCGTGTCGTACCTGCGCCAGCGTTCCCGCCCCTACCTCTTCTCGAACACCCTAGCGCCGCCCATCGTCACCGGCGCGCTGAAGGCCCTGGAGATAGTGAAGAGCACCCCAAGCCTCAGGGAGACCCTGTGGGCGAACACCCGCTACTTCCGGTCGGAGATGTCCGCCCTGGGCTTCGACATCATCCCGGGCAAGCACCCCATAGTGCCCATCATGCTCAGGGACGAGATCAAGACCGTCGAGCTCGCCTCGGCCGTCAACCGGCGCGGCATATTCGTCGTCGGCTTCAGCTTCCCAGTCGTGCCCAGGGGCGAGGCCCGCATCAGGGTACAGCTCTCGGCGGCCCACACCAGGGACCAGCTAGACCGCGCCATCTCAGTATTCGCCGACGCCGGCAAAGAACTCGGAGTAATATGATGCCAGCCCCGTTGTCCTCCTGTCCCTTCCAGCGATGACTTACCCGGTCGTAGTACATAGCGCGGAGGAAGGTGGTTTCTGGGTGGAAGTCCCCGCGTTGCCGGGTTGCTACTCCCAGGGAGAATCGGTTGAAGAGGCCCTACGGAACGTGAGGGAGGCCGTAGAGTTGTATATGGAGGTCTTGGAAGAAGAGCGACAGGGTGAATCAGGATGACTGAGGTTGCCGTGTCGGAGGTCCAGACGGCAGAAATCGGGGTGCGGCACGTGGATGCCCGGGCCGCGAACCAGTTGGATATGTTCTGGCCGGATGATGCCGAAACCGGCGGCGATGAGGACACCGGCCTTGGCGCGGCCATGGAGTGCCAGGACAACATCGAGTTCATGCGCGGCCTGCCTGACGGCTCCATGAAGCTGATAGTGACCTCGCCTCCCTACAACATCGGGAAGGAGTACGAGGAGCGGGCTCCGCTGGAGAGCTACGTCCGAAGCCAGGAGCAGGTCATAGCCGAGTGCGTGCGCCTGCTGCACCCGGCCGGCTCGGTGTGTTGGCAGGTGGGGAACTACGTGGACGACGGCGAGGTCGTCCCCCTCGACGCCGTGCTCTATCCCCTGTTCAAGCAGCATGGCCTCAAGCTGCGCAACCGCATCGTGTGGCACTTCGAGCATGGGCTGCACTGCACCAGGCGCCTCTCGGGCCGCTACGAGACGATTAGCTGGTTCACAAAGGGCGAAGACTACACGTTCGACCTTGACCCGATCCGGGTGCCGTCCAAGTATCCCGGGAAGCGACACTTCAAGGGTCCGAACGCGGGCAAGCTCTCCGGGAATCCCAACGGCAAGAATCCGGGCGACGTATGGATATTCCCCAATGTCAAGAGCAACCATGTCGAAAAGACCATCCACCCCTGCCAGTTTCCGGTCGAGCTCGTGGAGAGGCTGGTCCTCTCTATGACGGAGCCGGGCGATGCCGTCTTGGACCCGTACATGGGAGTCGGGACGTCCGTGGTGGCGGCCCTGATGCACGACCGCAAGGGGTACGGCTGCGACGTCGTGAGCGAGTACGTCGAGATCGCATGGGAGAGGGTGCGGGCGCTGCGCTCCGGAACGCTCAGGACCCGCCCCATGGGAAAGCCGGTCTACGACCCGACGAAGCCCAGGGGCGGCCATTGATGAGGATTTCCGCCCAATACTCCCACTTGAATGGATTGGAGTTTCTGATCGTTCACCACAAGAATCTCCTTCGTGAGATAGAGGAAGTCATCGCGTCCGTGGACGCCGAGTCGTGCCGCACCAAAGTGTCCAGGGAGAGGACCAGGACGGGTCGGCTGCTCTACTCCCCTGTGGATATGAACAAGGCCATGGCCGCCGGATTCGAGGAACGGGGCTGGGAGCAGCGCCGGCAGGAGTTCTGGGTGACCGCGGACGAGAAGATCGTGCGGGGCATTGCCAGCCTCCCGGCGGATAGGCAGAGGGAGGCTATCGAGGCGGCCGGCCAGGTGCCAATCCGCTCGTACAACCAGACCGACTTCGTCAAGGAACGGGTCGCCGTGGAGGTGCAGTTCGGCAAGTATGCTTTCGTGGCCCATGACCTCTTCGTGAAGCACATGGCGTTTTTCGTCTCCGACGTCATCGACGTCGGGGTGGAGATCCTGCCAATGAAGGAGTTGGAGCAGAGCATGTCGTCCGGGGTCCCATACTATGAGCGGGACCTTCTGAACATAATGCGGCAGGGGCGCGGCATTCCGGCTGTGCCATTGCTCATGATCGGTGTTGCCCCGTGAGAGGCGGCGTGGCAGTATGACTGGGGAGAATCTTCACATGGATCTCGACGGCAGGGTCGCCATAGTTACAGGCGCGGGCCAGGGGATGGGCAAGGCGGTGGCGCAGGCGCTGGCCGCGCGCGGGGCGGCGCTGGTGGTGAACGACATCAACGTGGGCCCTGCGGAGCAGACGGCCGCCGAGCTGCGCTCCGACGGCGCCGAGGCCATTGCCGCCCCGGGCGACGTCACGTCGAAGTCCGACGTGGACCGAGTGGTGGGCGCGGCCCTCGACGGCTTCGGCGGCGTCCACGTCCTGGTGAACAACGCGGGCATCCTGCGCCCGACCCACCTCATCGACATCGAAGAGGACGAGTGGGACTTGGTGGTCGACGCGAACCTGAAGAGCACTTACCTGTGCTCCAGGGCCGTGCTAAGGCCCATGCGCGAGGCTGGATGGGGCCGCATCGTCAACCTCTCGTCCAGCGCCGGACGCCAGTACAGCACCCTTGGCGGCCCCCACTACTCCGCGGCCAAGGCCGGCGTCCTCGGCCTCACCCGGCACCTTGCCAAGGAGGAGGCCGGCAACGGCATCACGGTCAACGCCGTCTGCCCCGGCCTCATCGACACGGAGATGGTCCGCTCGGCCGTCAGCGACGAACGGACCCGGCAGTATGCCGAGAGCTTCCCGATCCCCCGCCTCGGGGAGCCGTGGGAGGTCGCCGAGTTGGTGGCCTTCATTGCTTCCGACAGGGCGGCCTACATGACGGGCGTCGCCTTCGACATCAACGGCGGCGACCTGATGATGTAGGATCCACCACGGAGAACACAGAGGGCACGGAGCAGGATACCCATGGTCAGATCGAATCGCGTATACGACATGCTGGGGGTTCGCCCCACGATCAACGCCGGGGGCAACACGACCCTCTGGGGCGGCTCCACGCCGCCTGAGGAGGTCCGCCGGGTGATGAACGACGCCGACGGCAGCTACGTCGAGATGCAGGAGCTCCTCGACCGCTCCGGCGACTACCTGGCCGAGACCCTGGGAGTGGAGGGGGCGCACATCACGTCCGGCTGCTTCGCCGCGCTGGTGCTGAGCACCGCCGCGTGCCTGACGCAGGGCGACATGGAACGCACCGCCCGGCTTCCCGAGACGGACGGACGGAACGAGATCATCGCCCTGAAGAGCCTCCGCTACGCCTACCGCAGGAGCCACAGCGTGCCCGGCGGCCGGATAGTGGAGGCGGGGGACGAGGACGGCTGCACCGCCGAGCAGCTCGCGGACGCCATCGGCCCGAACACCGCCGCCGTCACGTACATCATGCAGCCGGGCACCTACGACACCACCCTGTCCCTCGACGAGACGGCCGCGGTCGCCCGGGACCACGGCGTGCCTATCATCGTCGACGCGGCGTCCCAGATCTATCCGCTCGACCACTTCCGGCGCGCCGCGCAGTCGGGCGACTTGGTCTGCTTCGGCACGAAGTACGTGGGCGCACCCCACTCCACGGGCTTCCTGTGCGGCAGGAAGGATCTGGTCGACGCTGCGGCGCTCCAGGGCTTCATCGGTTTCGAGGCCAGCAGGGGCAACTCGGTGGGGCGCGGCTACAAGGTCGACCGCCAGGACATCGTCGGTGTGGTCGCCGCCATGGAGCGCTGGTTCACCATAGACCACGAGGCCCGCCTTATCGAGATGGGAGAGAGGCTTGATACCATGGTCAGGGCCGTGGAGGGCATCCCCGGCGTGAACGCCCGGATCTCCGACTTCCCCGGGTACGTCCAGAAGGAGATGCTGATAACCATCGACGCCGACACCACCGGCAAGGACGCGCACTGCGTATCGGCCGAGCTGAGGGAGGGCAACCCAAGGATCAGGACCAGGGGCGTGATAACAGGGGGCGACACCATATCCATCACCGCGAACACCATGTTCGACGGCGAGGAGCAGATAGTCGCGGAGAAGCTGAGAGAGGTGCTCGGAGCCTAGCACGGAGGAGACATCATGGCAGTAACAGGGGCCGACATATACGCGAAGATGGGCGCGCGGGCGGTGATCAACGCCCAGGGCAACCGGACCGTGCTCGGCGGCTCGGCGACCGTGCCCGAGGTCACCGAGGCGATGGCCGCCGTCAACGACACCTACATCGAGATGGCCGAGCTTCTGGCGCGGTCGGGCGAGTACATCGCCGACCTGCTGGGCGTCGAGGCGGCGTACGTCACGTCGGGCTGCTCGGCGGCCCTGGCGTTCAGCGCGGCGGCCTGCATGACCGGGCGCGACCTGGACAAGATCGCCCAGATACCCGACACGACGGGCATGAAGAGCGAGATCGTCATCCAGAAGGCGCAGCGCTACAGCTACGACCGCAGCTTCACCGTCCCAGGCGCGACGCTTGTCGAGGCGGGCGACGAGGACGGCTGCTCGCGAGAGCAGCTCGAGGCGACCATCGGGGACAACACCGCCGCCGTGGCCTACCTGGTCCGGCCGGGCGACCCCGACTCGGTGCTGACACTAGAGCAGGCCGTCGAGATAGCCCACGACGCGGGCGTGCCGGTCATAGCCGACGCCGCCGCGCAGATATACCCCCTCGACTACTTCCGGCGCAACGCCCAGGCCGCCGACATCGCCTGCTTCGGCGCAAAGTACATGGGCGCGCCCCAGTCCTCGGGCTTCCTCTGCGGCAAGAAGGAGCTGGTCGACGCCGCGTCGGACCAGGGGTTCATCGCCTTCCAGGAGAACGGCGGGCGCTCGTTCGGCCGGCCCATGAAGCTGGACAAGCAGGAGGTCGTCGGCGTCGTCACGGCCGTCGAGCGGTGGCTCACGATCAACCACGAGGACCGGCTGCTGGTCTACGAGGAGCGCCTCGAGAGCATGCGGCAGGAGCTGGGCGCGACCCCGGGCGTGGAGAGCGGGATCGAGAAGGTGCCGCAGTACTACGGCTCCCACCTCAGCGTCACGGTCGACCCCGACGTCGTCGGCAAGACGGCCCAGGACATAGCCGACGAGCTGGACGCGGGCAACCCGCGCGTCGCGGTCTCGGTCGTCGACGACCGGACGCTCACCGCCACCTCCCACGCGCTGAACGAGGGCGAAGAGCTAATCGTAGCGGAACGCATCCGCGCCGCCGCGAGCGGGTAGGAGAGTCTTGGGCACGTTCACGCATCCCATAACACTCTATTCGCCGTTGGGCGACCGTATGGAGACCGTCGATGCCATGGTCGATACGGGCTCGACGTTCACGGTCGTGCCTGGCACCATACTGGAAGGCCTCGGCGTGCAGCCGCGCCGGGCGGTCAACCTGAAGCTCGCGAACGGGCAGGTCGTGGAACGCCGCGTCGGCACGGTGACGGCCGAGATCGACGGCGAGCGGGAGTGGATCATCTGCGTGTTCGGGGACCCCGAGGCCACTCCGCTGATTGGGGCGGTGACGCTCGAATCGTTCCTGCTGGCGGTGGATCCGGTGGCCCAGCGCTTGGTGCCCACGGAGGGCTACTGGCTCTGAGTGATTGGCGGCGACCTACCGCTCAGATTCGTTCATGAGCTCTTCAAGACGCTTCGCCATGTCATCGCGCCGGTCATCACGTTTGAACATTCCGATCAGCCCGATGGCCACCATGATGATTCCGATGACCACCATGATCATTCCGCCGTACCCTATAATCCATTGCACGATCCATAGATCGAGCAGGAAACGCATGAACACGCCCATGACGGCTACGGCGATGCCGAGGGCAAGCAAAACCGATCCCCACAGCTTCTCCGGTACGCCTCCGAGCACGGCTGCTGCGCCACCGGCTACGGCGACGATTATCCCGGCGGCTATGAGCAGGGTTGCTGCGATTTCGGACAGTAGCGCAATGGACAGGCCCACTGCCACAAGCACGATGCCGAATATCATCATACCGCCCATCGCTCGGACCTCCTCGTGGATCCCATCCCGCCATTTGCACGAACGCCCGTCAGCAATTTGACGGGCGTTCGTAATCTATTCTTGGTTGCGGGGGCCGGACTCGAACCGGCGACCTTTGGGTTATGAGCCCAACGAGCTGCCGCTGCTCCACCCCGCGGCGTTGTTGTTACTGAATCCTGCGAATAGTTGAGCCTTGATGTGGGTCAAGTCCTCGGTCGATTAGTACCGCTCAGCTGAATCCCTCACGGGACTTACACCTGCGGCCTATCCACCCCGTAGTCTACGGGGGACCTTACTCCCGGCCGAAGCCGGGATGGGAGATCTAATCTTGGGGTTGGCTTCGTGCTTAGATGCTTTCAGCGCTTATCACATCCGGACATGGCTACCCGGCGATGCTCCTGGCGGAACAACCGGTACACCAGAGGTCCGTCCTTCCCGGTCCTCTCGTACTAGGGAAAGCTCCCCTCAAATCTCCTGCGCCCACGACGGATAGAGACCGAACTGTCTCACGACGTTCTGAACCCAGCTCGCGTGCCGCTTTCACCGGCGAACAGACGGACCCTTGGGAGTTGCTTCGCCCCCAGGATGCGGCGAGCCGACATCGAGGTGCCAAACCTCGCCGTCGATGTGAACTCTTGGGCGAGATTAGCCTGTTATCCCCGGGGTAGCTTTTATCCGATAAGCCACGGCCCTTCCACACGGTACCGTGGGATCACTTTGCCCGACTTTCGTCTCTGCTCGACTTGTAGGTCTCACAGTCAGGCCCCCTTATGCCAATGTACTCTACGGGTGATTTCCATCCACCCTGAGGGGACCTTTGGGCGCCTCCGTTACCTTTTAGGAGGCGACCGCCCCAGTCAAACTGCCCACCTGGCAGGGTCCTCCGGTTTTGACGGAGTTAGGGCCGAGAACACAGAAGAGCGGTATTTCAAGGTTGACTCCACCCCGACTGGCGTCGAAGCTTCATAGTCTCCCGCCTATCCTACACATCTGTGACCCCAGTCCACTGCCAAGCTACAGTAAAGCTCCACGGGGTCTTTTTGTCCTGTCGCGGGTAGCCAGCATCTTCACTGGCCTTGCAATTTCACCGAGCCCCTCGTTGAGACAACGCCCAGGTCGTTACGCCATTCGTGCGGGTCGGAACTTACCCGACAAGGGATTTCGCTACCTTAGGACCGTTATAGTTACGGCCGCCGTTCACCGGGGCTTCGGTTCAGAGCTTCGACCGACGAATCGGTCTAACACTTTCCCTTAACCTTCCGGCACTGGGCAGGCGTCAGCCCCTATACATCGCCTTTCGGCTTAGCAGAGACCTGTGTTTTTGGTAAACAGTCGCCTGGGCCCCTTCACTGCGGCCCACAAGGGCTTTGTCCGGCGTGCGGACTGACCCCATGGGCACCCTTTATCCCAAAGTTACAGGGCTAGATTGTCGAATTCCTTAACGAGGGTTCTCTCGTTCACCTCGGGATATTTACCCCAGCCTACCTGTGTCGGTTTGCGGTACGGTCACCAGTACTCTTGCAACGAGGCTTTTCCTGACGGCCTAGGATCAGCGGAGTCCCCCAGGGCGTAAGCCCTAGAGTTCTCACTCCTCTCGGCTCTTCGCGCCAGAACGGATTTGCCTGTCCTGGCATGGCCTACGGGAGCGAACGCACCATGTCCGATGGGCACGCTCTACCTGCCTGTCCGTGTCCCCCCTTTGCTTTGAAACGAGTACCCGTGGTACGGGAATTTTAACCCGTTGTCCATCGCCTTCGCTTTTGCGCTACGGCTTAGGCCCGACTTACCCTACGTCGATCAGCGTTGCGTAGGAAACCTTAGGCTTTCGGTGTCCTGGATTCTCACCAGGATTGTCGCTACTCATGCCGGCATTCTCACTTCCCAGCGCTCCACCCGGACTCACGTCCGGACTTCGACGCACTGGCAACGCTCCCCTACCCCTCCCGGTTGGAACCGGAAGGCCGCGGCTTCGGTGGTGGACTTGAGCCCCGTTACATTTTCGGCGCAAGACCCCTCGACTAGTGAGCTGTTACGCACTCTTTAAAGGGTGGCTGCCTCTAAGCCAACCTCCTAGCTGTTTTAGTGGTCTCACTTCCTTTCACACTTAGTCCACACTTCGGGACCTTAGCCTGCGGTCTGGGCTGTTTCCCTCTCGACCCCGGAGCTTATCCCCCGGAGTCTCACTCCCAACGATCATCTTAGGGCATTCGTGGTTTGGTTGAGTTTGGTAAGCTCACGCTCCCTAGCCCATCCAGTGCCCTACCTCCCCAAGACTTCGTTGAGGCTGCACCTAAATACATTTCGGGGAGAACCAGCTATCTCCGGGTTCGATTGGCATTTCACCCCTACCCACAGCTCATCCCAGCCTTTTGTACCAGACACGGGTTCGGTCCTCCACTCCGATATTATCGGGGCTTCAACCTGGCCATGGGTAGCTCACCCGGTTTCGGGTCTAATCCAGACAACACACCGGACATAGTGGGAACTCGGCCTCCAGCTTCGAGTCCTGACGGTGCGTCCACGCGACGAATCGCGTATCGGCCTCGCCAGGAGCCTCCACCTTCGGCTCCGTCCCCGCCCGGCTCACGCCCTATTAGGACTCGCTTTCGCTGCGGCTCCGGAACTGATGTTCCTTAACCTAGCTGCCCAGATTAACTCGCCGGCTCATTCTTCAATAGGCACGCGGTCAGTCCTCTTGAGGACCTCCCACGGCTTGTAAGTCTACGGTTTCAGGTCTATTTCACTCCCCTCCCGGGGTTCTTTTCACCTTTCCCTCACGGTACTGGTTCACTATCGGTGGCCAATGGTATTTAGCCTTGGAGGGTGGTCCCCCCAGCTTCCCACAAGATTTCACGTGTCCCGTGGTACTCAACAGCGCGCCAGGAGTCCCCTGCCTTTCGCCTACGGGACTATCACCCTCTATGGTCATCCCTTCCAGGCTTGTTCGGCTAAACAGGGGGTTTCTGACTCCTCTCCTCGTTCTGAGGCCGAGGCAGGCGCGTGTTACAACACCCCGACGGCATAGGACCTCAGTCCGTTAGGCCGCCACGGTTTGGGCTCTTCCCCTTTCGTTCGCCACTACTCAGGGAATCTCGGTTGATTTCCGTTCCTCGAGGTACTTAGATGTTTCAGTTCCCTCGCTTACCTTCCCGACGAGCGGGACGTCCCGGCATGACCCGGGTACGGGTTTCCCCATTCGGGCACCCCCGGCTAAGCTTGCTAGACAGCTGACCGAGGCTTTTCGTAGTCTTGCCACGCCCTTCTTCGGCCATTGGCCCCAAGGCATCCACCGTAGACCCTTACTAACTTGACCCACATCAAGGATCAACTACTTTCATTCGCGCAGGATTCAGTTGTTAATGTGCAAGACGACGGAGGCGGCTGCCCCCGACGCAGGCCATTATAACATCCCCCCGACGCAGGTCAAGGGTTTGTGGGAGGGTATTGTGCTGGCGGGGCCGGAGAGCTGGATACCGGCTTTCGCCGGTATGACGGGGCCGGTGGCCGGTATGACGGAGGGTGGGCAGGTTGGTGTTGTATGGGCCGGAGGGGTGTGGTAGCATCCTTGCCGCCTTGCCCCGGCGCCATGCCGGGCTTTCGGCACGACCCAGCCACAGCCGGAGCGGCTGGGCTTCAAGGAGGCTCGAAGTGAAGAGATACAGAGCGGCGGTGGTGGGCTGCAGCCGAATCGGCGGGTTCATCGACAACGAGGTGGTGGGCTCCCCATCGAGGCTGCCCGCATCGCACGCGGCGGCTTTCGAGGCCCACGAGCGGGTGGACCTGGTGGCGTGCTCGGACCTGCGCGAGGACGTGATGGAAAAGTTCGGCGAGCGCTACGGCGTTCCGAAGGAGGGCCAGTACACCGACTACAAGGCGATGGTCGCCCAGGAGGGGCTGGACATCGTGAGCGTGGCCACGCAGCCGGAGCCCCGGGCCGAGATCACGGTCTGGCTGGCGAACAACGGGATCAAGGCGATCTACGCCGAGAAGGCGATGGCGGCCTCGATGGCGGAGGCCGACGCGATGGTGGAGGCGTGCGAGGCGAACGGCGTCCTGTTCAACCTGGGCACGAACAGGCGGTGGAGCCCCCGGTACGACGCCATGAAGGCGATGATCGACGGCGGCGAGATGGGACGGCTCACAACCCTGATCAGCTACTCGTTCGGGAGCCTGTTCAACACGTCGAGCCACTGGATCGACCTGCTGCTGAGGCTCAACAGCGACCACAGGGCGCTCTGGGTGCAGGGCAGCCTGCTGGACGACGACATCATCGATGGAACGCGGCTCAAGGAGGACCCCCAGGGGCAGGGCATCATAGAGTTCGAGAACGGCGTGACGGCCTACTGCCTGCAGACTGGCAGGGGCAGCGAGCACGAGGCCGTCCTGGAGGGCGGCTCGATCGTCGCCCTGTCGGACGGGATCGAGTGGTTCGTACGCAAGGAGGGGCCGAAGGACGCGATGGGCCGGCCGGGCCCGCTGGTGGCGGCGGAGGCCCCGCAGTTCGAGGACTCGAGCTCGGCTCTGGGCATAGTCGACGACCTGGTGACGTCACTCGACACGGGCGAGCCGCCCCGCGGGGGCGTCAGGGTCGCGCACCACAGCACCGAGATCATCTTCGCCTTCATCGAGTCGCACCAGCGGGGCGGCGCGAGGGTCGAGTTGCCGCTGGTGGGCAGCCGCTACCAGCTCAGGCGGGACCGCGCGCCGCGCCAGCCGAGGTACGAGCCGATATCGCCGTAATCTGGCGCCCCTGGATCGGCCTTTTGACCAGGGAGTGGATACCGGCTTTCGCCGGTATGACGGTGGTGGGCGCGCTTTCCTCTAAGTGACGAAGCGCCTGAAGGGCTCGCGCTTGGGGTCGACCTCGAGTAGGTCGTCGAGCTCGCCCTCGACGGCGCGGTTTATGACCCTGAAGGTGTCCTCGGCGGCCTCGGCGGTCTGCCGGATGTCCTCGTCGGTGTGGGCGAGGGTCGGCATGAAGCCGGTGAAGGAGTGGACGCCCCGGCGGGCCATCTCCTGGACGAACAGGGTGTTGACCTTGGGCCGCATGGACTCGTCGGGAAGATCGAAGTTCACGACGCACCTGAAGTGCCACCCCGAGACCGAGGCGGCCACGCCGGAGGAGTCGATTGCGCCCTGCATGGCTGTCCGCATCTTCTCGCCGTGCTTCTCGAACTGGGTGGGCGAGTCCACGCGCCTCAGCTCGTTGATGGTGGCCAGGGAGGCCGCGAGGCCCACGTTGTCGCTCCAGTACGAGCTGGATATGAACATCCGGGAGGCCAGCTCCATGGAGTCGCGTGAGCCGACGACGACGCCCATCGCGTAGCCGTTGCTCATGGACTTGGCGAAGACGGACATGTCGGGCGTGACGCCGGTGTACTCCTGGATGCCGCCGATGCGCGTCCTCCAGCCGCACGAGACCTCGTCGAATATCAGGACGGCGTCGTTGGCGCGGGCAATCTCCTTCACGCCCTCGAGGTATCCCTTGGGCGGATCGTCAGAGCGGAGCGGCTCCATCATCACGGCGGCCACCTCGCCCCTGTTCTCTTCGAACAGCTTCTCAAGGCTGCCGAGGTCGCCGTAAGTGAACGGGAGGGCGGTGCCGGCGAGGACCTTCGGCACACCGATGGGCTCGATGCCGGTGATGGGGAACTCGCCCGTGTCGGGGTCGGCGAGGTAGTTCACGGACTGGTACCAGTCGTGCCAGCCGTGGTAGCCGGAGAAGAGTATTTTGTCCCTGCCGGTGGTGCCGCGGGCGATTTTCACGGCGACGGCGCAGGCCTCGCCACCGCCCTTGCAGTAGCGGACCATCTCGGCGCTGGGAATGGTGTCGACTAGGAGCTCGGCCAGCTCGATCTCCTGGGGGCTGTTGACGGTGTAGAGGCTGCCCCGGTCGATCTGCTCCTTGACCGCGCCGTCGACGGTCTCGTCGGCGTGGCCGAGGATGACGGCACTGACGCAGTTGACCCAGTCGATGTACTCGTTGCCGTCCACGTCCACGAAGCGGGAGCCCTTCGCGCCCTGGGCGTAGACGGGGCTGACGCCCTGGGCGAACTGGCTGGCCCGCCGGCTCACCAACTGGGTCCGGCCCGGTATCAGCTCCCCGGCCCGGTCGTACATCGCCATCGAGTTCTTTACCCTGTCGTCGACTACCATGGTTGGTCTCCTTCCGCTGTGTGGCATGAGTCTAACGCGCCATCGTGCGTGGGACAAGCTCGACTACGGGCTGATGACGAGACGTGTGCCGTGGTCAAGCCTTATGTCGAAGAGGGCCACGATCTCCCGCCCTACGATGTAGTAGTCGCCAAGTACGTCACACCTGATGGGCGCGAAGTGGGCGAAGCCGTCTCCCAAGCTAAGCTCTCCCACATAGGTAGGCGTAAGTGCGACTCGCCCATCTGCCACTCGCCATCTGCCCTGACCATCGGGATTCCCTACGTCCATAGACATCCAGCTATCGGGTACTACCAGTGTGCCTGCAAATCCCGTGTCCACGAGCGCCCAGCCACGACGCTCTTTACCGCGTATCCTGACCTGGATGGGTATATATGGAAAGCGGGTGCTGGCTAGAGAAGGAGCCATTCGCCCAGCACTCGCTCCCCGACGCGGGTGAATGCGAAGTTACCACTCCCAAACCTCTCCATCGCGTCCATGAACAGTCGGTCGGGGTCCTCACCAAACAGCACGTCGCCGTCAGGGCCTATGGCTACGAGAGAACCCCAGTGCTCCTTCTCCAGGGGTTCACCATAACGTTTGTAGAGTCGATCGTCCTCCCGGCGACGATTTTCCATCCATGTCTGGACGGGCAGCACGTCCCGCCCTTCCACGCTATTGCGCCGCTCCGTCGACGTACTGATACCATCGTCGACTACCATGGTTGGTCTCCTTCTGCTGTGTGGCATGAGTCTACACCGCGATGCCCGCAGGTACAATCAGCGGCGCTTTCGCCGGCCCGGCATTCTACGCATCTTCTTGCGATAGTCGGGCGCCTCGACCCGCACGAGTGTCGACAGGGACGGATCCAGGATGCGTGAGGTGACGGGGTCCCGCTCTTCCGACATCTCGCTCGTACTGGTGATCACCGTTGGGAGCCTGGCGTTGTGGCGGTGGACTATGATCTGGTAGAGCTTCTCGACGGCCCACTCGCTTCGCCGCTCCTTGCCGAAGTCGTCCAGGACGAGCAGCGGGGCCGTCCTCACCTCATCAAAGACACGGTCGTACCGCGCCGGACTCTCAGGGTCGAAGGTATCGCGCAGGTAGTCCATGAGGTCTGGCACGAAGGAGAAGATCACCCGCTGATCCCGCTCGATCTGCCTCGCGGCTATGGCGATGGCGAGGTGACTCTTGCCCACACCGGTCTCACCGGTAAGTATCAGCCAGCCCTCGGGGCTGTCCGCGAAGGAGGAGGCGGCCTGGAAGGCGGCTTCCAGGCTGGCCCTCTGGTCGGCGTTGGGGTTGTTGCCGCGTACGTCGAAGGTCTCGAAGCTCATCCGCTCCAGCATCCCAGGGTCGATCCGTCCCAGGGGGCTCTCCGACTGCGCTCTCTCCGGTTCGATCTCGACCACGCGGCTCAGGGCTGGGGACCGGAGGCGCGTGGAGACGTAGGGGTCGAGCGCGTCCAGGGAGGCCGCGGACGTGACGACGGTGGGCAGGGCAGCGTTGTAGCGGTGGTTGACGATCTGGCCCAGCTTCTCCTCGGCCCAGGGGGTCGTGCTGTGGCTCCCCAGCCCGTCCAGGACGAGGATGGGTGTGGACTTGACCTGCTCGAAGAGCTCGCTGTAGGCGATGTCGCTGGTGGGGCTGAAGGTGGCGCGCAGGTGGTCGAGCAGATCGGGCACGTGGGAGAAGAAGACGACGTGGCCGCGGTCGATGCAGCGGTTGGCTACTGCCGCGGCAAGTATGGTTTTGCCCGAGCCGTGGGGGCCCAGGATGACCAGCCAGCCCTCGGGCGCCTCGGCGAAGTCCAGGGCGGCCGCGTAGGCCCGCTGGTAGCTGTCCAGGCTGCCCGCGAGTCTGTCGCCTTCGGGCGTCACGGTCTCGAAGGTGAAGCGGGCCAGGCTGCCCAAGTTGCTGTACTTGAGCAGGCGGGCGTTGGCCTCCTCCTCGCGGTCGTCCTGCCGACACCCGCAGGCGACCGTGCGCCCGAAGTCCGGGTCGCCCACTGCCGCTTCGATGGTGAGCCAGCCACGGCCCCCGCATCGGTCGCAGGGATCCGGCTCCTCCACGTCGGGCAGGTGCGGCCTATCGCCGGAAGTATTCCTTATAGCTAAGCGTCTTAGTATATCGCCCAGATCCTCCATCGCCTCTCCCCTCTCGTTCCCATCGGTCCAGCACGGCGGCCACGTACCGCCAGCTTCGCTTGTTGCTCTTCACGGCCTCCCTGAACGCCTCCTCGATCCAGTCCTGCGGGTATCTCTCCTCCGCGTCCTTCAACTCCTCGGCGATCATCGGGTTCAGCATCCCGATGTTGTCCTCGTACACCGCGTAGACGTTGGGGCGCTCGAACGGCCCCTCGAAGGGCTCCGGCGCGTCGGCGACCCCCACATCTGGCGCGCCGTCCATCCGCTCGACGGCCCTGCGGTTGGCCTCGGTGTTCAGCAGGTAGACCCCGTCCGGGCCGGCGCCGGCCCGGATGAAGACGCCGCGCCGGACGGCCAGGCCCGCGCCCCTCTCGACCGCCGCACGAGGCCCGCCGGGCTGTGAGGCCAAGCCCCGCGCCAGCACCGGGTCTGCCAGAAGCTCCGCGTGGGAGACGCGGCGCGGAAGGTCCTTCCTCTCGTGCAGCAGCTTGACGAGGCGGAGGGCACACTTCAACTCGGCCACGTCATCGATCTGCTCAAGGATGGGGCCGAGCAGCGGGTTGGGCACGGGGGTAGACCTGACCCTGGGTGGAAAGCCGCCGTACGTCATGCTACGCGAACTCCGGCGCGGCTACTGACTGGTCGAGATTCTCGAACCGCACGACGCCCTCGCGGAAATAGAGGGGGATCGTGCCGGTGGGCCCATTGCGGTGCTTTGCCACGATGATCTCCGCCACGTTCTCGGGGTACTGCTCCGTGGGGTGGGTGCGCTCCCAGTCCTCACGGCTGGTGTACTTGTCCTCGCGGTAGATGAAGGCGACCACGTCGGCGTCCTGCTCGATGCTGCCGCTCTCCCGGAGGTCGGACAGTAGGGGACGATGGGACGGCCTCTGCTCCGGGGCCCTGCTGAGCTGGGAGCAGGCCACCACGGGTATGTCCAGGTCGCGGGCCATGCCCTTCAGGGAGCGCGAGAACTCACCCATCTCCTGCACCCGGTTGTCAGACCGCCCGGACGCGGTCGACATGAGCTGGAGGTAGTCGACGACCAGCAGGTCGAGGCCGTGCTCGGCCTGTAGGCGCCTGGACTTGCCGCGCATCTCGACCACGCCCTGGATGGGGGTGTCGTCGATGTAGACAGGCAGCTCGGACAGGAGGCCGATGGCGTCGAGGATGCGGCTCTCCTCCGCGTCGCTGAGCAGCCCAATCCGGAGCCTGTGGCTGTCCACGTTGGCCTCCCCCGAGAGGAGGCGCACGGCGATCTGCTCCGCGCTCATCTCCAGGCTGAAGATACCGACGCTCGCGCCCTGCTCGGCGGCGTGGCGGGCGACGTTGAAGGCCAGCGTGCTCTTGCCCAGGCTGGGCCTCGCCGCCACGATCACCATGTCCGAGCGCTGTAGGCCGTTGCCGAGAAGCTCGTCGATCTGCGCGAACCCGGTCGGGATGGGGGCGAGGTTGCGGCCCTGGTCCACGTCGAGCGCCGCCGTGTCCTCCATGTAGACGTCCAGCACCTCGCGGATGTGCCTGAAGTCGCGGGTGCCGCGCCCGGTGCGGACCCTGAACAGCATCTCCTCGGCCCGGTCCAGGGCGCTCTCGACGTCGGAGCCGCCCTCGTACCCGATGTCGGATATCTCCCGCGCGGCGTTGATGAGCTGGCGCATCACGGACGCCCGCTGGACGATGCGGCCGAAGTGCTCCAGGTGGACGGACGTGGGTGTGGACTCGACGGCGTGGGCCAGGTAGGGGGCGCCGCCGGCGTCCTCCAGGCGGCCCAAGCCGTGGAGCTCGTGGGCGACGGAGACCTGGTTGATGGCCTCGTCGCGCTCGAACAGGGCGAGACACGCCTCGTAGCACCACCGGTTGCGCCCGATGTAGAAGTCGGCGGCCTTCAGGAAGTGGGTGACCTTGGTGATGGACTCCGGGTCGACGAGGATGGAGCCGATGACGGCTTCCTCGGCGTCGGGGTCGTGAGGCAGAAGGCGATCTACATACAACGGCGGCCTCGTACTCGTAGGGGCGGGTTTGAAACCCGCCCTGCCCGGGCAGTTAGACGGACGGCTCTTCGACCGCCTCTTCCGACGCCTCGCCCGGTTCCTCGGCGGCCGCTTCTTCCGCAGCGGCCTCCAAGCTCGCGACGAACTCGTCCGGGTCCACGCCGAGGGGGTGTACGAGCAGCGTCACGTCCGTGGTTACCTCGGGGTGCAGCCTGACCTGGATGGCGTAGGTGCCTGTCTCGCGTATCGCCTCCGGTATCTGCACTATGCGCCGGTCTATGTCGTGGGCGGTCATGTCCGCCAGCTTCTCGGCCACGACGGCGTTGGTGACGGAGCCGTAGAGCCTGCCGCTCACTCCGGCCCGCATCTCGATGTCGATCCGCCTGCCGGATATCTCCTCGGCCACCTGCCGCATGTCCGCGAGGGTCTTGAGGCGGGTGGTCTCGGCGTGCTTCTTCAACCGCTCGATGCGCTGCAGCGAGTCCCGCGTCGCGGGCGTGGCGAGCTGCTGCGGGATCAGGTAGTTCCGCGCAAATCCGTTCTTGACGTCCTTGACGTCACCCCCCTGCGCGACACCGGGAACGTCCTCCAGGAAAACGACCTTCATTGATCAGGGCCTCTGTAGCTGGAATTGGGCAGATGGCGGCGGGGACCGTCGCGGGCCTCCGGCAACCGAATCGAACCGATTGGATTATAGCATCCCGACCCGCCGACGCAAACCGCCGGGCCAGGCTCACTCCTTGCGGAACTGGATGGAGTAGAGGTCGGCGTCACGGATGGAGAAGCGCAGCCTTACCGGCTGGCCCGCAAGGCCTGAGACGTCGGTGGTGTCGCCCCACTTGACCGTGCGGGCCAGGTCGTCGCCCCACACCTCGTGGCAGTCGGCGAGGGCGTAGCCCGGGATGACGTGGCCGCGGGCATCCTGTATCTCCACCCTCACGTCGCCGGCAGCGGATGACGAGAAGTTCAGCACCAGGGCGTTGCCGTCGAAGACGAGGGGCCTGGTCAGAAGCTCGCCGCCGGCCAGGGGCGCGGTCACGGAGACGAAGCCGTCTATGCGGATGGTGTAGCGCCGGAGCCTCTCGGTGGCGTGTGGGAGGTGGGAGGCCTCGCTGGCGTAGACGGAGATCTCGTTGGTCGCCGCCTCGATGGTCGAGGGGGTCTCGACCAAGCCCCAGTTCTGGTAGTTGTCGCCGTAGAACCAGTTCTCCTTCAGCCGGAGCCCCGGCCTGAGGAACGACTCTGGCCAAACGTTGAATTTCTGCCCGTCGCGGCTCGACATGAACATGCCGTCGGTGACCGCCGTGCCCTCGCGCGGCGACCGGCTACCCCTGACGCGCCTGTATTCGAGCTGGGGCAGGTGGTCGGTCGACTCGGTCCAGCCCCTGTCGACGTAGCGCGTCGGGAAGCCGAGGAAGATGTGCGGGGCGCGGTAGTAGGGGATGACGCCGTTGGTGTACAGCTCGCTGACCCTGCCGGGGGAGTAGGTGACCCATTCGGGTTCCGGCCAGGTCATGAAGTCGCCCGACACGGCGGTCTTGATGTCGCGCCCGTCCACGAAGTCCCTGTGGTACTCGCGGTACTCGCCGCGTACCTCGTCCCAGAAGATGATGTTCTGGGAGTCGAAGTAGCCGTCGGTGACGATGCCCTCGTCGGCCATCCTCGTCCAGCGGACGCCGTCGGGCGATTTGTAGGCTATGAGGCCCGTCTTCTTGCTGCCGCCGACGCCCTTGTATGCCTCGTCGGGCCTGCAGGCGGGGTTGGCGTCCTTGAAGGGGTTGAAGTTGTGGGTGGCGGGCTCCTCGTCGAGGATGATGTTGTTGTCGGTGGAGCCCTCGAACTCGACCAGCCCCAGGGACGGCTTGCGCCACTCGACGCCGTCGCCGCTCTCGGCGTAGCAGTAGACCTGGGTGTGGAACTCGGCCTCGTCGTCGCCGTAGCGGTAGCCGCTGCCCCGGTAGTACATGCGGTAGATGTCGCCGTCCTGGAAGACGGTGACGTAGCCGCAGGTGTTGCCCTCCCAGGGGGCGTCGTAGCGCAGGGCGACGTTCTGGGGCTCCGGGCGGTGGAGGCGAAGCTCGGCGCCGTTCAGCCGCTCGACCAGGTAGTCGTCGACGAACAACTCCAGCCTGGAGCCTATATCTATGGCCTGGTTCTCCATTCGTGACCTCCTAGCTCACATGCCTCCAGGACTACCTAGCGGTAGGTATCCTTCTCTCGACGGCGGACTGCGGATATGACCACAACCCTCTTGGCATCGTCAATGATGTAGATGATTCTCCAGGGGCCTACGCGTATGCGGTGCGCCTTGTCCCGGAGCTTGGCAACACCCCGGGGTCGCGGGTCCTGGGCTAGCAGGCCGATATGCCTGTCTATTCGCAGATACTCTGCGGATGATAGACGTTCGAGGTCACGCTCGGCGTGTGGGGTTATACGTATCCCGTACTCAGGAAGCGGCCCCAAGACGCTTTGCCCGGTACTCGCTGTATGGAATGGTGTCCTCTATGCCCTTGGCCTCGTACTCTTGGAGAGCTTGCTCAGCCAGGGCCAAGTCTTCCCGGTCGGCCTCGGGGGCCAAACAGTCGTTCGCCTGTTCCTGTATATTGGCTCGGTCTTCCAGAGTCTTCGTTTCCACGATGCACCTCACGCTTCCTCGTGCCCAACCCAGCTTACGATAGGGCTCCACATACCCAGTGTCAACATGCGTCGATCTCCTTGTTGCAGTGGGGACACACCCTAACCGTATCGGCGCTTCGCCTTATCTCCTCCACGAAGCCGGAGCCGAGGATGCCGGCGGGGAGGGCGAAGAGCCCTATGCCCACGATGGCTATGACCCCGGCGAGCAGGCGGCCGATGAACGTAACCGGGGTCACGTCGCCGTACCCCACGGTCGTCAGGGTGATGACGCTCCACCACATGGACTGGGGGATGTTGGAGAACTTGTCGGGCTGGGCGCCGTTCTCGGCGAAGAACATCAGCGAAGACGCGATGAACAGCAGGATGGACAGGACCAGCAGCACCGTCAGCAGCTCGGACCGCTTGGCGTGGACGACCCGCGACAGGGTGCGCAGGCCGGAGAAGTACCTGCCCAGCCGGGCGAGCCGCGCCAAGAGCCGCACGGCCCGCAGCAAGCGCAGGTCCACCTTGTGCAGGCTGGGGAAGAGCGCGACATAGAAGGGCACTATGGCCAGCAGGTCGATGAGGACTATGGGCGAGACCATAAACCGCAGCCTGCCCGTCACCGGGTGGTCGTACTTCGGGTCGACCGTGCACGACCAGACCCGCAGCACGTACTCCACCGTGAAGACGGCCACGGAAGCGACCTCGATGGCCAAGAAGGCCTGGGGGGACAGGTCGTGGATCTCCTCGACCGTTCCCACGATCAGGGCGACCGCGTTCAGGGAGATCAACGAGATGAGGAATACGTCGAAGGCCCGGCTGGCCCGGTCCCCGGGCGCCGCCTCCTCCAGGATTTCGTGAAGTCTCTTCTTCATCCCTACCGCTCGGGGTCGAAGCGCACCTCGTCCTTGAGTCCGAACCCCGTGACGGGCACGAGCACGGACTCGCCGGGCGCTATGACGCCGTCCTCCATTAGCCGCCGTACCCCGGCGAAGGCCGCGGCCGACGTGGGCTCGGCGAATATGCCCTCGTCGCGGGCGAGGGCCCGCTGCATCGCCGATATCTCGGCCTCGTCGACGGCGACCGCCGCTCCGTTCGCCCGGCGGATGACGTCGACCACCTGTGGGCCACGCGCCGGGGCCGCGACCGATATGCCGCCCGCCATGGTCGGCTGCATGGCCTCCTTGGCCCAGGCGCGCCCCATGAATCCGGCGGCTATGGGCATGACGTTGGCGGCCTGCACGGCGTGGAGCCTGGGCATCCTGTCGACGTGCCCGGCGTCGATAAGCTCTATGAAGCCGCGCCACGCGCCGAGGAAGAGGCCGCCGTTGCCGACGGGGAATACGACGTGGGCCGGGGGCTCGCCGCCGTAGTGACGGGCCGTCTCGAACGCGAAGGTCTTGGTGCCCTCGAAGAAGAAGGGGCTCCAGGCATGGGACGCGTAGACCAGGTCCTTCTCCTTGCAGAACGCCACCGCAGCATCGGTCGCCGCCTCGCGCGGCCCCTCGATCGAGTGGACCTCCGCGCCGTAGACCCTGATCTGCCTCAGCTTTGCCGCAGGCGCGGTCGCGGGAGCGAATATGTGGGCCCTGATCCCGGCGCGGGCGGAGTAGGCCGAGACGGACGCGCCGGCGTTGCCCGACGAGTCCTCGGCAACCTCGCCGACGCCGAGCTCGCGGGCCACGGCCAGCATCACGACGGTCCCCCGATCCTTGTACGAGCCGGTCGGGTTCATGTACTCCAGCTTGGCGTCGAGGCGCTCCAGCCCAAGGGCGCCGCCCAGCTTCGCGAGCCCCACGACGGGCGTGCCGCCCTCGCCGAGCGTCGGCATCGAGGCCGCATCGTCGAATGGCATGGCGGCGGCGTACCCGGCCACGTCGAGGGACGCGCCCTGCGCCGTGTACTCGACGTCGAGGGGGCCGCCGCAACCGCAGCACTCTAGGGTCTTCATGTCCGGGGCATGGCCGGCCCCGCACGCTCCGCAGGCCAGGCTAACGTGGTGCATCTATGGTGTGCTCGCGGATGTAGTCGAAGTCGATGTCGTGGCCCAGGCCCGGGCGGTCGGGCAGATGCACGTAGCCCTCGTCGTCCATCGGGTCCACTCGGGAGCGCAGCCACGGCTCGGGCTCCTCGTAGTCGATGAAGGGGTGGAGCAGGCCGCGCTCGTACAACTCGCCCGGTATCGCCATCGCTCCGAGGGCCTGGAGGTTGCCCGCGCCGCCGCCGTGGACCTCCATCGCCATGCCGAATGCCTCGGCCAGGTGGGCGATTTTCATCAACGGCGTGATGCCGCCGACGTCGCCCACGCCGCCGCGGACGATGTCGCACGCGCCCCGGATTATCCACTCGGCCCTGGTATAGAGGGAGCCCTCGGCGGTCTCGGGGCCCAGTATGCTGATGTCCAGATGGTCGGCCAGCCAGACGTAGGACGAGACGCTGTGCTCGTCCATGGGCTCCTCAAGCCAGTGGAAGTCCAGCTTTTCGAGCTCGCGCCCGATGTAGAGCGCCTCGTCGCGGCTGTAGAAGTGGAATGGGTCGAGCATGAGCTTGACGTCGGGGCCGACGGCCTCGCGCACGGCGGCGCACGCCTTCACGTCCATCTTCGGGTTGGGGGCCCACGAGATGGGAGGCATCCAGGTATGGAGCTTGATGGCCTTATAGCCGCGCCGGACGCAGGCCTCGGCGAACCGGCCGTACTCTTCCGGCGTGCTCAGGCCGCCCGGCTCCTCGTCGCCGCACATGGTGCTGGCGTAGGCGGGGACCCTGTCCCTGAAACCTCCGAGGAGCTTGTATACCGGCTGGCCGAGGTGGTTGCCTGCCAGGTCCCACAACGCCAGGTCGGCCGTCCCTATGTGGCGGTCGAGCAGGTCGCGGTTGATCCGCTTCGACTCCTTGAGCTTCGTCCAGATCCTCTCGCGGTCGAAGGGGTCCTCGCCCATAAGCATGGGGCGAATTACGCGCTCGACGAGCCCCGCGTTCGCGCCGAAGGAGCGGCCCTCGGAGCCCTCGTCGGAGACCACGGTGAGCATGGTCTCGACAGCCTCGTGCTCGGGCCCCGGGTGGGTGTGACCGTCGGAGTCGCGCCCTATCCGCGATACATAGGTGAAGGACTGTACCCTGACGTCGACGATGCGCAAACGCGGCCTCCCATGCTGCCTAGGGCGCGATTATAACACCAGGCCACGGGCGGCCCGTGGAGTCAGCCATTCCGCTGCCCGGAGGCTCTAGTCGGGATCGTCGATGAGGCTGCGCAACTCCTCCTTGGCCCGCCTGATGGTCTCGGTCTTCTCGGCTATGCGCTCGAAGAGCTGGGCGCGGGCTGCTGCGCCCTCGCTTATCAGGAACGCGGCTGCTTCCGACCTGCTGTTGACGATGCCCGACTCGACCAGCTCGTCGAGCTTGGCCACGCTCTCCGAGTTGAGCCTGACCATCACCACGTTGTCCCTGGACGAGAGTGCGCCGCGAAGGGCCTCCTTCACGCTCTCGCCGATGGACTCGGCGCCGGACTCCCTGTAGGCGCGCTTCGTAGCGCTCTTGGCCTCGTCGAGTATTATGTCTATGCCTTCAGCCATCCTGCTCCGCTCGCCTGGATGCTTATCCTTGTCGTCACCCACCGGCTGTCCTCCTTGGCCGATATTACGCGTAATGGTACAATCCTGATACACAGGTGTCAAGCCCGCAGCGTGCCCCCGACACTCTTGGTATGATGGTATGCGCATGAAGATTCTATATCGACCGGTGCTGGGGATGCTCGAAAAGGAAAAGAGAGACGAGGAGCCGGAGGGCATGTCGGAGGAGGAGGCCGTCCAGGCTGGCGCGGGGGACGGCGCGGCGCGGACTCCCTGGTACAGGGACCGGATCATGCTATGGGTCGCCGTGGCCGTGTTCGTTGCGGACCAGGTCACCAAGTACATCGTCAAGACGAACCTGGACCTCTACGAGTCGTGGCCGCGCGAGGGGCTGGTGCGCATCACCTACGGGACGAACTCGGGGACGGCGTTCGGGCTGTTCCCCGACCAGACGCTGGCGCTGATCATCACGTCGCTCCTGGCCATCGGCTTCATCTACTACTTCTACCGCTCCCACGCGCTGCCCAGCCGGGTGCTGAGGCTGGCCATCGGCCTGCAGCTCGGCGGCGCATTCGGCAACCTGGTCGACAGGATCAGGCTGGGCTCGGTGGTGGACTTCATAGACATCGGCTGGTGGCCCATATTCAACATTGCCGACTCCTCGATAGTGACGGGCATAGGGATCCTGGCCCTGATCATCTTCCTCACGCCGAGAGATCAGGACAAGTCGGCGGACCCGGGCCACGTCCGTCATTCCCGCGAAGGCGGGAATCCATCCCCGCAGACCGACGCCCGCGATGACGCGCACGTTCAGGGTTGACGAGGGGGGCGAGCGGCTCGACAGCTTCCTGGCGCGGCGCTGCCCCGATCTGTCGCGCTCTCGCATACAGGCGCTCACGGCCGACGGCTGCGTCACCGTAGACGGCGGAGCGGCGAAACCGGCCGCGCGGCTTCGCGAGGGCCAGACTGTGAGCCTGGTCGTTCCCCCGCCGGCGCCGTCGAGGCTAACACCCCAGGCGATGGATCTCGACGTCGCGTACGAGGACGCGGACCTGCTGGTGATCGACAAGCCCGCGGGCCTTGTGACTCACCCGGCGCCGGGCCACCCGGACCACACCCTCGCCAACGCCGTGCTGGCCCACTGCCCCGACCTGGAGGGTGTCGGCGGCGAGATCAGGCCGGGCCTGGTGCACCGGCTGGACAGGGACACGTCGGGGCTGATCGTCGTCGCCAAGAACGACGCGGCCCAGGCCGGGCTGTCCGGCCAGTTCAAGGAGCGCACAGTCTCGAAGGCGTATCTGGCAGTCGTGACGGGATACCCGGAGCCCGAGCGGGCGACCATCGACGCGCCCATAGGCAGGCATCCTAGGAGCCGCACGCGCATGGCCGTCGTAAGCACGGGCAGGGAGGCCGTCACCGAGTACGACGTGCTGCGGCGGATGCGCGGCTACTCGCTCGTGGAGACCCGGCCCAGGACGGGCAGGACGCACCAGATCCGTGTCCACTTGGCGTCGGTCGGCCATCCGGTGGCGGGCGACGCCGTCTACGGTCGCACCGCGCCGGGGCTCGACCGCCACTTCCTCCACGCCCACCGCCTAGCGTTCTCCCACCCCCGCACGGGCAAGCGGCTGGCGCTGGAGTCCCCCCTGCCCAGCGATCTGCGAGCGTGGCTGGAGGCTATGGAGCCGTAGCACCGGGGCTGAGGCCGGGCATCGTGTATCCCCGTGCTAGAATCGATATCCGGAGGCATCGGGTTATATGGACAACCACGTTCGGGTACGGCTTGCGCCGAGTCCTACGGGCAGCCCTCACGTCGGGATGGTGCGGACGGCGATCTACAACTGGCTGTTCGCGCGGGGGCGCGGCGGCACGTTCATCGTCAGGATCGAGGACACGGACCGGGGCCGCCTGGTGGAGGGCTCGGTGGACGAGATGCTGGAGTCGCTGCGGTGGCTGGGCATCGAGTGGGACGAGGGACCGGACGTTGGCGGCCCCAACGCACCCTACCACCAGTCCGAGCGGCTGGGCGACTACCACCGCGCGGCGGAAATGTTGATCGAGCGCGGCGCGGCATACCGGGGCGACTGCCCACCGGAGCGGGTCGAGGCGGTGCGCAAGGAGGGCGGCGGCTACGACAGGAAGCGCCTCGATGCTCGGGAGACGGGCGATTCGGGGCCGGCAGTGGTGAGATTCGCCATGCCCACCGAGGGAACGACCGTCCTGGACGACCTGATTCGCGGCGAGGTGGCCTTCGAGAACGGGCTGGTGGACGACTTCGTCATCCTCAAGTCGGACGGCTTCCCGACGTATCACCTGGCCAGCGTGGTGGACGACCGGTCGATGGGCATATCCCACGTCTTCCGCGGCGAGGAGTGGCTGTCGAGCGTGCCGCGCCACCTGAAGCTGTACGAGGCCCTGGGCTGGGCGCCGCCGCTGTTCGCCCACCTGCCCCAGATCCTCGCGCCCGACAGGTCGAAGCTGAGCAAGAGGCACGGTGCCGTCTCGGTCCGCGAGTACCGCGAGATGGGCTACCTGCCCGGGGCGATGGTGAACTTCCTGGCGCTGCTCGGCTGGTCCCTCGACGACAGGACGGAGGTGATGTCGGTCGACGAGCTCACGCGGGCCTTCTCGCTGGAGCGGGTGTCGAGGTCGGGCGCGATGTTCGACGCGAAGAAGCTCGAATGGATGAACGGCCACTACATCCGCCAGACGCCGCCCGGCGACCTGGCCGACGCGCTGCTGGACTACTGGCGCGCCTTCCCCGCCAAAGGGATTGCGCCGCCCCCGGAGCGCGAGCAGGTGGTGCGCATCGTCCCCCTGGTGCGGGAGCGGCTGAAGACGCTGCGCGACGCCGCGCCGCTGATCGGCTTCTTCTTCCAGGACGGCGTGGAGTACGAGGCCGCCGAGCTCGTGCAGAGGAAGATGGACGCGGCTGGCACGAAGGTGGCGCTGTCGAGGGCGCACGACGCCCTGGCGGGGCTGGACTCATTCGACGAGGAGTCCATCGAGTCGGCCCTCAGGGAGTTGGCGGGGGAGCTCGACCTCAAGGTCGGGCAGCTTCTCGGCTCGATCCGAGTGGCGACGACCGGGCTGAAGGTCGCGCCGCCGCTGTTCGGGACGCTGGAGATACTGGGCAGGGAGCGGTCGCTCGCGGCCATCATCGAGGCGGCCGGCCGGCTGTAGCTTCACGGGCGGCGCGCTCCTATGGTAAGGTGGCGGGCGTACCGACCTAGTAAGGGAGGCGAACGGCACATGGAAGACCTGCGCTCGCTGGCCGAGTCGGCCGGCGCTCTGCTGAAGGAGCGGGGAGAGACCGTAGCCGTCGTGGAGTCGTCCGCGGGAGGGCTCGTGTCCGCCGCGCTGCTGGCTGCGCCGGGCGCGTCCGCCTACTTCGTGGGCGGCGCAGTCGTCTACACCAGGACGGCCCAGCGGGGGCTGCTGCGCGTGCCCGACGAGGCGATGGAGGGCCTGAGGGCCAGCACCGAGGAGTACGCCCTGCTGAACGCCCGGACCGTGCGTAACCTGCTCGGCGCGACTTGGGGCCTCGCGGAGACGGGCGCGAGCGGGCCGACGGGGAACCGGTACGGAGACAGCCCCGGCCACTCGTGCGTCGCGGTGTCGGGGCCGGTCGAGGCGTCGATCACCCTGGAGACGGGTGACGCCGAACGCGAGGCGAACATGTGGACCTTCGCCAGGACGGCCCTCGACCTGCTGGAGCGGTGCGCCAGGGACGCCGGCTAGGCCCAGGGGCAGGGGCAGGGGATGGGTTCCCGTCTGCACGGGAACGACAGAACTGAACGAATGACCAGGAGATGCTAATCATGAGCTCGAACGGACGGGTCGCCATCGTTACGGGAGGCGGGACGGGGATCGGCAGGCACTCGGCGCTGGCGCTGCTGCGGGACGGCTACTCCGTCGTCATAGCGGGGCGGCGCGCGGAGCCGCTGGATGAGACGGTGGAGCTGGCCGGCGACGGCGCGCCCATCCTGGCCGTCCAGGCCGACGTGGGGAACCCCGAGTCGGTCCGCGCGCTGTTCGCCAGGACGAAGGAGGCGTTCGGCCGTCTGGACGTGCTGTTCAACAACGCCGGCTTCGGGTCGGCCAGGGTGCCCATGGAGGACCTGCCCTTCGAGGACTGGCAGGCGGTGGTCGATACGAACCTGACGGGGACGTTCCTCTGCACCCAGGAGGCCATCAAGATCATGAAGGCGCAGGAGCCGATGGGTGGCCGGATCATCAACAACGGCTCGATCTCGGCCCACGTGCCGCGCCCCGACTCGGCCCCCTACACGGCGACCAAGCACGCCGTCACCGGCCTGACCAAGTCGACCTCCCTCGACGGCCGCAAGTACAACATCGCGTGCGGCCAGATCGACATCGGCAACGCCGCGACGGACATGACGGCCCGGATGCCGTCCGGCACGGCCCAGGCCGACGGCTCGACCAAGGTGGAGCCGACGTTCGACGTCCAGCACGTCGCATCCACGATCGTCTACATGTCCAACCTGCCCCTCGACACGAACGTCCAGTTCGTCACGATCATGGCGACGGATATGCCCTACATCGGCCGGGGGTAGCCTGAGTCCTAGAACCCGCAACACCAAAGGAGAGACCATGAACGTAGAAATTCGAGACGAGCGCTTTCGGGACGTTGTTGGCGACGACGCGCCGGTGGAGGAGCTTGCGACGGGATTTGACTTCACGGAAGGGGCGATGTGGAACCACGTCGAGGGGTATCTGATATTCAGCGACATGCCGGGCAACATCATGCGGAAGTGGACGAATGAGCGGGGCATCGAGGTGTTTCGCGAGCCGAGCAATATGGCGAACGGGAACTACTACGACCTGCAGGGGCGGCTTGTCACCTGCGAGCACTCGACGAGCCGCGTGACGCGGACGGAGCGCGACGGGTCGATCACCGTTCTCGCCACGCACTACGACGGCAAGGAGCTGAACAGCCCCAACGATATAGTCGTCAAGAGCGACGGGTCGATCTACTTCACCGATCCGAGCTTCGGGCGGATGGAATACTACGGCGTCGAGCGCGAGCAGGAGCTCGATTGGCGCGGCGTGTACCGTCTCTCACCGGGCAGCGGCGAGCTTACGCTACTCGTCGACGACTTCGATCAGCCGAACGGCCTGACGTTCTCGCTCGATGAGAGCCTGCTGTTCATCAACGACACGATGCGGGCGCACATCCGCGTCTTCGACGTGAACGACGACGGGACCATATCGAACGGGCGCGTGTGGGCCGACGTGACCGGGGAGCGAGACGGCCTCGCCGACGGGATGAAGGTCGACACGGGCGGCTACCTCTACACGACCGGCCCTGGCGGTGTGCAGGTGTTCGCGCCGGACGCCACCTGTCTGGGCACGATATACGTGCCCCAAGGGGTGACCAACTTCACGTGGGGGGACGACGACCTTTGCAGCCTGTACATCAACGCGGGCACATCGTTGTACCGGACGCGCGTGAAGGTGCCTGGACGCAAGCTCTTTTGATGGCATGAGAGGCGCAAGTACAACATCGCGTGCGGCCCGACGGCTTGACCAAGGTCGAGTCCACCTTCGACGTCCAACACGTCGCGTCCACGGTGGTGTACATGAAACTGGCTCGTTTAGAAAGGCGCTTATACAGTGACAGACACCTTCGACGCTTCCGAAATTAACAATTGGTCCGACAGGGACGATGCAGCCAGTAAGCTACCGGAGCTCATACGCCGCCTAGTACTGGCTACCCTTCCCGAACCTCCGTTACGGATCGATATGCCGAGTGGTAGCTCCGTGAGATTACCCGGATGGGACGGACTGCTGGAAGTGGGACGTGGAAACGCATGGGCACCCAGGGGTGTTTCTGGCTGGGAATTAAGTTGTGATAACGCGATCACACGCAAAGCTAACGACGATTATCAGAAGAGGACAGCAGATCCCCTGGACCTCAACAAGGCTACAGATACCTTCGTATTCGTCACATCACGTAGATGGCATAATAAGCGGGAATGGCTGAGGGAACGTCGTGAGGAAGGCGAGTGGCGTGATGTGCGTGCCTACGACGCCGACGACCTAGCGACATGGTTAGGACAGTCCCGAGAGGTTACACAGTGGTTCACTGGCGTGATCTACAGACCACCTTTCGACTACGAAGCTGTAAGCAGAATCGAAGATCGCCAAGTAGAGACTGCAGACGAGATGACGGCAGGCTTCGCTGAAATGTCCGCCAGGTTAGAAATCCTACCCTCATTACTCGCATCCTCGGTAACCCAAGCGCAACCACTTGACTCGGAACCCATACAGGACACGGAACAACAGAGACTGACAGAGAAGATCGACGCAGCACTGGATCTCATTCAGCAAGGGCTAGTTGTCACAGCCCGGAGACAGTTGGAACGGATCAAGGATGAGACCAAGGAATTGCCAGACCTCCATAGATTCCGCCTCGTGACGAACTTGGCAATCTGCGCACTGGGAGAGGATAAGTTCGATGAAGCAAGTTCTCTCCTCAATGAAGCCCATGAAATCCAACCTGAAAACCGGACGGGCATCACAAATGCCGCCCTAGCCGCTCAACTACAACAGAATCCGAAGCGCGCGGCTGAGTTAGCGCAGAGGGCACTCGCGCTGGATCCACACGACTCAAATGCGGCGGCCAATCTTATTTCAGCTTTGCGGGATATGGGAGAGAATGAACAACTTGAGGAATTCATAGCCTCGGTAGAGTGGATCGCGCAAGAGTCGGCTAGCGCCTCGGCCCTTGCCGGAGTCCATGTGCAGCAGGCGCGTTACGACGACGCGATAATCCTCTATCAGTATCTCATTGAGGTCGATCCTGATGACGTTCACGCACACCTGGGTCTGAGTCAATGTCTACTCACTTACGCTCAAGTAGAGCGGCCTCTAATGGAGTACTCAAACGAATCGCTATCGAGACTCCTTGAAGCTGAGAGCGCAGCAGATCGGGCAGCAACGCTCCTTCAGTCCACTCAGTTGAATGCCCGACGCCACGAGGCTCTGGTACTACGCGCTGGCGCTCGCACGTTGTTGGGGAAACTAGACGAGGCTATGCGCGACGTTGACATGATGTTAGGCGAAATGCCTGAGCATCAGTTTGCAGCCCTGCTGAAGGGGCTAATACTCCTGAAGAAGGGGCTTCCCGGCGAAGCGCGTAAGTCCTTAGAGAGGATCCAAGACCCTGAAGTGCGAGCCGCTTCGTTGCTTCCTCTTGCAGACGCGTGCCTGGAGTCTGGTGATGCGACAGCCGCAGTAGCTCTGCTCAAGGGCAGTTTCAAACTCGATCCACCCGAATGGGAAGACTTGGGAAGGGCTGAATCGTTGATGCGAGCTGAGGCTACCACAGAGATTGACGATTCCGTAGGTCCCGTCCTTGATGCTGCCATAGAGCGATATTCAGACAACGCTGGGCTATTTATCCTGGCTGCCATACACAGCAATCTTCAAGGAAATCTCGAATCCGCCGTGGCAGCTCTCACCAAAGCAACTTACCTTGCCAGTGAACCTCACCGCCAAGCGCTTCAAACACAACTCGGTCACCTCTATGCAGGTATGGGACGATTCGTGGATGCTACCGAACAGTTCAGCAAGGCTTGTGGCGACGACGCTTCCCACCCTGCCGCGGTCCCAATGCTCCTGTCCTTGTTCAATAGCAAACAGTATCGTAAAGCCCTTGATCTGGCGAGGAATATCCGTGAAATTTGTGATTCTCCTCCAAAGGTTGTCATTGACGTAGAGGTTGACGTGCTCGATTACATCGGGGATGTCAGAACCGCAACCTTACGACATCGTGAACTCTGCTCACGAGAAGACTCAACCCCGGAGGACCTGATCAGACTCGCAATAGCTGAATTTCGGTATGGCGAAGTTGACGCAGCTCTGGAAACTGTTCTCAAGATCGACGTCTCAGACCTCAATCCACAGGCACTTATGAAGCTGGCTTATATGAAACGCTTTCTTGGAGCTACTGACTATCTGAAAGACGCTTATTTGGCGCGCCGCAATGCACTTAACATCCCTGATTCTCATTTGGGATATTTCAGACTGTTTCAGGGCAAAGACGAGGATTGGGAAGAACCCAGAGTCGTCATACCGGGATGCGCAGTACTCATTAAGAACGGCGAAGAGGAACAATGGTGGCAGATCCTTGAAGACGGCGAGGAGCCATACGGACCCCGAGAGCTTTCCCTAGAACACAATCTCGCTCAACGTCTATTGGGAAGGAGTGTTGGGGAGATCATCGTCCTGCGCCAGGGACTTGAAGACCTGTCCTACAAAATCACTGCAATACAGAGCAAGTATGTCCGCGCGTACCAAGAAACCGCTGAGGAGTTCTCGACACGCTTTCCTGACAACATGTCGCTATCACGCGTCAAACTAGACAGTAACTTCACTCAAATCTTCCAGAGCATCGAGTTACGACATCAGCACGTTAGTAATGCCGAGGGGTTGTATCAGTCGCAACAGTTGCCATTTGCTTCTTTCTGTTCCCTGATCGGTAGTTCTACTCTTGAGATTTGGCCTGGATACACGGCACAACCAACCGCGCGTCTCCACTTCGGAACCGGCTCTGAAAAAGAGTTGGACGAATCCGGGGAACTCTTGCGCGATGCTGAAGCTATTGTGCTAGACATAATCGCTTTACTCACCATACACAGACTAGAACTCGCAGAGCATCTGCGGAAGCGGTTTTCACGCGTCACCATTCCCCAGCACGTGTTCGATGAGATCCAGAACAACGTTTATGAGATGAGGCTAGACCGTGTCCCCTCTAGTCACATAGGAAAGGACTCGGAAGGGCGGTACACGCTAACCGACATATCGGAGGATGTCTGGAAAGAGCGTCAGGCATACGCGCTCTCAGTGTTGGAGTTAGCCAAGTCATTCGAGCGCATCCCTTCATATCCTATGCTTGCGGCCAGCGAACCTGAAAAGACTATAGACGTGCTAACACTGGCTGGAGCTGGCGCGGTCTATTCAGGCGACGAACAATCTGAGGTCACGCCAGTTCTCGTATCGGACGACCTTGTGCAATCCCAAGTGGCCCGCTCATTTGGCGTTGAGACTGTCAACTCCCAAGCAATCCTGATAGAGTTGCGTCGTTCGGATGTCATTACCGCAGAAGAGTATTCCTCAAGTATTGAGCAACTGGCACGTATGCACTACTGGTTTGTACGGATTAGCGCAGAGGATATCCTACAAAGTTTTGAATCAAGCGGGTACCAGATAACCCCAGCAACACAAGCAATGCTCAGTGCACTCTGGGGACCAGACTGCACTGAAGACGCCGCTGTCTCCATCGGCGCAGAGGTTGTCGCATCTCTAGTAAAAAGACCGCTAATTCAGCAGCACTTAGACCTTCTTCTATTTTCGGTGATGGAGGCCATTCAGCGAGGAAGACACACCAGCCAGGTATTAACGAAGTTCAAGACTGAAATTGCCATGAGACTGACACTGGCACCGCTTCAATGCAATCAGATTCTCAAAGCAGTGGACATATATCTGTGGACACGAAGTCAGCCACTAAGCCCCGATTGAATCTACAAGGATGCTAGCTTCGTGGCGCAGCCTAATGCGGCTCTCAATGATCCTACGACACTCACTGGCGAGTTCAAGGGCTTTCTCATCCGATCGAGGTATTGGGATTGAGATCTCGAACACTCGCCTCCCTATGGTATCGATAATATCTTGAGTAAACTGCTTGGAACGGACCTGTAATTGAACGACAGGTGTATTGAGAAGAGCGAACAGAAGCCAAGGGTCTATTATTTTCGGGTTTGTGACTCGAATGCGGTACAGGTGGCTTTGGAAGAGCATGGGAAGGTCGAATTCTGTAACTATTGCTGAGGTCCCAACCAAATAAGTACCGTCCTTCACCATCAGTATATCACCAGCCTTGACATCAGCTTTTGCCCGCGCCTCCTCGTATACTTCATTGCTAACACCTTGTTTAAAGTTGGCCTTGATTTCCCAATTTGAGATGTCTGATGTGCGGATGAAAGGAATCTGACCAGTCCCATACGCCATCTTTCCTACTTCAACTCCAGTGCCAAATGACACCGCCTGTCTCTGAACAAGTTCGTTCAATGTGACAAATCGATAGTCAGTGTTGAGACGCGCAATTTCTCTCTCAATTTCAGGATTGTAATATCTTGGGATCAATACGTCATTCGTGACGTCCTTACTGGGTAGTATAAAGGCACGCTGATCCGACACCAGAGAGGACATGTTATGTCGCCATTGATCAAACAGGGCAGCGATTTCTGGTACATCGTCTAGCAATTCCAATTTTCCATCAGGGAGTGCACGAAGTGTGGGATTACCACGCGAGTCGTGACCGCACCATTTCGCTTCTCCCATGAATATAAGCTGCGGGGACTCTTCGCTATCAAGTGTGCCAATTAGGATACACACTTTCGTGTGAGTCCCACCCTTTCCACTCGTCTTAAAGAGCGGTTCTGGCATGCTGACAATCGCGGTAATGCGCAAACGTTCTCGAAGCCACTGCACAATATATCCTTGTGTCGGATTACCGAAAATGCTTTCAGGAAGCACGATCCCGATTCGGCCACCCGGCTTCAGAAGCTGAATGCAACGCTCAATGAATGGTATTTGGGGTGGAAGTTGCGTCCGTTGACTGGTCGTCTTTACCCAGGTCGATTCAGACTTGCGCCTCCATTTGTACCCAAGCTCAAACTGCGAGAGCAACTTCTCTCCCTTGACTACTATCCTCTTACCAAACGGTGGGTTGGTTAGGACGACGTCAAAAGTTCCCGGCTTGATCTTTTCAAGCGTTGAGGCCGGCCATTCGTCAAAAGGTTCAAGTGTATTTTGACAGAACACCCCACCCCGACCGTCACCAATGAGGGCCATGTACGCCTTGCAAACGCGAGCGAGGAAGGTGTCTTTATCCAATCCCCGGAAGCATTCTGTGGCAATATCGCGCTCACGCTGCACTAGGAGTCTTTCCGTCCAGTTCTTTTCAACAGCCTCTTCCCGAATGCCCGCCCAGACATGTGAAAGAGCAGTGATCAGGAATCCACCAGAGCCGCACGCTGGATCTATGATCTTTTCTCCAGGTTTAGGGTCAACCATCTTCACCATCATTTCTATAACGTTGCGTGGAGTGAAGAACTGCCCTTCAGCACCACGCAGTGCTGGCCCTATAAATACCTCAAATGCGTCTCCAATGGCGTCTCTATCAGCCTCCATTATGGAGTAATTCTGGAGTTCTCCAACTACGTAAGCTAGACTGTCAGGGTCAAGCTGGAGACGATCAGTCGGGTCAAATACGTCGCTGAAGACTGTTTTTTTCACTCGTTCGAATAGGTAGCTAAGTCGCTCTTGGACTTTCTCATGTGGTTCTCCCACTCCCGCTCTGAACTCTACCGTGTCATCTGGCGCGGAGTCCTGTTCGTCCAAGAGCTTGCAGAAGAGGAGATTTATTATCTCTTGGGCGAGTGCTTCATCACGGGTGATTCCAGTAGTCATACCGGCCAAGTGGTTTCTGATGTCGCGGAACACAGCTTTCAAGTTTGACGGCGGTACTAGATCCCTTCGCTTGTAGAGTCCGATATCCTCAAGACGCTGACCGTTACGGGGAATGTTGGGGAGAGTCTGATATGTTCGGCGTCCATCTTCGTGGTGAACCTTGCGGAGGTAGACATGGTCTTCACCGTTGAACCACACACCAACCTCCGCGGATGACATATCCATGTATATGCGAAGCTGCTTCTCACCGTCTTGGCGATTCCTTCTCTTACACTCGACAACCATCTCAAGTTCGTCTTCTGTTCGTCTGACACTTCGGAAGACCGCAATGTCTATAGGATAAGATTGGGCCTCATCAGAGGGTCTCCTGCGAACACGATACTGGGGCCGAGTTTGGATCTGTCCCTTGCTGTAACCGTAGTCTTCGACAAGTCGGCGGGCGAATACCTGTACCGCTTCCACCTCCTCGGGTGTAGCAGGTATCTCTCTGCCACTTATGAAGTCAACCAGGGACTTTCCTGTTGTCATCCTACTGACCATGGCTCAAGCAGTATCGCCACCTAACATCTCCAGGGCGGCAAAAGCACGTTGCCATTATACTATACGAGTCAACCTCGCTCCCTGAGGTTGTCGGGAGTTGCCCGACAGCCTCGTAGACAGAATTCACTACCCCCTCTATCACTCGGCCCTCCGCAGGGACCCGCCCTCGAAGCTGCGCAGCGCCCTGCACCCTACCCGCTCACACAGGATGTTGACGGCGCCGGGGCGCATGGCCCGCAGACTGTCCACTGCGGCAATCTCGCCGTCGCCGATCCCCCAGTCCCCGCTGTCCACGTCAATGGCGACGATCTCCCCGTGGTGGTCGGCTTCGACCTGCGGGCGGATGTCTCGCTCGTATATCTCCCTGCCGAGGCGGGCCGTCTCTTCGCGTGGCCGGCGTGGACGCGCCGGTGTCTGTGCATACGTCATCCGCGCTCCTTTCGAGGGTGCCCTTCCACAAGACACATTCTACCGCGTTGAGGTATGTCGGACAACGAACGGCCAGGAGCGGGAGCCGCTTATGGCCTTCTGGGACGGTAGTCTCTCGGATCGCGGCAGCCGTCGTAGGTTGCCTGGTCTATCGGAACCCATGTCGTTCCCGGAATCCCCCTCCGTGAAAGACTCCCTGGACCGACCGGGAAGCAAGATTCGAAAACCAGCCTACGTCCCTGCGCTTGGGCAACCTCCTTCGCCAGACGCACTGCAGGCCCAAAGTCCCAGTCTTGGCTCACGATGATAGCGGCTTCGTATCGCCGATCGTAGGTGGCGCGCACCAAGTCCAGGGCCAGACTGACGTCCACACCCTTCTCCTGCCCTCCGGCATTCACCCTACCCCGGTAGACGTACACCCCCCTGCTCCTCAGATATCTGATCTTGTTCGACCAGAAACCGTGCCAGAACAGCTGGGAGGGGCCGACGGCCGCATCGGGTACGCCTGTGTAGAAACGAGTTTCTGTCAATGTGCGCCCTGGTGTCTTAGCGACCAGGGCACTCGCCAGCTTCTCAACGTCGTAGCTCGGCCAAGCATAGGGAGACGACGAGCCCGAGGCCCAGGCCCTCCGCGCAAGGTGATAGAGGTTCTGGCCATCGATGAGGACGATAGTGCGCATAAGAAAACACCCGCCCAGGGATGTGGCCGAGACCACGATCCAGCGGGCGGGGAAGAACTTGGCCTACTCTAGCAGCCTGGCAGTCCCTCGTCAATCCCTACCAAGGGACTGCGTAGTCAGGCTGTGAGGACCGCTCACCGCAGGTGTGGTGTCGTGGAGCAATATCGCCCTACATCCCCAGCGCCGCGAAGCTGGCTGCCATTATGCTGTCCGAGTCGATCTCGTACTCCCTGTACAGGTCGTCGGGGTTGCCTGACTGGCCGAACCGGGTGACGCCGAGGGGGTAGGTGGGCACGTTGAGGGCGGCGCCCAGCCACGCGAGGGTGTGGGGGTGGCCGTCCACGACCGTCACGATGGGCGCGCGGCGCTCCTGTCCATCCAGGACGCCCTCGAGGAACGGTGCGTCGACGGGCCTGCCGCGCACAGCGGCGTGGGCCGTCTCCTGGTACTCGGCGTAGAGCGGCCCCGGCCCGGTGACGTTGATCACGCTGGCGTATATGCCCTCGTCCAGCAGCTTGCCGCTCGCCTCGACGGCCTCGGGCACCACCGCGCCCGACGCAAACACGTTGACCTCGTTCACGCCCGCCTCGTACCCGGCGTCCCTCCGCCGGTCCACCAGCCGGTACGCGCCGCGGATGACCTGCCTGCGCAGGGCCTCCCGCGCCCCGGCGTCCTTCGGCAGGGTGAACAGGCCCTGGTCGGCGTTCTTGGTGGTGAGCCGCAGGTAGGTCGACTCCTTCCGCGTCCGTATGTTCTCCAGCGCGGAGAGCAGTATCCACTCAAGCTCCTGCCCGAAGCACGGCTCGTAGAACCCAAGCTCGGGCATCTCCACCCCGATGGACGGTGTGACCTCCGACTGGTGAGAGCCGCCCTCGGGGCTGAGGGTCACCCCCGACGGCGTCCCGACGACGATGAAGCGGCCCCCTGCGTAGACGCTGTACACGAAGGCGTCGAGGCCCCGCCTGACGAAGGGGTCGTAGAGGGTGCCGATGGGGAAGAGCATCTCGCCCGTCATCTCGTGGGTGAGGCCGAACTGGCCCAGCGCCATGAACAGGTTGTTCTCGGATATGCCGAGCTCGATGTGCCGGCCTTCCTCGGACTCGTCCCAGCTTATTGCGCTGCGCTCTAGGTCCTCCGGGAACTCCTCCTGGGGCCGCTTGGCCCACACGCCCGCCCGGTTGATCCAGCCCCCCAGGTTGGTCGAGCTGGCCACGTCCGGGCTGACGGTCACGACGCGCTCGTGGAGGTGCTCGGTGCTCCGCGAAAGCTCGGTGAGGACCAGCCCGAATATCTGCTGGGTGGACATGCGCCCGTTGTAGGAGCGCCCGAACTCGGTGGGCACGTCGATCTGGGGCGGCGCGCCGTTGCTCCGCCTGCTGAGCTGGAGGTCGAAACCCCTGTCGAGGCACAGGCGCCCCGCCGGCGTGTCCGAGCGGAGGCGCGACGCGGTCTCGTCCTCGGGTACGCCGAGGCTCTCCCGTAGCTGGGCCATCTGCCTGCGATTCAGGGTCGCCGAGTGGTTCTGGGGATGGCCGATGGTCGGCAGCTTCCACCCCTTCAGCGTGTAGGCGAAGAGCACGTTCGGGCCGCTCTCCAGGTCCAGGTCGTCGAATGCCTCGCGCAGCACGTCGAAGTCGTGCCCGCCCAGGTCGTGGAATATCTCGCTCAGCTCGTCGTCGTCCCACCGGCCCAGCAGCTCCGCCAGGTCGCCGGGATGGGTGCTGGCCCTGGGCAGCCACTCGCGCAGCGTGGCGGGGTCGACGCGCAGGAGGCGCTGGTAGAGGTCGTTGGACATGTCGTCGATTGCGCCGCGCAGCAGCTCGCCATTGGGCTCGGCGAAGGCGGCCTGCAGCCTGCGCCCGTACTTGGCGTCGACGACCCTCCAGCCGTTCGCCTCGAACATCTCCCGCCACACCTTCACCCGGATGCCGGGGACTATCCTGTCCAGGCTCTGGCGGTTCAGGTCGACGACCCACAGCACGTTCCTGGTGTCGGCCAGCGACGGGTCGGCGATGGCCTCCCACACGACGCCCTCGTCGAGCTCGGCGTCGCCGATCAGGCTGATGAAGCGGCGGTCGGGCCCGCTGTTGGGATCCAGGTGGTCGCGCACGTACTCCTCGGCCAGCCAGGCCCAGTTCGGGGCCACCGCGCCCAAGCCCACCGAGCCCGTCGAGAAGTCGACGCCGTCCGGGTCCTTCGTGCGGCTGGGGTACGCCTGGAGGCCGTGGAAGCCGCGCAGCGCCTTCAGGTACTCGGCGTCCAGGTTGCCCAGCAGGTACTGGATGGCGTGGTAGACGGGCGACGAGTGGGGCTTGACCGAGATGCGGTCGCCAGCGCGCATGTACTCGAAGAACAGGTAGGTCATCACCGTGACGACCGAGGCGCTGGATGCCTGGTGCCCGCCGACCTTCAGGCCGGTCGGGTTCGGGCGCTCGTTGTTGGCGTAGTCGACCATGTGGCAGGCAAGCCACAGGACGCGGTTCTGTATCTCCTCCAGCAGCGCGTTGTCGGCTCGCGAAGTATCCGCGACGGAAGCGAGGTTCGTAGTCAAGTCACTTCTCCGGGAGGGCTCGTCCGAGGGGCTATCCCAAGTATAGCACCCCCGCTTCCCGGCGTAGGGGCGGTTCGCGAACCGCCCCTACGTGGACAGCCTGCTGGGCGTGGTATCGGCAACCCGCTTTTCTTGACACGGTTTCCGTAGCGTTGCTACCATTTGCACGCCTCTAGCCTCGTCGGCGAGGGGCCGGAATAAGCCCGCATCCCTCCGCCGGAGGCCCGCCGAGTGTCCCACGCCAAGTCCCTGGAGTGCCGTGAGTGTCGAAGGGTATACCCCATCGAGCCCACCAACGCCTGCGAATTCTGCTTCGGCCCCCTGGAAGTCAGCTACGACTACGACTCCATGGCCCGCGCCGTCACCCGCGAGTCCATCGCCGACGGCCCGCTGTCCATGTGGCGCTACCACGACTTCCTGCCCGTCAGGGCCGAGGAGGCCGTGGACCTGGGAACGGGCTTCACTCCCCTGCTCCCGGCGAAGAACCTGGGCCGCAAGCTGGGCCTCGACCGCCTCTACATCAAGAACGACAGCGTGAACCCGACCTTCTCCTTCAAGGACAGGCCCGTGGCCGTCACGACCGCCAAGGCCCTGGAGTTCGAATTCGAGGTCCTCGCCTGCGTCTCGACGGGCAACCTGATGGGCGCGGTCGCAGGACACGGGGCCAAGGCCGGGATGAAGACGGTCGTCTTCTTCCCTGGCAACCTGGAGAACGGCAAGATCACGGGCGCGGCGATATACGGCCCGACCCTCGTCGCGGTGGACGGCACCTACGACCAGGTGAACCGGCTGTGCAGCGAACTGGCCGACAACCTGCGCTGGGCGTTCGTGAACATCAACATGCGACCCTTCTACGCCGAGGGCAGCAAGACCCTCGGATACGAGGTCGCCGAGCAGCTTGGATGGAGGGCCCCCGACCACTGCGTCGTCCCGGCCGCGTCGGGCGAGCTTCACACCAAGATATGGAAGGGCCTGACCGAGATGGCCGACGTGGGCCTCATCGACCAGCCGGCCACCAGGATGCACCTGGCCCAGCCGGAGGGGTGCCGCCCCATCGTATCGGCGTTCGAGAACGGCGATGCCGTCGTCGCGCCGCAGAAGCCCGACACCATCGCCAAGTCCCTGGCCATAGGCGACCCGGCGGCGGGCGTCTACGCGCTGCAGGTCCTCAATGAGACCGGCGGCACGGCCGCCGCCGCGCCCGAGGACGAGGTCGCCGAGTGCATCCAGCTACTGGCCGAGACGGAGGGCATCTTCACCGAGACGGCCGGCGGCGTCGTCATCTCGGGGCTGCGCAAGCTGGCCGAGTCGGGCAAGATCGGCAGGGACGAGGTGACGGTGGCCTTCATCACCGGCAACGGCTTCAAGACCCAGGACGTCGTCGAGCACCTGGTCGACACGGTGAGCATCGACCCCACGTACACGTCGTTCGAGGCAGCGGGGATCGACCGCTGACCGCGGGCCCGACCAGAACCCAGGAGGACCGGCAGGCATGAGCATCAACGTCAGGATACCAGCGCCCCTGAGGCGGCTTACGAACGGGCAGGACAAGGTGAGCGCCGACGGCGCGACGGTCGCGGACGTCATCGCCAACCTCGACGAGCAATACCAGGGGATCAGCGAACGGCTCTGCGACGAGTCGGGCCAGCTGCGCAACTTCGTCAACCTCTACGTCAACGGCGAGGACGTCCGCTTCCTCGACGGCCTCGGCACGGCAACCAACCCCGGCGACGAGGTCAGCATAGTCCCGGCGGTGGCCGGCGGCTAGGACCTCTGGGTCACCAGGGAGGGATGCTCGCTCTGTTCGGGCCAATTCGCAGCCGACAACTGCGACTCGGCTTGTCTCCGGCGGCGGCGTTGACAGGGGGGCGGGGCTAATCTAGTATGGATCGAGGCCGTGCTAGGCGGGGAGATAGCGGTGCCCTGTACTCGCAATCCGCTCCAGCGAGGCTGAATTCCTCCATGAGGTCCCTTCACGAGGCCTCTGCCCTTCGGACGGCGGTGCCGAGAGCCGGGTCCCGCGCGGCGGAAACCTGTGAACCCCGTCAGGTCCGGAAGGAAGCAGCGGTAAGCAGTGCATTCCGGGCGCCGCGGGCCAGCCTGGCTTGAGCCGCCCCCGAAACGGTACGTCGACGTGGGGGATCGAACCGGAGGTGCACGGCCTGTCATCCAACGTGCTGCGCAGGGCCAGGAAGAGCCTCGGCCAGAATTTCCTGGTCGACGGCGGGGTGCGCAGCCGCATAGTCTCGGCGGCCGATCTATCGCATCAAGATACGGTGGTTGAGGTCGGCCCTGGCAGGGGGTTCCTGACACGGGCCCTCGCGGAGCGCGCCGGCTCGGTCGTGGCGGTGGAGCTAGACGGGGCGCTGGCTGCCGGACTCGAAGAGGCGGCCTGGCCCGGCGTCCGGGTGGTTTGCGGGGATGCCCGTGAGGTACCCATAGAGTCGCTGGCCGACGATGCGACGGCGTACAAGCTCGTCGCAAACCTGCCGTACTACGCCGCTTCGCCCATCGTGCGCCGGTTCCTGGAGTCGCGCCGCAAGCCTGAGCTCATGGTGGTCATGGTGCAGCGCGAGGTGGCGCAGTCGATGACCGCGAAGCAGGGGAAGATGGGCCTGCTGTCGGTGGCCACGCAGGTCTACGGCAGGCCGAGGGTGGTGTGCCACGTTCCCCCGCGCGCGTTCAGACCTGCACCAAAGGTGTGGTCGTCGGTCGTGCGGATCGACGTGTTCGACGTTCCCGCGATCCCGTTTGACTCGCCGCAGGGATTCTTCGAGGTGGTGCGGGCGGGGTTCAGCGCGCCGAGAAAGCAGATACGCAACTCGCTGGCCAACGGGCTGGGGATAGCCGCGGGCCTGTCGGAGTTGGTCCTCGGCGAGGCGGGGATCGATCCCTCGCGCAGGGCACAGACGCTCACGGTGGCCGAGTGGGGGCAGCTCTACGACGCATGGCGCACTGGCGGCGGGTCGTGAGAATCGAGATCCCGGCATACGCGAAGGTGAATTTCACCCTGGAGGTGCTGGGGAGGCGCGGAGACGGCTACCACGAGATCGTCAGCATCATGCAGACGGTGAGCCTGCCCGACATGGTGACGGTCGAACCAGCCGACGAGATCACGCTCTCCCCTGCACTGCCGGGCGTCTCAGTGGAGGACAACCTGGCGTACCGGGCCGCCGTGCTGCTGGCCGAGCGCTCCGGGGCCGGACAGGGCGCGTCGATCGGCCTCGAGAAGGCCATACCGCAGGCATCCGGGCTGGGTGGCGGTAGCAGCGACGCGGCGGCGGTACTGGTCGGACTCGACCGGCTGTGGGACCTGGGAATGAGCGCCAACGACCTGGCCGGTCTGGGGGCCGAGCTGGGCTCTGACGTGCCGTTCTTCATCCGCGGCGGCACGGCGATGGTGTCGGGGCGCGGCGAGCGTGTGAGGCCGCTGCCGCCCGTGGACCATGGATGGCTGGTGCTGCTATGCCCCGAGATATCCCTGGCAGACAAGACGGCGACCATGTACTCTCGGGTGACTCCCGCGCACTACACGGGCGGGCTGCTGACACGGAAGCTCGAAGCGCGGATTCGCGGAGGGGGCGACGTGCCGGCCGAGTTTCTCTACAACGCGTTCGACGAGATCGCGCCAGAGGCGTACCCCGGGCTGGAGGAGTACTGGGACGCGCTCGGTAGTCTCGGGGCGCGGGAGATCCACGTGGCGGGCAGCGGGCCCTCGCTCTACGCCCCAGTGCCTCGCAGGGAGCAGGGGACGGCCATCGCGCTGCTGCTGGAGCGAACCCGGGGCTGGAACGCGCACCTGGTGTCGACTGTGCAGCCGACGTCACCCTCACTCCAACCCTCTACCATCAAGGGAGAGGGGGTTGCTGAACAGCTACAGTGAGCTACGTCATCGCTGGGGTGTTCAGCGGGTTGCTGATGGCGTCGGTTACGATGACCGTCGGGCCGCTGGCTCTCTTCTTCATGGCGAAGAACCCTTCGCCCGGATTCCAGAACCTCCTCGACCACGTATCGCCTATGAAGATGACGATGGGTCTGCTGGCGGTGTCGTACCCACTGTGGACCATCGTCGGCGGGGTCGCGGGCCTTCTGTACCGGGTGAGCTTCGAGGCCGCGCCGGGCGGCGGGCTTGGGAGCCAGAACCTGGTCTTCACCCTCGCGGTGCTGCTGTTCGCGGCCTGCGTGGCAGCGCCCATCGTCGTGGTACTGCGCCGTATGCCCGTAGGCGCGGCGGTGCTCATCGTCGTGTTCGCAGGAAACTTCGGATGGCTGCTGCCTTTCATGGCTAGAACAGCCGTTTGACCGGAACGGCGCGGCGCAATACAATGTCGGAGCCGCGACCCCCGCACACCGCATGACAATACCCGAGCTACCCAAAGCGCCCCCTCAGCCCGCCTCCCTATTCGAGGCCGGGATACACCCGCTGGAGGACGAGTGGGTCGCGCTGGACGTGGAGACGACGGGCCTCTCGCCCGACGACGACGCGATCATAGAGGTGGGGGCCGTCCGGTTCAGAGGCGCCGAGACCCTGGATACCTTCCACTCGCTGGTCAACCCGAACCGGAAGCTCGGCGCGTTCATTCGCAGGTACACGGGCATCGCCCAGGAGGAGGTCGACGCCGCGCCCCCCTTCTCGAAGGTCGCTGGGCGGCTGGAGTCCTTCGTGGGCGGGCTGCCGCTGGTGGGCCACAGCATCGACTTCGACCTCGGATTCCTGGTCGCCCGGGGCGTCAGGTTCACGAACCCAAGGGCCGACACGCTGGAGCTGGCCTACGTGCTCAAGCCGTCGTGGGAGTACTCGCTGGAAAAGGTGGCGGCGGCCCTCGGCCTCTCCCACGACAGGCCCCACCGGGCGCTGGACGACGCGGAGGTCACAAGCCGCATCTTCAACCTGCTGGTCGAGGAGGCCGGGCGTCTGGACGAGTACTCCCTGGCCGAGATGCAGCGCCTGGCGTCGCGGTCGTCGTGGGTGCTTGCGTACCTGCTGCGGCGGCTCGAAACCCAGAGGATGCTCGACCGGGCCCCGTCGCCCGCGCCGCAGACCGAGACGGAGCGCCGCGCCATGGCGAGCGTCACGGGCATCGACGTGTCAGCCCTCAGGGAGCGCCTGAAGCGCAGCCGGGCACTGGTGCCCAACAAGACCGCCCAGCCGGTCGAGGTAGGCCATGTGAGGGCGCTGCTGGGCCGGGGCGGCCCGGTGTCGCGGGCCATGAACGGCTACGAGGAGCGGGCGGAGCAGGCGGCGATGGCGGAGGCGGTCACCCGCGCGATCAACGACGGCAAGCGGCTCATCGTGGAAGCGGGCACGGGCGTCGGCAAGTCGATGGCGTACCTGCTGCCGGCGGCGCTGTACGCGCTGAAGAACAACGTGCGGGTCGTGGTGTCCACGAACACGATCAACCTGCAGGAGCAGCTACTGAACAAGGACGTGCCCGCCGTGGCCGAGGCGCTGCGCGGGGTCGATGACGTGCCCGTCGACGACTTCCGCTACGGCCTGCTGAAGGGGCGAAACAACTACCTGTGCCTGAAGCGGTGGTCGTCCCTGCGGTCGTCCGACGCGGTGTCGTCCGACGAGGCGCGGATGCTGTCCAAGCTCTTGGTATGGATGCGGACGACGGGCACGGGCGACCGGAGCGAGCTGAACCTGTCGGGCGGGGGATGGACACCGTGGGACCGGGTCTCCGCACAGGGGGCGTTGGACTGCACCGGGGTTGGCGGCGCGTGCTTCCTGCGCCACGCCCGGGACAGGGCCGCCGCCGCGCACGTGGTGATCGTCAACCACGCGCTGCTGGTGACGGACATCCTGACCGGCGGGGCGGCGATACCGGAGCACGACGTGCTGATCGTGGACGAGGCCCAGCACCTGGAGGGCGTGGCGACCGACCACCTGGGGTTCCAGATCAGCCAGGCCGGGCTGGAGGACCATCTCGACCTGCTGGCGGGCGAGAGGGGCCTGCTCAACAGGGCCGCGCTCGCCCTCCGGGGCTCGTCGGCGGCACAGACGCGGCGGGACTCCCTGGACAGCGCGGCGCAGCGAGTCCTGGCGGCGCTGCCCCCGCTGCGCGAGGGAATGGCCAAGCTGTTCGCGGCTCTCCAACGCCTTCTCCCGCCCGCGTCCGGAGCGCAGTCGAAGTTCGGGCAGGAGTTGCGCATCACGCCGTCCACACGGAGCCAGCCCGCATGGTCGGAGGCCGAGATCGCATGGCAGGAGACGGACGCCGCCCTCGCAGAGCTGGACTCGGCGACCTCGGACCTGGTCACGTCGCTGGAGGGCCTTGAGGACGCCGGCATCCTGGACTACGAGGCGCTGGTCATGGAGACGTTCAACCTGCGCGAGAGGACGCGGGAGATCAGGGGCAGGCTGAAGGAGGCGGTGCCCCATCCGGACGAAAACGGTATCTACTGGCTGAGTCGCTCGCCACGCTCCAGCGACATCGAGGTGAACATGGCCCCCGTACACGTGGGCGAGCTTCTCGAGAAGCTGGTGTACTCCCAGCGCCGCTCCGTCGTGCTCACGTCGGCGACCCTGAGCACGGACGACGGCTTCGGCCACGTCGTCGAGCGCACGGGGTTCGACGGCGCGGACGAGCTGCGCCTCGGCTCGCCCTTCGATTACCCCAGGGCCGCGCTGCTGTGCGTGCCGAACGACATGCCCGAGCCGTCGGCGTGGGACTACCAAGCGGCCGTGGAGCAGGCGGTCATGGATGCGACCCTGGCGGCCGGAGGGGCCACGATGGCGCTGTTCACGTCCCACGCCTCGCTCCAGAGCACGGCCAGGACGCTGAAGGGCAGCCTCGAAGCTCAGGGGTTCGAGGTGCTGGCACAGGGGGTGGACGGCACGCCGCACCAGCTCGTGCGGAGATTCGTCGAGAACCCAAAGTCGGTGCTGCTGGGGACGTCGTCGTTCTGGGAGGGGGTCGACCTGGCCGGGGACGCGCTGAAGGTGCTGCTGGTGGCGCGGCTGCCGTTCTCTGTGCCCACCGACCCTGTCTTCTCCGCCCGATCGGAGCTTTACGAGCGTGCCTTCGACGAATACGCGGTGCCCCAGGCGATACTCCGCCTCCGCCAGGGCTTCGGGCGGCTCATACGCACGAGCAGGGACAGGGGTGTAGCGATCATACTGGACAAGAGGGCGGTGTCGCGACGCTACGGGAGGGCATTCCTCGACTCGCTGCCGCCCGCGACCCGCAGGACGCCCGCGCTGTACGAGCTGCCGGGCGAGATCCGCCGATGGCTCCAGGCGCCGTGATCCTCTCACACGACGGGCCTCTCGACCTGCGCAGCACGCTGTTCAGCGGCCAAGCATTTCGCTGGAGGGCTGAGGACGGCTGGTTCAGTGGCGTGGTGTCGGGCAGGGCCGTGCGACTCCGCGGCACACCGGAGGGCGTGGAGGTCGAAGGTATGGATGGCGACGGGGCGCTCGCGCGGCGGCTCAGGGACTACCTGAGCCTCGACACCGACATCGAGGGCATATACCGGGAGATGTCGTTCGACGGCAGGCTGCGGGACGCCATCGACCGGTATCGGGGCATGAGGGTGCTCCGCCAGGACCCGTGGGAGTGCCTGGTCTCGTTCATATGCTCGTCGGCCTCGAACATCCCTCGGATAACCAGGAACATCGAGTCGATGTGCGAGTCCTTCGGCGCGCCCATCGACGGTGGCTCGGGCCGGCTGCACGCCTTCCCTGCGCCCGAGGCCCTTGCGGTCGGCGGGGCCGCAAAGAGGCTGAGGGAGCTGGGGCTGGGATACCGGGCCGAATACGTGGAGTCGACGGCCCGCAGCGTCGCGTCCGGCGAGGTGGACCTGCCATCGCTGCGCGAGGCCCCATACGAGGAAGCGCTGGACGCGCTGACGTCCCTGGACGGCGTGGGGGACAAGGTCGCCAACTGCGTCATGCTGTTCTCGCTGGACAAGCCCGAGGCGTTTCCGGTGGACACGCACATAGACCAAGCCGTCCATGAGTGGTACCTGGGCGGCAAAAAGCTCACGCGGACGAAGATGAGGCTGTGGGCGATGGAGCACTTCCGGGGCTACGCGGGGTACGCCAACCACTACCTATTCCACGACCGCCGGTCCGAGGGGACGTTGAGCCGTCGGGGAGAGCAGGTCTGAACGAATATCCTCAATGCCGAAGGTCAGAGACGCCATACGCCTGTTAGAGCGAGACGGCTGGAGGCTGGCCCGAACGCGAGGCAGCCACCGCCAGTTCAAGCATTTCGAGAAGCCTGGGACCGTCACCATACCAGGGAAGCCCCGCGATGACTTGTCCCGTGGAATGTGGCACAGTATCCTGAGACAGGCTGGACTCAGGGGGCGGAGCCAATGAAACTGAGCTACGCAGTGGTCTACGAGCGTCTGCCAAGCAACTACGGGGCCTATGTGCCGGACCTGCCCGGCTGCATCAGCACGGGTGAGACCTGGGACGAGATGCAGAAGATGATACGCGAAGCAATCGCCTTCCACGTCGAGGGAATGCTGGAGGACGGCGAGCCTGTGCCGGAGCCCAGCATGTCGGTGCAGGAAGCGATGGCCTACCACGCCGGCGTCTTTTCTGAGAATGGCGGGCCGGACACCGAGACGGACACGATTGTCGAAATGGTCGAGGTCGAGGTGCAGTCAGATCGCCCGGGACTGTCAGAGCTTGAGGAAACTGTATCGGCGAGATTCGTAAACCCTAGTTAGCCGATTCTTGCCGTCGCCGCGCGAAAACACTATAATCTAGGAAACTTCCGGGGGAGGCGGCTCGCATGGAAGCACCCAGGTTCAAAGAGGTCCGGCGGGCCTATGGATTCGACGAGGTGGCCATCGCCCCCGGTTCGTTCACCATCAACCCCGACCAGACCAGCACGGACTTCTCCATCGACGGCATGACGATGTCCATGCCCATCCTCGCCGCCGCGATGGACGCCATCGTCTCCCCGTCCTTCGCGGCGAAGTTCGACGACCTGGGCGGCCTGGCCGTGATGAACCTGGAGGGAGTCCACACGCGGTACGAGGACTCCGACGCCATGCTCGAGGAGATCGTGGAGGCGCCGAAGGAGGAGGCCACCAATGTCCTCCAGAGAGTCTACACGGCCCCGATCCAGGAGCACCTGATCGGGGAGAGGGTTGAGGAGATCAAGTCGAGCGGCGCCAAGTGCGCCGTTTCCGTTACCCCGGCGAGCACCAAGCGGCTTGCACCCGTGGCCGTCGAGGCCGGGGCCGACACCGTCGTCGTCCAGTCGACGGTGACCACCGCGAGGCACTTCTCGAAGAGCAAGCGCGGCCTCGTCTTCTCCGACCTGCTGGAGATGATCAACGTTCCGGTCATGGTCGGGAACTGCGTGACGTACGACGTCGCCATGGAGCTGATGGAGACGGGCATCCACGGCGTGCTGGTCGGCGTGGGACCGGGGGCGGCCTGCACCACCCGCGAGGTGACGGGCGTGGGCGTGCCCCAGGTGACGGCGACCATAGAGTGCGCCGCCGCCAGGGACGAGTACCACCGCCGGACCGGGCGCTACGTGCCGATAATCACCGACGGGGGCATCCGCACGGGCGGCGACCTGTGCAAGGCGTTCGCCTGCGGGGCCGACGCGGTGATGATAGGCACGCCCCTCGCCCAGTCCGAGGAGGCGCCCGGCAAGGGCTACAACTGGGGGATGGCCAGCCCGCATCCGGCCCTGCCCAGGGGCGTGCGCGTCGATGTGGGCGTGAAGGGCTCGCTCAAGGAGATCCTGTACGGACCGACCTCCAAGCCCGACGGTACGCAGAACCTGATGGGCGCGCTTGAGGTGTGCATGGGAATGGTCGGCGCATTCAACATCCGCGAGATGCACTCGGCCGACATAGTGCTGGCCCCGTCCATCAAGACGGAAGGCAAGCACCACCAGATCGGGCTGTACTAGGACCTCCCAATCGCAGAGGTGCAGAGTTCGCCGAGGAGATATGCGTAACATGGACGGCCCCATTACTCCCGGCGAGATACTCCTAGAGGAATACTTGGAGCCGATGGGGATTTCCCAGAATGGGATGGCGCGTGCGATCGGGGTTTCGCCGCGTGCCGTCAACGAGATCGTGCACTGCAAGCGGTCAATCACCTCTGCCATGTCGATCCGGTTCGGGGCCTTCTTCGGCCAGTCGGATGAGTTCTGGCATGGGCTGCAGGTCGAGTGCGACTTTCGCGGGTTAGCTGGGGAAGACACGAACTCGTCGCCGGGATTCGGCCGGCTGATACGTTAAGTAGGAAATACTGACGTTCAGGCCAGCGGTGCCTGTACCCTAACAGGAGGAAAAGAATGGACTTGGACGAACTCGTATTGCAGGTCAAGGACGCTGCTAAGGAAGTCTACGCCACTCTGGGCGATGGACGTGATGAGCGCATCTATGAACAGGCGATGGCGGTGGAATTTCGACACCGCAAGATTTCCTACCAGACGGAGGTCTACACGGAGGTCTTCTACAAGAATGAGCGTGTTGGCACCGCTGTGCTAGATTTCATCGTTGATGGCAGACTCGTGGTTGAACTGAAGGCGACTGCCAAGATATCGGGCGGTCACATATCTCAAGCGGGTGCCTACATGCGAGAATCCGGTCTGCCGGCTGGGCTTGTTGTGACTTTCCCAACCCCAGCTAAACCAAGTCCTCAGTTTGAGGATCTGGGAGGGTAACGCGCTACCAAGCAGTCCTCACATGACCTTGGCCAGTCAATGGGATATTCTCGTAGACGCTCCGACGGGTAGATTTGCGGTGTCAAGAGTAGGGAGGGTATAGGACTGGGCGTCGATAGAGGTGTGGCGAAGCCAGTTCAGTCATTCACGCTGTTGGCTAGAGTCCAGATGCTCAAATCGCCGTACCGCTGCCCCACATCCCCAAATATGGAAATGGTGCCCCCGCGACCAAAGGTCCATGTCCCCTCACAGTGCAGTTGTCCGTCCACGTACACCTTCGACTCTTCATCTATGACATACATCCTTACGGTTGCACCAACACGCCATCGTGCGGTTGCCTGGCCCTCCATCCACTCGTAGTCCCTGTCCTCACGGCCTCTGTTCAACGCAAGCCTGAGACATCCATCACTCCTAGCTCCAATCCCATCTGTACTCGGAAGTAATTGATCGTCAAACAACGCACTAACAACATACGAAGGGTCTTGCTCCGGGTTGGCTAAAGTACTCTCGATGACGAAATCCTCGGCTACCACAAACGTGTAATAACCTCGACCCACAATCACCACCACGTCCATAGGACCAGCCACGCGCTCAAACCGCTTCCCTGCATACTCCACTGTGTTGGGGTTAGCCAACGCTATAGCTCGCAGCCCTACGTCGACCGCAATCACTGCAAATCCAACCGACTCAATCGCGCCTCCCGACAGTTTCCAAGTACTCATTCCAATGACTGACCCGTCCAGAGACAACATGGGGCCGCCACTATTGCCTCTATTGATCGCAGCGTCTGTCTGAACCACACTGGTATTGCTGGGGATATGGCGTCTCCTGGCCGACACGATGCCCCGCGTAACCGTCGGGCCACCCTCCAGTCCCAGAGCGTATCCGATAGCCACGATCTCCTGGCCCACTTCCACGCTCCCACTCAGACGCAGTGCTTTGAACTTCCCACAGCAGACCTCCACGGCCGCCACGTCTGCGGCCTCGTCAATGCCAAGCACTTGGCCCACATATGTCTCACCGTCCAGTTCTACAGTCACCTGCCGTGAGTCACCCACCACGTGTGCGTTGGTCGCGAGGTGCGCCTTCTCACCTCTCACCTCGTAGACGAACCCGGTCCCGGAACCGTCCTCGGTCGCAATTCGGGCTACCGACGGCAGCGACTGTTGCACCAACTCCTGTACACTCAAAGGCGTTGGGACCTGAGTCGAAGTAGGAATCGGCGTGGCAGTTGGGAGAGGAGTGCTGGTTGGCTGTGGGGTGTAAGTGGGAGTCGGTGTAGCCGTGGCAGTTGGGAGAGGAGTGCTGGTTGGCTGTGGGGTGTAAGTGGGAGTCGGCGTGGCCGTGGCAGTCGGGAGAGGAGTGCTGGTTGGCTGTGGAGCGTAAGTGGGGCTCGGCGTGGCCGTGACAGTCGGGACTCGTGTACTGGTCGGGACCACAACTGGTTGAACTGTTGGTGCTGGCGTTGGGATGGGAAGGGCTGTAGATGTCAGCGTCGGAGTGAGCAGGGCTGTTGGAAGTGGAGTGAGCGTCGTTTCTGAAACAGGGGCAGGTGTCTCTGGGGCAGCTCGCATCGCCTCCACCGTCGCTTGCACGATTGCGTCAACGTTGCGCTCGATTGCCTCCAATCGCTTTTCCAAATCTGAGTCAGCAGTAGAACCCCCACAACTCACCAGCCAGAAGGTCACAAGCCACAGCAATAGCTTCTTATGAGGCAATGCCATGATTTCTTCTCGGGACTACGGGCAAGACAGGGCGGGTTCAAACCCGCCCCTATGTGACGCCATGGTCCGGTGGCACGTCCGGGGATGGGTTCCCGCCTTCGCGGGAACGACGGATGTGGTCGCGGGATGACGGATTGGGGACGCCTTCGGTTGGACAGAGACCCTAGCGGTTAGCGCTTGGTCCACTGTTCGGCTTTGCGGGCGCGCTTGAGGCCGTACTTCTTGCTTTCCTTCTCGCGGGCGTCGCGGGTGAGGAGGCCGGCCTTCTTCAGCGTGGGGCGCAGGTTAGGGTCGGCCTCTAGGAGGGCGCGCGAGATGCCGTGGCGCATTGCGCCGGCCTGTCCGACTACGCCGCCGCCGGAGACCTTGGCGACGACCCTGAACTGGCCGGCCGTGCCGGTGACGCGGAAGGGCTCCATCACCTCGTCCTGCCAGGACTTCCAGGAGAACAGCTCCTCCATGGGCTTGCCGTTGACGACCATGTTGCCGCGCTCGGAGTAGAGCCTGACGCGGGCGACCGACGACTTCCTGCGACCGGTACCGTAGTAGTAGTGTTCCTGGGTCAAGTGAGATTCCTCCTGGCGATCCTCTTTTCGTGGGCCCTGACCTGGGCCTGGTGGGGGTGCTCGCTGCCGGCGTAGACCTTGAGGCGGGAGAGCATGCGCCTGCCGAGGGTGCTCTTGGGAAGCATCCCCTTGACGGCGCTCTTCACGACCCGCGTGGGGTGCTTTTCGAGCACATCCGACAGGGTCTGCTCGGTCAGGCCGCCGTGGTAGCCGCTGTGGCGGTAGTACATCTTCTGTTCGAGCTTCTTGCCGGTGACGCTGATCCTCTCCGCGTTGATCACGACGACGAAGTCGCCGGTGTTCAGGTAGGTCACGTAGGCCGGGTTATGCTTGCCCTGGAGCAGCACGGCGATCTCGCTGGCCAGGCGTCCCAGTGTCTTGTCGGCTGCGTCGACGACGTGCCACGCGGCGAGGTCGGCCGGCTTCTTGGTTGTCTTAGTCTTTGTTGTCATTGCCCTTTCACCGAGCCGGGCGGGAACCCGGCGTACTTGACTTCGACGAGGCACAGTCCCCGCGCCGGGAGGCTGCGGGCCGTCGCCTTCGTCTCTTCGCCTTCTATCATCTTCTCCACTTCCGCCGCCTCGATGCGGCCCAGCCCTACGTCCACGAGGGCCCCGGCCATGCGCCTGACCTGATGGGGCAGGAAGGCGTTGCCCTCGACGTGGAACTCGACCATGTTACCCGATTCTCGGACCCGCGCGTCGAATATCTCCCTCACGGTGCTCGCGTCCGGCCTTTCGAGCGGACCGCTGAACCGCCGGAAGTCGTGGACGCCGACGAACTGCCGCGCGACCGCGCGCATCGCCTCGACGTCCAAGCTCGACGAGATCCGGCAGGCGCAGCGCCTGTGGAGGGGTGAGCGTACGGCGGCGCGCAGGATGGTGTAGACGTACCTGCGGCTCACGGCCATCCGGCGCGGATCGAAGCGGTCCTCGACCCGGTATGCCTGCTTGACGGCGACGTCGTCCGGCAGGTGGTGGTTCAACGCGCCCACGAACTCGTCGGGTCCGTATGCGGCCGAGGTGTCGAACGCGACGACCTGGCCGGTGGCGTGAACCCCGGCGTCCGTCCTGCCGGCGCCGCTCACCCTCACCTTCTCTCTTGTCAGCTTCGCTACTGCCTTCTCCAACTCCTCCTGTATCGACGGTGCGTTCGCCTGGTACTGGAAGCCGCTGTATTCGGTTCCGTCGTACTCGACGACGAGGGCGATCCTCATTCAGAAAAGCTAGGAGACCAGCTCTATGAGGGCCATTTCGGCCGCGTCGCCCTTCCTCATGCCCAGCTTGATTATGCGCGTGTAGCCGCCGTTCCTGTCCTCGTAGCGCGGCCCCAGCTCGTCGAAGAGCTTGCGCACCACGCTCTCGTCCGTCAGGAAGGCGGCGGCCATGCGTCTGTTGTGCAGGTCGCCCTTCTTTCCCCGCGTGATCGTCTTCTCGGCCAGCCGCCTTATCTCCTTGGCCTTCGGCTCCGTCGTCTTGACGGACTCGTACCTCAGGAGGTCCGTCACGGCGGTCCGCAGCATGGACATGCGGTGCGCCGTGGGCCGCGACAGCTTCCTACCCGACAGCCTGTGTCTCATTTGTCGTCACCAAGTCCTTCGATTTGGGAGAATACCGCGTCCAGTCCCGATTCCATGTCATCGCCGTCATCGTCATCGTCATCGCCGGCGTCAGGCGTCTCCTCCGCCTCTTTCGCGACCTGCGAAGGCTCTTTCTTGGTCTTGTCGCTCTTCCCGGGCTGAAGCTCCGGGTCGAGCGCGGGCGGCAGGAGGCCCTTATCCCTGAGCCGGCTATAGAGCTCGTCGGCCGACTTCTCGCCGAAATTTCTGATCTCCAGGAGCTCGCCCCGCTGCATCTCCAGGATATTTCCAACCTGGTCGAGGCCGGCCCTCTTCAGGCAGTTCAGCGTCCGCGACGACAACCCCAGCTGCTCCACCGGTACGCTGTACATCTCCGGCGAGATCTGGAGCGCCACGGGCTGGGCCCCGTCCCCATCGAGAACGCGCTCCGCATTGGCGAAGAGGAAGAACCTCGTGACCAGCTCGTTGCCGGCCTGTTGAAGGGCATTGATCGGTGAAATGGAGCCGTCGGTCCACACCTCTATCGTCAGCCGCTCCAGGTCCGTCCTCTGGCCCACCCTGACGTTCTCGGTAGTGGAGTACCTGACCTTGCGGACCGGGCTGTAGACCGCGTCTACGGGAAGCACGCCTATGGGCAGGCCCTCGCCCTGCGCTTCCTTGTACGACGTGCCGCGCTCCACGTTGAACTCCACCGAGAGCTTGGCCTGATCCGAGTCCAGGGTCGCTATGTGGAGGTCGGGATTCACCACCTCGTAGTCGGACGACGCCATGATGTCGCCGGCGCACACCTCGCCGCGGCCGGCAACTTCTAGGCGCAGCTTGCCCGGGGTGTCCACCTCGGACCTGAGGCGGATGCCCTTGATGTTGAGCAGTATCTCCGACACCTCCTCCTTGACGTGGGGAATGGTGGCGTACTCGTGGAGGACGCCCTCGATCTTGACCGAGGTCACTGCCGTGCCCGGCAGCGAGCTGTAGAGCACTCGCCTGAGCGGGTTGCCCAGCGTCATGCCGTAGCCCCTGGGAAGCGGACCGGCCACGAACTTGCCATACTGTTCGTCCGCCTCTTCGACCGCTATGGTCGGATCCTGCAGAGGCTCCGCCCCGTCCTCTGGGACATCATCCGATGCGAACGGTTGGAAGTTGAGCATATGGTGGAATCTCCTATCGTCGGGCGCCTCCAGGGGAGGCGCCTCTCCCAAGCTATCTCGAGTAGAACTCTACTATGAGGCGCGAGTCGATCCCCGTGTCGATCTCGGACACTACGGGAAGGGCGAGCACCTCTCCGGTGAGCGCGGCCGGGTCGAGCCGCAGCCAGCTTGGCACCGGACGCTTGGGGATGTCTTCGGTAAGGGCCTCGACGAAGCGGGGCTTCGAGGCGTTCACGGCCTTCCAGGCAATCGTGTCGCCCGGCTTCACCCTGTACGAGGGCACGTCCATCCTCCTGCCGTTGACGATGAAGTGGCCGTGGTTCACCAGCTGCCTCGCCTGCCTGCGCGAGTCCACGAACGAAAGCCGGTAGACGACGTTGTCCAGCCGGCACTCCAGCATCTGTAGGATGAGGTCGCCGGTCGCCCCGGGCTGCTCGCGGGCGGTGTCGTAGTAGCCCCTGAACTGGCGCTCCAGCACACCGTAGGTGAAGCGGGCCTTCTGCTTCTCCTTGAGCTGGGTCGCCCACTCGGAGGCCCTGCGACGCCTGGGCACCTGCTCGCCCGGAGGCCGCTTGCGCCGGTCCACGGCGCACTTGGGCGAGTAGCAGCGGTCGCCCTTCAGAAATAGCTTTTCGCCTATTCGCCGGCACTGCCGGCAGACTGGGTCTGTGTATCGTGCCATGCTTCGTCTCGCTGGTCCTTCCCTGGTTCTGCCCCGTACCCCCGGCTATACCCTGCGGCGCTTGCGGGGCCTGCACCCATTGTGGGGCACCGGGGTAACGTCTCGTATGCTGGTCACTCTCATGCCCGCCGACTGCAACGTCCGTATGGCGGCCTCCCGGCCCGCGCCCGGCCCCCTCACGAACGCCTCCACCTGGCGGAGGCCCTGTTCGAGCCCCCTTCGAGCCGCATTCTCGGCGGCCCGCTGGGCGGCGAAGGCGGTCGACTTTCGCGAGCCGACGAATCCGGCCGTCCCCGCGCTGCCCCACGCGATGGGGTTTCCCTGCGGGTCGGTGAGCGTGATGACGGTGTTGTTGAACGTGGACTGTATGTACGCACGTCCCACGGGCACGTTCTTCCGTACCCGACGTCTCGTCCTCGGCTTTCTCGGCATATCGCTGCTCCTAAGTCCTCGTCGTGGTGTGGCGCCGCCCGGCTACGGGAACCCGCTTCGGGCGCTTCGCCCGGGCGTTGGTGCGCGTCCGCTGTCCCCTGACGGGAAGCCCCCTGCGGTGCCTGAAACCCCTGTAGCTCCCTATGTCGATCAGGCGCCGGATGTTCATGTTGACCTCGCGGCGCAGGTCGCCCTCGACCTTCTTCTCACGGTCGACTATCTCCCTGATGCGGGTGAGGTCCGACTCAGCCAGATCGCGCACGTGGGGGTTGCCGACGATGCCGGCCTTGTCCACCACGTCCCTGGCTTGGGTCGGGCCGATGCCGTAAATGCGGCGCAGAGAGATCTCTACGCGCTTGTCGTCGGGGATGTTCACTCCCGAGACGATTGCCATGTATCTCCTCCCGGGCCCGTTCAGCCCTGTCGCTGCTTGTGTCTCAGGTTGTCGCAGATCACCATCACGCGGCCTCGCCGCCTGATGATCCTGCACTTCGCACACCGCTTCTTGACCGACGCCGACACCTTCATGTCACCGCCTCCTCGAACTGTCCTGGCGCCTGGGGCCGCCCGTCGAAAACCTGTACGTGATCCTGCCGCGGGAGAGGTCGTACGGCGACAGCTCCACGAGAACCCGATCCCCGGGAAGGACGCGAATGTAGTTCACCCGCAGCCTGCCGGATATCTTGGCCATGACCTCGTGGCCGTTCGCCAGCTCGACCCTGAAGGTTGCGTCCCTCAGCGATTCCGAGACGACGCCCTCGACCTCTATCGCTTCTGACTTTGGCAAATCTCTCCCTCTAGGTTAGCACCTCGGCGCCCCGGTCCGTTATGGCGACGGTGTCCTCGAAATGGGCGGACAGGGCGCCGTCGGCCGTGACGACGGTCCAATCGTCGTCCAGCACCTCGGTCTCCCACGAGCCGAGATTCAGCATAGGCTCTATCGCTATCGTCATGCCCTTTCTCAGCAGTGCGCCCTTGCCGGGCGGGCCGTGATTCGGGATCGGCGGGTCCTCGTGCAGGGCCCTGCCGATGCCATGCCCCACGTACTGCCGCACTACTCCGTACCCCCTCGCCTCGGCGTAACTCTGCACGGCCGCGGACACGTCCCCGACGCGGGCTCCCGCCCTCACCTGGGCAATGCCGCGCTGTAGGGATTCCGCGGTGTCGTCGATCAGGGCCTGGGTGCGCCTGTTGACCCTGCCAGCCGCGACCGTGAAGGCGCTGTCGGCGTGAAACCCCTCGACTACGGCCCCCACGTCTATGCTCACGATGTCTCCATTCCGTATCACCCGGTCCGACGGGATCCCATGCACGACCTCGTTGTTCAGGGAGGCGCAGATGGTGGCCGGAAAGCCGTACAGCCCCTTGAAGGACGGCACCGCCCCCATCGCCCTTATCTCTCTCTCAGCCACCCTGTCGAGCTCTGCCGTCGTTACGCCCGGTCGTATCTCCTCTCGTATCTTCTTCTTCACCGTTCGCACGATTTCGCCGGCCCGCCTCATGCAGTCGAGCTCGGAGGCGGACTTTATGGTCACGCCCGAGGATCTCACCCCGCCTATGGAAGCCGTACGCTTTATCGTCTGCTCTCCCCAGCCCCTAGCCCAGGGCCGCCCGGATGGAGGCTCTCACCTCGTCCACCGTACCCTCTCCGTCGACCTCTCGGAGGATGCCCGCCCGCCTGTAGTAGTCGACCAGCGGCTCCGTCTCCTCGAAGTACGTCTCCAGTCTCTTGCCTATGGCCTCGGGCCTGTCGTCCTCCCTCTGGTACAACTCTCCCCCACATATTATATATCTACAACGCTGGTTCATATTGAGGGCAGACGGATCCCGGCTGTGTGGGGCTTGGCAACTGCGGCAGATAAGCCGATTGGAGAGTCGACGCACCAGTTCGTCCCTCCTCACTCTTATATTCAGTGCTACGTCGATTCCTCTCCTGTTTTCCACGGCCTCATCCAAGGCTTGGGCCTGTGCCAGGGTCCTGGGGAAGCCATCCAGCAGGTAGCCTTCCCAGTCCTCGTGATCCTCTACCCAGTCTATCCAGTCCATCACCATCCGAATCGTCACGTCGTCCGGCACGTACACCCCGCGCTCCATGTAGGACTTTGCGAGGCGGCCAAGCTCGGTATCCCGGCTCTGATGATCCCGAAACAGGTCGCCGGAAGAGACCATGGGCACCCCCATCTCCTCCGAAAGCAAGGCAGCCTGGGTGCCCTTCCCTGCGCCGGGTGGCCCTAGCAGTATCAGCTTCAAGCCACTACCGGATGAAGCCTTCATAGTTGCGCATCATCAGCTGCGCTTCGAGCTGCCGCATCGTGTCCAGGGCAACGCCGACCATGATGAGCAGGCTGAAACTGTTGATCGTGAGGGCTCTCACGTCGGTCGCCTGGGTCACGAACCAGGGAGAGATAGCCACTCCGCCGAGGAACAGCGCGCCTCCCCACGTTATCCTGACGATGACGCGGTTGAGGTACTCCTGCGTCGGCTTGCCGGGGCGTATGCCCGGGATGAACCCGCCGTTCCGTTGCAGGTTCTCAGCGAGATTCTGCTGCTGGAACACGACCATCGTGTAGAAGAACGTGAACGCGACGACCAGAATGAACAGGCCCACGTAGTAGGGGAACTTCGTGGGGTCAAGCGAGTCCGACAGGAATTGCATGAACCGTACTATGAAGCTCTCGCTGAGCGGGTTGCTGAAGTAGCTGGCCACCGTGATGGGCAGGATCATCATCGAGGACGCGAAAATGAGCGGGATCATGCCCGCGGAGTTCACCCTGAGCGGGAGGAACGTTGCGCCGCTCTGGCGCTGCATCCGGCCGCCCCTGAATACGCTCCTGCCGTACTGCACGGGTATGCGCCGCTGCGCCTCGGTGAAGAGCACGATGATGTAGATGATCACGAGGCCGAAACCCGCGAGCATCAGCAGACCCCCGGCCTCGTCGCGCTCCAGGAAGCCGCGTCCCACGACCTGGGGAAGCCCGGCCACTATGCCGCCGAAGATGATCAGCGAGATTCCATTGCCTAGGCCCTTCTCGGTGATCAGCTCGCCGAGCCACACGCAGAACATCGTCCCCGCCACCATCGAGATCAGCATCGCAGCCGTGGGGAGGTTGAGACCGAAGGCGAAGTCGGGGAACACCGGCGACTGGCGCAGGAACGTCAACGTCCCCCATGCCTGGAAGAAGGCTATCGGGACCGTGATCCAGTGGGTTATCTGGTTGATGCGCTGCCGGCCGTACTCGCCCTCCTGCGAGAGAGCCTTGAGCTGCGGCAGGACCGGGGTCAGTATCTGCATCACGATGGACGACGTGATGTACGGATACACGCCCATGGCCGCGACGCTCATGGATGCGAGCGCGCCGCCGCTGAAGAGGTTGAGGAAGCCGAGTATCGCTTCCTGCTCGAAGGCCTGCGACAGGGCCTGTACGTTCACGCCCGGCACGGGTATGTGGGCTACGAACCTGTAGACCACCAGCATCGCCAGGGTGAAGAGTATCTTGGCGCGCAGGTCGGGTATGCTCATCGCGTCGATCATCGACTGGATGAGCTGCGGCCTGGTGACGTCCTGCTGTCTTGCCGCCTGTGCCTGTCTCAAGAGGCGATCTCCTCCACGCTGCCCCCGGCGGCCTCGATCTTCCTGCGCGCCGAATCGGAGAAGCGATGGGCCCTCACGACTAGGGGCGCGTCAAGCTCGCCCCGCCCGAGGACCTTCACCGGGCTCTTCGTGTCCCTGATCAGGCCGTTCGAGGCCATGACCTCGGGCGTGACCTCCGCTTCGCTCCCAAGCCGGGCCAAGTGGTCGACGTTGACCACGTTGTACTCCTTGCGGAATATGTTGGTGAAGCCGCGCATGGCGGGCAGGGCCTTGACCAGGGGAAGCTGCCCTCCCTCGAAGCCGGGGCGCACGCCACCGCCGCTCCGGGAGTTCTGGCCCTTGATGCCCCTGCCCGAATACGTGCCCCGGCCGCTGCCGTCGCCGCGGCCTCTCCTCTTTCGATTCTTCTTCCACCCTTTGGGCGGTCTCAGCTCGTGTTGTCTCATGTCCTGAATGGTCTCGCGCTCTCGTTCTCGGATATGGGTCTTCCGCCCCGCCTGCCGACTAGCCGTCGGCGGGCCTGACTTCGACTAGGTGCCTGACCTTGTGGATCATGCCCCTTATGGACGGGGTATCGTCGTGCTCCACCGTCTGGTGGAGCCGCTTCAGACCCAGCCCGGCAACCGTCCCCCTCTGGTCGCGGGGAAAGCCGATGGTGCTTCTCTTCAAAGTGATGGACAGTCTTCCCACTTACACACCCCTCCGCCTGCCCCGTCGCGGGTGCTTCGGCTCAGTCTCGGCAAGCTGCCTGCGCTTGGCAAGCTCCACCTCCGGGTCCCTGAGCATCTGGAGGCCCTTGAAGGCAGCCTTGACGGTGTTGACGGGGTTCGTGCTGAACCGCGCCTTCGTCGTGATGTCCTTGATGCCCGCAAGCTCGACGACGGCCCGGATAGAGCCTCCGGCGATGACGCCGGTGCCGGGCGAAGCGGGCTTGAGCATCACCTCGGATGCCCCGAACCTCGACACTATCTCGTGGGGGATGGTGCTGTCCTTGAGGGGCACCTGTATCATGTTCTTCCTGGCGTTGACGCCGCCCTTGCGAACGGCGTCGGGGACTGCGTTGGCCTTGCCCATGCCTATCCCCACGTTGCCCTCGCCGTCGCCGACGGCCACCACAGCGTTGAAGCTGAGGCGCCTGCCGCCCCGTACGACCTTGGCTACGCGGGAGATCTTTACCACGCGCTCCTGAAGTCCCTGCTCGTCGGCCTGGTTCCTGTCCGACCGGGAAACCATCAGAAAGACAGCCCTCCTTTTCTCGCCGCATCCGCCACGGCCTTCACACGACCGTGGTACTTGTAGCCGCCACGGTCGAACACGACCGTACTGATGCCCGCGCCGACCGCCCGCTCGGCAATGAGCGAGCCGACGATCCCCGCCACGTCGGCCTTCGTGCCGCCGTTCCTCCGCTCCCTCACCTCGGCGTCGAGGCTCGACGCCGCTGCCAGCGTGACGCCCTCAGAGTCGTCTATCACCTGGGCGTACATGTGGCGCAGGCTGCGGAAGACCACGAGCCTGGGCCTTTCTGAGACACCCCTCACCCTGCGGCGCACGCGCGCGTGGCGGGCGTGCCTGCGAATCGTACTCGTTCCTTCCTTGGGCATTGCTTATATGGCCTTCTTCGCGCTCTTGCCAGGCTTGAGCCGCACGAGCTCGCCCCGGTAGCGGATCCCGTTCCCCGTGTAGGCGTTCGGGGGACGCTTGGAGCGTATCTCGGCGGCGACCTGTCCGACCGCCTGCTTGTCTATGCCCGACACCTTCACGACGTTGTTGCCCTCCACTTCCAGGGTAACGCCGTCGGGCGGTTGCACGTTCACCGTGTGGCTCAGCATCACGCTGAGGGTCACGCCCTTCCCGCTCTGCTGCACCCTGTATCCGACGCCGACGAACTCCAGCGTCTTGGTGAAGCCCTGGCTGACTCCCTCCACCATGTTCGCTATCAGGCTCCTGGTCAGGCCGTGCAGCGCGCGGTGCTCGCGCTGGTCCGAAGGGCGGTTCACGACGACGCTGCCGTTCTCGGTCGCTATCGCCATGTCCCTGTGGAAGCTCTGGGAGATCTCGCCCCTGGGGCCCTTCACGGTCACGGTGCGGCCGTCGACCGTCGCGGAGACGGTCTTGGGCAGTTCGATTGGTTGAGCGCCGATCCTTGACATTCGCGTACCTCTTACCAGACGTAGCAGAGCAACTCGCCGCCCACCTGCTCCCTCCATGCCTGTTTGCCGGTCATGACGCCCTTAGACGTAGAGAGGATGGAGACCGCAAGCCCGCCGTAGTACCGCGGGATCTCGCCCTTCCTCACGTACACCCTCAGCCCCGGCGTGCTGACCCGCTTCAGGCCACTGATGGCAGGCTCTCCGTCCTCGTGGTAGTGCAGCGAAAGCCGGATCGCTCCGCTGGGGGAGGACGTCTTGACGGCGGCGACGTCGGCAACGAAGCCCTCCTCCCGCAGGATCCTGGCGATGGCCATCTTCATGTTCGACGACGGTATGGAGACAGAGTCGTGGCCGACGAGGATAGCGTTCCGTATCCGCGTGAGCATATCGGCAATCGGGTCTGTTACGGTCATCACTCTCTTCCTTGTGCCTGGGCTCGGGCTACCAGCTGGCCTTCCTGATCCCGGGCAACATGCCGGTCAGCGCCATCTCCCTGAAGCATATCCTGCACAGGCCCGCAAACCTGATGTACGCCCGTGGACGGCCGCAGCGGTTGCAGCGGTTATACTCGCGGACCTTGTACTTCTTCGGCCTTTTCCAGCTGGCTATCTTAGATGCCTTCGCCAATGTTCTCCTGCCTCCGCCTGAGCTACAGGCGCGCCGCCTCGGACTCGGACCTTGCGAAGGGCATCCCCATCAGCTCCAGCAGTCGGAACCCCTCCCTGTCGGTTCTCGCCGTCGTGGTAATCACGACCTGGAGGCCCCGAATCCGATCTATTGAGTTGTAGTCGATCTCCGGGAATATGATCTGCTCGCGGATCCCCAGCGAGTAGTTCCCCCTGCCGTCGAACGACTCAGGGGAGACGCCCCTGAAGTCCCTGATCCTAGGTAGCGACGAGCTTACGAGCCTGTCGAAGAACTCGTACATCCTCTTGTCCCTCAGGGTGACGGCCACCCCCACGGGCGTGCCCTCGCGCAGCTTGAATCCGGCGATGGACTTCTTCGCGCGGGTGATTATGGGGCGCTGTCCAGAGATGCGGGCCATGTCCCCCGTCGCGTTCTCGATGGCCTGGGAGTTCTGGCTGGCCTCCTCTCCGATGCCTATGTTCATCATGACCTTCGTCAGCCGCGGCACCTGCATCACGCTGGAGTACTCGAACTCCTTCATGAGCTGCGGCGCGATCTCAGACCGGAATCTACCGAGCAGCCTGGGCATGGGACGCGGCCCGGACGGGGCCGGCGGCGCGTCCTGCTGCCTGCCCTTCCTGGAGGACCTCCGTGCAGACCCGCCCCCCTGGCGAGCGGATGCCTTCGCCTTCGAACCCTGGCCTTTCTTCTCAGTCGTCACTCTATTACTTCTCCACAATCGGCGCGGGAGCAGATCCTCGCCTTGGTACCGTCAGCCAACACCCTGTACTGAACCCTGGTGCCCTTGTTGCAGTGCGTGCAGACCAGCATCAGGTTGGCTGCGGGTATGGGCATCTCCTTCTGTATGATTCCTGCCTGACGAACCGTTCCCGTCGGCTTCGTATGCCGCACGACAACGCCGACGCCTTCGACCAGGGCCTTCCCTTCCTTCGGGTAGGTCCGGGTCACCTGGCCCTGCTTGCCGCGGTCACGCCCCCTGATGACGATCACGTTGTCGTCCGCCCGAATTTTCACCTCACAGCACCTCCGGAGCGAGCGAAACGATGCGCATGAAGTTCTTCTCGCGAAGCTCCCGCGCAACCGGCCCGAAAATGCGCGTGCCCCGCGGCATACGGTCCTCGTTCAATATCACCGCCGCATTCTCGTCGAACCGGATGTGCGACCCATCGGCCCTCCTGTAGGGCTTCTTGGTCCGTACTATCACGGCCCGTACCACCTCGCCCTTCCTGGTTGCGGCGGCGGGCGCGGCCTCCTTCACGGAAGCTACTATGACATCCCCCAGGCCCGCGTACTTTCGACCGCTGCCACCGGGCACGCCGATGCAGCTAATGGTGCGGGCGCCGGAGTTGTCGGCTACCTTGAGGCGCGAATATATCTGAATCATCGGGTCTCAGTCTCCGTTTTTCCGTCAGCGCCCTCCGAAGGAGTGTCGCCGTCTGGCTGAAGCTCCGCGGCCGGCTCGACGTCCGCATCGGCGGCGGAGGGCTCTGTATCCTGAGCCTCGACTGCCGGCTCAACAGTCTCTTCGGCGATTGGCTCCGCATCCTCTGCGGTCTCAGCCTCCACCTCTATGGCGGCCTCGGCGACCGGCTCCACATCCTCTACGGTCTCAGCCTCCACCTCTATGGCGGCCTCGACTTCGACGACCAGCTCCGCTTCCTCCACGGACTCAGCCTCCACTTCCGGCTCGGCTTCGACGGCCGGCTCCGCTTCCTCTATGGCCTCGGTCTCTGCTTCTGGCTCAGCCTCGGCGACCGGCTCCGCTTCCTCTACGGCCTCGGTCTCTGCTTCCGGCTCAGCCTCGGCGACCGGCTCCACTTCTTCTACGGTCTCGGTCTCCACTTCCGGCTGGACCCCGGCGACCACTACCGCCTCCGGCTCCACTGCCGGTTCGGAGACTTCGACGGTCTGGGAGTCCTCTCCGATATCCTCGGGGCGGATGTCCACCATTTCGCTGCGCTGCAACACGCGCACCAGGCGCCACCGCTTCGTCTTGGACCTGGGGCGGGACTCCATGACCTGCACGATGTCCCCGACCATAGAGATGTTCTCCGGGTCGTGAACCTTGAACTTTGACATTCGTCTGATCGGCTTCTTGTACAGGCGGTGCGGGCTTCGCCACTCGACCTGGACCACGATCGTGCGGTCCATCTTGTCGCTGACCACCCTGCCCGTCCTGACTTTGCGACGCTCGTAGCTCATCTCTCGGCTTTCGCCAGCTCCCTTTCCGTCATGATCGTGTTTATCCTCGCGATGCGCTTGCGGACCCTCTTCACCTGGGTCACGTTGGCGAGCTGCATGGTCGCCACCCGAAACCGCAGGTTCATGAGCTCGCGGTGCGCCTCTTCCAATTCGGTGGCGAGGTCCTCGTCCACCAGTGCTCTCAGGTCGTCGATTTCCATGTTCCTACACTTCGTGCCGCGTTACTATCTTGGTCCCCATGGGCAGCTTGGCAGAGGCCAGCGAAAGCGCCTCCCGCGCCTCCGCATCTTCCACGCCGGCCATCTCGAACAGTATCCTGCCCGGCCGGATCACGGCGACCCAGTGGTCCACCGCTCCCTTGCCGCTGCCCATCCTCGTCTCGGCCGCCCTGGCGGTCACGGACTTGTCCGGGAACACCCGTATCCAGAGCTTCCCGCTCCTGCGGACGTAGCGGGTGATGACGCGCCGCGCCGCCTCGATCTGCCTGGATGTCAGCCAGGCAGGCTCGGTCGCCTTGAGCCCGATGTCTCCGAAATTCACAGTGCTGCCGGCCGAGGCTATCCCCTTGCGCCTGCCCCTGTGCTTATTCCGATACTTGACTCTCCTGGGTTGTAGCATCCGTTGCCGCCTCTCGCTCGGCCGTAACCGTTACCTCAATGGGGGCCATGTCGTCCTCCTGCTCCTTGGGAGCGGGCAGGATGTCCCCCCTGTATATCCACGCCTTGACGCCGATGCGTCCGAAGTCCGTCGCCGCCTCCGTGACGGCAAAGTCGATGTCCGCCCTGAGGGTATGGAGCGGCACGCGGCCCTCCATCGCCTTCTCCCTGCGGGCGATCTCGGCACCGCCGAGCCGCCCTCCGCAGATGATCTTCACGCCCTGCGCGCCCGCCTGCATCGTCCGCGTTATGGCCTGGCGGACGGCTCTCCGGAACGCGATCCGGCGCTCGAGCTGGTCCGCCACGTTCCTCGCGACGAGGTAGGCGTCGAGCTCCGGCTGGCGGATCTCCTGGACGTTCAGCCTGACGCGCTTGGTGGACTTGCTCTCTATCATCTTCCGGAGCTCTTCCACCTTCTGCCCGCCCCGCCCGATCACGATGCCGGGCCTGGCGGTGTGGACTGTGACGACCACCTCGTTGGAGCGCTCGATCTCGACCCTCGATATCCCCGCGTCCGGTGACGAGGACAGGACTGTGCTGCGGATCTCCATGTCCTCCGCTACCTGCGCCCTGTACTCGCCGGGCTTCGCCGCGAACCACCTGGCCTGCCAGTCCTTGATGACTCCCAGCCGGAAGCCTATCGGGTGCGTCTTATTGCCCATCCGGTGACACCTCGTCGATGACTACTGTAATGTCGCAGCTCCTCTTCTTGATGCGGGCCACGCGCCCCCGCGCCCTTGCTCTGAATCGCTTCAGGGTCGTGGCCTCGTTCGCGAACGTTTCGACGATCCTCAGGTCCGACGCGGAGCCCAGAAGCTCGGCCTCCGCGTTGGCCGAGGCCGACTTCACGACCTTCGCTACCCTCGCGGCGACGGGGGACGGCATGAGGCTCAGCATGTCCAGGGCATCCTCCACGTGCATGCCCCGTACCAGGTCGAGCACGGGCTTGACCTTCCTGACCGATACCCCGGTGTTCGTAGTCTTGGCTCTTGCGGGCACTTCTTCACCTAACTCGGCGTCGTCATCCGCTCGGACTTCGAGGAGTGGCCCCGGAAGGTCCGCGTCGGCGCGAATTCACCCAACCTGTGTCCGACCATGTTCTCGGCGATGAACACCGGCACGTGCCTCCTGCCGTCGTGAACGGCGATGGTCAGGCCGATCATGTCGGGCATGATCATCGACGCCCTGGACCACGTCCGAATCATCACCTTCGCCCTGCTTCGCTGGGCCGCCTCGACCTTCTTGGCGAGCTTCGCGTCTACGTACGGGCCTTTCTTGATCGACCTGGACATACAGCCCTCTCTACCGCCTGTTCTTGCGCGAAAAGATCATCTTGTTCGACTTCTTGTTCCTGCGGGTCCGGTAGCCGAGGGCGGGCTTGCCCCACGGCGTCTTGGGACTGGGCATCCCGATGGGCGAGCGTCCCTCGCCACCTCCGTGGGGATGGTCGGCGGGCGACATCACGACGCCCCTGACCTCGGGCCGTCTGCCCATGTGGCGCTTGCGGCCGGCCTTGCCCAGCTTCACGTTCTTGTGGTCCAGGGCGCTCAGCTGGCCCACCGTCGCCATGCACTCGCTCAGTACCTGGCGGACCTCCCCCGACGGCAGCCTGAGCAGGGTGTATCGCCCCTCCTTGGCCAGCACCTGGGCCGCGCTGCCGGCGCTGCGCACCATCTGGCCGCCCCTGCCGACCTGCATCTCCACGTTGTGGACCAGGGTGCCAGTGGGGATGGCCCGCAGAGGGAGTGCGTTGCCAAGACTCACCCCGGCGTTCACTCCCGCCATGACCTGCGCTCCAACCCTCAGGCCGTTGGGGGCCAGGATGTAGCGCCAGTCGCCGTCCCTGTACTTGATAAGGGCTATGCGAGCCGACCGGTTGGGGTCGTACTCGATGGACATCACCTCGCCGGGGACGTCGACCTTGTCCCGCTTGAAGTCGATGACTCGCAGCCTCCGCTTGTGGCCGCCGCCCCGGTGGCGCACCGAGATCCGGCCGCTCCTGTCCCTGCCCGCGCGCTTCTTGTGGGGCAGCAGCAGCGACTTCTTGGGCTTGTCCGCCGTGATGTCGTCGGTGGTCTGGAAGACCGCCCCGCGGCGTCCCGGCGTTGTGGGTTTTGCGCTTTTCAACGGCATCAGACGCCCTCGAATATGGTTATCGACTCGCCCTGGGCGAGCGTGACTATCGCCTTCTTCCAGGACCGTTGGCGGCTCAGCCTAGCGCCGTACCGCTTCCTCTTGCCCAGGACCCTCATCGTGTTGACCCTCTGCACCTTCACGTCGAACGCGGCCTCGACCGCGCTCCTGATCTCCTGCTTAGTCGCCTCCGGCGCCACCTCGAAGACGTACGTGCGCTCCTCCTGGAGCAGCGTGCTCTTCTCGGTTACTACGGGCCTTCTCAGGATGCTCTGCGCTACCATGTCCGCTATGCCGCCTCTGCCGCGCCCGGTCGCCGGGACTTCGCCGGCTCCGCCAGCACCTTTTCGACCTTCCTCAAGGCCTCCTCGGTCATCACCACCTTCCCGCACCTCACGAGGTCGACCGCGCTGACGAGCGCGGCCGGCACGGTTCGCAGCTGCGGGATGTTCCTAGCCGCCCTGAGCACCTCGGGGCCGGCCCCGTCGGCCGACAGCAGGGCGGGTCCCTGCACGTCCAAGGCCGCGAGTACGTCCACGAGGCGGCTCGTCTTGCCCTCGTCCATCTCCAGCGAGTCTACGACCACGAGGTCGCCGCTGCGCGCCTTCTCCGAGAGCGAGGTGACCAGCGCCAAGCGGCGCATCTTCCTGGGCGTCCGCTGCCTGTAGCTCCGGGGCTTGGGGCCGAACGCCACGCCGCCTCCGACCCACAGGGGCGACCTTATGGTGCCCGCCCTCGACATGCCGGAGTGCTTCTGGGGCCTCGGCTTGCGGCCTCCGCCCGACACCTCCGAGCGCGTCTTCGAGCTCGCCGTGCCCTGCCGGGAGTTCGCAAGCTGCCCGACGACCACCTGGTGGACCAGGGCCGGGTTGGGCGGCGCGTCGAACACGTCGTCCCGCACGTCCACGCGCCCGATGGAGCCGCCGTTGCTGTTCTTCAGCCAGATTCGCATTGCCTAGCCCGTCTTCCGGATCATGACGATGGAGTTGTGGGCGCCGGGAACTGCGCCTTCGACCAGCAGCAGGTTCCTGTCCGCGTCCGCCTCGACCACCTTCAGGTTGCGCACGGTCACCCGCGCGTTGCCCATGTGGCCGGCCATCTTGAGGCCCTTGATGACCCGCCCCGGCGTGCTGCCGGCCCCTATGGAGCCGGGCGCCCGGTGTCGGTCGGACTGGCCGTGTGTCTTCGGCCCGCCCCGGAAATTGTACCGCTTCACCCCTCCGGCGAACCCGCGTCCCTTGCTCGTGCCGGTCGCGTCCACCTTCTGTCCGGCTTCGAACACCCCCACGTCCAGCCTCTGCCCGACCTCTACCTCGCCGTCATCCTCAATCTCGACCTCGCGCAAGTGTCGGAACAGGCCCCCGGAGGGCTTCAGGTGGCCGTCGAGGGGCTGTGTGCGCTTCTTCACCTCCTCGAAGCCGATCTGCGCGCTCGCGTAGCCGTCGCGCTCGACAGTCTTGACCTGGGTCACGGTACACGGCCCGACCTCCAGCGCCGTCACGCACACGGCGCGGCCGGTCCCGTCGAAGTATTGGGTCGTCCCTATCTTTTTACCCAGCAGTGCTCGGACGCTCATGGTTCCCCAGCTACATCTTCATCGATATGTGCACGCCGGCAGGCACGTTGAGCCTGGTCAGCGAGTCTATGGTCTTGGTGGACGGCTCGAGTATGTCTATCAGCCTGTTGTGGGTCCTCAGCTCGAAGTGCTCACGCGACTTCTTGTAGATGTGCGGAGAGCGGATCACGCAGAATCGCTTGATCGTCGTCGGAAGGGGCACCGGGCCCGCAACCTGGGCCCCCGTGCGCTCGGCCGCCTCGACGATCTGCGTCGCCCACAGATCGAGGATCCGGTGATCGAACGCCTTCAGGATGATCCTTATTCTCTGCTGAGTCACCATTACGCGGGCTATCCTCCGTGCGCGGCCATGACCACATCGGCCTCCGCCGCCGCCTCATACTGCTCGAATTCCATGGAGTAAGTCGCTCTGCCCTGGGTGAGAGACCTCAGGGTGCCCGCGTATCCGAAGCTCTCCGCCAGGGGAATCCTAGCCCGTACGGACTGGACGTCGCCCTGTCCCTCAATGCTCCTGATGGGCGCCCTGCGCCTGCCCAAGTCGCCCAGCACGTCGCCCAGGAACTCGCCCGGCGTCACGATCTCCAGCTTCATCACCGGCTCCAGCCGCAGCGGCCCGGCCTTGTCGATCGCCGACTTGGCCGCCATCGACCCGGCTATGCGGAAAGCCATCTCCGACGAGTCCACCTCGTGGGAGCGCCCGTCGACCAGGACAACCCTTACGTCGACGACCGGATAGCCCGACAGGGGCCCCACGCCCAGCGCGTCCTGGATGCCCTTCTCGACGGCGGGGATGAACTCCCGGGGAATGGCGCCCCCGCGTATCTCGTCCTCGAACTCCACGCCGTTGCCCCGTTCGAGAGGCTCCACCTCCAGTATGACGTGGGCAAACTGGCCGTGGCCGCCCGTCTGGCGCACCAGCCGCCCTTCGCCCCTTCCCTTCCGGCTCACCGTCTCCCGGTATGCGACCCGGGGATTGCCGACGTTGGCGGCCACTTTGTACTCACGCTTCATCCGGTCGACGATGATGTCCAGGTGAAGCTCGCCCATGCCTGAGATGACCGTCTGGCCCACCTCGTCGTCGTAGACCACTTCCAGAGTGGGGTCCTCGTCCGACAGCTTGGTGAGGGCGTCGACGAGCCTGTCCTGTTCGGCCCGCGTCCTGGGCTCGACGGCCATGGATATGACGGGATCGGGGAAGGAGATCGTCTCCAGCGAGACCGGCGCGTCCTGGTCGCACAGCGTATCGCCCGTCGAGGTCTGGCGTGCGCCGACTACCGCGGCGATGTCACCCGCCTTGACCTCCGACAGGTCCTCGCGGTGCTGGGCGTGCATCTTGACTATGCGGCCAAGCCTCTCCCTGCGGCCGGTCCGCGTATTCAGGACCGCCGAGCCGGAGCGCATCGTACCGGAGTAGACCCTGAAGTAGACCAGCCTGCCTATGAACGGGTCGGCCACCGCCTTGAAGGCCAGGGCAGAGAACGGCCCCTCCAGCGTCGGCTCCCTCAGCACCTCCTCGCCCGTGTCCGGGTCGTTCCCACGGGCCGGCTCCACGTCCACCGGGGAGGGCAGGTAGTCTCCCACTGCGTCCAGCAGAGGCTGCAGGCCGAGGTTGTTCAGGGCACTGCCGCACACTACGGGAACGAGCCTGTAGTCGATGGTCGCCCTGCGGAGGGCCTGCTTGAGCTCGCCCGTCGAGATCTCCTCGCCCTCCAGGTACTTCATGATCAGGTCGTCGTCCATCTCGGCGATCCGCTCGATCATCACGTCGCGATGGCTCAGGTATTCGTCCATCGCGTCGTCGGGGACCGGGCCGTCGATCACCGACCTGGGGTCGTCAGGATCGGTGAGGTACGCCCTCCCCTCGATCAGGTCCACCACGCCGCGGAAGGAGTCCTCCTGGCCCAGCGGCATCTGGATTGCCACCGGGCGGGCCTCCAGCCGCCGGGAGATGCTGTCGACGGTCCTTTGGAAGTCGGCCCCGACCCTGTCCATCTTGTTCACGAAGCAGAGGCGGGGCACGTTGTACCTGTCGGCCTGTCGCCACACCGTCTCCGACTGGGGCTCCACTCCCGCGACGGCGTCGAATATGACCACTCCGCCGTCTAGGACCCTCAGACTCCGCTCCACCTCCGCGGTGAAGTCCACGTGCCCCGGCGTGTCGATGATGTTGATGTCGTAGCCCCGCCACCTGCACGCCGTAGCCGCGGACGTGATCGTGATGCCCCTCTCACGCTCCTGGGCCATCCAGTCCATGGCAGTCGTGCCCTCGTCGACCGCGCCGATCTTGTAGATGCGCCCGGCCATGTACAGCACGCGCTCCGTCACCGTCGTCTTGCCGGCGTCGACGTGCGCTATGAAGCCAATGTTTCGAACGGATTCGAGGGGTGAAGAGGAAGTCATGGTGAGCGATGCTGGGGGGGAGAACGGGTCGGTGGAGGCTACCATCGGTAGTGTGCGAAGGCACGATTGGCCTCCGCCATCCGGTGCATCTCCTCCTTTCTCCTGACGGCGTTGCCCTGGCTGCGGGACGCCTCGACGAGCTCCTGGGCCAAGCGCTGGGCCATGGGGCTGCCGGACTTGTCGCGGGCCGAGGTGATGACCCACTTCATAGCCAGGGCCTCTTGGCGCTCGGGGCGTATGTCGGTGGGTACCTGGTACGTGGTGCCGCCCACTCTACGGGACCTCACCTGGACCTGGGGCATGGCGTTTCTCATGGCCTGCCGGAATACGTCGAGTCCGGAGATGCGCGACTCCTGCTGGGCGATGTCCAGCGCGCCGTAGACGATCTTCTGGGCAACCGTCTTCTTGCCGTTCAGCATCACCTTGTTGATGAAACGGGCAAGCTCCACGCTCCCGAACCTGGGGTCGGGCTTGACCTGTCTCCTCTCCGAACGCCTGCGTCTAGCCATTCGACTGCTACCGCCGCTCCCTCTTGCTGCCGTACTTGCTGCGTCCCCGCCGCCGCTCGCTGACGCCGTCGGTGTCCAGCGCCCCCCGAACGATGTGGTAGCGGACGCCTGGAAGGTCCTTAACCCTGCCGCCGCGTATCAGCACGACGGAGTGCTCCTGGAGGTTGTGGCCCTCGCCCGGAATGTAGGCGGAGACCTCCACGCCGTTCGTGAGCCGCACCCGCGCCACCTTCCGCAGGGCCGAGTTCGGCTTCTTCGGCGTCTGCGTCCTCACCTGGATGCACACGCCGCGCTTCTGAGGGGACCCGGAGTCCCTCCGGCCCCTGTTCTTGATCGTATTAAAGGAGAACCTGAGCGCGGGCGCCTTGTCCTTGCGCCGCTTGCTCTTCCGTCCCTTCCTCACCAGCTGGTTCACAGTAGGCATAAGTCGACCGTTGTCCTCTCTGAGCTAGGTAGAGAATGGAGCACACACCAAGCCGAGCGCCCCTCAAGGGCGACAAGGGAAGATTATAGTCTGGCCTTCGACTTCCTGTCAACTTCCAAACAAGCCCAGGATTCCCAAGTCCGTCGTTCCCGCAGCCCATCGCGGGAGGCGCCCATGTCCACCGCACGGATGCCGGATGCAATCGATGATGCCCGCCCTCACTGCCGCCGAAGCGATTACCTGCTACAATGGCGCCAATCCCGCCGGAGGGTTTAGATGGTAGCGACATTGACCGGACTCAGAGGAACGGCGTTGCTCGCGCTAACGCTTGCACTCGCCGCTGCGCTTCTCGCGGTCGGATGCTCGGGTGGCTCCGAGCCGGAGCCTACGGCCGAGCCCACCGCGGCCCCGGCCCCTCCCACGCCTGCGCCAAAGGCGGATGCGCCCGCCCCGGCCGTGCCCACTGCCACGCCGAAGGCGGAGGAGCCCACGCCGACGCCCACCGCCGAGGCCGCGACCGAGTCGGTCGACGAGCTATCCCCCGAGGAGGCGGCGGCCGCCGCGGCTTCCGTCTTCCCCTTCGAGCAGTTCAGCGGCCACGAGGGTTGCGCGTCCGGTGCCTCGATAGACGACCAGAAGGCCACCCTCGCGGCGACTGCCAAGGCGCTATTTGCCGGCATGACGGCGTACGACGAGGAGAAGCCCAGGATTACTCACCTGGGAGGCACTCCAATAGATCCGACGGCCCGCGACCACCGCCCTACCAAGGGCATCCGACTGGTGATCGAGTTCAACGGCGACGACCATGGAGGGGTCTTCGAGAAGAAGGCCAGCGTCGACCTCTGGATGCGCGAGGCTTACAACGTCCTCTTCAATTCGGGGTGCGACCTGCTGACACTGGTCGAGATTTCCGGCTACGGCGCGGCCCTCGGCCGCCACCCCATCGGCCCGGCTGCGCTCTCATGGGCCATCACCTTCAAGACCAGGATGACGAAGGATGTTGCCGAGGGCGTGGACTGGGAGAACCGGGAGAACGTCGACTTCAACGAGATCTGGGACACCATGATCCTCAACTACAGGTGGGAGCAGGCCCTCAAGGGCGAACCCGTGGGCCAGTGATCCGCGTTCACAGTCTGAGCTGACCCCATGCGAACGCTGCCCCTGGGCAAGGACGGCCCCCTCGTACCCGTCGTATGCTTCGGGACGTTCCCCATCGGCGGCGGCTTCGGGGCGATCCCCGAGTCCCATGCCATATCGACCATACACGCGGCCCTGGACGCCGGCCTGACGTTTATCGACACGGCGGAGGGCTACGCCAACGCGGAAGAGCTCCTCGGCAAGTGCCTGGAGGGCAGACGGCACGAGGTCTTCCTGGCGACCAAGCTCTCCCGGTCGGACCACTCGCCAGACAAGATCGACGAGGCCCTGGAGAACAGCCTGCGCAAGCTGCGCACGGACTACGTCGACCTGTACCAGATACACAGCCCCTGGCCCGCGTACCCCGTCGAGGAGACCCTGGACAGGTTCATTCGCCACCGCGACGCCGGCAGGATACGCTACTTCGGCATATCGAACTTCACCGCCGACCAGACCGACGAAACCGCCGGGCACACCCGCATTCACAGCTCGCAGCCCCGCTACAACATGCTCTTCAGGGACGCCGAGGAGGCAGTGCTGCCCTCGTGTGAGAGGCACGGCATCGGCGCCATCGCCCACTCGGTACTGGCGAAGGGCCTCCTTGCCGGAAAGTACAGGCCCGGGCACCGGTTCGACGAGGACGACCAGCGCCACGACTGGGAGCACTACCAGGGCGAGAGCTTCGCCCGGACATACGAGGTCGCACAGCGACTGGACGCGTGGGCCAGGGACAACGGGCGCGACCTAGCCCAACTCGCGTTGGCGTGGCCGGTAGCCCACCACGCGGTGTCGTCGAGCATCGTCGGCATCCGTACGCCCGAGCAGGCCCGGATGAACGCGAGGGCGGGCGACTGGACCCTGACGCCCAGCGACCTGGAGGAGATCGACCAGATCCAGGGTGGGCTGCGCCTCCACTTCTACCATGGGCCAGAGCGCGAGTACTACGGGTTCCGAGACCACGGCGACCCGGAGTACGCGGGAGGGCAGCCACAAGGGCTGCGCCCTACATGATGGACGCCGTAGAAGTAGGGGCGTCCCTTGTGGGCGCCCTGGATAGCGACCACAAGGACACGGTCGACGAGATACTGAGGGGTTCCTGGGACCTCCACGTCCACTCGCGGCCCGATCCTGAGGACCACCTGCGCCTCGACTCCCTGGACACTGCCCGTCGCGCCCAGGAAGCCGGGTTGGCGGGCTTCGTGCTGAAGTCCCACTACTACCCCACGGCGCCGGTCGCCGAAATCCTGACCCGCGTGTATCCGGGGCTGACCGTCGTGGGGGCCATTGCGCTGAACGACGAGGTGGGAGGACTCAACGCCGCCGCGGTCGAGGCGGCCGCGAAGACGGGCGCGCGCGTCGTCTGGATGCCGACCTTCAGCGCACACCACTTCACCACTCAGCAGCGGAACCGCGACGGCATCCAGATAGCGTACGACCGGAACCTCGTGCCGGAGATTCTAACCATCCTGGAGGTTGCCAGGAACCATGAGATGGCGGTGGCGTCGGGGCACGTCTCCCCGGCCGAGGCTATCCTGCTGTTCCGCGCCGCGAGGGACATGGGCATCGCTCGCCTGATCGCGACCCACCCGGCGCACTGGTCCACGAAGGAAGAGATGGTCGAGATGACGAGGCTCGGGGCTTACGTCGAGCACACGTTCCTGTCGTGCATGCCGTCCCGTCGCCAGAACACGCCGGCGGAGATGGCAACGCTGATCGGCCAACTAGGCCCGGAGCGGTGCGTCGTGACCTCGGACTTCGGCCAGTGGATGAACCCACCCCCGGCCGAGGGGATGCGGATGGCCATAGCGGAACTGCTCAACACCGGCATGTCTCCCGAGGACGTGACGACGGTCGTGAAGACCAACCCGCGGGCGCTCGTCGGGGAGGGCTGAGGCTACCGTCGCGCCAGCTCCTTCGAGGCGCGGCGCAGTCCGCCGAACCTGAGCCGCAGCAGACCCCTGAGATCGCCCCACGCCGTCCTGACTATCCTGACGCGGCTGTCGGGGTCGTCTGTCCATCGCACGGGGAGCTCGTCGATGGCGTAGCCGTTCTTCTCGGCGAGCAGCAGCAGCTCAGTGTCGAAGAACCACGTAGTGTCCCGGACTAGCGGCAGGAGGTCGCGGGCTGCCCGACGGGAGATGGCCTTGAAGCCGCACTGGGCGTCCCGGAAGCTAGTGAAGAACATCGTCCGGAACAGCAGGCTGTAGCCCCTGGAGATGAACTCGCGCAGAGGCGAGCGGCCTATGACCACCGCCCCCCGCTTCAGCCTCGACCCGATTGCCAGGTCGTACCCGCCCGACTCGATCGAGCCCACCAGCTTCACCGTTGCCTCCAGCTCCGTCGACAGGTCGATGTCCATGTAGGCGAGGATGTCTGCGCTGCTCTCGAGCCACGCCCGCTTGAGGGCACGCCCCCGTCCTCGCTGCTCCAGCCTCATGTAGCCCACCCTGTCGTAGTCGCGCACTAGCCGCGCCGCCACGCCGGGGGTGGAGTCCGTGGAGCCATTGTCGGCGATCAGGATGCGCCACTCGTAGCCATCGAGGTTGGCCGCCAGGAACTCGTGCAGCCGGGTAGTACTGGCGTGCAGCGAGCGCTCCTCGTTGAGTACTGGCAGGACGATCTCCAACGACACGGCCAACGTTTCGCCTCAGTGCCGGAAGTGCCGCGTTCCCGTGAAGACCATGGCCAGGCCGAGCCGGTCGGCCGCCTCTATCACGTCGTCGTCGCGGAGGGAGCCGCCGGGCTGCGCCACGGCCGTAATGCCGCCCTCGGCCGCCAGCTCTACCCCATCGGCGAAGGGGAAGTACGCGTCGGAGGCCAGAACGGAGCCACTCGCCTTCTCGCCCGCGACCCGGAGAGCGAGATGTACGCTCGTGACCCTGTTCGGCTGCCCCGCGCCCATGCCGACCAGGGCCCGCTCCCTGGCGAGCACGATGGAGTTGGACTTGACGTGCGCGGCGGCTCGCCACGCGAACGCCAGATCACGCAGCTCCTCCTCGGTCGGCTCGCGCTTCGACCTCGTGACCCAGGACGACGGGTCTACGGGGATGTCGTCCGCCGTCTGGAGCAGCGCGCCGCCGGAGACGCGCCGGACGTCCAGCTTCTCCGCCGGGCCGCTGGCGGGCGCGACGCGCAGCACCCGGGCCTGCTTGCGCCGCTTCAGGACCTCCAGCGCCTCCGGCTCGAAGTCGGGGGCAATCACGACGTGGTACAGGACGCCGCGCATGGCCCTCGCCGCGGCTGCGGTGAGCGTCCTGTTGAAGGCGACGATGCCACCGTAGGCCGACATCGAATCTCCCTCGTATGCCTTTCGGTAGGCGGCCGTCTGGTCGTCGTCGATGGCGAGGCCGCACGGGTTGTTGTGCTTCACCACGACGGCGGCCGGTTCCGTGAAGTCCGACACGACCCGCCAGGCTGCCTCGCCGTCCAGGATGTTGTTGTAGGAGAGCTCCGGCCCCAGGAGGTGCTCGGCCCGCACGATCCCGCCGGTCGTGAGGGGATCCGCGTAGATCGCTCCCTGCTGGTGCGGGTTCTCGCCGTACCGGACAGCCGCCGCCCGCTCGTAGCCCAGGGTGACGGCCTCGGGCATCTCGTCGGAATCGCTCCGAAGGTAGTGGGAGACCGCCGTGTCGTAGAGGGCCACGTGCTGAAACGCCTTCTGTGCGAGCGTCCGCCGCTCGTCCAAGCTCACAGGCTCACGGGCCGCGAGGCGCTCGGAGAGCCAGCCGTAGTCCGCCGGATCGACGGCCACGATCACGTGGGGGAAGTTCTTGGCCGCGGCCCTCAGCAGGGTCGGCCCGCCTATGTCGATATTCTCCAGCGCGTCCTCCAGCGTCGAGTCCTCACGCAGCACCGTTTCCACGAACGGGTACAGGTTCACCGCGACCAGGTCTATCGTTTCGATGCCGTGGGCGGCGAGCTCCGCCGTGTGAGAATCGAGGTCGCGGCGGGCCAGGATGCCCCCGTGCACCTTCGGGTGGAGGGTCTTGACGCGCCCGTCGAGTATCTCGGGTGAGCCTGTGAGCGCCGAGACCTCCGTCACGGGCAGACCCGCTCCCGCTATCGCGCTCGCCGTGCCGCCCGTGCTGACCAGCCCGAAGCCCGCGCCGTGGAGCGCCCTTGCGAGATCCACGACCCCCGCCTTGTCCGATACGCTAAGCAGAGCCTTCATTCGACCCTCACCCCAGAGTCTAGACTAACCCGCCCGCCCGTGGTGATGGGCGTCACCTCACCGACTATCCCGGCCTCCGGGGCCGCCTCGAGCACGACTTCGACCTGATCGGGCCCGCACACGAGAACCATGCCGAGGCCCATGTTGAATACCCGGTACATCTCGTCCACGTCGATCCCGCACAGCTCCTGTAGAACCGGGAAGACCGGCGGCAGTTGCCAGGACGACGTGTCGAAGGCCGCCCCGACGCCGGGCGGCAAGGCGCGGGGCACGTTCTCGATGAGGCCTCCGCCCGTGACGTGCGCCATCGACTTCACCAGTCCGCGCAGCCCCTCGACCACCGGCCAGTACGGTGTGTGCGGCGCGATCAGCGCGTCGCCGAGCGTGCCGTCCAGCTCATCGTACGTCTCGTAGAGTGGCGCCGGGTCTTCGTCCAGCCCCAGCGCCGCCCTCACCAGCGAGTAGCCGTTCGTGTGGAGGCCGTTGGACGGCACCCCGACGAGCACGTCGCCCGCCTCGACCGTCGACGGGTCGAGGATGTCCCTCCGTTCGACCGCGCCGACCGCGAATCCCGCCAGATCGAAGTCGCCTTCGTCGTACATGCCCGGCAGCTCCGCGGTCTCCCCGCCAATCAGCGCGCAGCCGGACTGCTCGCAGGCACGACCCATCCCGGCGGCTATCGTCTCCAGCACGTCGGGGTCGAGCCTGCCGACGGCGACGTAGTCGAGGAAGAAGAGCGGCCTTGCGCCGGAAACGATCACGTCGTTGACGCACGCGTTGACCAAGTCCTCGCCGATGGTGTCGTAGCGCGACATGGCGATGGCGAGCTTGAGCTTGGTGCCCACCCCGTCGGTGCTGGATACCAGCACGAGGTCGTCGAAGCCGCCGGGACTGTAGAGTGCGCCGAAGCCTCCCGGGCCCGCCAGCACCTCCGGGCCGTGGGTACGTTCGGCGATGGGCTTCATGCGCCTGATGAACTCGGACGCCGCGTCCCTGTCGACGCCGGCTTCCTTATAGGTATGCGGAGCGGGCCCGGGCATGAGCGCCGGCTACACCTCCAGGGCCAGCTTGTCCATCTCGAGTTGGACCGGGAACGGGTGGTTGCCTGTGAAGCACGCGGAGCAGATGCGGTCTTCGGCCAGGCCCACGGCCTCGACCAGGCCGTCGTGGCTCAGGTAGCCAAGGCTGTCCGCGCCCAGGATGGCGCATATCTCGTCGACGCTCTTGTTCGACGCGATCAGCTCGCGCCGGGTCGGCATGTCGATGCCAAGCTGGCATGGATACATGATGGGAGGGGCGCAGATCCTCAGGTGCACCTCCTTCGCGCCGCCGCGCCTGAGCAGGTTCACCACCGGAACGCTCGTAGTGCCTCGTACGATGCTGTCCTCCACGACGACGAGCCTCTTGCCCCTGATCATATCGGGGAGCGGGTTCAGCTTCGTGCGGACCCCCAGGTCTCGCAGGCGCTGGTCGGGGAGGATGAAGGTCCGGCCCACGTACCGGTTGTTGACCAGGCCTTCGCCGAAGGGGATGCCGGACTCCTGGGAGTACCCGGCCGCCGCGGCGGTCGCCGAGTCCGGCACGCCAATGACCATGTCCGCGTCGACGGGGTGCTCACGAGCGAGCTGTCTGCCCATCGCCATCCGGCTGGCGTACACGAGCTTGCCGTCGAGAACACTGTCGCGCCGGGCGAAGTAGATGTGCTCGAAGACGCAGGACGCCCGGCGGCCATTCGTTTCGCGCTTGTACAGGGTCCGAAAACCACCCTGGTCGATGATGATCGCCTCGCCGGGGTCCACCTCCCTCACGAAGTCCGCGCCGATATGATCCAGGGCGCAGCTCTCTGAGGCGAACACCCAGCCGCCGTTCAGCTTGCCGATGCAGAGGGGCCGCACACCCAGCGGGTCGCGGACGGCAAGCAGGGAGTCGCGGGTCAGGCCCACCATCGAGTAGGCCCCTCGCAGCCGCCGCATCGCATAGGCAATCCGGTCGGCCCAGTTGTCCGCGGGCGCGTTGGCGATGATGTTCGCCAGCACCTCGGTATCGCTCGAAGTGTGGAAGTCGACGCCCCAGCCCGCCAGCTCGTCGCGAAGCTCCGCCGCATTCACCAGGTTCCCATTGTGCCCGACGGCGATCTCGACGCCCGGCCCCCGGGCGATCATCGGCTGGGCGTTCTGGATGAGGCTGCTGCCCGTGGTGGAGTACCGCGTGTGGCCGATGGCGATGTGGCCAGTCAGCCGCTGCAGGTCGGACTCCTGGAAGCCCTGTACGAGGAGGCCCATGGCGGTCCTGAGCCTGATCTCCTCGCCGTCGGCGCTGGCGATGCCGACGCTCTCCTGGCCGCGGTGCTGCAGGGCATACGTGCCGAAGAAGGCTTCCGGGGCTGCCTGCTCGTCCGGGGAATACACTCCGACAACGCCACACTCGTCGCGGGGGCGGTCGTCAGGAATCCGCATTTAGCTCCAGCAGGCGGTGGACTTGGGCATGGACGGGACCCTCGCGGGCATTATATGGCCCGCCGGGCGGGCGGTCAACGGCCCTGCGGCCTACGCTATGCGGGCGCGGATGGCAGGCATAGCGGCGCCCACCAGACCGACCGAGGCCATGCCTGCAATGGCGATAGCGGCTATGGCCGGGGCTGGCCCGTATTCGTTGGCTATCGAGCTCACGATCAGGGCGCCGAAGGGACCCGACCCTATCGCCAGGCTCACCACGCCCAGGGCCTTCCCCCTCATATCCCTTGGAGCCAGGAGCATCGTCATGGCCGCCTGCATGGAGCCGAACCCGGAGACCCCGATGCCCATGACCAGCAGCGTCGGCAGCGAGAAGGCGTAGACCGTCGATTGCGAGAAGATCAGCAGCGCGGCGAATGCGGTCAGCGTCCCCGCCAGCATGAGCCGGCCGTGATGGGTCAACCGCGTCAGGGAGGCGATGCCTATCGCACCGGCGAACGACCCCATGCCGGGCGCGGCCTGCAGCAGCCCCATGAGTGTGGGGCCTACCTGGAGCACCTCGCGGGCCATGACGGGGACCATGTGCATGTATGGAAAGAGCAGCAGGTTCGCCAGGATCGTTACAAGCACCATCGCCCTCAGGACCGAGTGTCCGGCTACGTAGCGCAGGCCGTCCGCAAGGTTGCGGATGATGCCCCCGTCGTGCTGCGGCGGACGTGTCGGCCGGGTCCTCAACCTGGACAGCAGCACGAGGGAGATCACGGACATGGCGGTCACGACGCAGTAGCCGCCGGTCACACCGACCCTGTCTATGAGGGCGCCGGCGGTCGCGGGTCCGATCATCATGCTGGCGCTCATGCCCATCGAGTCGAGGGCCACGCCGTTCGTAACGCGCCTCCTGCCCAGGAGGTCGTGTATGAGGGACCGCCTCGACGGCATGTCCAACGCCCACGCGACGCCCATCACGAGTATCGCCGGGTACGTATGCCAGTACTCGGCCAGATCCAGAACCATGAGCATGGACAGGGTCAGCAGCGACAGGAGGGTTGCCGCCTGGGTCGTCAGGAGAAGCCTGCGACGGTCGACCGCATCGGCAAGCACGCCCCCAAAGATCCCCAGGACGAACATGGGAATCATGCCGAAGAACCCGACGAGGCCGACGAGCCAGGGCGAGTCCGTCTCCACCAGGACGAACCACCCCAGCAGGGTCATCTGCATCCACCTGGACGCGTAGGCGATGAAGTTGGCCGGCCACAGGAAGCGGTAGCTCCGGTTCCTGAAGGCCCAGAAGGTCCTGGGCAGGGGAACGCGAGTCGTCACTTACCGGGCCGAGAGCATGACACGCAACATGGGGACTATTGTACAGCGCCATTGACTCGCTTTCGCGGGGCGGCGTATATTTCGCCCTACCACTGGGAGGAGGGCGGCGATGGAAGGCAAGGTGGCCATCGTGACCGGCGGCGCGGGCGGCATCGGCTCGGCGGTGAGCCGCGCATTTGCAGGCGAGGGCGTCGGTGTGTCGGTGGCCGACGTGGACGATATTCGGGCCGGCCAGACAGCCGACGAAGTCATGGCGCTCGGTGGTAGGGCAATTAGGGTAGAGGTAGAAGTCGCCTCCGAGCCATCCGTGGAGGACGCCGTGCAGAGGACGATCGATCACTTCGGCAGGGTCGACTTCCTGGTCCACTGCGCCGGCAACAACATCAGGGCGCCGGTGCTGGAGCTCTCGGCCCGGGACTGGAGCAGCGTCCTCGATACGCACCTGACGGGAGCGTTCCTGTTCAGCAAGGCCGTCGGCAGGCATCTCGTGGAGCAGGGCGAAGGCGGGCGCGTGGTGTTCATGTCGTCGGTCGCAGCCACGGCCCCGGTGCCGGAGCGCGGCGCATACAGCCCTGCGAAGGCCGGGCTGATCGGACTCGCGGGCGTGCTCTCGCTGGAGTGGGCCCAGTACGGCATAAACGTAAACGCCGTCTGCCCGGGGATGGTGCTGAGCCCGATGACCGAGCTGGTCTATAAGCGCGAGCCCGAGCTGAGGGCCCAGCGGCTGAAGAGGATGCCTGCAGGCAGGGAGGCGTACCCTGAGGAGGTCGCCGACCTGGTGCTGTTCCTCTGTAGCGACAGGTCTGCCCACATCAGCGGCACGGCCATCCCGATTGACGGGGCCTTCCTCAACAACGGCTTCATGCTGGAGCCGGAGGAGTAGCAATGAGTCTGCTGGACAATGACACGCAGGCGTCGGTGTTCGTGGAGGGCCTGGACCACCCTGAGGGCATAGCCTGGGGACTCGACGGCTACGCGTACGCGGGCGGCGAGGCTGGACAACTCTACAGGATAGACGTCGAGAAGCGGGAGGTGACGCAGGTCGCCGACACGGGCGGCTTCCTGCTTGGGCTGGCCTTGGACGCGCATCACAACGTCTACGCCTGCGACGTGGGCAACAGCGCCGTGATGAAGATAACGCAGGGTGGCGGCGTGTCGGTCTACTCCGGCGGCACGCCCGACGAGCCCTTCCGGGTGCCGAACTACCCCGCCTTCGACGCCGAGGGCAACCTGTACGTGTGCGAGTCGGGTGACTGGCACGCCGACAACGGGATGGTCTACCGCATCGGGCCGGGGGGCGAGACGGAGGTTTGGGACAGGCGCCCGAAGGAGTTCCCCAACGGCCTGTGCATGGGCCCGGACAGCGACCACCTCTACGTCGCCATGAGCGTCAACCCGCCGCGCGTAGACCGCATCCGCATCGAGCCGGACGGGAGCCCGGGCGTGCGGGAGACCGTGGCCGAGTTCCCGATGACGGTGCCCGACGGTCTCGCCTTCGACACCGACGGCAACCTGTACGTGTCGATGTACAGGCCGGACGTCATCTACCGCGTGACGCCGGGCGGCCGGGTCGACGTACTCGCCGAGGACTTCGAGGGCACCCTGATCGCGGCGCCGACCAACATCGCCTTCTGCGGGCGTGACCGGGACATGCTCCTCGGCGCCAACATCGGCAGGTGGCACATCACCCGGTACGACGCGGGGGCCACGGGCCACCCCCTGAACTACCCGGACATCGGCTAGGTCTCTTGCCGAAACACCACCTACGTCATACCGGCGAAAGCCGGTATCCATCCCCGGCCGCCGCATCCAGGGCGCCCACAAGGGACGCCCCTACCGCGTCCATCCCGTAGGGTGCAGCCCTTGTGGCTGCCCTCCCGCATCAGCCGGAGAGGCTAAGTCTCGGCCTCAGGGCTGACCTTGCCCAAGAAGACCTCGGTCAGGATGTTGGTCTCGAGGACCGACTGTGGAGTCCCTTCGAAGACCACGCGGCCCATGTCCAGCACGTAGGCCCGGTCCACGATGTCCAGGACGCCCTTGATGTTGTGCTCGACGACCATGATGGTGGTGCCGAGCCTCTCGCTGATCACCGACACCATCCGGAACACCTCCTTGACCACGACCGGCGCCAGGCCCAGGGTCGGCTCGTCGAGGAGCAGCACGTCGGGGTTGGCCATCAGCCCGCGCCCCAGGGCGAGCATCTGCTGCTGGCCGCCGGACATCGCGCTCGCCATGTCCCGCCGCTTCTCGTGCAGGATCGGGAACAGCTCCATGACCGACTCCATGCGTCGCTCCTTCTCGGCCCTGTCGTTCATGTAGAGACAGCCCATCTCGAGGTTCTCCTCGATGGTGAGGTGCGTGAAGAGACGCCTGCCCTGGGGTACGAAGGCAATCCCCTCCTTCACTATGTCGTGGGTGGCCGACGCCAGCGGCTCACTGCGCCAGTAGACCGTCCCCGACACCACGGGAGCGAGGCCCATGATCGCCTTCAGCACGGTCGACTTCCCCGCGCCGTTGGGACCCATCACCGCCACCACCTCGCCCTTGCCGACGCCCAGGGATACGTCCTCCAGGGCCGATACGGCCCCGTAGCGCACGGAAACGTCTACCAGGTCGAGAAGCATCGAGTAGCCCCCATCCTTAACCTCCCCCTCGGGTGGAAGGGATTTGCGGTAGTCTCTAGTTGCCCAGGTAGGCGTCTATCACATCCGGCCTGCTCAGCACTTCTTCTACCTCCCCGGCGCCAAGGAGGGCGCCGCTGTCCAGGATGTAGACGTGGTCCGACAGCTCGCGAACGATGTCCATGTTGTGGGAGACGAAGACGATGGTGGCGCCCTGCTCGCGCATGCCCTTCAGTATGGACTTGACCCTTTCGAGCATCTGGGGAAAGAGGCCGGCGAAGGGCTCGTCGAGGAGGTAGACGCTCACGTCCAGGGCCATGGCGCGCCCGATCTCCAGCAGCTTCCGCTGGCCGTAGGACAGGTCCATGGCCAGCGCGTCCCGCTTCTCCCACATGCCAACCCTCTCCAGGATGTCCCTGGCTCTCTCCCTGTGGCGGGGATTCGTGCGCTCGAAGAGCGAGGGGAAGAGGCGGCGTTCCGTCAGGACGACCATGATGTTGTCCCACACGCTGATCTGGTCGAAGAGCCTGACCTCCTGGAAGGTCCTGGTGATGCCGTGGCCGGGGGTCTCGTGGGCCCTGAGGACCCGCAGGCCGACGCCGTCGATGATGACTACGCCCTCGTCGAGGGGCAGCATACCGCTCAGCAGGTTTATCAGGGTCGATTTTCCCGAGCCGTTCGGCCCGAGGATGCACGTGATCCACTGCCGGAAGATGGACACCGTGAGCCGGTCCACGGCGGTGACCGCGCCGAAGCTCTTGGAGACGTCCTCCGTCCTCAGGACGAAGACCTCGTCGATGTCTATCGGATCGGTGGTGGCGGTGCTCACAGCTTGTACCTCCCGACCAGGCCCTGGGGCCTGAACAGCATGAGCAGGACGAGCAGGACGCCGAGGACGACCTGCCGGGCCTGGCCTATGTACTCCGTGGGCAGGAAGGGCAGGAAGCGCATCCCCTCTTCCAGGAGCACGAACGCCATCGCGCCCAGGAGCGAGCCCCATATCGTCGCAAGCCCGCCCAGGATCACTATGCAGACGAGGAGCATGGACTCCAGGAGGATGAAGGAGTTGGGGTCGATGAAGGTCGTCCAGCTTGCGAACAGCCCGCCCGCGAGGGCGGCCATCATGGCAGATATGACCCATACGGCCAGCTTGTAGTGGGTTGCCTGGTAGCCGAAGACCTCGATGGCCTGCTCGTCCTCCCGGATGGCGGTGAGCACGCGGCCGAACGAGGACGTGACGATGAGCTGTGAGAGCAGGATGACGAGAGCGAGGAACGCAAAGGCGAGGGCGAGGAACTCCAGGTCGCCGTTGAACACCCAGGCGCCTATCGCGGGCCTCTCTATCTGGTGAATGCCGAACGCGCCCCGCGTGAGGCTTCTGAAGTTAAGGAAGACGTTGAAGGCGATGATGGCGAACCCGAAGGAGACGAGGACGAATATGTCGTCCCTGAACCGGTTGAAGACGACGCCCACCGCTATGGCCGCCAGTCCGGCCAGGGCCACCCCCACGGGGAGCGCGGCGAAGAACGGCCATCCGAAGGTGGGGAGGGCCTCGGTGCGAAGCTGTTCGTACGAGGCGTCGGACGTGAGTATGGCCACGGTGTACGCGCCGATGCCGAAGAAGCCGACGTGCCCCACCGAAAGCAGCCCGGTGAACCCCACCACGAGGTTCAGGCTGACCGCAAGGATGGCCCAGATGGCGAAGACGGTACACAGGGCGATGGCGAACCCCACGCCCTGCCACAGCATGAAGACGACCGCCCAGGTGATTATGACCAGGTTGGCCCACAGCTCGATGCTGCCCCTGGCGGACCGCAGGAGGTCCCGTGGGTCGCGCGCCAGCCTTGCCGCATTCCCAACGCCCTTCAACACGGCTTACTTCCTCGGCAGGAGGCCCCTGGGCCAGAACGACAGGAAGAGGATGAGGACGACGAACGAGATCACGTCCTTCCACTCCCCCGCCAGGTCCCAGATGCCGAACTGCTCGATCATGCCCAGGGCGAACCCGCCGACGATCGCGCCGTAGAGGTTGCCTATGCCCCCCACGACGGAGGCTATCCAGCCCTTCAGGAGGAGCAGCAGGCCCATCCTCGGCTGGATGGCCGTATCGTGGCCGCTGAGCAGCCCGGCTGCTGCTGCAAAGACCGCTCCGATGAAGAATACGACGGCGATGACGACCGTGGTGTTTATGCCCACGACCTTCGCCACCTCTTCGTCGTCGCCGATGGCGCGCACCGCTTTCCCGAAGGCCGTCCTCTTCAGGAGGAGCAGCAGGCCGACGAACCCGGCGATGGCCACTCCGATGGTGAATACGTTGAAGCCCTTGATATTGCTCCCCGCAATCGTCCAGGGGTCACTGCCGAAGGCATCGGGAAGCGGCCTCGCCGCGCTCCCGAACACGATGATGACGCCTGCTATGATGGCAAGCAGGACGCCCAACGAAGCGACGAGCATGATGAGAGGCGACCTGGCCCGCTCGCGCATCGAGACGTACAGCCCCCTGTAGAGGGCGAGGCCCACGGCGCCCGACAGCAGGCACGACACGGCCCAACTCAGGTAGAGCTTCGATCCCGGGGCGTTCGCCACCACGAGCGCGCAGTATCCTCCCAGGGCTGCGCCCACGACGGCGGCAATGACCAGGAAGGGCACGGGGCTGGCGTCCGCGAATACGCTCCGGCAGGCTCTATACGCCGCCCAGCCCGAGGCAGCCGCCACGGCGGCGCCTATGGCGGGGCTGAGCACGACGTTGAGGTCCTCCGGATAGCCCAGGACAAGGCCCGTGTATACGCCGGCGGCAACCGCCAGCACGCCTCCGGCCACCCGCAGGGCCCTGCGGTCGAAACGGTCGCTGAGCCGCCTGAAGAAGCCCTCGTGAAGCGCCCACGCGACCACCCCGGCGACCAAGGCGGCGAACAGGATGTTGACGTACAGGTTGTTGACTTCGTACTGCCCGCCGACGGCGTCCTGGGACCTGAGGTAGAAGACGCCGTACGCGCCCATTGCGGCCGCCGCTCCGTAGTACAGGTCGAAGAACCACACCGTGCTGTAGACTACGGTGAACCCCATCGCGAGGAGCGCGTACACCGCTCCGACCGACAGCCCGTTGAAGGCGAACTGCACGGCCTGGTCCGGGGACTGGACGACCTTCCAGCCGATGAAGGCCGCAGTCCCTATCGTCAGTACCGTCGCCAGGACAACGCCCCGGCGGTCACGATGCGTAACCAAAGGCTCCTCGAGGCGGACGGAGGTCGGTGCGGGCGGGACTCGTCAGGAAATCCCAATCATGGGCGGCCCCTACTCCGTCGGGGCTGCGCCCAAGATCTCGTAACCCTGGTTGTCGTCGTTTCTCTGGGCCGTTGGCAGGATCTGCACGACCACGTTGGAAAGTCCTACGACCTCCCCCTTCTCGTCGAAGCTGTAGCCGTCCCCGATTGTCCCGTTGTGAGTGATCTCGTAGAGACAGTCTCTGAACCCGTCAGCGTCCTGGTCGTCCCCGGTCTTCTTGAGGCACTCGGCCGCGATGTTGACGGTGTCGTAGCCGGAGCCCAGGAACCAGGCCAGCGTGACGGAGCCGTAGCGCTCCTTGAACCTGTTCAGGAAGTCCTTCCCCGCGGAGGTGGGCAGGTCTGGGCTGGGGAGGATACCCTTCATGCCGGTGGCGGCGTCACCCGCTATCTCCAGAGCGGTCGTCCCTGTTGCCACGGATTCCGAGTAGATCGGCCCCTCGTAGCCCAGGTCCCTGGCCTGCTTGACAATGGTGCCGCCGGAGAACTCCGACTGTGCGGCCACCAGCAATCCGTCCGGGTTCGCCTCGAAGAGCTTGGTCAGCTGGCTCCTGAAGTCGGTTGCGTCGTCCCCGTACCTCTCCTCGCCGGATACCGAGCCGCCCCGCTTCTCGAACTGGGCCACGGTGGTACGCCTGACGCCCTCGGCGTAGTCGGTCGACTGGGTTATGGTAGCCAGGTTGCGGACGCCGTCCGTCCAGATCACGTTGCCCGCGTCGATGCCCAGCCGGTTGTCGTTTATGGCGGTCCGGAAGATGTAGTCGCCCGCTTCGGCGATGTCGGGGTTAGTCGCCGACGCCGAGAAGAGGACCACTCCGTCCTCCTCTGCGAGAGGAGCCGCGCCGAGCATGGCGCCGCTGCACGAGGTCCCCAGGATGATCTTGACCCCATCCACGTCCGTCAGCTTCTTGTAGGCGGTAATGGCGTCCTGCGCACCGCACTTCGAGTCTTCGATGACGAGCTCCAGCTCACGCCCATCGATACCCCCCGCCGCGTTGATCTCATCCGCCGCAAGCTGCTTGGCGTTTACGATCACGGTGCCGTAGCTCTCACCTGGGCCCGTCAGCGAGTCCATCACGCCTATCCTGTAGGGGCCTTCGTCGCCGCCGCCGCAGGCGGCCAGGGTCGTCAAGAGGGCCGCCAGCAGACCCAGAAGAACAGCCCGTTTCTCAGACAAGACTCTCATAGCACACCCTCCTGGGCCAATGCTTTCAGATGGCCCTCTTACTTTATATTACATTCGGCTACCGAGCCGCAAGCGCAACATATGACTTCTTCGGTGCCAATCCAGGCTCTCCCATGCTCAGTATCAGGCGCAAGGCTGTTATTGAGACAGACCCCACGCCACCGCCCCGCTATTAGCCAGGGACCCATCCGGCGAAGTACTCCGGCGCCCACTTGCGCGCCAGGTGGTACGTCCTCGACCTGTAGCGGCCGTTGGGCGGGCGCGAGTCGGCCTCGATCCATGCCTCCGCACCCTCCAGCTCCGGGAACTCCACGACCCGGGCCCGATGCCAGTCGGACTGGGGCGCGACAACCCGGTAGTCGTCCAGCCGGACCATGCCGTGCTCACGCGCCACCGCGCCCATGAGATCGTCGTGCTCGGCGTCGCCGCGCTCGCCGGGAGGCACCACGTCAGCGCCGGGAAGCCAGCGGTCGAACGCTACAACGACGAAGCTGCCCACGTCTGCCTCCAGGACGGGCGTCTCCGAGGGTGCGCCGGACAGGGGCGTCGCCGCGGGTGAGCCCGTGCCCTCCCGCCGCACTCTCCGGGCAAGGTAGTACTCGTAGTAGCCGTAGCGTCCGTAGGGCGGCTCCATCTCGGCGGCGATCCACGCCTCGGCTCCCTCGAACGTGGGGAACTCGATGGCCCAGAACCGTAACCAGTCCCCGGCGGGAGCGAGCAGCTTGAACCCCTCCAGGCTCATCAGGCCGTGCTCCCGCGCCACGGACAGCATCAGGTCCACGTGCTCGCGAGAGTACGCGTCCTGTTCATCCGCCGTGAGTCCGTCCCACGACGGGAGTCTCCCTCCCTTGTATAGCACTACGACGCTGTCTCCGCCCGGCGCAGGATTTGTCATGGCTCCATCCATCCTCAAGAAGTTATGGGCGATAATATCAGGTAGAATCGCAGGAGTGAGGATTGATATGGACGGAAAAACGTGGTGGAGGCCGGGACTTGTCCGGTCCAGGTAGCGCCGTGGAGGTCGTGACGACCGGGGCCAGGCTGGCGGCCGTCGTAGAGTCGGCGATGCGGCAGCCACAGGTCGGTGTGGACCTGGAGTCCAACGGCTTCTTCCGCTACCCTGAGCGCGTGTGCCTGGTGCAGCTTGCCACGCGGGAGGCGGCGTACGTCATCGACCCGCTCTCCATCGATGACGCCGCCCCGCTCGGCAGGCTCCTGTCCGACCCCTCGGTCGCGAAAATCTTCCACTCGGCCGACTACGATATAAGGAGTATGGACCGGGACTGGGGATTCCGCGTGAGAGGCCTGTTCGACACCAGCATCGCCGCCGCCTTCGCGGGCTCGGAGAGGCTGGGCCTGGCGGCTGTGCTGAAGGAGCACCTGGACGTCGACGTGAACAAGGACAAGAAGCTCCAGCGCGCCGACTGGTCTCTCCGGCCCCTGCCTGACAAGATGCTCCGGTACGCCGCCGAGGACGTACTCCACCTCGCCCGCCTGAAGGCAACCCTGGACGGCAAGCTGGCCAGGCTGGGCAGGACGGCGTGGGTCCGCGAGGAGACCGAGCGGCTGGCCCGCGTTCGACACACGCCCCCGGACGCCGAGTGGGGCTTCCTGTCGGTCAAGGGCAGCCGCGACATGGACGGGCGGGGCCTTGCGGTGCTCCAATCCCTCCATGCCTTCCGGGAGAACGAGGCGCTGAGGCGCGACCGTCCCCCCTTCAAGGTCATGTCCGACACGGTGCTCGCGGCGCTGGCAGCCGCCCCGAAAAGCAATCTCGCCGGGGTGAAGGGAATCGGGAGATACGGACACGGCCGGGCCGCCGCCGCAGTGCGCCGGGCCATACGCGAGGGGCTGCGAGCAGACCCCGTCCAGCGCCCCAGGTCGCCCCGGTCCGAGGGGGAGCGGCTCAGCCCGAAGGAGCGCAATCAGGCGCGCTCCAGGCTGCGGCTCCTCAAGAAGTGGCGCGCCGGACAGGCTGCGGACCTGCGGCTCGACCCGGCCCTCATCTGGCCCGCCGCGAGCCTGGAACGCCTCGCCGCCCGGCCCGGGAGCCTCCGGGCCGAGCTGGAATGCGGGGACGTCCGGCAATGGCAGGGACGGGAATTTGGCGACTCGTTGGGCAAGTTCGTAGCCGGGAATCCGGACGGCGACCATCCGTCGATTCAAGAACCTGACCGGCTCCGCTTGGCGGCCGACCGTTGACGACCATCGCCAGCAGGCTGCTGTCGGCGTGGCAGCTTGTCGCCAAGCGGAGCCTCGCCCACTGGCGCGTGCTGCTCTCCGTCCTCCTCGGCGTGCTGCTGGCGTCGACGATAATCTCCGGGACCGTCGTCTACTTCGACGCGCTCCGCGACCTCGCCCTGAACAAGTCCCTGGAAAAGCACGACGACCAGGAGCTCGACATCCTGATCACCGGCGACCGGGGCCCGACGACGCGGGGAGAGCACCGCCTGATCTTCGACCTGGTAGACGGGTACGTGAGCAATCGCGTCGGCCACCTCGTGAAAGGCTCGATTCACGCGGGCAAGACCCCCACCATGTTCCTAACCCAGCCCGGCAGGGAGTACGAGGCGGGCAAGTACAACTCGCGCAGCTACTTCGCCTTCGTCCAGTCGCTCCAGGACTACGTGACCATACTGCCGGGCGGGCGCCTCCCGGGAGACGGCCTGCTGAACGCGCCCGGCGAGCCCCCCGTGATCGAGGCGCTGGTGCAGCGGGACGTGGCGCTCACCTTCGGCCTCGAAGTGGGGGACGGCATGTCGGCCATACCCTTCTGGTCGGACGCGACACCGGTCATCTCCGTGGTCATCGCCGGGATCTTCGACAAGAAGGACTTCGACGACGACGTCTGGTACCTGGAGGAGAAGGTCCTGGACGCGTCGACGGGCAGCAGCTTTCGCACCGCCGCCTTCTATATCTCCGAGGCGGCGTACCTGGAGGCCCTGGGCCCGTCGTTCAGCCGCCTTTCGACCACCTACGCCTGGCTGCTCGACGTGGACAACGACAGCGTGACCGCCCGCAATGCCGAGTCCGTGCTCGACAGCCTCCAGGACATGACGGCCCAGCTCTCCGCCGTAACCTCGGGCCACTCGCAGAAGACGGCCCTGGTCAGCGCCCTCAAGGAGTACGACCGCAAGCTCTTCTTCAGCAAGCTGCCGATGTTCGTCGTGATGATCTTCATCAGCGTCGTCATCCTCTACTACGTGGTGACTCTATCGGCGCTCGCCATCGAGGAGAGGCGAAACGAGGTCGCCCTGCTGCGCAGCAGGGGAGCGACGCCGTCCCAGATGCTCGCGGTATTCGCCCTGGAGGGACTCACCATCGTGGTCCTGGCGGTCGCGGCGGGCCCACTGCTCGCCGCCGCGGTCACCAGCTTCCTGGGGCTGACGCCCGCCTTCTCCGGCCTCACCGGCGGGGAGCGTCTCGAGGTCACCCTCTCCCTTCCCGCCTACCTTATGAGCGCCCTGGGCGGCGTGCTGAGCTTCGCGGCTGTGATGGCCCCGGCAGTCCAGGCCTCGCGGATGAACGTGACGCGCCAGCGCCAGAGCGCCGCCAGGCCCGCGTCCACGCCCATCTTCCAGCGCTACTACGTGGACGTGCTGCTGGTGATCGTCAGCATCTACCTGTTCAGGCAGCTCGGGCAGCAGGGCTCCGTCGTCGCCAAGGAAGTGCTGGGAGACGTCGCCGTGGACCAGATCCTGCTGGCCCTGCCTGGCCTCATGCTCGTGGCTGCGGGCATGGTGCTCCTGAGGCTTTTCCCGCTGGCGATGACCCTGGCCAGCCGCGTCCTCTCGCCGCTGCTCTCGGCGGGTCTCGCCATGGGCGTATGGCAGATGGCCAGGAACCCGACCCACTACGCGAGGCTCTCCCTCCTGCTCATCCTCACCGCCGGCCTGGGCATCTTCGCGTCCAGCTTCGGCGCGACCCTGGAGCGGAGCTTCGAAGAGCGGATACTCTACTCCACGGGCAGCGACATCCGCGTGGAGGGGATCAAGCCCACGTACCGGACCAGATGGGACTACACCCAGCGATACGGCCTCAACCGCACCATTCCACAGCGGAACAGGGCGATCATCTCCGCGTACGAGCGGTTCACCGGCATCGACGCGCTGACCCCGGTGCTGCGGGAGAGGGGCAGCGAGATGGGCAAGACCTTCGGCACCAGCTACGAGATGCTGGCCGTCGATCCGGAGACCCTTCTCGACGTCGCCTGGTTCAGGGACGACTTCGCCGACAGGCCCATCGCCGAGCTAATCGCGGGCCTTCCGGCCGAGGAGAAGCCCAGCGGCATCCTCATGCCGGACGAGGCCTACCTGATCGGCGCACGGATCAAGGCAAACCGGCCCCATCCCAGCGTGCGCTTCACGCTCAGGCTCCAGAACGCCCAGGGCCAGTTCAGCACGTACACCCTCGGCACGCTGGACTCGGACCAGTGGGTCGACATGGAAGCGAGCCTCCAGTTCGGCGTCCGCCAGTCCATGCAGCTCAGCCGCCCGCTGACCCTTGTATCCCTGCGGGTCGAGGAGACGGGCGAAAGGCGCCTCCAGGCCGGCTCCATCCTGATCGACGAGGTCTGGGCGATCGACGCCTGGACGGGCAAGACCGTGCTGGAGGGATTCGACGACGTGTCGGGCTGGACCGTCATGCGAGGCTCCCCCGACGCCGGCTCGGACACCCTGCGCACGTCCGACGCCACCTACAACGGCTCGGAAGCGGCGCTGTTCTCCTGGTCCGAGGGATCGTCGGGGACCGCCAGGGGCGTGTTCCGAGGCTCGGCGAGCCAGCACGTCCCGGTCCTCGCCAGCGCCTCCTTCGCAAGGGCTACCGGGAGGGGCGAGGGCGACGAGTTCGAGGTCTCCGTCGGCGGCTTCCGCGTGCCCGTTCGCATGTCCGCAACGGTGGATCTCTTCCCCACGATGACTCTCCAGGACGAAAAATACCTGATCTCGGACCTGACCTCGCTGACCCGCTATGCCAACTTGGCGGCGTACACCCGCGAGCTGCTCCCCAACGAGATGTGGCTGTCCTCATCTACCACGGGCGAGGAGCGCGCGGAGCTGGTGAAGGCCCTCGGCAATGCCAGGAACGTCACCAGCAGCATCGTCTTCGACCGCTCGCTCCGGCTCGACGATGCCCAGGTGGACCCGCTGGTCGACGCGGGCTGGCGCGCCCTGCTCTTCCTGGCATTCTCCGCCGTGCTGCTCCTGAGCTGCCTGGGCTTCGCCATACATGCCTACGTCTCCTTCCGCAACCGGCAGCTCCAGTTCGCGCTGCTCCGCACCGTCGGGCTGTCCAGCCGCCAGATGCTCGCCATGGTCTGGCTGGAGCAGATACTGGTCGTGGCCGTCGGCATGGCCCTGGGTATGTGGATGGGCGGCCGCCTGGGTGCCACCATAATGCCCTTCCTGGGCCACGACGACTGGGGCGCTCGCGTCATGCCACCCTTCGTGATGGAGGTGGACTGGAACACCCTCGCGGTCACCTACGGCGCGATGGTGCTCGTGTTCGCGGCGATCACGGCGGGGCTCCTGTGGCTGATCCACCGCATATCCCTCCACCGCATGCTCAGGCTCGGGGAGATGTAAGAGGGAGCCTCAGGGCAAGGTCCTTAGATTCCTCGCTGTGCTCGGAATGACACCTTGGGGTGAGGGTGAATCCCGTATGCACGTACGGGGCTTGCGTGGTAGACTCAGAGAGACGGCATCCCGACTGGGCCATCCGCAGCGGAGAGTTAGATGAAGAGAATCCTCGTGACAGGCGCCTGCGGCCAGATCGGCACCGAGCTCGTACCGGCGCTCCGGGCCAGGTTCGGCGACGAGAACGTCGTCGCGACGGGACACACCGCCCCGCTGTCGGAAGAGATGAAGGCGGGGCCCAGCGACTATATCGACGTGACGAAGTACGACGAGGTCGACGCCGCGTTCAGGAATTACGGCGTCGACACGGTCTTCCACCTGGCCTCTATGCTGTCGGCCCTGGCGGAGCGCAACCGCCGGGCCGCCTACGAGGTCAACTTCAACGGACTCAACAACGTCCTCGAGGCCGCGGTAGCCAACGACCTGGAGATGGTCGTCGTCCCCAGCTCGATCGCCGCCTTTGGCCCCGAGACGCCCCACGACAACACGCCCAACGACACCGTGCAGAAGCCGAACACCGTGTACGGCATCTCCAAGGTCTTCGGAGAGCTGATGGGCAACTACTACTCAACCAAGCTCGGCCTGGAGGTGAGAGGTGTCAGGCTGCCGGGCATCATCAGCTGGAAGGTCGAGCCCACGTCGGGCACCACCGACTACGCAGTTGCGATATTCTATGGGGCGATACGTGAGAATCGGTACACGTGCTGGCTTGGGCCGGACACCCGGCTCCCCATGATGTACATGCCGGACGCCATATCCGCCCTGATCGGCGTGGCCGAGGCGGACGGCGGCGCGCTGGAGCACCATGCCGACTTCAACGTCAACGCGATGAGCTTCACGCCGTCCGAGATCGCAGCCGAGATCGAAAAGCGGCTGCCGGGCTTCGAGATCAGCTACGAGATAGACGACCTGCGCCAGGGAATAGCCGACTCCTGGCCCGACAAGCTGGACGACACCGTCGCCAGGAGGGAGTGGGGGTGGTCCCCAAGATACGACCTGGCCGCGACCGTAGACGACATGCTGGAGAATCTGACCCGTGTCCTGGGAACGGCCTAGCCACACTGGGACTCGAAGGGGTATAATTCTTAAATCGCGTTCCAGATCGGGCCCAAGGTGGGCTGCGTCTTGAACGTAAAGGCAAATGGCGTTAGAATCTCATGCTGAGACTCAAGGAGACCTTACCCATGGAATCCAATACCGACAGGAGGGTGGAGCGTTGACCAGTTGGACAGCTGCCCAGACCGATAACCTGACGATACAGGCGAAACGAGAAGGGGGCACCCTGACCGCGTCCACCGAGGGGCGCATCGACGGCGCCAACGCACGCCTGTTCCTGGAAGCCCTCGAAGGCGCCATCGAAGAGGCCGACAAAGCCGTTCTGCTTGACCTCAGCGAGCTCTCGTACATCAGCAGCGCGGGCCTTAGGGTCATCCTGCAGACGGCCAAGGCTCTCAGGGCTCAGGATGCCCAGTTCGCTCTCTGCTCGGCCAAGGGCCCGATCCGCGAGGTGTTCGAGATCAGCGGCATCGACCAGATCGTCTCGATTCACGACTCTGAAGACGCGGCACTAGCCTCGTTCAAGGGCTGATCGTTGGGGACCGTCCGGCTTTGTCGGATCGTGTATACCCAGTGGAGCCACGCGAACCTCTACCGGGCCGAGTAGTGTGAAGAGGCCAATGATACTGAGTATCGCATGATGGACCGGCCCTGCAAGATCCTGGTAGTCGACGACGAGCCTGACCTGGAGCCGCTGATGCTGCAGCGGATGCGGCGGAATATCAGGCGCGGGCAATACACCTTCGTGTTCGCGTCCGACGGCCTAGAGGCACTGGAGCGACTGCGCGAGGATGGCGACATCGACCTGGTGCTCTCGGACATCAACATGCCGAGGATGGACGGCCTCTCCCTGCTGCAACAGATTCCCGACGTCGACCCCAACGTGCGCTGCGTGATCATATCGGCATACGGCGACATGCAGAACATCCGCACGGCGATGAACCGCGGGGCCTTCGACTTCGTCACCAAGCCCGTCGACTTCGATGACCTGAAGATCACCATCGACCGGACCATGCGCAACCTCACCGAGTGGCGCGATGCGCTCTCGTCGCGGGACAAGCTCGTCGCCCTGCAGAACGAGCTCGACGTTGCCAGCAAGATCCAGCAATCGATACTCCCCACCCAGTTCCCCAAGAGCGACAACTACAAGATCGCCGCTACCATGGAGCCGGCCCGTAACGTGGGGGGCGACTTCTTCGACGTTCTCCGTCTCGAGTACGACCGGGTGGGCATCGCCGTAGCCGACGTTTCGGACAAGGGCGTGCCCGCCGCCCTCTTCATGATGTCCAGCCGCACCCTCCTCAAGGGCGCCGCCATAGGCAGCGGCTCCCCCGGGGACGTGCTGCGCGAGGTGAACGACCTCCTCAACGAGGAGAACGACGCCTCGATGTTCGTCACCGTCTTCTATGCCATGTACGACCCCCAGACCTCGAAGCTCACCTATGCCAACGGCGGCCACAACTCCCCCCTCGTCGTTCACGCCGACGGTAGCTCGGCCCTGCTGCCCCTCACGGGCGGCATTGCCCTTGGCATAGTGCCGGGTATCGAGTATCAGCAGAGCTCCGTTACGCTCGCGCCGGGCGACACCGCCATCTTCTACTCCGACGGCGTTACCGAGGCCATGAACGAGGACGGCGAGGAGTTCGGCGTGGAGAGGCTGCGCGACGTCTTCGGGTCATCTCACCCTTCCGACCCCGAGGCCGCTACGGCCGCCATCTTCGAGGCAGTCCACGAATTCGCGGGCGAAACGGCCCAGTCCGACGACATAACCTGTGTGACCTTCCACCGGAACGCGACATGAGCGAAAAACTGGTCCTGAACATAGAACGTAGCCACGACGAGCTGGGCCGCATCACCGACGCGGTGGACGACCTGGGGAGCAAGGAGGACTGGTCCACCGATCTCCTCTTCCGCGTGCACCTGGTGCTCGAAGAGCTCGTGCTGAACATCATCGACTACGGATTCGATGACGGCCGGGACGACCACGAGCTCGAGGTCGTGCTGGTCTCGGATGACGACTCGCTTACCATAGATATCACCGACGACGGCTTGCCGTTCGACCCCACGGAGGACGCGAAGAAGCCCGACGTCAATGCACCGCTCGAAGACCGGCCCATCGGAGGACTCGGCGTCCACCTCGTGCGGACCATGATGGACGAGATGACCTACCGGCGTGAAGACGACAAGAACCACCTGACGCTGGTAGCGCGCAGGGACGAGTGAGTCCCCGGGGGCGCCATCACCCCCGAAGCGGGCGTATGAGACGCTACGTGCTCGGAACCCATGCTGCGCTCGCCCTGGCAGCCGCCGCACTCTTAATGAGCTCGGCCTCCTGCGGCCGCGAAGGCGGGGAACCCCAGCCTACGCCCGAGGCAACCCCGGTATCGCCGGAGACGACCGCGACCGCACCCTCCACCCACGGCATATTCGACGACCACATCATCTTCGGCCAGTCGGCGGCCTTCAGCGGCCCCGCCCAGGCGCTTGGCAATGGCATGAGAGCCGGCATCCTGGCGGCCTTCAAGGAGGTCAACGACGCAGGGGGCGTTCACGGCAGGCAAGTCGAGCTCGTCTCATTCGACGACGGCTACGAGCCGGAGGCCGCCGCCACAAACACCGTCCGCCTGATCGAGCAGGAGAATGTCTTCGCCCTGATAGGCGAGGTGGGCACCCCCACCTCGCGCTCTGCCACACCCGTGGCCGCCGAGGCCGGCGTGCCCTTCATCGCGCCGTTCACGGGCGCCGAGTTCCTGCGGAACGATAGCTGGGACAACATCCTAAACCTCCGGGCCTCCTACTACCAGGAGACCGAGGAGATGGTCGCCCGCCTCACCCAGGACCTGGCCATAGAGCGCATCGCGGTGATGTACCAGGACGACTCCTACGGCAGGGCGGGCTACAGGGGCGCGACGCTCGCACTCGAGAGGCGTGGGATGCAGCCCGTCTCCATTGGGCTCTATCCCCGCAACACGACCGCGGTCAAGACCGCCCTGCTCGACCTGGAGAGGGGAAACCCTGAGGCCATCATCATGATCGGGGCCTACCGGCCCGTGGCCGCCCTCATAGCCTGGGCACGGCACAAGGGCCTCGACCCCATATTCATGACCGTCTCATTCGTAGGCAGCAACGCCCTGGCCCGCGAGCTGGGCCCGGCAGGCGCCGGCGTTTTCGTCACCCAGGTGGTCCCATTCCCGACCGACGACTCGCTGCCAGTCGTGGCGGCCTACCTTGCCGCCCTCGAAGCCTACGCACCGGGGAGAGTCCCAGGCTTCGTCTCCCTCGAAGGATACCTCGCGGGGAGGCTGGCAATCGCCGGCCTCGAAAGATGCGGCCGGGACGTCGACCGCGCCTGCTTCCTCGACGGAATCTACGGCGCGGGCGAAATGGACATCGACGGGTTCAGGCTCCGGTACGACGGCCCAGACGACAACCAGGGATCCGACGCGGTATTCCTGACCGTGATAGGTCCTGACGGCAACTATCAGCCCATGGAGAGGATGAGGATGGAGGACGACCGATGACCAGCTTATCCGTTGCCAGTGCCAGGCTGCCGTCCCTTCTCGATCTGCGCTACCGCATCTCCACCCAGCTCTACATAGGTATCGGGGGAGCCGTGCTCCTCACCGTGGCGGCAAGCCTCGTCGGGTGGTTCTCGTTCAACAGCGTGGGGGCTTCCCAGAGCCACGTCAACGAAGAGAGCATCCCCAACGTGGTGGCGGCCTTCGGCGTTGCCCAGCACAGCGCAACCCTGGTCGCCGCCGCGCCGCGGCTGGCCGCCGCCACGACGCCCCAGGACCTTGTCCGCGTCGAAGCGAGCATCGACTCGGCCTATGCGTCTCTCGAAGAGCAGCTGGCCCTCCTCGGCGTTGGGAGCGAGGGGCAGCGGTCCCTGCTCGGCGGGTCCTCCGCCGTGGACATCGATTCCCAGGAGCTCCATACCAGGGAAATGCAGGGAGCCGACAGCACGGACCGCTTCGAACGAATCAGGGCCAACGTCGACACGCTGATCCTCAACATCGACACCATAGAGGTGGAGATGGCCGATCTGTTCGACCTGGACAGGCGCCGGGAGGCGCTGAGAGCGGAGCTGACGGATCTGCGCATTCGCCTGGACAACATACTGATCCCCGCCGTCGACGACCAGTTCTTCTACACCATGACCGGCTACTCCAGGCTGGGGGACCCGCCGGTGGATCGCGGGAGCCACTTCTCGGATGGCGAGCTGGCACACTACCGGTACCTGGAAGGGCTGCGTGCGGACTCCATCACCGCAATCCAGCTCCTGGAGAGCGCCTTTTCCGTCTCGGACGCCCCGCTGATCGAGCCTCTGAGGGAGCGCTTCGAGTCCGCCAAGGGAAGCATCGAGCGCAGCCTCTCGGCGCTCCAGGAGTATCCCATTCACGATGAGGTCGAGCCCATTATCACGCGGCTGTTCGAGCTTGGCACGGGAGACGACAACGGCTTCGATCTGATCGACCGTGACCTCCACATCGTAGACTCCCAGCAGCGGCACCTAACCGAGAACCGCGACATCTCGGTCGTCGTCCTCTCCGAAGTGGACGACCTCGTGAGCGCTGCCCGCTCCGGGGCCGATGACGCCACCCAGGCATCCACCCAGGCGGTATTCACGGGCCGTGTCCTGCTGCTGGCGATCAGTGCCGTCAGCATCAGCGGCGCGCTCCTCATAGCATGGGGCTTCGTCGGACGCATACTGCTGCGGCGCCTCCAGATGCTGTCCGACTGGATGCGCCGCATGGCCAGCGGCGACCTGGATACCACCGTGGAGATAGGGGGGCGCGATGAGGTGGCGGACATGGCCGCGGCCCTCGAGGTGTTCCGCCAGAACTCGCGGGAGGCTCTGCGCGTGGACGAGGCGGAGCGGCTGGCCAAAGAGCTCCAGGAGAAGAACGGGCAGCTCGAAGTGGTACTGGAGGATCTTGAGAAGGCCCAGGACCAGATAGTCATGCGCGAGAAGCTGGCGGCCCTGGGCGAGCTGACCGCCGGCGTCGCCCACGAGATCAAGAACCCGCTCAACTTCGTCAAGAACTTCTCAGAGGTGTCCGAAGAGCTCCTGGTGGAGTTCAAGGAGGTCATGGAGGAGATCGAGGACAAGCTGGACGAGGAGCAGTCCGGACTCCTGCAGGAGATCTCGGAGGACCTGTCGTCCAACCTGGAGCGCATCCGTTCCCACGGCGACCGCGCCAACCGCATCGTTCACGACATGCTGATGATGGGCCGCGGCTCGGGCGACGCCCAGCCCACGGACATCAACGGCCTGCTCGACGAATACACCGCCCTCGCCTATCACAGCGCGAGAGCCACCGACCCCGACTTCAACCTCACCATCGAGCGGGAGCTCGGGGACGAGGTTGGCCAGCTGGAGATCATTCCCCAGGACATGGGCCGCGTCTTCCTCAACATGGTCGGCAACGCCTGCTACGCCACCGACGATAAGCGGCGCAACATGACCGACACGACCGAGACGTACTTCCCGACGCTCATGATCAAGACCGAACGCGACGACGAGCACGTGACGATCCGCATCAGGGACAACGGGAACGGCATGCCGCCCGAGGTCGTCGAGAAGATATTCAACCCGTTCTTCACGACCAAGCCCACCGGCGAGGGCACCGGGTTGGGCCTCGCCATGTCCAGCGACATAGTGCGCGAGCACGGCGGCACAATCCGGGTAGAGACGGAGCCGGGCGAGTTCACCGAGATGATCGTCGAGCTGCCGCTCGAACCGCCCCAGACCCTGTCGGAAGAGAGCGAGGAAGAGGCCGAAGTCTAGCTACTCGTACCTCAGCGCCTCAGCCGGGTAGACCCTGGAAGCCTGGCGGGCCGGGAGGAAGGTCGTCAGGAGCGAGAAGCCGTAGGTGAGGGTCAGGATGACCCCAAGCTGCATCCACGGCACCGAGAAGCTGAGCCCCTCGATGCCCGATTCGGCTCGTATGCTGGTCACTGCGTTGAACGACAGGAGAAGCCCCAGGGCCAGGCCGATGATCGACCCCAGCACCGAGATGAAGGACGACTCCAGCAGGAAGCTGAGCGCGATCATGCGACGCTTGTAGCCGATGGCCCGCAGCATCCCGATGTGCTGGCGGCGCTCCACGACGGCCCGCGTGCTCACCACTCCCAGCGCCGCCACGCCGACCAGGAGCCCCAGGGCCATGAAGCCCGTGAACAGCCTGAAGAAGGCCTGGCCGGCCGCGTTCTGCTCGTCGACGGTCTCCCTGTACACCTCCGTCTGCATCCCGTTCCCCAGCAGGGCCGCCTCCAGCGCGTTCGCCGCGGCCTTGGCGTCGACCCCTTCGGATAGCCTGAAGCGGTACTCCGTCACTGGAACGGGGAAGGGGGCCGCACCGTCGATCAGGCTCTTGGATCCGATCATCCTGAAGGCGTCGGCGTGGACCCTGTCCACCACGCCGATCACCTTCATGGAGACCTCGACGCCCGTGAACGGCTCCCTCACGTCCAGGGGTACCGCCTCCATGCTCGACGCATCGTAATGGAGATCCCCGAGCAGGCGTTGCGCGTCCGGGTCGCGGGCGATGTCCGCCGCGTTGTTGGGCAGCATCCACCCGCCCGCGAGGGCCAGCGACGGGTCGTCCCTCATCTGCGCCAGGACATCCTCGGCAGTGGGGCCGTACCCATCGGCGATGATCTTCAGCTCGACGTCGGCCGCCGACAGGAAGCCATCGTCAAGGAGCATCGACGTACGCGAGCGCCACCTTCCGCTCTCACCCCCGCTCTGCCTCATCTCCACCGGCACGTTGGTGACGCCGCCCACCGCCTCGAAGTCCGACGCCGGCACGCCCTCGGCAGAGTCTATGGCCGCTTGGATGTCGTCGACGGGCGTGTTGAAGTTGATCGACCCGCCGGCGTCGAAGCCCATGTACACCTTGCGCGGCTCCTCGAACTGGGTCGTGAACACCTCGGTCAGTACCGACATGATGACCAGCGTGAATATCACGAGGGCGAACATCGCGAGGGTCAGCCCGGTACGGAACTTGGAGCTCATGGGGTAGGCCACCGCCGTTACCAGCGCCGGCCTGATCCGGCCGAAGCGGGACGTCAGCGCCGACAACCCGCGGACGAGCAGGTCCGAGTTGTACATCACCGCCCATACCGCGGCCCCCACCATGGCGACGCCTGATACGAACATTATGTCGAAGTCCCCCTCCAGCTCACCCACAATGGGCCTGACCGCGGACTCCGGCAGGGCCCAGTAGACGAGCATCAACACGCCCGCGGCCGTAAAGGCAATCCTGTCGACCGCCTCGGGGCGCATCTCGGTGCGCCCAAGCCACCATCTCAGCATCAGGCCCAGCCCCACGATCATGAGAGACACCCCTGCGCCGAACCACGACCACCTCTCCCACACGGCAACCCCGAAGTAGGTCAGGACGATTCCCGCGACCAGCACGAGCCATCCCCTGAGCAGGTACGGCTGGATGAACCTGAGGAGGCCGAGCGCTATGGCCGCGAGCCACACGGGGGGCAGGGCCGTCAAGCCAGCAAGTCCCAGCTTCTTGGTGAACTCCCTGAACCTCCGCCTGAACAGCGCCCTGAACGCCGTGAGCAGGTGGTAGACAGGGAGCACGACCGCCCTGAGCAGGCCAAGCAGCCGCTCCCTGAAGGGCGGCTCGCCCTTGGGGATGATCGACTCGGGCAGGCCGCGAATGGCGACCACGATGTTCAGGCGGCTCACCCTGTACGCCGACACGACCACGGTCGCGAAGGTGATCGCCATTCCCAGGCAGTAGGCCACGACCACGCTCCGAGGCTCGAAGTGGATGGTGAGGGTGAAGGACTCCTCCAGCCCGGCAAATATCTGGTTCATCACCGCTACCATGAACGCGCTCACGCCCAGTCCCAGCACCACGCCGACGGCCGCCGACACGATTGCGTACGCCGTGCCCTCGAAGGCGAACATCATCACCAGGTGGCGCCGCTTGGCCCCGACGGCCCGCGCCATCCCCATCTCCGACTTCCGCGCCGAGGCGAGCATCACGAATATGAGGAAGATCAGCAGTATCCCCACCATGATGGAGAACGAGCTGAACAGGATGAATATCGACGTCACGCCGGTGCCCGCCTCTTCGGAGCTGTCTATGATGTCCTTCTTGATCTCTATGACCTGGAACTCGGCCAGCTCGGCCAGCAGCGTGTACGCCTCTGCCGCCACCTCGTCCAGATCGGCCTCCTCCAACTGCTCCACCACCGCCCGCGTCACCTCAGGATCCGCCAGGAGGCTGCTCAGCTCGTCGGTCAGCTCGGGCTTCCGCAGCTCGGCAGTGAGCTCCCTCAGGTTGTCCAGCTCGTCGCTCGAACCGGACTCGCCGACCTCCATCTCCAGGCCCGCGACCTTCGCGTCCAGCGCGCCGAGGACGTCTTCCCGGCCGAACAGCGCCTTGAGCTCCCCGGCGACCTCCGGGTCGTTGAAGAGCACCCGGAGGTCCTTCGTGACGTCCTCGCTCAGGTCGACGCCCGTGCTGGAGTCCCCACGGTTGGATATGACGATGGTGTTGATCTGGGCGGGCCGGTCGAGCAGCTCCTGGACCTTGTCGAGGGGCACCAGCACCGTCGGCTCGATGCCCGCAAAGCCGCCGGTGCTGACGATCCCCGCGACCCTCAGCCTCTCGCTGCGGCCCTCCAGGAACACCTCGAGCTCGTCGCCCGCCTGGACTTCCAGCTCCTCGACGCTCGGCTCCGATACGTAAGCCTCGTCCGGCGCCAAGTCATCGAGCCGGGCATCGCCGCCGTCCTCCAGCCGTGGGCCCTGGAACCCGTCGAGCATGGCCGGGTCGATGCCGACCAGCCTCATCCGCCCCTCGCTGAGCCCGGTCCTCGTGTTCCGGACGGAGACGTTCTCGCCAATCTGCGGCATGATGCCGTCTATCTTGTCATTGGCCGACAGGTGGACGAGAAGCTCCTCGAACCGCTCCTCGGTGATGTACGCGGCTCCAAACCGGGCATCCTCCCCTGCCCTCGTCGGCACGATCAGCTCGTCGATCTCCTTCAGCCACTCCACCGCGCCGTTGCGGATCGAATAGCTGAGGGTGTCCCCCGTTCCGAAGGCGGCGGCCATGATCACGGTGCTCAGCATCACGCCCATGATGATGAGCGCGGTCTGGCCGGGTCGCCGCGGGATGGGACGCAGCCCCATCTTCAGCATGATCCTGTTCCGCGCCGCCAGCACGCCGAGCACGGCCATGGAAGCCAAAACCACGCCCAGGAGGACGTACATCAGGGTCGTCATGGACAGGCCGAATAGCTCCTCCATTACTCCGCGGCCTCCCGCCCAGCCTCAGCCGGGCCCGTCTGCGAACCGTGCCCGTCGTCCTCTATCGACCCGTCTCGCATCCTCACGATGCGCCGCGCCCTCTCTCCCACCTCGATGGCGTGGGTTACGACGATGAAGGTCTGGCCGTTCGTCCGGTTCAGCTCTTGGATCAGCGCCACGATCTCCGCCGCGTTCTCGCTATCCAAGTCGCCGGTCGGCTCGTCGGCCCAGACGATTGCCGGGGAGTTCACCAGGGCCCGCGCAATGGTCACACGCTGCCTCTGGCCGCCCGACAGCTCTCCGGGCGCGTGCTGCGCCCAGTCCGCCAGGCCCACCATGTCCAGCATCTCCAGGGCACGGGTACGGGACTCGGACGCCGATACGCCCGAGACCAGGAGAGGCATCTCCACGTTCTCGACCGCCGACAGCACCGGGAGCAGGTTGTACATCTGGAACACGAAGCCCATCCGGCGGGCCCGGTACTCGCTCCTCTCGTCGTCCGGCAGGTCGTTCAGGACGATCCCGTCGATCAGCACCCGCCCGGCGTCCACGTCGTCCAGGCCGGACAGGCAGTTCAACAGCGTCGTCTTGCCGCACCCGCTGGGCCCCATGATCGAGACGATCTCGCCCCGCTCCACGTTCAGGTCCACGCCCCTCAGCGCGTTGACCTGGACTGATCCCGTATCGTATGTCTTCTCGATACCCTCGGCCGAAATGATGAAGTCGCTCATTCAGTCCCCTTCCCTGGCCGCCCGTTCCGGGCAGACCGCAGTCTATCCTACGTCGCGGCTTTCATAATTACAAGTAATTATCCCTTGCAGGGCTTGGAGCATTCCCAATCCAGGGCGGCGGCGGTTGCTTTCGGATGTTGGGTGTCGTAAAGTACATGCCAGCCTGGAAGGCTGCCGGCAGACAGGGAAGCTGAATGGTCGACGACTACTTTCGCCAATACGGGCTCCTCGCCATATTCATGGCGGTGGCGCTGGCTATCCCGGCGGGGATGCTGCTGGGCTCCTGGCTCCTGTCCTTCTCCCGGATCAGGCCCAGCAAGCCCGACCCAGTGAAGCTGAGCATATACGAGTGCGGGTTCGAGACCATGACCGGCACCTGGAATCGCTTCAACTTCCGATTCTACTCCATCGCCCTCATATTCGTGATATTCGACGTGGAGGTCGTCTTCCTGTTCCCGTGGGCCGCCAGCTTTGGCGTGCTGTCGCGGGAGTTCGGCATATTCGTCCTGCTGGAGATGGCCGTGTTCATCGGAATCCTCCTAGTGGGCTGGCTCTACGCCTGGCGTAAGGGCGCGCTGGAGTGGTCCTGAGAATGACACCCGAAGGCGGCGGCATCGGCGCCGGCATTCCCCTCTATACGACGACGCTGGAGGTCGACCAGGCCGAGGGCGACTACATCAACAACCTCAAGGCGACGAACACCTCGCCGCTGGCCGAGCCCCTGGTCGAAGTCCCCGAGGACCTGAAGCGCAACCTTGCCGTCACGTCCATAGACGCCCTGCTGAACTGGGGCCGCAAGTCATCCGTCTTCCCCCTGTCGTTCGGCCTGGCGTGCTGCGCCTTCGAGATGATGGCGAGCGCCATGTCGCGCTTCGACCTGGCGCGGTTCGGCATGGAGGCGTTCCGAGCGTCGCCCCGGCAGGCCGACCTGATGATCGTCGCGGGGACCGTCACGTGGAAGATGGCCCCCGCCATCGAGCGCGTCTACATGCAGATGGCCGAGCCCAAGTGGGTCATCTCCATGGGCGTGTGCGCCACGAGCGGCGGCCCGTACTACGAGTCGTACAGCGTGGTCCCCGGCGTCAACCACGTCGTGCCGGTGGACGTGTACGTGCCGGGGTGTCCGCCGCGGCCCGACGCCCTGCTCTACGGCATCATGCAGCTTCACGAGAAGATCAAGCGGTACCGCCTCCAGGGCCAGGCGGCCGGCCACTAGACCATGAGGCAGCTCGACGGCGCGGAAGTGGCGCGGCGCATAAACGAGGCACATCCGGGCGCCGCCGTTAGCTGGAACGGCACGGACGTCTGGATCGAGCCGGAGGACCTGCTCACCGTCGGCGGCTTCCTCCACGACGACCCCGACCTGGACTTCGCCACCCTCAGGGCCATCACCGCCGTCGACTACGTCGAGCACTTCGAGCTCATCTACCACCTCCTCTCCATGAGGAAGAACCACTGCGCCGTCATCAAGACGAGGCGATTCGGCAGGGACGAGCCCGCGATCGACTCGGTCGTGGGTATCTGGAAGGGGGCGGAGCTGCAGGAGCGCGAGGTGTGGGACCTGATGGGCATCCACTTTTCGGGGCACCCCAACATGAAGCGAGTCCTGCTCTGGGAGGGGTTCCCAGGCCATCCCCTGAGAAAGGACTTCATAAGGTAGCGGCGAGGCCCGACTCCCAGGCCCAACCATGACCATACAGACCGAACCGGTAACCATAAACCTGGGTCCGCAGCACCCGAGCACTCACGGCGTGTTCCGGCTCCGCGTCACCTTCGACGGTGAGCAGGTGCTGGACGTCGAGCCTATCTTCGGTTACCTCCACCGCGGCACCGAGAAGCTGGCCGAAGAGCGCACCTACGTGCAGATCGTGACCCTCACGGACAGGCTCGACTACGTGGCCAGCATGACGAACAACCAGGCCTACGTCCGCACGGTGGAGAAGCTGGCCGGCATAGAAGTGCCGGAGCGCGCCCAGTACCTCCGCGTCATAGCCGCGGAGCTGCAGCGTATAGCCAGCCACCTGGTTTCGACCGGCTTCTTCATGCAGGAGCTGGGCACGTTTGCAGGGACGCCCCTGATGTACTGCTTCCGGGAGCGCGAGCGCATCCTCGACATGTTCGAGATGCTGTGCGGCGCGCGCATTACGCTCAGCTACATGAGGCCCGGCGGAGTCACGCAGGACGGGCCGCCGGACTTCTGGGACGCGCTGGACGTCTTCACCCGCGACATGCCAGGGTACATCGACGACCTGGAAGGGCTGATCACCGGCAACGAGGTTGTGCTGGCCCGGACGCGCGACGTCGGGATACTCACCGACGAAACCGCCGTGGCGGGCTCCGTGACCGGGCCGATGCTGAGGGCCAGCGGCGTTCAGTGGGACCTCCGCAAGGCCGACCCGTACGAGATATACGACCGCGTCGAGTTCGACGTGCCCATCGGCGCGACCGGGGACACCTTCGACAGGTACATCGTCAGGATCCAGGAGATGCGGCAGAGCGTGCGCATCATCACGCAATGCATCGAGCAGATCCCCGGCGGGCCCGTGAGGGAGGATGCGCCCTTCTTCATCAGGCCTCCCGCGGGCGACGCCTACGCCGCGGTCGAAGCGCCCAAGGGCGAGCTGGGCTTCTACATCGTTAGCGACGGCGGCATCTCTCCCTACCGCATGAAGATAAGGTCTCCCTCCTTCATCAACATGAACGTCCTGAAGGAGCTGCTGATCGATTGGAAGATGGGCGACCTGATCATCATCTTCGGGAGCACCGACGTAGTGATGGGCGAGGTCGACCGCTAGTGGCCCAAATCGCGTAGTACAATCGGGGGCACATGAGCTTCGATAACGTATACGACATCATCGTCGGCCTGACGCCCGAGGGGCTGGAATGGCTGGCGTTCATTGCGGCGGGCGGGATACTCGCCTTCGCGGTCATCAACGCCGTGGTGATGTCCGGCGCGATATACACGTGGTTCGAGCGGCGGGCGCTGGGCCGGTTCCAGTCGCGTCTGGGCCCGAACCGGTGGGGACCCTTCGGGCTGTTCCAGCCCTTCGCCGACGTCCTGAAGCTCCTCTCGAAGGAAGACGTGGTGCCCGAGCCCGCCGACCGGGTGGTGTTCCACATCGCGCCGCTCTTCCTCGCCATACCGGTGCTGCTGGTCTTCGCCGTAATCCCATTCGGCGAGGACAGCTTCCTGGGGCGGCTCAACGTCGGGGTGCTCTTCATCATCGGCGTCACGGGGGTGAACACGTTCGGCGTATTCATGGGAGGCTACGCTTCCAGGAACAAGTACGCCCTGTTCGGCGCAATGAGGGGCGTGGCGATGCTCATCAGCTACGAGGTGCCCATGGCGCTCGCGCTGACGGGTGTGGCGCTGGCGGCCGGCTCCCTCGCCCTGACCGACATCGTAGAGAGCCAGAGCCTCTTCTTCGTGGTGACGCAGCCGCTGGGCTTCCTGGTCTTCATGACGGCGGCGTCCGCCGAGATGAGCAGGGCGCCATTCGACATGATCGAGGCGGAGTCGGAGCTGGGGTCCGGGTACCACACGGAGTACAGCGGCATCAAGTTCGCGGTGTTCCAGCTTGCCGAGTTCCTGGCGCCTATCGCCACCGCCGTCATCGCGACCGCCCTGTTCCTTGGGGGGACGAAGGGCTTCGACCCGATCCCCGGGCAGGTCTGGTTCGTCGCCAAGACGATCGCGGTCGTATGCTTCCTCCTCTGGTTCAGGGCGACCTGGCCCAGGCTGCGCGTGGACCAGATCATGGCCTTCGCGTGGAAGGGCCTGTTCCCCATGTCCCTGCTCAACATGTTCCTGATCGCCGTGGAGATGCAGGTCTTCCAGGACGACGCAGGGGTCATCCCTAACGGCTCGCTGATAGTGATGGCGGCCATCAACTGGGCCGTCACCGTTGCTACCATCGTGATATTCGCGCACCTGCTGGGCCAGAGGAGATTGAAGAGGAAAGTCCCGGTGCCGTCTCCACTGGCGAACATGGCCGAGGGGGGCTGACCATGTACGGACTCGGGCTGGTCAAGGGGATGCTCGTAACCCTCAAGAACCTGGTGCTGCCAAGCCGGCGCTTCACGCTGCACCAGTACCCCGACCGGAAGGTCGGGCCGCTGGGGCTGGCGAAGCACAAGGGCACCAACGTCTTCAGCCTCGCCCTGCGCAGCCCCGTCCAGCTCGCCAAGTCGATGGTCGGGCTCGTGAGCGTGCCGGACAGGTACCCGCAGCACCCGCGGTTCCGCGGCGAAGAGTTCACCTGGTACGAGGAGCGGTGCACGGGGTGCGCGAGCTGCGCCAAGTACTGCCCGCTGGGCATCATCGAGATCGTCACCGACCCTAGCGGCCAGGATATGCAGGAGGGCCAGAAGTACGGCCTGGAGGTCTTCGACATCGACATAGGGCGCTGCATGTTCTGCGGTCTCTGCGTCGAGGCCTGCCCCTACGACGCGCTGCACATGGGCAGCGGCTTCGAGGAGGGGCGGTACGTGCGGAACGAGCTGGTCATACACAAGGACCGCCTCGTATCCGCTTCGAAGCGCCCGAGCAACTGGTTCCGCCCGCAGCTTGAGGGCCGGCACAATGACCCGCGCGGGGACTCCGACGTGGCCTGGCAGGAAGCCGGGCGCCACGAGAAGCCGAGCGTTAGCGACCAGGAGGAACGGTGGGCCAAGAGATAGCCGCCGGCGTCACGCCGGAGTCGTCCCTGATCATCGACGTCGCCTTCTGGGTCATCGCGCTGTCGGCAATTGGGTCGTCCGTCGCCGTGGTGCAGACGCGCGACCTCTTCCGGGCCGCCCTGTTCCTTGCCGCGGCGTTCCTGAGCATCGCCGGGCTCTTCGTGATGCTGAGGGCCGAGTTCCTCGCGGTCGTGCAGGTGCTGATCTACGTCGGCGCCATATCCGTCCTCATCGTCTTCGCCGTCCTCACCACCAGGGACGTGGAGCACGGCAACCCGTCGAACATGCTCCGCATCCCGGCGGCCGTACTCGCCCTCCTGTTCCTGGTGGTGGCCTCGCTCACGATGCTCAACACCGACTGGAACCTGCTGTCCAGCTCGGAAGCGGCCGCAATGGCGCAGTCCGGCGTGGAGGCGTCCGAGTCGGGGGACAGGGTCGCCAACCCGATACCCAGGATTGCCGAGCTGCTGCTGCGGGACTACGTGCTCGTGTTCGAGGTCGCCTCGGTGCTTCTGCTGGCGACGATCGTCGGCGCCCTTGCGCTCGTGCGGAGGGACAGCGGGTGAGCCTGGAAAACGTCCTCATAGTCGGCGCGGTCATATTCGCCATCGGCCTGTACGGCGCTCTCTCCAAGCGAAGCGCCATCACCGTGCTCATGTCCCTCGAATTGATGTTCAACGCCGTCAACATCACCGCCGTTGCCCTGTCCCGGTACGTAGTGCCCGCCGGTCTGGTCTCGGACCCGGGCATGGCGGCCGACGAGATCGCCCGGCTCCTGTTGACGGGGCAGGTATTCGCCATATTCATCATCACCGTCGCGGCGGCGGAGGTCGCGCTCGGCGTGGCCATAGTGATCGCGGTCTACAGGAGCCGCCAGACCGCCTTCGTCACCGACGCGAACCAGATGAGGCACTGATGTACACCGACTACCGCAAGGCGCCCAACCTGATGACCGCGGAGATGTGGAAGAACGTCCTCGAGTGGGAGGGCCTGCCCACCAAGATACTGCCCGAGGGGGACATCACCACCTGGGGCGAGCGCGTGCCGTACCGGATCATGGTCCCGAAGGGGCGCGAGCACGTGGCCGACGAGATACTGAGGAAGCTCTAGCCGATGATCAACGAGTTGGGCGTGTGGCTGATATTCCTGCTGCCCCTGGGCTGCTTTGCGCTGATCGCGCTGGTCGTCCGGCCGTTCTTCAACAGGGATCCGTCCATCGCCGGATACCTGGTAGTGCTATCCATAGGCGCGAGCTTCGCACTATCGATCATGGCCCTCATGTCCGTCATCGACGACCCGGACTCGCTCGCCTTCGCTCCCCACAAGTGGCTCGAGGTCGGCAGCGTGGTGGTCAACGTCACCGCGCTGGTGGATCCGCTGACCGCGATAATGCTCGTCGTCGTGACCGGCGTGAGCCTGATGGTGCAGGTCTACTCCATCGGCTACATGCACGGCGACCCGGGGTATGCCCGCTACTTCGCCTACATGGCCCTCTTCACCGCCAGCATGGTCGGGCTCGTGCTCGCTGGGAACATAGTGCAGCTCTACGTGTTCTGGGAGCTGGTGGGGCTGTGCTCCTACCTGCTCATCGGCTTCTGGTACCACAAGCCGTCGGCAGCCGCGGCGGCTAAGAAGGCGTTCATCATCACCCGCATCGGCGACTTCGGGCTGCTGCTCGCCATCCTCTACCTCATGTTCAACGTCGACGCCTTCGCCTCCCAGGGGCTCAACCCGTTGGAGATCGCGGACATACATAAGGCCGTCGCGATCCCGGGCCTGCTGGCCTCAGGCGTCGTGACCTGGATCGCCGTAGGTATATTCACCGGGGCGGTAGGCAAGTCGGGCCAGTTCCCCCTCCACACGTGGCTGCCCGACGCGATGGAGGGCCCGACGCCGGTCAGCGCGCTGATACACGCTGCGACCATGGTGACGGCGGGCGTATTCCTGGTCGCCCGGTTCTTCCCGCTCTTCGAGAGCTCGGAGACCGCCATGACCCTGGTCGCCGTCGTTGGCGGCTTCACTGCCGTATTCGCGGCCTCGATGGGCCTCGTCGCCAACGACATCAAGCGGGTGCTGGCCTACTCGACGGTGAGCCAGCTCGGCTACATGATGCTGGCCCTGGGCGTCGGCGCCTACGGCCCTGCCATATTCCACCTGTTCACCCACGCCTTCTTCAAGGCGCTGCTGTTCCTGGGGTCGGGCAGCGTCAACCACGCCGCCGGCACCTTCGACATGCGGTACATGGGCGGGCTGCGGGTCTCGATGCCGTGGACGTACGCGACCTTCCTGATAGGCGCCCTGAGCCTCGCCGGGATATTCCCGCTGGCGGGGTTCTGGAGCAAGGACGAGATACTACTCGGCGCGTTCCACTCGTCCAGCGCGGTCGGGCAACTCGTCTTCTGGCTGGCGCTCGCCGCGGTGTTCATGACGGCCTTCTACATGTTCAGGGCGCTGTTCATGACCTTCGAGGGCGAGTTCAGGGGCGGCGCGGACGCCGATCCCGAGGCCGACGGCGAGGTTCACCTGGGCGAGTCTCCCGCCGTGATGGTGCTGCCCCTGGTGATACTGGGCATCGCGGCCATAGTGACCGGCTTCTTCGTCAATCCCATCGTGGACATTGGGATAGTGCCCGCTCACTGGCTCTCGTACTTCCTGCACGCCAAGACGGAGGACCCCTCGCTAATGATCGCCCTGGGATCCACGGTGGCCGCCGTCGCCGGCATAGTCCTGGCCTATCTGATGTACTCCGCCGGGAAGCCGGCCCCCGAGCGGGTGGGGAAGGCCGCGGGGCCTCTGTACGTCCTGCTTTCGCGCAAGTACTATTTCGACGAGCTGTACGAGACGCTGCTCACGGGCCGCGTCTTCTACGGCGGCGCGGCGAAGCTCATGGACTGGGCCGACAAGTCGATAGTGGACGGCGCCGTGCGCCTGGTCGGCAGCCTTGGGCGCAACGTGGGCCGGGCGATGGCCCACGTCCAGACCGGCCAGCTCCAGGGCTACGGGATCGTCGTCTCCGTGGGCGTCATCGCAATCTTCGCAGTCGTGCTCCTACTGAGGTAGCGGTTGATCTCCGAATTCACAGGACTGCTGTCCACGGTCGTCTTCCTCCCCCTCGCGGTGGCGGTGGTGATAGCCGTCTTCGTGAAGGGGGACCGGGTGGTCCGCATCTTCGCGGGAGCCGCGGTGCTGGTCGAGCTGGCTCTCAGCGCCGTCGTGATGCTCCGGTACGACGCGGCGAAGGGCGGCGTGCAGCTAATCGACCGGGTCGAGGACTGGATACCGGTAGAGTCGCTGGAGGTGCAGTACTTCCTCGGCGTCGACGGGCTGAGCGCGCCGCTGGTGCTGCTCACCGGACTGCTGGGGATGGCCGCCGTGTTCGCGTCGTGGGGCATCAAGCACAGGGTGCGGGAGTACTTCGTCTGGCTGCTGATCCTCCAGACGGCGGTCATGGGCGTGTTCACGGCGCTCGACTTCCTGCTCTTCTTCCTGCTATGGGAGCTGGAGCTTGTGCCGATGTTCTTCCTCATCTCCATCTGGGGAAGCGGGCGCAGGGAATACTCGGCGATGAAGTTCCTCATATACACCTTCCTGGGCTCGGCGTTCATGCTCGTCGGCATCCTGGCCCTCTTCTTCATGACCGGGACCTTCGACATGACCGCGCTGCCGACGGAGATCGCCGCGGCCGCGCCGATAATCCCCATGGGCGTCCTCTTCACCCTGCTCTTCATCGCGTTCGCCGTGAAGCTGCCGGTATTCCCGCTCCATACGTGGCTGCCGGACGCGCACACCGACGCGCCCACTGCCGTCAGCGTCATGCTGGCGGGCGTGCTGCTGAAGATGGGCGGGTACGGAATGATCAGGGTGTCCGTGACGATGTTCCCGGACGTGATCTCGGAGGCAGCGCAGGCGCTCGCCATATTCGGAGTCATAAACGTGCTCTACGGCGCGGTGGTCACCATGAGGCAGACGGACCTGAAGCGGCTGATCGCCTTCAGCAGCATCAGCCACATGGGGTACGTGCTCATCGGCATCGCCGCCGTCACAGGACCGGAGGCGTCCACCGGGCTGACCGGGGCCGCCATGCAGATGTTCACCCACGGGACGATAACGGGCCTCATGTTCCTGCTCGTCGGCCTAGTGTACGAGAAGGCCCACACCCGGTACATCCCCGACCTCGGCGGACTCGCGACGCGGATGCCCGTGCTCGCCAGCGCATTCCTCCTGGCGGGCCTGGCGTCACTCGGACTTCCGGGTACGAGCGGGTTCGTCGCGGAGATCCTGGTATTCCTGGGTGCATTCCCGGCGTGGAGCTGGGCGACGGCCCTGTCGGCCTTCGGAATCGTCATCACCGCGGGATACATCCTGTGGATGGTCCAGCGCACCATGTTCGGCCCGGCCAAGGAGAGATTCGGCAACACCAGGGACGCGACGGTGGCCGAGATGGTGCCCATATTCGTGCTGGCCGCCGCGGTGATCGGCGTCGGCGTCTACCCCTCGATCATATCGGACGTATTCGCCGGAGAGATGGCGGCAGTGGCCGAAGCGCTGCGCGGCCCGGGACTCCTCGCCCTCAACAACTAGACAGATGACAGCACACGACATATACCTGCTCTCACCGGAGATAGCCGTCGCCTCGCTGGCGGGGCTGCTCCTCCTTCTCGACCTGGTGGTGCGCCGCAAGGGCTACCTGGCCCCGCTCGCGCTGGTGGGTCTGATCGTGCCGCTGGCCCTGTGCATCCTGCTCTGGCTCGACCTGGACGGCGGCGGCGCGATCCGAAACGAGGGCATCCTCTCCGGCTCCCTCGTGGTAGACCGGTTCAGCCTCTTCTTCAAGCTGCTGCTGCTGCCCGTCGCGGCCGTCGTCATACTGATGTCGGGCGCCTACGCGCGAAAGGGCGGGCGGTTCGAGGCGGAGTTCTACGCCCTGGTGCTATTCTCCACCTCGGGCATGATGCTGCTGGCGTCGTCCGTCGAGCTCATCACCATATACGTGGCCCTGGAGCTTACGGCGCTTCCCATCGCGGCGCTGGCCGCATTCATGCCGGAGGGCCGCTCGTCCGAGTCGGGGCTGAAGTTCCTCATCCTGAGCGGCGTCAGCTCGGCGCTGCTCCTGTACGGGATGGTGCTCGTGTACGGCTTCACCGGGAGCACGTTCCTGCCCGACGTGGCGGCGCGGATATCTGAGGTCGGCCTGGACGTGGACCTGCCTTTCGGCAGCTACGCCCTGCTGCTGGGGGCCGTGCTGATAATCGCCGGGTTCGGGTTCAAGATCACCGCCTTCCCCTTCCAGATGTGGGCGCCGGACGTATACGAGGGCGCGCCAACGTCGGTCACGGCCTTCCTGTCCGTGGCGAGCAAGGCCGCGGGCTTCGCGGTAATCCTGCGGGTCTTCTACGTGGCCTTCCCCTTGGAGTCGCTCTCGATGGAGTGGAGCGCGATATTCGCCGTGCTGGCCGCCCTGTCCATGACGGTCGGCAACCTCATCGCCATCGCCCAGTCCAACATCAAGCGTATGCTCGCCTACAGCACCATCGCCCACGCGGGATACATCATGGTCGGGCTGGCGGCCATCGCTGCACGGGTCGATTCGGGCCAGCCGGACGCCGGTCCGTCAGGCGTCCTGTTCTACCTGGCCGGGTACGCCGTCACGAACCTCGCCGCATTCGCCGCCGTGATCGCCATATCGGCACGGACAGGCACGGACGAGATCGGGGGCTTCGCCGGCATGTACAGGCGCGCGCCTCTCCTGGCCGCGGTCATGGCGTTCTCCATGATCTCGCTGACCGGCGTGCCCCCAACGGTGGGATTCATGGCGAAAATCTACATATTCGGAGCTGCCGTCAACGCGGGGCTGATGTGGCTGGCTGTCGTCGGCGTGCTGAACAGCGTCATCTCGGCCTACTACTATCTGAGGGTCGTGAAGGTAATGGTGCTGTCCGATCCAACCGACGAGTCGCGCGTCTCGGCCTCCCTGCCCGTGGGCGCGGCGCTCGCAGTGACCACGGCGGGAATCCTGGCGTTCGGCCTCTACCCGGCGCCGCTCATAGAGTTCGCCCGTACGGCCGTCTCGGTCCTGCTGTAACGGCCAGGCCGGAGCCGCAGGCTGAATGGACCAATGACGACATCCTTGTCGAAGGACCTGATCGGTTTCGCCTACAACCCCATGATCTCCCGCACGTCGGGGTTCGTGGAGTCCCTGGTCGACGAGCTTGGACTGCGCCACAGGTCGTGGGTGTCGGAGGCGTCGTACGTCGCCGAGGACCTGGAGCGGCTCCGGCGTACCTCGGTCCTCATAACCGCCGGCGGCGACGGCACCATCCTGAGGGTAGCCCGACGGGTCGCGCAGCACGGAGTACCCATCCTAGCGATAAACATGGGCAGGGTCGGCTTCATGACCGAGTTGTGGGTCGAGGACGCGGCTGAGATGATCCCCGAATACCTGGACGGCTCGGCCCGCGTCGAGCACCGCATGATGCTCAAGGCGTCCCTGCGAGAGGCGGACGGCTCCAGGGACGGCATCGAGCTGCACGCCCTCAACGACGTCGTCGTCACCCGTGGCTCGCCGCCCCGGCTCCTGGACGTGGAGACCAGGATCGACGGGGTGCTGCTCACGACGTACAGGGCCGACGGGGTCATAGTATCGACCCCAACCGGCAGCACGAGCTATTCGCTCTCGGCCGGCGGCCCCATCCTGTACCCGGAGGCGAAGGAGATCGTCATACAGCCGCTGGCCGCCCACATGAGCTTCCAGACCGGGCTGGTGGTCTCCCAGGAATCGGTAGTCGAACTGACCCTCAAGAGGGGCAGGGACGCCATCATGAGCGTCGACGGCTCCACCGACGCGATCGAGGCGGACCAGACCATCGTCATCGAGCGGAGCCCGTACGTCGCCAGCTTCCTCAGGAAGGGCCCGGCCGAGTCCTTCTATTCGACCCTGACCCAGCGCCTCGGCGTGACCGGACGGGCCGTTCCTCCGCCGAGGACGCCGTGAGCAAGCCGCGCGAAGAGAAGCTGTCCAGCCGGTCGGTGTTCGAGGGCCGCGTGGTGTCGTTGAGAGTGGACGAGGTGCGCCTGCCCGACGGCCGCTCCGCGGTGCGCGAGGTCGTGGATCACCGGCCCGCGGTGGTAATCGTCCCGCTCGACGAGTGCGGCCGCGTCCTCATGGTCAGGCAGTACCGCTACGCAGTGGGCGAGACCCTGCTCGAAGCCCCGGCGGGCATCGTCGAAGAGGGCGAGGACCCCGACGAGACCGCCCAGAGAGAGCTTCAGGAAGAGGTGGGCTGCATTGCGGGCGACCTGCGGAAGCTCGGCGATTTCTGGGCGACGCCCGGCTTCTGCAACGAGATGATGCACGCCTACGTCGCACGCGACTTGCGGCACAGCGCACTCGCCGCGGACGACGACGAGGACATCACGGTCGTCCACGTGCCCATGGCCGAGGCGCTCGACATGATCGCATCCGGGAAGATCAGGGACGCCAAGACGATAGCGGCCCTCCTGCTGGCCCGCCACGTCGCCGGCGATCAGACCATGCGCTGAGCCCCCGCGGCCAGGGCCTCGGCGTGGCCGTTCAGCGCGGTCGAGCCGTTGACCGTGTGGGCGGCTTCGGAGTGCGTGACGACCGGGGACGCCCCGATCTCCTCCTCCAGCATGTTGTCCCCGACGCCCGTGGCCACGAGGGTGACCGACACCCTGTCCTTCATCTTCGGGTCGCTGACGACGCCGAATATGACCTGGGCCTGGGGGCCGCCCGCGTGCCGTATCAGGCCGGCGGCATCCTCCACCTGCTCCAGGCTCATGTCCTTCCCGCCGCGCACGTTCATTATGACGCCCGAGCATCCGGCCATGGGGCTGTCGAACAGGGGCGTGGCGAGCGCGTCCCTGACGGCGTCGTGGGCCGCCGACGCTCCCCTGCCGCTTCCCATGGCCATGAAGGCCGAGCCGCCCCTGTGCATGATCGATCGGACGTCCGCAAAGTCGACGTTGATCAGCCCCGGCACGGCGATCAGGTCCCATATGCCCCTGACGCCGTCGCGCAGCACCGCGTCGGCGGCGTGGAACGCCGCTTCCAGCGACACCCTGCCGTCCAAGGACGCCAGGAGGCGGTCGTTGTCGACGGTGATGAGTGTATCGACCTTCTGGCGGAGCGCCTGAACGCCCTGCTCGGCGACCTCCCTGCGCCTGTCGCCCTCGAACGAAAAGGGCGTCGTGACCACCCCGACCGTCAGGGCGCCCTGCTTGCGGGCCATGTCCGCGATGGTCGGAGCGGCGCCCGTACCCGTGCCGCCTCCCATGCCGGCCGCCAGGAAGACCATGTCCACCCCTGAGAAGAGCTGGTGTACCTGATCCTGGTTCTCGCGCACCGCCTTGCGGCCGACCTCGGGGATACCGCCGGAGCCCATGCCGCCCGTGACCGTCGGCCCGATCGCGAAGGTGGCCGCGCCGTCGATGGCCCTCAACGCCTGCATGTCCGTGTTTACCGCGAGGAGGTCCAGCCCGGATACCCCGCTTTCGGCCATCCTGACGATGGCGTTGCAGCCCGCGCCCCCCACTCCCACGACCCTGACCTTGACCTTAGGGAACCCGGTGGCGGTCGCGTCATCGTACCCGCGGGCCGTCGCGGGGAGAAGATTCGTCAGTCTGCGCATCAGGTAGTTCATCGCATGGCTCCTTTGCTGGCTGTGAACGGCGGGTAGGCTAGGCCGCGGGGGCGTGGGACCTCGAAACGGACCGCAGGAAGTAGTAGGGGATGTGCCACCTGCCCGAACGCCCCATGTCGACGAGCACCCGGCGGCTGTCCGAACGCCTGACCACCCCGCGCTCCCCGCGTCTCGGACCGCCGGAGACGTTGCCCATGTACAGGACCACCGTTCCGGGCGCAACGCTGCCGCCCATGAACCTGTCGCCTGACCCAGCCCTCGTCGGCATCCCAGGCATCTCGATCTGCTCTCTAGCCACCGCCTGTGCGACCATTGGCCCCACCTCGCCACTACTGATTAGAACAAGTGTAGCAGCGAACGAGAGTTCTTGTCAACACCCTGTAGCAGCAATTTCGCACGAATATTCGGAACGACTTTGCCCAGGCGCCGGAGAGCCTTCGAGGGGTGGGATGGTATGCGGGTTAGCGGCGTCCCCAGAGGGGATGGCGGAAGGTAGGCTGGGGGCTATCGACCTTCGCGTCCGTCTTCCGAGGCGAAGGGGCGGGCGGGCGCGGGGGATCCAGCGCGGCATCTTCCTCCTGTATGGCGGGAGGATGCTGGCGCCTTGCGGGCCGGTGCTGCGGGAGCCGGTTCAGGCGGTCGGCCAGGTCTTCCAGGCTCGCCAGGTTGTGTACCGGCAGGTGGTCGTCGACGAACGGCAGCGCCGCCTGCATCCCCCTGGTCAGCGGCGCGTAAGTCTCCGAGCCTAGCAGCGGGTTCAGCCAGATCAGCCGGTGGCAGCTCCTCTGGAGCCTGGCGGTCTCGCGGCCCAGCAGGTCGGGCTCGCCCCTGTCCCAGCCGTCCGAGATGATGAGCACGACCGATCCCCAGCCCAGCACGCGCCGGCTCCAGCGGTAGTTGAAGGTCTTGATCGCGTCGCCAATGCGGGTGCCTCCCGCCCAGTCCGGGACCGCGCGCGACACCTCCCCGACCGCGTCGTCCACGCCCCTGTGGGCGAGCCTGTCGGTGACACGGGTCAACCTCGTCGCGAACAGGAACGCCTCGACACCGTCCCAGTTGTCGGCGAGGGAGTGGATGAAGTGGAGGAGCATCCGGGTGTAGCGCTCCATGGAGCCGCTCACGTCGCAGATGAGCGTGAGGCGCCTGGGCTTCTCGCGCCGTTCGAGGAGCGGAAGGTCGAGAAGCTCGCCGCCGTACCGCAGGCTCCGCCGCGCCGCCCGGCGCAGGTCGATACTCGGCCCCGTGCCGGGCGTCCAGCGCCTGGACTTCCGGCTGCCCACCTGCCACTCCAGGTCGTCCATCATCCGCCGGGCGGAGTCCACCTCCTGCATGGTGAACTCTGCGAAGTCCTTCTGGCGCAGCACCTCGCGGGCGCTGTACGTGCGGGTCAGGTCGACGTGCTGGCCGCTGCCGTCTCCCGTATCGGTGTCGTCCCCGCCCACTCCCCCTGCCGATGGAGGGGCAACCTGCGGCTGCCTGAACTTGCGCTGCTCGCCGATGGAGCGGAGGTCCAGGGTCGTGAGCCTGTCCTTGGGCGCCCTCCAGAATACGTCGAACGCCTCCTCGAACAGCTCCATGTCCCTGCGCCGGTGCACCAGGACGGTCCGCAGAGTGCTGCGGAAGTCGCGCTTCCTGCGGACTCCCACGAGATCCAGGGCGGCCACGGCGTCCAGCATCCGCCCCGAGTGCACGTCGAGCCCAAGCTCCTTCAGGACTCGCCCGAACAGGAGCAGGTTATGGAGGAAGTGGCCGCCGTCGCCCATCGTCTTCAATTTGCGGTGTACCCCATATGTGATACAATCATCCACAGAGGCGAGCGATGGCCAAGACCGAGATGATACGAGCCCGCGTCGAACCGGAATTGAAGCGCGAAGCCGAGCAGCTCTTTTCGGCCCTCGGGCTGTCCGCAACGGACGCAATCACGCTGTTCTACAAGCAGGTGACCATGCATCGCGGCCTGCCCTTCGACGTGAGAATCCCCAATGCCGAAACCGCTGAAGCGCTGCGCCAGGCCCGCGATGGAGAGGGACTGACCGAGTACGCCGACCTGCAGGCCCTCAAGTCCAGCCTCGACTGACCCATGCGCCTGCTCACAACGGCGCAGTTCAAGAGGGATGTCAGGCGTGTATCGAAGCGCGGGAAGGACCTCGACCAACTCTGGGCCATAGTGGAAAAGCTGCTTGCGAGGCAGCCTCTCGCGCCGCGCCACCGACCTCACAGGCTCTCCGGTCAGTGGGCTCGATTCTGGGAGTGCCACATCGCCCCGGACTGGCTGTTGATCTGGGACCAGCAGGACGATGCTCTCACCCTCGTGCGAACCGGAACCCATGCCGACCTGTTCGACTGAACCAGTCACCCCCGACGGCCGCCCCGGCGCGTGCCGCGGTTGGCCGACCGGTTGAGCAGGGCGCGCACCTGCTCGCCGCGCACCGACTGGATGTCCTCGTGGTACTTGAGCAGTATGCCCAGGGTGTCGTCGATCACCGACGGGTCCAGCTTCCGCTCGTTCAGGGCCACCAGCGCCGCCGTCCAGTCCAGGGTCTCGGCGACGCCCGGCACCTTGTAAAGCTCGCCCTCCCGCAGCTCCTGCACGAACGCGGTGATCTCTCCAGCCAGCTTGCGCGGGGCGTCCGGCATCTTCGAGACGACGATCTGCTGCTCCTTCTGGAAGTCCGGGTAGTCGATCCAGAAATAGAGGCAGCGGCGCTTCAGGGCGTCGTGGACCTCGCGGGTCCTGTTCGAGGTGATTACGACGATGGGCGGCGAGTCGCCCCGGAACGTCCCGATCTCCGGGATGGTGATCTGGAAGTCCGACAGCAGCTCCAGCAGGAACCCCTCGAACTCCTCGTCGGCCCGGTCTATCTCGTCGATGAGCAGCACGGGCGGCCTGTCGCGGCTCGCCTCGATGGCTTGGAGCAGGGGCCGCTTGATAAGGAAGTCCTCGGTGAATAGCTCCTTGGACATGGTGCCCCGGTCCACCTGCCCGGCGGCCTCCAGCACGCGGATTTCGAGTAGCTGGCGCGCGTAGTTCCACTCGTACACGGCATTGTTGACGTCCAACCCCTCGTAGCACTGGAGCCGGATCAGGTCGCGCCCAAGGCCCGACGCCAGGACCTTGGCCACCTCCGTCTTGCCCACGCCCGCCTCGCCCTCCAGGAAGAGCGGCCGCCCCAGCTTCAGCGCCAGGAAGATCGAGATCGCCAAGCCCCTGTCGGTTATGTACAACTGGTCAGCGAGAAGCTCCTGCAGCTCGTCTATGGTGGCCGGAGCAACCGTAGTGTGTTTGGCGCTAGCTTCCATTGTTCCTCACTTACGGTGACCATCGCAAGGTCATTTATCTCTGGCTTTCACGGCTTGCCTGAGCGCCGCCCGCATTCGCGACTTCTCGTCCGGGGTCAAGTTCCTTCCCATTTCGGCTCTGCACTTTGCCAGCAGCCTTCTATCATACTGAGGCGGTATCGCACCGACTTCTTCCAGTCCATCTATAGTCGCAATATCCTCTGAAGCAAGCGATGACACGAACCCAGCGACGGCTTGCTTCAAGATGGTCGCCATATCGTTGGAGGATCCGGCTGAAGCTGCGTCACCGGATGTCCTAGTGCTATCCTCGAAACCGGGGTTGCGTGTCAGGAGCATACATATCTCGGCTTGGCTCCATTCGGTAGTCGTGTCAGCCTCCTGTAAGAGGGCGTCGGATTGAGACCCTCGGCTAGGCTCTATGCCGATGAGGTGAACGCGGACGCCAAAGCTCTGAGCTATCTGTACCCCGATTCTCAGGTCTTCATCGCCGGACAGGAGGATCGCGTCCGCAATAGCATGATTGCGCGCAAGTTCTACAAGGTCGGTAACGATTAGTGAGTCGACGCCCTTCTGCTGACCGGCTTCGTTGACGATGCCAAGCCGTAACTTCACGTCTTCTGTATAGGCCAGGTAGCTTTGATCCTGCGACTGCCTGCCTCGCAAGAGCCCATCGTACCAGTAGATGCGTAGAAGAGATGCACCATCACTTCTTTTGTCTGACGCTTCTCGTAGCTTGGCTATCGTTTGGGGCAGGTCCAATTTGACGGCATCCCGTCGAAGCCTCTGGCCGGCAAGGGCTTTCGAGCCTTCTGCGTATAGGTATCCAGAATCGACAAATACTGCAGATCGCTTCACGGGATCTCCGTGTGCCAAATAACTTATGAGGATTCCCGAAGGAATCCTCAGTGTAGCCCACGCTCCAACTTGGTTATTATCGGGAGACGCTGAGCAACTTCATACTACTGGTCAGCGAGCGAATTGTCAACTCTGGTGTAAGCCTATATTGGCGTCAGCGACAAGAATCCAGACCCGGCGCACAGCACACACTGCAGACACCGCGCTGAGGCGACCGGCTCCAATGGCAGCACAAGCCGGGCTTGGCCCGGCTCGTGCTGCACTGCGATCCATTCTTCCCGTGGTACTGGCGCCGCTACCCTGCCCGCTCGGCGGCGCATGTCAGCGCCCGCCTCACGTACACCTCGGCCATGGCGCGCCTGTAGTCGCCCGACGCATAGACGTCGTCGATGGCGTCGCCCGTCAGATCGTCCGCGACGGCCTTCGCCGCCTTGTCGATGGAGCACGCGTCGAGGGCGCTCCCGACCAGGGCCGCCTCGACGCTGCACGCCTTGGCGGGGGTCGACTCGACGCCTCCGACCGCCACGCTGGCGGCGGTGCACTGCCCGTCGCTGGCCGTCACCACTGCCGCGGCGCTGACGACGGCGTAGCGAGAGGCGGGGTGCAGCATCTTGGCGTAGGCCGAGCCCTGCCCGCCCTGTATCTCCGGGGCCTCAATGGACGTGAGCACCTCGTCATCGCCCAGCGCCGTCGTCATCAGGTCCTCGAAGAAGTCGCCGGCGGCTATGCACCGGTCGCCGTTAGGGCCGGTGGCCTGCATCGTTGCGCCCAGCGCGACGGCCACGGTCGGCAGGTCGGACGCCGGGTCCGCGTGGGCCAGGTTGCCGCCGATGGTGGCGCGGTTGCGGACCGCCGGGTCGCCGATGAGCGCCGCGGCCTCAGACACCAGGGGCAGGCACGACTGCACGTCCGAGCAGGAGGCCAGCGTCGAGTGGGTGGTCAGCGCGCCGATGCGCACCGCACCGTTCCCGCAGCTTGTCCCCCTGAGCGAATCTATGCGGCCGATGTCGATGAGCGCCGACGGCGCGGCAAGCCTCAGCTTCATCAGCGGGATCAGGCTGTGACCGCCGGCAATGAGCTTCGAGTCCTCGTTCTCAGCCAGGAGCTCTATGGCCTCGGCGACAGAGCTCGCGCGGTGGTAGGCTACGTTCGCCGGATACATGGGCTACTCCTTTCCGTTCGAGTGGATCGCCCGCCAGACCTTCTCCGGCGTCAGAGGCATGTCGACCTTGTCGACGCCGAAGGGCCTCAGGGCGTCCATCACGGCGTTGTAGACGGTAATCGTCGAGGCGATGGTGCCGGTCTCCCCGACTCCCTTCACACCCAGCGGGTGGTGGGGCGACGGGGTGACGGTGCTCATGGTCTCGATCTCGGGGAACATGTCGGCCCGCGGCAGGGCGTAGTCCAGCATGGAGCCCGTCAGCAACTGGCCGTCGTCCCCGTACACCGCCCCCTCGCAGAGGGCCGGGCCGATGCCCTGGACGACTCCGCCGAGCACCTGGCCTTCCACGATCATCGGGTTGATCTGCGGCCCGCAGTCATCGCAGGCCACGTACCGCTTGAGATCGATAGCCCCCGTCTCCTTCTCCACCTCCACGACGGCTATGTGGGTCCCGAATGGGTAGGTGAAGTTCGGCGGGTCGTAGAACGTCGACGCCTCCAGCCCCGGCTCCATGCCCTCGGGCATGTCCCAGGCCACGTTCGCCATCAGGGCGATGTCCTGTATCGTCTTCGCCTGGTCCGGCGACCCGCGGACGAAGAACTTGCCGTCCTCGTAGTCGATGTCCTCCACCGCCGCCTCCAGCAGGTGGGCCGCGAGCTGGGTGGCCTTGTCCTTGATCTTCCGCGTCGCGAGGGCGAGCGCGGCGCCGGTCACCGCCGTCGTGCGGCTGCCGTACGTGCCCCAGCCCATCGGCGTCTGGTCCGTGTCGCCGTGGAGCACCTCCACGTCGTCCACCTCGACGCCGAGCGCGTCGGAGACGATCTGCGCGAACGTCGTCTCCTCACCCTGCCCGTGGGGCGAGGTGCCGACGGCCACGTTGACCTTGCCCGTCGGGTGGAAGCGCACGATTGCGCCCTCCCACAGGCCGCCCTGGAAGCCGATGGCCCCGGCGACCTGGGACGGGCCGAGGCCGCAGATCTCGGCGTACGACGTGACGCCGATGCCGATGTACTTGCCCTCGCCCCGCAGGCGCTCCTGCTTCGCGCGAAGGTCGTCGTAGCCGACCCTCTCGGTCGCCATGTCGAGGGTCGTGGCGAAGTCGCCGCTGTCGTAGGTCAGCCCGGTCGCGACGTCGTGGCCGTCCTCGAACGCCGCTATCAGGTTCTTGCGGCGTACCTCGACCGGGTCCATGTCCAGCGCGTTGGCCAGCTTGTCGACCATCCTCTCGACCAGGAATATGGCCTCGGGCCGTCCGGCGCCCCTGTAGGCGTCGACCGGCACGGCGTTGTTGAACACGCCGTACACGTCAGCCTTCACGCTCGGTATCTCGTAGGTGCCGGCGTACATGAGGCCGTGCAGGATCGTCGGGATGCCCGGCGCGGCCGTGGACAGGTACGCGCCCATCCCGGCGTAGACCGTCGAGCGGATGCCCTTGATCTTGCCGGAGCTGTCCGCGGCAAGCTCCACGTCCTCGACGTGGTCCCTGCCGTGGATCGTCGACTGGTACCCCTCGCTGCGCGTGGCCGTCCACTTCACCGGCCGGCCAATCTGCATCGAGCAGAATACCGCTATCGCCTCGTCCGCGTAGTACGGGATCTTGCTGCCGAATCCGCCGCCCACCTCGGGGGCGATGACCCTCACCTTGTGCTCCGGCACGCCGGAGACCACGGACGTCAGGAACCTGACGATGTGGGGGTTCTGGGTCGTCGACCAGAGCGTCAGCTCCCCGGAGGCCTGGGACCACTGGGCGACCGCCGAGCGCGGCTCCATCGCGTTCGGAATCAGGCGCTGGTGGAGGATCCTCTCCTTGACCACCACGTCGGCGCCGGCGAACGCCTCGTCGGAGTCCTCGCCGCCCGTCATCACCCAGTTGAACGCCTGGTTGTTGGGCGCGTCCTCGTGGAGCTGCGGGGCGCCCTCTCCCATCGCCTCCTCGGGGTCGACCACCGCAGGAAGCGGGTCGTACTCCACGTCGATGAGCTCCAGCGCGTCCTCGGCTGCGTAGCGGTTCTCCGCAACCACCACCGCCACGGCGTCCCCCTGGTACCTCACGGTGTCGTTTGCGACCGGGAGGTGCTCGACCGTCTTCAGGTCGGAGTCCGGGAGCAGCCACGCGCACGGAACGGGGGCGAGCCCTTCGTTCACGTCCGCGCCCGTGTAGACGGCCACCACGCCGTCCATCGCCGCGGCGGCGCTCGTGTCTATGCTCGTGATCTTCGCGTGTGCGTGGGGGCTGCGCAGTATGGCCGCGTGTGCCATGCCCGGCAGCACCACGTCGTCGGTGTAGGTGGCCCGGCCCGTGATGAGCCTCGGGTCCTCCCTTCTGCGTATTCCTGAGCTGAATATCCTGGTTGTCACTGCGCCACCTCCTTAGAGGCCTCCGCCACGGCCAGCACGATGTTCTGGTACCCCGTGCACCTGCAGAAGTTCCCCTCCAGCCCGTGCCGGATCTCCTCTTCCGTGGGACTCGGGTTGGCCTCGAGCAGCTTGGACGTCGCCATGATCATGCCGGGCGTGCAGAAGCCGCACTGGAGGCCGTGCTTCGCCCAGAACGCGTCCTGCAGCGGGTGCAGGTTCCCGTCGTCCGCCAGGCCCTCGATGGTCGTCACGCACGAGCCGTCCGCCTGGGCCGCCAGCACCGTGCACGCCTTGACCGCGACGCCGTCCAGGTGGACCGTGCACGAGCCGCACTGGCTCGTGTCGCATCCGACCTTGGTGCCCGTAAGGCCTGCTACATCCCTGATGAAATGCACCAGCAGCGTACGGGCTTCGACTTCGGCCTCGTAGTCCTGCCCGTTGATATTGATCTTCGTTTGGACATTCACGGGACTTGCCTCCTTTCGCGATCCTCCGAGTAATTCAGAATCCGCAGCGAACCATGCTACGGAAATCCACCGCCGCCCCACACGCCAGTGGATTGAGCCACACTATATCCATGACCCCAACTCCGGTCAAGTGCCCCGCACACGGGCATGACCGGGCCGCGCGAAACAGGTACGATGTCCCGGTCGAGTCCAGGAGGCCGCCATGAAGATAGAGGGCACGTACCATGTCGAAGCCGACCCCGAACGGGTCTGGGAGGGCCTGATGAGCCCGGACCTGCTGGCCCGGTGCATACCCGGCTGCCAGCAGTTGGAGCAGACCGGCGACGGGGCCTACGCCGTCAAGCTCAAGGCAGGGGTCGGGGCCGTGTCCGGCACCTACACGGGGACCGTGAGGATATACGACGTCGACGCGCCGCGCTCGTTCAGGATGTCCGGCGAGGGGAAGCGCGCCGGCTCATCCGCCTCGGGCACGGGCCTCATCACCTTCACCCCCGAGAACGGCGGCACTAGGCTGGACGTGGAGGGCGAGGCGAAGGTCACGGGCATCATCGCCCGCGTGGGTCAGCGGCTAATCGGCAGCGCCGCCCGCGTGCTGATGGACCAGTTCTTCAACTCCGCAAAGACGGCCCTGGAGTCGGGCGACTGACTTGCCCGGTTTAAGAGGCGGCCCTGTGCAGCCTGCCCATGAGCCGCGACTTGCGCCTAGCGGCGTTCTTCGGGTGTATGGCGCGCTTCTTCGCGGCCTTGTCGAGGGCCACCACGGCCTGGTGCACGACGGTCTCCGCCGACTCGATATCGTCGGCAGCGATGAGGCGCCTGGCCTTGGTGACTAGCGTCTTGGCCTTCGAGCGCAGGGGCGCCTTCATCCTGCGCCTGTTCTCCGATACTCTTGCTGAACGATCTGCTGGCAACTTTCCCTAGTCCTCCACGTCCTGTGTCCCGACGTAGGGGCGGTTTGAAACCCGCCCTCCCCTGAGTTCCCTAATAGTGTACACCGTCCGGCTACCGGGATGCAGCAGCCGGGGACAGCGATTTTGCCCGAACCACGCGGGTCACGCCCTCCACGCCCTCCAGCTTGGAGAACAGCCGGCTCAGTTGGTTGATGCCGTCAGTGTACACCGTCAGCGATATGACGCTGATGTCGTCGTACTCGTCCGAGACGCACGCGGCTATGTTGACCCGCTCCTCCGATACCAGCGAGGTCACGTCCCTGAGCAGCCCCACCCGGTCCCAGGCCTCGATGGTGATCCGCACCGGGTACAGCGTCTGGGTCTGGCCCCACGTCACCTCGACAAGCCGCTCCCTCTCGCTCTCGTTCACGATGTTCGGGCACGTCTCGCGGTGCACGGTCACGCCCCTGTTTCGCGTGATGTAGCCCGTTATCCTGTCGCCCCTGATCGGGCTGCAGCACTGGGCCATCCTCGTGAGAAGGTCGCCCACCCCGAGCACCTGGATGCCCGACGCCGGGCCGGTGGCCGGCAGGGCGACTAGCTGGTCCTGCTGCGGGGTCACCTCCTGGGTCGACAGCTTGGTCACGACGTCCGATATGGTGATGACGCCGCCGCCGAGGGCCGCGAAGAAGTCGTCCGTGGATTCGAGGCCCATCGCCTGGGCGACCTCCAGGTCGTCCAGGTCCGTGCTCAGCCTCCGAAGCTGCTTGACGAACAGGTCGCGCCCCCGCTGGATGCTGGCCCTACGTGCCTGGCGGTTGAACCACTGCCTCACCTTCACCCGGGCCGACGTCGTCTTGACGAAGCCCAGGTTCGGGTTGAGCCAGTCCATGCTCGGCCCGCGCACCGTCTTGCTGGTCATGATGTCGACAGTGTCGCCGTTCTGGAGCTCCGAGTTGAGCGACACCAGCTTCCCGTTCACCTTCGCCCCGATGCACCTGTGGCCCACCTCGGTATGTATGCGGTACGCGAAGTCCAGGGGCGTCGACCCCGTGGGAAGCTCCTTCAGATCCCCCTTGGGCGTGTAGACGAATACCTGGTTCTGGAACACGTCCGTCTTGAAGGACTCGACGAACTCCTCCGCGCCGCTGACGTCCCGCTGCCACTCAAGGAGTTGCCGCAGCCACGTCATCTTCTTCTCGAACCCCTCGTCGGCCGGCTCCCCTTCCTTGTATAACCAGTGCGCCGCCACCCCGTACTCCGCGAGCCGGTGCATCTCGTACGTGCGGATCTGTATCTCCACTGGCGAGGCGCCCTCGCAGAGCACGGCGGTGTGCAGGGACTGGTAGAGGTTGTCCTTGGGGTTCGCTATGTAGTCGTCGAACTGGCCCGGCAGGGGGCGCCACTTCGCGTGTACTATCCCCAGCGCCGTGTAGCAGTCCTTGACGTCATCGACGAGGATGCGAAGGGCGAACAGGTCGTATATCTGGTCGACCGTCTTGTTCAGGGCCTTGTACGAGGACATCTTGTTGGCGATGCTGTAGAAGTGCTTGGGTCTCCCCTTCACCTCAGCCTCCAGGCCGTTCGCCCGCAGCTCTTCCTCGAGGTCGGACTTGACCCCCTCTATGTACTGCTCCCGCTCCTTGCGCTTCGAGCTGACCAGCTCCGAGATCTGCGCGTACTGCTCCGGCTCCAGGTGCTGGAAGGAGAGGTCCTCGAGGAGCCACTTGATCTCCCATATGCCCAGCCTGTGGGCAAGGGGCGCGTATATGTCGAGCGTCTCCTGGGCGATCGCCCTCCGCCGCTCCTCGTCCAGCGCCTTGAGCGTCCGCATGTTGTGGAGCCTGTCGGCCAGCTTGATCAGGACGACCCTGACGTCCTCCGCCATGGCCATCAGCATCTTGCGCACGGTGGCGGCCCGGGCCTGCTTGTCCTGCGAGCCCTGCGAACGTTCGGGCTCGGGCACTCCGGAGAGCAGGTCGGCGTTGTTCAGCTTCGTGACGCCGTCCACCAGCCGGGCCACGTCGCCGCCGAACCTGCTGTCCAGCTCCTCGTACTGCACGCCGCAGTCCTCCATGACGTCGTGCAGCAGGGCCGCCGACAGCGCGTCGGCGTCCAGCCTCAGGTCGGCCAGGTAGAGGGCGGTGTGCAGGGGGTGATCGATGAAGGAGTCGCCCGACTTGCGCGTCTGGCCCGCGTGCGCCGCCTCGGCGAAGGCGTACGCCCTCCGCACGTCGCCGACGCGCTGCTCGGGCAGGTACTCGGAGGCCCGCGCCATCAGGCTCTCAACCAGGTTCAAGTCCCTCTCCTCATCTATTCGGCCAGCGGCGCCAGCTTTTCCACCAGCCGGCCCACCTGGGAGAGGCCGGCCTCGACCGACCGGCGGGTCATCCAACCCTCGTAGAAGTTGGTGTGAAGAGAGTGGGCGAAGTGGAAGAGTTCCCTCAGTTCCTGGTCGCCGGTCTCGTCGACCAGGCGGTCGAGGGCGGTGAACAGATGCCCATGGTTCTTGTGGAGCCAGCCGCGTGCCTCGGCGGCGGCCTTGACCGCCTGTGCGCCCGCGCCCCAGCCCTTCTCGGAGGCCTGCAGCAGGTCGTCTTCGGCCAAGTGATCCCAGGCCTTGGCCATGAAGTCACGGGCGGTGGCGCCGTGGTATTGGGTTCGGGCGGTCATCGCTGTGAGGCGTCCTCTGCGTCCCGTTCTGCCGTCTGCCATCATAGCACATGGCGGCAGGCGCCCTTGGATTCCTCGCCGCGCCCGGAATGACCATAGCCTCATTGTGCTACTCTAGTTAGCCACACCATGAGCACCCGCACATTCCAGGCCCCACGCGGCACCACCGACCTGCTCCCGGACGACCAGCCCTACTGGCGCTTCGTCGAGCACGTCGCGACGCGCGCCGCGGAGACCTTCGGCTACGACAGGATCGACACGCCCACCTTCGAGGACGCGGCCCTGTTCGTCAGGGGCGTCGGCGAGGCCACCGACATCGTCGAGAAGGAGACCTACACCTTCGAGGACCGCGGCGGCGACCTCCTCTCACTGCGCCCCGAGGGTACTGCCCCCGTCTGCCGCGCCTACCTCGAGCACGGGATGCACAACAGGTCCCAGCCCGTCAGGCTCCATTACATCTGCCCCATGTACCGCTACGACCGCCCCCAGGCGGGCCGGTACCGGGAGCTGCACCAGTTCGGCGCCGAGGCCATCGGCGACGGCGACCCGGCCGTCGACGCCGAGATCATCGAGCTCGGCTGGAGCCTGCTGAAGGACGCAGGGCTCACGGACCTCACCCTGCTGCTCAACAGCATCGGCGACTCCGCCTGCCGTCCGGGCTACATCGACGCCCTCCGCTCCTACTTCGAGTCGCAGGACGGGCTCGTGCACGAGGACTGCCTGCGTCGTCTCGAGTCGAACCCCCTCAGGCTGCTCGACTGCAAGGAAGAGCCGTGCCAGCCCGCCATCGCCTCCGCGCCCCGCAGCGTCGACTACCTCTGCGCCGACTGCGCCGGCCACTGGAGCGCCCTCCTCGGATGGCTCGACCGGCTCGGCATCCCCTACCGGCTGGACAGCCGCCTCGCCCGCGGCCTCGACTACTACACCAGGACCGTCTTCGAGATAGTCCCGAAGGGCGGCGGCAGCCAGGGCACCATCCTGGGCGGCGGCAGGTACGACGGCCTGATCGAGCAGCTTGGCGGCAGCCCCACGCCCGGCATCGGGTTCGCCGCGGGCATCGAGCGCATCATCCTGAACTTGGCGGCCCAGGAGGTCCCCGCGCCCGGCGCGTCGGGCACGAAGGTCCTGCTGGCCCACGTGGGCGCGGAGGCCAAGGACGCCGCCTTCGCCCTCGGCTCGGAGATGAGGTCGCGCGGCCTCTCCGCCGTGCTCGCCCCGTCCGGCAGGAGCCTCAAGGCCCAGATGCGCTACGCCTCATCCATACGGGCGACCCACGCGGTCATCATCGGCGAGCGCGAGCTCCAGTCCGGCAGGCTCGCCCTCCGCGACCTGTCCCGCAGCGAGCAGCGGGAGCTGTGCAGGGACGAGCTGCTCCAAGCCCTGGCCGCACCTTAGAAACTGGGAAGACCGTTCGTCCTGAGCAGTGTTACGCCCGCATGCGGGCCGTGCGTGGGTGGTCAGTAACTGCCGTGCACCTAAGGTACGTTCGGCCTGAGCCTGTCGAAGGCCAGTGCTCACCAGCGCAACATGATGTGTAGCAGTTACTTGAAAGCCTGTCGAAGGACAGTTCTCAGCAGTGCGTACAGCCTACCCGACCAGCACCGGCTCGCTGTACACCTCCGGCCTCGCCGTGTCCACCGTGCAGGACATCGACGCCCGTGCCCTCCGTATCGCCTCCCGCGACACCTCCACCACGATCATGCCCTCGTCCGGCAGGTGCTCGGCGATCAGCTCGCCCTCCGGATCCAACGCCATCGCCAGGCCCGGAAACCACGCGTTGCCGCTCTTGCCCGACTGGTTCGCCTTGATGATGTACATCCCGTTGTCCACCGCCCGCGAAGGCATGTACTTCATCGACAGGTCCCTGTGGCACTTCGCCTGCTCGGTCTGGTCGCCGCCCGGGCCTATCAGGTCGTCTATTCCGCTTGAGCCCACCGCCAGCAGGAAGAACTCGGCCCCGTGGCCCGCCGCCGTCCGGAACAGCTCCGGGAACCGCGCGTCGAAGCAGATGCCGACCGAGAACGTCCAGCCCTGCGACGTCACCACCGGCAGGGTGTCGCCGGGTATGAACCAGTCGTTCTCCCTGCCCGGCAGGTGCACCTTCGAGAAGGTCGCCAGGTGCCCCTCCGGCCCCACGATGTAGGCGCTGTTCTTCAGCCCGCCGCCCACGGACTCGATCGTCCCCACGACCAGCGTCATCTCCAGCTCGGCGCACAGGCGCTCCAGGAACGGCAGCGCCATGCGCTCTGCCCGCCGCGCGATCGCGTGCACCTCCTCCACCGTCAGGTCCGACTTGTTCATCGACCCCGTGATGCACTCCTCGGTGAACAGCGCGAAGGCCGCGCCCTCAGCGTGCGCCTTCCTCGTCCACTCCTCCAGCCGCGACAGGTTCGCCTCCGGCTCCCCCATCTCGCTGTGCATCGCCACCGCCGCAACCCTCACCGTGTCATTAGTCATCACGGATGCTCCTTGCCGTCCTGCTGACGCGGATTCTATTGCCGCCCAACCCGGCTGGTCAACGGGTTGCTCACGCCCGAAATCCCCACTTCCGTCATTCCCGCGAAGGCGGGAATCCATCCCCGGCATGGTGCGCGATCACAACCCCTGAAGCAGTACAACATGCCACTCTTCTCTATTAGGTGGAATCTGGGCCCTCCTGCTATACTTGACCTCACTCCTAACCTGGTTCCAAGAGCGACCGCATATGCTGGACAGGCTCGCTTCCGTAGAGAGGCGCTACGACGAAATCGAGAGGCTCATGGCCGACCCCGAGGTCTCGGTCGACTACGCGCGCGTCCAGACCCTCGCCAAGGAGCACGCCTCCCTCAGGCACGTCGCCGGCCTCGCCTCCCAGTACCGCGAGGTGACCGAGGCCATGGACGAGGCGACGGCCCTCGCACGCGACGAGTCCGACCGCGACATGGCCGCCCTCGCACGCGAGGAGGTGGCCGAGCTCAGGGAGCGCAGGGCGGCCCTGGAGGAGGACCTGCGCGTCGCCCTCCTGCCCCGCGACCCCAACGACGAGAAGAACGTCATCGTCGAGGTGCGGGCGGGCACCGGAGGCGACGAGGCCGGCCTCTTCGCCGCCGACCTGTACCGCATGTACAACCGCTACGCCCAGCGCTGCGGATGGGGCATCGACGTCATCAACAGCAACGAGTCGGGCCTGGGCAGCATCAAGGAGATCGTCTTCAAGATCGAGGGCGAGGGCGCGTACAGCCGCCTCAAGCACGAGAGCGGCGTCCACCGGGTCCAGCGCGTCCCCGTCACAGAGTCCAGCGGCCGCGTACACACATCCGCCGCGACCGTCGCGGTCCTCCCGGAGGCCGAGGAGGTCGACGTGGAGATCGACCCCGACGAGCTGCAGATCGACGTCTTCCACTCCAGCGGCCACGGCGGCCAGAACGTCCAGAAGGTCGCCACCGCCATCAGGATCACCCACGTGCCGACGGGGATCGTCGCCGTCTGCCAGGACGAGCGCTCACAGCTCAAGAACAAGCAGAAGGCCATGTCCGTCCTCAGGTCCCGCCTCCTGGCCATGGAGATCGAGAAGCAGCAGCGCGAGATCACCGACGCCCGCCGCTCCCAAGTCGGCACGGGCGACCGGTCCGCCAAGATCCGCACCTACAACTTCCCCCAGAACAGGGTCACCGACCACCGCATCTCCCTCACCAGCCACAACCTCGACCTCGTCTGCGACGGCGACATCGACGACTTCATCGACGCCCTCATCGCCGACGAGCAGAGCCGCAAGCTCAGCGAGTCCAACCTGTGACCCCCGCCCCACCGCGACACCTCTGCATCCCCCACCACTGCCGTGAAACCAACCACCTTGACCACCCCATACGTAGGGGCGGGTTTGAAACCCGCCCTCCCCGGCCCTCGCAGTCACCCCATGGAACCAGCCTGCCACACCATCCCATGCGTAGGGGCGGGTTTGAAACCCGCCCTCCCCGGCCCTCGCAGTCACCCCATGGAACCAGCCTGCCACACCATCCCATGCGTAGGGGCGGGTTTGAAACCCGCCCTCCCCGGCCCTCGCCATAACCCCCATGACCCTCCGGTCTGCCTGGACGCGGGCCCGCTCCCGCCTCGAACGCGCATCCATAGATGACGCCTCCCTCGAATCCGAGATAATCCTCCGCCACGCCCTCCGCATCGACCGCGCCGCCTTCTTCGCCGCGCTGGAGGAACACCCCGCCGACGGCGCCCTCAAGCTCGCCGACTCCCTCGTCGAACGCCGCGATCAGGGCGAGCCCCTCCCCTACATACTCGGCCGCCGCGAATTCTACGGCCTCGACTTCCTCGTCACCCCCGCCGTCCTAATACCGCGCCAGGAGACCGAGCTGATCGTCGACGCCATCCTCGATATCGCCGCCGGGCGGCCCGCCCTCACCGTCGCCGACGTGGGAACCGGCAGCGGCGCAATCGCCGTGGCCGCCGCCGTCAACCTGCCCTCCAGCCGCGTCTACGCCACCGACATATCCGACGCCGCCCTCCGAGTCGCCGCGACCAACTGCCGCATGCACGCCGTCGAAGACCGCGTCGAGCTCAGGCACGGCGACCTGCTCCACGCCCTCGACGTGCCCGTCGACCTCATAGCCTCCAACCCCCCCTACGTCATGACCGGCGAGATCGAAGGGCTGGGCCGCGAGATAGGCCATGAGCCCGTCCAGGCCCTCGACGGCGGCCCCGACGGCCTCGACGTCATTCGCCGCCTCTTCGACCAGGCCCCGGCTGCCCTGAACCCGGGCGGAGCGATGCTCGTGGAGATCGACCCCCGCCGGCTTCGCGCCGCCACGTCCCTGGCCGCCCGCGCATTCCCCAACGGGCGCGTCTCCCACCGCCTCGACCTGGCCGGACGCCCCCGGGTCGTGACCGTCGCGGCCTGAATTCGACGAACCGTGGCGCCGATTATCGTTGCGCCCCTGCCCGTCCGGGGCTAGGCTGGAATTGAACCCAATCCCCGAGGCTAGGTGGTGAGCATGTATCGTGAATCCGGCAGCGGCCTGATTTCCCACACTCTACGCGCGGCCCTCCTTGCGGCTGCCGTGATCGCCGTCATCGTCATCGCCGCCTGCGGCGACGGCGGCGACGCAGCCGAGCCCACTGCCATCCCGACCTCTACTCCGACAGTCGCGCCCACCGCGACGCCCGTCCCTCCCACGCCCGTTCCCACCCCTACGCCCGAGCCGACCGCGACGCCCGTGCCAACTCCCGCCCCGGCCGCCGCGCCCCAGCCGGCCGCCACACCCGCCGGCACGGCGGCGCCCGGCCTCTACGGCCCGAAAGAGCTGCTCGAAATCGCCGTCACATCCACCTCCGCCCTCGACGCCTTCCACTTCGAGATGGAGGTCGTGCTCACCGTCGAATCCGAGGGCGCAGAAATCGAGCTTCCCGTCGAGATCTCCGGCGACCTCAAGACCCCCAACATGATCCAGGCCAGGATGAGCATGAACCTCGGCTTCCTCGCCTTCGAGACCGAGATCGTCGACACCGGCGACAAGATGTACATCAAGGACCCGACCACCGGCCAGTGGACCATCGACGAAAGCTCCGGCTCCCTCGTCGCCAACCCCGCCGAGTTCATCGCCCTGGACACCGACGGCCTCGCCAGCGTAGCCCTTGCCAGGAAGGAGACCATCGACGGCGTCGAGCACCACGTCATCGAGGCCAAGACGGACGTCGAAGGCGCTGAGGTCGCCTACGTCTTCTGGGTCAGGGCGCCAGACAACCTCATCGCCCGGATCGAGGCCGACGGCAAGATCGCCCCGCCTGAGGGCCAGATGACCCAGGGGCTCGGCGACATCGGCAGCATGAAGCTCGCCATGAGCCTGTCCGAGTACGGCAAGGACCTCCAGATAACTCCCCCCGTCCAGCCGTCCCTCCGGCCAGGCTCGCAGCCATCCTCTCCCAGGGCCGGTGAGCCACTCACCGACGACGGCGTGCTGGCAGCCTACGCCCAGGCCATGAGGGCTGCCGGGACCGCCCACGTCGTGGGCGAAACGACCATAAAGGACAGCCCCGGCTCCGATACCGCCATCATGCGGCAGACCTTCGAGGGCGACGGTGCCCTGGACGGCGACAACCGGCTGGCGGGCAACATCGAGATCAACGACCAGGGGCTCGCCGCCACCATCCCCTTCGAGACCCGCAGGGTCGACGGCGTCGAGTACGAGATAGACCCCCAGTCCGGCCGGTGGATCGAAAACCCCTCCGGCCAGCCCGGCATCCTCTACACCCTCTTCGACTTCAACGTCATCGGCCCCGACAACCTCGTAGACCCCACCGTGGCCGGGGACACCATCGACGGCGTCCCCGTGCTGCTCGTCCAGGCGGGCCTGGAGTCCGATCTCCCCATCGACACGGTATACCTCTGGATAGGCGAGGACGACAACCTCCTGCGCCGCGCAAGGTTCGAATCCGTCCAGTCCGGCGCCCAGTTCAACCTCCCCCCCGACGTGACCATCTACATAGCCATAACCGCCGACTACTCCCTCCACGGCCAACAAGTCACAGTCGAACGCCCATAAACCCCCACACCGTCGTTTCCCGCGCACCACACACCGTCGTTCCCGCGAAGGCGGGAACCCATCCCCGGCCACCCCAATTCTCGGCTATTTCAAAATCCATTCTTGAATTAGCCGCATTTCTATGCTACAGTCCCCCCCATGACGGTCCACAGAAACCTCACCCCCATCCTCACGGAGGCGGCCCGGAAGTCGCCCTCCATCACCCTTACCGGCCCGCGCCAGAGCGGCAAGACCACCCTGTCAAGGGCCGTCTTCCCCCGGCACGGCTACGTCAGCCTCGAGGCCCCCGACGTTCGCGCCTTCGCCTCCGACGACCCCCGCGCCTTCCTCGCCCGCTACCCGGAAGGCGCGATCATCGACGAGGTGCAGCGCGTCCCGGAGATCCCATCCTACCTGCAGGGGATCATCGACGCGGCCCCGGAACCCGGCCGGTGGGTCCTCACCGGCTCCCAGAACCTCGCCTTGGCCGAGTCGGTGAGCCAGTCCCTGGCGGGGCGCACCGCGATTCACCACCTGCTCCCCCTGGCCCGCACCGAGGTCGTGCGCTTCGACCGGCATCCGGGCACCCTGGAAGAGGCCATCCTCTTCGGCGGCTACCCCCGCATATTCGACGAGGCCCTCGACCCGTCGGAGTGGCTCCGCTCCTACGTCTCCACATACGTCGAGCGCGACGTGAGGACCATCAGCCAGGTCGGCGACCTCACGACCTTCCAACGCTTCCTGGAGCTGTGCGCCGGGCGCACGGCCCAGCTCATCAACTACTCCTCCCTGGCGAGCGACTGCGGCGTGTCCCAGCCCACCGCCAAGGCCTGGCTCAGCATACTCGAGGCCGGCTTCATCCTCTTCCGCCTTCCGCCCTTCCACGCGAACGTGGGCAAGCGCCTGGTCAAGATGCCGAAGCTGCACTTCTACGACACCGGCCTCGCCTGCTGGCTCATAGGCATTCGCACCCCGGAGCAGCTCCGCACCCATCCCCTGCGCGGCCCCATATTCGAGACCTGGGTCGTCTCGGAGATCGTCAAGCACCGCACCAACATGGGCGAGCGCAGGGGCCTCTTCTTCTACCGCAACAGGGACGGCGCGGAGGTGGATCTGGTTATCGAGCGCCCGTCCCGGATCACCCTGGTCGAGGCCAAGTCCTCCCAGACGCCCTCCGCCAGCCTCTTCGACGACGCCCGCCGCGTCAGCCGCCACCTGGACGCCTCTTCCGTCCCGTGCGACGTGGTGGTAGCCTACGGCGGCGACGAGTCCCAGGACAGGTCCGCCGGACGCCTCATACCCTGGCACAGCATCCACGAAGCCAATGCCTGACCACCTAGACTACAACGACCTCCCCTCCGCCGCCGCAGCCGCCGAGATGCTGCGCCGCCACCACCTCGGCGAGCCCGAGGCCAACATCACCAGCGCCGTCCGCGACTTCCTGATCGCCACCCGCCTCGCCGCGAGCGACCAGATCGTCGAGGAGAACCCGCCCGCCCAGGGCTCCCGCCGCGCCGTCGACCTCACAGCCCTCGACACCTTCATCGAGTCCAAGCGCAGGATCGGCTCCACCGGCGGCCTAGACCCCAACCCCGGCTACGTCCAGCAGCTCGACGACTACCTCGCCCAGTCCCAGGAGCAGGGCCGCGTCCGCATGGGCATCCTCACCGACGGCAAACACTGGCTCCTGCGATGGCCCAACGCCGGGCCCGTCAGGGCCGCCCCGCCCTACGCCTTCACACTGGACGACCCCGACCGCTGGTTCACCCTCTACGAGTGGCTCCGCGACCACGCCCTCTCCGCCGAGGAGGACAAGGAGCCCACCCGCCAGGCCGTCGCCGACCACTTCGGCCCCGGCAGCCCCTCCTACCAGCGCGACCTGGCCGTACTGAAAGCCCTCTACGACGAGTACGCCGCCTGCAACACCATCAGCGTCAAGCGCCAGCTATGGGAGAACCTGCTCACCGCCGCCCTGGGAGAGATAGCCCGCACCCCCGGAGAGATGGACGACCTGTTCGTACGCCACACCTACCTGGGCGCAGTCGTAGGCATGGTCGTGCAGGCATCCTTCGGCATCGACATATACGCCCTGGCCGAGACCGACCCCGAGGACCTGCTCCACGGCCGCGAGTTCCGCGGCAAGACCGGACTCCAGGGCATCGTCGAGTCCGACTTCTTCGCATGGCCGGCCGAGGTGGGCGGCCTCCCCCTGCTCAGGACCCTGGCCCATCGCGTCTCCAGGTTCGACTGGCGCGAGGCCCCCAACGACGTCGCCGCCATCCTCTACGAGACCTTCATCCCGCCCGACGAGCGCCGCCAGCTCGGCGAGTACTACACCCCGGAATGGCTCGCGCGGATCATGGTGCGCGAGATCGTGACCGACCCGCTGGATCAGCGCGTCCTCGACCCCGCCTGCGGCTCCGGCACCTTCATAGCCGAGGCCGTCACCCACTTCGTCCAGGCCGCCAACGACGCCTCCCTGTACCCCGAGGACGTCCTGGAGAAGCTCCGCACCGCCGTCGCGGGCATCGACGTCCACCCGGTGGCCGTCCACCTCGCCCGGTCCGCGTGGGTCCTGGCCGCTCAGCCCGCCATACAGGCCGCCGCCGACCACGGCCTCGCTACCGACGTAACCGTCCCCGTCTACCTGGGCGACGCCCTCCAGCTACGGTTCCGCACCGGCGACATGTTCGCCGAGCACAACGTCACGCTCCAGGTCGAGGACGAGCGGAACACCGCCCTCGTCTTCCCCGTCAGCCTCGTCGAGCGCGCCGAGACCTTCGACGCACTCATGGGCGACGTCGCAGAGGCCATAGAGAGCGGCGACGACCCGACCTTCGCCCTGGACGACCACGGCATCGCCGACCCCGCCGAGCGGCAGACCCTGGAGGAGACCATCGCCTCCATGAAGACCCTGCACGGCGAGGGGCGCGACCACATCTGGGCCTACTACACCCGAAACCTCGTCCGACCCGTCGCCCTATCCCGCAGCAAGGTCAACGTCATCATCGGCAACCCACCGTGGCTCATATACCGCAACACTGTCAGCACTCTGCGAACGGAGCTGGAAAGGCAGAGCAAGGACCTCTACGGCATCTGGGTCGGGGGGAGACACGCCAATCATCAGGACATCTCCAGCCTGTTCTTCGCCCGCTGCACCGATCTCTACTTGGATGACGGCGGTGTGATCGGCATGGTGATGCCCCACAGCGCCCTGCAAACGGGGCAGCACGCCAAGTGGCGCACAGGCGCATGGAGGGCCAAGCCGACAGGCAGAGGAAGAAACCGGACCCCTGGCCGCGTTCTGTCGGTCGACTTCAGCCACAAGACAGCGTGGGACCTGGAAGGCCTCGAGCCCAACACCTTCTTTCCGGTCGCCTCGTCGGTGGTCTTCGCGAGGCGTGCCGGTGAGGGGGGCAATGAGGCACCGCTCGCAGGCCATGTGGAGCGCTGGCTTGGAGAGCCGGGCGAGGAAGCCGACAGAAAGGCGCGAACTGCCATAACTGACACGTCCGCCGATAGCGTTTCTCCGTATGCAGACCATTCCCGGCAAGGTGCGTCAATCGTTCCTCGCTGCCTGTTTTTCGTGGAAGAGACTGACAATCCCGCCATCCTACAGGCAGGGCGGACGTTGACTGTGAATCCGAGACGGGGTTCCCTGGACAAGGAGCCATGGCGTAGCCTCGACCTCGCTGCCATCACCGGCCAGACTATCGAATCCAGGCATGTCCACGACGTCTATCTCGGGGAAACTCTGGTCCCTTACGCGAATCTCGACCCCCTCAAGGCGGTGCTGCCACTGGATACCAAGGCAGCCGAGATTCCTGCCGACCCCATCGGCATAGGCGGTATTCGCCTAGGCGGGCTGGAGCGCCGGATGCGAGACCGCTGGCAGACCGTCAGCGGTCTATGGGAAACACACAAGCGCCGCGTTAACAAGCTAGACCTCTTGGGAAGACTGGACTTTCACAGGGAGCTCTCATCCCAATTGCAGTGGAGCCATGCGCCCGGGAAGAGGCCCATTCGTGTTGTATACGGCGGGTGGGGTACCCCAACGGCCGCGTTGCTCCAAGACGATCACGCCATAGTTGACTACAAGCTGTTCTGGACTACCTGTCAGAACCTAGTCGAAGCGCAATACCTACTAGCCATCATCAACAGCGATGCCTTGGCAGACGCAGTCAATAGGTACACCACGCCAAACTGGGCTGGAAAGACACGCGACCTGCAAAAGCACCTGTGGAAACTGCCCATCCCCGAGTTCGACCCCGGCGACCCCCTACACGCCGAGATATCGACGGCAGGCAAGGCGGCAGCAAAGGGCGCGGCCCGCCAGCTTGCCCGGCTCCACGAAGAACGCGACCGCGTAACCGTCAACATAGCCCGCCGCGAAATCCGCAAGTGGCTACGGGAATCCACCGAGGGCCAGGCGGTCGAGGACGCGGTCGGCAGACTGCTGGGAGCGTGAAAACCATGGACACAATGGAGAGATACAAGCAGTCGAACAGCAAAGGGTCTCGATAACTGGCACAGCGATCTTTGATATCAGAGAGGCCGCTAAGTCCTAGTGCAGGAGTCTGGATCAGACGAGGGCAACCACGAGGGTTGCCCCTACAAGATAACCGCCTCCATCGTAGGGGCAGCCCTTGTGGCTGCCCTCGTCCGCGCCTTAGGCAGCGACATGCCCTTGCTTCAATTCCTCCAGGGACACCAGTCCGCCCCCTCCCCAACTAAAAACTAACCACTAACAACTAGAAACTCCCCCTTGACACATCCGTTTCAACCCTCTACACTAGAACATATGGACAACCAGAACGACCCGAGCAACATTCCCACCCTCGCCGACATCGTCCGCCGCCAGACCAACAACGGCGCGCTCATCGTCGGCTTCTACCTCGACGTCGTCGAGGGCACTCGCGACGAGGACGGCTTCGAGGCCTGCCACAGGATGGAGGCCGCAGCGCAGCTACAGGCCGTCGCACCCGACCTGGTCGCCGAGTTCATAGAAGTGATCAGCGGCGAAAAGTGCGTACACGCCCAGCGCCGCAGTCCCAAGCGCATCCGCCGCAGGAAGCCCCGTGACCCCAAACCGGTCTGCGCCGGGGACTGCCGGAGCCACAACCGCCACGAGGCCATCGAGTACCTGGCCTCCGCCCTCGACGCCCCATCCATTACCGACGACCCCCGCGTGACCGGCATAGTCCGCGCCAGCACCGACCACGGCAAGGTCGCCGTCAGCTACCTCATCAACGTCATGAATGGAGCGATCCAGGGCTTCGGCCCCCACCACAGGATGCGAGCCGCCCAGGAGCTGATAGCCCACATAGCCCGCGACGAGCTCCGCACCCAGCCCGACCCCGCCGAAGGGCCAGAAGCCGTTTCCGGTCACCCTGAGCCTGTCGAAGGGCCCGTCCTGAGCACAGCCGAAGGGTCACACCCGGACTCCACTCACCCAGACCCCGCCGAAGGGCCTGCCGAAGTGCAGGCCAACCCATCCGTCATACCGGCGGAAGCCGGTATCCAGGAGGGCGAGGATGCTGATGGGCCTCTTCCCTCTAACAACCAACAACTAGAAACTAACAACCTTCCCCAGGACGACGCAGCCGCCGATGCGTCCCTCCCCACTAACAACCAACAACTAAAAACTAACAACCAAAAACTAAGAACCAGAAACCTCCCCCACCCCTGCTACAGCCTCAACCACAAGATCGCCCGATCCATGTGGCAGTCCGAGCACCCCATCCACAACTTCATCCAGGCATACGACGAGCTGGTCGTCGCATTCCTCAAAGAGGGAGACGACGACCAGGACGAGGAATACGCCAAGCGCTGGATCGCGGGACTGGAGCCCGACAGGTACGGCAAGCTCATCTACCAGTACTGCCCATACTCCCCCACGCCCATCCGGAAACCCTCCCGGCCCAGGCGCCAGAGCCGGCCCACGCCCGCCACCGAGAGCATCCGGCAGGAGATGACCGCCGACAGGCTGCGCCGCGAAGGCAAGCTCCCCCCACCCAAGCGCACCCTACTCTGGGTCTGACCCAGCCCCGCCGGCCCACCAGGCCAGAGCGGGGCCACCCAACCAATACAAGAGATCGTTCGCCCTGAGCTTGTCGAAGAGCCTGCCCCGTACTCGATACGGGGGCAGTGCTCCGCGGAGCATCCCCATCCCCGGCGGCTTGCCATGCCCCGGCCATCGTAGGGGCGGGTTTGAAACCCGCCCTCCCCGGCCCGGCGGACTTGCCATGCATCGCCATCGTAGGGGCGGACCCACGTGTCCGCCCTCCCCCGCTGCGGTTACAATACCCCCATGCACGTAGCCGTAGCCACGCTCACCCTCCACCTGCCCGGAAACCACGACCTGAAGGGCAAGCGCCGCGTCGTCAAATCCCTCTGCGCCCGCGTCCGCAACAAATTCGACGTCGCAATCGCCGAGGTCGCCGGCAACGACCTCCACCAGACCGCCACCCTCGGCATCGCCGCCGTCTCAAGCTCCTCCCGCCACGCCACCCAGACCATCGACACCGTCCTCGCCCACATAGAAAACACCCCCGCCGACTACCAAATCATCGACATCCAAACCGAAACCCTCTCCGGCTTCTAACCTATAGAGGCCCTCTCTCCCTCCCCATAACTCCTAAAACTCTGCGGCCTCTGCGGTAGATCTCATCTTGAGCCGGGCGCCCCGGCGTGCTATCCTTGCTGGACGGTCGGGGTGTGGCGCAGTTTGGAAGCGCACCTGCATGGGGTGCAGGGGGTCGCTGGTTCGAGTCCAGTCACCCCGACCACAACCCGAACGCTCGCCCTTGTCGTAGGGGCGGGTTTGAAACCCGCCCTCCCCCGTTCGCCCTGAGCTTGCCTGTCCTGAGCCAGCCGAAGGGTCGAAGGGCAATGCTCCGCAGTTCCACCCCCGTTCGCCCTGAGCCTGTCGAAGGGCAGTGCTCCGCAGGGCAACCACGCCTCCCTATTCCACCGCTATCCTCAACCGCTTGTTGATGCGCCCCTTGCTCTCCCGCCCCACGACCCTGATCCTGCCCACCTCCCGCGTGTTGGCGACGTGGGTGCCGCCGTCCGCCTGAAGATCCAGGCCCGATATGTCCACGGTCCGCACCTCCCTGATCGACTCGGGCAGCAGGTTGATCTTCGTGCGGATCAGGTCGGGTATCTCGAACGCCTCCTCCCGCGGCAGCGTGCGAATCTCCACCGGCCTCGCGGCCTCCACCTCCGCGTTGATCCGCCCCTCCACCTCCCTGGCGAAGTCCGCCGACATGCTCTCCAGCTCGAAGTCCATGCGGGCCGTGAGCGGCTTCATGTCGCCCCCCGTGACCAGCGCCCCGTAGTCCCGCCACACGACCCCGCACAGGATGTGGAGCGCCGTGTGCGTCCGCATGAGCTGGTACCTGCGCTCCCAGTCGATCTCGCCCCGAACGGCCTCGCCCTCCCGCGGGAAGTCGCCGCCCTCGATCTCGTGCACGAGCGCCCCGCCCGACCTCGACAGCTTCCGCACCCGCCACTCACGCCCGCCGGCCCTCAGCACCCCGCTGTCCGGCGGCTGCCCCCCGCCGCCGGGGTAGAAGGCCGTGCGGTCCAGCACCACCCCCTTGCCCGCCGCCCCCACCACGGTCGCGTCGAACTCCCTCAAGTAGCTGTCCTCATGGCACAGAATGATCGTCACTCAGGTCTCCTTTAGTGCGATGGGTTATCATGGCCGCCATCATACACCTTGTGTCCCATAGGAGTGAACATGCCCTCCCCTGTCGATCTCCTCGAAGGCGCCCTCGAATGGCGGTGCATCGGCCCCTACCGGGCCGGGCGCGTCGTCGCCGTCGCCGGTGACCCCGTAGACCCGCGCGTCTTCTACTTCGGCTCCGTAGGCGGCGGCGTCTGGAAGTCCACCGACGGCGGCACGTACTGGCGGAACGTATCCGACGGCTACCTGAACACCGCATCCGTCGGCGCGATCGCCGTAGCCCAGTCTGACCCCAACGTCGTCTACGCGGGCATGGGCGAGACCTGCATCCGCGTCGACGTCACCCACGGCGACGGCGTCTACCGCTCCGACGACGCCGGCGCGACCTGGAAGCACCTCGGCCTCGAGGACACCCGCCACATATCCCGCGTCCGCGTCCACCCCAACGACCCCGACCTCGTGTACGTGGCCGCCTTCGGTCACGCCTTCGGCCCCAGTGCCCAGCGCGGCATCTTCAGGTCGAAGGACGGCGGCCGGTCGTGGCAGAACGTCCTGCACAAAAGCGAGGACGCCGGAGCCGCCGACCTCTCGATGGATCCCGGCAACCCCCGCATACTCTACGCCTCGATGTGGGAGGCCCGCCGCTCATTCTGGGCCATGAACAGCGGCGGCCCCGGCAGCGGACTCTACCGCTCCACCGACGGCGGCGACACCTGGGACGAGTTGACCCGCAGGCCCGGCCTGCCCGAGGGCGTCGTAGGGCGCATAGGCGTCGCCGTCTCCCCGGCCAGGACCGGCCGCGTCTGGGCCCTCGTCGAGGCCGAGGACGGCGGCCTCTTCCGCTCCGACGACGGCGGCGAGTCCTGGCAGAAGCTCAACGACACCGAGGACGTGCGCAGCAGGCCCTGGTACTACACCCACGTGTTCGCCGACCCCGTCAGCCCCGACACCGTGTATGTCCTCGCCCCCAAGACCCTCAGGTCGACCGACGGCGGCACGACCTTCGAGCAGATCAACATGCCCCACTCCGACCAGCACGACCTCTGGATCGACCCGGCCGACCCGCGCCGCATGATAGAGGGCAACGACGGCGGCGCCTGCGTCACCTACGACGCCGGCGAGACCTGGAGCTCCATATACAACCAGCCCACGTCCCAGCTCTACTCCGTAGTCGCCGACAACCAGGTCCCCTACCGCGTCTACGGCGCACAGCAGGACAACAGCGCCGTCAGCGTCCCCAGCCGCTCCGTCAAGGGCGTCATCCCCTGGACGGACTGCTACACCATCGGCCTGTCCGAGAGCGGCAAAGTCGCCGTCAAGCCGACCGACCCCAACGTCGTCTACTCCTCCTACCCCGGCGGCACCCTCCTCAGGTACGACCACGGCAGCGGCCAGGTCAGGGTGATCATGGTCTGGCCGGAGTACTACCAGAACTCGCCGCCCAAGGACTACAGGTACCGCTTCGGCTGGGAGTTCCCCATCACCATATCGCCCCACGACCCCGACACCCTGTACGCCACCGGCAACGTTGCCTTCAAGTCCAACGACGAGGGCACGACCTGGCAGGCCATCAGCCCCGACCTGACCCGGAACGACCCCGAAAAGCAGGGGCTGTCCGGCCCCATCACCTCCGAGGGCCCGTGGGCCGAGATCTACTGCACCATATACGCCTTCGCCGAGTCCCCCATCGAGCCCGGCCTCCTCTGGGCGGGCACCGACGACGGCCTCGTCCACGTGTCCAGGGACGGCGGCGAGTCCTGGAGCGACGTCACCCCGGACGGCCTGCCCGAGTGGACGATGGTCAGCTTCATAGAGCCGTCCCGCCACGACCCGGCCACCGCCTACGTCGCAGCCACCAGGTACAAGCTCGACGACAACCGCCCCTTCCTATTCAGGACGACCGACTACGGCTCGACCTGGACCCCCATCGTGGACGGCATCCCCGGCGACGACTTCACCCGCGTCCTCAGGGAGGACCCCGTCCAGCCCGGCCTCCTCTACGCGGGCACCGAGACCGGCGTGTACGCCTCGGCCGACGACGGCGGGTGCTGGACCCGAATGCAGCTCAACCTGCCCGTCGTCCCCATCTACGACCTGGAGGTGAAGGATGGCGACCTGGTCGCCGCCACCCACGGCCGCTCCTTCTGGGTGTTGGACGACCTCACCCCGCTCCGCCAGTCGGCCTCGGGCGCGCCGGCCGGCCCTCACCTCTTCGAGCCGCGCCCAGCCATTCGCTTCATGAAGCAGCTAGGCTCCATCGTGGAGTCCGGCCCCGGCAAGCACTACGCCAGCGACATCCTGGGCGCACCCGCGTCCTGGACTGAGAGCACCGGCGCGGATGGCCGCACGACCAGGAAGGGGCTGGACTCCGGCGTCAACCCGCCAGAGGGCGCGGCCATCGACTTCCGACTCGACGGCGAGCCCGAGGGCGAGGTCTCCATCGAGGTGCTGGACGCCGGCGGCGCGGTCGTCAGGCGTCTCTCCACCTGCTCCAGAGGCGCGGACAAGCTGACCGCGCGGGCGGGCCTGAACCGCGCCTGGTGGGACCTGCGCCACAGGACATCCGAGGACCTCCCGGACGAGGCCGGGGGCGCAAGCCCCTTCGGCGCGGCCAAGATCGCGCCCCTCGCCGCCCCCGGCGCCTACACCGTCAGGCTCACCGCCGGGAGCGAGTCCCGCACGGCCCCCCTGCAGGTCATCATGGACCCGCGCTCGAACGCCACCCAGGCCGACTTGGACGCGCAGCTCGCCCTCCAGCTCCGCATCCGCGACAGGTACGAGGAGGCCAGGGACCGCGTGCTGGCCATACGGTCCGTCAAGGCCCAGCTCGACGAGTGGAAGAAGCGCGCCCCCGACGCGGTCGACGAGATAGGCGAGGCCGCTACCCGCATACACAAAAGACTCTCCGACGCCGAGAACGAGATCGTCCCCTTCAGGTCCGCGGGCCCCCAGCCTAGGGGCATACCCGTCGGCCTCTACGCCAAGCTCAAGGAGCTGATGGGTATCGTGGCGGGCGCAGACTGGCCCCCGACGGCCTCCTCCTACGAACTCCTCGACGACCTCTCCGCCCGCCTCCAGGCCCAGTTCGACATCGTGCAGGACGTAATCGACAACGACATCCCCACCTTCACAACCCTCCTGCAGGAATCACAAGTCCCGCCCATCTCCACAGACTAGGCAAGAACATGACGTACAGAAGACGCAGGGGCAGGAGTAGACGTATGAGTAAGCTCTGGGTGCTACTCGCACTCATTGTAGGGTTCACCGTGGGGATATGGACCAACGAGTCATACGAGCGTACGGCTACATTCGGATTGAATGCCGAGACAGCACAGGCCTACGTTGATACGGCTGCCGACTTCGTGGGGTCAGTGAATGTATCTGGACAGCCTCAGTCGGTTGAGTCGGCTAGGTCGGAACTATCTGAACTCGAGAACCGTACCATCAGGCTGACGGAAGCCTTTAACGACAAGATAGCGCTAGACACTCTTGGTGGCTTGGCAGCTTTGAATCCCCAAGTCAGAGACAAAGCTATATCCGATGCCTGCGGCTTTTGGCGTAGAGTCAAGCCGAACTATGGACGCATGATAGTTCTTATGGAATTCATTGAAGGGCAAGAGTCTCAGGGAGAGTCCGTCAGAGTCAGTGTGATGGAAGATGGTGAGTCTAGGGTAATGGGTATATCAGAGATAGAGCGTATGATTGAAGACACCGACATAGAACTCTCCGTGTATTGTTAACCGGCTACAAGGAGAACACCGGTACCAACGGAAGTACGTGCAGACGGGAACCTAGTCGCCTACTACCAAGTCATAGCTGGTGCTCCGTCCGCCCTCCCGGCTGCGGGCCAGGATGCCATGCGCGATGAGGTCTTGGATGTCCCGCAGGGCGGTATCCTGCGAGCACTTGGCGAGCTTTGCCCACTTCGACGTGGTGAGCTTGCCCCGGAACTCGCCGTCCAGCAGGCGATTGACGATCAGGCGCTGGCGCTCGTTCAGGGGAATTCGGGAGGCGCGCTCCCAGAACCGCGCTTTCGCAAGCACGCCCGACAGGGTCGTCTGGGCGTCGTCGATGGCCCGGCCCAGGCAGGCCAGGAACCACTCCAGCCACGCGGATACGTCCACGGACCCCTTCTGCGTCCGCTCCAGGATGTCGTAGTAGTCGCTGCGCTCCCGCATGATCTGTGACGACATGCTGTAGAAGCGCTGCGGGCTGCCCTCGGAGCGCGCCAGTGCCATGTCCGCGATGGCCCTGGCTATGCGCCCGTTGCCGTCGTCGAAGGGATGGATGGTCACGAACCAGAGGTGGGCCAGGCCCGCCCTGAGCACCCCATCGATCTCCACGGGCGCGTTGAACCAGCCCAGGAAGGCCCCTGTCTCACGGTCGAGCCTCTCGGCGGGCGGCGCCTCGTAGTGCACCCGCTCCCGGCCAATCGGCCCCGACACCACCTGCATGGGACCGGCGCGGTCGTCCCTCCATGCGCCGACCGTGATCCGTCTCATGGCGGTCTGGCCAGTGGGGAACAGCGAAGAGTGCCAGGCGTGCAGGCGCTGCGCGGTAAGGGGCTTGGCGTAGTCCCCGGTCGCGTCCATCATCATCTCGACGATGCCGTCCACGTTGCGGTCCACGTGTCTGAGACCGCCGATGTCCATGCCCAGGCGGCGGGCTACCGAGGAGCGCACCTGCTCCCCGTCGAGCTTCTCGCCCTCGATCTCGCTGGTCTTGAGCACGTCGCCCGTGAGGGTTTCGAGGACGGCCTCCTGCCGGAGATCGAACCCGAGGGACTCCATTCGGCCCATGAGCCGCCCCTGCCGATGCCGGGCGTCCGCCAGCGGCTCGGACAGACTGCCCTCGTCCCAACGGAGATGGGGCCAGTCGGGGTGGTCGTGGATGTACTTTCTCCGCATCATTTGCGGATATTATAGCCCTATTCTCCGCAAGACGCAATATCCACCGCATATTATGCGGAGATTAGGGGGTCTATTCTCCGCATCGACCAGCAGGCCCGCTACAGGTACTCCTTCAGCCTCCCTGCCAGCTTCGCGGTCATGCCCGGCACCGCGGCTATGTCGTTGGCCTGGGCCTCGCGGATGCCCTTGACGGAGCCGAACGTCCGCAGCAGCAGGCGCCGCCGCTTCGGGCCGATGCCCGGCACGCCGTCGAGGGCCGACGAGGCCGACGCCTTGGAGCGGCGCTGCCGGTGGAAGGTGATGGCGAAACGGTGGGCCTCGTCGCGGGCGCGCTGCACCAGGAAGAGCGCCTTGGAGCCGCGCGGCAGCACTATCGGCTCCGGCGTCTCAGGCACGAACAGCTCCTCGTTCTCCTTGGCCAGGCTCGCCAGCGGCACCGACTCCACGCCAAGCTCCAGGAACACCTGCAGCGCCGCACCGAGATGCCCCTTCCCCCCGTCGATGAGCACCAGGTCGGGCGCCGTCTCCCAACCGTCCTTCTCCGAGCCGCCGTTCTCGCTGCCCGCCTTGCCCAGCCGCTTGAACCGCCGGGTAAGCACCTCGCGCATCATCGAGTAGTCGTCGATGCCGCCGACCGACTTGATCTTGAAGCGGCGGTAGTGCTTCGGCAGGGGCTTGCCCCCCTCGAACACGACCATGCTTCCCACGGGGTTCGTGCCGCGCGTGTTGGAGATGTCGTAGCACTCGATCCGGTTGGGCGGGCGCGGCAGGCTCAGCGCCTCCTGGAGCTCGCCGATCCCCTCCTCCGAGTCCCCCCGGGCGACACGCCGGACCCTGATCTGCTCCAGGCCCTCGACAGCGTTCTCCGCCACCATCTCCACCAGCTTCCGCTTCTCGCCCCGCTGCGGGACGTACACCCTGACCTTGCCCTGGCGCTTCCGGCCCAGCCACGACTCCAGGGCCTCCGTCTCGACGGTGGCGTGCTGGGTCAGGATCCGGGGCGGCACGAAGGGGTTGGCGCTGTAGAACTGCTTGACGAACGCCGTGATCACGGCCCCCGGCTCGTCCTCCGCCGGGCTCGCCATGATGAAGTTGTCGCGCCCGACCAGCTTCCCCTCGCGGATGAAGAATACCTCGACCCAGGCCTCGCCGCCCTCGATCGCCAGCCCTATGGCGTCGATGCTGTCCGGGCTCAGGTGGAGCACCTTCTGGCCCGCGCTCACCTTCTCGATGGCCCTGTACTGGTCGCGCAGCACGGCGGCCCGCTCGAACTCCAGCCGCTCCGCCGCCTCCTCCATCTGCCGGGCCACCTGCTTCGCCACCCTGTCCGTACGCCCCCTCAGGAACAGGGCCACGTGCTCGATCACCTCCCCGTAGCCCTCCTTGTCCACTGCGCCGATGCACGGCCCGACGCACCTGTGGATGTGGTAGTCGAGGCAGGGCCGGGCGTCCGTGCCGGTGATGGCCTTGGTGCACGAGCGGTAGGGGAAGAGCTTCTTGAGCAGCGCCAGGGTCCTGCGGACGCTGTAGGCGCTGGCGTATGGGCCGAAGTAGAGGGAGCCGTCGCCCGTCTGCCCACGGGTGATGTAGACGCGCGGGAAGTCCTCCGACGTGTCGATCTTGATGAACGGGTAGCTCTTGTCGTCCTTCAGGCGCGAGTTGTAGGGCGGCTTGTTCTCCTTGATCAGGTTGCACTCGAGGAGCACCGCCTCCTCGTCCGACTCCGTGAGGATGAACTCGAAGTTGGCGATCTTGGGGATCATGCCCCTGACCTTCGGGTACGGACTGGCCTTCTTCCCGAAGTAGCTGCGGAGCCGGTTCCGCAGGTTCCCCGCCTTGCCGACGTACAGGACCCCGCCCAGCTTGTCGCGCATGAGGTACACGCCGGGCCTGGTGGGAACGGCGCGCAGAAGCTCCGAGAAGTCGCGCTTCCCGGGCGGGAGCACCATCACGCTGCGATTGGCCTGGCTGTCCATCCTCGCTCAATAGTATCATCGCGGGGCTGTTGACTACGTCCGGGTAGCCTGCATATACTCACGTCCGCTTGATCCCCCTGAAGCTCCAAGTCAAGAACTTCATGTGCTACCGGGACAACGTCCCGGAGCTGGACCTGCAGTCCATCCACGTCGCCTGCCTCTGCGGCGACAACGGCCACGGCAAGTCGGCCCTCCTCGACAGCATCACCTGGGCCCTCTGGGGCAAGTCCCGGGCGCGCACCCACGACGAGCTCGTTCACCAGGGACTCACCGACATGGCCGTCGACCTCGAATTCTCGGCCGGGTCGCAGCGGTACAGGGTCAGCAGGCGGTACTCCCGGCGCAGCAGCCAGGGCCACACGGTCCTCGAATTCCAAGTCTCCTCCGGCGACGGCTTCACCCCCATCACTCTCAACACCGTCCGGGAGACCGAGGAGCACATCCGCCGCACCCTGCACATGGACTACGACACGTTCGTGAACACGGCGTTCCTGCTCCAAGGCAAGGCCGACATGTTCACGGCCAGCACGCCCGCAAGGCGCAAGGAGGTACTCGCCGAGGTACTCGACCTAGCCTACTACGAGACCCTGGAGGAGCGGGCCAAGCAGCGGAGCCGCGAAATCCAGGGGCAGATCGAAAGGGCCGACACGGGCGTGGACATTCGCGCGGCGGAGGTGGCCGGGCGAGAGGAGCACGAGCGGGCCCTTGCCGAGGTGAGCGACCGGATGGAGGGCCTGAAGGCGCGGGCAGAGGACGCGCAGTCTCGCCACCGCCATCTCGAAGAAGCGGTCACGGCCCTCCGCGCCAGGGCAAGCGAGCTTCACGACCTGGAGCGCCGCATCTCCAACGCCGAGGCGGACATGGACGAGATCGCCCGGCGCATCCCGGGCACCCGCAGGCGCGTGTCGGACGCCGAGGCGCTGATCGGCAGGGAGGCCGAGATCCGGCAGGGGTTCGAGAAGCTGTCCGGCGCGCGGCGCGAGGTCGAGCGCCTCCGCGACGCCGCCCTTGCGGCGGCCGACCTGGAGGGCAGCATCTCCAAGCTGGACACGGCCATCGCCGTGGAGCGCACCCGGCTCTCGGGGGAGAGGGAGCGGATCCGCTCCAGGATCGCCGACGAGCTGGATCCGAAGGCGGCCCGCGCCCCCGCCATCAAGTCCGAGATAGCCGACGTGGAGCATGAAGAGCAAGCGCTCGACGCGGAGGAGTCGGGCCTCGACGCGCAGAGGCGCGAGATCGACCGGCTGAACGGGGAGCGAGACACCCTCAACAGCGCGATGGAGGCGAGGACAGGGATTGCGGCCCGCAAGGCGCAGGTCGAGCGCGAGATAGCGGTCCAGGAGACGCAGATCAGGGCCGACGTAGACCACCAGGCGAAGAGGACCGCCGACCTGGCAGAGGTCGTAGACTCGATCGGTACGATTGAGCGGCAGCTTCGAGACCTCGCGGACGAGACAGCAAAGCTCGACTCCGAGACCGATGAGGTAGAGGCCAGCCGGCGCGAGCTAGAGAGAATGGACGGTCGCATGGTCTATCTCCGCCAGGCCAACGAGACGCTGATGGCCGACATGAAAGAGGGCCACCGGAACTTCAACATCCTGGATGAAGACGATGCCAGGTGCCCAGTTTGCAAGCATCCCCTGGGCGCCGACGGCAAGGAGCACCTCAGGGCCGAGTACGAGGCGCAGGGCCTCGACAAGAAGCGGCGCTACCTGGAAAACGACGCCGAGATCAAGGAGCTTGGGAGCAGGCACGCACAGCTATCGGGGCGCACGGTCCAGAAGGAGTCCGGGATCGCCAGTCGCAGGAGTCGCGTAGACGGCGACACCGCTACCCTGCGATCCCGCCTCGGCGACGCGGGCAAGGCGAAAGAGGAGCTGGTCACGGCGGAGGCGTGGCTTGCGGAGCTTCGCGCCAACCTGAGCGCGGACAGCTTCGCCCACGAGGAGCGGGCACGGCTCAGGGAGATCGAGGAGGAATTGGCCGCCATCGACTACGACCCCGAGCGGCGCAGGGAGATCGAGGGCGCCATCGCCGACCTGCGGAGCGCCGTCGAGGCCAGGCAGGGCGAGATGAACGCCAGGCGCACGGAGCTCAGGACCAGGAGGGCCGTCCTCGAATCGGAGCTGGCTGAGTCGGGGCGCGCCTCGGAGGAGCTTGTCCCCCAGCGAAGGCGCCTGGAGGAGTTGGACCGGGCCATCTCGACGGAAGACTACGCCCAGGCGGAGCGCCGGCAGGTCGAGGCGCTGAGGGCCAGCCTGGACGCCCTCGGCTACGACGCGGAGGAGTACCGCGCCGCCCGCGCGGACGCCGCCGGGCTCGAACCCTACGACGGCCTCAACCGCAAGCTCGACGAGGCCAGGACCGCCCTGCCGCGTGAGCGCGAGTCCCTAGCCGCCGACACCAAGATGCTGGAGAGGCGGCGCTCCGACCTCCAGGCAGACCGGGAGCGGCGGGAAGGGCTGCGCGCCGAGGTGGCCTCCATGCCCGCCAGGGAGCGCGAGCTCGCGGAGGCCGGGAAGGCCCGCGACTCGCTGGAGGGGCAGGCCCGGGAGGCCGCCATCGAGCAGGGACGGCTCGGCCGGGAGCTTGCCCGCCTCGACCGGCTCCAGGCCGAGATCGAGCGTCTCCAGGCCGAGCGCAGGGAGTTGGCGGACCGCAAGTCCATATACGACGAGCTCGCGGTCGCCTTCGGACGGAACGGCATCCAGGCGCTGATGATCGAGAACGCGATCCCGCATCTCCAGGACGACGCCAACGAGCTGCTGGGCAGGCTCACCGAGAATCGCATGTCCCTCAAGCTCCAGGTCACGGAGGGACGCCGGTCCCGCGGGGTTGCCTCCGAGGAGCTGGACATCCGCATCTCCGACGAGGTGGGCACGCGCAGCTACGAGATGTTCAGCGGCGGCGAGGCGTTCAGGATCAACTTCGCCCTGCGCATCGCCCTCTCGAAGCTGCTGGCCCGGAGGTCGGGCGCGCCCCTGCCCATCCTGTTCATCGACGAGGGTTTCGGCTCCCTCGACAGCGGAGGCCAGGAGCACCTGAAGGAGGCCATCCAGTCGATACAGGCCGACTTCGAGAAGATCATCGTGATAACCCACGTCGAGCAGGTGAAGGAGGCGTTCCCGGTCCGCATCGAGGTCACCAAGACCCCCTCGGGCTCGACCTTCGCCATCGCGTAAGACAAACTATGAAATAAAAATCACGAAAAATAGGCCCCTAAAATACTTGAGCCGCGCCACTGGGCATCGTAGAATTTCCTGTTGTGCGGCGGATTTCGACGCGATAGCAGAGCGCCAGATCCACTCAAGGCCCACCGGAGCATCTGTCGGACCGGAGCAGAGTCCGACGCGTTTTGATACTGGCACGAATTCTAGCGCTCACCTTCGCCCACAAGTGGCTCCTCGCCATCTCCCTCCTCTGCGTCTCCGGCGCAACTGCCGCGTACCTCGTACTCCCCTGGCTCTTCGGGACGGCCATCGACGAGGTCGCCCGAGTCTTCGACGGCGGGACAGTATCCGAGACCGTCATCCTCCGCATCTCCCTAACGATCCTGGCCGTGAGCCTCCTCAGGGGCGCCCTGACCTTCGGCCAGACCTACTTCGGCGAGCGCCTGTCCCAGGCCGTGGCCTACGACATCCGCAACAGGTTCTACGACCACGTGCAGAACCTGAGCTTCAAGTTCCACGACATCCACCACACCGGCAACCTGATGTCACGGGCCATCACCGACGTGGAGGCCTTCAGGATGTTCATCATGGCGAGCCTGGTGCGGTCGCCCTACTTCGCCATCCTGTTCTTCACCACGGCCGGCATACTGATCTGGCGAGACTGGATCCTCGGCCTCGTCGCCCTGAGCTTCATGCCGGTCCTGGCAATCCTGACGGCGGTCCTGCGGCTGCACCTCAGGAGGATATGGCTGCGCGTCCAGGAGGACATGGCCGACCTGAGCACCACGCTCCAAGAGAACATGACGGGCGTGCGGGTGGTCAAGGCCTTCGCCGCCGAGCGGTACGAGGAGGCCAAGTACGAGGCGAGCAGCACGGCTGTCTCCGACGACATGATCAGGGCCTCCCGGCTCCAGGCCCTCAACACGTCGGTCATGGTCTTCGCGTACCTCGTGGTCATCGGGCTGATCCTGTGGGTCGGGGGCATGAGGGTGATCGACGGCCACCTGACGCCCGGGGAGCTGGCCAGCTTCCTCTTCTACATGCAGATACTCTCCCTCCCGGTGCAGCACGCCGGCATGGTCGTCAACTCCTACGCCAGGGCCTACTCCGCCGGCCAGCGCCTCTTCGAAGTGCTCGACTACAGGTCGCCCGTACAGGAGACGCCCGGCGCCCGTGAGATGCCGAAGAGCAGGGGACACGTCCGCTTCAACGACGTGTCGTTCAGCTACGACGGGCGCACCCCGACCCTGCAGAAGATCGACATCGACGCCTATCCCGGCAAGGTGGTCGCCCTGGTGGGCGCGCCCGGAAGCGGCAAGAGCACCCTCGTTAACCTGCTGCCCAGGTTCTACGACGTCACGTCGGGCAGCATCACCGTCGACGGCGTGGACGTACGCGAGACGACCCTGAAGTCCCTCCGCGAGCACATCGGCATGGTGCAGCAGGACGTGTTCCTCTTCACCGCCTCGCTCAGGGACAACATCGCCTACGGCCGCGAGGACGCGTCCATGGACGAGATAGTCGACGCGGCCCGGGTCGCCCAGCTCGACGATTACATCCGGGGCCTGGACGAGGGGTACGACACGGAGATCGGCGAGCGCGGCTCGACCCTGTCGGGCGGGCAGCGGCAGCGGATGTCCATCGCCAGGGCCGTGCTACTCGACCCGCCCATACTCATCCTCGACGACTCGACGGCCAGCGTGGACGCGAACACGGAGGAGAAGATCCGCACGGCCATGGAGGCCGTCATGAAGGACCGGACGACCTTCGTCATCGCCCACAGGCTCAGCACCGTGCACAAGGCCGACGAGATCATAGTGCTCGACAGGGGGCGCGTAGCCGAGCGCGGGACCCACGAGGAGCTGCTGGCGAGCGGTGGCGCGTACAGGCGGATATACGAGCTCCAGCTACGGCCCCAGGAGGAGGTCATGATGGAGTTCGACGTTCCGGCCGAGGCGGAGGCGGCAGTCCGATGATGTCCGGCGCGGGCTCGTTCATGCGGCAGGCCTCCCGCGACTCGGGCAGGCTGGACGACGAGGTATTCGGGCAGGCCTTCAACTACCGGGTCGTGGCCCGGATGGTCCCCTACCTCAAGCCCGACAAGGGGCTGGTGTCCCTGGCCGTCGCCTCGATGCTCGTCTTCACGGCGACGCTGGTCGCGGTCCCCTGGCTCATCAAGCTCGCCATCGACGAGTTCATCACCCAGGGCGACTTCACCGGCCTGATGTGGATAGTGGCGCTGTTCATCGGCAACGCCATGCTCAACTGGGGCGCCAACTTCACCCAGGAGATGACCATCGCAAGGGTGGGCCAGAACCTGCTCTACCGGCTCCGCAGGGACATGTTCCACCACCTCCAGAAGCAGTCCGTCTCCTTCTACGACAAGAACGAGGTAGGGCGGATCATGTCGCGGGTGCTGGGAGACGTGTACCAGCTCCAGGAGTTCCTGTCCGTGGCCGTCGTCACGGTGGGCAACCTGCTGAGCCTGGTCGGCATAGCGGTGGCCGTGCTCATCCTGAGCGTCCAGCTCGGGGTCATATCCCTGGCCACGATCCCGTTCCTCATCCTGGTGATGGCGGTGTGGCAGCCCTTCGCGCGCAAGGCGTTCATGCGCGTCAGGCGGGCCGCGGCCATCGTCAACGGCAGCCTGAACGAGAACATCTCCGGCGTCAGGGTCGTCCAGGCGATGAACCGGCAGGAGCGCAACGCCGAGATATTCGAGACGAAGAACCGGGAGAACCACAACGCCGCCGTCCACGCCTCGGGGATATCGTCGGGCCTGCTCCCCAGCGTCGACATGCTGACGGCCATCTCCATCGGCCTGGTGCTCTTCTTCGGGGCCAGGCTGGTGGGCAGCAACGCATTGGAGGTCGGCGCGCTGGTGGCGTTCGTCATGTACATCCAGCGCTTCTTCGACCCGATACGCAGCCTCACGATGCAGTACACCCAGCTCCAGCGGGCCATGGCGTCGGGCATCCGCATATTCGAGCTGCTGGACACGAAGCCGGACCTGGAGGACAAGCCCGGCGCCAGGGACCTTCCGCCGATACGGGGCCAGATCGAGTTCAGGGACGTACGCTTCAGCTACGTCGAGGGCCAGGACGTGCTGAAGCGGGTGAACATGCACGTACTGCCAGGCCAGACCGTCGCCATAGTGGGCCCCACGGGCGCCGGCAAGACGACCCTCGTCTCGCTCCTGTCCAGGTTCTACGACGTGGAGGATGGCCGGGGCGCGATACTGATCGACGGCCACGACATCCGCAACAGGACGCGCGAGTCCCTGGCCCGCCAGACCAGCATGGTGCTCCAGGAGCCCTTCCTGTTCACGGGCACGGTGCGTGAGAACATCAGGTACACCCACCACGACGTGCCCGACGAGGAGATGGTCGCCGCGGCGAAGGCCGTCGGCGCACACGACTTCATCGAGAGGCTCGACGACGGCTACGACACCCTACTCCACGAGCGCGGGGTGAACCTCAGCGTCGGCCAGCGCCAGCTCATCAGCTTCGCCAGGGCCATCATCGACGACCCGCGCATCCTGATACTCGACGAGGCGACCGCGAACATCGACAGCTACACCGAGATGCTGATCCAGAAGGCCCTGCAGACCCTGCTGGAGGGACGCACGGCCATCGTCATAGCCCACCGGCTCTCGACCATACGCGGCGCGGACAAGATAGTCGTGCTCAACCACGGCGAGGTGGAAGAGGTCGGCGACCACGACGAGCTGATGGACCGCAACGGCCTCTACGCCCACCTCTACGCCATGAACTTCGCCGCCCTCAAGGCAGCCATCCCCGAATAGCCAGGCTGCCAGAGTCCCAGGCGCCTTCTGCTAGACCCGCTCGCCCTGAGCCTGTCGAAGGGCAGTGCTACGCCAACGCAAGGTAGCCTTCGGTAGTCGCCGGTGCTTTCTTCTCAAAATCTCGACGACGGCGGCCTTGGCATCTCTTGCCGGGGCTTGGGTATAGCCTCCACGTCCCAAGTCCAATCGGCGAAAGATATCGAAGGGCCTAGCGGCCGCCTCATCGCCCACAGCCTCACTCACCCTGCACCGACCACCATCAATGATGGCCTAGAGCCGAGAGACCGACGTGCTACCCCACTCGTCGACCCGTGCGACCTCGCGCTTCTCGCCTCCAAAGATTACCAGGGCAAGCCAGACAATGGCCCAGAAGCCGATGGTGCACAGCGTGAGGATCAGGTGCAGGATGTGATTGACAGGCTTCCCTACAACGAGCACAGCCTGAAAGTCACTCTGAGATTCAACCCGTCGGCCCAGTGAGACTCTGGACGTGATCAGCCTTGCCAACAGTTCCTTGCGCTCGTCCGGTGTCTTCTTGGTATTGACAGACCCTTCAGCCATAATAATGACGCCTCCTTGTGGCGTTGGACTTTGGCTACTCTCCGCAGGGTCGCCTAACTCCAGATGTGAGCCACAAGGAGGCCAATGGCCTCGTCCAACGCAATAGCGCACATCGTGAAGCAAAGGACCTGCGGAGAGTCCGCGAAGAACTGTACAGACTGTCTCTGGTTGTGTCAAATAGAACTCTTGTCCATCTGACTCGCGGAATCTTGCCGTCGTGTAGAATGGCGGCGTGAGGTGAGCGATGGCAGCGACTCTTCAAGGAACCCTGGTATCGGCGGACGATCTGCCGGCCCTCTCCTCGCGCCTCGCAGCCGAGGGCAAGCGGACAGAGCTAGTGAGGGGAGACCTCGTCGTAATGGCGCCAGCCGGAGGACGACACGGACATATAGCCAACACGATCGCGTACCTGTTGACAGAGTTCACCCGCGCCGGACAGGGCGGAATGGTCTTCGCCGCCGAAACGGGCTTCTTCCTAAGGCGCGACCCCGACACCGTCCGCGCCCCAGACGTGGCATATGTGGCTGCAGGCCGCCTGGCTGAAGGCGAGCCTCCGCCCGGCTTCCTGGAGCTGGCCCCGGACCTTGCCGTCGAGGTGGTGTCCCCCAGCGATTCCCTCGCCGCCGTGGGAGGCAAGGTCCAGGACTGGCTGGAGGCGGGCACGCCGCTCGTGTGGGTCGTGTACCCCAACTCGCGGTCTGTGACGGTTCACCGCACAACGGGCCAGCCGCAGCAGCTCTCGGAGACGGACTCCCTCTCCGGCGCGCCCGCCCTCCCCGAATTCGCCGTACCCGTCAGCGACCTCTTCGCATAGCTGAAGCTCGCCCATTGCAAGAGGGAACTCGGAGGCTTTCATGCGTCCCGTATGGGCATACGCGGCCCGACTTGCGATAGCGGTATCCCTTCTTGCGCTCTGGCTCTTCGGTGACATGGATAAGAGCTATGCCTGCTCGTGTGGGGATCGAGGCTCGCCTTCCGAGTTGCTCGCCACAGCGACAATGGTCTTCGCCGGCAAGGTCGTGGATACAAGGGGCTACGAAGCTCCCGCGTCGGGCATTTACTATTCTAATGACCCAGTTACGATCAAAATCCAGGTCAGCACCGTGTGGAAAGGCGCGGTACACGAGACTATGTTCGTCGAGACAGTCCGATCCAAGCCGAGCTGTGGCTTCCCGTTCAGCAAGGGCACGGAATACGTGGTGTACTCCCATAGTGACGATAGCCCGCCGTTCGTCGGGCTATGCAGTGGAACTCGTAAGGCTGCCCACGCGAAAGAAGACTTTCAGGCATTGGGAGATGGGTGGGCACCTGAACCAGGTTCGGCTGCTCCCGAACCTCCAGTCGAACCCACTCAGATAGCTACGCAACACGGCGACACGCAACTTGGGGCAGGAGGATGCAGTATTGCACAGTCCGAAAGTCATGCGCCGAGGGACACCTTCGCTCTGGGGCTGATTGCAGGAGTCGCCTGGCTTGGCTTCCGGAGACGCCCCCCTAGGTAAGGGTGCGGTCCACCACCGCCCTAACCCCTATAGCCCTAGAACAGCGCCGACTGCCGGTCCTGTGGAAACGCCAGGCCGAGGTGCTCGTAGGCGCGGCGCGTGGCCACGCGGCCCCGGCGGGTGCGGTCCAGGAAGCCCTTCTGGAGCAGGAACGGCTCGTACACGTCCATGATCGTGTCCGCCTCCTCGCTGATGGCCGCAGCCACCGTCTCGATGCCCACCGGCCCGCCGTCGAACTTGTCGATGATCGTCGTCAGCACCAGCCGGTCCGAGTCGTCCAGGCCCAGCCCGTCCACCTCGAGCCTCCCCAGCGCCTCCAGCGATATGCCCGCCGTGATCACGTTGTCGCCCACCACCTGCGCGTAGTCGCGCACCCGTTTCAGCAGGCGGTTGGCGACCCGTGGCGTCCCGCGCGAGCGGCGGGCGATCTCACCCAGCCCGTCGTCCTCGGCCTCGATCTCCAGTATGCGCGCCGAGCGGCGCACGATGGTGTGCATCGCCTCCTCGTCGTAGAAGTCGAGCCTGAACACGTGGCCGAACCGGTCGCGCAGCGGGGAGCTGACCATGCCGTAGCGGGTCGTCGCGCCTATGAGGGTGAAGGGCTGGATCGCGAGGTTGATGCTCCTGGCCTTCAGTCCCTTGTCGATGACCCACGAGACCACGAAGTCCTCCATCGCGCCGTACAGGACCTCCTCCACGACGCGGTGGAGCCGGTGCACCTCGTCCACGAACAGCACGTCGCCCCTCTGGAGGCGGGTCAGGACCGCGACCATGTCGGCGGGCCGCTCGATGGCCGGGCCGGACGTGGTCTTGATGCGCGTGTCCATCTCGCGAGCGATGATGTTGGCGAGGGTCGTCTTACCGAGCCCAGGCGGGCCGTGCAACAGCACGTGGTCGAGGGGCTCGCCGCGCTGCTTCGACGCCGCGATGAATATGTCGAGGTTGGACTTGAGCCGGTCCTGGCCGATGTAGTCCGCGAGCCGCTGGGGCCGCAGGCTGTCGTCGACCGGGCGGTCCTCCTCCTGTGAGTCCCCCGAAACGATGCGCTCCGTAGCCAAACCCCGCTCCCCGGGCAGGGAGGTCACTCGACCCGGCCTGCTCCGGCGTCCTCCATCGTCTTCCAGATGGCCTCGCCGTTCTCCTGCCACCAGCCGTAGAGGATGGTGATGTCGGTGCCGATGGAGAAGTGCCTGACGCCCATATCCAGGAACTCCTTGGCGTCGTCCGCCGTCTGCACCTCCGCCCTCGGTGGCACGCCCTTCTCCAGCGCCGTCTTGAAGACCCTGTCCCGGGCCGCCGTAACGTCCGGGTGGCTCCGCTGACCGGCCAGCCCCACGCTCATCGAGAAGTCCGAGCCGCCCCACTGGATCATGTCCACGCCGGGTATGTCGAGGATCTCGTCGAGGTCGTCGACTGCGCCCTTCTTCTCGATCATCACGGCGACCACCGTGTCGTTGATCAGGTCGACGTATGCCTCGTTCCCGCCGTAGCCCATGTAGGTGTTGCGCCTCGTGGCCGCGCCGTAGAGTCCGCTCCACTCCGGGGTGTCGGCGCGGGCTATGCGCACGCACTCCCGCACCTCCGCCGCCGAGCGGCAGTCGGTGAACAGCACGCTGCCGAAGCCCGCCCCGATACCGCGCTGCGCCAGGAATTCCTGGTGGCTCTGGTCGACCTTGATCATCGTGCCCAGCTTGTGAAGCTCGGCGGCGCGGCAGAGGTTGTCCAGGTCGTGAAGGTCGAAGGAGCCGTACTCGGCGACGAACTCCACGTAGTCGTAGAGCCCGGTATGCCCCAGCGCCTCGACCACCGAGGGCCACGTCGAGTGGATGTGCGTGCTCAGCGTCGGCTCGTCCCGGTCCAGTTTCTCGCGAATGACGTTGGTTCTCATGAAGCCTCCAGGGCGTAAGTCGGTCGGTCCCCGCATTATAGCGGAAGGGAGGCCGGCGGACACTCATATGCACACGGCGACGAATTCCGCAAAACTGCTAACATGGATATATAGCCCTTCTCCCACGGAGGTATCGATGGACACACTGGCGCACATGACGGAGTACGGCCACGAGATGCTGGTTGCCGGCAGCGAGCCTTCGGCAGGCATGAGGGCGTTCATCGCCGTGCACGACACGACGCTGGGGCCGTCATGCGGCGGGGTGAGGATATGGCCCCACGCGACGGAGGAGGCCGCGGTCACCGACGTGCTGCGGCTGTCGCGCGCCATGACCTACAAGTCCGCCGTAGCCGGCCTGCCCCTGGGCGGCGGCAAGGCGCTGATCTGGGCCGACCCGCGGACCGACAAGACGGAGGCCCTGCTGCGCGCCTTCGGGCGCTTCGTCGACAGCCTGGGCGGGCGCTACGTGACGACCGAGGACGTGGGGATGACGCCGGCGGACCTGGAGCCCATCGCCCTGGAGACGCGGCACGTGGTCGGGCTGCCCCTGTCGATGGGAGGCAGCGGCGACACGTCGGTGCTCACCGGGCTGGGCGTCTACCTGGGGATGAAGGCCGCCGCGAAGGCCAAGTGGGGCGACGACGACCTGGGCGGGCGGGTCGTCGCCGTGCAGGGCTTCGGAAACGTCGGGCGGAACATGGCGCCCCACCTGGTCGAGGAGGGGGCGCGGCTCGTGGTCACGGACATCTACGAGGACTCGCGCCGGCGGGCGGCCGAGATGGGCGCGGAGATCGTTGGCGCGGACGAGATATACGACGTGGAGTGCGACGTCTTCTCGCCGTGCGCCCTGGGAGGCGTGCTAAACGACGAGACCATCCCGCGCCTGCGCTGCGAGGTGGTCGCAGGGGGCGCGAACAACCAGCTACTGGCCGACGAGCACGGGGCGAAACTGCACCGGCGCGGGGTACTCTACGCGCCCGACTTCGTCATCAACGCGGGCGGCATTATCAATGTCGCGGCGGAGATCGGCGGCGTGTACAGGGCGGACCGTGCCCGCGAGATGACCGAGCGCATCTACGACACGACCGCGCGGGTCATAGAGGCGTCGCGTGCCGAGGGCGTGCCCACTCACGTAGCGGCGACCCGCCTGGCCGAGCGCCGCATTGAGTCCGTGCGCCGCCTCAGGCCCCCGTTCCGCAGCCCCATCGCCTGAAGCGCGTAGAGAGAAATGATGCCGATGCACAACCCTACCCATCCTGGCGAGGTCGTGAAATGGGAGTGCCTGGAGCCGCTGGGCCTGACGGTGACTCGGGCGGCGCAGGGGCTAGGCGTCACCCGTCAGGCGCTGTCGGACCTCGTGAACGAGAGGGCGGGCGTGTCCGTCGAGATGGCCCACCGCCTGTCCCAGGCATTCGGCTCCACACCGGAGACTTGGCTCAGGATGCAGATGACCTACGACCTCTGGCAGTCCAGGGAACGAGCCAAGCACATCAAGGTCGAGAGGTTCGCCACGCCCAGCCCGAATTAAGAAGGGTTCTTTGCGGACACCTCGGCGACCACCCCAAAGTGGTCCGACAACTCGGTCTCCCCATCCATGTTGCTAATCACGCCTAACGACTCGACCGCTAGGTCCTCGCCCAACGCAATGTGGTCGATGCTTCTGCACCCTTGGAAGCCAAACGCGGAGGTAGCAATCGTCATACGCGATGGGATGGCGCTCTGAAGCGCCGAAAGAAGGCTGCCCGGCTTATCGCTGCTCTTGCTGATCCGCTTGTTGAAATCGCCCACCACCATCAGGCGCTTTGTGTAAGCCCGTTCGAGTACTCCGGTGAGAGCGTCCAGGTACTGTCTGTAATCTCCCCACGGCTTCACGTCAGACTTACTCACTCGTGACATAAAATAGGGAATGCAAACCCCAATAATCGTCACCTCACCCACCGAAGTCTGCGTTACGCCGGATACAAACCGGCCGGGTAGAAGCGAGTTGCTACCAACATTATCGACCTGCTCCCACGGCTCTTTAGACCACAGCAGCACCTTTCGCAGATCTTCTTCGCCATAGGGTTGAGCGCAGATCGTGTAATCCTCTTGAGGCCACAGCTCGGTGTGCGTCTCGGTGAGACATATGATCTCGGGAGCATGTTGCCCGATGCGCCTCCGTATCTCGGGAGCTTTCTTCCATGACCTGGGTGTAGCTTTTTCGACATTCCAGTTGACCAGCTTCAACGGCATCACACACGCTCCTTACATTGCGAGCTTCAGGGTATGCTCACAATCATCTGGAGCTGGGTGGAGGGCTGCATGAGGTCGTCGAAGGCCTGCTGGATGTCGTCGAGGGGGATGAAGCTGGACTCGGACAGCATGGGGCCGGTCCTGGCCCTGCCGGAGCCGAGCAGGTCGAAGGCGATGAGCCAGTCCTCGGAGGAGGACGAGAACGTTGTGGCAAGGCTGATCTCCCTGGCGATCCAGTCGACGGGCAGCAGCGGCGTGGGCTCCCAGGCCAGGGCGACCAGCATCACCTGGCCCTCGCGGCGCACCATGTTCATGGCCTGGTCGAGGGTGGGCGGCGCGCCGGCGCAGTCGAACACGACGTCCGGGCCCAGGCCGTCCGTATGGGCCAGCACCTCCTCGACCGCGTCGCCGCTCGTCGGGTCGACGACCGCGTCCGCACCCAACTCCAGGGCGGCCCGCGCCCTTGCCGGGGCGGGCTCGGACAGGATAACCTTGCTCGCGCCGGCCGCCCTGGCCGCCTGGGCAGTGAAGAGCCCGATCGGCCCTCCGCCGAGCACGGCCACCGAGTCGCCCAGCCTCAGGGCCGAGCGCCGGACCGCGTGGACAGCGACCGCCAGGGGCTCGCACAGCGCGGCGTCCTCGTCCGACACGCCGTCAGGCACGCCGATGGGCTCCCACTCCTCCATCAGCACGTACTCGGCGTAGGCCCGCACCGGCTTGGCGTCGAACCCCATGGTCCTGTAGTTGAACCGGGCTCCCTTGAAGCTGGGCAGGCTGCCGGCCGGGGCCATCCCGCCGCCGCCGACCACCCGGTCGCCCTCGCTCCACGTGGTGACGTCCGCGCCCACGGCGGCGATGGTGCCGCAGTACTCGTGGCCCATGACCGTGCCCGGCGGGGGCGCGTCGTACATGTACGCGTGCACGTCCGTGCCGCAGATGGCACAGTACCGCACCCTCACCAGCACCTGCCCCGGGCCCGGCGACGGCGTGGGTATCTCCTCGACGACGAGGCGCCTCTCACCCCTGTACACGGCAGCTTTCATGGTGACGCAGAGGGTAGCGTGTAGCCCGCCCGGAGTAAAGCTCCCCTAGGCCGACGCCAGCTCACGGACGAGGATCACCAGACTGGCGGCTACGATTAGCGCCAGGGCCGCCTTGCGGAAGCTCTCCCGGCTCATGCGGCGCAGCAGGAGCGCCGACACGCGGAAGCCGGCCAGCACGGGCACGATGGCGACCAGCACGAGCACCAGGCGCTCGGCGGTCAGCAGGCCGGTCGCCGCGTAGCCCGCCGAGCCGACGGCCATCACTACGAGGAAGTACGCCGCGAGGGTGCCGCGAAACTCGTCCCTGTGCCTGTCCTGGTCGAGCAGGAAGAGCGCCATGATGGGGCCGCCCACGCCGGACGAGGTTATCAGGGCGGAGACGACGAGGGCCAGCGGCGGGCCAAGCCACCTGGGGCGCGGGATGGACGCGCCCACGCCGGTCGTCACGACCACGGCGAGGACGAGCACCAAGAAGGTGATGGCGATCCGCATCGCCACCGGGTCGACCGCGCCCAGGACGTATGCGCCGACAGGGGCGCCGAGCACGCCCGCCGCGGCTATGGGCGCGACCTCGCGGAGCTTCAGGCGGCCCCAGGTCTGGTACACCACGAGGGACGTGGGGAGCAGGCCCGCCGTGTTGATCAGGACGACGGACGACTGCGGCTCCAGCGCCAGCAGAAGCACCGGCCCCGCCGTCAGCCCGATGCCGAAGCCGAGGGTGCTCGACACGGTGGACGCGAGCAGCATCCCCGCGGCCGCGACGACGATCTGGAGGGGCTCCGGCATAATCCTCCCTGCAATTCTCGCGCAGGAAGGATACCCTCCCGGCCGGGGGCGTGCTATCTTTGGCCTCGTCACCACTCATCGTCCAACGGGAGGCGCCGATGTTCTACGAGATAGGGAAGGACTCCGCCGAGGAATACACCGCGCTGAACGCCATCGTCGTGCCGAGGCCCATCGGCTGGATATCGACCCTCAGCGCGGAGGGCGTCCCCAACCTCGCGCCCTACTCCTTCTTCAACGCCGTCGCCTACGGCCCGCCCCAGGTTATGTTCTCCGCCACGAGCAACCACCGGTTCGGCGGGCTCAAGGACGCCGTGGTCGACGCGCAGACTACGGGCGAGTTCGTGGTCAACGTCGCCACGTCGGAGCTGCGGGAGCGGATGAACGCGTCGTCCGTCCCCGCGCCCCACGAGGTCGACGAGTTCGAGTACGCCGGGCTCACCAAGGCCGCGAGCAAGCTGGTGAAGTGCCCGCGCGTCGCCGAGAGTCCCCTGCACCTGGAGTGCCGCTACACTCGGTCCGTCGAGGTGCTGTCCAACAAGCCCGGCGACCCCAACACCGTCGTATTCGGCGAGGTGGTTGGCGTCCACGTCGACGAGCGCGTGGTGACCGACGGCCGCATCGACTTCCTCAAGCTGCGCCCCGTCGGACGACTGGGCTACCTGGACTTCGTCGAGGTCGACAACGCCTTCACAATGGAGCGGCCCGAGTGGGGAGAGTAGCCCTACGGCGTCGGCTGGCCTGCCAGGACTCCCGTTGGCCTCGCGCCGTCGACGGCTACCTGGCCGTTGACCAGCACGTAGGGGATGCCGACGGGGTGCTGCACCGGGTCGTCGAAGGTCGCGGTGTCGATTATGCGGTCCGCGTCGAACACGACCACGTCGGCGAAGTAGCCCTTCTCGATGCGCCCCCTGTGCGTCAGACCGAACCGCCTGGCCGGGTTGTCGGTGACGCGCTGGATGACCGTCTCCAAGCTCAGCACGCCGAACCTGCGCCGCAGCCGTCCTATGAACCTGGGGAACGTGCCGTAGGCGCGCGGGTGGGGGAAGCTGCCCACGTGGATGGAGTCGCTGCCGACCATGAAGTCGGGCCGCCCCAGGAAGTCCTGCGAATCGCGGCTGACCTGCTCCCAGGTGTTGACGCTGTCGGGCGGCGTGCCCCAGAAGGCGATCTGCAGGTCCTCCTCCAGGAGTAGCTGGCAGAGGGCCTCGCCCAGGCCCAGCCCCATGCGCTCGGCGATGTCGCCCATCACCATGCCCTCGAAGTGCGGGTGGTTGGGCAGGTACGACAGCACCGCCTCGATCAGGGGCCGCTTCATGCTGGCCTCGATGTGCTCGACGATCTTCGGCATCTCCGCCGGGTCCTGGAGCCGCTCGATGATGGCGTCCGGCCCGCCCCGGTGGGCGTAGCTGGGCAGGTTGCTGGCGGGGAAGGTGCTGCCCGTCGGGTACGGGTAGAGGTCGCCCGACACGCTCACCGCGTCCCCTGCCGCGTCGATCTCGGCGAACCGCTCGGCCACCTGGCCGGCGTTCTGCGCCGCAGTCCGGTAGTGGGAGAAGTGCACCTTCACGCCCGACCCGCGCCCGACCTCCAGCGCCTCGGGCACGCCGCCGTCGCCGTATGCGCGGTCCGTGTTCACGTCGCGCAGGTGGGTGACGTAGACGCCGCCCGCCTCGGCGACGGGCCTGCATATCTCGACAAGCTCGGTCGTGTCGCTCCAGGCCTGGGGGTGGTACGACAGGCCCGTCGCCAGGCCCACCGCGCCCTGCTCCATGCCCTCGCGGACGAGCCTCTGCGCGTGCTTGAGCCGGTCGCCGGTCATGGGCACGTCCTCGAACCCGCACGTCTCCAGCCGCAGCGCGCCGTGGGCGATCAGGTACGCCGTGTTGACGGCGGTCGTGCGGCGGTAGGCCTCGCGGAAGGTCGCCACGCTGCTGGCGTCGAGCCCCTCGGGCGGGTCGCCCAAGATGCCGCGCAGGTAGCGCCCGTAGACGCGGTAGTTGCCGGCGGAGAGGGGGCAGTACGACAGGCCGTCCTGCCCGAGGATCTCGGTGGTGATGCCCTGCAGGATGCCCTCCGGATGCTGCGGGTCGGTCAGCAGGGCGGCGTCGGAGTGGACGTGGGTGTCGATGAAGCCGGGCGACACCGTCAGCCCCCCGGCGTCGATGACCCGGCCCGCCTCGGCCTGGGACAGGTCGCCTATGGCCTCTATCCGGTCGCCCGTGATGCCCACGTCGGCCCGGCGGCCCGCCACGCCCGTGCCGTCCACGACGGTCCCGCCGGTGATCTTGATGTCGAACATGTACGTCTCCTCGGTATGCGCCGGCCTGGAATTGGTGCGTGTAGGATTATGGACGCACGGCCACGACAGCGCAACGGCAGAGGGAGATTTCACCGCAGAGGACACAGAGAGCGCAGAGGAAAGGCATGGCCAGGAATCCGTCGGCTTGCCCATGACGGTGTAGAATAGCAGCGATACGGGAGGAGCTGATGGCCGAGACATTCGCACCCTGGGACGCGGCGGACTATGTCAAGACCGAGGAGGACCTTCGGCGGCTTCTCAGGGCAGCCACGGACGAGGACCCCGGGGACGGCACAGTGATCCGCGCCGCCCTGAAGTACATCGCCCGGGCCCAGAATATGAGCGATCTGGCCCGCGACGCCGAGCTCAACCGGGCCGGCCTCTACAGGGCGCTGTCCGAAGACGGCAACCCGACCCTGACGACGCTGCTGAAGATCACCAAGGCGCTGGGGCTGCGACTGCGCATCGAGCCCGCCACGCCTATTGACTAACCCACACGCCTGTGCTCTGATAGGGGGACTCCCATGCCCATCTACGAATACGCCTGCACCATCTGCTCCAACGTCTTCGAGAAGCTGCGGCCCATGAGCGAGATGGACGAGCCCGCCAACTGCCCCGACTGCGGGAGCGACTCCAGGCGCAAGCTGTCCGTGTTCATGTCATTCTCCACCGGCGCGGACGGCCAGACGTCGGCCATCGCGGGCGGTGGCGGCTGCTGCGGAGGAGGTGCGGGCGCCGGCTGCGCCTGCGCAGCCTCGGGGTAGGTTCGCCCACAGGACTTACCCCATGTGTCGTTTTATGATACACTCCGTCCAAAGTAGCCGCGTGGGAGGCATTTCCCTGTCTGAGGACTCGAATTGCCAACCGTGGCGATAGAGGGGCAGTTCCGCTTTGTGGTCAATACTAGGGAGAAAAACTTCGAGCCACCGCATGTACACGTCTGGGTGGGCGGCGAAGACGTGTGCCGCATAGAGTTGAATGGAGGCACCTTCATAGACAGGCCTCCGCCCGGAACATCCAGAGATATCATGAGGACCTACGCGAGATACGCCGAGGATATCAGGAGGACGTGGGACGCCATTCATGGAGGGAGCCAGTGGTAGAAGCGGTTCTCGTCAAGAACGCCAATCGAATGATGACGGTTGCCAACCTGTTGGAGGATGGCATCGAGTTGAGCTTCGCGGATGGGTCGAGGGGCCTAGTCCCTTACTCTGACGTCCCCGAGATCAGAGAGCGCTCAGCCGTGTCCGGCCTCGACCTGCCCAACCCATACCTCATGGTTCTGGAAACGAATCGGGGTGAGCGTGTCGAGATCCCCTGGGACTTCGCACGCCACTACTGCGATGCCTCCTACCGTCCGACCATAGAGGCAATAGCCAAGCATGGAAGGCACACGCTCGGCGAGCGCATCCGCCACTACAGGGAATCAGCCGGGTTGACCCAGGAGACGCTGGCCCGTGCAGCTGACATCGGGCGCGTGACGCTGGTGCGGCTGGAAAAGGGAGAGCAGACCCCCAGATTCAAGACCCTCGAAGCAATATCCAAGGCCCTGGGAATACGGGTCCCTGATCTGCTCGTCGAACCGGAACTGCTTCTCCAATAGCTACCAGCGCTTCACTCCGTCGTTCCCGCGCCCCGGCGGGAACCCATCCCGGTCGCTGCCACGGATCATGCTAAACGGAGAATGAGAACACCGTATCTGCACCCCAAATAGGCCGCTTGGTCCTGCCGAGAAGCGTGACCCTGGCCTCATACTGAAACTTATCGGTTTCCAGAACCTGACAAATGTCGGCGACGGCATCAGGGTAATTCAGCCCCATATCGTCGCGTATTGTTCCCACACGCAGGCGGATTCTCGTTTCACCTGCGGACCGGGAACGCTCGACCAGTTGGCGGGCGTGTCTGTGGATTCTAGCTGCGTCTCCTGGAGGCATGTATGCCCTCCTATCTCGATGACTGCATCCCAGGGTTACCTCAACGGCGGCGAGGATTGGCCGTAGTAATTGTTCCCCCAACAGACCAATGATACCATCCTCCTCACGCCGGCAAGGCAAGCCAACCCTGTCCGGCGTTCCCGCAACCTAATACTATTGCCTAGCACAGCGTGGCCTCAGCCCTTGACACAGGCCGCCTATCCCCATACCATGCTGCGCAACTCTTCCACGAGTCATTGCTGGGTAACGCACGATCTCAGCCGATGGTTGGAGGCCTCCGGGCCTCCTTGCGGATCGTGCGTCCATAGGTGACTTGTGGAAGAGTGGCCGAAGACCATCGCCGCAAGGAGGTACCTATGGACAAGGCTCGGCTGGCAGTGTGGTTGTTGCTTGTTGCTCTAATCTTGGCCTGCGTCCAGCGGCCTGCGGGACCGACGCCACTCCCTACACCTACAGTTACACTGCCCCCGACTGCCACACCTGACACACAGGGCACCATCGAAGCCGGCGTCATGGCGACGATAGCGGCTATGCCGACGGATACTCCCACGCCGACCGCTACGCCGACACCTACTCCCACACCCACAGCCACACCGACACCTACGGTTACACCCACACCCACACCAACGCCTGACATAGAGGCAACTGTCCAAGCGGCTATACAGGCTACAATGACAGCCATGCCGACAGCCACACCAACACCCACGTTCACACCGACTCCGACGCCAACGCTGACGAGCACGCCAATCCCGACACCTATACCTACATCAACGCCCGTACCTGTCAGGACGGCAAAGCCTGTTACTGTTGGGCAGTTGTTTGGGCCAACAGCTACACGCACGCCGGCACCTACCAGTAATCTACCGAATCTCATAGAGAGGGCTAGGCGCTCTGTAGTGCGTGTGGAAACGCTCAGTGGTACAGCATCGGGGTTCGTGGCAGATAAACATGGGCATATACTAACCAACGAGCACGTGATTAGTGGATACAGTCACGTTATGGTGACATTCGACGATGGGGCCTTCCTAGCGGCGCGTGTCGTGCGTGCCGATCCTGTCAAGGATATAGCCTTATTGAGGGTGCATTCTATTCGTCCTCTAAACTATCTATCGTTTGCATCCAGCGTGCGCACGGGCGAAGACGTAGTAGCTTTAGGCTATCCGGGTTATGCCAACACTGAGAGCCTAAAGGGTGGTATCACTGTCACCAGAGGTATAGTATCCGCCCTACGTCAGTCTGAGGATGGTACTGCCTTAGTGCAAATTGATGCTGCTACAAGTAAAGGTAGCAGTGGTAGCCCTATACTGAATCACAAGGGCCAAGTGGTAGGCATGGCCTTTGGGGAAGTAAAGGATGTGCAGGGTGCAGGATTGGCTATCAGGTATGATGTTCTTAGGGAATATCTGAGCCTAAACCGCTTCAATCTAATGACGGCAGGCAGTTACTGTGAATGGTATAGTGAGGTACTTCATGGCCTAGATAGCGTAGATATAAAGTTGGTTACAACAGTGAATAGAGACAAGAGCGCAACGTTCAGGGAGTTTGAGAAGAACGTACTCAGCACAATGCAAGACCTGATTACCTATATGTATGATTCTCCGTTTAATCTACCGCTCCATGTAGAAAGGGCGCGCGAGAATATTCTCCGCGCCTACAGACTGTGGGACGACTTACGTAACAAGAAGGCACAATCACTAGTAGAAGGCGGTGAGCTATACCTTCAAGGCGCTGCTACTCTGCGTGATAACGAACCTGACTGTTAGGCACTGTTAGGCGTCCTGTACTTGACAGCAGTGATATATCTAGATATTGAGTTGCTGAGAGACGTCGTCCAACCTACCGAACAGAAGCACAAGGATTAAGTAGGGTAACATTCAATATAATTCCCTAAAAAGGCACAGGACGAGTTCGCCATTGCCTACGGCGTATGGGTCGACTGGATCAGCAGCGACGACCCTCTTACCGACATCGAACTGCTCTACGCGGCACAGGGCTTTGAGACGTGGCTCCGAGGGTACGACTTTCTGTTGGATGCGCCAAACCGATACTGACTACGTCCTGTATTAGGACGGTGGCACCAAGAAGCTGAGTAAGCCCACAGGCCGGCGGGTCGGTGGGATTACTCTGAAGGCTGACGAATCCAGGAGTCCCAAAAGATAAGAAGGACGCGCGTGGCTCCGCCCAATTCTTCCCGCTGCTGGGAAAACTTTATCATGAACATGGGAGAGACACTTATCTGAACTGGTCTTATACATCTCCAATTCTAGAGGTGCCTCTCCCTTCTCTTCAACCCCCTCATACACTCTCTGAAACAAGTCCCGGCTTACGTGGAGGCTTGACATGGGCATGGTACCCCTGTAGTATCCCCGGCCAAAATAGAATCCATGCTGGAAGGATGCTCAAATGACAGTGCCCAACGATGATGATCTAGGACACTTTGCTTTGAGAGATGCGATGACCGTTCGTCTAGATGAAAAGACGGGCAAGGGTGTGGTCCTTCGCCTACGAAGTATATCAGAACGTTCTGCTGGCCGTTACGTGACCATTGTTCTAGCACGCCACGAAGCAGAGGCACTTCTTGAGTCTCTGAAATCTCGCGTTGCTGAGTTACGGTCGTCGGCATAGGCAACAACCTCCTCCACCCAGCTACTGCTGTTCAAATTGGGGGCAATCCCAGAATGGCTAGCGCTTGGGATCTTCCAAGCCTGACGCGGGTTGGGAGGCTCTGAGACTTCCACCTTAACAGACGCAGCATGCTCAGTGCGGCTAGGCCCAGTCCCCTAATCCGGCAGGATTCCCTCGCCCGTGAACAGCTCCGCGGCCTCTTCCAGCGTTATGTCCGGCTCCGGCAGCACTATGTCCGACTCCACCAGCTCCTCGACCGGCACCTCGGCGCCGTTGGTGCGGACGTGGTCGAGCATCTCGTCGAGCAGCTTGCGGAAGGCCTCGCGGTCCTTGCGGCCCACCACGTCGACGATCTCGTTGTCGATCTCGTTGAGCCGGTCGACGAACGCGCCCGGCAGGTTGTACTGTCCCTCGGTCAGGATTCTTACGATCATCGCGTGCCTCCAGAGGGCAGGCTCTTGGTCTCCTTTGCCGGCCCCAGCTGGCCCTTCAGGGCCGCCAGCTCCGACTCGACGGTCGCCGACGCCGAGAGCTGCCTGAGCTGGTTGTCCAGCGGGTCGCCGCCCGTCGGGTCGTCCAGCACGCCCGTGGCGACAAGCTCGTCGATGGCCCCGGCCTTGGCCTGGAGGGTGTCGGTCTTGGTCTGGGCCCGCTCCACCGCCAGGGTCACGTCGCCCATCTCCTCGGAGATTCCCCCCAGGGCCGAGCCTATGCGGACCTGGGCCTGGGCGGCGCTGTACTGGGCCTTGATGACCTCCTTCTGGGTGCGGAAGGACTCGACCTTCGACTGTAGGCGCTGCTCGGCGTGGGTCAGCTTGGCCTGCTCCATCTCCAGCCCGGCGATCTGCTCGCTCAGCCGTGTCCAGCCTCTACCTGCCCAACCCATACCTCATGGTCCTGGAGACGAACCGGGGCGAGCGGGTCGAAATCCCCTGGGACTTCGCCCGCCGGGATACGAGCCCGGACATGCTAGCAACCGGGGCTACTGCTCCCATAGCTTCCGACAACATGTTGAGGACGTAGGATAACCTTAGAGGTATGCCCGTCGACGCTATGGACTAAGTGATTGTCTTGCCCGCCACTAATTGGCCACTGTCGCTTCTCGGGTCCGGAAGCAGGACCTCAGGCTCTTGCGGATGCGAGTTCAACCTTTCATCCAACGCGGCAGCCCTCTCTTGGATTCTCCGACTCGCGTCCTTGAGTCTGAACACGTACTGCCGTTCTTCTTCGACTGATTGAACTAGCCCGCTTAGGACCACGGTTTCCCAAGCTCTCTCCCAAGTCACGCATGCTTCGAGGAACTTCTCGACTTGTAGGTGAGTAGGAGGAGCTTCTCCCTTTCTATACGGACTGCTGGCATGCTGACGCCATCCCCCAACTCGGGTGTGCTCAAAGGCTTGTGCCGGACTTGCCCCGGGGTGTTTGATCAAGTAAGGAACCATCTGAGTGGAAAGGAACCTGCCACTGATCTTGTTCACTACGGCATACTCGGCTAGGCGAGCCTGGTGTTCAACCTCAAGCCGTCCCACAGACTGTGCGATCGTGAAGTTGATGAGTCCATCCTCAAACATAGCAGTGACTCTGGGATGCAATCTCAGCACCCTCACGAGTTGAGGCCAATCCATCCCACCACCAAGCTTTTCTCTATATGAATCCCATTGATTGGGCTTCTCAAGTATGCCCAAGTCCGACAAGGACTTTTTCAATGCCGCCAGCTTGGTCTCCGGACTGAGTGTCCGTGTTTGCAGTATCCTGCTCACCTTCTTGAAAGTCAGGTCGTTGGGAGATGGTCTGGGAATAATCTTGGCGCGCAGTGTTGGCCGTCCCACCAACTGTGCGGCACGCCACCTGCGCTCTCCATCATGCAGGTCAAAGGAACCAGCCCATGCAGTGTCGTCAATCAAAATCGGAAACACGGTGATCTCATCCAATTGACCGACTTGAGCCATGTTTCTGCCCAAGTCAATGAGATCGGCCTCATCGAACTCTTGCCTGAGGTTCTCAGGGTCTGGCTTAATGAGTTCGCAGGGAACTTGGACTACCGACCCGTACCATTCTTCCACAGGGCGTAGCACAAGAGTTTCCAGTTCATAGTCTCCCATATCTTGTCCTTCCGTCCATGTCACAAGCTAGACAGTCTCTGTTGTGCCTGTTGTAGGGCCATTTGAGGGGCGTTATTAGGCACGCCAGTTTGCAACATCACCCAGGACGTCAATTGCTGACCCAATGAAGCTTGCGCCTGCCTTAGCCTTCTACCATGCTGCTGAACTCGCTTGGCGTCTCTCTGAAACTGAAATCGCATCGGTCGATTGGGAAGGTCAGGTATGATCTCTTCAATGTCAGCATACGGAATTCCATGGAATCCCGACAGTATTTCTCCAAGGCTTCCGTCCTCAATCATTCTTGCCTGAAGCTCTTGCAGAGCTGGCCAGTCTTGACGTTGTACGGCCAGCCGCTGCTCCTGTATGTTGTCGGCGGTCCGGATCCCTCTGGTCGTCGCCTGACGGGTATCAAGATCCTTGTTCCTCAGCATTCGCATTGACGTCAAGTCTCCAGCAAACAGAGGAACCGTCTGGGGGAGGTGAGATTGAGGGTTTATCCAGACGTACCACGTAACCTTATAGACATACCCGCCTCCAACGGCATGGCGTTGAACGTGAAGTATCCTGGAGTCCTTCGGCGAAACGCGTCCCGGCCAACTCGCTGAGCATTCCGGAATCGTCTTTCATAATGCTCTCTTGGGAATGGCCCGCCCGGAGAAAACCCCAAGGGTACCTGGAGGATATCATCCAGTACTGCACCGAATCTCCCACGAGCCAGGTAGAGTCCAATCTCGAGATTATCCCGTTGTGTCTGGATGCTTGGTGGCAATGAATTCTCCTAACAACTCCTAGTCAGGCAGGATTCCCTCGCCCGTGAACAGATCCGCGGCCTCTTCCAGCGTAATGTCCGGCTCCGGCAGCACTATGTCCGACTCCACCAGCTCCTCGACCGGCACCTCCGTGGCGTTGGTGCGGACGTGGTCGAGCATCTCGTCGAGCAGCTTGCGGAAGGCCTCGCGGTCCTCGCGGCCCACAACGTCGACGATCTCGTTGTCGATTTCGTTGAGCCGGTCGACGAACGCGCCCGGCAGGTTGTACTGTCCCTCGGTCAGGATTCTTACGATCATCGTGTGCCTCCAGAGGGCAGGCTCTTGGTCTCCTTGGCCGGGCCGACCTCGCCCTTCAGGGCCGCCAGCTCCGACTCGACGGTCGCGGACGCCGAGAGCTGCCTGAGCTGGTTGTCCAGCGGGTCGCCGCCCGTCGGGTCGTCCAGCACGCCCGTGGCGACAAGCTCGTCGATTGCGCCGGCCTTGGCCTGCAGGCTGTCGGTCTTGGTCTGGGCCCGCTCCACCGCCAGGGTCACGTCGCCCATCTCCTCGGAGATGCCGCCCAGGGCCGAGCCGATGCGGACCTGGGCCTGGGCGGCGCTGTACTGGGCCTTGATGACCTCCTTCTGGGTGCGGAAGGACTCGACCTTCGACTGTAGGCGCTGCTCGGCGTGGGTCAGCTTTGCCTGCTCCATCTCCAGCCCGGCGATCTGCTCGCTGAGCCCCTGGAGCTCGTCGATGGTGGCCTGCTTCCGCTCCAGCGCCAGCCGGGCCAGGTCCTCGCGCCCGGCCCCCAGCGCCTGGCGCGCCTGGCTGTCGAGCTTGGCGATGTTCGCCTCGGCCTTCTTGGCCTGAAGCTCCAGGCGCCGCTTGGCCGTGACCATCTCGACCACGCCGCGCTTGACGTTCCGCAGCATCTCGCGCTGCTTCTCGTACGAGTAGTCGAGGGTCTCGCGCGGGTCCTCCGCGTCGTCGAGGACGCGGTTGATCTTCGACTTCACTATCGTGGACATTCTCGAGAGCATGCCCATGGCTCACCTCCGGTGCAGTGGTCAGCCTACATGATACATCATCCGCTACCCTTGGCGGTGGCCATGGCGATGATGCCCCTGATGACCGTTATCACCCCGGAGAGCACCGTGAGCCACCCGATGATGTTCAGTATCCAACCGAGCACGTCCCACTGGATCAGCAGCCCGACGACCACGATGACGCAGCCGCCGACCAGTATGCCGAATCCGGCCGTGGTGTCCCCCTCCTCGCCGCGGAACATCCTGATGACCCCCGCGATGGCCGTCAGCACCCCGAAGAAGGCCATGACCCACCCCACGATGTTCAGGATCCAACCGAGCACGTCCCACTGTATGAGCAGGCCGATTACGATTATGACTATGCCCAGGACCAGGAAGCCGAAGCCGCGCGCGTGTCCGTTCATCCCAACCCTCCTTGCCCGGCGGAATGCGCCGTCGCCTAGTGGTAGTATCGCGTGTGTGCAATACGATTGTCAACTTACACGTAACTATCGCCCTTCGGCCACACGCTGCACCACCCGGCATACGGCGTCGACCAGGGTGTCGACGTCCGACTCGGTGGTGAGGACGGAGAGGGCGCCCGCGCACTTCTCCTGTAGCAGGATGCCCTCGTTCAGCAGGCCGGTGAAGACGGCCGACGACATGGCCGGGTCGCCCCGCAGCTTCGAGCGGTAGTCCGTGACCGAGTCGACGCCGAAGCTGATGGCGAAGAGCGAGGCGATTCCCGTGACGACCGCCCGCACCCCCAGCTCGTCGAGGACGGCTTGGAGCTTGGCCCTGAGCCCAGCGCCCAGCGCGTCCATCCGCTCGTACACGTCGGGCGTGAGGGCGCGCAGGGTCGCCTCGCCCGCGACCATGGTCATCGGGTTGCCGTTGAAGGTGCCCGCGTGGGGGATCGCGTCGGGACGGCGCGGGTCGAACTGCTCCATCAGGTCGCGCCGGCCGCCGAACGCGCCCACGGGCAGGCCGCCGCCTATGATCTTGCCCAGCGCGGTCATGTCGGGCACGACGCCGAGCCGCTCCTGCGCGCCGCCGGGGGCGGTCCTGAAGCTCTGCACCTCGTCGAATATCAGCACGACGCCCAGGGCCTCGGTCAGCCGGCGTATGCCCCGCAGGAACTCCACGTCCCCGGGCAGGTAGCCGAAGTTGGAGACGACGGCCTCCATGATCACGCAGGCGAGGTCGTCGCCGTGCTCGCGAATGGCCGCCTCGCACGCCTCCAGGTCGTTGTACGGGAGCACGACCACGTTGTCGAGCACGGCCTCCGGCAGTCCGGGGAACTCGGGCACGGGCGCCGGGCCGTCCGGATCGAGTCTGCCTGCGGGGGGCGTGACGCTGACGGACGCGAAGTCGTGGGAGCCGTGGTACCCGCCCTCGATCTTGGCGATCTTCGAGCGGCCTGTGAAGGCGCGGGCGGCCCGGATGGCGTTCATCGTCGCCTCGGTGCCCGAGCTGGTGAACCTGACCAGGTCGACCGACGGCAGGCGCTCGCACAGCATCTCCGCCAGCCGCACCTGGGACTCGGTGGGTGCGCTGAAGGCGACGCCCCTGCCCGCCTGCTCACGGATCGCCCGCGTCACGTCCGGGTGGGCGTGGCCCATGACCAGGCTGGTCGCGTTGAGCATGAAGTCCAGGTAGCGGTTGCCGTCCACGTCGTAGACGTAGTGGCCCTCGCCCCGGTCCACGAAGAACGGGTACGGCGCGAAGTAGGCCGTGCCCCGGGAGCTGCCGCCCGGCAGGAACCGCTCGGCCTCGGCCTGCAGCTCGCGGGACTTCGGCGTGGAAGCGGTGTACCGGCTCGTCTCTCTCATACGTCGATGGCGAGCAGCTCGTCGGTGAAGATGACCTTGCCGTCGTAGATGGCGCGCACGTCGCCCAGGCCCTTCTCCATCGGGCCGTGCCGCGAGAGGTTGGGGCCGACATGGACGAGGGCGAGGGCTCCCACACCGGCCTCCTGGGCCATGCGGGCTGCGCCGGTCGTGCCGCACTGCCGGTACGCCTCGCCGTTGCGGTCCATCGTCTCCTGGTCGTCCCAGCACATGCAGAGCATGATGTCCGCGCCACGCGCCAGCTCGACGACCGACTCGCACGGCTGGGTGTCGCCGGTGAAGACCATGCTGCCCTCTGGGCTGTCGATGCGGTACGCGAGGGAGTCGAGGTAGGGCTGAACGTGCTCCGCCTCGGCGGCCGTGACCTCCCAGCCGGCGCCGGAGAAGACCCTGCCGGGCGCGATGTCCTTCGCGAACACGTCCGGGGGCTTCCGGGGCAGCGTGCCGCCCCGGTTGACGTGAAGCTGCTGGCTGGACGGGTTCTCCACGCGGGTCTTCCAGTCGTGGGCGAAGAGGCCGCCGTCCTCCCTCAGGATGTCGTCGGTGAACTTCTCGGTGGGCGGCGGGCCGTAGACCTGGAGCCTGTTCTCCCTGCCGACGCTCTGGTCCCAGCGGCAGAGGAGGAAGCAGGGGTAGTCCACGTCGTGGTCGAAGTGGTGGTGGGTGAAGAAGAGGTAGTCGATGTCGGTGGGCCAGAGCCCGGCCTTGACCAGCTTGTGGGTCGTGGCCGGGCCGCAGTCGATCATGACCTTCTCGCCGGCCACCTCGACGACGTAGGACGAGCCGAAGCGCGTCGGGGTCGGCGTGGGCGTGCCAGCACCAAGCACGTGGATTCGGGCCAAGTCGAACCTCCCTGAGGGTGTCGCCGCAGTGTATCAGGCGCGGGCCGCAGGGCCAAGCTCAGTCTTCGAGCAACTCCTCCACACGCTCGATGAGAGTGGCCTCGGGTATGGCGCCGACCCAGCGGCTCACGACGACGCCCTCGCCGTCTATGAAGAAGGTCGCGGGCATTCCGATGATGCCGTAGTCTATGGATACGCGACCGTCGGCGTCGATGCCGTTGGGATAGGTGACTCCGAACTCGGCCAGGTACGCCCGGGCGTCGGCCTCGGCGTCCTGATTGTCGATGCCCACGAACGTCACGCCGCGCTCCCCGTAGGTCTGCCATGTGCGTTCGAGGGGCAGCGCCTCCTCCCTGCACGGGGCGCACCACGACGCCCAGAAGTTGACGACCACGGGGCGGCCCTCCAGGTCGGACAGGGATAGCTCGCCGCCGTCGAACAGGGGGACGGTGAATCCAGGCGCGGGGCCGCCCACCAGCGTGTAGCCGCTCCGTGCCGTTGCGGGCTCCTTGCCCGCGAGCCCCCAGGCCATCAGGGCGACGAAGGCGAGCGCCGCCGCGCCCAGCAGCGAGAAGGCCGCTATTTTCAGGGCGGTCAGGACTCGCGCACGCCCACTAGGGCGGCGGTGACGAGGAGCCGGTAGTCGTAGGTGAAGCGGGGGTAGCACGTCACGAGGGTGATGTCGCTCTGCCCAGAGTCCCGCAGGGCGAATTCGTCACTGTGAACCATCTCGGTCCGATAGATCTGGTAGACGAACTTCAGGTCCTCGGACTCGAGGAAGACGTAGAAGGGGGACTCCTCGCGTGACGTGAACAGCTCGGCGAGGTCCGGCAGCCTGCCGAATACGTTGCCCTCGCCGCTTATGGGGCTTTCCAAGTGGCCGAAGTACCAGCCCTGCCCGCTTTCGCCCGGGAGTCCGGTGGTCGGTATGTGTCCCACTATGTGCTTGGGGGTCTCCCATGCCCGGCTGTCGCCATTGTCGATGACCTCCAGCTCCTTTATGTCGGAGTCGATCCCGACCACGGGGATCCTGATCCTGACCGCGGGCAGGACGCTCGCGCCAGGTAGCTCAGAGGGCGAGACCGGCGAGTACTTCATAGCCTCGTTCCTGGAGGCTTCGATCACTCGCTTGAGGTCCTGCTCGATTATCGCGGCGTAGTCGGGAGTGGGCGTTGCGGCAGGCGCCTGCTGGGCCGGAGCGACGGATACCGTAGACGTGGCGTTTTCTCCCAGAACCCGCGCGAGGCCGCTGGGCCCGGTTCGCTCGCCGGAGGCGCCTACGGCCGGCGTTGGGGCAGCCGCCGTCGCTTCGGGCGTGGGCGCCGGGACCGGAGCGATGCTAGTAGCGGCCGGCGTTGGAGCAGGCTCGCCGAGTCGCGGCCCCGGGGGTGCCGTCGGCGTCGGGTTGGGAAGCACGGCTGCCGCCTGGGGCGACGACCGGGCCGAAGCATCCGTCTCGGCCGGGGCTGGGCGCGCCCGTTCGGAGGTGTAGTCGTCTATGTCGGCCTTCGCCCTGATGCCGTAGAGGTAGTACCCGCCCACCAGGGCGAGGAGGACGACGCCGGCGGCGATGAGGGCAAAGCCGACGGGGCGCTGCAAACGCCGCAGGCCCGACGGCGCTCCGGTGCTCGCGTGGGGGTCTTTCTCGGACATTGCCCTTACATTATAGGCCATGCCCGCGCCATGGGCAGGCGCGGGTGCGCGCATCTTCGTCAGGCGGCTATGGCCCGACGGCCACCGCCCTGCCCGTCTCCGACGACTCCAGCGCGGCCTCTATGACGTCCAGCACGTGCACCCCGGCCTCTATGGGGATGGGTGCCGGCCTTCCCGCACGGGCGGCGGCCAGGAACTCGTCGACGAATATCTCTCCGCCGAGGCCGCCGTATGCGTTGGAGTCGGGCGGCGTGAAGGAGAGCTTGCGCAGGCCGCCCGTCTGCCAGCCCGGGGCCATGCTGAAGAGCTGGTAGTGGCTGTCCTCCATCTGGATGCGCGCGTAGCCGTCGGTGCCCCTGAAGGCCAGGAAGGAGTCGTAGGACGCGCCGTGGTAGCCCGACCCGCTGCCGGCGAGGTGGTATCCGGCGTGCATGGAGCCCAGCACGCCGCTCTTGAACCTCAGGGACAGCATCGCCGTGTCCTCCACCTCGAGCTTCTCGGGGCTCCGGTTGGCGACGAAGGCCGACACCTCGGCGATCCGGTCGTCCATGATGTTGCAGAGCAGGTCGATGTGGTGGCAGCCGAGCCAGCCGAGTATGCCGCTGCCGCCCGTGCCCTTCTTGAAGAGCCAGTGGCCGGGGTTCCGGTACCTGACCTGGGAGGTCACCATGCGAGCCTCGGCGGCCATGATCCTGCCGACTGCGCCGGACTGAATCGACCTGCGCGCGTCGGCAATCTTGGGCTGGTACCGGTTCTGGAACATGATGGCGGCCGTCACGCCCTTGGCCGCGGCCTTCTCCGCGATGCTCCGGAGGTCCGAGGCGTGGAGGGCCCCGGGCTTCTCGAACAGGACCCCCTTGCCCGCGACGACGGCGGCGTTGAGGATGCCGGGCCCCAGGTCGTTGCGCACGGATACGATGAGGGCATCGACCTCGACCCGCCCCAGGAGCTCCTCCACGCTGTCGGTCGTAGAGACGACCTTGGTGGACCCTTCGGACAGGGCGCCCGTGTCCTCGCCCGCCACCCCGCACAGGTGGACGGCCTCCACGGAGTCGAGCACCTCCAGCGTCCTCATGTGGGAGGGCGAATGGGGATGCGGGGACGATATGAACCCGACGACGTATTTATCACTTGGCATGGGGGATGTCTCCTTTGTCATGGTCGGCAGGACGGCACGGAGTCTAGCAAGGGCATCTCCGGGGGTCAACGCGAGCGCCCGCGCTCGGTTAGCATTAGTGAGGGGTACGACTATGGGAGATCACGCGATCGAGATACCCGGCGACTTCGCCCGTCGAATCGAGCGGACTTACCGGGACGACGGCCGGGAATGGCTCGACAGACTGCCCGCGCTCATCGCAGAGTGCGAGCGCCGGTGGTCGCTGTCGGCCGGTCCTCCGTTCACGCCGTTGAGCTACAGCTACACCGCGCCGGCGCGGGGCCGGTACGGCTGTGGCGGGGTGCTGAAGCTTGCCGTGCCCGGGCCATTCGTCGTTGCCGAGATCGACGCGCTGCGGCTGTTCGACGGCGACGGGGCCGCGAGGCTGGTCGACGGCGACGAGTCCTTGGGCGCGATGCTGCTGGAGCGGCTGGAGCCGGGCCGCCTGCTGCTGGAAGCGGACGAACGGGAGGCGACGAGCGTCGTGGCGAGGCTGATGGTGAGACTGCGGAGACCCGTGCCGCACGGGCATCGATTCCACGACGTCTGGGAGTGGATGCAGGGCCTGGAGCGGCTGCGGTCGCACTTCGGCGGTGGGACCGGGCCGTTCCCCGCACCCCTGGTCGAGCGGGCCGATGCGCATCTCGCCAATCCAAGCGGGCAAAAGGCGGTGCTGCACGGCGACCTGCACCACTACAACATACTCTCGGCAGGGCGCGAGCCCTGGCTGGCCATCGACCCCAAGGGCATCGTCGGCGAGCCCGAGTACGAGGCGGCGGCCTTCCTTCGCAACAACCTGCTCGACAAGCCGGAACCGCGCGGGATCCTATCCATGCGCCTCGACCAGATCGCCGAGGAGGCAGGCCTCGACAGGGAGCGCATGATCGGCTGGGGCATAGCCGACCGTGTGCTCTCGGCCTGGTGGTCGTACGAGGAGTCGGGCCAGGCGGACGAGGCGAACCTGGCCCTGGCCGCGATGTATGCCGACTTGAACTAGATGCTCATATAGCCTAGCATAGGTTAACAAGACCGTAGTGTGATGTACGAATGGGACGAGGCAAAGCGAGCTACCAATAGGCGCAAGCACGGCATCGACTTCAACGAGGTAAGGAGCTTCGTCTGGGAGACTGCCGAGATCAAGCCAAGCCCTCGCGGCAATGAGATGCGATACGCCGCAACCGGCTATATTGGCTCTCGCCTGTATCGGGTGATATACACTGAGAGGGGGGAGCGACTCCGAATCATCAGCCTTCGCAAGGCCCACCTCAAAGAGGTACGAGACTATGATAGACCCAAATGAGTTGACCGGAATGTCATTCGACGAGATAGCCTCAAAGCACGGCGAAGAGGCGGCGATACAGGCCGGCATCGCATCGGACCCTGAGTGGGGCCCGGCAGAGTTGGACATGTCCGACGCCCGGCCGGCCGTTGAAGTTGCACCCCATATTGTCGAGCGCTGGCGACGCACGCGCGACGAACAGGCTACCCAGCCGAAAGAGGGAGTCAACAGCCATCCGGACGCGGACATGGGGTCCCGCCGGAAGAGCGCAGCTTTGGGGAGAACGTAAGCGGCTCGTACATTTCGCATCTTACGAGGGCCTCCCCATAACCATCGGGGAGGCCCTTCTTTTTTTGGTACAGGAAGGAGCGCACATGAGCACGCAGACAGTCGACCAAGCCTTCGTGCGAGGGTCGTGGGAGGATGCCGGCCACGCCAAGGAATACGTGGAAGCCGTCACGACCGTGGGATTGTGGGAGTCGGAGCGGCTCCTGATGGACAGGTACGTGCCACGGGACGGCGCGGTGCTGGACATAGGCTGCGGGGCGGGCCGCACGACCTTCGGCCTCTACGAAGAGGGCTACCGCCGCATCACGGGGTACGACCTGTCCACCACCATGATCCAGGGCGCCCGCGGCATCGCCAGCGAGCGCAGTCTCACAATCCCGTTCGACACTGGCGACGCGGCGTCACTGCCCTACGCCGACACCAGCTTCCACGGGGCGCTGTTCTCGAACCAGGGGTTCATGTGCATTCCCGGCGGGAAGCGCAGGTTGAAAGCTATGCGCGAGGTGCGCCGCGTGCTACGACCGGGTAGCCACTTCGTCTTCTCGACGCATGACCGGGGTATCGCCAAGTGGGAGCAGTTCTGGCGTGATGAGAGAGCGAGATGGGACCGGGGCGAGCAGGACCCGCGGCTGATCGAGTTCGGCGACCGGATAATCGTTGACGCTCCCCGACCGATCTACTACCTCCACATTCCATCGTGCTCCGAGGTGGAGCGGCTCGTCTCCGCAGCCGGCCTGGTTGTGGTCGAAGGCCGGCTGCGCTCAGAGGTGGCGCCGGGGGACGAGGCCATTCGAATGCTCGACTCAAACTGCAGAATGTGGGTGGTCCAGAGGCCTGACCACTTCAAGGAGGCGGTAGCATGACCAAGGATCTGAACGAGCGAGTCGAGCTTAGGACCGAACGGCTGCTGCTCAGGCCGTTCGACTTCCGCGACGTCGACGACGTGCTGGCCTACGCTTCCGAGCCTGAGTTCGGGCGCTACCTTCCACTACCCCAGCCGTACACGCGCTACGACGCGGTCGAGTTTGTCGCACACCAAGTACTTGCAGAGTGGTCGACTCAGCCGACGTTCGCGATCGTGCTGGAAGGGCACGTTGTCGGCGGTATAGGCCTGCACGTAAACGAGCGGCATCGGCGGGCAATGCTGGGCTACGCATTGGCAAGACCCCAGTGGGGCCTGGGGCTGATGCCCGAGGCTGCGCGGACCGTCGTCGGCTGGGGGTTCGAGCGATACGCCCTGCATAAGGTCTATTCGTGTGCCGACACGAGGAACCGCCGGTCGTGGCGAGTGATGGAGAAGCTGGGGATGACCCGCGAAGGCGTGCTGCGCGGCCACCGCAGGTCTGGGGACGAGTACGAAGACGATTACTACTACGGCGTCCTGCGCGAGGAGTGGGAGCGGGCCGGGTAGCCCTACTCGCCGATGGCCTCTTCCATCACGCGGAGTGTGTTCTCGCCCAGGATCTTGCGGATGTCGGCGTCGGAGTAGCCGCGCTTGACTAGCTGGTCGGTTATGAGGGGGACGCGGGTGCAGTCGTCCATGCCGGTGGGCAGGCGGCACCCGTCGAAGTCGGAGCCGAGCCCCACGTGGTCGATGCCCGCGACCTCGGCCACGCGGTCGATGTGGTCTACGATCTCCGTGTAGTGTGGGCGATCCAGTCCGTCGACCAGCGCTGAGTACCGCGACTCGATCTCCCTGCGGGCCTCCCCAGCGTCCGGCGAGCCGGGCTCGAGGCGGGAGTCCAGGTCGGCGATCTCGGCGTCGCGCTGCTCGTTCAGCGCCGTCTCCTCCTCGTTGCGCTGCTGGCCCACGAAGGTGACCTCGTAGTTGACGTGCACCACGCCGCCGTTCTTGCCGACGGCCCTGAGCTGGTCGTCGCGCATGTTGCGTGGGTTTTGGCATATCTCCCAGCAGGAGGAGTGGGAGGCGATGACGGGCTTGGTGACGGTCTCCATCGCGTCCCAGAAGGTCTTGACCGAGACGTGGGATATGTCGACCATCACGCCGACGCGCTCCATCTCCCGGACGACCTCGCGCCCGTAGTCGGAGAGGCCGTCGTGGCGCGGCTCGTCGAGGACGCCGTCGGCCCAGTTGTTGGTGTTGTTGTGGGTGAGGGTCATGTAGCGGATGCCGAGTGCGTGAAGCTCGCGCAGCACGGCCAGGTCGTCCATGATCGCGTGGCCGCCCTCGAGGCAGAGGATGCCCGCCAGCTTCCCCTCGCCGGTGATGCGCCGCACGTCCGACGCAGTGCGGGCCTGCTCGATCTGGTCCGGGTAGCGCTCGCACAGGAGCCTGAAGGCGTCGGTGTACCGCAGCACCCGCTGCACCGCCATGCCCTGCTCCATGTAGTCGGGGTGGACGTACGCGGCGAAGAACTGGGCCGTCTGGTTGCCCGCCCGCATCCTGGGCAGGTCCATGTGGCCGCGCCCCGTGTCGGTCCCAAGGTCGTCGCCGTCGTCTACGGTGCGGGCGAGGCTGTCCGAGTGGGTGTCCACGATGGTGGACGAGAAGTGCAGGTCCCTGGCGCGGTCGCTGATCATGTGTCCTCCTGGAGCCGAACGTGACGGGCGACGCAGTCGAATACGCGGCCCGGAGGCGCATTATATCGGAGGGGGCGCTCGTTGACACCCCGCGCGCGGCTACACTAGATTAGATACTGCATAGGCCACGAGATCGGACGCGATAGGAGATGCCTTGAGTCCTAGAACGAGCGACGAGATACGCGAGTCATTCCTGAAGTACTTCGAGTCGCAGGGCCACCTGCGGGCGGCGAGCTCGTCGCTGATACCGGTCGGCGACCCGACGCTGCTGCTCACCAACGCGGGCATGGTCCAGTTCAAGCCCTACTTTTCGGGCGAGGCGACGCCCCCGAACCGCCGCATGACGACTTCGCAGAAGTCCTTCCGCACCATCGACATCGACGAGGTCGGCGACGCGACCCACCTGACGATGTTCGAGATGCTGGGGAACTTCAGCTTCGGCGACTACTTCAAGGACGGGGCCATGGGCTTCGCGGTAGAGTGCCTCGAATCGGCGATGGGCCTGCCGAGGGAGAGATTCGCCGCGACGGTGCACGAGGGCGACGACGAGGCGTACGGCCTGTGGCAGAAGCACGGCATCCCCGAGGAGCGCATCTACCGGTTCGGCGACGCGGACAACTGGTGGGGCCCTCCCATCCACGGCGAGGAGGGGCCCTGCGGGCCGTGCGCGGAGCTTCACTACGACTTCGGAGACGCCCGGCCGGGCTGCGGCCTCGAAGACTGCGGCCCCAACTGCGAGAACGTGAACCCGGAGACCGGGCTCGTCTGCGGGCGGTACGTGGAGCTGTGGAACCTGGTGTTCATGCAGTTCTACCGGAACCTCGACGGCACCATGCCGCCGCTGCCCCAGACCGGCATCGACACGGGCATGGGCTTCGAGCGGCTGGTGGTCGTCCTCCAGGACGCGGGCGACATCTACGAGACCGACCTGTTCCTGCCGCTGATACGCAAGGTGGAGGCGCTGACCGGCCACGAGTCCGGGGAGAGCGACGAGGTCAGGCAGGCCATGCGGGTCGTGGCCGAGCACGGGCGCAGCTCGGCGTTCCTCATCGCCGACGGCGTGGTGCCCTCCAACGACGGGCGGGGGTACGTCCTGAGGCGGCTCATCCGCCGGGCGATCCGCCACGCCCGCAGGCTCGGCCTCGACGAGCCCTTCCTGGGCGAGATCGCCGATGCCGTGACGGACCTCATGGGCGACGCCTACCCGGAGCTGCGGAACAACCGCGAGTTCGTCCAGACCGTGATCAGGCTGGAGGAGGAGCGCTTCCTCTCGGCCTTCCAGAACGGCTACGCGATCCTGACCGACGCCATGAGAGACGCGGACTCGCTGTCCGGCGAGACGGCCTTCCGGCTGTGGGACACCTACGGCTTCCCCGTGGAGATGACCCAGGAGATCGCCGCGGAGAACGGCGTGGGCGTGGACATGGAGGGCTTCGAGCGTGAGATGGCCGCGCAGCGGGAGCGGGCCCGGGCGTCGGCCCAGTTCGGGGCCGACAGGGTGAAGATCCGCCTCTACGAGAGCCTCGGCATCGGCAGCACGAAGTTCCTGGGTTACCAGCAGGTCAGGGCCGACAGCGTCGTGGTGGGGATGGTCTCCGGCGACGGGGTCGTGTCCGAGGCTACCGAGGGCGACGAGGTGGAGCTGGCCGTCATGGAGACGCCGTTCTACCCGGAGGGCGGCGGCCAGGTGGGCGACGCGGGCGACATCATCGGCCCTAACGGCAGGATAGAGGTGACGGACACCCAGACGGTCATGCCCGGGCTGATCATGCACTTCGGCAGGGTCGTCGAGGGCATCGTGGCCCAGGGCGACGGCGTGGACGCCATCGTCGATCCCATACGGCGGGAGGACACGGCCCGCAACCACACGGCGACCCACATGCTGCACGCGGCCCTCCGGCAGGTGCTGGGCAGCCACGTCCGCCAGGCGGGCTCGCTGGTGGCCCCCGACAGGCTGCGGTTCGACTTCAGCCACGTGACGGCGATGACCCCGGTCGAGATCGAGGACGTGCAGCTACTCGTCAACGAGAAGATCCGCGAGAACGTGGGCGTGCGCAAGAGCGAGGACCGGTACGCCCGGGCCATCGAGCGCGGGGCCCTGGCCTTCTTCGGCGACAAGTACGAGGACACGGTGCGGCTGGTGGAGATAGCCAACGGCGACACCTTCAGCTTCGAGGTGTGCGGGGGCACCCACGTGCACCACACGGGCGAGCTGGGCGCGGTCTACGTGCTGGGCGAGTCCAGCATCGGCACGGGCATGAGGCGCATCGAGGCGGTGAGCGGGCGCGGCGCGGAGAGGGTCGTGCGCGACCGCTTCCGGGCCCAGGACGCCGTAGCCGCCAGGCTCAGCACCACACCGATGGAGACCGACGAGAGGGTCGGCTCGCTGCTGGAGGAGATGGAGTCGCTGCGGCGCGAGAACGAGGCCCTCGAGAGGCGGCTCTCCCTGCAGGCCGCCGAGTCGATGCTGGAGGCGGCGGTCGTCGTGGACGGCGTCTCCGTGCTCGCCCACCGTGTTGACGCGGCGGGGGCGGACGCCATGCGCGAGATGGGCGACTGGCTCAGGAGCAAGATGGGCAGCGGCGTCGTCGCCCTCGGCACGGTGGTGAACGACAGGCCGCAGATAGTCGTGATGGTCACGCCAGACCTGGTGGAGCGCGGCTACGACGCGGTGTACATCGCCAGGGGCGCGGCGAAGGCCATCGGCGGCGGGGGCGGCGGCAGGCCGGACGTGGCCCAGGCGGGCGGCAGGAGGGCGGACGGGCTCGACGCGGCGCTGAGGTCGGTCGCCGACCTGGTACGCGGCGGGTCCGGCTGACGTTGCGGGTCCTCGGCCTCGACCACGGGGAGCGGCGCATCGGGGCGGCCCTGAGCGACGCCCTTGGCATCACGGCATCGCCGCTGACGGTCATTCAGCACACGTCCGACGAGGGAGACGCCGACGCCGTGGCCGCCCTGGTCAGGGAGCGGGACGTCGAGGCGGTCGTGGTGGGCGTGCCAATCTCGCTGGACGGCTCGATCGGGCCCCAGGCCAAGCGCGCCGCCTACTTCGCCCGGCTGCTCTCGGGACGCCTGGGAATGCCCGTGGACATGATCGACGAGCGCCTGTCGACCCGTGAGGCTGAGCGCAGGCTCATGGAGGGCGGCATTAAGCGCTCCCGGCGCCGCCAAGTCGTTGACGCGGCGGCCGCGGCAGTGCTTCTGCAGGCCTACCTGGACTCGCGCCCCCGCGCCTGACCCACCCTACCCTACTCCAGCACCCGCAGCGTGGACGGCACGTTCATGCGATGCAGCTTGCGCACGGTCAGGACCGGGGCGAGGGCGACGACGGCGATCCCCGCGGCCAGGAGGGCGGCCATCTGCGGCGCCCTCACCGAGAGGACGATCCCCAGGTCGGGGTAGCTCGCGGGCATGAGCTCGTGGACCAGCCAGAGCAGCAGCACGTAGCCTAGAACGACCCCCAGCAGCGTGGCGATCATGCCCAGGACGAGGCCCTCGACGGCCAGGTTGCCCAGCACCCTGCGCACCGGCACGCCGTAGGCGAACATCGTCGCGTGGTCCCGCGCCCGCTCGTCGGAGTTGATGTTAGCGGTGTTGAAGGCGATCAGCAGCGCCAGGCCGAGCACGAACACCTGGATCACGAGGAAGACCGCGGCGAACTCCTCGAACACGTCCTGTGCGGCCTGGGACGTCTCCGCTATGCCCAGCACGGTGGCGACGCCGGGCGAGCCGAACAGGGCGCGCTTGGCGTCAACGAGGGTCTGGCCGGAGGCGGGCGCGCCGGTGACCATGTTCGCCACGCCCTCCAGCCCCGCCTGCCCGGCGTGGCTGATGTCCATGTAGGCATTGAAGCGGAGCGGGTGAGGATGGACGGCCATCACGGGTACGGATATGGCGCTGAGCGTGAAGGAGGCAGGGCCGGTGCGCACCGGCAGCGTCAGCGTGACGCTGTCCCCGGCGCCGACGCCCAGGTCCCGGGCGGCCTTGCGGGCGAGGACGATGCCCGGCACGGCGGCGGACAGATCCCCGTCTACGACGGTCGGCCGCCATGCGCCGCCCTCCAGGTCTAAGAACTGCAGGAGGACCGTCAGGGGCTCGCCGGACCCTTTCACGGTGCCGCCGAGGGCGATACCGGGCTCGGCCACGCCGAGCGCGCCCCCGTCGACCACCCCGCTCACCTCGGGAGAGTCGACGGCGTAGAAGGAGTCGAGCCGTACGACGAGCCGGTCTGGCACGCCCTTGATCAACTCCTCGTCGCCCTTCACGAGGGTCGAGAGGATCGAGTCCGTCATGCCGATCAGGCTGACCAGTATGGCCAGCACCGCGGTGAGGGCGCAGAGGGTCAGGAAGGTGCGCCGGGGCGCCCTCAGCAGGTTGCGGAAGGGCATGCGCCCGAGGCTACTGCCCGGGAGCGGGAGGCGGCTGATGGCCGGGGCGAGCCCCCCGCCCCGCGCGGCAAGGTGCCCGGTCCTGATCGCGTCGACGGGCTGTACCCGGACGGCTCGGAATACGGGCCACAGCACGGCCACTATGGGCAGCACGAAGCCGATGGCCGCGACGCCGGCGAATATGTCCGTCTGGAACGGGGTTATGAAGACGGGAAGCGGCACGAAGCTCTCCATCACGCCCTGCATGAGGCTGGCGATCAGCAGCCCGATGCCCACCCCGAACACGACGCCCAGCGCGGCTATCTGGATTCCCACGAGCAGGGGCCGAACGGCTATGGCGAGAGGGTTCGCGCCGAGGGCCATAGAGGTGCCGATCTCGCGGCGCTGGGTCTCGACCATGCGGGCCGCGAAGTTCAGGGACGCGAACGCCGCACCCGCGAACAGCACCAGCGCGAACACGTTGTAGAACTGCTGGTCCCCCTCGGGGTCGCGGGTAAGGGCGAGGTACGACGCGTCGTCCTCCGTCCGCATCAGGTCGAGGCCCGTCTCGGGATGGTGGGTCGCCGTCTCGGCCAGCAGCGCCGCCTCGACAGCGTCCAGGTCAGCGCCGGGCCCGACGGTGAGCACCAGGTCGTTCACCAGCCCCTCCCTGCCGGAGAGCCGCTGGGCGGTCTCGAGGGACGTGAACAGCACGGCCAGGTTCGCCTGCCCGAAGAAGCCGCCCTCCTCGACGATCAGGAAGTACTCCGGGGACACGGCCTGGCCGACGTACCTGGCCGAGACGCCGCCCCCGATCCGCAGCTCGCCCTCGTCCGGCAGGCCGTAGTAGACGCCGAAGTTGCGCTCGACCAGCACGACCGGCTCGCCGATCTCTCCCGCCTCGATGCCCCGCCCGACCATCGGCTCGACGCCGTTGACGCCGGGGCCGCCGTCCAACACGTCGACGCCGACGATCCTGCCGCGCACGAACAGGGGGCCGTCCTCGGTGTCCACCTCGACCTGGGTCTCGGAGATGAGCCGCTCCTCGACGGCCTCCACGCCGTCGAGGCCCTCCGCGATGGACGCCAGAGCGCCCCGGGGCAGGAAGCCGTCCCCGCTGGGCTGTGCGCGGACGTCGTACATGTTCGTCAGGGCGAGGCTGGCGTCGTTGGAGGCGAAGCGCCACTGGGTGACGCTGCTCAGCCCGGCGTACATGCCGGTGCCGATGGCGATCATAAGGGCGATGCCCGCCACCTGGACCCAGCGGGCCCTGGCGTCCCTCAGCGCCCAGCGCAGGCGTAGTCCCAGCATCCCTGCCTCCTTCCACCGGGTCGTTCCCCCAGCCAGGCCCATGATATACTAGCAGGCCCGCACGTGGGGGGCCGCCATGAAGCAGAAAATAGCCCTCTTCGGATATCCCCTCTCTCACTCGATATCCCCGGCATTCCAGCAGGCCGCCCTCGACAGCCTGTCCATAGACGCCTGCTACTCGGCAAGACCGACGCCGCCCGAAGGGCTGGCATACGAGGTTGAGAGGCTCCGGGCCGACGACCACCTGGGCGCAAACGTCACCATCCCCCACAAGGAGCACGTGCGGGAGTACCTCGACGGGCTGGACCCGTGGGCCGAGACCGTGGGCGCCGTGAACACCATCGTGAAGGAGGACGGCCGGCTGGTGGGCCACAACACCGACGGGTACGGCTTCCTCAGGAGCCTGGAGGAGCGGGGCGGCCTTTCGCCGGAGGGCAGGTCCGTCCTGCTCCTGGGCGCGGGTGGAGCGGCCCGCGCAGCCGTATTCGCGCTGGCGGAGAGGGGCGCGGCCACGGTACTCATCGCGAACCGCACCGTCGAGCGGGGGGACGCGCTCGCCCATGACGTCCGGGGACGCTCCCTGGACGCGGGCTCGATCTCCCTGGACGAGGCGCGGGAAGCGGCCCGCCGCGTCGACCTGATAGTCAACGCCACGTCTATGGGCATGGAGCCCGGGCCGAACGCGGGGCTGTCGCCCCTCGAGAGCCGCGACATCGGTCACCATGCCCTGGTGTACGACATGGTCTACACCCCGCAGCAGACCCCACTGATGGAGGAGGCCCGGAAGGCTGGAGCGAAGGCGCTCGGCGGTCTCTGGATGCTGGTCTACCAGGGCGCGGCGGCCTTCGAGATGTGGACGGCGAGGGAGGCCCCTGTCGACCTGATGTACGAGGCAGGGCTGCGGGCCCTGGGGGGCGAGCCGTGACCGGGGCCAACATCTTCCTCACGGGCTTCTCCGGCACGGGCAAGACCACCGTCGGGCGCATTGCCGCGGACCTGCTGGGCTGGCGCTACGTGGACATGGACGACGAGATAGAGGCCGCGTCGGGCAGGAGCATCCCGGACATATTCGAGCTGGAGGGCGAGGCGGCGTTTCGCCGGTACGAGACGGACGTGCTGGCCGGGCTCACCGAGGGGAGCAGGCAGGTCGTCTCGACGGGTGGAGGCGTCCCCGTCGCCGAGGCCAACCGCGCCCTCATGGCCGAGGGTGGCGTAGTGGTGTGCCTCGAAGCCGGCCCGGAGACGATATTCGAGCGGTTGTCGGTGGAGAGGGACAGGCCGGCAGGCCCGGTGGTCAGACCCATGCTGGCGGGGGCGGACCCGCTGGGGCGCATCAGGGAGCTGAAGGCGCAGCGGCAGCCGAGCTACGCGCTGGCCGACTGGACGGTGCAGACCGACCGGCTCTCGCCCGAGCAGGCCGCGTCCGAGGTCGCCCGGGCCTGGGGCGTCCTGAGGGCGATGGATGCGGGGGCACAGGGCGAGGACCTGGCGGCCGTCGTCCGGACCTCGACGGGCGACTACCCCGTCTGGGTAGGGTGGGGACTGCTGGACGACGTCGGCGAGAAGGCCGTGGGGGCAGCATCGCCTGGCGCGGCCTACGTGGTCACGGACGAGGGCGCATACCTGCACGGGCGGCGCGCCCAAGCCTCGCTGGAGGCCGCCGGGGTGCCATGCCACATCTTCGTACTCCCGCAGGGCGAGGCGGGCAAGACCCTGGACGGCGCGGCCCGCATCTACGGGTGGCTGGCGTCCCTGAAGGCCGAGCGCGGCCACATGGTCGCGGCGGTGGGCGGCGGGGTCGTAGGCGACATGGCAGGGTTCGCGGCGGCGACGTACCTGAGGGGCATGCCCTTCGCCCAAGTCCCCACGACGATGCTGGCCATGATGGACGCGGCCGTAGGCGGGAAGACGGGGGTCGACCTGCCGTACGGCAAGAACCTGGTGGGCGCGTTCCACCAGCCCAGGCTCGTCCTGGCCGACGTGGCCGTGCTGAAGACGCTGCCGGAGCGCGAGCTCAACTCCGGCTGGGCCGAGGCGATCAAGCACGGGCTCATTCTCGACGCGGGGCTGTTCGAGGACTTCGAGAGGCGTGGCGAGGCCGTCCGCTCCCTCGACCCGGCCACGACCATCGACATCGTCAGGCGGAGCGTCGCCGTCAAGGCCGACGTGGTGTCGAGGGACGAGAAGGAGAGGCTGGGCCTGCGGGTACTGCTGAACTACGGCCACACGGTGGGACACGCCATCGAGGCCGCCACGGGCTATACAAAATACCTGCACGGCGAGGCGGTGAGCATCGGGATGACCGCGGCCTCGCGAATCGGCCTGGAGCTGGGGATGATGTCGGAGGACGAGGCTGAGAGGCAACGCCGCGTCCTCGAAGACTTCGGGCTGCCGGTGTCGCTGGAGGGCGTGGACGCCGGAGAGCTCAAGGAGGCGATGACCCTGGACAAGAAGACGGTCGGCGGCTCAATACGCTGGGTGCTGCTGGACGGCATCGGCCGGGCCGTGACGCGCGGCGACGTGCCCGGGGCCGTCGTGGACGCGGCGCTGGAGTCCCTGGGCGGGAGGGGCTGACCTGGCCCCCGAGTGGGTCTACCTCTTCCTGATCGGCGCCGCCACCGGCGTATTCGGGGCCATGGTCGGCACCGGGGGAGGCGTCGTCCTGGTGCCGGTGCTGCTCCTCTTCTTCGGCATGGACCCGGTCATGGTGGCGGGCACCTCCCTTGCCCTCGTGGCCCTCAACGGCATCGCCAGCGCCATGCTGTACCTCCGCCACAACCTGGTCGACAGGCGCAGCGGGGCCATCTTCATGGCCGCAGCGCTGCCGGGCTCGCTGGCCGCCCCCTTCGTCGTGGCGAAGGTGGAGGCCGACGTGTTCCGCATACTCTTCGGAGCGATAATCGCCTGCCTCGCGGTCTACCTCTTCTACAAGGCATCGAGGCCGTTCACGGTGTCGTCGGACATCAGCAGCAGGCTCAAGCCCACGGTACGGAGTCGTCGCATGCGCGCGGACGGCGTGACCTACAGGTACCGGTTCAACGAGGGCCTGGCGGCCCTGTTCAACTTCTTCATCGGGTTCGTATCCGCGTTCTTCGGCGCGGGGGGCGGGTTCCTCAGGACGCCCGTACTCGTGACGTTCTTCGGCTTTCCCGTACGGGTGGCGGCCGCGACCTCACTCTTCGCCATGGCGGTCTACGCCACGGCGGGCGCGGGCGCCCACGTCTACCTGGGACACGTGGAGTGGCTGCCGACCTTCGCCGCGGTCGCCCCGGGCCTGCTCGCGGGAAGCCCGGCCGGCGTCTGGCTCGCCAGGAAGACCAAGAGCGTGTGGATAGTGGTCATGCTGGCCAGCCTCCTGCTGGTGATGGGAGTGCGCCTCGTCTGGCAGGGGCTGGCGTGAGCGAGGCCCGCCCACCCCTCTTCACCCTCGAGGCCGCGTCCGGCTCCGCGCGCGCCGGCGCGCTGGACACGCCCCACGGCAGGGTGGATACGCCCGCGTTCATGCCCGTGGCGACCCAGGGCTCCGTGAAGGCGCTGGACTCCGCCGACCTCGCCCGCATCGGCGCCGGGATCGTCCTCGCGAACACGTACCACCTCTACCTGCGGCCCGGCGTGGAGGTGATCGGGGACCTCGGCGGTATCCACGGCTTCATGGCGTGGGACGGGCCGGTCCTCACCGATTCGGGCGGCTTCCAGGGCTTCAGCCTGGAGCACCTGCGGGAGCTGGACGAGGAGGGCATACTCTTCAAGTCCCACCTGGACGGGAGCCTCCACAGGTTCACTCCCGAGGCCGTCGTCGAGCACCAGCGGGGGCTGGGCGCGGACATCGTCATGCCCCTGGACGTCTGCGAGCCCGCCGGCGCGGACAGGGGGGCGGTCGAGGGGTCGGTCCACAGGACGCTGAGATGGGCGAGGCGGTCCCTGGACGCCCACGGCGGGAGCGGCCAAGCCCTCTTCGGGATCGTCCAGGGCGGCACGTTCGGCGACTTGCGCGAGGTGTCGGCGGCTGAGACGGTGGCGATGGACTTCCCGGGCTACGCAATCGGGGGCCTCAGCGTGGGGGAGTCCAAGGCGGAGATGTACGATACCACCGGGCTCACGGCCAGACTGCTCCCCGATGACCGGCCCAGGTACCTGATGGGCGTGGGGTCGCCGGAGGACCTGGTGGAGTGCGTAGCGCGGGGCATCGACATGTTCGACTGCGTGCTGCCGACCCGGATCGCCAGGAACGGGGCGCTCTTCACCCGGTCGGGGCGCGTCAACGTCGACACGTCCCCCTTCCGCACGATGGACGGCCCCGTGGGCGAGAGCTGCGACTGCTACACCTGCGCTACGTTCCCGGCGGGGTACCTCTGCCACCTCTTCCGCGCCAAGGAGCTGCTTGCATACAGGCTGGCCTCGATCCACAACCTGAGGTTCGTGCTGCGTCTCATGGAGGAGATGCGCGAGGCCATCGTCGAGGGCCGGTTCGAGTCGTTCCGCCGCGCCTTCGCCGACCGCTTTACGCCACCAGACGAGGGGACGCGGCGAGACCAGAAGCGCAAGTGGCTTAGCGCGATGGAGCGGACACGGGCCCGGGAATGACCACCTCTCAGGCCATAGGGCCGGGATGCTGTTATCATGCGTCCATGGTGAGCGCGGTACTGGCAGTCAGAGAGGCGCCCGGCCCTGGATACGGCCCCGTACGGGAGGACGCCGTGGCGAGGCTGTGGAGCAGGGCCCACACCCTCCCCCACGGGCTGAGGACGGAGCAGGGAGCGCCGTTCCGGGTGGTCTACCCCGGCAGGCCGGGAGGGCCGGCGGGCCCCGACTTCCTGGACAGCGTGATCGAGACGCCCGGCGGCGAGCGCGTCACGGGCGACGTGGAGCTCCACGTGGACGCGCCCGACTGGTACCGGCACGGGCACCACGACGACCCCGCCTACAACGGCGTCATCCTCCACGTCGTCATGCGCACCGGGGGCCGCGGGACGTCCACGCACCAGTCCGGCACGACCGTGCCCGTCGTCAGGCTACAGGGGGCAACGCCCGCCCCCGACGGCGGGGCGGACCTGCTGCTGGCGAGCCTCAGGTCGGCGAACGACGCTGAGATCGAAGAGCGGCTGGACAGGGCCGGCGAGATGAGGCTCCTGGCCAAGTCAGGGGGGTTTGCCCTGGAGCTCCGGGACGGGGATGCCGACCAGGTCCTGTACGCCGCCCTGCTGGAGGGGCTGGGCTACGCGGCCAACCGCCGCCCCTTCAGGCTCCTGGCCGAGGCCGTGCCGTACCCGCGCCTCGCCGCCCTCAGGAGCGAGCCGCCCGCGACGCGCCTGCTCGCCGTCAAGGCGCTGCTCCTGCACGGCGCCGGGATGCTGGACAGGGCGCCCCCGGAGGACCTGCCGGCGATCTCGGCCATGCTGCGGCGCCTTCCACTGCGCCGCCCCGTCCGCAGGGACGAGTGGACCACCTCGGGGGTGAGGCCCGCGAACCACCCCGCGAGGCGCGTCCTCGGGGCCGCCTCCATCGTCGACGGCCTCCTGGAGATGGGCCCGGCGGAGTCGATAGCCGGTCCGGTCCGCCGGGGCGACCACAGACGCCTCTCGTCCATGCTGTCGGCGAGGCCGTTCGTGGGAGCGGGCCGCGCCCGGGAGCTGGTGGCCAACGCCGCGCTTCCCTTCGCCCACGCCCTCGCCAGGACCGGGGGCGACGGAGAGCTGGAATCGGCGAGCCTGGAGATGTTCGGGCGGCTGCCCGCCCTGCAGGAGAACGCAGTCACCCGCGAGATGCGCCGCTTACTGGCCGGCGCGGGCAAGAGCGTCGGACCCGGCGGGGCCAGGCGCCAGCAGGGGCTGATCCACCTCTACAAGGGAATGACGAGGCGCGCGGTGCACGGGCAGCCTCTATCGTAGCTGCCGAGCCCGCTACCGGCTCGTGGCCTGGTTGATCTGCCTCTGCACCGCGTCTATGCCGGACGTGTTGCCGGCCTCCCGATACAACTCCATGGCCGTCTCCAGGTCCGCGATCGCGAGGCGGGTGTTCCCCAGCTTCCTGTGGAGGGCGGACCTGTTGAGGAAGGGCGTCGGCGAGGTCTTCTTCAGCTCGATGGCCTTGTCGAAGTCCTCCAGGGCCAGGTCGTACTGCTCCTCGTGGTAGTAGGCCACGCCCCGGTAGTTGTAGGCGATGGCCAGGTCCGGCAGCACCCTCAGCACGATGTCGAAGGACGATATGGCCTCCTCGTACTGGGCCGCGTTGAGCAGCTGCACCGCCTGGGTGTACCGGAACAGCATGTCCGGGGGCTCGGCCGTGGGCTCCGGCGTGGGTGTGGGCTCTGGAGTCGGTGTCGGCTCCGGTGTCGGCGTGGGCGCGGGCGTGGCAGTCGGCTCCGGCGTGGGCGACGGCATGGGGGTGGGCTCGGGCGCCTGGGAGCAGGCCAGCACGAGCGCGGCAGCCAATGCGACCGCCGTCAGGACCCAAGCTCGCTTCATATTCCTCACTCCAGTGGGCATGGTGAATCGTCCTAGCGTAGGGGCCATAGGGTAGGATAGCATAGTGACCTCTATTCAATAATACGCTCGCGGGGCCGTTTAGGTTGGCACGGGCGGCGGGTTCGAAGGGAGATTGACGTGATCAGAGAGCTCGACGGCAAGATGCCGAGGATAGACCCGACGGCCTTCGTCAGCGAGGCGGCCTACGTGGTCGGCGACGTGGAGATCGGCCCGGGGTCGAGCGTTTGGCCCGGCACCGTGATAAGGGCCGACGCAGGCGTCATCAAGATAGGCAGCAACACCTGCATCCAGGACGGCTCGGTCGTGCACGCCGACGACGACGCGTTCATAGGCGACAACGTGGTCATCGGCCACAAGGTGCTGTGCCACGCCGGCAGGGTCGGCGACTGGTCCCTCATCGGCAACGGCGCGTCGGTCAACGACGGCGCGGACATCGGCGAGGGAAGCCTCGTGGCCTCGGGGGCCGTGGTGATCGAGAGGATGTCCATCCCGCCCGGCTCCCTGGTGGTGGGCGTCCCGGCCCGCGTCAGGGGTGCCCTGAAGGAGCGGCACAAGGAGCTGATCCGCATGACCGTCGAGGAGTATATTCACAAGGGCGCCCGCTTCAGGTCGAACGGGCTGTAGCGCGCCGCTGGCCCTCACATCCTCTCCGGCGCCGCCATGCCCATCAGGGACAGGCAGCGCGCGAAGACGACCCGCACCGCGTCGACCAGCTTCAGCCTAGCCATGGTGACGGGCAGGTCGCCCGGGTTCTGGGAGACCACCCTGCACTGCTGGTAGAAGGGGTGGAAGGCCTTGGCGAGGTCGAGGGCGTAGTGGGGCAGCCCCTGGGGCTCCAGGTTCTCGGCGGCCATGGCGACCACCTCAGGAAGCTGCACCATCTTCCGCACCAGCGCCAGCTCGGCCTCGTGGGTCAGCAGTGAGACGTCGCCGCCCTCGAAGTCGATCCCGCGCTCCCTCGCCTCCCTGAGGATGCCTGCGATTCGCGCGTGGGCGTACTGGATGTAGAAGACCGGGTTCTCCTCCGACTCCCGTACCGCCAGCTCCAGGTCCAGCTCCATCTGCGACCCCGGCGCCTTGGACAGGAAGAAGAAGCGGCACGCGTCCGGCCCGATCTCCTCCACCAGCTCCCTCAGCGTGACTATGTTCCCGGTGCGCTTGGAGAGGCGGACCGTGGCCCCGCCGCGCTTCAGCGTGACCAGCTGGTAGACCAGCAGGTCGAGGCGGTCCGGGTCGATGCCCAGGGCGGACGCGAATGCCTTCATGAAGGCGACGTGCCCCTGGTGGTCTGCCCCCAGCACGTCTATCACCCGGTCGAATCCCCGCTCCATGAACTTGTTGTAGTGGTAGGCCACGTCCGTCGCGAAGTAGGTGGGCGCGCCCGTGCTCCTGACGATTACCTTGTCCTCGTCGTCCCCCAGCGCCGACGACCTGAACCAGGTCGCGCCGTCCCTCTCCACCAGGTGCTCCCCATCGCGCAGCATCTCCAGGACCCTGTCGTACTGGCCGCCCGGGAAGAGGCTGCGCTCGCTGAACCACTGGTCGTACTCGACGTTCAGCGACCGCATGTCGCGCCTGATTCCCTCGATCATCCGGCGCAGGCCGATCTCGCCGATCTCCGCGGCGGCGCGGCCGGCGTCCATCGCGACGAACCTGTCCGCCACCTCGTCCCTGATCTCCTCGGCCAGGTCGATCATGTACGACCCCTCGTAGCCGTCGGGGGGGATCTCGGCCTCGTGGCCGTATAGCTGGAGGTAGCGGGCCAGCAGGCTGCCGTTGAAGGCGTCCATCTGGCTGCCGGCGTCGTTCACGTAGTACTCGCGCTGGACCTCGTACCCAGCCGCGTCGAGGACGTTGGCGAGGGCGCTCCCCACCACCGCGCCCCTGGCGTGGCCCGCGTGGACGGGGCCGGTCGGATTCACGCTGACGAACTCGACCTGCACACGCGCGCCCGCCCCGACGTCGACCGTGCCGAAGGAGTCGCCCGCGCCGCGTATGGCGTCGACCTGGGACGCCAGCCATGCGGGGCTGAGGGCGAAGTTCACGAAGCCCGGCGGCGCGGTCCAGACACGGGATACCGGGCCCTCCGCGCGCACCCGCTCGGCGATGCGCTCGGCGATGGCCATGGGGCTCATGCGCATCGGGCGGGCCAGCCTGAGGGGCAGGCTGGACGCGAAGTCCCCGTGCTCCGCCTTCTGGGGTCGCTCGACCGCCGCCTCCACGCCATCCGCGGGGGGCAGCGCCCCGGCCTCTTGGGCCTCAGCGAGGGCCGCCTGCACGACGCGGCCTATGTCGTCCCTGATAGTCATTGGTCAGGACAAGATACCAGACGCCGGTTGGGCCGCCAACAAATTACGGCCGCGCGGCTACGGGATAACGCGAATGGCGGCCCCGCCCAATGTCTCGCCGTCCAGCACCCGGCCCACGATAGCGGCAGCGTATACGCCGTGCGCCTCCAGCGCCTCGACCAGTTTGTCGACCCTGGCGGCCTCGACGCCGATCAGGAGTCCGCCCGAGGTCTGGGCGTCGCACAGCAGGAGCCGGTCGCTCTCGTCCAGGGCCGGGTCCCACTCGACACTGCGGTCTGCCGACGCCAGGTTACGCCTCGTCCCGCCGGGCGCAATCCCCTGCGACAGCAGATCGCGGACGCCTTCCAGCACCGGCACCGCCCGCAGCGAGACCTCGGCGGAGACGCCGCTGGCCCGGGTAATCTCCAGCAGGTGCCCGATCAGCCCGAAGCCCGTCACGTCGACGCAGGCATTCGCGCCGACCTCGACCATGGCGTGGGAGGCGTCCCGGTTGAGCGCACCCATGCACTCCACGGCGCCCGCGAGGACCTCCGGCGCGGCCCTGTCCTGCTTGGCCGCGGTGGTTATCACGCCGGTGCCGATTGGCTTGGTGAGCACGAGGACGTCGCCCGGCCTCGCGCCGGCGTTCGTCACCTCGCGGCCCGGCTCGACGACCCCCGTCACGGCCATGCCGAACTTGGGCTCCTGGTCGTCGACGGTGTGGCCGCCCACCACGATCACGCCAGCCTCGGCGGCCTTCGACGCCGCGCCCCTCATCACCTCTCCCAGGACCTCGACCGGCAGGCCCACCGGGAAGGCCGCCACGTTCAGGGCCAGCATCGGCGTCCCGCCCATGGCGTAGACGTCGGAGATCGCGTTGGCGGCGGCGATCTCGCCGTACGCGAAGGGGTCGTCCACTATGGGCGGGAAGAAGTCGACCGTCTGCACCAAGGCAAGCTCGTCGGTGAGCCTGTAGACGGCCGCGTCGTCACCCGTGGACGGACCGACCAGCAGGGCCGGATCGGTCATCGGCGGCAGCTGGCGCAGCACCTGCGCCAGGTCGTCTGGACTGAACTTGCCCGCTCAGCCCGCGCAGTGAGCCAGCGACGTGAGGCGGACCCCGTCGGACGCCATCCCGAACCCTCCATCATGGAATGGCGCGAGTATAGCAGAACGCCCAGCTATTGACTTTGACGTCCAGACGTCATTACTATTTCGTCGGGATGAGCGAAGACAAGGCTAGGTACGCCCCCGGGCGCGTGAGGGACGGCATCGTACAGGTGATGTCGCTTACCTCCATGGCCCTTACCGCCAGGGAGATCGAGGAGCGCGTATCGCAGGTCGTGGGCCCGGTTCGCGGCTCTTCCGTACGCTCATACCTCAGCCTGAACACGCCGGAGTTGTTCACGCGGGAAGGGCGGGGCGTCTACACGCTCCGCGCGGACTCATCCTCCGGCGTACAGAGCGAGTTGTCCCAGGGGCGATGGAAGCCGCCCTTCTCGTTTGGGCGAGCGACGCTCCATCACGCCGACTGCTTCGACTGGCTGAGCCAGCGGGACGACCTCAGCATACACGCCGTCGTGACCGACCCGCCCTACGGCCTCCACGAGTACACGCGCGAGCAGCAGGCCAAGCTGCGTAGGGGAAGAGGCGGCGTGTGGCGCTTGCCTCCCTCCTTCGACGGCCACGTCCGCTCTCCCCTGCCCCGCTTCACGACCCTCACGCCGGAGCAGCTTGGCCACATCAGGACCTTCTTCTTCGTGTGGGGGCGCCTGCTCATCCCGAAGCTGGTGCCGGGGGCGAACGTGGTCGTGGCGTCCAACCCGCTCGTATCGCACCTGGTGTCCGCAGCCCTCGCGGACTCCGGGCTGGAACGCCGCGGCGAGATCGTCCGGCTGACGATGACGCTCAGGGGCGGAGACCGGCCCAAGGGCGCTGACGACGAGTTCCCAGGGGTCAGCGTCATGCCACGATCGAAATGGGAGCCCTGGGTCGTCTTCCGCAAGCCCATAGAGGGAAGGGTGCAGGACAACCTGAGGAAGTGGAGGACGGGCGGGTTCCGGCGTCCGCGCGAGGACAAGCCGTTCGGGGACGTGATACCGTCCTCGCCGACGAGGAAGGCCGAACGCGGCCTGGCCCCACACCCGAGCCTCAAGCCCCAGTCATTCCTACGCCGGCTGGTGCGCTCCGTCCTGCCGGTCGGGGAAGGCGTCGTCCTCGATCCCTTCGCCGGCGCGGGTTCCACGCTGGCCGCCGCGGAGGCGGTGGGCTACGCCAGTATCGGCGTCGAGAAGGACGACCTGTACTTCGACGTGGCGCGCGAGTCTATCCCTAGACTGGTCCGCTATTCGCCCAACGGGAGTCAGCCCGTGCGGTAGACCCAGCTATCCCTCAGCTTTCGGATCCTACGAGACGCCCATGAGGCGGGCCATGTTGCCGCCGACGATCAGGTCGACCTGGTCGTCCGGCAGGAAGTCCGAGCATATGCGGATGTGGTTGAGGTTCTGCCGGTAGGTGTAGAACCGCATCACCATCGGTATGTCCGTGCCCCACATTAGCCTCTCGACGCCGACCCGCTCCACGAGCTTCTCCATGGTCGGCCTGACCTCGTGCATCGGGTAGTCCCACACGCCGCCCAGGAAGATGGCGAACAGGAGCTGCAGGTAGAACCGCGGGCTGTCGGGCACCGCGTCGTACACCGCGTCCGGGATGCTCAGCCCGTCGCCGTCTATGAACATCCGCCAGCTCAGGCCGTGGGTCAGCACGACGGGCACATCAGGGTACCGCTCCATCCATCCGTCGATCATCCGCAGCTGCCCCACCACAGCATCGACGGCCGTGACTCCCTCGGTCGCCAGCGACGAGTAGCTCGGAGTGACGAACAGGGGCACGCCAAGCTCGGCGACGGTGTCCCAGAAGGGGGTGAAGTCGTCGCGGGTCCACTCCTCCGACTGGCCGTACAGCGGCAGGTGGTCCGGCAGGAGCTGGACGCCGTGCAGCCCCTGGGTCTCGATGGCCCTCCGGAGCTTGGCGATGGAGCCGTCCACGTCCGTCGTGATCAGCCACTCCTCCACGTGTGCCAAGCCCTGGAGCCTGTCGGGAAACCGGCGGCAGCACTCGGCGGTGAAGTCGTTGCCTATGCCCAGGTAGGGCGTACGGTGGATCATGGCCATGTCGACGCCGGCGTAGTCCATCTCGGCGACGAGGGACTCGGCCGAGTAGCCCATGTCTGTGACCGACGGCGGCATGTACTGCTTGACGTAGGTCTCGCCGTCCGCCGTCCACTCGAACCGCCCGAACCGCGCCGCGCGGAACTGGGCGTCTTTCAGGGCGGCGAAGTCCCAGCCGCCGCCGGGGTCCGCGAGCCCGCCGTTGTCGGCCGGCGCCCTGTCCCGCGCCCTCCACACCGGCTGGAAGTGGCGGGCTATCCCGAGCTGCAGGTGCTTGCGGAACTGGTCCTTGTCGTCGAATCCCGCCTTGCCGCGAAGGTCGGGAAAGCAGTAGGCGTGCCCGTCGTATATCATTCCGGCTCCCTTACGTGCGTGGAGAACTGCCCTTCGACAAGCTCAGGACGAACGATCTTGTATAGCTCCCTAGTAGTCCAGCTTGATCTCCAGCCCCAGAAGCTGCGACCTGAGCCGCAGGTCCGCCGCGTCCGAGGCGATGTCGAAGGCGATGACCGTCGTCCCCTCCTCGCCCTGCAGCACGAACTCGCGCGGGTCGAACAGATCCTGCTGGAGGGCGAAGGCCGCCGAGCCGTCGAAGTGGTCCTGCTGGAAGGTCATGGGCTTCCACTCCCGCCCCGTGGCGTCGGCCAGGGTGAAGCCGTTGTTGATGTGTGCGCCGGGCTTCACCAGGCCGTCGGTCTCGTTCTTCACGGTGTAGTTCACGATGAAGTAGACCCCGCGCTTGGCCGTGTACTGCTGGCCCTTCACCAGACCGGCCCCGTAGGCCCCGCCCAGCTTCGGAACGGTGTCCTCCTCGACCTTGATGTCCCGCTCCGTGGAGTTCACCGTCATCATGATGTTGCCCGAAAGGGCGGGCTCGCCGATGGGGCCCGGCAGGACGCTCGCGTCCAGAGTCAGCGAGTCGCCGACGGCGGCCTGCTGGCCGAGGGACGCCAGGTCCTTCGCCTCCGCAGTGGGAAGCCCGAGGATGGGCTCGCCCAGCTCTTCGCGGGTCTGGGATTCGCCGCCGGAGGAGCACGCTCCGGCCGTCAGCAGGACGGCCAGCGCGATCACGAGGATATGGAACGGCGCGATTCTCTTCATCTCCCCCTCCTGTCGCCTAGTAGTCCAGCTTCACCTCGATGCCCAGGAGCTCGGACCTGAGCCGCAGGTCCTTGGCGTCCGACGCGATGTCGAAGCCCAGGGTCGTCTTCTTCTCCTCCCCTTGCAGCACCAGGTCCCTCGGATCGAACAGGTCCTGCTGGAGGGCGAAGGCCGCCGAGCCGTCGAAGTGGTCCTGCTGGAAGGTCATGGGCTTCCACTCCCGCCCCGTGGCGTCGGCCAGGGTGAAGCTGTTGTTGATATGGGCGCCGGGCTTGAGCAGGCCGTCGCTCTCGTTGGTCACGGTGTAGTTGATGGCGAAGAAGACGCCGCGCTTGGAGGCGTACTGCCCCTCCTTGTACCCGCCCGTATAGGCCGCGCCCAGTCTCGGCACCGTCTCCTCCAGGAGCTTGACGTCCCGCTCGGTCTCGTCGACCCGCATCTTGACGTTGCCGGACAACGGGGGCTCTCCCATGGGCCCCGGCAGGACGCTCCCGTCCATGTCGAAGGACTCGCCCATGGCGATCACCTTCGCCAGCGACGCCAGGTCCTTGGCCTCGGCGGTAGGAAGCGTCGCCGCGCCGCGGTCCCCGAACTTGCCAGCATCCCCCTCCTCTTCACCTGAGGAGCAGGCCGCCGCCAACAGCAGGACGAGCAGCCCCGTCACCGCGATGTGAAAGGTAGCCCATCTCTTCATTAGCTCACTCCTGCCAGTTGGATGTCCTTCCCCTTCGATCCGGCTCCGCGCCGGAAGGGGTTTCGCATATGACGCTGTGAGTGTAAGGTCAAGGGAGCGGCGTGTCAAAGCTCGCGCCGTTCCGAACGGAGGACGGGGACGTGTACCGGATAGGGACGCTGGAGGCAGAATGAGCGCGGGCGCCATAGTCGTTGCGGCCGGGAGCAGCAGCCGCATGGGCGGCGTCGACAAGATCATGACGCCCCTGTGCGGCAGGCCCCTGGTTACCCACAGCCTCGACGCCTTCGAGAACAGCCCGCTCGTGGCCAGGGTCGTGCTCGTAGTACCCCGGGAGGGTGTCGCCACCCACCGCGGCCTGGTGACGGAGCGCGGCTACGGCAAGGTCCAGGTAGTCCCCGGCGGCGAGAGGCGGCAGGACTCGGTGCGCAACGGGCTGGATGCCCTGGGCGCAGTCAAGTGGACCATCGTCCACGACGGCGCCCGTCCCTGCATCGACGCCGGGATGATAGAGACCGGGCTGCAGGCCGCGAAGTCCACGGGCGCGGCGGCCCCCGCCCTGCCCCTCAGCGACACGGTGAAGGAGGTCGACGACTCGGGCATGGTCGTCCGCACCCTCGCCCGCGACCGGCTCAGGGCCGCGCAGACTCCGCAGGTATTCAGCACCGCGCTCCTCCGGCGCGCCCACGAGCAGGTACAGGAGGACGTCACGGACGACGCCGCGATGATCGAGATGACCGGAGGCCCGGTGCGGCTCTTCCCAGGGTCGCCCGAGAACCTGAAGGTCACGACGCCGCTGGACCTGGAGATCGCCGAGGCTATCCTGCGACGGAGGGCCGGGCGCTCGTGAAGGCCCGCACCGGCATAGGGTTCGACGCGCACCCACTCGTCAAGGGACGCGCCCTGGTGCTGGGCGGCGTGACGGTGCCGTTCGACAGGGGACTCGACGGGCACTCCGATGGAGACGTGCTGGCCCACGCCGTCATCGACGCCCTTCTCGGAGCGGCCGGGCTGGGCGACATCGGCGACCACTTCCCGTCGGGCGACCCGGCGTACAGGGGCGTCGCCAGCGTGAGCCTGCTGGAGCGGACCGCGAAACTGCTCGGAGACCACTCATGGCAGGCCGCCTACGTCGATGCTACAATTGTTGCCCAGCGGCCCGTACTCAAGCCCTTGATCACGCGGATCGGGCGCGGTGTTGCCGTGTCGCTAGGCCTCGGTGAAGATATGGTGAGCGTGAAGGCCACTACCACGGACCACATGGGATTCACGGGCCGGGGAGAAGGCATCGCCGCCCTGGCCGTGGCGACGGTCGAGCCTGTGCAATGAAGCTCTACAACACCCTCTCGGGCAAGACGGAGACGTTCACCCCGCAGGACGACGTCGTGAAGATGTACGTCTGCGGCATCACACCCTACTCGCCGTCCCACCTGGGCCACGCCCTGAAGGCCGTCGTCTTCGACGTCCTGCGCCGCTACCTCGAATACACCGGCCACACGGTGAGGCACGTCGAGAACTTCACCGACATCGACGACAAGATGATCGACCGGGCGCGGGAGGAGGGCGTACCCGTTCCGGATCTGGCCGAGCGTAACATCAGCCGCTACCTCAGGGAGATGGAAGCCCTCAACGTCCTGCCCGCCCACGAGTACCCGCGCGCCACCGAAGAGATACCGGAGATGCAGGAGATGATCGCCGGGCTCGAGGACAGGGACATCGCCTACGCCGTAGACGGGAGCGTCTACTTCCGCGTGAGGCGGAACGTGGACTACGGAAAGCTCAGCCGCCGGAGCGTCGAAGACATGCAGGCTAGTGCACGAGCCGAGGCCGAGGAGGGCAAGGAGGACCTGATCGACTTCGCCCTGTGGAAGGCCCGCAAGCCCGGCGAGCCATACTGGGACTCGCCCTGGGGGCCCGGCAGGCCCGGCTGGCACATAGAGTGCAGCGCCATGTCCATGAAGTACCTGGGCAGGGTGCTGGACATACACGGCGGCGGCATGGAGCTGGTCTTCCCCCACCACGAGAACGAGGTCGCCCAGACCGAGTCGTTCACCGGCGAGCGGCCCATGGCCCGATTCTGGATGCACAACGGGCTGATGAGGCTGGGCGACGAGAAGATGAGCAAGTCCCTGGGCAACCTGGTGGAGGTGAGCGAGGCGCTGGAGCGCTACTCGCCGGACGCGCTGCGGCTCTTCTTCCTCAGCTCCCACTACCGCAGCCCCCTCATGTACTCGGACGAGGGGATCGAGGCCCAGGAGCGCGCCGCGGAGCGCATCCGCAACGCCGCCGCTCCTGCCGAAGAGACCGACGCCAACGGCTCGCTGGATCCATCGCCCTTCGTGGAGCGGTTCACCGAGTCCATGGACGACGACATGAACACCCCCAGGGCGATGGCGGCCCTGTTCGACCTCGTGCGGGAGATAAACCGGGCAAGCGAGAACGGCAACGGCACCGTGCAGGCCCGCGAAACTCTGCGCGAGCTGGCCGGCGTGCTGGGCCTCACCCTGGAACGCACGGACGGCGGTGGAGACGCCGCTCCGCTCGTCGACCTGCTGGTGCAGACCCGCGCCGAGCTGAGGGCCGCGAGGATGTACGCCCAGGCCGACGGCATCAGGGACAGGCTGGAAGAGTTGGGGTACGTCCTCGAAGACGGCCCCGGCGGCACCACCTGGAAGCGGTCCTCCACGCCTTGACGGCCGCTCCACGTATCCGTCGGAACGGGGCTTGGCTACTGTCCCCTGTACTCGCCCCGCTCCTCCATGACTGCGATCGTGTTACCGGAAGGATCCTCGAAGAACGCCATCCACAGCTCGTAGTCGTCGGCAGAGTGGACCAGCACCGGCCCTCTGCCAATCTCGACGCCGCGCTCCTTCATCTCGGCGCAGGACTCCCGGATGTCCGGTACGGCGAAGTAGAGTATCGAGTTGCCGGACGAGGCCCCGCCCGGCGCTCCCGACAGCATCAGCCGAACGCCGTCGCAGTCGAAGAAGGCGAGTCCCGGCGCGGCCCTGGCGATGAGCCTAAGCCCAAGCCTGTCACGATAGAACTCGACGCTGGCGTCGATGTCGCCGACTGTCATGCCCACCTGTCCGATCCTGCCGAGCTTCATGGCCATCCTCCCTCCAAGGCTCCAAGTCGAGCCGCTATCATATGCGCTCCCACTCCGGCCTTGTAAAGGTCCTCCGGGCGGCGCTCCTCGTCGGCCTGGCGGCGATGACCGCGGCCTGCTTCTGGGACGAGGGTCGGAGGGCCGCCAGCGAGTCCGAGGCGGTGGAGGCCGACGCCGTCCGTGTCGTGTACCGCGACAAGGGATTCTCGCCGCGACGCGTCGAGATCGAAGCCGGCCGCCAGGTCGTCTTCGCCAACGAGTCCGAGGGCAAGCTCTGGCCGGCGTCCCACATCCACCCCACCCACCAGATATACCCTGAGTTCGACTCCAGGGGCAGCGTCGAGCCCGGGGGCGAGTGGGCCTTCACGTTCGACAGACCCGGCTTCTGGCGGTACCACAACCACCTGTGGCCCGACGACTCCGGCCTGATCGTGGTGCAGGGCGTGGACGACCGGGCCAAGCCGCCGCCCCTCGTCATGGACGCCGACGCCCTCAGCTTCGAGGCCCCTTCGACGTTGAAGCTCGACGACTACCTGGGCCTGCTCGACGACGACTCGCTGCTGAAGCAGTACCTGGAGCTATACGGGCCCGCCCATACGGCGCAGCTCCTTGCCGACGCCGCCGCGAACATGCGCGTCCTCTGCCACGACCGGGCCCACGACGTGGGCAGGTTCGCCTACGAGATGTACGGCGCGGTGGCGTTCGCGATCACCAGCCACCAGTGCGAGGCCGGGGCATACCACGGCGCCACCGAGGCCCTCTTCCAGCAGCGCGGGACTGCGAACCTGGAGTCCGACGTGGAGGTGATATGCGGCGACGCGTCCGTCTTCTTCTACCGGCTCCAGTGCCTGCACGGCGTGGGGCACGGCCTGATGGCGTGGACGAGCTACGAGCTATACGACGCCCTCGACCTGTGCGACCTGCTGGAGACCGACAGGGAAGAGAGGGCCTGCTACTCCGGCGTGTTCATGGAGAACGTGGTCGGCGGCCTGTCGGGCAACATGGGCCACGTCACCGACTACCTGTCGGACGACCCCCACTACCCGTGCAACGCCCTGGAGGAGAAGTACGTCGGGCCGTGCTACCTGTTCCACAGCACGCGAATGCTCGATCTTCTCAGCGGCGGTGACGACGACGAGAGGGCCTACGGCCTCGTAGCCAGGGAGTGCACCCTCGCGCCCCCGTCCGGCGTCGACGACTGCTTCGACAGCCTCGGCAGGGACATCGCGGCGGTGACGCTGGGCGATCCCGAACGCGGGGCGGAGCTGTGCAGGTCCAACATCACGCAGGAGATCCACCGCATCTACTGCCTCCAGGGAACCCTGCAGGCCAGGTTCTGGGAGACCGAGAGGGAGGCCGAGGCGCTCGACCTCTGCGCCGCGCTGGAGGTGACCGAAGAGAAGTCGGGGTGCTACTGGATGCTGATCACCAGGGCCATAGAGCTGTACGGCACGGAGAGGGAGTACATGGCCATGTGCAGCAGGATGGAGGAGCCGTACGACGGGTGGTGCCGCAGGCGGACGGTCCCGCGGGACTCCAACCTGGCCCCGCAGAACCGCTGACGGCTACTCCTCGACTACGACCGCAGTGCCGTAGGCGAGGATCTCGGCGGCCCCGCCCATGATGCCGGCCGTGATGAACCTGGTGCCGACGACGGCGTTCGCGCCCATCGCCTCGGCTCGCTCCGTCATCCGCTCAACCGACTGCTCGCGCGATTGGGCCAGCAGCTTCGTGTACTCCTCGATCTCGCCGCCGACGATGCTGCGGAAACCCGCGACGATGTCCTTGCCGACGTGCCTGGCCCTGACCGAGTTCGCCATCACAACGCCGAGCACCTTGACGATGCGCTTGCCCTCGACGGTATCCGTCGTCGTCACTATCAATACTCGACCTCCTCGAAGCCCTCGCTCTTTCGACGCTTCATCATCTGGATGAAAGTCGCCCCTAGCAGTATCACCACGCCGGCGACGCACACCGGAATCGCCACCTGTATCAGCACCGGGACGTCCGGCTCTGTGAAAATACCGCGGAACGTCTCGTACACCCCGTAGCCGACCAGCGCCGCCGCCCCGACGACGACGAGCCACGCGCCGATCCCGACCACCGTCTTGGTGCCGCGATCTTCCACTGCTGCGACCTCCTTCTCCGAGCGTTACCGCCTAGAAGAGCCGGACGTTGATCACCGCGGCCGTCAGGAATGCCACGATGAGGACGATGGTGAACTGGAACATCACCCTCTCCAGGCCGCGACGGGTCCTGTAGGAGCTCTCGGCGGAGCCGAACAGCCCGCCTCCCTGGCCCTTCACTTGGAGGAGGATCAGGGCGATGAGTGCCACGGCGATGACTATCTGGACCCAGAGCATTACTGTACGGAGCGTTTCGCTGTCCATTGGTCCTATCTCTGCAACTCTACTTGTGGATCGGGAGAGACACGCTCTTCCCATGATACACGTCGACTATCAGATCTGCCAGCTTGAGGGCGTCGTGGCGCGTCGGGTGCTCGCGGTCCACCACGTCTCCCGTGACCACGCTGACGTTCGGAGGAGGCTCCCCGGACGGCTCCACGTGCGTCACGCCCAAGCCGGGAGGAAGAGGCAGCGGGCTGCCGTTTGCGACGACCACGTCGACCACGTCAGGGAAAGTGTGCCGCTGCAGGGCCAACACGTGGTCGGCGAGGGTGTAGCCATCCGTCTCGCCCTTCTCGGTCGCCACGTTGCAGACGTACACCTTGGGGGCCGGGGTCCGGCCCACCGCGCTCGCAATCTCGGGGACGAGCAGGTTGGGCACCAGGCTGGTGTAGAGGCTGCCGGGGCCGATGACGACGAGATCGGCCGCGTCGATGGCTTCCACGGCCTCGGGATGGGCAGTGCTGTCCGGCGGCTCTATCATGACCTGCTCTATGCCGCCGCCCATCGCGGCGATCCTGGACTCCCCCCTTACCTTGGAGCCGTCGTCGAGCTTCGCGACCAGGCTCAGGTGGGCTATGGTGGAGGGGACGATACGCCCGCGAACGGCGAGTACCTTGCTGGACTCGTACAGGGCCTGCTCGAAGCTGCCGGTCACGCCGGTCATGGCGGCGATGAACAGGTTGCCGAAGCTGTGGCCCTTCAGCCCGCCGCCCTGGTCGAAGCGGTACTGGAAGAGATCCGCGACCACGCCTTCCTCCTCGGACAGGGCGACCAGGCAGTTGCGGAAGTCGCCCGGCGGAAGCAGCCCCAGCTCCCGCCGCAGCCTGCCGGAGCTGCCGCCGTCGTCGGCCACGGTGATGATGGCCGTGATGTTGTCGGTGTACGTCTTGAGGCCCCTGAGGAGCATCGACAGGCCCGTGCCGCCTCCTATGGCGACGATCTTGGGGCCGCGCTCCCTTATCCTGCGCGTGATTATCGTGTTCGTCAGGGAGTTCACCCCCTGCTGCCGCAGGACCAGGGGCCCCAGGGAGCGGTACAGGCCGTAGACGCCGAGCGCCATCATCAGGACTCCGACGACGCCCACCGTCAGCCCCTCCAGGTGCCACGGAAGGATGTTCGGCAGGAACAGCGAGAAGATGTTCTTCAGCACCACCGCCATGCCCACCGCGCACAGGGCGACCCCGCAGGCGCCGATGAAGAGCCAGCGCTTGAGGCCCAGGCCGACCTGCATCATGTCGCGCAGCATCGCCCATCCCGAGGACTCCCCTGGCACGGGCCTGCGTCCGTTACGGTTGCGTAGTCGCCCAGCCATGGCCTAGCGCATCGACTCGAGGCGCTGCTTCAGCAGGTCGCCGGCCACCTGGGGATTCGCCTTGCCCCGCGTGATACGCATGACCTGGCCTACCAGGAAACCGACTGCGGCCTGCTTGCCGCCCAGGTAGTCGGCGACCGGCTGGGGATTGCCCTCGATGGCCTCGTCCACCGCGGCCTGGACGGCCCCCTCGTCCGAGATCTGCACGAGGCCGCGCCTCTCGGCCACCGCCGCGGGGGCCTCCCCCGACTCGAACATGTCCTCGAACACCGTCCGCGCCATCCCGGTGCTCAGGGTGCCGTCGTCCACCATCCTGATGAGCTCGACGAGGCGCACCGGCTCGAAGGACAGGTCCTCGATGGACCGCCCCGTAGCGTTCAGGAGCCGCGCAAGCTCGCCCACTATCCAGTTGCCCGCGGACCTCGCCAGCGACTGCATGGCTTGGCCCTCCACGCCCCCGGCCTTCAGCAAGGACTCGAAGAAGTCGGACGTCGACCTGGAGGCGGTGAGCACCCCGGCCACGTACGCCGAGAGCCCGTAGTCCGCCGAGTATCGCTCCGCCCGCGCGTCGGGCAGCTCCGGCAGCCTGCTCATGACGTCGTCGATCCACGACCGGTCGATGGACAGCGGGGGCAGGTCGGGCTCAGGGAAGTACCTGTAGTCGGAGGCGTACTCCTTCGACCGCTGCGACACCGTCACGCCCCTGTCCTCGACCCAGCCGCGCGTCTCCTGGGCCACGCTTCCCCCCTCGTCCAGCACCCGCGCCTGCCTCTCCGCCTCGTAGACCAGCGCGTTGTAGACCGACCTGAAGCTGTTCATGTTCTTGACTTCGACCTTCGTGCCCAGGTCCTCCGAGCCCGCCGGACGCAGCGATATGTTTGCGTCGCAGCGAAAGCTGCCCTCCTCCATGTTGGCCGTGCTGGCCTCGATGTACCGCAGGATCGTGCGGAGCTTGGTCAGGTACGCCCTGGCCTCCTCCGGCGACCTCATGTCGGGCTCGCTGACTATCTCCATCAGGGGAACACCGGCGCGGTTCACGTCCAGCAGGCTGTACCCCCCGTCGGGGCCGTCCCTGTGCTGGAGCTTCGCCACGTCCTCCTCCAGGTGCACCCTCGTGATGCCCACCCGGCGCTCGCCGTCCTCCAGGTGGACCGCCAGGCAGCCGTCCGTAGCAATGGGCATGTCGTACTGGGAGATCTGGTACCCCTTCATCAGGTCGGGGTATGGGTAGTTCTTCCTGTCGAACTTGGTGTGCGGCTGTATGGTGCATCCGAGGGCCAGTCCAGTCGCCATGACCAGCTCGACCGCCCTCTCGTTGATGACGGGAAGGACGCCGGGCATACCCAGGCACACCTCGCACACGACCGTGTTGGGGGCGGCGTCCTGGTAGCCCGCCGCGCAGGAGCAGAACATCTTGCTCCGCGTCAGGAGCTGGCTGTGGACCTCTAGCCCAATGACGATTTCGTAGTCCAAGTGCTGCCGGCATCCAGAGTATGGGTCTATGGATCATGTAGGATTATATACGATTCCAGTCGGTGCTTCGGCATTTGACAAACTCAAGCTCAATGGTATAGACATGGACAAACACGAACTTGAGAGAGTGGGGAGAGACACGACTTGCCCGAACAGGTGCCCCCGAGGTCGGTAGTTGGTGCCAACCCCTGACAAGTCACGAGAGCATTGGTATCTGTGGCTGGGTTTGGTGGAATTGCTTGGGTGCCTGATAGTCGTCGGGTGGCAGGAGATTCGCAACAATACTACTGACGGCCCGTTGGCGACCACTATAGCCATCGCCGAGGGAATGGAACCCCTGATCGTGGTCTTGGCCGTCGCAACCGTCATTCTTGTGGAGGGACCCGTGGTACTCGCAGAAAGATATCTCAAGAGGCGATTCACCGAGGGGAAGGCCGAGGGGAAGGCCGAGGAGCGAGCGGCTATCTTCAGGGTAATCGAGAGCCACCCTGGAAAAGTCCTCACCACCGAGGAATTGGTCCGCCTGCTCGACGAGGAGAAACGGAAGCAGTCCTAGGGATTCCGATCTGGCTTGTCCCGAACTTCCCGGCAGCATCCGTCCGCTAGTCGTACGGCCCTATCAGGGGGACGAAGCGGCAGCCGCCCATCGTACGCACCGAGTAGGAGTCGGCGGTACGCGTTACCTTCATCAGGTCCTGCCTGCCCTGCGACCCGACGGGAATGATCATGCGGCCCCCTACGCGCAGCTGCTCCCTCAGCGAGCGCGGCAGCATCGGCGACGCCGCGGCCACCACGATGGCGTCGTACGGCGCGCCGTCGGGCCAGCCGAGCCTGTCCCCGGCCAGCTCGACCTCCACGTTGGCATATCCCAGCGAGCCGATGCGCTCCCTGGCATCGCGGGCCAGCGAGTCTATGCGCTCGACCGTTACCACCTCGCGGACGAGCTCTCCCAGCAGCGCCGCCTGGTAGCCGCTGCCGGTGCCCACCTCCAGCACCCGGTCGGACCGGCGCAGCTCCAGGGCCTCCAGCATCAGGGCGATGATGAACGGCTGTGAGATCGTCTGGCCCTCTCCGATGGGCAGCGGGTGGTCCTCGTACGCCAGGTGACGGGACTCGTCGGGGACGAATGCCTCCCTCGGCACGCGCTCCATCGCCTCGACAACGCGGGTGTCGCGGATCTCGCTTCGGATCCGCCGGAACAGCAGCAGCCTAGCCTCGTCCAGAATATTCCCAGCCTCCGTGCGCCACGTTACCACAGGCCCATCCGCCTAACAAACCGCGACGGCCCTCGCAGACCAAGCTTCCGGCGGTGTTATAGTAGATTCACGCTCCCGTGCGCCGCGAAGCTCCGCAGTTTGGGGCAGGACGGGCGCATGACTCTAGTTCGACCAGCGAGGATACGCCGTGCCGCCATACTACCCAGTGTTCCTCGACCTCAGGGGGCGTCGCTGCGTCGTCATCGGCGGGGGCCCCATCGGCGAGGAGAAGGTCGAGCGCCTGGTCGACTTCGGCGCGGACGTCGTCGTATTCAGCCCCAAGGTCACCCGCGCCGTCAGGGCGATGGCCGACGAGGGGCGTATTTCGTGGCACAGGCGGCGCTACGAGCGCGGCGACCTCGAAGGTGCGTTCATAGCCATAGTCGCCGACAACCGCGACGGCGACCTGAACGAGGAGGCCTCCCGCGAGGCCGCCGAGCGCAACGTGCCCCTGAACGTCAACGACGTGACGCACCTGTGCACCTGGATCGCTCCGTCGATGGTCAGGAACGGCGACGTGATCATCGCCGCGTCCACCGGCGGGTCGAGCCCCGCCCTGGCACGCAAGCTGCGTGAGGAGCTTGCGGGCACCAGCCGCACGGGTTCGCGGTTCCGCGCCATAGAGTACGGCGACCTTGCCCCCCTGCTGTCGGAGGTGCGGACCGAGCTGCTGGGACGCGGCATCAGGCCCAAGCCGGACCATTGGCAGGCGAGCATCACCGAGGACCTGATGGACATGGTGCGGTCAGGGGAGGTGGAGCGCGCAAGGGAGATGCTGCTGTCCAACCTGATGCTCGGCGCGGACTGCGACTGCCCCGGACGCACCTGCAGGATGTGGGAGGAGCTAGCCACCCGTCGTTCCCGCAAAGGCGGGAACCCAGATGGGCGGGGACTGAGGTGAGGGTGTACCGCGTCGGCACGCGCGGGAGCCCCCTCGCCCTGGCGCAGACCGGGGAGGTCATATCGCGCCTCGAGGACCGCTTCCCCTCCGCCGTCTTCGAGGTCGCGCCCATGACGACGGGCGGCGACCGCAGGAAGGACGCGGCCATCGTCAGCCTCGGCAGGGGTGCGTTCGCCAAGGAGATCGAGGCGGCACTGCTAGACGGCGAGGTCGACCTTGCCGTCCACAGCGCCAAGGACCTGGGGAGCGAGCTTCCCGGAGGCCTGCTGCTGGCGGGATGCGTACCGCGTCAGGACCCCAGGGACGTACTGATAGACAGGTGGGCTGCCCCGCTGTCCGAGCTGCCGCCCGGCGCGCGGATAGGCACCGGAAGCCCCAGGCGCACCGCCCTGCTCAAGTCCCTCCGTCCCGATGTAGAGGTCGTGCCCATACGCGGCAACGTGGGTACGCGCATCGGCAAGGTGGGCGGCCCCGAATGCGACGGCGTCGTGATCGCCGCCGCCGGTCTCGCGAGACTGGGGCGCATCGACGAGGCCCACGAGGTCTTCCCGACCGGGACCTTCGTCCCGGACGCGGGCCAGGGGACGCTGGCCGTCCAGACGCGAAGCGACGACCACGCGCTGCTGGAGATGATCACGGCCATCGACCATCGCCCCACGAGCGCCGCCCTGGAGGCCGAGCGGGCATTCGTTCGCCGCATAGGCGGGAGCTGCAAGGTCCCCGTGGCCGCCTACGCCAGCTTCGCGGACGGCGGTGGGCTACGAGTCCGCGGCATGGTCGCCGCCCCCGACGGCTCCCGGGTATTCCGGCAAGAGGTGACGTCACAGTCGGCCTCCCCTGCCCAGCTTGGGGAGACGCTCGCCTCCCTGCTCTTGGACGACGCGGCGGAGATTCTGGAGCCGTGACAGCCATGGCTGGCGTCGTCTACCTCGTCGGGGCCGGACCCGGCGACCCCGGGCTGATCACGGTTCGGGGCCTCGAGCTGCTGGAGTCGGCGGACGTTGTGGTACACGACAGGCTCGTGGACGGGCGGCTCCTCCGGCGCGCCCGCCCGGACGCCGAGGTGGTCGACGCGGGCAAGACGCCCGGCGGCGAGGGCGCTCGCCAGGGCGACATCGACGCACTGCTCATCGCGAGGGCGTCGGAGGGCAGGAGCGTCGTCAGGCTGAAGGGCGGCGATCCCTTCGTCTTCGGGCGGGGCGGCGAGGAGGCCATGGCCCTGTCCAGGTCCGGCGTACCCTTCGAGGTCGTGCCCGGCATCACGTCCGCCATAGCCGCGCCGGCCTACGCGGGCATCCCCGTGACCCATCGCGGCGTCGCCTCGTCGGTCACATTCGTCACCGGCTCCGAGTCGCCCGGCAAGCCGGGCACGGACGTGGACTGGTCCGCCCTGGCCCGCACCAGGGGCACGCTGGTAGTGCTGATGGGGTGGCGCTCCCTCGAGTCGGTGGTCGCGAGGCTCAGGGCCGAGGGGCTCGACGACGGCACGCCCGCAGCCCTCGTCGAGCGGGCCACCGGGCCGCGCCAGCGCACCGTCTCCGGCACCCTCGCGGACGTGATCGAGAAGGGCCGGGCGCGGGGTCTCGGACCGCCGGTCGTGGCCGTCTTCGGCGGCGTGGCGGCGCTGAGGGAGGAGATTCGCTGGTTCGACAATCGCCCGCTATTCGGCAGGCGCGTCCTGGTCACCAGGTCGCGCGCCCAGGCGGGCGCGCTTGCGAGGCTGCTGGAGCGCCGGGGCGCGGAGGTCGTGGAGATCCCCACCATCCGCATCGAGCCTCCCCGGGACTACGGCGAGCTCGACGCGGCGCTCCACCGCCTGCCCGGTTTCGACTGGGTCGTATTCACCAGCACGAACGCGGTGGACGCCGTGTTCGACCACCTGCGGGCGGGTGGGCTCGACTCCCGGGCGCTCCACGGCACCCGCGTGGCCGCCATCGGCCGCAGCACCGCCCGCTCGCTGCACGACGCGGGCATCACCGCCGACCTGGTCGCGTCCCAGTCCATATCGGAGGGCCTGGTGAAGGAGATGGCCGCCCTTCACGTGTCCGGCTCCCGCATCCTCGTGCCGGGCGCGGAGACGAGGCGCGAGGCCCTCGCCGCCGGCCTTGCCGAGCTTGGCGCAGAGGTGGATGTGGTCGCGGCCTACCGCACCGTCGCCGTCGAGGACTCGCCCGCAGCCGTCGAAGCGGCCCTCGCGGACGGCATCGACGCTGCGACCTTCACCAGCTCGTCGACCGTCAGGGGACTCGTGCGCCTCCTGGATGGCGACGTGGGGAAGCTCGACGGCGTCGACGTGGCCTGCATCGGCCCGGTCACCGCAGCCGAGGCGAGAAGCGCCGGGCTGGACGTTGCTATACTAGCTGGGGAGAGCACCGTTGAGGGGCTCGTCGAGGCCATCACCGACTACTATGGCAGGGGCCGGCCGAATGGACAGCTATCCGACCACTAGACTGAGACGCCTCAGGGGCGCCGACTCCCTCCGGCGCCTGACCACCGAGACACGGCTCTCGGTGTCCGACTTCGTATACCCCATCTTCGTCACCCACGGGCGCAACGTCCAGGAGGAGATAGGGCCGATGCCCGGCGTACACCGCCTGTCCCTCGACCGGCTCCTGCCGGAGATCGGGGCGGTCGTGGAGCTGGACATACCCGCCGTCCTGCTCTTCGGCATACCGGCCCGCAAGGACCCGGTGGGCACCGAGGCATACGAGCCGAACGGCATAGTGCAGGAGGCCGTACGGGTCATCAAGCAGGCCGCCCCGGAGGTCGCCGTCGTCACGGACGTCTGCCTCTGCGAGTACACCGACCACGGCCACTGCGGCCTGGTCTCCAACGGCGGCGTGGACAACGACGCGACGCTGGAGCTGCTGGCCAGGACGGCGGTCAGCCAAGTCGAGGCGGGCGCGGACGTGGTCGGGCCCTCGGCCATGATGGACGGCCAGGTCGCCGCCATCCGATCCGCCCTGGACGAGGCCGGACACGCGGACACTCCGATCATGGCGTACTCCGCCAAGTACTCGTCCGGGTTCTACGGCCCCTTCCGGGAGGCGGCCGGATCGGCCCCCCAGTTCGGCAACAGGGCCTCGTACCAGATGGACCCGCCCAACGCCAGGGAGGCCCTCAGGGAGATCGCCCAGGACATCGACGAGGGCGCGGACGTCGTGATGGTCAAGCCCGCGCTTGCCTACCTGGACGTCATCGCCAGGGCCAGGCGCCGCTTCCCCGTCCCGGTGGCCGCGTACAACGTGAGCGGCGAGTACGCCATGGTCAAGGCCGCCGCGCAGAACGAGTGGCTCGACGGCCCCAGGGTCACCATCGAGCTCCTGACGGCCATCAAGCGCGCTGGGGCCGACATCATCATCAGCTACCACGCCAAGGAGATCGCCCAGTGGCTGGACGGTCGCGGCTGAGACTTAACCGCGCAGGGGGTGTCCCATGACAACAGTATTCGATTCCCATGCTCACTGTTTCCCGCCGCTGGCGGAGGACCGCGGCCACACCGCCGAGCGCCTGGCCGAGCACCAGTACCACGTCCGCTTCCACAAGCAGGGCATCCGCCGCGCCGACGACGACAGCCCGGTCGCCGAACCGCTCCTCCAGGGCGCGGGCGACGGGGTCTCCTTCCTGCCCGACGTCGACTTTCGCATCGGGCGCTTCGGGCGGATCGAGTTCACCCACGACGGCGAGGAGTACTACATCCAGTGGATGCCGCCGACCATGTGGGAGATGGAGTCCCCGCCGGAGTACATGATCGCCCAGATGGACTACGTGGGCGTGGACAGGGCGATCATCCAGCACGACCGCCCCTACGGCCACCTGGACGACTACCTCGCCGAATGCGCCCGGAAGTACCCGGACAGGCTCGTTCCGCTGGCCCAGGTGGACGAGTGGAAGGGGGGCGAGCCTGAGCAGCTCGAACGCCTGGCCAGGCAGGTCGAGATGGGGCACCGCGGGCTCTACTTCTCGACTGGCGGCTTCTTCCACCGCGACTTCGACATAGGGCTGAACGACCCGAGCCTGGAGCCGCTGTGGCAGCTCGTCGCCGACCTCGGCATCCCCATCCACTGGTACTTGGCGACGCTCCGCACCAACGCCCTGGAGGCGTACAACGCCGAGATGTCCGAGCTAGTCGAGTGGGTGAAGCGCCACACGGGCATCCCCTGCGTCCTCACCCACGGTCTGAGCAACATCAGCCTGGACGACGGCCCCGATCGGTTCGTCGTCCAGCCCGAGAACTTCGAGCTGCTGAAGCTCCCCGGATGGCACGTGGAACTGATGCTGCACCTGATGAACGCGGACGCGGAGTTCCCACCCCACAGCCCGCCGCTGCCGGGCGTCGTCCGGACGCTGGTCGAGGAGGTGGGGGCCGACCGTCTCATGTGGGGCTCAGACATGCCGTGCTGCGAGCGCACGGTCACCTACGGGCAGTCGCTCATGCTGTTCCAGACAAGGTGCGACTTCCTGTCCGAGGACGAGCGGGCCGCGATCCTGGGCGACAATCTCGAGCGCCTGTATCCGGCCGCGTGAAGAGGGAGGCCGACATCCTTCACTTCCCCGCACGTAGCCGTGCCTGGAGCGGGCGGCTGGCGCGCCTCTGCTTCGCCGTCGCGGCCCTCCTGCTGGCGGCGAGTTGCACGCCGCCCCCGGAGCCTATTCCGGACATAGACGCGATCGTGCAGGAGGCCGTAGCGAAGGCCATGGCCGCCGAGGCTCCGGCGCCCACGCCCGACGTCCGGGCGACGGTGCAGGCCGGCGTTCAGGCCACGATGGAGGCGCTGGCACCCACACCTACCGCCACCGCCGCGCCTACCCGCACGCCCATCCCGACCCCAACCCCCACCACGACGCCGGTCCCCACGCCGACGAATACGCCCGCGCCCACGCCGACCCACACTCCCGTTCCCACGCCCACTCCGACCAGCACGCCCCCGCCTACACACACGCCCATCCCCTCGCCAACCGGCACGCCGACCCTCACCCCGATTCCAGACACGGGGCAGTCCATTGCGGACGTGGTGGAGCGAACGAGGGCCGGGGTGGTGCGCATCGCCGGGACGGCCGGAGCGGGGTCCGGGTTCGTCATCGATCCGGCAGGCTACATCCTGACCAACGAGCACGTCGTGGGCGAGGCCGGACGGCTGTCCGTCGTCTTCGACCACGGCGCGAGGCTGACCCCGCAGGTTATCGCAACCGACGCGGCGCGCGACATCGCCCTGCTGAAGGTCGAGTCCACCCGCCGGCTCACGGCGCTGCCCCTGGCAACAGAGGCACGGGAGGGCGACGAGGTGGTGGCGCTCGGCTATCCCCTCGACCTGGAGGGCGGGATGAGCGTGACGCGCGGCATAGTCTCAGCGTTCCGTACCTACGGGGGCGTGGCCTACGTTCAGACCGACGCCGCGACCAACCCGGGCAACAGCGGCGGGCCGCTGCTGAATCTCAGGGGCGAAGTGGTGGGCATGAGCAGCCGCGGACTCCTGGAGGCCCAGGGAATCGGATTCGCCATAAGGTACGACATGCTGTCCAGCCGCCTGGCCCTGATGATGTCGGACGCTTCGTCGGGCGTGGCCCCGCCGGCGCGAATCGCGTTCCTGGGACCGGAGGAGCAGTCCACCTTCGGCCCAATGAGCGGCGCACTGGAGCACAACCCGGACGATGGGTTCATTCCAACGTTCGACAGCAAGCTGGACGTCGCCGATTTCGTGGCGGAAGCGACCTTCACGAGCCCCCATGACGCGGCCGGGGGGACGTGGAGCAGCGGCTTCCTCGTCCGGGACACGGGGCGGAGGGCAGGACACGTGGTCCTCATCCACAACTCCGGGCGCTGGTTCCACTATCTCCGCAGTGAAGGTCCGGGGAGCTACCGGATGGACCAGGTGGGCTTCTCCGCCAACATAAGGACGGGGCAGGACGCGATGAATCACGTGCGCGTGATCGCCTCGGGCAGGTCCGGGTGGCTCTTCGTCAACGGGAGCTACATTGCCGAGCTGGACCTGGGCGACCTAGTGGAACCCGGGTCAGTGACACTGGTCGGGGCATTCTTCAAGAGCGATGAGCAGCCGGGGCTGTCCACCCAGTACGCCGACTTCAGCGTTCGCACCCTGCAGAGAGTGTACGGACCCCGGGACGGCTCCATAGACCACGAACCCGGCGACGGCCGCATCGACACCCAAGGGGCATCGACCTCCCTGGCCGACGGAATAGTCGAGGCCCGCTTCTTCAACCCGTACCCCAGGCAGGAGGGTAGCTGGAGCAGCGGGTTCCTGCTTCGAAGCGGCTCATCCAACGAGTTTCACGTCCTTGGAGTCGAAGTGTCCGGCAGGTGGTTCCACCGGCTGAGGACGGGCGACGTCGGCTCCACCCAGCCACTGGCCGACGACGTCTCCACCCACATATCCACCGGGCCGTCCGGCAGCAATCAAATCCGCGTCATAGCCCTCGGAGGGGAGGGCTGGCTGTTCATAAACGGGGCCTACGTGGACAAGCTCGACCTGAGCGGCCTGACCGGCGCCGGGGACGTATACGCCCTGGGCTCCTACTTCGCGGGCGACGGAATCGCCGGAAAGTCCACCAGGTTCGAGGACTTCACCATCTGGACCGCGGCAGACCCCCCGTAGGGGCGATTCGCGAATCGCCCTACACCCTGAGCCTGGCGGCTACCGCCCCGTGAACTTGATGCGCGGGTCCACGACGGCCAGCAGGATGTCCGAGATCAGCGTGCCCAGCACCGTCAACGTCCCCAGCATCAGTATCACGAACCCCGCCAGGTAGACGTCCTCGTCCTGGATGGACGTCAGCAGCACGGGCCCGATGGTCGGCAGGCTCAGCACGACCGACACGATCACGCTCCCGCTGACCAGCGACGGCAGCAGGTAGCCCACCGTGCTGATCAGCGGGTTGATCGCCACGCGCACCGGGTACTTCATTATTATCTTCCAGGCCCCCACCCCCTTCGCCCGCGCCGTTACCACGTACGGCTTGGCCAGTTCGTCCAGGAGGTTGTTCCGCATCACCCTGATCAGGCCCGCCGTCCCGGACGTGCCCAGGACCACCGCGGGAATTATCAGGTGCTTGACCAGGTCGTACGCCTTCGCGAAGCTCCACGGCGCGTTCTGGTAGTCGGCCGAGAATAGACCGCCCACGCTCTGGTCGAAGTAGGCGAACGCCACGTACATCAGCACCAGCCCCAGCAGGAAGTCGGGCACCGCCAGGCCGGTGAAGCCCAGCAGCGTGAAGGTGTAATCGCCGATGGAGTGCTGCCGCACGGCCGAGTATATGCCGACGGGTATGGCGAATGTCCACGTCACCAGTATGGTGAACCCCGTCAGCGCCACGGTGAGCCACAGCCGCTCCTCGACCACCTGCCTGACCGGCTTCTGCGCCATCAGCCCGGAGCTCGGGGAGCCGAACGAGCGTCCCAGGTCCCCCCTCAGCAGCCCGCCCAGCCAGATGAAGTATCGAACATAGACCGGCTTGTCGAGCTGCAGGTAGCGCCTGAGCTCGGCGGCGATCTCCTGCGCTTGGGCCGGGCCCGTCGTGTAGTCCATCGTCCGGTCGAGCCTCTTCGTCGCAAGGTCTCCCGCCGGCAGCTCGATGATGAAGAACGAGAGCGCAGATATGGCGAATATCGTGAAAAACGCAAGGATGAGACGCTTTGAAATGTACGCCGTCATGCCGTACCTCCCTGCCCGCTTGGGACCGGCTCGGGGATCCTGCTATTGGCTACTAGAGTACCCCTCTCCATAACTCTTCCCCTCTGTGCTCTCCGTGCCCTCTGTGGTATACACCGCGACAGCGACGTCACGCCAGCCGCCGGCCCTCCATGTCCACCTGCACGATCGGGTGGCCCAGTTCCTCCAGGCCCGGCTGGATGGCCTCGCGGTCGCCCACGACCAGGACCACGAGCTCCCCGTCCCTGATCCGCCTCTCCGCCGCGTCCCGGGCCGCCTCCAGGCTCACCGCGTCCAGGCTCGGTACGAAGGTCTCGAAGTAGTCGTCCGGCAGCCTGAACGTCACGATGCGCCCCAGGCTCTGGAGCACCTGCCCCTGCGTCTCGAACTGCGACGGGAAGCTCCTGAATATGCCCTGCTTCGACTCCGCCATCTCCTCGGGCGTCACCGGCCGGTCGCCCCGGATGTCCGCGAACTCCCTCAGCGTCTCGATCATCGCCTCCTTCGTGACCGCAGTCTGCACCGACCCGCCCGCGCGGAGCGCCGACGGCCCCGTGAGCCAGTCGATCCCGGAGTAGTAGCCGTAGCTGTACCCCTTGTCCTGCCTCAGGTTCATGAAGAGCCGTGCGGACGGGTGCGCGCCGAAGACGTAGTTGACCAGCGTCAGCGCGAAGTAGTCGGGGTCGTGCCTTGGCACCGTCGCGTGTCCGGCCTTGATCACCGACTGGGGCGCGCCCGGCCTGTCGACCAGGTAGATCGTCGTCGGCTCCGCTCCCCTGGGCGCCTCGTGGGCGCGCTCCGGCTCCCCGGCGTCCGCCGACCAGTCGCCGAGAAGCTCCTCGGCCCTCGCTAGCAGCCCGTCCCTGTCCACGTCCCCGACGGCCACCAGCGTCGTGTTCCGCGGCCCGAAGTGCGCCGAGTAGTAGCCCAGCAGGTCGCCCCTGCTCATCGTCTCCACCGATGCCGTCGTCCCGTTCGACGGATGGCCGTACCCTGAGTCCGGGCCGTACACCAGCGACCTGAAAGCCCGGTTGGATATGGCCATGGGGTCGTCCGAGATGCGCTTCAGGTCCGCCAGCCGCTCCTTCCTCACCCGCTCCAGCTCATCCTCCGGGAACGTCGGGTTCCTCAGCACGTCCGCCACGATGTCGAACGCCTGCGGCCAGTGCTGCGTCAGCGCCTCCGCCGACACGAACAGGTCCTCCCGGTCCGCCGCCGCGTGCAGCTTCGACCCCAGGAACTCCATCTCGTCGGCGATCTCGCTGCTCGTGCGCGAGCCCGTGCCCTCGGCCAGCATCGACGTGGCCATGTGCGCCAGGCCGGGCGTCGCGGCCGGGTCGGACGCCGAGCCGCCCCGCACCATCAGCCCGAACGCCACGACGGGCAGCCCGCGCCGCTCGACGAACACCACCTCCGCGCCGTTGGACAGCCGCGCCCGCTCCGGCCTGGGCGGCCTGAACGACTTCCGCTCCCCGCCCCCCGGCATCACCGACCTGTCGACGCCCGACACGGTCGCGCTCTTGTCCTGCTCCGGCAGCACCGTCATCCTCACCCGCGCCGAGCCGAGCCAACGCCGAGCCGCCCGCTGCACGTCCCCGGCCTGCACGCCGGTGAACCTCTCCAGGTCCGTGTTGATCATGCCGGGGTCGCCGCCGAAGGTGTTGTAGTAGTTCAGCTGGTCCGCCCGCCCGCCGAACCCGCCCATCTGCTCAAGCTGGCGGACGTGCTGGCTCTCGACCCGGTTCTTGGCCCTCTCAAGCTCCCGATCCGACAGCGGCTCGCTCCGTATCCGGTCCAGCTCCTCCTCCACCACGTCCTGTATCTCGTCCAGGCCGTGCCCCGGGCTGGCCGTCACCTGCACGTTGAGCTCCCCGGCCACCTCCATCGCGTGGTTGTACACGCTCACGCTCCGCGCGATCTGCTTCTCGTACACCAGTGTCCGGTACAGCCGCGAGCTCTTCCCGTCGGCCAGCACCGTCGCCAGCACGTCCAGCGCTGCCTCGTCCCCGTCGAACGACGGCGTCGACGGCCACACCAGGTAGAGCCTCGGAAGCTGCACCTTGTCGTGGAAGTCGAGCCGCGTCTCGCTCGACAGCGTCGACGCCATCCTGCCGATCCGGTTCACCGCCGGCGTGGGCGGGATGTCGCCGAAGTACCGCTCGACCAGGCCCCGCGTCTCGTCCGGGTCGATGTCCCCGGCTATGGAGATCGTAGCGTTGGACGGCGAGTAGAAGCGCCGGAAGAAGGACTTCACGTCGTCCAGCGACGCCGCGTCCAGGTCCTCCTGCGAGCCGATGACCGGCCAGCTATACGGGTGCGGCGCCGGAAAGAGCGCCGGCTGGAGTAGCAGGTACGCCGTGCCGTATGGCCGGTTCTCGTAGCTCTGCCTCCGCTCGTTCTTCACCACGTCCCGCTGCAGGTCCAGCCGCTTCTGGTCCAGCGCGTCCAGCAGGAAGCCCATCCGGTCCGACTCCAGCCACAGCGCCAGCTCCAGGTAGTCCGAAGGCACGTTCTCCCAGTAGTTCGTCCTGTCCGACGACGTGGAGCCGTTCACCAACCCGCCAACCTTCATCAGCGGATTGAAGAAGAGCTCGTTGTGGTTCTTAGACCCCTCGAACATCACGTGCTCGAACAGGTGGGCGAACCCCGTCCGCCCCTGGTCCTCGTCCTTCGACCCCACGTGGTACCAGATATTCACCGCCGCCATAGGCAGCGAGTGGTCCTCGTGCAGGATCACCTGCAGCCCATTCGCCAGCGTGTACTTCTCGAAATCAATAGAAATCATGGAAATCTCCGTGAGGGTGAATCGGCAAAGGGGATACGACTCGATTATAGCACCGCGCCGCGCCCCTTCGCCCAGAGCAGCGTTACGGCCGTGCGGGGATGGCCAGTAACTGCCGCGCAGCTACTTGAAAGTACGTTCGGCCTGAGCCTGTCGAAGGCCAGTGCTCACTAGCACAACCATGATGTGGAGCAGTTGCTTGAAAGCTTGGCTCTCCTGAGCTCGTCGAAGGGTCGCTGATTCTCTCGCCGTCACCGGTTAGATCAGACGGGCTGTAGCTCCTCCCCATCGCCACGGGCGATATTAGCGACCAGCGTGAAAGCGGGGTATGCGGCCCACCGCTGCCGTGCCCAGGTCGTGTCGACCCAGGGGTGGCGGTGCGGTTGGTGGGGGATAGAGGACTCGAACCTCTGACCTCCTGTGTGTAAGACAGGCGCTCTAACCATCTGAGCTAACCCCCCTGGAACCGGCCGGCGAGAGCCGGCGCAGATTCGAAGGGACCGCCGCGGTCTTCGATCATGGTGCGGTGGCGCGCTTGGCGGGACTCGAACCCACGGCCTCAGCCTCCGCAGGGCTGCGCTCTATCCAACTGAGCTACAAGCGCACCCTCCAATCGTAGGCCAGCGCCCCGCCCCTGTCAACGCGCGCGCCCGAGTCCCGAGGGCAGCCACGAGGGCTGCGCCCTACCGGATGGCCGCCGCAGCGGTAGGGGCGGACCTTCCGCAACGGTTCATTGGGTTGCTTCCTCGGAAGCATTCGCCAGAGATCCCTTGAAGAGTGCTATTTCCTTGTCCAGGTCGTCGACGTGGTCTATCGACTCGCCGCGTGCGGCTGCGATGTAGAGGTTCAGAGCGTACTTGCAGCAACTCGCGATAAATCCGATAAAGTCACTGAGATTCTCGGTCTTGTCCGCCTGCTCGAGCCTGAGCTTCTGCTCGACTTGGGCAACGACCGACGTTGGAAGAGGTCGAAGACTGTCGAGCTCTTCCTTGAGATGGGTGATGGCCTCTAGCGCGTCCATGACTTGTGAGCTCGTTCCTTATTGGTCTGGTAGGGGACTACGCCTACATTATAGGGCCCTTGCAGTCTAGCGCCCCGCCGCGCGTGGGCAACCACAAGGGCTGCGCCCTACCGGATGGACGCCGCAGTGGTAGGGGCGGACCCACGTGTCCGCCCTGGATGAGGAGCGCAACACCGATACCGCCTGCTACGTGGACGATCCCTCCTGGCGGAGGACACGTGCGGGCGCTGGGGACTTCCGCGACCCTTGCTTGCGCCGCTCGGCCTGTTCGCGCTCGTATCGCTCCACCAGTTCGGGCAGCACCTCAGCCGCCGGCCTGGCCTGGGACATGTCCAGCTCTTCCGGGCCCCACTCGGGGTCGGCGGCTATGCCCGCGTGGGTCGCCGCCTCTTCGCCGTACTTGGCGGCTATCTCTCTGAACGTCATGCCGGTCAGGTCCGGCTCAGGCTTGGCTTCGCTCATACTCCTGCCTCTCAGTCCGGTGTGCCCTTCGCAGGCTTATGATCCGGACCCGCTCGCCCCTCATGGTGAAGATTATGAAATGGTCACACTGGAAGGCTGTCGAGAGCGTTGTGGAAGCCTTCCGGAGACGTGGCTAAGATGTATGTCCCAGCGATTTTTATCAAGTCGGAGTCGGACGAAACTAACAACTGGCAATCGTAGTAGAGAGCGGTCGCAAGATGAAGAGAATCGGCAGCGGCGAGGTTAGTGGAGGCGCAGATGTCTTCTGCTAGATTCATCAGGCCGACGGCTGGGGCCGGAAATCCGACCATGCTGAGCTCTCCTTCCAGCACCTCATGAATGGAGGCATAGACTTCGTTTAGCTGGTTACGATTGAGCGATTGGCGTCCGGTCCTTCGTGCTCCCATCCTGCGGGCGATTTGGACAACCGAGAAACCTTGCTCTAGCATGTGCTCAGTCCACCGATCCGTTTTCTTGGCGTCAATGACTTCAAGGATGCCAAAGGGTGAGATCAGCACACCGAGGCTGTTCGCCCTGATGGTCTCCATCATTCGCATAGTGCTGTCGTTCCTCCTGTCGATGACGTCCAGGATGACAGTCGTATCAAGGTAGACATTCGGATGTCCTGTCGGGCCCGTTGTCACAACCTGACCTTCCGTGGAGGCGGCGGCTTGGGAGGAGTCTTGCGCCTCTTGATAGGCGGTATACGCAGTTTTGGTCTAGGAGCGGGACGGCTACCCGATGCGCTCGCAGATCTCTGCTTGATTTCAGACATGATTTGCCTCCATATTGGTCAATCGGCACTACACAGGAACCATGAGGCCATCTTCAAATCTCCGATCAGGGCCCTTTTGCACCGCCGTCAGCAGTTCCTCAGCCAGTTCGATGCCTTTCACCTTATCAATGTTCTCATTGCTTATGTCCCAGGATTTGGCGGGTTCAATACAGTTCTGGCATCCTGACCGGCACTTGCAATTGCGTGCGATCTCAATTCCTTTTTCCAACGCCAAGTGCCACACATTGAACAATTTCTTTGCCACACCTATCCCGCCGGGGTAGTTCTCGTAGCAATAGGCCTCCAGTTCGCTGCCTGTCTTTGAGTGTGTACTAGAGTCGAAACGATCTGCTGGGATTACGAACATAGCTCCCACTCGAATCATGTGCTCCACCGCGCCTATCCCATCAACAGCGGTTTCGCTTTGCGGCATCTCGATCCAGAGCGAGTGCAGGTTGTTCTGGAATAGAGCATCTTCGTCACCGCCAGTCCGAACAACTTCATTAGAACGCTCATCGACTAGCTTGTACCCAGTAAAGTTTATGACGATGTTGAGGGAACCGAAGTAGACGTTGATGTCCCCGTAACCGACTCCATCAAAGACATCTGACTTTGTGATCACTGTGTAGAATCCCGGCTCTGTCCTCAGATATTGTTCAGAATCTTCCAGAATAACAGCCTGTTCCTCATGGGACCTCACGTGATAGCGCTGGCCGAAGAAAGGAAAGACTCCACCGATGTAGGCTTCGCGGAACCGGCGCATAGCTGAGATCTGCCCCAATTCTTCATTGTTCCTCTTCAATTTGAAGGATTGGCCGATCCCCCCACGGAGATTGAGATGGTGCTGCGGCTTTAGACCTGCCGGCACTGTTCCAGTGTTACGTCTTGCTGCGCCATAGAAAGCGCCGCCTAGGATACATTCTTCGTTAGGCTGCACTACTCCACCCGTCTCTTCCACCAGCGATGGAAGGTGCTTTCTTATTAGCTCCTCGTTGGTTGGATCAACCACTAATTCATCTAGAGGCTTTCTCAAGAAGGCGTCCAAGTTTCCCACAAAGAAGCGATCAATTGGGTCATTCATGGCGTAGAACAGCACAAAAGCATCCTTGTCCCATCCTCGGCCGGCCCTCCCTATCTGCTGCCAGGCAGACATTATGCTTGAGGGAAATCCACCCAATATAACACCGTCTAGCCCACCAACGTCCAGACCTATTTCCAGTGCGTTGGTAGTAAAAACAACCCGAATTTCGCCAGCTTTTATCTTTTCTTGAATCTGTTGACGACGTTCAGATTTCAAGTCGGCATGAAATGCTGAAATCTGGCCGGGTTCTAGTCCAAGATCCTCAGCAGTGCGCCGACAGTTGCTAAAGGCTGTCTCCAGGAACCGCTTGGTTGGACAAAAGACCAGTACCTGTAGACCTTCAGAAAGAGCGGTCAGCGCGGCCCTTTCAATGCGCAGCCTAAGGATATCCCAATATCGGAAGTCCTGTATTTCAGGGTCGACAAATATGAAGTTCCTCTTGGGGCGGAGTACGTCCCGTGCGGACACTACTTCGAGGTCACGACCAGTTAGAGATCTAGCGTGCTCCTGAGGATTAGCGCAAGTTGCTGTGGACAGAAACAGTTGAGGATGAACGCCAAGGCGATTGAGGTAGAGAAAGAATCTCCGCAGCAAGAGGGCCATGTTGCTTCCAAAGAAGCCTCGGTATTCATGCATCTCGTCGAGGACGACGAACCGGAGCTTCCGCAAGAACTTGGCCCCTTCGGTATGCCTCTCCCAAGATTCCCGCATACCAAGGAACGACATGTTTAAGTATTCGGGATTGGTGAGCAGGATGTCGGGAGGGTTTTGCCGGAGCCATCCCTTAGTTTCTTCTCCCGTATCACCGTCGTACGGCCATGACTCTATGTCGAGTGGTTGGCAGATCTGCCTGATTTGCTCCCGCTGATCAAAAGCCAGTGCCTTCATCGGATAGATCATCAGTGCATGCGAACCCCGGTCTTGCTTCAAGGAATGAAGCATCGGGGCGGTGAATGCTAGTGTCTTCCCACTGGCAGTCGGTGTTTCCATAACCACGTCTGCACCGCTGAGTGATCTGATAATGGCATCGGCTTGGTGCTGGTAAGGTTGAGTTATCCCTGCACGAACCAGAGCATTGCGTACGGAAGGATGTAGTTGCGTCGGCCACTCATCGGCATACGCAGGCTGGATACGGTCCACCGTGCCAAGGTTTACCGTATCAGAGTCGCGTAGTGCGTCGAAATCTTTCAGTCGCGCCAGAAAGCTATCAACCGACACTTCCATTCCAAGCGTCCCCTGTAGATTGCGGTCTGGAAACTATCTCACATACAGGACGAGGGGTCAAGCCGTGTTGCTTTGTTCTCTCAACATGTGAGCTACATCCCCGCCGTCAGCCTCGATTCAAGCGCCTCCCGTGCCTCGTGGAAAGGCCGCTCCAGCCAGGCCAGGTGGTCGTGTTCGCCGTGGTGGTGGGTGACGTTGCCGTTGAGGTACTGGCCCGACGTTTCGCGGATGTAGTCGATATCGCCCTTGACGACGGTGAGCATGTGCTCGGCCGTGCCCGCGTCGAACATCCGCCACTCGCCGCCGCAGGCGACGTAGACCGGCGACGTGTGGGCGTAGATTCCGCGCCCCATGTCGTCGTACTCCGGGTCGCCGAAGTAGTCGGGGCTCCCGCAGCGTGCGGCCAGCCACGAGTGGCCGTCGATCCGCACGCTCTCGCGCAGCTCGAGCCGGCGGGTGCCCTCCCTAGACTCCGCCGACGCCACGACCCGTCCGTTCTGCACGATGTCGAGCCGGTGTATGGGCAGCACGCTTTCGGCCACGGCGCTCACCTCGACGGTGCCCGGCCCGGAGATGGCGACGGTGTCGCCTATTTCGCGCCCGTCGACGCTGAGCTCGATGATCGGGCCGGACGTCATGAAGGTGCGCCCGCGCTCGACGCTGCGGCGCCAGTTGTCGTAGGTGAACTCCTGCCCGTCCTCCAGCTTGGCGTAGGTCCGCCAGTGGCCGATGGCGACCTCGCTGCTCATCTTGTCCGTGCCGCCGACGAGGGGGATCCGGTAGCCGCAGTTGAGCACGCGGTAGTACTCCTCGTGGGGGAACCGGTTCTGGTGGCCCTTGAACTCGATGGCGTCCAGCCGGCCGGTGGCGATCATGGCCGCCGCCTCGCGGCTCAGCCCCCAGAAGTGGGCCGCGGCGACGGTGCCGCCCTGCCCGTGGCACTGGTCCGCCCACGCGCTCAGGGTCGACTCCATCGTGCCGCCGATCTCCGCCTCGCCCGGCCCGTCCGTGCACCAGGGCATGACGTGGCGCTTCAGCCCCATCAGGATAATGTGCCCCATCAGGTGCTGCCTGTTCTCCTGGCAGACGTAGACGACCGTGTCGCCCCGCCGCGAGACGTGGGGCTCGCCCGTGAACTCCTCGGTGCCGGTGAACAGGCTGCCCCACTGGCACTGGAGCAGGTTCACGACGTTCAGGTCCTCTGCCTGGGCCTCGTGGAGTGCACCCTGGGCCGACAGGAAATGGACGTGGGAGTCGCCGCTGTACCAGCCGCGCCGGTTCATGTCGGTCCAGCGCCTGAGCCGCAACGTAAGCTCCCGCTGGCCGGGCTCGATGGTGAGGCTGCGCCGGATGGGCTCGTACTCGAACCCCCTGGCCACGTCCACTATGACCTCGCCCCTGGGCAGCCAGCCCTGGCACGTCCCGTCGATGTAGGCGTACGTGACCTGCCCCATCCGCAGGTCGCCGCCCACGTCGTAGTTGAAGGTGTCGAGGCCGGAGTTGACGTGGTTGTGGTGACCGTAGGGCTGGTACGGAACCCCGTCGGGCGAGCGGAAGTGGACCCGGCACGGCACCGGCCGCCCGGTCCCGTCGTCGACGACCGAGACGTCGACCCAGTTCCGGCCCGGCTCGGTGAGCTCGATCCTGACCTTCGAGGTCTCCGCCGCGCCCTCCTCCACCACGTCGCCCCAGCGCACCGAGCCCAGGCTCTCGCCGCCCTGGCTGACGGTGACGGTCGCCGAGGGAGTGCCGGTCATCTCCACGTACGCCGGGCTGGACTTCTCGTTGGCGCGCTGGCCCCAGCCTGGGTAACGGTCGTCGAGGAAGTCGCGCGCGGGCCGGTCGGGCAGGGGATACGGGTAGGTCGCGACGCCCCTGTCCACGTCCACCTCCAGGTCGAAGGGCGCGTCGGCCCGCTCCCGGTCCTTCAGCACGACCCGCACGGGCACCCGGCCCTCCCGCGCGAAGGGGTGCTCGTCGGCGTGGCCCAGGGTGATCGCGGCCACGGCGAACCGGGGGCCGCGAGGCACGAGCTCGACCGACTCCACGACCGCGTCCGGGTTGGGGTTGCGCCACGCCCACAGGTAGTACCACCGGGTCGTCTCGCCCGTGCTCTCCATGAGGCGCCAGCCCGCCCTCCCGAACTCGCCCTCGTAACGCGGCTGCAACGCTGGCTGGCTGTCCGAGACGGCCCTGAACTGCGACGTGATGCCGCCGGGGACGGTGCCGCGACCGGGCAGCACGCCGATCTCGAACCGCTCCCTGATCGGCACGCACTCGCTGCCGCCGTCCGCCGTCCTGAACACGTAGTCGGCCACGTGCCGGCCCCAGCGCCCGTCCTCGGCCACCGTCGTTTCGAGCTGCGTGTGGGCGAAGATGATCCGGCGCACCGGCCCGCCTATCGGGATGGTCACCGGCGGCGCACCCTCGGCCAGGTCCACCAGGCCGCCCACCAGGAACGGCAGCCCCCGGAACGCCTGGGGCCCGGCGACCGGCTCCTCCTCGGCATCGAGAGCATCGAGAGTCGCGTTGCACCATCCGGAAATATCGAGGGGTTCGTAGTCGGCCATGGCACCGCACCTCCAGGCTGATGCCCGCGATTCAACAGGATGCGCCAGCAGCCGTCAACTCGTGGTCATATCCGCCTCGGCCAGAAGTTGACAAGAATTGTCCATCCGATGGAAATTTCCTTCCGAATGTAAATTTACATGGACGTGTAAACTTGTGTCAGCATCCCTTTTGAAGCCTCGTGCGGGTCATCCGAATCACAGAACGCCCCGCGACCACGTAAATCGGCTATCATGTCCCCTGACCCTATGGAGCATCAGGTGGGCACGTTCACTCATCCCATAACCCTGTACTCGGACGACCGGAGCGTCGCCGAGACCGTGGACGCCCTGGTCGACACGGGCGCGACGTTCCTGACCATGCCGGCCGACCTGCTCGACCGCCTAGGCGTCGAGCCCTTCCAGTCTGTGACCCTGCGCCTGGCCAATGGCGAGGTCGAGCGGAGGAGCATAGGCGAGGTACGCGTCGCGCTCGACGGGCAGGAGCGGACTGCCGTCTGCGTATTCGGGGGGGCGTCCGCGCCGCCCATAATCGGCGCTGTGACCCTCCAGTCGTTCCTGCTGGTCGTCGACACCGTGGAGCACCGCCTTGCGCCCGTCGAGGCCCTATGGCTGTGACCATTGCCTGAGTTCCAGATCGTATCCGACTTCGACCCTACCGGCGACCAGCCCCAGGCCGTCGAGCGGCTCTCCGTGGGCCTCGCGGAGGGCCTGCACCACCAGACCCTCCTCGGCGTGACCGGCAGCGGCAAGACCTTCACCATGGCCGGCGTGATCGAGCGCCTGAACCGGCCCACACTCGTCATCGCCCACAACAAGACCCTCGCCGCCCAGCTTGCCACCGAGTTCAAGGAATTTTTTCCCGGGAACGCCGTCGAGTACTTCGTCAGCTACTACGACTACTACCAGCCCGAGGCGTACGTGCCGCGCACCGACACCTACATCGAGAAGGAGGCCGACATCAACGAGCAGCTCGACAAGCTGCGCCACTCGGCCACCCGCGCCCTCCTGACCCGGCGCGACGTGCTCATAGTCGCGTCGGTCTCCTGCATCTTCGGCCTGGGCTCGCCCGAGGAGTACCAGAGCTTCGTCGCATACGTGCGGAAGGGCGAGCAGCGCAGCCGCGGCCGCCTGATCCGCCAGCTTGTCGACATGCAGTACGAGCGCAACGACTACGACATGGCCAGGGGCAACTTCCGCGTCCGGGGCGACACCCTGGAGATCGTGCCCGCCTACGAGGACGAGATGGCCGTGCGCATCGAGTTCTGGGGCGACGAGATCGAGCGCATCGTCCAGCTCGACCCCCTCACCGGCGAGCTGCTGGGGGACCGCGACGACGTGGAGATATACCCCGCCAAGCACTTCGTCACGTCCGACGAGAAGCTCCAGCTTGCCGTCGAGGACATCCAGGTCGAGCTCGATCAGCACCTGGCATTCATGCGGCGCGAGGGCAAGCTGCTGGAGGCCCAGCGCATCGAGTCCAGGACGCGCTACGACGTGGAGATGCTGCGCGAGACGGGCTATTGCGCCGGGGTCGAGAACTACTCGCGGCACCTCGCCCAGAGGCAGCCGGGCAGCACGCCCCACACGCTGATGGACTACTTCCCCGAGGACCACGTGCTATTCATCGACGAGTCCCACATGACCCTGCCCCAGATCCGCGCCATGTACGGCGGCGACCGGTCCCGCAAGGAGGTCCTCGTCGAGCACGGGTTCAGGCTCCCCTCGGCCCTCGACAACCGGCCCCTCAACTTCGCCGAGTTCGAGCAGCGCGCAGGCCAGACGGTCTACGTCTCGGCAACGCCCGGCCCCTACGAGTTCGAGCACTCCCAGCAGATCGTCGAGCAGTTGATCAGGCCCACCGGCCTCTCGGACCCGGAGATCGAGGTGAAGCCCACGCGGGGCCAGATCGACGACCTGCTCTACCAGATCCACCTGCGCACCGAGCGGGGCGAGCGCTGCCTCGTGACGACCCTGACCAAGCGCATGGCCGAGGAGCTGGCCGACTACCTGGTCGAGGCCGGCGTCCGCACCCACTACCTACACTCGGAGATCGACACCCTGGAGCGCAGCGAGGTCCTGCGCGACCTGCGCCTCGGCGTCTACGACGTGGTCGTCGGCATCAACCTGCTAAGGGAGGGCCTGGACCTGCCCGAGGTGAGCCTCGTCGCCATCCTCGACGCCGACAAGGAGGGCTACCTGCGCTCGTCCACGTCGCTGACCCAGACCATCGGACGGGCCGCCCGCCACGTGGACGGGCACGTCATCATGTACGCCGACGTGATGACCGACTCCATGCGCCTGGCCATCGACGAGACAGACCGCCGCCGCCGCATCCAGCAGGAGCACAACGAGCGCCACGGCATCACGCCCCAGGGCATCCGCAAGGCCGTGCACGACATCACCGAGCGCGTCCAGGCCGTCGCCGAGACGAAGGCCCCCTACGCCGCCGCGCCCGACCTGCCCAAGGACGAGCTCCACCGGCTCATCAAGGACCTGGAGAAGCAGATGAAGACGGCCTCGAAGAATCTGGAGTTCGAGTCCGCCGCCCTCCTCCGCGACCAGATCGCCGACCTGCGCAAGGTGCTGGCCGACGACCTCGTGAAGCTGAAGTAGCCCCCGGCGTCGTAGCCTGGGCTACTGCGACCGCAGGCGGCGGACCTCCTCGCGGAGGAATTGTAGCTCGGTATTGGCTTCCGCGAAGTCGGGCATGTACTCGCCCGCAGCCGGGTCGTAGAACCGCAGCCGGCCCTCGTCCCAGTGCAGCTCGAGCCCCAGCACTGGACTGTACCCCCGGACCACCCCGTCCCGCTCCCGGTGCACCGGCAACGGCTCGTACACTCCGTCCACCAGCCGCTCGCCCGACAGCGCCGCGTCATGGAGCTCTCCGCCCGTGGAGTCGAAGCGCCAGTACTCACCCACCCCGTGCCCGGCGTAGATGTCGCGCTTGACCGTGTAGTCCGCCCTGCCCGTGCTCTTCGAGGCGATCTCCAGCACGAATTCCGGCGGCTTGCCCACCTCATCGATCACGTACCCGTTCCGGTCCATGATGGCGCGTGGGTCCACCCCGAAGGCCACCACGCAGTCCGGCACGACCCAGCCCGTCCTGTCCCGCGTATCGCGGCAGAGATAGCCCTCTCCTCCTACGAAGACGTCGGGGCGCTCCCTGAAATAGTAGTCCAGTATGTAGTTGGACGCGTGGACGTTGGGTAACTGCTGCATGTCGGTGTACGGGCGCGGCGGGTCCGGGAGCTGCCCAAGGTGGGCATACTCATCGGCTGCCTGGGTTTCGAGTACCGGTTTCGTAATCATATCGGGCCTCGCGGCAAGCAGTGTAGCACAGTATCATGAATACCGTCCGATCTTGTCGTAGGGGCGCCCCTTGTGGGCGCCCTGAATGAGGGATAGATGACGGCTGAGCGTGTCGAGGGGCCGGAAACCGTCGCAGTGCAGCTCTCGGAGGAGGAGGCGCTGCCCATACTCCGCGACGGCGAGGTGATCGGCGGGCAGCAGATCCCCTGGAGCTCGAACTACACGTTCCTCGTCAGGATCGACGCCGGGCCCGGCCGGTTCCTGCGCGCCGTGTACAAGCCCAGGGCCGGCGAGCGGCCCCTCTACGACTTCCCCGGCGGCACCCTCTACAGGCGCGAGTACGCCGCGTACCTCCTCGCCAGGGCCATCGGCTGGCCGCCCGTCCCCCTCACCCTCATACGCGAGGGCCCCTACGGCGTCGGCTCCGTGCAGCTATATGTGGAGTCGGACCCGCGCATCACCTACTTCGACCTGGTCTCCGAGCACGCGGACGAGTTCGGCCGGTTCGCGGCCTTCGACCTCGTGGCCAACAACGCCGACCGCAAGGGCGGTCACTGCCTGCTCGGCGCCGACGGCACCATCTGGAGCATCGACCACGGCCTCACCTTCCACGCCGACTTCAAGCTGCGGACCGTCATGCTCGAGTTCTGGGACGAGCCACTGCCGGACGCGCTCCTGCCCGACCTCAGGACCCTCGCGGACCGGCTGAGCTCGACGGACGGGCTGCGCGACGAGCTGCGCGAGCTGCTGTCGGCCGAGGAGGTGGACGTGCTGCTGCGCCGCACCGAGGCAGCCCTCGCCGATCCAGTCTTCCCCCGCCTCGACCCCCACCGAAACATACCCTGGCCCTTGGAGTAGGCCCAGCCGTGTCTGTTCCATCAAGCGGCTGCCTGATATGATATACTGTACTAGAAACACGAGATCTCGGAGGCAATATGGCAGTCCAAGAAAGTCTGATTGGATTTGAGCAGGCGGGAATCGGCAGCCTGCTTCGTCATAACCTTTTACGCGTACCGCCAAACCAGCGCGAATACGCTTGGACCGAAAGGGAGGTAGGGCAGCTCTTCACCGACATTGCGCGGGCTGTTGATGCGAACACTGACTACTTCCTTGGAACTATCGTGACAATACCACGTCCAAACGGGGTTCTCGAGGTGGTGGATGGACAGCAAAGATTGGCAACCTCGGCGATCCTCCTGTCAGCGATCCGTCTATACATGAAGGAGATTAATGAGGACATGCTCGAGCAGGCAGTCGGTGACTTTCTGACAGGAATCGACCGCACGAGGCGTACACGTGTCCCACGCATGACCCTGAATTCCTCTGACCATGAACTCTTTCGGTCCATCGTCACTTATGAAGGTAATGGAGAATTTCCACAGCCTTCACTTGAGTCCCATGAGTTGCTGCTCGGTGCCCACAATCAAGCCTGCGCGCATGTACGCAAAATCGTCGCTCCCTTGGACTTCATAGACCATGGCGATCGCCTCAATACATGGGTAACTTTTCTAGAGTCGAGAGCTCGAGTGGTCCTTCTAAAGGTTCCTGACGACTCCGACGCATACCAGATGTTTGAGACGCTCAATGATCGTGGCCTACGGACTTCTCAAGCGGACCTAATCAAGAACTATCTCTTTGGGCGAGCAGGGGAACGGATCGCGGAGGTGCAAAATAATTGGGCGTTCATGCGCGGTACTCTTGAGACGATGGACGAAGACGACCTGACAGTTACTTTCCTGCGCCATGCCCTCATCGTACAACATGGCTATCTGCGTGAAGCAGAGGTATACAGTACCGTCCAAGGTACTGTGCGCTCGGAAGGCGATGCGGCTATGTTCGCAGTTGATCTAGATCAACTCGCTGTGTCTTATGTAGCAACATTCAATCCTGAACACGAGGCATGGAACGCCCATCCAGCATCCACTCGACAAGCGATTCATGTCCTCAATACTCTCAAGATCCGGCCTCTCCGGCCTACCGTGCTGGCTGTTACGGCCCGGATGGGGAATGGGGGAGACTTAGCTGAGGCTCTGCGCTTCCTACTGTCACTGGGAGTACGCCTTCTCATTGCGTCGTCGACAAGAAGTGGCGCGATAGAGAGCCGGCTCGCGAACGCGGCGCACTCAATCTGGGAGGGGAATATCACGTCGGTGGCTGGACTCAAGGCAGCCCTGAGCCAAATCACTCCAAGCGACGAGGAGTTCAGAGCTGCCTTTGAAACAGCGCGAGTCTCCAACCCACGTCTGGCACGCTACTATCTAAGGTCGCTTGAAACCGCGTCGAAGAATGAGCCCGAACCGTGGTTCATGCCCACAGATGATGGAACGGTCATTAATTTGGAGCACGTACTCCCGAAAAAACCAGAGGGAAACTGGCCTCAGTTCAACGATGATGAGATCAGACTCTATGGTAGCAGATTGGGCAATCTGGCTCTTATGCGAGCCAGCGACAACAGCGCCGCGCGAAGCGCTGGATTCGAGGAAAAGAAACCCCTCTACGCTCAGTCGCCGTACAAACTGACAAGCGAAATTGCTGATCGTTCGGAGTGGACGGTTCAGGCGATCGCTGAACGTCAGAAGCAGATGGCGCAGCTTGCACTGGTGGCTTGGCCGGTTTCTTAGCGCGGTGTTGAAGAAGGCTGTTCGCGGTATCTTCGCCATAATTCTCTCGCTTTTGTCCTGCTAGTGAGTATGGTCACATTCGCGGAGGGTCGTGACTATCCTGTCTACTGCATCGGAGGGGTTCTCGTGTTCCCAAATTCGTATTACTGACCAACCGGCATCGTTTAGCCTCGCTGTCTGCCGCAGATCTCTCTGAATCGTTTCAGACACTTTTTCTGCCCACCACTCACTATTGGTGAGAGGAGACCTAAAATGCTCGGGACATCCATGCCAAAAACATCCATCTATGAACACACAGAGTTTTTCTGGAGAGAATACAAAATCAACGGTGAGACGTACACCTGCAATGGGCCGGATACCAACGTTTGGTTGCAGGCCTCTCCGGACGAGTTCCTCATGGATACGCTTCTCAGGCTTGGTTTCGGCTTGGCGAACGGACTGCATTAAGTGGCGCACCTCTGGCGTGCTAGCTTTAGGAGCGCGGGCCCTGACAGATCTTCTAATCCTCATGACTCTTACTGCTGTCCTGATGCGGTTGGTTTCCTCGCAATAGGATACTCAACAGCACCAATCTTGAATACCACTGCATCGGCCTGCATGGACAGCGTAATATCTGGAAGAGTGTCAGGAGCCGAGATTAGCAAATCATCCAAGGGTGAGCGTACATATGCTTCAAGGAACTTCGTCATGGTGTTGCCTGCCTCTTCTTCAAGATGCTCCCAAGCTTCGTCGCCCTTGTATACGGCACCTCCTGCGTCAGTGAACGCGTTTGATAGGTCTGTGAGCTTTGGGTTGGGCGTGGGGTCCAATACGATGAGGACTGGCCTGAAACCACTTTCGATAGCGTCCTGCGGGAAGTCCAATTCTTCCTGCCAGCGTCCTTGACCAGAGGCGGCGATGGTAACTCGAAGCTTGATCTCGTACGCCAGCTTATCCTTTATGCAATCCACCTGTCTTCCTTGGCTAGGGCGACTACGCCTCCTGATCGGACTTTGGCGAGCACTTACAGAAACACCGCCGACTGCATTGGCGATGATGGGTTCGAAGAGATACCCCGTTTCCTGACCAGCCCTGTTGTCGATGTCAAACATCCACTTCCTCCAGTACAACAGGGCAGTTAGTTCTGGAGACGGTAACATTCCATACTGGAGAAGGCCGCGTGGGCCCACTTGATCAAGCGTGGAAATTGGTTGTGTAGAAAGAATCCGCCGGTACTTTAGGCGACTCTTGTGTAGTGTTGACAGGCATTGGAAATACGTATCAGCATCTCTATTGAGACTGAGGAGTCGTTCGAACACCTCGAGAAGGTCAAGTGAGGATATCTGCAGGGATTCTGGAGAAATATCAAAGAATGACTGTGCTATTAGCGGGAGGTCTGGGAACCATTCGTCAAGCCCAAGGTCTTGTACGACAACCGCAATCAGCCCCATACACTGTTCGTCAGTAAGAGCTACACCTTGGCGACCTCCGCCCAAGGAACGAGCTCGTTCAAGGATGGCCTTTTGGTTTTGGCTAAGCATAGAGCAGTAGTTGCGTCGCGTTCTTCTCGTAGACTCTCAGCCTGTATCGCTTGCTGACTTGTTCAAAGATATCACCCAGTATGGGACTCATTCCAGTAGACAAAGTAGGGCTAAAACTCAAGAGCTTGCCAGGTGCTGCCACAGGTTTGTTCACGATGGAGGTATGATAGTCGCCAAGCAGGGATCGGCCCAAGGCTTCAGCTAGACGGGGGGGAACGGCGTTGCCAATCAGCAATGCCTGTGCATTCCTTGTGCCGATGAATTCAAATTCGTCGGGGAATGTTTGAAGCCTTGCACACTCTCGAACGGTTAGGAAGCCATCTAGGGAAGGGTGGAGAAACTCTGTAATGGATGTTCCAGTGACGGCCTTTGATGGCTCGTCTGGACGGAGCCTCCTGAGGCCCGCAGGCGCTCCACCACGCCGCTCGGTGGGCATTCCGTCTCTTACTCGTCTATTGGCACGTCTTGAATAACTGTCATGCTGCAAGTCAATAGGCAGATCTCTCATAGTTTGGCCTGGCTTGAGCGCGATACAACGTTGAAGGTCAGTGCCTTTCAAAGGCTCCCGGATGTGGCCGTCAAAGCGTGGTGGCACATTCTCCAAGTCGCCTATAGCCTCTTGGAGGGTCGGTGTGAGTGGGAGATTCCTACCAGCGAGATGGGCACCGGGCCCTCCATATGCCGAGTGTGTAGGTCCTGGAAACGACGGCATCGTGCCGAGCGCCCCCACAGCAATCACACGCTTGCGTAATTGGGGCACTCCATAGTTGGCTGCATTCACTTTGCGGAGGTGAACCTGATATCCAGATTCGAGGATTGGATCAAGGAGAGCAAAGATAGCGGCTCCTCGTCCCGTGGTTAGGAATCCTTCTACGTTTTCGAACAAGAGGAACTGAGGCCTCAACTCGGCTACAAGGCGTGCGAACGTACCGACTAGGGTGTTCCTAGGATCCCGGGGCTCCCGTTTACCAGCGGAGGAGAACCCTTGGCAAGGCGGACCTCCAGCAATGAGCGTTAGCTGTTCATTACTTTGAATGTCGGCAGCATCCAGTAGATCGGTGCTCCGCACTTGGTCGATGTTCGCAGCCAAGAATGGTGCGTCTGGGAAATTGCACGCAAATGTTTTCTGGGCGGCGGACCAGTTGTCGACTGCGAGGGCAACCTTGAACCCTGCGCGCTTCAGGCCTAAGGAAAGACCGCCAGCACCGCAAAACAGGTCCAAGACCTTCGGTTCTCTCCTCGGCTCGTTGAGGTGGACTAGCTGCTCTTGGTCCAAGCTGCTAGTAAGCCTTGAACGTTCAGGTATCAGAGGCATATGTCTTGATTGCTGCCTGCCCGGATTCGGGGCTATTTCTTCTTGCATGGCAAACACATTCCAACACATCAGTCTCGAATGCCAGTCGTACGACCAGAACGACGCTAGATTCCAATCCCATGATATATCCACCCACCACTACTATAGTGGCTTGGGCAAGGTTAAACAAGACCCACCTGCCTGGTCAGTCACATCGAGTTAGAGGGTCAGCGCCGGGCGCGGAGGTTTTGGGCTACGTGGCGGGTCAGGCTGGGGCTGCCGCATAGGAGGGGGCTGCGCCATCGCCGCATACGGGCCAGCGTCATCCCTTCACCCCAGTCCGGGAAGAACGAGTCGAGCTCGGACCACTCCAGGCCGTCGGAGACCAGCGGGATGCGGCTCCGGCGGCGCTCGCCCATCATCACCAGCCCTCCGGCCTCCGCGACCAGCACCACCCCGGCCGCGGCGTCCCACAGGTGGGGCGCGCCGGTGAACGAGTACTGGAGCACCCCTCGCGCCGCCATCGCAAGCTCGTAGACGATGCTGCCGGTGACCCTCAGCTCCCCCGTCCGTCCCTTCATGGGAGCATCGAACCTGAATGCACTGCGGAACGACCCCGGCAGGGCGGTCAACCTGCCCTGCACCGGCTCCGGGTCGTCGGGAAGACTGATCCGCTCGCCGCCGGCATATGCCCCACCGCCCCTGCGCGCATGGAGGACGAGTCCACCGGGCTCTCCCGGCCATGGGATGTACACCGCGCCGGCCACGGGCGCCCCGCGGTACAGCACGCCTATGGACGACGCGAACACGGGCAGGCCGTTCATGAAGTTCTTCGTGCCGTCCAGCGGGTCGAGGACCCAGACGTAGTCGGGGGCCGGTTCGTCGCCGGCGTCCTCGTCGTCCTCCTCGCCGACGATCCCATGTCCGGGGTAGGCCTCGGAGATGGCCCGGGCCAGGTCGGCCTGCACCTCCCTGTCGGCGTTGGTGACGGGGTCGGTCTTCCCCTCGTCCTTGTAGCTGACGTCCAGGGATGAGCCGAAATAGCCCATGAGGGTCTGCCCGGCGCGGGCCGCCATCCGTACCGCGTCGCGCTCCATCGCGGCCAGGGTGGACTCGTCCGGCGGGGCCGGTGGTGCGGGTTCGCGTGCCATGCCGGAGAGTATACCGCAGCGGGCGCTTTCACCCTCCCCCATCGAGGGAGAGGGGTTACGCAAGGTTCGTGGGAATTAGGCTTCATGTAATTGATACAAAATTGGGCCGTATTTATAGTTGACGGCGGCCTGGCGCGATGTTACAAGTGAATGATTCATGATTTTTACTTCATGCTATCGGCGTGACAGGAGCGCCCTTAGCGGAGGAGCCGGTCGATGCAGCAGGTTGAATCTCCCGAAGCGCCCGGCGCAGGCGCTCCGGCGTCCACGGCGCACCCTGCCGGGGGCGTTCGCGGCCCGGGATCGCCGCGCGTACGCCGGATACGCGGCCTTGGAGCCGCACGACGTCTGCACACCCTGGACTCGCTCCATCACCGCGACTTCAGGCTCCTGTGGGCGTCGACCCTCACGACCGGGGCCGGGTTCTGGACGCACCTGCTGGTGGTCGGCTGGCTGGGCTACAGCCTGACGGGTTCTCCCCTGGTGACGGCCCTCCTGATGGGCATCGACGCCCTGCCGTTCCTGGTCGTCAGCCCCATCGGCGGCGTGATCGCGGACGCATGGGACCGCCGCAAGCTCATGGCCGTCGTGTCCTCGTACCAGGCGTCGGTGACGGCGGCGCTCGCCGGGCTGCTGGCCCTGGACCTGGTCTCGACGCCGGTACTGTTCGGGTACGTGCTGGCGATGGGCGTGTCGTGGGCGCTGTGGGAGCCGGTGCGCTCCGCCGTGATCCCCACGACTGTGCCCAGGCGCTCGCTGGTCAACGCGTTCGCCCTGAACATAATCGCTTTCAACGGCTCGCGGCTGGTCATGCCGACGGCGGCAGGGGTGGTGCTGGCCGCGGCCGGCCCCGTGCCCGCCCTGGCCGTGGGCAGCGTGCTGTACGTGCTCTCCGCGGTCGCCGCAACGAGGATCGCCCCGGTCCGGCGCGCCGCCGGAGAGGGCGCCCGCCGGGGGCCGGTGAGCCAGCTTGCCGAAGGGGCACTCTTCATCGTCCGCGAGCCGGTGCTACTGGGCCTGATGCTGATCACGATGACGATGGTGCTCCTGCTGATGCCCGTGATGAACGGGCTGATGCCGGTGTACGCCGCCGAGGTCTTCGGCGCCGGTCCGGGAGGGCTGGGCCTGCTGATGACGTCGCTGGGCGCGGGCATGGTCGTGGGGGCCGCCGTCGTCGCCTCCATCCCGACTCCGCGCAACAGGGGCGTCGCGATCATGGCGGCGCTCGGTGTGGTGATGGTCGCGCTGGTAGCGCTGACGCGGGTGACCTCGGTGGCGGGGGCGATGCCAATCCTGGCGGTGATGGGCGCTGCCATGTCGGGCGGGTTCGCCATCCAGGGGGCGTGGATCCAGACGCTGGTGTCCGACGGGCTCCGGGCGAGGGTGGCGTCCCTGAGCGCGATGACGGTAGCCCTCTACCCGGTCGGAAGCCTGCTGCTCGGGGGCATCGCCGAAATAACGAGCGCGCAGACCGCGACGCTCGTGTCGGCGGGTCTCGGAACGGCGCTCGTGGGCGCGGTCGTGCTCGCGGTACCCTCTATCCTGCGGGGTGAGCGTATCCCCTAGCCCAATCCGTTCGTAGACCCTTCGACAGGCTCAGGGCGAACGGATTGGGGAAGGCTCAGGGCGAACGGATTGGGCGGGCGCTGAGGCGTTTCGCTTCCTGCCACAGTGCCTCCTTGGCGTCCAGGTCGAGCGCCTTCAGGTCGATGTCCCTCTCGCGGCTCAGCCTCTCCATGGCCGCGAATCGCTGCCTGACCCGCTCGTTGGTCCCTCTGAGCGCGGCCTCGCCGTCGATGTTCATCCACCGGGCGGCGTTGACGACGGTGAAGAGTAGGTCGCCCATCTCACGCTCGCGCTCAGCGTCGTCCCCGGCGTCCGCAAGCTCGGCTAGCTCCTCGGACACCTTGTCGAGGACACCGGCGGCGTCCTCCCAGTCAAACCCGACGCCGGCGACGCGCTGCTGGATGGCGTGGGCCTGGGCCAGCGCGGGCATCGATTTCGGGATGCCGTCCAGGATGGAGCCGTCGTCGTCCTCGCCCCTCTCGGCCCGCTTCAGGTCCTGCCAGTTGTCGAGCACGTCCTGGGCTCCCGTGGCCTTGCGGTCGCCGAAGACGTGGGGGTGGCGCCGGACCAGCTTTTTGATGACAGATTCGAAGACGGCGGCCTCGTCGAAGCGCTCCTCCTCCTTCGCCATGTGGATGTGGAAGACCAGGTGGAACATCACATCGCCAAGCTCCTCGACCAGCGGGCCGGGGTCGCCGTCTTCGATTGCCTCGAGAAGCTCGTAGGTCTCCTCGAGGACGAAATGCCTCATGCTTGCGCCGGTCTGCTCCCTGTCCCAGGGGCATCCCTCCGGGCCGCGAAGCCGGGCCACGAGGGCCTGCAGCCCGGCGAAGGTTGGCGGGAACGTCTCCATGTCTGGCCTCGCGTCGAGTGAAGTTGACTTGCGGCGGTCGATTATGCGCCTATACTAGCGTGTCGGTCTCTGAGGGGCACGCACACAGGCCGAATCATAGGAGGATTGGACTACCCATGGCTACGGTATTGAAGACGACCTTCGACAGGGGCCCGGAGCGCTGGTGCTCGTACGACTACCACATGAGCGTGCTGGGCCGCTCCAACATCTTCGTCCTGACGACCCACGAGCCCTCGGGCGGGGTGAACGGCTCCGGCTACGTGTGGGCGGACGAGCACAGGTGGAGCGCCGACACGCCCGAGGCGCCGGTCTCCATCCTGCCGCTGATCTACTACCGGAGCTGGGACGATGAGGGCCCGGTCGACCTGCGCGGCGCGGACGTGTCCGTGTACCTGCGGGGCGACGGGCTGGAGCTGGACGGCGCAGGCTGCTACTTCTGGGTTAACACGGCCGGGACGCGGTGGCACTACACGTCGCGCCCCCTGGAGATCAGCGACGGGCGCTGGGCCGACGAGCCGCTCAGGTTCACCATCGAGAACGACGAGTCCCTGTGGCACATGAGCTGGACGTCCCTGTCTGACGGCCCGGCGCCACTCGACACGCTGCTGGGGGAAGCCATCAGCTACGGGTTCTCGTTCGTGGGGTTCGGCCAGGAGCCGAGGGGCAGGGTGTCGATGGACGAGCTGGAGATCAGGCTCGCGAGGGGGTGAACGGGTGACTGCGAAGCGGCCGGCATATCGGGCTGTGTCGAGCGGGATGTCGTTAGCGGTGGCGTTCCTGCTCGCGGGTGTCCTCGGGTGGGGCTGCGGCGCGCCGGGGGAGGCCATGAAGATCGGGCTGCTGCTCGACTTTTCGGGCGCCCCGGAGGTCTCGGCGGACAGGCAGCGCGGATTCGACCTGGCGATTCGTCACGTCAACGAGGCCGGGGGCGTGCTGGGGCGGCCGGTGGAGGGGGTGACGGGTGACGCCACGCGCCGCGCGGGGCCCGCGGTCGAGGCGGCGCGGCGGATGGTTGAGGAGGGCGTGCATGCCATCGTCGGGCCCAACGCGAGCGCGGCCGCACTGCCCATCGTCGAGACCGTGACAGGGCCGGCGGGCATCCCGACCATCAGCCCCTCGGCCACGTCTCCCCGGCTGACCGGGGCCGCGGACGACGACTTCTTCTTCCGCACGACCCTGTCCGATACCGCACAGGGGCCAGTCCTGGCGCGGGTGACCGGGGATCGCGGATTCGACAACGTGGGCCTGGTCTATTACAACGACGCCTACGGGCAGGGGCTGGCGCAAAGCTTCGGCGAGGCGTGGGAGGGCACGCTGGAGGCCGTAGCCGTCGAGGCCGACCAGCCGACCTATCTCCCGGAGCTGCGGGAGAGCGCGAGGCTGGGCGCACAGGCGCTGGTGGTCATCGCCTTCGAGGCGCAGGCCCTGGCCATCGTCCGGGAGGCGATCGACGAGGGCGTCTACAGCCAATTCCTGTTCGGCGACGCGGCGAAGAGGCCGCGGCTGGTCAGGGAGATCGGCGGCGATCTGCTGGGCGGCATGTACGGCGCGGCGGGCGCTCCGGCTCCCGACAGCGGCGCGGCGGCCGAATGGGAGGAGTCCTTCGAGGCCGAATACGGGATGCTGCCCCAGTTCACCTACGTCAAGGAGACCTACGACGCCACGATAGCCTTGGCCCTGGCGGCCCAGGCCGCCGGGAGCCTGGACGGCGCGGCCATCCGGGACCGCCTGCGAGAGATCGGCAGCCCGCCGGGAGAGGCCGTCCTGGGCACCCCCGGCGGCGTGGCGGAGGCCCTCGGCCTGCTGGCGGACGGCCAGGAGATCGACTACGAGGGGGTCGCCAGCACGCTGGACTGGGACGAGAAGGGCGACCTGCGGCGGGGGTACATCGGGGTCTGGCGCTTCACGCGGGACGAGGGGATAGAGGAGGTCGAGACGGTCTTCTTCCAGGCAGGGCGCTAAGAGGGGATATGAACCGCAGAGGGCACAGAGGGCGCAGAGGGGGAGGGATTATGGGGGAGAGGGAGAGTTGGGGGAGTTGTGGAGAGGGACAAGAGGGTGCCCACCCCATCTTTGGGGCTACGTTCCGCTATTCCGGCAGGTGCCGGATGAGCGGCTGAGCCGGTGAGGGCGGGTTTCAAGCGTTTCAAACCCGCCCCTACGGCACGACCGAGAGATGGCAACCACGAGGGTTGCCCCTACGGACAGGGGCGGGGATGGGTTCCCGCCGGGGCGCGGGAACGACGGATGTAGCACTGCCCTCGTATCGAGTACGGGGCAGGCTCAGGGCGAACGGGGGTTATGCGGGGGGTGAGCGGCCGCGGGGGTTGAAGGCGAAGCCGGGGTAGGATGGGGGATCGGGTTCGTACTGGCGGTCCCGGAGCCTCTGGGCGATACGGCGCGCGTCGATGATGGGGGCTATTCGCCTGGGGGCGTGGTTGTGCTGGGGGACGTCGCAGTCCTGGGAGCATCGCAGCATCCAGGGTGTGCTGGGGTGGCGGTGGTCGAGCTCGGGTGTGTAGCCGGTCGTGGGGTCTATGAGGTCGGCGGGGTCCATGGATGCGTAGTCGATCTCGGGTCGGAAGATGACCTCGGGTGGAATGGCGTTGTCGTCCCATATGAACCGGTTGTCTGGTCCTGGGACCTGCCCGGTGAGCCATTGGTGTAGCTCGGTGACGTCTTCGTTTTGGGACCTTTCGACGAGTGCGTCGTAGGCTTGCTGCCAGTGTTGCATGCGGAGGTCGGTGCCGTTCTCGGCGCGAGCTATGTATCGAGCGAGCTCGGGAGCTAGGGGAGGGTTGTTAGTTGTTAGTTTTTGGTTGTTAGTGGGGAGTTGGGGGGATTCGACGGTCTCAGGGGTACTTGATCTGCGGAGCACTGCCCCTTCGACAGGCTCAGGGCGAACGGACTCAGGCTCGGCGTGAACGGGCTCAGGCTCAGTGTGGGCGGGCTCGGGATCGGCGTGAACGGGGTCGGGCTCGGTGCTAACGGGCTCGGACTCGGTGCTGACGGGCTTGGGATGGGTTCCGGCTTTCGCCGGAACGACGATTTCGTTGTCGGGCTCGTCGGTAACGGTCTCGGCGCTAATGGGCTCGGACTCGGTGCTAGCGGGGTCGGGATGGGTTCCCGCTTTCGCGGGAACGACGATTTCCGTTGTGGGAACGACGGGTTCCGTTGTGGGAACGGCGGGCTTGCTGTTGGTCTTGGGGTTGGGGAACCAGGGGGTTGGGGTGGATATGTAGGACTCGTCGTGGAGGATGTAGCCTGCTAGCTCGGTGGCGGCTTCGAGGCGATGGTAGGGCTTGAAGCCGGTGATGGTGCCGTACATGACGTCGGCTATGAAGTCGACGATGGCCTTGCCGTCGCCGGTCTCATCGCGGGTCACGGTGGCGAGCCTGCGCTGGAAGACGCTGATTGGGCGCGGCGTGTGGTCGCGGCCCTCGGCCTGTGCGCGCTTGACGGTGGAGCTGACGGCTCGGCCCCGTCGTGTGGAGCCGGCGTACTTGCGTAGGTACTCGTCGACGAGGCCCGGTGCGATCTTGTCTAGTCGCCTTGCGGCGGTCATGCGGTGGCGGTCCTGGAAGTCGTCGAGTGTTCCGTCGGCGACGCGCATGTAGAAGCGGACGATTTGCCGTCCGCCTTCGGTTTCCTGCCGTACGATGTCGGCGAGTGCGGGGTATTTCTGTTGAGTGGCTGATGCGCTCATATGTGCCAGTATAGCACAGGTGTGCTCGGTGTCAAGGGGGAGGGAGAATTTACCGCAGAGGACACAGAGAGCACAGAGATAGGGAGTTATGGGGAGAGAGGGAGGGAGAAGTTCACCGCAGAGGGCGCCCTTCGTCAGGCTCAAGGCAGGCTCAGGGCGCAGAGGGGGATTATGGGGGAGATCTTTGCAATAACTCCAATCGGCGTGGAGACTCGGGCCTCTCAGCGCCCTCTGCGCCTCTGCGGTGAACCCCATCCCCCGTCGCCGCGCTTGACACGCCACCAGTCGTTGCTAATATATTGAGCCAGTAGTTTGTTACACCATCCACCGGAGCCAAACCATGGACACCAACGTCCACACGCCGCAGGCGATGTTCTTCAATCCCATCCGTTACGAGATCCCTCCCTTCCAGCGGCCCTACATCTGGACTCAGGAACAGCAGTGGGAACCCCTGTGGGAAGACCTGAGTGACTTGGCCGAGACCATCGCCGAGCGAGGACAGGCGAAACCTCACTTCCTGGGAGCAATCGTGCTTCAACCAAGGGATCATTCTATTGGGCAGATCCCGACACATGAAGTAGTTGACGGCCAGCAACGCCTGATCACCATCCAGCTATTGCTGGACGCCATCCAGGAGTTCTGCATGGAAGCCGGCTTTGACGATTCGGCGGCGCGACTCAGCGGCCTTGTTCTGAACCCCGAGGCATTCGTGGGCCCCGATCCCGACCAGGCGTTCAAGCTGTGGCCCACCACGCATGACCAGGACGCCTTCCGCCACGCCATGCACAACGACCTGGACAGTGCCCCTTTCGGCTCGAACAGGGTCGTCATCGCGCACAATTTCTTCAAGACGCAGGTGCGGGGCTGGCTGGAGCAACAGCCACAGGCCGATAACCCGGAAGCCGCCGTAACCGCGCTGGAGCAGGCGCTGCGTGATTGCCTTCAAATTGCGGTGATCCATTTGGGAAACGACGACAACCCGCACGACATCTTTGAGACGCTCAACGCGCGCGGCACCCCCTTGCTCCCGTCGGACATGGTGAAGAACAAGATTCTCGACGAAGCCGGGCGCGGCGTCGACTACGATTACGAACAATCGTCTCAAAACGTGACCGGCCTGTGGTCGTTTGGCGAAGCCTACTGGCGACGAGAGGTCGGGCGGGGATACCAGCGCCGCCCTCGCGTTGACCTCTACATGAACAACTGGCTGGCGATGCGCAATGGCGCACAGGTAAAGGCGCAGGACGAATTCCGAGCCTTCAGTCGCTACGTCAGAGGGCTTGAGGGTAAACAGACCATCCACCAGATAGCATCTGACATGAATGAGACCGGCGCGCTGTACCGGAAAATCGTCGAGTGCCAGATTCCCGAATTCGACGCGTTCCTCCGGCGGCGAGACGTGATGTACATAGGCACGGTCGTACCGGCTCTGCTGTGGCTGCTATCGTCCAGCGTGCCGGAAGAGCAGCTACGCAAAAGCATCGTAGCCTTGGACAGCTACATGGTGCGGCGAATGGCGGTGGGCTTGAGCGCCCGTAGCTACGGAGACCTTTTCATCGGTATGACGGCGGAATTGGAACAGGATGGGCCGCAGACTGCTGGCGACAAGGTGGTGTCGTATCTCGCGGATCAATCGGCAATGGCGACCAAGTGGCCTGACGACTCGGAACTGTTGGAAGCCTTCGTCAGAAACCCGGTACGCCAATGGTTGACCGCTGGTCGAACAAGGATTCTTCTGGAGGGCATCGAGGTCGGGTTGCGGTCGCCCCTGACTGAGCCCCTCGGGGTACCAGCCAATTTGCAGATTGAACACATTATGCCGGTGGCATGGACTGAAAATTGGCCGCTGCAGTCCACGGGTGAGTTCTACGAGGAGGCTAGCGCTCGTCGAAATCGCATCATCCACACCATCGGTAATCTGACCCTGCTTACTGGACCGCTGAACCTCAAGATGTCGAACAGACCATGGGCAGACAAGCGAGAGACGCTGGCCGAATACTCCAAGCTCGACTTGACCACCAAGAACCTCCTCCCTCACGCCCAGGAAAGATGGGACGAGGCGGGCATAGAAGCCCGCTCCCGCCGCCTGCACGAAGTGGCCGTGCGCGTGTGGCCCTCTGCTCAAGCGTTGGCTGCGGGCGACGACTGCTAGCCCAATCCCTTCTTGGGATCTTCCGATAGGCTCAAGGCGAACAGAGGATGGGCCAGCCCCCGGCGTCGGGACCCTTGGTCTCCGCCACGGTCACCCTCTTGGCGTAGCAGAAGGACTGGACCTCGTCCGCCCTATCCGGCGCGGCTTGTCGTCAAGTCGTACCGCTCGTTTCAGTTGACGCCAGTTTTACAAGAAACGCGGCACATACTGCTAGGGCTATGCCCGCCATCAGTACCAGATACAGGCCCATGCCCACCGATGCGAAGGCAGCTATCTCCGGGTCGTCGACCACACTGCGCTCAAAGTCGACTATCTTCCATATGGCGAGCGCAGATATGAGTATCCCCATACCGAGCGCTCCGAGGTACGCCCATCGTATGTCACGAAAGTACGCCACGAGCAGGGCTGCCAAGGCCACCATCGCCATGATGATAACCAGCTTGCCATCTCCTTTAGTCCCCGCCACAGACAGCTGGCCTATGAACGGGGCGAACACTTCGACCCACGGCAACATGGAACCCACTATCGCAGCAGCAGCAGACGCGGTAGCTCCGATCATCCACTTAGCTATGTTCACCAGAAACCCTCCTTGTCAGACGGTAGAACCTCGCCTAACCAAGCTGGCCCTGACGTGCAGTCCAGACAAGGAGGGCACAATGGCCCGCCGTCATAAGGACTGCGTGGTCGTGTCAGGACGCGTGCTGGTTAGGCACAGACAGGGTAGTGACTTGACGGCGCGTCCGTCAAGTAGATGGATGGGGTCAGGGTGTACTTGAACTGCGGAGCGCTGCCCCCGTATCGAGTACGGGGCAGGCTCTTCGACCCTTCGACAGGCTCAGGAGAGCCAGGCTCAGGGCGAATGGGTGGGTGGCTGAGCCGGGGAGGGCGGGTTTCAAACCCGCCCCTACGACGGGAATCGAGCCCCCGTAGTCGAGGGATGGGCAACCACGAGGGTTGCCCCTACGGCAAGGGCCGGGGATGGGTTCCCGCCGGGGCGCGGGAACGACGGATGTAGCACTGCCCCCGTATCGAGTACGGGGCAGGCTCTTCGACCCTTCGACAGGCTCAGGAGAGCCAGGCTCAGGGCGAACGTGTGGGTGGCTGGGCCGGGGAGGGCGGGTTTCAAACCCGCCCCTACGGGGGTGACCGAGACCCGTAGGTGAGGGATGGGCAACCACGAGGGCCACGAGGGTTTGCCCCTACGGCAAGGGCCGGGGATGGGTTCCCGCCGGGGCGCGGGAACGACGGGGGGCAAGCGTACTTGAGCGGCGGAGCACTGCCCCCGTATCGAGTACGGGGCAGGCTCTTCGACCCTTCGGCAGGCTCAGGAGAGCCAGGCTCAGGGCGAACGGATTGGGTGCGGGAACGACGGAGTGGGGCTCCGCTCAGGGTACTTGATCCCGCGGAGCGCTGCCCCTTCGGCAAGCTCAGGGCAGGCTCTTCGACCCTTCGACAGGCTCAGGAGAGCCAGGCTCAGGGCGAACGTTCGAGTTACTGACACCCCGGCACGGCCCACGCGTGGGGTGCTAGACTGGGGGTTATGGGTGTACTTAGGATTGGGGCCTGTGTGGTGTTTGTGGCTTTTGTGCCGCTGCTGCTCATTTCTACCAACGTGCGGCTGGTGATTAATTTTCCGGGGCTGTATAGCTATGGGTTCGACAGGTACGACATTCCGAGGCGGACGGGGATCGAGCGGGGCGAGCTGATCGACGCGGGGCGGCAGATACGGGCGTACTTCAACGACGACACGGAGCTGCTGGACGTGCGGGTGTTCGTGGGCGGGATCAGGCGCAGCATCTACGGGGAGCGGGAGGTGCTGCACATGCGGGACGTGAAGGGGCTTGTGCGGGGGGTGTACGCGGTGCAGTACGTCGCGGCGGCGTACATGGCGGTGTTCCTGGCGGCGTGCGCGTGGGTCATGCGGCGCGAGGCGGTGGGGCTGGCCGTGCGGCTGCTGTCCTACGGCGGGCTGGCGACGCTGGGGCTGGCGGGGCTGGTCGGGCTGGGGTCGCTGGTGGGGTTCGACCGGCTGTTCCTGGCGTTCCACCTGGTGAGCTTCAGCAACGACCTGTGGCAGCTAGACCCGAGGCGGCACATGCTGCTGGCGATGTTCCCCGAGGGGTTCTTCTTCGACGCGACGATGCTGATCGCGCTGCTGACGGTGGTGGAGGCGGGGCTGCTGGCGCTGGCCGGGTGGGTTGCGAAGAGGGGTTCACCGCAGAGGACGCAGAGGGCGCAGAGGTAAGAGGGGATATATGGGGAGGGGGAGGCAAGAGGGTTCACCGCAGAGGACGCAGAGGGCGCAGAGGTAAGAGGGGATATATGGGGAGGGGGAGGCAAGAGGGTTCACCACAGAGGACGCAGAGGGCGCAGAGGTAAGAGGGGATATATGGGAGGGGGAGGCAAGAGGGTTCACCACAGAGGGCACCCTTCGACAGGCTCAGGACAGGCGGAGGGCGCAGAGGTAAGAGGGATTGGTATGGGGAGGGGACTCGGCGCGTGATAGACTATCCTGAGAGGGAAGTAGTACAGACCGGATGGTATGAAGATCAAATACTTTCGGGATACGGACACGCTGTATATCGAGCTCTGCGCTGCCGAGGTGGATGAGACGCGCGAGCTGGACGAGAATACGCTCCTCGACCTGGACAGCGAGGGCAGGCTCTGCGCCATGACCATCGAGCACGCCAGCGAGCGCATGGCGATTCCCGATTTCTCGTATGAGCAGGTTCCTGCCTGAGGTCGCCCATGGGTAAGGTCGAGCTGGACTTCAGGCCGTCGGTTCCGGTGCTGGACGCTAACGTGTCGCTGGGGCGGCGGCATGACCGGCCGGTCGCGGTGGACACGGTGGAGGGAGTGCGGAGGGAGATGGACCGGGCGGGCATCGGGCGGGCGCTGGTGTACGCGCCCCACGCGGCGACGTACGACTCCGTGGAGGGCAACTCCATGCTGATGGAGTCGGTGCGGGGCCGCGACGACTTCGTGCCGCAGTTCGTGTGCAACCCGGCGTTCGACGACCTGGAGGAGGTCGCGGCGCACGTCGAGGCGGAGGGCGTCACGTCGGTGAGGATGCTGCCCGGCGTCCACAACTACCCCTTCCGCGACTGGGTCGTCGGGCCGTGGCTGGACTGGCTCGCCGACGCGGGGATGGCCGTGTGGCTGCCGGTGGAGCACGAGGTGCTGGGCACGGCGCACGGGATCGACCCGCGCGACGTGCACGAGACGCTGTCGGCGCGGCCGGACGTGAGGGCCGTGCTGTGCGAGGCGAAGTACCACGACGCCTCATGGGCGCTGCCGCTGGTGCGGGCCCTGCCGAACCTGGACTTCGAGCTGTCGCGGTTCGTGGTGACGGGCGGAATCACGTCGGCGGTGGACGCCATCGGGCCGGAGCGGGTGCTGTTCGGGTCGCGCTTCCCGGACATGGCGATGTCGCCGCAGCTCTACAGCCTGCACCACTGCGGGCTGAGCATGGACGCGCTGGCGGCGATATGCGCGGGCAATGCCGAGCGCCTTTTGAATAACCGCAGAGATCGCAGAGGCCGCAGAGGGTAGGAGTTATGGAGAGGGGAGGGAGACTTTGAATGACCGCAGAGGGCACGGAGGGCACAGAGGGGTAGGAGTTGTGGAGAGGGGAGGGAGACTTTGAGTAACCGCAGAGATCGCAGAGGCCGCAGGGGGTAGGAGTTATGGAGAGGGAGGGGGACTTTGAGTAACCGCAGAGGGCGCGGAGGGTGAGAGTTATGGAGGGGGACGTGGAGACGCGGGTGGTTGATTTTCATGCGCACCTGGGAAGCTGGGGGCGGCATGGGGTGGACGGCGACGTGGATCGGTACGTGGAGATCATGGACCACGCCGGGATCGACGTGGCGTGCATCAACTGCATCTTCTACGGCGACGCGCGGTACGCCAACGACCTGGTGGCGGAGCTTTGCGCCCGGCGGCCCGACCGGTTCGTCCCGGTGGCCTTCGTCACGCCCCACTACCCGGACGAGGCGATCCGGGAGCTGGAGAGGGCCTTCGGCGAGCTTGGGATGAAGTACCTGAAGATATACCCGGACTACTTCCGCAAGCCCAACGACGACCCCGCGTACTTCCCGATCTACGAGTGGCTGAACGAGCGCGGGCTGGCGGTGATGATGCACGCGACGTACTCGTTCGACCCGCCGGGCGTGACGCCGAAGAGCCGCTTCACCGCGCTGTCGGAGCGCTTCCCGGACGTGAAGTGGGTGCTGGCCCACGCCGGCGGCTGGGGCCCGGAGAAGGCCATCGAGGCCGCGCGCGACCTGCCGAACGTCTACCTGGAGACGTGCGGCTCAGGCGCGGCCCACGGCGCAATCGAGAACTCGGTCACGAAGGCGGGGGCGGACAGGGTGCTGTTCGGCAGCGACATGGCGCTGCTGGACGCGCGGCACCAGATCGGCAAGGTGGTGACGGCTGACATATCCGACGAGGAGAAGCGGAAGATACTGGGGCTGAACGCAATCGAGCTGTTGGGGTTGGATAGGGCCGGGGATGGATTCCCGCTTTCGCGGGAATGACGGATAGGGGGCGGGAACGACGGATAAGGGCCGGGGATGGGTTCCTGCCTTCGCGGGAATGACGGATAGAGGGCGGGAACGACGGATATTGATGAGATTGGAGTGGTGAACATGAAAGAGCTGGCGATACGTGGTGGGGAGCCGGTCCGGACGGCTGGGTTTGGGCCGGGGCATGACTTTGGCGAGGACGACGTGGAGGCGGTGGCGGAGGTGATCAGGTCGGGGAACGTGGGCCGTGGGCCGGTGGTCGACCGGTTCGAGGAGGCGTTCGCCGAGAGGCACGGCGTCGAGTGGACGATCACCGTGAACTCGGGCACGTCGGCCATGCACACGTGCATCGGCGCGGTGAACCCGGACCCCGGCGACGAGATCATCGTGTCGCCGTGGACGTCGGGCGGCAGCATCATCGGCGCCCTGCTGCACAACTGCGTGCCGATCTTCGCCGACATCGACGAGACGTACACCCTCGACCCGGCGGACGTGGAGGCGAAGATCACGCCGCGGACGCGGGCGATCATCGCGGTGCACCTGTTCGGGAACGTCTGCGACATGGCGGCGCTGAGGGAGATCGCCGACCGGCACGGCATATTCCTGATCGAGGACGCCTGCCAGGCCCACCTCGCCGAGCACCAGGGGCGGATCGTCGGGTCGATGGGGGACATCGCGGGCATCAGCTTCGGCGGCAAGACCCTGTCGGCAGGCATGGGCGGGGCCGTGCTGACGAGCAACAGGGCGCTGTGGGAGCGGGCGATACTCTTCCGCGACGCGGCGCTGCCCCGCGACAACGGGCCGCTGGAGGGGATGCCCTACGCCAACTACTTCCTCGCGCCCAACTACAAGATCAACGACATGATCGCGGCGCTGCTGCTGAACCAGCTTGGCAAGCTGGACGGGTACGTGGAGAACAAGGTCCGCAGCGCCCTGAACATCATCGAGGGGCTGTCGGACGTGGACGAGATCGTGCCGCAAACGGTGAGGCCGGGCGACCGGCATACCTACTGGAACCTGGGGTTCACGATAGACACGGACGCGCTGAAGTGCACGGCCACCGACTTCGCCGCGGCGGTGAGCGCCGAGGGGGTGCCGATGGGCGGGCCGTACGTGGGCTCGGGAGACGTGGGCCCGCTGTACCGCAACCCGTTCCTGAGCGGGCCGGAGCTGTACGGCAAGACGCGCTTCCCCCTCGACTACGGGCGGGAGCGGCCGGTGGACTACCGCCAGGTCGAGTGTCCCAAGGGCGAGGCGCTGATGAACCGGGGCGTGGGCCTGACGATGATCCCGAACTTCACCGAGGACGACCTGGCGGACATGATCCAGGCGACGCGCAAGGTCGCGGACGCCGCGCGGGGCGGAGGGCTTGACCGCAGAGGGCGCTGAGGACGCTGAGGGAAGAGGGGATTATGGGGAGAGGGGAGATTTCACCGCTGAGGGCGCTGAGGACGCTGAGGCTCAAGATTACGGGGACGAGGAGGACGAGATGACTAGGTCGAAGGAGTCGCTTGTTGCGGAGTACTGGCGGAGGACGCCGAAGTCGCGGGCGCAGTGGGAGCGTGGCGTGCCGGTGATGCCTGGCGGCGTCATCAAGGGGGCGTACTGGTCGCCGCCGTACCCGCACTACGTGGCGAAGGCGGAGGGGTGCTACATCTGGGACATCGACGGCAACCGGTACGTGGACTTCGGCAACCACCACTCGGCGATGATGCTGGGCCACAGCCACCCGGACGTGATTGCGGCGGTGCAGCGGGAGGTCGAGCGCGGCCTGGGACTGGGCGGCCCGACGGAGCTGGAGGCGGAGATCGCGGAGGAGATCACGTCGCGCTTCCCGTCCATCGACAAGGTGCGGTTCTGCAACTCGGGCACCGAGGCGTCCCTGCACGCGACGCGGCTGGTGCGGGCGAAGACGGGCCGGCCGAAGGTCGCCAAGTTCGAGGGGGGCTACCACGGCAGCCACGACGCGCTGGAGGTCAGCTCGGCTCCACCGCTGGACCGGGCTGGGCCGGCGGACTCCCCGAACGCCGTCGCCGCGTGGGATGGGATGTCGCGGAGCGCCGAGGAGGACGCGGTCATCCTGCCGTACAGCGACCGGGAGTCGGTGGAGCTGATCCTGCGGGAGCAGAAGGACGAGATCGCCGGGGTCTTCTACGACGCGAAGCCGAGCTCGTGGGAGGTCTCGGAGGACTTCACCCGGTTCGTCCGCGACATCACGTCTGAGCTTGGGATTCCGATGGTGATGGACGAGGTGGTGAGCTTCAGGTCGGGGCCCGGCGGCGCGCAGGGCCGCGCGGGGGTCGAGCCTGACGTGACGATATTCGGCAAGGCGTTCGGCGGCGGCTTCCCCATCGGCGCGATCGGCGGCAAGGACGAGTACATGGGGATGCTCGACAACACGGGCGAGCCGACGGGGCTGAGCCAGAGCGGGACCTTCTCCGGCAACGCCTTCACCCTCGCGGCGGGCCTGGCGACCATACGGGGGCTGACGCCGGAGGTGTACGCCCACGTGGACCGGCTGCGAGGCAGGCTCCACGCGGGGCTGGTCGACGTGTTCGACAGGGCGGGCGTGCCGAGCAGGGTGGTGAGCGCCGGGGCCGGGCTGCACTTCTACATGACCGACAAGCCGATCACCGACTACCGGAGCGCGACGACGCTGCCGGACGCGGACCTGGCGGGGCGCATCGAGCTGGCGCTGTTCCTGAAGGGCTACTCCATGAGCGGCGGCATCGGCGTCACGATCTCCGCCCCTGTGCAGGACGAGCATATCGACGGCTTCCTGCGGGCGATGGAGGAGGTGCTGGCGGAGGAGGACTGACGCGCCGGAGACGCACAGGGCGCCCCACGGGGGGTGCCGTATCGCCCTAAACCAAATCGGCCCCGGGCACGTTGCCCGGGGCCGATTCTGCTTGCGTCTTACGTTGCTATGCGCGCGGTGCAGGGGCGGTTCGCGAACCGCCCCTACGGGTTCAGGCGGATTGTACGGCCGGCGCCTGCTTCCGCCTCCGCTTCCAGGCGAAGATGATGATGGCCAGCAGTGCGGCGGCGAGGGCCAGCAGCCAGGTGATGGACGACAGGTTCGCGCTGATGATGCCCGGCCCGGCCTCCGGCGTTTGGGTCGCCGCGGCCGTCGGCGTGGGCGGGGTCTCGCTCGATGCGGCCCTGGCGACGACCAGCTCGGTGACGACGCTCTGCGGCTTGCTCTCCTCGACGGTCTCGGCCGGTGCGACGATGGCCGGGGCCGCGTTGGGCTCCGCCGTCGCGCCAGCGCCAGCGTCCGACCAGGGCCCGATGCCCTCGTCGTTGACCGCCCGCACCTGGGTCTCGTAGGCCGACGCGTTCTGCAGGTTGGCGATGGACGCAACCGTGACGGCTGCCGTCACCGGGAGGGTCGTCCACGCCGTCTCGCCCTCGACCCGGAAGCGCAGGTCGTATCCCGTGATGGCCGGTCCGGTGTTGGCAGGGGCCGCCCACTCCACGACCAGCCCGCTGGTGGGCGTGTCCGGGTGCTGGGCCACCGACGGCGCGTCGGGCCTGGCCGGGGGCTCGCTCACGTCGGTCACGTTGATGGTCACCTGGGCCGAGTCGTCCGCCGACGGGTCCTCGTTGCCGAATGCGTCCAGTCCGTCGCTGACGGTGACGGTGAGCGTGTAGGAGCGGACCGCCTCGTAGTCCAGGTCCGCGCCACGCGCCACGGCTATCTGGCCCGTGGCGGAGTCGATGGTGAACTCGACCGCGCCGTCGAGGGTGAACCTCAGCGGGTCGTCGTCCGAGTCCGTGGCGTCGACGGGGTTGCCGACGAGCGTACCCGCCGCCGAGTTCTCCGCCACGTCGAGCACCGCACCCGACAGGGACGGCGCGCTGTTGGGCTTCGGCGTCTCGGCCCTGCTCACCCACGGCCTGGACTCCTCGACCTTCTTCGTCTGCGCCGGGGCGCTGAGGTCCTTCGCGTCGTCGATCTTCGTATCGGATACAGGCGCGCTCTCGTCCACGTCGATCACGTAGATGGTCACCAGCACCGAGTCGTCCGTCGAGTCGTCGGGGTTGCCCTCGAAGTTCACGCCGTCGGTGACCGTGACGGTGACCGTGTAGGAGCGGACGGCCTCGTAGTCGAGCACCGCGCCCTCGGCCACCACGATCTGGCCGGTGTCGGCCTCGATGGTGAACTCGCTCGCCCCGCTCATGCCGTAGGCCAGGTCGTCGCCGTTCGGGTCCGTTGCGGTGATCGGCTCGCCCACCAGCGTACCCGCCGGCGAGTTCTCGGCCACGCTGCGCGCGATCCCACTGCCGGGGCTCGGGAAGGCCGATGCGCGGTTGGCCGTTGCCGTCGCGCCGCTGCCGGAGTCCGACCACGGCCCTGCGCCCTCGTCGTTCCTGGCGCGCACCCGGGCCTCGTATACCGTGGCGCTCTTCAGGCCGTCCAGCCGCGCGATGGTGACCGTGCCCTCGACGGGGTGCGCCGTCCAGGACGTAGCGCCCTCGATCCGGTATCGCAGGTCGTAGCCCGTGATGGCCGGGCCCGGGTTGTAGGGCGCGGCCCACTTCACGATCAGCGCGTCCGTGGGCGAGTCTAGGTCGGTTGCGACCGCCGGCGCGTCCGCCTTGGCGGGCGGCTCGTCCACGTCCGTCACGACGATGGTGACCTTCGTCGAGTCGTCGGCCGCCGGGTCCTCGTTGCCGTCGGAGTCCAGCCCGTCGCCGATGGCGACCGTCACCGTGTACGAACGCACCGCCTCGTAGTCCAGCGCCGCGCCCTGGGCGACCCTGATCTGGCCGGTGTCGGCGTCGATGGTGAACTCGACAGCGCCGTCGATGGTGTACGTCAGGTTGTCGTCGTCCGGGTCGGTGGCCTCGATGGGATCGCCCACTGCCGTACCCGCGGTCGAGTTCTCGGCCACCGTGAAGGTGATGCCCGAGCGCGAGCCCAGCGCGGGCGAGCCGTTGACGGGCTCCGGCGCGGGGTAGTCCTCCGTCGTGCCGATGCCGCTGGGCGACCAGGGGCCCGGCCCGTCGGAGTTGTACGCCTCCACCTGCACCTCGTACTCGGTCGCCGCAGTGAGATCCGTGATGACCGCGTTCGTCCTGGTGGACTTGAGCGAGCCCCACGTCAGGTCGCCAGGCATCCTGTAGCGGAGCCTGTACCCCGTGATGGCCGGGCCGTTGTTGGACGGCACCTTCCACGTCACGTACAGCGCCGTCTGCGGGTCGTCGCGCCACGGGGACACGTCCGGCGCGTCGGGCCTGCCCGGAGGCACGGGCTGCGGCGGCGCGACCTTGATGATGATCGGCGTCACGGCCTGTGCCTTGGTGTCGGCGCTGCCGGGCCTTGACCACGGGCCGGTGCCCTCGTCGTTGGATGCCCGCACGCGCACCTCGTAGTAGACCCCCGCCGTCAGGCTCGTCACGGTCGTGCTGGTGCCCGTGCCGTCGAAGGCGTGGTCGTCCCATTGGGTGCCGCCCGTCGCGCGGTACTGCACGTCGTAGTCCGTGATGGGCGGGATGCCCGTGGTGTCCGGCGCGGTCCACGACGCGTCCAGCATCGTGCTGGCGTTGCTGCCCCGGACCACCTTGGGCTTGCCCGGCGCTCCGGGCGGCTCGTTCACGTCGGTGACGTTGATGGTGACGGCTATGGTGGCGTCGGTGGACGAGTCGGCGTTGCCGTCGGAGTCCAGCCCGTCGCTCGTTCCCACCGTCACGCCGTAGGACGTGGTGCTCTCGTAGTCCAGGTCCGTACCCGCGCCCACCCTGATCTGCCCGGTGGACGAGTCGATGGTGAAGCTGCCCGCGTCCGTGCCGCTCAGGCTGTACGTCAGCGAGTTGCCGTCGGGGTCCGATGCCGTCACCGGCGCGCCGACGTTGGTGCCGGCCGCCGAGTTCTCGGCTACGCTGCGCGATGCCTTCGTGTCGCCGAAGCTCGGGTCCGTGTTCGAGCCCTTGGTCGAGGCGCTGCCGCTGGCCGACCAGCCGCTCGTGCCCTCGTCGTTGGTCGCCCGCACCTGCACCTCGTAGACCGTGCCCTCGGACAGTCCGGTCAGCGTCGTGCTGGCGCCCGTGCCCGTGAAGGCGTGGGCCGTCCAGCTTGCGTCGCCGCTCGCCCTGTACTGCACGTCGTAGCCGGTGATCGCGGGCTTGCCCGTCATGTCGGGGGCCGTCCAGCCCGCGTCCAGCATCGTCTTGGGCGAGCCCGTGTTGCGGGTGACCGTCGGCGCTGCCGGAGCGTCCGGCGGCTCGGCAACGTCCGTCACGTCGATGGTGACCGCGATGGTGTCGTCGATGGCCGTGTCCGCGTTGCCCTTGGCGTCCTTCCCGTCGCTGACCTCCACGGTCACGCTGTAGGACGTGGTGTCCTCGTAGTCCAGCTTCGTCGACGCGCCCACCGTGATCTGCCCGGTTGCGCTGTCGATGGCGAAGCTCGCCGCGTCCGTCCCGCCCAGGCCGTAGGTGAGCGGGTCGCCGTCCGGGTGGGTCGCCTTGATCGCCGCGCCCACGTTCGTGCCCGCCGCCGAGTTCTCGGCGATGGCCCGCGTGGCCGTGTCGCCGTCGTCGAACTCCGGTGCATTGCTCAGGGTGCTGCCCGTCCCGCTGGGCGACCAGGTGCTTGAGCCCTCGTCGTTGGTGGCCCGCACCTGCACCTCGTACTCCGCGCCCGAGTCGAGGCCGGTCAACGTGATGGACGTGCGAGATCCAATGTGCGGGTGGTAGGAGGACCAGCCCGTCGCGCTCGTCTTCCTGTACTGCACGTCGTAGTCCGTGATGGACGGCCGGTCCGACGTGTTCGGCGCGGTCCAGGACACGTCCAGGGACGTCCTGGGCGCGGACGCGGTCGGCGCAACGCTTGGCGCGTTGGGCGGCGCGGGGGCCTCGTCCACGTCCGTGATGCTGATGGTCACGTCCACAGTGTGGTCGATGGCGTTGTCCGGGTTGTTCTCGCTGTCCAGCCCGTCGCTGACGCCCACCGTCACCTTGTACGAGCTCGTGTCCTCGTAGTCCAGGTCGGCCCCTGAGGCGACCTTGATCTGGCCGGTGGCGCTGTCGATGGTGAACTCGCTGGCGCCGCTGATGGAGTAGGTCAGGGTGTTGTCCTCGGTGTCCGTCGCGGTCACCGGTGCGCCCACGCTCCTGCCCGCGCCCGTGTTCTCGGCGATGCTCCGCGTCAAGTCGGACAGCGAAAGCTCGGAGTTGACGTTCTTGTCCTGGGTCTTGGCGCTGCCGCTGGTCGACCAGCCGCTATTGCCCTCGTCGTTGGTAGCGCGAATCTGCACGTCGTACCTGCGTCCGCCCTCCAGGCCGGTCAGCGTGGCCGACGTCCCCGTGCCCGTATGGCTGTGGGACGTCCAGGTCGAATCGCTGCTCTGCTTGTACTGCACGTCGTAGTCCGTGATGGAGGGCTTGCCCGTCACGTCGGGGGCCGTCCAGGACACGTCCAGCTTCGTCTTGGGCGTGGTGGAGCTCTGGGCGACCGTGGGACCGTCCGGGGCGGCCGGAGGCTCGCTCACGTCCGTCACGTTGACGTTGACCAGTGCCGACGCGTCGATGCCCGTGTCCGGGTCGCCGTTCTCGTCCTTGCCGTCGCTGGCCTGCACCGTGACCAGGTAGTTGGTCTTGGCCTCGTAGTCCAGGCTCGTGCCGCTCGCGACCGTGATCTGGCCGGTGGACGAGTTGATGTCGAACTTGTCCGCGTCCGTCCCTGTCAGCGAGTAGGTGAGAGTGTCACCGGAGTCCGGATCCGTGGCCGACACCGGCGCGCCCACGTTGGCGGAGGCGGCGGAGTTCTCGGCGATCTCGCGGGTCACGCCCAGGAGTCCGATGTTCTTGAACTTCGCCTTCTCGTTCACGTCCGTCACGTTGATGGTGACCGGGACGACGTAGTCGCCCGGCGCGTTGGGGTCGACGGACTGCGCGTTTGCGCCGCCCTGGGACTTGGCGGCGGCCGTTACGGTCACCGTCACGGTGTAGGACTTCTTGGCCTCGAAGTCCGGGATGTTGCCCGTCTTGACGGTTATCTGCCCGGTGGTCGAGCCGATGTTGAACTTGCTCGCGTCGGTGCCGCTCAGCGCGTGGCTGTAGGTGTAGGTGGTATTGGTGGCCTTCGCCGTGACCGCCGCGCCCACGTTGGTGCCCGCCGCCGAGTTCTCGGCGATGCTGCGGGTGACCGCGTTGGCGTCGGTGATGGCGCTGCCCGAGGCCCAGGCCCCGTTGCCCTCGGCGTTGACCGCGCGCACCTGCACCTCGTAGCTCTTGCCCTCGGTCAGGCTGCTCAGCGTCGTGCTCGTCCCCGTGCCGCTGAAGCTGGCGTCGGTCCACGAATTCGCGCCCGACAGCCTGTACTGCACGTCGTAGTCCGATATGGCCGGCTTGCCCGTCATGTCCGGCGCAGTCCACGACACGTCGATCTTGGTCGCCGGCGTCGTGGAGTTGGCCGCCACGGTGACGGCCGGAGCGGCCGGCGGCTCGGCGACGTCGGTCACGTTGATGGTGACCGTGATGGTGTCGTCGATCTTCGTGTCCGCGTTGTCGTTGGTGTCCTTGCGGTCGCTGACCTCCACGGTCAGGCTGTACGAAGTCTTCGCCTCGTAGTCCAGGTCCGTACCCGTCTTCACCGTGATCTGCCCGGTGTTCAGGCCGATGTCGAACTCGTCCTTGTCCGTTCCGCTCAGCGAGTAGTAGAGGGTGTGGTTCTCGGTGTCGTTGGCGGTGACCGCCGCGCCCACGTTCGTACCCGCCGCCGAGTTCTCGGCGATGCTGCGCGTGGCCGACGTGTCGGGGAACTCCGCGTGGACGTTCTTGTCCTGCGTGTTCGTCTTGCTGCTGGTCGACCACCCGCTGTCGCCCTCGTCGTTGGTGGCCCGCACCTGCACTTCGTACTCCGTCCCTTCGGTCAGGCCGGTTATGGTCGTGCTGGTCGTCGTGCCGTCATCGCTGGCGTTCCACTCGGTCCAGTCGGTTTCGCCCTTCTTGCGGTACTGCACGTCGTAGTCGGTGACGGCCGGCTTGCCCGCCATCTGGGTCGTCGTGAGTGCCGTCCAGGACACGTCCAGCTTGGTCTTGGGCGTGGCCGTGTTCTGCGTCACCGTCGGCGCGTCGGGCGCAGGCGGCGGCTCGGCAACGTCGTTCACGTTGATGGTGACCGGTACGACGTAGTCGCCCGGCGCGTTGGGGTCGACGGACTGCGCGCCCGCGCCCTGGGACTTCGCGGCGGCCGTCACCGTCACGATCACGCTGTACGAGGTCGTGCCCGATTCGTAGTCGAGGCTCGTGCCCGTCCCGACCGTGATCTGGCCGGTGCTGCTGGAGATGCTGAACTTGCTCGCGTCGGTTCCGCTCAGGGCGTGGGTGTAGGTGTAGGTAGTGTTGGAGGCCGTCACCGCCGCGCCCACGTTCGTCCCGGCGTCCGAGTTCTCCGCGATGCTGCGGGTCGCGTCGCCGGCCTTGGTGATGGCCGTGCCGCTGGCAGACCATGCGCCGTCGCCCTCGTCGTTCACGGCCCGCACCTGGACCTCGTAGCTCTTGCCCGAGGTCAGGCCCGTCAGCGTCGTGCTGGTGGTCGTTCCCGTGAAGGATGCGTCGGTCCAGGTCGAATCGCCGTTCTTGCGGTACTGCACGTCGTAGTCGTTGATCGCCGGCTTGCCGGTGTTGGTCGGCGCAGTCCAGCTCACGTCCAGCTTGGTGTCCGGCGTCGTGGTGTTCTGGGACACCGTCGGCGCGCCCGGGGCGGCCGGCGGCTCGTTCACGTCGGTGACGTTGATGGTCACCGCGATGGTGTCGTCGGCCGTGGTGTCGGCGGTCCCGCTGGCGTTCTTGCCGTCGGTGACGTTCACCGTCACGCTGTAGGAGGTCTTCGCCTCGTAGTCCGGGATGTTGCCCGTCTTGACGGTGATCTGGCCCGTGCTGGAGCCGATGTTGAACTTGCTCGCGTCGGTTCCGGTCAGCGAGTAGGTGAGCGTGTTGAACTTGGCGACGCCGTCCGGGTCGGTGGCGGTCACCACCGCGCCGATGGCCGTGTCGGCCGCCGAGTTCTCGGCGACGCTGCGGGTGGCCGTGTCGTCGGCGAAGGCCGGCGGCTCGTTCACGTCCGTCACGTTGATGGTGACCGGGACGACGTATGCGCCCGGCGCGTTGGGGTCGACGGACTGCGCGTTCGCGCCGCCTTGCGACTTCGCCGCCGCGGTAACCGTGACTGTCACGCTGTAGCTCGTCTTGGTCTCGTAGTCCAGGCTGGTGCCGGACTTCACGGTGATCTGGCCGGTGGTCGAGCCAATCTCGAACTTGGAGGCATCCGTGCCGCTCAGCGCGTGGGTGTAGTCGTAGGTGGTGTTGGTGCTGACCGCCGTCACCGCCGCGCCGACGTTCGTGCCCGCCGCCGAGTTCTCGGCGACGCTGCGGGACACGCTGGCGGCCCGGGTGATGGCCGTGCCGCTGTCCGACCAGCCGCCGTTGCCCTCGGCGTTGACCGCGCGCACCTGCACCTCGTAGGTCTTGCCGGAGGTCAGGCCGCTCAGCGTCGTGCTGGTGCCCGTGCCCGTGAAGCTGTGGCTGCTCCAGGTGGATGTCCCGGCCTGCCGGTACTGCACGTCATAGTCGCTGACGGCGGGCTTGCCCGTCATGGTCGGGGCCGTCCACGACACGTCGATCTTGCTGGTCGGGGTCGTGCTGTTGGCCGCCACCGTGGGCGTACCCAGCTTCGGCGGCGGCTCGTTCACGTCGGTCACGTTGATGGTGACCGGCACGACGTAGTCGCCCGGCGCGTTGGGGTCGACGGACTGGGCGTTCGCGCCCTGGGACTTGGCCGCCGCCGTCACGGTGACGGTGACGGTGTAGCTGGTCTTGGTCTCGTAGTCCAGGCTCGTACCCGACTTCACGGTTATCTGGCCGGTGGTCGAGCCGATCTCGAACTTGGAGGCGTCGGTCCCGCTCAGCGCGTGGGTGTAGGTGTAGGTGGTATTGGTGGATTTGGCCGTCACCGCCGCGCCGACGTTGGAGTCCGCCGCCGAGTTCTCGGCTATGCTCCGCGTCACGGCGTTGGCGTCGGTGATCGCGGTGCGGGTGTCCGACCAGGGGCCGTCGCCCTCGTGGTTTCCTGCCCGCACCTGCACCTCGTAGGTCTTGCCATTGGTCAGGCCCGTCAGCGTCGTGCTGGTGGTCGTTCCGGTGAAGGAGGCGTCCGTCCAGTCGGTATCGCCGGCGAGGCGGTACTGCACGTCGTAGTCGTCGACGGCCGGCTTGCCGCTCATCTGCGCGTTGGTCAGGGCCGTCCACGACACGTCGATCTTGGTGCTCGGCGTGGTGGAGTTGGCGCTCACCGTCGGCGCGGACAGCTTGACCGGCGGCTCGTTCACGTCGGTCACGTTGATGGTCACGGTAGTGGTGTCGTCCACCACGTCGTCGGCCGTGTCGTCGCTGGCCTTCTTGTCCTTGACGCTCAGGGTCAGGGTGTAGGACTTGGTGGTCTCGTAGTCCAGCCCTTTGGCCACGTCGATGGTCCCGTTGTACTGGCCCAGGCTGAAGTCGCTGGCGCCCGTGCCGCTCATCGAGTAGTACAGCGCGTCGTTGTCGTCGTCATCGGCGGCCACCTTGCCGACGTCGTCCCCGACCCCGGCGTTTTCCGCTATCGACAGGGTATAGGTGTCGTTCTCGAACTCCGGCTCGGTCTGGTCGTGGGTCTTCACCTCGTCGGTGTCCGACCACCCGCCGTCGCCCTCGTCGTTGGCGGCCCGCATCTCCACCTGGTAGTCGGTCTTGTAGGTCAGGCCCGTGATCGCGTAGTACTTCAGGTCCTTGCCCAGGTCGTCCTTTTGCGTCCACGTGCTGTCGCTCTTCTTCTTGTAACGCAGGTCGAAGTGGGTGATGGCCGGCTTGCCCGTCATCGTCGGAGCCTGCCAGGTCACCGCAATCTGGTACTTGGGGCTACTCGCCTGCTGCTTCGCCGACGGGTCCATCTTGGGCGGCGGCTCGTTCACGTCCGTCACGCTGATGGTCACCGTTATGGTGTCGTCCACCACCGTGTCCGCCGTGTCGCTGCTGTCCTTCAGGTCGCTGACGCCCACCGTCACGGAGTAGGAGGTCGTGGACGATTCGAAGTCCAGCGTCGTGCCGGAGCCGACCTTTATCTGGCCGGTGGCGCTGTCTATGGTGAAGGAGGAGGCGTCCGTGCCGCTCAGGGAGTAGGTCAGGGTGTCGCTCTCGGTGTCGGTGGTAGTGACCGCAGCGCCGACGGCGGTGTCCGCCGCCGAGTTCTCGGCGATGCTGCGGGTGGCCGTGTCGGCGGAGAACTCGGGGTCCACGTTCTTGTCCTGGGTCTTGCCCTCCCCGGGGTCCGACCAGGAGCTGTTGCCCTGGGAGTTCTTTGCCTGCACCCGCGCCTCGTAGGTGGTGCCCTCGGTCAGGCCGGTGATGGTCGTTTCCAGGGTGCTGCTGCTGTATTCGTTGCCCCACTGTATCCAGTTCGTCTCGCTCTTCTTCTTGTATTCCACGAAGTAGCCGCTGACCTTGGGCGCGCCGTAGGTCGCTGTCCAGTCCACGTCCAGCTGGGTCTTGGGGGTGGTGGCGTTCTGGGTCACCGTGGGCGCGGCTGGCTTGTTCGGCGCCGCCGGCGAAGCCGTAGTGGCTTCCGCGACGTCCGAGGACTTCCATCCGCACTGCCCGAAGTCGAGGTGGCTTGAGTCGAACCTTATGGAAAACATCACCTCGTAGGTGGTGCTCGAGTCAAGGCTCTCGATGGCCGCGCTTGATATGTTGGCGTCCACTGTTTTATCGGACCAGGTGCTGTCGCTCTTCTTCTTCCACTCGATTTTCGCCTGGTCCGCGCTGCCGTTGGCGGAGTTTATCGACAGGGCAAGAGCGTATAGCGTGTGCGACGGGTTGGTCGATGCGCTGACCGAGATGCTCGACTTCAGGCTGGAGCAGCCTATCGCGGCCTTTTCCAGCACCTCGATCTTGAAGGACAGCATCACCGTGTCCGTGCCGTCGGTGGCGGTGTAGCGGTAGGTGGCCTGGGCGCTGGTGGCCGTGGGCGTGCCGCTGATGGTGCGGGCGCTGGCGTCGAAGCTGAGGCCCGTGGGCAGGCTCGGCGAGAGCCCGTAGGTGATCGTCCCGCCGCCGCCGGTGGCCTGGGGCAGCGTCAGGGTGGTGATGGCGTCGTCCTTGTGCCAGGACTGGTCGGCGATGGTTGCGCCGCCGAAGGAGAGATCGGCTGCGGCTCGAACCTGCCCCTCGGCAACGACGACGGTGAACGTGAGGCTGGCCGAGTTGTGCCCGTCGGCAGCGGCCGTGTAGGTGTAGGTGGCGCTCGCGGCCGTGGCGGTCGGAGTGCCGCTGATGGTGCGGGCCGTCGCGTCGAAGCTCACCCCTGCGGGAAGGGCCGGGGAGAGGGTGTAGGTCATGGCGGGCACGATGGCGATGCCGACCAGGCCGTCGGTGCTGAGAGTGGCGGCGGGCAGGGTCAGGGTGTCGATGGCCGTGTCCTTCGTCCAGGACTGGTCCGCGACCGTGTGGCTGCCGAAGGTGAGGGAGCGGCCCGTCTGCGGCGCCTGTGTGGGCGCCGTGTACGGCGCGGCGGGCGCGGAGTTCGTCCAGCCGCCCCAGCCATGGTCGTTGCCGGCGCGCACTCCGACGAGGTAGGTCTTGGCGTTGTCGGCGCTGAAGGTGAGGCTGTTGGTCTGGATATTCGTGTGGCCGGACACGGGAGCGTGCCAGCTACCGCCGCTGTCGGTGCTGTAGGTGACGTGGTACCTGGTCGCGCCTGAGACGGCGGGCCAGCTTGCCGTGAGGGAGCCGTCGGCCCGGGTCACGGAGACCGAGCCGACGGAGCCGGGCGCCTTGGTGGGCGTGGGGGTCTCGGTGGGTTCGGGAGTGGGCGTGGGGGTCCGCTTGGGAGGCACGTAGGGCCCGGCGGGCGAGGAGTTGGTCCAGGAGCTCCAGCCCTGGTCGTTGCCCGCGCGCACGCCGACGATGTAGGTGCTGGAGTTGTCTGCGCCGAAGGTGATGCTGGTGGACGTGATGTTCCGGTGGCCGGACACGGGAGCGTGCCAGCTCCCGCCGCCGTCCGTGCTGTAGGTGGCGTGGTACTTCGTAGCGCCGGAGACCGCGCCCCAGCTTGCGGTGACCGTACCATCGGACCGGCTCAGCGACACGGAGCCCACGGAGCCGGGCGCACCCGACGCCTCGGCTGCGGGCTCGGCGATGGGAGCCAGCACCGCAACCAGCGCGGCCAGGAGGAGTATCAAGGTAAGGCCCACGGGCTGCCCCAGTATCCGCCTAACCCTGCCCCGCGGCCCTGGATTCCGGCCCCCGCCTTCGCTGGGGGCAGGCTTTCCGCCGGAATGACGGTTGTGACGCGGCCCCCGGAACCTGCGGCTCGTATCCGGTGCCGCAGTATCCGATGCAGGGGGGTTCGATGTGTTAGTGTTCGGATGCAGTCCGTATTCGATGTGCATACTATCCGATGCCTCTAATATTCGGTTCGCAAGAAAATACTGTAATTCCGCATCCATGTCAAGGGCATAATGGCGTGTCGCAAATATTCGAGTCCCAGCGACCCGCGTGGCCCTACCCTACGCTTTACGTCGCCGTCACGACGTCAAAATACGAAAATCGGGGGGGGGGGGGGTAACATTTCCCCTGTATGCTTCCGGGGCTTCCCGGAGCAAATATTTCCAATTTTTTACACACCCCCTCCGCGAGGACGGGGGAAGGCGCCCAATCCGTTCGCCCTGAGCCTTCCCCCTATTGACGACGTGAGGGCCGGCGGTTAGTATCGAAGCATCAACACGACAAGGGAGGGTTAGTCCAATGCCCATCTTCCGGGAGCTCTGGGGGTGGGCGCTCTTCGTCGCCCTTGCCACGGCAAGCCTGGCCGTGGCCATTGCCAAGACCGGCAGGGGCGGTGATATATTGGAAGACCTGATTGAGGTAGGGCACAGGGTCGAGCCGCTCTGGGTAGGGTCGGCGATCCTGTCGTACACCATCACGGAGGGGGTTACCATGCTGGCCGAAGCGTTCAAGCGCAAGCAGTACGCCGCGGGCAAGGCCGAGGGCAGGGTGGAAGGCGAGGCCGAGGGCGAGGCCAAGACCCTGTCGGCCGTAAAGGAAGTGGCCTCGAAGCGCGATTGGGCCACCGAAGACGTCCAGCGCATGATCGACGACGTGCAGGAGGTCATGCGGCGAAATGGACGCGACACGCCGTAACCCCGGATAGGAGGGCGCACACGCGGGTGCGCCCCTACGCCGTCCATCATTCGGTAGGGGCGGTTCGCGAACCGCCCCTACGGGTTCAGGGGACGACCTCCGCGGCGTCGGCTAGCGTTCAGGCTGCGTCATAGAGCACCAGCCCCTCGCGCTGTGCTATAATTCCAAACCCAGATGCAGGAAGACGGAGACAGGGCCGACGTGGCCGAGCCTACATCCTCGACTCCCGACTACACGATGGGCTTCAGCGAGGAGATCCTCGAAGCCTACAAGCGGTACACGGCCCAGAGCCAGGCCGCGCACCTGCTCCCGTACCTGCGGCCGGGACTGCACGTCCTGGACTTCGGCTGCGGGCCGGGCACCATTTCGGTGGGCCTGGCCAAGGCGGTGGACCCCGGCGAGATGCACGGGATCGACATGGAGCCGTCCCAGGTGGAGATGGCGCGGACGGTCGCCGCGTTCCAGAGACAGGAGAACGCGAAGTTCCACGTGGCCGACGTGGTGGACCTGCCCTTCGAGGACGGCTACTTCGACGTGGTGCACGGCCACGACATCCTGATGTACATCCCGGACACCCAGGCCGCGCTGGCGGAGCTGAAGCGTGTCCTGAAGCCCGGCGGGATCATCTCCTGCCGGGAGATGATTGGCGAGTCGAGCTTCACGGAGCCCGACTACGGGGTCATCAGGAAGTCGTGGGACATGTTCGAGGACCTGCTGGCGGCGGACGACGGCCACCCCCAGATTGGCAAGGAGCTGAGGGAGCACCTGGCCGGGGCGGGCTTCACGAACGTCCGAATGACCGGGTCCTTCCAGATGTACAGCACGCCGGCGGACATCATGTTCATATACAACGTGGCCAACAAGTGGTTCCTCGCGCCCGAGATCGTCGAGGCGGCGATACAGTACGGGGCCGCCACCCGCGAGCTGGTCGACGCCATAGGGGCGGCCTACGAGAGGTGGAAGGTCGACGACGGCGCGGTGTGCGGCTTGGCCTACGGCGAGGCCATAGGCGGCAAACCCTAGGGGGCAGGCCAGGATGACTCAACAGGTAACTCTGACTCCGACCATGAGCCCGGGCGTGGACCAGCTGGCGATGGAGGCCTTCAAGCGGTACACGGCCCAGTCCCAGGCCCGGCACCTGCTCCCGTACCTGCGGCCCGGACAGCGGATCCTCGACTTCGGCTGCGGGCCGGGGGCCATATCGGTGGGACTGGCCAGGGCAGTGGACCCCGGCGAGATGCACGGCGTGGACTCGGACGGGAGCCGGATCGAGCTGGCGAGGATGATCGCCGGGTTCCAGGGACAGGAGAACGCGACGTTCCACGTGGGCGACGTGCTCGACCTGCCCTTCGAGGACGGCTACTTCGACGTGGCCCACGGCCACGACGTCCTCATGTACGTCCCGGACACGGCCGGGGCGCTGGCGGAGGTGAAGCGGGTGCTGAAGCCCGGCGGGATCATCTCCTGCCGGGAGATCATATGCGAGTCGTCCTTCATGCAGCCCGATTACAACGTGATGAAGGGGAGCTGGGACATGTACGAGGAGCTCCTCAAGGACGACGGCGGCCATCCCCAGATCGGCAAGGAGCTGAAGGCCCGCCTCGGCGAGGCCGGCTTCGTGAACGCGCGGATCACGGGGAGCGTCGACATCTACAGCACGCCGGGGGAGATCGAGTTCATCTACAGGCTGTCCCAGAAGTGGTTCATGACGCCCGAGGTCGTCGAGGGGGCGATAAAGTACGGGGCCACCAGCCGCGAGCTGGCCGACAGGACGGCCCGGGCCTACGACGAGTGGAAGGACGACCCCGGCGCGGTCTCCGGCGTAGCCTTCGGCGAAGCCATAGCCGCCAAACCCTGAGGGCTCTTATCCCTTCCCCCCTGGCGGGGGAAGGTTAGGATGGGGGGGTAACATTGGGCACGTTCAAGGCTCGCATCGGCGTGAGCAACGGCAACGGCGGGAAGGCCCTGCAGGTGGACGCGCTGGTGGACACTGGCGCGACGTACACCGTGCTGCCCGCCTCGATGCTGCGCGACGACGAGGTGGGCATACGGCCGCAGACCTCCCTGACGTTCACCTTCGCCAACGGCGAGCGGGCCGACCTGCCGGTGGGGGAGGCGCGCGTGTCCGTCGCGGACAGGGAGGCCGTGACGAAGGTGGTGTTCGGACAGGAGGGCCAGTACCTGCTCGGCGCAACGTCCCTGCAGATGCTGGGGCTCATCCCCGACACCAGCAGCCACCGGCTCATCCACGCGCCGGAGCTGCTGATCTAGCCGCCACGCCCCGAGGGCGGACACATGGGTCCGCCCCTACCGAATGATGGACGCCCGCCGACCGAAGATGGGCGACGTAGGGGCGCACCCGCGTGTGCGCCCTCCCACCGTTCGGCCTGAGCCTGTCGAAGGCAGTGCTCACCCGCACAACCGTGAAGGGGATGGATTCCGGCTTTCGCCGGAATGACGGATAGGAGGTATCCATGCAGGAGCGCGTTGCATACGTAAACGGCGAGATCGTGCCGGAGAGCGCGGCCTCCATCTCCATCAGCGACCGCGGCTTCATCATGGGCGACGCGGTCTTCGACACGACCCGCACCTTCGGCCACCGGATATTCAGGCTCGACGAGCACCTGGACAGGCTGTACGAGTCACTCAGGTGGATGCGCATCGACCCGCAGGTGACCCAGGCCGAGATGGCCGCGCTGACGATGGACGTGCTGGAGCGCAACCTGCCGACCCTGGACGAGCACGACGACACGTGGGTGACCCAGCGGGTCACGCGGGGGCTGCGGCTGGCCGGCGGGGACATCCAGAGCTCCGCCGACCGCCCGGGCATCGTCATCGAGTGCTTCCCCATTCCCTTCAGGGAGCGCGCCCGCTACTACCGCGACGGGATGCCCCTAGTCACGCCGTCGGTGCGCCGCACGCCGCCGGACGCGATGAGCCCGCGTGCCAAGACGCACAACTACATCAACCTGATCCAGGCGGACATGGAGGCGCGGGCCCAGGACCCGAACGCCTACGCGCTGCTGCTGGACGTGAACGGGAACCTGTGCGAGGGCAACGGCAGCAACGTGTTCGTGGTCAAGGACGGCGCGGTGCGCACGCCGAGGAGCCGGTTCGTGCTGGGCGGCATCAGCCGCCAGACGACCATCGACCTAGCCCACGAGCTGGGCATCGAGATAGCCGAGGACGACATCGACGCGTTCGACGCCTACACGGCCGACGAGATATTCGTGACCTCCACCAGCCTGTGCATATGCCCGGTCTCCACCTTCAACGGCGCACAGGTAGGCGACGGCGCGGTGCCGGGCCCGGTGACGGACCGCCTCCAGCGAGCCTACAGCGGCCTCGTGGGCATAGACACGGTAGCCCAGTACACCCGCTGGCTGTAGGGGATGGATTCCGGCTTTCGCCGGAATGACGGAAGGGGCTCCCCTCGTTCGCCCTGAGCCTGCCGAAGGGCAGTGCTTGGTGGAGATAGGGGGACTCGAACCCCCAACCTCGGCATTGCGAACGCCGCGCTCTCCCAGTTGAGCTATATCCCCACGCCATGGAGCCAACGGACGGATTCGAACCGTCGACCTGCGGTTTACGAAACCGCTGCTCTGCCACTGAGCTACGTTGGCGTGCCGGGCCGCCACTAGAGATTGTAACACGCCGGGCCAAGCCACGTAGGGGCGGACACGTGGGTCCGCCCCTACCAACACGCCATATATCCGGTAGGGGCGCACCCGTGTGTGCGCCCTCCCCACGTTCGGCCCTACGCGGTGAACCTGGGCTGCCTGGGGTCGCGGTCGCGGAGGAGGTAGGTGCTGTTGCCCTCCAGGGGCAGCTCGACGCGCGCGCCGCCGCGTAGGTGGGACTCGATGCTGGCGAAGATCAGCTCGGTGCCGGCGTGGGCGGCCCTCGCGCCGCCCTTGGGAGGCTCGCCGGTGTCGAGGGAGCTCACCAGGTCCTCGACCAGGCGCAGGTTGGCGCTGTACGGACGGAAGCGCGGGAACCGGCCCGCGACCATCGTCGGCGCGCCCCTGTAGCCGGGCGGGCCCTGCTCGCGGATCCGGTACTTGGACCCGGCCCACGCCGTCAGGGTGCCGCGCTCGCACGACGCCTCCCATTCAACCTCGTGGGGGGAGAGGACGGCGTAGGCGGTGACCCCGTTCTCGAACTGGATGACGCCGTGGGAGACGGGATCCTCGGTGAGCCTGTCGCCCTCGATCCTCCAGCTTCCCTCCGCCAGGGTCATCTGCACCCAGGTCGCGCGGGCGTCGCCGTTGAGGTAGAGCAGGTTGTCGTAGTGGTGGCTCGCGCCGTTGAATAGGCTGCTGCCGCTGAACACGACCGTCTTCAGGTCGCCGATGCGGCCGCTCTCGATCACCTCACGCATCTTCACGAAGCCGGGGTGCCAGCGCCGCTGGGTGCCCAGGTTCAGCACCGCGCCGTTGCGCTCGCACGCCTCCAGGATGGCGTCGGCCTCGGCCATGGAGGCGGACAGGGCCTTCTCGGCGTATATGGCCTTCGCGCCGTGCTCGACGGCGTAGATCACGATCTCCGCCCGGTGCTCCGGCTGGGTGGCGACGCTGACGATGTCGGGCCGCTCGCGGTCGATCAACTCCCTGTAGTCGGTGTACTGCCGCTCCCTGGGGATGTCGAACTGCCTGCCGACCTCCTCCATCACCTCGGGCCGGATGTCGGAGCAGGCGACGAGGTCGGTCCGCGGGCAGGCGTAGAAGACGGCGGTGTGGGCATAGGGCGGGACGTGGCCCGGCGCCCCCACCACCTCGTTGTCGATGAACGCGCCCATCCTGCTGCAACCGATGACCGCGGCTCTGTAGGTCTTCATGGGATCACCCTCCGTTGTGTTAGTCCTGGCGCTGGAAGCGGGGCTGCTTGGCGGGTATGCCGCGCTCCATGCGGATGGTGCTGCCCTCCAGGGGCAGGTCGACCCGCGCGCCGCCCCTCAGGTGCGACTCGATGACGGCGAATATGAGCTCCGTGCTGGCGCGGGCCACCCGTGCGCCGCATCGCGACGGCTCGCCGGTGTCGAGGGAGTGGACCAGGTCCTCGACGAGGGCGAGGGTCGAGCTCTTCCACTCGTACTCGGGGAACTCGCCCTCGATCAGCCTGGACCGGCCCTTGATGTCCGGCTCGCCGCGCTCCCGGAGCTGCCACCGATCGCCGTTGTCCAGCGCGGTCAGCACGCCGCCCTCGCACACGGCCTCCCACTCGGCCCGCCTGCCGCCGGCGTTGAGTGCGTAGCCGGTCACGCCGTTCTCGAACTCGATGATGCCCTCGCCGACCGGGTCGATGGAGATCCTGCCGTCGCCGATGGCGTGGTCGGCGTCGCGGAGCAGGCCCTGCACCCACAGGGCGGGCCGGTCGCTGTTGAGCCGCATGATCAGGTCGAAGGAGTGGCTCGCGCCGTTGAAGAGGGCGCTGGTGTTGTATATGGTCAGCGCCCTGAGGGAGCCGAGCCTGCCGCCGTCGATGATCTCCTTCATCACGTCGAAGCCCCTGTCCCAGCGCCGGTTGGTGCCGAGGTTGAAGAAGACGCCGTTGGTCTCGCACGCCTCGACCATCGCGTCGGCGTCGGCCATGGAGGCGGCCATCGCCTTCTCGGCGTAGATGGCCCGCGCGCCGTTGTTGGCGACGTAGCAGACGATCTCCGCGCGCGGCTCCGGCTGGGTGGCGACGCTTACGATGTCGGGCCGCTCGCGCTCCATCATCTCCCGGTAGTCGGTGTACTGGCGCTCGGGCGGGACGCCGTAGCGCTCGCCCACCTGGGCCATGACATCGGGCCTGAGGTCGGAGCACGCGACAAGCTCGGTGCGGTCGCACGCCTCGTAGCCGGCCGCGTGGGAGTAGGGGTACCGACCCGCGGATACCTCGTTGTCGATGAACGCGCCCATCCTGCTGCAACCGATCAGCGCCGCCCTGTAGGTCTTCATGTGTCCTGCCTTTCGTGCGGGGGAAGTGTTCCGCGAAGGTAGCAGAGATGCTAGGACATATTCAAGCCATGCGACGGCAAAGTCTACTGCTCCACGATTGGCTGGGCGATGATCCATAGGCTGCTGGCGGTGTAGAGGACCATCAGGGCCAGCATGGCGTACTGTCCCTTCAGGGCGGCGGCGCGGCTGACGGGCCTGCCCAGTGACACGACGTGGGCCACGTAGACGGACGCGACGTGGCCCAGAACGATGGCCGCCAGGGATATGTACCAGACGGCCTGGGCTCCGATTATCTCCAGGTCGAGCATGTAGCCCGCAGTGCCCAGGAGGTCCCAGCCCCACCCGAAGGGGTCGGAGGCCAGGGGTATGATTAGCTGGCCCTGGATGAGCAGGTAGCCGATGAAGTGGGCCAGGTTGTAGGCGAGGGCGATGGGCACCAGGGAGAGGACGAACACCCTGGCGACGGTGACGACTCCGGCGTCCTCGCCCGACGCCTGACGGATTCCCCACGAGAAGGCGAGGTACACGACGGCGAACGCCGCCACCACCGCCACGATGCCGACCGTGTCGATCACCCCGAGGGCGTCCGTGTTGAGGGTCGACGCCGTGGAGTAGAAGGCGTTCTGCACGCTGCGCCACAGCCGCGTCTCCGATAGCCCATCGAAGGTGACGCTCGCCAGCATCAGCACCACGAAGACGGCGCCCGAGGTCGACAGCCACCCCGGCATGGTCAGCCCCACCGCGTAGGGGCGCAGGTTCACCTCCCGCGCGTCGCCCAGGCCCCCGGCGACCTGGAAGCACTCCAGGCAGTCCACGCAGCCGCCCCCGTAGGGCTCGCAGCCTCCGCCGCACGAACGGCAGGCGCGGCTCTCGGGCACCCGCATCTCGGTAGGTGAGAACCGGGCGAAGAAGGCGAAAAGGACCGAGAATATCTCGCCGTTTCGGAGCCACGCGTGCTTGCCGAACATCAGCATCCCGGCCCAGGTGACGAGGGAGTAGAGCACGATGAGGACAGAGAGGTTCAGGGGCGCAGCCGCGCTGGGGTAGACGTTCTCCAGCCACACGAACACGAGGAACAGGACTACGGCGGGCCACGCGTCCCATCCCCGCGGATAGATGTACATCGGCCCGCTGGGGGAACCCGCGATCCTCTCGGCCCATTCGAATACGACCCTCCACGGGTTCACGACGGCCCACACGTTGCCGAGCAGCGCCGTGAGGTATCCCATGCCGACCCAGAAGATGATCCATACGAACGTCGGCGAGATGTTTTCGAGGGGTCGGTTCGCGCCGATCAGCCCGGCTGTGACGAGGAGCACGAGTACGACCACTCCTACGGATCGCAAGACCGAGATCAGCGCCCGGCTCGACAGCACCGGCCCTAACAGCGGGACGCGCAGCAGGTCGCGGCGGGGATACGTGATCCGGCCGGAGCCGCCGCGCACGAACAGCGACAGCACGACGAACGACGCCGCAACGGTCGCCGCCGCGCCGACCACGAACAGGTTCAGCGGCAGGGGCAGGTCGTAGCGCTCGCCGAAGCCATGGGCGTGAGCCGTCCGGGCCGCCAGCGCCCACGCCGCGCCCACGCAGCCCAACATTATGGCGAGGCGGAGGAATCTCATGCTATCGATGCGATTGTACGCGCTCTTCGCCAGGGACGACAACGAGGCGACCGGAGCCGTCATGGCTACTCCTCAAAGGTCCTGATGTAGTTGACCACGTGCCATATCTCGTCGTCCGTAAGCCTCTCGCCCAGCGCGGCCATGGCGGTGCCGGGGACTCCCTCGCTCACGAACTGGTAGAGCTCGGCGTCGGAGTGCAGAGGTACGTGGACTACGAGGTTTCCCGGCGGGGGATCCAGGTCCACGCCGGCCCGCCCGTCGCCGAGCCCCGTCTCGCCGTGGCAGGCCAGGCAGGTATCGGCGTAGACCTTCGCGCCCATCCGGAGGGACTCGGCGTCGGGCGGGAAGGGGTTGCGTGAAGCGCCAGACGCCCCTGTCAACTCGCTGTTGAACAGCAGGATTGCGCCGACGAGCAGGCCCAGGACGCCGGGGGTCATCACCCCCGCTCCCCGAAGTGTGAACATGCCGCCGAGGGGCATTCCCGTCGCCAGGAACAGCACGCCCAGCGCGACCAGCCCCGCGCCGAGGAGCACCTGGCCCGTCTCGGGCGAAGGGGCAATTCCGCCGCTCCCGCCAGCCTCAATCTCGAACCGGAATCCCGTCCGGGCGTCGAATGCGTCCGGGCGCCTGACGACAAGCTCGGCCTGCCAAGCCCCGGCTATGCTGAACCGCCCCTCCTCGACGACGTAGACCCCTCCGCCTATAGGGGCCGCCGGGAGCACCTGCTCGCCCAGGTCGTCGTCCAGATAGCTGATGTGGACGCTGACGTCGGACGCGTTGTCGATGGGCTCACCCAGCCTGTCGGCGAGCGAGATCTCGAACAGATTTGTACCAACGATGCCTGGCTCGATCCTAAGCGCCATGTCCGCGCCCTCGGCACTCCCAGCGAACTCGATGAAGTCCGGCAGACCGAGGCCCTCCCGCGCAGCCACCTGGCGAGCCGGCTCCAGCTCAGTCAGGAAGCCCACGGTCAGCACGACGAGGACAGCCACGATGACCTCGGCGGTCACCAGCCTCCGCAGCCACCGGGCAGCGGAGTCGTCCCCGGCCAGCCGTGGCCTCACCCACAGCAGATTCACCGCGGCGAGGAGCAGGAGCCCGGCCACCAGGGCGATCTTGGCCAAGAGCGCGACGCCGTAGGGCGAGGCCAGCGCCTCCACTATGGTCACCTGCGCCCACGCGCTGTATACGCCCGTGACGACGAGGGTTGCGACGCTGAGGCCCGCCAGGACCGAGAAACGCGGCACCACCGCGGCAAGCACCCTGCGACTCTGCGGGCCCGCAAGCGTCGTCAGTGCGGTGGCCGCCAGCAGCAGGAGCCCCGCCAGACCCCCGATCCACACGGACGCTGCGATTAAATGGACGAGGTCGTTCGCAATCGCGGGCGCCCGTATTCCCACGGTAGCCGCGGCGTGGCTGGTCAGGCTCAGGGTCGCCAGCAGCCCGACCCCGAGGCACACCGACAGCAGGGTCAGGCCTACATCCGGGCCGTATCGCCGGGCCTGCACCAGCATGACGACGGCCATGGCAGCGGCGAGGCCCATTCGCCATATCCACAGGCGGCCCCAGTCGGTCTCCGCCAGAACGGTGACGACCGGGCCCGCAACCACCGAGAGCATGGGCTGCTCGTATATCGCCGACGCCTGCGTCAGGAGCTGTACGGCGGACGCCAGCGCAAACAGGCACATCGCCGCGGCCCCAAGCCTCGTGGAGTGAAGCGCCCAGAGCCGTCGCAGCCGGTCGTCCGAGCCCCTTCGCCTGAGGACCGGCCCGGCTACCGCCAGGTCGAAGCTCGCCGCACCCGCGACGACGAGCGCGCCCAGTAGCACCAGCCACTGCACGACCGGCTCGGCGGGCGACTGGAACAGCGGCTCATCGACGGCAGCGGCCGGCGCTTCGCCGCTCGGCTCCCCTACCGAGAATACGAAGGAGCCGCGGACGCGGTGGCCGTCCACAGTCGAGACGTTCTTCCATCCCACGGTGTACGTCCCATCCCCCAACAGAGGCAGGGAGACGGACATAATGACGGGATTGACGGGGTCGATGGCGCTGTCGCCGTTGTCGACCCTCGCGCCGGAGGAGTCGAGGACGCGGATCTCGCTGAACGACGGCTCCAGCGGCTCCGTGAACCTGATGACGACCCGGTCGGGCGGCGCTTCGAGCACCGAGTCCGGCGCTGGGTCGGCGCTGGCGAGGTTCGCATGGGCGTGTACGATGTTCCCGTGCCACAAGAGCGCCAACACGAGGACAGCGGCCATGACCGCGACCGCGCCGAGCCTGATACCGGGCACTTCCTCCTACCTTCTCCGCAGACCGACCGCCAGGCCGGCCGCCCCGGTCCCTACACCCAGCACGCCCAGAACTATGCCCACGATGCCCAGCATCCTGGCGGCGGAGGCGCTGCCGGACGCCTCGATGGCTGCGTCCTGCGCCCCTTCAGCCGAGGACTGGGCGCCCCGAACGGCCCCCTCGATCTCCCTAACCGTCGCCTGCCTCTCCGGGAAGTAGAGATCGCCGGCGGGGTTCACGGTGCTGAAGGTATTGGGGCCGGACTCAAACGTCTCGTCGACCGGATTACCCTCGACCGTGCCGAAGAACCGGAACCGGTAGTGCCCTGGCGCGGTTGGGATCAGGGCCGCCCTGTAGTGGCCGGGATCTCCGATAATTCGGCTCAGCCGCATCGACTTCGACACGCCGCTCCCAAGGTGAGTCACCTCGACCTGAAGGGTATGTTCAAGGCCCTCAACCGGCACGACCTCGCCGTGGTCGTGGGCGGCGCCACCGGAGCTCGTCTCGCCGTGATGACCAGCGTTAGAGCCGTGTCCGTGAGCCGCGCTCTTGTACACTTTCAACTGGACCCCATTCCCTACCCCTTCGATGGCCGGCTCGACGGCAAAACCGACCGTGAACTGGTAATCGCCCACGGACCTGTGGTCGTGGGCGGAAATCACAGCCGCGGATGCCAGGCTCGCCGCCAGCGCGGCAAGCACAAGCAACGCAGCCCCCTTTACAGGCAAATTCATTCGTTAGCTCCTTTCCCATTCGTGAATGATCGGGCGGCAGGCACGCAGGCAAGCGGACCACTGTCCGCTCTAGGGGCGCGACGATCAAGGCAGCCACTGCCCAGGCGATCCCCGCGGCACGCGCGCCGTATCGAGGCGAGTCCCTTGGGTGGATTATAGTGGACGGCGGGATGCTACCGCGAGGAAGCCGCATCCCTACGCTGCCTGAAGTACGCCCGGGCCGACAGTCCCAACACGGTCACGAGGCCCAGGAGCACGGCCAGGATGGCTATCCCGCCCAAGGGGCTGGCCTCCACGACGTCCAGGGTGAACGTCGTCTTGGCGTCACCCGGCGCGGCCTCCACCAGGACGGTGAACTCCCATCGCCCCACTTCATCCACCGTCGTGTTAATCTCGTAGTAGGTCGGCTCGCGCAGGCTCCTGTCGGCCACCAGCGGGCCTATCTCGATGGGATCGTCGCCGGGTCCCTCCCCGGTCACCTCCACCCGCGCGTCGAGGACGTACTCGTACTCGTCTGTCGAGGACTCCCTTACCATTACCGTCACCGTGAGATGGATGTTCCCCACGACCGGCGTGCCGGGAATGGTGCCGAAGGATACCCGGTAGGGCCCGGCCTGCTGGGTCTCGAATCGCAGCACCCGGCCGTTTGCCGATGCCTGCGGGGCGGCCGCGATGAACAGGACGAGAGCGGCGAACGGGATGGACGTCAGCCTTATGAGAGTCGCCACGAAGCCCGGCAGCTAGTCCGGCCGGGAACCCTCCAGCATGTAGTAGGTCATGGACTGCAGGGACAGCACAGGGTCGATGTTCCTCAGGATGACGCACTCCGGCACGTGGGGGGCCACGGGCGCGTAGTTCAGTATGCCGCGCACGCCCGCCTGGACGAGCCCGTCGATGACCGACTGGGCCTGGGAGGCTGGCACCGCCACAATGCCGATCGTGATCCCGGCGGCGTCGACGGCGCCGCCGAGCTCCGACATCGGCCTGACCGGTATGTCGCGAACCCGCTTGCCCACCAGGCCGGGGTCGCTGTCGAAGGCCGCCACTATCCTGAATCCCGCCGGGGCGAAGCCGGGGTAGTCGATGATCGCCTGCCCCAGGTTCCCCACGCCAACCAGGCAGGCCGTCCAGCTCCTGTCCAGCCCCAGGATGCGGCGAAGCTCGTCCCGGAGATACGGGACGCTGTAGCCCTGGCCCTGCTTCCCGAACTTGCCCAGGTAGCTGAGGTCCTTGCGGACCTGCGCGGGCGCTATGCGAATGAGCCGCCCCAGGGCCCTGGAGTCCACAACCTCGTTCCCGGCGTCGAGTAGCTGGGACAGGGCCCTGACGTACATCGGAAGCCTGAGTATCACCACGTCGGAGACCTCCGAGAGGTCCGCCGGCTTTGGACTGCGTGCGTTTGCCATTCCGCTGGCAGTATACCCCTGCACGGCCTCCGTGTGAATCGGAAGGCGGTGCACCGGTAGGGGCAGCCCTTGTGGCTGCCCTCTCATTTGACACTCAGGGGCCGCGAATGCTAGTATTGGCTACGATTCGGGAGGTGGCGCTCACCGTGCGGTCCCGGTGAGCAGCGATGCCCTCCGGTCGCCCTGCCAGTGAAGACTCTAACTCGCCGTGCGCCGGGAGACCTGCTGGGATGGTGTCTGAGAACAAGGTCGAGCTCAACAAGGGCCTCAGAAGCGGCTACTACGACAGGACCGAGTCGAGCCTCATAGTCCCGAAGCCCGGCAAGCTCCTGTACCGCGGCTACAACATCGACGACCTTGCCCGGTTCTCCACCTTCGAAGAGACGACCCACCTCCTCCTCTACGGCTCCCTGCCGACTCGCTCCCAGTACGACGAGTTGACCTCCAGGCTCGCGTCCCTTCGCAGCCTGCCTCTGCAGGTACTCGATACCGTCGCAACCTACAGGGACTCTCACCCGATGGATGCTCTCCGGGCCGCCGTCTCGGCGATGAGCATCTCCGACACCGAGGTCGAGGACAAGTCCCACGAGGGCATCCTGGAAAAGGGCATCCGGATGGTCGCGGCCACGCCGGCAATGGTCGCCGCGCACCACCGGATCAGGAGCGGGCTGGACCCCATCGAGCCGGACGCGAGCCTCACACACGCCGAGAGCTTCCTGCACATGCTGTTCGGAGAGCACCCCGACCCCGAGGACGCGAAGCTGATCGACAAGGACTTCGTGCTACACGCCGAGCATGGAAGCAACGCGTCCACGTTCGCCGGTAGAGTGGCCGCGTCCACCGGCGCGGACTTCTACTCCGCCATGACCGCGGCCGTGGCCGTACTCAAGGGCCCGAAGCACGGGGGCGCCGCTGAGGCCGTCATGCGCATGGCCCAGGACGTGGGCAGCGAGGAGAACGCCGAAGCCTACGTCGAGTCGGTCATCGGGAACAGGGGCAGGATCCCGGGTTTCGGCCACCCGGTCTACCAGGACATCGACCCGCGCTCGGTGCATCTCAGGACCGACGCCAAGGCCCTCGGGGAGCGCAAGGGACAGCCCAAGTGGTTCGCCATCATAGAGGCCGTGGCGAGCAGCCACGCGATGCGCAGGCGCGCCAAGCTCGGCATCAACCCCAACGTGGACCTCTGGTCCGGCGCCATCTACTCCCTGCTAAACATACCGGAGGACCTGTTCGTGCCCCTCTTCGCAATCGGCAGGATTCCCGGGTGGACTCTCCATCTCCTGGAGCAGTACGCCTCCAGAGACATACTCCGGCCAAGGCTCTACTACAGCGGTCAGAAGGACCTGGAGTACGTTCCCATGGACCAACGGCAATGACACCACCAAGCCGGAAGCTCAGTCTAGGGCGGGCCCGGCTGGAGAGGGATGGAATGTGACGAATAACGGGGAGACGGCATCGGACTGCCGCCACGAGTGGCTCATCGACAGCCCCAACGGGCCGACCAGCCGCGGCGTGTGCATGAACTGCGGGGAAAAGAGTGAATTCAAGAACTCCATGCCCATCTCGGGCTGGGACAGGTCGGGCGGCCAGGCACGAAGGGCAAAGCAGTCGCGGACGTAGACCGCCGGGCCACCCAATCGACGTAAGCCAGAAGGGGCGCCGACCAGTACCGGCGCCCCTTGTATTTGGGCCATGACGTCTGGCGCAGAGTCCGAGATCCGGGCCCGCATCGCCCGGCGCGGCAGGATCACCTTCGCCGAGTTCATGGACCTCGCCCTCTACCATCCGGACGGCGGCTACTACACCCGGGGCGGGGCCGTGGGCGCGGAGGGCGACTACTACACCAGCCCGTCCGCCCACCCCGCCTTCGGCGCTCTCATGGCCATTCAGCTTCGATGCATGTGGCACGCTCTCGGCAGACCCGACCCCTTCCACGTAGTCGAGCTGGGCGCCGGCGACGGGAGACTGGCGACCGACCTCACGAGACATGCCGCCGCCCTTGAACCAGGATTCGCCTCGGCCGTGCGGTACGTCGCGGTGGACAGGGCGCTTCCGATCCGGTCCGGCGATTGCCCGTCAGGCCACGGAGCACGGGCGGCTTTCGACCGCGTCCGGGCCGACGGCGTGCCCATGGGCGGCGTCGAAGGATGCTTCATATCTAACGAGCTCGTCGACGCGTTCCCGGTGCATCGCTTCCTGGTCGACGACGACATCCTGGAGCTGTACGTGACGGAGAGAGACGGCAAGCTCGTGGAGATACCGGGCGAGCCCTCCACGCCCGAGTTGGCCAGCCGCCTGGACCGTCTGCCGCACAGACTCCCGCCCGGCTACTGCGGCGAGGTCAATCTCGGCATCGGTCCCTGGATGAACGAGGTCGCCACGGCACTGGAGCGCGGCTTCGTGGTGACGATCGACTATGGCGACGTAGACCTGGACCTCTACTCCCCAAAGCGAATGTCGGGCACTCTCCAGACGTACCGGGGCCACTCGCCAGGGGCAGGCCCGCTCACGCGTATAGGCCTCCAGGACATCACCAGCCACGCCGACTTCTCGTCCATAGCGTATGAGGGACGGCGGGCCGGTCTCGAGACCATCGGGCTGATGACGCAGGCCGAGTATCTCGGCAGGCTCGGCATGGGATCGTGGATCCGGGCCGCCAGGGCATTGCCGCTAGCGCAACACGAGATACAGGCCAACACGATGGCTATGCGCCACTTGGTCGACCCGTCCGGCCTGGGCGGCTTCAAGATCCTCGTCCAGGAGAAGGGTACGGGAGTCGGCAACATGGAAGCGATCATGCCCGACCTGGGTGAGGACGCCCCCAGCGAGCCGCCGCTGCTGAGCCGCGAGCACACGCCTCTCATGGAGGGGCGGTATGCCCACGCGGCCTGGCAGCCTGACTGGACGGACCTGGCTGGCGGCCTGTCCGATCAGTCCTGAGCCTGGCTCGTTGGGCGCGGCTCGCACTTGCGGGCGGTCGTGATGAATCCCGTGTGTGCGACCATCCTCTGGGCCGGGCGCACGCTGCGCCCCCCGGCAGACCAGGGCCGCACGAGCACCTCGACCGTCTCGATGAGCTCGAACCGCCGGTCGGCCCTCAGCGCCGAAGTGAGGTCATGGAACTGGTGCACCGTCGGCACGAAGCTGACGAATATGCCCCCCGGCGCCAGCGCGTCGCCGGCGTGGGGAACGACATCCCACGGCTCCGGCAGGTCGAGCACGACCCTGTCCAGGTCCCGCTCCTCGATCCTCTCCGACACGTCGCCCAGCCTGAAGGTGAGCTGTGGGTGGTCCGGCAGCGCCGTCGCGACGTTCGCCCTCGCGCGCTCGATCATGTCAGGACGCACGTCGTAGGAGACCACCCTGCCCTCTCTGCCCACTGCTCTCGCCAGCAGCAGGGTGATCGCTCCCGACCCCGATCCGGCCTCGAGTATGCTCAGGCCGGGGTATATGTCGCCAAGGGTCAGGATCGCGCCCATGTCCTTGGGGTAGACGACGGTCGCGATTCTCGGCATTAGCCGCGTGTAGTCGGCGGCGGTCGGCTTCAGCGCCAGTACGACGTGACCCCTCGACGTCGAAACGCGCAGCCCCTGGTCGCGGCCAATGATATCGTCGTGGGCCACGTCGCCCAGGTGTGTGCTGAATAGGGCCGCCTCGGCCAGCGTGACCAGGTAGAGCCTGCCCCGCTTGTCGACGATCATGCAGGGGTCGCCGGCGCGGAACAAGTCAGAGCACCATGGGCAGGGGCCGAAGCTCCCGTCTCAGGGGATCCAGCACCAGGCCCAGAGACTCCAGGGTCGTAGCGCCCAGCAGGTTGCTATCCCCCTCCTCGCCGAAGATCACGTCGGCCCCACCGATCCTACCGCGGTACCGGAAGACGGCAACCCCCTTGCGCCGGGTTACCTTGGTTCCATCGGCCAGCCTGAATTCCTGTGCGTCCAGGTGCTTTATGCCAAGACTATCGAGTACGGCGGCAGGGACGACCGAATGCACTGCACCCGAGTCCACGAGAAATTCCACCGGCTCGGAGACGTCCGGGGTCGCCGGCCCAGCTACGTCGACCTGAAGATACGTGAGCCCCACGACGAACCCTCCTTCACGAGCAGCCTACCCCATTATAGCCCACCAGACGCCGCGCCCTTGTAGGACTAGGCGTCGAACCTCTCAACCTCCGCCAGCACCTCGGCGACGTCCAGGTCCGACTCGGTCAGGCCCTGGCCCGTCGGGCCGGGAAGCCGCACGCTCTCGTACGTCCGGGCGAACCGCACGATTCCGCGCTTGTCGACGATGACGACGGCGCGGAGCGAGGCTCCCCTCTCCTCGTCGAACAGGCCGTACGCCCTGGTCATCTCACCGTGGGGGTGGAAGTCGCTCAGCAGCGTCACCGGGTACGAGCTGGACGGGCCCAGCGACACGTTGTACGCCGCCAGACTCGGCCTGGGATCGCAGCTTACACCCAGCACCTGGGTGTCTCTCGCCATGAATTTCGAGTTATACTCTCGGAACTCGGCGATCTGGCTCGTTCAGTTGTCGGTGAACGCGAAGACGAAGAAGGAGAGGACGACGTTCTTCCTGCCTCGAAAATCGCTCAGCGAGACCTGCCGCTTGTTGTGGTCGGTCAGCGTGAAGTCAGGGGCCTGCCGGCCCACCTCGATCATATCCAACCTCTGCATTCTGGAGTGGCCGGATTATACCACCGGCAAGCCAAGCCATAGGAGAGTCTCATGAAGGTGCTGGTAATGGGAACGGGAGGAGTCGGCGGGTACTACGGCGGCGTGCTGTGCAAGCACGGACACGACGTGACGCTCGTGGCTCGCGGCGAGCACCTCGAAGCCATCTCCAGGGACGGGCTGCGCGTGGAAAGCCTGAACTCGGGGAACTTCACCGTGCGGCCCGCAGTTACGGACCGCCCCGGCGAGCGCGATACGGCCGACCTCGTGCTCTTCACCGTGAAGGGCTACGACAACGAGACGGCCATCGAGCTGATCCGGCCGGCCGTGGGCCCGGACACGGCGGTGCTCACCCTGCAGAACGGGATCGGCAGCGGCGACCAGCTTGGCGCGGCCCTGGAGGCGGAGAGGATACTCCTGGGCGCGACGTACATCGACGGCAACAAGAAGGGCCCCGGCATCGTGACGGAGACGGGCAAGTCGCCGCTGGTGGTGTTCGGGGAGCAGGACGGGCGCATCACGGCCCGCACGGAGCGTATCCGGGACGCCCTGGCCGGGGCGGGCGTGCCGGTCGAGCTCTCCCGCAACGTCGAGAAGGCCCTATGGGAGAAGCTGGTCTACATCTGCGGGTGGAGCGGCATGATCTGCGTCACCAGGACCTTCTTCCCCGAGATATTCGAGACCCCGGAAGCCGAGTCGATGACCCGCACCGTGATGGGCGAGGTCCTGGCGGTGGCGCGCGCAAAGGGGATCGACCTGGACGTCGACGTAGTGGGGACGACCCTGGACCTATTCCGGGACGTGGGGGACGACCCCGTATCGTCGATGTTCACCGACCTGCGCGGGGGCGGCAGGCTGGAGATCGAGGTGCTGAACGGCGCGGTATCCCGGATGGGCAGGGAGACGGGCGTGCCTACCCCGGCCAACGACTTCATAACCGCCTGCCTGCTGGTGCCCCACAACCGCGCCCGCCGCGAGATGACAGGAGGATAACCATGCCGCACTTCTACGACCTTGAACGGATGGATACCAAGGAACTCGTACCCGGGGTGACGCTCCAGACCGTGTGGGGAGAGAGGATCATGCTGAGCCGCGTCGAGATCGCGCCCGGCGCCGAGGTACCCCTGCACGACCATCCGCACGAGCAGGCGGGCACGATGCTGGAGGGCGTGATGGAGATGACCATCGGCGACGAGACGCGGGAGCTGAGGCCCGGCGACTCCTACGTCATACCCGGCGGAGTCGTGCACGGCGCCCGCGCGATTGGCGGCCGGGTCATCGTGCTGGACATCTTCTCGCCGCCCCGCGAGGAGTACAAGTAGGCGCCTACCGCCTGCTGAAAATATCCAGGAACCGGTCCTCGAACAGGTCGAAGAGCCCCCACCGGTCAAGCTCGCGCTTGAGTATCTCCGGGTTGGCTCCCTGCCCCACCTCGACGAACATCCGCTCGATGGCGTCGATGGCCGCGCGGGGTACGCCCCCGAAGTCCTCCTGCGGTTCGAGCATCCCCCGGCCCGCCATCTCCTGCACGTTCCCGGCCACGGACGACGACGTGAACTCGTAGATGAACTTCAGCAGCGCGACGTCCCATGCCTCGTCGACGCCTACCATCACGACCGACATGTCCTCTCCGCGCCGGTCCAGGTCGCCCGCTATCCTATGGGCGATCTCGCTCGGAACTCCGCCCACGATGTCCATCTTGTCCGTCGAGTTCTTGTACTGGTAGAGGATGCCAGGGCTGTTCGGCCCCGCGTCACGGGCGACGTGGGAGAAGTACTCGTACGCCTCGGAGCTGAACCCGTCCAGGCTCATGGCGTAGGTGGGCGTGACGATGGCGGGGCGCTCGGCTATCACGCGGCCCGTGCGCACCACGCCCTCCTCCCGATCCGAACCCTCGAATCCCTGGTAGATGGGCTCGGTCACCACGTAGTAGGCTATGTTCGTGGAGCCGAAGGTATGCAGGCGCTGCTTCGGGAACCTCACTATCCAACTCTGCTCGGCCGCCCTGCGCCAGTCGTTCTCGTTCTTTAGCATTGCACCAACCCGGCGGATGTGGTTCGACTATACGCGAAACCCTAACGTCGATGCTAGTTGCCAGCCCAAGCGCGTGTCAAGCACCGCCGCCTCATCCACTCGGCTTTGCGGTTGGCAGACCGCTCGGCTAAAATGAGGCGGCGCGACTCAGGGGGGCGAGCATTGGCTGAGATGATGAAGGTATACACCCATCCCGACTGCGACTATTCCAATGCCCTGAAGGACGAGCTTGCGGGGCTGGGCGTGGAGTACGAGGAGATCGACTTGGCAAAGAGGCCCGAGGAGTGGGAGGCTCTCGAGAAGCTGACGGACGGCGAGCGCATCACCCCCGTCTCGGTGGAGGGCGACGTGGTCACGGTCGGCTTCAGAGGGATCGGCTGATCGTTCTAACCCGGAGCCGTGCGCTCCAAAGAACCGAACACCCTCACCCCGTATCGGGTATGAGGCAGGCACTCAATCCTCTCCCGTCGAGGGAGAGGAGGCCGTAAGGAAGGACCGTGACATGAGGATCCAGGATGCCTTCGACATGCGGGGCTGCGCCGCGATAGTAACCGGAGGCGGCACGCACTTGGGGCGAGCCATGGCGACGTCTCTGGCGGAGCTTGGGGCATCGGTCGTGATCGCCAGCAGGCGCGAGGACCTGTGCCTGCAGGTCGCGTCGGAGCTGCGCGGCGAGGGGCTGGACGTGACGGGCCGGGGCTGCGACGTGACCGTGGAGGAGCAGGTCGACGCCTTGGTCGAGTCGGTCGTCGAGTCGGCCGGAAGGCTCGACGTGATGGTGTGCAACGCCGGGGGTAGCGCGGCTCCGGCGACCCACGTCCCGGACGGGTCCGTCGACGAGTTCGCGGCGACGCTCGAGCTCAACGTCAAGGGTACGTACCTGAGCGCGCAGTCGGCCGCGAGGGTGATGGTGGAGCAGCGGTCCGGCTCGATCATCACTATCGGGTCGATACACGGCTCGCTGACGACCGACAAGCGCTTCTACGAGGGCCTGGGCTTCAACCGCGGCGGGCCGGCCTACCAGGCATCCAAGGGCGCGATCATCAACTTCACCCGCAACCTGGCCGGTGAGCTTGGCGAGTACGGCGTGCGGGCGAACTGCATCAGCCCAGGCCAGATCCCCAGACCGGACGCGAGGCCGGAGTTCGTGCAGCGGTGCGCCGACAACATCCCCATGAACCGCGGCGGCGAGCCCGAGGACCTGAAGGGCGCGGTGGCGCTGCTGGCGTCGGACGCGGGAGAGTGGATCACCGGCCAGAACCTCATAGTAGACGGCGGCTGGACTGTTTGGTGACGTAACACTGCCCTTCGACAGGCTCAGGGCGAACGCACTGTAGCTTCTTAGGACGATTCGACGTTGGGTGGGGCGGTGTAGGCGCGGTACATGGCATCGACCCGGCCTGCGGCGGCGTCCCCATCGTGGACGTAGACCCGGTAGCTGAAGACGATGGTCTCGCCGGCGGGCAGGGTGTAGTCGCCGCAGTGGCCCTCGCCGAGAAACTCGGACAGGCCGAAGGGGTTGGCCGACATGAGGCCGTAGTCCCTGGCGTGCCAGTATGTGGGATGGCCGAAGCTGGCGGGATTCTCGAGGAAGGCCACGCCTACGGTGCGACCCTCGACGGGGCCGGAGTAGTCGCACCACTCCGCCCGCTTGCCCCAGACGTCCGATTCGCCCACGCCGCCCCTGGAATTCTCCAGGCGGCCGGCCGCCTTGGCGTCCATCGACGACGCCACTCGGAGCGAGATGAAGCCGCCCTCCTTCGTGTCGCCGAACAGCGCGTCCGAGCCCGTGGCGGTGAGCGCCAGCTCGTAGTCGAAGAGCCTGTGCGGCGCGGTTGCGTAGACGGTTATGGTCCGTCGCTCGGTCAGCACAACGGGCCGCCTTCGGGACCAATCCAGTCTCCCAGGGCTACGAACCTCCCTAACACGGGGCCGGACTCGACCGACTCGAACCCCCGGTGCAGAGTGCGCCCCGACGTATCGGCCTCGGCCCAGTTGTCGATGTGTCCGGCCTCCCCGTAGGCGCTCCATATGCCCTTGTGGTGCGGGTGGTCGTTCGTTTCGCCGGGGACGTCCGCGACCATCGGGAAGCCGCGCGTCACGGGAAGGCCGTGGGGCCCGAGCACCGGGTGGAAGTATGGCCGGAACCACTCCGGGCCGTGGCGGTAGCTGGTGAACGGCTCGCCGCCAACGCTTATGTCCAGGCTTCCCTCGCCAGAGTCCGTGACCTCGACGCCGGCGCTACCCGCTTCCCCGCACTCGACGGTGTAGCTCCTGGACTCTCCCGGCACGAGCGCGTCCTCGATCCAGGCGATACGGCCCGGGCTGTAGACCTGAGCCGCCATGCGCGAGCCCGACTCATGAACGAGCGCTATTGCGCTGCACCCCGACGGGAGCTCTACGCAGGCGGAGACGGGCCCGCCGGGGAATCCCTCGTCGCTCTTCACTTGGATCGATGTCGTTACCAATGTCTATTCTCCGATTAGTGGTGATTTCGGGTCACACGCTCAGCCTGGGTTCGCGCCAGCGGGGACCCTTCTCCCAGGGGTCGCGGTTGACCCGGTGCATGCGCAGGTCGCTCTCCTCCAGCGGCATCACGATCCGCTCGCCGCCCCCGAGGTGCGATTCCAGGATCGCCGCCATGATCTCGACGCCGTGCCGGGCGGACTCCATGCCGCCCATCGGAGGATCGCCGGTATCGAGGGCCCGCGCCAGGTCGTCGATGAGATTGACGGTGGGGCTGCTCATCTCGAAGGGTGGGAACTCGACTTCCTTGAGAGTCCTCAGGCCGTCCCCCTCCGTTCGCAGGAAGAACCCCAGGGTGTCGTTGATGGTGCCGACTGCTCCCCGCTCGCAGTTGACCAGGTACTCGTAGCGCCCGGTATTCGGAAGGTAGGCGGTAACGCCGTTCTCGAACATGATCACTCCGTCGCCTCCCGGGTCGTCGCTGTAGACGTTCCCGTCGCGGATGGCGTCGGAGGTCGGGGCGTTTCCCTGCACCCAGACGGCGTGGGGATCGCCGATGAGATAGGTCAGCAGGTCGACGACGTGGCAGCCGTGATCGAAGAGCCCGGCCCCGTAGGTCATCACCAGGTTCTGGACCGGCCCGATCTCGCCGCTGTCGATGATCTCCCTCATCTTCTGGAAGCCGGGGTGGTAGCGTCTCTGGGCGCCCATGTTCAGTATCGTGCCGTTGCGGTTGCAGGCCTCGGCCATGGCGTTGGCCTCGCCCAGCGACGGCGCGAGGCCCTTCTCGCAGTAGATGGCAGACACTCCGGCCTCGGCAAGGGCTATGACGACCTCGGCGTGGTGCTCGACGTGGGTCGCGACGCTCACGATGTCGAGGTCCTCCGCGGCGACCATCTCCCGGAAGTCTGTGTACTGGCCTGAAGCGGGCACGTCGTACCGCCGGCCGAACGCGTCCATCAGGTCGGTGCGGAAGTCCGAGCAGGCGACGAGGTCGGTCCTCTCGGACGTGTAGAAGCCGCCGCCGTGAGAGTACGGCGGGACGTGTCCTGGCGCGCCGGCCACCTCATTGTCGATGAACCCGCCCATGCGTCCGCAGCCGATGACAGCCGCCCTGTAGGTCTTCATTCCGTATCCTCCCGTAGCCTGGTCCTACTGCTGGTGGCCCTCTGCGAGCAGCGCGATGTCGGCGTCTACCATGATCTTCACCAGCTCCTCGAACGTAACCGTCGGCTCCCAGTCCAGCGTCTCCCTCGCCCTGGTGGCATCCGCGATGAGATGGGTGACCTCGCTCGGCCGGGTGTAGCGCGCGTCGAACTCGACGTACTCACGCCAGTCCAGCTCCACGTAGGCGAAGGCCGCCTCCAGGAACTCCCGCACGGAGTGGGTGATCCCGGTGCCTATCACGTAGTCGTCCGGCTCGTCCTGCTGGAGCATCAGCCACATGGCCTGGACGTAGTCGGGCGCGTAGCCCCAGTCCCTCTTGGCGTCGAGGTTGCCCAGGTGGAGCTTGTCCTGCTTGCCCGCCAGTATCCGCGCCAGGGCCATGGTGATCTTCCTCGTGACGAAGGTCTCCCCCCGCCGCGGCGACTCGTGGTTGAAGAGGATGCCGTTGCAGGCGAAGAGGCCGTATGAGTCCCTGTACACGGAGGTCATCCAGTAGGCGTACAGCTTGGCGCAGGCGTAGGGGCTCCTGGGCTGGAAGGGGGTCAGCTCGCTCTGCGGGGGCGGCGCGTTGCCGAACATCTCGGAGCTGGATGCCTGGTAGTACCTGGTGTCGATGCCGCTGCTGCGAACGGCCTCCAGCACCCGGGTCGTGCCGAGGCCGGTCACGTCGCCCGTGTGCTCCGCCTCCTCGAAGGATACGCCGACGTGGGACTGCGCGCCGAGGTGGTAGACCTCCACCGGCTCGACCTCGCGGAGCAGGCCGGTGAGCATGTCCGCGCTGGTCAGGTCCGAGTGGTGGAGGAACAGCCTGGCCCCGGGCTCGTGGGGCTCGACGTATATGTGATCGATCCTGGACGTGTTGACGGTGCTGGCCCGCCGCACGAGGCCGTGCACCTCGTAGCCCTTGCCCAAGAGCAGCTCGGCCATGTACGACCCGTCCTGTCCCGTAATTCCCGTGATGAGGGCCCGTGATGTCACTCGATTCTCTCCCGTCTCCTGATTCTCTCTTCCAAGCACGGCATTATACAACCCCGAACGTCGACAGGGCGCAGCGCGAGGTGGTAGCATTCTGCCCCGCACAGGGAGCAATACCGGAGGCCCACCATATGGGAACCAGCAAGCAGACCGTCGGAATCGCGATGATCGGCAACGGCTTCGCGGCTGACTTTCACACCGAGGCCTACAAGCGAGTCATAGGCGTGGAGGCGCGCCTCGTCGGGGTCTACGGCCCCCGGCCCGAGGGGCGCGGCGACTTCGCGAAGAAGCACGGCTACGAGAAGGTCTATTCGAGCCTCGACGAGGCCCTGGCCGACCCCGACGTGGACATGGTCGACGCGTGCGTGCCCAACAAGTTCCACGAGGACATGGTCGTCCGGTCGCTCAATGCCGGGAAGCACGCGGTCATCGAAAAGCCGTTCACCGGCGCATTCGTGCCAGGCCAGGACGATGAGGGCTGGCGGCAGTGCCTGAGAGACGGCCTGGAGAGCGCCGACCGGATGATCCAGGCCGAGCAGGACTCGGGGCGCACGATCATGTACGCGGAGAACCTCATCTACGCGCCGGGCGTCCAGAAGGCCCGGCGCCTGCTCGACGCCGCCGACACGCCGATCCTGCGGATCGTGGGCGAGGAGTCCCACAGCGGCACTCACTCGCCCTACGCCATGGTGTGGGGCACCAGCGGTGGCGGGAGCCTCTACAACAAGGGCTGCCACTCCCTGGGGGCCGCCCTGCACCTGAAGTACGAGGAGGGCAAGCGCCGCCTCGGTCGCCGCATCCGCCCCGAGTGGGTCGTGGCCGCTGTCGCGAACCTGACCAAGACCGAGGCCTTCGAGAGCGAGGCCGAGCATACGATACGGACGGGGTGGCAGGACTGCGAGGACTGGGGGATGATGGTCGTCGGCTTCGAGGACGGCTCCATAGCACAGATCAACTCCGCGGACATCGTGCTGGGCGGGATACAGAACCTGCTCACCGTCTACGCCGCCCGGGCGGCCATCAAGGTGAACATCAACCCGAACGACGCCCTGCTGGCCTACGCGCCGGACAACGAGACCTTCGGCGACGAGTACATCCGCGAGAAGGTCGAGACCAAGGCGGGCTGGCAGTTCAGCAACCCCGACGAGGACTGGATGAACGGCTTCCCCCACGAGATGCAGGACTTCTGCGAGTGCGCCGTGTCGGGCCGCGAGCCCATATCGGACAGCGTGCTGGGGCGCGACGTGGTGGCGGTCAGCTACTCGGCCTACCTGTCGGCGGCGTCGGGCAGGCGGGTGAACGTCCCCATCGCCTGACGGCGCCCCTGCCCTACACGTCGAAGGTGAGCGACAGGGGGTCCTCGTCGAACTCGATCTGGCGCAGGGCCTCGTCCGCAGCCTCCTCGACCGATTCGTCGTCCGATTCCAGGCACTTGTGCAGCGCCTGGCTCGCGAGTGCGCCGCCGACGGCGCCCAGGGCGGAGATCGCGGCAAGCTGCACCGACAGGTCGTCGTCCCGGAGCAGCGAGATCAGGTGGGGCGCGACCTTCTCGTCGCCCAGCAGCCCGGCCGCGTTCGCGGCCTCGAACCGGATCGCGGGCGACCGGTCGTCCATCTCGTGTAGCACGATGGGGAGCCACACGGCATTCGAAGAGCGGCCCATGGCGTAGATCGAAGACTGCTTCAGTTCGGGCACCCCGCTCGCATACGCCTCTTTGATGATCTCCTCCACGCCGGGGGCTTCGAGCCCGGCCACTGCCTCCACGGCCCTGCGCCTCACCTCCAGCTCTTCGTCCGGGCCCTCGATCACCCCCACCAGCGCCGAGCGGATCGTCTCAGCGTCCCTGGGGCTCAGCTTCCCGTCCTGGGCCAGGGCAGTGAACCTGCCGAGGGTAATGCAGGCGGCGGCCCTGACCTTGCCCGACGGGTCGCCGCTCACCAGGCGGACCAAGGGCCGTATGACCTTCCTGTCCTCACACTCCCACAGGCCCCTCACCGCCAGCTCGCGCACGTCGTCGTCGCCGTCCGACAGGCACGACCTGAAGGCGGCTGTGAAGTCGAGCTCCAGGTTGTCCTCGGCCAACTCGGTCATCTTGCCGAGGATGTCCCGCCTGATCTCCGTGGAGATCGAAGGCCACGCGTCCTCGAACTCGTCCGACTCGTCCGACGAGAGGTCCGACAACTGGAGAAGCCCCGAGTACTTCAGGGCCTCGCCGTCCCCGGCAAGGGTGGCCAGATATTCCGTAATGCTCAAGACTGTGCCCTCACCATTCACCATGTCATTCTGAACGGAGCGCAGCGGAGTGAAGAATCTACCTGTAGTGCACGGTCCTTAGATTCCTCGCTGCGCTCGGAATGACATGAATGGGCTACTGGCGAAAGTAAGGGAGCGCCCGGATGCTTGTCAAGTAGCCCGGCGCGTTGCTACGCTTTCGGCGACGACAGCGGGAGCCTTCGCCAATGGACAAGCAGCCCCCCACTCGACGCAGACGCCGGCGTGCATCGGCCGCCGACGTGATGGCCCTCCTCGGCCCGGAGTACGGGCCATGCGAGTGGGTCCCCAGGTACGACCCCGCGTCGGAGCTCGTCTACACCATCCTCTCCCAGCACACCTCCGACCTGAACTCCGGGCGCGCGTTCGAGAACCTGATGGCGAGCTTCGACTCCCTGGACGCGATAGCGGACGCGCCGGTCGAGGAGATCGAGGAGGCCATCCGCATGGGCGGCCTGGCGGCGCAGAAGGCCCCGCGCATCAAGTCCATCCTGCTCCAGATACGGGACGAGATCGGCTCGTTCGACCTGTCGTTCCTTGCCGAGATGCCCCTGTCCGAGGCCAAGGAGTGGCTCAAGAGGCTCAACGGCATCGGCCCCAAGACGGCGGCCATCATCCTCTGCTTCTCCCTGGGGCTGCCCGCCATGCCGGTGGACACCCATATCTTCCGCGTCTCGAAGCGCCTCGGCCTGATCGGCGAGAAGGTGAACGCCGACAAGGCCCACGACATCCTGGAGCCGATGGTCGCGCCCGGGGACGTGTTCCCCTTCCACATGTACCTGATCCGCCACGGGCGGCAGGTCTGCAAGGCCCAGCGCCCGCGATGCGGCGAGTGCGTCCTGGCCTGGGGCTGCCGCGCCCGCCCAAAGCTCGAACGCGAGGCGGCCCGCAGGTCGCGCTAACGGACCTTCCTACAGGCGCAGGTCTCCCAGGCCGTCATTCCCGCGCAGAGCCTGCCCCGTTACTCGATACGGGGCGGGAATCCATCCCCCTCAGGCTGGCTGCCGTAGTCCCCATGTGTACCTTTGGACTCCTCACGGATGTAGGAGCCAACGACGACGCCCGGTTTGGCCCAGCCCTCGGCAGTCTCAGCTATGGTCCTCGCCCTTGCAGCATCGTCGAGGGCAGCGGACATCAGATCTGGGTCATCCTCCTCGGACGCTGCCTCCAGGTATGCGGCAACGTCATCCTCGGTCTGCATATGTTCGGCCGGATCCCACGGCCGGGTCAGCGTCTTTGCCATGGCTCTCTCCTACAGGCCTCTTGACAGGTCAAGCGCCTTCCTGATGTCCTTGTCCTGGCTGCCCTTGTCTCCGCCGGCCAGCAACACAACCAGGGACTCACCCCTCCGCACGTAGTACACCCGGTAGCCCGGCCCGTAGTCGATGCGCATCTCGGATACGCCTCCACCCACCGGCTTGGCGTCCCCCGGGTTCCCCATCGAAAGGCGCCTGATCCGTAAATCTATGCGTGCACGCGCGTGTCTGTCTCGGAGCTTCCGAAACCACGTATGGTAGACGTCTGTCTGGCGAACCTCTAACACTACATGGTCCCGATTCCTGGGATAGACGGCGTGCCGCAGCGAGTACTATGACGATATTAGCACAACCGAGCAATAATCTCAGCTATGGATTCTGGACGAACGATGAATCGTTCCCTATCATACGCCCGCGATGCCTTGCTATAATCTCTGGTAGGCCCCAGGCATTGGGGCTGGACGGGGGCGCTTGTGGTCAAGGCTGGCATAATCAATGTCACGGGGTACGCGGGGGTGGAGCTCGCGCGCATACTGGCGCGGCACCCCGGGGTCGAGATCGCCTCGGTGACCGGGCGAAGCGCCGCCGGCAGGAAGCTCGGCGAGGTCTTCCCCCACCTCGCGGCAATCGACGCGACCATCACCGAGGACCTGGACGGGAGCGTGGACGTGGTATTCTCGGCCCTTCCCCACGCTGCCAGCGCCGAACGGCTCGGCCCCATGATGTCGGACGGCGTCCGCGCGGTGGACATCAGCGCCGACTTCAGGCTGAAGGACATGTCCGAGTACACCGACTGGTACCAGGTCGACCATCCCTACCCTGACCTGGTCGAGGAGGCGGTCTACGGCCTGCCCGAGCTGGGCCGGAGCGACATCCCCCGCGCGAAGCTGGTGGCGAACCCGGGGTGCTACCCCACCGCGGCCATCCTGGCCATCGCCCCGGCCGTCAGCGCGGGGCTCATCGAGGCCGACGTGATCGTGGACGCGAAGTCGGGCGTGTCGGGCGCGGGCCGCAAGGTGTCGGTCGACTTCCTCTACTCGGAGGTCAACGAGAACCTGAAGGCCTACTCGATGGGCGGGCACCGGCACATGCCTGAGATCGCCCAGGAGATGCGGCGGCTCGACCCGTCCGCCGAGCCGCGGGTCACCTTCGTCCCCCACCTGGCGCCCATGACCCGGGGGATACTGGCCACGTGCTACGCGCCCCTCAAGCCCGGCGTGCCGGGCGACGACACGGAGGCCGTCGTGAGGGAGGCATACCGGAGCTTCTACGCCGGCGCTCCCTTCGTCCACGTGGCGGCCGGCCCGCCGGAGACCAAGCACACCCTGGGCAACAACGACTGCCTCGTCCACCCGACGGTCGACGCCAGGACGGGGCGGCTCATCGTGGTAAGCTGTATCGACAACCTGGTGAAGGGAGCGGCGGGACAGGCCGTCCAGAACATGAACCTGATGTTCGGCATGGCGGAGGACGAGGGCCTGCGCCAGCTCGCCCTGTACCCCTGAGACCATGAGCTCGGCAACCGAATCGATCATCCAGAACGAGGAAGAGCGGAGCCGCGCCATCAAGCGGGCGCTGCTGTTCGCCGCCCTGGGAGTGGTCGCGTTCATCGCGTCCTGCACCGGGGGCCACTTCCTGTACGTGTTCGTGTCGACCGCGGACTCCGCGGACCTGGTGGACCGGTACCTCACGGCGCTGGGCGAGGGCAGGGCCTCGGAGGCGTACCGGCTCACCTCGACCACGTTCCGCGAAGAGCAGGGGCCGGAGGCGTTCGCGGACGTCATGGACGGCGTGTCGATGACGGGCCACGAGCTGGTCCCGTGGCAGGACAGGACCCTGGACCGCAACCGCTTCAACACCTACACGGGCACACTGGCTACCGGGGCGGGGCGTGCGCTCCCCTTCATCATGGAGGTGGTCGAGGAGGACGGCGAGTGGCGCGTCCGGACGCTGACCGGCCCCGGCAGGCACGACGTGGGACCGGGCGCGTGGTTCCGCCAGGTCCCGAAGGACGCGACGCTGAAGCGGATCGCCAGCGAGACGATGCTGGCCTTCGACGAGGCCGTCCGCGACGGGGACCTGCTCCGGTTCTACGAGACCATGTGGACGGCCAGGACCGCGATCTCGTTCTGGAAGTTCGAGGCCACCTTCCAGGGGTTCCTGGACGACGACGTAGACCTGTCGGGAACCCAGGGCGTCGAGCCCGAGTTCGTCGATCCGCCGAAGCTCGACCGCACGTCGGAGGGTACCCTGCTGGTGGTGAACGGCAGGTTCGACGCCGAGGGAAGCCAGGTCCCCTTCACCTTCAGGTACAAGTACGAACACCCCACCTGGCGCCTGTTCAACATCAACGTGGGCCGCCCCGGCGACCCTGCCTTCGTTCTGAGCCGGTGATCCGGCTCTGAGACGAGGGCGCCCGCATAGGCCCAGCCATGCCGCAACCTAGCGTCGACAACAATAGCCATTGCGGGCCTTGCGTTCGCTTTGGCAGAATGGGGGTACATGCTAGTGGTACTAGGAACGAGGCTCAAGGAGCACTTTAACAAGCAGCAACAGCGCCGCGACGAACAAATCCGCAGCGAGGCGGTGCGTGAGTGGGCTGCGTGGAACAAGCGCAGGCTGGACGCCGAGCAACGGGGTGAGCCGTTCGAAGAACCACCGCCATCCCAATAGCCCACTCGAATAACGATATCGAGGGCCATAGGCAGGTTGCGGAGCACAACTTGTGGTATAGTTCGGCAAGGAAGGTTAGAACCCTATGGCTTGGCTAATCTGCGGACACTGCGGTAGGCATAACGCGAAGGACGGTGAGTCCTGTGTATCGTGTGGGAAGGATCTGAACGAACCCCTGCACGAGGAAGCGGAGGGAACTCCGAGCACAGTGTGGCTGATCTGCGCACACTGCAGTAGGCATAACGCGCAAGGCAGCGAGTCTTGTGCATCGTGTGGGAAGGGTCTGAACGAACCCCTGCACGAGGAGACGGAGGAAACCCCGAGTACAGCATCGCTAATCTGCAAAGACTGCGGTAGGCATAACGTGCCGGACAGCAACTTCTGCTCATCGTGCGGCACGAGACTTGAGCTCGGAGACCCAGCCCCAGCAGACATTGGAGCCCCAGAGGCGGACCCCACGGCGACCGCAGGAGTCCCAGCGACGGAGGGCAGCGAAGCCCCGGAGGCGAGGCCTCCGGTGACGGCGGGCACTACGACGAAGACCAGTCAAGGTACTCCGAAGGGAGGCCGCAATGCTTTGGAGGAGTTCAGGAGCCCTGGGAGCAAGTCCAAGGGTCTGAGTCGGTCCGATAAGCAAGCTCTGGGCTTAGTCGTAGCTGTAGTAGTGGTGGGATTGCTGGTAGTCGCGATTCTGGCAGGTGATGCAGGTGATGAAGAGAGCGAGGGAGTAGTCACTACGCCAAGGCCAGCCACTCCCATTCCTAATATCACGGTGAGCACGGAGGGGCAGCCTGCCCCGACCCCGGTCACGACTGAAACGCAATCTTCTGGCAGAACCGTCTACGTCCCTCCCACGCCCACTCTGGATCTGCTGCATAGAGAAGCTCTTACTCTTTGGAAGGAGTTGCAGAGTATGCGTGACGACCCCGAGTTCTTACGGTGCGGCTACGGGGCTGGGTGCGGCCCTGGTGCCGATTGGGACCGGAGGTTGCAGAACCTGAGAGATCGTATGAGCGGTCAGGTCGGCATGGCCTTTCTGGGCAAGTACGGGTTCGTGCCGATGGACATGTGGTTCGTAGGAACTGACTACTTCGATGGACGGCCCGGCAACGAGGTGCTCGTGGCCAGGATCAAAAAGGGTCTGGGCCTGCGTTAACAAGGCTTACGACCGGTGAGCGAGGGCCTGAAACTGAGACTCCCGATACTGAGACAGCTGAGAGCAGGAGAGTTGCCCGACGCGGAGTTCGTCAGTGCGATCCTACACGGCGGCTCTGTGGAGCCGGACTTCGAGGACTATGGGCAAACTGTCGCTTCCTACACTCAGCCAAGTTATAAGGACCTAGGACGGAGTCACCTGGCCTAGCCTACCTCGCTGCAATAGGCCTATTGCAGCACAATGCTTGTTACAGTAAACGTCCAAACGAGGTGGAAGATGTATTGGAGGGCAGTACTGTCTTATGACCATGGAGAGTTCCTTTCTGTCCAACTCTCCCCCCTAGCAGCAGCTTCCATCTCACTCAAGGACTTTCTCCAAGCTGAGAGCCCACTAGGGTTGGCGTTCAAGAGTGCTGGGGTGTGTAGCTCCTTAACGGGGAAGTAGTTTAATGTATTCAATACGATCACCGGGGGGTTGAAGGCCAGCGTCAACACGTTGAGCAACACTGTTTCGTATTCCTCGAGGAAGACCGAAATGATGGTCTCGCCCTGCTTTGATGAGAGGGTGAACTCCAAGCCTGTGGTATCAACGGGGGCAAGCCAAATCAAGACAGACGCAGCGGCAGGGTGGGTCAGATCGCTCAGGAAGCGATAGGCTGAGGCTACTTTGTCGGCGTTCCCCAATTCTTTGAGATCCTTAAGTTCGCTTGGGTGTAACGCTTGGTGAGTTGGTGGCATACTATCCCGTTCAGACCGCTTGAGGTAACGTGCGTGGGAATAGTGAATGAGATGGTCTTCGAGTTCTGTCGCCATGACTATATCCGTAGCTCTTCCCAAGAGGGCTTTGGATACTTCAGAGTAAAGATGGGCCAGGGTAGGAGGGGTAGAGCGTAGGCCGTTGCTCGTATCCACAGCGGACTCCATGAGGGCTCTAAACGCAGCGGCAAACCCCAGCGGGTTCCCCTCCGAGTATGCCGAGAGAACAGCGGACATCCAATGCCCGCTCCGAAGGATCGCCGTAACGGAGGCGATGTGCGCTCGTCCCAGCAGTTCTGTCCAGTAGACCCGCATACCCTCACTAACATCTCGGGTCAACAACTCCCGGTATTCTTCGTTATCAACGAAGCTATAGCGCGTTGTGAGTTTTTCTAATGAGAGGCTATCGACCAGTTCAAGGAACGGTTTTGCTTGCCGGTGAAGGACTGACTCCAATGTTGGTTCTTCCTCCCTCTTTGTGGCTATCACTCTCTTGCAAACCCGCTGATACCCGTCTATCGACACAACTAGGACAGCCAACTCTCCCAACACGTCCGTTTGCTACTCACCATGTCCTCTAGCAAGTCTTGCACTTACCTCCTTTCATGTCAACCCCTGTTCAACAGGTTGACATTCCGCGGGGGTATGCCTACACTGGGAAGACACAGACATACATATCGACACAGGCTGAGATCAGGAGTAGTACGTCTCAGGGCGGGGCCAAGAGAGCCGGGTAAGGTGTGAGCCGGCGCCTGACGCGGAGACGGAATGGACCTGGGAGCCTCCGGTCCGAAGGCCATTGGCGGCCGTAGGGCCGGACGGGATGGGCGCCGTTACCACTGCCCAGGGCATGTCGCGCGATGCGCAAGTGCCCGTAAGAGAAACGGCAGGCGCATTGCGCCGCCGTAAAGCAGGGTGGCACCACGGAAGCCCCGTCCCTCGTAGGACGGGGCTTTTTGCGTTGTGGGGGAACACCCTCACCTCAATCCTCTCCCATCAAGGGAGAGGAGGTGGGAGCCCCCATCTCAATCTTCCCCCCAGATGGGGGAAGAGGGGATCACCCCCGCCGGGGATGGGTTCCCGCCTTCGCGGGAACGACGAAGTGCGCGGGATGACGGAAGTGCGCGGGAACAACGGAAGCGAATCAGGAGGATAGCGATGGGCGAGATGCAGGCGGGTCGGAACGGGGCCGGGCGGGCGGAGCGGAAGCGTGTGTTCAGCGGCATACAGCCGTCGGGCGAGCTTCACCTCGGCAACTACCTGGGCGCTATGAAGGGCTGGGCCGAGCGGCAGCACGAGAAGGAGAATTTTTTCTGTATAGTCGACCTGCATGCCATCACGGTGCCCCAGGACCCGGACATGCTGCGGCGCAGGACGCGCTCGGTGGCGGCGATGCTCCTGGCGACCGGGCTGAGCCCGGACCGGTGCACGCTGTTCATCCAGAGCCACGTGAAGGCCCACGCCGAGGGGTGCTGGCTGCTGAACTGCATCACCCCCATCGGCTGGCTGGAGCGGATGACCCAGTTCAAGGACAAGTCCTCCGGGCAGGAGCGCGTCTCCACCGGCCTGCTCGACTACCCGGTGCTGATGACCGCCGACATCATCCTCTACGACGCCCACGAGGTGCCGGTGGGGGACGACCAGAAGCAGCACGTGGAGCTTGCGCGGGACATAGCCGAGCGGTTCAACCGCCTCTACGGCGAGACCTTCGTCGTGCCCGATCCCGTCATCCCCGAGGTGGGCGCGCGCGTGATGGGCCTGAACGACCCCATGGTCAAGATGTCCAAGACCCACTCGGACGTGAGGGGCCACGCGGTCGCGCTGCTCGACGACGCGAAGGAGATCGAACGCACCTTCAAGCGGGCGGTGACCGACTCGGGCAACGAGATCGTCTTCTCGGACGACCCGGCCAAGGCGGGGGTGAACAACCTGCTGGGCATATACAAGGTCGTGACCGGCAGGAGCAGCAACGAGGTGGAGCGGGACTTCCACGATGCACGCGGCTACGGCGACCTGAAGTCGCGGGTCGCCGAGGTCGTCATCGAGGAGCTTCGCCCGGTGCAGGAGCGCTACCACCGGCTGATCGACGACGTGGGCGAGCTGGACGCGCTGATGGCGCGGGGCGCTGAGCAGGCCGAGGCCGTGAGCGGCCCGAAGATCGACGAGGTGAAGGAGCGCATCGGCCTGGTGCTGCCCGGGAAGGGCGCGGGATGAGCCACGGAGCCGCGTACCACCCAACCCTGGACGAGATGAGGCGGCTGGCGGGCAGCGGCAACATGGCGCCCGTCTACTGCGAGATGCAGGCTGACGTCGAGACGCCGGTGTCGGCCTACCTGAAGGTCGCCAGGCCGCCCTATTCGTTCCTGCTGGAGAGCGTCGAAGGCGGCGAGAGCGTCGCCCGCTACAGCTTCATAGGCACCGAGCCCTACGACGTCATCAGGACGGGCCCCGGCGAGAAGCTCGGCGCGACCGACCCGCTGGTGCACGTCGAGCGGAAGCTGGCGGGCCGGGCGGCCGTCGGGCTCCCGGCGGACCAGAGGTTCAACGGGGGCGCGGTCGGATACATGTCGTACGAGGCCGTCGGGTACTTCGAGCGTCTGCCCAGCCCCGACGCCGACCCGCTGGGGCTGCCCGAGTCGATCTTCATGATGACCGACACCTTCGTGATCTTCGACCACCTGACGCACAAGATCAGGATCGTCAGCTACGCGCGGCTCGACGACGGCGTGGAGCGCGGCTACGCGAACGCGGTCCGCAGGATCGAGGAGATAGTCGACCGGCTGAACGGGCCGCTCCAGATGCCGCCCCAGGCGGCAGGCCCTCCGCCGGACGGGCAAGTCGAGTCGAACATGTCGCGGCGCGACTACGAGTCGATGGTCGAAGCCGTGAAGGAGTACGTCGTCGCGGGCGACGTGATCCAGGCCGTCGTGGCGCAGCGGTTCCGCCGGCCCACGCCGGCCCACCCGTTCCAGATATACAGGGCGCTGCGGGCGATCAACCCGTCGCCGTACATGTACTACCTGGACCTGGACGGCTTCCAGATCGTCGGCGCGTCGCCGGAGCTGCTCGTGCAGGTCGAGGGCGGCGAGGTCGCGACCCACCCCATCGCCGGTACGCGGCCCCGGGGCGACACGCCGGGCGAGGACCTGGAGCTGGAGGCGGACCTGCGCGCCGACGAGAAGGAGCGGGCCGAGCACATCATGCTCGTGGACCTGGGGCGCAACGACATCGGGCGCGTCAGCGTACCCGGCACGGTCGAGGTCACCCAGCTCATGGACGTGGAGCGCTACTCCCACGTCATGCACCTGGTATCCCACGTCAAGGGCAAGCTCGACCCGGGCTACACCTGCTACGACGTGCTGAGGGCCTGCTTCCCCGCGGGCACGGTGTCCGGCGCGCCTAAGATCAGGGCCATGGAGATCATCGCCGAGCTGGAGCCGGACAAGCGCGGCCCCTACGCCGGCGCGGTTGGCTACTTCGACTTCATGGGCAACATGGACACGGCGATCACCATACGCACGATGGTCGTCAAGGACGGGGTCGCCTACGTGGAGGCCGGGGGCGGCATAGTCTACGACAGCCAGCCCTACCTGGAGTACGAGGAGACCGTCCACAAGGCATCGGCCGTGCTGCGGGCAATAGAGCAGGCGGAGAGAGCGCTATGATACTGCTGATAGACAACTACGACAGCTTCACCTACAACCTCTACCAGTACCTGTGCGAGCTTGGGGCCGACGTGCGCGTGGTGCGCAACGACGAGACGACGCTGGAGGAGATCGAGGGCATGGCGCCCGAGAAGATCGTCGTATCGCCCGGACCAAGCACGCCCGAGAAGGCGGGCATATCCAACGACGTCATCCGGCGCTTCGGCGAGCACACCCCGACCCTCGGCGTATGCCTGGGCCACCAGTGCATCGGGTACGCCTACGGCGGGACGGTTGGGGGCGCGGGCGAGATAATGCACGGCAAGACGTCGATGGTCCACCACGACGGCAAGGGCCTGTTCGAGGGGCTGCCCGACCCGTTCGAGGCGATACGCTACCACTCTCTGGCCGTCTACAGGGACGACCTGCCCGATGACCTGGACGTGACGGCGTGGACGGACGCCGGTATCATCATGGGCGTGCGCCATAAGCGCTACCCCGTGGAGGGCATACAGTTCCACCCGGAGTCGATCATGACCGGCGTGGGGCACGACATCCTGCGAAACTTCCTGGAGATGTGAGGGCGACATGATTAGAGAAGCGATCGCGAAGGTGATTGAGGGACGCGACCTAGCCGCGGACGAGGCCGCGCAGGTGATGGGCGAGATCATGGGCGACGAGGCCACTCCCGCCCAGCTTGGCGCTTTCGTGACGGCCCTGCGCGTCAAGGGCGAGACCCTGGACGAGATCACCGGCATGGCGGGCGTGATGCGGAGCAAGGGCCTATCCGTCGAGGTCGAGGGCCCGCTGGTAGACACGTGCGGGACCGGCGGCGACGCGTCCCACACCTTCAACATATCCACGACCGTCGGGCTCGTAGCCGCGGGCGCGGGGGTGAAGGTCGCCAAGCACGGCAATCGCGCCGCGTCCGGCTCCACGGGCAGCGCGGACGTGCTGGAGGAGCTGGGCGTGAACATCGCCCTGGGCCCTGACGGCGTCGCGCGGTGCATCGAGGAGGTAGGCTTCGGGTTCATGTTCGCCCAGACCTTCCACCCGGCCATGAGGTTCGCCGCCGGCCCGAGGCGGGAGATCGGCATCCGCACCATCTTCAACACCCTGGGCCCGCTCATGAACCCCGCCGGCGTCACCGCCCAGGTCTTCGGCATGGCGGACCCGGGCCTGGCCGAAACGGTAGCGCAGTTCCTCCACACCCAGGGCGTCGCCCACGCGCTGATAGTGCACGGGCAGGACGGCCTGGACGAGGTCAGCCTCGCTTCGCCGACCGATGTGTGGGACGTGAAGGACGGCAGCGTCTCGTCCTACACCGTGACCCCGGACGACTTCGGCCTGGGCAGCGTCGACACCGGCTCCCTCAGGGTCGCCAGCCCGGCCGAGAGCGCCGCGACCGTGCGCTCGGTGCTCGACGGCGAGTCCGGCCCCGCCCGCGACGTGGTCCTGGCCAACTGCGCCGCCGCGCTGGTGGCCGCCGACAGGGCGGAGACGCTGCGCGACGGCGCAGCCCAGGCCGCCGAGTCCATAGACAGCGGCGCAGCGAGGGCGAAGCTCGACGGGCTGGTAGCCCTGAGCCGGTCGCTCGTTTAATCCCAAGTGAGGTCTTGACCATGAGCGAGTCGATGAGTCACCGCGAGCGCGTACTTGCCTGCCTGGCGGGTGAGGACGTCGACCGCCCCCCAGCCAGCATGTGGCGGCACTTCTACGCCGAGGAGACCGCCCCCGACACCCTGGCCGAGGCCATGCTGGGGTTCCAGCGCGAGTACGACTGGGACTTCATGAAGGTCAACCCGCGCGCCTCGTACCACGCCGAGGACTGGGGGCTTGAGATGCGCACCGGCGGCGACGGCTCGCCCCAGCCCCTCTCGTGGCCCGTGCGCGAGCCCGGCGACTGGACGCGGCTCAAGGTCCTGGACCCGTCCGCCGGCGTCCTCGGCGAGCAGCTCGAGGCGCTGAGGCTCATCGCGGAGGGCCTGGAGGGCGAGGTACCGTTCCTGATGACGGTCTTCACTCCCCTCTCCATCGCCGCCCGGCTCGTCCCGTCCGAAGAGACCTTCGTGCGCCACCTCCGCGAGCATCCCGACGAGGTGAGACAGGCCCTGGAGGTCGTGACCGAGACGTTCGTCCGCTTCACCAACGCCTGCCTCGACGTGGGCGCGAGCGGCCTCTTCTACGCCACCACGTCCTGGGCTACCACGGACAGCCTGACCCCCGACGAGTACGCCACGTTCGCCCGGCCCTACGACCTGCGCGTTCTCGAGGCTGCATCCGGCGCCGAGTTCAACCTCCTCCACGTCTGCAGGGACAACAACATGCTGGCCTTGCTCGCCGGCTATCCCGTCCACGCCTTCAACTGGGACGTGCACGGCGAGGGTAATTCTTCCCTTGCGGAGGGCCGGGCGACCCTCGCGCCGAGAGTGGTGGTAGGCGGTCTGCCCCACAAGGACGGCCTCGTCGACGCCGCGCCCGAAGACCTGGCCCGCGTGGTCGGGAGCACGGCTCAGGCGATGGGCGCGACGGGCTGGATGCTGGGAACTGGGTGCACCTTCCCGCCGGACACGCCCGCGGAGAACGTCCGGTCAATTGCCGACGAAGCGAGCGCAATTTGAGACAAAGGCTTGATTGGGTATTGACAACAGCGGTTGCAAGCCCTATGTTCTAGGGGTTCCGTAGCGAGCGGAACCGCTCCCGCACGAGCCGGCAGCACAGATTAGACATCTTGCGCAACGGAGATTGTTATGGCCGAACTCACCGCATACTCGTTCAAGCTCCGGAAGAACGTCGTGATCCGCAATCCCAAGCTGGTGATACTGAAGAACGGGCGCCCCGCTGTTCGGGGCGTGGCAGACGAGGACCCCAACACGTCCGTGTTCCGCATCCTGGGTACCGCAGAGGCCGACGAGCTGCGGGCGTCGGGAATCGAAGAAGAGAGCTAGAACAAGACCCCTGCACGAGCTGGGGCTGGTTTTCGCAAGCCTCTACAGGGATTTTCCAGATGAGCCAGCATGGGAGGCGCTGAATGGAGGCGTATTGCTTCAAGTGCATGGCGAAAGTCAACATCGAAAATCCCAAGTCCGTCACAACTAAGAACGGGCGCCCTGCTACCCAGGGAACCTGCAAGACGTGCGCTACGAAGGTCTTCAGGATCGGCAAAGCCTCCTAACGGTCAAGGCGGCTCTCCCCCACCCAACGCAAATCGCCTTGGAATCAGGCTGTGGTAGCTCACCGGACTCCCCTCGACGGGTCATGCGCGGAGTTGGCTGGATACTCCCGCTGGCAGCTCTTCTCACCGCAGTGCTTGGCTGCACATCGAGTGAGCCTCCCGTCGTCTTCACCTCAGACCGCGACGGCAACCTGGAGATATACGCCGTTCGCGTCAGCGACGGCACCGAGACCAACCTGACGGAGAGCGCCGCGGACGAGTTCGCCCCCCGGGTGTCGCCGGATCGCAAGATGGTCGCGTTCCTGGCCGGGTCGCCGGTCAGCGTGACCGTCGACGTGTCGACGGTGACCGGGGAGTCGCGCAGGAGCATCACGTCGCCAGGGGTTCGCCGCGGCCACAGGTGGTCCCACGACTCCTCGCGCCTCGCGTACGTGGCCGAAGAAGAGGGGCGCGAGTCCGTCTACTTCAACGGCGTCGACGACTCGCGGCAGATGTCCCTGACGTCCATCGACTCCCAGGAGGTCGGCGGCTGGTCTCCCAGGGGAGCCGCCATCTCCTTCACCGTCGCGGACGGCCCCGGCATGGGCATATACGTGCGCAATCCCGATGGCGTGAACGAGTTCAGGCTGACCGATACGCCGGACTCCGCGCCCGTCTGGTCGCCCGACGGGAAGAGGCTGGCCTTCATATCGACCCGGGACGGCACGCCCGAGATCTACCTCATGAACGAGGACGGCACGGGCGAGAAGCGGCTGACCAACAACGACGCGCCCGAGGACGCGCTGTCCTGGTCGCCCAACAACCGGACCCTCGTGTTCGTTTCCGGGGAGGACGGCAACGCGGAGATATACGTCATGGACGCGGGTTCGGGCAGCACCGCGCGCCTGACCCACAACACGGTGCGCGACGACCAGCCGGTGTGGTCGCCCAACGGCAAGAGCATCGCCTTCGTATCCTACCTCGACGGCGACGCCGAGATATTCGTCATGTCGGCGGACGGCAGCAACCAGCAGCGCCTGACTAGCAACGACGCCGAGGACACCGCCCCGTCGTGGTGAGGCCATCTGCTGCCACTTGAAAGTACGTTCGCCCTGAGCCTGGCTCTCCTGAGCTTGTCGAAGGGTAGTGCTCCGCGGCTCAAGGCAAGGGCCGCCGCTACGCCTTCCTGACCGCGTGGCCCCCGAACTGGTTCCGCATGGCCGCGAGCAGGCGCGGACCCAGGGGCGATTCCTGCCTCGACCGGAACCGCGCCTGGAGCGACAGCGCGATCACGGGTATGGGCACGGCGAGATCGATCGACTCCTGCAACGTCCACCGGCCCTCGCCCGAGTCCTCCACGTAGGACTCCAGCCCCGCCAGCTCCGGGTCCTCCTCCAGCGCCGCGGCGGTCAGGTCCAGCAGCCACGACCGCACCACGCTGCCGTACCGCCATATCTCCGCGATCTGCGACAGGTCCAGGGCCATGTCCTCCTTCGCCGCCATCAGCTCGAACCCCTCCGCGTAGGCCTGCATCATGCCGTACTCGATCCCGTTGTGCACCATCTTCACGAAGTGGCCCGCTCCCGAGCCGCCGACGTGGCCGTAGCCCCTGTCCGGGCTCGGGGCCAGGGTCTGGAAGATCGGCTCCAGCCGTTCGAACGCGTCCCTGTCGCCTCCGATCATCAGGCTGTACCCCTCGGCGAGGCCCCAGACGCCGCCGCTCGTGCCCGCGTCGAGGAGGGCGATGCCCCGCTCGGCCAGCGTCCCGGCCCTGCGGATGGTGTCCCTGTAGTTGGCGTTCCCCCCGTCGATGATGACGTCGCCCGGCTCCAGCTCGTCGGCGAGCGCGGCAATGGTCGCCTCCGTCGCGTCCCCCGACGGCACCATCGACCACACGGCCCTGGGAGCGTCGAGCTTTGCCGCAAGCTCGCCCAGCGACGCCGCGCCAACCGCACCGGCGCTCGCCTGCGCCTCGACAGCCTGCGGGTTGGGATCGTAGACGACGAGATCGTGGCCGCCGCGCAACAGGCGCTGCGCCATGTTCCCGCCCATCCTGCCAAGTCCGACGATTCCAAGCTGCATCATCGACACCTCCGTTATGGCGCTACGTCACGAATAGGGGGGCGTCCTTCGTGATCACCCTGCGCTCGGCCCTCATCGCAGCGCGCAGATACTTGGGCAGCGAGAACATGCCCCTGTGGGTCTCGCCGTCGTAGTGGCGCAGTCCTCCGATGCCCCTGTCGTCGAGTCTTGAGTCCACATCCTTCGCGCCCAGCGCCGCCGGGTCGCCGCCCAGCGAGCCGACCACGAAGCCCCACGTCGACCCGAACGACGGCACGAACGCCTCGTACGCCGACATCGTGGGGAACGCCGAGCCGGCGGTGTTGGCCACCGCGGAGAAGCACTGCTCGTAGAAGGCCGGCCCCGTCGGCCCCGCCTGGGCGACGAGCAGCCCTCCCGGCGCCAGCCGGTCCCGCGCGAGGGCGTAGAACTCCGCCGTGAACAGCAGGTACGCCGGCCCCCCCTCCAGCGGGTCGGGCACGTCAATCACCGCCACGTCGAACCCGCCGTCCGACTCCTCCAGCACGGCCATCGCGTCCCGGTGGTGAAGCTCCAGCCTCGGGTCGTCGAACGAGCCCTGATGGAACGCGCCCAAATATCTGCGGCACAGGTCCACCACCACCGCGTCGATGTCCGCCATCACCACCCGCTCCACCGTCCGGTGCCGCAACGCCTCCCGCGCCGTCGCCCCCTCGCCGCCACCCGCGATGAAGACCCGGCGCGGCCCCGTGTGGGCGATCATGCACGGCTGGACAAGCGACTCGTGGTACACGAACTCGTCCACCTCCGTCGACTGGGTCTTGTCGTCCAGCACCAGCGACCTGCCGAAGCAGGCCGTGTCCTGTATCACCACCGACTGGTAGGCCGTCCGGCCCGAGTGGACGACCCGCTCCACCCGCTCGACCTGCAGGAGATCCGGCGTGACGTGCTCGTAGTGCCAGCCCCGCATAACCCCCTCTCCCTCGACGGGAGAGTGTTGGGGTGAGGGTGTGAGGCCGGCGTCCGTCACAGTGCGGTCACCGCGCCCGAAGCGACCGGGCCGCGCCTGATGGTCGTCGTGACCGGCTTGCGGCACTTCAGGCTGCCTATGATCAGCTGGGCCGCCCGGTCCGGCGCGAACGACTCCCCGCAGGTGAAGATGTCCACGGCGGCGTACCCGTGCTCAGGCCACGTGTGGATCGCCAGGTGCGACTCCGCTATCGCCACGATTCCGGTCACGCCCCGCGGCTTGAACTTGTGGAACGACCGCCCGAGGATGCTGGCGCCCGCCTCCCGCGCCGCGTCGACCATCGCGGCCTCGATGATGCCCAACTCGTCGAGCAAGTCGGAGTCGCACTCGTTCAGCTCCAGCAGCAGATGAGTGCCCAGCGCCCCAGCCGAACCGTCGCTCAACCCGTCACCTCCAATCCAGCCTACCGACGATTGTACCGCATACCTCTCGCCTCTTTCCCCCGATTGACGGCCTCTCTGCCGGCGGATACACTCCGGCGCGAGACACGAAGGGAGGCGCGTCGTGGCGACCGGCGTCGGACTGCTCGGCTGTGGCGCAATCGGGCAGGAGCTAGCCCGCGCAATCGAGGCGGGCGAGGCCGGTGACGCGCGCCTCGCGGCCCTGTTCGACCAGGTCGACGGCCTGGCCGCATCGCTCGCCAAGGACATCGGCGGCGTCTTCGGCACCGACGATATCCAGAACTTCCTCGCCGCGCCCGGCCTCGACATGGTCGTCGAGTGCGCCTCGCCCCACGCCGTGCGCGCCCACGCCGAGGCCGTCCTCTCCGCCGACAAGGACCTGCTGATGATGAGCTCAGGCGCACTCGCCGACCCCGCCCTGGCCGGGCGGCTGGCCGACCTTGCCCAGCGGACTCAGCGGCGGCTCATCGTGCCCTCGGGCGCACTGGGCGGCATCGACGCCATCAGGGCCGCCAGGGGCCGCCTCGACCGGGTGACCCTCACCACCACCAAGCCCCCGCGCGGCCTCGCCGGTGCGCCCGGGTTCGCCGGGTGGGAGTCCCGCGAGATCACCGAGCCGACGGTCGTGTTCGACGGCCCGGCAATCGAGGCCGTCAAGCTCTTCCCCGCGAACGTCAACGTCGCCGCGACCCTCAGCCTCGCCGGCCTCGGAGCACACGAGACCAGGGTAAAGGTCGTTGCAGACCCCGGCTCCACCCTCAACGTTCACGAGATCGAAGCGGTCGGCGGCCTCGGCACCCTCCGCTTCAGGATGGAGCTGCACCCCCACGAGCGAAACCCCAAGACCAGCTTCCTCGCCATCGTCTCCGCAATCGAAGCCCTCCGCGCCGCCACCACCCCCGGCATAAGAGTAGGCACCTAGCCCGAGGCCCACTGGGAGCTGGTGACCGTCGCGGGTCACTGGGGCATCCTGTTCGATGGCGCATGCTTCGATGGGTCGGGTGGCGGCTGCGATTGGGACCCCGACTTCGCCCGGACCCTGTGGTTCGAGACCGGCCGGGGCTACGCTGTTGAGATTAGGAGCGTGGTGAACCCCATCGACCAGGACGAGCTTCTCAAGATCGCCGAGTCCATGCCCGTGTTCGACCCTTCGGGGCAGTAAGCCCCTCGTCGCGGGATCCTACCGCGGCAGCAGGGCGGCGACGTCCGTGTGCTCCTTGAGTAGCTGGGTGAAGCGGGCGAGCTTGTCGGGGTGGTCGAAGCGGGCGCGCTCGTGGATGCCGTGGAGGGACTCCATCGCCGGGATGGTGTCCTGGTCGACGAGGATGATCGGGACGTCCTGCTCCTCGGCCTCGTAGTAGACGTACTCGATGGGATCGATGCCCATGGTGAGCACCATGCAGGCCATGGGCGTCCTGAGGGCGGCCATGTGGACGTCCGGCCGGTCTCCCCGCATGATGACGGCCTTGCGGTCGAGTATCTCGAAGTAGTCGGTGCCCCTGTCCAAGCCGAGGCCGCCGACCTGGAAGTGCTCGACTAGCCTGTCCATGCCGTCCACGTCGGTGATGTTGCGCCCGTCGAGGTGCGTCGCTATGCCGGCGACGGTCACGCCGAGCATGGTGCGGTCCTCGGGCACAGCGCCCAGGACGTTGACACCGGCCGCCCCGGCCTCGGGGATCAGCCTAGTCTCCGTGTCGTGCCCCTTGTAGCGCGTGCGGCCGTTGATCACGACGCCCGCCAGCCTGTCGCCGTAGGCAGCGCCAGCCCGACCCAGGTCCGAGCCCTGGAGGTCCGGGCGATAGCCCACGACGGCCACGACCGTCGCGTCCAGCGCCTCGACGAGGCTCGCAGAGTCATCCTCCGACAGGGCCGAGGAGACCTCGACGATCACCAGGTCGCTGCTGGACGCCAAGTCGGCTGCCGATGCTCGTATGCCGGAGAGCGCCTCGTCGAGGGGTGAGTCCTCGGCGAGCCTGGCAGCGCCGTTCATGGCCTGGCCCAAGAGCTTATCGTAGACGGCCGGGTCTGGATCGCCGGCGGGGCCTACGGGCTTGTAGACAGCCGCGGTCTTCCCGCCGTCGCGGGCCAGGCGGGCGAGCGCGGATGAGACGGCGGTCTTCCCAGCGCCGGGAGCGTCGGATACTACTGCGAGCACGGCCATTCACGGCCTCCGTGTAACTCAGGCCGGGGGAATTATAGCAGAGTCACCCGCTCCCGGCGGAGAACTGCCCTTCGGCCCTTCGACAGGCTCAGGGCGAACGTGCGCTGCCTAGGCGCGGGTGGCCTCGAACTTGCCCTTGCCGAAGGAGCCGAACTCGACCTCGCCCGATATGGCGCCATCGGCGAGGAGGCCCGAGAACCGCAGCGACATCTGGCCCATCGGCCCCGACATCTGGATCTCCCATGACAGGCTCGGCCCCTCGACCGTCCCTCCGGCGAACTGCTGGGTCCCGCGCTCGCCGGTCCACGTCCCGCTCAGGGACGAGCCGTCCACCGCAAGCTCCAGCGTGCCCTCGCGGGTGCCCCTGGGCGACTCCAGCTTCATGTTCCACGTGCCCGCCACGCTCGCCGGGGCTGCCGCGCCGTTCGTCGATACGGCTGCGGCGGCCGGCTCGGGCTCGGCGCCCTCGGTCGAGTAGGAGTGCAGGCGGTGGTACAGCCCGCCGCGCTCCAGCAGGTCGGCGTGCCTGCCCTCTTCCACCACGCGGCCCTGGTCGAGGACGACTATGCGGTCGGCGTTCCTGATGGTCGAGAGGCGATGGGCGATGACGATGGCCGTGCGCCCCCTGAGCAGCTCGTCGAGCGCCCTCTGGATCAGCATCTCCGTGTAGGTGTCGATGTTGGCGGTGGCCTCGTCGAGCAGCAGCACGCGCGGGTCGGCGACCAGGGCGCGGGCGAAGCTGATGAGCTGCCGCTGGCCGACGCTGAGGTTCCCGCCCCTCTCCTGGAGCGGCGTGTCGTAGCCGTTCTCCATCTTCATGATGAAGTCGTGCGCGCCCACGGCCGTCGCGGCCCTGACCACGTCAGAGTCGGTCGCCTCCGTCCGGTTGTAGCGGATGTTGTCGGCGATGGTGCCGGAGAATAGGTACGGCTCCTGCGGCACGATGGACATCTGCTTCGACAGCGAGTCGAGGGTGATGTCGCGGATGTCCACGCTGTCGATCAGCACCCGGCCCTCCTTCACGTCGTAGAAGCGCATCAGGAGCGAGACGATGGTCGTCTTGCCCGCTCCCGTCGGCCCCACAAGCGCGACCGTGTGGCCCGCCGGGACGTGCAGGTCCACGCCCTGCAGGACGGGCTCGTCCTTCACGTAGTGGAAGCCGACGCCGTCGAACCGCACGTCGCCGCTCACGGTCTCCACGCTCGCGCTGCCGGGCCTGTCGACCACCTCCGGCTCCACGTCCATCAGCTCGAAGATGCGTGCGCCCGACGCCATGGCGCGCTGGAGCGAGCCGTACTGCATCGTCAGGTTCAGCACCGGCTCGAAGAAGCGCTGGATGTAGAGGGCGAAGGCCACCAGCATCCCCACCTCGAGAGTGTTGTCCAGCACGAGGGAGCCGCCCACGAACACCACCAGGGCGAGGCCGAAGGCGGACATGAATTCCACCGCCGGGAACAGGACGGCCTGCATCCGGCCCGCCTCCAGGTTCGCGCCCAGGTTCTCCGTGTTGGCCGCGCCGAAGGAGCGGATGTTCGCGCCCTCGCGGTTCATGCTCTGGACGACCCGCACGCCGGATATGTTCTCCTGGAGCCCGGCGTTGACGGCCGAGATGGCCCTGCGCGCCCTCATGAAGGCGCGGCGCGCGAACCTCTGCCAGATCGCCATCATCACGAATAGCAGCGGGATGAGCAGCAACGTTACCCCGGCAAGCCGGGCGTTCATGCTCACCATCACCACGATGATCCCGCCCAGACTCAGGATGTCCGCGGCGGTGATGATGACGATGGACAGGAACTCCTGGAGCTGCTGCACGTCGTTCTGGACCCTCGACATCACCCGCCCGACCTCGTTCCTGTTGTAGAAGCTCATCGACAGGCCCTGGAGGTGGCGGAACAGGCCCACGCGCAGGGTGTAGAGCACCCTCTGCCCGACGAAGGCCATCGTCCTCAGGTGCAGGTACTGGCTGCCGTACTGGAGCAGCGCCAGCCCCACGAAGATCGGGACGACCACGTTCAGCCCGGACAGGTCGCCGGTGCGCACGTAGTCGTCGATTATCAGGGCCACCATCCACGGTATGGCGATCACGGTCCCCGTGTACACCAACACGGCCGCCAGGGTCAGCAGCAGCCTCGGCCAGTGGGGAATGAGGTACTTGAACAGCCGCTTCACCACCGCGTGGTCGTATAGCTGGCCGTCCTCATCCTCCTGGTCCAGGCCGAGCCGCCCGGCCATCCCCCGGCCATAGCTCGCGCCACCGCCGCCGCGGGCCATCCAGCTTCCGCCGCCTCCTCCGAACATCATCGGGCTTCACCTCCCACTGCCGCCGGCACCGCGGCGGGCTCGTCCTCCTGGGGACGGAGCTGCAGGTCGTAGATGCTCCGGTAGAACCCGTTGCGCTCCAGGAGCTCGTCGTGGGTCCCGCGCTCCACGATCTCGCCGTCGTCCAGCGCCAGGATCATGTCCGCCTTCCGGACCGTCGAGAGCCTGTGGGCGATGACGAACGTCGTGCGGCCCCTGATAACCTCGTCCAGGGCCTGCTGGAGCCTGTACTCGGTCGCCATGTCCACGCTCGACGTGGAGTCGTCGAGGATCAGGACCGGCGGGTCGAGCAGGATCGTCCGGGCGATGGCGAGCCGCTGCCGCTGCCCGCCCGACAGGGTGATGCCGCGCTCGCCCACCCACGAGTCGTACCCGTCCGGCAGACCCTCGATGAAGTCGTGGAGCTGAGCGACCTTCGCGGCCTTGACGACCTCGTCCATGTCCACGTCGTCCAGCCCGTAGGCGATGTTGTCCTTCATGCTTGCCGCGAATACGAACACGTCCTGCATGACGATGCCCACGTTCTGCCTCAGCGACGACAGCGTGACGTCCTTCACGTCGTGGCCGTCGATGGTGATGCGCCCCTGGGACACGTCGTAGAACCGGGGGATGACGTGGGCTATGGTGCTCTTGCCGGACCCCGGCCCGCCCAGCAGCGCGATGATCTGGCCCGGCTGTACCTCGAAGTCGATGTTGCGGACCGCGCTACCCGCCTCGTCGTAGCTGACCGCCACGTTCTCGAAGGCGACGCGCCCCTGGACCCGGGGCAGGTGCGCCGCGTCCGGCTTCTCCTTGACCGGCGACTCGGCGTCCAGCACGTCGTATATCCGCTGCCCCGCCGAAGAGGCCCGCGAGAAGGTGTTGACCATCCAGCCGCTCATCCTTATCGGCATCCCGAGCAGGGCCATGAGGAAGATGAAGGACGCGAGGCCGCCGGCGGTCAGCCTGTCCGCCGCGATCTCCCTCCCTCCGAACCAGAGGATCGCGCCCGTGGCCGCGGTGAAGATGAAGGTCATCAGCGAGCCCTGGGACGCGAACAGCCGCGTCGCCGAGTAGGTGAGATTCGCCACCGCGTCGGCCTTCGCGTTGAACTTCGACTCCTCGAAGCGGCGCGCGCCGAAGGCCTTCACCACCTTCATGCCCGCCAGGTTCTCTTGGAGGACGGTCGTCAGCGCGCCCGTCTCCTCCTGCACCCTCATCCACGTGGGGCGGAGGACGCTGGACAAGGCGAGCGCCCTCCAGAGGATGAGGGGCACGAAGGCCATGCTGACGATGGCCAGCCGCCAGTTGGTCGTGGCCATGAGAACCGAAACCGCGCCGAGCATGACGAAGATCGACAGGCCCCGCACCATGCCCATGCTGATGAACATTCGGACGGCCTCCACGTCCTGGGTGGCCTTGGACATGAGGTTGCCGGTCTGCTCCTTGTCGAAGAAGCCGAAGCTCATGCTCTGGAGCTTCTTGAAGAAGTCCTCCCGCAGGTCGTAGGCGCTCCTCTGCGACAGCGACTCCGAGAGGTACCGCTGGGCGTAGGAGAACACGCCCCTCAGTAGGCTGAAGACCACTATGATCGCCGCCAGCAGCAGCAGGCGGCTCTGGAGGCCGCTGGCGAGGGCCGTGTCGATGGCGTCCCCCAGCAGCCTCGGCACCACCATCGCCGACAGCGTGGACGCTATCATCGCCGCGTACGCGCCGACGAGGTGCCACTTGTGCCTGAAGGCGTATTTCATAAGACGAAACGCGACTCTCATACGCCGGCCTCCTTGGTCTGGCCTTCCCGGTCCATCGCCCCGTGCCCGCCCGCGCCGTCCCTGAACCCCGGCCTGCGGACGGCGTCCGCCATGATCTCCATTGCCGGGACTACGATCTCCAGCTCCTCGGTGGTCAGTACGGCGGCGAGGGCCTCGGTCCTGGCCGCCCGGAGCGACCAGAACCTCTCCACCGCGTCCCTGCCCGCCTGGGTGAGGGAGCAGACGACGGCGCGCCGGTCCGCCGGGTCCTGCCTGCGCTCGACCAGCCCCTTGGCGACGAGGCGGGCGATCATGGTCGTGGCCGACGGCATCTCGACGCCGAGCCGTTCGGCTATGCCGCTCATCCGCCGGGGCCCGTCGGCCAGGTAGAACAGCGTCTTCGCCTGGGGCATGGTCAGGTCGAGCTCCGCCCACGCCGACGAGGGCTTGGCCCGCATCCGGCCCTGCATGTGTCCCATGTGCTCGACCAGCTTCGCGACGAGCTCTTCGCGGGATTGCATTGGCGCGTCCTAACTATTAGCGTCACGCTAAGTATCGCACACGGCCACGCCGCTGTCAAGCCCCGACTGAGGAGCACGAAAGTAGGGGGTTTGTGATATAATAGTGAGAACTATTGATACCGAGTCGCGCTGGCGTAAGCGTAACGGGAGGGTGAAATGTCGGCGAACGTGGCAGGGTTGAAATATCGACGGATGCCAACTGGCGTGAAAGCGCTATTCCTGCTTCTGGTCGCGGCTTCCATTGGAGTTGCCCTCAGTGTGCTGACGGGATGCTCCGACGGCCTTTCCGAGTCTGAGGTCAGAGACATAGTGCGTCAGGAATCGGCCGCAGGTCCAGCCGGGCCGGCCGGACCGCAGGGGCCGGCGGGGCCGGCGGGGCCTTCAGGCTCACAGGGGATCGCAGGCGCGCAGGGCCCGGCTGGGCCGCAGGGGCCCGTTGGTGCGCCCGGCTCGCAGGGGCCCACAGGGCCGCAGGGTCCGGCTGGGCCGACAGGCTCACAGGGGCCGGCAGGCTCACAGGGTTCGGCTGGGCCGGCAGGCTCACAGGGGCCCGCAGGCGCGCAGGGTCCGGCTGGGCCGGCCGGTTCACAGGGGCCGACAGGTGCGCAGGGGCCGGCCGGGCCACAGGGACCGGCAGGGCCGCAGGGGCCGGCTGCTCCGACGCCCGAAGACGCGTCCGACGACGCGCTGACCCGCGCCTACGTGCAGAAGGCTATCGACTACTACGACGCTAACGGCCTGGACGCGACGGTCGAATACTACAAGGGCGAAGCCGGCGTCGAAGACGGGAGACCGCTGACCATCATAGACGCCGAAGGCGTGCTGCTGGTGTCCGGCGTCATCCGGTCCCTGGAGGGCCAGTACGTCGGCCCCGGATCGAGGTTCTCCGGCCTGGGTGGCCTGATAGACGTCGCCACCGGAGAAGGCCGATGGCTCGACGCTCGCGGCGTCAACCCGGCCACCAAGCAGGAAGAGCCGAGACGGATCTTTGTGATCCTTCATGACGGCCTGGTGTTCGCCTCCAGCCACTCCGCCGTGACGGAGAACGTGGCGAAATCCACCAAGGAGTACGTGGACAAGGCCATCGCCAAGTACCAAGCGGACGGCCTGGACGCCACCATCGCCCACTACAACAGCCAGGACAGCCTGGACGGCCAGTTCTACCTGTTCCTCATCGGCGCGGACGACATCTACCTCGCTCATCCCATCTTCCCCCACCTCATCGGCACAGACATCAAGGACGTGGTGGGGTCCGACGGACAGGAGCTGGGCAGGGAGATAGCCCAGGCCACCGAACAGGGCATATGGGTGGAATACCTGTGGCCCCATCCCATATCCCGCAAGGAACAGCAGAAGGTCACCTGGTCCGTCCGCCACGACGGGCTGATCTTCTCCTCCGGCTACTACGCCGGAGGTCCCGAGGCCGGAACCCCCGCCTGGCAGGGCGCAGACCCGCGCGAGTACACCGTGGACTACGTGGACCGCGCCATCGAGCGCTACGAGCGGGACGGCCTGCAGTCCATGCTGGACTACTACAACAGCGTGGCCAGCTTCGAGGGCCAGTGGTATCTCTTCGCCACCGACGCCAATGACATCTATCACGTCCATCCCCTGATTTCCCCGCTGATAGGGACGGACATCAAGGACGTGGTCGGCTCCGACGGCTACGAGCTGGGCAATGCGCTGGCCGCTGCTGAGGACGGCGGCGAAGGGGTCTGGGTGGAGTACCTGTGGCCGCACCCGGTGACCCTGAAGGAAGTTCCCAAGGTGGGCTACGCCGTGCGCCGCGACGGGATGCTCTTCGCCTCCGGCTACTACCCGCAGGTCGAAGACCCGGCGGCAAGAACCAAGGCGTACGTGCAGGAGGCCATCGAGTACTACAAAGCCAACGGCCTGGACGCCACCATCGCCCATTACAACAGCCAGGAGAGCGTCGACGGCCAGTGGAGCCTGACCCTCGCCGATGAGAACGACATCGTGCGCACCGCCATCCTTGCTCCACGTATCGTTGGCACCGACTTGAAAGACGTCGGCGCGGGCCGCGTCCGGAAGATCGGCGAAGAGATGGCGGCGGCCACCGAGGACGGCGCATGGGTCAGCGTCATCTTCCCGAACACCAGGTCTTCGGAGACCCTGTACGCCCATACTTGGGCCATCCGCTACGACGGCCTGCTCTTCACGTCACGCTATTACGACGACCGGCCCGACGTGCCGGATACCGCGAAGACCGACAACGAGCTGACCCAAGCCTATGTCGGGAAAGCGATCGCCTACTACGAAGCGAACGGCCGGGACGCCACGGTGGCCCACTACAACAGCCCCGCGAGCATCGAGGGCGAACGCATGATGTACGTGCTCAACCCCGACCTCATCATGCTGACCTTTGCCGTGAACCCCCGGCTGGCCGTCGGAGCGCCCTTGGACTTTGGCGGCGGCATCCCTAAAGCGGATACGATCACCGACGAGGGCATCTGGGCCGAACACCGGGGCCTCGATCCCGCCACTGGCGAAACGGGCCCGATGCGTTTCTTCTACGTCCGCCACGAAGGACTGATTTTCGCCTCCGGCCATTCCATACTCCGCGAAAACGTCGCCGAAGCCACCCAGGATTACGTGAACCGAGCCATCGCCAAATACGAAAGGGACGGACTCCAGGACACCATCGCCCATTACAACGACCTGGAGAACAGCCGTGAAGGCCAGTTCTACCTGTTCCTCATCGGCGTGGATGACATCTATCTGGCCCATCCCCTCTTCCCCCATTTCATCGGGGCGCAGGACATCAAGGACGTGGCGGGTTCCGACGGCGACCCGCTGGGCCAGCGCATTGCGCAAGCCACCGAGGAAGGCATCTGGGTGGAATACCTGTGGCCCCATCCCATCACCCGGGAGGAGCTGCCCAAGGTCGCCTGGGTCGTACGCCACCACGGTCTGATTTTCGCCTCCGGCTACTACGCCGGCGGCTCCGAAGAGGAGGCGCCGCCCTGGCAGGACGTCGCCGATCCGCGGCAATACACGGTGGAGTACGTGAACCGGGCCATCGAGCGCTACGAGCGAGACGGCCTACAGTCCATGCTCGACTACTACAACAGCGTCGCCAGCTTCGAGGGCGAGTGGTATCTCTTCGCCACCGACGAAAACGACGTATACCACGTCCATCCGCTCCTGCCCCACCTGATTGGGACGGACATCAAGAACGTAGTTGCCAAGGATGGCTTTGAGCTGGGCAAGGCGTTGGCCGCGGCCCAGGATGGCGGCGGGGGAGTCTGGGTGGAATATCTGTGGCCCCACGTGGCGACACTGAAGGAAGCTCCCAAGCTTGGCTACGCCGTGCGCCACGACGGGATGCTCTTCGCCTCGGGCTACTACCCCCAAGTTGCAGACCCGGTCGGCCACACTCAAGCCTACGTGCAGCAGGCCATTGATTACTACAACGCCAACGGGCTGGAGGCCACCACCACGTATTACAACAGCCCGGAGAGCAGTGACGGTGAGTGGGTCTTGTCCATGGCCGATGAGAACTACATTTTGCGTATCGCCGGCGTGGCCCCGTACCTCATCGGCAGAGACATAAGGGTCCTCAGCCCATCCTCCTATCCGGATCTTGGCGCAGAACTGGCGGCAGCCACGGAACAGGGCATCTGGCTCACCCACGAGTTACACAACGTCAACTCCCCGGAAAAGCTGTACGCTCATTGGTGGGCCATCCGTCACGAGGGCTTGATCTTCATGTCGCGCTACCACGACAACCAGCCCGGCAACCCCGAACCGGACGACGAGTGACCGGAGCACCCCGGAATATCCCAGGGGTGAGTCAAAATTCGCTACGAACCGGATGAGAAGTGTCCGCCGCCGGTAGCGGCAGCTTCGGCGCTGCAGATATTCATCCCCAAAGTAGAAAGGGGGGTTGTGATATAATGGATGGAACCATTGATACATAGTCGCGTAAACACCGCGCTTCGAGACCAAGATAGTTAGACTTTGCGAACCGAGCGGGAGGGTGAAATGCCGGCGAACGTAACAGGGCTGAAATATCGGAGCGTGCCAACTGGTGTGAAAGCGCTATTCCTGCTTCTGATCGCGGCTTCCATTGGAGTTGCCCTCAGTGTGCTGACGGGATGCTCCGGCGGCCTTTCCGAGTCTGAGGTCAGAGACATAGTTCGCCAGGAATCGGCCGCAGGTCCAGCCGGGCCGGCCGGACCGCAGGGGCCGGCGGGGCCGGCGGGGCCTTCAGGCTCACAGGGGATCGCAGGCGCGCAGGGCCCGGCTGGGCCGCAGGGGCCCGTTGGTGCGCCCGGCTCGCAGGGGCCCACAGGGCCGCAGGGTCCGGCTGGGCCGGCAGGCTCACAGGGGCCCGCAGGCTCACAGGGTTCGGCTGGGCCGGCCGGCTCACAGGGGCCGACAGGTGCGCAGGGGCTGGCCGGGCCACAGGGGCCGACGGGTGCGCAGGGGCCGGCCGGGCCACAGGGGCCGACGGGTGCGCAGGGGCCGGCAGGGCCGCAGGGGCCGGCTGCTCCGACGCCCGAAGACGCGTCCGACGACGCGCTGACCCGCGCCTACGTGGAGAAGGCTATCGAGCGCTACCAGCGCGACGGGCGAGAGGCCGCGTTCGCCTACTACAACAGCCGAGAGAGCCACGAAGGAGAGCGGGCTCTGTTCGTCATCGACGAAGACTCCCTATTGAGCGTCGCTCCCTTCCCGGCGTTGGTGGGAACTCCCCTGGGCCTTGGTACAGGGGCCTTCCCCGCCCGAGAGGAAATTACCGAAAAAGGGATCTGGGTCAACCTGGTTGGCTTCAATCCTGCCACCGGCGCTCAGTCGCCGATGCGAGCCATCTACATCCTGCACGACGGCTTCGTATTCGCCTCAGGACACTTCCCCGTGAGGGAAAATGTCGAGGAGACCACACAGGATTACGTCAGCAGGGCGATCAGGCTCTACCAGCGCGACGGCTTGGAAGCCACCGTCGACTACTACAACAGCCGGGCCAGCCTGGAAGGACAGCTATACCTGTTCCTCGTAGACGCCGACGACAAATACGTCGCCCATCCCATATTCCCTCACCTCATCGGGACGGACGTCAAGGACGTGATAGGTTCTGACGGCCAGGAACTGGGCAAGGAGATAGCCCAAGCCACCGAGGACGGAATCTGGGTGGAGTACCTCTGGCCCCATCCGGTCAGCCGCAAAGAAGGGGAGAAGGTCACCTGGGCCATTCGCCACGACGGGATGATATTCGCCTCCGGTTACTACGCCGGACGTGACGTCGAAGTAGAAGCGACGCCGTGGCAAGGGGTCGACCCGCGCGAGTACACGGTGGGCTACGTGAACCGCGCCATCGAACGCTACGAGCGCGACGGCCTCGAATCCATGCTCAACTACTACAACAGCGTTGCCAGCTTCGAGGGAGAATGGTACCTCTTCGCCACCGACGCCACCGACATCTACACCGTTCACGCGTTGTTCCCCAGGCTGATTGGGACGGACATCAAGGACGTGGTCGGCTCCGACGGCTACGAGCTTGGCAAGGAGCTGGCAAAGGCCACCGAGGAGGGAGTCTGGGTGGAGTACCTGTGGCCCCACCCTGTGACCCTGAAGGAGATTCCCAAGGTGGGCTACGCCGTGCGCAGGGACGGGATGATTTTCGCCTCGGGCTACTACCCGCAGGTCGAAGACCCGGCGGCCCGGACCCAGGCGTACGTGCAGGAGGCCATCGAATACTACGAGGCCAACGGCCTGGACGCCACCATCGCCCACTACAACACCCAGGAGAGCGTCGACGGCCAGTGGTGGCTGACGCTGATTGATGAGAACTACCTGTACGTCGCGGATGCCTTCTTCCAGAATCTGATTGGCACTGACGGCAGGGACCGCCAGTCGCCCGTGGGCGCTGACGACGGCGCTATATTGACCACGGCCACGGAGGGAGGGGCTTGGCATAGCACTCCCTGGTTCAACCCGAATACGTCGGAGAAATTGCGGAGAAACTTGTGGGTGGTTCGCCACGACGGGCTGATCTTCATTTCCAGCTACTTCACCTCGGTGGGAGAGCCCGGCCCTACCGATACCAACGACGACGCGCTGACCCGCGCCTACGTGCAGAAGGCGATCGCCTACTACGACGCTAACGGCCTGGACGCGACGGTCGCCCACTACAAGGGCGAAGCCGGAGTCGAAGACGGAAGGCCGCTGACCCTCATAGACGCCGAAGAGGGCGTGCTGCTGGTGTCCGGCGTCATCCGCTCTCTGGAGGGCCAGTACGTCGGCCCCGGATCGAGGTTCTCCGGATTGGGGAAATTGATAACCGACGCCACCGAAGACGGCCTCTGGGCTACCGATCGGGGCGTCAACCCGGCCACCAAGCAGGAAGAGCCGAGACGGATCTTTATGATCCTTCATGACGGCCTGGTGTTCGCCTCCAGCCACTCCGCCGTGACGGAGAACGTGGCGGCTTCCACCAAGGAGTACGTGGACAAGGCCATCGCCAAGTACAACGAGGAAGGTCTCGACGCCACCATCGCCTACTACAACAGCCAGGACAGCCTGGACGGCCAGTTCTACCTGTTCCTGATCGGCGCTGACGACCTCTACCTAGCTCATCCCATCTTCCCCCACCTCATCGGCACCGACATCAAGGACGTGGTGGGTTCCGACGGACAGGAGCTGGGCAGGGAGATAGCCCAGGCCACCGAACAGGGCATATGGGTGGAGTATCTGTGGCCCCATCCCATATCCCGCAAGGAACAGCAGAAGGTCACCTGGTCCGTCCGCCACGACGGGCTGATCTTCTCCTCCGGCTACTACGCCGGCAGTCCCGAGGCCGGAACCCCCGCCTGGCAGGGCGCAGACCCGCGCGAGTACACGGTGGACTACGTGGACCGCGCCATCGAGCGCTACGAGCGCGACGGCCTGCAGTCCATGCTCGACTACTACAACAGCGTCGCCAGCTTCGAGGGCCAGTGGTATCTCTTCGCCACCGACGCCGACGACATCTATCACGTCCATCCCCTGATCTCCCGGCTGATAGGGACGGACATCAAGGACGTGGTCGGCTCCGACGGCTACGAGCTTGGCAAGGAGCTGGCAAAGGCCACCGAACAAGGTGTCTGGGTGGAATACCTGTGGCCGCACCCGGTGACGCTGCAAGAGGTTCCGAAGGTGGGCTACGCCGTGCGCCGCGACGGGATGCTCTTCGCCTCCGGCTACTACCCGCAGGTCGAAGACCCGGCGGCGCGAACCAAGGAGTACGTGCAGCAGGCCATCGAGTACTACCGGGCCAACGGCCTGGACGCGACCATCGCCCATTACAACAGCCAGGAGAGCGTCGACGGCCAGTGGGGCCTGACCATGGCCGATGAGAACGACATCGTGCGCACCGCCATCCTCAGTCCACGCATCATTGGCACCGACTTGAAAGACCTCGCGCGGGGCCGCACCCGGCAGATTGGCGAAGAGATGGCCGCAGCCACCGAGGAGGGCCTTTGGGTCAGCCACGTCTTCCCCAATACCAGGTCATCGGAGACGCTATACGCTCACAACTGGGCCATCCGCTACGATGGGCTGCTCTTCACGTCGCGCTACTACGACGACCGGCCCGACGTGCCCGGTGAAGCCATGACCGACGACGCCCTGACCCGCGCCTACGTGCAGAAGGCCATCGCCTACTACGAAGCGAACGGCCTGGACGCCACCGTCGCCCACTACAACAGTTTGGAGAGCGTCGAAGGCGAGCGGTCATTGATGATCCTGAGTGGGAACGATCAGACCGTCCTCGCCTCCGCCATCTACGGCCAGCTGGTGGGGAGCAACTCGTTCACCGGCCCCGGCACCCCCCTGGGAACGCCCGTCTCGAAAGCGACTGCGGATGGGTACTGGATCACTGGCATCATCCTGATCAATCCCGCCACGGGGCAGCAGGGACGTACCAAGTTCCTGGTTATCCGGCACGATAACCTGATTTTCGGCGCTCCGCACTTCGTCGTCCGCGAGGAGTACGCGAAAGACTACGTGGGGCAGGCCATTGCTCGCTACGAGCGTGAGGGCCTCGATGCGACCATCGCATTCTACGATAGCCCGGCCAGCGTGGAAGGAGAGTTCTACCTGTTCCTGATCGGCGCGGACGACATCTACCTGGCCCATCCGATTCTGCCACACCTCAAAGGCACGGACATCAAGGACGTTGTGGATTCCAGCGGCTACGCCCTGGGCGTGGAGATCGCCAAGGCCACCACGGCAGGCCACTGGGTGGACTACCTGTGGCCGAACCCCGTCACCAGGATCGAAGAGCCAAAGAGCACGTGGGTCGTGCGGCACGATGGCCTGATATTCGCCTCGGGCTACTACACGCCCGATCCCGACGCCGCTCCGGCCTGGAAAGACGCCGACCCGGCCGAATACACCGTCTCCTACGTCGAAAAGGCCATCGCGCGCTACGAGCAGGATGGCCTCGAAGCGCTGCAGCGTTACTACAACAGCGTCGGCAGCTTCGAAGGGCAGTGGTATCTGTTCGCCACGGACGCCAACGACATCTACGTGCTTCATCCGCTGTTCTCCCGCCTGATAGGGACGGACATCAAGAACGTGACCGATTCCAGCGGTTTCGAGCTGGGCAAGGAGATAGCCAAGGCTACGGAAGAAGGTATTTGGGTGGAGTATCTCTGGCCCCATCCCTTCACCTTGCAGGAGGTGCCCAAGATCGCGTACGTGGTGCGGCACAAGGGGATGCTCTTCGCTTCCGGGTACTACCCTGAGGTCGAGGACCCGCGGGCATACACCCAGCAATTCGTCGCCGCCGCCGTCGCCCGCTACAAACGCGACGGGCGGGAAGCGACCATCGCGTACTACAACAGCCCGGAGAGCATCGACGGGCAGTGGGACCTGTTGATGGTGAATGAGGAGGACGGCGTTCTCCTTGCCAATGCCGTCTTCCCACAGCGTGTGGGTGCGGTTATCCCCGGTATCGGGCAACTGGGCATTACTGAGGACGGCAAGTGGTTCCCATCCCAGAAAGTGGACAACCCACTGGCGCCTGAGAAGAACATCAGGCACGACTGGGCCGTTCTGCATGACGGGGTCATCTTCGTGGCAGGATACTACTCCAGCGAGTAGGCATCGGACGGCCGGCGCCACCGGGGATCGCAACCCCGGTGGCGCGGGAGTGAATCGAAATTCGCTACGAACCGGATGAGAAGTGTCCGCCGCTGGTAGCGGCAACTTCGGCGCTGCAGATATTCATCCCCAACACCATCGGCCTCATCATGCTGGCCGCTCTGGTGGTGCGGGCATCCGGCGAGTCCGACGCCTACCTGGGGTGGGTGATATTCGCCGCGCTGGTGGTCTCCGGGGCCAGCATGATACTGCATGCCCAGCGGTTCCCGTACCTGGGGACGGGACAGTTCATCGTCACCAACTTCAACGTTCCGTTCCTGGCGGTCTGCGCCCTGGCGCTACAGGCCGGCGGGCCGAGCCTGCTGGCAAGCCTGATGGTGGCCTCCACGCTGGCGCAGTTCGTCCTGACCCTGCGCCTGGCCTCCCTGCGCCGGATATTCACCCCGACGGTGAGCGGAGTAGTGATCATGCTGGTGGCGGTCTCCGCCGTGCCTTTCATCATAGGCAGCACGGTTATCGTGCCGGAAGGCGTATCCACTGTGCTTTTCATGGTGCCGGGAATGGCCGCCCTCGCCGTTGGGGTTCTGATATCCATGCAGGGCACTCCCCTTTGGCGTATGTGGGTCCTGCCGGTAACCGTAGCCGTCGGCCTGGTTGCGGCCGCGCCCATGGGCTTTTACGACGCCCGCATAATAGTCGATGCTCCGTGGGTGAGCTTGCCCTATTTCGATTGGCCGGGGCTGGACTTGGCCTTCGACGCGGATTTCTGGGCGCTGCTTCCGGTCTTCATGTTCGTGAACCTGACGGCCTTCATGAAATCGGTGGGAGACCTGTCGGTGATCTACCGCGCCTCCTACCGGAACCCGACCGCCCTCGACTACCGCGCTGTCCAGCGGGGCCTGAATATGTACGGGGTCGGCACCCTCTCTTCCGGCCTCCTGGGAACCCTTCCCGTCGCCGCGCCGTGGGCGGTCACCGTGGTCTACGTCGGCTTTACCGGCGTGGCCGCCAGGAGCGTCGGGATATACCTGGGACTGCTGACCATGGCGATCGCCCCCTTCTCCAAATTCCTGGCCGTACTGGTAGCCGTCCCCAGCCCCGTTGTAAGCGCGGTGTACGTCATCATTTTCGGTATGCTCTTTGTAGAGGGCGCGAAAACGGTCTTCACCGGCCAGCTCGACCAGAAGAAGGCCACCATCACAGGCGTCTCCGTAGTGCTCGGCCTGTCCGCCGGGATCTTCAGCGGACTTGTGGAAGGGATCACCAGCCAGCTCGTGGGCAATACCATCGTCGTCGGCGGGATTGCGGCCATCGGCATGACCCTGCTCACCGAGCTACTGGGTTCTCGCGCCAGGAGGCTGAGGGTCGACCTGTCACACTCTTCCCTGCCTGCCGTCGACGAGTTTCTAAGCCGGTTTGCCGACAGGCATTCATGGACGGAGGAGGGGAAGAACCGGCTGCGGCTGGTGGGTGAGGAAGTGCTGTTGAGCCTGCTGGAAGAAGATAGCGGCGAACAGGCGGAGCGGAAGCGCAGGCTGGTCGTCGCAATTCGCCCTGAAAGCGGCTCCGCCGAGCTGGAGATAGTGGTTGCTTCGGACGATGCCATCCAGGGGAATATCGAAAACCGCATGGCGTACCTGGACGAGGAACAGGGGCTGGAGGACGACGAGGGATTGTCGGTCCGCATCCTGCGCCACTACGCCTCGTCGGTGAACCACCGCCAATACTACGGCATAGACGTAATCAGCTGCCGCGTCGATGGGTAGCGCGGCGGCCCGGTCATACGGCATACGTCCCGTAGGGGCAGCCCTCGTGGCTGCCCGCATGCGGCTACGAGCGGGCGTAGTCGTCGTGGTAGCGGACTATGTCGTCCTCGCCCAGGTACTCGCCGGTCTGGACCTCGACGATCTGGAGCGGGGCGTCGGTGGGGTTCTCGATCCTGTGCCTGGTGCCATGGCTGACGTACGCCGACTCGTTCTCGTGCAGCAGGAACACCTCCTCACCGCGCGTGACCCGAGCCGTGCCCGCGACGACCACCCAGTGCTCCGCCCTGTGACGGTGCATCTGCAACGAGATGGACGCTCCGGGGCTTATCGTCAGCCTCTTGACCTGGAAGCCCGGCCCGGAGTCGAGGGTGTCGTATGTGCCCCAGGGCCTGTGTACGCGGCGGTGGTTGACGTGCTCGGTGCGGCCGTCCCGCCTGAGCCGGTCGACTATGCGCCTCACCTCCTGCACCCTGCCCTTGTCCGCGACCAGCACCGCGTCGGGCGTCTCGATGATGGCCACGTCCTTCACGCCCACCGTGGCGAGGAGGCGGTGCTGGGCGACCAGCAGCGCGTTCTCCGTCGAGTCGGCGTAGACGTCGCCCCGGGTCACGTTGCCCATCTCGTCGCGGGCCTGCTGCTCCCATAGCACGGACCACGCGCCCACGTCCGACCAGCCTGCGTCCAGGGGTACGACAGCGCACCCGGCGAAGCCCCTGGCAACCCTGCCGCCGGAGTCCTCCCCCCGCGCCGCACCCTCCATCACCGCGTAGTCGATGGACTCGCTGGGGCAGTCGAACATCCCGGCCGCGCCGGGCCTGTAGAAGGGGCCGTCCCTGTGGCCGTTCGAGTAGGCCGACCTGCACGCCGCCGCGATGTCCGGCCTGTGGTGATCGATCTCGGCGAGCCACGCCGAGGCCCTGAGCATGAACATGCCGCTGTTCCAGAGCCACCTTCCCGACTCCACGTACCCGGCGGCAACGTCCGCGCCCGGCTTCTCGACGAACTCGGACACGGCGAAGCCGCTGCCCGCCCCGTCCAGCGCCGTGCCCTTCCTGATGTAGCCGTAGCCCGTGTGCGGGGTCGTCGGGACGACGCCGAAGGTGACGACGAACCCGTCCAGGGCGATCTTCCGCGCTGCCCTCACTGCCGCGTGAAACTCGCCCTCGTCCTGCATCAGGTGGTCGGCGGGCAGCACCAGCATCAGCGCGTCGTCCTCGCCGCTCCCGCCCCCCAGCAGGTCCAGGGCGGCCAGCGTGAGGGCCGGGGCGGTGTTCCGAGCCACCGGCTCGATCACCATCCGGGCCCGCCCGACTTCGAGCTTCCGCATCTGGCCCAGGGCCAGGAACCGGTGGGACTCGTTGCAGACGATCACCGGCGGGGCCGTATCCAGGGGCGCGACCCGGCGCAGGGTCTGCTGGAACATGGTGCCGTCGCCCACGAGGGGTATGAACGGCTTGGGAAGGTGTTCGCGTGAGAGGGGCCACAGGCGCGTGCCCGACCCCCCGGCCAGTATCACGGGATGTATTTTCACCTACTGATTCTCCTCGATCTCGCGTCTCACGTCGGCAAGCCGTCTCCTGATCCGCGGGTTCTCGTCCAGGTGGTCCTCGTTGCGCTCCACGTAGTCGTCGATGACCTGGAGCGCAGCTTCGACGTCGCCCTCGTGGAAGTGCTGGACCGCGCGTAGCTCCAGGACCTCGATTCGCCCCGGCGCGGCTTCCGAAGCGCGGTCGGTGTGCTCGCGGGCCAGCGCCAGGGTGGCGGTATCGTCCGGGGACGCTCGCTGATACAGCCGGGCGAGCGCCAGGCGCAGGCGCCACTCGCGAGGCTCGCTCTCGAGCGCGGCCTCGCCCTCGCCCATTGCGACCTGGAACGTCGCCTGTCTCTCCTGCGCGCTGAGGTCATTCCACTTCAAGTTGAGCCCGGTCAGGGTGAACCGCAGCGGGTAGATCGCCAGCCACGGCGCGGCGTCGATGGAGGACTGGAGGCTCCGCAGCCGCTCTGCGCCCGACCGGTTCTCGGCCAGGGCGTCCCTCGCCTCCCTCGACCCCGACAGCGGCCCGACCACCGCTAAGTATACGAGGACCAGCATCGCCGCGCCTCCCAAGACCGTCGCCCCTGCCTTCACCGGCCCTTCGAGTCCGCCCAGCCGCTCCAGTATCCCGGGGCCCGGCCCATCGTCGGCCCGGTCCTGTTCGAACGCCGCCTCGGCGGGCGTCGATTCCAGGTACAGCACGAAGCCCATCAGCAGGTGAAGCTGCACGACGGTGCCCGGCGTGTCGAACAGGAGCAGGTTCTGGACGAAGTAGCCCGCCAGCGCCGACCCGACCAGCATGGCGAATAGCTGGCCGTCCGGCGGCAGCTCGCGGATGCGGCGGGCGAGCACCCACGCCATGACGAGCCAGACCGCCAGGTAGGCCGCGAGCCCCAGCGCGCCGGTCGTCACCATCTCCTCGATGACCCTGTTGTGGGCCTGGTCGAAGGTGAGCAGGGACGAGTCCACCGCGCCCTGCTCGGTGAGGTGCCTGTCGTATGCGACGGTGTAGCTCTCGGGGCCCCACCCGAGGACCGGCCTGTCCGCGAACCCCTGCAGACCCATTTGGGTCGAGGTCCACCGGGAGCGCACCGACCGGTCGTCCGGGCCCAGGCTGGCGAGCCGCCGCAGGGTGAGGCTCGACTCGGCGACGCTCTCGAACGCCGCCGTATCGCGTACGAGGAGGAAGGCCGCGACGAGCACGACGCCGGCCACGGCGAGGGCCATCGAGGCGACCCTGACGGGCCTGATCTTGCCCCACAGGACGTAGCCCACCACGAACGTACCCAGCCCGGCGGCAAGCCCGACGACCGCGCCCCTGGTGCCGCTCTGGTACAGCATCAGGAGGTCCAGGAGTATGACCGCGACCCAGAAGCCGCGCATCAGGTTGTCGAAAGAGGCCCACGACGGCCGCCGCGACTCCGCCGGCCGCCCGCGCCGTCTCCGTCTCGCCCGGCCCGGCGGCTCGGAGGGCCGGGGCACGGGAGCCGCGAGGGAGCGGGCCAGGAACGCCGCGGCCATGAGGGCGTTCACGAGCATGTACGCGCCGACGTAGGTTGCGTTGCCGAGGGTGATGCTGATCCTGGGTGCGTCGAGCAGGTAGGCGACCGGGCTCAGTCCGGCCATCTGGGAGACTCCCAGCAGACCCAGCGCCAGCCCGACGAGGAGGTTGACGTTCAGGACCACGTACCACGACCGGAAGGTCCTGAACACGGACGCGAGCATCACGGTGAAGGCGGCGTAGTGGAGCAGGCCGACCCAGCCCTGCATCCGCTCGTACGTCGACCAGAGGCTGCGCTGGACGCTGACGCCCATCAGGGAGGCCAGCAGGACGACGGCGACGTAGATCGCGATCACCCACAGCAGCCGCGACCTGGGAAGGCGGTAGGCCGGGTACCGGAGAATCAGCGCCAGCCAGAGCGCGAAGGCGAGCCCGATGAGGAGCCTGGTATAGACGGCCTTGCCCACGACATACGGGAAGATCGTCGACGGCAACGGGTCCGCCATGACAATGAGCGGGGCTGCCAGCACAAGGGCCAGGGCAACCCTCACGGCATTAGCGAGCGGCTTCTCCATGTCAGGCGTGCGGCGCATCCGGCTCCTTATGGACTGCCGCACATTATATCCCGCGTAACTGTTCAGTCTCTATGAATCGATGTTGGGCACCGGGCGTCGCTGTAGGGGCGATTCGCGAATCGCCCCTACGCCTTCGCCTGTATGAGAACTCGCCCGCCTCTCTCGACGTCGATGGTCAGGCTGTGTCTGTGCAACAAAGACATCCCAATCAGGGGTGTCGTATCCGAGACATAGGCAACGACCTCTCTTGGCTGGCCGTCCCACAGCACCGTTACGCCGTAGACCTCGAGTGTTGTCTCACTGCCGTCTGCCAGGACCACTCGGTTGACTCCTCTGAAGCCCAATCCCAGCTCCGCGACAAGCGCCGACGGCAAGGTGAGGAAGCGGGTGAAACCGGTGTCCACTACAGCGTCCACGTCCCGGGCTTGTCCTGCCGGACCTCGTAATGGAAGGGCCACAACCGCCTCATTCGCTGCGTTCACAGTTCCCTGTATCACCCGGCCCTCCGCAGAGACCCGCCCCCGATGCTGGCTACCGCCCTATACCCCACGCGAAGCAGCCAGACGTCGATGGCATCCGGGCACTTCGCCCGCAGACTGTCCGATGCGGCAAGCTCACTTTCGGCGATGGACCAGTGCCCGCTGTCCACGTCGATGGCAACGTACTCTCCGTCATGTCCGGCTTCCACCTGCACCTTGATGTCCCGCCGGTAGATCTCATCGCCCAGCCGGGCCGTCTCTTCTTTGGGTCTGCGCTGGCGGGGTGGGGTCTTTGCTTGCGCCATTCGCACTCCTCTCCGGGGCGTTCGGCATGACCCATTCTACCGCACCGGGGCAAAGGTCGCCCCTACGACGTCCTGAACCGCGCCGCGGCCCTGCTACGACGACGAGTGTATGATACATTTATCTGGCCGGTAGGGATTAGGAGGGACTGTAGTGAAGGAATCTCAGCTTGATTTTGGGCCGCTCAGGGCCAGGACGGCGCCGGAGCCCACGCCGCTGCCGGGGGCCAAGCAGGAGCTGCCCAGGTACCCGTTCGTGATGTCGTACCCCGATCCAGCGAACCTGCCCATCATGGAAGCCCACGCGGCCATGGGCGAGGCACTGGCCGAGGTGGGCACGACCACGTCCGTCTACCCCGATACCCAGGGCTACTCGCCGCTCAGGGAGTTCATCGCACAGCGCCTTGGGGAGCGGCGCGGCATGACGGTGGACCCGGACGACATCCTGCTCACGGAGGGCTCGGGGCAGGCGATCCACTTCGTCACGGAGGCCCTGGTCGATCCCGGCGACGTGGTCATAGTGGACGACTTCGTATACGGCGGGACACTGTGGTCGTTGAGGAGGTTCGGCGCGGACATCAGGGGCGTGGTCAGCGACGCCGACGGGATGCTGCCCGACGCCCTGGAGGCGACCATCGACCGGGCCGTGGCCGACGGCAAGCGGCCCAAGATGATCTACCTGATCCCGACGTTCCAGAATCCCCAGACGTGGACTATGCCGGTGAAGCGGCGCCGCGAGATCGTCGAGGTGGCCGCGCGGAAGGGCGTGCCGATACTCGAAGACGACGGCATCGCGGAGTTCCGCTTCGAGGGCGAGCACGTGCCCGCCGTCGCCTCGCAGGACGACTCCGGGGTGGTGATCCATACGGGCACCTTCAGCAAGATCGTGGTGCCGGGAATGCGGATAGGCTACCTGATAGCCCAGCGGCAGTTCCTGGAGACGGTGATGCCGATCAAGGGGTCGCGGGGCGTCACCCAGTACGGCGCGCTGGCCGTCCACCGGTTCGCCACCACCAGGCTGGACGACCACCTCGAAAGGATCAACGGCGTGCTCAGGGCGAGGCGCGACGCCATGTTTGCCTCCCTGGCCGAGAACTTCGGCACGACCGCGACCTGGGGCACGCCGGAGGGCGGGCTGTACACGTGGCTCACGATGCCCGACGACGTCGACCTGGTCGATGCCGCGGAGGCGGCTGCGGAGCGCGGCGTCACCTACGACCTGGGCACGAACTTCGCCACGGGCGACGACCCCGGGCGCAACAAGGCCCGCCTGTGCTTCAGCTACAACAGCGAGGAGGAGATCCGGGAGGGCATCGCACTCCTCGCCGACGCCGTTACCGAGGCCGGGTGAGCGCATCCTGGGAGCGGACGAATGGGACTTGAGACGATTGCGATTCTGAGCCCCGGCGACATGGGACACGGTGTCGGGAAGGCGCTGGTGGAGCACGGGTACCGGGTGACCACGTGCCTGGCCGGCAGGAGCGAGCGTACCAGGGATCTGGCGGCGAAGGCGGGCATGGTGGACGCCCCATCGCTGGGGGAGATGACCGTGCAGGCCGACCTGATCATGTCCATCCTGGTGCCCGCCCAAGCGGTGGGCGTCGCTAGGGACGTGGCAAACGCGATGCGGGCGTGCGGCGTGTCGAGACCGTTCGCGGACTGCAACGCGGTGTCGCCCAGGTCGGCGTCCGCGATGGCCTCCATCATCGGCGCAGCGGACGGAGACTACATCGACGGCGGGATCATAGGCGGCTCGCCGGCCAGGGGCGCGGCGCCGCGGATCTACACGTCGGGCCCGCGCGCCGGGCTCATGGACGAGCTCGACGGCAAGGGCATCGCCATCAGGAACCTGGGTCCCTCCATCGACAGGGCGTCGGGCATGAAGATGTGCTACGCGTCCATGACGAAGGGGACCAACGCGCTGCGGGTGGCGATGCTGACCGCCGCGTATTCACTGGGACTGTACGACGAGCTGATCGAGGAGCTTGCGTTCAGCCAGGGCGACGCCCTCTCGGCAATGGAGTCGGGAATACCCGGGCTGCCCGCCAACTCGGGGCGGTGGATCGGCGAGATGGAAGAGATCGCGGAGACCTTCGAGTCGGCCGGGGTGACACCTGGATTCCACCAGGGCTCGGCTGAGATATTCAGGATGCTGGCGTCGACGCCGTTCGCGGACGAGAGCCCGGAGGCCATCGACCGCGGCAGGACACTGAAGGATACGATCGCGGCGGCGGCCGGTCGGCTGGCGTAGAACTGTGCTTCGACAGGCTCAGCACGAACGACACGACCCGGCTTAGCACTGTGCTTCGACTAGCCCAGCACGAACGACCCGGCTTAGAACTGTGCTTCGACAGGCTCAGCACGAACGGACCGGACTAGAACTGTGCTTCGACAGGCTCAGCACGAACGACTTGCGCTGATAATTCGGCATGCGGAGCCGGAGACGCTGGCGGGGAACTATACGTCGGCACTCGTCGAGCGCGGCTTCAAGCTTCGTTCACTCAACGTCTTCGAAGGTGCGCCGGAGCTCGGGGAGTTCGACGCGCCGCCCCTGGAGGAGGTCGACCTCGTCATCGTGCTGGGAGGCCCCCAGTCGGCCAACGACGACTACCCGGCGCTGCGATCGGAGCGTGGGTTCCTCGCCGACGCTATGGCCTCGGGCGTGCCGGTGTTCGGGGTGTGCCTGGGCGCGCAGCTCATGGCCAAGGCGCTGGGCGGGGAGGTCGGGCCGACGGGCGGCTACGAGTTCGGCCTACGCAAGATGTGGATCACGGAGGAAGGCAGCAGGGACCCTGTATTCGGCAAGCTGCGCGTACCTCTGGTCCCGACGCTGCACGGCGAGCACTTCACCGTGCCGCCCGGCGCAGTGGAGCTTGCATTCGGCTACATGCTGTGCAGGGACGGCACCTTCATGAGGCAGAGCCTCGCCTTCCGCCACGGCATCTCGTACGGGTTCCAGTTCGAGCCCCAGCTCACGCTCGACGAGCTGCGGGTGTGGAACCGGGATCTGGCCGGCGACTACGAGAAGATGGGGCCGATCTTCGATCCCTCGTTCGAGGCCGAGGCGAACCTGCGGGAGTTCGCCGGCTATGCTCCGATATACGAGGCCCAGTCCAGGGATATGCTGATGGCGTTCTGCGACAACGCGGGGCTTGTCTAGAGCCTACCCCAGACCCGTATCGGCGGAGAACTGCCCTTCGACAGGCTCAGGGCGAACGCGTGTTTGTCGCATCGGGTTTAGCCGAGGAAGCGGCGGAGGTGGGCGGCCTCTTCGATGAAGTGGCTGAGGTGCACGGTCGTGCTGTCGCGGTCGATGCTTGCCCAGATTGCGCTGGTCAGTCCCTCGTGGACCCGGTCGAGCTCGTCGGTGAACCGGCCCAGCAGGTCCAGGTAGGGTTGGCCGAGCAGCTCCTTGACGTGGCGCTCATTGGCGAAGCGCAGGGACGCGCGCAGATCTCCGTCCAGGCTTGGGTAGACCTCCCGCACGTAGTCGAGGTCGTCCTGGTCAAGGGAGGCCAGGCCGAGCAGCTCCGGCGGAACGCCGATGGAGTAGAGGGAGGCGGTGAATCCTATGGCGCGGGGGAGGGTCACGCCGCCTACTCCGCCGAGAGTGCGGCCGTAGCCGAAGAGGCCGACGTGCATCTTACGCTCACGCCGCTTCGGCACCTGGGCCGATACGGCCCTGATTGCGCCGGTCAACCGCTGCACGTTCGCCTGGTACTCGGCAGTGGTCCTGTCCACTATGTCGCAGGCGCGCTCCTGGTCGACAGGGACCGGCTCGCCACGCTCATGATCGCGGATCTGCGCGATGCCGCCGCGGACGACCTCCTCGTCGTAGTCGTACTTGAAGGCAGACTGGACCGTGAAGGTGTGGGCGGTGGGGTACTCGGTCAGGGCGCGATCGACATTCACGGGCGTCAGGTGTCCCCTGAACGGCACCGAACCGGCGCCGATGATGGGGTACAGGGGCAGCCCCAGCCTGCCTTCGAGATGGTGAAGGCGCTGCAGTGCCACTTTGAGTATCAGCTCCGCGCCGACTATGCCGTAATTGAGCGCAGGGTCGCTCCTGGCAAGGAACACCCGCTGGTACGCCAGGTCCCTGCCCCGCACGTACTCCTCCACGATGCGGTCGCAATCGAGCAGATGCTCCATGTCCTCGATGAGGGGGATTACCCGGACGCGCTTCGGGAGAAACTCGCCCACCAGATCCCTGACGGACTGGCCGTCGAGGAGCGTCCGGTCTTCCTGGCCGACGATCACCTTACGGTAGTATGCCTCCACCAACGCGAGCTCTTCCGAGGAGGTCGTGAAGGGCAGGATGACCTCCTGGATGGGGGCGGCGCCCCCGTCGCCGTAGAACCCCCGCGCCATATCCCAGGACGAGGGGATGCTCTGGAGCGCTTCGACCATTGACTTGCGCATGTCGCGCTCGATGCGCGGATTGGGCACGCGCAGGGTGAGGGCTATGTCCCGGCCAAGCCGGCGTTCGCTCTGGAAGAAGTCGGGGTAGCTGGTGAGCAGCTTCCGCACAACCTGGGTGTCGGCTTCCTTGCCTTCCGAATCCCACATCTGCTCATCGCAGCCCAGGGCGAACACGCTGACGGCCTCGTCCACCTCCCCTTCGCCCTTCAGGACCCCCGCCTCGTCGGCAAAGGGGGCCGGCGTAGCGTTATCCGGGTGCTGGGTGCTCATTACCTTGGGCACTAAGTGCATGGCCGACTCCTGAGAAAAGAGCTCGTCAGGCACGCCCTCGAAGACCAGGGGCGTCGCCAGGGATTCTAACAGGACGGGTAGTCAGAGCGCCAAGCGCGCCAGGGCGAATGCTCCAGCGATGCCGGAATCGTCGCCGAGGGCGGGCGGGACGATGTAGTCGTCGATGGCGCTCATAGTCTCCTCCGGCAGTCCGTAGCCGCGCAGGATTTCGATCACACGCCGGCGGATCAACGGGAAGAGGCGGCGCCGCTTCATCACCCCACCGCCCATGACGACCCTCTGGGGCGAGAGGGTTGCCACGATGTTGGCTACCCCGCTCGCGAGGTACTCCGCCTCCAGGCGCCAGGCGGGGTGGTCGCCGGGAAGCGCCTCGGCTGGCATACCCCACCGGGCCTCCATCGCGGGCCCGGACGCGAGTCCTTCGAGGCAGTCCCCGTGGTAGGGGCAGGACCCGTCGAACGGGTCGGCTGCGCGGTCGTGGGGAATGCGGACGTGTCCCATCTCGGGGTGACTCGCGCCGTGAACAGGACGGCCGCCGATGACGGCTCCCCCTCCGATACCCGTGCCGACAGTGATATAGACGAGGCTGTCGAGGTCGCCGGGGGACGCGCGGCGATACTCGCCGAGGGCGGCCGCGTTCACGTCGGTGTCGAGCACCACGGGCAGCCCCAGCCCCTCGCGGATGGGGCCGACCAGGTCGGTGTCCTGCCATCCGGGCTTGGGTGTGGAGGTGACGTAGCCGTAAGTCGGCGAGTCGGTCCGCAGATCGAGCGGGCCGAACGAGCCGATCCCGACGGACGCCAGGGGCGTGGCCCGGTGATGGCTCATTAGGAAGGCTGTGACCCTGGCGAGGGTCTCGGCAGGGCCGGTCGTCGGGATGCGCATCCGGTCGCGGACGTCGTCCGGCCACGTGCCGACGGCACAGTCGACCTTGGTTCCACCCGTTTCTATCGCGCCGAAGAGCATGGTGGGTTAGAAACTACCTGCGTTGGCAGAGAACTGCCCTTCGACAAGCTCAGGGCGAACGTGTTGTCCCTCCCTGTGCAGTGAAGGGCGCATGAGGTGGCACGCCCGGCAGGATTCGAACCCGCGACACTCGGTTCCGAAGACCGATGCTCTGTCCCCTGAGCTACGGGCGCACGGTGCCCCGTCCAACAGGCGCCTAATCTCACTGCTGGGACGTGGTGGTGGGGTGAGCGAAGGGATTCGAACCCTCGATCTCCAGGGCCACAACCTGGCGCCTTAACCAAACTTGGCCACGCTCACCGTAGTAGAACGATTCTAGCACCTGGCCAGTTGGCCGGTCAACGCGGAGCAGGGCATTGTAGAGCATATTAGACATACTGGCAGCATTATGTTATTGTTATACCACACACCGCATTGGAGGAGGAGTCAGCATGGAAGTGGTCCAGTTGGTAGCGATAGTCCTGGCGGCAGTGGGTGCGTTGAACTGGGGCCTGGTCGCGCTGTTCAAGTTCGACCTGGTGGCCTTCGTGGCCGGCGGGCTGAAGTTCGGTGAAGTCAACGCGTTCTCGCGCATCGTCTACATCCTCGTCGCCATCTCGGGGATAGTCAGCCTGACGGTGATCGGCGAGCTCCTCTAGCCGCCTCTCCGAGGGCAGCCGCATCTTCATCTGCGCGCCCCGCCCGGCGCTTCGGACTTGGCGGAGTCCGGCTGCGCCCGAGCCGTTCGATGAGCGCGTGTAGGAGATGCGGCTGCCCGCCAGCCTCAGCCCACGAACCTCGCGGCGGCCATGGTTACGACAGCGATTGTGACGATCAGAGCCGTCAGCCGGGCCAGTAGGGTCGCCCTGTCCGAGAGCCTGCCCGCCTCCGCGTCCTCGTCGACCCCGCGCAGCTTCTTCAGCGCGGTGAGCGCGAATACGCCGGTCGTGTGGGCGATGACGGACGTTATCAGGCCGATGGTGATGGCCCAGCCCCAGCCGGTGTCGAAGAGGTGGCCGAGGCGGTCCATCCTGATCACGAGGGCCAGGCCGACCAGGATGGTGATGGCTCCCCCGCCCTCCAGCACGACGCGGAGGGGCACGTAGATCGCCCCGCTGACCCTGCGGTGGACGTCGGGCCCGAGGGCCCTCAGGCGCGGGTCGAGGACGACAGCCATGAATATTGCGCCGCCGGCCCAGACGACCCCGGCGAGTATGTGGACCACGCGAATCAGGACCAGCTCAAAGTCCATTTCGTGTCACCTCTCCAATCGACATGGCGTACAAGCGGTCAGACAGTGTGCTCGGCGGCCAGGCCGGTAATGTCCCTCCACCCATAGGATACCTCCACCAGATCTGCGCCTCCAATTGCGATGGTCTTCCGGCCGACCTGCTCGCCCCCCAGCGACTCGTAGAACCGGCGGGCGGGATGGTTGTCCTCCAGCACCCACAGGAGCATCGAGTCAAAGCCGATGGACAGCAGCCCCCAAGCCACGGCGCAGGCAAGGCGGCGCCCCGCTCCCCTGCGTTGGTATTCCCGCAGCAGGTAGATGGCGTATAGCTCGCCCCGGTAGACATCATCGTCCTCACGCTCCTGCCCTCCACCGGCAAAGCCGACGATCTCGCCGCCGCCCGTCTCGGCCACAAAGTTGCACTGGGCGGGGCGGTCCCTCGTGAGAATCTGCACCCACACGGCCTCCCTGTCCTTGTACGAGAGGCCGGCCAAGTGCTCAGCGGGCACGATGCCGGCGTAGGAGGTCCGCCAGGTGTCAATGTGGACCCTCGCCATGGGGCCCGCGTCCGCCGGAACGGCCTCCCTTATCCGTATGTCCATCCTCCCGGCCACTAGTCCGCCGCCACTGGCTCGGGGCCGTCGACCTCCGCGCCCCGCTCCAGAGCGGCGCCGATCAGGTCCACCAGGCGACGGGCCGACTCGCGCGTCAACTCGACGGCCACGCGGTCGCCGAGACTCCCGGACTGGTCCACGAAGTCGATGTTCAGGGTGTGCTCGATGGTCATGTGCGCCGGGTGGTCGTAGGATACGTTGACCCGGTCGACGCTGATCCAGCCGGGCGTGCCCTTCCCGCTGCCCGTTATGCCGGCCTGCTCGGTGATCATGGTGCACATTTGGATCCTCCTTCGTCAACCGCAGAGCACTGCCCTTCGACAGGCTCAGGGCGAACGATCTCTACCCTAGGTGCTTGGCCAGGAATACGAAAATCTTCTGCCACCCGTCCACGGCCTGCTCCTGGCAGTAGACGGCCCGGTCGTAGTAGAAGAATCCGTGGCCCGCGTCCGGGTACATGTGGAACTCGTACTCCTTGCCGTGGCGCTTCAGGGCCTCCTCGTGGAGCGCGACCTGTTCGGGCGACGGAGCGCTGTCCTCCTCGCCGAACAGCCCCAGCACGGGGCACGACAGGTCGGCGGTGTAGTCGATGGGCGCGACTGGCGTCTTGGGCGTGAGCTCGGCATCGGACATGACCACGCGCCCGCCCCAGCAGTCGACCACGGCGTCGAACCCCGTAACGCGCGAGGCGGCCAGCAGGACGTGGCGCCCTCCCGAGCAGGTCCCGAACGCGCCGACCTTGCCGCTGGAGCTGGGGAGCGAGCGCAGGTAGTCCATGGACGCGGCCAGGTCGCCCACTACGACCTCGTCATCGGCCCCGCCCTCGGAGCGAACCCTCGCCGCCACGTCGTCGGGCGTACCGTGCCCGGTGCGGTGGTACAGGTCGGGGGAGATGGTCGCGTAGCCGTGGTGCGCGAACTTCCGGGCCGTCTCCCGGTACCACTCGTCCCACCCGGGCATGTGGTGGGCGAGCACCATGCCGGGATGGGGCCCCGGCCCCAGCGGCCGCGCGAGGTATGCGTTTATCACGTCGCCACCGTGGCCGCGGACCGTGATCGTCTCGGCAATCATGCCCTCGTACATGTCGGTCGTGTACATGGAACGCCTCCGTCAATACGTGGATAGTCTAGAGCGTGCCGCCCGAAGGGTCGGATGTCAAGAGCGGAAATTGCGCCTGAGCTCGGACACGTACCGGTGGCCGAGGGCGTCCGCGTTGTCGTGGAGCCACTCGCTGAGGCTGGTCGTGCCGGTCGGCGGGCCATCGGACGTCAGCAGGCCGTCCATGAGGCCGTCGATCTCGTCGCGGGTGAGCACCACGTCTCGGATGAGCAGGCCGATCAGCCCCGTCAGGACCAGGCCCACGGATGGCGACGTGTGTACGAACCGGCAGCGGGAGCCCGCCGCGTCGGCCAGCAGACGCAGCAGACCCTCGAAGGTGAAAGTCTCGGGTCCGACGGCGTCCGCGACGGTGTCACCGTCCTGGGAACCGGCGGCCACCGCCAGGGCTGCGAGGTCGTCGACGTACACGGGCCGGACGGGGTAGTCGCCGCTGCCGAATACGGGGAAGACTGGGAAGCGCCGGATCGCCCAGGCCATGTTGTTCAGCAGCACGTCCTCGGCGCCGAAGACCAGGGTCGGCCTGAGGATGGCGTACCGGACGCCCAGCCCCCTCAGCGCCTCCTCCACGCGCCCCTTGCCGCTGAAATACGGCAGCCTCGACCCGGAGTCGGCGTTGGTGATGGAGACGTGGACGATCCTGCCCACGCCCGCGTCCCCGGCGGCCCCGAACAGCGCCTCCGTGTTGGCGACGGCCCGCTCGAAGGTCGTCTCGCCCCGCGCGAACCTCACCCAGTAGGTGTTGTACAGCACGCCGGCGCCCTCCATCGACCTGCGCAGCCCGTCCCCGTCCGAAAAGTCCAGGGGCGCGATCTCGACGCGCCCGCCGAAAGGGTCCGCCCGGTCCGGGTGCCCGGTCAGCGTCCTCACCCGCACGCCCGCGTCGAGCAGGCGCCGGGCGATATACCTGCCCGTGTAGCTGAACGCGCCGGTGACGACGGCCGTGTCGGGGTGAATCATCGTGCGCGCTCAGACCCCTTCCGCGTAGGCCGAGTGAAACGTGTCCACCCCGGCCCGGAAGCCCGAATCCGCGTCGCGCACGATGGCGACCGGGCTCGCGAACCCGGCAAACCCACCCTGCACGTGGTCGTCGCCGATCACGTAGATCCGGTGACCGCGCCCTTCGAGCTCCGCGACCACGTCCGCGGGCATACGCGGGTCGACGCTCGTGACCGCCAGCGAGCAGTCCACGCGGGGCGAGTCGATCGCCTCCTGGGGACCCATGCCGAAGTCGACCACCTTGGTTATGAGCTGGGTGACGCAGTTCGTGATCCGCCGCCCGCCCGACGCGCCGACGGCCATCCGCACCCCGTCAGGCCCCAGCACCAGCGCCGGGGTCATGTTGTTGAGGGGGTACTTGCCGGGCATGATCGAGTTGACCCGGCCCGGGACCGGGTCGAACCACATCATGCCGTTGTTCATCACCACGCCAGTGCCCTTCGGCACGAACCCGGAGCCGAATCCGCCCATCAGCGTATTGGTGAGGGACACGGCGTTCCCGTCGCCGTCCATCGCGCACAGGTGCGTCGTCCCCGAGTCCAGCGCCGGAACGCTGCCGGGCATCTTCTCGCCCGACTCACCGGGATCGAAGGCCCAGGGATTCCCCGGCTCGATTGCGCCCAGGCGCTCGTCGATGAGGCCGCGCCGCAGGTCCGTATAGCCATCGGATACCAGGCCCTCCCACGGCACGGCTACGAAGGCCGGATCCGCCATGTACTCGTACCGGTCCGCGTAGGCCAAGCGCGCGGCCCAGATGTAGGCGTGGAGCGCGTCGGCGGAGTTGTGGCCCATCGACCTCACGTCGAACCTGTCCAGCATCCGCAGGGTCATCGCCGACGTCGTCCCCGCGCAAGCGAACGGCGGCACCCGCACGGTGTGCCCGGCGTAACCGAACTCCAGGCCCGACTCCCACACGAACGGGCGGTACTCGGCGAGGTCGCGCTCCGAGACGATCCCGCCGCTCGCCCTGATGTCGGACGCGATGGCGTGGGCGACGTCGCCGGAGTAGAAGGCGCCGGGCCCGTCACGGCCTACCGCCTCCAGCACGTCGGCCAAATCCATCTGCCGGAGGACGGCAGGGCTGATCAGGTCGCCAGTCGGCAGATTGCCGTCCGGCATGAATACGCTGCGTAGCTCGTCGAACTCGAACAGCCGCGCCGCCATGAGGCCGAGCGCGTACATATTGTGCCACCCGGGCGAGTGGCCGTCCCTCGCCAGCGACACCGCCGGGGCGGTCACCTCACTGAGCGGCAGCCTGCCCAGGAGCCTGTGCGCTTCGCAGAGCCCTGCCACAGCGCCGGGCACGGCTATGGACCGCGGCCCGTCCAGGTTCTCGTCGCCTACCACGCCGGCCCAGCCGAAGTTCCCCACCGAGGCCGCGCCCGACAGCTCGTACATGTCGGGCCGGGCGTCAAGGGGGCCCTTCATCGGGAACCCGACGACGCCTCCCCTCTCGCCGACCTGGTAGACCAGGTATCCCCCGCCGCCTATGCCGCTTGACGCCGGCTCGACGACCCCAACCGCGAAGCAGGCGGCCACCGCGGCGTCGACTGCGTTGCCGCCCATCTCCAGAATCTGTACGCCCGCCCTGGTCGCGTGGACGTCCTTGGTCGCGACCATGCCGTTCGGAGCGCGGGCCTCGGTCTTCGCAATGGTCGTGCGCGTAGGTACGGCGTTCATCTCTACGGCCTCGGCTAGGGGCCGATCACCCTGTACTTCCTGTCCGCAGTCCGCTCGGCTGCCGGCAACACCTCGACCACGACCCTGGACAGGCCCACCACCTCGCCGTCGGAGTCGAAGCTGTAGTTGTCGCCGATCGCACCGCTCCAGGTAATCTCGTACATGCAGTCGCGGAAGCCGTCCGCGTCCTGGTCGTCGTTCGTCTTCTTCAGGCACTCGGCTGCGATGTAGACGTCGTCGTACGCCGAGCCCAGGTGCCACGGCAGCGTGACGTAGTTGTAGCGCTCCCTGAAGTTCGCCAGCACCTCCTGCGCCTTCTCGTTGTCCGGGTCGAGGTCCGCGGTGATGGCCTTCATGCCCGTCGCCGCCTCGCCCGCGATCTCGAGGGCGGTCGTCCCCACCGAGATCGTCTCGGCGTAGATGGGGCCTGTGTAGCCCAACTCCCGGGCCTGCTTGACGATGGTGCCCGCCGAGAACTCCGACTGGGGCGCCAAGTGCAGCGCGTCCGGGTTCGCCGCGAACAGCTTCCCTAGCTGGGACCGGAAGTCCGTGACGTCCGATGCGAATCTCTCCTCGGCCACGACCTTGCCGCCGTGCTTCTCGAACTGGGCCACCGAGGTGCGCCTCACGCCCTCCGCATAGTCGGTCGACTCGGTGATGGTGGCCAGCGTGCGGACGCCGTCCGCCCACAGCGCGTCCCCGGTGACGATGCCCACCTGGACGTCGCTGATCTGCGTCCTGAATATGTAGTCGCCGGCCTTGGCGATGTCGGGGTTGCTCGCCAGCCCGGAGAACAGGATGATCCCGTCGGCCTCCGCCAGCGGGGCCGCGCCCAGCATCGCGCCGCTGCACGAGGTCCCCAGGATGATCTTGATCCCATCGACGTCGGTCAGCTTCTTGTACGCGGCGATCGCGTCTTGGGCGCCGCACTTGGAGTCCTCGACGACAAGCTCAAGCCTGCGACCGTTGATCCCGCCAGCGGCGTTTATCTCGTCGGCGGCCATCTGCTTGGCCTGGTTCGCCACCGTGCCGTAGGTCTCGCCCGGCCCCGTCAGGGACTCCATCACGCCGATCCTGAACGGGCCTTCCTGTTCGTCGCCTGAGCAGGCCAGGCCCGCCAGCGCCAGGATAGCCGCCAGTGCGAGAAAGACGATTCGCATGTTCGAGAGTCTTGCCAAGATGTTACTCCTCCCTGGTTAGCTGTCCTCTATGCGTTGCTCGAGTCTGCGGAGCGCGTCTCGCGTCGTGCGTATCTCGCGCAGCAGCTCCTCCCTCGACACCGGCTGTTCCAGGTCGCGGAGCCGTTCGAGCTTCTCCTCGTCCAGGTTGTTGATGATGATCGCGATGAACAGGTTGATCACCACGAACGTGCCGATGACCACGAAGGTGACGAAGTACACCCAGGCCATCGGATTGATCTTCATCGCAGTGGCCATGATCACCGTCCACCCCTCCAGCGTGAGGATGTTGAACAGCGTCAGGACCGAGATACCCAGGGTCCGCCAGTTCTCCGGGTCCTGTTCGCTGAACAGGTGGTAGCCGATGATGGCGTAGATGTAGACGATGATGCTCATCAGCAGGAGTACGTGGCCCACGCTGGGAATCGAGCGTACCAGGGCCGCGACGATCAGCCGCAGGTCCCTGATTGCCGATACCAGCCGGAGCACGCGCAGCAGGCGCGCAAGCCGGGCGACCATGGCCAGCTCGCCGGTCGCAGGGATCAGCGCGAACACGATGATCAGGAAGTCGAAGATGTTCCAGCCGTCCTTGAAGTACCCTGCAACCCGCGGCGACGACGCCGTCATCTTCAGCAGCGCCTCGGCGATGAATATCCCCAGCGCCACGTGGTTCCCCATGGCAATCCAGTCGCCGTACTGCCGCTCCAGCGTCTCGGAAGTCGCAAGACCGAGCAGTACGCCGTTGATGATGATGATGGCGATTATGCTGGACTCGAAGGCCGGAGCCTCGGTCAGCCGCCGGGATATGTCCGTCAACCTGTTCATTGCCGTGCGCATTGTCTCTCTACAGCTTGAGCAGTCGTGCCGCGTTGCCGCCCAGCACAAGCCTCTGCTCGTCCTCCGACAGATCGCTGTCCAGGACGAACCCCCACCTGTGTGCGAAGTCGTCCAGGGGCGCGTCCGTGCCCCACAGGATCCTGGTCGGGCCGAGGGCTTCGACGGCCTCGGACAGGTACCAGCGGGTGTTCTGCGTCGAAGCCGTCTCGATATGGAAATTGGGGTAGCGGGCCATCTTTCGGAACGTCCCGGGGCTGCTGCTGCCGTGCGCCATCATGAACGGCACTCGGGGGAACCTGGCGATGACCTCCTCAGAGACCACGCCGTGCCAGAGCACCGGAAGCTCGTGCTCGTTCAGGTATGCCCAGACCTTCGTCCACTCGTCGTCGAGCGGGTCTATCGGGAACGGTGTATAGCCGGGCGCGGCCACCATCTGGTGGACCTTCAGCCCCCTCATCCCAAGCTCTTCGATGCAGCGCCTCAGCTCGTCGATCATCGGCCTGGGCTGGTACGGATTCAGGGCCGCGATTCCGATCAGGTCGTCAGGGTGCCGCCTCACCGCCGCGGCTACCTGGTCGTTGCCCTCGGCGACGTCCGGGTTGAGTATCCCGTTGATGCAGGCCCTGGAGACACCCGACCGCCTGATCGCCTCGACGATGCCCTCCTCGGCGGCCGGAAGGTGCATCGTCAGCCACTTGCCCCAGTGGACGTGCACGTCGATGATCAGCACGTCGTCGAGCGGGTCCCCGGCCAGCGCCCGTTGCAGGATCTCGCTCCGGGTGTTCACAGCGTCACGTCCTCCATCAGCGACCTCATGTTGTCCCCCGCGATCTTTCGCTTGGCCTCCTCGTCGATCCCGGCGTAGATGATCTGGAGCATGCTCTGCAGCGGCGTGAAGTACGGGTAGCGGGAGCCGTAGACGACCCTGGTCGGCCCGAACCGCTCGACGATCTTCTCCAGCGTCCCCATCGTCTGGTTGCCCGCCAACTCCAAGAAGAAGCCGTCGAACCGCTCCCACAGCGCGTAGAAGTACCGCTCGTGGTACTCCAGCTTGGGCAGCACCAGCACGATCTTGATCCCCGGCCACCCGTTCAGGATGTCCACTATCCAGTCGAACTGCACCTGGTGGATGTCCGCGTAGTCTAGGATCAGCAGTGGCCGATGCCCGGCCACCCGGTCGAAGATCGGCGCCATCAGGAACGGGTCCGGGCCCGGCACGAAGGGCTGCACGCCGAAGAACATCTTGAGTATGCGCGCGTCGTTCTGCCGCATGAGATCGACCAGCTCGTCCGGCGAGTGGGCCTCGCCCGTGTGGTGGGGGCCGACCATCAGCACCGGGTGAAGCCTGTCGTGCTCTGCAACCTCGTCCAGCAGAACGGCGTTGCCCTCCCTGAAGTCGTACTGCTGCGCCTTGAAATGGTACGTCGCCGCCTCGGCAATGCCGACCTCGTCCATCTTGCCAAGCAGCGCGAGGGCACTTGGATCATAGCCCGGCGGCGGGTTGTAGTACTGCCCGAAACCGCAGTTGGCGTCGAAGAAGTCGAGCGGATGTAGTGGCAAGTCGTCCTCCGGGTCAGGAATTGTCGCCTTGCTGCGACTCTGCAAGCTCGGTAAGCCGCGCTCCGCTGGCGGCCACCTTCGCGAACGCCTCGGCGACCTGCCGCACCCATTCCGGGCTCGGGTCTACCGGCGTCGACAGCCAGAATCGGGTCTGGTGGATGCGCTCGCTTACCGGGAGCGACCCGCGGGACATGGGCCGGCGCGTGCCCGCCGGCAGGTCTGCCCACGGCCCCCCCACGCCGTCGAAGTCGAACTCGCCGAACAGTGGCTCCAGGTGCATGGCCCCGTAGCCGTAGGGCGTGATCTCCGGCGTGGTGGGCACGCCCTCCGCCACCAGCGCCTTGAGCACCATCGACACCGGGGCTCCGATCACGTCCCCGTCTATGGTGCCTGCGTAGAGTAGCAGGCCGCCCCGGGTGGCCTTGGGATACGTCGCCTGGGACTGCACGCCGGGAATCTCGTACAGGGCGTCGTCGAGCTGCTGGAACCACCGGCGCCTGGCCTCGTTCAGCCCCGGGAGCCTCGTCATCTGGGCCCGGGCCATGGCCATCGCCAGCGGGTTCGCCCGGTACTTCACGCCGAGTCCCATGTTGTGCAGGTCGGCGAACTCCCCGGTCTGCGCCAGCTTCTCGACCCGCCCGTACTGCCCCAGCGCCAGCATCCGGTCGTACAGGGCAGGGTCGTCGGTCGTCGCCACCCCCGCCTCGATGCCCGAGACCGCCTTGCTGGACTGCAGGCTGAAGCACCCGATATGGCCCAACGACCCAACTTGCCTCCCGTCCCAGGTCGCGCCGTGGGCATGGGACGCGTCCTCGATCAGCTTGATGCCGGTCCCGTCCACGATGTCGAGAAACCCGTCCATGTCGGCGGGGTTGCCGTAGGTGTGTGTGACGACGATGGCGCACGTCTCCGGCGTGATCTTCGACCGCACGTCGGCCGGGTCCGCGCAGTAGGTGTCGGGGTCCACGTCGCAGAATACCGGCGTCGCCCCGCAGTGGAGGATGGGCGAGATGCTGGCGTGCCACGTGACCGAGGGCACGATCACCTCACGGCCCTGCCGCGCCCCGGCGGCGAAGACCGCCGAGTGGATCGTCGCCGTCCCGTTGCACATCGCCAGTGCGTACCTCGTGCCTACGAAGTCACGGAACTCCTCCTCGAACCTGTCGATCTCGTCGTACGCGCTGTCGTAGTTGTCGACTACGCGGTTGACGTACTCCTTCTCCAGCGGGCCGACCTTCGGCCACGAGTCGCCCACGGGCGCGGTCACGGCCTTCGGGCCGCCGTCTATGGCTAGTGTTGGCTTGGCCATTGGCTCATCTCCCTGCGGCTTCCGCGAGCTGCCGGGCGCCTGTCCACCTGCCCACGAAGGGCAGCGCCGCCTCGAAATGAAACTCGTGGGCGCCCGTGAACTCGTCGTATTCCAACGCGCCGGGCTCGGCGCCGCTGAGCGAGTATACGCGCTGGAGCATCGCGTGTGTCTCCCGCGCCAGGTCCAGCGGGATGTAGTCCACGTCGCCGAACTGTAGCTGTATGGGCCGGGGCGCAATGAGCGCGGTGATGTCCGGCCAGTCCATCTCGTTGAAGATGCCCGGCGAGAAGAGACAGGCGCACCAGGAGATGTGCTTAGCGTCGGGGATGATGGCCCGCGGCCCGCAGCTCAGCACTGCCGCGCGGACCCGCTCGTCGAGCGCCGCGGCGTACATCGCGTGCTCGCACCCCATCGACAGGCCCGCGACGGCGATCCGGTCCGGCTGCACGTCCGGCCTGCCACCCAGGTAGTCCAGGGCGCGCAGGATCTCCCACACCCGGATGCCCTGCAGCGACATCCCCAGTGACAGGGCGTTGACGGACAGGTGCTGGCAGTTGTTCCCCGCCTGTGCCAGGGACGCCTCCTCGACCCGATCGCCGAAGCCCGCCGCGTCCGGCGCTATCGTCAGGTAGCCCTCCCGCGCGAACCTGGCCGCGAAGTCGCCGCGCAGAAGCTCCATGCGCTCCCGCTCCGCGTCGTCGCGCGGGACGCCCGCCAGGATGTCCTTGCTCATGCCATGGCCGTGGAGGCACAGCACGGCGGGATAAGGCGGAGGCGTGTTCGGGACGAGGATCAGGCACGGCATCCACACACCTCTCAGCGTCGGCAGCAGCACCCGCTCGATCCTGTACTCCGGGCCCTCCGTCTGCGTCGTTGCCTGTGCGGGAGGCGCGTCGGGCCAGCGATGCTCCGTAACCGCATCCAGGGCGAGCACGTCCCGTAACGCACCGCCAGCCATCACACGCCAGATTCGCCACTCCTCCGGCGTCTCGGCCCGGAAGCGATGCCGCGGAGGCTGCCGGTCGTAGACCTCGTTCAGGAACGGGAGTAGGTGTACGTTCGCCATCACGCCGCCGTCGAACGCGCATGAGCCGGCCCGGTCCATCACCCGACGACCTCCCTGAACACGCGAACGTAGTTCAGGCCCAGCAGCTTGCGAAGCTCCTCCTCGTCGAAGCCGCGCTCGACAAGCTTCACGGTGATGTTGGGCCAGTCGGTGAACCGGTCGAAGCCGTCTATCCGGTGGTCGTCGCTGAGCCGGTGCTCCGGTCGGAACCCCGACCACGAGAAGTCTCCCTTGGTGCTCCTGGGGTCGGGGTCAGCCTTGTACAGGAACGACGTGTCGAACGGCCCCAGCTCTTCCGGGAACTCGACGTTCGACTCGGTGCCCGGGCCCGGCCCGCACTTGTCGCACCCGATGCCCACGTGGTCGATGCCCATGACGTCTACCAGGTGCTCGACGTGGTCCACGAAGTGGTCCAGCGTCGCGTCGGTGCTTTCCCGGATGAACCCGCCGATGGCGGCTACGCCGAAGAACCCGCCGCGCTCCGCGATCGCCCTCGCCAGGTCGTCGTCCTTGCCCCTGTCGTGGTAGCAGATGGCGTTGCTGGTCGAGTGCGTGACGATGATGGGGCTGGTCGAGACCTCGAGGGCGTCCCAGCCGACCTGCTGACTGCAGTGGCTCACGTCTACCAGCATGTCCAGGTCGTTGAGCTTCTCGACGACCTGGTGACCGAAGTAGGTGAGGCCTGTCTTGTACCGCTCCGTGCAGCCGTCGCCGACGAGGTTGCGCAGGTTGTAGGTGAGCTGCACCACGCGCAGCCCCAGGTTGTGGAACAGGTCGATGCGCCCCAGGTCGCTTCCGAAGGGCGTCGTGTCCTGGAAGTCGAATATGACCCCGCGCACGCCGTCCCGGTAGACGCTCTCGATGTCGTCCGCCGACAGGACTAGCCGTAGCTCGCCGTCCAGGGCGTCGATCATCGCTCGCGCCTGCGAAATGGCCGTCAGCGAGGTCTCGAAGGCGGTCTCCGGCGGCTCCGGCCCGGCGTAGGTCCCGCTCGCAACGTCGACGCCCGACGCCTCCCACAGGCCTATGTACTCGCGGCGCGCCTCCTCGGAGGTCTGCACCTCGCGGGCGGCCAGCGCCTGCATGAGCTTGCGTATCTCGTCCCTGGTCTTGCCCTCCGCGACGTACTCGGCCAGCGCCTCGCGCATCACGTGGTTGAACAGCAGGCCCGACGTCGCGCCGGGCTGCTGGCTGTCCACCACGAGGACCTCCTCGTGGAACTGCCGCGCTTCGCTGGGCGTCATCACAGGGCGACGCCTCGGACCTGCCATCGTATCGCTCCATCCGCGGGATGGCAGAAATGTTATCCCGAAGGGGCCGCAGATTCAATCACCCGTCGGCTTCGGCTCGGCTACTGATCCGTGCGGTACAGGTAGCGGGTGTCCCAGATCGCGTACAGGGTGGGCGTGAAATTGCCGAATACGTTCCGGACCGCGCTGAGCCGCTCCGAGAGGGTCGTGTAGATGACGGGCACGTTCTCGGCGGCTATCTCCTGGGCCCGGTGGTAGTACTCCACGCGCCTCTCCCTGTCCAACTCCTGGCTGCCCTTGATGTATAGCTCGTCGATCTCGGCCTCCCACTCCGTCTCCGGTTGCGGCTGGTTCGGGTGCCACATGTGCAGGCCCTCGCCGCTGTGCCAGAAGGTGATGCCGCTGTAGGGGTCCGTCCCGCCGGTGAAGCCAATGATCAGGGTCTCCCAGTCGTACGTCCGGGTAAGCTGTGCGACCATGTCGCCGAACTCGACCAGCTCGTAGTCCACCTTCAGGCCGATCTCCGTCATGCCCTGGTGCACTATGTCGCCGACCCTTCCCCGCACGTTGTTGCCCGTGTTGGTGACAAGCGAAAATTCGATCTCGTTGCCCGCGCCGTCTTCCCGCACGCCGTCCCCGTTCGTGTCCACCCAGCCCAGGCCGTCCAGTATCTCGTTGGCCTTGTCGAGGTCGTACTCGTACTTCCGCACGTCGGGGTTGTGGAAGTCGCCGGCGGACGGGCTGATGGAGGACCACTGCGGGTAGCCGACGCCGTGCTGGACTTCGGTGATGATCGTGTCCTTATCTATGACGTGGGCGACGGCCTGCCGAAACTGCTTGTTGCGGAACCACTCCAACTTCTCAGGCGCGAGATAGGGATCGTCGGTGTCCGGGTTCCGGCCGGGGTTCATGTTGAATCCCAGGAACGTAGTCCCGAAGGCGGGCCCGCGCCGGTATATCGTGAAGTTCCCCTCCTCCTGGAGTGGCTCGAGCCTTGCCAGTTCCCTGCCAAGCACCCCGTGGAAGTCCGACCCGCCTGCCAGGAACTCATCGAGCTCCGCACCCAGGTCAGGAACGATGACGTGAACGATCCGGTCCAGGTACGGCAGGCTATTGCCCGCATCGTCCTTGAGCCAGTAGTCGGGGTTGCGCCGCATCACCACCCGCTCGCCGGGCACGTAGCTTTCGATGGTGAAGGGCCCCGTGCCGATCACCTCCGACGGGTCGGTGTCGATGTCCCACGTCGAGGTAAAGGTACCGTCGTCGACGTGCTTTTCGAGAATGTGCTTCGGGTATATAGCGGTCCCCATCGAGCGCAGGAAGGGTGCGAAGGGTACGGGAAGTACGCACTCGACCGTGTAGTCGTCCAGCGCCGTGACGGTCATGGGCGCCTCTTCCCACTCCCCGCTGGACTCGTTCAGGAAGCGGAAGTGGAACGCCGGTCGGCTGCTGGCCGGAATGTCGTAGTTGTAGATGATGCGGTTGAACGTGAAGGCCACGTCGTGGGCGGTGAAGCGCTCGCCATCGTGCCACCGCACGTCCCTGCGAATATGGAATATCCACGTCAGGCCGTCCTCCGAGCGCTCCCACGACTCGGCCAGCCCGGGTTCGACCTCGTCGGTAAGCCACGAGGTCTCGGTCAGGCCCTCGAAGAGGTAGCCCAGTACGCCCGACGACGAGGAATCGGTCGAAATCGCAAGGTTGAGCGTAAGCGGCTCGGAAATGGTCGCCAGGGTCAGCGCTCCGCCATGCTTCCCGATGGCATACTCGAACTCCTCGGCGTTAGCCCTAAGCCGGGCGACGGTCGTGTCTTGGTCGACGGATGCAGGTCGAGCGGTTGGCGCAGGCTCGGCGGTTGGCGTGGGCCGAGCGGTTGGCGCGGGCTGGGCGGCCGGCGTAGGCTGAGCAGTAGCCGTGGGCTCGACAACGGGTGTGGCCTCGGACGCAACCTTGGGTTGAGCGACGGGGGTGGGCCCGGCATCGTCCGAGCAGGCGACCAGGACCAGTATGGACGAGACCACGAGCGCAGACACACGTAGTGCGAAGCCGTACGTTGTCATACTACTCATTGTCATACTACTCATTTGAGACTCCATATCAAAAGATAACAACGACGTGGCCGGGCAGAATCCGGCCACGTCGTATATGGATTGTGCGTCGAACTGGCTAGCGCCAGGAGCAGCTCATGATCTTGCCCTCGAGGCCCTTGACGATCTCCTCCACAATGTCCGAGACGTCGTTCTTGTTCACCGAGTTGGTCATGAGGTACTCGATGTCCTTCTCGATCGCCGACATCCTGGTGTCGAGTCTGCTCAACCGTTCGTCGGCGCTGGCCAGGTTCTTTCCGGCGCCCTGCACCGTCTGGCCCAGGTGCATCAGCCCTTCGTCTACCCGCTCGAGCCGACCCTCAAACGCTCTCACCCTGTCTATGGTCGCCGTTGTCATATCCTCACTCCTCGATCAGTTTGGCCTTCGGACTGCCCGCGCAGGCCCTTGGGGGTTCAGGCGCATGACAGCCTTGGGCGACTATAGCACGTACGTGAGAGCCTATTCAATTTCTTATACTCGTTCAATTTTGGCAATTTTTCAATCTCTTGATTGTCCGGCGGGATTCCATGAGAATCTTGGCGCACAGGCGAAGGAGGAAGGATGCCCCCTGCCCATCACGACGATACGGAAGCAGCTACCCCAGGCGACAGTGGCGCGGAGAGTCGCCGTGTTGCGGTCGTCGTGCCCACCTACAACGAGGCGGAGAATCTGCCCGTACTCGCCCGACGCCTCTTCGCGCTGGACATCCCCGAGTGCGTCCTGATCGTGGTGGACGACGGCTCGCCCGACGGCACCGGAGACGTGGCCCTCCGGCTGCACAGCGAGTACGCCGGCCGAGTGCACCTGATACAGCGCGGGCGGAAGCAGGGTCTCGGCACGGCCTATGTCGACGGCCTGGCGTACGCCCTCGATACGGGCGCCGACTACATAGTCCACATGGACGCGGACCTCTCCCACGCGCCGGAGTACATACCCGGATTCCTGGAGGATCTGGGCCACGCCGACGTCGTCGTCGGCTCGCGCTACGTCGAGGGTGGAGGCTCAGAGGAGGAGTGGGGTCTGCGGCGGCGCGTACTGAGCATGATCGGCAACGCCGGGATACGCGCCGTCACGGGCATCAGGACCAGGGACGTCACGTCCGGGTTCAAGGGATTCCGCAGGGATGTCCTGGAGTCGCTGGACATGACCGAGTTCCGATGCAAGGGCTTCGCCTTCCTGCCGGAGGAGACGAGCGCGTGCCAGCGGCTCGGCTACCGGGTGGTGGAGCACCCTATCGTCTTCGCGCAGAGGGTCAGCGGCGAGTCGAAACTGAGCGCGGCCATAGTTCTGGAGGCGATATGGAGGCTGCTGCCCCTCCGATTCTCGAAGCCGCCTAGTGGGGGTAGCCGCGCATCGTTACCCAGACGGAGGCCGCCAGCAGCTTGAGGTCCAGCAGCGGGCCCATCCGCTCGACGTAGATGCAGTCGTACCTGAGCTTGTCGCGGGGTGGCGTGGAGTACCTGCCCCGCACCTGAGCCAGTCCCGCCAGCCCTGGCTTTACCCGCAGCCGACGCCCGAACCCCGGCGTGGACCGCTCGAACTCGGCGTGTAGCTCGGGCCTCTCCGGCCGCGGCCCGACGATGCTCATCTCGCCGCGCAGCATGTTGATGACCTGCGGAGCCTCGTCGATCCTGTAGCGCCGCAGTATCCTCCCGACCACGGTCTGCCGCTCGTCCTGGCGGTCGGCCCATACGGCGCCCTCACCGGCCTCGGCTCCGACGACCATGGTCCGGAACTTGAGCATCTTGAAGGGCCGTCCGTCCTTGCCGAGGCGGGTCTGGCCGTAGATCACGTGGCCCCGGTCGCCGAGCCAGATCGCGAGAGGGACTGCCGTCCACAGGACTACCCAGAGCGGGAGCAGCAGGACGTGGGCGGCGATGAGCACGGCCAGGTCGAAAGGGCGCTTGTACCCGTCGTTGGGTGGAGTGTCGCTCATGCGGCTGCCTACGGCGTATCGGGCAGGAGATCCCGGGCGGCCTCGGACTCCACGATGCGGTACACGTCCAGGATGGGCAGCCCCGTCTCCCGCGCGAGGAGCCGGCAGTCCTCATACTCCGGTGACAGGGACACGGTCCTGCCTCCCAGCCGCTTCAGCTTGACCGACGCCGCTCCGATGCTCGTCTCGACGGTGACGGACTCACGCTCAGCCTCGTACCGGTACACGGGGCTCACTCTAACCCCCAGGGTCGTCGTCTCCCGCAGCACCAGGTCCACCGCCTGGGATTCGATCCCGGGCTCTACCAGGGCGCTGAGGGTCACGCCCGTACGCCCCTTCTTCATGTTGATGGGGGTAAGCCAGACGTCCCGCGCGCCTAGCTCGAAGAGGCGCTCGGACACGTATGGGAAGACCTCAGCGTTCATGTCGTCGATATTCGTCTCGACCAGGCTCAGTGTCGCGGCCCCGAGCGGCTCCGAGGCTTCACCCACTCGGAGCGCGACCACGTTGGGGTAGCCGCCGGGGTCCCTGGAGCCTAACCCGTATCCGGCTTGGGTCACGGTCATGGCCGGCTGACTGAACTCGGCCAGCGTCGTTACTATGGCCGCCCCGGTTGGGGTGACCATTTCGCCCGCTTCGACGGCACCGCCGGGAGGCGGTATCGTAGGGGCGCCGGCCATTGCGAGCAGGGCGGTCGTGGCCGGGGACGGCGCCGGCAGGGGGCCGTGCGCGCTCCCGAATACGCCCGCCCCGGTTGGCAGCGGCGACGAGTAGAGCCTTTCCACGCCCAGCATATCGAAGCCCATCACTGCCCCCGCCACGTCGATGAGGGTGTCCGCGCTTCCCAGCTCGTGGAGATGAGTACCCTCGTCGCCGTGTACGGAGGCCTCCGCTTTCCCCAGGCGCTCCAGGATCGCCCGCGCCCTGACCTTGACCGACCGGCCGAGGTCGGACTCGTCCACCGCCTCCACCAGATCCGAGACGGTATTGAACCGCGGCGACGAGCCGGCGTCCACCGACACAAGGGTGCCCTCGACGCCGCCCCTCCTGTTCCTGCGCGCCGAGATAGCCATGCCGTCGAGCGACAGGCCGTTCAGCCGGGAGCGCAGGTCGTCGAACGGCACCCCGGCGTCCACGATGGCGCCGAGGAGCATATCGCCGCTCACGCCGCCCACGCATTGGAGGTAGCCGACCCTCAATTCCCAGGAGCCTCCGCAGGCATGGTGCGGCGAGCAGGGCGTGGAATCGCATAGGACAGGGCCTCGCCCAACGTGCCTACCGAACGCCCGGCTCCGGCCCCGTTGCCGGACGGGTGGGCCGAAAGGTGCCGGGTGAGTCCAAGCCGCTCCGCCTCTGCGATCCGCCGCTCGGACTGGGGCACGGTGCGGATCTCGCCCGCCAGGCCGACCTCGCCGAAGGCCACGAGCCCCGACGGTATCGGCGCGTTCCTCATGCTCGACGCTACGGCGAGCGCGATGCCCAGATCCGCGGCCGGCTCGCCGACCCGGAGGCCCCCGGTTACGCTGACCACCACGTCCTGGTCGGCGAGGGAGATTCCCGTCCGGCGGGTGAGCACCGCGCACACCAGCAGCAGCCTGTTGAAGTCGACTCCGGTCGCGACCCTGCGGGGGGCGGGCAGCAGGGACGGATTGGTCAGGGCCTGTACCTCGACCAGCAGCGGCCTAGTACCCTCCATCGTGGCAACGACCACCGAACCCACCGCGTCCTTCCTGCGTTCCCCCAAGAAGACCTGCGAGGGGTCGGGCACGTCGACCAGCCCCTCGCTTCGCATCTCGAACACGCCGAGCTCGTTGGTGGAGCCGAAGCGGTTCTTCGCGGACCGCAGCAGGCGCCAGGAGCTGATCGGGTCGCCCTCCATGTACAGCACCACGTCGACCATGTGCTCCAGGACGCGCGGGCCGGCTATGTCGCCGCCCTTCGTGACGTGCCCGGTGATGACGACCGGCACGCCCGCGCCCTTCGCCCACTCCAGCAGCGCGCGGGTGCACTCCCTGATCTGGGTGGCGCTGCCGGGACTCGACGACGACGCCTCGTCGGAGAGCGTCTGTATGGAGTCGACTACCACGAGGGGCGGTCTCCGCCTGTCGAGCTCGGCCCTGATCTCCGCAAGCTCGGTGGCCTGCAGGATGAATAGCCCCTTGCCGGTCAGGCCGAGCCGGTCGGCCCTCATCCTGATCTGCGACGCGGACTCCTCGCCCGTTACGTAGAGACACCGGCCCAGCGCATCCGCGGCGTCCGAAGCCAGGCGCAGCAGGAGGGTGGACTTGCCTATGCCCGGGTCGCCCGCCACAAGGGTGACCGAGCCCGGCACGATGCCCCCTCCCAGCACGCGGTTGAGCTCCTGCGAGCCGACCCGTATCCGCGGCACGTCGTCCGCCTCAACCTGGGACAGCTCTATGGCGGGAGCGGACTCGCCCGTCCAGTGGCCCCGGTCACGTCCGTCCAGCTTGAGCTCGGCCAGCGTGTTCCACTGCCCGCACGAGGGGCAGCGCCCCTCCCACTTGGGGCTCTCGCCACCGCAGCTATCGCACACGTACACCGTCTTTGATTTGGCCAAGGGCTCCTGGCACCGCGTCGTAAGGGTTGGGGGGTTGCTCCCTACCACGCAAGTTTAGCAGGATTGACGCCGCAGGCCACTGCCCTTCGACAGGCTCAGGGCGAACGCGGGGGAGGCGCAGCACTAATGGGTTCCTGACGTCGAGAAGCCCCAGGCGCTTCCCCGGGCTTCTCGTTACCGGTCTTGGGTCTACGTGACGGTTCCCTGGATCACACCAAGGCAGCGGGCAGAAGGGACCTCGACTCCACCGTCGTCTGGCCCTCGGCGTCGATGTCGATCACGGCCGTAACGCCCGGGCTCAACTCGCCCGCCAGGATGGAGTCGGACAGCTTGTCCTCAATGCTTTCCTGGATCAACCTGCGGATGGGCCGTGCGCCGAATACGGGGTCGTACCCCTTCTCGGCGAGCCAATCCCTAGCCTTCTCCGTCACCTCGAGGCTAATGCCCCTCTCCCTGAAGAGCACACCGTTTACCTCGGCCAGCAGGAGGTCCACTATCTGGGAGACGTGCTCCTTGCTCAGAGCGTGGAAGACGATGGTGCCGTCGATCCTGTTCAGGAACTCCGGCCTGAAGAATCGCTTGATCTCCTCCAGGACGTTGTCCTTCATCCTCTCGTAGTCGGCGGCCTTGTCCTTGTCGTTGGTCCTGGCGAATCCGAGGCTCCTGTCCTGTCGAATCAGGTCCGACCCGATGTTGCTCGTCATGAATATGAAGGAGTTGCGGAAGTCGACCCTGCGGCCCTTTGCGTCCGTCAGGGTGCCCTCGTCGAATATCTGGAGGAGGACGTTGAAGACCTCGGGATGCGCCTTCTCTATCTCGTCCAAGAGGATCACGCTGTAGGGCCTGCGCCGCACGGCCTCGGTGAGCTGTCCGCCCTGCTCGTAGCCGATGTAGCCTGGAGGAGCGCCCACCAGCCTGGCGACCATGTGCTGCTCCTTGAATTCGGACATGTCGAGCTTGATCATCGCGTCCTGGCTGCCGAACATGAACTCGGCGAGCTGCTGCACCAGGTATGTCTTGCCCACGCCGGTCGGGCCGGAGAAGATGTACGCGCCCACGGGACGCCTCGTGTTCTTCAGCCCCGCGCGGGTCCTGCGCACGGCCTTGGACACCAGCTTGACGGCCTCGTCCTGGCCCACCACCACCTCGTGGAGCACCTCCTCCATCCTCACCAGGCGCTCCGTATCGGTCTCGGACAGGCTCTTCAAGGGTATCCCCGTCCACATGCCGACCACTTCGCGGATGTCCTCGGCGGTCACCTGGGGCTTCTCGGCGCCCATCTCCTCCTGCCAGTCCTTCTCCAACTCCTGGAGCTTCTCCGACAGCTTGGCCTCCCTGTCCCGCAGCTCGGCCGCATACTCATACTGGCGGCTGGAGATCGCCTCGTCCTTCTCCTGCCTCACGCTGAGGAGCATCCGGGACGTCTCGCTGACGGACAGCGGGGCCGTGCTGAAGTTGATCCGCACCCTGGACCCCGCCTCGTCTATGAGGTCGATGGCCTTGTCCGGCATGAACCTGTCGGGGATGTAGACGGTCGCCAGATTGGCCGCCGTCTCTATGGCCTCTTCGGTGATTTCAAGATTGTGGTGCTCTTCGTAGCTGCCCTTCACGCCGCGAAGGATGTCGACCGTCTCCTCGGTGGTCGGCTCGTTCACGTCCACGGGCTGGAACCGCCGCTCCAGGGCGGGGTCCCGCTCGACGTACTTGCGGTAGTCGTCGTGAGTCGTGGAGCCTATGCACTGGAGCTCGCCCCGGGCGAGCGCCGGCTTCAGGATGTTGGCGGCGTCCACGGCCCCCTCGGCGGCACCGGCGCCCACCATCGTGTGAACCTCGTCGATGAAGAGGATGCAGTTGCCGCTGCCGCGGAGTTCGTCGACGACCTTCTTCAGCCGCTCCTCGAACTCGCCCCTGTACTTCGTGCCCGCCACCAGCGCGCCCATGTCGAGGGTCACGAGGCGCTTGCCTTGAAGCGTCGTCGCGGACTCGTTACTGGCGATGCGCTGTGCCAGGGCCTCGACGATTGCCGTCTTGCCGACGCCCGGCTCGCCCACGAGCACGGGGTTGTTCTTCCTACGCCGGCTTAGTATCTGCGTGACGCGCTGCATCTCCTGCTCGCGCCCCACCGTCGGGTCGAGCTTGCCCGCCCGCGCTAGGGCGGTCAGGTCGGTTCCTAGCTGATCGAGGGTGGGGGTCTTCGTCTGGCCGCGGCCGCCGACGCCGGCATGGCTCTGGCTTGGGTTCTGGCTGAGTATGCGGCCCGTCTCGGCGCGCACCTTGTCCAGGGTCACCTGGAGGCTCTCCAGAACCCCCGCGGCCACGCCCTCTCCCTCGCGCAGCAGGCCTATGAGGAGGTGCTCGGTGCCGATGTAATGGTGGTTCAGCCTCCTGGCCTCGTCGACCGCGAGCTCTACTACCTTCTTCGTCCGGGGGGTGAGGCCCTTCTCCCCCGTGGCGGCCCTCTCGCCGCGGCCTATGATGAACTCCACGGCGGACCGGACCTTAGTCAGCTCCACGCCGAGATTCGTCAGCACCTTGGCGGCCACCCCGTCCGTCTCACGGACAAGGCCGAGGAGGATGTGCTCCGTGCTGATGTAGCTGTGGTTGAAGCGCTGTGCTTCCTCGTTCGCGAGAGAGAGTACTCTCCGCGCCCTCTCGGAGAACTTCTCGAATCTGCTGCTGCTCGTCATGTGAGTCTCCTGGCCATTAGACCGCCTTAGTAGTAGCCTTCCTGCTCCGCCTGAACGAGGCTCAGGCCTAGCCGCCGCCGTTCGGGCTCTATGCGCAGCACCTTCAGGCGGACCTCGTCTCCCTCCCGGACGACCTCCCTCGGGTGCTGGATCATCCTCGGGGCCAGCTCCGAGATGTGGATCAGCCCCTCGACCGATCCCTCGACTCGTGCGAAGGCCCCGAAGTCCGCCAGCTTGGTCACCGTTGCGTCCACGATGTCGCCCACCTGGAGACGCTCGTGTATCGTCTCCCAGGGCTCGGGCTGGAGCCTCTTTATGCTCAGCGCGATCCTGTTGTTCACCGCGTCGATGCTGAGGACCTGGACGTCCACCTCCTGGCCCACCTTCACCACGTCCTCGGGTGACCTCACCGGTGTCCAGGACAGCTCAGAGATGTGGACCAGGCCGTCCGCGCCTCCCAGGTCGACGAACGCGCCGAAGCTGCTGATGCCCGACACCGTGCCGTGCCGGCGCTCCCCGATGATCAGCTCACCGATCAGCTTCGCCTTGCGGGCATCCCGCTGCCCCTGGACCGCCTGCCTTTCGGACAGGATGGCCCTGTTCCGGCTGCGGTTGAGCTCAAGGACCTTGACCTCGATCTCGTTGCCGATGTAGCGCTCCTCGGGGGACTCGGCCGGCTCGGTCGCCTCCGGGGCCTCCGTATCCTGGCCATCCTCGGCCGGGGCGCGGCTCTCGCTTGCCTCCCGGATTCTCCGGAGCTCGTTCCGGGAGACGCTCATGAGCTGGGACATCGGGACGAACCCCTGGATGCTGACGACGTCCACGATGCAGCCGCCGCGGTTGAAGCCGACTATCCTGCCGGTGAGGTTCTCGCCGCTCTCCTTCGCCTTCTGCAGAGTCATCCAGCCCTGTTCGCCGATTGCCTTGTCCAGGGACAGGATGGCCGCCCCCTCCGCGCTCTCCCCCCTGATGACGTAGGCCACGATATCGTCGCCCACGGCCGGCATCTCGGCGCCTTCGCGGCTCAACGACCGCATTTCGCCGGGGGGGATTATCCCCTCCGCCTTGTGTCCCACGTTGACCAGGATGCCCTCAGGATCCGACCGCATCACCACTCCCTCGACCACGTCCCCTCTGACCAGGGGCTTCATCGGCTCGATCGAGTCGAGCAGCTCCTCCATGTCCTGTGGAGCGGCGGCATCCGGCTGTTCGGTGGTCAAGCTATTGCCTTCCGTGATTCGCTAGTCTCGACGCCATCGGTGCCATTCTAGCACATGGCAGGTTCAGGATACCCGCCGGCATAGGCACTCTTGCAATACGAAAAGCCCCCTGGCGGTGACCTATTTTCCCACACCCTTGCGAGTGCAGTATCGTCAGCGCTGAGACGTTTCACTTCCGTGTTCGGGATGGGAACGGGTGGGTCCGCCTCGCTAGAACCACCAAGGGGCCTCTGTTGCTTCGTTCTGCGACTAGGCCGGCTCGAACCTGCCTGATTCAATACCAGTATACAGACGCGCTTCCGGCCAGTCAACGGGGGGAGACCTCTCCATGTACCCAGTTTCCGCAGCCCACCACGGCGCCGCGGTAGCTGCCCCTGGGCCTCGAGTCCTGGACGACCTGGTATGCGGGCCTCTCCGGCATCCCGCCCTGCCTAGTCGTAGTTGCTCGACGTGTGGTCGCCGAGGAGCCGCCGCTGCCTGGGCGTGCACCGGGCGATGATGTCGGGGGCGAACTGGAACTTGTTGAGGTAGGGCGGGAACTTCTGGGTGATCATCCGCTTCGCGTAGTGCACCTGCAGGAGGTAGCGGTCCTCGCCGCTCCGGTTCGAGGTGCCCCGGTGCCAGACCTCGCAGCGGAACATCACCGCGTCCCCGGCCTTGCACAGCACGCTCTTCTCCGTGATGCCGTTCCACTCGGTGTCGCCCATGGGGCGGCGCCCAGACTTGTGGCTGCCAGGCACGAACTTGGTCGGCCCCAGCTCCTCGTACATGTCGTTGAGGTAGTAGTGGGCCGTCGTGATGAAGACGGGCATCCTGACGCGAGGGTCGGCAAGCACGTCCTCGGGAAGCTCGACGGGGAGCCAGTCGCAGTGCAGGTGCTGGTCCGGCCGCCCCGGCCCGGTGACCCACGCCGTCATGCCGATTATGTGGCAGTCGTCGCCGTGAATTTCCTCGGCAAGATCGATCACGCCGGCCTTGTCCATGTACTGGAGGAAGATCGGGTCGCGGTTGAAGACGTTGTTGATATGCTTGTTCAGGAAGCCGCCGTCGTCCGGCGTCGTGTACCGGTTGAAGCTGGCCTCGATGGGCGTGAGATGCTTCATGACTTCCTTCAGCTCCGCGACCTGGTCTGCGGTCATCGCCCCGGGGAAGTAGGCGTAGCCGTCCTCCTCGATCCCCTTCACACGGCTGGCAAGGTCGGGCTGCGGCTTCAACTCCAGCGCTTCAACCATGTCCGGTCCTCCGGCGCAAGACTCCCACGATGCGGGTACGCGGGATGGTAGGCCCGTCACCCGGCACTGTCAACCGGAGAGGGGCTGCCGCGAGAGGGAGTATAATGCCCCATGACTTCACAGGCAGGTAGCACATTGACCAGGATGACGGGAGGGCAGGCCCTCGTACGGTCGCTGCGGCGCGAGGGCATACGGACCGTGTTCGGCATACCGGGCGCGGGACAGTACGAGATCGTGGACGCGCTGTGGGAGGCGGACGACGTGAACTACGTCTCCGTGCGCCACGAGCAGGCCACGACCTACATGGCCGACGGCTACTTCCGGGCGACCGGCGAGCCCGCGGGGGTAGTCGTCGTGCAGGGGCCGGGCTTCTTCAACGCGACGGCGGGCCTCGCGACGGCCTACGACGCGTCGTCGCCAATGCTGGTGGTGACGGGGACGCACCTGTACAGCCACGACGCGGACACGGGCGATTCGGACTGGCTCATGCCGCTGGCCAAGTGGCACGCGCGGGCAGAGCGGCCGGCGGACCTGCCTGGGCTTGTGAGCGAAGCCGTGGTGCAGATGCGCAGCGGGCGGCCGCGTCCGGCGCTCCTGCAAGTCGGGCAGCCGGCCCTGGCGCTACAGGAAGACATGGACCTATCCGAACCCGAAGAACACGACCCTCCCACTCCTGATTCGGACGAGACCGAGCGCGCGGCCGGGATCCTTGCCGGGTCGCGGGCCCCCGTTATCTGGGCCGGAGGAGGGGTGCACATCTCCAGGGCATCCGGCAGTCTCACGAGGCTGGCCGAGTACCTGCAGGCGCCCGTCGTCACTACCGCAAACGGCAAGGGGGCCGTCTCCGACCGGCACCCGCTGTCGATGGGTTTCGCCGAGACGCGGTACGAGCCCATGTCGAGGTGGCTGGCGGACAGGGACGTCGTGCTTGCCGTGGGCACCCGCACCCCCTTCTCCGATATTGAGGGAAAGACGACGATACGCATCGACGTGGACCCCGCCGAAACGGCGCGCCGGGGACATCACACATTGGGAGTGACGGGCGACGCGGGCGTCACGCTGGACGCGCTGCTGGAGGCGCTCTCTGGGTCGACGGAGCCGCGCGAGGACAGGGAGCAGGTCGAGATCGCCGCGCTGCTCGGAGAGAGGTTCGCGGCGCACAACCAACTTGAGCCGCAGCGGTCCCTGCTGGACGCGGTTCGGCGGGCCCTTCCGGACGATGGGATCGTCGTGCAGGGAATGAACCAAATGGGTTACTACAGCCGGAACTACTTCCCTGTGTATGAGGGAGGCCGCTACCTCTCGGCGTCCCATCACGGCACGCTAGGGCACGCCTTCCCCGTTGGGCTGGGCGCAAAGCTTGGAGCGCCAGACCGGGCGGTCGTCGTGCTCTCCGGGGACGGTGGATTCCTGTACAACTCGCAGGAGCTTGCGACGGCGGTGCAGTACGGCATCGGCGTCGTGGTCGTCGTGTTCAACGACAACGCCTACGGCAACGTGCTGAGGGCGCAGCAGGAGCAGTTCCGGGGCCACGTCCTGGGCACGAGGCTCCACAACCCGGACTTCGTGAGCCTGGGGTTGGCATACGGGGCCAGGGCCGTGAGGGCAAACGGGTCCGAGGAGCTCTACATGGCCCTGGAAGGGGCGCTGGAGATCGGCCTGCCCACGCTGATAGAGGTGCCCGTCGGCGAGATGGAGCGGGTCTACTGACGGAGGCAGCGTGGCGCACAGGTACTTCACACTCGACGAGGCGAGCGAGCACATCCCCTGGCTTGCCCAGCTATTCGCTGATCTGAAGCCGCTGCGAGCGAGAGCACAGGAGCTCGGGGGCGAGACCAGGGCCCTGGAGCAGCGTATAGGCAGCAACGGCGGCAGCACGACGCGCGACCGGCTGGAGCGGCAGCGCGGTCTCCTCGACGAGGTGGTTGCGGAGATCAACCTGAAGGCCGACGCGATCTCCGAGAGGGGCATCCTCGTCAAGGGGATCGAGCCGGGGCTCGTCGACTTCCCGTCTTTCAGGGAAGGGCGGGAGGTCTACCTGTGCTGGCGCGAGGGCGAGGACCGGATCGACTTCTGGCACGAGGTCGACGCGGGATTCGCCGGACGCCAGCCCCTGTAGCACGCTTATCCAATGCTGACGCGCACCTTGTGACGCCCGGTCTTGCCGTCGGGGTACACGCCCTTCTCGACCGGGGTCTGGACGACCCCCTGGCCATCGACGGCTCGGACGCTCAGCACCATCTGGCCCTGGGCATCAGGCTGAACAACCGCGTCCCAGTTGACCCAGGTGAAGGGCGACAGCGGCTCGCTGAGCCTGTCTACGGGCGACCAGGTGCGCTCGCCATCGATGCTCAGCTCGACCGTCGCTATCCCCCTGTCACCCGAGAAGGCCACGCCGGAGACGGCAAGCGGCCCCAGCGGGTGGCTCGACACATGCTCGGGCGTCACTATCTTCGACATCGTCTTGATGATCGGGTTGTCGGTGCGGCCCCGGCTCTCCCAGTAGCCCAGGAAGTCGTGGTCGACGGGCTCGATCTTCGTGAGCCACTTGACGCTCTTGTAGCCGTAGAATCCCGGCACGACGATGCGCGCCGGGAAGCCGTGCTCTGGCGGCAGCGGCTGCCCGTTCATCTCGTAGACGACGAGCACGTCGCCGCTCATCGCCCTGCCCCGCGAGACGGCGTTGGTGAAGCCGTCGGCGGCCTCGAAGGCGACGTCGACCACGTCCGGCCCAAGCCCTGCCTCCTCGAGGATCGCACTGAGGCGCACGCCCGTCCACTTCGCGTTCCCGATCAGGTCGCCGCCGACCACGTTGCCGATGCACTCCAGCGTCACGTACTCCTCCACGGGCAGCGCGTTCCTGAGGTCGTCGTAGGTCAGCGTCATCGGGTTGTCGACGAGTCCGCCAACCTCCAGCCGCCAGTCGTCAGCGTCGATTGCCGGGTCGATCTCGTTCTTGGAGACCACGTAGAAGAGCGAGTTGGGCGTGACCTCGGTCGCAAGGCCCCCTGGCGGCGGGCGTACAAGCGAGACCGCCTCCTGGGACTGGACGCCGTCCATCAGGAATCGGAGGCCGACGGCCCCGGCTATGGCGAGGACGCCCCAGCCGGCGAACCGCATGAGGAAGGCCCGCCGCGCCGTCCACTCGCCGCGAGATTCGGACGTGAGCTCGGAGTGGAGGTACACGAACGTCGACGCGTAGGCGGCACATCCGAGCAGGACGGAACTGACGGCGCGGGCATCCATGCCGGACTCGAGAATCGCGACTACGACGACCGAGAGCCCCCACAGCACGAGCGCGATCAGCGCGGCCCAGAGCGGCCTCCGCATCACCGAGGCGGCCCGCCAGAACGGGATACCCGCCAGGCCTCCGACGGCGACCTGCGCCGCCAGCCCGGCCGCATATGCGATGCCGGACGCGTCGCCGGTGGCCGCTCCCACGATGGTTCTAGCGCCCGCCAGGGCTGCTACGGCCTCGGTCACCGCGGTCAGAGCGAGTGCCCCGCATAGACCTGCGAGGCCTCCGAGCACTACTTCACGCAAGGTCACCCTCCCGCCTGAAGGGTAACGAAACCGGCGTGAAAAATCCTAGATGAAGGCGGGGCTGTTGTCGGCGCGGATGGGGTTGCCCCGGCGCCACGTTATGGCCGGGTAGCGGTCCAGGGCGTCCTCGTCGATCTCCAGCCCCCAGCCGGGCGCATCGGGAATCGCCAAGTGGCCGTCCACCGGCGCCCAGGGGTCCTTCACCAGCTCGCGCCAGCGCCCCTTGTCGTGCGCCCTGTACTCCAGGATGAGGAAGTTCGTCGTCGACGCGGCGAAGTGGAGGTTGATGGCCCCGGCCAGCGGCCCCATGGGGTTGTGGGGAGCCACCACCACGTCGTGGCCCTCGGCGATGGCGGCGATCTTCTTCATCTCCAGCAGCCCGCCGCAGACGCACACGTCGGGCTGGATGATGTCGGCGGCCTGCTGTCGCACCAGGTCGTTGAACTGGAACTTGGCGTAGAGGGCCTCGCCGGTGGCGATGGGTATCGGCGACCGCCGCCTCAGCCACGCCATCTCACGGATACCCTCCGGGCGTATGGGCTCCTCGAAGAAGAAGGGGTTGTACGGCTCGACGGCCCGCGCGAGCTCCAGCGCCCTCATCGGCTCCAAGACCTTGGCGTGCACGTCCAGGCCGATGTCCACGTCGTCGCCCACGGCCTCCCGCACCGCCGCCATGTGCCTGGGGCCCTCGCGCAGCACTTCGTTCCACGGCCTGAGGTGGTCGTCGGGCGGGAAGGGGCTCATCTTGAACGCGGTGTAGCCGTACTCCTCGACTAGCCCAAGCGCCTTCCCGGCCGCCGCCTCGGGCGTCGGCCCGGTGCAGCCCTGGTATACGCGGACCCGGTCCCGCACACGTCCGCCGAGCAGCCGGTACACGGGCAGTCCCAGCGCTTTGGCCGATATGTCCCACAGCGTGTGCTCGATGCCGCTGATCGCGGCCAGCCCCACGGAGCCGGGCGGAAAGCGGAGGCCCTGGTACATGGTGGCCCAGAGGCGCTCGATGTCCCTCGGGTCGTCGCCGAGAATCCAGTCCTTGAGGTGGTCGATCGTGGCGGCGACGGCCAGGTCCGGGCCGACGCTGAAGGACTCGCCCCAGCCGACTATGCCGGCGTCCGTCTCGGTCCTGACCAGGACGATGTTCCTCCCGCCGCCGTCGACGACGTGGCACGTTATGCCGGTGATCTTCATGCTAGATGAACCCCGGGCTGCCGTCGGCGTATTCGGGGAAGCCGCGATTCCACGCGACCGGCGGGCTGCTCTCGATGGCCTCGATATTCAGATCCATGCCTAGGCCGGGCCGTGTCGGCAGGGGCATCCAGCCGTCGACCGGTTTCCATGGGTCGTCGACGAACTTGGCCTTCTCGGGCCGCGCGTGGTCGCCGTGGTACTCGAGGATGACGAAGTTCGGGGTGCTGGCGGCGAAGTGGGTGCAGACCGCCGTGGAAAGCAGGCCCAGCGGGTTGTGGGGCGCGATGGTGACGTAGCTTGCCTCGGCCACGGCCGCGATCTTCTTCGCTTCCAGCAGGCCGCCGCCCGAGCAGAGATCGGGCTGGATGATGTCCACGCCGCCCGCGTCTAGGAGCGACACGAAATGGGCGAGGCCGTACAGGTTCTCGCCGGTCGCGAGCGGTACGTCGATCTTCTCCCGCAGCCTGGCGAACGACGGGAAGTGCTCCGGCCTGGCCGGCTCCTCGATGAACATGGGCCTGTACGGGGCCATGGCGGCGACAAGCTGCTCGGCGCGCATCGGCTCGACGAGGGTTGCGTGAACGTCCACGCCAATGTCCACGTCAGGGCCGACGGCGTCGCGGAGCGCCTCCAGCCTTGTGGCCGCGCCGCGGACCACCGAGTTCCAGGGATCGGCGCGCCAGTCCCCGGCGTAGGGCGAGGTCTTGAGGGCGGTGTAGCCCTCGTCGATCAGCGCCCGGGCGTTGTCGGCCAGCTCCTCCGGTGCGTCGCCGCTTACGCCGTGGTAGACGCGCACCTTGTCGCGGTGCCTGCCGCCGAGGAGCATATACACCGGCAGCCCGGCGGCCTTGCCCGCGATGTCCCACAGGGCATGGTCGATGCCCGACAGGGCGGACCAGCCGACGGGGCCGATGGGGAAGCGCATGTTGTTCCGGGCGCGCCTCAGCAGCCACTCGATCCGCGACGGGTCCTGCCCGACGAACCAGGGCTTGATGGACTCGACCAGGGCGATGACGCCCTCGTCCGGGCCGACCGTGTACGGCTCGCCGACGCCGGCGATGCCCTCGTCGGTGTGCACCTGCAGGAAGACATTGTTGCGAACGCCGTCCGAGCAGTGGAAGGTCCGGATGTCGGTGATCTTCAAGGAACTGCGGGGTAGTCGCCCGGCTCCATCGTCTTGTAGAGGTGGCTGGGAAGCTGTGTCAGGTAGTTGGCGTCTCCGCCGGGGGCTTCGCCGGGCGCGGAGAACGTGAAGCCGTGCTCGCCCTTGATCTTCTTGTCGTTCGGCCGGCACAGGACAACGCCGGCGGCCATCCTCGCGTTCAGGGCCACGTTCATCTTCCACACGAGGGCGAGGGACTCGACCGGCAGGTCGACCGTGTTGAAGACGACCTCGTGGTACTTGAGCCTGCGCTTGATGACGACCGAGTTGCCCTCCCAGGTGTCCGACCCGGCGACGGGCTCGTCGAACTTGACGCTCACGGCGCCGGCTTCCCTGTCGAACAGGAGCGATGCTTTGTGGACGCCCTTGTCTCCCGGCAGCGTCACCGTGCCGCCGAGCCGTACCAGGCTGTCATTCGACCCGTCAGTCATGGGCTGCAACCTCCCGCCATCATGCTTCTGCTAACGTTACTCCCAGTGCGCCCCCACCGCAAGACCCTAGGCCATCTCTACCGCGCCGTCCGGGGCTATCCGGGTGACGGGGCCGTCCCCGGTGTAGGCGACCGCGGCGTAGGAAGCCTCGACGCGTGCCCCGGCCTCCAGCACGAGGGCCGTGCCGTTGTCGATGGCCTGTGCCAGGCCCATGTTGGTGTAGCTCGTGAACGGCTCCAGGCCGATGTTGTAGGTACGGCCGTACCAGGGGTAGCCGAAGCCGCCGCCGTAGGACTGCCAGAACCACAGGAACTCAAACAGGTCCTTGGGGTATGAGACGCCGAAGCCGACGCCCCGCTTCGTGTCGCGGACGGCGTACCACCCCTCCGGCACATCGGTCACGTAGGCCATGTCGTACGACCTGTACTCCTTCGGCGGAATCACGCTGGCGTCGATGCGGCTGCCGTCCGCGCCATCCACCCACGGCCAGGGGCCCTGGAAGCCGGGCTGGAGCTTGCTGTTCGGGTGTAGCTTGTCGGGGTGTATGAGAATGGTGCCGCCGGGAAGGTCGATCACGCAGTTCTCGTTCATGAACGGCTCGCCGATGGCGATGTGCTCGCCCCAGACCGCGTGCGCCGTCTCCTCACCCTCGTTCACCAGCACCTCGTCGGTCTTCAGTACGGCCGAGCCCGACTCCAGGGTCATCGTCTTCTCGAAGTAGAAGGGCGTGCGGGCCGTTCTGACCCAGCACTTCAGCGCGACGCGCTCCGGGGAGTCCTCGACCACGCATGCGTCCCAGGGCACGGTGTTGACCTCGGCGTGGAGGCCCAGGTGCGCGTCCCCGTACTGCGACGGGAAACCCCCGCCTGGCAGCACAGTCTGCCAGCCCCCCTCGTACTGGTCGAGCCAGAGCTCCGCGTGGGACCCGGTCGTCGGGACGAATACGGAGGGGTCGCGCACCCCCCAGGGTGAGCGCCATACGAAGTCGGTGTCCGTCGGCTTGTGGAGGAACTCGTAGACGTCCGCCCCCTTGTCGACGAGCACGACGACCCTGAGCACCTCGTTCTCCAGCACGGCGGCCCTCAGCCCCCTGTAGGCCCAGGAATCGCTGATACGGCAGCCATAGTTCCTCTCGATTCGATAGTGCATCGTCTACTCCTCCACCGCTGCGGCGCCGGCGGCCCCCGCCCAGGCACCCAGCGCCATGTACCCGCCGTCCACGTTGACGTGCTCGCCGGTCATGAACGAGGCCTTGTCGCTGGCCAGGAACAGCACCACGTTCGCGATGTCCACCCCCTGGCCGATGCGGCCTATGGGGTGGCTCCTGCCCCACTCGGCGATGATCTCGTCCGGGTCGCCCTCCTCCAGGGTCGCCGCGGTGCGGACCATCTTCGTGTCGATGGCGCCGGGGCAGACGGCCAGCACGCGGATGTTCTCGCTCGCGTAGTCCAGGGCCATGTTCCTGGTCAGCGAGAGGACACCGCCCTTGCTGGCCGCGTACGCCGGCACGAGGGGCTGGGACTGGAGACCCTGGACGCTGGCGGTGTTGATTATCGCGCCGCCGCCCCGCTTGCGGATCTCTGGGATCGCGTACTTGGCCATCAGGTAGTAGCTCTTCAGGTTGACGTCGATGATCTGGTCCCAGACCTCTTCCGGTGTGTCCTCGACGTTCAGGTAGGAGCTCGGGGACTGGATGCCGACGTTGTTGAACAGCACGTCGACGCCGCCGAAGGCCGCGACCGTCTCGTCGACCACCCGCTTGCAGGCGTCGGCCTTCGACACGTCCGCCTCGACCAGCAGGCCTCCCGGGCCGAGCCTGTTGAGCTCGGCCTCGATCTCCCGGCCGACCTCGACGTCTATGTCGGCGATAGCGACGGAAGCGCCGTGCCGCGCGAACTCTATCGCCGTCGCCCTTCCGATGCCGTGGGCGGCGCCCGTGATTATCACCACCTTGCCGTCGAAGGTACCCATTTGCTGATCCCCCTTGCAGGCCCGCCCCTGCGCCGGTGCGGTCCCTATCTCTGCGGTAGCATAGTGGCCAACCGGACACGGGGCAACCTGCCGTCATTCCGGCGCATTCACACCCTATCCCGCGATCCGGCACATCGTGTACTCGCCAGGGCCGGTGATGACCCTGGTGTAACCCGCCAGATCCGAATCGAGGGCTGGGTCGCCGGTGTCGACAAGGAGGGGACGGCCGCGGATGGAGGCGAGCTTGTCGCGAGTGGCCGCGATGATGATGTTGTCGAGCCCGACGGCGCGGACCACTTGCGGGCTGATCTGCTGGTTGCCGCGGCCCAGGACGTGGCCCTGCCCGCCGATGACGGTGACGACGATCCGGGCCTTCCTGCCGTCCACCAGCTCCAGGATCCGCCGCTCCCCCGCGTCGGACTCTACGACCTCTCCATCCCTCACCACGTCCACGCCGAGCAGCGTGCCCTCCAGGCCGAACTCGTTCATGACTGCGGCAATGGTGCCGCCCGGGCCCATGACGTAGGTGATGCCGGGCTCCATCCTGGCGGAGACCGCGGCAGCAAGGTCCCTCACGGCGCGGTAGCCCGACTCGACGCCGCCGTCCTTGGCGGCCTGGAGGCGGGAGTTGTCGTCGGGCACCTTCAGGTAGCCGTAGAGGCGCGCGGCCGCAACGCCCCGGCGGAACGCGTCCTCGTCGATGTCCATCACCTCGGCGCTCCGCGTGGCGCCGGGGCCGTCCCGGACGAAGGCTAGGGCCGCGCGCCCGGCCTCTCGCGGCGTGGCGCCGAAGACGGCCGAGTGTACCTTGACCCCGGCGGGGATGCCCAGCGCCGTCGCCTTGTCTCCGATGGCGTCGAGGACGTCCCGGGCCGTGCCGTCGCCTCCCGCAAAGAGCAGCAGGTCTACGCCCTGCCGTACCATCTCGCGGGCGGCCCGGCGGGTGTCGTCGGCGGTGGTGGGCCCCGCAGCCGGGTCGATGACGACGGTCCGCGGCAAGCCAGCGGCGCGCGCCTCGTCCTCGCCCATGTCGGCCGGGCAGGTGAGGATGCGGACCTCATCGGCGGCGGACGCGAGAACCCTCAGGGCCTCGACCGCGCGGACCGGGGCCTCCTGCGGCGCTCGAAGCTCGCGGGCCAGCGCCAGCGCCGCCTCGCCGTCCGTCCCCTTCAGCCCCACGCGCCCCCCCATGCCAGCGATGGGGTTGACGATCAGCCCGACCTTGGTCATACCGCCTCCACGCTTGGGAGTGTACCACCCGTCGGATGGACGCCGTAGATGCGTTCCCGTAATCGTAGGGGCGTCCCTTGTGGGCGCCCTCGTTGCCGTAGCTGCGATTTGACAGGGCAGGTCGATGTCCCTATTATGATTGGTTGTGCGTATCGGCATGTCCTAACCGCTGAAACGGTTGAAGGCTCCGAGGTCCGCGCACCGAATATCGTTCTCTTCCGGTGGAGGCTGAGTTGACGACCGAGGTTATGTTGTGGGGGCCGCCCGTAGTTCCCAGCGGTCCCCTGGATGAGTCCTTCCGGGACGACATGCAGGTATGGATACGCAAATGCGTCGATGCCGGCGTATCCAGGATCATAGGGGGCGACAGGACCCGCGTCCTGACTGAGGTAGCCCGAGAGAACGGCATCGACGTTCACCCCTACGTCAACTACAACTCCTTCCCTCGCCACGGCTGGGCCCGGGTGACCTGGGGCTGGTCTCTCGACTTCCTCCGTCCGCCCGTGGACGCTCCTGAGGCAAGGTCCATTCTCGAGGCCCACAGCCCGATCTACGACAACCCCAAGGTCGACACGTCGATGACCGACTTCGCACGAGCCCATCCCGAGTACAGGAGCTTCACACGGGACCGGTCGTACACCCTCCAGCCCGGCCAGGACCTCTACCTGAGCCTGGCATTCCCGGAGGTGAGGGCCGAGCAGACCAGGCAGTTCGTCGACGCTCTCGAAGAGGCGGACGGAACTGGCGTACAGGTCGAGTTCGTGCTCGGCAACGAGGACGAGAACGGCGTGGTCACCTACGGCTACGAGGAGGCCGTCGCCTCCAGTTTCGAGGAGGCGCACGGGAAGGACCCCCAGGAGATCCCGAACGACGACCCCGACTGGGTGCAGTTCCGGGCCGACTACGTGACACGCTACATGGTGGAGGCGCGCGACGCCGTCAAGGCAGCCAGGCCGGACGCCGTGTTCTCCGCGACGATGATCGCGGGCGAAGCCGGAGACTACGTCAAGCTGCTCCACGACTGGCCTGCGTGGGTGGACGCCGGTGCGTTCGACGAGCTCTTCTTCTGGTTCCGCACCAACAATGACCTGGATGCCCTGGCGAGGCAGATGAAGCACGCGGCGGACGTCGTCAACGGACGCTGCCGGGTCATCGCCGAGCTGTCCTGCTACCACCCCGGCAGCTTCCAGAATCCCGACCTGATGCTGGAGGCCGGGCGTATAGCAAAGGACAACGGCGCGGACGCCGTGGGCATATACAGGACCCACGGGGTCGAGCAGCTCGACTTCTGGCACGTCCTGGAGAAGTTCGGCCGCATGTAGCAGAGCCAATAAACACATTGGAGAAGTCCCGGGAAATCCCCGCAAAACTTAGGAGGTAGAGGAGAACATGGGACATAGTCTATTGAAGTGGAGGTCAGTGGCCATCGTCGCAGCGATTGCGGCTTTGGTCTTCGCAATCGCCTGCGGCAGCGACGAACCGGAGCCGGCCCCTGCGGTCGACACGGCCAAGCTGATCCAGGATGCGGTCAGCCAGGCGCAGAGCGCCAGCGCGGCCGAGATTCAGAAGTCGGTCGCCGCCGCCATGGCTACACAGCCCCAGGGCGCCAGCGCCGCCGAGATTCAGAGGCTCGTCTCGGACTCCGTCACGTCGGCCATCGCGGCCCAGCCCGCGGGTCTGACGCGTGCGGACGTCGAGTCCATCGTGAGCCAGTCGACGGCGGGACAGCTCTCCGCGGCCGACGTGAAGGCCATCGTCGACCAGTCCGTCCGGGCACTGCCCGCGCCGGAGATCGACGTGAACCAGCTCAGCAGCCTGGTCAACTCCGCTGTTGCCGATGCGGTGCCTGAGGGCATCAGCGCGGATGAGATCAGCCAGATCGTCCAGGCCCAGGTGAGCGCCGGACTCACCGGCACCCTCACTCGCGGCGACATCGAGGATCTGGTTGCCCAGGCCGTCGAGGACGCGGTCGGCGACCAGCTCACCGCCGACCAGGTCACGACCATCGTCAACGCGTCCCTCGTCGCCACGAACCAGGCGATCGAGAATGCGGCGGCAGACGCCGCCCAGGCGGCTGCGGCTGCTTCGGCGGCACAGACGGCTGCTTCGGCGGCACAGACGTCCGCGCAGCAGGCGGTCACGGTAGCCCAGGATGCCCAGGCAGCGGCAGCAGCGGCGGCCTACCCTGAGTCCATAACCATCGCCGTCGGCGCTCTGCCGGCCAACCTGGTCGCCAACGTGATCCCGTCCCTCCAGAGCCGGATCACCTCGCGCCTGATCTACGGCCAGCTTGCGGCCCTGAACGACCAGACGGGGCAGATCGAGCCCGAGCTCGCCGAGTCCTACGGCTTCGTCGAGGGCAGCACCGACACCGTGGAGCTGAAGCTCAAGAAGAACATTGTGTTCCACAACGGCGAGCATCTCGACGCTCACGGCCTGTTGAAGAGCTACGAGCTGATGATGTCCGAGACCGCCGAGGTCGCCTGGGCCTTCAGGGGCCTGGACGACTACGTGGATCCGGCCGACAGGATCGGGACCCTGCACAACGCGGTCACGGTCGTCGACGACTACACGCTGCACTACAAGCTGAGGCACCAGGTGGACAGGTGGGCGAACGCCTTCACCTACATGCCGCTTCCCCCGGCACACCTGGAGGAGATCGGCCCGGCCGGGTACTCAGACCAGCCGGTCGGAACGGGCCCGTACAAGTTCGTGGAGTGGGAGCGCGACAACTACATCCAGCTGACTCGCTGGGATGACTACCCCGGTCCTAAGCCGGTGATCAAGGACATCCGCATCAGGCACGTGCCCGAGGCTGCGGTCCGCGTGGCCGGCCTTCGCGCTGGTGAGTTCGACCTGATCACGGCGACGCCGCCCGAGAACGTGCCTGGGCTCATTTCCGAAGGCTTCCAGATCTTCGTGGGCGACAGCACCCAGAGCATGTACATCGGCTTCAACATCTACGGCCGCTTCGAGCCCATGGCGGATGTGCGCGTCCGGCAGGCCCTGCTGTATGCCGTGGACATGGATGCCATGTACGAGACCATCGCCGGCGGGTACGGGACGAGGCTCCAGTGCCAGATCGTCGCGCCCGGCGGATTCGGCTACAACGAGGACCTGGTCGGCCGGTACGACTACGATCCCGAGAAGGCCCGCGAGCTCCTGGCCGAAGCCGGCTATGCGGACGGCCTGACGATCCCTGCTTCGGTGACCAACGCCCGCTACTTCAGGGACAGGCCCCTCATGGACGCCATAGTCTCCCAGTGGGCGCAGGTCGGCGTAAGAGTGGACCTTGCCTACCTGGAGTCGTCCGAGTGGCTCCAGCAGCTGATCAACTCGACTCTGCCGGACGGCGTGATGAACATCGGCCTGAACTGGTACCTGGCTGACAACACGACCAGCATGTGGGGCAACGGCCTCGCCGATCCTGCATTCAAGGAGATGAGAGACGCCAAGGCCACGATCACGGACACGGCGGCTCGCGAGGCGGAGGTGAAGAAGATAGCGGCGCACATCTGCGACAACGCGCAGGCGCTGCACGCCTACACCATCCCGTCGGTGCTGGCATTCGGTCCGAACATGCCGGGCATAACTTCCTCGATCTCCTTCGAGCTGAAGATTCCGTCCGAGTAAGACCGGATAGACTACAATCGGGCGGGCGGGACCGCGCGGTCCCGCCCGCCCGATGAAGGACTCCTAGATGACTGCCTTCATCGTGCGCCGCCTCCTACAGGCGGCCCTTGTCGTCGTAGGCGTGGTCACCCTCGTCTTCTTCCTCATCCGGGTCTCGGGCGACCCCGCGAGCCTCGGGGTGAGCCTAGAGGAGAATCGGACCCAGGAGGAGATCGAGGCGGAGTACCGGCGCGTACAGAAGCAGTTGGGCCTCGACAGGCACATACTGATACAGTACGTCGTCTTCTGGGGCAGGGCGGCTCGCGGTGACTTCGGCTACTCGTTCAGGTACAGCATCCCGGCTACCCAGCTCATCATCCAGCGTCTGCCCAACAGCCTCAGGCTTGGACTCCTGGCGGCGGTCATCGGCCTTGCTGCCGGGCTTCCTCTCGGCATAGCGGCCGCACTGAACAGGGGCTCGATACTCGACAACCTGGCCACGGGGGTATCCGTATTCGGCTTCGTGGTGCCCCAGTTCTGGCTTGCCATCGTCCTGATCATCATCTTCTCGGTCCACCTGGGGTGGCTGCCGACCTCCGGAACGGGTTCGTGGAAGCACATCATCCTGCCGGCGTTCACGCTCTCGCTGGGCCTGGTCGCGACGGTCGCCAGGATGAGCCGGTCGGGGATGCTGGAGGCCCTGAGCCAGGACTATGTACGGACCGCGAGGGCCAAGGGCCTGAGCGAGAGGCTGGTGATCTTCAGGCACGCCCTGCGCAACGGGAGCATATCGGTGATCACGGTGGTAGTATCGTCCCTGCCGCACCTGCTCGGCACGGTCGTCGTCGTGGAGGTCGTGTTCGCCTGGCCTGGGGTGGGCAACCTGATGGCGCAGGCAGTTGCCAACCGGGACTACCCCGTCGTGTTCCTGGATGTTCTCCTGTTCGGCACTCTCACGGTCCTGATCTTCCTGGTAATGGATCTCCTATACGCCATGGTGGATCCGCGGATACGGCACAGGTAGATCCATGAGCGAGCTTGCCGGAACATTCGATACCGTCGCCGAACGGCGACGCGCCCACGGCATGAGCGTGTGGCGGAAGATGTGGGTACACCGCATGGGCATCGTCGGCATAGCCATCATGCTCGCCTTTGTGATCGGGGCGCTCTTCGGCACCTGGCTCGCCCCAAAGGACCCCGTAGCCATCGATCTTCGGAACAACCTGGCGTCACCGGTGTGGATCGATCCCGAGGAGGGCGTCGGCATCCTCGGCACTGACAATCTCGGCCGGGACGTGCTCAGCAGGATGCTGGTCGGCTCGAGGCTGTCACTGATAGTCGCCTTCTCGGCCGTGGTAATAGGAATGACGTCCGGAGTGTTCCTCGGGTTGCTGACGGGCTACAGGGGTGGACTCGTCGACGACGTGATCATGCGAATCGCCGATACCCAGACCGCCATACCGTTCCTAGTACTGCTGATCGCGGTCATCGCATTCCTCCAGGACTTCAAGCTGCCGTTCGTCCCAACCGAACAGAACGAGCTGGCCAAGATGATCGTCTTCCTGGGAATAGGAGGCTGGGTAGGCTTCGCCCGGCTGATACGCGGTGAGGTGTTGAGCCTGAGGGAGAGGGACTACGTGCAGGCAGCCCGGTCGCTGGGCGCGAGCGACCTGCGGGTCATGCTCCGACACATCATGCCGAACGCCATCCAGCCGGCCATAGTGGCGGCGAGCCTGTCGTTCGGCGGGGTCATCCTCACCGAGGCGGCCCTCAGCTTCCTGGGCCTCGGCGTCAACACCCTCGTGCCCACCTGGGGCAAGATGATCTCCGACTCCCGCGACTACATGACCGTCGCCTGGCACCTGAGCTTCCCGGCCGTTGCCATCATGCTGGTCGTACTTGCCGCGAACCTGCTCGGCGACTGGCTCCGCGACATCCTCGACCCCCGCCTCAGGGGCCGCCAGGGCTAAAGGCGTTCACACCGTCGTTCCCGCGCCCCGGCGGGAACCCATCCCCGGCCCTACCTGCTGACACCCTCCCGCAGCGAATCGACCAGGTGCGCTATCTCCTCCTCCGTGTTGAACCCGGCGACCGAGATCCTCATCCCGGAGTGGCCTATGCGCAACGGCGCGGACAGCCACTGCGCCTTGACCAGGATGTTCTTCTCCGAGTCGAGCCACGCGACCAGCCCCTGCAGGTCCTCGTCCGAGTAGCCGTCGAACGTGAGCGTGGTCACGCCCGCCGACTTGCCCGGCTCCATCGGCGTCAGCACGTTGATCCCGGGCGTGTCGATCATCGCCTCGCGCAGCGTCCTGGACAGGCCGGCCACGTGGTCGCGGATCACGTCCAGCCCCACGTCCATCAGCGTCCCGACCGCCGTGCCCAGGCCGATTACGAGCGGGTGGTTGTAGGTGCCGAACTCGGCCCTCGCGCGGGCGGTCGGCTCCTCCGGCGGGGCGCCCGGCATACTCCAGGAGCCCACGTCGGGCGTGAAGTAGGGCCTGAAGCCGTTGGTGTGGTCCGGCGCCACCCACACGTAGCCGCTGCCCATGGGCCCCAGCAGCCACTTCGGCCCCGAGCCTATCAGGTAGTCGCAGCCCAGCGCCTGCGCGTCGACCGGGAACTGGCCGATGGACTGGGCCGCGTCCACCAGGACGGGCACGCCCCGGTCGTGGGCTATGTCCACCACCTCCCGGACCGGCATGATGCGGCCGTTGGGCGAGGCCACGTGGCTGATCAGCAGCAGCTTGGCGCGCTCGGTCACCGCTCCGTCCATCGACTCCAGGAACTCGGCGTCGCTGTCGCCCGCGTCTACGACCCTAGCGACGACACCGCGCTCCTGCTCCAGCCCTCGCGAGGCGTCGGCGGTGCTGACGTGCTCGAGATTGGTCGTGACGAACTCGTCACCCTCCTGCCAGTCGACGTTGCGCAGGACGCGCTGCATCGACCGGGTCGTGTTCGACCCCAGCCCCAGCTCGTCGGGCTGCACGTTCAGAAGCTCGGCGAGGTTGGCCCTCGCCGCCTCTTCTCTCTCCATGATGTGCTGCCGGGTCGCCGGCCGCGCAGGGCCGTGCGTAGCCTCGTACTCCATCGACTCCCGGACGGCCCTCACCACCGACGCCAGCGCCGGCCCGTACGTGCCCGTCTGGAAGTACCCCACCTCGTTCGTTACAGGGACCTGCTCCCTGAGCTCCTCGAGCGACAGTCTTGCCATTGAATCGACTCTCCTGTGGGTCAGTATCTGTGCGTACCGACGAACTATAGCAGATAGCGGGCCCAAACCGGCATACGCGAGCCGAACCCACAGGGATGGGGAAGGCTCGTCTCACAGAGACGGGCGTCCACGGTCGTTCGGATTGTTGAACGAAACGGAGACCATGTGATAGAATCTGTCAAATGACCCTCAGGACTTGTAGTTGATCGAAAGAACACCCAAATGGACGTTCATCACCAATCACGGACTGGTGTTGAGCTACATCTTCCACAATCCCAGCCACACGGCGAGGGAGATAGCGAACCACGTGGGCATAACGGAGCGCACGACCCACAAGATCATCTCCGATCTCGAAGTGGGCGGATACATCATGCGCCGCAAGAGCGGCCGCCGCAACCTGTACAGCGTGGACTCGGCCCAGCCCCTGAGGCACCACACCAAGCAGGACGTGCTGGTGGAAGACCTGCTCCACGCCCTCACGTCACGGCGGACCGACGACACCGCGACGGCAACCGCTTAGCCGCCCACCCAGTCCCGCCGAAGCCTCCGTGGTGGACTATTCGCTCGCGCCGTTCGTTGCCTGGGGCTTGCGGCGGCCCCGCTTCCTCGCCCGCCGCTTGGGCCTGCTATGCCAGTCGGGGTGTATGCGCTTCATCTCCGCCTCGATCAGCCGGAAGTCCTTCTGCGGCAGCAGGTGCAGGGTGTCCATGAACGCCAGGGGCCACCTCTCCGCCGGCCACCGCTTCAGGTAGTCCAGTCTGGGCGCGAGCTGAAGCGCGTCTATGTAGAGATCCTCAGCCATCACGATCTGCGGCCTCAGCCTCACCCGGTAGGGGTACACCTCCCGACCGCCGTCCGCCGCCGTCCAGATCGGCGTCGGGTCCTGGTAGTACCTCGACGTGACGACCGCGATGGCCGCCCACTTCTTGATCCCGCTCACGTAGAAGAGGATGTTGTCGTCGGGCTCCATTCGCTGCGCCCGCCGCCGCTGCCGCCCCTTCATCCCGTGGATGGTGAACCCCAGGTCCCGCGTGATCTCGAAGTCCTCGGGCTTCTGCACGACCATCCAGAAATTCTTGGCCATACGACCGACCTTCACCTGCACTTTCCCCGTATTCTACCACCACGCATCCCTTATAATCGTGGCTGCGCCTACGGCCCGTTCGCAGAGGAGGCAGGACAATGGCAGGCAAGCCCAGGATGGACTTCGGATACAATCCGCCCACAGGCGTCCGCGGCCTAGAGGCGATACGGCCCCGGGACTACCTGCCCGACCTGCACCGCTCCCTCGACGTGGCCTCCCAGGGCTTCTCCAGCCTGTGGATCTCGGACCACATCAACTACGGCAGCGAGTTCAGGATGGAATGCTGGACGCTGCTGACGTGGATTGCCGCCCGGTACCCGGGCCCCAGGCTCGGCACCATCGTCATGTCCAACTCGTTCCGCAGCCCCTCCATGATGGCGAAGATGGGCGCGACCCTGCAGCACCTCAGCTCCGGCAGGTTCATCCTTGGATACGGCGCGGGCTGGCACGAGGGCGAGTACAGGGCCTTCGGGTTCGACTACCCCAGCCCCGGCGTCCGCATCGACATGCTCGAGGAGGGCGTGCAGGTCATCAGGAAGCTCTGGAACGACGCCCCCGCCCACTTCGACGGCAGGTTCTACCGGGTCGACAACGCCCACTGCGAGCCCCTGCCGGACCCGCCGCCGCCCATCATGATCGGCGGCGCGGGCGAGAGGAAGACCCTGCGCGTCGTCGCCAGGCACGCCGACTGGTGGAACGACCTGGCGAGGCCGCCGGACGAGACGCGCCGAAAGCTCGACGCCCTCAGGCGGCACTGCGAGGCGGAGGGCCGCGACTACGACGGAATCCGCAAGACCTTCACGTCCCGCATATTCATAGACCGAGACCGCGGCAGGGCCCGCCGCGCCGCCGGCGACTGGCTCGAAAGCGACCAGCCGCCCATCGCCGGCGATCCTCAGGAGGTCACCGACCGGCTCTACGAGTGGGCCGAGATGGGCTTCGACCTATGCATCGCCGTCTTTCCGAACTTCCAGGCCCTCGACGACATGAAGCTGTTCGTAGACGACGTGATGCCCAACTTCGCATGAGAGGGCGCCCTGCGGCCTGCTACAGGTCCTTCTCCGACGGCAGCCAGGTCTCGAAGAAGCGCTGCCAGTTGCGGTACATGACGTTCTCGATATCCTCCGTACCGTAGCCGCGCTTGGCGAGCACGTCGGCCACCTTCATGTAATCGACCACCGTGTCGATCTCGTAGGGCGCTTCCGGCACGCCGCCCTGCCCGTCCGTGTCGCCGCCGATGGCCGCGTGGCGTGAGTTGCCCGCAAGCTGGCAGACGTAGTCGATGTGGTCGACGTAGTCCTCCAGCGTGACCGACTCGCGCGGGAAGACCTCCCACGGGCTCGGGATGTGCCCGCTCCAGTCCAGCCCGCCCTTGTATATCATCCACGTGTCCATGGACGCGCCGATGACCCCGCCGCGCTCGATCACGGCCATCAGGATGTCGTCGGGCTGCTGGCGCTCGCCGGGGGTGACGGCGCGGCAGTTCTGGTGGCTGGCGAGCACCGGCCCCTCGAATATCTCCAGCTCCTCGCGCACCGAGGCGTCGGACGTGTGGGTCACGTCCAGGATCATGCCGAGGCCGTCCATCTCGCGGAGCAGCGCCTCGGCGGGCGGCAGCAGCCCGCCGTCCGTCCCGGTCGCCGTGCCGTGGGAGTACGCGCTGACGCCGTAGTGGGAGAGACTCACGACGCGCAGGCCGTTCTCCCACCACTCGTGGATCTGCTCGGGCCAGACCACAGCGTCGGCCCCCTCCATGCCAACCACCAGCCCGACGGGCAGGTCATCGTAGGACTCGGCGGACTCCCACCTCTCCATCAGCGAGCTGAACGCCTCCCTCGTGGCGAGTATCGACGCCTCGCCCAGAGATTCCAGCAGCCCGTAGTAGGCAAGCTGCCCCATGGACGACGCATAGGCCAGGTTCTGGGTGCGGTACTCGCCGTGGGAGTGCCCCGGCCGCTTGACGCATGCGCACACCTTGACGAGGGCGGCGGCCATCCTGGCCTTCCGCATCTCCGGAAGGCTCGCCATGGTGTAGGCGTCGGGCCAGGCCCCATTCTTGACGGTGCCCTCCTCGGCGGTGCGGATCCGGCCGAGGTCCCAGGTGTGGTCCCTGTCCCAATGAAGCGCTCCAACGGCCATCGGGTAGTCGCCGTCGATGATCAGCATGGGGCGTGTCCTCACAGGAAGAATTGGCAGGAGCGGCAGGATTCGAACCCGCGACCTGCGGTTTTGGAGACCGCTGCTCTACCAGCTGAGCTACGCTCCTCCATGGTCGGCAGACTCTACGATTCTAGTGAGGCCGTTGCCTGCGGTCAAGCGCACGGCGGCGGCTCGACGGCTGCCTCCTCCTCTGGATTCGTGCTTCCCAAGTATAGTACCATCGACGGGAGCGCAGATACGAGGTACGCGTTGCATCTGGCCATAGACGGCCATGGGGCCGACCCGAAAATCCTCCAGGACGCCGACCTGGTGCGGCGGTTCCTGGACGAGTACCCCGGCGCCATCGGCATGACGAAGATCGCGCCTCCCCAGGTCTACACCTACAGGGGCAAGGTGCCGGAGGACTGGGGCGTGTCCGGGTTCGTCATCATCGCCGAGAGCCACGTCAGCGTCCATACCTTCCCGGACAGGGGCTACGTCAACGTGGACGTCTTCTCCTGCAAGGAATTCGACACCGGCGCGGCCCTCGATGACGTCAAGGAATTCTTCCTGCTCGACGATGCCAGGGCCTGGACCATGGAGCGCGGCGTGGAGTACTCGTCGCCGCGCCAGGCCCACCGGGAGATGGTCAGGGACAGGGCGACGATCTCCTCCGCGATGCACCCCAATGGCTGAGGTCCCCCCGGAGCCGGTCGGCGCGCCGCGCGCCTGGGACGCCTTCCTCGGCGCATCTCCCGGCGAGTCCGGCCGGGCCCGCGTCACCCTCATCCCCGTCCCCTACGACGCCACCACCTCATACCGCACCGGCTCCCGGGACGGCCCGCGGGCCATCATAAGGGCCTCCCGCGAGCTCGAGGACTACGACCTGGAGCTCGACGCCGACCCCTCGGAGGCGGGCATTCGGACCGCGCCCGCGCTGGAGCCCTTCGCGGGCGGCCCCAACGGGATGATCGACAGGGTCGACCGTGCCGTGTCCGAGACCCTGGACGATGGGACCGTCGTCGGCCTCCTGGGCGGGGAGCACAGCATCACGGTCGGGGCCGTGCGGGCGTTCAGGCGCCGTCACGCCGATCTGTCCGTGCTCTACCTCGACGCCCACGCCGACATGAGGGACGAGTATCAGGGCAGCCCCTGGAGCCACGCCTGCGTCGCCCGTAGGGTGCTGGAGATATGCCCGCTGGTGGAGGTGGGGGTACGCAGCCTGAGCGGGGGCGAGCGCCGCTTCATCGACGACGAGGGCGTGCCCGTGTTCTTCTGGCCCCACGAGGGGGCGGGCGTCGACGACATACTGCCGCAGGTGACGGACCGGCTCTCCGGCACCGTGTACGTCAGCATCGACCTGGACGTCCTGGACCCGTCGATCATGGCCGCCGTCGGGACGCCCGAGCCCGGCGGCATGTCCTGGCACGCGGTCACCAGGCTGCTGAGACACGTCGCCGAGCGGAAGCGGATCGTCGGGTTCGACCTCGTGGAGCTGAGCCCTGGCGAGGGACCCGAGGCGTGCGCCTTCACCGCGGCGAAGCTGGCATACAAGCTGATCGGCTACGCGACCGCGCTGGGCCCCGGCAGCCCTGAACCCCGAAAAGATTGACCTGAAGCTCTGCCCCGGCTATACTTTCATAGGCTACTGCTTGGCCTTCCAGCCAGTAGCCGCCTTTGTGTTTGCCGAGCCTTCGATGCCCCAGTGGCGCAACGGCAGCGCAGCCGATTTGTAATCGGCAGGTTAGTGGGTTCGAGTCCCCTCTGGGGCTTTCGCACTCCAGGGACCGGCGCCCAACCTCCACTGAACAGAGCGGGACGACAAGGGGGATGCGCGGCTTGGAATAGTCGATGGGCTTGTGCTACACTGAGTTGTTGGTACCAGGAGGGATGGGAGAGTGGTTAAATCCACCAGACTGTAAATCTGGCGCCCGGAAGGGCTACGTAGGTTCGAATCCTACTCCCTCCACCAGACAGAGGCCCGGAAGCAAGGCTTGAAATGCCCTCATAGCTCAGGCGGTAGAGCGCGTTCTTGGTAAGAACGAGGTCAGCAGTTCGAGTCTGCTTGAGGGCTTTCGCAGGAAAATAAAATATCGAGGAGCGAGAATGGCGAAGGAGAAGTTCGTACGAGATAAGCCCCACGTGAACGTGGGCACCATCGGTCACGTGGACCATGGCAAGACGACCCTGACGGCGGCGATCACCAAGACCCTGGCGTCGGCGGGCATGGCCGACTTCCGACCCTTCGACAGCATCGACAATGCGCCGGAGGAGAAGGAGCGCGGCGTCACCATCGCCATCCAGCACGTCGAGTACCAGACCGAGGGCCGCCACTACGCCCACGTGGACTGCCCGGGCCACGCCGACTACATCAAGAACATGATCACGGGGGCCGCCCAGATGGACGGCGCCATCCTGGTGGTCAGCGCCCCCGACGGGCCCATGCCCCAGACCCGCGAGCACATCCTCCTGGCCCGCCAGGTGGAGGTGCCCGCCGTCGTGGTCGCCCTGAACAAGGTCGACGCGATGGACGACGAGGAGCTCCTCGAGCTCGTCGAGCTCGAGCTGCGCGAGCTCCTGACGGAGTACGGCTTCCCCGGCGACGACATCCCCATCGTCCGGGTCAGCGCCCTGAACGCGCTGGAGGCCGAGGACACGTCCCGCGACTCCGAGTGGGGCAAGGGCATCTGGGAGTTGATGGACGCGGTCGACGAGTACATACCCGTGCCCGAGCGCCCGCGCGACCAGCCCTTCCTCATGCCCGTCGAGGACGTGTTCGGCATCAAGGGCCGCGGCACCGTCGTCACCGGCAGGGTCGAGAAGGGCATCGTCCATGTCGGCGACCAGATCGAGATCGTCGGCATCAAGGACACCCACCAGACCGTCGTCACGGGCGTCGAGATGTTCCACAAGACCCTGGACGAGGGCGAGCCGGGCGACGCGGTCGGAGTGCTGCTGCGCGGCATCGAGCGCGACGGCGTGGAGAGGGGCCAGGTGCTCGCCGCTCCGGGCAGCATCACGCCGCACACCGACGCCAAGGCCCAAGTCTACGTCCTGACCAAGGAGGAGGGCGGGCGGCACACGCCCTTCTTCACCGGCTACAAGCCCCAGTTCTACATCAGGACCACGGACGTCACGGGCGAGATCAAGCTCCCCGACGGCGTGGAGATGGTCATGCCGGGCGACAACATCGAGATGGACATCAAGCTGATCATGCCCGTCGCGCTGGACGAGCAGCTCAGGTTCGCCGTACGAGAGGGCGGACGGACCGTCGGCTCCGGCGTCATCACGGAAGTGGTCTCCTAGCTCCCGGGCGCGCTAGCCATGGCCAGGAAGGGCGACAGTAGAGTCCTCATCAATCTCGGCTGCACCGACTGCCGCGAGAGGACGTACCACACGTCCAAGAACCGGCGCAACGACCCGAACCGGCTGGAGCTGAAGAAGTACTGCCCGCGGTGCAGGACCCACAAGCTCCACAGAGAGGTCCGGTAGCGGCGTGGCGAGGAACACCGGCCCCACGGCCGAGGCGAGCCGCCGCGTATTCAGCGTCCGCTTCATAGGCGAGACCATCGCCGAGCTGCGGCGGGTCACCTGGCCGTCGCGCGAGGAGACCATCCGGCTGTCGATCATGGTGATCGTCGTGGCCGGAGCCGTCGGCGCGTTCCTGGGGCTGGTGGACCTGGGGTTCACGCGGCTGTTCGAGATCATACTGCGCTGACCATGGCATCCGCAACGGACATAGAGCCGCGCTGGTACATCGTGCACACGTACTCCAGCCAGGAAGAGCGCGTGAAGAAGAACCTGGACCTCCGCATCGAGACCATGGAGGTCAAGGACAAGATATTCGAGGTGGTCGTCCCGACCGAGGAAGAGGTCGAGCTCAAGGACGGTCGCAAGAAGCCCAGGAGGAACAGGGTCTTCCCGGGCTACATCCTGGTCAACATGAAGATGGACGACCAGAGCTGGTACGTCGTCCGCAACACGCCGGGAGTCACCGGCTTCGTGTCCGCGGAGGACGAGTACGACCAGCGCCCCAAGCCCGTCCCCCTCGAGGACGACGAGGTGGACAGGATCCTGAGGCTGATGGAATCCCCACAGCCGAGGATCAGCCTGGGCCTGGAGAAGGGCCAGTCGGTCAGGATTACCGACGGGCCGTTCGTCGACTTCATAGGCGTGGTGGACGAGGTCTACCCCGACCGCGCGAAGGTGAAGATTCTCGTGTCGTTCTTCGGACGGGAGACGCCCGTCGAGCTCGACTTCCTGCAGGTGGAAAAGGAGAGCTAGTTGGCGAAGAAGGTCAGGACGGTCATCAAGCTCCAGATCGAGGCGGGCAAGGCGACGCCCGCGCCCCCGGTGGGCACGGCCCTCGGCCCCCACGGCGTCAACATAATGGGCTTCGTCAAGGAGTACAACGAGCGCACCGCGTCCCAGGCGGGCAACATCGTGCCCGTGGCGCTGACCATATTCGAGGACCGGTCGTTCTCCTTCGAGCTCAAGACGCCGCCGGCCGGCGCGCTGCTGAAGCAGGCGGCCGGCATAGAGAAGGGCAGCAGCGAGCCCCACGCAGACAAGGTCGGCACGGTCCCGGAGTCGAAGGTGAAGGAGATCGCCGAGCAGAAGATGAAGGACCTGAACGCCGTGGACATCGAGGGCGCAATGCGAATCGTCGAAGGAACGGCGCGGAGCATGGGCATCACGGTGGACCGCGGCGCATAGCCCACGGTTCGAGGACTGGCACATGGCACGAGGCAAGAGATACGAACAGGCGCAGGGCCTGCTTGAAGAGGGCCGCGAATACGAGCCGGAGGAGGCGATCGCGCTGGTCAAGCAGACCGCCACGGCGTCCTTCGACGAGACCGTCGAGCTTCACCTGAGGACGGGCGCGGACCCCCGGCACGCCGACCAGCAGATCCGGGGCATCGCCGTGCTCCCCCACGGCGTCGGAAAGCCCGTCAGGGTGCTCGTGTTCGCCCAGGGCGAGACGGTATCCGCCGCGCTGGAGGCCGGTGCGGACTTCGCCGGCAACGACGACATCATCGCCCAGATACAGGGCGGCTGGGTCGACTTCGACGTCTCCATCGCCACGCCCGACATGATGGGCAAGGTCGGCAGGCTCGGGCGCATCCTGGGCCGCCGGGGACTCATGCCCAACCCCAGGACCGGGACCGTCGTGCCCGCCGAGGACGTGCCCAGGGCCATAGACGAAGCGAAGAAGGGGCGCGTCGAGTACCGGCTGGACAGGACCGCCCTCATGCACCTGCCCATAGGCCGGGCCAGCTTCGAGGACTCGATGCTCGTCGAGAACATGGCAACGCTCGTCAGCAGCATCGTCCGCGCCAGGCCGGGGGGAGTGAAGGGGCAGCTCATACGCTCGGCGTACCTCACCAGCACGATGGGGCCGAGCGTCCGGCTCAACGTTGCCAGCACGAGCGCACTCAAAGTAGAATAGAGACGGTGCGGGTTTCGGCCCGCGCCAAGCCGCAGACAGTGGGCTCCGCCGGGAGGCGGACGAAGACTCCAGCCCGCCGAGGCAACGGATTCCCGCCTGCGCGGGAATGACGGGGGCGAGCCCCCGGTTTCTGCCGTTCCCCGGGTCTGCGCGGCTCGGGGATTTTTTATTGCGGAGAATAGGAAAGTGCCAACGGAAGCGAAGAGAGCACAGGTAGAGTCGATACGCGAGCTCCTGGAGGGCTGCACGGCGGTGGTCAGCACCGACTACACGGGCCTCTCCGTGCAGTCCATGACCGACCTGCGGCGGTCCCTCCGCGGGAACGGCGTCGGGTTCCGCGTGGTCAAGAACACCCTGACGCACCTGGCCGCCGACGCGGCCGGCAAGCCCGGCATGAAGGAGATCGTCGAGGGGCCCACGGGCATCGCGTTCAGCTTCGACGACCCCGTCGCGCCGGCCAAGGCCCTGCGCGAGTTCGCGCGCACCTCCCGCCTGCCCATGACCATCAGGGGCGGGCTCCTCGGCGAGCAGGTGCTGACGGCCGCGGAGGTCGAGAGGCTCGCCGACGTGCCGTCCAAGGACGAGCTGATCGCCCGCCTCATGGGCCAGCTACTGGCCCCCGTCACCGGCCTCGCATACGTGCTCGACGCGCCCGTAGCCTCCCTCGCCCGGGTCCTCCAGCGCAGAATCGACACGGAAGCCAACCAGGAAGGGGCGGCATAACAGGGAACACCGGTAAACGCAGGGGCGGGTCGCGACCCGCCCTCACCACCGCAACACGACACACTAACCCGATAACGTAGGGGCGGGTTTGAAACCCGCCCTCCTAACGGCAAGACGAACACACTACACAAAGGAGAAGCGAAATGACCACCAAGGAAGAGGTACTGGACGCGATCAAGGGGATGTCGGTTCTCGAGCTCTCCGAGCTCGTCAAGGAGCTCGAGGACGCCTTCGGCGTCAGCGCGGCGGCCCCCGTCGCCGTAGCCGCGGCCCCGGCAGCGGCCGAGGCGGTCGTCGAAGAGGAAGAGGAGCAGACCGAGTTCAACGTCCTCCTCAAGGACTTCGGCGCAAACAAGATCAACGTCATCAAGGCCGTCCGGTCCATCACCACCCTCGGACTCAAGGAGGCCAAGGACGTGGTCGAGGGCGCACCCGCAACCATCAAGGAGGCCATCGGCAAGGACGAAGCCGAAGAGGCCAAGAAGGTCCTCGAGGAAGCCGGCGCCGCCGTCGAAGTCCAGTAGCCCCGTTCCTCCGCGTCGTTCTCGCGCAGGGAGACCTTCGTAACTGGCCTCAGTGTCATTCCGAACCCTTCAGTGTCATTCCGAACCGAAGGGAGGAATCTAAGGTGGTTGTACCAGCGTCATCGCGACTGCTCGATGGCAAGCATCTTTAGATTCCTCACTCCGCTTCGCTGCGTTCGGAATGACATGTGTCCCTGAACCCACACCCAACATAGACGCGACAGTACAGGCAGCCTATCGTTCTCGCCGGCTACCCCGACGAAGAGGTCACGGCGTAGCGGCCAGCTCGTTCCTGATCGATTCGGGCACCGGTATCTCGACCCCAAGGCGGCCGTCGGTTGCCACTTCTTTGTAGACCCGACACAACGCGCCGGGATTCGTTGCGGGATCCATGCGACGCTCCCAGGTGTATTCCTCTATCGCGAAGGTCTCAGGATCCACGACGAGTGTAAAGTCCACAGAGTAACCCGGAGTCCAGTCCCACAGGTTGACATAGTACTCGTCCAGCGTGACCTTGAGACTGAGATTCCCGTCAGAGGTCTCATCTACGCTTACGTCCTCAGGAGACGCATCCATCAGCACGCCTTGAATTGTTGCATGGAGCTTGCCGTTCCACACCCACCATGAGGTGGCGTCCCAGATGGTTTCCCCGTCGACCTTCTCCCACGCGCCCTCCGGCGCGAGCTGCCAGTGGGTCCATTCCTGGTCTGCTCGGGAATAGATTATGTAGAACTGGGTCGTGTGGAGATTGAGGTACAAGAGGACGGGGTCGTTCTTGAAGTATCTAAAGTCTCCAATAGACATCTCTATCGGGCCTCTCCTGACACCAAAGGTATGGTTGCAGGCCCTGTCCACCCAGCCCCCACTCAGGCGGAAGCTCGCGGAACCTGCCCTTTCGAGCGCCAGGTAGGCTTGCCATACAATGTCGAGCGAGTCTTCAGATGCGACCTCCGGCTGGTCTGTGAGTCTGTGCATGTCGACGCCGAGGCGTCCGTTGGTCGCCACTTCCCTGTATGTCAGGCACGGGCCGGGGTGCGCATCGGGGTCCCTGTGCAGCTCCCACGTATACCCCACAATTGCGAAGGTCTTTGGGTCGATGTCGAGCGTAAAGTCTAGGGACTTGTCAATTGGCTTCCATTCCCACATATACACGTACGAGCGGTCCAAGGTGACCTGGAGACGCAAGTGTCCGTCAGCCGTCTCTTCGATACTGATGTCTTCCGAAGACCCGTCCCAGAGGACGCTGCGAAGCGTTGAGAGGAGTTTGCCGTTCCATAGCCAATATGAGCTGGCGGTATCAACGGCCTCCCCGTAAACCATCTCCCAAGCTCCTTCTGGTGAGAGCCACCAATGGAGCCACTCGCCGTCCTCGCGTTTTATGAGAAAGCGACTCGTGCCAAAATCGAGGTGTACTAATGCTGGGTCAAGATCGTCGCCCATCAGGCTAAAATCCCCAATTGACATTTCTATGGGCCCTCGTCTGACACCGAAGGGCTGGTTGCACTTTCCATCCCCGGTCCAGCCCCCGCTCAGACGAAAGCTTGCAGACCCCGCCTTTTCCAGCTCGACGTAGGCCCGCCGGATGAGATCGAGGGGACCGTCAGGCGCAGCCTCTGAGTCGATCAGCGAGTAGTCCAGGAGCTCTTCAGTGAGCACGATCAGCTTCCGGACATCATCCATGGACATCCCGGGCCGCACCAGCGGGTGGGAGTTGATCTCGAGTAGCTGCCTCTCTCTTGGAATGAAGGCACCTAGCTTCCCGATCTCCATGACGCTCAGGGGCCGGGAGCCATGGCCCAGGGGCACCCTATGACCAATAGGAACCAGGGCGTGCAACGCTTCGTGTATGGTTATAGCCCTGATCGCATCTACTCGTGACGCCATGCCGGTCAAGTCGGTATGCCATATGACGATATACCCCGATGTGGCCTCGCCGCCGCTCACGGCTGCGCTTGCAAAGCCCCAGTAGTGCACTAGTTCGGGGTCGTCGTCAAAGCCGAGATCCGAGACTCGAGAACGAGGCACGCCCACGTACGCCTTGAAATCAGCTTCCTCCTCGGAGCCGACCCACTCGAACTCCAGGTTCAATATCGGAGCCAGCTCGTCCAGGACCGTTTCGAGGACTGCGATGTGAATCGGGTCACCGGTTGCCCAGACCTTGACGGGGACGTCGTTGAGCCACTTCTCGACAGTCGCTGGATCCCAACCGCCGCAGCCAGCGAAGACCTCACCATCGATCTCTACGCCTCCCGGCGGCCTGTCGGCGTAGCACTCCCAGACCTCACGGTCGACTCCGAGGATGCGTTCGGGCACATCTATGTCCAGGGTAATCGGCTCGTCGCCGCCGTAGTCGAACATCAGGGTCGTCGCTCCCATCGGGAGCCGCAGGGTGAAGCTGTCGGAAGCCGGCGTAAACCCGTCTGGCAAGGACAGGCTCAGCTCCTCGCTGCAGGCCCTGCCTTCATCATCGTCCGCGATGCAGGTGGCCGTTATCTCCCGTGCGCCGTCGAGCCGGAGCGTGCCATCGTTCCGCAGGGTCGCGGTTACCTCGACGTTCGCCGTACCGTCGGACCAGTACCCGGCAACCGTCGATTCGGCATCCAAGACAAGCCTGACGACGGGCACAGGCGTCGGAGTGGGTGTACTGGTGGGCGCCGGTGTGGGCGTGCTGGTGGGCACGGGCGTCGGAGTGTTGGTTGGCGCGGGCGTGTTGGCAGGCACGGGCGTCGGGGTGTGAGTGGGGATCCGTGTATCCGCCGGTGGCGGCGTGGGTGTACTGGCGGGCGCCGGTATGCTGGTGGGAATAGGCGTAGGTGTGCTGGCGGGGGGTGCGTCCGCCGGTTCCGGGGTAGGAGTTGTGGTGAACGTGGGTGTCTCGGTCGGCAGTGGAACTGGCGCGCCGGGAGTCGGCGACTGCGACGACACGTCCCGCGCGAGCCTGTCAGCAACAGGGGTAGGGGTAGGCGTGGCCGTCACCACCACGATTACTTGCTCCGGCTGTGTGCAGGCCAACACCAGCATCGCCGCCAGCGACGCAACCACAACCCACAGCCTATTCGTCACCAGCTCCTCCGCTTCCCAATTTCTTGGAAATCTCCTTCAACAGACTTACAACTTGGTCATGACGTTCCTGTCGTTGAATCTCTTGGCGAATGTTGATCCACTCCAAATACGCAGCTTGAACACACAGAGCCAACGCTATCCCAGTCCAGGCGTACAAGATGGGTCTCCACATGGCATCATCCCCACTCAGTCGGAGAGAAAGCCAGATCACAATAAAGATTAGAACAATTATACCCAATCCTAGATACACGATACGACGCCAGGAACTCTCTTGATCTGCAGCCCTGTCCGGCTTTCTATGGCCCATACTCTGCTCCATCACCGTCTCCATCTCTTGCCGATCGTCGGAGTCACTGACGGCAGTACCATGGTCATCAAGGCGGCCTTCGCCATCCTGTCTGGATAGGATTCCTTCGAGGAGTTTCTCGACTCGTTCTTGGTGCTTCTCGACTCGCTGTTCATGCTGCTTTCGATCTGCAGCTTGGAATAATGTAGTAATCCAGGTAGACCCAATAGCCGCCACAGCTATAACCCACGGAGTCTGACTTTCAGTAAAGCTAATATTACGCCACTCAACAACCAGACCAAGGACTATTGAGATAATAAGAACAAGACTCAAGAATTTCACAATCTTCCAAATCCACTTTGCGATCTCCCGAACCCACATTGCCTGACGGATATTTACAAACCATTCACGCATACTATCCCTCACTCACACCGTCGGCTGTACCGAGGAACACTATAGTACCCATCAGAGTTGTGGACGCGACCGCTTCCTTCGTTCTCGGATGCCCACTTTTCGATGGTCCTCACGTCTATGGCGTAGGCTAGGCTGTCGTCATCGGGCAGCTCGTCTAACGGAAACCAGCGACCGCCGGGGCGATGGCCCACAAGAACCTTGATGCGGTGGACTACCCAGCGAACGCTGAGGGGCCTCGGAGGATGTCTCCCTAACCATATCTGGGCCCGATGCCTGTTCTCGTAGTACAGGCGCCCAGGGGTGAACTCGATACCGGTGACCTGCCGTGTTTGATGGACGGCGACGCTCCGCCGGCTCGTACCCTTCCCAGCGCTGCCGCCGGGGAGACTCCACTTGCCTGCCCGTCTGCCCCTCTCAAGTTGTATGAGGAGGATCTCGTTGCCCTCATTCACCACGAGACCGAAGCCCGCTCTGCCCATCCTGTGCCGCCGGGGATAGTGCACCCTACGACTACCGGGATTCTCGTCTGCCCACTTGCCAATGGCCCTGCTGTCCGGGCCAAACGCCAGGTTGTCATCATGGGGCAGCATGTCGTTCTGGAACCACTTCGCGTCCAGGCATTCTTTCCTCTGAATCCGCAGACGTCCGCCGATGCGTTTCCCTCGCCATATTTCAAATCGGTGCCGCTCGCTCTTGTAGTACAAGTCATCGGCGCTCATCCTGATGCCCGTCTCTTCGCGTGTTTCCCTGACGGCGGTTCTCTTCAGGCTCTCCCCCCTATCCCTCCGTCCTCCAGGCAGGCTCCACAGACCTTTCCTACTACCATACCCTCGCTGGATCAGGAGGATCTCGTTTCTCTCATTCACAACGAGGCCAAATCCCGGCGCTGTCCTTTCCTATTTATCACCAGCTTCTTCGCTTCCTAATTTCTCGGAAATCTCCTTCAACAGACATACAGTCTCGCCATGGAGCTTCTCTATTTTCGCCTTATACCTCTTTCGACTCTCTGTCTGTTTTTCAGCAATCAGCCAGCTAAAGACGATAGCGATAGAAGCGATAATCCAAGGAGTCCTATCTTTACTATCGATGATGCTCAACCCAACAATGAAAATGACCGCGCCCACCGCCATTGAGACCCAGAATATCCAGACAAAGGGCCTATGGGGTCTACTGAACAGTTCCAAGCTACGTAGCTTGGAACTGAGACGCCGGAACCATCCCCTAAGCCTATCGATGTTCATTTATTATCATTTCCTCACCCACTGAACCAGCAAAACTGCGAATAGAACAACCCCACCTGCGAACCAGAGAATCCATCCATATTCCAGGACCCAAAGGATAGTCGTACCAAGCTCTGACTGTTCGCGAGCAAACTGTGGACCCAACAACCACCAGGCCCAGCCAACTATACCCCACGCCAACAATCCCCTCAGTGCCTCATTCATGCCTCCTGACTCCTTTCCTGAGAGTCGGACTCCGTGCCCATTGTGGCAAGCTTTCGTCCCAATGGCAAGTCTGACCGGTTGCCCCCTCAACCGCTGACGTAGGGTATGGTCTGCGGGCCCTGGGGGAGGACGCATATGGTGGCCGAGTCCCTGCCGTGGCGGTCTATCGACTCCTCGATGGCGGCCTGTATGTCGTCGGCGGGCGTGAGGTGGGCGGCGCGGACCTGCTCGGGCGACAGGTAGCCGGACTTCAGGTATATCTCGTGGCGCATGAGTAGCTGGGACTGTATCTGGACCTGCCACTGGTCGTGGCGGCCCTCGTCCCAGGAGTCGATCATCTCCAGCAGCTCTTGGGGCGAGTCGCGGGAGGTCAGCATCCTGCCGTACTCGCCGTGCTCCGGTATGCCGTCCATGCACTCGGCGGCGCAGATGATCGTGCCGCCCTCCCTCGCAACGAGGGCGGCTGCGGACATGCCCTTCACCGACTGGTACAGGTTCAGGTCGAGGGGGTAGCCGCTGTTCGTGGTGACGACCACGTCGAAGGGCCGTGGCACGGGGCGCATGGCGTTCCGCCGCGCTCCGTCGCAGGCGGCGCGATGCACGGCGAACAGCTCCCCCGCGTACGCGCTGGTGATCCGGTGATCGCGGTTGATGGTCACGTCGAGGCTGAAGTGGACGCCGGTGAGCACGGCTATCTCGCGTATGGCGTCGTGGATGGGGTTGCCCTCGGTTATGCCCCAGGTCGCCCTGGGATGGGCGATCAGCGGGGCGCTGTGCAGGGCCATGATGGTGTCGAACCCGGCGAGGCCGGGCGCGACCATCTTGGGGCCGCCGCTGAACCCCGCGAAGAAGTGGGGCTCGACGAACCCGGTCGTTATGCGCACGTCGGCGTCCACCCAGCGGGAGTTGAGCCATATGGGAAAACCGCCCGCCGTGCTGCCCAGGTGCGCCAGGCCGTCGCGGTCGAAGGCCGAGTGGTTGACGACATGGTAGTCCCGCACCACGTCCGCGCCAAGCATCTCCTCCAGCTCATCGCGCGTGTTCGCCCGGTGGGTGCCGGCGGCGACCAGTATCGTCACCTGCTCGCGCGGGACGTGGCCCAGCTCGCCCAGCAGGACCGGCAGGACGGTGGCCGAGGGCATGGGCCGCGTGATGTCGCACACCGATATGGCGACGGTATGGCCCGGCTCGACCATGCGGCGGAGGCTGTCGGACCCGACGGGGTTGCGGATGGCGTTGACCAGCGCCGCCTCGACGTCTGGCAGGCCCGGCACGTAGGTCGGCTCGACGACGGTGGTCTGCCCGTCGGGTACCTCGACAGCCAGGCCGGTGCGGCCGTATGCAAGCTCTACCTGCACGGTCAGGCGAGGGCGGGCAGATCGACGGGCCGCCGCGTCTCGCCCGACTCGTACACGGCCAGCGCCGCCCGCAGCACCCTCTTCGCGAAGCCGGCGTCCATCATCGGCTGCCGCCCCTCGATTATGCCGTCGATGAAGTCGCGGGCCGCCCCGTCGAACCCCTCCAGCCAGTCCATCGGCACCTGGTAGCTGACGGACTCCGAGCCCCTGTGCAGGATGACCGGGGGCAGGTCGAGCATCTCGCCGGAGCACCGGGTCACCCAGATCGTGCCCGCCGAGCCCTGTATCTCGAAGAAGTCGTCGATGGGGTAGTAGGGAGCCCTGATCGTCATGTCGGGGGCGGACGAGTACTCGAACACGCCGAGGCAGTCGGCGCCCCTGAACTTCCAGGTGATCACGCTGGGCGCCTCGACCATGAAGTCCGCGGTCCTCGTGACCGTCGCGGAGATGGACTCAGGGTCGCCGACCCACCACATGGCCGTCGCGTACTTGTGCACGCCCTCGTCGTAGAGGAGGCCGCCGGGATTGAGCGCGGCATTACGCCGCCAGGTAAGGGCGTCGTCTCCGATGCTGAAGGAGCCGGAAGGCGTCTCGAAGTCCGTCAGGACGACGCGCATCCGCACGATGGAGGGCGTCCCGACCGCGCCGCCGTCCAGCAGCTCCTTGGCCTTGACGAGGGGCGGGTAGTAGAGGAAGTTCTCGGTCACGCGGAAGAAGGTGCCGGCGCGGGCGGCGGCCCCGGCGATGCGGTCGGCCTCATCCAGGGTCGCCGCGACCGGCTTCTGGCAGGAGACGTGCTTGCCCGCCTCGAGGGCTGCTATGGACTGCTCGGCGTGCAGGTGCGTCGGCGTAAGCAGCTCGACCGCGTCGATCTCCGCGTCCTCGAGGACCTGGTCGTAGCGGGTGTATATCCTAGGCGAGATCCCCCACTCGGCCGCCCTGCGCTCGGCGCGCTCGCGCACGGGGTCGCACAGGGCGACGACGTCGCACGCCTCGTGCTTCAGGTAGCCCGGCACGTTGAGCTGGGATATGGTGCCGCACCCGACGATGGCGAGGCGGACCCGGGCTTGGTGGGAATGGCTCATCTAGTGAGCATGGCCTCGCAGAGGTGGGCCGCGTCCACGAGGTCGGGAATGGTCACGTACTCGTCCACTGTGTGCATGTTGTGGTCGGCCATGCCCACCACGACGGCGTTGATGCCGTTCTGGTTGAAGATATTGCCGTCGGAGCCGCCGCCCGTAGGCTTCATGGTCGGCTCCATGCCGAGGCCCCGGATGGCGTCCTGGATGCGCACCATGAGGGGGTTGTCGTCGGTGATCCTGTACCTCTCGAACTCGGTCACGTAGTCGGCGTCGATGGCGGCCTCGGGGAACATGCCCCTGACCTTGTCCAGCACGCTGTCGATCTGCTGGTGGATGTCGTCGATGGCCTCGATGTTCAGGCTCCTGAACTCGCCGACGACGGTCGCGCTAGCGGGCACGGCGTTCCTGACCGAGCCGCCCTCGATGGTGCCGACGTTGAAGGTCGTCTCGCCGTCCAGCCTACCCTGGGGCAGCCTCGTGATCATCTCGGAAGCTATGCGGATGGCCGAGAGCCCCTTCTCGGGCTCCACGCCGGCGTGTGCGGCGCGGCCCTCTATGGCGAACCTGAAGCCTATGTAGGTCGGGGCCGCGTTGGTGATGCGGCTTGGCGGCCCCTCGCCGTCGAACACGATGGAGTCCCTGGCCGTGATCTTGGAGTAGTCGAGGTTGCGGGCGCCGAGCAGGCCCGGCTCCTCGGCACGCGTGAAGCAGACCTCGATGGGGGCGTGATCGCCGCCGTCCTCGCGTATGGACGCAAGGCCCTCCAGTATGGCCGAGACGCCGGCCTTGCAGTCGCCGCCGAGGATGGTCGTGCCATCCGACACGATGCGGTCACCTATGACCGAGGGCTTTACGCCGCGCCCGGGCTCGACGGTGTCCATGTGGGCCGACAGCAGCAGCGGGTTCTCGCCGCCGTCGCCGGCGATGATGTTGCCGTAGCCGTCGGTCTCCACGTCGAGCCGCAGATCCTTCAGGCGCCGGACGAGGTCCTCGGCGATCTCGTCCTCATGGTGCGACGGGCTGTCGATGGTCACCAGGTCCAAGAAGGTCTGGACAAGACGGTCACGGTTAATCATTCAGGGTCTCCTAGCTGCTCTCGCCGACAATGAGAACTTGGACGTTGGCATTAGCGGCTCGATCCTCGTCCTCGGAACGGATGCCGTAGCCTGCTACGACGGCCATCACGTCCTCGGAGAATATCCCACTCAAGGCCTCGGCCGACTCGTGAGCACGCTCGATGTCGTTCTGGCTGATGTCGTTAGACACCTCTACTGCCACCCATACAGGAGATCGGTCCCCCCTTCGCTGAGCGTGGAAGATGATGTCGGTTGCTTGGATTCTGGATTCCTGTGTTTCAGAGATGGAACCACTGTCGAGCGCCCTCTCGACCGGCCCGAAGAGGTGGCGGCTGGTCTCCTGCAGGGTGCTGTGCATTATCTGAGACCTGCGCAGATCGAACTTTTGGCTTAGGAGGGAGCGGACTTGGCGGTACGCCTTCGCCTCCAGCCCATCTCCTTTCAGGACCGCCACGTCATTCTTCAACCCAGCGACGTCGGCCTTCAACTCCGCCACATCGGACTTGAGTGCGGCGATGTCTATCTTCATCTCGGCAACGTCGGCCTCCACGCGCTCCAGGCGTGCGGGCATGCCGAGGAACTCGTTGGTGAGCAGCGCGCGGAGCAACAGGGTCTGGGCCTCAGGGTTTTCCTGAAGCTCGGCTATGATTCGAGCCACAAGGGACTCGGGGTCGAGTTGCACTGCTGGTGCGGCCATGGTGCGATTATACCACCACGCCCGTGTCGGCTGGCGGAGCGCTACTTGACGGCGACCGGGTTGCCGGTGCGGCCGGACTCGATGGCGGCCTCCACCGTGGCCGCTATCGCGCGCCCGGCCCTCGCGTCCAGGGGAGTCGGGCCGTCCGTGTCTATGGCGCGGGCGAATGCCTCCACCATCAGGAAGTCGCCCTCGTTGGCGACGCGCCGGTTGTACGGCCCCTTCGTCTGCTCGCGGTGATAGACGGCGACCTCCGGGCGTGACTCGTTCACGACGAGCGCGCCCTTGGAGCCGAGCACCGATATCTTGATCATCGCGCCGTCGGTGTGGCCGCCGCGCCCGATCCGGCCTATGGTCAGCGACCCCACGATGCCGCGCTCAATCTCCAGCGTCACCGAGGCGAGGTCCTCCACGCCGTTGTCGACGTTGACCTGGTGGAAGTGGGAGGCGGTGCGGGCGAACACGCGCTCCACCTCCGCCCCAATCAGCATCCGTATGTACGCCAGCGGGTATATCCCCTCGATCTTCAGCTCGCCCATCGGCTCCGACCCCACGCCGCCGTCGCGGCCCGTAGCGTGGGCCTGCTTCTGGTACTCGTACCAGTCGATTGGCGGCTCGCCCGGCTTCCGCGAACCCCTGGGAGGGCCGGCGTCCGACGCGAAGTAGAAGTCGACGTGGATGGCGTGGGGCAGCCCGATTGCGCCGCCCTCTATCGCCTCGCGCGTCTGTACGAGGGACGGCATGAAGTTGCGGCTCCACATCATGAACTTCACGCCGTTGCGCTCCACGGCCTCGACCGCCCGGTCGCACTCCGCCACGTTCGTGGACATGGGCTTGTCCTGGACGACGTGGAGCCCTGCGTCCGCCGCGCGTACTGCCAGGTCGCAGTGGCGCTCGGCCTGGGAGCTGATCACGGCCACCTGCGCGCCGTAGTCGCCGAGCGCCTTCTCCACGTCGCGGACGTAGGGCACGCCGAGGTCCTGGGCAAGCTGCGCGTTGCGCTCGTGCGCCCACTCGCCCTGGTCGGCGTCGTCGGCAACGACCACCGGCTCGAATCGCGGGTGCGCCGCGACGCCCAGGGGGACGTACTCGTGCTTGACGGCGCTGAGGGCCGCGAACCTGAACACCGTCGCGTCAGTCGAGCCCATATCGGCCTCCCGCGAGCCTGGCGGTCCTGCCGCGCGACATCGACTCAGCCGCAGCCTCGGCAACGAGGACGGCGCTTCGTCCGTCCGCCCCGGCCGCGGCCGGATCCCGACCCTCGCGGACCGCGTCGGCGAACTCCTGGAGCTGGGCCAGCACGTGCCCGACGCCGTGCCCCGGGTCGAGGGCCCGCGTGCCCCCATCTCCGTACACGAGGTTGACGTTGTGGTGATCGTCCGAGTAGGCGGCGCCCTTCGAGCCTATCATCGAGAGGAAGTGGTAGCCCGGCCCCTGCGGAAGGCTTGCCGAGTAGTCGATGACCGACATCCCGCCACCGTCGAAGCCCAGGTGTACCTGGACGTAGTCGGGCTCGTCGATTCCACCATGGGAGACCCTTCGCCCGGTGGCGTAGACCTCGGAGGGCAGGCCGCCGAAGAGCCAGACCGCCAGGTCGATATCCACGGACAGGTTGCGGACCACGACGCAGCACTGCCCCTGGCCGAGAGCGGGCCAGCTTCCGGTCCCGAGGGGCTCCCAGCGGTGAATGCGGAGCAGCCCCGGTTCGCCAAGCTCGCCGGAGTCCAGGGCCTCCCTGACCGTCGCGCCCGCGGGGGCGAAGCGAGTCGGGTTCCCCGCCATCAGCCGCACGCCAGACTTCATGGCAGCGTGCGCGACCGCATCGGCCTCCTCGGCAGACAGCGCGATGGGCGTCTCGACGAGCACGTGCTTGCCCGCCTCGGCTGCCTTCGCCGCATCCCGGGCGCGGGACTGGACCGGTGAGTCCACCACGACCGCGTCGAACGAGTCTCCATGATCGGCCAGCAGTCCGCCCAGCGAGGCTGCCGATACCGAAGCGCCCAGCGCTATGCGGGCCGCTGCCGCAGCCTCCGGATCGGCGTCCGCCACCACCGTGATCGCCGCGCCGCGCAGGCGCGAGGAGACGGCGGCGTATGACGCCGCGCTGCCACAGCCTATGAGAGCCAGGCGTATCATTCTTCCCGCAGCTGTATCAGCTCGATCCAGTTGCCGTCCGGGTCCTGCAGGTAGCACGCCGTCCGGCCTGGGGCCACGTCCGCGGGCGGGTTCATTATCCGGGCGTCGCTCTCCGACACCCTCTCGAAGGCGGCCCTGATGTCGTCCACCAGGAAGCACAGGTGGCTCCCGCCCAGGACGCTGCGCTCCTCGGTGGGCCGCTCCCCAGGCGGCGGGTTCAGGTACTGGATTAACTCGAATACGTGCTCGCCGCCCGGGGCCCCGAGCAGCGCTATCCGCAGGTGGGCGCCGTCGTAGCCGACGACCTGGTCGATGCCGGCGCCGGTGCGCTCATACCGACGCTGGACCTCCAGCCCAACGACGCCGCAGTAGAACTCCACGGCCTTGTCCAGGTCGCGCACGACGAAGCCGGTGTGGTGCAGCCGTTCAATCATTTGCGTCTCCTGCGGTCATTGGCTTCCTCGTATCGGCGGAGCACTGCCCTTCGACAAGCTCAGGGCGAACGACTTCCCTAGACATCCGGCTTCGAGAGGCGGTCGATGGCCGCCAGCGCCGCTCCCACGCGCTGCCTGAGCGCCGACACGGCCTCGTCGTCCCACTCGTAGAATCCCCTGCCCGACTTCACGCCTAGCTCGCCGCGTTCGACCATCTCCTCGATGATCCCCGGCGATTCGCCCGACGACTCTATCGCCGGGAATAGCTGGTCGATGATGTGCGATATGGTGTCCCATCCCGCCAAGTCGAACACCTCCAGCGGCCCCGCGACGGCGAGCCTGCGCCCGAAGCTGCTGGTCACAACCGTGTCCACGTCCTCCGGGCTGGCGATGCCCGCGGCGACGATGGACAGCGCCTCCCGGAGGAGCGCGAACTGCAGCCTGTTGCCGATGAACCCCAGCGACTCCTTCTGGAGGACGACCGGGCGCTTGCCGATCCTCTCGAAGATGCCTGTCGTGACGTCCAACGCCTCGTCGGACGTGTCGGGGCCCCTCACCACCTCGATCAGCGGCAGCAGGTAGGGCGGGTTCCACCAGTTCGCGACGAGGACCTTGTCCGGGCGCTTCGTGGCGGGAGCAAGCTGGCTCGTCATGAACGAGGACGTGTTGCTGGTCAGGACCGCGTGCTCGGGGCAGGCCCCGTCCAGCGCCTCGAACACGCTCAGCTTCAGCGGCATGTCCTCGAACACGGCCTCGACGACGAAATCGACCCCGGCCATGCTCTCTTCCAGGGACGTGCTCGTGTGGATCCTCGCCGGGACGGCCCGCTCGTCCTCCTCGCTCGCCAGCCCAAGGCCGCGCAGCACGCCCAGGTTGATCTTCACGTTCGCCAGGGCGTTGTCGAGTACCCCCTCGTCCAGGTCGTTCAGCATGACGTCGTAGCCGCGAAGGGCGAACTGCAACGCGATGCCGTGGCCCATCAGGCCCGCGCCGACGACGCCGATTCTCGTTATGCTGGCAGCGTCCATGACGACAGGGAGATTATCCGGGATGGCCTGCCGTGTCAACGTGCCCAACCCGTTCGCCCTGAGCTTGTCGAAGGGTCGAAGGGCAGTGCTCCGCGGCTCAAGCTCCCGTCTCCGGCTCTATGCCCATGCTGTCCAGCAGGTCGAGGAATTCCCGGTAGCTGGATACCCGCTCGACGGTCTTGATGAACGATGCGACGTCCGGGTGGGCGGCCCTCAGCGCCCTGACCTGCGGCCCTATGGGGCTGACGGATGACGGCCCCTCGGCGTAGCGGCCCCTGAAGGCCAGGTACGCCTGGTTGAGCTTGCGGAGCCCGTACCCGCCCAAGCGCAGCCGCCACCACCGCCGCTTCATGTACTCCTCGGCCTCCTCGACCCTGCCCTCAGCGAGCATCTCGTCGACGGTGCGGCGGGTCTCCCGCATCTCCCGGGTGAAGAAGGTGTCGCGCTCGTGGCGGGGCAGGTAGCGGCTCGCCGAAATCGTGAGGTCGCCGCCCATGCGGACGAATACGGCGTCGCCAAGCTCGTTCCCCGCAAGCTCCGCCACGGTCTCGTTGAGGCTGAACATCTCGGGCGATACCCACCAGCTCCAGCCCAGCGGCCTGAAGAACAGGTACGCGTGGAGCCACTCGTGCACGGCCGTACGCAGGACGGACCGCAGGGTCGACTGGTCGGAGACGATGGTGGGATAGGTGGATAGCCCGCTGATGTTGTCGACCAGGCCCGACAGGTCGTGCTTCTCGATGATTTCGCGTTCGATCCTGTCTCGCTCTAGGACCGGCAGGTCGGGGGCGAGCAGCACCTGCTCCACGACCTCCACGTGGTCGCGACGAGACAGGTTCAGGACGGTGGGCGGCTCCTCGAAGCGCAGGTCCACCGGCGGGAAGAGCAGCCCGAACCTCGAGGCGAGCCCGGCGTCCGTGAGCGCGGCGTCCATCTCCGCCTCGATTATCTCTTCGGCGAGGGGCCTGAGGCCGTCGCGGCTGGCGGCAAGCTGGCCGAGGTACTCGCGGGCCGCCTCGACCCGCTCGCGACCTCCGCCGCCCGCAGCAGCGCCTCCAAGGGTCGCCTCTGCGACCTCCAGTCTCCGCTCCTGCCGCCGGGCGAGCCGGGTCGACTCCATGTATTCGTCGACGACTTCGAGCCGCTGGACGCGGTCGAGGCTCCTGCCCCTGACGGCGCCGTAGGCGATGCTCAGCCACTTGGCCGGCAGGTTGGACGCCTCCCACCTGAGGATCGAGAACCTGTATTCGAGCCCGGCCTCGACTCCGGGCGACGGACGGAATGCGTCCGGGGCCAGCCACACGAACACGACGAAGAGGAGCGCGACCTGGAAATTGCGGCGGGTGAAGACGCGGCCTAGCGCATCCCTACCCTGCTCCCAGATCATGGCGCATCTATGGGAAGTTCACGAACTTGACGCAGGTCGGCATCGGAACCTGGGCCGCCGGGCACGCCTGCTCCAGGTCCCCCGAGTCCGCATCGATCCGGAAGGTGACGATGGTGTCGGTGTCCTGGTTGGCGGCCAGCAGGAACTCGCCCGTGGGGTCTATGCCGAAGTTGCGCGGCGTCTCGCCCCGGGTGGACGTGTGTCCGGTGGGCGTCAGCCGCCCGGTCTCCCCATCGACGGCGAAGCGGGCGATGCTGTCGTGGCCCCGGTTCGAGCCGTAGAGGTGCCGCCCGTCCGGCGACACGTGCACGTCGGCACAGGTGCTCTCGCCGTCGAAGTCGTCCGGCAGGGTCGACACCGTGTGAACCGGCGCCAGCGTGCCCACATCCGCGTCGTAGTCGTAGGCCGTGACCGTGGAGTCGAGCTCGTTGATGGCGTACGCGAACCTGCCATTGGGGTGGAAGTCGAAGTGGCGCGGCCCGGCGCCCGGGGCCGCGACCACGGAGGCCGCATCGTTGGGGACGAGCCGCCCACTGCCGGCCTCGAACCTGTAGGCGACCACGTAGTCGGTGCCCAGGTCGGGCGCGAAGGCGAACCGGTTGGCCGCGTCCAGGTTGATCGAGTGGGCGTGCGGCCCCTGCTGCCGCTGCGGTTTGACGCTGGAGCCCTCGTGCTGGATGAAGCTCACCGGCTCGCCGAGGCCGCCGTCGTCGCCTATCGGGAACGATGTCACGCTGCCCGAGCCGTAGTTCGCCAGGACGAGGTAGCGGGCCGCATTGTCGACCTGGACGTGGCACGGGATCGTCCCGCCGGTGCGCCGGATGCCTATGAGACTGAGCTCCCCGCCCGGCCGGGCTATCGAGTACGCCGCGACGATCCCGGTCGCCTCGCCCTCGTACTCACTTATCTCGGACACGACGTACAGGAAGCGCTGCCCCGGATCGACCGTGAGGAACGATGGGTCCACGATCCCGGTCGCCTTGCTGGAGTACGCCAGCTCGCCCGTCTCCCCGTCCATCGAGTAGACGTAGATTCCCTCGCTGTCCCTGCGGGTGTACGTCCCCACGTAGACCAGATAGTCAGGAGCCATCGCATATCCTCCCATCCCTTCCCTCCTCCTCTCCGACGGGAGAGGATTGAGGTGAGGGTGATCTCCCCGTTCCTGCTACTCGACCGTGACCGGGTTGGTGAGCCTGCCGATCTCGGGTATCTCGATATCCACCACGTCGCCCTCGTGGAGGTCGACCTGCGTCCCGCCCGTGCCGGTGTAGATGATGTCGCCCGGCCCCAGCGTGACCGACTGGCTGATGTAGCTGATGCAGGCCGCCGTGTCGTGAACCATGTTCGACGTCAGGCAGTGCTGCACCTGCTCGCCATTGACCCAGGCCCGTATCTCCAGCTCGTTCGGGTTCAGCCCGGTGACGATGTAGGGCCCGATGGGCGAGAAGGTGTCCGACGCCTTGGCCCGCCAGAAGGTGGGGTCGCTGGCCTGCCAGTCCCGGGCGCTCACGTCGTTGCCGCACGTGTACCCGAGCACGTAGTCGAGGGCGTCGGCCTCCGACACGTTGCGGCACGGCCTGCCGATGGTCGCCACAAGCTCGGCCTCCTCCTGCACGCTCCCAGCCCTGCCAGGCACCACGATCGTGTCTCCCGGCCCTACGATCGAGTTGGGAGTCTTGGTGTAGACCTGCGGGTACGCCGGAGGCTCCCCACCCCCGAGGTGGTCCATGTAGTTGCCGCCCATGAAGAAGATGATGGACGGGGTGACCGGCGCGAGAATTTTCACGTCCGAGACGGCGCGCGCCGGGCCGACGGTCTCGTACTCCCCGAACGGCGCGGCGCTTATCTGCGTGACGGCGTCCCCCTCCACTATCCCGTACGCTATCTCCCCCCCGGCCTCGAACCTGGCGAATTTCATTGCACTACCCCCTTTGGCTCAAGCCGCAATCTACCCACACCAGCGCCCGGTGTCAACATCCACCGGAGTCCCCATGCCCTGACGCTTCCTTCCATGCTGCGGCAAGCCGCCCTTCACATTTCTTTGACACTGCTGTGGTAGGTTTGTGAGAGGCTGCGCAGGCCGTGCCGACGGCCCGGCACTCCAAATGCGTTCGGAGCACGTATATTAGGGGTGAGGAGGCAGTATTGCTACCACGGGCGTGGAGGAGGCGCTGGCGGATGCTGCGCAGGCGGTCATGGGTGTTGACGTGGACCGCCCTCGGAGCGCTGGCGCTTCTGCTCGGCCTGCTGCTCTGGGCGACTTTCCAAGGCGACGATGGGCGGCTCAGCGCGGCGGACGTGGACGAGGCGGTCGCGGAGGCCATGGCCTCGGCGACGCCCGCCCCGGTCGTATCGACCCTGGTGTACCGGGCCATCCTGCCGTCCCTGGTAGTCATACAGACCGATCTCGACGGCGAGGAGGAGGGATTGGGCATCGGAACCGGGGTGGTCGTCAATGGGGATGCACAGGTGCTCACTTCGCTGCACATAGTCGAAGGCGCAACGGACCTGCAGATCGCCTTCGTGGACGGGACCACGACCGCCGCCACCGTTGCCAATGCGGACCCTGCGATGGACATAGCGGTATTGACGCCCGCCGAGCAGCCCGGCCTCGTCGTGCCGGCGACTATCGGCAGCGCGTCCTCGATGCGCGTCGGCGACGAGGTGTTCGCGGTGGGCAACCCGCTGGGCCTGGCGGGATCGATGAGTGCGGGCGTAGTATCCGGGCTCGACCGCAGCTTCAGGCCCTCCGACAGAGAGGAGCCCCTGCGGGGCCTGATCCAGTTCGACGCGGCGGTGAATCCCGGGAACTCGGGCGGCCCGCTCCTGGACCGGGGCGGCCGGGTCGTCGGCATCGTCACGGGGCTGATCAACCCCACGGACCAGGACGTCTTCATTGGGATAGGATTCGCGGTGCCCATCGACCTGGCGGTGCAGACCGCCGGCGGCCCTGATCGATAGTCTACCGAGAGGTATGTGACAGGCATGACCAACGACACGGGGAAGAGCCAGCCGATGGAACGGGTCCTCTACGAGGTGAAGAAGGTGATAGTGGGCCAGGACCACCTGCTGGAGCGCATGGTCGTAGCGCTGCTGTCGAGGGGCCACATCCTGGTGGAGGGGGTGCCCGGCCTGGCCAAGACGATGGCCGTCAAGACCCTGTCCCAGGCGATAGGCGGGGAGTTCCAGCGCATCCAGTTCACGCCCGACCTCATGCCCGCCGACCTGGTGGGCACGCGGATCTACAACCAGAAGACGGGCGAGTTCAACACGTCGCTGGGCCCCGTCTTCACCAATCTGCTGCTGGCCGACGAGATCAACCGCGCCCCGGCCAAGGTGCAGAGCGCCCTGCTCGAGGTCATGCAGGAGCGCCAGGTGACCATCGGACGCGAGACGCACCCGGTGCCCGCGCCCTTCCTCGTGATGGCGACACAGAACCCCATCGAGTCGGAGGGCACCTACCCGTTGCCCGAGGCCCAGGTGGACCGCTTCATGCTCAAGGTGCTCGTCGGCTACCCCAGCACGACCGAGGAGTTCGTGATCGTGGAGCGCATGACCGGCGCGCTCCAGGACGTGCAGCCGGTCTTCGACACGGAGGAGATGATGGCCCTGCAGCGCCAGGCCGACGGCGTGTACGTGGACCCCGCCCTCATCGAATACTCGGTCAAACTGGTCACGGCCACCCGCCAGCCCGAGTCGTGCGGGCTCGAAGAGCTGAAGCGCTACATCCTCTTCGGGGCCAGCCCGCGCGCGTCCATCAACATGATCATCGCGGGCCGGGCCCTGGCCTTCCTGCGGGGGCGGGACTACGCCCTGCCGCAGGACGTCCGCGACGTGGCCCTGGACGTCACCAGGCACCGCCTCTCGCTGTCGTACGAGGCGCTCTCGGACAACGTGGACAGCGACCACATCCTGGGCAGGCTCATGGAGGCTATCCCGATGCCCGAGGTACCGTTACGTGAGTACGCAGGCACTCGCACGGTCCAGTGATCCCGGGACACCCGACCAGGTGCTTCACCGGCTGGAATGGCAGGTGCTGCGCCGGCTCGACGGGATCCTCCAGGGAGACTACCGGAGCCTCTTCATGGGGGCCGGACTGGACTTTGCCGAGCTGCGGGAGTACCAGCCGCCCGACGACATACGCCACATCGACTGGAACGTGACGGCGCGGATGGACATGCCCTACGTGCGCCAGTACATGGAAGACCGCGAGGTCACGGCGTGGTTCCTGCTCGACCTGAGCCCGTCGATGGCCTTTGGTGGGCCGGAGCGGCGCAAGGAGTCCGTCATGGTCGACTTCGTCGCCGTGCTGGCGCGCCTGCTCACCCGGAACGGCAACCGCGTGGGCGCCGTCCTGTACGACAACGACGTGATCTCCACGGTGCCTCCGCGCGGGAGCCGCCTCCAGGTCCTTCGCCTCATCGAAGACATCCAGAGGCAGCAGTCGTCCCCAGGCGGGACGATGACGGATCTGGCAAGCCTGCTCGAGTCCGGGTTCAACGCCATCAGGCGGCGCTCGCTCGTCTTCGTGGTATCCGACTTCATCTGCCTGCCCGGTTGGGACAGGGCCATGGACCGGCTCAACAGGAAGCACGAGCTGGTGGCCGTGCGTCCCTGGGACCCGCGCGAAGTCGAGCTGCCCGACGCCGGCGTGGTGCTGGTCGAGGACTCCGAGACGGGCGTCCAGATGAGCGTGGACACGAGCGACAGGAAGTTCAGGCAGCGGTTCCACGAAGCCGCGCTCCGGCGCGAGATGGAGCTTGCCCAGGCATTCGCGCGCGCCGGGGTCGCCGAGCTGTCGCTGTCCACGGAGGAGGACCTGGTCCGGGCCATCCTGCGGTTCGCCTCGCTGCGCCGCCGAGCGCGGCGGCGGTAGAGAGTACGGGCGATGTCTTTCACCTGGCCGTGGGTCCTCGTCTCCCTGCTGGCGATACCGGTGCTCGTCTTCGCGTACGAGCGCCTGGACCAGAGGCGAAGCAGGCACGCGGCCAGCCTGGGAGCCCTCGGCCCCGTACGGGAAGGGACGGCCGCGCCGGGAGGGCGCCGCCGCCACATACCGCCCATCATCTTCCTGGTCGGCGTGGCCCTGCTCGGGCTGGCGTCCGCCCGCCCCCAGCTTACGCTCCCGCTGCCCCGCCTGGAGGGCACCGCCGTGCTGACCTTCGACGTGTCGGCCAGCATGGCCGCCGACGATGTGGAGCCGTCCAGGATGGACGCCGCCAAGGAGGTCGCGAAGACCCTCGTCGAGCGGCGACCCGCCAGCGCCAGGATCGGCGTCGTGGCGTTCGGGGAGAGCGGGCTGGTCGTACAGCCGCCCACCGACGATGACGAGGCCCTGCAAGCCACCATCGACCGCCTGGTGCCCCAGAGCGGGACCTCCCTAGGCCGGGGGATACTGACCGCGCTGAGCATCGTCTCACCCGACTCGGATATCGGGGACGGGGGCCCGGTGGACGGGACGGCGTCCGGAGGCGGCTTCGCGCCCGCCGTCATCGTGCTCCTGACCGACGGGGAGAACACGGACCCTCCGGACCCGCTGGAGGCGGCACAGGCGGCCATCGACCGGGGAGTGCGCGTCCACGTCGTGGGCCTCGGCACCACCGAGGGGGCGGTCGTCGAGATCGACGGCTTCAACCTCTTCACACAGCTGAACGAGACCGTCCTGCAGGAGATGGCGCTGCTGACCGAGGGCGGCTACTTCCCGATAGAGGACCTGGAGGACGTGACGTCCGTCTACGAACAGCTCGAGACGGAGTTCGTGGTCGAGTCCAGGGAGGTCGAGATCACGTCCGTCCTGGGGGGAGTGAGCGCGCTCCTGCTCCTGGCGGGCGGCGCCCTGTCGCTATCCTGGTTCGGACGGATGCCGTAGAGGGGAGGACATAGATTGGGGGTGCTCTGGCCGGCCTACCTGTTGCTCCTGGCCGCGATACCGCTGGTCGTGGCGGCGTACCTGCTCGTCCTGAGGCGGCGGAAGCGGTTCGCCGTCCACTACTCCAGCCTTTCGCTGATAAGGCAGGCGATGCCCGGCGGCTTCCGGTGGAGGCGCCACCTGCCGTTTGCGCTGATGGTGCTCGCCCTCGCGCTGCTCGTCCTGGCCCTGTCGCGCCCCTTTGCCAACGTGACCGTCGCCGCCAGCCGCACCACGATAGTCCTGGCGCTGGACGTATCCCTCAGCATGTGCGCCGACGACATCCATCCCAACAGGCTGACCGTCGCCCAGGAAGCGGCCACCAAGTTCATAGAAAGCCAGGAGCCGGGGACTCAGATGGGCATAGTGGCCTTCGCCGGGATCGCACAGCTCATCGTGCCGCCCACGTCCGACAGGGAAGCACTGCTGGAGGCGGTGTCGAACCTGACCACGGCGCGCAGGACGGCGGTGGGCAGCGCGATAGCCCGCTCGCTGGACGCGCTCGCCGAGGTGAACCCGGACATCCCACCGGTCAGCGTGTACATGCCTCCACGCGAAGAAGGGACTGACCCGGACCTGGCCGAGCTCCCCCAGCATGACGTCATCGTGCTCCTGACGGACGGGGCGAGCAACCAGGGCGTGCGCCCGCTGGCCGTCGCCGAGGCCGCGCGCGACCGCGGGGTCCGCGTGTACACCATCGGCTTCGGCACGGACGGCCCGACCGTGCTGAGATGCACGCAAGACCAGCTCGGAGAGGACGAGCTGGCCAACCGTATCGGACGGGGCGGGTTCGGTAGCGGGTTCGGCCGTGGGTTTGGCCGCGGGAACTTCCTCAGGCTCGACGAGCAGACGCTGGCCCGCGTCGCCGAGACCACGGGAGCCGAGTACTACCAGGCCGAGAGCGCGGATGAGCTCCTACAGGTCTTCTCCACCATACCCGTCCAGATCGAGAAGAAGAAGGTGCACATGGAGGTCTCGGCGGTGCTGACCGCCGTGGGCGCCCTCCTCACCCTCTGCGCCGTCGGGCTAGGCCTACGCTGGAGCCCACTGCCCTGAGGGCGCCGCATAACCGTCATTCCCGCGAAGGCGGGAATCCACTCCCCTATACGGGGTCAGTGCAGGTCCAGCTTGAGGGCGCGGTCGGGGCCGGTGATGGGCAGGGCCACCGGGCTTCCGCCGGCCTTTGACGAGAGGTGGAAGGCCACGACGATCTCCAGCGCCTTCATACCGTGCTCGCCCGACGAGGTGGGCGTCCCGCCGCTCTCCATGCACTCCATCAGCTCGCGGTAGCCGTTCTTCTCGCCCTCGTCCTCGACGCCCGGCGGCGCGCCCAGGTCGCGGGGCGTCGCTGCCAGGCCGCTGCGCATGTCGCGCGTGTCCACGTCCCGCGCCCGGTACAGCACGTCGGACCCGCCGCCCTCGAACACGTCGATCCTGCCGCGGGAGCCGCAGAACATGTGGGTGTGGGTGAGGAGCACGTCGGGCATGCAGTTGATCATGTGCCGGTAGCCGTTGGCGTACGTGATGTGCCCGAGTGCGCCCGGGTCCCTGGCCATCCAGGACTCCAGGGACTCGTTGTAGTCGGTGTTCTCCCGGTCGGTGCCGTAGTGGACCGTGCCCGACACCTCGACGGGCGGGCTGTCGATCACGAAGTTGATCATGTCGAAGAAGTGGGTGCCGTTGGAGCCGATGCGCCCGGCCGTCCAGTAGGACAAGCCGTGGGTGGGCCGCCCAATGGCCCCGTCGCTGATGGCGTCCTTCACGGCGTGGAAGCGCGGCGTCCAGCGGCGCTGGTGGCCGATGACCAGCACGGTGTTCCCCGCCCGGCACTGCTCGATCATCGCGTCGGCCTCGACGAGCGAGTTGGCCATGGGCTTCTCCATGTAGATGCCGCGCACGCCGCTGGCGGCCAGGTCGCGGACGATGGGCGCTCGGAACGGGGCGGACGTGGCGACGACCACGATGTCGAGCTCCTCGGCGTCCAGCATCTCGTCGTGCCTGGGGTGGATGGAGATGTCCGGGAACTCGGTGCGCGCGTCCTCCAGGTGCTCGGGCACCATGTCCGCCATGGCGACGAGCCTCGCGCCGTCCACGTCTTGCCACAAAGGCGCCAGCTTGCGCCCGCGGCCCCTGTAGCCTATCTGCCCAACCTTCAATTCAGTCATTTTGTCGCTCCTAGTCGAATGTGAGCACGGTGCGCGCTACGGTGCCGGCGTTCATGTCGTCGAAGGCCTCGTTGATCTCGTCGAGGGGACGCGTCCGGGACACCAGCTCATCGAGCTTAAGCCTGCCCTGGCCGTATAGGTCGAGCAGCCACAGGAAGTCGACGCGCGCCCGGGCGGAGCCGTGGAATGCGCCGATGAGCGCACGGTCCAGCAGCAGGTGCCAGCCATCGACGGAAATATCCTGGTCGCTGGGCTGCACGCCCACGACCACGGCAGTGCCGGTGGTCCGCACCGATTCGAGCGCCTGCCGGACGAGAGCGGGCAGCCCGACCACCTCGAAGGCGTAGTCCACGCCTCCACCGGTGATCTCCTTTATCCGCTCGACCGGGTCCTCCTTCTCCGCGTTGATGAAGTGGGTCGCGCCCATCTGCTCGGCAAGCTCCAGCTTGTAGGGGACCTTGTCGACGGCGATGATCTTGCCGGCGGACGCGAGGACGCCACCCTGCACGACGTTCAGCCCGACTCCGCCGCACCCAAAGACGGCCATGCTCGCGCCGGGCTCGACCTTCGCCCGGTTAACCACCGCCCCGACTCCGGTTATCACTCCGCAGCTGATGAGACTGCCCACAAGCAGGTTGGTGTCGTCGGGCACCTTGACGCACGCATCGGCCAGCGCAATCGTCTGCTCGGCGTAGGTGGGCCGGAAGTGGTAGGTCGGCTTTCCGTCCATCGTCATGCGGGTGACGACCCCTCGCGGGTACGTTTCGCACAGGGCGGGACTTCCCAGCGAGCAGTTGCGGCAGTACCCGCACATCGCGTCGAGGGAGAGGATGATCTTGTCGCCGGGCGCAATGCCCGATACCCCGGGGCCGACCTCCCGGACGACGCCCGCCCCCTCGTGGCCGAGCACCCAGGGCAGCCCCAGGGGCTTCATGTGCCCGTCCATCAGGTGGTAGTCGCTATGGCAGACGCCCGCGCCGACCACGTCCAGGAGGACCTCGCCCTGGCCCGGCTGCTGGATTTCGAGCTCCCTAATGGGGATCCGGCTATGCGGTTGTTCGAGTATTGCTGCTCTCATTGGTTCACCATGGCACGTCGACGCCAAGCTCTGCCCCGATGTCCTCGAGGTCACGCCTGTGCACGGGGCCGACGGGAATCCCGTGCTCGCGGAACTCGACCTCGCGCTCGCCCTCGATGCCGCCCGCGTAGCTCGCCTTCTCGAAGCCCTCGAGTGGCGCAAGCTCCCTCAGCCGGACCGCAAGGGCGTCCATCTCGCGGCCGTACTCGTCCGGGTCGATGAAGAGGCCCACCTGGAACATGAAGGCGAACCCGCGCTGGCCGGTCGCGCGGTAGCGGCGGGTGTGCCCTTCTCCGCCGGTGTACGGCGCGCCCGCCATGATGCCGCCCCAAGACTGGGCGATCATCCCCAGGCCGATGCACCGGAATATGGTGCCCGGTATCCACTCGGCGAGGTCGGACCAGCGCGGCGAGATCCGCAGGTCGTACACCGGGGCGCAGTCCACGACTATGGGGGGCTCCCGCCCGGCCGGTGCGCCGATGGCGACCGGCGAGCCGATGGCGGGCGTGTAGACGGGCTGGCCCGGCTCCAGCCTGAGCTCGCCTCCCGCCGTCACGAACGCGCCCATCATGTGCTCCACGGTCATGCGGGCGTAGATGCCGGCTGCGCCGATGTGCCCGTGATTCTTCGTCTGGAGCACGGCCACGCCCATTTCATTCGCCTTCTCGATGGCGCGGAGGGTGCCCTCGTACATCGGGAAGTAGCCGAGGCCGCCGTCGCCGTCCATCACGACGCTCGTCGGGCCCTCCTGGATGACACTCACGTCGGGGTTCACGTTCAGGTCGCCGTCGCGCATCGTCCGCGCGTACCGGGCTATCTGGCGCGTGCCGTGGCTGAACACGCCCCGCAGGTCGCTGCACGTCAGCAGCTCGGCCAGCAGGTCCGCCCTGTCCGCCACGAGTCCCGACGCCCGCGCCACCGCCGCCACGAAGCCCTGCATGTCACCGTGCTGGACGCGCACGAAGTCCACCTCCGGCGGCAGGTTCAGCTTATAGACGGCATCGGTCATCGGTACTCGGCTCCTACGTGACGTACTCCACGTCGACCCGGCGTCCCGTGCGGGCGGACTCGTAGGCCGCGTCGATGGTCTGGAGCACCTTCAGGGCGTCGGCGGCCCCGAGCGCAGGCTCGCGTCCGGCCCGGACGTCGTCGAGGAAGTCCTGCACCCAGTTGAACATCCACAGGCCGGAGCCGGTGTAGCCCGGCGGGCTGGGCGAGAAGTCGTAGTCGATGACCCTCTCCGGCGCGTGGGCCCAGTCCGCCGACGCGCTCTTGACCGTGAGCTGGTGCGCCCCCGTCGGCGCCCAGTGGGCCTCGCCCTCCAGGCCGCGGTACACGAGGGCCGTGTCGTAGACCCCCTTCGCGCTCTGCAGGTACCCGGCGTGCATGGAGCCGAACGCTCCGTTCTCGTACTCGAAGGCGGCTATCGCCACGTCCTCCAGCGGCTCGTCGATCTCGCCCACCGGGCGTCCGGTCATGGCCTGCACGGACTTCACGTCGCACCCCATCAGGAAGCGCATCACCTCAAGGTAGTGGCCGCCCAGCATGTGGAGGATGCCGCCGCCCTCGTCGGCGTTGGTGTACAGGAAGCTGGACGGCTCGCGCAGTCCGGGCCTCACCTGGCCGGTCACCATCCGCATCTCGATGTCGAGGGGCCGCCCGAGCACGCCTGCCTCGATCATCCGTCTCAGGTCCTGGACGACCGGGTTGAACCTGTGTGGGTAGCCCGGCAGCACCTTCACCCCGTTGCGCCGCACGGCCCGCACCATCTCCAGGAGGTCCGCCGACGTGCGCGCGAACTGCTTCTCCATGTAGAAGTGCTTGCCCGCGTCGGCCAGCTTGATCCCCGCGCCGGGGACCTCCGCCGCCGGCAGGACGACCCATCCCACGTCGAAGTCCTCGTTGGCGATCAGGTCGTCCACGTTGTCGTAGAGCGCGGCCCCGGGCTGGTGCTGCCCGGCCTGCTCCAGCAGGTCCGAGTCCGAGTCCTCGCAGTACGCGACGACCTCCGCGCCCCGCACGTGCTTCAGCGTCTCCAGGTAGCCCGTGCCCGCCCCGGGCTGCCCAACGTGCCCGTGGCGCATCCCCACTATGGCAATCTTCAGATCGTCGCTACCGCTCATGGCGTCCTCCATCGGCTATCGTTCATGGCGAGCATAGGATAGCCTGTCAGGACTCCATTGCATAGGCCGCGCCGGCGCGGGGGATGTGGTAACATATTGGGAGCGGCCCCGATTCGTCGGGGGCGTTTTGGTGTACAACGCATCCGAATCCGAGAGGCCCGTCATGGAAACTCCAACAGTAACGCTCTCGCCCCGAACGGTGACCGGCAAGAAGGTCCGGTTCCTGCGCCGCGAGGGCATGGTGCCCGTCCACTTCTACGGGCGCGGCATGGACTCGCTGGCCCTGCAGGTCGAGGCAGGGACCCTGCGAAGGGTCATCACTTCGGCGGGCGCCAACGTGCCCGTCAGGGTCAGCATAGACGGGCGCGACGGCGAGGAGATCTGCTTCATCCGCGACGCCCAGCGCCACCCCGTCTCGGAGGACCTGCTCCACGTGGACTTCTACCGCGTCGACGTGGACCGCGTGGTCCGCGCCGAGGTGCCGGTCATCCTGAACGGCGAGGCTCCGGCCGTGCGCAATCTCGGCGGCGTGCTCCTCCAGGCGTTCAACAGCCTGGAGGTCGAGGCGCTGCCCCTCGACATGCCCACCGCGTTCCACGTGGACGTGACCGGCCTGGAGGACTTCGAAGCGGCCATGAGGATCAGTGACATACCGGTCGCCGATGGCGTCACCATACTTCGCGACGACGAAGAGGTGATCGCCAGGGTGGCCGCGCCGAGAATCGAGGAGGAAGAGGAGGAGGGCGTGGACGAGCTGGAGGAGAGCGTCGAGGGCGAAGAGGCCGAGGGCGAGGAGGGAGGCGCCGAGGAGTCTTCCGAGTCGGAGGAGTAAGCCTCCACACACCGGGGATGGGTTCCCGCCGGGGCGCGGGAACGACGGAAGGAGCACTGCCCTTCGACAAGCTCAGGGCGAACGTTCGAATTACGCTACCCGGTAGCAGCCCAGTACCTCCTCGTTCGGCTCGATGCCGAGCCCGGGCTTGTCGGGCGGGCTGACGTAGCCGTCCTCTACCTGCAGGTTGTCGACCAGCATCTCCGTCCTGAGCGGGTCGGTCGACGTGCTGTAGTACTCCAGGATCAGCCCGTTCGGTATCGCCGTCATCAGGTGAATGTGGACGTCCTGTGTGCCGTGGGAGGCGAGCGGCAGGTCGTGTGACTGGGCCATCGCGGCCACCTTCATGAACTCCGTCACGCCCCCCATGATCAGGGCGTCGGGCTGGAGTATCGCGGCGCTGCGGCTCTCGATGAGGTCGCGGAATCCGTAGCGGGTGTACTCGTTCTCGCCGGTGGCGACGGGGATGGTCGTCGCCTCGGTGATCAGCTTGTGGCCCCGGTAGTCGTCGGGGTTGACCGGCTCCTCGAACCAGAATATGTCGTACGGCTCCATCTTCCGCGCGATGTCTATCGCCTCGTAGTACCTGTACGCGCAGTTGGCGTCGACCATGAGCTTGGCGTCCGGGCCGATGGCCTCGCGGACGACCCGCACCCTCTCCACGTCCTCCTTGATGGGCACGCCGCCGATCTTCATCTTGACGGCCGTCGCGCCCGTCTCCAGCGCGACCAGCATCTCCTGGGCCAGATCCTCCAGGGTCTTGCCCTCCTCGTAGTAGCCGCCCGCGATGTAGACGGGTATGCGGTCGACGAACCCGCCGAGGAGCTTGTAGACGGGCTGGCCCGTCGCCCTGCCCTTCAGGTCCCACAGGGCGATGTCGATGCCGCTGATGACGCGCGTCGTGAGGCCCCTGCGGCCCACCAGCTTGGGCTGCCACATCTCGTCCCAGATGCGCTCGGTGTCGAAAGGGTCCTGCCCGACGACGTACTGCTTGAGGTGGTCGACGAGCTCGCGCCCGATGCCGACCGACCGGTCCACCCCACCCGCGAGGCCCAGCCCGGTCACCCCCTCGTCGGTGTCGATCTTGATCACGTCGAGGCCGGCCGTAGGGTAGACGTAGCGCCCGTTGCGGATGGGCTTCCGCCTGGGCCAGCGGTAGGACTCCAGTCTCACGTCGGTGACTTTCACGATTGCTCTCCTGTGCGGGGGACGTGCGGCCCCGTGATTCTAGCACGCGCGGCGCGACGGTTGGCGCGGCTACAGGGCGCGTTGTATCATGGCTGATGAGGATGAGACCTCGCACAACCGTTATTCCCGCGTAGGCGGGAATCCAGGGTAGCGGGGCCGGGGATGGGTTCCCGTCTTCACGGGAACGACGACGGACTAGGCCCGGAGGTGCGAAAGTGAAGAAGCTCGTGGCGGTGGAGCCTGACAGGGTCGAGGTGGTCGAGGTGGAGACGCCGAGGCCCGCCGACGACCAGGTGCTCGTGCGGGGCGTGCGGTCGCTGCTGAGTCCCGGCTCGGAGCTGAAGCGGGTGCGGCCCTGGGACTCGCCCAGCCCGAGGCGCTGGCCCAACTACGACCTCGGCTACGCGATGACCGGCGTAGTCGAGGAGGTCGGCTCCCAGGTCGTCGGGGTGGAGCCGGGCGACCGCGTGATGACCAGCGGCCACCACCAGCAGTTCGTGCTCGCCAACGGGCCGCTGGTACTGCCGGAGCCCGCCACTCTCCTGCCCGACGACATGGACTGGGACATCGCCCCATTCACCCTGTGGAGCCGCTCGTGCATCAACTGGGTGAACCGCGCGGCGATACGCCACCACGAGAGCGTGGTCGTCGTCGGCTGCGGGCTGGTCGGGCTGCTGATGATCATGTGGTCGAGGCTGTCGAACCCGCGCCAGATCATCGCCATCGACCTGTTCGAGCGGCGGCGCGGGCTCGCTGGCCGGGTCGGCGCCAACACCGTGCTGGACCCGGCCGAGGTGGACGTGATCGAGGCGGTGAGGGACCTGACCGGCGGCGGCGCGGACGTGACGCTGCACTGCGTCGGCGGCATGGGCGGCAAGGCGTTCGAGACGACGCAGGAGGTGACGCGGCAGGGCGGGCGCGCCGTGCTGATAGGCCACCACTCCGACAACCTGACCATCCTGCCGCGGAACTTCAGCGGCAAGGACCTGCTGGGGGCGAGCGTCGGATACAACCGCGACCCGCGCCTCTTCCTCGACGGCATCAAGCTCATATCCGAGGGGAAGCTGCCGGTGGGCGAGATCGTCACCCACAAGGTGCCGTACACGGAGGGCCCAAAGATATACGACATGCTCATCAACTCGCCGGACGACTCGGGGGCGATCCTCCTCGAGTGGGACGTGGAGCCATGAGGGCGAGCGCGGTCCTCCCCGACGCGTCGGGGCGCTTCGGCAGGTTCGGCGGGCGCTTCGTCCCCGAGACGCTGATGCACGCGCTGGACGAGCTGGACGGCTTCTACGAGTCGGTGCGGGGCGAGCGGGAGTTCGAGGAGGAGTACGCCCGGCTGCTCCGGCACTACGTCGGCCGGCCGACGCCCCTCTACCACGCTGCGAACCTGAGCGCCGAGCTTGGCGGGGCGCAGATATACCTGAAGCGCGAGGACCTGGCGCACACGGGCGCCCACAAGATCAACAACGCGCTGGGCCAGGGCCTGCTGGCGAAGCGGATGGGAAAGCGGCGGATCATCGCCGAGACGGGCGCCGGCCAGCACGGGGTGGCGACGGCGACGGTATGCGCCATGCTGGACCTGGAGTGCATCGTCTACATGGGCGAGGAGGACATCAGGCGGCAGGCGCTCAACGTGTTCAGGATGAAGCTGCTGGGCGCGCGGGTCGAGACGGTGACGTCGGGCAGCCGGACACTGAAGGACGCGATCAACGAGACGATCCGCGACTGGGTGACGAACGTAGAGACGACCCACTACGTCATCGGCAGCGTCGTGGGGCCGCACCCCTACCCGAAGATCGTGCGGGACTTCCAGTCGATGATCGGGCGCGAGGCGCGGGCGCAGCTACTCTCGGACACGGGCAGGCTGCCGGACTACGCGGTGGCCTGCGTCGGCGGCGGCAGCAACGCCATAGGGCTGTTCCACGAGTTCGTGGACGACGAGGACGTCAGGCTGGTGGGCGTCGAGGCCGGCGGCGACGGGGCGGACACCGACCGGACCGCGGCGACGCTGACCTCTGGCGACGTGGGCGTGCTGCACGGCAGCATGTCGTACCTGCTCCAGGACGACGACGGCCAGATCCGGGAGGCGCACAGCATCTCGGCGGGCCTGGACTACCCGGGCGTCGGGCCGGAGCACAGCTACCTGAAGGACATCGAGCGCGCCGAGTACTTCAACGTCACCGACGCCCAGGCCCTGCGGGGGTTCGAGCTGCTGTGCCGCACCGAGGGCATCATCCCGGCGCTGGAGCCGGCCCACGCCATCTACCACGTATCCAGGCTCGCGTCGGCGCTGGACCCCGAGCGGATCGTGCTGGTGGGCCTGAGCGGCCGGGGCGACAAGGACATGGGCACGGTCGTCGACGCGCTCGGCGTCGAGTAGGCCGCCGGGCGGCGAATCAGTAGATATGACCCTGGAGCGAGGCGGCCACGGACATCTCGATGTCCAGGATGGCCTGGGTGGTGACCCGGCCTATGAGGTCCAGCTTCCGCACCTGCTCGATGCGCTCCGACGCCCGCTCCAGCTCACGGCGGGACAGCAGCTCGTCGAATATGCCGCACGCGTCGGCGAGGCAGATGATCATCACGTCCCGCGCGTCCGGGATCTCGTCGCTGAACAGCACCCCCATGATGCGCAGCTTGACCTCCCGCTCGGCCCTGCCGTCGATGGCCGGGTAGCGCCTGGAACGGAACACCCACAGGAAGCTCTCGTCCTGGCGCTCCAGGATTCCCCGGTCGACCAGCCGGGATAGCGCCTCCTCCTGGATCGCTTCGGCGCGCTCCGCCGTGCGCTCCACCCAGTGCCGGGTGTCGTGCTGCCCGCCCGCCGCTATCTCCGCCAGCGTGGGATCGAGCAGGCCGTCGCCCAGGGGCGTGGTGTCGATCACGGCCAGGCTCTCCAGGTCGGTGTCGATGCGGTCCTCCAGGGCCAGGTCCATCAGCACCGCCCCGGCGAGAGCGTAGTTCATCGACCAGGTGGGGATCCGCACGAACCTCCCGCCCTCGTCCTCGAGCAGGAGCAGAATGATCTCCTCGACGAATCTCAGCTTCATGCCTGTGCCCTCCCGGCTGCGCCCTTTATCAGCGTATTATACCCGGCCGGAGGCTGCCGGAGTCGCGGAGTGACGTAAGGGCGGCCTCCATGGCTTCCAGGGTGAGAGACAGCTCGGTCTCGCCGTGCTCGGTCGAGGAGGTGAGGCGGCCGCCTCCTCCGAAGATGCCGTGGCGGCGTATCTCGGCGCCGATGAGGTCCTTCAGTGCGCGATCGGTTGCCAGGGAGCTGCGGTAGTCGGTGACGGGCTCGGTGGTGAATAGCCATTCGACGATGTTGGCCTCCCCCGTCATCCGCACGGCGAGGTCGAAGCGGCGGAACAGCGCCTCCAGACCATCCCTGAGCCGGTCGCCGTAGGAGCCCAGGTGCTCGTAGACTCCGGGCTGGCGCAGGCGCTCGATGGTGGCGACGCCGGCCGCCGCCGAGACGGCGTTCCCGTGGAAGCTACCGAGCGAGAAGACCCGCTCGTCGTCCGGCGAGGCGGGGTCGAGGTATGCCATGAGCTCGCCGCTTCCCGCGACCGCGCCGATGGGGTAGCCGGAGCCCAGGCCCTTGCCGAAGGTCGCCAGGTCCGGGGTCACGCCGTAGTACTCCTGGGCACCGCCGAGGGCGAGCCGGAAGCCGGTGCCGACCTCGTCGAAGATGAGGGGCACACGGGCCTTGTCGGCAAGCTCCCTGATCTGCTCCAGGAATCCGGGGCGCGAGGCCAGGCCCCGCATGACAGGCTCGACGATGATCCCCGCCAGGCTGTCGAGGTTGTCCGCGACGATCTCGCGGGTGGCGTCGATGTCGTTCCACGGCGCCACGAGGATGTCCCGCGCATGGCCGGACGGGATGCCCGGGGTGTCCGGGGCGGGTTGGGGATGGTCGGGCCACCTGTCGGGGCGGCCGTAGTTGGTGCTGAAGAGGACGCCGTCGGCGAAGCCGTGGTATGCGCCCTCGAACTTGAGGACCCTGTCGCGCCCCGTATGGGCCCTGGCGATCCTGAGGGCCAGCATGACCGCCTCGGTGCCGGAGTTGACAAAGCGGACCCTGTCTGCGCAGGGCACGTCCTCGACGATCATCTGGGCGAGCCGGATGGCGGGCCGGGTGACGTGGGTGAAGGTGTTGCCTAGCTCGGCCTGGCGCTTGACGGCCTCGACCACGGCCGAATGGCAGTGGCCCAGGATCAGTGAGCCGTGGCCGAGCATGACGTCGAGGAAACGGCGCCCGTCGGTCGCGTGGAGGTACGCGCCGCTGCCGTGGGAGAAGAGGAACCCGGGGGCCGTGTCCGGGTCGTGGGCTATGGTCGAGTAGGTGCCGCCGGGCAGGTAGCGCGTGGCTCTCTCAGCTTCCGGGGATGGCGCGGAGGAATTCACGATCGCAGTCTAGCAGGCTCCGGACGGGGGCGACCCGCTTCTTGCGGCGCGCCACATTGCCGCGACGATTGGAACCGCCGCGACGACCACGGCGGCCGACGCGAGGAATGGAAGGCCGACGAAGCCGCCGTCGAGCTCGGCCAGGCGTCCGCTGCCGGACGCGCCCACCACCACGCCGAGGGAGTAGACGGCGTAGAAGATGCCGAAGGCCATCCCCCGCCGGTCCGCGCCGGTAGCGCCTATGACCAGGGCGGTGGCGGCCGGGAAGACCAGCCCGTAGCCCAGGCCGAAGACGGCCATGCCGGCGGCGATCGCCGCGTATCCGGTAAAGACGCCGAGCACAGCCAGCCCTACGGCGATTCCCAGGAGGCCGGCGATGAGCGGGCCGAAGCGCCCGAACCGGTCGCCCGCGCGGTTGACCGGGCTTGCCATCACGAGCATCGCCACCAGCGCGTATATGGCGAAGGTGTACCCCGTTCGCGCGGCGGTCCCTCCCTGGTGCTCCAGCAGCAGGGGCAGGTAGGTGACGAGGGCCCCTATGCCCACGGTGATGGCGAAGGCCGCGCCGTACGCCGACCAGAGGCCGGGGCTCCGCCACGTGAGAGCCCCGGGAGCAGGCGGCGGCGCGGGCTTCGACGCTGGAGCGGTCATCGTGGCTTCGCGGGTGACGATGAGGAATACGATCAGCGTCATGAACAGGAATGCGGAGTCGACGGCGTAGACCGCGTCGGGGCCCCACGCATCCCTCAGGATGCCCGCGACCGGAAAGCCTATCAGCGCCGCAACTGCTATCAGGGCCCCGGTGACCCCCATGGCCTGCCCCCACCTGTCGGACGCGGCCCTGTCGCCGATGATCGAGAATGCGCCCGGCGCCAGCACGGCCGCGCCGATGCCGTGGATAGCCCTCGCCGCGATCATCTGCCCGGGCGTCTGGACGATGGAGTAGCTGAGGACGGCGGCGATGGTGATCCCCATGCCGAGGATCATGGGAGTGCGGCGCCCCCACCTGTCGAGGACGAACCCCGCTCCCAGGTTGCCGAACAGGTTCGTGAAGGAGTACGCCGCTATGACGATTCCGACGAGGGCCGCCGACGCGCCAAGCTCCTCGGCGTGGGGCGCTATCGTCGGAAACTGCACGAACAGGTCGAGGAAGGCGGCCAGCACCACGAGCCTCGCAGCCCACGTGGTGTGACGCGCGATCCCCGCCGAATGGAGTGTGCCCGACGCCATGTTTCCTGGTGAGGTCAACGCAGCCAGTGTATCGCACGGGGGCTGGGATTGCACCGATGCCGATTGACATACGGCCCACGTCAACGTACCGTACAGATTGGCGCTTCGTGCATAACGAAGGACTGGCGACGCGAGGGACTTGCACATTGACTGAGCAGTTGGCCCGTTTCAGCGCACAAAGGCCCTGGGTCGTCATCGGCGCGTGGATTGTGGCCGTGTTGATTGCAGGCCACCTCGCCGTCGATGGAGAGGCGGCGCCGGTACCCGATTCATTGCTCGAGGTGCTCCCAGATTTTCTTGGAAGCTCCACGACGACCGACTTCAGTCTGGCCGGCAGGTACGAGTCGGAGCGCGCGGCCGCCCTGCTGGAAGAGAAGCTGCGGGGGCCGGAGAAGCTGGCCGAGATCGTCGTCGTGCAGTCGCCGTCCCTGACTGTCCGCGACGAGGCATACCGCGCCAAGGTGGAGGCGGTCCACGGGGAGATCATGTCGCTGGGGTCCGGGACGATAGCCGGCGGCATAGACGGACAGCCGATTCACCACTACTACCAGGCCATCGACGCCGGGCCGATGATACCGGAGGAGCAGCTTGCGCAGCTTCTCCCGCTCCTGGTCTCGGCCGACGAGACCACCGTACTGATGCACTACACCATGGCCGGCACGGCCCAGGAGGCCACGGCCAACGTCGCTGACGTGATCCACAAGGTGGAGGAGGCGAACGCCGCGGACGACTTCCGCGTACTGATCGGCGGGGACGCCAGCGCCGCCCATGAGAACATCGAAATGTCGGAGGAGGACCTGCAGCAGGGCGAGAAGTTCGGCGTCCCCGTGGCGCTGCTGGTGCTGCTGGTGCTCTTCGGGGCCGTCGTTGCCACCCTGCTCCCCCTCGGGCTCGCCGCCGCCTCCATCATCGTGGCCCTCGCCGCGGTGTCCATCATCGGCCAGCAGTTCCAGCTGGTCTTCTTCGTCACCATGATGGTGGTGATGCTGGGCCTCGCCGTGGGCATCGACTATTCCCTGCTGATCGTGTCCCGCTTCAAGGAGGAGATGAGGCACGGGATGCCGGTGAAGGACGCGGTGGCGAAGACGGGAGGGACGGCCGGCCGCACGGTGCTGTTCAGCGGGGCCACCGTGGTCGTCGCCCTCGTTGGGCTTCTGATAGTCCCAGCCTCCTTCTACCAGTCGCTGGCGCTGGGGGCGATTCTCGTGGTACTCGCCTCGCTGGCGGCGACCCTGACCCTCCTGCCGGCCATGCTCTCTCTGTTGGGCCACCGGGTGAACTTCCTGACCATCCCCTTCCTGACCAGGTTCTCGCTGAAGGGGGCGGACACCTCCGAGGGCGGGTTCTGGGACGCCATCACCCACGCCGTCACCCGCAGGCCAGTGATCAGCCTCATCATCATTGGCGTGCCGATGCTGGCCCTGTCCTACTTCTACTTCGAGATTCGCACGGGCCTCAACGACGTCAACACCTTCCCGGACAAGGCCGAGACGAAGCAGGCGTTCCTCCTGATGGAGGAGAAGTTCTCCTTCGGTACGGTGAGCCCTGCCGGCTTCCTGAGCCCCGCGGAGATAGTCATATCGGGCGACGTGGACGATCCGAGGGTGCAGGAGGCGATCGGGCGTCTACAGCAGTCCCTGGTGGCGGACCCGGCCTTCCCCGTCCCGCCCCAGCCGCCGGTGGTGAACGAAGCCGGCGACCTTGCCCTCCTCACGCTGCCGTTCCCAGGCAAGTCGACGAGCCCCGAGGCGGCGGACGACATGAAGCGCCTTCGCGAGGAGCACGTCGCGCCCGCCTTCGCGGGTGCGCCGGCGGAGGTCCTGGTTGGCGGCCTGACGGCGGAGGTCGCCGACTTCTACGGCATCGTGCGCCTCTACACCCCCATCGTATTCGCCTTCGTGCTGGGCCTCAGCTTCCTCATCCTGATGATGGTCTTCCGGTCCATCGTCATCCCCCTCAAGGCGATCATCATGAACCTGCTGTCCGTCGGCGCGACCTACGGGCTGCTGGTCATCGTGTTCCAGAAGGGCGTGGGCGCGGACATCTTCGGGTTCCAGCGCGCGGACGTGATCGACGCGTGGCTGCCGCTGTTCCTCTTCACCATCCTGTTCGGGCTGTCGATGGACTACCACGTATTCCTCCTCAGCCGGATACGGGAGCGATACGACGAGACCGAGAACAATACGGAGGCGGTGGCCTACGGGCTGCGCTCCACGGCAGGGCTGATAACCGGCGCGGCCCTCATCATGGTCGTGGTGTTCGGCGCATTTGCCTCGGGGGACACGGTGGTCAACCAGCTCATGGGCTTCGGCCTCGCCGTCGCCGTGCTGCTGGACGCGACCCTGGTGCGCTCCGTCCTCGTCCCCGCCAGCATGGAGGTGCTGGGCAAGGGTAACTGGTACCTGCCGCCCTGGCTGCGCTGGCTCCCCGACCTGCGGGTGGAGGCTCCGGAAGACCACCCCGGTCGCGGGACGAACGCATGATAGGTTCGATGGAGATACCATCCGACTATGTCTGGGGCTATGAGAAGGCCCGCGCCCTCGATCCGGAGGCGGCGGCGAGCTACGTAGCCCACACGACGATCGGGGATCCGGTGGCCGACGCCGCGGTCGAGGAGTTGACGGCACTCAACCGGGCCGAGGCGACGCTGTTCGTCTCGGCCCTGATGGACCAGGAAGACGAGGAGGCGTTCCGTGACGCGCCGCCCGCGCTCACCGCCCTATTCGACGAGCTTGCATCGACGCCCGGCTGGTTCGATCCCTACGCCGTCACTCCGGGCATTCGCATGTTCTACAGGAACTCGAAGCTGGTCCTGGGGGCATTCGTCGGGGGAACCCTCATAGAGGGGTTCTCGACGAACATCAGCAAGTCCTTCTTCATCACCGGACGGGTGCGGGACCAGGGGGTCAGGCGCCTGCACCAGAACAACCGCCACATGATCGAGCTGTTCGTCCCCGGCGGCCTGGAGAGGGACGGAGACGGCTGGAAGCTGTCCGTCCGCGTGCGGCTGGTCCACGCGCAGGTCAGGCGCCTGCTCAACCAGTCGGAGGACTGGGACAGGGAGGCGTGGGGCGAGCCCATCAGCGCGGCCCACGTGGGCTTCGCGGTCACGGCCTTCTCGGCGAGGCTGCTGGCGCACCTGGAGAGCCTGGGCGCCGTGTTCGACGACGAGGAGCGGGAGAGCTTCATGGCCGTCTGGCGCTACTCCGGCCACCTGATGGGCATTCCCGAGACGATCCTGTTCAAGACCGAGGAAGAAGCGCTGAGGATATTCGAGATCGGCAGCACGTGCGAGCCGCCGCCTGGACAGGAAGCGGCGTCGATGGCCCATTCGCTGGTCAACTCCGCTCCCCTGGTCATAGGAATCGACGATCCGAAGGAACGCCGCAGGCTCTCTAGGTACGTGTTCGGCATATCGCGCGCGCTCATTGGCAACACCCTCGCCGACGCGCTGAGGTATCCTCCCGGCTCGACGTTCGGGGTACTGGGGTGGTTCCGGATGCAGGCCCGGTACGAGCACATACTGGAAAGGCTGATCCCGGGAAAGATGCGGAGCCACAACTTCAGCAACTTCACGGCCCTGATGGACGCCTCGGGGCTGGACGAGGTGGGCATATCCTACAGGATGCCCGACCACGTGTACGCGGAGGAGTCCAGCCGCTGGTAGGGGCGGTTCGCTGACCCGATCACACGTAGGGGCAGTTCGCGAACCGCCCCTACCAGCGCAGCTCCGAGAGGGGGGTCTTGCCGCCCTCCGGAGGGCCGTCGCTGATGATGTTGCCGCTGCTCATCTCGACCACCCTGTCGGCGATGCGCGAGATCTCCCGGTTGTGGGTCACCACCAGCACCGCCCGGTCCGCCGACGCCTGATCGATCAGCAGCTCCAGTATCTGCGCCCCTGTCCTGAAGTCCAGCTCGCCCGTCGGCTCGTCGGCCAGGAGGACCGGGTTTCCCGTGGCCAGGGCCCGCGCTATGGCCACGCGCTGCTGCTCCCCGCCCGACAGCTCGTGGGGGAAGTGGTCCGTCCGGCGGCCGAGGCCGACCGACTCCAGCACGGAATCGGGATCGACGACGCCGCGCTTCCCGGCCACGTCCATGCCGAACTCGACGTTCTCCAGGGCTGTGAGGCCCGGGAACAGGTTGAAGCTCTGGAATATGAAGCTGACGGTCTGCCGCCGCAGGGCGAAGAGCTCCGAGCGCGAGGCCGTGGTGATGTCCCGCCCGCCGACGGAGACGCTCCCCGAGGTCGGCGTGTCCAGTGCGCCGATGATGTTCAGCAGCGTCGTCTTGCCGCTCCCCGACGGGCCCAGGACCACGACGAACTCGCCGTCCGCCACGTGGAGGTCCACGCCGTCCAGCGCCCGTACCTCCACGGGACCGATCTGGTAGTGCTTCGAGACTCCGGCCAGGTCAATCAACCCTCGATCCCTCCTGCGGTGGTCCGTCCAAGTGTGGGGAACGGTAGCACTTGGCACCGCCTGCCCGCAAGGTAGGGGCGGTCGCATCGTGGCGGCATGGCGTAGGGGCGGTTCGCGAACCGCCTCTACGGCCGTGTTATGCTGGGGGTGTAATCCCGGTGGAGGTCTAGCACCATGAAGCTCCTTATCGCCGCACTCCTGCTGATCTGCCTCGCGTCTGTGGCGCTGGGATGTGGCGGCGACGAAGGCGCGGCCTCCGCCGCCGGAGGCGATGGCGATAGCGGCCACTCGTCCTCCTCCGAAGACGACGACTCCGACAGCGACGAGGGCAGCGGCCACGACGACGACGGCGACGACGGCGACGACGACTCCGACAGCGACGAGGGCGGCGGCCACGACGACGATGGCGGCTCGGACGATGACGGGGTGGTCAGCCGGGAGAACCCCGGCTTCACCGGCACGGGGTTTGACGGCAGCCGGAACGAGGCGCTGTTCGACGCCCAGCCCCTGGACGCGGTGACCTGGACCGTCGAGCCGACGGCCTCGGCCGGGGCACTGGAGGCGAAGGGCGTCCTGAAGGACGGCGCAACCCTCTTCAATCCGATGGTGGACGGCGAGGGCGCCGGCTTCATCGTCTACTTCAAGGGGATGCGCGAGCCGCTGGTCCTGCTGCTCCCCGACCTGGGCCCCACCCGGATATGGGAGACCGACGAGACCGTTGCCCCTACGGAGCACGAGATCGAAGGAGCGTCCTTCGAGATCAGGGCCTACTCTCCGCTCTTCATGGACGTCGGCCCGTCGGACCTGGAGCTGCGGCTCTTCGGCTACGACGGCGAGGGCGCCGACGCCCTACTGGCAGTCCGGCCCGTAACCGTACCCTAATTCCGGGTCTCTTGGAAATACGGCTGTAACAAGTGTCCGGTATTCTCCTGCTGGAGATAGGTTGCGTCGCGTACGGTTTGGGTGTAAGATGGGTGTAGTGAAATAAGTTTCACTACACATCGGTTGGGATACGACAGCGTCCCTTCGGAGGGAGACCTAGCGAATTGACAGGGCCACGACGAGGCAGTAGAAGGCAGGCGGAGGCCCAGCTGGACCTGGGAAGGTACGTGTCCCGCCTGGAGAATGTGGTCTACAAGGGGATTTCCGAGCGGGCGACCCACTTCGACCTGTCACCCCTGGACGTCTACCTGCTGATGACCTGCATGGAGATGAAGGAGTGCACGGCCACCCAGCTGGCGCTGCTGCTGCCCGTGGACGCTTCCCGGATAAGCCGCCTGGTGACCGGCCTGGTCGACATGGGGTTGCTGCGCAGACGGCGCCTGCGGAACGACAGGCGCGTCGTGATGCTCCGGCTGTCCCCAAAGGGCGAGGAGACGACTTCCCAGGTCACCGAGCAGATGCAGACCTACTACTCCAAGCTGACCGAGGGCATGAACGAGCGGGAGATGCGCGCGTTCGAGGCCACGGCCATGCGGATAATCGCCAACTACGAGGCGATGCAGGAGTCCTAGCGAGAGTGTGGCCCCGTCTCCAGGGCGTGGGTCGAGCCGCCTAGACGTGGAAGACGTACAGGTCGCGGTTCTCGACCGGGAGCGTAACCCACGCGCCGCCCTGCCGGTGGCTCTCCGGGACCGCGAGAAGCGCCTCGGCCACTCCATGGCTCGACTCGACGTTCGCCTTCGTCGGCCGCCCCGACTCGTAGGAATCGACGAGGTCGTCCAGGCACGCCACGACCGGACTGCCTGCGTTCGGCGCCGGTACCGACTCCCACTCGGACACGGACCGCCCCCGCGACACTCGGACCTGCACCCTGGCCTCGGCTCCATCGAGTGTGTTCAGCGTCCTGATGGACCCCTCCGTCCCTATCACCTCGGTCTCCGCCGGTCCGCCCGGCACTGAGTAGGCTTCGACGCCGTTCGCGAACACGACGTTGAACATCGCCCGCGGGTCCTCGTCGATTCGATTGCCGACGATCCTGGTCTCACGCGGCCGGAGCTCCCCACGGACTGCCGTTACCCCGGGGTCGCCCAGCAGGTAGGAGATCGTGTCTATCGAGTGGACGTGGGAGTGCATCAGGCTGCCCATCCCGAAATGGGCGACCACCTGCGGCTCGCCGATCCGGCCCTCCTCGATGGCGGCGTGCGTAACGTCCGCCCAGCCGCAGAACCGCCTCAGCACGCCCGCGTTGAACACCGTGCCGTTCCCCCTGCACGCCTCCAGCACCGAGTCCGCGCCCCTGATCGTGTTCGAGATCGCCTTCTCCAGGTACAGCATCGGCACGCCCGCCCCGGCAACCCTCGCGCCTATCTCCGCGTGTGCGTCCTCCCGGAAGTCGCTCGACAGCGCACGATCGTGGGGTCTGGGAAGGCTGGTAGCCCGCGTACACACGGCGACGAGGTCGGGACGCTCCCGCTCGATCATCTCCACGTAGTCCTGGTAGAGGGCATCGATCCCCCACCTGGCCCCGAATGCTTCCCTCCGGTCCGGGATGAGGTCGGACCCCGCGACGAGCTCCAGCCGATCGCTTGCCCGCGTCGCGGCCGCAATCGAGTAGGGAGCCAGGGCGGGATGCTCGTCGTCTATCGTGCTACCCATGCGCCCCAGCCCGATAATCGCGACCCTGACTTCTTCATCTATACCCTCCACAGACCGTAGTCCCTACAGATTACCACGCGCCTCACCCGGTAATCTTGACACCGGGCCGGGGGTCGGCGACCATTGTTCCCACCCCGTGAGGTGCATCCCCTTGACCCTTCAAGAGCGACTGCAGGACGACCTGAAGCAGGCGATGAGGGACCGGGACGAGACGCGCAAGTCCGTCATCCGGTTCGTCCGCGCCGCCATCCGCGACCGCGAGATCGAGAAGCGCGCCGACCTGGACGACGAGGGCGTGATCGACGTGCTCAGCCGCCAGGCCCAGCAACGCCGCGACAGCATCGAGGCATTCGAGGGCGCGGGCAGGGCCGACCTGGTCGAGAAGGAGGCCGCCGAGCTAGCCGTCATCCAGGAGTACCTGCCCAAGCAGATGTCCGCCGAGGAGATCACCGAGCTGGCCCGGGCCGCCATCTCCGAGACGGGCGCGTCCGGCCCCGCCGACATGGGCAAGGTGATGGGCCGCGTCATGCCCCAGTGCAAGGGCAGGGCCCCCGGCAAGCTGGTCAGCGGCATCGTGCGGGAGCTCCTCACATCGTAGCCGCCGCACACCCCGACAAGAGACCGTCGTTCCCGTGCAGACGGGAACCCATCCCGGTCCCCGCCACCCTGGATTCCCGCCTTCGGACCTTGCGTGACTGTCTCCAGTGTCATTCCGAACCGAAGGGAGGAATCTAAGGTGGTTGTGCCAGCGTCATCGCAGCCGCTTGATGACAAGGATCTTAGATTCCTCACTCCGCTTCGCTGCGTTCGGAATGACATGTGTCGCGGTTATGAGGCTGGGGGTGCCCGTTGAGGTTCGGGGTGATCGTCTTTCCCGGCACCTATAGCCACGTGGACTGCCACCACGTCCTCGACGAGGTGCTGCGCCAGCCCGTCGACTACGTCTGGCACAGGGACACCGACCTCTCGCGCTACGACTGCGTGATCCTCCCCGGCGGCTTCTCCTACGGCGACTACCTGAGGACGGGCGCCATCGCCCGGTTCTCGCCGGTGATGCGCGCGGTGGAGAGGATGGCGGCGGACGGCGGCCTGGTCTACGGCATCTGCAACGGGTTCCAGGTGCTCTGCGAGGCGGGCCTGCTGCCCGGCGCGCTGATGCGCAACTCGCACCTCCAGTTCCGGTGCCAGTGGACGAACGTGCGCGTCGAGTCGACCGGATCGCCCTTCACCGGCGCAGCCCGCCCGGGCCAGGTGCTCCGCGTGCCCATATCCCACGGCGAGGGGAGCTACTTCGCCGACGACGCGACCCTGCGCGAGCTGGAGGACGCCGGCAGGGTGCTGTTCCGCTACGCAACCGAGTCGGGCGAGATAGCCGGCGAGGCGAACCCGAACGGCTCCCTCAACAACATCGCGGGCATAACCAACGCCGCGGGCAACGTGCTCGGCATGATGCCCCACCCGGAGCGGTGCTGCGAGGAGATCGTCGGCGGGGTCGACGGGCGCGTCATCTTCGAGTCGCTGATCGCCGCCGCCGGATGATCGGGATACTCTTCTCGCTCCTGGCCGCCTCGGGGTTCGCGATGACCGCCGTGTTCGCCCGCACGGCCCTGCAGAGGATGCCCACGCCCTACGGCACCCTGCTGTCCCTGTTCGTCAGCACGGTGGCGGCGATGATCATCGCGGCGATCCTGCACCCCGGCGAGCTGCTGGGCATCGGCATGGTCGCCCTGGGATGGCTCTTCCTCGTGGGGCTGTTCAACTTCCCGCTGGGCCGCATGTTCAACTACACCAGCGTGCGGCTGGTCGGCGTGTCCAAGGCCAGCACCGTGGTCGCCACGTCGCCCCTCTTCGCAACCATACTGGCCGTGATAATCCTGGGCGAAAGGGTCGGCCCCGTCACGCTCCTCGGAACGGTCGCGGTCATCGGGGGCCTCGCCCTCACGCTGAACCAGGAATGAATCTGAAGGCCGCGCGCCGCCGCCGGGCCCTCATCGGCTACGCCGCAGCGCTGGTGGCCGCCATGAGCTACGGGGCGGGGGCCATAGTCGCCAAGAAGGCCGTGACCGACGTGGCGTCCCCCATGACCACGACGGCCTTCTCGCTCCTGTTCGGCATGCTGGTGATGCTGGTCGTCCTACCCCGCACGTCCTACCGGGACATCAGGGGCGCGCCCAGGCGGTCGTACGTGTACATAGCCCTGGCCGGTCTATCGGGCGTGTGGGGCGTGGCATTCTTCCACCTGGCGCTCATCGACGCGCCCGTCGCCCTCGTCACGACCGTGTCCAGCTCCTACCCGCTCATGGCCATCGCCATAGTCCACTTCTTCATGCAGCGCCTCGAGCGGGTGACCCTCCGCACGGTGCTCGGCTCCACCCTCGTCGTGGCGGGCATCGGCCTCGTGTCCATAGGCCAGGCCGGGTGATGGCGGAGGGGCGAAGCGGTACAATGGCCGCATGACCGTGACCAAGGACGCCCTCGACGCGCTGGCCCTCTCGGAGGCCGAGTACGAGGCCATCGTGGAGCGGCTGGGACGCGAGCCCAACGAGCTGGAGCTGGGCATGTTCGGCTCCCTGTGGAGCGAGCACTGCGGCTACAAGCACTCGAAGCCGCTCCTCCGCATGTTCGACGCGAAGAGCCCCCGCCTGCTGGTGTCGGCGGGCGACGAGAACGCCGGCGCGGTGGACATCGGCGGCGGCCTGGCCGTCGTCTTCAAGATCGAGTCCCACAACCACCCGTCGGCCATCGAGCCCTTCGAGGGCGCGGCCACGGGCGTCGGCGGCATCGTCCGCGACATATTCGCCATGGGCGCGCGGCCCATCGCGCTGCTCAACTCCCTGCGGTTCGGTCCCCCGTCCGAGCCGCGTAACCGGTACCTGTTCGAGGGCGTCGTGGCGGGCATCTCCTCCTACGGCAACTGCATCGGCATCCCGAACGTCGGCGGCGAGGTCGTATTCTCCCCCAGCTACTCGGGCAACCCGTTGGTCAACGCCATGTGCGTCGGCCTCGTCGAGAAGGACCGGCTGATGCGGGCGACGACCGGCCCGCCCGGCAGCGTCATGATGCTCGTCGGCTCGGAGACCGGCAGGGACGGGATTCACGGCGCGTCCGGCCTCGCGTCCCGCACCTTCGAGGACGAGCGGGAGATGCGGCCCGCCGTGCAGGTCAGCAACCCCTTCCTGGAGAAGGTGCTGATCGAGGCGTGCCTGGAGGCGGCGGCCAGCGGCCACGTCGTGGGCATGCAGGACCTGGGCGCGGCCGGACTCACCTCGGCCTCCGTCGAGGCGGCGGGCAACGGCGGCTGCGGCTTCAACCTGGAGGTCTCCGACGTGCCGCGCCGGGAGAGCGGCATGACCCCCTACGAGGTGATGCTGTCCGAGTCCCAGGAGCGGATGCTGCTGTTCGTCAGGGAGGACGGCGTCGAGCAGGTGCGCGCCATCTTCGAGCGGTGGGACTGCCCCGCGACGGTGATCGGCAGGGCCACCGCGGGCCGGAGCGCGACCATATACGAGCGCGGCGTGCCCAGAGGCACCGCACCCGTGCGGACACTGCGGGACGCGCCCCAGTACCGGCTCGACGGCGCAGAGCCCGCGTGGCAGGCTGAGTTACAGGCGTACGACCTCGACTCCGTGTCCCTGCCCGGCGAGTCCCCGTCGGCGGTGCTGCTGAGGCTGCTGGCGTCGCCGAATATCGCCAGCAAGGCGCCGGTCTACCGCCAGTACGATCACCACGTACAGCTCAACACCGTCGCCGACCCGGGCGCGGACGCCGCCGTGCTCCGCGTCAAGGGCACCCGGAAGGGCCTCGCCCTCGCCACCGACGGCAACGGGCGCTACTGCTACCTCGACCCGTACACGGGCGGGATGATAGCGGTCGCCGAGGCGTGCAGGAACGTGTCGGCCATGGGCGCGGAGCCCGTCGCCCTCACCAACTGCCTCAACTTCGGCAACCCGGAGCGGGCCGACGTCTACTACCAGCTCGAAAGGTGCGTCGAGGGCATGGCGGCGGCCAGCCGGGCCCTGGGCGCGCCCGTCGTCAGCGGCAACGTGAGCCTCTACAACGAGACCAGGGGCGAGGCCATATACCCCACGCCCATCGTCGGCGCGCTGGGCCTGTTCGAGGACGTGGCGGCCCACGTCACGCCGGGGTTCGTGGCCGAGGGCGACGCCGTCGTCCTCCTCGGCGCCGGGGAGATCAAGGGCGACCCCGGCTCGCTGGCGGGCAGCGAGTACCTGGAGCTGGTGCACGGCCTGGTCGCCGGGCGCCCGGCCCTCGACCTCGACCTGGAGGCGGCCGTCCAGCGCGCCTGTCGCGAGGCCGCCGGGCGCCGCCTGCTCCGCTCCGCCCACGACTGCTCCGACGGCGGCCTCGCGGTGGCCATAGCCGAGTCCTGCATCCTCGGCGGCGTCGGAGCCCGCATCGACGCGCCCATAGCGGGCCGCTGGGACGCCGCCCTATTCGGCGAGGCCCAGTCCAGGATCGTAGTATCCCTGCCCCCCGACAACCTCGGCAAGCTGGAGGACCTGTGCAGGGAGACGGGTGCGCCTTGGGCAGTCATCGGCGCAGTAGGCGGCGACTCGCTGGTAGTCTCCCGAACCCGTCGTTCCCGCGAAGGCGGGAACCCATCCCCGGCGGTTCCCATCCCCGTCGCCGACCTAGCCGCCGCCTGGAACAACGGCCTCGACCAGGCCAAGCTTGCGGCCCAGTAAGCCCGGTGAGCGGACCTGCGCCTCTACGCCAGGAGACGTCCTCGGTTTCAGCCGTCCATGCCGTCGAGGAGGTCCGGCAGCTCGGAGAGGCTGTCGATGCGGGGGCACTCGCGGTAGCGGGGGTGGTTCCCGTCGCGGTCGATGAGGACGGGGCGGATGCCCACGGCGAGAGCGCCCCGGACGTCGGACGATAGCTGGTCGCCCACGTGGACGGCCTCGCTGGCCTGGACGCCTGAGCGGGAGAGGGCCGCTAGGAATATGGCGGGGTTGGGCTTTGCCGCGCCGACGTCCCCCGAGGTGACGGCCAGGTCGAACAGCCCGTCGAGGCCAAGCTCCGCGACCAGCCTGTCGCCGCCGGTGTCCATGTTGGATATGAGGCCGGTCAGCAGGCCCCGCTCGCGCAGTGTACGGAGGGCCGGCGCGGCGTCCGGGAATGGCGCGAGGCCGGCGGGTGTCCGCTGTATGCGGCTCCATATCTTGCCGGCGGTCTCGATGGAGACCTCGACGCCGCTGCCCCGGATCACGCGTCGCGTGTACTCCTCGAATATTGCCGTCTTCTGGGCGGGAGTCCGGCGCCCCATCGGCAGGACCGCGTTCTCCCGGTTCAGGTAGGCGTCCGCGTCGGCGTAGCCCCGCAGGACGCCCTCCCGCGTCAGGGTGATTCCGAACTCGGCGCAGACCCGGGACTGCACCTCGAACCGGTCCGGCTCGAAGCCCGCGACGGTGCCGTACAGGTCGAAGAAGACGGCTTTCAGCACACGCGCCACCCGCCGGCCCCTCTGGATTCCCGTCTTCGCAGGAATGACGATGTTGACATCGGTCTATGGTAGCATCGTTCGACATGCAGGCGGGCAAGCTACATCTCGACCTCCTCTCGGAGATGCTCGGCAGGCTGGAGATCCGGGACCCCAGAGTGGTCGTCGGGCCGCGGCCGGGCGAGGACGCGGCGCTGATCGACTTCGGCGACCGGTACCTAGTCGCGAAGAGCGACCCCATCACCTTCGCGACGGACCTGATCGGCTGGTACGTCGTGCAGGTGAACGCCAACGACCTGGCGGTGATGGGCGCGACGCCGCGCTGGCTGATGGCGACGCTGCTGCTGCCGGAGGGCTCGGACCGGGCGATGGTGGAGTCGATATTCGACCAGCTATCGGAGGCGTGCAGGGAGCACGACATCGCCCTTGTCGGCGGGCACACCGAGGTCACGTACGACCTGCCGCGGCCCATAGTGGCCGGGGCGATGCTGGGGGAGGTGGCGAAGGACCGGGTGGTGCTGACTTCGGGTGCGAGGGCGGGCGACAGCATCGTGCTGACGAAGGGGATAGCGGTGGAGGGCACGTCGATCCTGGCGCGGGAGGCGGACGGGGCGCTGCTCGCGGCGGGCGTGGGCGAGGATACGCTGGAGCGGGCGGCGGGGCTGCTATTCGAGCCCGGCATCAGCGTCCGCCGGGAGGCGGAGATAGCGTGCGAGGCCGGGGCGCGCTCGATGCACGACCCGACGGAGGGCGGGCTGGCGACGGGGCTGCTGGAGATGGCGGCGGCGAGCGGCCTCGGCCTCCAGGTGGACGCTGCGCGGGTCCCGGTGCTGCAGGAGTGCCGCCTGCTCTGCGACGCGCTGGGGCTGGACCCGATGGGACTGATAGCGTCGGGGGCGCTGCTCGCGGCAGTGCCGCCCGATCGCGCGGGCGGGCTGATCGACGCCTTGGCCGGGGCGGGAATTGAGGCGTGGGAGATCGGCAGGTTCACGGAGCCGTCTGCCGGGCTGAAGCTGGCAACCGAGTGGGGTGTCGAGGACCTGCCCAGGTTCGACCGGGACGAACTGGCCCGGTACTTCGGGTCGCAGCCTACGGGTAGCGGATGATCCCCCGGCCGTCCTCGCCCCGCGCGAGGGCCGCGAAGCCCTCGTTGATCTCGTCCAAGGAGTAGGTCCTGGTGACGAGGCTGTCCACGTCGAGCTGGCCCTTCAGGTAGAAGCCGACCAGCTTGTCGAAGGTCTCGTGGGGGCTGGCCGCGCCGTAGTAGCTGCTGACGAGGGACTTCTGGTTCCGCAGGAACTCCACCATGTCGATGGGCGCCGTCTCGCCAACGTGCCCCAGTCCTATCATTACGGCGGTGCCCGCCTTGCGAAGGGCCAGGACCGCGTTGTTGGTGGTCTGTGCGCTGCCGAAGCTGTCGAAGGCCATGTCCACGCCGCCGCCGGTGAGGTCCCTGATGGCCTCGACGGGGTCCTGCTCGCGAGAGTTCACCACGTCGGTCGCGCCGAACTTGTAGCTGAACTCCAGCTTGTGGTCGTGGACGTCGACGGCGATTATGCGGCTGGCGTTGAATAAGCGCGCGCCCTGTATGACGCTGAGCCCGACGCCGCCGCACCCGAAGACGGCGACCGTCATGCCGACCCTGGCCGCCGGCATGTTTATGACGGAGCCGACGCCGGTGGTGACGCAGCAGCCTATGAGGGCGGCGACGTGCATGGGCACCCCGTCGGGTATGGGGTGGGCGGCCTGCTGGGGGGCTACGAGGGACTCTCCGAAGACGCCGAGCTTGCTCATCTGGCCGATCTCGGTGTCACCGTCGTGGAGCCGGGCCGTGCCGTCGTACTGCCGGGGCCCGGTCTCGAGGTTGGTGTCGCATAGCTGCGGGTTGCCGGTCCTGCACTGCCGGCAGTGGCCGCAGTTTGAGACGAACGACAGGATGCAGCGGTCTCCGGGCTTCACGCGGGTGACGCCCTCGCCGACCTCGGTGACTATGCCCGATCCCTCGTGGCCCAGGACGATGGGGACGGGCTGGATGGCCGTGCCCTTCATGACGTGGTAGTCGCTGGCGCAGAGCCCGGCCACCTCGGTCTTGACGCGCACCTCCAGGGCCTTGGGCGGGTCTTGGCGCAGGTCCATGATCTCGAGGGGGCGGTCTATCTCCGTCAGGACGGCGGCTTTCAAGGGGCATCCTCCGGGCGAGCCAAGGTCGCTGGGCAGCCCTAACTATATGGAGCGCCCGCATGGCAGTCAAGGACGGGGCGAGTATTCGAAGATAAAAGTGTACGTTTGCTGTACACTTGGGAGGTCATGGCACACCACCAGTCGTACCGGATTATCGTGTCTCCAGTGGCGGCGAAGATGATCCAAGGAATTCGTGACCGCAGAGCCCAGCGGCAGGTACTAGACAAGATTAGAGGCCTGGCGAACGACCCTGAAGACCAGGGAAGGGCTTTGCTGGACGAATTCGCAGGTAGGCGCCGAGTGCCCGCCGCCGGGCGTTACCGTATCATCTACACCGTTCATCGCCTGCGCCGCGTCGTTCTTGTGCTGGCAGTAGGCATACGGCGTCAAGGATCGAGGGACGATGTCTACAGAGCCCTGGCATGACTCATCAGGAGAGGAGAAGCGTAACTATGGCCTACAGAATCACTGAGCCTATTGAGATGAGCGTAACCGACGCGCGCCGGCGCTTTCTCGCGCTCGTGGACGAGCTTACCGACGAAGACGGCGTCGTGCGCGTTACGAAGCACGGACGCCCCGCCATCGCCATGGTGCCGTGGAAGGCATACGAGCAGGCCCAGGAGATCCTCGCCACCGTCGAGATCCTGAGCGACCCGGAGCTTGTCGAGCAGATACGGCAGGGCGAGCGCGAGATAGAGGCGGGCGAGGGTATCGCCCTCGAAGAGCTCGAAGCGCAGATCGCCGGTCAGCGGTGAGAGGGAGTCGGGGCGTGCGTGGTATATTATGGCCGTATGCTGGGCCTGGGGGTGTTGCGGCGATGGCAGCGCGAATAGATATGAATTGCGACATGGGCGAGAGCTTCGGGATGTACAAGATGGGGCTCGACGAGGAGATCATCCATCACGTCAGCTCGGCCAACGTCGCCTGCGGCTTCCACGCGGGCGATCCGACGTGGATGAGGACGACCGTGCGGCTGGCGGAGGAGAACGGCGTGGCGGTCGGGGCGCATCCGAGCTACCCGGACCTGGTGGGGTTCGGCCGGCGGAACATGAACGCGACGGCGGACGAGGTGAAGTGCGACGTGGCGTACCAGTTGGGCGCATTGCAGGCGTTCACGGCGGGGAAGCGGCTCCAGCACGTGAAGCCGCACGGGGCGATGTACAACCAGGCCGTGGACGACGCGGACCTGGCGCGGGCGATATGCGAGGCGGCCCTGGAGTTCGACCCGGGCATCATCCTCGTGGCGCTCGCGGGCTCGAGGTGGGTGGAGATCGCGTCGGAGATGGGCATGAAGGTCGCGCCGGAGATATTCGCGGACCGGGCCCTGAACGCGGACGGCACGCTGGTGTCGCGCTCGAAGCCCGGCGCGGTGCTCCACGACGTGGGCGAGGTGGTGGAGCGGAGCGTGCAGATGGTGACTGAGGGCGTGGCCACGGCGATCACCGGGGAGCGGGTGGACGTGGAGGCGGCGTCGATCTGCATCCACGGCGACACGCCGGGGGCGGTGGAGATGGCGGCGCAGGTGCGGCGGGGGCTGGAGTCGAGCGGGGTGGAGATCGTGCCGATGGCCGGGTTGGTGTAGCCCGCTCATGTACGACGAGCCGGTTTTCCGGGCGGCTGGGGACCAGGCGGTGCTGGTGAAGCTGGGGGACGAGATCGACCCGGATACGAACGCACGGGTCCACAGCCTGGCGCGGGCCATCGAGGAGGCGGACGTGGCCGGTGTGGTCGACCTGATTCCCGCCTATGACAGCCTGCTGGTGCAGTACGACGCCAGGGCCGTGACGACGGCGGACCTGCGGGCGCGGATCGTCGAGCTGGACTCAGCGCGGGTTGAGGCGGCAGGGGGCGGCAGGGTCGTGGAGCTTCCCGTGCTGTACGGCGGGGAGCACGGGCCGGACATCGAGCGGGTGGCCGAGCACGCGGGCATGGCGGTCGAGGAGGTGATCGGGCTGCACTCGGGCGCCGACTACCTGGTGTACATGCTGGGCTTCACGCCGGGCTTTCCGTACCTGGGAGGGCTGGACGACCGGCTGGCGACGCCGAGGGTGGCGACGCCGCGGCTGGAGATCCCGGGAGGCTCGGTCGGCATCGCGGAGTCGCAGACGGGCGTGTATCCGCTGACGAGCCCGGGTGGGTGGAACATCATCGGGCGGACGCCGCTGTCGCTGTTCGACCCCACGCGGGAGCCGCCGTCGCTGCTGGCGCCGGGCGACCTGGTGCGCTTCGTGCCGCTGGACGGCCCGGAGGAGTACGCAGGGGTGGCGGACGGATGAGCCCGGCGATGGAGGTCATCGAGCCGGGGCTGTTCACGACGGTGCAGGACCGGGGTCGGTACGGGTTCCAGCGGTTCGGGGTGCCGGTGTCCGGGGCGATGGACCAGTTCGCGCTGCGGGCGGCGAACCTGCTGGTCGGCAACGACGAGAACGCGGCGGCCCTGGAGATGACGGTGATCGGCCCGACGCTGGAGCTCAAGGGCGACGCGGCCATCGCGGTGACGGGGGCGGACCTGACGCCGATGCTGGACGGCTCTCCCCTGCCCCGCTGGGAGGCGGTTCGCGCGGGGGCCGGGAGCAGGCTGTCGTTCCACGGGATGGCGGACGGGATGCGGGGCTACCTGGCGATCTCGGGGGGCATCGACGTCCCCGAGGTGATGGGGAGCCGGTCCACGTACGTGAAGGGCGGGTTCGGCGGGCTGAACGGCTCGGCGCTCTCCGCCGGGGACGTGCTCGACACGCTGCCCGCGTCAGGCCCGCCGCGCGGAATGCCGCCGGGGTTCGCGGCACCGGTCTACGGCGAGGAGCACGAGCTTCGGGTGATCCTGGGGCCGCAGGACGGCGCGTTCGACGACGAGGCGATATCGGCGCTGCTGGGGTCGACGTTCACGGTATCCCTGGACTCGGACCGGATGGGGTACCGGCTTGAGGGGCCGCAGATAGCGCACCGGGAGTCGCCTGACATCATCTCGGAGGGTAACGCGCCGGGTGCCGTGCAGGTGTCCGGCGACGGCGTGCCCACCGTGCTGATGGCGGACCGGGGCACGACGGGCGGCTACACGAAGATCGCGTCGGTCATAACGGCGGACGTGGGCCAGCTGGCGCAGGCGGTGCCGGGCGAGTCGGTGCGGTTCGCGGCAGTGGGCCACGAGGAAGCCGCGGCGGCGTTGGAGGAGCAGGAGGCGATTCTCGCGGCCATAGACGGGGTCATGCCCACCCCGGCAGTCCCGGTCGCGGTCGTGGTGGATGGCGAGACGCTCGAGGTGGTCGACGATCAGGGCGACCCGGTCACGGCGGGCGAGGGGCCTGCGCGGGCGCAGAGGGCCACGGCGGTGGTGAAGGGCCTGACGTACAGCTTCGAGGTAGAGGTCCGGACGGACGCCGCCGCCGAATGACGGAGTGGCTGCACGACCTGGCGGACTGGACGGTCGCGTTCGCGGACAGCGACTGGGCGATCGGGATGCTGGCGCTGGTGTCCTTCTCCGAGGCGATCTTCTTTCCGATACCGCCGGACCCGCTGCTCATGGGCATAGCCCTTGTGCAACAGCCGTTGGCGCTGTGGCTCGCGCTACTGGTCACGGTCTCGTCGGTGGCGGGCGCGCTGGTGGGCCACTGGCTGGGCAGGAGGCTGGGCAGGCCCATCCTCGACCGGCTCTTCTCTGAGGGCAAGATCATGGCGGCTGAGAAGTGGCTGGGGCGCTACGGGGTCTGGGCCACGGTACTCGCTGCCTTCACGCCGATCCCCTACAAGGTCTTCGCGGTGACCGCCGGGGTGCTGGACCTGGACCGGCGGAGCTTCGCGCTCGCGTCGCTGGCGGGCCGGGGCGCGCGGTTCCTGACGATCGGGGTGCTGGTCATGCTGTTCGGCGAGGAGATACAGGGGTTCATCACCGGCAACTTCGAGATGCTGACCATCGCCGGGGGCGTGGCCGTGGTCGCGCTGGCGGTCGCGTGGCGCCTGTATCACCGGATGCGTGGCCGCCGCGAAGAGGTCGGAGGCGAGGGGCTGCCGTGATATTCGACTCGCACGTCTACTGCTTCCTGCCGGCGGACTCGCCAAGGGGGTACCCGGACGGGGCCGAGCACCTGCGCTGGGTGCAGTCGGCCCACGCGGGGCACCACCAGCCGGCGTTCCGCACCCGCGACAGGGCGCCTGGCCCGTCGGAGGTGCTGGCTCCGGGGGGCCGAGGCACTGGGAGCCTGCCCGACCTGGGGTTCCGCGTCGACCACGAGCGGGGGCGCATCGCGTGGGAGTACGAGGGCGAGGAGTACACCAAGCACTTCTACCCGCCGGCGCTGCGCGGGTGCGAGTTCTCGCCCCACGACCTGGTCGGCGAGATGGACTACGCGGGCGTGGACGTGGCGCTGATCCACACCGACCCGATGCTGGTGCGGGACAGCGGCTACCTGGCGGAGTGCGTCGCGCTCTACCCCGACCGGCTCCGCGCGATGGCGCCGGTCGAGGAGTGGAGGCTGCTGGACGATACGGACGCGGTCATCGACGAGGTGACTCGGGCCGTGCGGGGGCACGGGCTGCACGCGGTCAAGTTCAACCCGTTCGGCTACACGGTGAGCGACGAGCCGTGGGACGGCGGCCCATACGCGCCGTTCTGGGACGCGGTGACGGAGCTTGGCGTGCCGGTGTTCTTCACGCTCGGCTCCGGGCCGGATTCGGGCCCGGGCGGACGCGAGGGCTACCTGGCCGAGCTTCGCGTCCTGATGCGGTGGATGGAGCGCTACCCTGACGCCGTGTGCAGCCTGACCCACGGGTTCCCGTGGCGGGACTTCCTGGAGGGCGACGAGATCATGCTGCCCAACGACGTGTGGGAGCCGTTCAAGGGGGACCAGTGCAACCTCGAAGTGTGCTTCCCCGTACGCCTCGGCGACCTGTTCGACTTTCCATACCGGGAGGTCTGGCCGACACTGGAGGCGATGGTCCGCAACATCGGCGCCGACCACCTCCTATGGGGCACGGACATGCCCTTCCAGAACCGGTTCTGCACATACCGCCAGTCACGGAAATGGATCGAGGAGTACTGCGGGTTCTTAGGCAAGGGCGAGTTAGATATGATAATGGGCGGAACAGCGGCGAGATTGCTGGGGAGTAGTTTTTAGTTGTTGGTTGTTAGTATGGAACCGTCAAGAAGTTACCGGGACCTAATCGTCTGGCAGAGGTCAATGGAGCTAGTTCGCATGGTCTATGCTTCAACGCGATCCTTTCCCAAGGAGGAGATGTACGGCATCACCTCCCAGATCAGGCGGGCTGGGGTCTCGATACCGGCCAACATAGCGGAGGGTCAGGCTAGGAACACGAAGGGCGAGTTCGTTCAGTTCATTGGAATAGCCCGCGGCTCGCTGGCAGAATTAGTGACGCTGCTGGAGATCTCAGGGGACCTGTCATACTTGGCTCCGCGAGACGCGAAGGAATTGCTGAGCAGATGCAGTGAGGTGGGCAGGCTACTGACGGGCCTCAAGAGGTCACTAGAGGAGCAACAGCTCCCAACTAGAAACTAAGAACTAACAACTAGGAACTGATATATGGAATACGTCAGGCTGGGTAGCTCCGGCGTGAAGGTTTCGAGGGTTGCGCTGGGGCTGGGGTTCAGGGGGCAGTCATCGGTGGCCGAGGCGCGGCGGCTGATCGAGCACGCCATTGACTCGGGCGTGAACTTCATCGACTGCGCGAACTTCTACCGGGTGATCGGCGGGCCGCTGTCGGAGGAGGTCTTCGCTCCGGTGCTCAGGAAGAGGCGCGACGAGGTGGTGGTCACGTCGAAGGTGTACGGGCACGTGGGGCCAGGCCCGAACGACGGCGGGAGCAACAGGTACCACATCCTGTCGCAGGTCGAGAGGTCGCTGAAGAGGCTCGGCACGGACCACGTGGACGTCTACCTGCTCCACCAGTTCGACAACGAGACGCCGGTCGACGAGACGGTGAGGGCGCTGGACGACTTGGTTACGTCGGGCAAGACGCGGTACGTCGGGGCCTGCAATTTTGCGGCGTGGCAGGTGTGCAGGTTCCTGTGGACGGCGGACAGGGTGGACGCTGACCCGCTCGTCACCATCCAGAACCCGTACAGCCTGCTGAACCGGACGCTGGAGGCGGAGATGTTCGGTCTGCTGCGCGACCAGGGGCTCGGGGCGATGGCGTTCAGCCCGCTGGGGGCGGGCCTGCTGAGCGGGCTGTACACGCCGGGCGAGCCGCCTCCACCGGGCTCGCTGTGGGCGTCGAAGGACCGGGCGCGGTACGAGCGCTCGCTGGACGGGCAGGGACCCGCGATCATCGCGGCGCTGCGAGACATCGCGGCGGACAGGGGCAGGACGCCGGGGCAGGTGGCCCTGAACTGGGTGATGTCGAAGCCGGAGATCACGGTCGCGATCTCGGGGAACGACACGATCGAGCAGCTCGACGAGAACCTGGGCGCGGTGGGCTGGAGCCTGTCGGACGATGAGATGGAGCGGCTGGACGAGGCATCCGTGGGCACGAACGTGAGCTTCGTGAATCTGTAGGGTAAGATTGCGCTAGAGTCCTGGTGATGGTGGGCCAATGACTGTACATATCGACATACCACGGGACGAAGTAGCCGCATTCTGCCGGCGCTGGCAGATCACCGAGCTGGCACTCTTCGGTTCCGTGCTACGGGAGGACTTTCGACAGGATAGCGACGTAGATGTGCTGGTCCGGTTTCGCCCGGAAGCCGGTCACTCTCTCTTCGACCTCGGTCACATGGAACACGAGCTGGGCCGGATATTCGGCAGGCCAGTGGACCTGATCGAGCGAACGGCTGTAGAAGGGAGCCGGAACTATCTCCGCCGCAAGGCAGTCCTTCAAGCAGTAGAGGTGATCCATGCCGCGTGACGATGATGCGTACCTGCTCGATATGCTGCTGGCCGCACGGGACGGCATACGCTTCGCAGAGGGACTGACGTTTGCGCAGTTCGAGGGAAGCCGCCTCCAGCAATACGCGGTACTCAAGGCGATTGAAGTCATCGGGGAGGCAGCGGCTCACATAAGTGCGGAGACGAAGAATGCCCACGCGGACCTTCCTTGGGCAGACATCATCGGTATGCGCAACCGACTCGTGCACGGGTACTTCGAGGTCAATATCGTGAGGGTGTGGGAAACTGTGCAGGATGACCTTCCCAAGCTGATCTCGCAGATAGAGCCACTGATACCTCCGAAGGCCGACGGGTGAGGAGCAGAACGAGCGCAGCCGTCATATGCTGGGTTCGGCGCTAGCCGATCGGCATAGTCAGCGGAGGGAGATCACCGCGATCCCGGCTACTATCAGGATCGTGGCCAGGGTCTTGACGGCGACGGCGCGGGGGGTGACCTGCTCGCCCAGCATCCCGCGGAACCGCAGGCCCAGCACGGTGCTGTAGAGCAGCAGGAACAGCGAAGAGCTGGCCGAGAGCGCGGTGACCAGGGACACGGGGCCGAGCGAGGTGGCCCACAGGTTCAGGACCATCCCCGTGTTGACGACCAGGAACTCGTTGACCCCGAACACCGCCAGCGCCGGGCTCCTGCTCCGTATCATTCCGCGAAGCTCGACCACCGGCTCGGCGCGGGCCGTGAAGGCCAGCAGCACGACGGCGACTCCCAGGGACCGGAGCGCGTGCACCAGCAGCACCGGCAGCGTGTCCAGCGCCTGCTTGGCCGCCAGGTTCATGCCCGCCATCAGCAGGCTCGCGCCGATAAGCTGGTAGAAGGAGCCGTCGATGGCGAACCCCCGCCGGCCGGCGTCCTGTCGCACCGACATCATGACCGCGCCGAGGACGGTGACGAATATGGCGGCCCAGTCCGGCAGCCTGAGGCTCTCGCCCAGGAAGAGGACGGCGGCGGGCGCGACGAAGATCGGGAAGGTCTGGACGACGGGGATGGTGCGGGACACCTCGCGCCTCGCCATCACCCGGAAGAAGATCACCGCGCTCAGGCCCCCGAAGAGGCCGGCTGCCAGCCCCCAGGCCGTCGCGCCGGGCGTCAGGCCGTCCAGGGGCGAGACGGCGACGAACACCGCCGCTATGGGTATGTGGCTGATGCCGATCAGGAAGGGGAGAGTCCTGAGTGACCGGGCGTAGTGGTGTATGAAGGCCTTGTCGAGTACGCCGACGAGGCCCAGGACGACTGCGCCGAGCAGGGTGATGGCTATCCAGGACAAGGCGGGCTCCGGTTGGGTGGTCGCATACGGCTGGCGGGGCGTGTATGCCTTGCACGGCCCCCGCGGCATTGCCCGCGTGGCATTATACATCGCGGTTCACCGTAATATGTGGTACAGTACCATCAGGGCAGGGCCCGGTGTGGGCATCCGCCGCGCGCCTGCCGGAGCTCAGATGGGAGGCAGCGCATTGAACATACTACGGAAACTCACCCCCCCCCCCCCGTTTTCTGCGGCCTGCCGTCCTGCTGGCGCTCCTCCTCGCCGCGCTGACCCTGGCCCAGTCCCACGCGCTGGCACAGTCCGCGCCCGGCACCCCCTCCTCGGTCTCCGTGAGCAGGAGCGACGGGACCCTCACCGCATCTTGGCCCGCCGTCAGTAGCGCGACCGCCTACCACGTCACCTACAGCTCCAACAACGGCGCGAGCTGGAGCCTCGCCGCCAAGCGCCACGCCGGGACCAGCATCGCCATCGGCGTGACGAACAGCGCGACCTACGTCGTCGGAGTGCGCGCCGGCAACGACTACGGCTGGAGCTTATGGCGCAACTCACCGCCATCCCGCCCCTTCACTCCTCCACCTACGATCAAGCCGCCCGCAACGCCCGGCGTGATAACCGTCTCACGCTCAGACGGCGCGCTCCACGCCTTCTGGAGCTCCGGCGGCGGCGCGACAAGCTACCACGTCACGTACACTTCCGACAACGGCGCGAGCTGGTCCCTCGCCGCGCTCAACCACCCGGCCGGCAACGGAACGACCAGCATCACCATCACGGGCGTGGACAACGACAAGCCCTACATCGTGGGAGTGCGCGCCAGAAACTCCGCCGGAGACAGCGGATGGCGCAACTCGTCGTCCACAGGACGCTACGAGCCGCCGCCCGCGCCGCCCAAGCCGCCAGCCGCTCCCACGGCGCTGAGCGCGACGGGAAGCGACAAGAGCGTAACGCTCAGGTGGAACAGGCCCAGCACCGAGGTCACCGGCTACCAGTTCCAGCTCCGGGAGGCCCCGCCCGCGCCCGGATGGAGCGACTGGTACACCGTGCCGGACGGCGACGGAAACACGACCCGGTACACGATCAAGGGGCTGGAGAACGGGACCGAGTACCGCTTCAAGCTGCGCGCGGTCAACTCCGGCGCAGTGAGCGCGCCCGCTCCGACCTCCGCGCCCTGGTACGTGTCCGCCACTCCCGACCCGAACGTGCAGCCGCCTCCGCCTCCCAAGCCGCCCTCCCCGCCTCCCGCTCCGTCGTCGGTTACCGCCACGCGGGGCGACGGAAACATCGTCGCCAGTTGGCATCACTCGGAGGGAGCGACGGGCTACGACGTGAGGTACAGCACGGACAACGGCAGCACCTGGAAGCTGGCCGCATGGGGCTGGAACACGTCGGTCATCACGATAAAGGGCGCGTCCGGCGACAAGTCCTACGTCGTGGGCGTCCGCGCCGTCAACCTCGTCGGCGCGAGCGACTGGACGAGCTCGAATACGGTTGGGCCTGTTCCTCAGCCTGTCTCGGTTAGCAATCTGGACGAAGCTACCTACACGTCGGGGCCATTCCCTGTCGGACATGGCAGTGACCACCGGCCTGCCGCCACTTTCACTACGGGTAGCAACCCCAACGGGTACGACCTCGTGAGCGTCACCATACAGTTTTCCGGGGTAGAAGGATCCCCCGTGGATGTCACGGTCGCCATTCACTCTGACGAATCCTCCAAACCGGGGGCCTTGAAGACGACGCTGAACGGGAGCAGCCCCACAAGCGCGGGGAATGCCAAGTTCAACTGCTCCACCAATTGCGCCCTAGAGAAGGACGGGACGTACTACGTGGTACTCAGCGCGAATGGGTCGGGAATCGGCAATGTCTATCGGTGGGCGGCCACGGTATCAGCCGATGAGGATCCGGAACCGTCGGATAATGGCTGGACCATCGAGTCCACGTTCACCACGTCTGGCACCGGCAACACGTGGACCCTTTCTGTCCTCAAAGCCAAGCTCAAGGTCTCGGCAACGACTAAGTAACAGATGTTCAGGATAGACGCGAACTAGCGGCGTGAAAGCGTGGCAGGGGCATGAAGCGGGCGCAGTCGTTGTGGCTGCGCCACGACGCCACGCCGACCGTTCGGAACGCCGGCGTGTTCGACGACGGCTCCGGCGCGCCCGGGGCCTCCCAACCCGACGCCTGGACCATGAACGGAGGGGCAGCCACAAGGGCTGCCCCTACCGGCCAGGACGTAGGGGCGATTCGCGAATCGCCCCTACGGTGTTGTTGGCGATGTTAGGCGGGATGTCAGCCCGTGCGTTGTTGCGGGGTATGATGCGCGTGTATAATTGTGGCGCGCCAGGCGAGGCGCAACCCGCAGCAGAGGGGCGCAGGGGACATGACCATCACAGCGGAACAGGCAGACCAGGTCAAAGACATCATCCTCGATACTTTGGACACCCATCACAAGGGCAACCTACCATACAAGGAGGTATGGACCAAAGCAGCCGAAGAGGACTTCGAGGGCCTCGCTTTCGTTGACGTATGGATAATTTACGAGGGCGAGCCCAGCAACCTGGACGTCGGTATGCTCAACTCCTACGGCAGCTTCCTTTACCAGACCCTGATCGACGCCGGCATTCGCGCCCTACCGTCCATTTCCTATCTCACACAGAGCGATGTCGATGAGGTGGGCAAGGCACGGTTGATGGCTGGGTGAATGATGGATTGGACAGAACTTATCAGAGTCAGCCGCCTTCTCGCGGGCGGGCAGCCCTCCCAAGAGGCGTTGCGCCGCGCCGTCAGCACCGCGTACTACGCCATGTTCCACGTGCTGACGACCAGCAACGCCGACCTTATCGCGGGACCCAGGACGCCGGATAACGAATCCGATTGGATTGAGACCTACCGCTCGCTTCAGCACTATCGCGCCGAGAACCCGCTGCACGGCTGGCCCCATCTCTTCAGCCCGCCGCTGCGGAATTTTGCCTTCGTAATCGGCAGTATCAAGAGGCGGCGCGAGAACGCCGACTACAACCCCGCCCTGAGTTTTGCCCGGAACCAGGTCATTATGTGGATTGACTCTGCTGAAAGGGCAATCATCGACTTCAACGCCGCGTCCTCGCAGGAGCGGGCAATGGTGGCAATCGCAACTCTCGCCGGGCGACGTTGAAGGGCTAGAGCGGCGGCCGCCGGGGACGCCTGGCCCATGCACTGGAGGGCAGCCACAAGGGCTGCCCCTACCGGCCGAGACGTAGGGGCGATTCGCGAATCGCCCCTACACGAACCGCACGGCATGTCATTCCGAGCGCAGCGAGGAATCTAAGGGCGAGAAGCAGGCCCCGCTGCATGAGCACTGCCCCCGTATCGAGTACGGGGCAGGCTCTTCGACAAGCCCAGGAGAGCCAGGCTTCAGGGCGAACGTGTTTATCCCAGGACTCTTCTCGCATACGGCTGGCGGTGAGTGTATCCTGTTGCCCGGATCCCCATTCGATCCTGGTGAACACATGAACACTCACAACGCACCCACTGCTGACCTGACCAGTAACCGTCTCGAGGCTCTGCACTGGCGGTGCATCGGGCCGTACAGGGGCGGGCGCGTGGTGGCGGTGGCGGGGCATCCGGTGGATCGCGGGGTCTTCTACTTCGGGGCGTGCGCGGGCGGCGTGTGGAAGACGGAGGACGGCGGCATCCACTGGCAGAACGTGTCCGACGGCTACTTCGACACAGCCTCGGTCGGCGCGGTCGCGGTGTCCCAGTCCGACCCGAACGTGGTGTACGCCGGCACGGGCGAGGCGTGCATCAGGGGCAACGTCTCCCACGGCGACGGGGTGTACCGCTCGACGGACGGCGGGCGCACCTGGCGCAACGTGGGGCTGCGCGACACCAGGCACGTCGCCAGGGTCAGGATTCACCCGTCGAACCCGGACGTGGCATACGTTGCCGCGCTCGGGCACGCTTTCGGGCCGAACGATGAGCGCGGGGTCTTCCGCACGACGGACGGGGGCGAGAGCTGGGAGCGCGTGCTCGACCGGGGCGACAGGGCCGGGGCCGCGGACCTGTGCATGGACCCCGGCAACCCGCGCGTCCTGTACGCGGCGACGTGGGAGACGCTGCGGCAGCCCTGGAGCTTCACCAGCGGCGGGCCGGGCAGCGGCATATTCCGGTCGACCGACGGCGGGGACACGTGGGACGACCTCACCGGCAACCGGGGCCTGCCCGAGGGCGTGAAGGGGCGCATCGGCGTCGCGGTCTCGCCGGCGATGCCCGGGCGCGTGTGGGCCATCGTCGAGGCGGAGGAGGGCGGCCTGTTCCGCTCCGACGACGGGGGCGAGACGTGGGGGCATCTCACGGGCGACGCGAACCTGATGCAGCGGCCCTGGTACTACAGCCACGTGTTCGCCGACCCGCGAGACGCGAACACCGTGTGGGTGCTGAACCTGAAGGCGTGGAAGTCGACGGACGGCGGCAGCACGTTCGTACAGGTGACGACGCCCCACGGCGACAACCACGACCTGTGGATCGACCCGAACGACACGGACCGGATGATCGAGGGGAGCGACGGCGGGGCGTGCGTGTCGTTCAACGGCGGCGAGTCGTGGTCGTCCCTCTACAACCAGCCGACGGCCCAGCTCTACCACGTGGTGACGGACGACGGGTTCCCGTTCCGGGCGTACGGGACGCAGCAGGACAACACGGCCGTCTCGGTCCCAAGCCGTTCCATCAAGGGCGCCATCGAGTGGCGTGAGTGCGAGCGGGTGGGCAACTCGGAGTGCGGGCACATCGCGGTGAAGCACGGCGACCCAGACGTGGTGTACTCGGGCACGCCGACCCACGGCGGCGAGATCCTGCTTCGCTACGACCGGCGGACGGAGCAGACCCGGGTCATCGCGCCGTGGCCGGAGTTCAACTGGGGCTACGGCGTCAAGCACCACAGGTACCGCTTCCAGTGGACGTACCCCATCGTCGCCTCCCGCCACGACCCGGGCGTCCTGTACGTCGCGGCCAACGTGGTGCTGCGGTCGCTGGACGAGGGGACGAGCTGGGAGGAGATCAGCCCCGACCTGACGCGTGCGGACGAGACGAAGATGGAGGCCGCGGGCGGGCCCATCACCCTGGACACGACCGGGCCGGAGCACTACGGGACGATATTCGCGCTGGCCGAGTCGCCCCTGGACGCGGAGACGCTGTGGGCCGGCTCGGACGACGGGCTGGTGCACCTGACGACGAACGGGGGAGCGACGTGGCGGAACGTGACGCCGCCGGACGTGCCGGAATGGGCGACGGTCAGCACCATCGAGCCGTCGCCCCACGACCGGGGGACGGCTTACATGGCCGTCACGCGGTACAAGCTGGACGACTGCGCGCCGCTGCTGTACCGCACGACGGACTACGGAAGGACGTGGACGCGGATTACCGACGGCATCAGGGCGGGCGACTTCACGCGGGTCGTCAGGGCCGACATGGTGCGCCCGGGGCTGCTGTACGCGGGCACGGAGACGGGAATATACGTGTCGTTCGACGACGGGGAGACGTGGGGGCCGCTGCAGCTCGACCTGCCCGTCGCGCCGATCCACGACATATCGGCCAGGGCGAACGAGCTGGTCGTCGCCACCCATGGGCGGTCGTTCTGGGTGCTCGACGACCTGGCGTACCTGCGGCAGGCCGACGAGCCGGAGGGCGGCGCGCACCTGTTCAGGCCCGCCGACACGTACCGCATCCCCTTCCCGAAGGGGCTGCGGTCGTCGCTGCCGGGCAAGAGCTACGGCTATGGGGCCGCGGAGCAGGCGACACACCTCCCCGGCGGCCACAGGGACGGCCCACGATTCCTGGACGCGGGCGAGAACCCGCCGGACGGCGTCGTGTTCCGCTACGAGCTGCCACCGTCATTCCGGCGGAAGCCGGAATCCATCTCCGGGGAGGGGCAGCCCCAGGACTCCGTGGAGGCCAGGCTGGAGATCCGCGATACGACGGGACGGCTGGTCAGGGAATTCTCGTCCAGCGCGGCCAGGAACCCGGAGCCGGGCGCACCGGGGGAGCCGGTGCTGGGGTCGGAGCCGGGCGTCAACGTCTTCGAGTGGGACGCGAGGCACGCCGGAGCGGTGGGAGTCCCCGGCGCGGGCGCGGCCGACAAGGGCCTGCTCGGCCCGCTGGCCGTGCCCGGCAGGTACGAGGCGCGGCTGACGGTCGGCGGGACCGTCGTGTCGCAGCCGTTCGAGCTGCTGGGCGATCCGAGGAGCGGCGTGACCACCAGCGACCTGGAGGCGCAGCGCAACCTGCTCCTGGAGATCAGGGACCGGCGCACGGAGCTGAGCCGCGCGGTGCACCAGGCACGCGCCATCCGCGAGCAGGCGAGGGAGTGGAGCGGGCGAGCCTCGTCCGACGAGCGCTTCCAGGCGGTGGTGGAGGCCGCGGACGTGGTAGTCGAGGCGCTCGACGGGATCGAGGAGTCCCTCGTGCAGCTCAAGGCGGACGGTCAGCTAGGCGGCATCTCCCACGAGGCACGCCTCGACGCCAAGCTGGCCGAGCTCACGGTGGTGGTGTCGTCAGGCGACCACCCACCCACGAGCCAGGCCTACGCCGTATTCGAGGAGGTATCCGGGCGGCTGGACAAGGTGCTGACCCGGCTGGAGCAGGTCAGGGACGAGGAGGTAGGCAAGCTCAGCGCCCTGATCGGGGAGCTTGGCGTGCCGGCGGTCGGGGGGTTGTAGGCTGTATAATGATTTGGTACGATCACATTCACTTGCTCTGACCGCACATGGGCCTCACTACGGAGAGGATGCTCAATGGGACTCTTGCCACTGGAACGAATGAATCAGAGGATCACAACCGACAGATCTGACTCTGATTCTGCGCTGTTCAATAGCCTGTTGCTAAAGGGCGAACTGATTGCAAAACTGACTACAGCTGGATTCGTCGCCGTAGTTCAGGAAGATACCGATAGACACAAGTATACCCACCTTCATCAGTTGGTTCGTGCTGATGGCCTAGGTGGCTGGACCGATGTGCTTGATGCGCTATTGATAGGTCCCTCATCCCAGCTATTGCCACAGAATGCCCGTGCTGCTCACGTTCAACTAACAAAGAACGAAGCAGTTGAGTCATGGCAGCATCGTGCTGTGGAGCTATTGAACGAATGCCTGAGGTGTATCGATCCCACAACTCCGCAGTTGGGCAACAGGATCCAGGGGCGTCAATGGTTTCGGGATTTTGCGACTCTACGTAATCGTACGCGTGGACATGGTGCAGCCCGGCCATCTACACTGAGTGATGCCTGTCCAAGCCTTGAAGAATCCCTAGGATTGATGGAGAAAAATCTAGGTATTCTGAATCAACCTTGGGCGTATATCCGTCAGAATCTCTCGGGGAAATACAGAGTAACGTATTGGATGGCTACTTCAGATGCATTTGAAGAACTGAAGCGAACGGAAGACAAGCGTCTTCCAGAGGGTGTTTACGTTGATTTGGGCGACCTACACCAAGTTGAACTCATAGAGTCCGATGCTGATGCTAGCGACGTATGGCTCGTCAACGGTAAGTTTACTGAGAAGAATCATGAACTATTGTCCTATTTCACTGACAATACGAAGAAGAGAGATTCCAGCCCCTACTTGCAACCTGTTCAACCTCTGCCACCTAGTGAGACAGAGGGATTGGGCAGACTAGACTTGTCTGGGAACACATTCACGAATCTACCACCTGTACCATCCGGTTATGTCCCAAGGCGAGACTTAGAATCCCAGTTGAGAGAACAACTATGCATTACTGACCGTCATTCTGTAGTTACACTAACCGGCTATGGAGGAATAGGCAAGACATCGCTTGCACTAGCCGTTATCAACGACCTGATGGAGCGCGACTCATGTCCATACGATGTCGCGATCTGGTTCAGTGCAAGGGACGTTGATCTGCTTACAGACGGACCTAAACTTGTCCGGACAAAAGGAGTCACAATACGAGATTTTGCCGCCGAGTACATCAAACTTACAGAACCAAGCATGGTGGAAAGCGGCGATAAGAAGACAAGGGTTGAAGACTATCTGGCAACTCAAATGGGCGTAGACTCTGAACATACAGGGTTGTTTGTATTCGACAACTTCGAAACCACGTCGAGTCCACTGGAGTTGTACCAATGGATAGACACATACGTTCGCCCTCCAAACAAAGTACTGATAACTTCCCGGGAACGCCGATTCACCGGCGATTATGCTGTACAAGTAAATGGGATGAATAGGGACGAATGCTACTCTCTGATAGACTCAGTAGCCGCACTCCGTGGAATGGGGAAAGTACTGAACGAGAACTACAAAACCCAGATCATTGATGAGTCGAGAGGACATCCTTATGTGATCAAGCTAATTCTAGGCGAATTAGTGCGCAATAAGCACCAGAGAAAGGTCGAACGAATAATTGCGGATCAAGATAGAGTACTAGATGCGCTTTTTGAGCGATCTTACAACAGACTGGCTCCTGCGGCGCAGAGGGCGTTCCTGACTTTGTGCAACTGGAAATCGTCCGTGCCTAGAGTCGCTTTAGAGGCTGTATTGATACGTCCAAAGAACGAAATTATGAATGTGGATTCTGCAATCGACGAGTTGCTTGACCTGTCATTCATTGAAGAGTTTGGGCGAGATACTTCTGAGTCTGATGTTTGGCTGACCGTCCCGCTGTCAGCACGAGTGTTTGGGAACAAGAAGCTACGAGTTTCTCCGTCAAGCGTTGCCATAAAGGCGGACTCAGAATTCCTTCAGCTGTTTGGGGCAGTAAATCAACGCAACAATTTGCAGAGAGTTGAACCCCGAGTTCACCGAATGTTTGCGGAAGCTGCTCGACGCATAGAGAAAAGGCACATTGAACTTGATGACGTAGTTCCGATTTTGGAGTACGTTTCAGGCAAATTCAGTGTTGGATGGATTTTTATGGCTGAGCTACTGGAGGAATTTGGAGAGCCAAATGATCAAGGCCAGATTCTCGAATACCTGATGAAATATGTAGAGAATCCAAACTCACAGAGCTATCCTGCATCGCAGGTATGGCGACGGATTGCCATGATTCACGAGGCATTTGGAGGCCTCAATGAAGCCTTGGACGCTCTGGTTCAAGTAACTAGGCAGCCCGACGCATCCGTAGATGAATTGAGTGATATTGCGAACCAAATCAATGGTCTACTCAGGAAGAACGCGATAAATCCCAGCTGGGATAAGTACGTGAAAGATGCCCTTATTCAGGACGCTGCAAACGAAATGGAAAACAATCTCGAAAACCTGAATGCTGATGACTGCTCCAGACTTGCGTGGCTCTATATGAACATCGGTGACAAGTACAATGCTCGCCGGGTGGCAAGCCTGGGACTTGATCGAGAATACGATAACCAACACTGTGAAAGGCTAATTGAGCGCCTCGAAGGAAACTGGCGCTGCTAACCGGGGCGGTGTCCTTCCAGGACTTGAAGTCTCCAGATGCAGTCGTGTCAGCGTCAGAACACACCTAACCAGCTACCTAACAGTACCAAGACTGCTATGAGAGCTACTACACCAAGCACCACCCAGACCAACCTGTCGGCATCGGTTTGTTCGACCGCTGCTTGGGGATTCGGCTCGTTGTGTCGCCTATGCGTGTCTCCGCAATACGGATTACCCAAGTCGTCTTCACATCGATCATCGGTAGGGTTGATAATCTTGTTGCAGGGCGAATACGAGCAGCGCTCCACCTCCGGGAGATCGCGCTGACAATGGGGACACGCTGCAGCGAGTTCGTGAACCTCCTGGATGCAGTGAGGACACAGACGGATAGAAGTGGAAGATGATCTTGTGTGGGTGCTGTGGCTCTCACCAGATGAGTGCTGTTCGCTCGGCAATCCGATGAGGACCAGCAGGGCTAGGATGCCAAAGACGAGGCCAAGAAAGAACCACGAGCCGCCGCCACGCCCCTTCTGACCAGCCAGGTAGGCGCAGAAACTCCCAACAATCACGCCGTAGACCAGATACAGTAGTACAAATTCCATCGTCACTCCCGGAGGCTCGGCCTTTCTCTCAGGCCCTTGAGGCGGGTGGAGGGCAGTCTCGTGAGCTTCTGGTTGCGTGGGTCGATTTCGATGCCAACGGATTCGAGGGCGGTCACGCCGAGCAGCGGCTCGGAGTCCTCCTCGCCGAACACGATGGTCGACCCGACTATGTCACCCATGAACTCGATGTCGCCAGTGGTGACGTCCATCCTGACCTCGCTGCCGTCGACGAGTCCGTACACGCGTTGGCCCTTGGGCTTGAGTCCGATGGATTCCAGGTGCTGCCTAGGCACGAGGGAGTCTATCGCGCCGGTATCGACCAGGAAGAGCCCCTCCCAGGTCCTGTCCGGCTCGGCCGGGTTCCTAACAGTTACGGTTACCTGTGTGACGCCCAACGTAGCTCCTTGCTCGTCTATGCGGACGATTATACATCCTAACCGCGTTTGGGGTGTGTCGGCGTCGCCTAGGGCACTAGCCTGTTCTGATGCTGCCTCTTTGTATTTGTCGGGGGCGGCGGATAGGCACTTGGGTGCAGGCTGCGGTGCTAGGCGTTACCGGGCATGAGGTCCGGGCATAGGAACACGACGTCAACCCCGTGCCTTTGCAGCGGCTCGCGGTGGTGCCACCAGTCGGTGTCCGAGGCATTGAGCACCTGGGAGCTGCTTCCGCTGGTCAAGGCCACGGCGACGAACTTGCGATCGTCCATGTCGAATGACGCGAGACTAGGGTCGTCGGGGAATTCTTCGAATCCACGAGCCTCGTGAGGAGTAACCGGAACTATTCGGCAGAACCGTTTGTCTGCATGCCTTTCCCAGAGCCATTTGAAGAAGGCGTCTCCAGGGCCTGGCTGACCAGAGAAGTTGAGCTTCTTCTGATACTCACCGAGGATCAGATACTTGTCGTCCAACAGGAGGAGATGGTCTCCGGTTCCTGTTATCCGACGTAGCTCGACAGTGCAGGTGGATATACACGCTTGGCCGGCCTGTTCGGCTGAGCCATTGGCTACGACGGCTACGTTGGTGTCCAGGACAATCGCCGTCTTCTCCGTGCTCACTCGGCATCCCTGTGTCTCTTCAGCGCAGCCTCACTCATAGCGGCAATCTCGCCGAACTGATCCCCAAAGAAGTCCTGAGGCCAGTTTGTGATGTTGCCGTAGGGGTCGAGCTCAAGTGTATCGAGTATGGACCCGTCGTCGTCCGCCCGGCAGAAGAACAGGCCGACGTCATCGGTCGAAACCTTCTCTTCGGCCATGCGGCGCTGGAGTCTGCGGAGCAGGTGTTCGCTGTGGCTCTCCACCAGGATCTGCACCCTGCGCTTTTCCCATGCGTCGACGAATACGTCGGCGAGTCCAGATTGGATAGCGGGATGCAGGTGAATTTCTGGCTGCTCCAGGATTATGGTCGAACCCTTCGGTACGTAGAAGCACAGCGCGAGCACGGGTAGAATCTGAGAAACTCCAAATCCTACGTCGGTGATGAGCACTTCGGCCGACTTTGGGGACTTACGAACCCTGACCTCATAGACGGGACTGCCTTCAGTGAGACGCACGACACGGAAGTCGTGGATCAGCTCCAGGTCCTTGAGCCACAGGGCCACGTACTCCTCCAATGTAACGCGAGGTCTGCCCCTGCCACGTCCGATCTTCTCACCCCGTTCTCTTGACGCGAGTATCGCGTCCACTACGGACTCGCCGGCTTGTCCCACGTCGATGGGCTGCGCGCCGGACCAAGTGTATCTGCGTTCCGGGTGGGCTCTCAGCGGGCCGAGGTAGTATACGTTCCTCAGGCGTTCTTCCAGCGCAAATTCCAGATCGGAGAGGAAACCGGCGTTTGCGAAATGTGCACGCACCTGGTCGGGGAAGCCGTAACACTTGACAGGCGGAGGCGGAGGCCAAGCCCGTCCCCTATTCCGAACGAACTTGAAGTCCTCGCCATCGGTGAAGAGGTCGTACTTCAACTTGGGGTTTCGACGCATTCCAAACACCACGCGGCCGACGCGGTACGACATCTCATCCACGATCAACGATTTTTTTGAACGGGCCTTCTCCTCTCGCGAGGTGACCTCGAATCCGATACGGCTGCTTCGAACGACTCTCCGGTTGGTGTTCGTATCAGCTACTTCGATAGGCCTCTGAGCTTTCCAGCGAAGCGAAATCCTCAGAGCACTTTGAGTATCGTGCTCGTGTACGACGCTCTCGAAGTCGCCAAGATCCACGGGCGTTCTTCTGTCGCCGAAGTGGAAGACTATCCGACGGTCCGGCGAATCGGCGGTCTGCTTCATGAGTAGCAGGACCTGAATCAGGCTGGTCTTGCCGGAGCTGTTCGCGCCGAAGATGCCGGTGATGGGCCTGAGCGCGATATCTCCGGTGTCCTTCCAAGACTTGAAGTTCTCCAGGCGCATTCGTGTCAGCATTGGATTTCCAGTCCCTCCAGGCCCTTGAGCCGGTCTTCAGCAACGCGTCAGGACTGTATCAGTCCGTCCTGGGGCATGGTCCAGGGAAGCTTGTAGAACGGCGCTAGCTGTGGCGCGCGCGGTATGGGCATCTCTCCGAGCGGCACGTCGATGATCACAGGGCTCCGCCGCTCCAACGCGAGTGGGATCAGCTTCTCCAGCTCCGTCGGGTCGTCCGCTCTCATGCCGACTGCGCCGAACGACTCCGCGAATTTGACGAGGTCGGGGTTGTGCAGGTCGGTCTCATAGGCCCCGCCAAATGCCTCGTCGAGGTCGCTGGCAACGTTGCCGTAGGAGTCGTTTCTGAAGACCACGGTCACGACGTCGATGCCGTACTTCAGAGCGGTGGAAAGCTCGGACGAGTTGAACATGAAGCCCCCGTCTCCGGCCACGCAGATTACCGGCCGGTCGGGCCTGGCTACCTTCACGCCCAGCGCGGTGGGGAAGGCGTAGCCGAGGTTGAAAGAGTAGCCGGAGTCGATGTACGTCTTCGGGTGGTTCACCTGGTAGTGGGTGCGGGCATACCAGCCGAGCTGCGTAACGTCCCAGGTAATGAAGGCATCCTCCGGTATGCCCCTCTGCATAGCCTCCAGGACCGCGTACTGCGGCTCCCTGAGCCGGATGTCGTAGTAGGCTATCAGCCTGCGGGCCGCGCTGACCGCATCGACGGGCGACGGACGCTCCCCTGCCCCAGCTTCGATGAGGTGGGGAAGCAGTGCCTCGATTGTCTCCCTGGCGTCGCCGTGCAGGGGGACCGTGTTCGCCTGGTGCCTCGTTAGCTCTGCGTCGTCTATGTTGATGTTCACCAACGTGGACGACTCGCCCGCCGGATTGCCCAGTGAGAAACGCGCGCCGATGCCTATCATCACGTCGGCCGACTGCATCACCTCGTAGAGCTGGTTCATCTCCTGTCTCTCGCCCCTGGGACTGAAGCAGGAGCCGTAGGAAAGCGGATGGCTGTCCGGGATGGCTCCCTTGCCGCCGCTGGACGTAACCACGGGTATGTTCGTCGCCTCGGCCAATCTGACCAGGGCCTGTTCCGCGTCGGACCGCGCCACGCCGCCTCCGGCGTATATAAGGGGCGTGGTGGACCTCGAGATGACCCGGGCGGCCTCCCGAAGATCTTCAGGGCTGGGCACGATCCTCGAGATACGGGCCGGATTCCGCAGCCCCACTTCCTCACGCTCCACGCAGGCGTCGGGCGGCATCTCGATCAGCACCGGACGAGGGCGGCCGGTGCGCATCTGTCTGAACGCCTCGAACACGGCGTCCGGGACCTCGCGAGGCCTGGACGCCAGTCCCTGCCACTTGGTCACCGAGCGCACCGTGCCGGGCTGGTCGGCGATTTCGTGCGGGGCCCCACGGTTCTTGCCGATGGCCGCGCGGGGAACCTGTCCCGCGATGACGAGCACGGGCGTGGAGCGCGAGTATGCGTTGGTCAGGCCGGCCGCCGCGTTGTAGAGACCCACGCCCGGCACCACGAGCGCGACCCCCGGCTTGCCTGACGCGCGGGCATAGCCGTCGGCCATGTACGTCGTCGCCTGTTCGTGGCGGGCCGTGATCATGCGAATGCCGGGTTCGTCCCGCAGCCCGGCCACGATGCCGTAGACCTGTATGCCCGGGATACCGAACACGACCTCGACGCCCTCTCTTGCCAGGGACTTCGCGAGGGCCTCTCCCCCACTCAATCTAGCCATGTCTTACCCCCTGGCGGAAGCGGTGTCGTCCTCTGACTTGTGTGATTCCCATTCAGCCCTCCTAGCGGGCGGTCCAGCCTGCGTCTACCGAGATGGACGCGCCGGTGATGGAGCGGGCGGCGTCGGACGAGAGGTAGGCGGCCATGGCCGCGATCTCGTCCGGCTCGACGAGGCGCTTGATGGCGGACGGGGCGAGCATGACGTCGGTGACCACGTCCGCCTCGGGGATGCCCAAGGTGCGGGACTGGTCGCCGATCTGCTTCTGGACGAGGGGCGTGTTGGCGTAGCCGGGGCAGATGGAGTTGACCGTGATGCCGTAGTCGCCCACCTCGAGGGCGACGGTCTTGGTCAGGCCAATGACGCCGTGCTTGGCGGCGTTGTAGGCGGACTTGTAGGGGCTTGCGACGAGGCCGTGGATGGACGAGATGTTGATGATGCGGCCCCAGCCGCGTTCCTTCATCCCGGGCACGACGGCCTTGGTGAGCTGGAAGGGCGCGTTGAGCATGATCTGGATCATCTTCGCCCACTGGTCGTCGGGGAACTCGTCGACGGGGTGGATCTGCTGGATGCCCGCGTTGTTGACCAGGATGTCGACCCCGCCGGCCTCCTCCAGGGCGCGCCTGCCCAGGTCGTTGGTGCCCTCCATGGTGGAGATGTCGGCCTGTATGAAGGTCCCGCCGACCTCCTCGGCCGTCTCGGAGCCCGATTCGAGGAGATCGGTGACGAGGACGTGCGCCCCGTCCGCCGCCAGGGCCTTGGATATAGCCCGTCCGAAGCCGCCTCCCGCTCCCGTTACCAACGCCACCCTGTCTTCGAGCTGCATGTCCAACCTCTCCCCTGTCGTACGTGGTGCTATGATAACCGAGCAACGCTCATGGGCGTTCTATTCTACATGAAGCACAGCGGCCACAGTTCTCAACGGAGGATGACGTGCCTGATATAAAGCCGAACGCGAGATGGTGGATACTCCCGGTTGTGATGTTGTGGCTGCTCGGCGCCCTGGCATGCGGCGCCTCGGAAGAGGAGGCGGGGTACTACGATAGCGGGTACACCGAAGCGGCGCCCGCACCCGCAGCGCCTGCCATGGCCATGGCCATGGAGGACGCGCCCATGCCGAAGGCGGGTTCGAGCCTGCAAGCTGCCGACGTAGGCCGTGTGGTTGAGCAGGCTGCCGCCGCACCCGTCCCGCAGGCGGCCGCGGCGGCCAAGATGGCCGTGGCGGTGGACGAGTCGGTCGAGTCTTCCGATCAGCAGGTCGCACAGCTGGTCACCCAGCAGCGGATCATCATCCGCACGGTCGACATGGGGGTCGAGGTGGACGACGTTGGGCGCGCCATCGACGAGATCGGCGACCTGGCCAAGAGGATGGGCGGCTGGGTCGTCTCGTCGAACCGGCCCCTGAAGCACACGGGCTCCGTCTCGGTCCGCGTCCCGGCGGACATGCTGGACCAGGCGATGCTGGAGGTCAGGGCCCTCTCCCTCAGGGTGGATTTCGAGAGCACCACCAGCAAGGACGTGACCGACGAGTACGTGGACCTGTCGAGCAGGCTGAAGAACACGATGGCGACCGAGGAGGCGCTGCTGAAGCTGCTGGAGCGGGCGGAGAAGGTGGAGGACGCGCTGGCAGTGCAGGCCAACCTGTCGCGGGTGCAGGAGGAGGTGGAGCGGCTGCAGGGGCGGATCAAGTACCTGGAGCAGACGGCGGCCTACTCCCTGCTCAACGTGTCGCTGTCGGAGGAGCCGCGCGAGATGGTCCCCGACGCCGGCCCGGACGTGAGGGCGGGAGTCGGCGAGCCGGTCAGGTTCCGGGCGTCCTTCACGCCGCCCGACGGCATCGAGAGCTTCGACTATACTTGGGACTTCGGCGACGGCACGGGAGTCGTGTCGGGCAACCGGACGGCCCCCACGGGCGACGGGACGCGCAGGGTGACGGCGACCGTCCACCACAGGTACGAGGACGAGAGGGACTCGCCGTACATCGTCCAGTTCGAGATCACCGGGTTCGGCGACGGCGGCCTCGCGGAGGGCGAGGACACCCTCATCGCCACCGTCTCCAGGATCCCCAACATCGAGGTCTTCGCAGGCGAGTGGATGGACGTGGAGGAGGGCGAGACGGTCGAGCTCTCGGGCTCCTTCACCAGGCCCGCGGGCATGACCGACCTGAGGTACACCTGGGACTTCGGCGACGGCTCCGGCCCGGCGTCGGGCGCCCTGGACGAGGGCGTGACGACGGTCGTAGCCGCGCACGTCTACGCGAACTACAGGCCCCGCCCGTACACTGCCAGGCTCACCATCACCGGGGCGATGGAGACGGGCGAGGTGGAGGGCTCCGCCACGGTGGACGTGAGCGTCGAGGAGGCCCAGGGGTGGGTCATCGCGGGCTGGAGCTTCTCGGACCAGTGGAAGACCGCCGTCAGGACGCTTTCGGCCGTGGCGGCGGCCGCGCTCACCGGCTCCATATGGCTGCTGGTCTTCAGCCCCGTCATCGCCGTCATCGTGGGCGCGGCGATCTTCCTGGGGAGGCGGGCAGGCTCCGCCTCCGGCAGGCGGGCCGCGCAGGCACGGGCGGCCGGCGCCGAAGCCGGCGAGGCGACCCAGGCCGGGCCGTAGGGATGGCCGTCACGAGGCACTTCACCGCGACCGGGTTCGTCGTGCACAGGGGCCGCGTGGCCCTGCACTGGCACCCCAAGGTGAAGGCGTGGCTGCCGCCCGGGGGCCACATCGACCCCAACGAGGACCCGGTGCAGGCGGTGCTGCGCGAGATCGAGGAGGAGACGGGCCTGGAGGCGGTCGTAGTGCCGACCGCGCCGCGGCTCGACCTCGAGTACCCCGAGCACGTCCAGCCGCCCTTCACCATCATGATCGAGGACATACACGACCCGGTCCAGGGCTACCACCAGCACATCGACATGATCTACTTCTGCCGTCCGGCGGGCGAGCCCGGCGCGATGAACGACGGGTGGCGCTGGGTCGACAGGGCGACCCTGGGGGCCGGGGCCCCGATCCCGGGCGGCGACGGGCCTCACGAGCCGCCGCCGGAGGACGTGCGCGTGCTGGCCGAGCACGCCTTCGCCCTGGTCGAAGGCACGCCGTAGGGCATAGTCTATGTGGTCTGCGCCTGCGTAGGGGCGGTTCGCGAACCGCCCCTACGAAGGCGCGCCGTAGGACGGCCTTGAACCTGCGCACCCGGAGATATACCCTATGGCCCATGGACGGCAGGGGGTTGTTACGGTGAAGCTGTACATACTGGGCGCAGGCACGCCGGTGCCGTCGCCGGAGCGGTTCGGGTCCTCCTACGTCGTGAAGGTGGGCGGCGACCACATCATGTTCGACTGCGGCCCGGCCACGACCCACAAGCTCTCCAAGGCCGGCCTCAGCCCCGTGGACATCGACTACCTGCTCTTCACCCACCACCACTACGACCACGACGTCGACTACCCCTGCTTCATTCTCAGCCGGTGGAACCTCCACGTGGGCGACGAGAACGAGCTCCAGGTGTTCGGGCCGAACCTGACGGAGCAGCTTCACCACCGGCTTATGGACGAGCACGAGGGAGCTTTCGCCCACGACTGGATCGCGCGCATCAACCACCCGCTCAGCCTGAACGCCTACACGAGCCGGGGCGGAGTGCTGCCGAGGCCCGCGCCGTCGTTTACGGTGTCGGACATAGGGCCCGGCAAGGTCTGCCAGGGCAGCAACTGGGAGATCACCGCCGCCCCCGCCGAGCACGTGGAGCCGTACCTGGACTCCCTGGCCTACCGGATCGACAGCGACGAGGGCAGCATCGTGGTCACGGGCGACACGCGGCCCTGCCAGACCGTCACGGACCTGGCGGCGGACGTGGACGCGCTGATATGCCTCTGCGTCTACGTGCAGGAGGAGATAGAGGGCACGCCCGAGGCCGAGTACATGTGCGGCAGCGTCACGTCGGCAGAGATGGCGCGGGACGCCGGCGCGAAGAGCCTCGTGCTCGTGCACCAGGCCGAGGAGCTGGACTCCCCGGGCGAGACCGAGCGTGCCCTGGCCGACATCACCCGTATCTACAACGGGGCCGTCGTCTGGGGACGCGAGCTGATGACGCTGGACGTCTGACGAGGCCCGGGGAAGGCCGGTAATCCAGCCGAGGGGCTAGTCCGGTGAAGCTGTACATACTGGGCGCAGGCACGCCGAGGCCGTCCCCTGACAGGTTCGGCTCGTCGTACGTCGTGAAGGTGGGCGGCGACCACGTCATGTTCGACTGCGGCCCGGCCACGACCCACAAGCTGTCCAAGGCCGGGCTCAGCCCCGTGGACATCGACTACCTGCTGTTCACCCACCACCACTACGACCACGACGTGGACTACCCCTGCTTCATTCTCAGCCGGTGGAACCTGCACGTCGGCGACGAGAACGAGCTGCAGGTGTTCGGCCCGGCGCTGACGGAGCAGCTTCATCACAGGCTGATGGACGAGCACGAGGGGGCGTTCGCCCACGACTGGATCGCGCGAATCAACCACCCCCTCAGCCTGAACGCCTACACGAGCAGGGGCGGCGTGCTGCCGAGGCCCGCGCCGTCGTTCACGGTGTCGGACATAGGGCCGGGCAAGGTGTGCCAGGGCAGCAGCTGGGAGATCACGGCAGCCCCCGCCGAGCACGCGGAGCCGTGGCTGGACTCGCTGGCCTACAGGATCGACAGCGACGAGGGCAGCATCGTCGTCACCGGCGACACGCGGCCCTGCCAGACCGTCACGGACCTGGCGGCGGACGTGGACATGCTCGTGTGCATCTGCGTCGACGTGGAGGAGGACGTGGCGGGCACGGCGGAGGCCGACTACATGTGCCACAGCGAGACGTCAGCCGAGATGGCGCGGGACGCGGGCGCGAAGAGCCTCGTGCTCGTGCACCAGGCCTTCAGCCTGGACAAACCGGGCCGGACGGAGCGCGCCCTCGCCGACATCACCCGGATATACGACGGCCGGGTCGTGTGGGGCGAGGAATTGATGGTGCTGGACGTCTGAACGCAGTGGCTGCGGGGGTTGACAGTCCTTATTGATCGTCGGTAAGATACTACAAGACTCGAATATCCGTTCGCCAACCAGGAGTACAGCAGTGACAGCGGAAATCGCAATCATGAATCTGGAAGCGGTTGCTCTGGCAGCTGACAGTGCCGTCACGGCTTCTGCCGGGGGCAATCAGAAGATCTTCTCGTCTCAGAACAAATTGTTTGCCCTCTCGGATGTCGCGCCCGTCGGTGTACTCGTTTACGGTGGGGCAACCTTCATGTCGATTCCCTGGGAGACGTTGATCAAGGAATATCGGCGCAAGCTTGGGAGGAAGTCCTTCCCTAGGTTAAGCGAGTATGCGTCACATTTCTGCGACTTCTTAGTCGATGACATCAGCAAATCTGTCACAGTGGAACATCAAGCTGAATATGCTGGGATGCTAGTTAGGCTTGTCTGTGAGGAGATCGCCAGACTGATCCAGCAGAGAGTTTCGGAGCAGATCGCAGGCGACGCGGTGAGAAGGGTTGAACAGGTGGACAGCATAGTTACCACAGAAACTATCAACGAGTACCATCTACGGGCACAGGAAGCTGTGCTGGTGGAGGACGCTCCGGACGACTTTCTCGAAAGAATACAGGCCACCATACAAGGAAGTCGAAGGGGCCTATATAGTGAAATCTTCAAACAGGACCTTCCGTCGACTGAAATTACAAAACTTAACATGATTACTGAACGTGCAGTTGGAGCGATGTTTGCCGACGTAGCAACACAATCCTCTGGTCTAACCACAGGCATTGTAATAGCCGGCTTTGGGCAGGACGACCTCTTCCCATCATATTCAGAGATCCATGTCGAAGGTCTCGTCGCCGGGGTGCTAAAGAAGCGTGTCGCTGAAGGAGGATCTACGGGCCCGGACAACAGGGCGATGATTGTCTCCTTCGCCCAGAATGACATGATCTACCAGTTCATGCAGGGAATCGCACCTCAATACAAGGAATACCTGCATGCGTCCCTTCTGTCGCACCTAAATCACTACACGTCAAGCATTCTAGAGAACCTCGAACAATACTCGGACAGCGAGAGAGTAGCGCTTTCCGAAAGACTGGAAGAGATTCATCCGGAAATTGCCCAGGCCTTTGTAGACCAAATAGAAGAGATAGGCAACCTCTACCATGCTCAGGAAATCGTGGACGTAGTTGTGATGCTTCCCAAGGACCAGCTTGCAGAGATGGCAGAGGCCCTGGTAAGTCTGACTTCGCTAAGGAGGAAGGTGTCGCTCCAAGACGAGACGGTAGGTGGACCAACTGACGTTGCGCTGATTACCAAAGGGGATGGGTTGGTGTGGCTCAAGAGGAAGCACTACTTCCCGCCTGAACTGAACCCAACATACTTTGCACGTAGATACGCAGGAGGAGACGAACATGCCACACGTAACCCACAGGACTAAGGTCACAGACGCTCCCAATACGCGACGAATAGGCTCCGTAATACCCACGAAGCCTCAGTCAGATATGCGTGCAACCATACTACGGATGGCCCAAAGTTCAGGCGAGAAAAGTATGGCTCGTAAGGGTGTCGCGCGAGCGATACGCACGGCACTGAGGTCCGTCAAACCACGTGGGTAAGGCGTAGTAGAGCCCCTGCCTAGCGGCGGCGGATGATGAAGCGGTCCCGCTCCCACCGCGAGCTCAGGAGGGGGCTCGCCTCCAGCAGCCTCTGGAGGGTCTTGTACTTGGAGGCGCTCAGCTTGCCGACCCCCAGGACGCGGGCCGCGTCGTTGGCGGCGGTGCTGCCCGCCATCCGGTCGCCCGAGTTCGGCGCACGCTCCAGCCACGCCTGGTCGATCCCCTTGTGCCACGCGTCCGGATGCTCCGTGCCCTCGACCAGCTCCACCGACATGTTGCCGCCGCCCCTGGGACGGGTGACCGACACCTCCGATGACGCCTCCAGGTACCGCGAGAACGTCGAGTAACCCAGGGAGTGGTAGTCGAAGCTCGGGTCCATCCGCTGCATCGTCTCCATCAGCTTGCCGCCGTTGATCTGGCCCTGCGCGTCCATGCCGGAGCGCACGGCGCGGACCAGCAGGCTCTCGCCGGGCTTGGGCTCGGCCGTCTCCGTAGACTTGGTCGACGTGCTGGCCTTGCTGGCCTGGTCCAGGTCGTAGTACCGGTCGCTCGACCTCACGAGGGTCTGCGAGACGCCCTTCTTCCGGCCCGCGACCACGACGCTCTTGCCGGCGGCCCGCAGCCTGCTCACCAGCGGCACGAAGTCGGCGTCGGACGAGACGACCACGAATACGTCGATGGGGGACGTGTACAGCAGCTCCACGGCGTCGATGGCCAGGCGGATGTCGCTGGAGTTCTTGCCCGCGTGGAAGAGCTGCACCGGCTCGATGCCCAGCTCGAGAAGCTGGTTGCCCTGCCTCCTGGAGCCGGACTGGGACCAGTCGGCGTAGGCCCGCTTCACGATGACCCGGCCGTGGTCGGAGACCTGGTCGAGGAGCCACTGTATCGCGGCCAGTCCCACGTTCTCGTAGTCGATCAGCACGGCCACCTGCCGGTCGCCAAGGCCCTCTGTCGTCACTTGATTACCTCTATTCCTTCAACCGTCGCTAATGATAACAGGTTCCAGGTCAGGCCATCGCGCCCAGCGGCCTTCCGCCCAGCACGTGCAGGTGCAGGTGGTCGACCGTCTGGTCGGCGTCCCTGCCCTGGTTCACCACCAGCCTGTAGCCCGTGGAGTACACGCCCGCCTGGGCGGCCATCCGGCCCGCGGCGGCGTACATCCCGCCTATCGCCGCCCGCTCGTCCCCGGTCAGCGCCGACAGGGACTCGATATGCAGGTTGGGTATGACCAGCAGGTGCACGGGGGCCTTCGGGGCGATGTCGTGGATCACGAAGCAGTGGTCGTCGCGGTGGAGGACCTTGGCGGGAATCTCGCCGTCCCTGATCTTGCAGAATACACAGTCGCCAGCCATGGGTTACCCTCCCCGTGAGTCGGCTACAGCTCGATAAGCTCCAGCAGCTCCAGCCCGATCATGAGCGGCAGGAGTCCCACCGCCACCACGTAGATCGCCCGCATCTCCTCGTTGTACCCGAAGAGGGTCCGGACGGCGATGAGCATCAGGAATATCTGCCAGAACGTGGCCGCGTATGAGATGAACAGGCCCAGGGTCGGAATGAACGCGAGGCTGCGGAAGATCCTGGGGGTCATGGCGAAGCCCAGCACGCGGGCGACCTTCAGGGGGTCGGGGCCGGAGCTGCCCGCCCCGTAGTCCGTCGGCAGCGGCGGGAAGAGCTTGTGGCCGACCGCCCAGATCGTCAGGCTCAGGACGGCCCACCAGATCACGAGCTGGACCATGTGCAGCAGGATCAGCTCCATGCCGCCGGCCGCCAGGCCGAGGACGCGGGCCACCGCGCTCAGCAGCACGATCATCCCCGCCTGGGTGATGGCCGAGGGGTCGCCGGCGATCTCGAGGTACAGGCGCTCGTCGAAGCTCAGCGCCCTGATCATCCTGCCGAAGATCGCGTTCATGCCCGGTCAACGCCGCCGTATGCAGCCCTCACTACCGGTGCTGGAGCAGCTCGATACGCACGCCGCCCGGGGCCTTGATGAAGGCGATGATGGGGCCGCCGGGCACGTCGACCGGGCCCTCCATGAGCTGCGCGCCCATGGCGGTGAGCCGCGGGATCTCGGAGGCCATGTCCTCGACCTTGATTCCGATGTGCTCCAGGCCGTAGTGGGCGCTGGCGTCCGAGTCCCCCATCTTCTCATCCGTGCGGGCGCTCGATATGTTCACCAGTGCGCCGTCGGACGTCTCGCACCGTATGAACCTGTCGCCCCACGGGCGGACCGCGTCGCTGAGGATCTTGAAGCCGAAGGCGCGGACGTACCAGTCCGCCGTGGCTTTCGGGTCTGGCGCCTTCAGGTGAACGTGGTCGAACTCGTAGGCCATCCGGGGTCCTCCGTTCGGTGCTGCGATTCTGGGGACTCAGACTAGGTTATCCCCGGCGGGCATGTCAAGCCGAAGCACGGCGTTGGGTTATCATGGATGCCATGACTTCGAGCTCGACCACGTACGACGTCGCCGTGATCGGAGGCGGTATCATCGGCCTCGCGACGGCGATGACGCTGGCCCTCAGCTACCCCGGGCGGCGCTTCGTCCTGCTGGAGAAGGAGGCCGAGGTCGCCCGGCACCAGACGGGCCACAACAGCGGCGTCATCCACGCGGGCATCTACTACGCCCCGGGCTCGCAGAAGGCCAACTTCTGCTCGACGGGCGGGAGGCTGCTGCGGGAGTTCTGCGACGAGCGCGGCATCCCGTACCGCATGTGCGGCAAGGTCATCGTGGCCGTCGACGAGGAGGAGCGCCCCCGCCTGCGGGACCTCTACGAGAGGGGCACGGCCAACGGCGCGGAGGGGCTGGAGATGGTAGGCCCGGAACACCTCCGCGAGCTGGAGCCCCACGCCGCCGGCGTCGAGGCCATCCACTCCCCGAACACGGGCATCATCGACTTCGGCGCGGTGGCGGACGCCTTCGCGTCCGAGCTCACAGAGAGCGGCGGCGACCTCCTGACCGGCGCGGAGGTGACGGGCATCGACGAGCGCGCGGACGGGGCCCACGTGGAGACGACACGGGGCGATGTCGCGGCGCGGCGTATCATCAACTGCGCCGGCCTGCACGCGGACCGGGTCGCCCGCATGATGGGCGTCGAGCCCGGCCTGCGGATCGTGCCCTTCAGGGGCGAGTACTTTTCGATACGCCCGGAGCGCCGCGACCTGGTGCGCGGCCTCATCTACCCGGTGCCGAACCCCAAGCTGCCGTTCCTGGGCGTGCACTTCACCAGGCGGATCGACGGCTCGGTGGAGGCAGGGCCGAACGCGGTGCTCGCCCTGGCCCGCGAGGGCTACCGCAAGACCAGCTTCCACCTGGGCGAGGCGCTGGGCACGCTGACCTACCCGGGCTTCTGGCGCATGTCCGCCACGTACTGGAGGTCGGGCATCGGCGAGCAGTACCGGTCGATGCGGAAGCGCTCGTTCCTGGAGTCGCTCCGGAAGCTGGTGCCGGACACACGGATGGAGGACCTGACGGAGCCGGGCGCGGGCGTGCGCGCCCAGGCCATCGACCGGCGGGGCAACCTCGTGCAGGACTTCGCCATCTCCGAGACCCGGACCGCCATCCACGTCCTCAACGCCCCATCCCCCGGCGCAACCTCAGCCCTAACCATAAGCCGCTACATAGTAGACATGGCGTCAAGGGCATTCGATCTTGGAGACTAGGGGCTATGGAGCAAACGTTCGCCCTGAGCCTGGCTCTCCTGAGCTTGCCGAAGGGTCGAAGGGCAGTGCTCAGCCAAGGCGCATAAGTCTCGTGCTATGATTCGTTTGCCGGGACTAAGGGCTCGACTCGCGAGTCATGACCAATCGAGGACTGACCTTGTCGCGTGTATGGCACGAAGGCGACTGGTACGTAGCGCAGGCGCGAGATGTCAACGTAGCCAGCCAGGGTGCGTCCATCAACGACGCCCTGGCCAATCTGCGCGAGGCCTTGCAGCTTCATTTCGAGCCTCCTGTCGCAACAGCCGTGCCACCGATACATCGCGTTGAGGTATCGGAACAGGAGCCACGTTAGGAGTATCCCACATGAAAATCGCATATGCCTTCCGCCGCAGCATCTACTACCCGTACGGGGGCAACCCCCGCGGGCTGCCGGACCGTGACGTTCGCGCGCGGCTCTTCGGGAAGATCAGGGAGATCGGCTTCGAGGCCGTCGAGCTGGGCGTCGACATGGTCGGCGGGCCGGACGCCGCCGAGGGCCCCGTGACCGAGCTTCGCAGGGAGCTGGAGGGCTACGGGACTCCCTGCGTCGCCGTGAGGGGCGGAGGGGGCGTCTCCCAGCCCAACGTTGCGGCCCACAACAGGCGGATGCTGGACAAGACCGTCGACGTCGCCTCGTGGCTTGGCGCAGTCACCGTCAATGTCACGACATCAACACCGCCCAGGAACCCGGACATGGCCGGGGCCTTCGTCGGCGAGCCCATCTCCCAGGGCGGGAGCCGCATGGCCTCGTCCGACGACTTCCGCAGGACCGCCGACGCCCTCAGGGAGGTCGGCGCCCGCGCCGGCGGCCTCGGCATCGACGTCACAATCGAGGTGCACCAGCAGTCCATCACCGACAATAGCTGGTCGACCCTCCACATGCTCGACCTGATCGACAGCCCCCACGTCTTCGCCAACCCGGACCTGGGCAACGTCTACTGGTGCTACGACATCCCGGAGGAGACGACCGAGGACGCCATCGTGGCCCTGGCGCCGAGGTCGAAGTACTGGCACTGCAAGAACCTGCAGCGGGTCCACATACCGGAGAACGAGCACTCGATCTTCATCCGCGTCCCCCTGCCCGACGGCGAGATCGACTACCGGTTCGCCATCTCGGCCATGCACGACGCGGGGTTCGACGGCTACCTGGCCGTGGAGGGGATGACCCAGGGCGACCAGATCACGGCCGACCGCCGCTCGCTGGAGTACGTCAAGCAGGTGCTCCAAGAGGTCGAGAGCGAGGGCTGAGCCTTCCCCCGCCGCCGATCTCGACCACATAGGGCCGGACCGACAGCCGCGTCACGGACACGGCGTCACGCTCACCGTACCCGAGTCGATGCAATCGACAAGCTGCTTTACGGCATTGCAGAGGCGGCGAAACGAGCGAGAGGCTTGGAACGCCGCCTCGATGTCCATAGTGGCCGAAAGTGACGGTTGATCCTTCGTCGGCTTGTATGCGAGGTCCTGTGGCATCCCCCGGGTAATCCAATCCTTCGCGCCGCCGAATCCTTCAACGTCTCCAGTGAAGGCCTCGTCGGACGCCAGGAACCAGTTCTCGTACTCCGGCTTTGCGCAGACTACGGCAATGGGTATGCCGACGCCAGAGTCGCGAGCCCTGAGTGCCAGCTCTGCTGCAAGCTCTCTTGGGCAGTCCTTATCCGAGTCCAGCAACACCAGGATACCCGCGCATCCTCGGGTTTTCTTCGCATGGCCCAAGAATTCTTCGAATCGCGTGGACAGACCAGGTCTTCCCTTTGCCAGCTTGGGCTTCTTGATCACAACGTGATACTTGCCCATCCGCTCGTGCAGGACTCGCCTCAGCAGAATCGGCACGGCCTTCACGTCGCCCCGCCCTTCGACTATCGGAACGATGCCTGGCGCAGAAGGGATCATGCGCGCGGTTCCAGTCCCTCCATGCTGTGCAGCTCTCCCGAAGTGAAGAGCCCTTCCCTCACAGTCTCGGCTTGCGCCTCCGACACGGGGCCAATCTGGGTGCATCCATTCTCGACGGCGACCGCCCTCATTGAGTCGAGCGGCAACATGTCTATCAGGTCGGGGCTGTGAGTGGTGACGATAACCTGGGTTCGGAGCCCGGCTTCGACAATCACCTCCGCAAGCACCGCCAAGGCACCCGGATGTATAGTTAGCTCTGGCTCCTCAATACCTACCAGCGGCGGCGGGTGCTCCTGGTAGAGGGCCGTGAGCAGTCCGAGGAGGCGCACAGTTCCATCCGACTCCTGGGAAAGATCGAATGTCGACCTAGGCTTTCCATCTGCGCGGTACCGAACCTCCACAACTGGAATGCCTCTGGATAGTGGGATCTTCAGGTCAGACAGTCCTGGTACAACGTTCCCCAGTGCGCTCTTGATCTCACCTAAGTAAAGTGAATCCCTCTTATCCATCTCCTTGAGTATCGAGGCCAGATTGCTCCCATCTTCGTCGAGTAGATCCGTACCCCTCGGCGCCTGGCGCTTTCTCAGGTCGTCGGGGAACAGGCGGTAGAATTGCAGCCTTGAAATGGACTCCATTGCTTCGTACACGTCGCGATACGTCTGGGTCATGCGGCCGATCTGCCCACTTCCGGGCTCCGCGGTGCGGAACATGATGCGCCTTAGCCAAGGGAAGGCGAGGCTAGTGGTCTCAAACTCCTCTACCTCCAACTCTCCCATGTCCTTAGGTTTGACGAGTCGCCCCTCCTTGATTTCGAACTCGAACCGGGCTTCATCCCTGTTGGCAGGGGTTACCACGCCGTATTCCCGCTTTACGCGGTAGAACGCTCTGGTGAAGTCCTCAACCGTGTATTGTCGACCCACACGGGTGTGCTCAGGTACGCCATCCGCTCGTTCCTCGGCGAGTTGCTCTCGCTTCACGCGGCGGCCGAGTACGAAGCCATAGTCCAGCCGGAATCTGCCCTTCTCTACTCTGATCCCAACCTCCACATCGGGCCGCCCTCCTGGCATGGAGCGCCTCATGTCTCCCATACCCCCTCGAGCCTTGATGGCTGAAACGAGGCTTTCCCGCAGCGAGTGGCTGATGAATCGCAGCACGTCCAGCACGTTGCTCTTGCCGGATGCGTTCGGCCCTACGAGCACCGTCAGGGGACCAAGCTCCAAGTCGAGCTCGCGGATGCTCTTGAAGTTGCGGGCCCAGACCCTCGTGACTGAAAGCCTGGGCTCTTCCTGTTGGGCTGGGGTAGTCATGCTACAGCCTATCCCGTCACCACAGCCTAGTCGGCGACCGCGGCCTCTTCCCGTCCGGCCTCGACCTTCTCGCGGATGCGGTCGATGCGCCAGTCCTCGATCTTCATGGGCTGGCCCGTGCCGCCCAGCCGGAACATCAGCACCTCGGCCATGATGCTCACCGCGATCTCCTCCGGCGTGCGGCCCCGCACGTCCAGGCCCACCGGCGACCGTATCTCTCGGATGCGCTCGATGGGCAGACCGCTCCGCATCAGGTCCTCGTAGATCAGGATCGTCTTGCGCTTGCTGCCCAGCAGCCCCACGTACTTGGCCGGCGTCAGCGCCGCCGCCTCAAGCGCCACGTTGTCGTACCGGTGGCCCCTCGTGGCGATGATGATGAACGTGTTCGGGTTGATGGGAAGCTGCGGCAGGGCCGACTCGGGCTTCTCGGCCACGATGATGTCCGCCTCGGGGAAGCGGTCGGGGTTGGCGAACTCCTCCCGGTCGTCCGTCACGAACACCCTGAACCCCAGGTTGGCCGCCAGGGGCGCGATTGCCTTGGAGACGTGGCCGCCGCCGCACAGCACCATCTGGGGCGGGGTCGTGTACGCCTCGACGAAGAACTCCGGGCCGTCCCGCATGGTCACGAACTCGTTCTTGCCGTGTACCATCAGGTCGCGCGCCCGCTTCATCGCCTCGCGATCCATCTCGGGCGAGCCCAGCGTACCCTCGGTCGAGCCGTCCTCGCGAATGAAGAGCCGCGCGCCCAGCCTCGCCGCCCCGTCGCCCGCAGCCGTCACCGTGGCCAGAGCGACCGCGGGGCCGCCCGCGTATGCGGCGTCGATCTCGCGGGCGTAGTCCAGGTAGCTGCCGGCCTCGTACACCGGGTCGATCAGGAAGTACATCGTGCCGCCGCAGACCAGCCCGTCCTCGGCGGCCAGGTCCTCGTTGAGCTCGTAGTCGCGGTACTGGGCGGACCCGCCACGCCGCATCAGCTCCTTCGCCGCGAACCAGATGTCGCCCTCGACGCAGCCGCCGCCCAGCGTCCCGACGCCCGAGCCGTCGTCACGCACGAGCAGCTTGGCGCCCGGCTTCTGGGGCGTCGAGCCCTTGGTGCGCACCACCGTCGCCACGACCACAGGCCGCCCCTCGTCAAGCTCAGCCGCCGCCTCGTGAAACACTTCCCTCATGTCAACTCACCCATCAGCCTAGCCCCTCGCCCCACTGGATTCCGGCTTTCGCCGGAATGACGGTTGTGCAAAGTCTCCATATGCGCGGGCACGGGGTCGCCGTGCTTCGCCGCTACCTCCAGCCATCCCTGCATCGCGTCCTCGATCATGGCCATGGCTTCCTCGAACGTATCCCCCTCCGTGATGCAGCCCGGCAGCTCCGGCGCAGAGACGACGTATCCGCCCTCCTCGGCAACCTCGAACTCTATCTCGACGCCGTCCTTGACTATCGTGAAGGTGTCGCTCGGCCTGAGCTTCAGCATGACCTTCTCCCCTCCACTATCCACTATACACTAACCGCTAGCTACTATCCCCTCCGAACAAATCCTCGATGTCCTGCTCCACCTGCGCCTTCATCTCCGCAGCGTCCCGCCAGCCGAGCGCCCTGTAGGACTCCTCCGAGCCGTACTCGCGCGTCTTCACCACGACGGGCATCGGGACGGCGTGGCCGAACACCAGCGCCTGCTGCTTCGACTCCAGCCGCGCCAGGACCGCCCGCAGCTTGCGGCTCCCCGACGCGCCCGTCAGGACCGAGTCGATGTCGCGCTCGCTGTCCAGCAGGCACGTGATCTTCGTGCCAAGCTGGCTCATCACCTCCTCGTCGATGCCGCTGGGCCGCTGGTCCACGACCAGCAGCGTCACGTTGTACTTCCTCATTTCGCGCGCGATGGTCCCGAATATCGTCTGCGACGCGACGCCCGGCGTCAGGAACTTGTGGGCCTCCTCGATGGTGATGACCAGCGGCGTCGGCTCCCTGCTCCTGTCGTCCGACGCCAGCTCCTTGCGCTCGGCGTACCGCTCGTAGATGCGCCTCGTCAGCAGGTTCGCTACCAGGATGTACGCCGCCAGGTTCCGCCCGTACCTGCCGAACTCCAGCACCACGTGCATCCCCCGGTCCAGGTAGCGCAGGATGTGCTCGACCGACCCCTGCCCCTTCTCCTCCATGAACCCCAGCCGCCCGAGCCGCTGCATCCTGTTCTTCAGGCTCCACAGGGCGTTGGCGTTCACGCCGGTCGCGTCAGCCAGGGTCGACACGTCCTCGCGCCCGGACACCGCCAGGAACTCCGACAGCCAGCTCTTCCCGTAGTACCCGCGCAGCGAGTGGGCCGCGTCCGCCGCGACCTCGGACAGGTCGAGGGTCTCGCGCAACAGCACTATGTCGTCCGGCTCCACCTCGTCGTAGCCGATTCGCACCACGTAGTCCGGCGTCAGGCCCCGCCGCTTCGAGCTCGCCTCGTCCAGGGAGAAGACGGCCACCTGCGAGTGGAAGAGCTGCTTGAGCCCCTTCACCTCCGAGCCCCCCTCGCTGTACCCGCGCCAGCCGTACTCGCTCTCCATGTCGAACACCAGGTTCACCGCTGCGCCACTCTGGAGGATGCCCGCCAGCAGCAGCCGGGTCAGGAACGTCTTGCCCGTCCCGCTCTTGCCGAACACGCCGTTGCTGCGCAGCACGAACTCGGGCACGTCGAGGCACAGCTTCGTGTCCATGTCGAGAGGGCTGCCGATCCAGAAGTGGCCCTCGCCTTCTGCGCCGAAGACGCGCTCGATGTCCCGCTCCGAGGCGGCCGCGGCCTCGGCGAAGTGGGGCGGCACCGTCTTGGCCGGCTTCGGGCCCTCCAGCAGCACGTCCGGGTCGTCGTCATCGTCGATGGTGAGCATCGGCTCGACGGTCAGCGCGCCGTAGGCCGCCGTGCCTGAGATCACCCGGGCCACGTACAGGTCCGACACGTCGGGCGGGCTGGCGCTCAGCGTGGCGTCGGTCGAGCCCAGCGACACGTCCGTGACCACGCCGAAGAACCGCATACGCTCGCCCTGCAGCGTCACGAAGGTGCCGACCTTCACCGCCTCGACCGACGAGTCCGGGTCGAGCTTGACCTGCATGCCCTCGGTCAGCGACCCCGACACCACCATGCCAAGCCGGCCATCCCCACCATCATTCCTAAGGGCCGGTCCCTCGCCTCTCCCACTCCCCACTAACCACTCACCACTAGCCACTAGCTACTCTCCTCAATATTCCCGTCAGCCGGTGAAGCTGCCCGGCCAGGTGTCCGGCCAGCTTGCGGCCCGCCTCGAGCCGGACTCGCTCCGGTTCGGGATGGGCCTGGACGACCTGCCGCAGGAAGGCCGCCGTCACGTCGTCCGGCGAGCCCGCCGGGGACGCCAGCAGCGACGGCAGTAGCTCCAGGTCCCCGGCGACCTCCAGCAGTTCCGGGTCGCCGCACGCGTGGACGATCTCGTGGATGCGCGGGGGCGTGGGCGCAAGGAAGCGGCTCAGCTCGCCCTCACTGCGGTGGGCCACCACGACCGCCTCTAGCTCCGTCGACATCAGCCGCGTAAGCTGGGGATGGCGCCGGTACACGGCCTCCGCCGACTCCTCGCCCCGGCCCATCGCCACGGCCCGCCTGCCGGGGTCCAGGCTCTGCGTCGTCACCTCTGCGACCACGCCGTACACGCCGCCCTCGCTCCGCACCAGCGACCCCAGCGGCGGCGCCCCGTACAGCTCGTGGCACTGCACGAGGAACCGGGAGGTCGAAGCCTCCACGACCTCCCCAACCCGCGGCCCGCCAGCCATATCCGAATCTACAGTCGCCATAGCCCCAAGATTCTACCGCACGCGCGGCGGCTGTGGAGAGGGTAGAATCAACCTCCGAGGACGACGGCAGGGGGAGCAAAGCCATGACGCGACTCGCCGACGTGAACACCACAGACATAACCGGCGCCATCGAGCTGGCGCGGAACGCCATGTGCAGCATCTTCGACCCCAACAGGGACGACGTGCCCTACTTCCGCGTCGCCGTGCTGCCCGATGCGTACTTCGGCATCCCCCTGGAGAGCCACGTGCCCGGCCGGCACCTGAACGCGCTGCTCAACGCCGAGGACGCCGCCGGCCTCCACGTCGACGAGGACGCCGTCCAGAAGTTCGCCAACGCCTGCTTCTACTCCTACGGCGGCCCGGCGCCGTTCCCCCTCGACCGCAGCGACGGCAAGTACGGCTCCCCCGTCGTCTTCAACCCTCACCACGTCCGCGAGGGCTTCCACGCCCTCAACGCCCTCGTCGAGTACCGCGGCTCCGAGCGGGCGGCCGAGATCGCGGCGGCCAGCATCGACGCGGTCTTCGACTACTGGGACCCCGATGCCGAGTGGGACTACGGCCGCCTCGAAGGAGAGGGCGTCGTCGTGGAGCGCTCCCGGTCCTTCATCTCCGGCGTGGCGAGGGCAATCGGCCCCCTCGTCAAGTACTACCGGACGACCGGGTACGCCCCCGCCCTCGAGCTTGCCATCGTCCTGAAGGAGAAGTGCCTCGACGGCTACTTCACCCCCGGCGGCTCCTTCGACCCCGCCCTGTTCGGCACCCACGCCCACTCCGTGACCTGCACCATGTCGTCCCTCGCCCAGCTTGCCGACCTCACCCATGACTCAACGCTGATGGGCATCGTCAGGGCCTTCTACGACAACGGGCTGTGGAAGATGCGCGACGAGACCGGTTGGTCCCGCGAGCACGCCGTCGGGGACAACGGTGCGCCCGACGAGGGCGAGATGAACAACACCGGCGACATCCTCGAGACTGCGCTGATCCTCGGGCGATGGGGGTACACGGACTACTTCCACGACGCCGAGCGCATCCTGCGGTGCCACATCCTGCCCTCCCAGCTTAGGGACATCTCGTGGATTCCCGCGCCCGACAACCCGGACGGCCTCGACACGCTCCGCGCCGTCGCCCAGCGGCAGCAGGGCGCATGGGGGTTCCCCGCGCCCTTCGGACACCAGCCGCTGGAGCAGCCGGACGGCGGGCGGATGCGCTTCAACACCGACGTGGTGGGCGGGACGGTCGGATCGCTGTGCGAGGCGCTGCGGGAGATGACCCGGCTCGACGAGGCGGGCCACCGGGTCAACCTGCTGTTCGACCACGAGACGCCGGAGATCGAGGTGCGCTCGGCCTACACCCACCCGGCCCTCAGCGTGCGGCTGAAGACGCCCGCGCCGCTGTTCGTCCGCCTGCCCCCCTGGTGCGATCCCGACGCCGTGCGAATCACCGGCGCAGACGACACGCCGCGCCTCACCAACGGGTACCTGTTCCTCCAGGACCCGCCCGTCAACCGCCCGATCACCTTCCACTACGACCTCCCGACCACGGAGATCACCCTCCACCACCTCACCCGCGACATCCGCGTCCGCCTCCACGGCGACGAGGTATCCGCCATGCAGAACCACGGCGCAGACCTAACCTTCTTCGCCCCGCTCTAGCGGGACACGCCGGTTTCGACGTGTGAGGACCGACAGGGCGACTTGTACATAGCCCAAGGCCCTGCCAAATGCGCGACGAAGAAGAACAGGCTGGAGCGGGCCCGGCGAATCGGGCGATCTGTTACTTCTTAATGTTGCCTGTCCATGACGCACCAGGGTAGAATCCGTCATCGACAAGCATGTCAAGGTCAAGAGCAATCCTCAATCCCAGAATCAACAGAGAAACAGGAGTTCTGCGTATCCAGCGCCAACCGAGGGTGTGGCAACGCGACGCGCTCGCCGCATGGTCTCCGGAGCTCCGGGGCGTAGTGAGTGTCGTAACAGGGGCAGGGAAGACCCTGTTCGCCATGCTGTGCATGCTTGCTGTATGGGAGCGACATTCAGAAGCCAGGGTCTTGATCGTCGTACCCACGATTGCACTGATGGACCAGTGGCGAGCCGCCCTACAGGACGAGTTGATGATTGATGATACCGATATCAGCGTCCTTGGTGGGGGTGCCCGTCGTATTTCACAGTCGCCAGTGACCGTGGCAGTACTGGATAGCGCCCGTGGACTCGCCACAGAGCTTACAAGCCAGGGACAGTGGTTCCTAGTTGTGGACGAGTGTCACCGAGTCGCCTCGCCTGTCAATCGGAAGGTGCTTAAAGGGAGGTACATCGCCACTTTGGGGCTGTCAGCAACGCCTGAGCGCCAGTACGATGACTTGTTCCAATCGGTCATAGTGCCCAGCTTGGGGCCGATCGTTTTTCGATATGAATATCGAGATGCTTCAGCCGACGGCATAGTCTCCGACTTCGAGCTATGGAACATTCGGGTCCCTATGAACTCCCACGAACAAAGACAGATCACCCTTGATGGCCGGGCGATAGCCACAGAGGCCAGACGACTTCGCGAGAATGGAGAGAGTACCTCGCCACGCCTACGGAATATGCTCTTGAGGCGCAGTAGGCACAGCCAGCGGGTCCGGTCTAGAATTCCCGCAGCCATTGAGCTTGTTGAGCGATTCAGGAGCCGTAGAGGCCTCGTATTTCACGAATCTATTCAATCTGCTAACGAGATTGCCGCTGAGTTGACACGACGTGGTCATAGAGTAAGACCGTATCACTCCCAGCTTGGTGCGCCGACACGATACTTGAACCTGCTGCTCTACGTTAGAGGGCAGATCGACGTGCTGGTGACGTGCCGAGCACTTGATGAAGGGCTAGACGTACCACAGGCTGAATTCGGAATCATCGGCGCTTCCACAGCATCCCTACGGCAGCGCATTCAGCGAATGGGCCGGGTGCTACGCCCACACCCTGAGAAACAGACAGCGACCGTTGCTACGATTTACGTCTTGCCAGGTGAAGGGGAAACCCTGCGCGTCGAATCGGAAAGCCTGGAAGGTGTCGCTGATGTCCGCTGGTTTGAGGCAGCATGAGACCATTTCTCGTTGAGAGTCCGCCCAGGATGTTTCGACCTAGAACGCCTTCCACTGAGATTCAGTTTGAGGAGCAGGTTCTGCGAGTTGCTAGTGAAATCATGCCGGGCTACAAGGTGGCGGGCTGGAAGCCTCTAATCAAAGACTGGCACGGTCGAGCGGCGAAGCCAGACCTTGCCATGATCTCCCACGACCTTGACAATTGGTACGTGATCGAGGTAGAATTAGCATCTCATTCGATTTCTGGTCATATCGCTCCCCAACTCGAGACCCTTCGCAACGGAGTTTACGACAGATCGATTGTACCGTCTCTGAAGAATGCATTTCCGTCTGAGGATATTGAATCTCTTACACGTATGGTGCGTAGAGACCCCGGTCTTCTTTGCGTCGTCGATCAGTATACAGATCGTATTGGAAGAACATGCAGAGGAGCGGGCTTTGATCTTATTGTATTGGAGCCCTATTACGGAGACATAGGAGGATGGGCAATCTTTGTGGAACAGCTACCTAGTGAGTTGTCTAGGTTGACAGCTCCCACAACATACTTGTTGAGTCGAGGACATAGGCTCGGCGACGACAGTGTCGTAATGGAGTTGCCGAAACACTTTCCAGCTTCATTCTACAAGATCCGCCTACCAAACCCATCTGGCGATCGTAGGTATGAGTATGTGCAGGTCCAGAGGTTTGAAAGAGGGCCTGGTGTGGTCATATCAAGGAATCTTGTTCCCGAACACACTACTGCGAGAGTTGAAATCATAGATCCGTCTCGCGCTGTTGCTGAACTCGTGGTAGATGTCTAGAAGATCAGGAGTAGTCGCGTGAAAACTGCTAACAGCCGCAACATAGACATACGTCCCGATTCCGGCGTATATGGAACATTCCGCAGGATATCCTATCGTCCTTGGTCTGCGATCGCCGAGTTCATAGACAATGCGACCCAGAACTACTTTGAATACAAAGGGGAAATCGGAGAGATCACAGGTCGGGCTCCATCGCTCCAAATCGACATAGCTTACGATTCCAGGGCGAAGACACTGGCAATAGTTGATGATGCCAACGGAATGAACTGGGCGGAACTGGAGCGGGCCATACAACTGAACCGCCCACCCCTAAATACGTCGGGGCGATCTGAATTTGGGATGGGTCTAAAGATGGCGGCCTGCTGGTTTGGAGGCCGATGGCGGATAGTTACCAAGCGTCTTGGAGACAGCATTGAGTATGATGCATTAGTCGATGTGCGACGCTTGGAAATCGACAAGCCAGAGGCAGTTGTAGTCTCACAGAGAATGGGTCTGGAGCCCTCGGAGCACTACACAAGAATTGAGATCGAAGATCTCTACAGAACATTTCGAGGACGATCCCTCACTAGCATACGTGAGAACATAGCTAGTATGTACAGAAGAGATATCGAATCAGGGGAAATCACAATCAGATGGAACGGCGAGCCATTCGAGTGGGAGATAGATCCCGTGTTTCAGGAAGAGTTACCTGACGGCAACCGTATTTCCTGGGACAAGGATATAGAACTTGATGTAGACGGTTACCGTGTTACAGGAAGAGTGTGGATAAGAATGCCTGGGATTGCCAGTCGGGCTGGAATGCATCTCTTCAGGCGCAATCGGTTGGTCGTTGGAGGTCCTGGCAACGGCTATAAGCCTCGTGAGATATTCGGAGCTCCTAACTCCTTTCAATCACAGCGGCTTGTGGGGGAACTGAACCTGGACGACTGGCCAGTCACCCAAACCAAAGATGCGTTCGACTGGGCCGGAGATTTGGAGACTGGCTTCACAGACAAGTTAGGTGATGCGGTGGCCGACTATGTTGAGAAGGCACGCAAGATTAAGTCGGACTCTGGTACCAAGACCACCTCAGCGGATGGCCAACAGATTGGAGACAACACAAAACAATCGCTGCAAGGGCCTGAGGTTGATTCAACTCTCGCAATTGTGGAAACCGGGCCGCCGCCGCCCAGAGAGCTATCTGCGGAGGCATTGCAGCGGCTACAGAGGGCAGTAAGCAAGTCTGGAGATCAACCGACTTATGTGAAGCTGGGGAGTGAGGACGTCCCCACCCTGAAAGTATATTGGCTTGACGACTTACCAGAGTCAGATATCCACGCTCATTTTGATATACCCTCAGAGGCTGAACTACTTCTGTATGTCAACTTGAACCACCCCTTTATCGACAGGATAATCAGCAGGGAGCCGGCAAAGCTGGAATTGTACGCACTTAACCTGTATGCGGACGCTCTTGTAGAGAGTGGGATCCGCAAACGAGGGAAGAAGGTACCGGCTCACACCTTCAGACACTTCAAAGATGCTTTCCTGCGTGTGATAGATTCAAGCAGCGGGCCTGTCTAGGTCTGCGATTGATACTACGGAGCCTGCCAAAGCACGAGTGATCTGTTCGACCACGGTCACATTTACAGCGTTACCAAGCGCTTCATAGGCCTTGGTTCGAGCCTCTGGAAGATGCTCAAGCTTGTCCATACTTTGTAGCCGCTTGCATTCGGTGGGGGTCATGTAACGATCCTCCCACCCAACAATCGGCACTTGAGTCGCAGTCATGGCGACTAAGGATGGAGCCGTTGTGGGTCGCTTGACCCGCAGTCCTGATGCCCGCACCTGAAGCACATAGCGTCGGATATCCCGCTCTTCTCCTTGGCAATTCCACTCAAATTTCTGGAAGCTGGGGGGGAAATCCATGATCTTTGGCAGCCATTTGTCGATCCACATCTTATGTTCGGCATACAGGTCGCGATTCTGTCGAATGAATTGAATTTTCCACTTTGGAAAGGTCTCGTCCTCTGTCCGGGCGTAGCTTGGTAGCCCTCTGTATATCTGCTGCCGAGCTCTGCCGATTAGGGGCTGTCCATGTGAGCCTGTAGTATTTTGAAGATCGCGTACCTTTGAGGAATGTGGGGTCTTATCTTCGTAAGGGTAGGTTGCCCCAAACTCCATCGACCAGATAGGAAACGAAGGGAGCTTTGATTCTTGTGGGAACTTGTTCAAGAACTCCTGCCAGACTTGAATGCATTGCTTCACCTGATCTGGAATGGGATGAGCATCCGTAGGGTTGGCGTCGAGGACGCGACGGACGGCCAGCTCTGGTCTAGGATCCGGTGGCTCCGGCCAGTCAAAGTTATGGAGGCCTCCCAACCTACCCACAATGTACAAGCGATCCCGGATCTGCGGGATGCCGAATTGATGAGGAGAGTATCTCCTAGTATCTACGGTGTATCCGGCGTCCTCAATGGCGGCGCGGATGGTTGCCCAGGTCTTACCTCCATTGTGGCGCTCTAGGTTGGGGACGTTCTCAAGGATGAGGTACTCGGGCTGCCTCTCGCGCACAATGGTAACGATGTCTCGAAACAGCGTTCCACCAATCGGGTCCCATATACCGTTCTGATACCCAGCTTTGGAAAAGGGTTGACATGGAAATCCAGCGCACAGGATGTCGTGATCAGGGATTCTCCGCATCTCCACAGTACGAATGTCGCCGTAAGGCAACATCCCGAAGTTACTCATGTATACCTGACGAAGGGTCTCGTCGATTTCAGAAGCAAACACGCACTCGTGGCCGAGTCTACTTAGGGCCAGATGGAATCCGCCGAGTCCCGCGAAGAGGTCAACGAATTTCATTCAGCCGACTCCCTGCTTGTGCGGCTGTCCATCCCGATACACGAACGCCTTCACCCGCCGTGCTGCCTGCGTCGGGTCACGAAGTATCTCTCCTTCCCACAATCGCATGACTCGCCACCCATCCTCGGTCAGTCGCTGTGTAACCTCCGCGTCACGCCTCCGATTGTACCCAATCTTCGCAATCCAGTAATCCGGGTTGGCTCGCCTATGCAGCGCACTCCGCAAATGCTCCCAGTCTCTTCCATGCCAGAAATCACCATCACAGAATACGGCGGCTCTTGCAGAAGGAAAGATGAGGTCTGGCCGACCCGGTAGGTGATCTGTCTTCAATCTGTACCTAAGGCCGAGCCGATGAATCTCCTTCCTCAGGACGAGCTCCGGTCTCGTATCCCTGCGTCGATTCGCTCGCTTGGTCCGAGTCTGGGTCTCAGACGAGCTCTTGAATCCTCTGTAGGACGGCGATTTTCGTTTCTGTTCAGTCATTGCCTGCACCACTCTACAGCCAGCGGAGCCGCTTTGACAGGGCCTTCTCCGATGTCTGTACCGGCATGTTGCGGTCGTGGAGGGCCTGTTCCACTAGCTCGGTGAAGTAGCGGCGGTCGGCGGTGTTGATGACGGCCTTCTCGTGGGCCTCCATGAGGGCGACCGGGTAGCCGCGCCCGCGCTGGGCTTGGTCTACGACCAGGGAGTGGGCGAGGGCCAGGGCCGCCTCGTCGCCGGACGTCCACGACGGAACCTCGACCCGCGCGATCTCGTCGCCCGTGTTCACGTAGAAGAAGTCGATCCCGGCGCCCCGGTAGTGGTTCTCGATGATCCTCGACGATGCGCCGAAGAGCCCCGACCGCTCGCCGCTTCCCAGCAGTTTCTCGAAGAGCGCGCGGTCCTGGACGTCGCCGACGCACCCGTCGCACGGCGCGGCTGCGGCCTCGCAGCGGGCCGCCGAGCCGTCGTACTCGCAGGCCGCGTAGCGCAGGGCCGCGGCCGCCTCCGAGTACCCCGGCATACTCACGTACCCCGCCACGGCCAGGGGGCGCTCCTCGGCGAGCAGCCCCAGCTCCTCCAGCGCCGCGGCGAAGCCCTCCTCGACCAGCTCGCGGCGCACGAAGTCGCCGTAGCCGCGCCCGATGAGGCCCAGCATCACCAGCGGCCCGTCGACGAGGGCGAGGGCGGGCAGGTCCGGCGGCAGAGACCGCACGACCTCGACCAGCCGCAGCATCTCCTCCGCCGTGCGCTTCGCGCCCAGCACGGCCCCCTCGATCCGCTGGTCGGCCCCGCCGCCGGGGTCGGGTACGACCATCTCGTCCGCCCTGGCGTAGAGCCTCGCGGAGCCGTCAAGCTCCACGCCGGGCGCAGACCCGTACGTCAGCGCGACCGAGCCCGTGTTGATGAGGAAGCACCGCGCCGCCAGGTGCCGGTCCACGTCGATGTGCGAGCCGTCGATGGCGGCCACGACGTGGTCGACGGGGGCCTCGGGCAGCCCGTGGACGGCATCGGGCGGCTCCTTCACCTCCGGCGCGTCCCACCCGAACTCGCCCCTGCGCCGCCGCTCCTCGTACGACTCCAGCGGGAAGTCGCGCATCACGCCCAGCGCGTTCCTGAGCCGCTGCTCGCGTATCTCCCGGCGCGAGCGTAGCTCGTCCGCCATGCCTTCGATCTGCGCCGCCGTGTCCACGAAGTCGAGGGGCATGGCGCTCACCCGACCTCCAGCCGGTCGCCCTCGAACGCCAGCGAGCGGCCCCGGTGCCGCAGGGTCACCCTCGACGCACGCCGGAGCTCGGCGTAGACCTGGTCCATGCGGCGGTCGACCTCGGTGCCGGCCTCTCGCGTAGGCCTGCGCGACGCGCCTCCAAAGAGGCTCGGCTGGGGCAGGCTGGTCACGTAGGCCTGGAGCCTGTCGAGGAACGAGCCGAACGTCGCCGCGGACAGGTCCTCCATCGGGGAGCCGTCCCCGGGATCGACGAACACGAACGACATGGTGAGCGATTCGCCACCGGCCAGCGCCGGCATTGCCAGGAGCGGCTGCGGCCTGCCCTCGAAGTGCTCGCGCGCGCCGCCGGTGTTCAGGGCGACCTCCCGCAGCGCCGCCTGGACGATGCGCAGCAGCGACGACACGTAGGACACCGAGACCGTGCCCTCGCCGATCTCGATGGTCAGCACGTTCGCGGTTGTGTCAGGCCGTGCGCTCATGGCTCACCGCAGCACGCGGGCGTCGCCGACCCGCCGCGTGATCCGCTGCTGGTCCAGGTAGTCCATCAGCGCCAGCGAGTACTTCCGGCTGCCCCCGAACATGTCCCGCACGTCCGCGACGGTGACCTCGCCCGCCTCCTGGATCCGCGCCCGTATCGCCTCCACCATCTCGTCGTACGCCGACGAGTCGAAGACTACGCTGTCGCTCACCTTCGTGACCCTGCCGTCCTCCACGAGCAGCGAGAGAAGCTCGGGGTCGATGGGCCTGTCCGTGGGCGGCGAGTAGGGACTGGACGCCAGCAGCACCATGTAGGCGTCGATCTCCCGCTGCTGCGACTCGGAGACGACCCGGACGTGGCCGGGCCGCCGCACGGCCGGGCCGTCCTCTACCAGCACGCCGTCGGCCTCGAGCAGCGCCAGGGCGGGGCCGAACACCGCCGCCTTCATCCCCAGGCGGCTCCGCAGCTCCTCCTTGGACGCGCCCCGCCGCAGCGGGAACCTGGCGTGGAACTCCTCCAGGAACGACCTGGCCCGCGCCGAGACCGCCGCCCATCCGGCCGCCGTGTATACCACGGTGCCCTGTACTACTGAGTCGCCGAGGGCCACGACGAGCCGCTCGGACGCCATCTGCCGGATCTCGGACACGACAGCGCCCGGCTCCATGTTGGCTCGCCTGGCAAGCTCACGCAGGTCCACCGGCTCCGACGCCTCGATGCCCTTGATGAGCACGTCCCGGTCCGAGCCTGCCTCCATCACGGCCAGCCGCTCCAGCAGCGGCGCGTAGTTGCGCCGGTGCCGCTTCGCGTGTGGATCGACCACCCTGCCCCCGCCCAGCGTCTGGTGGTTCGACCGCACCACGAAGCAGTCGCCCTTCACGACGGCCTGGGGCTGCTCGAACTTGATCTGCGCCCACGCCGAGTCGCCCGGCTCGGCCCTGTCGCGGTCGAGCAGCCTCACGCGCCCGACCGTCTCGCCGCTGCCGACGTGTATCGTCGCGAACATGTTGTGGCGGACGGCCCGCGCCGCGCCTGGAATCACCTGTAGCCTCACGTCCATGGCCGCCGACGGCGCAAGCCACCCCGGCACGGTGAGCACGTCGCCCCGCGCAACGTCGCCCTGGGATATCCCCGCCACGTTGGCGGCCACCCTGTTGCCGGGCCCGATGGCGTCCACCTTGCGCTTGTGGGACTGGAGGCCGCGCACCCGGCTCGTGCGCCCCGTCGGTACTATCTCGACGCTCTGCCCGACGGCCAGGCCCCCGTCGATCAGGGTGCCCGTGACGACGGTGCCGAAGCCGGACATGGTGAACGACCGGTCGACGGCCATGCGCGGGCGGCCCAGGTCGCGTCGCGGCTCGGTCTCGCCCAGCCTCGCCTCGATGGCCGCCGTCAACTCAGGAACCCCGTCGCCGGTGGTCGCCGAGACCGCCAGGATGGGCGAGCCCTCCAGCGAGGTGCCCTCCAGCAGGTCGTCCACGTCGGCCATCACCAGCTCCAGCCACTCGTCGTCGACCAGGTCGCGCTTGGTGATGACCGCGAGGCCCCGTTCGACCTGGAGCAGGTCGAGGATGGCGGTGTGCTCGCGCGTCTGGGGCATCACCGACTCGTCGGCGGCGACCACGAGCAGGGCCAGGTCTATGCCGCCCACGCCCGCCAGCATGTTGTTCACGAACCGCTCGTGGCCGGGCACGTCGACGATGCTCACCTCGCTGCCGCCGGGCAGCTTCAGCCACGCGAAGCCCAGGTCGATGGTCATGCCCCGCTCCTTCTCCTCGCGGAGCCGGTCGGGGTCGATGCCGGTCAGCCTCTCGACGAGGGTCGATTTGCCGTGGTCGACGTGTCCCGCTGTGCCTATGACGAACATGGTGCTGTAGCCGTGATTCTACACCAGCCCGCCCCCACACGCCGTTGGATTTGGTAGGGGCGGACCCGCGTGTCCGCCCGCCGTTGCGCCACGGGTGTGCGCGTTGTACTGAACGAAAACGGCTCTGCGGCTCCGCATTAGATTGGAAAGATGTCTAGCATCCGCCGCGATGCCGAATGACAATAGCTAGCGCGGCAGCAGCATCAGGTACGAATGACTAGCTACGTCCCGAAACCTTGCGACCCCTTGATGCGTGGTAGAGTTGCCGGACGGTTCCATGATCGACCGCCGAGACTGCACTTCACACCGGGCTCGTCGTATTTGAATCGCTGCAGATCATCGTCGTTCGGCTCCCAGGTCGCTGCCTGGATGAGACGGAGCCCGTCATCATCGCCGAAGCGGGGAATCTCACTTTTGGTTTCCATTGAGGCTGCTCCTCACTGTGGTAGATGGGCTGTTCGGCTCTTCTTATTCTAGCAGGCTTGACTATCAGGACTCTAGGTGCGAACATGGCTGTGCTGTGACAGGCAATGCGCCCAAAACCACAAGGGCCAAAGTCGGCGATGGCAGGAGGCTCTCATGCCTCCTGCGGCCCGATATGGGTGACGCAGCCTGTCACAGCAGCCGAAGCCATCGTCGCGGGAGGCACTTTGTTGTCCAAGACGACTCTCATACTAGCAGGCTTGCTGATTGTATCCATGATTCTTGGATGCGCCCCTTCGGGGCCGTCCAGGACTGAAGTCCAGCAGATGATTGATGCGTCGCTGAAGCAGCATGTTCCAGTTCAGGGCCCGCCGGGGCCTCGCGGTGAGACAGGGCCTATGGGCCAAGTCGGGCCGAAGGGCGACCAGGGAGAGAAGGGCGACCAAGGTCCACGTGGCGCAACTGGTGCGCAGGGTATTCAAGGTGAACAGGGCGAGCGTGGGCCGCAGGGTGAGCGCGGGCCAGAAGGTGATGCTATAACGTACTCCATAGCATACTCTGAGGGTATGGAGTATCGTCCCGCTGTTCCCGATTTTGTGGTTCCACTTCCACCAAGGTTTACGGTTGAAGGTGTTTCTGACACTTACGTATTCTCTTGGACGATTCCGCCCGAGGATGACAAAGACAAGTACTATGGCGGCAGTCTACCAGGACAATGGGTGTGGAGACTATATCCACCCAACAAGAACAACCCAACGAGAACGGACGGATACTGCAAGGCGACTGAGTGGGCTTTTATTCGGCGATCAGATGATACAGTCTGGTTTAATTGCGACGATAAGAGGACAAGTTTAGGAAGAGCGCTCGCAGCGGGGATTGACTCGGATAGGGGCCTTGCTTCAAGACTCCACATCTACGAGGCGATAGACGACTGGGATGCATCACCTGTCGTATTGGACGAATAGCCATGCACGGCAACAAGCGAGAAGCGAGCCCGTTAACGGACTTCTTTTGCGGGTTCAGCATCGTAGGATGGATAATCCTCCTGTTCAGGATGAAGGACAACCACATCTCCTGGGAGGCGTTTGTTGGCGGGATTGTGACTATAATAGTCTTGAGGCTGGCGTTGCAGGCATGCTAGGTTCACACTGAACTGGTTCATGCTAGACGCCAGGGCGCGATTTGGTGTCGAAGCCGTCGAACAGGAGCATCTGCATGAGTAACTGTCAAACCTAATATGAATCCGGCCCGCCACCCATTGATGGCGACGGGCCGGAGGGATTAGATCGTTTCTATCACAGCTACCATCGTCGCAATGACATAGATAGCTACGACAGCGCCGATCACCCGCGCGACCAAGTCGTCAATCGCATTCATCTCGATAGTCCTCCTTTCTTTGGAGTCGGGCTCGTCTAGGACGAGCCGCGCTTTATTTATGATATCGGTGCCCACCTATGCCGGAGTCAAGTTATAGGCATGTGCACACGAATTCATCATGCAACGAACACAAGCGAACAACAAATGAACCATCATACAACGAACAACAGTGAACCATCGTGCATCGAACAACAGTGAACCATCGTGCATCGAACAACAGTGAACCATCGTGCATCGAACAACAGTGAACCATCATGCATCGAACAACAGTGAACCATCATGCATCGAACACATGAGTACTTAGGTTAATCATTGTGTGCTGACCCGGATGCGTTGGTGCATAAAGGCAATAGATAGCCGCATCGCCGTCTCAAATCGCTAAGCAACCAGAGGGACTATAACAACACTGGGTCTAGAAGAAACGGCTGAACACCTCGTTGCCTAGGAGCCGCCCCCTAGGGGTCAGCACAAAGCTGCCCTCTCGAGCTCTTCAAGGTAGCGGTCAGTCGTACCCCCGAGCGACTTCAGCAGCCAAGTGCCAGGTGACCATCCGATTCACCTGCCGTTCATGCCATGCGGACTCACTCTCGCTCTAGGCTACGCGCCATAGCACTCAGTGTACCAGCTAAGGCCAACGCCTCAGACCGGGTAAGAGGAGCGTATCCGGCGTGAGACCCCACGAAGCCAACGCTCAGCCACAACTTGCTGGGGTCGTCCTCACCGACATGCACCTGCACACTTCTACCCTCTTCACCCAGATTCTCCATGTTGAACTTCATTGCCCGATTCCTCCTTGCTCTACGTCTGATAGAATAACAGAGCCTTCGTTACTACTACAAGATGGGGGCTCTGGTTGGAGCTAGACTGGCCTGTGGGATCACGCTTCCAGCTAACTGACAGGCCACCCAGTATGTTGACCGTAGCTACTCCCTTTCCACGTCCGGATCTTCTCTATCTGCGTTTGTAGAACCCGCCCACTGGGATGCTTGTCTATCACGTCCAGATCGTGGTCAGTGAGATGCTCTGCGTTTCTCACCTTCTGTTCGACAAGTATTCTCTCTTGGAGAACTTTAACCTTTGCCAATGGTACCCTCCTTCTGGCGCGGCCACCTTGCCTCGTTTTCTTGGTCGGCCGCACGACAGTCTTCAGAATAATCTCGAACGTGTCGGGAAATCAACCCTTCCTGACCATCTACGATAACGACCCACAGCGCCTAGAAGAAGCGGCTGAAGACCTCGTTGCCCAGGAGCCGCCCCCTGGGGGTCAGCACGAAGCTCCCGCCCGCCGTCTCGAGCAGGCCGTCATCCTGAAGCTCGTCGATGATTTCGCCGTAGACGTAGACCGGCGGCTCCCCGAAGCGGGCCGCGAACTGGGCAGGGTCGACGCCCGTATCCAGGCGCAGGCCCATCATCATCGTCTCGGCCATCTCCAGGCGGCGGTCTACGGGCTCCGTGCCCTCGACGACAGGGACGGAGTCGAAGGGCCTGCCGGTGGACCTAGGGCGCGGCGCGCCGGGGATGGGTTCCCGCTTTCGCGGGAACGACGGCGGATTAGGGCTCTCGCCACTGGTCATCCTGCGGATGTATTCACGGGGGGACCTGATGTTGTGAAAGCGGTGGCCGTCCAGGTACGAGTGGGCGCCGGGGCCCACGCCCAGGAATGGGCGGTTCCGCCAGTAGAGCAGGTTGTGGCGGCTCTCCCGGCCGGGTATCGCCCAGTTGGAGATCTCGTAGTGCCTGAGCCCCGCCTCGGCGGTCTTCACCTCGGCCGCCAGGTACATGTCGGCCGCCAGGTCGCCGTCGGGCACGGGCACCCTGCCCGCCGCCGCGTCCCGCTCCATCGGCGTGCCCTCCTCGAGGGTGAGGCAGTACATCGAGATATGGCTCGGCCGGAGGCCCAGGGCGCTGTCGAGGGTCGCGCCCCACTGCTCCGGCGTCTGGTCGGGCAGCCCGTACATGAGGTCGAGGCTCACGTTGTCGAAGCCCGCGCTCCGGGCCTCATTGAAGGCGTCGATGGCCTCGCGGGCCGAGTGGCGGCGTCCCAGCACCCGGAGCAGGCCGTCGTCCAGGCTCTGCACGCCGATGCTCAGCCGGTTCACGCCCGCATCCAGGAGCGATGCGAGCTTGTCCGCGCCCAGGTCGTCGGGGTTGGCCTCGGCCGTAACCTCCGCATCGTCCGCCAGGCCGAACGCCCCCCGAACGGCGTCGAGCAGCTTGTCCAGGCTGCCCGCCGGCAGGTATGAGGGCGTGCCGCCGCCAAAGAACACCGTTTCGAGCTTAGGCCCGCCCAGTATCTCGCCCCACAGCTCGATCTCCGACCTCAGCGCGGCCAGGTACGGCCCCATCAGCGCCTCGATGCCCGCGTAGGTGTTGAAGTCGCAGTACGGGCACTTGGTGGCGCAGAAGGGTATGTGGACGTACAGCCCCTCAGGCCGCGACGGGTCGAAATTCACCTGCTTCAATGCCCTCCCGTCCTGCTACACTACACGACATGGAGCGATCACACTTCGAACGCCTCGTCCTCGAAGCCTTCCGGCAGATACCGGAGGACCTCATGGTCTATCTCGAAAACGTCGACGTGGTCGTCGAGGACCAGCCGTCGTGGGACCAGCTCGCGGGCCACCAGATCGAGGAGGGGGAGTACCTGCTGGGACTCTACGAGGGCGTCCCCCTGACCGACAGGGACGAGTACGGGATGGTCCTCCCGGACAAGATTACCCTATTCCAGGACTCCATAGAGTCCATATGCTCCAGCCGGGAAGAGGTCATCGAGCAGATCAGGCTGACCGTCGTCCACGAGGTCGCCCACCACTTCGGCATCGACGACGACCGCCTCCACGAGCTGGGAGCCGGCTAGGAGGGCCCCCGGGCCGCGGCTGAGCGGAGGTTCGCGATGGCCTGGGCGATGCACTCGCCGCCGTACACCGCCGAGCCCGCGACCAGCGCGTCGGCCCCGGCGGCTGCCGCGATACCCGCCGTCGCGGGCCCGATTCCGCCATCCACCTCTATCTCGACCGGCAGGCCCCGCTCGTCCAGGGCTGCCCGCACCTGGGCTATCTTGGGTACCACCGACTCGATGAAGGCCTGGCCCGCGTAGCCGGGGTTGACGGTCATCACCAGCACCATGTCCAACTCCGGCAGCACGTGGTCTATCGCGGCGGCCGGCGTGTCCGGGTTGATGGCGACGCCCGCCCGCATCCCGGCGTCCCTCACCTGCCGAACCGTTCGATCGAGCTGTATGGGCGACTCGGCGTGCACCGTCATCACGTCCGCCCCGGCCTCGGACAGCTCGTCCACGAAGCTCTGCGGCTCCATGACCATCATGTGAACGTCCAGCGGCAGCGACGTGCGGCCACGTATCGCCTTCACTATCATCGGGCCGAAGGTCAGCGGCGGCACGAATCGGCCGTCCATGATGTCCACGTGGATGCCGTCGGCCCCGCCCGCCTCGGCCTCGGCCACCTGCTCGCCCAGCGCCGCGAAGTCCGCCGACAGGATGGACGGCACTATCCTGACGGCGCGCTCAGCCACCGGCCTACGCCTCCAGCGCCCGCTCGGCGGCCTCGATTGCCTCGAGCACCTGGGATGAAGCCGCACCGCCGGGAACGTCCCTGTCCTCTATCGACGAGTCCACCGTGATCTCCAGCACGTCCTCGCCGAAGAGATCGGAGAAGTGTCGGTAGTCGCCCATGGTGAGGTCGGATAGCGTCCTGCCCGTATCCGACGCATGGATGGAGAGCCGGGCCGACACCCCGTGGGCCTCCCTGAAGGGCATCCCCCTGGCGACGAGGTAGTCGGCGACGTCGGTGGCCAGCACGTGGCTGGCCTCGGCGGCCCGGCGCAGCCTCGCCTCGTCCAAAGTCAGCGACTCGTACATGCCCGTCATCACACTGAGCGTGCCCAGTAGCGTGTCCAGCGTGTCGAAGAAGCCCTCCTTGTCCTCCTGCAGGTCCCGGTTGTAGGTGAGGGGCAGACCCTTCAGCACCGTGAGCAGCGATACCAGGTTGCCGACGACCCGACCCGTCTTGCCCCGCGCCAACTCCGCGAAGTCGGGGTTGCGCTTCTGGGGCATCATGCTGCTGCCCGTCGTGTACTCGTCGGGCAGGCGGACGAACGCGAACTCGTCCGACGTCCACAGCACAAGCTCCTCGCCCATACGCGACATGTGCACCGCGCATGTTGCGGCGGCTGCGTGGAAGTCGAGCAGGAAGTCGCGGTCCGAAACGGCGTCCATGCTGTTGGCGCTGATAGCCCCGAATCCAAGCTCCGCGGCGACCGACTCGCGGTCGATGGGGTAGGGGACGCCTGCCAGCGCGCCGCTGCCCAGCGGCATCACGTCCGCGCGGCTCCTGGCCTGCCGGAACCGCTCGGCGTCCCGCCCCAGCATCTCAAAATACGCGAGGGCGTGGTGGGCGAAGTAGACCGGCTGTGCGCGCTGGAGGTGGGTGTAGCCCGGCATCGCCACCGCGGCCTTCGCCTTCGCCTGGGTCACCAGCGCCCGGCGCAGCGAGTGGATCCCGGTCAGCACGTCGTCGATGGCCGCCATCACGTAGAGCCGCATGTCGGTCGCGACCTGGTCGTTCCGTGAGCGCGCCGTGTGGAGCCGGCCCGCCGCGGCGCCGATCTTCTCGTGCAGGCGCCGCTCGATGTTCATGTGTATGTCTTCGAGCTCGGGACGCCACGGGAAGCTGCCGGACTCGATCTCGCCGCGAATCTCCCGGAGGCCTGCCACGATCGCGTCCGCGTCCTTGGATGCGATGATTCCCTGGCGGGCCAGCATCCGCGCGTGGGCTATCGACCCGGCGATGTCCTGCCGGTACAGCCGCCTGTCGTAGTGGATCGAGACCGTGTAGTCCGAGGGCGTGTCCATGGTCTACAGCATCAGCATCTCGACGCTCTTCAGCCTCCCGGCCACAGGGTCGACGTCGAAGCCCATAGACTCCAGGGCCGTGACGCCCATTATCGCAGGGTCGCCCTCTTCCCCGAATATCACACCCGCCGCTCCGGAAACGCCGTTGTAGTGCATGGTCACGTTTCCGACATCTCGCGTTACGACGCCGCCCAACCCGCGGAACTTCTTCTTGCCTATCCGGCAAATGCCCAGGCCCTCCAGCAGGCTTGCGGGCAGCATGCTCAGCGTCGCCCCCGTGTCCACCAGCGCCCTGACACTCTCGCTTACTCCCGGGGTCGAAGGGTTGGACACCCCTATATCGACGTAAATGAACCCCATCCTAATCTCCTCTCTTTGCCACCAGGAAGCGGCGGCGCAGCGTCACCACCTTCTCCCCGTGCTGGTTGAAGGCGCGGCTCTCCATGTACACGATGCCCCTGTCGGGACGGCTCCGGGACTCCCGCACGTCGAGTATCTCGCTCTCGCCGTATATCGTGTCGCCCTGGAAGACCGGCGCGTCGTGGGTGATCTTCTCGTACTCCAGGTTGGCTACCGCCTTGCCCGACGTGTCGCGCACGCTCATCCCCACGAGCAGGCTGATGACCAGCGGGCCCACCACCAGGATCTTCCCGTGCTGGTGGTCCTTCATGTAGTTCTCGTCCGTGTGGAGCGGGTTCGTGTTCATGGTCAGCAGCGAGAAGATATGGTTGTCCGCCTCCGTGACCGTCTTGCCGGGCCAGTGCCTGAACACGTCCCCAACCTGGAAGTCCTCCAGGTAGCCTCCGAAAGAGTCCCGCGCGTCGTGAATCATGGCTATGCCTACCGTCCCAGCTTTCGAGATTGCCGTACGCCCACGTTCTTGGCCGATATGCCCAGCACGCGCAGGAAGCCCTCGGCGTCCGCGTGGTCGTAGGAGCCCATCGCCTCCATCGACGAGTCGTCCGTGTACAGCGAGTGGGGCATGGCCTCAGGCGTGTCCTCGGCCGACTCGAAGTACAGCTCGCCCCGGTACATCCTCACCGAGATGGTGCCCGTGCACAGCTCCAGCATCGGCTGCAGGGCCGCGAGCGCGGAGGTCGTCGCCAGGTCCAGCCAGTAGCCCTGGTATATCTGGACGCTGATCGTATTCGAGACGTGGTCGAACCACTCCCTCGCCCGCCGGTCGAGCACGAACTGGAGCAGGTACTCGTAGCTCCGCCCCAGCAGCTCCATCCCCGGCGCCTCGTAGATCCCGCGCGACTTGATACCCACGAACCTGTTCTCGACGACGTGCGTCCCTATGCCGACGCCGTGGCGGCCCGCGACGCCGTTCGCCTCCTCGAAGATGGCCACCGGGTCCAGCGCCTTGCCGTTCAGCGCGACCGGCACGCCGGCCTCCCACCGCACGGTCGCCGTCTCCGGCGCGTCCGGCGCGTCCCACGCCCACACGCCCATGCCCGGCTCCACGAAGTAGGGTGGGAGCGTCACGTCCTCCAGGTCGCCCGCCTCGTGGGTCAGGCCCAGGAAGTTCGCGTCCGTCGAGTACCGCGACTCGGCCGCCGGCCTGATCGGTATCTCGTTCGCCTCGCAGTAGTCCAGCATCTGCTGGCGGCCAGGGAACTCCGACACGTACTCCGGGTCCCGCCAGGGCGCGTAGACGGTGACGCCGGGCGCAAGCATGTTGGTCGCGAGCTGGAACCGTACCTGGTCGTTGCCGCGGCCGGTCGCGCCGTGGAACAACACCTCGATGCCCCGCTCCTCCAGCTCCGGCAGGATGGCCGCGACAGTGACGGGGCGCGCGATCCCCGTCGTGTTCCAGTAGCCGCCCTCGTACCGGGCCTGGGCTTGGATGACCTTCAGGCCCGCCTCGGCCAGCGGCTCCTTGCCGGGAACGATGCGCGCGTCCGCCGCGCCGCTTCCGACCATCCTGTCGGCGATCGCGCCGATGTTCTCCTCGTCCGGCTGGCCCAGGTCGACCGTGAAGCCGTGGACCTCCATGCCCTTCTCGCGCAGCCAGTGGGTCGTCGTGCAGCTGTCCAGCCCCCCGGACACCGCACCGCCCACCACGGTTACGCCTTTGTCCTGCAGCTCACGCCAGTTCATGGTCGATATTCCCACAAGAACAGATCGAGTTTCTTGACATCGGTGAAATGGGCATACTGAGGGAAGGTCGCATTGAAGGTTCTTCGGAGCGTCGCAAAGTTAGAATCCTGCGTCATCTCCACCGTCTGTCGCATGAGTTCAGGGTAGACCTCGTTGATGAACCTAAGCATACGGTTCTCTTGGGTCATGTCATAGCCTGGGGTTCTGAGTTTGAGGTTGCTACTGACACGGCTGTCATACACTGGCAACTCTGGTCTAACGGTGGCGACCAGCTTAGAGCTGAAAGACGACTCGATTTGCGGTCTTCCTTTGTGACGCGCCGTGCGAAACAGTTCACTCAGAACTTCTCCAAAAGAGATGGCACGGTTGTTCTTCTCACGTTCGAGGATTGAGAAGAAGACCCTTTGCCAGTCTCCATCCCTCCTCACCTGATAGAAACGCACGAATGTGCTTCGGTATAGTGCATTCTCGGTGACATCGGTATCCCGTAATTCGCCCTGAAGGTAGTTGTAGTCCCTCAAGTCCGATTCTCTTGCCTTGAGTCTGTCAAGAATGCGATCTCTGTCCTCTGTCAATCTATGGAGCATCACCCCGCCCCTCCGTGGTCGGCTAGCGCACGGCCCTCCAGCCATCGCTCGAATGAAGGCTGGCTCTCGCCGGACGGGTTGCCCGCCAGCAGGCCCTTGATGCTGATGTCTTCGTCCAGGTCGGGCCACTGTATGCCCCACCCGGCGCCGCTGATACGCCAGTTGCTGCGCTCTTCCGCTGTTCCGTGAACCAGCCTGGGATACCAGGCAAGAGGCACCGATATAGTCCGCCCGTCATCCAGGTCGACTGACAGGGTGCTATCGGTAACGGCGACATCCTGTGCTGATGGCAGCCTTATCTCAGTTAGCTCGGCCAGCGAAGTACTCATTCCACCTCCCTAGCATGAAGTCTCGATTCTCTCGTACGACCGACTCAATGCGATTGATCTCCACCTGGCGAAACCGAACCGAGTGCTGGAGCCTGACTGGAGAAAGCCAGAACTTGGCTTCACAATCATCCCTCTCCACATGAATGTGAGGCGGCTCACCGCCGTCGCTCGAATGGAACCGAAAGCTGTAGGGTCCCCTCCTAAGTATGGTAGGCACTGATGAACGGCCTCGCTACCCGATACTACCCCGTCACCTGGCCTATCGCCGCGTCCAGCCGCTCCAGGCCCGCGTCGATCTCCTCCTTCGTGATCGTCAGCGGCGGCATGATCCTGATGGCCGTCGGCTTCGGCGCGTTCAGCAGCAGACCCCGGCCGTTGCACGCCGTGAGCAGGTCCGCCGAGACCTCGTCGCTGAACTCCACCGCGATCAGCAGCCCGACTCCCCGTACCTCCGTCACCGCGTCGTGGGAGTCCCATATCCGCCGCAGTCCGGCCCGCATGTACGCGCCCATCTCCCGCGCGTGGCTCGCGACGTCGTTGTCGATCATGTAGCGCGTCGACGCGGCCGCCGCCGCGCACGTGAGCGCGTTTCCGCCGAACGTCGACCCGTGCTCGCCCAGCGGCTCGAAGACCGCCGCGTGCTCCTTGGCGAGGAACGCGCCGATGGGCACACCGCCGCCGAGTCCCTTCGCCAGCGTCATCACGTCCGGCTCCACGCCCGAAACTTCGTAGCCGAACAGCGTACCCAGCCTGCCCAGCCCGGTCTGCACCTCGTCGAATATGAGCAGCAGCCCGTTCTCGTCGCACCACTCGCGCAGGCGGGCCAGGTAGCCCTCCGACGGCACGTTCACGCCGCCCTCGCCCTGCACCGGCTCGACCATGACCGCCGCGGTACGGTCGGTCGTGGCCGCCTTGACGGCGTCGATGTTGTCGTACTCCACGTGCACGAACCCCCTGGGCAGGGGCAGGAACGGGTCCTCGTCGTGGGGCTTGCCGGTCGCCGACCACGTCGACAGCGTCCGCCCGTGGAAGGAGTTCTGCGCCGTGATTATCTCGTACGCGCCGTTCCGGTGGAGCTTGCCGTACTTTCGGGCCAGCTTGAAGGTGCCCTCGTTGGCCTCGGCCCCGCTGTTGCAGAAGAACACCCTGTCGAGGCAGCTGTTGTCGACCAGTAGCTGCGCCAGCTCGAGCTGGGGCACCGTGTAGAACTGGTTGGAGGTCTGCACCAGCGTCCTGGCCTGCTCCGCCACAGCGTCGGCTATCGCCGAGTTCGCGTGCCCCACGTTGTTGACGGCCCAGCCCGCCGTGAAGTCCAGGTACTCCTTGCCCTCGTCGTCCCACACCCGCGTCCCCTCGCCCCGCACGATGACGATGGGCTGCCGCCGCACGCAGAACATGTAGTACTTCTCTTCGATCGCCTTCCAGTCGGTCGTCATTGGTTCACCACCCTGTCGTTTCTGTAATGTGCTAATGGTTGAGCACCGGCATCGTATGCCCCATACGCAATCCGACTACGATCCAGCCCTCCAACACCTCTTGGAGCTCCTCTCGACACTCCTCCAGGGTAGGCGCGTTAGCATACACGCCCCGAAACCCGCTGATCTCGCCGTAGAACGTACCGTCCGGGAGCACCTCGTAGGTGGCCCTCTTCATTGCCCCTTGAACGTATTGTGTAATCACGGAAGCGCTCCCATCTACTGGCCGCCCGGTAGCTTCTTGAGGTCCTCCAGCGCCTTCTCCAGGTCTCCGATACTCTTCTTCAGCCCGTCGATGGCGTCGTTGATCCGGTCGATCCCGGCTTGGAAGTTGCTCGCCGGCGCTGCTTCAGTCGTCGCGGGCGCAGTCGTGTCCTCCCGGGTCTCCTGCGCGTAGCCGGTGAGCGTCTGGACCGCGTCGGGCACGGAGTCCGCCATCACCACGGTCTCGCCCGTCGCCAGGATGACCTGCTTGAGCTCGGGGAATGCGATCCCCTCCGCCTGCAGGTAGACCGGCTCCGCGTACAGCAGCCCGAACTCCTCCTCCGTGGCGATGGGGATGACCAGCAGGTTGCCCCTGATGCAGAACGAGCCCTCCTGGCACCTCAGCGTGAACCACTGGGATATGAACGGGTCGTTGTCGATCTTCGCCTCGACCTGCTGCGGGCTGTCGACCTGCCGCTCCTTCGGGAAGCGGAACGCCACCAGCTCCCCGTAGTTCGGCGCGTCGTTCCGAGCCGCCAGCCAGCCCGCCAGGATGGGAGGCTGGTTACGCGTGTACGGGATCAGGAGCACGAACTCCTCCCGGTCCTCGCCCGGTATCTTCATTATCACGTAGTAGGGCTTCACCTCCAGGAGCTGCTCGTCCTGCCCGAACTTCTCCTGCGGTATGTCCCAGATGTCCTCCAGGTTGTAGAAGTCCTGGGGATCGAGCATGTGGTAACGCAGGTACTTCTCCGCCTGTATGCCGAACAGGTCCTGCGGGTACCTGACGTGGCTCCGCAGCGACTCCGGCATCTCCTCCTTGTCCGTGAACAGGTCAGGGAAGATCGACTGGTAGGTCCGCACCATCGGGTCGGACGTATCCCAGACGTAGAAGGTGAGCGACCCGTTGAACGCGTCCACCACCACCTTCACGCTGTTGCGGATGTAGTTGAAACCGTCGTCGGTCGGGTCCGAGTACGGGTACTTGTCGCTGACGGTGAAGGCGTCCTGTACCCAGAAGAGCCCCTCCTCCTGCGCCACGATGTACGGGTCGCTGTCCAGCAGCAGGAACGGCGCGACCGTCGCGATCCGCTCCTGTATCTCACGCCTGTACTGGATCCGGCTCTCCGACTTGATCTCCGGGCTGATCAGGATGTTGATGTCCGTGAACTGCCACGCGTAGGCCGCCCTGCGGATGATGCCGGTCATCTCGACGCCGCCGCTGCCGAAGTAGGTCGTGCTCTTCAGCTCCTCACCGGCCGCCTGGTAGTCCAGCTCCTCCGTCTGCGTCTTCACGATCACGTAGTCGGTCGTCTCTTCGCCGTAGTAGATGCGCGGGTTCTGCACCCGGAGCTCCGGCTCCGCGTCCTCGGCCAGCGGCCGCACCTCGATCACCCCGTCCTCCGGGATGTCCTTGGCGAAGAACTCCGGCCTCCCCTCGGTCGTGAACTCCGTCACCGGGCTCATGGCCACACCGAACCCGTGGGTGTAGCGCAGCTTCCGGTTCACCCAGGTCTGGGCGTCCTCGTCCAGCTTGTCCGGCACCACCTCCCGCGCGGCCAGCATCACCTGCCTGTACCGGTCGTCCACGTAGTACCGGTCCACGTCGGCGTCCTTGAAGTCGTAGTACGGCCTGATGAGCTGGATCTGCTTGTACACGTTCGACAGCGGCCCGTGGTCCCACAGCCGGATGTTGTCGATGGTCTGCGGGTTCGCGCTCACCATCTCCGCCGTCAGGCCCGGGTCCACCGGGTAGAGCTGCTCGGCCACCCCGTCGAGCCCGAACCCCTGGCGCGTGAACTCGATGTTCCGCGCGATGTACGGCTCCTCGCGGGCGAACTCGGCAGGGCGCACCCGGAGCCGCTGCGTAGCGTTCGGCCACACCACCCCCAGCAGGATGCTCAGCACCACGAACAGCGCAACCGCGCCGACCAGCAGCCTTACCCCGCGCAGGTACGCATTCACCAGTATCAGGATCCCGCTCGCCAGCGCCACGATGGTCAGGATCATCAGCGCGTTCTTCCTGACGTTCAGGTCCGTGTACGCCGCCCCGAACACCACCGCCTGGTCCGACAGCAGCAGCCCCCACCGGTCGAGCCACAGCCCCGCGCCGATGATAACCATCGCCAGCGCGCCCATTATCGAGATCTGCAGCTTCACCCCGGGCGAGATCTGCAGGCCCACGCCCCTGAAGCTGAAGTTGATGAAGTAGACCGCGAGGGTCGCCAGCGTGATCACGACCACCGCGCCGAGCGCCCATCCCTGCGCCAGCTCGTACAGCGGCAGCGCGAACACGTAGAAGGAGACGTCGTTGCCGTAGACTGGGTCGGTCACGCCGAAGGATGCCGCGTTGTCGAACCGCAGGAACACCTCCCACTGGCCCGCCGCTATCACCCCGAATATCGCGCTCAGCACCAACACGCCGACGACGGTGCCCCAGAGTATCAGGCGCCTCAACATGCTCCGCAGCTGCGGCGGCAGCGGCGTCTCCTCCGGCCCCTGGGACACCCGGTGGGCGAAGAAGACGGCGATGCTGCACGCGACGGCGAAGATGGCCGCGCCGCCCGCGAACAGCACGATGCGCGTCACCAGCACCTTCAGGTAGACGCCCCGGAGATCCAGCGAGCCGAACCACAGCCAGTCCGTGTACACGCCGCGAAGGAACGATATGGCGACCACCAGGGCGATCAGCGCCGCGATGGCGAGCACCCACTTCAGCCTGCCCCCAAGCTGGGTCGGCAGCGACCCCGTCAAGTCTGTGAAATAGTCGGATTCCTGCTGAAATGACATCCCTTACCTCATACCAGTCAGTTGTGATTGTGCCCCGATGTCCCTCGTAGGGGCGGGTTTGAAACCCGCCCTCGGTATCAGCTCAGTCTCGTCCCTACGTCCGCGTCCTCCAGGGCCTCGATCAGCGCGCCGGCCCTGCGCCCGTCCACTATGTGGGCCGAGCTCACGCTCTCGAGCGCCCTCAGGCACGCCCCTATCTTCGGCATCATGCCGCCCGCGACCACGTTCGAGTCCATCAGGCGGCGCGCGTGGCGGCGCGTCAGCCTGGGGATCAGCCGCCGGGATGTGTCGAGCACCCCCTCGACGTCCGTCAGCATCACCAGCCGCCCGACGCCCAGGGCCGCGGCCATCTCGCCGGCCACCGTGTCCGCGTTCACGTTCAGCAGCTGGGGCCCGCCGCTCCCGTCGTTGGATACGGCTATGGAGGCGACCACCGGGACGTACCCGGCCTCCGCCAGCGCGCGGATCGGCCCCGGGTCCACCCGCACCACCTCGCCCACCAGGCCAAGCCGGGGGTCGGCGACTCGCGCCTCTATCATTCCGCCGTCGACGCCCGAAAGCCCGACGGCGCGCCCGCCGAGCCCGTTCAGCTCGGCGACGAGCCGCTTGTTCACCAGCCCGGTCAGCACCGCGACCGCTATCTCCAGGCTCGGCTCGTCGGTCACGCGCAGCCCGCGGATGAACCTGGGGCGCACACCCTGCCGCTGCATCCAGTCGGAGACGACCTTGCCCCCGCCGTGAACCACGATGGGGCGAGCGCCCTCGCGCTGGAGCGCCGCCACGTCACGAAGGCTCGTGTCGTGGCCCCCCAGCGTGCTGCCTCCTATCTTTACTACAATCGTCCCAAGCTGCGATTCCGCTCCGGGCTCCGGCTTCCCGTCCGGCGCGTCGTCCGGCTCCGGGTGCCCGCCCTCCGAAAGACGCTCTACGACCATGTCCTACGTGCTGTAGGCCGAGTTGAACGTGACGTACTCCTCGGTGAGGTCGCAGCCCCACGCCGTCGCGCTCCCGTCTCCGATGTTCAGGTCGGCCTTGATCTGCACCTCGGGGACGCTCATCGCGCTCACCACCGCGTCCACCAGGTAGGCCAGGGCCTTGCCCTCGTGCACGATGTGAATGCCGTTGATAAACAGGTCGACCTTCGACTCCTCGAGCTCGATCCCGCTCTTGCCCAGGGCCATCATCACCCGGCCCCAGTTCGGATCGCGCCCGTGCACCATCGCCTTCACCAGCGACGACCCCGATACCTCCCTCGCGGCCTTCCGGGCCTGGGCGACGTCCCGGGCGCCCTCGACCGCCACCTCCAGCAGCCGCTGGGCCCCCTCGCCGTCCCGCACAAGCTCCTTCGCCAGCGTCGTAGCGACGTAGCCCACCGCCTCCTTCAGCGCGACGGCGGCGCTCGTGCCGGCCCCGATCTCCTCGCCGCCCGCCGCGCCGTTCGCCAGCAGTATCACCGTGTCGTTCGTGCTCTGGTCGCCGTCCACGCTGATCATGTTGAACGACGAGTCCACCGCCTCCCGCAGCATGTCCGACAGGAAGCCGCCCTCGACCGGCGCGTCCGTCGTCATGAAGCACAGCATCGTCGCCATGTTCGGGTGGATCATCCCCACGCCCTTGGCCGCGCCTCCCACCGTGACGACCCTGCCGTCGATCTCCAGCGAGACCGCGGCCTCCTTCTCGTGGGTGTCAGTGGTCATGATCGACCGGGCGAAGTCGTTCCCGCCGTCCCCGGTCACGCGCACGTTGCCGATGTTCTGGCGGATCAGCGCCATCGGCAGCTCCACGCCAATCATGCCGGTGCTCGCCACCAGCACGTCGTCCTCGTCCACGCCGACGTGGCGGGCGGCCAGCGCGGCCATGTCCCTGGCGTCCACCAGGCCCTGCTCGCCCACGCAGCAGTTGGCGCATCCGCTGTTCGCCACCACGGCCTGCGCGGTCCCGTTGGCGACCCGCTCGCGGCTCAGCGTCACCGACGGCGACTCGACCCTGTTCGTGGTGAAGGTGCCCGCCGCGGCCGCCGGGGTCTCGGACACGACGATGCCCAGGTCGAGGTTGCCCTCGCCCACCGTCTTCAGCCCGGCGTACGTGCCGCCTGCCTTGAACCCGCGCGCCGACGTAACGCCGCCGCCCCGCAGTACCTCCATCATCCGAGCACCTGCCCCATGTCCAGGAATCGCATCCGCCCCATCCTACAAACGGCAAGTATACCATACGGGAGCCAGCCCAATACCGTCGTTCCCGCGCCCCGGCCTGCCCCCGTGCAGACGGGGCGGGAACCCATCCCCGGCTCCCGTCTACACCGCAGACGCCTCACACCGGGATTACGCACAGGAAGCGGCGTTCGCTCTCCGCGACCAACCCTTCCATGCCCCCGTCCAGCGTGGCGAGCTGTCCGTTTCGCTGCATTGCGGCCGCCATCAATACGGCGTCCGTTATCTGGCGGTACCCCTGGAGCCGGGCTCCAATTGATTCCGGCAGGCGCGTGATGGACCGGTCCAGGGGCCAGAAAGTGTGAGATCCCATCCGCGTCAGCCTCTCCAGGACTGCGATGGCCTCGAGAGGCGTGACTGTATGCCGCACGACCAGCGGATTGCAGGAAACGCGGACGAAGCCCGCTTCCGTCAGGGGACAGGTCGCCCAGCCCTGCTCTCGCCGTTGCTCGAACCATGCCCTGGCGGCGGCATGGTGTACGTGATTGGGCCAGGCAAGGGCTATCAGTACGTTGACGTCCAGGAGCGCCGTCAAGGCCAGTCGCTCAACGACTGGTAGACGTCCTCGCTGGTGATGGGCTCTGCGTCGTCAGGGACGACGAACACGGTCCCGTCTCCGTCGTCCTCGGCGATGGGCGCACCCCTGAAGCCCCGGCGCGCCAGGTCCGACAGGGCGCTGCCGAGGCTGCTTCCCTGCCGCTCCGCCAGTGCCCGGGCAACCGCCAGGACATCGTCGTCGATTGTCACCGTAGTCCGCATGACGGCATCATCGCATCATATCATCAACCTGTCAAGACTCTAGATTGACACGCCGGAAGCGCTGGACTATGATGATTCTACGGACGCGGACGGCAGGGCAACGTAGCTCAGAGGTAGAGCGGGCGCTTCATAAGCGCTAGGTCACAGGTTCGAACCCTGTCGTTGCCACCAGGTTGGGTGTGCAGACGGACGGGACCGGCGGGCTCGGGCGGTTAGCTCAGTGGTTAGAGCGCTCGCCTCACACGCGAGAGGTCCGAGGTTCAAATCCTCGACTGCCCACCACCGACCGGGGGCTGCCCGGTTCGGGTCGAAAATAGTGCCGAAGTGGCGGAACGGCAGACGCGCTACGTTCAGGACGTAGTACCCTTACGGGTGTGTGGGTTCAAATCCCTCCTTCGGCACCACCCCATCGACCCTGCCCCACATCCCGTCACGGTAGCTGGAGCTAACGTCCTTGCGCAGGCTGTATGGCTACACGCCCGCCATCCGTTACTTCCACATACAGGCTGTGTCTGTCGAGCAGCAACATGCCTGCAAGGGGTGTCGGTCCCACCGCGTCGGCCTCGATGTCCCTCGGCATACCGTCCCAGAGCACGGTGACGTCGTGGACGTTGAAGGTCTCCACGACCCCATTAGCCAGCGTGGCCTGACTCGGACCCACCAGCGGCAACCCCATCTCCGCGACCAACGCCGGGGGCAAGGTCAGAGTGCCGTTGTAGCCTGTGTCGATCACGGCTTCCACTTCGCGGGTCTGCCCCGCCGGGCCCAGCACGGGGAGAGTAATGACGGCTTCGTAGTTGGCGTTCACCCCGCCCTCTATCACCCCGCCCTCCGCCTGGAGCCGCCGCCGAAGGAGCGCAGGGTTTCATAGCCTACCCGCATCAGCCAGACCTGGGCGTCCGGGCGCTGCTCTCGCAGTCGCTTCGCCGCGATGCTGGCGCTGCCGGCAAGGGCATAGTCCCCGCTGTCCACGTCTATGGCAATGACCTCCCCGACGTGTTCCGGCTCGACCTGGGGCCGGATGTCCCTCTCATATATCTCGTCGCCCAGGATGGCAATCTCCTTGACGGGCCTGTGCGCTGGCGCTGTCACTTCTGAACCTCCACCTTCAAAGCATACTACCCGGCTTGAATTATACAGAACCGGCGGCCATGAACGTTCAGCATCACTCGGGCCAGGTCGTCCCCGATACCTCCGTGGGGAGATGGGCTATCCTATACATGTTAGTAGTCCGGCGCTCTCATGCTACAATCCCGTCCGACGCCACATCATCATGGAGGAGTCTGGCCATGACGACCCAGAGCGCACTCGCACAGCCGCGCATAGAGCAGCTGCCCGACCCGCCGCGGGAGCCCGACATGGTGCAACGCAAGACCCTGAACTCGATTGACAGTACGCTGCTGGCCTACTTTACCGGGTCCGACGATGTGCTGATTACGGGAGAAATCTACCTCATCCTCGAAGCGGGCGACCCGGTGGAGCTGTCTCCGGACTTCGTATTCGCAAGGCCGATCATCGACCCTGAGAGGGTCATCCGTCGCAACGGCTACGTGATAAGCGAGGTTGGCAGGCCGCCGGACCTGGTCCTCGAGGTGGCGTCACGGAGCACGGGCAGGCGGGACTACGCGGAGAAGCCCGGGGGGTACGCGGCTCTCGGTGTGGGGGAGTACTGGCGCTTCGACCCTTCGGGCGGCGAGTATCACGACGCGCCGCTGGCGGGGGACCTGCTGGTCGACGGGGAGTACCGGACGCTGGCGATAGTGGTCGAGCCCGACGGGCGGCACTGGGGATACAGCGAGGCGCTGGGCCTGGAGCTGTGGTGGGACAACGGCGAGATAAGCTTCCGGGACCCGGCGAGCGGCCGGTTCCTGCCGACGATCACGGAAACGGTAGAGGCGCATTGGGCGGAGGCGGAGGCGCGCCAGGCGGCTGAAGCGGCGAGAGACTTCGCGGAGGAACAGGCCGAGGCCGAGCGCGCCGCCCGACAGGCCGCGGAGCGGCGCGCCGCCGAGATGGAAGCCGAGCTGCGCCGGCTGCGCGGCGAATAGCGCACGCCAATTCCCAGGGCGACCAGCCAGTTGACGACGGCTATGCGGCGGTCTCCTGTTGCCGTCGAGCGCGCGCCAGGTCGTAGGCCACCTGTAGTCGCATCCAGTGGCTGGCATTGCTCCAGCCGATGCGCTCCAGGGCCAATGCCATGTGCGGCGATATGCCGACGCGCCCATTCAGCAAACGCGACAAAGAGTTACGCGCGACGCCGAGACGCTGGGCGGTCTCGGTCACCGTCCATCCGACGGCCTCTACGCTGTCACGGACCATCACGCCGGGATGTGGTGGATCATACATTGGCATTGTTCCCAGCCTATCCCTTGGGTGGGCCCCAGATCAGGAGGAGCTTGAGGGTCTCGTCTCCCGTGTTGCGGAAGCCGTGGTCGGTGCCCTGGGGGGCCAGGACGGCGTCGCCCTGGCGGACCGGCTGCTCGCGCCCGTCCATCCACATGACGCCCTCGCCCCCGATGAAGTAGTAGAACTCCTCCAGCGCGTCGCCCCCGTCGTGGACGTGGGACCCCTCGCTCGCGCCCGGCGGCAACTCCCAGATCTCGAACTTGACGGGGAGCTTCACCGCCCCGTGGAAGAACCTACGGCGCGTGATTACCCCCTCTCCCTCGTGTATCGCGGGCGTGTCCACCACGTCCGCCGTCTCGCTCTGCTTCCAATCCATGCCGAATCCTCCAAGCCGTCCAGTTTGGCCCTCAGTATAGCGCGGCTGGGATGTATAATCCCCCCAGCCTCGAGTCGACGGCAGCGACCGGACTGGATTCCGGCGTGCGCCGGAATGACGGATTACCAAAGGAGCCGGACATGAACGCAGCGAATCCCGACCACACCGTGCTGAGTATTGGAACCCCCATGAAGCCGCCCCACTGGGCGCTGCTGGAGCGCGAGCTGCTGAAGGCGGAGGCCCAGGCGTGCGAGGCCTTCTTCGAGCACTACTTCGACGAGCGCGGGTACCTGCTGTGCGTCCCCAGGTGGGGCGGCGACGACGGGGCCGACGACGCTGCCGAGAACCTGCTCAACTGGACGATGCTCCACGCCCTGGGCGCGCCGGACGTGGTGCTCGACCTGTTCAAGAGGGGCTGGGAGGGCCACCTGCGCCAGTACACGGAGGCGAAGACGGAGTACGTGCCCTTCGCCCGGGACGGCATGTACTTCAAGGAATTCCCGGTCATGTTCGACTGGATGCACAACGGCGAGGGCTTTTCCGCCTTCTTCCTGCAAGGGTTGTCCGATCCTGGGGATGCCGCGTTCGCGCTCCGGACCAGGCGGTTCGCCGGGTTCTACATGGGCGACGACCCGGCCGCGCCCAACTACGACCCCGAGCACAGGATCATCCGCAGCATGTTCAACGGCAGCCGCGGTCCGCTCATGCGCAAGGCGACGGGGCTGGACTGGGCGGGCGACCCCATCGAGATCGAGGGCCGGTTCGACCCGGGCCACGGCGAGCGCAACTTCGAGGAGATGATCATCCACTTCCAGGACTACAACGACGTGGTGGGCGACCATCCCCTCAACATGGGCACGACTACCCTGGCCTTCAACGCCTACGCGCTGACGGGGGAGCGGCGGTACCGGGAATGGCTGGTCGACTACGTGGACGCCTGGGTGGAGCGCACGGAGGCCAACGGCGGGATAACGCCGAGCAACGTGGGGCTGGACGGGACGATCGGCGGGGAGTGCGGCGGCAGGTGGTACGGCGGCGTCTACGGGTGGGGCTTCTCGGTGTACAACCCCGTCACTGGGAATATCCAACACCGCCCGGCCATGATGGGACGCGCTCCGTGGAGCTTCGGCAACGGCCTGCTGACGACGGGCGACTTCCGGTACGTGGATACGTGGAGGGGCGTCATCGACGCCGTCAACGCCAACGCAAAGACGGTCGACGGCCGGAAGCAGTACCCGCGGATGCACGGCGACGAGGGCTGGTACGACTTCAGGGACGAGCCTTTCGACGATGGCGCGATGGAGGTCTACTACTGGACGCTGGACCCGGCCGACCGGGAGCGGGTGGACAGCGGCTGGCTCGACTTCCTGGATGGCCGTAACCCCGGCTACCCGGTAGCAGCCCTGGAGGACACCCTGGAGCAGGTGCGCACCAGGATGGAGGGAGTACGGCAGGACACGGCCTCGCCCGATACGCGGATGTCGGACGACATGAACGGCCTGACGCCGGCGCTGACGGAGTCGCTGACGGAGCTGATGCTGGGCGGGATGCCGACCGGACGCCAGGGCCACCCGCTGCACGCCCGGGTGCGCTACTTCGACCCGGAGCGCCGCCGGGCCGGGGTGCCGGAGGACGTGGCCGCCCTGGTGACCGGGATGACCACGACCGGGACGACGCTGACCCTGGTGAACGTGAACCAGGTCGAGGCGCGGACGGTCGTCGTGCAGGGCGGCGGCTACGGCGAGCACCGTATCGACACTGCCTCCGCCAACGGCACGACGGTCGACGTAAACGGGCGCTCGTTCGCCGTCCGCCTGGAGCCGGGCGCCGGCGCAGAGCTGACCCTGACCATGACCCGCTACGCCAACCAGCCCACCCTCTCCTTCCCCTGGGCGGGGTGAGTATGCCGAATTGCACAGCCTCAGCAAGTATGCAGACCTTCCGCATCGCCGACCTCCCGGCTGCGGACGGAGGCGCCATCCGACAGGCCGCTTCCATCATGGTCGAGGCATTTCGACACGTCGCTCCCCACGCTTGGCCCACCGTCGAGTCCGCATTGGAGGAGGTCCGGGAGACTCTCCAGGAGGGACGTATCAGCCGTGTGGCGATAGACGATGCGGGCGCGGTGGTTGGCTTTATTGGAGGAGAGCCCGGCTACGAAGGCCACGTCTGGGAGATCCACCCTCTGGCGGTTAGACCCGATCAGCAAGGACGAGGGATAGGACGCGCCCTGGTCACCGACTTCGAGGAACTCGTGAGAGAGCGTGGCGGCATTACGCTCTGGGTCGGGACCGACGACACTGAATCTATGACCACCTTGTCGGGCGTCGACCTCTACCCGAACGTCTGGGGACACATAGCGCGGATACGAAACCTGCGTCGCCATCCCTACGAGTTCTACCACAAGATGGGCTTCGTCATCACCGGCGTCGTCCCCGATGCGAACGGCCCCGGCAAACCTGATATCAACATGGCTAAGCGAGTCTCACACTCACCCTAGCACTGCTCCCTATCTAGGAGGCACAGGTGAAGATCACAGACGTCGAGATCATACCCATACACCCGAGGCTGGCGGAGCGGTACGACAATCCGGTGGGCCGCGCGCGGATGGGCGATATCGACTGCCGCATGGTGTTCAGGGTGACGACGGACGCCGGGATCGTCGGCTACGGGGACTATGACTGGCCCGGCCCGCCTCCGCCCAGGTCGATGGTCGAGCCGCTGATCGACCGCAGCCCGTTCGACTTCATGCTGGCCGACGTGAACCTGGGCCTCGGAGTGGCGCTGTACGACGCCATGGGCAAGTACCTGGAGATGCCCGTCTACAAGCTGCTCGGGCAGAAGGTGCGGGACGCCGGGGCGGTGGCGGCGTGGACGCGGCCATGCCCGGCGGACGTGTTCGCGGGCGAGATACGGCGGGCCGTGGACGAGGGCTACCGGGTCTTCAAGATGCACACGAGCCCGGAGTACGACCCGCTGCGGCAGGCCGAGGCGGCGGCGGACGTTGCGCCGGACGGGTTCAGGCTCCACTACGACTTCAACGGCGCGGGGCGGACGCTTGGCGTGGTGAAGCCGCTGGTGGCCGAGATGGAGCGCCGCCACCCCATCGTCGGCTTCATCGAGGACCCGCTGCCGCGCACGGACGTGGACGGCTGGCGGAGGCTCCGCGACCAGACGGCGATACCCATCGTCCACGGCGGCGGGCCCGCGCTGGGCGGGCACTACGAGATGGCGAGCGGCATGGCCGACATATTCATGCTGGGAGGACCCATCGGCGACACGGTGCAGCGTGGGATCGCCGCCGCGCGGGCGAACGCGCAGGTGATCATGCAGCTCACGGGCGGCACGCTGATGAAGGCGATGACGCTGCACCTGATGGCCGTGCTGCCGACGGCGTCTGCCCACTCCATCAACCTGGACGACCAGTACGCGGAGGACATCACCACCGAGCGCATCCCGGTGGACGAGGGGTTCTCGCCGGTGCCGGAAGGGCCTGGGCTGGGCTACGAGGTCGACGAGGCCATGCTGCGCAAGGTCGCGGCGAACGCCCCCATCGAGGAGACGCGGCCCCGGGTGATCGGCGTGCTGCGCCTGCCCAACGGCAGTGTAGTGCACACGCCGCGCAAGCCGAGACCCCAGCGCATCACCGGCATGGAGGAGGGAGCGGTGCGCGGCATCGACTTCGGCTGGTGGGAGGACGACGGCAGCCCGGAGTTCGCCGAAGCCTACGCCCGCATGAAGGAGGCCGCCGAGGCGAGCGGCCAGCAGGTCGTCGACTAGGGCGAGCTCCGTTCCCGAGACGGTGTGCCGACGGCTAAATGACGGCCAGCCGGCCTACGAAATCCCTCAGGGGATCGAACGCGGGATGGTCGAAGGACCAGTAGCCCTTGAGCGCTCCTTCGCCCACCCTGGAGGAGGGGTCTTCCTGTGCAGCCAGGTAGGAGTGTACCAGTGTCTTGGCGGGGTTCTTCGACGCAAGCGCTCCCGATTCTTCGAGACACTCCAGGTAGACGGTCGAGCACTTTCCGGCAGAGGTTTCCTGTACAGCCTCCCAACAGAGATCTTCGACGGCCCCGGGAGAGGTCCCGTCCGGCAGGATGAAGACGCCTACCGAAGGCGAGCCATGTATGATGGCGCCGTGGGAGGCCGGGGCGGGCAGATCGAGGGAGCGCAAGGCGCCCGTGACCGATTGAAGGGCGCGGGTGGGGTGGGCGTCGGCGTCACGCAACACGCCTATGGCGGACAGGTGGAGCCCCTGGGACCTTGAGTAGGACATAAGCGCGTCGATCTCCGACCTGAACTTGTCCTTGCCCCCTACGTCCATTACCTGAACACCGCAAATATTCCAGCTACGCAGCATCTCAGTGGCCAGGTTGACCTCGTCCATACCCTCTACCAGCAGGAGACGATCGGACCTGGGTATCTTGTCTCCGTTAGCGGTTGTCACCGGATATCGAAACCGAGATCGAGGGCCGCCACCAGCTTGTCGCCGGCGTATGTCTCGCTTCGACGCTCCCCATCCTTGGCCTGGTACATCTGGTGGACTACGAAGTCTGAGGGCGCCTGTCCGTTGCCCTCGACTGCGACGGCTGCCCTGACGCATTCGATGCTGTGGGTCGTAATGACGGACTGGACGTCGAGAAGGTCGCCGAGCTGTCGGATCTGCCGCCAGAGCTCCGGCAGGGCAGAGTGGTGTATCCCGTTCTCGATCTCGTCGATCACGATCAGGCCGCCCCTGGCCGTGAAGAAGTTGACGGCCAGACCGAGCAGCCGTACCAGGCCGCCGCCCGCAGCCTCGACCGGGAGCAGCTCACCGGCCTCCACGTCCACCCAGAGGCTGGGGGTTCCCTGGTGACTCAGGATCTGGACGTCCTGTACGTGGGGCTGGATGATGCGCAGTACATCGAGCAGCAGCCCCTTCTTGCCCGCCGCCACCATGTCCGAGAACCGCTCGATGGTATCCGGGCTTATGGGAAATGGCGCGTCGCGTGTCATTATTATCGACATGGGTCGTTCGGGCTGGGGAGTGGGCCTGGCCAGCGCCGGGCCATACGGGCCCAAAACGATCTCGGAGTCGTATGCGCCCGCGTTCGGATCCGGGTCGTAGGCGGCTCTAACCCTTCCCAACATCGAGATGACCTGGGACAGGGGATTCCCCTCGGTGTTGCCTGGCGGGGCGTTCTCGATGCCATAGCCACGTGATTCCTCGGCAATGGCCGAGCTCTTTTGTGCCGGGGCGGTCGTGCTTGGATAAGAGGGCTGCATGGCCTCTGCGTACTCGAACATTACGCCGTAGCTTACTTCGTCCTCCTGGCCCCGCAGCGTCACAGCGTGACCACCCAGCGCGGTAAGTGGGCTAGGCCCATGCATCTCCCGTCTCTGGACGTGGAGGTTCCACAGGATGGAGGGGTTATAGCGTCCGTGGAACAGCCAGATGGCTTCGGCCAGGCTGGTCTTGCCCACGCCATTCGGGCCCGTCACGAGATTCACTCTCCGCAGCGGGCCGAGAGAGAAGTCCCGGAGACCCTTGTAGCTAACTGCCTCGAATTGCTCAATCATCTGTCGACTCTAGCCGCAATTCTATAATTGGGTGCGGACTGCGGACAAGTCGATTCGTTGCGCATAGCTTGCTTATGGCCGGATGACGGAGCCGTCGGCGCGGCGGACGGTGTCCCACGCGCCGCCGTAGGCGCGCTCCTTGAAGGGGAGCTTCGCTGCCAGGGCCTCGTCGACGTCGATGCCGAGGCCGGGCTTGCCGTTGGGCCACATGTACCCGTCGCGCACCTCGGGGCAGCCCGGGAAGACCTCCTTCGTGCGCTCGCCGAAGATGGCGTACTCCTGGATGCCGAAGTTCCAGGCGTTCAGGTCGAGCATGAGGTTGGCGGCGTGTCCGACCGGCGACGTGTCGCCGGGGCCGTGCCACGCCGTGCGGACGCTGAATGCCTCGCAAAGCGCCGCCAGCTTTCTCGCCGGGGTGAGGCCGCCGATCTGGGAGACGTGGACCCGGATGAAGTCGATGAGCCGGTCCTTGACCATGGGGATGATCTCGTGGGGGTTGTTGTATAGCTCGCCCATGGCCAGCGGCGTGGACGTCTGCTGGCGGACGATGCGGAAGTAGTCGTTGTCCTCGGGCGGGAACAGGTCCTCCAGGAAGAAGAGCTTGAAGCGCTCGACGTCCTTTGCGAAGCCGACGCCCTGTATGGGCGGGATGCGCTCGTGGACGTCGTGCAGCAGCTCCACGTCCCAGCCGACGGTCGATCGCAGGTGCTCGAAGAGCGCCAACGCGGTGCGTATGTACGGCGTGGGCTCGAATATGCCGGGCGGATGCGCCTCGAGCTCGCCTGCCCCGGGCCTGCGGCGGGTCCGGTCGGTCGCCACGCGCGGCCCCTGCCCCGTTCCGCGCGAGCCTTTGCCGCCCGTGCCGTAGGACCGGAACCCCGGCGTGGCCATCTGCACCCTGACGTGGTGGTGCCCCTGCTCGGTGAAGGCGCGTACGCTGTCCTCCACCTCCCCGAGCTCGGTGCCGCTGGCGTGGACGTAGACGGCCGCCGCGTCCCGCGCCTTCCCGCCCCACAGGTCGTAGACGGGCATGTCCGCCAGCTTGCCCTTGATGTCCCACAGGGCCTGGTCGATGCCGCTTAGGGCGTTGTTCAGGACGGGGCCGTTGCGCCAGTACGACGAGACGTAGCCGGACTGCCAGATGTCCTCGATGTCGGCGGGGTCCTTGCCGATCACGAAGGGGCGGAGGTAGTCGTTCACGGCGGCCAGCACGGCGGTTGGGCGCTGGGTGAAGGTGGCGCAGCCGACGCCGTAGAGCTCCGGCTCGGTCGTCTCGACCTTCACGATCACCAGCCGTATGTTGTCCGGCTCGGTGAGGATTACCCTGACGTCTCGGATGAGTGGGTTGCCCATGTCGTTGTCCTTTCGCCCCGGAGCCTCTAGCCGCCCGGCGTCACGAGCACCCACATGGGCCCGGCTCCGACGGTGTATACGTCCAGGGGCGTGAGTGCGCCCGATGCCTGGTCGATGGCGTAGGAGGCCAGGCGGCCGGTGTCGAGTCCGGCCGCGTACAGGAACCGCCCGGACGGGTCTATGTCGAAGGCGCGCGGCACCTGCTCGGTCGGCGTGTGGCCTATGGGAGCGAGCAGCCCGGTCGCGGCGTCCACGCTGAAGGCTGCGATGGTGTCGTGGCCACGGTTCGGCGCGTACAGGAACCGGCCCGACGGCGTGATCCGTATCTGGGAGCAGCTATTCTCTCCGGAGTAGCCCTCGGGCAGGGTCGAGACGGTTTGGAGGGCACGCAGGAGGCCGGTTGAGCGGTCGAGGGCGTAGGCGGTGACGCTGCAGCCCTGCTCGTTGGAGGTGTAGAGCACATCAAGGCTGGGGTGGAAGCAGAAGTGGCGGGGGCCGTCGACGGTCGCGGGCGTGAGGGACGCGGGTTCGTTGGGAGAGAGGCGACCGGTCTCCTGGTCGAACCGGAACTGGTATATGGCGTTGGGGCCCTTGTCGGCTATGTGAGGCACGAAGGCGAAGCTGTTCGAGGCGTCGGTCTGGATGGAGTGAGCGCCGGTAGCGGTGTCAACCCACTGCACGGCCGGCTCCTGGACCGCGCCGCCGGAGCCGATCCGGTGCACGGAGACGCCCGCGCCGCCGTAGTACGCGGACAGGAGGAACCGGCCCCGCCTGCCCGTCGCCATGTAGCAGGGGTCAGACCTCAGGGGCGCCTCGCCTATTGAGGAGATGGCGCCGGACACCTCGATGGCGTAGCTGGAGACCATGTTGTCGCCGCGGCGGCCCACGTAAAGGAATCGCCCGCCGGGGTGTCTCGCCAGCGGGGCCGGGCGGCCCGGCACGTCGAAGCTCGCCAGGGGTTCGAGCCGCCCGCTGGCGTCGTCCATCGAAAGGAGCGCGATCCTGTCCTCGTCGGACACCGTCACGTACACGTATCCCATGTCATCCCTCCAAGCGCATCACGCCCCAAGAAGATACCACGTATGGGCCGACTGACGCGGCCGGGGAGGGCGGGTTTGAAACCCGCCCCTACGAGTCTTTGCCGTGAGTCCGGTTGTTACCGGGGAGGGCGCACACGTGGGTGCGCCCCTACCAGGGGGGTGAGCGGCCGGGGTGGGAGGGGAAGAAGGGGGTGCCGGCCAAGGGGTCGGGTTCGTGCCAGTGGTCCTTGAGCTTCTGCCTGATCCGGCGCTCGGCGATGGTGAGGTTCTCTTCGTTGGGGGGGCCTGTGAACAGCCTGGGCCTTTTGCGGGCGGGCTTGTCCGGGATGTCGCTTTCTTCGAAGGTCTGGAAGGGGACGTTGCCGTAGCCCGCGATCTGGTCGGGGGAGATGTGGAAGGTTTCGTCTCCGTCCTCGTCGACGATGAAGGGGCCCAATTCGTCGAAGGCGTAGACCGCGCCGGTGATCTGGTCGCGGGCGAATTTGTAGCGGGTTATGTCGCGCGGGAGGTAGCCGGCGCTCTTGATTTCGTCGATGGTTATTGGGGGGAAGTTTTTAGTTGTTAGTTTTTGGTTTTTAGTTTCGAGTTGGGGAGCTTTGGCGGAGCACTGCCCTTCGACAGGCTCAGGGCGAGCGGGCTGGGTGGGCTCGGGGCGAACGGGCTGGGTTGGCTCGGGGCGAGCGGGCTTGGTGGGCTCGGGCTCGGTGTTGAGCGGGCGGACACGTGGGTCCGCCCGTACGACGGGAGCCCGTACGGCAGGGGTGGGGTCGTTGGTGGTTATGTGGGCGGCCAGCTCTTTGGCGGCTTCGAGGCGGTGGTGGGGCTTGAAGGCGGTGATGGTGCCGTGCATGACGCCGGCCATGAAGTCGACGATGGCGCGGCCGTCGCCGGTCTCCTCGCGGACTAGCTGTGCGAGCCTTCGCCGGAAGGCGCTGGGGCGGCGGGCGCCCTGGCCGTCGGCGGCGGGCCTGGGCCTTATGGGCGAGCGGCGGACGGGTAGCACGCCGATGACGCGGTAGGAGTCGCGGCACAGGGAGTTGTAGTGCTTTTGCAGGTACTTGGCGACGAGTCCTGGGGCGATCTTGTCGAGCCGCCTGGCGGCGGACATGCGGTGTCGTACCTCGAAGCCTTCGAGGCTGCCGTCGGCGACGCCGAGGTAGAACTCGACGATGCGCCGTCCGTCGTCGGTGACTTCGCGGACGATCTGCGCCATGGAGGGCGGTGCCTGCTGTATTGCTGTTGCGCTCATGTGTTCCAGTATATCATGTCTTGTCAAGAGGGGGAGAGGGCGGGTTTCAAACCCGCCCCTACGGGGTGGATGCTGGCGGCCAATGGTATGAGTATGCCTGTACGGCCTGGACCTATGCGGCCTTGCGTCCGCGCCCTGGAGTCTGGATCGGTGTACCATAGGCTTGGAGAGGAGGGAGCTATGGCTACGACGACGCGGCGCGTGACGGCGGAAGAGCTGCTGCGTATGCCGAGGGGCGGCTTCCGGTACGAGCTTGTCAGGGGCGAGCTGAGGAAGATGCCGCCAGCCGGACAGACCCACGGAGAATACGCCCTGTCCATAGGGGCCTCGCTCCGGGCACACGCAAGGGCGAACGGGCTTGGCAAGGCCTACGGAGCGGAGACGGGTTTCAAGCTGGGATCCGACCCCGACCACGTTCGCGCACCCGATGCGGCTTTCGTTTCCAACGAGAGGCTGAGGCAGATCGGGGAGTCCACCGGATTCGCCCTGGGCGCGCCCGACCTCGCGGTAGAGGTCATGTCTCCCAACGATCGCTACACCGACGTGGACGAGAAGGTGGCCGACTGGCTCGCCGCCGGGACTCTGGCAGTCGTGGTGGTGAACCCGCGCAGCCGTACCGTCAGGGTCCACCGCCCGCAGGCCGACGTCGAGGATCTGGGGGAATCGGATACGCTCGAGGTCGGCGACGTAGTTCCCGGATGGCAAATGCCGGTCAGGGAGATATTCGAGTAGCGCCGGCCAGGAGATGAGTCAATGAAGACGCCTGAGAATCTCGTGAAGGCGGTCGAGCGCCTGGAGCCACAGGTGATCCTGCTGCTGGACACGAACACGATCATGGACAATCCGCGGCTGGAATCCTATGAGATTGCCGCGGCGGGGCCGTTCCTGTTGGTCGTCCCGCAGGTCGTGAACAACGAGCTATTGGGCCTGACCTTCAACAATGACCCAGAGACGAAACGGAAGGCTGAACGCGCTCAAAAGCACCTGGGGAACTTGTACGAACGAGGCAACGCAGCCGACGGTATTGATGTTGGAAACGATCGGTGGATGATTACCGTTACTGCTCCACGACCCACAGGGACCAAGGGTACGCCCATAGAGGACGACCAGATATGGAAGACGAGTCACGGTAGGGGTTGCAGGATGCAGACAACCATGACGCCTGGCAAGGGCGGGGGCGGGTTTCAAACCCGCCCCTACAGGGTGAAAGATGGCGGCATAGTCATAGCCAATTGGAGGGAATACGCGGATGACAGGTGGCGGCGTAGTCATGGTCAATTGGGAGGAATATGAGGATGACGAGGACGAGTCCTACGAGTCAGAAGACGAGTCACGGTAGGGTTGCAGGATACAGACAACCATGACGCTTGGCAAGGGCGGGGGCGGGTTTCAAACCCGCCCCTACGGAGGGGAAGCCGGCGGCGTAGTCAAACACGCCCCTACAGGGTGGAAGATGGCGGCGTAGTCATGGTCAATTGGGAGGAATATGAGGATGACGAGGACGAGTCCTACGAGTCAGAAGACGAGTCACGGTAGGGGTTGGAGGATACAGAGTGGAAGCCCGATTGAGGCAAGCACGTGGGACCGAATTGGCATCGCACGGCGGGGGCGGAGTGGAGGCTGGCGGCGTAGTTATAGTCAATTGGGAGGAATATGAGGATGACGAGGACGAGTCCTCAGAGTCAGAAGACGAGTCACGGTAGTGGTTGGAGGATGCAGACAACCATGACGCCTGGCAAGGGCGAGGGCGGGTTTCAAACCCGCCCCTACGGAGGGGAAGCCGGCGGCGTAGTCAAACACGCCCCTACAGGGTGGAAGATGGCGGCGTAGTCATGGTCAATTGGGAGGAATATGAGGATGGCGAGGAGACAACCATGACGCCTGGCAAGGGCGAGGGCGGGTTTCAAACCCGCCCCTACGGAGGGGAAGCCGGCAGCGTGGTCATAGCCAATTGGGGGAATACGAGGATGACAGGTGGCGGCGCAGTCATGGTCAATTGGGAGGAATATGAGGATGACGAGGACGAGTCCTACGAGCCAGAAGACGAGTCACGGTAGGGGTTGGAGGATGCAGGCGACCATGACCCTTGGCAAGGGCGAGGGCGGGTTTCAAACCCGCCCCTACGGAGGGGAAGCCGGCGGCGTGGTCAAACACGCCCCTGCGGGGTGGGAGATGGCGGTGTAGGCATAGTCAATTGGGGGGAATACTAGGATGGCTAGTATCATGCGGCAAGGCGAGCCCAGGCGCAGATCCATACGGCTGCGGGGGTACGACTACTCGACCCCGGGGGCATATTTCATCACGGCGTGTACTCAGAATCGCCTTCCTCTGTTTGGTCAGGTCGTCGATGACAAGATGGCGGCGAATCGCTTGGGAGAGGTTGTAGAGGACTGCTGGGCAAAGCTTCCTGATCATTACGACAACGTTGCGCTAGACGCGTTTATCCTCATGCCTAACCACGTTCATGGCGTGATCATCATCAAGGACGACACCATTGGCGTAGGGGCGGGTTTGAAACCCGCCCTCCCCTCGACCGTAGCCCCCAGGCGGCGTGGCCTTCCTGAAATCGTACGCGCATTCAAGACATTCTCAGCCCGCAGGATCAATGAGATGCGTCCATCAATCGGCACACCTGTATGGCAACGCGGATTCTACGACCACGTCATACGCAGCGAGGGTGAGTTGGACAGGGTACGCGCATATATAATGGACAATCCACGGCGATGGTTGGAGGACGCAGACAACCCCGCCAATTGGAAAGGCCGAGGGCGGGTTTGAAACCCGCCCCTACGGGGGATACGCGCATATATAATGGACAATCCACGGCGATGGTCGGAGGACGCAGACAACCCCGTCAATTGGAAAGGCCGGGGTGGACGACAGTAGAGACACCAAGAGGGGGATCGTCGAGGACGTGGTCAACCCTGCCAATTGGAAAGGCCGGGGTGGGCGACAGTAGTAGACAGCAGTAGGAGGAGGGATCGCCGATGCCGCTGATTCAGTTGGAGATTAGGTCGGATGGTCCTTATGCCGGGGGGCGGGGGTTTGGGGATGTTGGGGCGTATCGGGAGCTTGGGGGGGTGGCGCATTTTGGGGTGGACCCGGGGGCGCGGGTGAACTCGACTATTACGGACGTCGGGCTTGCGCCCAGGGACACGGAGGGGCGGGTGCGGTTCTCGTCGGACTTCGCGCTGCTGATGCCCGCCGAGGCTGGCAGGGGGAACCGGCGGCTGTTCTTCGACGTGTGCAACCGGGGCAACCGGACCGTCTTCAACAACTTCAACAGCGCGGGGCCGGTGGAGGACCCGGCCGCGCCGCTTGCGCCGGGCAACGGGTTCCTGCTCAGGCACGGCTACACGGTGGCCTGGTGCGGGTGGCAGGCCGACGTGCCGCCGAGCCCGGGCCTGATAGGGATGCGTGCGCCCCTGGCCATGGGCCCTGACGGGCCGATATCCGGCAGGATCATGAACTGGTTCCAGGTGGACGAGCCGACGGCGATTCACATGCTGTCGGACCGGGAGCACCTGCCCCATCCCGCCGCGGACCCTGGCGAGCCGTCGGCGGCCCTGTACGTCCGCGACCACCCGAACGGGCCGATGGCGCAGGTGGACCGGGCGGCGTGGTCGTTCGTGAGCATGGACGGCGGGGAGGCGACCCACGTCCGCATGGAGTCCGGGTTCGAGCCGGGGCGCATCTACCAGCTCGTGTACACGTCGGCGCTGAGCCGCGTAGTGGGGCTGGGGTTCGCGGCGGTGCGGGACGCCGTCTCGTTCCTGAAGTACGAGGGCGCGGCGGCGGGCAACCCGGCGGCGGGCGTGCTGGACCACGCGTACGCGTTCGGCAGGTCGCAGAGCGGGCGGTTCCTGCGGAACATGCTGCACGCGGGTGTGAACGAGGACGAGTCGGGCCGGATGGCGCTGGACGGGGTGATCGCCCACGTGGCCGGGGCGATGCGCGGCGAGTTCAACCTGCGCTTCGGGCAGCCGTCCAAGGACATCTGCTTCGTGATGCCGGAGATGTTTCCATTCACGGACACGCCGCAGGGCGACCCGGCCCTTCGACAGGCTCAGGGCGAACGTGAGGGTTTGGGTCAGGGTGAGGCGTTGCTGGGGCGGCTGGACGAGAGCGGCATGGCGCCCAGGGTGATGTTCGTGAACACGTCGGCGGAGTACTGGCGCGGGGACGCGGCGCTGATTCACACGGACCTGGAGACGATGACGGACGCGCGGGAGCACGAGTACGTGCGCCGCTACCACTTCGCGGGCACGCAGCACGGTTCGGGGACGTTCCCGCCGCAGGACTCGCTGCCCGCCAGCAGCCTCCGGGGCCAGCTTCCCTTCAACGCGGTCGACTACAACCCGCTGCTGAGGGCGGCGCTGGCGAACCTGGACCGGTGGGTGACGACGGGCGAGCCCGCGCCACCGAGCCGCCACCCGTCGCTGGACGACGGCACGGCGGTGGAGTCGCACACGCTGCGGGAGCGGTTCGAGGGTATCCCGGGCGCGGTGTTCCCGCCCCAGCCGACGCGGGCGATCAGGCTGGACTACGGGCCGGAGCAGGCGCTGGGCAGGACGACGAAGCTGCCGCCCGGGGAGGGCGAGACGTACCCGGCGCTGGTGTCGGACGTGGACGAGGACGGGAACGAGGTGGCGGGCATCAGGCTGCCGGACGTCTCGGTGCCGCTGGCGACCAGCACGGGCTGGAACCTGCGCCACCCGGACATCGGCAACCCGGGGCTGGTGACCGGCATCACGGGCGGGCTGATGGGGTGGACGCTGCCGTTCGCGGCGACGCGCGAGGAGCGGGAGGCCGCGGGCGACCCGCGCCCGTCGATCGAGGAGCGCTACGCCTCGGAGGACGACTACGCCGCCAGGGTGGCCGATGCCGCGGAGGCGCTGGTGGTCGAGGGCTACCTGCTGGCGGAGGACGTGGGCGAGGTGGTCGAGTCGGCGCGGGCCCGGTACCGGTACTGGACGGACGGCCGAGTAACGCGGGGTGTACAATGATCGCAAGGAGGCCCGCGATGACGCCACAGGAACGCGACCGGATAGTCAGGAAGATAATGAGGGAGACCCTTGCGGAGCGGTTCACCGACGACGAGTTCGTCTTCGACCCCATCGTGGTGGTGCCGACCGTGGACGAGTGGGGCCCGCACAGCGATGGGAGCACTTATCTCCAGATCCTGGTCGTCTTCGACGGCGACTGGGAGAAGCTCGACCCCGTTTGGACCGTATCCATGATCAGGCTCATCCGCCCGAAGTTGCTCGAGGCGGGCATAGAGGAGTCCCCCAACCCTGGTTTCGTCGGGAAGTCCGAGTGGCGGAGCAAGCTCAAGAGGTTCCGGCGTCTCCACCCTGACGTCGACGTCGAACCCGAGCTGAGCCTTGAAACCGCTTGATCTCATCGACACGGCCAGGCACCTGGTAGAAGCCGGCACCGCGGGCCGCCCGCGGGAGGCCAACCTTCGCCGGGCCGTCAGTACCACCTACTACGCGCTGTTCCACTGCATAGCGGCCTGCTGCGCTGACATGCTCGTCGGCGGTACGGGCGCGCGCCGCAGCCAGCCGGCATGGAGACAGGCGTACCGGGCGTTGCAGCACGGGACCGCAAGGAATCGCTGCGAGCGCCGGGGCATGATGGAGAAGTTTCCGAGAGAAATTCGGGATTTCGCGGAGCTGTTCGTCCTGATGCAGGAAGAGCGGCATCGCGCCGACTATGACCCAGACACTTCCTTCTACAAGGACTACGTGCGCGTTCGCATTGTTCAAGCAGCTATTCACATCAGACGCTTCAACAGGGCTCCCGCCAAGGACAGGCGTGCGTTCGCCGTCTACGTATTGCTGAACCTTAGGAACGACTAGGTCCCGGCTGCCGCCTAATCCCATACGATGACGGGTTTGCCGATTGCGCCGGTGTCGAAGAGGGCGTAGGCCTCGGGGGCCTGTCGCCGATGAAGACGGCACCTTTTCACCGCTAGACCCTCCGTGCGTGTTTCGGCATATGTTACATTACCCGGACACTCCAACAATGACCCCTAGGAGGATTGGCATGACCGGCCGAACCGTACTTGACAGGCTGGCTAAGGAGTTCCCCGATCTACTCAGGGATCTCGAAAGGGCTAGGTATTACTCATTCAACTTCCGCAAGGGAGCCACTATCTATGTGCCCTACAGTGACCACAACCGAGCCCACATAACTCTGTCGTCGTTGGAGAACGGGAGATTTCCCAACAGCAGCGCTCTTAAGGCGTTCGCGGAGAGTCAACGAGTCGAGATACATGAGACCAGAACGAACAGCGAGTATTGGTTTCGATTCCGACACATTGACAGGGTCATCGCCATACTGAAGGGAGAGTAGAACTACATTAGTGGGAAAGCAGGCTATTGCGGTCGAGTTACCGGAGCGCGGGCCTATCAAACTGGTCCTGCTGACCCTGGAGCTGACCCAGGAAGAAGACGTATGGGTGGGCACGTGCATCGAGCTCGGCACTTCCACGTATGCCGATTCCCTCGAAGAACTGCGCGGCGAGATCGCGGATGCCATAGGGCTACAGCTAAACGAGGCCATGCGCCTGGGGTTCCTAGACGAGTACATCGAAGAGAGAAGCGTACGTACGCTTCTCTGATTCTGCTCGGCAAGATGCGGGAGGGGTGTCTTCCCTACTTCCGGCGGGTGCGGAGGTGGGTGTAGATGTCCTCGGGCTTGCCTCCGTTGGCCGAGAGGAGGACCAGGAGGTGGTACAGGAGGTCGGCCGCCTCGCGGGCGAGGGCGTCTTTGTCGAGCTTGACGCCGGCGATCACGGCCTCGCCCGCTTCCTCGATTACCTTCTGGCCTATGCGGTCCACGCCGCCCCTGAACAGCTCGGTCGTGTAGCTGCCCTCGGGCAGGGCCCTCTTGCGGTCCTGGACGATCGAGAATAGCTCGTCGAGGATCCCCGGCCCGGCGCCGGACCTCTCGAAGTCGGGCATCTCGTCCAGGGCGGTGAAGAAGCAGACAGGCGCGCCCGTGTGGCATATGGGGCCTTCGGGGTCGACCTGGAGGAGGATGACGTCGGCGTCGCAGTCGATGGAGGCGGACCTGACGCGCATGTAGTTGCCCGACATCTCGCCCTTGTGCCAGAGGTCCGCCCTGCTGCGGCTGTAGAACCAGACGTCGCGGCCCTCCAGGGTCCGCTTGAGCGAGCCCGGGCTCATGTAGCCCAGCATGATCACCTCGCCCGTCTCCGCGTTCTGGGCGATGGCGGGCACCAGCCCCTTGTCGTCTAGCTTCACTGCCACGGTCACACCACCTCCGTTTTCGCGTCTCTCCCTTGGAACCCATCCCCGCCGCCCTGGATTCCCGCCCCGTATCGAGTACGGGGCAGGCTTTTCGCGGGAATGACGGTTGTGGAGAAGTCCGCGTCCGCCGGGCGTATGGGTAGGCCGCGGCTGGTGAGGTAGTCCTTCACCTCGGCGACCCTGAGCTTGCCGAAGTGGAAGATGCTGGCCGCCAGAACGGCGTCGGCCTTGCCCACACTCGCCGCCTCGTAGAGGTGCTCGGCCTCGCCCGCACCGCCGCTGGCGATGACCGGGACGGAGACCCTCTCGGATATCTCGCGGAGCAGCTCGATGTCGTACCCCGTCTGCTGGCCGTCGGTGTCCATGCTGGTGACGAGAAGCTCGCCCGCGCCTAGCTCGGCTGCGCGCACGGCCCAGCGGATAGCGTCGACGCCTGTGGGCGTCCTTCCGCCGTGGGTGTAGACCTCCCACACCGAGCTTTCATCGAGGGCAAGGCTCGGATCGGCGGGAACGGGCGACGCGTCTCCATCGGAACCCTGGTTGGAGTCGACGCGCTTTACGTCGATCGCAACGACGATGCACTGGCAGCCGAAGTGGTCCGAGGTCTCGGCGACGAGGCCGGGGTTGCGGACGGCGGCCGTGTTGAGGGACACCTTGTCCGCGCCGGCCTCCAGCAGGCCCCGCACGTCCTCGACCGAGCGGACACCCCCGCCGACCGTCAGGGGTATGAATAGCTGCTCGGAGACCTGCTTCACCACGTCCATGATGATGTCGCGCGAGTCGGAGCTTGCGGTGATGTCGAGGAACACCAGCTCGTCGGCGCCCTCGCGGTCGTAGAAGGCCGCAAGCTCGGCCGGGTCGCCCGCGTCCCTGATGTCGACGAAGCTGACGCCCTTGACGACGCGCCCCCGGTCGATATCCAGGCACGGTATGATTCTCTTGGTCAGCATGACTGCATCTCGCTCACTGCGGCGATGGCCTCGCCTAGGTCGATGGCCCCAGTATAGACTGCCGAGCCGACTATGGCGCCCTCGACGGGGACGGCCGCGAGCCGGGATACGTGCTCGACGGAGGACACGCCGCCGGCGACGAGGATATTCATTCCCGTCGCCGCCGCGATCTCCTCGACTCCGGCGAAGTTGGGCTCGGTGAGGGTGCCGTCGCGGGAGATGTCGGTGTATACGACGCGCTCCACGCCGGACGACTCCAGCTTCCGCGCGAAGTCCACCGCGTCGACGCCGCTCCCGCGTGTCCAGCCATCGAGGGCTATCCTGCCTTCACGGGCGTCGACGCTGACGACCAGCGCCGCCGCGCCGATCTCCCGCAGCAGGGCCTCCACGAGGCAGGGGTCCTCCACCGCAGCGGTGCCCACGACCACCCGGTCCACGCCCATCTCCACGGCCCTGAGCGCCGATGCGACGTCGCGGACGCCTCCGCCGTATTGGACGGGGACGGGCGACGAGCCGGCGATCCGGGCAACGACGTCGATGTTGGGGGCCACGCCGTCCCTTGCGCCGTCCAGATCGACGACGTGGAGGCGCTCCGCGCCCCGCTCGACCCAGTGGGCCGCCATGTCCACGGGCGAGTCGGAGAAGACGGTCTCACGGTCGTAGTCGCCCTGGAAGAGGCGGACGCACCGCCCGCCCCTGATGTCTATTGCCGGTATGACTTCCAACGTCTAGCTCACGAGTCCGACGAAGTTCCTGAAAGATATGGTAATCATTGACGCGGACTCTCCACAAGCCCGACCCGGACAAGTCGTCTGGGATGGCAGCAACCGGTTGATGGAGGATACCGGGTGCATTAGAATGACTTTGCAGGAGTATCGCTATAGAGGTGTATGAGTTGGGCGTTTTCAACTGGCCCATTCGGCTCGACAGCATGGACGGTGAACGCTCGTTGGAGATAGAGGCGATGGTGGATACCGGCGCCAGCTACACCATCGTGCCCGCCGACCGCCTGAAGGAGCTGGGGGTGCCGCCCATCGACAAGATCACGCTCGTGCTGGCCGACGGGCGTCCGGTGGAGTACGACATGGGGGAAGCTATGGCCACCATCAACGGGCGCACCGAGGCAACCCTGGTGGTCTTTGGAGAGGAGAACACACGCCCCCTCCTGGGGGCCTACACGCTGGAAGGGCTGCGCCTGGCGGTGGACCCGACCAATAGCAGGCTCGTATCCGCCACGACTGCATGGGCGTAGATTCGGATTGAGCTACCTCACCAGCCCGACGAAGTTCCTGTAGATCATGAGGCCGGTGTCGCCGCTCTTTTCGGGGTGGAACTGGACCGCCGCGACGTTGTCCCACGCGACCGCGGAGCAGAACTCGACGCCGTAGGTGGTCGTTCCGGCGACCAGGGCGCGGTCCTCGGGGTCGGCGTAGTAGCTGTGGACGAAGTAGAAGTAGGACCCGCCGGGCACGCCCTCGAACACGGGGTGCTTGCGGCTCAGATCGACCCGGTTCCATCCCATGTGCGGGATCTTCAATCCGGGCGGCAGCCGGCGCACCCGGCCCTCCAGGAGACCGAGGCCGGGCTCGATTCCCTCGTCGGAGCCTTCCAGCAGTAGCTGTAGGCCCAGGCAGACGCCGAGGAAGGGCCTGCCGCTGCGGACGAACTGGCGTATGGGCTCGACCAAGCCCCGCTCCCTCAGGTGCCGCATGGAGGAGTCGTTCGCGCCCTGGCCGGGGAAGACCATCGCGTCCGCGTCGCCGATGACCTGCCGGTCGCTGGTGATGACGGCGTTCGCGCCGAAGCGCTCGAGGGCCCTCTGGACGCTGCGGAGATTGCCCGCATCGTAGTCGACGATAGCCACGTATTTGCCGTTCCGTGCCATGGGAATTCATCGTAGCACGGCGGGGATGTCGTTTGACAGGCTTGCGGGGGCGTCAATAGAATGCCCACCGAACCTACGCTGGAGCAGTGGCATATGTCCCGACGCAACCTCGTTTTCATCATGAGCGACCAGCAGCGGCGGGACTCTCTGGGCTGCTACGGGAGCGAGTGGGCGCAGACGCCGAACCTCGACGCGTTGGCGTCGTCGGGCGCGGTGTTCGAGAACGCATACGTCACCCAGGCCGTGTGCACGCCCGCTCGCGCCTCCATCATGACGGGGCTCTACCCGCACACCGCCGGGCCCATCGTGAACAAGCTGCCGCTCTCGCCCGACGTGCCCGTGCTGTCGGAGATGGTGTCGGAGGAGTACGTGTGCGGGTACATGGGCAAGTGGCACCTGGGCGACGACGTGATCAAGCAGCACGGGTTCGACGTGTGGGTGAGCACGGAGGACTCCCACCGGGAGAGCTACACGCGGCGGGAGCACCGGCGAGTGCTGTCGGACTACCACCACCATCTCGTCGCCAACGGGTTCAAGCCCGACGACGAGGTGGGCGGCGACATGGTCTTCTCGCCCGACGCCAGGGCTAGGCTGCCGGAGGAGATGCAGATGGCGTCGTTCCTGGCCGAGCGGGCCGAGGGGTTCATCGCGGAGAACAGCGACCGGCCCTTCGTGCTGTACGTCAGCACCTTCGAGCCCCACTCGCCCTACGACGGCCCGTTCGACGCCCAGTACGACCCCGACGCGATACCCACGGGGCCCGCGTTCCTGAAGAGGCCGGAGGGGGCCGCGCTGGTCAACAAGGTGCGCGCCGACTACTTCATGCAGTACCTACGCGGCGGGAGCATTGCCGACGATGCCTACATGTCCAACACACTGGCGCCGGGACACGACCTGTCAACCGAGGCCGGGTGGCGCAGGCTGAGGGCGCAGTACTACGGCAACGTCACGCTGGTGGACCGGATGGTGGGACGGATCAACGCGGCGCTGGAGCGGGCGGGGGTGGCGGACGACACGGCGGTCGTCTTCACGACCGAGCACGGGGACATGCTGGGCGACCACGGGATGCTGGAGAAGCGGTCGTTCTACGAGGAGTCGGCGCGGGTGCCGCTGCTTGTGCGCGTTCCGTGGCTGTGCGGCCCGCGCAGGGTGGAGGGCAGCGTGAGCCAGGTCGACCTGGCGCCAACGCTGCTGGACGCGCTGGGCGAGCCGGCGCCGGGCCACCTCGAGGGCAGGAGCCTCGCGCCCGTGCTGAACGGCGAGGATACGCTGGACGGCAACGACGTGTTCATGGAGTGGAACGGGATCAGCCCCAACCTGAGGGACAGGTTCCTGGGCGACGACGCCATCAACCGGATGCTGGCGCTGCCGTACCGGTCGGTCGTGTCGGACAGGTGGAAGCTGAACCTGTGCGCGGGCGACCAGGGCGAGCTGTTCGACCTGCGGGCCGACCCCTACGAGGAGACCAACCTGTTCGACGACCCGGCCCACCGGGACCGGGTGCGCGACATGGCCGCCCGAATCCGCATGTGGCAGTACGAGACCGGGGACACCGCCCCGCTTCCTTCCGTCTGATCAGAGCCGGGACGGCTCGACCTCGTAGCGAGCTCGGCTAATGCAGGGGATTATGCGAAGTTTATCCCAGTTTATCCTGATTTATAAAGTCATGCTAACTTCGCTAATTTCAGTATAAATGCGCAGGGGGATGCAGGTCGTCACCACCGGTCGCCTGGCATGATGCGCATGAGGAACTCGTCGAACATGGGAACCGTGAAGGCGGTGTCCCCGTGGCTCGGGCTCCATACCATGCCCTTGTTGATCAGCTGGCTGCGAGTGGGGGCGAGGGAGGTCACGCGGCGGCCCAGCACGTCGGCAATTTCACCAGAGCGATGAGGCCCGACGCCAAGCTGGGCCATGGCCCGCAGGTATCTCTTCTCCGCGGGCGTGAGCCGGTCGAACCTGACCCGGAAGAAGCTCTCGTCCAGCTCGGCGATGGTCTGTTGGGAGGCGACCTCCACGTTGGCGGCGGTGATGGGCGAGCGCTCGGCGACGTCCCACACGTTCTTCCCCCACTCCTGCAGGAAGTAGGGGTGGCACTGGGTTTGAGCGACGATGGCGTCTAGGGCGTCGCTCTCTATCTCGACCCCTTCGTCGTTCGCGGGCTTGGCAATGGCAATCCTGGCGTCTCCAGGTGACAGCGCGCCTATTTCGGCGAACTCGAAGAGCCTCTCGGCGTAGGACTTGGCCTTCCCCGCGCGGCCCCGTATCTGGGGCAGCCCCGCCCCGACCATGGTCACGGGGAGCCGACGCTGAGAGGTCCGGTGCAATGCCATGATCAACGCCGCGAGCTCGCGCTCCTTCACGTACTGGATCTCGTCGATGAAGAGAGTCAGACAGCTTCCGTCCGCCCTGGCGGCCCTCCCGACAACTTCGAGGAGGTTCTGCAGGTCGGTCTCCAGGTCGCCGGTGTCGGCCAGCCCGGGCTCGGGGTCGAAGTCCAGGCCGACCTCGATGTCCTGGAACTTCACCTTCAGGGCGCTGGCAAACCCGGCAAGTCCCCGCAGGGCCCGCTGCGCCATCCGCTTCGCGGCCTCCCTGTTCGAGAGCTTCAGCAGGGCCAGGCGCAGCTGAGGCGCAAGGGTCGCGGGCAGGGAGCGCCCTTCGGGGGCTTCGATTCGCAGGGCGAGGATGCCGTTGGTCTCGGCATCCTCGCTAATCCGGTCCAGCAGCACGGTCTTGCCCACGCCACGCAGCCCCACCATCATCACGCTCTTGCTGGGGCGCCCGATCCTGGTCCTCTCCAGGGCGATCCGCGCGGTCTCGCGGACCTCGTGACGGCCGGCCATCTCCGGTGGCCGTGTGCCGGCCCCGGGCGCATAGGGGTTGCGGATCGGGTCCATGGGTCGATTATAGGGAGTTTATGCAGAATTACAAGGAAAACCTAAGATGGCTAATTTCACTATAAACGGACCGGAGGGGCTTGCACTGGTGAGCACTGCCCTTCGACAGGCTCAGGGCGAACGTGTTTCCATCCACAAGGGCGGGCAGGATTATAGGAAGTTTATCCCAGTTTATGGGAGTAACCTAAACTTGCTAAGTTCGCTATAAACGGCTCAGAAGGGGCGGTAGCGGTTGGTGATGGGCATTCGGCGGTCCCTGCCGAAGCTGCGGGGGGTGATCTTGATGCCCGGCGGCGCCTGGCGGCGCTTGTACTCGTTGCGGTCGACGAGGGTCACCACGTGCTCGACGACATCCCGCTCGAACCCCATGCCGACGATCTCGTCGAAGCCCAGGTCGTCCTCCACGTAGGCCTTGAGGATGGGGTCCAGCACCTCGTAGGGCGGCAGGCTGTCCTCGTCCTTCTGGTCGGGGCGCAGCTCGGCGCTGGGGGGCTTGGTCAGGACCGACTCGGGGATCACGGACCCCTCGCCGAGGGAGTTCCTGTACTCGGCGAGCTCGTACACCAGAGTCTTGGGCACGTCCTTGATGACCGCGTATCCCCCGGCCATGTCTCCGTAGATAGTCGCGTAGCCGACGGCCATCTCGCTCTTGTTTCCCGTCGTGAGGACCAGGCCGCCGAACTTGTTGGCGAGGGCCATCACCAGCATCCCGCGGATGCGCGACTGGAGGTTCTCCTCGGCGGTGCCCGGCTCGCTGCCCTCGAATCGGGGCTCCAGGGCGTCTAGGTAGGCGGAGAACGGCCCCTCGATGGGGATCTCCCACAGCTTCAGCCCAAGGGCCTCGGCGAGGCCGCGCGCGTCCAGGACCGACCCTTCCGACGAGTAGCGGGACGGCATCGACACGCCCGTCACGTTGCCCGGCCCCAGGGCGTCGGCGGCGACCGTTGCCACGACGCTGGAGTCGATCCCCCCCGACAGTGCCACGTACACCTGCTCGAAGCCCGTCTTGCGGACGTAGTCGCGCGTGCCGAGCACCAGGGCCGCGTACACCTCCGCTGCGCCCTCCGGCGCCGTTCCCGGGTAGCTGGCCTTCAGGGCAGGACGCGGGCCTGCGGGCGCGTCCGACACGTGGACGTGGACTGCCCTGCCCACGTCGTCCAGGCTGCCCGAGCGCTCGCTCCTGGGCCGGGTGTCGCGGAGCCTCGACCTGAACACGGCTTCGACCTCCAGGTCGGCCACGACCAGGTCCTCCTCGAACTGGCGTCCCCTGGCGATCTCCTCGCCCAGGGGGTCGTGGATGATCGAGCCGCCGTCGAATACGAGCTCGTCCTGGCCGCCGACCATGTTCACGTAGGCGACGAACAGCCCGTTGTCGGCGGCCCTGACGGACAGCATCCGTTCCCGCGTCCCACGCTTGCCCGCGTGGAAGGGAGATGCGCTGACGTTCACGATCACCTCAGCCCCGGCGGCCCGCTGCACCGCCGTCGGACCCACCGCGAACCAGATGTCCTCGCAGATGTTCACGCCGACGGGCGTTCCGGCGATGGAGAAGACCGGGCACTCCGCCCCGGCCTGGAAGTAGCGCTCTTCGTCGAACACCCCGTAGTTAGGCAGGTATATCTTGTGGTGCTTGCCCACCACCTCGCTGTTGTAGAGGACCGCCGCGGCGTTGTAGACGTATGAGTTGGCGTCAGCGAACCCGACCACCACGGCGATGTCCCTGGAGGCCGACGCCACCTCCCGCAGCTTCCTGATGTTCTCCTGGATGAACTGCGGCTTGAAGAGCAGGTCCTCCGGAGGGTACCCGGGTATGGCGAGCTCAGGGAACGCGACGAGGTCTGCGCCCAGGTCGCGGGCGCGGTCTACGTAGTCGATGATCCTGCGGGTGTTGCCGTCCAGGTCGCCGACGGTGGGGTTGGTCTGGGCCAGGGCGATTCGGAATGTGCGCACGGCTTCTCCGCCTGGATGCTGGCCCCGGAGTATAGCATAGGGAGTACAATGCCCCGACCGACGCAGTATGGAGGCAGACATGAGCCGCTCCAGCGAAGTGGTGCAGCGAACCAGGGGCCCGGTCGTACCCCTGAACATCTGCTTCGACGGCGACGGCGGCGTGGACTTCGGGGCGGTGCGCGGCTACGTGGACTGGCTGTGCGAGAACGGCGCCCCGGTCCTGCTGCTCACCTACGGCAGCAGCGAGTACGCCTACCTGTCGGACGCCGACGTGTGGCGGCTGACCGCCGAGATCGCCGACGTGAACGCGGGCCGCGCGCTGTTCGTGGCCGCGACGGGCTGGTGGAACGTCGCCAGGTGCCGGGAGTACCTGAGGCACGCCGACGAGGTCGGAGCGGACGCGGTGAAGGTACAGCTACACCCGAGCTTCCCGACCGACAGGGATGCGTACCTCCGCTTCTTCGACCTCATCGAGACGGCGTCGGACATTCCGCTCTGGCTCCTCGACCCGCCTCTCGCCACCGGCATCGAGCTGGCCGCGCGGGACAACGTGGTCGGCGCAAAGGTGCATGACACGTCCGACTATCACGACATGACCCGCGAGACCCGCGACCTGGACTTCGCGACGGTCTGCGCCGGGCAGATGCGCAGCATGGTGTTCGGGTTCATGCTCGGGTCGCCCGCGTACCTGTGCACAGTCGCCCCGTTCGCGCCGAGGATCGCGTCCGACTTCTTCGCCGAGCTGGAGGCGAGGCGGTACGACGACGCGATGGCGATGGCCTTCCGCTACGAGGAACCCTGGCTGAAGGCGGCGCTGGAGGTGGGATGGCTGCATGCCATCAAGGAGGCTGTCCGCCAGCGCGGCCTGTACCCGAACGGCAACCCCGGCCCGCCCCAGCCGACCACGACGCCTGAGCAGAGGGCCAAGGTCGCGGAGGCCCTGGAGGACATTTTCGGCCTGCTCCCCGCAGCGCCGCTCTGAGCCCACCATTTCCTGTTGGGGCGCTCCGTCCATTTGATATAATCGCGAGTGCCCCGGCGGACTCCTCGTGACGCTCATGTCTTCCTCCAGCAACAATACGGCCCCCGCATCTTCCGGCCTCGACGACGGGGCCGCCTACCGCAGGGTGGTCGTGAAGGCGGGCACGACCCTGCTCACCAGGGGCGGGGACCGCCTGAACCTGCAGGTGATGGCCACGCTGGTCGAGCAGGTGGCCCGGCTGCGACAGGAAGGCGTCGAGATCATCCTCGTCACCTCGGGCGCGGTGGCTGCCGGGCGCCACGTGCTGGGTGCGCCGCGAGAGGGCCGGGGTGTCCCGTTCCGGCAGGTGCTGGCGGCGGCGGGCCAGGGCAGGCTGATGCACGCCTACGAGCAGCTATTCGACTGGCACCAGACGCCCGTTGCGCAGGCCCTCCTCTCACGCAAGGACCTGACCGAGAGGCAGGGCTACCTGAACGTCCGCAACACTCTCATGCAGCTCATGGACCTGGGCGTCGTCCCCATAGTGAACGAGAACGACGTGGTGGCGGTCGAGGAGCTGGCGGGGGAGTTCTTCGGCGACAACGACAACCTCTCGGCAATGGTCGCGAACCTGGTGGACGCCGATCTGCTGGTCAACCTGGGGCAGACCGAGGGGCTGTTCACCGCCGACCCGCACCTGGACCCGGACGCCACGCTCATCCCGCTGGTGGAGCGCGTGGACGAGACCGTCGAGGCCGCGGCCGGCGGCTCCTGGCAGGGCCAGGGCCAGGGCGGCATGACGACGAAGCTGGAGGCGGCCAGGCTGGCCACGGCGTCGGGCGTCGACATGGCGATCGCGAGCGGCCTGGCCCCGGACGCAATCGTCAGGTTGACCAGGGGAGAGCGGATGGGCACCTTCTTCCCCGCCGCGGCGTCGAAGATGGAGAGCCGCAAGCGCTGGATGCTGAGCGGGCTTTCGACCAGGGGCCGGATAGTGGTCGACGACGGGGCGGCGAAGGTGCTCAGGAGCAGGGACGTGAGCCTGCTTCCCGCGGGCGTCACGAGGGTGGACGGCGCGTTCGTCCGCGGCGACATCGTGGCGGTCCTCGACGTGGAGATGAACGAGATCGCCGCCGGGATCGCCAACTACGGCTCGGCGGACGTGGACAAGATCAAGGGCCGCCAGTCGAGCGAAGTGGAAGGGCTGCTGGGCCACCAGTACGGCGACGAGGTCGTCCACCGCAGCAACATGGTGCGCCTGGAGCGATGACCAACACGGGGGGCGTAGACAGATGCAAGCAGTAGCCGTCGATCTCCGGGCCATGGGCAGGAGGGCGCGGAGCGCGTCCCACAGGCTCGCGACCCTCTCGACCGAAGCCAAGAACCAGGCTCTGGGCAACATCGCGGCCGGCCTCGCGTCCAGGCAGGGCGAGATACTCGCGGCCAACGAGTCGGACTGCGAGAGGGCCGGCCGCGACGGGATGAGCGCCGCGTCCCTCGACCGCCTGGTGCTCGATCCGGGCCGCCTGGGGGGCATGGCACGGGACGTCATGTCCGTCGCCTCCCTCCCGGACCCCGTGGGCGAGACGCTGGAGTCCAGGGAGCTTCCGAACGGCCTCCGGGTGAGCAGGCGCAGGGTCCCCCTGGGCGTCATCGGCGCGATCTACGAGAGCCGCCCCAACGTCACGGTGGACATAGCAGCGCTCTGCTTCAAGTCCGGCAACGCCGTGATCCTGAAGGGCGGCAGCGAGGCCCTGGCGTCCAACTCGGTCCTGGCCTCGGTGGTGAGGGACGGCATCGAGGCGTCGGGAGCGCCCGCCGACGCCGTGCAATTCGTGGACTCGACGGACCGGGGCCTGGTGGGCGAGATGCTCGCCATGAAGGAGTACGTCGACCTAGTGGTGCCGCGCGGCGGCGCGGAGCTGGTGCGACGGGTCGCGGCCGAGGCGGCCATGCCGGCCATCACCGGCGGCATCGGCGTATGCCACACCTACGTGGACCGGGACGCGAACATGGACATGGCCGTGTCCATCGTGCACAACGCCAAGGTGCAGCGCCCCTACGTCTGCAACGCGGTGGACACGGTGCTCGTCCACTCCATGGCCGCCCCGGAGTTCCTGCCGCGCATCGCGCAGGCATGGTCGGGCGACGGTGTGGAGATGCGCTGCGACCGCCGGGCACTGAGTATCCTCGGGCAGGCCGACGAGCGCAATACGCGCCTCGTGGCAGAGGAGGACTGGGGCACGGAGTTCCTCGCCCTCACGGCCGCGATCAAGGTCGTCGACTCGATGGACGAGGCCCTGGACCACATCGAGGCTTACACGTCGGGGCACACCGAGGCCATCGTCACCGAAGACGAGGCGTCGGCAACGCGCTTCGTCGACGAGGTGGACGCCGGCGTCGTGCTGGTGAACGCAAGCACGAGGTTCAACGACGGCTCCGAGCTTGGCCTGGGCGCGGAGGTCGGGATCAGCACCGACAAGCTGCACGCTCGCGGCCCCATAGGCCTGACCGAGCTGACGTCGTACAAGTGGACGGTGTTCGGCTCGGGGCAGGTGCGGACATAAACTAACCAGAGGCACGCCAATGGCAAGGTACTTCTTCGAGCGAGAGTGCAGGACCCCGTATTCGGAGTGCTACACGATCCTGGACGACGACGATCCGATAGGCCGCGTGGACATACACTATGCCGAGGTGATGATCCACTCCACGGTGAGCATCGGCGAGAGCCTGACGAACGACGATATCCAGGACCTGATCGACGCGGTCGACCGCGAGCTGCTGGACGCCATCGGCATCGTGAAGCAGGAGCTGGTGGTGCACGTGCATCAGGGGCGCGACCTCGGCGTATTCACCACTCGGGGCTTCGAGGGCAACGGCGGCCACGAGCGCCTGAGCTAACCCTTCGACAAGCTCAGGGCGAACGATCTGGTACATGGGCCCAGTACGTGCTGGAGAGCCAGGCTCAGGGCGAACGGACGGGGGCGGTGCTACTCGCTTTCGCTCTGGCCGCAGATGACCATCTGGGAGCCGCCGGCGTTGGAGTGCACCGCGTAGGGCGTGCCCTCCAGGTCGAAGACCAGCTTGTAGCCGGGCGTGATGACCTGGGCGTACATCTGGCCCTCCTGCGGGCAGCCGAGGCTGGCGTCGGGCCACTGCACGCTCTCGGAGCTGTCGAGTATGAAGGCCCTCTCGCCCACGCCCACCTCGTCGGCGAGCAGCTTCCGCGCCGCCGTCTCGATCTCGATCTCCCTGCACCGGGACTCGAGCTGGGCCGCCTGGGGGTCGCCTGACGCGGTTCCCGCGGAGGTTGCAACGCTCTCCCTGATATCCTCGAATACGGAGCCCAGATCCGCCGACGAGCCCACGAACATGGTGTTCTCGACCATGTGCCGCCTGTACGTCTCGAGGGAGCGCTGGAAGGTGTAGAACTCCGGGTCCTGGCTGAGGGCGTCGGCGAAGATCTTGATCGCCTCGGCCTCGCCGCAACCGATGATGATGTCGGCGTCTCGCTGCGCCTCGGAGCGGATGACCACGGCCTGCCTGTCCACCGACGCCCGCTTCTCCAGGTCGGCCTTGGTTCCGGCGGCGCGCTCCCTGTCGGCGATCCGCTTCCGCTCGGCCTGCATCCTCTGGTAGATGCTGTTGGCGATCTCGCCGGGGAAGTCCGCACGCTTGATCCGCACGTCCACGATCTCGATTCCGAAGTCACGCAGCTTTGGCCGGACGGCGTCCCTTACGCGGTTCATGATCGTCTCGCGGCTCGTCTGGATGATCTCCGACTGGTCGTCGAGGCCGATCTCCCGGCGCAGCTCGGACGCGACGATGTCGATGGCGCGGGAGGCCGCGCGGGTCTCCGTCCTGAGCGTCTCGACGAACCGGAGCGGGTTATCGATGCGCCCACGGGCGTACACGTCGATCACCAGCCGCTTCTTGTCCTTGGTGAGCAGCGAGTCGGGCGGGGCGTCGAATATCAGGAGGCGCTTCTCCAGGTACTGCACCCGCTCTATGAACGGCGTCTTGACGTACAGACCAGGACTCTTGACCTGCCTGACCGGCTCTCCGAACCGGGTCACGACGGCGACCTGGGTCTCGTCTACTACGAACAACGCCTGCGGGCCCACGATCCCCGCGGCCAGGACGGCTATCAGTATCAGCGTGGCTATGAGCTTCATCGGACTACTGCTGCCCCTCGATCTGCACCGGCAGGACGGACGACCCGGCGCCCTCCGTGACGACCACGATGTTGGTGCCAGGATCGACTATGAACTTGGTGACGTTGGGCAAAATCTCCTCCATCGCGTCGAGATAGAGCCTCTGCCGGGTGACGTCGGGCGCCTTGGAGTACTCGGCCAGGATCGCCTTGAACCTCTCGGCCTGGCCGGTGGCCAGGTTGACGCGCTCGGCCGCGTCGGCCTCCGCCGTCTCGACCAGCTTGGCCGCCTCGCCCCGCGCCGTCGGAAGCACCTTCTCCTCGTAGGCGTCGGCCAGGTTGATCACGGTCTCCTTGTCCTCCTTGGCCCTCACCACGTCGTCGAACGCGTCCCGGACCTGGTCGGGAGGATTGACCGCCTGCAGCTTCACCTCGCGGATGTTTATGCCGGCCTCGTACGTGTCCAAGAGCGACTGGATCAGGCGCTGGGTCTCTATCTGGACCTCTTCCTTCTTGTCGGTGAGCACGTCGTCGATGGGGCGGCTGCCGACGACCTGCCTGAGGGCGGTCTCGGCCACGTCGCGCATGGTTATGCCCTCAGGGTCGACCACGCGGAACAGGAAGTCGACGGGCTCCTTGATATCGAACTGGACCAGAAGCTGCACGTCGACTATGTTCTCGTCGCCCGTGATCATCAGGGACTCGACGGGGACCGGCGTGTTGCCCCTGAACCCCAGCTCCAGGCGGCGGATCTCGTCGACGTTCACTATGGTCTTGGTGCCTACGGGCGTGGGCGGGAACCAGTTGAGCCCCGGGCCCTGCTCGCTGTTGTACTGGCCGAAGAGCCGGAGCACCGCAACCTGGCCCGGCTGCACCGTGTAGAAGCCGGTGGCGGCCCACGCGATCCCCCCGATGAGGAGGATGGCCAGCAGGATGTAGAGGAACGTGCCCCCGCCGCCGAACTTGAAGCCGCCGAATATCGAACGGAGCCTGCCCAAGAGGTGCTCCAAGTTTACTTCCGGCTCGTCCTGTCTGTTCATGTCCGTCCCTGTGAGTTGTCGTGTCGTGGGTTCAACAACCATTCTAGCACACCAACCAAGGCCCCGCCGCCGCCGTAACGGTTGCGGCCTCCCGGCGGTTCTTGTAACCTTCGTGGCAAACCTGCGAGAGAGAGGAACCGCCATGAGGCTACTGCGAGAACTGCTGACGAAGCTCCCCGTTCGAGAGGCCCACGCCCACTGTGACATTCCCTGCGGCATCTACGACCCGGTGTCGGCGAAGATCGCCGCCCAGACCGTGCTGAAGATGGTGATGCGCATCGAGGCACTGGAAGGGCAGATGGACATCGCCGCCGGCAACTCCTTCGGCCGGTACGTGGCCGTGAAGGAGCAGCACGCCGATCTGGTCAAGCACGAGATCGACATTCTCTGGCACGACTACTTCAAGCCCGAGCACCTCGAGAAGTACCCGGACCTGCACACGACCGTGTGGAACGCGACGAAGCTGGCGTCGGCGAACAAGCAGAACGTCGACCTGGACTCGGCCAAGAAGCTGGTCGAGGCGGTGGACGAGATCGCCTGCATCTTCTGGGCCACCAAGGGAGTCGAGTACTCCGATCCGGTGTCGGACGTCCGCTTCGGGACGTAGCCGGCCGACGTCGTAACACGCTACGCCCGGCCCGGTCGGGGGCCGGGCGGGCCATCCGTGCTGGGAGAGTGAGCCCATGGACCTGGAGCTAGAGGGCAAGACCGCGATCGTGACGGGCGGAAGCCGGGGCATCGGCAAGGCCATCGCAAGGGAGCTGGCGCGCGAGGGCGTCGACGTCGCCATCGCGGCCCGGAACATGGAGGCGCTGGATGCAACGACCCGGGAGCTTGCCGAGGAGACCGGGCGGCGCATCCTCCCCCTGCAGGCCGACACGGGCGACGGCGAGGCCGTGAGCCGGATGGTGGAGCGGGCGGCGGATGCGCTGGGCCGGATCGACATCCTGGTCAACAACGCGGCGCGGCCCGGCGGCCAGGCCGCGCCGCCGTCGCTGGAGCAGATCACCGACGAGATGTTCTGGGAGGACGTGAACGTCAAGGTACTCGGCTACCTCAGGTGCGCCCAAGCCGTCGCGCCCCACATGAAGGCGCAGGGCTGGGGCCGGATCGTCAACATCAGCGGGATGGCGGCGAGGTCTACCGGTTCGACCATCGGCAGCATGAGGAACGTCTCGGTAGCGGCGATGTGCAAGAACCTGGCCGACGAGCTTGGCCCTCACGGGATCAACGTGACGGTCGTGCATCCCGGCCTGACGCGCACTGAGGCCACGCCCGGCGTGGTCGCGGCCCGCGCCGAGAGCGAGGGCGTGCCGCCGGAGGAGATCGAGGCCCGGATGGCGGGCGGCAACTCGGTGCGCCGCATGATAGACTCCCGCGAGATAGCGTACGTGGTGGCGTTCCTGGCCTCGCCCAAGGCCATCGCCATCACCGGCGACGCCATAGCTGCCGGCGGCGGGACGGGCAGCGCCATCCACTACTAGCCGGCAGGGACGCGCGAATATGGGGACCTTCCAGGTTGAGATAGAGATCGGCGACCCCGAGGGGCGACGCTATGAGACCGTCGACGCCCTCGTGGACTCCGGCGCAACCTACACCACGATGCCCCCGTCCCTGCTGAGGCGATTGGGCGTGACTCCCTACAGCAAGAGAGCTTTCGTTCTGACCGATGGCACACGCATAGAGAGGGACTTCGGCCAGACGTGGGTCAGGCTCAATGGAGAGCTCGACGTATCTCCCGTCGTCTTTGGAGACGAGGGCGCCATGCCCCTCCTGGGCGCGTTGACCCTGGAGATATTCAGCCTGGGCATCGACCCCGTGAACAGGCGGCTGATCCCCGTCGATAGCCTGATGCTGTCCAGCCTGCCTCGCGTATTCGCGTGACTCGGAGATCTGCGGTGTGGAGGGGGGCGGACTCGCTCGTCCGCGCGATGGAGGCGGGGGGCGTGGGGCGCGTGTTCGCGCTGTCGGGCAACCAGATCATGTCCGTGTTCGACGCCGCCATCGACTCGGGCGTGGATCTGCTGCACGTTCGGCACGAGGCGGCTGCGGCCCACATGGCCGACTCGTTCGGGCGGCTGGCCGGCGTGCCGGGCGTCGCGCTGGTCACGGCCGGGCCCGGCTTCGCCAACACCCTCTCGGCCCTCTACGTCGCCCGGATGGCCGAGTCGCCCCTGGTGCTGCTCAGCGGCAGCGCGCCGTACGGGGACGGCGCGGGCGCGTTTCAGCAGATGCCCCAGGCGGGCATGGCTCACCCGGTCGCCAAGGCATCGTGGACGCTGGCGGAGGGCGCGGACCCGGGCCTGGAGCTGGCCAGGGCGTTTCGCATCGCGGCGTCGGGTCGTCCCGGCCCCGTGCACCTGGCCCTGCCGGCGGACCTGCTGGAGGGGGACGCACCGTCCCCGGCCGGGGTCGCCGCCCCAGGCGACTTCCAGCCGGAGGAGTCCCCGGCGGACGGCCGGGCCGTTGGGGCCGTGCTGGACGCGCTCATGGAGTCGCGCAGGCCCCTGGTGCTCGCGGGCCCCGCCATGACACGGGGGAAAGCGCGCGGCGCAGTGGACGCCCTGGCCGAGAGGTCGGGGCTGCCGGTCGTGCTGATGGAGAGCCCCAGGGGCACGGGCGACCCAAGCCTGGGGGCGCTTGCCGACGTGCTGCCGGAGGCAGACGCGGTGCTGCTGCTGGGCAAGAGGCTCGACTTCTCGCTGAAGATGGGCCGCCCGCCCACCTTCGCGCCCGACTGCCGCTTCTTCCAGATCGATGCCGACGAGGCCGTGATCGAGCTTGCCCGCAGCGTCGTAGCGCCTCCCCGGCCGATCGCGTCCGTGGTCGGCAGCCCGGTGGAGGCCGCCGGGACGATGATTGCGGCGCTGGGGGGACGCCGGTTCGCCGACCCCGGCTGGGCCCGGGAGGTGAAGGACGCCGTCGCCTATCGTCCTGCGTCCTGGGACTCGGTCGAGGCTGCGGCGGGCGAGCCCCTGCACCCCCTCCAGGTTGCCCGCGCGCTGCGGGACGCCATGTCCGGCCTCGGCGATAGCGTGTTCGTCTCGGACGGCGGCGAGTTCGGACAGTGGGCGCAGGCGGTCGTCCAGGCCCCCAGCCGCGTGATCAACGGCCCGTCGGGGGCCATCGGGGGCGGCGTGCCCTTCGCGCTGGGAGCGAAGGCCGCGAGGCCGGGCTCGACGGTATTCCTGACCATAGGCGACGGCAGCTTCGGGTACCACGCCATGGAGATCGACACGGCGGTGCGCTGCGACCTGCCCTTCGTCGCCGTGGTTGGCAACGACGCCGCCTGGAACGCCGAGTACCAGATCCAGCTCCGGGAGTACGGCGAGGACAGGCTGTACGGGTGTGAGCTTCTGCCCACCAGGTACGACCTGCTGGTCGAGACCCTCGGCGGACACGGCGAGCACGTCACCCAGGCGAACCAGCTTCGCCCGGCGCTCGAACGGGCAGCAGCGTCGGGCAGGCCCGCCTGCGTCAACGTGGAGATCCAGCGCGCCGGCGCCCCCGCCGTCTCCCGGCGCGGCCCTGCGTGAGTCGCTTGGGGAGGGAGGCCGATGGAGGCGCCGCCCACAGCTATCGACGATCCCTACTACAAGAAGACGGTGGACTTCGCGATCGGCGGCCGGGGCCTGAGATTCAGGCTTTCGCAGACCCTGTTCAGCAGCCACGGTATAGACGTCGGGACCGAATTCCTGCTGCGCACCCTGCGCGAAACGGGAAGCCGGTTCGAGAAGGTGCTGGACCTCGGCTGCGGGTACGGCCCCATCGGGATTACGTTGAAGACGCTCAACCCAGGGGCAGCCCTGCACATGTCGGACAGGGACGCGCTGGCCGTCAGGTATGCTTGCGAGAACGCCCTGCTGAACGGCATTGACGACGCGCAGGCTTATCCCAGCCTCGGCTTCGACGACGTCAGGGACAGGGACTTCGACCTGATTGCCGCGAACATCGCGGGGAAGGCCGGCGAGCGGGTCATCGCTTCGTGGCTCAGGGATGCGCCGCTGTTCCTACGCGACGGCGGGCAGGTGGGAATCGTGGTCGTCTCGCCGCTGGAGCCTTTCGTCACCGAGGTCATCGAAGGACTGCCCGGAGTGGATGTCGCACTCCACAGACGCAGGGCCGGGCACACCGTGTTTCTGTACAGGGCCAGTCGAGTGCAGGACGCGCTGCCCGCCCCGGTCGAGTCGTTCGGTCGCGGTGACTACGACCGGGCCCAAGCGGCCTTTTCGCACGGGCAGATCGAGTACCGCATGAATACCGTGTTGGGACTGGCTGAGTTCGACTCTCTGAGCTACCGGACGCAGCTTCTCTGTAGCGTCCTCCAGGATATCGACCGGCGGCTTAGGGACAGGGCTTTGGTGCTGAACCCCGGGCAGGGCCACGTCCCGGTCGTCGTGTCTAAGGCCATTGCGCCGGCCTCCATAGATATGGTCGACAGGGACCTGCTGGCCCTGCGCTGCTCGGACAGGAACCTTAGATTGAACGGGTATGACGCCTCGAGAACCTCGGTCGAACACAGGAGCGGGCTCGGCGACCACGAATCCGGCTGGAACCTGATCGTGGCGGACATGAGAGACGAGGAGGGTCGGGCCGTCATGGCGATGCACCTGCGGCAGACTGCCGACCATCTCGCGCCGGGCGGAAGGCTGGTCGTGGCGGCGGACTCCGGCTCGATCACGCGGCTCGCCGCCCTGTGCAAGAAGGAGCGCCTGGGGATGGTCGTCCAGCGCAAGCGGAGGCGGGGCAGCAGTGTCTTGGTGTTGGCAGGCTAGCCGGGCCCGAGGACGCCGCCTGGCTGTTGACAAGCCTGATGCCTCGGTAATACAATTACACGTAACGTAGCGCCCTGAAGGGAGCCGGGCCTGTGAGGCGCGCAATTGCAGTCGGACTGGTGGTACTGGGGCTGGGAGGCGCGATAGTCTCCCAGGGGCTCGCGGCCGTATTCGCGGCCGAGCCCCACGTGGCGCTGATCGACCTGGACGACGCGATCCATCCGAACGCCGCCCGGTTCGTGAAGCGGGCCATCGCCAAGGCCACCGACGATGGCGCGCGCATGCTGGTCATACGGCTGGATACGCCGGGTGGCCTCCTCGACTCCACCCGGGAGATCGTCGAGGCCATGCTCAGCTCGGAGACGCCGGTGGTCGTCTACGTGGCCCCCGAGGGCGCACACGCGGCGTCGGCGGGCACGTTCCTGACCGCCGCAGCCCACGTTGCGGCCATGGCGCCGGTCACGAACATCGGCGCGGCATCGCCCGTCGGGCTCGGCGAGGACCTGCCGGAGACCCTGGAGCGCAAGGCCTCCCAGGACGCCGCGGCGTTCCTGCGGGAGATAGCCAACGAGCGGGGGCGCAACGTGGAGGCGCTGCAGTCCACCGTATTCGAGGCGGCGTCGTTCTCGGCGACCGAGGCGCTGGACCAGAACATCATCGACGTGGTCGCGGAGGACCTGCAGGACCTGCTGGCGCAGCTCGACGGCACGGAGGTGGAGCTGCGGTCGGGCGTGGTGCGCCTGGAGCTGGAAGGGGTGGGCTTGAGGGATATCGAGCGCACGCCCCTCGAGCTGTTCGTGGGATTCCTGTCCGACCCCAACGTGGCGTTCGTGCTGGTGTCGATCGGCCTCGTCGCGCTGCTGATCGAGTTCATACTTCCCGGCCTCTGGGGCCCGGGGATACTGGGGATCATCTGCCTCGCCCTCGGCCTGCTGGGCCTGGGCAATCTGCCGGTCAACTGGGTGGGCGTGGCCCTGATGGTCTTCGCCATGGTCCTCTTCTACATCGAGGTGCAGGCGCCCGGCATCGGCATATTCGGCGTGTCGGGTGTGATCGCCTTCCTCGTGGGCGGCTTCCTGCTCCTGGGCGGGTTGACGCCGCCCGCCATTCCGCAGCCCCCCGACGCGCCCAGCTTCAGGGTCAACTACTTCCTGCTGGGCGGAATTGGAGCCGGGATACTGGGAATCATGCTGTTCGTGGCGAAGGACCTGGCGCGGGCGCGGAAGCTGGCGTCGCAGGACCTGGGCACGACCGATCCGGTGGTCGGCCAGGTGGCGGTGGTGACGTCGGCGCTGGACCCCCAGGGCTCCGTCCACGCGGGGGGCGAGGAGTGGAGCGCGGTGAGCGACTCGGGGGAGTTTATAGGAGAGGGCGAACAGGTTATAGTATCGGAGGCGGAGGGCCTCACGCTGAGGGTCTTCAAGCCGCAGGACGAGGAGCTGTAAGTCTCAGCATAGGAGAGTGACATGGGTATCATCAACTTCCTGAGGAACTACCAGAGGATGGCCCGATTCCGGTGGGGCAACTTCGAGGGCATGAAGGGACCGGGGCCAGTCTGGCTCATACCCATCATGCACAGCGGCACGAGGGTCGACCTGCGGACCGAGGTGCTGGACATCGCGCGCCAGACCAACATCACGAAGGACAACGCGCCAATAGACATCGACTTCCTGGTCTACATGCGCGTGATGTCCGAATACGCCGACCGGGCCGTCCTGGAGGTCGAGAACTACAGGGCCGCGGTGATCGGGCTGGCGACGACCACGCTGAGGGCGGTCGTGGGCGACATCGATCTGGACGAGGTGCTCTCGCAGCGGGAGCGGATCAACACCGTGCTGAGGGAGAAGCTCGACTCCGAGACGGAGCGCTGGGGGATCAAGGTCACCAACGTGGAGATACGCGAGATCGAACCTCCGCCCGACATCCAGGAGGCGATGAACCGCCAGATGTCGGCGGAGCGCGTGCGCCGCGCGGTCGTCAGGGAGGCGGACGGCACCAGGGCCGCGGCCATCACGGTGGCCGAGGGCGAGAAGCAGGCCGCCATCCTGAAGGCGGAGGGCGAGCGCCAGGCGGAGATCCTCCAGGCGGAGGGCGACCAGCAGGCCGCCATACTACGCGCCGAGGGTTTCAGCACGGCCCTGGACAGGATATACGGCGTCGCTCAGAAGGTCGACGCGAACACCCTGAGCCTCCAGTACTTCGACACGCTGAAGCAGCTCGGGGCGAGCGAGTCGACCAAGTTCATATTCCCGATGGAGTTCACCAACCTGCTCAAGCCCTTCATGAGCATGGCTGACAGGGGCTCGGGCGGAAAGGGCGACGCGGGCTAGTATTTCTGGGCGGCTGGCGACATCGCGGTCGGGCCTGGGGTTGAAATTGTGCATTTGAAAAGCATAATATCGACCTGACAGGTTTGCCGAGATGTCGACACAGGGCACCCAAGGCTACATCAGGCGCTCGCTGGAACCGGTTCTCACGAGGGCCGCGGCCGAATTCCCGGCCGTGGTCCTGACAGGGCCGCGCCAGTCCGGCAAGACGACGCTCCTGCGCCGCCTCTTCGGAACGCGCAGCCGGTACGTCTCGCTGGAGCCGCCGGACGTGCGGGAGGCCGCCTGCGAGGACCCGCGCGGCTTCCTGGAGACGCACACGCCCCCGGTGATACTGGACGAGGTGCAGTACGCCCCCGATCTGCTCCCCTACGTCAAGGAGAAGATCGACGCTGACCGGGGTGAGAACGGCCAGTACTTCATAACCGGCTCCCAGAACCTGTCGCTCTCGGAGAGCGTGTCCGAGTCGCTTGCGGGTCGCGCGGCAGTATTGCGCCTTCTCCCACTGTCGAGACGTGAAGCGGAGGGGCGCCCGGCACTTCCTCCGGCATGGGATCGCAGCGGACATCGGCCATCGGGAACGCAGCGTGCCTTTGGCGAGATCTGGGAGGGCTTCCTTCGCGGCGGATACCCGGAGCTTGCGTCGCATCCCGACCGGGATACGTCCCTCTGGCACGCCAGCTACGTGCAGACCTATCTCGAACGGGACGTGCGCAGCATTCGGCAGGTTGGAGACCTGACCCAGTACCAGAACCTGCTCCGGGTACTCGCGGCCAGGAGCGGACAGCTCCTGAACATGACCGACGTCGCCCGGGACCTCGGCGTCGCGGTCAACACCATCAAGGCGTGGCTCTCAGTGCTGGAGGCCACCTACCAGGTGATAGTGCTGCGCCCATACTTCGCCAACATCGGGAAGCGGCTCGTGAAGACCCCGAAAGTGTACTTCACGGACGTCGGCACACTCTGCTACCTGGCGGGTCTCAAGGACCCGGATCATGCCGCCTCGGGCCCCATGGGCGGCGCAATCATGGAGACGGCGGTGCTCTCCGAGGTCGTGCGGACGCTGACGCATAGGGGGGTGGAGCCGCGGGTGTACTTCTGGAGGACTACGACGGGGACGGAAGTGGATCTCGTGGTCGAGACCGAGGGTAGGCTCGTACCCATCGAGGTGAAGCTGTCGGCTACGCCGCGCCCCGCCATGGCCGCCGCCCTCAAGACATTCCGCAACGACGTTGGGAGCGTGGCGATGCCGGGATACGTGGTGCATCCGGGCGACGTGCATACTCCCCTGGGTTCCGGGGTGTCGTCCCTGCCCTACGGCGACCTCTAGGCGCTAGGGTGAGACCAGGATTCTGAAGACGTCCTTGGCGGGCTCCAACATGCGCCGGAAGCCCTGGTCGATCACCTCGTCAAGGCTGACCCTGTCGGAGATGAGGGGCGCGGTGTCGACTGCGCCGCTGGCGATGAGACCGACGACCTCCTCCACGTCGCGGCGCTGGTAGGCCAGCGAGCCGATGACGTGCTTCTCTCCGGCGACGACGGTGTTGAAGTCGATGGAGGTCTCGGCGGTGTAGATGGCGACCAGCAGCGCGCGGCCGCCGGGCCTGACCCAGTCCACCGCGAGCGCCGGGGTCTGGGGGCCTCCGGCGGCGTCGACGATCACGTCGGGGCCGTCGCCGTCCGTAAGCTCGAGCAGGCGGTCGTGGGCATCGGCGTCGGAGGTGTCAATGGTCTCGCCCGCGCCCAGGTCTGAGGCGAGGTCGAGGCTCATCCGGCGGCGGTCGAGGGCGATGGTCTCCGCGCCCATGGCCCTGGCGGCCTGCATTGCCAGCAGACCGACCGTGCCGCAGCCCAGCACGGCCATGCGCTCGCCCGGCTTCACCCCGCTGCGGCGCACGGCGTGGAGGGCGACGGACGCGGGCTCGACGAGGGCGGCCTGCTCGCTGGTCACGGACTCGGGCAGCGGGATGGCCTCGTCGGCGCGCCACAGCATGAACTCGGCCAGCCCGCCGTCCAGGGCGAATCCCGCGACGGCCATGTTGGGGCACATCGTCTCCTCGCCCGCGGCGCACCGCCGGCACGCCTGGCACGTGAGCACCGTGTTGAGGGCCACCCGGTCGCCGGGGCCGACGTTCGAGACGCCGTCGCCCGCCTCGACGACCGTACCCGTCATCTCGTGCCCGGTGACGAGGGGCAGGGTGCGCCCTGTTATCGGGTTGGGCGCGTCGTGGGCGATGAAGTTGGGGCCGTACAGGTACTCCTCGATGTCCGTGGCGCATATGCCGCAGTGGTCGATGCGCAGCTTCACCTCGCCCGGCCCCGGCCGGGGCTCGGGAACGTCCTCAAGCCTGAGGTCTTTATTGCCATGGTATACGAGCGCCTTCATGTCACCACCTCATGGAGCAATTTCAGCAGGGTTGTCTGCGTCCCCACAGCCCCGGGGAGGGCGGGTTGCAAACCCGCCCCTACGCCAAGGGACCCACTGCGAACGAGCCCTAGTTGCCGGAGAACTTGATGCGGGGGTCGATGACGGCGAGCAGGATGTCGGAGAGCAGGGTCCCGAAGACCGTTAGCATCCCGATGAGCAGGACGACGAAGCCCGCCAGGTAGATGTCCTCGTCCTGTATGGCCGTCAGCAGGACCGGGCCGATGGTCGGCAGGCTCAGGACGACGGACACGATGACGCTGCCGCTCACCAGTGCGGGCAGCAGGTAGCCGATGGTGCTGATGAGGGGGTTGAGCGCGACGCGGACCGGGTACTTCAGGATGATCCTCATGCGACCCACACCCTTGGCGCGGGCGGTGACCACGTAGGGCTTGCCGAGCTCGTCGAGCAGGTTGTTGCGCATGATGCGGATCAGGCTGGCGGTGCCCGACGTGCCGAGGACGATGGCGGGGATCCACAGGTGCTCGATCATGTCGAGGGCCTTTCCCATGCTCCAGGGCTCGTTGGCGTAGTCGGCGGAGAAGAGCCCGCCGACGCTCTGGTCGAAGTAGGCGTAGCCGATGTAGAGGAGGACGAGTCCGAGCAGGAAGTCGGGTACCGCGAGGCCGGTGAAGCCCATGAAGGTGAACAGGTAGTCGCCGACGGAGTGCTGGCGGACGGCGGAGTATATGCCGATGGGGATGGCGAAGGTCCAGGTGACGAGGATGGTGAAGCCGGTCAGGCCGATGGTCGTCCAGATGCGGTCGCCGATGACCTGCTTGACGGACACCTGGACGGCGAGGCCGTGGCCCGTGGGGCCGAAGGAGCGGCCCAGGTCGCCGTGTCGGACCATGTTCCATATCCAGTAGGCGTAGCGGACGTAGATGGGCCGGTCGAGCTGGAGATAGTCCCTGAGCGCCTCCATTATCTCGGTGGCCTGGGCGTCACCCGAAGTGTAGGCGGTCGTGCGGTCGTACCGCTTGGAGGCGAGGTCGCCCTCCGGCAGCTCGATGATGAAGAAGGCCAGCATCGAGATCATCACGATGGTGAAGAGGGAGAGGATCAGGCGCCTGGCGATGTAGGCGATCATGGCGACCTCCTGGCCGAGGCCTCGATTGCCCCGGTGAGTTTAGTCAGCCCGTGCGGTGCGTGTCAACGGAGGGGCCGTCTTCCCGGCTCTCGGGGATGACGGCGTATACGTCGATCTCGAAGTCGATGTACGGCTCGGCGAGGGCCTTGACGACGAGGCCGGTGGAGCATGGGTAGGCGTCGCCCAGGTGCTCGGCGAGGACGGCGTAGACCTGCTCCCTGTACGACGCGTCGGTCACGTAGGTCGTGACCTTGCATATGTCCTCCATGCGGGCGCCTGCCTCCTCGAGGAGGGTCCTGACGCAGCGCATGGCGTTGTCGGCCTGGGCGGCCGGGTCTCCCCTGCCGACGAAGTCGCCGCCGTCGAGGGGTATGCCGGTCTGCCCCTGGAGATGGACGACGTTGCCGGCACGCACGGCGCGGCTGACCTCGTAGTCGAGGCCGGGAAACATCGTCTCGTCCCTGGTGTTCTTCACCCTGATTCGACGGTGCATGGCAAGTCCTCCAGACTCGCCAGAGTATACCATTCCGATGACGGGGTTCTTCACTGAGGGCGCTAGTGCTATGATGCCATCCATGCCTCGCCAGACCGAGCCGAGTGTGAACAACGCCCTGGGCGCTCTGCTCCAGCCGATGATGGGCAGCGCCAGCGTGCGCTCCGAGAACGTGCGCGCCATCGCCGGACACCCCGGCCTGCAGCCCGACATCACAGTCACCGAGCCCGGGCGCGCCCCGGTGATTGTGGAGGCGGAGTTCGAGCCCGCGCGGAGCGTGGAGGCCGAGGCCACGTCGCGGCTGGGGCTGGAGGTGGTGAACGGCGGGCGGACCGTCGAGGCCGTCATCGCGCTCAGGTACCCGGAGTCCGTGGCGGACTGCGACGACCTGACGGCCGCCCTGTCCGGCGCAAGCCTCTCGTACTGCGTGTTCCACGACGACCGGTCCGAGGGCCGCTTTCCCGAATCGGGCTGGCTGACCGGCTCGGTGTCTGACCTGGCCGATCTGGTGCGGCTGGTGTCCACGCCGCAGAAGGCCGTAGACGCCGCGGCCGATGCCCTCGAACGGGGAATCGAGCGGGTTTCGGCCATACTGGACGAGGTGGACGCCACCCGATCCGGCGTCACCATGGAAATAGCCCGCCTGCTCGGGATGATGAACGTCCCGCAGACGCGCCGGATGGCCTGCGCGATCATCGCCAACGCCCTCGTCTTCCACGAGCGCATCTCAGGGATGGCCAACGGCGGCATCAAGCCCCTGCGCTTGGTGTGCGGCCCGGGCGTCTCCAATCCGAAGAGCGAGACCCTGGCGGCCTGGGCGAGAATCCTGTCCGTCAACTACTTCCCGATTTTCGCCGTCGGCAGGGACATCCTCAATCATATTCCTTCATGGCCAGCGGCCCGCATCCTGAACACGCTGGAGTTGACCGCCGGAGAGGTGAACTCCGCCGGGGTGGAAAACGCCCACGACCTGACGGGGCGCATATTCCAGCGGCTGATAGTCGACCGCAAGTACTTGGCAACCTTCTACACGCTGCCCGCGTCGGCCGCATTGCTCGCCCGGCTGGCCGTCGCCAAGATGAACGGCCCTTCAACCGGACCGGGGCGCGGTGTGGACTGGTCCGACGCCGAGGCCGTAGGCAGGCTGCGGATCGGCGACTTCGCCTGTGGGACGGGCGCGCTGCTGTCGGCGGTGTATGCGCAGATTGCAGCCCGCCACGAACGGGCCGGAGGCGACCCGGCTGTGCTGCACGCGACTATGATAGAGGAGGTGCTGTACGGGTGTGACGTGATGCCGTCCGCCGTTCACATCTCCAGCTCCACACTGTCCGGAGCCCAGCCTGGGGTTGCATTCGAGAACTCCCGCATCTACAAGTCTCCCTACGGGCGGCTGAAGGATGGGAGCGTCGCCATCGGCTCCCTGGAGCTGCTTACCTCGGATACACAGCTGACCCAGGGCAACTTCACCGACCCGGCGGTGCGGACCGGCAGCGCGGGCGAAGAGGCCACCGTCGAGATCACCATGGAGATACCACACAAAGGCTTCGACCTGGTGATCATGAACCCGCCGTTTACACGCGCCACCAATCACGAGGGGGCCCACGCCGACGTCACCAATCCCGCTTTCGCGGCCTTCGACGCCACGCCCGAGGACCAGACGGCCATGGGCGGGCGAATCAACGAGCTGGGCAGGGGAACCTGCTACCACGGCAACGCCGGGATAGCGTCGGCATTCGCCGCGCTGGGCCACAAGAAGCTGAAGCCCGGCGGCGTGCTGGCCCTGGTGCTGCCTCTCTCCGCCGCCTCCGGGCTGTCCTGGCAGGGTTTCCGGAAGATGCTGGCAACCGACTACACCGACCTGACCGTCCTGAGCATCGCCGCCAACGGCAAGGAGATGTCCTTCTCGTCCGATACGGGGATGGGTGAATGCCTGGTCGTCGCCCGCAAGCGCAGGGCGGACGAACCCAGGGCGGAGCGCGCTCACTTCGTATCGCTGCGCCGCCGCCCCCAGGGGTTCGCCCAAGCCGACGCCGTGGCCAAGAGCATCATCGGCCACGATGGGGTGCGGCAGATCGAGGATGGGCCATATGGCGGCACCGGCCTGCCGGTCGGAGACGAGGTGGCAGGCGAAATTGCGACCGCCCCCCTGTCGGAGGAAGGTGAGAACTGGGGCAGCGTTCGCCTGCTGGACTACTCGCTGGCGCAGACCGCCTACGCGCTCACGCAGTCGAAGCTCTGGCTACCCGGCCAGCCGGCGGCGCTGGGCCTTGAACTGGCTCCCCTGGGAGTCGTGGGCAAACTTGGCCTGATCGACCGCGACATCACCGGACCGGCGCCCCGGGGCCCATTCACCAGGATTGCACCCAGCCCGACGGCTACCTACCCTGTTCTATGGAACCACGATGCCAGGAGGGAGACCCGCATGGTCTGCGAACCCGACTCGCAGCTGCAGGTGCGTCAGGGGATGGAGGCCAAGGCCGCCGACGCCTGGGCTACCGCCAGCCGCACGCACATGAACCGTGATTTTACCTTCGGATCACAGGCACTCGCGGTTGCCTTGACTGAGCGGGAATCGGTCGGTGGCAGGGTATGGCCCAACGTGATTTTCGACGACAGTCGATTCGACTACGCAATTGCAGCTTGGGGCAATAGCACGTTGGGCCTGCTGGCGTACTGGTGGCACTCCAGCCGCCAGCAATCGAGCAAGGCAGGCATGACCGTCCGCTCCGCCGAATCGCTGCCGGCGCTCGACTTCCGCGCCCTGAGCGACGGGCAGCTTGCGATTGCCGAGGAGATTTTCGAGGACTTCCGCGACAGGGAGCTGAAGCCGGCGTACCTTGCGGACGCCGACCCCAACCGCGCCCTTCTGGACCGGCGGGTGGTGTGCGATCTGCTGGGCTTCGACGAGACCACCTACGAGGCGGTGCGCCGCCTCTCGGCGAAGTGGTGCGCCGAGCCGTCGGTACACGGGGGGAAGAAGCGGCCCAGGGACGCGAGGTTCGTATTGTGACGACTAGCCCAATCCGTTCGTGGACCCTTCGACAGGCTCAGGGCGAACGGATTTGGCGGAGGCATGGAGGCGCTGGATGAGCAGCACGGACGAGTTGCGGGAATCGGCGGCGCGCCACCTGTGGATGGCGAACCGCGACTGGACTGAGATGGCGGAGACGGGCGGGCCGGTGGTCGCCGTCGAGGGCAAGGGCCTTCGCGTCACCGACTCGGAGGGCAACGAGTGGATCGACGTGAACGGCGGCTACATGTCCGTCAGCGTCGGCCACGGGCGGACCGAGATAGCCGAGGCCGCATATGAGCAGGCGAAGCGGCTCAGCTTCATGCCCGCCGGCACGACGACGGCAGCCACCGTGATGCTGGCCGAGAAGCTGGCGTCCCTCGCTCCAGGCAGCCTGAACCGCGTCTTCCCCGTCAGCGGCGGGTCCGAGGCGACCGAGACGGCCCTGAAGATGGTGCGCGGCTACCACAGCCGCCGGGGCCAGCCCGGGCGCCACAAGATCATCAGCCGCGAGGGCTCGTACCACGGTGCGACGGGCGGCGTCCACTGGCTCGGGACGAGCACGCCCGGCCTCCGCGAGGGCTACGAGATGGAGCTGACCGGGCTGCTGTTCGCCCCGCAGCCCAACCCGTACCGGTGCACCCTGGGCGGCGAGACGCCGCCCGAGTGCGCGATGCTGTGCGCCAACGCAGTCGAGACGCTGATCGTCGAGAACGACCCGGACACGGTCGCGGCCGTGTTCGCCGAGCCCGTGGCGGCGCGCACCTGCGCCGTGCCGGGCGACGAGTACTGGCCCATGCTGAGGGAGATCTGCGACCGCTACGGCGTGCTGCTGGTGGCGGACGAGATCGTGACCGGGTTCGGGCAGACGGGCCGGATGTTCGCCCTGGAGCACTGGGGCGTCGTGCCCGACATCATGGCCGTCGCCAAGGGCCTCATCAGCACCTACCTGCCCTTCGGGGCGGCCATCGTCACCGACGAGGTGGCGGGCGTGTTCGCGGGCAAGGACAACTACCTGCGCCACGTCTTCACCGCGACCGGGCACCCGGTCTGCTCGGCGGCGGCCCTGAAGAACATCGAGATCATTGAGGAGGAGCGCCTCGTCGAGAACGCCGAGGAGACGGGGGCATACCTGAAGGCCCAGCTCGAGACGCTGATGGCCGACCACCCGACCGTCGGGGACGTGCGCGGCCTCGGCCTGATGTGCGCCATCGAGCTGGTCAGCGACCGGAAGACCAGGGAGCCCTTCGCGCCGGACCTCGGCATCGACTCCCGGGTCCGGGAGAAGCTGAGGAGCCGCGGCGTGCTCCTGGGTCCGACAGAGGGCGTCATCGTGCTGGGCACGCCCCTGGTCATCACCCGGAGCGACGTGGACGAGATCGTCCACGCCATCGACCTGACGCTGTGGGAGTTGGAGGGCGAGCTGGGGATCGTGAGCAGCATATAATCGAGTCCGCAAATCATCCCAGGAGTGACAGGATGGGTTCGACAGCACACTTCACGCCGGCGCTGTTCGAGTTCCTGGCCGAGCTATCCATGAACAACAACCGGGAGTGGTTCCAGGCCAACAAGGCCCGGTACGAGCGCGACGTCCGCAACCCGCTCCTGGACTTCGTGGCCGACTTCGGCGAGAGGCTCAGGACCATCAGCCCGCACATGGTGGCGGACCCAAGGGCATCGGGCGGATCGATGTTCAGGATATACAGGGACGTGCGGTTCTCGAAGGACAAGAGCCCGTACAAGACCAACGCCGGCGCCCACTTCCGGCACGAGGTGGGCCGCGAGGTTCACGGGCCGGGGTTCTACCTGCACCTTCAGCCGGGCGGTTGTTTCGGCGGTGCGGGCATATGGATGCCCAACTCGGCGACCCTGGGGAAGATACGCGGGGCTATCGTCGAGAACCCCGGCAGGTGGGAGCGCATCGTCGGCGACGAGGCCTTCAAGTCCAGGTTCAACCTGGAGGGCGACTCGCTCAAGCGCGCCCCGAAAGGCATAGACCCGGACCACCCGCTCATCGACTACCTGAAGCTCAAGTCCTTCGCTGCGGGGACGTCCTTCGACGAGGACGACGTGGTCTCGCCCGGCTTCATCGACATCTATACCGACGCATGCCGCACCGCCGCGCCCTTCTCCGAGTTCCTGACGAGGGCGGTCGGCCTCGACTGGTAGAAGGTGGTCATGGACAAAGACGCTAAGGGAATAGACCAAGGCGAGTTCCTAACAAGCGCACGGCTTGTACCGGTCAGACGCGAGGGCAAAAAGGTCTACGCAAGAACGCTGCGCCTATGGGAGGAAGACACTGGTGAAGTAGTTCACCTTGAAACTGGTGACCAACTGATCATTGAACCAGGAGAGCTGGTGGTTGATTCCAGGGCCATAGATGCCCAAAGCGTTCCAGGTGCTGGAGGGTATGCTCCAGTAGCGAATACTGTTTGGACGTGGTATCACATAACGGGCGTCGAACCAGGATTCTTCCTCTTCTTCTTTTCCCTTGCCCGAAGGATTGACGCCGCACATTCGCTATGGGTGCTGGCCATTCAGGAGCGGGAAAATGCGAGAGGCGAAGGCGCGATACTTCGTAGAGCCGGATACTTCAATTCGCTTGCATCAACCGAAGTTGCGATCATTGCATTGCATCGCGGATTCGCTATGGCTCAATCACTCATAGACGAGTTCTGTCCTGATCTGGAAGTTCCAGACAGCGTCAAGAGGATTCGCGAAGCCGTTAAGGAAATGCGTGATGCCTTTGAGCACATTGACGAACGTTCTAAAGCCAAAGTTGGAATGTCCGGGAAGTTTGACCCAGAGTCCTTGTCCATCTTTGACCAGCCAGACTTCATCGAAACCTCAGTACTCACCTACAAGAATCACTCCATCAATTTCGAGCTAGATGTCCTCGCGGCTCTACTGGATTGTCGACAGCTCATCATGACAGCCATAGATTCGCGAGCCGCATCACTTGCTGACAACACCGCTCATACATCGCCCCCACAGGAGGGAGCGTAGGCGCCCGTGCCCCAGCCTGCCTCGTAAACAAGGGCACGCAAGACGGGGACCAGCTTATGTTGCGTATGTACAGACTCTGCGGCGACCCATTGGCTAGGTTAGTGCGCTGGGTTACCTGACATCACTTGAGAGCATAGGCCAGGCTCCACACGAAGACACGGACGCGACGCCTTGCTGGTAATATATACTTGACACACCTTAGACATGGCAAAGAGAAAGCGGCCCACTTGTGACTGGCAATACCTCCAATCTATGGGCCGCTTTCCGGTCTAGCTAGGCGGCCTGAGCCCGCTGCTCCCCTGAACAACTATAGTATAACCCAAACCTACGACCTATCCATGTTCAGGGGATCGCTCTATGCATCTGAGCTACAGGTCCGGAGTCTAAGTATGGCACACCCCTGTTGACTCTAGAGGCACATCGTGTTAGTCTCCCACTCGCCAAGCGAAGTCTGCCAACAGCAGACCGCCCTTGTGGTGTGGTATTCAGCCACGCCCTCCCGGCGGTCTGTATGGATGCTTCGCTTGGCAGTGAGTACCTAGAAAGCCACGGGAGGGCATCTTATGAGAACGGGCTTGGTGGTGCTGGTATTGGTGGGCATAGTTGTCTTATCGTGTGCGGTGCCGCAGCCTCTACCCACACCCACACCTACTCCCACATCTACTCCCACATCTACTCCCACGATAACGCCGACACCTACAGCCACGCCAAACGTTGAGGCGACAGTCACGGCTATGGTGCAGGCTGTCATAGCGGCTATGCCGACAGACACCCCGACTGCCACTCCGACATTCACGCCAACGCCGCTGCCGACTCGCCCTCCTACAAGTACACCTACGTTGACTCCAACCTCTACACCCACTCCTACCCAGACACCTACTGCTACAAATACACCTACTCAGACACCTACACGCACAGCTACGCCTACCAAGACAGCTACACCTACCAACACACCAACAGCGACCCTAACACCTACCGCTTCGCCGACGCCAACCAAGACGTCAACACCTACGGCCACACCAACAAGGACGCCCACACCCACCTTCACGGCCACAGCGACTCCTACATGGACGCCGCTACCAACCCGAACACCAACCCCAACCTACACGCCTATACCGACACGGACGCCAACGCCGACACCTGAGCCTGATCTATCCATCTGGGGATTTGCAACTGGGACTACAGCAACAATATACTGGAACACAGTATTGAGATTTAACAAATACCAGATTGGGCACTACTATAACGGCGATTGGGAAGTCCATAACGTAGCGGGCAAGGATAGCCCAATGAGCCTATCCTACTTGGCATGTGAAACTTCGTATACCTTCACCTTATTTGGATGGAACTCGGACAGTCCTAGGAAATCTGAGAAAGCTGAGACGGAGATAACAACTGGCCCCTGCAATCCTAGCGTCATAATAGAACAGGATTCACCCACCACAGTAAATATTGAAGTGGACGAATTTCACGGACGGGTTGAGGTAAAGGTGTACGTTTGGTCATATAGCAGATGGGTACTAGTGGAGGGCGAAGAGGCAGAGCTGACTGGATACTTTAAAGGCTGGACTTTTGCACCTCTTACAGCCTGTAGGAGCTACAGGTTTGAGGTCCAGCTTGTTGGTGGACCGTTCAAGTCACTGGAGCTAACGACACCTTGTTGAGGAGCAATACGGAGTGCAACAACCTGCAGAGGTCATCCAATGATTTTGGTAGCCTTGGAGAGACTAGCGAACTGGAAGTACGAGTCTCTCCACGTACCACCAACCTCCCGGCTCACCTCCGGGTTCTGATGTATGGCCCTCGCATACCTCATGGTCAAGATACCACCAGTCGGTAGCGTCTTCAAATATCTCTAATGAAGGATATGGCTCGTGATTTGGTTCAGAAGCTACAGGACGGGCTATTAGAGATTCAGCAGTAGCCATTATCAAAGTCTCCTTGCATTGGCTGAGAGGTAGCTTGATAATGTGTGGCGGCGTGGGCCTGCATGGAGCAGGGTTGGGGGTTCCTTGTTCATCCACTGCCTGTAAGGGGAACCATCCCCCACGCCGCCACACGTCAACTTCACACTCTTGACGGAAATATCGCTCGCCTTCATGATTACTAGTAGGGAGGGCAGTTATGAATGAGAACAAAGTTTCGCTGTGCCCGCTCAGCTTCAATGAGGCCCCTGAGCGCCCTTACTCAGGCCGAACAGGCTGAGCATAAGGATTCTCAGGCTGAGGCGTATTGCAGAACTAGAGAAGCCGCTTCCCGGCCGTCTGGCCCATCAGTTGAGCGAACCTCTCAGCGTCCGTTATCTCCCGATTAGAGTACCTGTAATCGGTCTCGCCTACTAGGGTCGTCTCGCGTTCGCCACCTGCTTTTGAGGTGGGGCTACAGGAACAATGCTGCTAGAAGCCTACGTCGATGTCCTGTTCGACCTTGGGGTCGGTGCGCAGGCTCCGGTCGAGCAATCCCCTCACTAGCCACCTGACCGTCGACTTCTCGGTCTTCAGGCTTGGCATGGCTACTTGGCCGACGTCGAGGCTGAAGCTCCACTCCCGGGTGTTGCCGGACTGCAGGGACGGATCGCGTTCGAGCGTCACTGCGTCCACGACCTGGTTCTTGGCCGTGTTGCCGAACTTCTCCTCCCTGACGAGCTCGACCCTGGCCTCGGACGCGGTGACATCCCCCTGGGGTTCGGCGCGGAGGGTGCCATCCACGCGGTCCCCCGAACGAGCCCCGCTCCGCGACAGCTCCAGCGTGAGGGGGCATCCCCCGCGCGTGGAGTGAGCATTGACCGGGACGGGCCGGTCGTCCCGGGGCGTGGGGGACGCGACGACGGTGACTTCCTGGTCCTGGTGGATGTCACGCGCCCTGGCCACGTCCATGTCGACCTTGACCGCCCACGCTATGCCGGGCTCGATCTTCTGCACAAGGACGCCACGGAGACTCGGCAGCGCGTCCGCTGGCACGGTCGCCCTCAGGTCGGCTGAGTAGGGCACGCCGTTCCGGAGGGTCTGATCGTCCAGGAACGTCTCGCCCTGGCTGCTCAGGACCTCGGTCTTCCGGTGATACGAGGGGCCGTACTGGGAGTCGATCCTCTGCACCCAAGTCTCGATGCAGGCAAACTCGACCCTCCCGTGACGCACGCGAAAATCGCTCTTCGGAAGGAGCCTCACCTGGGCGTCGAGCTTGTCGCCAGCGTGGAACACGGACTTGTTGACGCTAATCTGCACGTCGACGTCTGGGCGGCGGCGAAATATCATGCTGCCAGTCCTCCTATGGGGCAGAATGCGGGTCGGCCAGGAACGAGCCCAGCGCGTCCAGGTAGGGCGCGCCCCCGACCGCGTAGGTGTCGTTGTGCCCCGCGCCGCGGATCCTGTAGAAGCGCTTCGGCTCCGTTGCCGCCTCGAACACCTCCCGGCCCATCTCGAACGGCACTATCTCATCGCTGTCGCCGTGCAGGACCATGACGGGCGCGTCGATCCTGGCAGTCTTGCCGAGGGTATCGTACATGTTTCCCACCAGGAGGCCCAGGCCGGGCAGGAACGGGTAAGCGCGCCTCGCCATACCCGATATGGACGTGAAGGGCGACTCCAGCACGACGGCGTAGACGTCGTGCTGGAGGGCCATCTCAGCCGCGACGGCGCAGCCGAGGGAGCGCCCGAACAGCACCACGCGCTCGGGGTCGACGTCCGGCCTGGAGAGGGCGTGGGCCACCGCAGCCTCGGCGTCCAGGTAGGTCCCCTGCTCGTTGGGGGAGCCCTCGCTCAGCCCGTATCCCCGGTAGTCGATGATGAGGATGCCGACGCCCAGGCGGCGGTTCAGCCCGGCGATGTTGTCGACGCGGTGGCTGATGTTGCCGCCGTTGCCGTGGAACCAGAGGAGCGTCGGCCCGCCAGAGCCCGGTACGAACCAGCCGTGGATGCGGACGCCGTCGGACGTGGTCAGGTACACGTCCTCGAACTCCAGGCCCAGATCGCCGGGGTCCTGGTAGATGATGCTCTCGGGGAAGTATATGAGCTGATTGATCACGTTGGTGTACTTCGCCAGCAGCCCGACGGCCACGTACAGGACGACCGCGACGGCCAGCACCCTCGCCGCCGAGAGGGCAAGGCGCTTCACCGGCCGCTAGCCGCCGAGCGCTCTCTTGTATACCTGTTGGCCCTCCCTGAACAGGTCGACGACCTCCCGGCGCTGGGTGTCGGTGTAGAACTTGCCCTTCGACGACACCCACTCGATGGAACGCCCGATGGCGTCGTCGAAGTATGCCGCGGCGGCGCGCTTCTCCGGCCCGGCCTGCCCGGTCACCACGTACACGGGGCTGGTATGGGCGAACACGGGCTGGGCGAAGCTGTCCCGGGCCCTGCTCCACAGCCTGGCGGCGATCCAGCCGTCTGACGCGGCGGGTACGTCGGCCTCGAGGAACCCGGACGCGCAGCCGTCGGGGAACGACTCGGCGGCGGCGACGCGGCCGTTGAAGACCACCTCGGCGCGGCTGATGGGGTAGTGGGAGTCCCAGCTCACCCGCGTGGGAAGGCGCTCGCCCGCGCTCGCCTCGATCTCGGCCCCCGGCTGCTCGCCGTTCACCGCCAGCGACAGGGCCGGGCCGTTCGTGATGAAGGTGCGCCCCCGCTTGAGCGCGTCGAACCAGGGCTCGTGCTCGAACGGCCCGCCCGTATGAGCGTACACGCGGTTGGCCGAACTGATGAACCAGTCGGAGCCGGTGGACGCGGGGAGCCTGATGCCGGCGTCCAGCATCTTGTAGTAGATGTCGTACTCCGGGTCCATCCAGTTGGGGTCGAACAGGTTGAACGCGTCCACCTTGCCCAGCGCGGCGGCGACCGGGGCCTCCATGCCGCGCCCGTTGTGGCACCAGATGACCATGCCGCCCTGCCTGTGGGTGTCGTCGCAGGCGTACGACAGGGGCGGGTAGTCCGGGTCGAAGGCGTCGACCAGCAGCCCGCGGCTCACCGGCTCGACGACGTTGCGGATGTTCAGGAGCATGATGTGGCCGTAGCCCGGGCTATGGGAGCCCTCGGCGTTGTGCCTGTTCTCCTCGCCGCACTCGACGTAGTGGTGGGCCGACGAGAAGTCGGTCAGCACGCCGGGGGCGTACTTGTTCGACGCGTACTCCAGCTCCCATCGCTTGAGGATGCTCACGGCGGTCATCCTGAGGTCCTCGACGCGGGGATCGAGCTGCAGGCGCTCGTCGGGCCGCTCCTCCTTCTCGTCGTAGTGGATGTGGGTGTTGCCGGGATGCCAGCCCTCATCGCCCAGCCGCGACCAGCGCTCCAGCTTCACGTCGACGGTCACTGCGCCCTGCCCTGGGGCTTCGAGGTCGATGCGCGCCGGCGCATACTCGGTGCCGCGCTCCACCACTACGCGGACCCAGCCCCGAGTGACGTCCACCTGGAACCCGCCGTCGGAGTAGAAGAATGACGCGCCCGGCCCAACCTTCAGTATGGAGTCCGGCGGGTGCACGAACGAGCCCGTCGAGTCGGACACGTGCACCCTGGCCGACACGGTCTCGCCCGTGGCCGCGTCGTAGATCCTGCCTGCGAGCCTTGCCATGTGAGGGGTTCCTGACTCCCGGCGGTCGCCGGGCTACTGGCTGTCGGCGGAAACGAGCTCGTGCAGCCTCTCGAGGGTGCGGCTGTTCTCCTTCAGCGAGAAGCCGTCCACCCTCTCCACCCTCTCGCCCGAGAAGCTGTCGACCGCTCCGAGGGCTACCGACCGCCGCACCATCTCGCGCTCGTCGGCGATGCTGGGAAGGAGGTTGCGCCCGGCCTGGCGCGACAGCGCGGCCACCAGGCCGTAGCCTCCCCAGTTGGACACGCTGGCGATGACCGGCTTGGTGACCCTCGTGACACAGGGCATCTCGACCAGGGTGGGCACTGTCGGGATCACGTCGGCCAGGTTGCCCATGCCGATCTCGTTTCCCCCGTCGCCGATGCCGACCGAGGGAATGCCGCCCGTGAACAGGTAGTCCGTCTTGGCGTTGAACTCCGTGATGTCGGCGTTGCGCATGTTGCGCGCCTTGCCGTCCTCGCTGGGGCCGCACCGCTCGATGGATACGAGCACCGACGGCTCGGTCTCCCTGAGAACGCCCGAGGCAAACTCGGCGCTTCCAACGTCGTCCATGAAGGGGAAGTCCACGACCGGCGAGCCGTCCTCGATCAGCCCTTCGACTATCGAGGTCGAGTGGCTATCCGACACGTAGACCACGTCGTTGCCCAGCGCCCGGAGCGCGTTGCCGATGGCGACAGCCCCGGGCGGCCCATCGTTCTCAGGGCCGTCTGCCCACATGATGTAGAACCCGGTCACTATCAGCGCCGTGCCCGGATTGTCTAGGATGAGCCGCGCGGCCTCGTCTACGTACCCAGCGGGCAGGTGGGGCCTGAGCGCCGATATGCCGCGCTTGTCGTGGTCTAGGATGACGTCCTCGATGTCGGTGCTAACGAGTGTCATGTCGCCTGCTGGGGCTGCGGCGCGGCTCAGAGGGCCGCCACGTCCTCGTTCAGCCTGTCGGTGATGAACATGTGGCCGGGCGCGTGGGTGATCATGAGCGGCGGCTTGGAGGACATGGCGACGGCCTGGGGAGTCACGCCGCAGGCCCAGAAGACCGGCACGTCGTCCGCCCCGACTTGCGCCACGTCGCCCAGGTCGGGGGTGTGCACGTCGTCCACGCCGATGGCCTCCGGGCTGCCTATGTGTACGGGCGCGCCATGGACTGCGGGGTAGCGAGAGGTGATCTGGACGGCCTTGACGACCTTGTCCTGGGGGATAGACCTCATCGAGACGACCATCGGCCCGGAGAATATGCCAGCGGGCTCGGTCTCGATAGACGTGACGAACATGGCCGTGTTGCCGCCCGTTTCGTAGTGGGGGATGCGGATCCCCGCGTTCACGAGCGCGGACTCGAAGGTGAAGCTGCACCCCAGCAGGAACGAGACCATGTCGTCGCGCCAGACGTGGGAGATGTCCGTCGGCTCCTCTACGAGCTCACCGTACTCGTAGACGCGGTACCGTGGCAGGTCGGTCCTCAGGTCGGCGCCGGGCGCCATCGCGCGGGGCTCGGACGAGCCGGACTCGACCACCTCCAGGAGGGGGCACGGCTTCGGGTTGCGCTGGCAGAAGAGCAGGAAGTCGAACGCCTGCTCCTTCGGCAGTATCACGAGATTCGCCTGTACGCGGCCGGGCGCCATCCCACTCGTCAGGCCGCTCAGCTCACCCCGGCGCATCATCCCCCTCAGCTCGCTCGGCGCGGTCGGCAGGGCTGCTACTTGCTGCATCGGTCCACCTCGGTTCCTGTCGGAGTCGCACCATTCTACCACGCGCCCCAGGAGGGGCCATCAGGCGGGCCGATGGTGACGTTGCTCTGGTACAAACGCTTGACAGCCGACGGCAGAGTACACATAATGACCTGTACCTCCCATTGGGGAGTCTTGGCTACACCCCCGTTGGGGGTCATTGAACTCCGGGTCCCTCTTGGGACCCTTTTCTTTGCTCCCTACCCCGGTACGTCACGCTGACACCCCTACTCTCCGTTTCGGGCGAGCTCCTGTAGCTCGAATAGCTTGGTGATCGCCTCGATGGGGGTCATGGAGGCCACGTCCAGCGCCTTGAGGCTCTCGACGGCGGTCGGCGTCGGAGCAAGGAAGCTGAGTTGCTGCGACGACGGCTCCGGCGTACCCGGCCTCGGGCCCTTCCCATCGCCGGCATCCGGGCCGCCCTCCAGGTCCTTCAGCACCTCCCAGGCGCGGTTGACCACGCCGCCGGGGAGCCCGGCGAGCCTTGCCACGTGCACGCCGTAGCTCCTGTCGGCCCCTCCGGGCACGATGCGCCTGAGGAACACCACCTCGCCCCGGTCCTCGGACACGGCGACATTGTAGTTCCGCGCCCGCGGAAGGGTGTCGGCTAGCGCGGTCAGCTCGTGGTAGTGGGTGGCGAACAGCGTCTTGCACCCCAGGTCGGGGTGGTTGTGGATGTGCTCGGCGACCGCTCTCGCGATGGCCAGGCCGTCGTAGGTGCTGGTGCCGCGCCCGATCTCGTCCAGGACGACCAGCGAGCGCCTCGTGGCGTGGTTCAGGATGGCGGCCGTTTCGACCATCTCGACCATGAAGGTGGACTGCCCGGCCGCCAGGTCGTCCTGCAGGCCGACGCGGGTGAATATGCGGTCTACGAGTCCGATGGAGGCGGACTCGGCGGGCACGTAGCTGCCCGTCTGGGCCATCAGCGTGATGACTGCCACCTGGCGCAGGTAGGTGGACTTGCCCGCCATGTTGGGGCCGGTGAGCACGATGAGCTGCTCGTCCGCGCTCGACATGGCCGTGTCGTTGGGAACGAACGCGCCCGGGGGCAGAGTCTGCTCGACGACGGGGTGGCGGCCCTGCCTGATCACGATCTCCGGGCCCTCGTCGAGGCTGGGCCTGACGTACCCCTGGCGCGACGCGACCTCGGCCAGCGACGCGAAGACGTCCGTCCTCGCCACTGCGCCCGCCGTCTCGAGGATTGGCCCGACGGACTCGCCGATCTGCCCGCAGACCCGCCGGAACAGCGAAGCCTCCAGCTCCAGGATGCGCTCGTCCGCGCTGAGGACCTCAGCCTCGTACTCCTTCATCTCCGGCGTTATGTACCGCTCGCCGCCGACCAGGGTCTGCCGCCGGATGTACTCCTCGGGCACCGAGTCGGCATTGGCCTTGCTGACCTCGATGTAGTAGCCAAAGACCTTGTTGTACCCGACCTTGAGGGACCTGATGCCGGTGCGCTCTCTCTCCTTGTTCTCCAGGCCGGCGATGTATGCCCGCGCCTCCCTGGACGAGCCGCGCAGCTTGTCGAGCTCCGGCGAGAACCCCGCCTTGATGACGCCGCCGTCCGCCAGGTTGACCGGCGGATCGTCGACTATGGCCGCCTCGATGAGCCGGACGGTGTCCTCGTTCCGGTAAATCCCGCGAGCGACCCACTCGACCTGCGGCGCGTCCTCGTCCTCCTCCATGACGGCTCGTATCTGCGGAGCGGTGCGCAGGCTCTCCCCCAGCGCCGCGAGGTCGCGGGGCGAGGCTGTGCCGCCCCTGACCCGGTTGACGAGCCGCTCCATGTCCGAGAGCTTGTCCAGCAACGAGGTGACGCGGCCCCGCCGGAGGGCGCTGCGATGGTGCCACTCCACGGCGTCGAGCCGTCGCTCGAGGGCCTCGATGTCCAGCAGCGGCTGACCGAGCCATCGCCGGAGCAGCCGGCTGCCCATTGCCGTGCTCGTCCTGTCCAGGACCGAGATGAGCGAGGCCCCAGCATCGCCCCAGCGTCCGCCCTCGAACAGCTCCAGGTTACGCCTCGTCTGCGGGTCCAGCACCATGTGGCCCTGGGTGGAGTAGGTGCGGAGGTTGCCTAGCTGGCCCAGGGCGGCCTTCTGGTTCCTGCCCAGGTAGTCGACGATGGCCCCAGCCGCACTGGCCGCGAGGGGGAGCCTTTCGCAGCCGAAGGGCTCCAGCGACGCCGTGCCGAAGTGCCTCAGCAGCCCCTCGGTCGCCCACTCTACGTGGAAGGCGTCGGGGCTCACCGGCGTTGCCGCGACGCCGTGGTCCAGATCGGGAGTATCCTGGCCCTCTGGCGCGATCAGCTCCGCGGGGCCGAGCCTCCCAAGCTCCACGGCAAGCTGGTCCGTCGGTAGCTGCGTAGTGGAGAACTCGCTCGTCGTAATGTCCGCGTAGGCCAGCCCCGCCTGCATGTCCTCGATCACGACGGCGGCCAGGTAGTTGTTCGCGTTCCGGTCGAGGATGGACTCCTCCACCACGGTGCCGGGGGTGACGATGCGGACGACCTCGCGGTCCACGATGCCGCGGGACGTGGCCGGATCGCTCGTCTGCTCGCAGATGGCCACCCGGTAGCCCTTCTTGATCAGCCGCGCGAGGTACGACTCCAGCGCGTGGTAGGGGATGCCTGCCAGGGGTACGCGCTGGCCCTTGCCCATCTCACGCGAGGTGAGGGCTATCTCCAGCTCGCGGGAGATGATCCGGGCGTCCTCGTCGAAGGTCTCGTAGAAGTCGCCCATGCGGAACAGCAGGATCTCGTCCTGGTGCTCCTTCTTGATGCGCAGGTACTGCCGCCGTGCCGGGGTGGTCATGGGTCGATTCGCCAGCGCATCCTCCTCTCGGCATAATTGACGACGGGGCGCGACTAGCTTAGCATGATGGCTCCGTCGGCAAGACATTGTGCCAAAACGCTACAGACATGACCAAGTTATCAGGACCCTGGCAAGCTTGGGATGGCAGTACCGCCGACAACGCGGCTCTCATGTTATCTTGAATAGAGATGGAGTGGCGAATCACGTAGCAGTGCCAGTCTCACGACGCGAGATACCGCCCGGCACTATGGGAGCCATATTGAGACAAGCGGGGCTGACCGCCCGGGAGTTCGAGGCATTGGAAGAGGCCACCCGATGACGACTCGCAGGTTTACCACAATCCTGATCCCCGACGAAGACGCCTACCAGGTGATCGTGCCAAGATTCCCGAGCTGCACCACTTGGGGCGAAACCCCGACGGAAGCCTTGGCGAACGCCCGGGAAGCCATGGAAGCGCTGATCGAAGAGCCTTCCGAGGTCGACCGGGAATCCCTTGAGCTTCCTACGGAATTCCACGTGATCGTAGGGAACATCGAGGTCGAAGTACCCGAAGAACTCCCGAACCAACCCGCCGAGCTCGCCGCCGCGTCACGAGCCTAATCGCAGGTTGGGCCGGTCAGTCGTCCTTCCAGAATCGCTCTTCCTCGACCTGGAAGCCGCGGGGGATGAAGCGGGCCTTCACGTCCTCGATCATACCCGGGTGACCGCAGGCGTAGACGATTGTGTCGGCGGGCGTCAGCCCCATCTTCTCGGCGTAGCCCTCGACGATCTCGTTGACGCGGCCTTTTTCGCCCAGCCAGTCGCCGTTGCGCTCTTCGTCGGGGCGGCTCACGGTCGGGACGTACGAGACCAGGTCCGGTCGCCTCGCTGCCAGATCGATTAGCTCGCCGTCATAGGTGAACTCGTCGGCGTAGCTGGCGCCCTGCAGCACGTGAAAGCGGTGCCCGCTCCGCCCGTGGTGTACGTAGTCGCGCAGGATGCTCACGTACGGCACGACGCCGGTGACGGTCGAGACGAGCAGATGGTTGGGCAGCGCCGGCTTGAATACGAAAATCCCCTTCGCCCGGGGCCGGATGGTGACCGTGTCGCCCGCGCCCAGCTCCCACAGCTTCGGCGTGAGGACGCCGTCCGGCGGCGGCACCAGCTCCACGAACAGCTCCAGGTCGTCCTCGTGGGGCGCGGAGACTATCGAGTAGGCCCGCTCGATGCCGTCCACGCCGATGGTACAGTACTGGCCCGGCTTGAAGGAGAAGCCCACGGGCTTCTCGATCCAAACGGCCCACAGGTCTTCGGTCACGTCGCGCCGCCGCAGTACCTTCGACTCGGCGAGCTTGGGACGGCGGCGGGGCCGTCTCGCGGTCAGCGTCGCGTCGCTCATTCCGCACTCACCTCCTCGGGAGGCGGGGCCAGGCCCACGTCGGCGGCAAGGTCGTCCATCGTGTACCCCTCTTTCCTGACGCGGAGGTCGTAGTAGACGAGGGTGCGTCCAATCCAGCCGAAGGGGGTAATCAGGGCGCTCACGGCCACAAGGAAGACACTGGAGAGGACCGGGCTTATCTGTGAGAGCAGCGCATCGGCCAGTCCGGCCACCACGGTGACGCCCACCGCCAGGAGGGTGTACACGAGGCCGATCAGGAGGACGCGCCAGAAGCTGCCCCGTACCAGGTCCCTGCTCCGCCACAGCGAGTCAATGGGTCTCTTTCGCTCCAGCATTATGGCCTCGACGAAGAAGAACCAGACCACGAGCAGGTAGAAGAAGAGAGGGATTCCGATCAGCACGAATATCAGGACTCCGGCCCCCACCAGCGCGAGGGCGAACACGACGTAGGCGGCGGACAGCGACGCGATCCTGTACCAGGCCCGCCTGAGGCAGTAGCCGGGGTCTATACTTCCGCCCACGTAGTACTGGCCGACCGCCGCGACCGAGGCAGCGCTCAGAACGGTGTTGAAGTAGCCCGCTACGAAAGCGATCACTAGGACTGCGATCAGCGCCGCGCCAAGCTCGGCGAGAGCCTCGGAGACGTCCACCGTCTGGGCAGGCTCGGCGCTCTGGACGTCGCCGCCCGAAAAGAGCATCAGTATGAAGATCGGCACGTGCGCCACCAGGGAGATGAGGATGAAGGGCCGGAAGTTGCCGCGGTAGACCGACAGCGACCGATCGAGAAGGTCGCCCAGCTCCATCGGAACCAGCGCTCGCCTCCCGCTGTCGTCCGGCCCGGGGTCGCCCTGCGCTCCCAGGGGGACGCCGCACGTCACGCAGAAGCGCGCCTCGTGGGGATTGCTGCCGCCGCAGGCTACGCAACTCACAATGCAGCCTCGACGGACCGATTCCCCCTCATCCTAGCCTTCTCCCGCCAGGGGAGAAGGAACTCAGTCGGCCGCGGCTGGTTCAATCTTCTCGATGCGGACCGGCACCAGCGGCAGACCGTCGACGCCCAGCATCGGCGCAGGGTCCCGCGACCGGTCCAGGTCCGTGATCATCTGCCCGAACAGGCTCGTGGTCGACACCATCCCCGGCAGGGGGCTCGTCAGCCGCACCACGCCCTGCACGGAGTCCCGGGCCGAAACGACCCGCGCCCAATCGCCCTCCGCGACGCCCATGCTGCCCGCGTCGTCCTCGTGAATCTCGATCACCTCGTCCCGCACGATCACGGACCTCTTCTTGACGGTGCCGATCTCCATGGTGCGGTCGGGGTCGTGGAGGACGCGCCCGTGGGCGAGGAGGTACGGGAACTCGGCGTCGGCGTGGCGCTGCACGTCCGCCAGGGCCATCCTGGACATGCTCAACTTGCGGCCGTGGGCGTCCTCACCGTGCAGACGCGGCGTGTCGTCCATGTCCGCGGCCAGGCAGGGCCACTGGAGGCCGTCCCGCCGGAGCCGGTCGTAGGTTATGCCGCCGTACGCGCCCACCAAGTTGTTCACCTCGTCGAAGACCGAGGCCTCATCCGGGTGATCGAACCCCGACGCGCCCATCCGCTGGGCGATCTGGGACAGCGTCCGCCACTCGGTCTCCTCTTCTCCCACCGGCCCGAGGGCGGGGGCCAGAAGCTGCAGGCGGCGCTCCAGGTTCGTGTACGTCCCATGCTTGTGCGCGAAGGTCGCCAGCGGCAGGACCACGTCGGCGATCTCGGTCAACTCGGACTCGAACGTGCTCACCACCACCAGGAACTCCAGGTTCCCGAGGCCTGCCGTGAGATCGCCGAGGTCACCGTTCGTGAGGCTGCGGTCGCCTCCCACGACGACCATGGCCCGCAGATCTCCGTTGGCGGCAGCGGCGGCCATTCCCGTGGCGGGTATGCCGGGCCGGGCGGGTATCGGCGCGCCCCATGCCCTCTCGATCCTGCCGCGGGCCTCGTCGTCGCTCACGAGGCGATGGCCGGGGAGCCTGTCGGGTACGCAGCCCACGTCCCTTGCACCCTGCTCGTTGGCGCCCGGATAGAGCGGGTAGATGCCCGCCGACCGCTTGCCGACGTTGCCGGTGGCGAGGGCGAGGTTCACGATGCCCCTGACGCAGGCGTCCCTGAGGCCCGGCTCCATCGTCTCCAGGCCGTACAGGAAGGCGCACGGGTCTCCCCCCGCTATGGTCCGCGCCGCCTGGCGGATCTCCTCGGCGGGTATGGTCGTCATGGGCGAGACCCTGGTCAGGTCGAAGGCCCACAGGCTGTCCTTCAGCGCCTTCAGACCCTCGCACCGGTCGTTCAGGAAGTCGTGGTCGTCCAGCGACTCCTCGAAGATCACGCGCAGCATCCCGCCAATCAGCGCCGTCTCGCTCCCCGGCGCAGGCCTGAGCCATATGTCCGCGTACCGCGTCAGCTCCGTCTCCCGCTGGTCTATCACCACCAGCGACGCGCCGTCCTTCAGGGCCTTCTTGATGGGCACCGCGACGACGTTCTGCTCCTCGGTCATGTTGCTCGACACGACCAGGAAGCACTTCGACTGCTCCAGGTCCCAGATCGGGTTCGTCGCGGCCGGGATTCCCAGCATATCCTCCAGGGCCGGGGTGAGCTCGGGGCGCAGGTTGGACGATACGTCCACGTTGTTGCTACCCATCACGGCCCGGGCGAACTTCTGGGCCGTGAAGCTGTCCTCGTTCGTGCCCATGGGGGATGCGAGCAGGGCGAAGCCGTCGCCTTTGTACTCGGCCAGCCTCTCGGCGGCCACGTCCAGCGCCTCGACGATGGTCGCATCCCTCGCCTCGCCGTCCACCCGCAGGATGGGCTTGGTTATGCGCTTCCTGCTGTTGACGAAGTCCAGCCCGAACTTGCCCTTGTAGCAGCCCTGGCCCCGGTTCACCTTGGCGTGCCTGTCGGGGATCGCCCGTATGAGCTTGTTGCGCTCGTCGATCTCCAGGGTCATCTGGCAGCCCACGGGGCACATGGGGCAGACCGACGTCACCGTCTTGGCGGCCTTGTCCCACTTGTACTTCCGCTCCACCAGCGCGCCAGTGGGGCATACGTCGATGCAGGCGCCGCAGAACTCGCATCCCGACTCCAGCAGCGACGAGCCGTTGGAGGTCCCGATGAGGCCGCGCCCGGCCCTGTCGGTGAAGGTCAGGACGTTGTCGCCCCTCACCTCGTCGCACACCCGCACGCACCTGCCGCAGACGATGCACAGGTTCAGGTCCATGTCCCACATGGGGTCGGCGACGCGGAGGGGTATCTGCCTGTTGTTGTAGGTCAGCGGCGTGTCCATGTCCATTTCGAGGAACCGGACGGTGTCCTTCAGCTCGCACCGCTCGTTCTTCGGGCAGGTGACGCACCTGTCGTTGACGGACACGTGCCTGAGGCAGATGTCGCTCGGGCCGCACAGGTCGATCCGGTGGCAGGTGAGGCAGCCGTGGGGGTGCTCGGACAGGAGCAGGTCCATGATCCCCCTGCGGGAGTCCGTGACGCCGTCCGTCCTGGTGTTGACGACCATGCCGTCGGCCGCCGGGACCGTGCACGACGCCTGGTTGCCCGGCGGGCCGCCCTCGATCTCCACGATGCACATGCGGCACGCGCCGAACGCCTTCATACCCGGGTAGTAGCACAGGTACGGGACGTATATCCCGGCGTCCATGGCCGCCTGCAGCACGTTGGTGCCCGGCGCGGTCCTGACCTCCTGGCCGTCGATGGTGAGTGTGATCTCGTTTGCCATGTACCAGCTCCGCCTGGCCTACCTTGTCAGCACCTGCACGGGCGCGGCCCCGGCCCTGTGCTCCTCGGCGAACGCCCGCGTGTTCCTGGGCGCGAGCAGGGGCTCTTCGCAGTCGCCGTAGGGGCAGCGCCCTTCCTCGATGTGGGCCCGGAAGTCGTCGGGGAAGTTCACCAGCGCGGACCTGAGCGGGTTGTATCCGAGCTGCCCGTGGAAGCAGAGCGACGACGACTCCATGGTCGAGCCCACCCTGTTCATCAGGTCCACGTCGCCCGGCGCCGCCTGCCTGTCCGCTATCCGCTCGATCATCTCCAGTAGCTGCGTCATGCCCAGCCTGCACGGGAAGCACTTGCCGCACGACTCGTACTGGCAGAAGGCCACGAGCACCCTCGCCATGTCCACGGCGCACCTGCTGTCGTCGCCGACTATGACGCCGCCCGACCCCAGCATCGCCCCGTGCTCGCGCATCTCGTCGAAGTCCAGCCCGTAGTCCAGGCTGTCCGCGCCCAGGATGTGGCCGAGCGGCCCGCCTAGCTGGATCATCTTCACGGGCCTGCCGCTGGGGGTGCCGCCGCCGATCTCCTCGACCACGTCCCCCATCCGCGTACCCATCGGGACCTCGTACATGCCGGGCCGCTTCACGTCGCCGCTCAGGCAGACTATCGCCGTGCCCGTGCAGTTCTCCCTGCCCACCGACGAAAACCAGTCGCCGCCCCGCGAGACGATCTCCGGCGCATACGAAAAGCTCTTGACGTTGTTGATGGTGCTGGGCTTGCCCCAGACGCCGAAGGCCGCCGGGAAGGGCGGCTTGAAGCGCGGCATCGACCGCTTCCCCTCGATGGACTCCATCAGCGCCGTCTCCTCGCCCGCCACGTAGGACTCGCCGGTGAGCGAGATCTCGATGTCGAAGCTGAAGTCCGAGTCCAGGATGCTCCTGCCCAGCAGCCCTACCTCGTATGCCTGCTCGATGGCCCGCTCGGTCCTCGATATGGGGCCGTCGTGGCCGTGGCGGATGAACACGAAGCCGTTGGAGGCGTTCGTCGCGTACCCGGCCAGGGTCATGCCCTCGATCAGCGTGTACGGGTCGCTCTCCAGGATGCCCTTGTCGTTGTACGCGCCGGGGTCGCCCTCCTCGCAGTTGCACAGGATGTACTTGGGCGGCCCTCCGCGTGCCATGAAGCTCCACTTCACGCCCGTCGGGAAGCCCGCCCCGCCCCGGCCCCGCAGCCCGGACGCCTTCATCTCGTCGACCACGCCCTCGGGCTCCATCTCGTTCAGGGCCTTGGCGAGCCCCGCGTAGCCGCCGTTGGCGATGTACTGGTATATGTCGTCCGGGGCGATGTTGCCCGCGTTGCGCAGGGCTATCTTCTCCTGGCTGCCGATGCCCGGCAGGGTCGCCAGGTCCGGCACTCCGGCCACGCGCGGCCCCAGGTACCCGATCGCCTTGTCCACCGGCGCCCTGCCGCCGTTCAGCACGCTGCCCACCAGGTGCGGGGCCTCGTCCGGCGACACGTTGCCGAAGAAGAGCCGCGAGCCGCCGGGGCTCAGCACGTCCACGATGGGCTCCGCGTAGCACAGGCCGATGCAGCCAACCGAGTCGACGCGGGCGTCCGTGCCCGTGCGGCCAAGCTCCGACCTGATCGCGTCGATCACGTCGAGCGCGCCCGACGCCTGCCCGCACATGGCCGCGCCCACCCTGATCCACGGGCGGGACCCCTGGGTAAGCTCCTCCCAGCGGCGGTCGGCCTCGGCTTTCAGATCTCGGTACTCGGGCACCGCTCTATCCGTCCTGTCGCGCCGCCGCTCCGTCGAGCAGGCGCTCGACGTGCCGCTGCATCTCCTCGGGCGTCACGCGCCCGTGCAGCCGGTGGTCGATGGAGACCACCGGAGCCTGGGAGCATGCGCCGAGGCAGGTGTTGTACTTGAGGCTGAGCCGCCCGTCCGCCGTGTTGCCCTCGTCCGTAAGCTCGAGGACCTCCAGGCAGCGCCTCTTGATGCGGGCCGCGCCCAGGATGTGGCAGGTCGGGCCCCAGCACACCTCCAGGGCGTGCTCGGCGGGCGGCGTGAACCGGAAGTTCGTGTAGAAGGACGCGACGCCCCAGACGTCGTTGATCGTAGCCTCGGTGTAGGCCGCCACCTCCTCGATGGCCGCGTCCGGCAGGTAGCCCAGCTCGTCGTGGGCCGCGTGCAGGGAGGATAGCACCGTGACAGTAGGCTGCCCCTGCGAGGATATGGCCGTCCTCACACGATCCCTCAGCGCTCCGTTGCCGTCGGTCAACCGCGTACCACCTGCCTTCTCATACGAGCGCCCCAATCATAGCACAGCCCAGGGGTTGCGCCCACAGAACTAAAGTGTCATAATCCTCACCCATCACAGGATGGATCGAGGGGCCAGGGAGGAATGGCGTGACGAATGAGTCCGCCGCCGGCGAAGCTCACCCGCGGGAAGGCGAGAATGCTCGCCGGTGTCCTGGAATCGAGCTTCCGATGGACGGGATCGCCGAATTCTGTCAGCGCAACCACATCCGCCGCCTGGCCCTGTACGGCTCGGTGCTGCGCGACGACTTCACGCCCGAAAGCGACGTGGACGTGCTCGTCGAGTTCGAGCCGGACGCCCGCGTGGGCCTCTCGTTCTTCACCATGCAGGACGAGCTGTCGGACATGCTCGGGCGGCAGGTCGACATGAACACCTTCGAAGGAGTCGAGGAAAGCCGCAACTGGCTGCTCAAGGCGGAGATACTCGGCTCGGCAGAGGTGGTGTATGACCAGGCGCGATGACGCGGTATTCCTCGTGGACATGCTGAACCACGCCCGCGAAGCCGTCGAGCTGCTGGGGAGCGCCGGCCCGGATGACCTGGAGGGCGACCGCGTAACCCAACTTGCCCTGCGAAAGCTGGTGGAGGTCGTGGGAGAGGCCGCCAACAGGGTCTCTCCGATGACACGGCAGCGCCACCCCGAGATCGCATGGCCCCAGATCATCGGAGCGCGCAACCGGCTGGTCCACGGCTACGACGTCGTCAACCTGGCTACCCTCCAGGACATCGTACGGAACGATCTGCCGGTGCTGATAGAGCAGCTGGCGTCCATTGTTGGGGAAAGACCCCGGAATCGGTTGTCGACGATGTGATAGCGTCCCTGCTATCGCAGAATTGATTACTTTGCAGAACCGCCCTGTCCATTCCGCGTCCGTTCCCGCCTGCTGCGGTTTCTCCCCGATCTCCCATCGGCTATAATGCTGCAGATCAGCGACATGGACTCCGACTAGTTGCGGTTTCTCCCCGATCTCCCATCGGCTATAATCCGCGACGCAGACTATGACACAGCTACCCTGTTGCGGTTTCTCCCCCGATCTCCCATCGGCTATAATAAGACACGGGACAGTTGGAGCTTGACTTTGGTTGCGGTTTCTCCCCGATCTCCCATCGGCTATAATCGCCGGGCCCATCGCCGTGCTGTTCATGTTGTTGCGGTTTCTCCCCGATCTCCCATCGGCTATAATGTCTGGCTGTAGCTTCCCCTGCTCCATGCCGTTGCGGTTTCTCCCCGATCTCCCATCGGCTATAATGAATCGAGGGGGAGGGCGCGGTTGCACTTGGTTGCGGTTTCTCCCCGATCTCCCATCGGCTATAATATCGTGGAGACCGGCTTGGCCCTCCCGCCCGTTGCGGTTTCTCCCCGATCTCCCATCGGCTATAATCGGGGGTGTCGCGTGACACGTTACACCCTTGTTGCGGTTTCTCCCCGATCTCCCATCGGCTATAATTCCTAACCCTCCTCGACCGCAAGCCCTCCGGTTGCGGTTTCTCCCCGATCTCCCATCGGCTATAATTCTCCTACCTGGATCCCGAGCCCGAGAGCGTTGCGGTTTCTCCCCGATCTCCCATCGGCTATAATGCCCTCCCTGAGCTACTGGGACTCGACACCGTTGCGGTTTCTCCCCGATCTCCCATCGGCTATAATTACATCCAGCGCAGCACGAGCAAGGCGGGCAGTTGCGGTTTCTCCCCGATCTCCCATCGGCTATAATCACCGCCACGGCCGTAACCGCGCTGATAACGTTGCGGTTTCTCCCCGATCTCCCATCGGCTATAATCCAGCCCGACATCCACCTGCAGCACTACCCGTTGCGGTTTCTCCCCGATCTCCCATCGGCTATAATTCCGTAGTGGATCGCTCCGCTCAGTACCTGGTTGCGGTTTCTCCCCGATCTCCCATCGGCTATAATCCGAGGGAGGACGCTGATAGCACGACGCCGGTTGCGGTTTCTCCCCGATCTCCCATCGGCTATAATGGGAGATTGACGGTCATCACGGAGTAGCCTGTTGCGGTTTCTCCCCGATCTCCCATCGGCTATAATCCGCGACGCAGACTATGACACAGCTACCCTGTTGCGGTTTCTCCCCCGATCTCCCATCGGCTATAATAAGACACGGGACAGTTGGAGCTTGACTTTGGTTGCGGTTTCTCCCCGATCTCCCATCGGCTATAATCTACGTGGTCATAGCCCGCGTGTTCAGCGTGTTGCGGTTTCTCCCCGATCTCCCATCGGCTATAATCGCCGGGCCCATCGCCGTGCTGTTCATGTTGTTGCGGTTTCTCCCCGATCTCCCATCGGCTATAATGCCTTGTCCTCCAGGGCCCCCAACCACTCGGTTGCGGTTTCTCCCCGATCTCCCATCGGCTATAATGCCTTGTCCTCCAGGGCCCCCAACCACTCGGTTGCGGTTTCTCCCCGATCTCCCATCGGCTATAATTGCCGCGCGTGGCGTAGATGCCCGCGGCGGGTTGCGGTTTCTCCCCGATCTCCCATCGGCTATAATTCGGCTCGTGCTGGAGACGAGCGACGACCCGTTGCGGTTTCTCCCCGATCTCCCATCGGCTATAATTCCGCTACTTCATCGAGGACCCCGTCGAGCTGTTGCGGTTTCTCCCCGATCTCCCATCGGCTATAATTCGCTCGCGGCCAGTCCATCGCCCCGGAAGTGTTGCGGTTTCTCCCCGATCTCCCATCGGCTATAATGTGACCTCGACCGTCTACACGCCGCCCCTGGTTGCGGTTTCTCCCCGATCTCCCATCGGCTATAATAGGCGCGCGCGTCCTGCCGGTTGACCTCCAGTTGCGGTTTCTCCCCGATCTCCCATCGGCTATAATGGCCTGGAGAACCTCCTCGCTCATGGACCCGTTGCGGTTTCTCCCCGATCTCCCATCGGCTATAATGAAGAGCATGAGCGCCGCCGCGCCTACGCGTTGCGGTTTCTCCCCGATCTCCCATCGGCTATAATCATCACTGGCGGCGGGAACGACAATGTCTGTTGCGGTTTCTCCCCGATCTCCCATCGGCTATAATAGACAGCCGCCGGGCCAGCTTGGATCCAGATATGGCCCGGCGGGTGCGGCTCGTGTGAAAAATGGCGGCTCGGGCCTCAGAATAGGGCGAACTGCTCCGGATTCTTGTTGGCCGGCCGGCGTCGTGGGCCATCGAAGCTGACGATGTTCTCGTACTGCTTGTCCGTGATGTAGATGATCTGAACGTTGCCGGCGTCCGGCAGGGCCGTCTGGACGCGCCTCGTGTAGACCTGCGCCTGCTCCTTCCCAGCGCAGAAGCGCATGTAGACGGATAGCTGGCACATGTCGAATCCCTGGTCAAGCAGGAACTTCCTGAAATCCGTGGCGGCCCGCCGCTCTTTCTTAGTGAGCACCGGCAGGTCGAACAGCACTATCATCCACATGAGCCGGTAGCCGGAGAGCAATGCCGGTCCTCAGTGGGTCACCGCGCCGGCGACGAGCGGGCCTTCGGGGAAGACGAGTGCCGGGCTCCCCGTCTCGAAGGAGTGGGCGAGGGACTGGGCGGCCCGCGCGATGCACGTCTGCAGGGGCGTCGTGCCCCTGTCTGTGGCCATGTCCATGGTGAGGGCCCCGGCGAGGGCGCGCTTGGCCCCGGTGGTCAGGTCGTCGTGTCCCTCGGAGGCCAGCCCCACGACCGTATAGTCCATCGTCGGCCTGAAGGGCTCCACCAGGTCGTCCACCAGGCACATGGCGTTGGAGCGGTTGCTGTGGTGGATGCCGATGGACGGGTGAAGGCCCGCCGACACGACCGCCCGCGCCACGGACGCCCTTAGCACGGTGTACCCGTAGTTGAGGAAGGAGTTGCCGCCCCCTCCGAACCGGTTACGCCTGAAGTCCGCGCCGAACAGCATGGGCCAGTATATGCGGGCGGCCTGCGCTTCCACGTTGTCCGGGTCGCCGGACCTGACGCGCCTTGCCAGCGGCTCCAGGCGGTCGCCGGGCAAACCAAGCATCTCCAGAGTCTTTATCTGCTGGGTTACCTTGGCCCTGACGACGGACTGCCACAGGCGCTTGCGGAGCGGCAGGGACGCCTCCAGCTGGCAACGCATCCTCATAGCCTGGACGTGGTGTCCCTCGACGGGCCAGAGCCAAGCGGCGGGCAGGTAGTCATTCCCGCAGAGCACGACGGCGGCGCCCCGGCGGGCAAGCTCCACCATCAGGCTGTTGGAGTAGGTGAGTCCCCGCCCGCTGCACAGCAGGACTCCGACGTCGTCCAGCGGAACCCGCTCTTCCTCCTCGCCATCCCTGGTCACGGTCATGAAGCCCCGGGAGCGGGCTAGGCGACACCCCTCGCTGGCGACCTCGATGACACGTCCGATCATGTCGGCCCCGGGTCCCGAACGCGCCCGATCTCGTCCACGCCGATCTTGCGGAAGCCCTCCTCACGCAGACGCTTTGCTGAGTAGATACTCTTGTTGCGATCCATCTCTCCCTTGCGCTCGCGAGCATCTACATTGGATTCGTTGTGGCTGTCGAAAACAATGGTCCCAGAGTCGAACTTGCGTACCCTCACGATGCGGCGGTCCGACCCGCTGCCCAAAGCGCACATGTCGTCCTTGTGGAGCCGCATGAGCCGCTTTGCCGCGGGATCCGGCTTCCCCCTGTGCTTTCCCCTAGCCGTGGTGGGGCGGAACTTCTCTATGTTGAAGTCTGGCTGATTGGCGTCGAATGTGGACACGACGACTATCTTCCAACTCTTGCTCTTGTCCCCCATCTCCCAGATGTCCGCGAATGTGTTGCTGTCGGGCTTGTATCCTTTATAGGGGCGTCCGTCCTTGTCTCTGATGGCGACGACGTTCATGTTCTCCACAACGCGAACGCCCCGCACTGGCTGGAGGCCTCCACCCAGCGCACTTGGGGTTCCCGCCATCTTAGCGAAGTCGTCAGCCTTCCCGCCTTCCCAATGGACCTTGTCCCACAACTCCAGCAGCGCAGCCCGCAGCGTGGCATCCCGCACGGTGTCGATATCACTGCGCTTCTTGAATTCCGAAATCTTCTTGCGCACCACCACCTTGGACGGGCCGTCCTCCGAGAACTCAATCAGCCCGTATGCCGTCTCTTTGTGAAGCTGCCCGGAGGTGCTGCCCCGCTTGCCTGGCGTGCCTCGGTCAGGCTTGTACGAGACTACCATGCGCTCCAAGAACGGCTGCACACCTTCCCGGAACCCCTCCCACGGCGACGGCACTATGATCCTTGACCGAGTCTCGTCGTACGCGCTCGACATGCGCTGTAGTAGCGAGCGATCTGTCATCGCCACGACCAGCGCATCTATGGCGTGATGGCGATGGTCGGTACGCTTCTTTGCCTCTCTATCGTAACCTGGCAGCAACTCGTTCAATCCCCACTTATACCGGACCATCGACGTCAGCCTGCCAGGGGTCACCCAGATATTGTACGGCCTCACGACTGCCGACAGATACTCCTTCGACAGTCTGGCCAGCCAAGCCGTTTCGTTGAGCTGCCGCGCCAGGAATCCGCCCTGCCCATCGAACCGTTCCCGTGCGTCGGCCCCGAACCGCCACCGTTTGTTGGGTGGCAGCTTCGAGGCTCGCTGAGCGATGCCTTTCCATTCTGGCGTCTTGCCGAACTTCTCGTGAGGGGTACTCTTTCCCTTCTCGCGGTTTGCGCCCCTGAAGCACACCACCTTGTTTGCAGGGCTGTCGTCCAAGGAGTCCTGCCATGGAATCAGGTGATCGATCTCGATCTCGGCGCTGAATAGCTGATCGATGCTGATAGGTTGTCCTGAGTATGGACAGCGCCGGTCACACGCATTCTTCGGGTTGAGTTCCTCCCACAGCCGCAGCCGCAGCCGGTTTTCGTAGCTGGGCCTCAATGCTAGGTCCCTGATCTCCCTGTCTCGCGCCTCGTTCTTCTTCTGATTCGCCGCCTGCTCCTTTCTGATATTCTCTCGTTGCTTCTTCGACCGCTTCAGGTCTCGGACCACTTCGACGACTATCTGGTGCGGCGTACCATACTCCCCTATCAATGCGTTCACGACGCGCCGCAGTTGCCCAAGACCGATGTGAACGGTGGGGTTGGGGTACCGGCCCCACCGCTTATCGGGAGGGTCCTTTGGGTCTCCACTACCCGCGAGGTGGTCCTTCAACCATTCGCCGTAATAAGGCAGACGCCCATCCGGCGAGAGCTCGCCCGTCGGTGCCCGTGCATGGTCGTATCCCGTGGCTCTAGCGGCGGACGGATAGTCCAACCCTCCTTCCATGTGGGGCAGCAATCTCCTGATCGCGCGCAGCCCGAGACGGCAATGACGGTCCGGCAGGAATGCCGACACGACCCGTCCGGCGGCCTCGCTGCTGAGATCCGTGTGTCGGGTCAGCCATTCTTTGGCGGCGTCGTCACTCTTATCGCCCACAAGCAAGTCCACTATCTCGATCTGTCTGTCGAGCGGCAACTTCCTCCATGCCTCGCCGAACAGGTCTTTATGGGACAGCTTCGCCGCTGTCTCGTCACCCATCAGTTTCTGACGCTTTTCGCTTTCCAGGTTGAAATAGATGCCGGAGGGCAGTTCCAGTATCCTTCTGATCTTGTTAAATGAGACCGTGTTCTGCTCAAGAAGGGCCTGGGCAACCTTGTCGCCTTCCTCTTTGCTCAGTCGCCGCCACCGCAGCCCTGTTTCCTGTACCTCCAGGTTGCGCACCTCTTGCCATATCCGAAAACGCTGTGCCAGAGGGTGGGACCACGCACAGCGGAACCCTTCTGCGTCCCCATCGTCACTAGCCGGGTCGAGCGTGCACTTACCCACCGGCGGTGGGGCCGTATCCTGCTGGCGGAAGATGATGCCCATCAGCCTCTTCTTGGCATCGTTGGACATGACGCCCGGGTGGTGTTTCTTTTGCGTCTTCCAGATCTTGTCGAACTCATCCAAGATCATCTCCCGCGTTGGGTAGAGTTCGTACTCCGCCTTGAGATTGGTACCCTGATTCCGATTGCGGAACCGGACGGGTTCGTCCATGCTGCGCCGCCGGTAGAGAAGCTCGCCAAGGGTACGGGCGCTTGACGCAGACAACTGATCGCTCAGTCTCTTTGTCGCTTCCTTGACGGGGCCAGTGTCTTTTTCGCGCTTCTCAGTCTTCCGGTTCGACTTGAACCCCCGTCCTTGGTTCAGGTGGAACAGAGCTCGTCCAACATGGTGTGCGGGCAGCTTCATGTCGAGAGCGCACGCTCTCAACTCGTACGGGTCAAGCTTTTCCAGAGATTTTCGTTCGGCCTCATAAGTCGGCATCAGGCCGCAGTCTATGAGTGCCTGCATGAGATCAGCGCGCCTATTCAGGTAGCGGTCACGGCGGCGGCGCTGACCGCGCGCCATCCGGCGCTGTTCGGCGTTGGAGGGCCCGTCACCACTCGCACTATCCTTGCGCCCATCCGGGAAGATGCGGACGCCCATGCCTAACACCCCGCAAGGCCTACCGTCCTCGTCCAGCTTCACGGCCACCCAACCGATGGAATTGGTTCCCATATCAAGGCCAAGCCTGTATTTCATGCCGTTAGTCGTGATCATGTCCACTCTCGATGTTGCTCGGAGAATTAGCCTGTGGTATACTCTGCTTGCCAAGGGCCTACAATGGTATTATAGCCGAAGGGAGATCGGGGAGATACCGTTAATAAGCGCCTATGGCACAAGATGAGGGCGGGCTACGGCCTGCCCTCTACTTTATTCGTCCAACCGGAGATACCTTGACAGATACAAAATCGTCGGACTTCGTACGGGCCGCCGTGGATGCGGACGGGGAGGCCGGGCGGTTCGGCGGGCGCGTGGTGACGCGGTTCCCGCCGGAGCCGAACGGCTACCTGCACATCGGCCACGCCAAGTCGATGTGCCTGAACTTCGGCCTGGCGGAGGAGTACGGCGGGCGGTGCCACATGCGCTTCGACGACACCAACCCCGCCAAGGAGGAGGAGGAGTACGTCGACTCCATCCTGGAGGACGTGCGCTGGCTGGGATGGGACTGGGGCGAGCACCTCTACTTCGCGTCCGACCACTTCGACCGGCTCCACGACTTCGCCCTCGACCTGATCAGGAAGGGCAGGGCGTACGTGGACGACCTGGACCAGGAGCAGATACGCAAGTACCGCGGCACGCTCACCGAGCCGGGCGTGGAGAGCCCGTACCGGGACCGCCCGGTCGAGGAGAACCTGACCCTCTTCCGCGGGATGAAGGACGGCGAGTTCGAGGAGGGTTCGCGCGTCCTGCGGGCGAAGATCGACATGGCGTCGGGCAACGTCAACATGCGCGACCCGGTGCTGTACCGCATCCTGAAGACGCCGCACCACCGCACGGGCGAGCAGTGGGTGATCTACCCCATGTACGACTTCGCCCACGGCCAGTGCGACTCCATCGAAGGCGTGACCCACTCGATCTGCACGATGGAGTACGAGGACCACCGGCCCCTGTACGACTGGCTCCTCGACGAGCTGGACGCGTACCACCCGCAGCAGATCGAGTTCGCGCGGCTGAACCTGAGCAACACGGTGCTGAGCAAGCGCAAGCTGGTGCAGCTCGTGCAGGAGGGCCGGGTGAGCGGCTGGGACGACCCCCGGATGCCGACGATCGCGGGCCTCCGCAGGCGCGGCTACACGCCGGAGTCAATACGCAATTTCTGCGAGCTTGTCGGCGTCGCCAAGCGCCAGAACGTGATCGACATCGCCATGCTGGAGCACGCGGTGCGCGACGACCTGAACGCGCGGGCCAACCGAGTCCTGGCAGTCCTGCGCCCGCTGAAGGTGGTGATCGAGAACTACCCGGAGGGGCAGGTCGAGCGCCTGGAGGCGGTGAACAACCCGGAGGACCCCGGCGCGGGGACGCGCACGGTGCCGTTCTCGCGGGAGCTGTACGTCGAGCGGGACGACTTCATGGAGGACCCGCCGCGCAAGTTCTTCCGCCTCGCGCCGGGCCGCGAGGTGCGCCTGCGCTACGGCTACTTCATCACGTGCACGGACGTGGTAAAGAACGACGCGGGCGAGGTGGTCGAGCTGCGCTGCACCTACGACCCGGAGACGAGGGGCGGCCAGGCGCCCGACGGCCGGCGGGTGCGCGGCACGATCCACTGGGTCTCGGCGCAGCACGCGGCGGACGCCGAGGTGAGGCTGTACGAGCACCTGTTCACGTCGGAGCGCCCGGACGACGACGATGACTTCATGGCGACGCTGAACCCGAGCTCGCTGGAGGTGGTGCGCGACGCCAAGGTCGAGCCGGGCCTGGCCGGCGCCGCGCCGGGCGAGCGCTTCCAGTTCGAGCGGCTGGGCTACTTCGCGGTGGACCCGGACTCGACGCCCGGCGCGCCGGTCTTCAACCGCACAGTCTCGCTCAGGGACACCTGGGCCAAGATCAGGAGGAAGGGGTAGGAGGTCGAATCATGGGCATCGTCTACCGGAACGAGAATTCGTACTGCGGCCCGATCAACATGGTGCTCCTGCTGGCCAGCGGCGACTTGGTGGTCGTGTTCCGCGAGGCCCTATGGCGGGGGTACTCCACCCACGGGGACCCCACGACCCGCACGTCGATGGTGCGCTCCACCGACGGCGGCGAGACGTGGCACTCCCAGGTCACGCCCCATACCTACGCGGGGAACGGCTGCGTCGTCGGCCAGATCTCGGACGGCTCGCTCATCGTCAACAACTTCAGGTGGATATTCGCGCCGCTGCAAGAGGGCGAGACTCGGTTCCGGGGCTACGCCAACTACCGCGAGGACGAGCGGCTGGGGTTGGCCATGGCCAACGAGGGCGTCTATACGGCCTCGTCGCGCGACGACGGGTACACGTGGGAGCCCGCCAGGATGCTCCTGGAGCGCGCCGGCACGGCCGGGCGGGTGGTCGAGCTCGACGACGGCGCGGTACTCATGCCCGTGAACGGGAGGACCGGCGCAGGGTCCGGGTCGGGGTGGGTCATGCGCTCGACGGACGGCGGCGAGACGTGGGAGCGCCACGGCGTGGTCACGCCCGTCCTGCCGGGGCTGGCGTTCAGCGAGATGCGGGTCCTGCCCCTCGGCGGCGGCAGGGTGCTGGCAGGGATGCGCACCCAGCAGGCGAACTTCTACGTATCGCACTCGGAGGACGGCGGCGGAACTTGGACCGGGCCCGAGGAGACGCCGGTCTACTGCCGGGGCAGCAGCCCCTTCGACCTGGTCATGCTCGCCGACGGGCGGGTGCTGGCGACCTACGGCCACCGGCGCGAGCCATACGGCGTGAGGGCGTGCCTGAGCGAGGACGGCGGCAGGACGTGGGACGTGGGCAACGAGGTCGTACTGCGCGACGACGGCCTCGACCGCGACGTGGGCTACCCAAGCTCGGCGCAGCTACCGGACGGCTCGATCCTCACCACCTACTACTGGCACGAGGAGGACCAAGTACGCCACATCCGGTCCGCCAGGTGGAGGGCGGACTAGAGGGGAGTTCGTCACCCCACGTGTCATCCCGAGCGCAACGAGGAATCTAAGGACCCTTGCACTGGACTTGAGATTCCTCACTACGCTTCGCTACGTTCGGAATGACATGTACGGGGTTGTGTGGAGATTTCCTCAGGGAGCAGGAGTCAGGGCTTCTCGGCGGTGATGATGGCGACTGCGCCGAGGGCCAGGGGCTTGCGCTCGCGCAGGGCCAGGCCCGATTCTTCGAGGGCGGCGGCTATGTCCGAGGCGGTGACGAACCCCTGCACGGACTCGGGCAGGTAGGTGTAGGCCTCGCGGTCGCCCGCGAACAGCGCGCCCAGCCACGGGGCCGTGGCGCGGAAGAGGGCGGGCAGCAGGCGGGGCAGTACGCCGCGCCCCTCCATACGGACGATCTCCAGCACGACCAGCCGCCCGCCTGGACGCAGGACGCGGGCCATCTCCGACAGGGCGCGGGGCAGGTCGACGAAGTTCCGCACGCCGAACCCGACGGTCACGCATACGAACGTGTCGTCCGGGAAGGGCAGCGAGTGGGCGTCGCCGGCGACGTAGTCGACGGGCGCAGCGGCCCGGCGTGACTTCTCGACGGCCAGGGGCAGCATCGGCCTGGCGAAGTCGAGCCCGACGACCCCGTCCACCTGTGGCCGGGCCGCGAGCGCGATTGCGAAGTCGCCCGTACCGCAGGCGACGTCCAGCGCCGTGCCGGTGATCTCGCCGGCGGCCATCCGCGCGGCCCGCTTTCGCCAGGCGTAGTGGCGACCGGCGGTCATGATGGTGTTGAGCCGGTCGTAGCGCCGCGAGATGCGCGAGAACATGCGGGCCACGTAGCGCGAGCGGTCGCGGCCCCTCAGGTGCGCCAAGGTCGCCTCACCGCGCCAGGGCCGCGATGGCCCTGGGCAGCGCGGGCAGCAGGTCGGAAGCGAGGAGCCCCGCGCCGCCCCGCCATCCTGGATTCCCGCCTTCGCGGGAATGACGGATTAGGGTCGCCTTCCGTCTATGTGGTCTCCATCTGCGGGAACGACGTGCGGCTACCTCCGCAGCCGCGCCGTGCAGGTATACGCCGAGGGCCGCCGCGTCCACGGGGTCGAGGCCCTGCGCGAGCAGCCCGGCGATGGCCCCGGCGAGCACGTCGCCCGTCCCGGCGGACGCCAGGGCCGGGTTCGCGAAGGGGCTGACGAAGGCCGTTCCGCCAACCGGTTCGCCCTCCCCAATCCGTCCGCCCTCCCCAACCCGCTCGCTCTCCCCAATCCGTTCGCCCTCCCCAACCCGTTCGTCGGACCCTTCGACAGGCTCAGGGCGAACGGGGCGAACGGATTGGGCGACGACCGTGTACGCGCCCTTGAGCACGACCACGCATCCCCAGCGTCCGGCGGCCTCGAGGGCGGTCGCGATCCGGTCGCCCTGCACCTCCGCGGTCGTCCGTCCGGTGAGCCGCGCCATCTCGCCCGGGTGGGGCGTGAGCACGGCCGGCCCGGACAGCCTGTCCCACCATCCGTCGTGCTGGGCGAGGAAGTTCAGCCCGTCGGCGTCGATCACCGTCTGGGGGAGCGGCTCGCCGGACAGCAGCAGGGCGCGGAGCATCTCGACCGTCTCCGGCGCCTGCCCGATGCCTGGTCCGACGAGCAGCGCACGGCACTTGGCGGCCTCGTCCAGCACCTGCCCCGCGGCATCGGGCGAGTGGACGCCGGGCGCTGCCTCGTCGAGGGGCAGGTGGGTCGCCTCCACCACCAGGGGCGCGAGCGTCGCCCGCAGGCTCACCGGCGCGGCGAGGGTCACCAGACCGGCCCCGACCCGGCCCGCGCCTCCGGCGGCCAGGGCCGCCGCGCCCACGTAGCTGCGGGAGCCCGCGACGACGAGCGCACGGCCGAAGGTGCCCTTGTGGCCCGAAAGTGGCCGCGACGGCAGCGTGGCCGCCGCCCACTCGCGCGTCACCAGGTCGACCGGGACGTCGGAATCGAGTCCCGGCGGCAGGCCGATGCCGGCGACCTCGACCCTCCCTGCGGCCTCGGCGCCGGGGAAGCGGTAGAGGCCGACCTTGGGCCTGCCCAGCACCACCGTGACGTCGGCGCCCGCGCAGGCCGGATCGACTGCGCCGGTATCGGCGTCGACGCCGGACGGCATGTCTACCGCGAGCACTCGGAGAGCCGGGCGCCTCGACCTCTCGGCGGCCACGTCGCGGAGCAGCGATTCGAGGGAGCCGTCGATGGGGCGCGAGCGTCCGGTGCCGAGCACGGCGTCCACCACGATGTCCGCCGCTGCCAGGGCCGCGCGTAGCTCCGGCGTCCCGGGCGCGACGATAGGGGTGCGCTGCGCCAGCACGGGCGCGAGCTTCGGGTCGCCATCGGGGCGGCCCCCGACGAGGCACACGGCCACGTGCCCGCCCCACGAGCGCAGCCTGCGCGCGACGACCAGCCCGTCGCCGCCGTTGTTGCCCTTGCCGACGAGGACGAGGGTGTGGGCGCCGACTACGCGCCCGAGGACGCGCCGGACGCTGCGCGCGACCTCCAGGCCGGCGTTCTCCATGAGGGCGTCGGTGGTCGTGCCCGCACGCTCGGCCCTCTGCTCGAGGGTGCGCATCTGGTCGGAGGTGACGATCTTCATGGCGTGCGCCGGTCGTGGCCGGCGCGGCTCACGGCTAACCCCTGGCCAGCAGTATCCTCAGCACGTCGGGCGCGGCCTGGGCGGCGCGCTCCCGGAGCCGCTCGGCGGGCAGGCTGCCCAGCGGATGGGGCAGGATGACGTACGGGTAGTCCGGGATGCCGCCCAGCTTCGCCATCGCGTCGGCGCTCGTCATGAACGGCTCGGTGCAGATGACCGCCGTGGGCACGCCCATCTTCTCGAGGGTGATCCCGTCGTGCACACTGCACGACGAACAGGACCCTCAATCGCCCGAGGCGGTTATCACCGCGTCGCAGCGCTCGGCCAGCTCCTGCATGATGTCGTCGGGGCAGGGCCTCGAGGCGTCGCCCTTGTTGCGAGCGACCACGCCGGCGAACTCGTAGCTGTCGGCCAGCACGTCGTAGACCATGTCCAGCAGCTCGGGCGAGTTCTGCTTGCCGTTGGCCAGCAGGCCCAGCGTCGCCCCGTCGAGGGAGCTTGGGCGCGGGCTGACGACCGCGTGCTCAGGTATCGCCTCAGCCGTCGGGTCCAGTACCTCTATCGTCGCCGTAGTCATAACCTGCCTCCCTTCGGGGCTCTCGCCCGCCCTTGCTCAGATTCGCCGTGTGACCGACTGGGAATTCGAACCCGCGCCCCACAATGGTACCACCGCCGCAAACCCGCCCGCCGCGCCGCCCGCGGTCAGGACGCGCACCGCGTCGGGACCGGTCACGGACCGCTCAACCGAGCCGCCGCGCTCCCGCGTGCCGACCTCGAACAGGGCCTCCTGCACCATGCGCTTCGACCACTCCGCCCTGCGGAAGTGTCCCAGCAGCTCCGGGCTCAGCACCACGACCAGCTCGTCCTGTCCCGCGCCCGCCGCGAACATGGCGTCCTCGAAGCCGCGCAGTATCGCCTCGGGGTCCTCGGCGCCGCTCGTCACCGGTATGGGCGAGAGGCCGGGGAAGACGGTCACCGTGCTCTCGTCCTCGCCGAACCCGCGCTCGACGTGCAGCGGCTCCCAGGGGCTCGTCTCCTCGCACTCGGCCATGCACCACGTGTACTTGCCCGCGTGGCCCATCGTCGCCTTGTCCAGCTCGCCCGGCCTGGCCCCCGTCACGTTCATCACGACCAGCCTGATCGCGCGGCCTATGGTCGCGTTGGCCCGGTTGCCCGGCCCGAAGAGACTCACGCCCGACCCCAGGCCGATCTCCCGCGCCGCCGGGCCGTTCACCACCGTCAGGACGGCCGCGCCCATGGTGGAGACGGTGACCGCGTGGAGGTTGAACCGGGGCTCGCACATCGCCTCCAGCGTCGCGGCGACTACGGGGAAGTACTCGGGCAGGCACCCGGCCATGACGGCGTTGACGGCCACCTTCTCCGCCGTGATGACGCGCCCCCTCACAGGCTCCGTGCCCAGGATGTCGGAGGGCGACCGCCCGCCGGCCTCCAGCGCGGCCCGCACCCTCGCCTCCGTCGGCGGGACCACCGGCAGCCCGTCCGTCCAGCCGCGCTCCATGAACGAGTCGAACAGCGCGGCCTCGTCGTCGAACGTCAGCCGCTTGGATGTAAGGGCAGGCGTGGTCATGGCAGCGAAGAAGATACCAGATTCCACGCGAACCCGCCAACGCCAGGCCGCTCGCGTACCGAGCCGTTCAGCGTCATGCGCCTGACATGCTAGGCTGCCTTCCGTAGGTCATCGCGAAGATCATCTCGGACAGCCATTTGCGGAACGACGGGTCGTCGCTGAAGAGCTTGAAGAGGTCGGCGTGGTCGGCGAGCATGTCGGTCACGGCCCGTTCGAGGGCCCTGTCGAGCTCGATGCGGGCGTTCTGTTCGTCGGAGGTGGCGGCGGCGTTCTGATACGCCTTGTCGGCGGCCACCTTCGCCGGAAGCTCCTCGGCGATGACCCTGTTTATCTTGTCCTGGTCCTTCCACGCGATGTTGCCGAAGCGGGCGTTGAACTCCTCGATGATCGTGGAGAGGGGGGCGATCTCCGGCTCGGGCTTCTGCCCGCCGCCATCGGCCGGCGCCGGTTCGACCTCCGCGTCCTCGTCGGGAAGCTGGATCTGCTGCACAGCCTTCTTCTCCACGCGGTAGCTGTCCATGTCGATGGCCTCGAGGAGCCCCCTGGAGGGGTCTTCCTCGACGGGCGCGGGCAGCTTGGGTACGAGGAGGTTCAGGAAGATCGAGAGCTTCTCCCATTCGGCGTCGGTGTATGGCAGGATGGCGGCGAGGAAGCCGTAGGAGCGGAGGAACGCCTTCGCCTTGCCCTTGAAGTCCACCTGGCCGTCCTCGTCGAGGCTCCTGAGGTACTCGGCCACGCACTCGTCCAGGATGGGGTCGAGGGCCTCGCGGCCGGCATCGTCCGAGAGGAAGCGATCGACGAGCTCATCGACCTGCTCGGCGGTGTAGACCTGGTGGCCGTCGAGGGCCGCCTTCAGGTCGTGCAGCTTGTTCGGGTCGGTCTCGTCCGAGAGCATGGTCGTCCGGTAGTAGGGGGCGAACGCGTCCCGGATCGTGTCCGTGTCGTTCATGAAGTCCAGCACGAAGGCCTCGTGCTTCTGCGGGTGGGCGCGGTTCAGGCGGGACAGCGTCTGCACGGCCTTGACGCCCGCCAGCACCTTGTCGACGTACATGGTGTGGAGCAGCGGCTCGTCGTACCCGGTCTGGAACTTCTCGGCGCAGACCAGGAACCGGTACGGGTCGCTGCGAATCTCCTCGGCGATCCGGCTGGACGGGAAGCCGTTGAGGGACGCCTCGGTGACCCTAGCTCCGCCGTAGTCGTGCTCGCCGGAGAAGGCGACGATCGCCCGGTAGGGGCTATTGCGCTCCGCCAGGTAGTCGCGGATGGCGTGGTAGTAGCCGATCGCCCGCTCGATGCTCCCCGTGACCACCATGGCGCGCGCCTGCCGCCCCATCTTCCGAAGGTCCAGCACGTGCTCGTGGAAGTGATCGACCATGATCTCGGCCTTGAGGCCGATGGCGTGCCCGTGACTCTCCACGTAGCGGCGCAGCTTCCTCCTGGCCCGCCTGGTGTCGAACTCCGGGTCGCCCTCCACGCTCTTGACCAGCCGGTAGTAGCTGGCCACGGGCGTGTAGTGCTCCAGCACGTCCACGATGAAGTCCTCCTGGATGGCCTGCTTCATCGTGTAGCTGTGGAAAGGGGCATGGCGGACCCTGCCGTCGGGCTGTGGCTCGGGGTCGCCGAATAGCTCCAGCGTCCTGTTCTTGGGGGTCGCGGTGAAGGCGAAGTAGCTGGCGTTGGCCAGGAGCTTCCTGGACTCCATCATCCGGTTGATCTTGTCCTCGGTGGTCTCGTCCTCCTCCTCCGCGCCGTCCTTCCCGAGGGCGGCGGAGACGGCGGCCGAGGTTCGCCCTCCCTGGCTCGAATGGGCCTCGTCGATGATGATGCCGAAGCGGCGGGCGCGCTGGCCGCTCCCGATCTCGTCCAGGATGAACGGGAACTTCTGGACCGTCGTTATGATGATCTTCTTTCCCGACTCGATGAAGCGGCGCAGGTCGCCCGAGGCCTCGGCATGGCCCACGACGGAAGAGACCTGGGCGAACTGCCTGACCGTGTCGCTGATCTGCCTGTCCAGCACCAGGCGGTCCGTCACGACGATGACGGAGTCGACGACCGGTGCGCCGTGCCTCTCGAGGCCCACGAGCCGGTGGGCGAGCCACGCGATGGAGTTCGACTTGCCGCTGCCCGCCGAGTGCTGCACCAGGTAGCGCCGCCCGGCTCCCCGCTCCCAGACGTCGTCCAGGAGCCTGCGCACCACCTCGAGCTGGTGGAAGCGCGGCCATATCTGCTCGCGCCTGGTGCGGCCGCTCTTCCGGTCCTTCGTCTCGACGACCTGGGCGTAGTTCTCGATGATGTCCGTGAGGCCGTTGCTGGTGAGGACCTCCTTCCACAGGTAGTCGGTCTTCAGGCCGTTGGGGTTCGGCGGGTTGCCCGCGCCGTCTTCCCAGCCCTTGTTGAAGGGCAGGAACCAGGACGCCCCGCCCTTCAGGTGGGTGCAGAAGCGGACCTCGTGGTCGTCGACGGCGAAGTGGACGAGGCATCGCCCGAACTCGAACAGCCTCTCATTCGGGTCCCGGTCGCGCCTGTACTGCTCCACCGCATCGGACACCGTCTGCTTGGTGAGGCTGTTCTTGAGCTCGAAGGTGGCGACGGGCAGGCCGTTGATGAAGAGGCACAGGTCGAGGGCGAGCTGGGCGTTGTCCGCGCTGTAGCGGAGCTGCCGCGTGACGCTGAACCGGTTCCGGCTATTGAGGAACACGGCCTTCTCGTTGCCGGGCGAGGGTGCGCCGTAGAAGAGGTCGAGGTAGTGGGGGCCGTGGTTGATCCCGTTGCGGAGCACGTCGACCGTGCCGCGCCTCGAGATCTCGCCCTGGAGGCGGGCCAGGAGCTTGCGGCGCGTGGGGCCGTCCCGGTCGAGCTCCAGCTTCTCCGCGGCCTCGGGCTGGGTTGCGTGGAGGAAGGCGGAGAGGTGGGCGAGGTCGACGCAGAACTCCCGGTCGTAGTCGGCCGGGTCGCCCGGGAGCCATCCCAGGCCGTAGCTCGCGGGGCGCTCCAGCGTATCCGCCATCGCATGCCCATCGGGAGGGCCGGTCAGCGCCGTACAGATGAGGGTCTCGAGGCCGCGCTCAGTGGTGTCGGTGGTCACTGCGCCGCCGTCTCTTCCCGGAAAGGATTGAGCACCCGGAGGCCGTCATAGTCCTGCTCCGAGCTGAGGTCCTCCGAGTACACGGCGTCGCAGCCGAGGGCGCGTGCCGCGGCAAGGATTGCCCCGTCCCAGTACGACAGCCCAAAGCGTTGGCTGATGGCGACTGCCTGGTCGAAAATCTCGGGGGTCATTCGCTGAATCGGGAAGAGCCTGAGCGGACCGAGAAAAGCCAGCGCCTGGTCCGGGGTTATCCGCCCCTCACGGCTGCGCCGGGTGGCCTGGTGATAGAACTCCTGGAGCACCTGCACCGACAGTGCCAGGTCGGGCTCGGCGAGCAGCTCCAACGCGCGACGACGCTTGTCGCCGTCCCTCGGCGTACCACAAGCGGCATACAGCAGAACGTTGGTATCGACAAATCTCATGGCGCTGCTTCACGGCTACGCCGTGGTCTCGATGCCTGCCTTGAGGGCGGCGAGATCGCCCTCGAGCTTCTCGCCCCTCTCCTCTGCGGCAGCCAGCATTGCTTCGAGCCTCGCCCTGCCCCTATCATATATCTCTTCCCTGTTCGCCACGCCGGGCATGACTATTCCTATGCCCGCGGCGTGAAATTCGGACGCCACGTCCTCGAGCAGGCACCGGCGAAATTCCACAAGCTCCTGGACGTCCCTGATCGGACGACCGGCCACCGCCTCCGCCCGGGCCCGCGCCTCTTCATACAACTGCCGCACGTGCCGGCGGACCTCGATGCCCTGCGCGTCGCTCTCCGACCGGTCATCGCCGTCGTCCTCCGCCGAATCATCCCCTGACATGGTACGCAGATACTCCCGCACCAGCGCAGAGACCGACGTATCCAGCTCCGCAGCCCTGACGCGGGCCAACCTGTGGGTGTCCTCGTCCACGGATACGGTGATGTTTCTCATCGTGGCGTCCTCACAGTTACTGTGATACACAGCATAGGGCACTGCCCAACGATCTTGCAACGAAACCGTCAAACAGGATGCGCATGGGCTACCTTGGCCCGGAGCTCCTGTGCCACGTGCTCCAGGGCCGCCTTCACCTCTGACTCATCCACCCCGCCGAACCACTCGATGAAGTCGTAGATCGTCGCGCCCTCCGCAAGGTTCTCGAAGAGAGCGTAGACCGGCAACCGGGTGCCCTTGAACACCCAGTTGCCGCTCACTCTGTCGGGTACGCTTTCCACCGCCGGGCACGTCTCCCAGTTCGTCATACGTCACCTCGCTTCCATTGCAGGCCCCCTCGCCTCTGGCTGGCGCTCGTCAGGGGGACCGCCGTCCATATTGTCCGGCATGAGGCCGTCACTCGTCTACCGGGGCCGTCTCGCCGGCCTCGTTGGGTAGCTGGGACGCCGCCTCGCGCACGTCCAGCTTGCCGGTGACCACGTCGGCGATGAGGCGGGAGCGGTACTCGTGGAGGAGGTCGATCTGGCGGCGGGCGCGGTCGATCGCCACGTCGATGTCGGCGGTGGCCTTGTCGAGGTACTCGACGATGGCGGTCTGTTCGTGGAGTGGTGGAAGGGGAACATTCACCGACTTGATGCCGCCTTGAGAGAGCCCGTACCTTGTTACGCCTTTCGCCTCCACGTGAAACTGCCATGAGATCAGCTTGTCTTGCAAGACACGGGCAAGGTACCGGCCTGACATGATTGAGTATGGGCGCAGCAGGGCTAGATGATAACCGGAGATCAGGTCATCGGCGGGCTCTGTGACAATGGCCGGAACACCGATGTCATCCCAAGTCTCGGAGTCCTTTGTGATAAGAACATCATCCCGGTGAAGGCGAAACTTCTCGATTTCGTACTTGGTCGCAGTAGCGTCCATCAAGGACATCTCTGAAGTGATATGTTCGTTCTTATAGACATCGACATAGTTGCACAGCCGGACTGGTTGTTCATCGTCCCTCGTATGTTTGTCAACGTTGCTGACCCTCATCTCGGCAACAGTACGAAGCCGTCGAGCGTCCCAGTGGGCGGGGATGTCGCCGAGCCAGTCGATGCCGGAGGGTCTGAGGGGGACGCTGGGGTCGAGGCCGCGGGTGACGGCGCGGTTGATGACGGCCTGCCGCTCCTCCTCCAACAGGGCGATCAGCCTCTCCTTGGCGGCCACGTATCGCCGGATGCGGTCGTCCACATAGTCAAGGTACCGCACAATGGCACGCTGCTCGTCGATGGGTGGGAGAGGGAAGTGAATCATCTTGAAGTGCTCTGGCCGGAGACTCCACATATCGGAAGCTATCCCATAAGACCATCGCTCCGCTTCTGTTGCAAAGGCAGACAACCTCATCAGATGATGGAAGTACAACGGCTCGGAGCCACAACGAGGCCGTTGTACGACATAGGCAGGGCTAACGATTCCCCTGAGAGTTGACACGCCGACAGCCCCTTGCCACGCTCGCATCTTGTTATACACGATGTCGCCAGGACAAACCAGCTTGTAAGCAGACTTGTCAAGCCGTGAACTGTCTTTCTGCGAACTGTCTTGCAGTAATGTCTCTTGTGCAATGACTCCCCGAACGATGGTCACTGACAACAACTGCTCGTCTGGATTGTCCCGTTCAATGACCTCTTGGAAGATCGCTCGACCGGGCCGCACCTCCCAGTGCGCTGGCACATCGCCGATCCAGAAGACGCCAGAGGGTTTGTAGGTGGAATAGGGGTGGAGAGCATATGGAAGCATCAAGGCAGTCATTGCCAACCCCTCAAGCAATCTCCACCATGGTTGTTTACGAATAGGTCAAGCCCATCGTCCGGCCAAGGAGTCTCATCTTTCCTGAGAAATGCCCGATGAACCTTGGGCATTACCCTCTTGGAAACGCGCTTTCGAGGCCACTTGTAGACAACGGCAAAGGGATCTTTTCCGCCAATGTTGCAGGCCAGTCTATGCGGAATCAGGTGCGGGTTGCGGTCTTGTGGCCATTTATCATAGTCCGGGTGGGTGGGCAGAAGAAGGCCGACTAGTCCACAGCGTTCGTTGTTGCGTCGGTCGATAATGCTGGCTGAGATTTCCCAGTCCACATGCTTACGTTGCCACGTACAAGGGCCTATCAGCACTATAGTAACTGTGGCATCCGCAATGTGGTCGTCCCTGATTCTTCGGCGTATTTCATCTAGTGGAAGGCTCTCGTCGTGAATGTCTCCAGGGCTGACAGACTTGTCTATGGCCTTGCTGTTCAACGCTTGGACTAGTCGGCGTTTGTACTCCTCGTCACTCGCGTGATAGTAACTAATGAATACCTTGTGCTTGGGTATATTTGTGATCATAGTTCTTCTCTCTTCTACAAGACCAAGAGCCACGCCAGCATGATCGTGGCAATTATTACGAGGTAGAACGGCCATATCGAAAATGACCGCAGACGATCGAAGAAGAGCTTGGGTATCGAGCCGGTGGGCACGATTTTGTAGACGTCTGTCACTGCTAGACTTCCATCGTGGAGCTTCTTGACGAAGCCGTTGTACGAGCCGATGAAGGCACGCTCCAGTGCCAGATAGTAGGTGTCCAGTATCAGAAAGAGGGCCGTAGGAACAACGGCTATCAGCGCGTGCTGTGGCTGACCCGTCCGCGCGACGAGGACGAGGATGGCAGCGACGAGGGTGACGCACCACACCTTGCATGATCGGCTGTTCCCGGCCATGCGGTTCACCACGCCCTGTGTGATCTCAAGGTGAGTTTGAACGGCGGGGGAATCGTGGTCTATGTCAGGCGCTTGGGCCATGTCGCTCATCCTTTCCCATCATCGGACCGTTCAGCCAACGATCTCCACCTGCAGCTCCTCCGTCTCCCGCTCCAAGGCCAGTATATCAGACCGTATCTTCGCCAGGGACGCATAGACCTGCTCCAAGGCTATGTGACGCTCTGATTCAGAAACAGCCATCCACGAGCGATAGCCTTGTCCCTGAGATGTTCAGATTTCTTCTTGATCTGGTTTGTCCCGAATTCTGTGAAGTCGATCAAGACGTGCTCCGGGAAGGACACCGGGTCTGGCTGGACGGGCAGTTCCTCAGCGGAACACTCCGAGACGGTAACTCCCAGAACCCCGGCCGGCGGGTTTGACATATCGTTCGTGTAGTGCCGCCAAGCAGCCTGCGGGCTGATCTGGTCACCGTCATACGCCGAGAGACGCTTGCGGTCCTGAGGCCTTGGGCGGAAAGCCTGGGATGAGACCTCGTCGCCCTGGACATAGTTGGAGTTGACTACCCGGTAGAGGAGAGTGCAGTCGTTCACTAATGCCGCTCCGACAGGCGGCGAATTTCCGCAGCGATCCGCTCCCAACCCGTATTGTCGGACATCTCCAGCTTGTAGCTGTCCTCCTCGTCAGATTCTTTGTCGAAACCGAGCCAGTCACCAAGTCGCTTCTCCAGGTCGATTTCGAGGATGCCTGACCGTGACCCGAACGACCATTCCATTTCAACGCCACCTTCGGGAGTCGGGTAGGTATGAGGTAGAGGGCTGTCGTCAGGATAGTGGCGTTCAAAGCTGTCGGACAGCCAGTCCAGCCCAGCAGGGTCAGGGGCTCGTCCATCGCCCTCCAGCCAGCCGTTCCTCATTTTCCGGAATTCGTCCAAGCGCGCGGGGACATCCAGTGGATCGAGCAGGCTGATGCGGTGTACCGATTGCAGAGTGGACGCCCGGTTACTCCAGGCAGTGCGCCCGATTCCCTCAACCATTACCCTTTCCCCGCGATGGTACTGATTGAAAGCCGTCATGACCGTCCCAAGGTACTCATGTGGTATCGGACCTCTAACTTTGGGTCCATACACCGGCTGTAGCTCGAAGGTCATTCGCGCCTGATCCGCCTCGGAGATGACCCCGCGCAGTGTTAAGTAGGAGACATCTGCCATAGATGACCACCTGATCAAGCGGAGACGTGACTGCTTGGTAAGTCGAACCGGCTCGCTGCGGGACGGTGTGAGGAATTCAATGGATTCATCATCACGCAGGCTGCGGCCAATTCGGTTGAAGTAAGCCAGGAAGCGGTTCGGGAAACGCCACGTCGGCGCCGAAGGGGCGGAATGTTCGGCAGCGCCAATCATGTCTGCTATTGCGTCTCGTGCCTGTTCATAAAGACCCTCATACTTGAGTGATACTCCCTGGGGCAGTGTTCCGTCTGGAACCAAGCTGATCACCGGCACTGCACTCCCACGGTCTATAGCGGTTAGTCTCAGGTCGATCCTGTTGAACCAACGCGGAGAGCGCTGGCGCCACGAACTTGTCTCAAGAAGGTGCCACCGGGCAACTGCCAGCACCATCTCCCTCAGGGCCGCCAACTCCCCAATGATGTCCAGCGAAATCGAGCCATCCTCAAATCGCGCTCCACGCAGACGTGGCCGCAAGAACTCTCCACTGCGTAGCTCGAGAGATTCTCTGCCATCCATCGCACTATCTCCCTACGATCTCCCCCAGCAGTCCCTCCGTCTCCTGCTCTAATGCCAGTATATCAGACCGTATCTCCTCCAGGGGGCGGAGGGGCTGGGGCTTGTAGAAGTGGCGGGTGAAGCTGATCTCGTAGCCGATCTTCACGCTGGAGGGGGCATACCATGCGTCGGGCGCGTAGGGCAGTACCTCGCGGCGCAGGAATGCCTCGACGCCGCCCTCCTCCAGGAGCGGCACCTGCTCGGTGTCGCGCAGGTCGGAGTCGGGCTCGTACTCGACGACGGCGGGCCTGCCCTCGACGGTCGCGGCGAAGAGGCCGCGGATGGGATCGGCCCGGGCGCTCTTGTGGACCTTCCTGATGACCGGCGGGGCGGACTCGGAGCGCTCGCGGGTCTCCCGCAGCGCCCTGATCTCTTTGGCGGCGTAGGCCCGCCCGGGGTCGATGCCCTCCAGCCTCAGGGGCCGCTCGACGGTGACCTTGCGGTAGCCGAATGCCTCGTTGGGGAATATCCTGGACTGCTCGGTCTCCTCGAAGGCGAGGAAGGCGTCGCAGATGCGCCGTATGTCGGCGGGTGACAGCTCGCAGTTCTTGTTGCCGAGATTCTTTCGCAGGGGCCTGTGCCACCCGGTGGCGTCGATTAGCTGGACGCTGCCCCGGCGGTGGGACGCCTTGCGGTTGCCGAGGACCCATACGTAGGTGGCGATGCCGGTGTTGTAGAACATGTTGAGGGGGAGCGCGACGATGGCTTCGAGCCAGTCGTTCTCGATGATCCAGCGGCGGATGTTGCTCTCGCCCTGGACGGCGTCGCCGGTGAAGAGGGAGCTTCCGTTGTGGACCTCGGCGACGCGGCTGCCGAGGGCGGTGCCGCTCTTCATCTTGCTGAGCATGTTGGCGAGGAAGAGCATCTGGCCGTCGCTGGAGCGGGTGGCGAGGCTGTACTCCGGGTCGCCGCCGTGGTCGATGAGGAAGCGCGGGTCGTCCAGGCCCCTCTTGCCGCCCATCCTGTCCAGGTCGGTCTTCCAGGACTTGCCGTAGGGCGGGTTGGAGAGCATGAAGTCGAACTGGTGGCGCGGGAAGGCGTCGCCGGAGAGGGTCGAGCCGAAGGCCAGGTTGCCGGCCTCCTGGCCCTCGCCCTTCAGGATGAGGTCGGCCTTGCTGATGGCGTAGGTCTCCGGGTTCACCTCCTGCCCGTACAGGTGGACCGACACGTCCCTGCCGTGCTCGCCGGCGAGCCCGGCCAGCGTCTCCTCGGCGACGGTCAGCATCCCGCCGGTGCCGCACGCGCCGTCGTAGACCAGGTAGGTGCTCGACTCGATCCGGTCGGCCACCGGCTCGAAGATGAGGTGGGCCATGAGCTGGACGACGTCGCGGGGGGTGAAGTGCTCGCCGGCCTCCTCGTTGTTCTCCTCGTTGAAGCGCCGGATGAGCTCCTCGAAGATGGTGCCCATGGAGTGGTTGTCGAGCCCCTCCAGACGAACGGAGCCGTCGCCGTTGAGGACGTCCCTGGGGCTGAGGTTGACGGAGCTGTCCAGGAACTTCTCGATGAGGTAGCCGAGGACGCCGGCTTCGATCAGGGTCTGGATCTGGTTGCGGAACTTGAACTTGTCGAGGACCTCCTGGACGTTGGGCGAGAAGCCGTCCAGGTACGCCTCGAAGTCGGCCCTGAGCTGCTGCCGCCGCGACCTGGACGGCAGATCCCGCAGGCGGAACGGGGACGTGTTGTAGAAGGCCTCGCCGGACGCACGGCAGAGCGCGGCTTCCTGGTTGGCGACGCCAGCGGCGTCGAGGCTCTCCTTCATGCCGAGCACCGCGCCCTTGGTCGGCTCCAGCACGGCGTCGAGGCGGCGGATGACGGTCATGGGCAGGATGACGTCGCGGTACTTGCCGCGCGGGTAGTGGTCGCGCAGGACGTCGTCCGCGATGCCCCAGATGAAGTTGCTGATGTTGAGGGTAGTCATGCAACTGCATGATATGATTGCGATGGCCGCACAGGCAAGGTCCGAAGCGTTGACAGACACCCCGCCGAACTCCGCCCCCAGCCAGGTCATACCCCTTCCCGCCGTCTTCGACCGGTACAGGGAGGAGGTCGGCGCCGCCATGCGGGCCGGCCTGTCCGGCGACGACTCGCCCATACGCCGGATGCTGGCCTACGCCATGGGCTGGGTCGACGTCGATGGCGCACCCACCCTGGCGACCGAGGGGAAGGCCCTGCGCCCGACCCTGTGCCTGCTCGCGTGCGAGGCGACCGGCGGCGCGACCGGCGACGCCATGCCCGCGGCCGTCGCCCTGGAGTTGGTCCACAACTTCTCGCTGATACACGACGAGATACAGGACCGCGACGACGTACGCCGCCACAGGCCGACCCTCTGGAAGGTGTGGGGCGAGCGGAAGGCCCTGGTGGCCGGCAACGTCATGCGCATAATCGCCGACGTGGCCCTGTGGGGCCACCGCGACCGCGGGACGGCGCTGACCGTGGCCGGGCTGATCACCCAGGCGACCCTGGAGATGATCGAGGGCCAGTACATGGACCTCCACTTCGAGGGGCGCATGGACATCACCATGGACGACTACCTGGCGATGATCTCCCGCAAGACCGGCGCGCTCATACGCTGCTCCCTGGTAGCGGGCGCAGCCGCGGGCTCGGGCGACCCGGCCGTAATCGAGGCGTTCGAGAAGTCGGGCAGGGCGTTCGGCATGGTGTTCCAGGTGCGGGACGACTACCTGGGCGTGTGGGGAGTCGAGTCGGCCACGGGCAAGCCCGTCGGCGCCGACGTCCGCCGCAAGAAGAACGCCTTCCCGTTCGTGTACGCCATGTCCAGGGCCGAGAAGAAGGACAGGGAAGCGCTGCTGGAGATATACGGCCAGCCGGAGGTCGGGGACGGGGACGTGGCCGCGGCGGTCGACATCATGGAGCGGCTGGGCGCCAGGGAGAACGCCCAGGAACTGGCCGCGCACCACTCCGATAGGGCCGTCGATGCCCTGCGGGGCATCGAGCTGGCCCCCGAGGCCCGGCGGGACATCGAGGAGCTGGCGCACTTCCTCCTGGTGCGCGACCGCTGACGGGCGGCGTCCCTAGAACTCGATGCCCTGCTGGGCCTTGATGCCCCGATCATCGTAGGGGTGCTTGATCAGCTTCATCTCGGTGACCAGGTCGGCGCAGTCGATCAGCTCCTGGGGCGCATAGCGGCCGGTGATGATGACGTGCAGGGTGTCGCGCCTCCGCTTCAGGGTGTCCACCACGTCGGCAACGGGAACCCAGCCGTAGTGCATGGCGTAGGTGAATTCGTCGAGGACGATGATGTCCTCGTCCCCGTTCAGTATCGCGTCCTTGCAGCGTCGCCACTGCTCCACCGCCAGGGCCGTCGTCCGCTCCATGTCCTTCGAGAGCCAGGTGAAGCCGTCCCCCAGGGCCTCGATCGGTATGTCCAGCCTACTGGCGGCGCGCTGCTCCCCGAACCGTGCGCCCGTGTTCTTGATGAACTGGAACATCCTGACCCGGAAGTCCCGGCCCCACGCGCGGAAGATCACGCCCAGCGCGGCGGTCGTCTTGCCCTTGCCCTCGCCCGTATTGACTATGACCAGCCCGTGACGAACGCGACGGGCCTTCGGGAACCGGGATGGATCTCCACCGGATTCTTGCTCGCTCACTAGTCACCTCCGTGCCGTGCCGGCTCTATGAGGCTGATGGCCGGCGAGCCGGTTACCGGGTCCGGATACACCGCGGCCCTCACGCCGAAGGCTTGCTCTATCGCCTCGGGCGACAGGACCTCCTCCGGGGCTCCCTCCGCCAGCACCCTCCCGCCGCCCAACAGTACCAGACGGTCGCAGTAGCGCGCCGCCATGTTCAGGTCGTGGATGGCCGCAATCGCCGTCAACCCTTCGTCGACCAGCCGCCGCACTAGGTCGAACACCTTGAGCTGGTGGAAGACGTCCAGGTTCGACGTGGGCTCGTCGAGCAGCAGGACGCGGGGCTGCTGCGCCAGGGCTCGGGAGACGAACACGCGCTGGCGCTCCCCGCCGGACAGGGTGTCGAGGGTCCTGCCGGCGAACTGCTCGGTCTCGGTCAGCCGCATCGACTCCCGGGCTATGCGGTCGTCCTCCCTGCCCTCGATCTCGAAGCGGCCCAGGTGGGGATACCGGCCCATGAGCACGAGCTCGACGGCGGTGAAGCCGTGGGTGTAGGGCGCAATCTGCGGGACGAGGGCGAGGGAGGCGGCAACGTCCCTGGACGACAGGGACTCCAGGGCCTCGCCGTCCAGCCGCACCGCGCCGTCCCGGTGGCGCAGGATGCCCGATATGACCCTGAGCAGGGTGGACTTCCCCGCCCCGTTCGGGCCTACCAGGCCCACGAGCTGCCCGCGGTCGGCGTGCAGGTCCACGCCGTCGAGCAGCGTCTGCGCCTCGACCTCGTATGAGAGGCCCTCCGCGCTGATCACGCGTGGCCCGGCGCCGTTCATGCTCAGCCGCCCGGTATGCTGAAGGGCGCCGCGGCCCGCTCGGGGAAGTCGTCGGGCCAAAGTATGCGGGCGAGGTCCTCGGCCCCGCGGATGTTCCAGTACGAGAGCGTGGTGAAGTGCCTGCTCTCGACGATGTGTACCCGCTCGTTCTTGATTGCCGGAAGCTCGGCGAGGGCCTCGTTGGCGAGCAGGCTCTGCCGGAACTCCTCAGCGCCGAACTCGACCGGCTGGGCGATGATGATGACCTCCGGGTCCATGGCGATGACCCCCTCGAGGCTGGTGGTCTGGTTCCCATCGACCCCCGCCTCTTCGGCCGCGTTGGTCCCGCCTGCGGCCGTGATCACGCCGCCCTCGGTGGAGTTGCCGCCCGCGACCCACAGCTTGTCCGAGTACTGGGTCAGCGCGAGCACCCGTGGGCGGGGCCCCGCCTTGCCGGTCACGGCAACGAGGGAGTCGTGCCGATCCCGCACCTCCGCGGCGAACTCTATGGCGCGCTCCTCCTCGCCGAAGATGTAGCCCATGAACAGGATGCTGTTGACGTTGGCCTCCATGTCGTGCTTCAGCTCGGTCTGGACGACCGGGATGCCGGTATTCGACAGGGCCTCGACCGCCTCCGCCGGGAAGAACGGGCTGGTGACGATGACGTCCGGTGACTGGGCGACGATGGTCTCCGGGTCGCGGGAGATCTCGGTTATGTCCTGGGCCAGCGAGGCGACGTTTGAGTAGGTCGCGTTCTTCGTGACGCCGCCCACCCCCACGAGCCTGTCTCGCGGCACGAGGGCCAGGGTCATTTCGTCGTGTCCTATGGAGGCGGTGATGATGCGCTGCGGCTTGGACGGGATAGTCACGAGCCCGTTCAGCCCCTCCACCTCGCGGGGCCAGCCGAAGTTGGTCGGGTCGACTATCCCCCGGACACGTTCTAGCGACTTGCTGACGGGTACTGCCGTCGGTGTAGGGACGGTCGTCGGAGTAGGTACCGCCGTCGGTGTAGGGACGGTCGTCGGAGTGGGCGCCGCGGTCAGAGCGACGGTGGGCGCAGGCGTCGGCGACGGCTGCTCCGACGAACACGCCGCCAGCACCAGGACCAGGAGGACCGCCGGGAAAGCTATGAGGGCGCGAAGCTGGCGATTTGTCACTGTGACTCCTTTTCGAGGCCGCTCTATAGCGAGTAGGCCCGTCGCTTGTTCTTGATCAGCAGGAGGATGAAGAAGGGCGCGCCGACGAAGGCCGTGAGGATGCCGACGCGGAACTCGGCCGGCTGGATGACGGTCCTCGCGACGGTGTCGGCCAGGATGACGAAGACCGCGCCTCCCGCGGCGCTCATTGGAATGAGCACGCGATGGTCGGGCCCGAGCACCAGCCGGATGACGTGGGGCGTCACGAGGCCGACGAATGCGATGGCCCCGCTGACCGCGACGGCGGCCCCGGTCGCCAGGGCCGCCGCCCCCAGGAGGGTCGGGCGGGCCAGGCCGACCCTGACCCCCATCGAGCGGGCCTCGTCGTCGCCCAGCATGAGCAGGTTCAGGTCGCGCGACATGAGCACGATAACGGCGGCCGCGCCGAGGATGAGCGGAGCGGAGATACGGACGTGCTCCCAGGAGCGGGAGTCCAGCCCCCCAGCCAGCCAGAACAGTATCTCGCGCAGGGCTTCGTTGGCCGGCAGGATGATGATGATTGCGGAGACGACGGCGCTGAGGAAGGCATTGACCGCGACTCCCGCGAGCAGCAGGGTGGCCATCGAGAAGCGTCCGCCGACGGCGGCGATGCCGTAGACCAGGAACGAGGTCGCCATCGCGCCCATGAACGCGAACATCGGAAGGGCGAGGAAGAAGAGGCCCGCCACCCCGGTCGCGATGGCCGCGACCGCGCCCACCGCGCCGCCGGCCGAGACGCCTATGATGCCGGGATCGGCCATCGGGTTGCGGAACAGCCCCTGCATCGTGGCCCCGGCGATCCCCAGGGCCATGCCGACCGAAGCGCCCACGACGATCCTGGGGAGCCTGATCTGCTCGATGACGAGCTGCTCGGTGCGCCCGAAGTCGGCGAGGTCGAGCCCGAGAAACGCCAGCAGGATCGAGGCGACGTGGCTGGCGGGGATGTCGACGGGCCCGAGGCTGAGGGAGACGAGGGCGGTTGCCAGGACGAGCAGGACGAGGACGGACGACCCGACGGCCAGCCGGGCGGTTACGCTCGACTGGCGGTAGCCGCGCAGGCTCGTGAGTCCGACGGCCCTCGACAACAAATAGACCTCCCGCGGCTCTCCGCTGGAGGTCTGTATTTCGCTCTGCCCGGGATACCCGGCGACCGAGGGACCCTCTCTGGTGCGGAGAGCGGTCACCTTCCGTTCAGGCAGGTCTCCTGGCTCGCGGGTGGATCCGTCCACCGGGCCCTTCCCGTCGAGTCGTCGACAGTGGGCTCCGGCTCCTGATCCCGCTTACAGTGGCGCAACCGCGGCGGCTTCTCACCGCCTTCCCTATTCTCCCGGGGCGGGCACCTGAACGGGCAGTGTTCGTATGTCAGTGCTGGCGAGCATGTTATGGCCCCTATCGCGGCCTGTCAAGAGCTTCACCGTCGCATCGGAGCGGAGCCTGACGACTCACTTCCTCGTACTGAGACCCATTCTCCGGCTGACGGTGATAGCATGTACCGGACACTTTAGCCGAGGTGCGGTCGATGGCTGCTGAATACGTAAACGAGAACGTCCGCTACGAGCCGGACGAGAGTCCGCCCCGCGCGGTGACCATAGGCGCCGGCATCCAGGCGGCCATGATCATCGTGGCGCCGGTGGTCCTGACGGTGGTCATCGTGGCGCGGATCGCGGAGCAGTCCGACGGCTACATATCCTGGGCCGTCTTCGCGGCGCTGCTGGTGAGCGGATGCACCACCGTCATCCAGGCTGTACGGGTCGGGAGGGTCGGGGCCGGGTACGTCCTGATGATGGGCACCTCTGGGGCCTTCATCGCGGTCTGCGTCGCGGCCCTGGTCGAGGGCGGCCCGTCCACGATGGCGAGCCTCATCGTCGTGTCTTCGCTGTTCCAGTTCGCGCTGGCGGCAAGGCTCTCGCTGCTGCGCCGGATATTCACGCCCGTCGTATCCGGCACGGTGATCATGCTGATAGCGGCCACGGTCATGCCCCTCGTATTCGATATGATGGACCAAGTGCCCGAGGGCACGTCCTTGGCTGCCGCCCCGCTTACGGTCGCGGCCACCCTGGTTGTCGTCGCAGGCTTGGTGCTGCGCGCGCCGCCGGCGTGGCGGCTGTGGTCGCCGGTCATCGGCATAGTGGTGGGCTGCGTGGCCTCCGCGCCCTTCGGCCTTTACGGCGTCCAACAGGTGCTGGACGCCCCCTGGGTCGGCGTTCCCCTCGACTCTTGGCCCGGGTTCGAGTTCGCGCCGACCGCCGAGTTCTGGGCGCTCCTGCCAGCGTTTGTAGTAGTCACCCTGGTGGGCGCAATAGAGACCATCGGCGACGGCGTAGCGATTCAGCGGGTCTCCCGGCGCACGCCGCGGGCCACGGACTTCCGCGTGGTGCAGGGCGCCCTCAACGCCGACGGCGTGGGCAACCTGCTTTCCGGCCTCACGGGCACGGTGCCCAACACGACCTACTCGTCCAGCATCGCCCTTGCCGAGGTCACGGGAGTCGCCGCCCGGAGAGTGGGCGTCGTCATCGGGGTTATCTTCGTGGCGCTGGCGTTCTTTCCCAAGGTTACGGCCCTGGTGGTCGCTATCCCCGGCCCCGTGGCAGCCGCCTACCTCACCATCCTTGTGGGACTGCTCTTCGTGCAGGGCATGAAGATCGTCATCCAGGACGGCGTCGACCACCGCAAGGCCATCATCGTGGGGTCGGCGTTCTGGTTCGGCACGGCCTTCCAGAACAAGTGGATATTCCCGGACCAGCTTGGCGAAGGGTTCCTTGGGGTGCTGCTCGGCAACGGAATGACCTCGGGCGCGATCGTGGCCATCGTACTGATGGCGTTCATCGAGCTGACCAGCGCCAGGCGCAGGCGCATGCGGGCTGCCCTGGACGTTGGAGCCCTGCCGGAGCTGGAGGAGTTCCTGCGCGGAATCGCCTCGAAGGCCGGTTGGGACGCCACGTCGACCGAGCGCCTGGTCCTGGTGGGCGAGGAGACGCTGTCGAGCCTGATGTCGGAGACGACGACGGGCCTGCGGAGGACGGGCCCCGGCGACTGGTGGTGTCCGCGCGCACGGAGGGCGGCGGCGCGGAGCTGGAGTTCCTGTCGGCAACAGAGGGCGAGAACATCGAGGACAGGCTGGCCTACATGGGAGAGACGCCGGAGATACAGGACGGCCGGGAGATGTCGTTCCGCCTGCTGGGCCACTACGCGTCGTCGGTCCGCCACCAGAAGTACCACGGCGTGGACATCGTCACGGTGCACGTCGACGGCCCCCGATAGCGCCGTACCCGGATCATAGAGGACGCCCAATACTGAAATAGGAGAAGCGACCAATGACCGAATCCAGCTACACGATGGGATACAGCGACGAGTTCAGGCAGCTCCTGAACCGGCGCAGCGCCCAGACCCACGCCGCGCACCTGCTGCCGCATCTCGAATCGGGCCAGCGCGTCCTCGATTTCGGCTGCGGCCCGGGGACCATCTCCGTGGGCCTGGCGAGCGCGGTCGAGCCCGGGGAGCTCCACGGCATCGACGTGGAGGAGTCGCAGATCGAGCTGGCCAGGGCAGCCGCCAGGGCGGGCGGCCACGACAACGCGACGTTCCATGTCGGCGACGTGACCGCGCTGCCATTCGAGGACGATTACTTCGACGCCGCCCACTGCCACGCGGTGCTCATGCACGTCCCGGATACCCAGGCCGCCCTGGCCGAGGTGAAGAGGGTGCTCAAGCCCGGCGGCATCGTCTCCAGCCGCGAGACCATCGTCGCGTCCTCGTTCTTGGAGCCGGGGGTAGAGGAGTCGCAGCCCGCCTGGGACACGTTCGCGAACCTCGTCTCCGCCAACGGCGGCCATCCCAACATGGGCAGGGAACTGAGGAACGCGTTCCTGGACGCCGGGTTCTCCGACGTTCGGGCGACCGCTTCCTTCGATTCCTTCGGCACCACCGAGGACGTCCTCTTCTTCCACGGCTTCATCATGGACTGGTTCTACAAGCCGGAGGTCATCGGGGCGGCGACGAAGTTCGGCCTGGCGACCCAGGAGGACTTCGACCAGTGGAGCCTGAACCTCGAAGAGTGGAAGAGCCACCCCGGGGCCGTCGGCGGCCTGGCATTCGGAGAGGCGATAGGGCGCAAGCCCTGAATCGCCATGGCAGTCGGGGCCGACCCCGCCCAGATCCCTCGCTGGCGCTTCGGGACGACATGGTGGGCATGTATAATAACCGCTGTCCGGGCGGCCGGCGGGATGAGCCGGCCGCCTACTCTTTGACTCACGGGTAAAGGCCGATGGACCTGGCACTGCTCTGGCTCCAGCTTGGCGCGACGGCCGCGGTCATACTGATCGCGTCGCAGTTCCTGGCCCGCTCCGCCGACACCGTCGCGGAGAAGACCGGGCTGGGGCGCTCGTTCGTGGGCGTGGTGATGCTGGCCACGGCCACGTCGCTGCCGGAGATGGGTACCGGCATCAGCGCCATCGTGCTCGTGGACGCGCCGGACCTGGCCGCCGGGGACGCCTTCGGCAGCAACCTGTTCAACCTCATGATCATCGGCCTGGCCGACCTCTACTGGCGCAACGGGCCGGTCCTCACCGCCGTCAGATTCACCTCGATCGTGGTAGCGGCCCTGGGAGTTGGGCTCATAGCCCTCGCCGTCGGGAGCATCTACGTCCACAACGCAACGTCCGCCATGTCGACCTGGTACATAAGCCCCGTGTCGGTCCTGATGATCGTGGGCTTCCTGGCTGCGATGCTCTTGGTGTACCGGCACTCGCAGGGGGGCGACCCATCCGGGGAGGCCGAGCCTGCCGAGGTCGAGGCCCATGCCAAGTACGCCGACCAGAGCCTTCCGAAGGCCTTCGCGATCTATTTCGCCTCGGCTGCGGTCGTCGTGGCGGCGGCAGTGTGGCTGGCGATGACGGGCGACGAGCTGGCCCACGAGATGGGTTGGGAGGCGAGCTTCATGGGGACGCAGTTCCTGGCCATCAGCACGTCCCTGCCGGAGATAGCCACGTCGTTCGCGGCCCTGCGGCTCAACGCGCCCGACCTGGCCATCACGAACGTGCTGGGCAGCAACGTGTTCAACATGGGGTTCGTCCTGTTCGTCGACGACCTGGTCTACTCGCAGGGCGTCGTCTGGAGCAACGTGTCCCAGGTCCACATCCTGACCGGCCTGATCGCCATCCTGATGACGGCGGTCGTGATCGTCGCCGTGCTGACTAGGCCGAGGGCCAAGCTTGGGGGGATGTGGACGCTGGAGGGCGCCGGACTCGTGGCGGCCTACATAGGCGCGAGCGTACTGGTATTCGCGTTGGCGTAGCCGGCGCCCGGTGAGGGCTAGGTCTCAGACGCTGCGCCTGGCTATCAGGGGAACCAGCTCCGCGAGGGAGTCCCGCTCCCTGGTAGGCGGGATGGGGTCGAGGGCCTGCAGGGCCTTCCGGCTGAATTCATCGGCAACGGCGTAGGCCTCCTCGATAATGTCAGGCTGCCGGATGAAGTCGACGGCCCTTTCGAGCAGCTCACCGTCGTCCGGCCGCTCGCAGTACTCCACGACGGGGTTCCCGTCCCTGCGCCGCTCCAGGGCGACTATGCTGGGCAGGGTCATCACCCCGTGTGCCAGGTCGCTGCCGACGGGCTTGCCGGTCTCCTCGCTCGTCCCCTGGAAGTCGAGGATGTCGTCGACGATCTGGAACGCCATGCCGAGGTTGTACCCGTAGTCGCGCAGCGCGCCGACCGGGCCGTCCTCGGCGCCGCTGACCACGGCCCCCGACTGGCTGGCGGTCGTGAACAGGGTTGCGGTCTTCATATATATGCGCCCGAAGTACTCCTCGCGGGTCACCGAGGCGTCGTACGCCTTCGCCATCTGGACCAGCTCGCCGCTCGACAGCTCCACGATGGTCTCGGCGAAGCGGCGCATGGTTGGGATGCTCCCCGTGTCGCAGACGAAGGTCGCGGACGTGGCAAACATGAAGTCGCCGACAAGCACCGCGGCGCTCTTTCCCCACTTGCCGCTGATCGTGGCCCGGCCCCGCCGGAACGCCGAGTCGTCGATCGTGTCGTCGTGGACCAGGGTGGCGATGTGGAGCATCTCCACGCCCGCGGCCATCAGCCTTGCCTTGCTGCCGTCGTTGGAGTGGAACCTCGACGAGAGCAGAGTGACCGCCGGCCTGATGCGCTTGCCCGTGGTCGCAAGCACGTGCTCCAGCATCTCCATGATGAAGGGCGGATGGCCGTATGCGAGGGAGCGCAGGGTATCGCTCACCTCATCTAGGTCTTCCTGGACGGGCGCGTAGACGCGCCTGAGCGCGGCGTTGAGACCGGCTGCCGCGTCCTGCTTCGCCGGGTCGGTCGTGGCTGAGGCTGCGGGAGTGGTCGGCAACTAGGCTCCGATCCTCTCGGTCTCCTGCTCGGCGATCGCCTCGTCCAGCTTGGCGAACAGCGGCTCGGGCGTTCCGAGGGCCTGCCCGACCGGGAGCACGTCGGGCGACCACGACCATCCCAGCTGCTCGGCGTCTCCGTCGAAACCCAGCATGGCGTGGAGCCTGTTCGAGCTGAATGGCAGGAAGGGGCAGAGAGCGATTTTCAGGCAGTCGATCACGGCGAGGCACGTCCACAGGGCGGACCCGGCGGCGGCCCGGTCCGTGCGCATCACGCTCCACGGCCTCTTCCGGTCGAGGTACGCGTTCGCGGACCGCGCGACGCTCATGGAGGACTCGAGGGCCGCCCGGAAGCGGCAGGCCTCAATGTGTCCGGCAGCCTCATCGAGCCCCCGCCGGGCCTCGTCCAGCAGGGCCTGGGAGGCATCGTCGACGTCGCCGTGAGGAGGAACCTGGCCGTCGAAGTTCCGGTAGGCCATGGTCAGAACGCGGTGAACGAGGTTGCCGTAGGTGGCGACCAGCTCGTCGTTGTTGCGGCGCACGTACTCGCTCCAGGAGAAGTCCGAGTCGCTGGTCTCGGGCATCGTGACCGCGATGACGTAGCGCAACGGGTCGGGCTCGTACCTGTCCAGGTAGTCCGGAAGCCAGACCGCCCGGTTCCTGCTGGTGGAGAACTGGAACCCCTCCAGGTTCAGGAACTCGTTGGCGGGCACGTCGTAGGGCAGGTTCAGGCCGCCGTACCCCAGCAGCATCGCCGGCCATATGATCGTGTGGAAGGGGATGTTGTCCTTGCCCATGAAGTAGTAGGAGCGGCATTCGCCCTGCCAGAAGTCGCGCCATCGCTCCGGCTCGCCGTTGCTCTTCGCCCACTCGATGGACGCGGACAGGTAGCCGATCACAGCCTCGAACCAGACGTAAATGCGCTTGCCGTCGTAGCCGTCGAGGGGGATCGGGATGCCCCAGTCGATGTCGCGCGTGATGGCCCGGTCGTGGAGGCCGCCCTCCAGGTAGCCGATGGAGAAGTTGCGGACGTTCGGCCTCCAGTTGTCCTGGGGCCGGATCCACTCCAGGAGCTGCTCCTCGAAGGCGCTGAGCCTCAGGAAGAAGTGCTCCGTCTCCCTGATCTCCGGCTCGCTGCCGCAGAGCTTGCACGCCATCCCGACAAGGTCCTGGGGGTCCAGGGTCCGCCCGCAGTCGTCGCACTGGTCGCCCCTGGCCTGCTCGAACGAGCAGTGGGGGCAGGTCCCTTCGACGTACCGGTCGGCGAGGAACCGGCCGTCCTGGTCGCAGTACGGCTGCATCATCGTGTCGAGGTAGATGTAGCCGTTGTCCTTGAGCCTCAGGAACATGTCCTGGGCGACCTCGGTGTGGTTGGGCGTGTGGGTCGAGGTGAACAGGTCGTACTTGATCCCCAGCCGACGCCAGTTGTCCAGGAACTCGGCGTGGTAGTGGCCGAAGACCTCCTCGACGGAGACGCCCCGGCTCTCGGCCGCCAGCGTGACGGGCGTGCCGTGGGAGTCGCTGCCGGACACCATCAGCACGTCGTTGCCGCGCATCCGGTGATACCGGGCGAAGATGTCCGCGGGCACCATCGCACCCGCGATCTGGCCCAAATGTATGGAGCCGTTGGCGTAAGGCCACGCAACAGCAACTAGAATTCGCTCTGCCATAGACCTTGTCAGTGAGAGTGGGGCTATATGAAATGGTATCACACCCAGGTTCGCCGGGCGTGACCGTCATGGGTTATGGCCGATCCTCAACTGTATCCAGCCACATGCGGTAGACCTGGCGGCGTGGCAGGCCGGTCTCGGCGGTCACCTGCGGCACGGCATCCCTGGCGTGGGCGCCCTGGGAGCGTAGCTCTGCCAGCATGGCCCTGGCCGTATCCTCGGCGTCCCCTGCATTGAACGGCTCCTCGGTCCCGCCCTGGATGACCAGGGTGAACTCGCCCCTGGGCTCCTGGAAGTGCTCGACGGCCTCGGAGACCGTGCCGCGGAAGACCTCCTCGTGCAGCTTGGTCAGCTCGCGACAGACGGCTATGGGGCGGTCGCCGAGGGTCCCGGCGATGTCCCGCAGGGCGTCCCTCAGCCTGTGCGGCGTCTCCAGTGCCACCAGGGTCCGATCCTGCGCCGCCACGGACGCGAGCAGCTTCACGCGATCAGCCCGCCTCTTGGGCAGGAACCCCAGGTACACGAAGCTGTCGCCGTACATACCGGACACCGAGAGCGCGGCCGTCGGCGCCGATGGGCCGGGGATCGCCGACACCGCATGCCCGGCCGCGGCCGCCGCCTCCACCAGCCAGGCGCCGGGGTCGTTGATGCCGGGCGTCCCTGCGTCGGTCACGAGGGCCACGTCGTCCTCAGCAAGCCTTGCCAGGAGTGCCGGCTTCTTGGCGTGGCTGTTGTGCTCATTGTAGCTCGTGAGAGGCGTCCCGATCTCGTACCGGCTGAGGATGCGGCGCGTAACCCTCGTATCCTCAGCGGCTATCAGGCCAACCTCCGACAGGATGCGCAGCGCCCTCAGGGTGATGTCCTTGAGGTTGCCGATGGGGGTTCCTACGACGTACAGGGTAGGCATGGTCTGTCCAGCGTCACGCTCCAGGCCGTATCCTAACCCAATATTCTCGGAGGCGCCCGTTACCCTGCTCACCTGGAATATGATACCGTCTACTCTTCAACTCTATAGGTGCCCGCCATCCTAAATGACTACTACGAAAAGGTTGAACGCACGCAGCGTCTGGCGGCCTGACAAGGACGAGGTCGTCGTGGAGCACGGCGCAGTCGCCACGGCCCACCCGATCGCCGCCCAGGTCGGCGTCGACGTCCTCAGGAGCGGTGGAAACGCCGTGGACGCCGCCATCGCCACCGGCTTCTGCCTCGCAGTGGTCGAGCCGTGGAACTCGTCCATCGCCGGCCACGGCCAGATGATCGTCCACGTGGCAGCGGAGGGGCGCAGCGTCGTCGTCGACTACGGCCACCGCGCGCCTGGGGCCGCGACTGCCGGCATGTTCCGCGTCATCGGCCAGACGGTGGTGGGCAACGGGATATACGAGGTCGAAGACCGCGCCAACGCCGTGGGACACCGCTCGGTCGGCGTGCCGGGGGTTACGGCGGGCATGTGCCGCGCCCACGAGCTGTTCGGCTCCCTCCCGCTGGAGCGGCTGCTGGAGCCGGCCGTCCACTACGCCCGGGAGGGATTCGAGGCAGACGTCACCACATGCCTGATGGGCAGCATGTTCATGCCCAAGCTGGCCGGGCACGGCGAGGCCGCGCGCGTCTTCCTGCCGGGCGGACATCCCCCGGCGCCCGGCGCGAAAGTGGTCCAGCGCAACCTCGCCGACACCCTTGAACGGATCGGCAGGGAGGGCAGGGATGCCCTGTACCGGGGCGAGGTCGCGGCCGCCATCGACGAGGAGATGAGGCGAAACGGCGGCGTCCTCAGCACGCAGGATCTCGCCGACTACGAGGCGCAGGTGCTCGAACCCGCCAGGACCTCCTACAGGGGCTATGATCTGCTCGGCACTCCCGCGCCGGCCGGCACGATCACGACCCTGCAGACCCTCAACATCCTGGAGAGCTTCGACCTGCGCCGCCTCGCCCACGGCTCGCCCGAGCACCTGCACCTGTTCATAGAGGCGGCGCGCCATGCCTTCGCCGACCGCTACAGCTTCGTCGGCGACCCGGACTTCGACCCGGCGCCGCTGGACGGGATCCTGTCGAGAGAGTACGCGCGGGAGATCGCCCGCTCCATCGACCGGGAGGCTGCCGGGCTGGAGGAGGAGCGCGAGCGGCAGCCCTGGATCGCCTACGCCGACAGCCCCCTGCACGACCCCTGGCCCTACGACCCGCAGCCGCGTCCCGAGCGTGCGGCCCACGCGTCGCCCCCAAGCGAGGGCGACTGCACCACCCACCTCAGCGTCATCGACCGGGACAGGAACATGGTCGCCTGCACGCAGACCGCGGTGGCGGGCTTCGGCTCGGGGGTCGTCGTGCCCGGCACTGGCGTGCTCCTCCCCAACAGCATGGTCGTCTTCAATCCAATGCCCGGCGCGGCAAACTCTATCGCCGGATTCAAGCGCGGGCTGAACAACATGACGCCCGTGCTGGCGCTGAGGGACGGCCGGCCCTTCCTAACCGTCGGAGCGCCCGGCGGTCGCAGGATCATGTGCCGCATCGCCCACGTCGTCTCCAACGTGATCGACTTCGGGATGAGCATCCAGGAGGCGATCACCGCGCCGAGCGTCGACGCAGCCGAGCGCGAGACCTTCGTCGACCACCGGATCGACCCGCAGACGGTCGACGCGCTGGCCCGCATGGGCCACAACGTCGAGGTCGTCCCGGAGCCGTCCACCGGCGGCGGCTTCTCCCGGCCCCGCGGCGTCATGATCGACGCCGACGCCGGCCTACTACACGCCGGCGTGCAGCCCACCGGCCCCGACGAAGCCCGGGGCTACTAGGGATGGCCTGAACAAGCGAACCAACTGGCTCCCGCACTGTGCTAGACTGTCGCCCACCACCAACATGGAGCTGGCACAGTGACGAATAGCTACCGGTTCAAGCTGGGAATGTTCCTGAACGAGTTGCGGTTGCCCTTCGACGAGTCCCTCGCGACGGCGAAGGACATCGGGGCGGAGTACGTCTGGTTCTCGCGCGTGCCCGGCGAGCCCGAGGTCGCCGACATGAGCGACGCGGAGATCGACCGCGTGGCCGAGAAGGTGGCCGAGCACGGCCTGAAGCTCTTCCTCATCAGCGCCACCAACCCATTCAAGCAGGTCCACCTGACCGACGTCGACGCGGGCTCGCCCGGCAGCAACGAGGAGTACGCCAGCGACCTGCGCGAGCTTGTCCGGTCCATGGAGATAGCGGCGCGGCTGGGCGTGGGGGCGGTGCTGTCCTACACCTTCGCGTGGCCGGGCGAGTACACGGCGGAGAAGCCCACCTGGCCCATGCGGTGGGCGACCCGGGGCGGCATAATCTCCGACGTGGACATGGACAAGCTCGAAGCGGCCTTCGCCCCCGCCGTCGAGGCCGCCGAGCGGCACGGCGTCGACGTCGTCCTCTCCATGATGCCCTGGAACTACACCAACACCTCCGGCAACTTCCGCCGGATCGCCGAGCGCATAGGCTCGCCGCGGATCCGGGTCATGTGGGGCCCGGCGGACACCATGAACTGCGGCGAGAGCGACGCCGCCTACACCGGGTTCGCAAACGTCAGGCCGTACCTGCACAGCCTCCATATCAAGGACCTGCACGTGAACGACGGCCTGAAGCTCGACTTCGACTACAAGCCCGTAGGCGAAGGCGACGTCGACTTCCCCACCGTGCTGCGGAATCTGCGCGACAACAGGGTCGACGCCGTCCTGTCCATCGCCACCCACTTCAGGCCCGCCAGCGACTCGTCCGTCGAGGCGATGCGCATCAACTACGAGAATATCCGGGCGCTCATCGCCCAGGCGGAAGGGGAGGAGTAGCCATGGACCGCCAGCTAAGGGTCGGGCTGATCGGCTGCGGGGGCATCAGCCGCCACCACCTGCCGAACATCCTCGCGACGCCCCAGATGCGCCTCGCGGCGACCATGGACGTGGTCGAGGACGCCGCCAGGGAGCGCGCAGAGCAGGCCGAGGCCGACTACTTCACCACCGACCTCGACAGGATACTGTCGGACGACGGGATCGACGCCGTGCTGATCTGCTCCACCCACGACACCCACGCCGATCTTTCGGTCCAGGCCCTCGAGGCAGGCAAGCAGGTCTTCTGCGAGAAGCCCCTTGCCATGACGATGGATGAGGCGCGCCGCATACAGGAGGCCGTACACCGGACCGGCATACCCCTGATGAGCGGCTGGTGGTTCAAGCACTCGCCCGTGACGAAGCGGCTCCGCGAGGTCATCCGCGAGCCGCGCTTCGTGCTGTTCACGTGCCGGATCCCGCCCGGTCCCTACACGAGCCCAGACCCCTACGGCAAGGGCGGGCTGCTCGACACGGCGGGGTACAACCTGCACTGGACGTGGCACGTGATGCGCTCGCAGCCCGTCGAGGTGAGCGCGGTCGGGATGGACGGCCAGGCCACCAGCACGAGCACCATCAACGTGCGGTTCGAGAACGGCGGCATCGCCACGTCCATATTCAGCGACCTGGGCAGCGGCGGCATCCTCCCCAAGCACTACGCCGAGGTCCACGCCGGCGAGATGAGCGCGGCCACCCTGCGCTTCGGGAACCTGGTGTTCGACGGCACCGACGAGCCGGGCATCGAGGAGAACCGCTACCACAACGGCTTCGACGAGGAGATGGAGATGTTCGCCGACCTGGCCACCCAGGGCGGCGCGAGCCCGATGGACGCCTGGGAGGCCTGTATCCCCACGCTGATATTCGAGAAGGCCGTCGAGTCGATGAGGACCGGAAAGGCCGTGGCGGTCGACGTGACCCGGGAGTTCTACCTGCCCGACGGCGTCCTGCCGCCCAGCATTGCCAACTTCGGCGACGTCTGAAGGCCGCGTGCGAAACTTCACCGTCGAGGACGACCGCATCGAGCTGCCCCGCGGCGCGACCGCCCGCGCGAAGCGGGTCAAGGTCGGGTGGCGCGGCAACTCGATACTGGGCCTGAGCCAGGGCGACTTCCGCAGCTACGTCTACCCCGTCTTCACGCCGTCGGGCGTGCAGGTGACCTCCGAGTCGCCCATCGACCACCCGCACCACCAGTCGGTGACCATCGGCGCGGACCATTTCAACTGCTACCTGCCCTACTCGTCCGACAAGGTCGAGGAGGCGAACTACAGCTTCTACGTCAACTACGTATTCCAGGGCCGTGCCCCCGGGCGCATCGTCAGCCGCTCCGTGGAGGGCTCCGAAGTCGCGCCCGGCCACCTCAGGCTGACCCAGCAGCTCGACTGGCAGGGACCTGAGGAGTGGGGCGCGCCGGACAGGCGCACCGTCGCTGCCGAGACCCGCACCATCGACGTCCGCCCGGGTGACGACGCCAACATCATCGACATCCGCACCCAGCTCAGCCCGACCCAGTGGTCGCTGCGCATAGGCCCGACGCGCCACGCCTTCTTCACCGTCAGGCTGGCGGACGGCCTGCGAGTCGTGGACGGCGGCAGCGTCGTCGACTCCGAGGGACGCAGCGGCGGCGACGCGATCTCCGGCGAGCGCGCGGCGTGGGTCGACGCCTGCGGGCCCTCCTACGATGGGCGCACAGTGGGCATCGCCGTCTTCCCCCACGCATCCACGTCCGGCAGTCCCTGGGGCGTCGCCGACTACGGTACGATAACCGTGAACCCGATCCTGGAGTCGTCGTGGGAGCTGGACCCGGGCGACTCCGTAGAGGCGGGTGTGAGACTCGTGGTTCACGACGGCTCCACGGAGGACGCGGGCATCGCGGAGAAGTACCGTTCATTCCAGGAGCACACGTGACACGGAGGGAGCAATGAAGATACTCAGGTATGACACGGGTAGCGGCCCCGGCTTCGGGGTGCTCGGGGACGGCGGCGAGGTACGAGCGCTGGAGGGCTCGCCCTTCGGGGAGTGCGGCGTTGGGGAGGCCGTGGCCGACCTCGGCGACGTGAGGCTGCTGCCGCCCGTCGAGCCGACGAAGGTCATCGGCGTGGGCCTCAACTACGTCTCCCATATCGAGGAGATGGGCCTGACCCAGCCGTCCTTCCCCATGCTGTTCATGAAGCCCCTCGCCGCCGTGATCGGTCCGGGCGACCCCATCGTCTACCCGACGCAGGGCCAGCAGGTCGAGTACGAGGCCGAGCTTGCCGTCGTCATCGGGAGACGCGCCCGGCGGGTCAGCGAGGAGGACGCGCTGGACTACGTGCTCGGCTATACGTGCGGCAACGACGTGAGCGAGCGCGTCATCCAGCGCGCGGAGATGGCCATGGGCGCGCTGCTGGTCGGCAAGGGGTTCGACACCTTCAACCCGCTTGGACCCGTCGTGGCGACAGGGCTTGACCCGACCGATCTGGCCGTGATGGCCCGCGTGAACGGCGTGGAGCAGCAGAACGCGAGCACGTCCGACCTGCTCTTCGGCGTGGCCGAGCTCGTCTCGTACATCAGCCAGGCCCTCGTACTTCTCCCAGGCGACGTGATCATGTCCGGCACGCCCGCCGGCGTCGGCCCCATCGTCCCGGGCGACGAGGTCGAGATCGAGGTCGGGGGCGTCGGCGTCCTGCGCAATCCCGTCGTCGCGGAGGAGTAGCCGCCATGCTCAGGTCGCTGAAGAACCTGCTGCGCCCGGGCCCCGTGTCCGCCCGCGTGGAGACCGAGGACCGCGCCTACGAACTGGGCGGCTCGATGAAGCTGTCGATCGAGCTCCGCGCGCGCCGCGAAATCGACGTCGAGGAGGCCAGGGTGGACCTGGAGTGCGAGGAGCGGTGGGCCGACACCTACGTCAAGATGGAGCCGTTGGGACGCACGGGCGGGATGCTCGGCAGGGGGAAGCCCATGCCGGGGCCCGCCGCGCCCAAGCGCCACGTCGAGGTACACACCGACACCTTCGTCCACAGCAGCGCCACCTTCGCCCGCGGCATCCGGCTCACGCCTGGGACGCCCGCCAGGTACGACGTTACGCTGGACGTGGGAGAGGAGCGCCCTCCCCACGCCTCCGGCGGCACGCTCACTTGGCGACTGGTGACCGTGGTGGCCCCCGATTCGGGGGAGCCCATCACAGCGGACCGCACGACCGTCCGCATCGAAGTTCCCTAGCTCACAGGGGCCGCATCCCGTGCAGGGACAGGGCGGGTTTGAAACCCGCCCCTACGGCGTGGGCGACCACTTGTAGATCTTCGTTAGCGTCCCGCCCATGAGCGCGGCCCGCTCCGCGTCCGTGAGCCGGTCGGTCACCCGGAACGCCTCCACGCCCTGCTCGTACGTCAGCAGCTTCACCGCCCGCGTCCAGTCCGTCCCCCACATGCAGCGATCGAAGCCGAACGCGTCGAATATCCTACCCAGCGGCTCCCATATGTCCGGGTACGGGAACGGCTCGTGGGACAGGGTGCAGGCCCCGGAAATCTTGATGGCCACGTTCTCGCACTCCGCCAGCGACAGCACGTTCGGCAGGTCGGCGAACGGCTCCGGCGGCGCGGGTGGCTCGAATGGCTGCGCCAGGCCCACGTGGTCGATCACCACCTGGGTGCCCGGATGCCGGCGCGCAAGCTCGCGCACCAGCGGAAGCTGGCCGGAGCCCATGATGTTGATCGGCACCCCGGCCTGACCCCCGGCCGCGAGTATGCGGCCCAGTCCGGGGTGGTCCGCGTCGAACTGCCCGTACGTCAGCATGATCCGTGCCCCGACCACGCCCGGCCTACCCGTCCAGTCCGCCATCTCGTCGGCGGTCGCCTCGGACTCCGGGTCGAACGGCTTGATCAGCCCGAACCTGCCCGGATGCTTCGCGTACACCTCCAGCGCGTAGCTCGCGTCGTAGCGGTACATCGAGTACGGCGAGACCAGCAGCGCACCGTCCACGCCCACGGCGTCCATCGCCGCCGCCATGTCGTCGCCCGTGACCTCGTCGGGACCCGCCAGCGTCCCGCTCCAGGGGCGCTGGGGACTGTTCCGCTCGTACGCGTGTACCTGCGAGTCGATTATGGGCCAATTCGACATCGTGTTCCTCCTTGCAGTTCACACTTGCGTCGTGTGATAGTATGCCGCAGTTCCGAACCGGCAAACCAAGGAAAGCGAGCTGAGCCAATGCTGAACAGGATGATAGGCGCCGCCCGTCTGAGTGTCGATACCTTTGAGGCAGTGGAGCACGACCGCAGCGCCACTATCCAGGCACTGATCATCGTGATCGTCGTTGCCGCCTTCAGCGGAATAGGGAGCATTCTGAGTGGTGACGTCGACCTGATCAATGGAGTGATACTCGGCGCGGTCCGAGGGGTGGTCGGCTGGGCCGTGTGGGCGCTCGTCACCTGGATCGTCGGAACCACGATACTGAAGACCCCGGAGACCGAGGCCGACTGGGGGCAGCTGGCGCGGGTCACCGGTTTCGCGCAGACCCCAGGGCTTCTGAACATACTCATCTTCATACCCGTGGTCGGATGGATCATCGGGATCGCGGTCTTCGTGTGGCAGTTCGTGGCCATGATGGTCGGTGTCCGCCAGGCCCTGGACTACAAGTCGACGTGGCGCGCGTTCTTCGTGATACTCATCTCCTTCATAGTCGTCCTGATCGTCGTCGTACCCGTCTTCATCCTCCTGTGGATAGCGGGCGGCGGGGAAGTGGCATCCTCCTAATCCGTCGTTCGTGTCGATGAGCGAAAGCCCACGGCTATATCGCGATCTGGCCGGCTGGTTCCACCTGCTCACCGCCCCCCACGAGTACCGTGACGAGGCGGGATACTACGGCGACCGCATCGTCGAAGCGGCGTCCGGCCCGGTGCGCACCGTGCTCGAGCTGGGCTCCGGCGGCGGGAACAACGCCTCGCACATGAAGCGGCGCTTCGCCATGACCCTGTCGGACCTGTCGCCCCGGATGCTCGAGGCCAGCCGCCGGATCAACCCGGACCTCGATCACGTCCAGGGCGACATGCGCACCCTGAGGATCGCGGGGGCCAAGTTCGACGCCGTGTTCGCGCACGACGCGGTCTCGTACCTGGCCTCGGAGGCGGACGTGCGCGCCATGGCCGCAACGGCCGCCTTCCACTGCCGACCCGGTGGGGCTGTCCTCGTCGTCCCTGACCACGTCCGCGAAAACTTCGCCCCGCCGTACGTGGAGCGCGGCGGCCACGACGCGCCCGGCGGACGCGGCATGCGCTACCTCATGTGGACCACGGACCCCGAGCCCGCCGACTCGACTTACCTGACGGACTTCGCCTACCTGCTACGCGAGCCCGACGGGACCGTCCGCGTCGAGCACGACCGGCACGTCTTCGGCATCTTCCCGGAATCGCTGTGGACCCACGCCCTCGAGGAGGCGGGATTCCGGGTCACAGTCCATACGGACCCCTGGGGCGCCCGCGTCTTCTCAGGCACGAAGCTCGCCGGCTAGGTGCCCTCGTCTGCCAGCCCCTCCCGTCCCTTGTACATCCCAAGCCCGATGATGAACAGGCAGATGCTATCGACGTAGAGGACCATGCTGGTTATCCAGATCAGGGTCTGTATATCCAGACCCGGAGCGCTTATCACGAGCAGGAAGATGACCAGCCCCGCGAGTCCGCCGGCCGCGAGAACGTAGCTCGCGATCTTGTAGGGGCCCGTCGATGAGAATCTGCTGGCGAGCCCGAGGCCCAGCATGATGGTCGCCAGGGGGAACAGCGCCATGAGAGACAACACGATCCCCGCGATGGTGATTTGCACGTCCAGGGCCGCCGCCTCAAATTCTACCGCCAATGGAGACCCGGCGACGAGCTGCTCGCTGCGCTGCATCAGGTGGATGACGAAGTGCCGCATCCCCGCCGCCACGATGAGAAAGCTCCACTCGATGACCGAGACGATGATGCCGAACTGCAGCAGCCTGCCCCCCAGCCCACCCTGCCGGCTCGCCAGGGGGTAGAGAGCCAGTGCGCCGAAGGTCATGAGCAGCATGGAGACGATCTCGGCGAACGTCACCCAATGCGCCAGGAGCGCCGTATCCCCCAGGGCGTCCCGGGCCGCGAGGAAGTCGGTCTGGTCCACGGGGTCTATGATCGTTCTCCCCGGCAGGAGCCAGGAAGTCGCCAGGAGCAGTGCTATGCTTGCCATCATGGCAATGCCCGCGTATCTGGTTGTCGTCATACTATTCCTCTCCGTTAGAGGTCTGGGTTCAGTTGCGAGGCGTATGCTACCGCAAGCAGGTCACTGAGTCCAGTACCCCTATTGACCTCCCTCGCGCCCCTGCCCATAATGGCCGCATCACCGGCGGATGGTGCATTCGGACATGATTGAATGGCTCGGCATCGAACACCTCTTCGAGCTTTCAGGGATGGAGGCGGTCGCGGGGTTCCTCACCCCGTGGGCGATCTTCGCCGTCTTCTTCGTGGCGCAGGTCATACTGCCGGCAAGGCGGGTCACGGGCTACGTCGTCAACCCGGAGACCGGCGAGCCCCGCAACTACCGGCTGAACGGCCTCCTGGTGTTCGTCATAGCGATCATCGTGTGGGCATTCGGTCTCGAGCTGATCGGGATACCGCGCGACTGGTTCTACCGCTCCTCCATCTATGCCGTGGCCGGGGGAACGGCCTTCTGCTTCCTATTCTCGCTCTGGGCGCTCTTCAGCCAGCCGGAGGGCCACATAAAGAACCCGTTCCTCGCCTTCTGGGAAGGGCGCTCCCTGGAGCTGCCCTTCTTCAACGAGCGCTTCGACTTCAAGATGTACCTCTACGTCGTCGGCGGCACCATGCTGTCGCTGAACGCCCTGTCCGGGGCCGCGTACCACTACGAGCTGTTCGGCGAAAACTCCAACCCGGGCGTCTTCCTCTTCGCCGGGTTCCTCACGTTCTACGTCTTCGACTACTTCGTATTCGAGCGCGTCCAGCTATACACCTACGACCTGATCCACGAGCATCTCGGCTTCAAGCTGATCTGGGGCGGCCTGGTGATCTACGGCTGGCTCTACATCCTCCCGCTGTGGGGGATGGCCGTCCACCCGAACCCCGGGTTCTCGACGGCGGGGACGTACGCCTGGCTCATCGTAACGGCCGTGCTGTTCCTGGGCGGGTGGGCCATCTCCCGCGGCGCGAACATGCAGAAGTACACGTTCAAGCGATGGCCCGACCGCAAGTTCCTCGGCATCATCGAGCCCGAGTACATCCAGGCCGGGGACCGCAAGATCCTGTGCAGCGGCCTGTGGGGTTACGCCCGCCACTTCAACTACCTGGGCGAGGGCTTCGCCTCCTTCTCGATGGGGCTGGCATTCGGCCACTTCGCCAACCCGTGGGCCTGGACATACTTCGTCTTCATCGTCTCGCTGTTCACCTGGCGCCAGCGGGTCGACGAGTCGAACTGCGAGGAGAAGTACGGCGCCGAAAAGTGGGCCGAGTACCAAGCGCGGGTGAAGTACCGGATCCTCCCCGGCATCTATTGACCGGGCTAGGTGTAGTTGGCCTCCGGCCCGCTCGCGGTGATCTTCCCAGCCGCCACCAGCTCCACCACGTCCTCCAGGTCGCTCAGGTACGCGTCCACGTACGGCTCGTGGCCCGGCGACTGCATGAACCGGATCGCCTTGAACGGCACCGTGTCCTTCGAGACCATCCAGCCCCGCTCCTCCAGCCCGGCCGCGATGGCGTAGATGTCCATGGTCGTGGACGTGTACGCGAACAGCGACATGTCAGGCTTGCCCAGCACCTTCAAACCCTCGATGGCGTCGATGCGCTCCCGGAACCGCCGCATGTACCGCATCGTCCCGTCCACCAGCCGCATGTACCCCTCCTCGCCCAGGTACATCATCACGGCCCACGCGGCGGCGATGGCCCCGCCGGGACGGCTGCCCGCGATGGTCGGCGTGACGTAGTAGCCCTGGGGCCGCTTCGGCGGCCCGAAGTCGAACACCTGGTACTGGAAGATGTCCGCGTCGCGGGACACTATCGCCGACGCCCCCTTCGCCGTGTACCCGAACTTGTGCAGGTCCGCCGAGATCGTCGTCACCCCCGGCACGCGGAAGTCCCAGGGCGTGACCTCGTACCCCAGCTTCTCCGTGAAGGGCAGGAAGTAGCCGCCCACGCACGCGTCCACGTGGAAGCTGATGCCCCGCTCCGCAGCCGGAGCCGCCATCTCCGGGATCGGGTCCACCATGCCCAGCATCGTGCTTGGCGCGGATCCGACCATCAGCACGGTGTTGTCGGTGACTGCCGCGTGGTAGGCCGGTACGTCCACCAGCCCCTCGGACGTCAGCGGCGTCGACACGAGCCTCAGCCCGAAGTAGTCCGCCGCCTTCTGGAACGAGGGGTGCGCCGACTCGGGCGCGACGATCTCGGGCGCCGTCACCTCCGGCCGGAGGGCCCTCGCCCGGTCGCGGGCCGACTTCACGCCGAGGAGGTTGCTCTCCGTGCCCCCCGACGAGATTGCGCCCACCGCGCTCTCCCCGTGCAGCAGGCCCGCCGTCATCTCGATAACCTCCCGCTCGAACCGGGCCGTGCTCGGGAAGATCGACGGGTACAGCGCGTTCACCGAGAAGAAGTCGATGTACGCCTGCTGCGCAACCTCCAGCACGTCGTCCCCCGCCGGGTACGACACGCCGGACGCCAGCCGCTCTTTCCACTGCCTGTCGCCCCTCGCCCTCTCCCGCATCGTCTCCCGCAGCTCATCCGCCGCCACACCCTTCCTGTCCAGCTTCATTCCATCGCCTCCTTGCCAACCTCTTCCCCCATCTGGGGGGAAGATTGAGATGGGGGCTCCCCGGAGCTCATCCAAACCGTCGTTCCCGTGTAGACGGGAACCCATCCCCGGCCTCTCGCTGCGCCGCATCATAGCAAGGCGTCCGCACGCTCGCAAAGGAGTGAAGTGGCGGATTTGGGGCCGAGCGACCATTGCCGGATCGCTCTGGGGGGCTATGGGGGTGTGAGGCTTGACAGGCGGCCTGTATTTGCATAGCCTCTGCGCCGGATTGCCTCATGCCATTTTGATTCAGGGAGATTTCTGAAATGGCTCTGTCGGACGTTATCAAGAAAATTGAAGACTCGCCCCGCTCAGCCAAGGCTGCTGCGTTTTTTGCCGGAACCACTTTGGTCGCCGGCGCCATAGCTGTGTTCATTGCTATGCAGCCTGGAAACACGTCCGAACCGGAGCCTGCTAAGGCCGCCGCTGTGTATTCAACCCCGGCTCAAACCATGCAGGTCCCTTCCGCCCCGCAGCTCGAGCCGACCGCTGTTCCCACAAAAACTCCTACTCCTGAACCCACAAAAACGCCGGAGCCGAGCCCGACGCCTGAAACTGTGGAAGAGCCGACTCCGAGTCCTACTTTGATTCCTACGCCTGCTGTGACGCCCACTCCTGAGGCTAATGATTACTATGTTGTTCTTAGTCAAGCATATGATCCAAATAGAGACAGAGGGGTCATCGCTTATTATGCTGACTATCCTTTCAAAAAAAATGCAAGAGGTATGACAACTGTTTTCTATCAAGAGGCTTTTTATCTAGAGTATTTAAAGAAGGAAGGTGTTATAACTTCTGAGCAGAAAAATGCTTATTTCAATGGCGAATCTATTAAGATCGCTATGATTCCTATAGCTACTGCAACTTACAAGCTACAACAGAAAGATGAGTTTACTGCAAGTAGGCTGCTTCCCTCCTCCAACCCAGACTATTTGCTTTACTATGCTGATAAGTCTTCCTTGGATTCTAATGGAAATATTTCTGGCGTTGAGGGTTTGTTAGTGGGCAGTGATGAGGGATATGTTATGATAAATGATGGCAAGATAAGCGTTTCAGCGGTTGACGGCGAAGGCAATACTACCACTGTTCAGGTTGAAGGTATAGGCGCAAAAGAACTTCTAGACTACTGGTTGAGTCAGAACAAGATAACCGTACAACAGGTGAATCAGTACGGCCAGACCGGCCAGATCCAGATAAGCCTTAAAGACGGCGTAGACCTCTTTGATTTCGCACAATCATCGGAGGCCATAGCCAACTTTGGGATAGACAAGGAAACGCAAGACAGGATAGTCAATGAACTCTTGCCGCTCTTCAAGATAGGCGACTAAACCCGCCCGCCGTCGACCGGGCGGCTTTGGGTGGTCGTGTCCGTCACACCTCGCTCCCTCGAAGCAGGGCGACGAAACCTGCCTGCTCGAAGTCTCGGTCGTAGGCAAGCGCCTCCCTTATGTTCCTCTCTTCCATGACCAGGAAGCTCGCGCAGTCCGTGAGGCTCCACTTCTGATCGCTGCGCGCAGCGTACCGCTCCACCGCGGCCTTGAACTGCTTACTAGTCTGCGGGATGATTTCGACGTTGGGGCTGTCCTCCAGGCCGCTGACCATCTGCACGGCCAAATACCGAAGTCGCCCACCTTCTCTGGACAAGTGGTTGAGCACCTCGGTCAGCACCATCTGGGTCGTGACGATTGCCACGGATTCCAGCCCGCCAGCCACCGCCTTCGCCCGCTCGTGCATCTGGTCGCGAGGATGCAGGAGCGCAATCCAGTGGCCCGAGTCCGCGAAGACCGTTCGCATCACTCCACTTCCTTTGGATGGCCGTATAGGTAGTGCTTCTTGTTCTTGACCAAGTCGGTCGGTAGGGCGTCCCAGGTGTCCGGGGGCACGGAGTTCCTGAGCCTCTCGAACATCTCCAGGATGGACTCCTTCCCATTGGCCTGCGGAGCTGCATCCTCCACCGACACCACCACCTCTTTGCCCTCTTCCAGGTCGAGCGGCTCCAGCGGCACGAGCGCCCCGTTGGAGTATCTGGCCTTCACGCTGGCAATCATGTCCGATCCTTTCGCGGAGGATGGCCCCCAAGTATACCAGAGGCATCGGGAGTGACCGGGCCTGTGTTACCCTTGCCGCTTCCCGACAGGAGGCGACCCATACAGGCCCACATCTCCACACACTACCGCTGGTGGGTCTACGCGGCCACCTCGCTGGGCATATTCGTGTCCGTGGCCGACCATGGCGCGGTAGCCGTCGCCCTCCCCAGCATCGCCGACGAGTTCCGCACCGACCTGCCCACCGTCCAGTGGGTGATGATCGCCTACGCCCTGACCATCGGCTCCCTGCTCCTGTCCATGGGACGCCTCTCGGACATCGTCGGGCGGAAGCGGCTCTACCTGGTCGGCTTCGCGGTCTTCCTCGCCGCGGCCCTGCTGTGCGCGGTGGGAGACAGCGTCGTCACGCTGATAGGGTCGCGCGTCCTCATGGGCCTCGGCGCGTCCATGACCCAGGCGACCTCGACGGCGATCCTCCTCTCGTCCTTCGGCGAGAGCGAGCGCGGCAAGGCGCTGGGCCTCCAGCTCAGCGCCGTGGGTGCGGGCTCTGTCGGAGGCCCGCCCATCGGCGGATTCGTCGTGGAGCTGTTCGGATGGCGGGCGATATTCCTGCTCACCGCGGCCCTCACCGTCGCCGCCATCGCCTTCGCCCAGGTGGTCCTCGACCGCAGGCGGACCGACGGGGCCATATCGGGAGGGCGGTTCGACCTCGTTGGCGCGGTCGCGTCCACCGCGGTCCTCGTCGTCTTCCTCCTCGCCATGAGCAACGGCGCGGAGCTTGGCTGGAGATCGGCGCCCATCGTGGCCGGGTTAGCCGCCGTCGTCGGGCTCGCGGCCTTCTTCACCTACTGGGAGCTGCGGACCCGCAGCCCGATGCTCGACGTGACCCTGTTCCGCCACCCGGTCTTCACCGTCGGCGTGGCGGCGAGCGCCATCTCCTTCATGAGCATCTCGTCCGTGCGATTCCTCATGCCCTTCTACCTCCAGGCCGTCCTCGGCTACTCCCCCGGCGCCGTCGGCCTCGTCCTGGTGCCCGCCGCCTTCGCCATGATCGTCATGGGGCCGCTGGGCGGGAGGCTGTCCGACCGGTACGGCTGGACGCCCTTCAACGTCGGCGGGCTGGCCGTCTCGGCCATCGGGCTGCTCGTCCTGTCGAGGGCGACGGAGACCTCGCCCGTCTGGCTGATAGTCCTGGGCACCGTGACCCAGAGCGTCGGCACGGGCACGTTCAACCCGCCCAACAACAGCTCGATACTCAGCGTCGTGGACAGGAGCAGCTACGGCGCCATGTCCGGCTTCCTGAACCTCGTGCGGAACTCCGCCAACATCACGGGCATAGCCCTGGCGACCACCATCGTGGTCACGGTAATGGGCGCCCAGGGCTTCGAGCCCAGCCTGGCCGCCGTGTCCGAATCGGGAGCCCGGGGCGTGCTGGGCGCGTTCACGTCCGGCATGAAGACGGCCTACCTCTGGATGGCCGGCCTCGCCCTCACCGGAGCCGCGCTGTCCATGCTCAAGGCCAGACGCGCGGGCTGACTGACCGATAGCGCGCCGTCTGCACGGGAACGACGAACTAGGGCGCCCACAAGGGGACGCCCCTACGACTACGGCGTCCATCCCGTAGGGTGCAGCCCTTGTGGCTGCCTCCCGTGCTCCGAACGGTTACATCGCTCCCTATCTGCTTGACACCGGCCCGCACGTGCCCTAGCATTACTGCTTGTGAAAACTGCAACGAGCGCCGCAATCTGCACCTGTCTGTGTATGCCTGAGTGGGGGGCCGGGCTGCGTCCCGGGTTCCCTGCGCGTGGAGGCGTGCAGGTGTAAGCGGCTAGAGATCAGCCAACCAAGACCCCTCGAGTGCGACGAGCGCGGGGGGTCTTTTTTTGTGGGCGAAAGACTTGGTTTGGATAGAGGGAGCGGCGAACATGGTAGTGCAGGACAGGGCTGTCGACACACCGTTCACGGAGCTTTCGGGCAGTCTCGAAAACGCGAGCGCCCGGGACGTGATCGCCTGGGCCGTCGAGGCCTTCGGCGATCGGGTGGCGCTGTGTACCAGCTTCCAGGCCGAGGGTATGGTCATCCTCGACATCGCATCCCGGCTCCGGTCCCTGCCGCGCGTGTTCACCATCGACACCGGCAGGCTCCCCCAGGAGACCTACGATCTGATCGACACGGTGCGCGACAGGTACGGCGTGGACGTCGAAGTCCACCATCCCGACCACGAGGACCTCACCCGGTTCGTGGGAGAGCAGGGCGTCAACCCCTTCTACCGCAGCGTTGCGCTGCGCCTTGCCTGCTGCGAGATCCGCAAGGTCAACCCCCTCAACCGCGCGCTCGCCGGGTACGACGCCTGGATCACGGGCCTGCGGCGCTCCCAGAACGAGACCCGGGCCGGCGTGGCGAAGGTCGAGCTCGACCCGGCACACGGCGGCATGTTGAAGCTCAACCCCCTCGCGGACTGGGACTACGAGCGCGTGTGGCAGTACATCCGCGCCAACGACGTCCCCTACAACACCCTGTACGACAAGGGCTACACGAGCATCGGGTGCGCACCGTGCACCCGTCCCATCGAGCCCGGCGAAGACCTCAGGGCCGGGCGCTGGTGGTGGGAGAACGGCGTCCCCAGCGAGTGCGGCATCCACACGAGCGCCACGGCGGAATCGAATAGTCGAAACGGCAGCAGCAGCTAGAACCTGGAGGACGCAAGAGTGACGACGCTAATCGAGAATCCCACGCTGATCCCGCCCTATGGCGGAGAGCTCGTAGACCTGTTGGTCCCCTCCGACCAGGCCGCCGACCTCAGGGCCCGCGCCAGCGGCCTCCCCAGCATACAGCTATCCGACCGGGCGGCCTGCGACCTGGAGCTTCTCGCCACCGGCGCGTTCTCGCCCCTCGACCGGTTCATGAGCGAGCGCGACTACCGGCGGACGGTCGGCGAGATGCGCCTCCACGACGGCACCGTCTTCCCCATACCGGTGACCCTGCCCGTCGACGACCCGTCATCCATCAGGCTCGACTCCGACGTCGCCCTGCGGGACTCCCGGAACGAGCTACTGGCCGTCATGACCGTGGAGGAGGCGTACGAGTGGAACCTCAATGAGGCGGCGGCCCTGGTGTTCGGCACCCAGGACGTGAGGCATCCCCTGGTGTCGGAGATGCACCGCTGGGGCAGCGTCAACATATCCGGCCCGCTCCAGGTGCTGCAGATCCCGCCGCACCACGACTTCACCGGCCTGAGGAAGACGCCCGCCGAGACCCGCGCCGCCCTCGCCGGATTCGGACACCCCAACGTCGTGGCCTTCCAGACCCGGAACCCCCTCCACAGGGCCCACGAGGAGCTGACCAAGAGAGCCGCCGAGAGCATCGACGGCGTCCTCCTGCTCCATCCGGTCGTCGGCCTCACCAAGCCCGGCGACGTGGACCACTACACCCGCGTCCGCACCTACCAAGCCCTCACCCAGAACCACTACGAGAGCGACAGGGTCCTCCTGTCGCTGCTGCCGCTGGCGATGAGGCTCGCCGGCCCCAGGGAGGCGCTGTGGCACGCCATCATACGGCGCAACTACGGCGCGAACCACCTGATCGTCGGCCGGGACCACGCCAGCCCCGGCGTCGACTCGGCGGGCAACCCCTTCTACGGCCCCTACGACGCCCAGGAGATCGTCGACCGGTTCAGCGACGAGACCGGCGTCAGGACTGTGACCTTCCACGAGATGGTCTACGTCCCCGACGACGACAGGTACGAGGAGGTCACGGCCCTTCCCGAAGGCGCGCGTACGGCCTCCATCTCAGGGACGCAGGTGCGCGAGGAGTACTTGGGCGAGGGGCGCGCCCTGCCCGGCTGGTTCACCAGGCCGGAGGTCGCCGACATCCTCGCCGAGAGCTACCCGCCAAGGCACAGGCAGGGCGTGTGCATCTGGTTTACCGGCCTCAGCGGGGCGGGCAAGTCCACCACGGCCGAGGCGCTGACCGACCTGCTCATGGAGCACAGACGGCAGGTCACCGTCCTCGACGGGGACGTGGTACGCACGCACCTGTCCAGGGGCCTCGGCTTCTCCAGGGAGGACAGGGACACCAACATCCTCAGGATAGGCTTCGTCGCCGCCGAGATAGTGCGCCACGGCGGGATGGCCATATGCGCCGCCGTGAGCCCCTACAGCGCCGCGCGGAACGAGGTGCGCGCCATGGTCGGCGCGGAGCACTTCATCGAGGTGTTCGTGGACACGCCCCTCGACGTCTGCGAAGAGCGCGACTCAAAGGGCATGTACGCCAAGGCCCGCCGGGGCGAGATCACCGGCTTCACCGGCATCGACGACCCCTACGAGGCCCCGGAGAGCCCGGAGATCACCCTCGACACCGTCCAGCGCTCGGCGCCTGACAACGCAGGCCTGGTCCTAGACCACCTCGCCAAGCAGCGCTTCATACGACCACCCGCACCCGCCAGGTCCAACGGCGCATAACCGGCCCCGCCGTGGGTGGTAGGGGCGCACCCGTGTGTGCGCCCTTGACAGCGCACGCCAACGGGATAGACTGAATCCCGCCGACATCCCACGAAAGAGAGGCCACCATGCAGCGCGCCACACGCGACGTACTCTACTACGAGACAGGCCCCGACAACCCCGTCACCATGACCGTCAGCCCCGGCGAGGTCTTCGAGGTCGAGACCCAGATGAACCGCGGCCCCGACTCCTCCGAGGTCTCCGAGGAGCTGCGCGACCTCTGGAACTCGAAGCGCAGCGACGACAGCCCCTCCCTCGGCAACCCCACCTCCGGCGCGATCCGGGTCGAGGGCGCCGAGCCCGGCCACGCCCTCACCGTGCACGTCGAGGACATACAGGTCCACGGGATCGGCTACACCCAGTACCGCGGCTCCACCGGCGCCGCGCCCGGCTTCCTCGGCCCCAGCGGCATCGGCCCCCAGTTCAAGGTCGTGCGCATTGAGGACGGCATGATCATCTGGAACGACCGGCTATCCTTCCCCGTCGAGCCCATGCTCGGCGTGGTCGCCGTCGCCCCCGAGCGGGAGCGCCGGGGCAACGGCTGGGCCGGCGAGTGGGGCGGCAACTTCGACATCCAGGAGATCACCTCAGGCGCGTCCGTCTCCATCCCCGTGCAGGTGCCCGGCGCGCTGCTCCACGTCGGCGACATGCACGCCCGCCAGGGCGACGGCGAGATATGCGGCGGCGGAGGCATCGAGACCGGCGGCATAGCCAGGCTCCGCGTAGAGCTGTCCGACAGGCCCGAGTCCATGACCTGGCCCAGGATTGAGGACGCCACCCACATCATGACCACCGGACAGGCCAAGCCCGCCGAGGACGCCTTCCGCATCGCCCTCTCCGAGATGGTCCTCTGGCTCGGCGAGGAATACGGCATGGAAAGGGGCGAGGCCTTCATGTTCCTAGCCCAGTGCCTCGAGGCCCGCGTCACCCAGTTCGTCAACCCCACCTACTCCTACGTAGCCAAGGTCAACCGGAAGTACCTCCCCTAGCCCGCCGCCCCCTCCTTGACATCCTGACCGGGTGTGGGAACATAGCCGCGACCCTAGGAGGACAACCATGGCATTCGACACCCTCATACTCAACGGCACCATCGTCGACGGCACCGGCTCGCCCCGCTACGAGGGCGACGTCGGCATATCCGACGGCCGCATAGACGCCATCGGCGCACTCGGCGACGCCGAGGCGGCCCGGCGCATCGACGCCGCGGGGCACGTCGTATGCCCTGGGTTCATCGACATGCACTCCCACTCCGACGTCACCCTGTTCGACGACCCCGGCGGCGAGAGCAAGGCATACCAGGGCGTGACCACCGAGGTCACCGGCAACTGCAGCTACACCCCCTTCCCCGCCGGCAAGGGCGGCCCGAAGGCCCTCCAGGACAGCATCGGCAGGGCCCTCGTCGGCGACACCGTGTGGGAGTGGGACACCCTGGACGACTGGGCCGGGGCACTGGAGTCCAGCGGCATCAGCATCAACGTCGCCCCCCAGGTCGGCAACTCCGCCCTCCAGATCGCCTCGGGCGCGATCGAGGACCGGCCCGCCACCGCCGACGAGCTGCGCGAGATGCAGCGCCTCGCCGCCGAGGCCGTTGAGATGGGCGCGTTCTCCCTCTCGACCGGCCTGTCCGTCACCCCCTCCGCCTACGCCACCACCGACGAGGTCGTCGCCCTCTGCGAGGCCATCAGGCCCTACGATGGCGCCTTCTACGCCACCCACGCCCGCGTCGGCAACGGCCTGCACATCTCCGCCATCCAGGAGGCCATCGAGATCGGGCAGCGCTCCGGCGTCCCCGTCCAGTTCTCCCACCTCGCCATCACCGACTGGCGCGTCTACGGCGACGGCCCGATGATGGTCGACATGTTCGTGAAGGCCCGCGAGGAGGGCCTCGACATCACCTACGACATGTACCCCTACACCGCGGCGGGCGCGGGATTCAACCAGCTCATCCCCATCTGGGTGCAGGCCGGCACCGTCGATGACTTCATGGCCCGCCTGAAGGACCCCGAGATCAGGGCCCGTGTCCGCGACGAGGTCGCCGCCGGGCTCGGAGGCCTAGAGCCCAAGTGGGAGACCTGGTACGTCGCCTACATCCACTCCGAGGGCAACCGCCACCTCGTCGGCATGAACATCGCCGAGATAGCCGAGGAGCGCGGTATCGAGCCCGCCGAGGCCGTCCTGCAGGTCATGGTCGAGGAGAACGGCTCCGTGCCGACCCGCGTCCACAACCGCATCGAGAGCGACGTCCGCTACTTCATGGGCCACGAGCTTGCCATGATCGGCTCCGACGGCAGGGCCGTCTCGCCCAACGGGCCGTACAAGAACGCGCTCCCGCACCCCCGCTTCTACGGCACGTACCCGCGCATCCTCGGCCGCTACGTCCGCGAGCAGCCCGCCGTCCTCACCCTCGAGAACGCCGTCCACAAGATGGCCGGCTTCCCGGCCCAGCGCATGGGCATGAAGGACCGCGGCCTCGTGAAGGAGGGCCTCACCGCCGACCTCGTCGTCTTCGACCCCGACACCGTGATCGACAACTCCACCTGGGAGGACCCACACCAGTACGCCAGCGGCATCCCCTACGTCCTGGTCAACGGCGTCCCCGTCATCGACCAGGGCGAGCACACCCAGGCCCGCCCCGGCAAGGTCCTACGCCGCGGCCAGTCCTAGCGGTTGAGGAGCTCGACCCGGACGAGAGGGAACGCAGTTCGTTCGCCCTGAGCCTGTCGAAGGGCAGTGCTCCGCCAATTCAGGTAGTCTGAACCAGTCGCAATTCACCCATGTCCACCACCGACGACCTGCTGAACAACAACGCCAGCTACGCTGCGACCTTCGACAAGGGCAACCTGAGCTCCCAGCCCGCGCGCGGCGTGGCCGTCGTGGCCTGCATGGACGCCCGGCTCGACGTCTACCGCCTCCTCGGTCTCTCGGAGGGCGACGCCCACGTCATCCGCAACGCGGGCGGCGCGGTGACCGACGACGTGATCCGCTCCCTCATGATCTCCCAGCTACTCCTAGGAACCCGCGAGGTGGTCCTCGTCCAGCACACCGGCTGCGGGATGATGGCCTTCCGCGACGACGACATCAAGGACAGGATCGAGGCCAACACCGGCCTCAGGCCCCCGTTCGCCCTCGAAGCCTTCCGCGACCTGCAACAGAACGTCCGCCAGTCCATCGCCCGCATCCAGGCCAGCCCCTTCATCCCCGTTAAGGACAGCATCAGGGGCTTCACCTACGACGTAGCCACCGGCCGCCTCAACGAGGTCAGCCCCCGAGCACCAACCAACCCCCAGCCCAGCCCCATAGACACGGATAAGGGTGGAATCGAGCAACCCTGTGCGCAGACTCGTACTCGCTAGGCACTCGACACCCGAGATAGAGCCCAACAGCCCGGCATCCGCCTGGAGACTGGGCGCTCTCGGACGCCAGCGATCCGGGCTGCTCGCATCTCGGCTCCAGGGCCTCAGTCCCAGCGTCGTCTGGTCGAGCAGGGAGCCCAAGGCCGTCGAGACCGCTGAGATAGTCGCCGCCTCGTTCGGCGTCCCGGTCCGGATTGCGGACGGACTGGAGGAACATCACAGGGATGGCGTACCCTTCTATCCCGAGAAAGACGATTTCGAGGTAGTCATCGAGCGGTTCTTCTACCACCCTGATCGGCTCATGCTCGGCTCCGAGACCGCAGAGCAGGCGCGTGACCGGATGTCGGCCGCTATCGATGATATCGTCGAGTCAGGCCAGCGGGACAGCATTGTGGTGACCCACGGGACAGTTATGACGCTCTACGTGGCAGGCGTCGCGAGCGTGAATCCGATGCGTTTCTGGCGTCGGCTGGGGTTGCCGTCGTACGTTGTGCTGGGACTCCCAGACAACGACATCCTCCAAACCGTCGAGACCCTGTAGCCCGATGCGGAGACCGAGTTAGGTCAAAAATGGAGCTTTACCTCATATACGGACTCCCGGGCGTCGGCAAGCTCGCGGTGGCGAAGGAGTTGTCGCAGCTACGCCCCGGCTACAAGCTCTTTCATATCCACATGCTTGCCGACATGCTTGAGCCCCTGTTCGGCTTCGACGGCCGCGGCTTCATCGAGCTGCGAGACCGCATATGGCCCATGGTGATCGAGCAGGCAGTATCGGACGGCCTTCCCGGGCTCATTACCACCTTCGTCTTCGAGCGGTCCCTGCCTGAGAGCATGGTCCCCGATGTGAGCGACCACATAGTTGCCAGCGGTGGAGCGATCCGGTTCGTCCATCTCGTGTGCGAACGGGAGGAGAACGAGCGCCGCCTGGCAAGTCCAGAGCGCGCTCGCTTCAAGAAGATGACCTCGCCCGACACCTTCAATCGCATCCTGGCGTCGGGCCACTTCCTGACCCCCTCAGACCTGGGAGACACCCTGACCCTCGACACCACCCACCTGACCGCCGCACATGCTGCCGCCCAAATCGCCCGCCACTGGAGCTAGCTCTGCGGCCCGCTCGACGTCGCTTCGAAGCCGCGCAAAATTCTTGTGCCGCACTGGACGCTAGACTACCCTGAGCCTGTTCTATGCCACTCTACGATCTCACCAACCACGTCGCCATCGTAACCGGCGCCAACCACGGCATCGGCGCCGCGACTGCGCGCATCCTGTCTGAGTGCGGCGCCCATGTCCTTGTGACGTACTTTCGACTTGAGGATACGCACGGCCCAGGCCTGCCTGAGGCATACTACCGCAGCCGCACCTCAAATGCCGACCACGTCATCGCCGAGATCCACTCGAAGGGCGGCAAAGCCACTGCGGTCGAGGCTGACCTCGCCGACCCGGAGACGCCTCGTCGTCTGTTCGACACTGCCGAGGTTGAGCTTGGCCCGGTCGATATCCTGGTCAACAACGCATCTGGCTGGCTCGCGGACACCTTCACGTCCGTGACCCATGACGACTTGGGTCGCACCCTTGCCCGGGTCTCTGCGGAGACATTCGAGCGGCAGTTCGCGATCGACGCACGCGCCGCGGCTACACTGATCTCCGAGTTCGCGAAGCGCCACATCGAGCGCGGGGCCACATGGGGCCGAATCATCGGTCTCACATCAGGAGGGACTAACGGGTTCCCCTGCGAGGTCTCGTACGGAGCAGCCAAGGCCGCACTGGAGAACTACACTATGTCGGCGGCGGCGGAGCTGGCCCACCTCGGCATAACGGCGAATCTGGTTTACCCTCCGGTCACGGACACGGGCTGGGTGACCGACGAAGTTCGCCGCAGCGTCGCGGAGCACCCGGACCCAATACGCATCGTTGGTCCTGAAGACGTAGCCCACGTAATCGCATACCTGGCTTCAGACGAGGCGCGGCTCGTCTCAGGCAACGTGCTGCGCCTCAGATAAGGGCATCGCCAAGTAGGCCACCCGAAAATGACGTACGTCTTCGGAGACACCGACCTCGCCGCCCGTAGGCTCGCGCTGCTCGCCGAGACCTTCGCCGGATCCTCCCGTGCCTTTATGCGCGAGGCCGGCGACGGACGCCCCCGGATGGCCGCCGACCTAGGCTGCGGCCCCGGCTACTCTACCCACCTCCTAGCCGACACCCTGGCGCCCGACCACACCGTAGGCCTCGACAACTCCGAGAGCTTCCTGCGCCTTGCGCGGGCAACCGCCACTGACGGGGTGTCGTTCCGCCTCCACGACATCACGACCGTCCCCTTTCCCTCGGCCCCGTACGACCTGCTATTCAGCCGCTTCGAGTTGACCCACCTCCAGTGCCCGGAGGACGTGGTAGAGCTGTGGGGCAGACAGCTAGACGTGGGCGGGCGCCTTCTCATGGAGGAGGTCGAGTACATAGGCACGACGCATCCCGTGTTCACCTCGTACTTGGACATCCAGCAGGCCATGCTGACCGAGCAGGGCAACTCCCTCTACATCGGCCCCAGGCTCGACCGAATGCCCGGCTCCGACTCGCTGAAGCGCCTCTCAAGCAAAGTCCAACCCATCGGCATACCCGCCGACCGCGCCGCCGCGATGTTCCACATGAACCTAGGCGTCTGGAGGCACAACGACTTCGTCCGGCGCACCTTAGACCCGTCAAACCTCGACGACCTCGAAAGCAGCCTCGCCGCCATAGCATCGGGCCGCATCGACACCACCCCCGTAGAATGGGGCCTCCGCCGCATAGTCATGGAGCGCACAAGCGCCTAAGCCTCGGGAGGTTGCGAAGTAATGTCGTCCTGAGCAACGCGAAGGACCTGGGGTGGGGTCCCCTCGACCGGGCACATATGTCGACCTCGCCGCCTCAAGGGCCCCTCTCCCACCCCGCAATGAACGACTCCGTGTCCACGCCGTCCGGCAGGTCACTGAAGTAGTACCTCATTGGCCCCGACTGGAACGACGGCTCGAACATGTCCTCGTCCCCCTGCAGCATCGCGTCCAGGGGCTCGAACCGCGCCCACAGCGCCCTCGACTCCTCGACCGTGAACCGGTCCGCAAACGCCGGCCCCCAGTTCAGCGTGATCGGGTGCGACGACTCTGCCCTGCGCCGCGTCTCCTCCGTCGCGTCGAATCCCGTGTCCTTCAGCGCCCGGATATGGATCGTCGCCTTCGACAGGTAGATCGTCAGCACCGTCTTGCCGTGCGGGCCCGCGCCCGGCTGCAGCGCCTCCAGCGCCGCCCGGTACGCGCCGGCGTCTCCTGCGATGACGGCGCGAAGGGCGGCCTCGGTGGCGGCCTCCATCTCTGTGCCCCGCCGGGCGAACGCCTCGAACTTCCCCCTGGCATCGGGCGCGAGGCTGTCGACGAACCCCGTCTCCGGGTACTTCCCGAATATCGCGTGCCCGCCGTGGAGGGTCCGCCGCTTCTTCGTCGTGTAGTTGCTCCCCGTGTGCAGCAGGAAGTTGCTGTAGACCACGCCGTCCCCGGCCTTCAGCTCGACGGCCATGCCCTCGGCGGCGGACTGCAGGCGCTCGTTCGACACCTCCGCCTCACCGGCCATGTCCTTCATGAACTCGGCGTTCTCCCTTTCGGTGTTGCGCCGCCTGTGGCTGCCGGGCACGACCCACAGCACGCTGTCGTCGTACATCGGCACGTTCCACTGGGTGTACCTCGGCCCGTTCTCCATCAGGTCCGCCGCCAGCGCGTCCATCGGCGCCATGTCGACCGGGTGGACGTCCCGGTGCCAGCCCGTGCCGCCCGGCCAGTCCCGCACCGGGTTGCACATCATCATCATGTTCGTGACGTTGGGCTGGGGATTGCACAGGAGCTGGCCGGCGATGTCCAGCGTCTCGTCGGCAACCCAGAAGTCTTCCACCACGTTCGCCATCTCCTCGTCGATCAGCCCCGGCCGCTCCATGAAGACGCGGGGCTGCCGGTGCGTCTCGTACACGCCGCCGGGAGGGTCACCCGGCTCCCGCTCCCTCGCCCAGACCGCCTTCTGCCTGTCCAGGATCGTCTCGCAGCTAGCCCGCATGGCCTCCAGCCTGTCCGGCGGAATGACGTTCCGCAGTACCAGGTACCCCTGCTCCATGAACCGGTCCCTGTCAACCTTCATCTCTGTAATTCCTCCATTGCGGTCTATCCGAGAAGGCCCTACGGTCACCGCTGGCCCACGCCTTGATCTGTCTCGGTTCACCGGGGCCTAGTATAGCCCACTGTAAACCGCACACCGTCGTTGGTACGAATGGCGCTTCATCTGCGTAGGGGCGGGTTTCAAACCCGCCCTCCCCGGACGGTGTGGAGGCGAATGCCTCTGTCAACGCAGGTCGCGGAACCCCCAATCGTTCGCCCTGAGCTTGTCGAAGGGGTCGGAGGGCAGTGCTCCGCCACACGAGGTTGACCTTTGTCGCCCCGCTCCCATATCGGGCGACTATGACCCTACACGTCCTCCAGCAACCCGAGTACCTCGCGCACGTCCGAGATCCGCTCGCCCTCCCAGTTCTCCCGCGCGCCGTCCGCTTGGTCGTACGGCGCTCGCATGAGCACGGCCGTCATCCCGGCCTTCTCCGCGCCGCTGAGCTCGTTGCTCGTCCCGTCCCCGACGTATAGGCACTCCTCCGCGGCAACTCCGAGCCCCTCGACCGCCATCTCGTAGATCCTCGGGTCCGGCTTGGCAAGGCGCACGTCGTAGGAGAGCACCGCCGTGTCCACCAGTGGCGCGAACGGCGTCGAGCTCCACAGCACGGAGACCTCCTGGAAGCAGTTGCTGATCAGCCCCACCCTGTAGCCCAGATCCCTCAGCGTCGAGAGCGTTTCGACCGTGCCCGGACGGGGCGACAGCGCGCCGCGCGCGTACTCGAACCGCATCTCCACGGCGGCCCGGAGGCGGCCTGCATCCGGCTCGACTCCGAGCCTGCCGCAGATGTGCAGCAACGCCCCCTCCGTCGAGAATGCGCCGACCAGCCGCTCGCCCGCGCCCTCGGTCCACGCATCGGCGAACGCGTCCCTGTCCAGGCCCAGCAGGTCCGCCATCTCGTCCGTCTTCTGCCGGTACACGAGCCGGTTCGCCTCGGGGTACGTCAGCTCGTCAACCAGCGTCCCCCACAGATCGAACACCACCGCCCGGTACATGCTCTCTTCACCCATAACCGTCATCTCTGTGTCCTCCTCTGTGGCGCGGCGCTTCCCGTCGCCTCTACCGTATCACCGGCAGCACCACGCGCGACGGGCGCCCCCGGTCGTGGTAGACCGTCTGCCGCGCCGTCGCCAGCGCGGACTCGAAGTAGTCGTCGCCGCCCGTGTTGTGGTTCCGGTCGAAGTTCGGGAAGTCGCTGCTCGACACGTCCAGCCGGATCCGGTGCCCCCGCCTGAACAGGTTGCCCGTCGGGTTGACCCGTATCGCGTACTCGTACACCCTCCCCGGCTCGATGAGCGACGGTTTTACAAAGGACTCGCGGTAGCGGGCACGGACGATCCCGTAGCACAGCTCCTGCACGAAGCCGTCCGGCCACACGTCCATCAGCTTCACCACGAAGTCCGTGTCCCTGGCCGATGACGCGGCCCACAGGTGCACCGTCACCGGCCCCGTCACCTCGACCGGCTCCTCCACGGGATCCGTCTGGTAGACCAGGATGTCCCGCCTGCCGTCCAGCGCCCGCTGATCCTGCGGCTCCTGCTGCCCCGGCGGGCTGTACAGCGTCATAACCGGGTCGCGCGGGTCGTAGTCGTACGAGTCTGGCGGCTGGTCCGACGGCGGCCGAGGCGTGAGCTTGCCGCCCTCGTGCAGGTAGTAGTCCGTGTACTCCGTCCGCGCCAAGGGCCAGTCCTCCTCTTCGCGCCAGCGATTCGCACCCATCACGAATAGCTGCACCGGCGGCCAGTCCTCGACGCCCGTGCTCTCGCCCTTCAGCCAGTGGCCGAACCAGTCGTCCGCGATCTGGAAGAAGTCCCGCACCGACTCCGGGCCGAAGTCCAACTCCCCCACCTGGCTCGACGAGAAGTCGGTCGTGTGCGACCAGGGCCCGACGATGAGCCGCTGCCCACTCCTCGCCTCCTCCGTCATGCCGTTCGCCCTCATGCCCGTGAAGTTCCTGATGGCGCCGATCTGCTGGTCGTACCACCCGGTCGTAGTCAGCGCAGGCACCTCCACGTCACGGTGGCGCTCGAGGAATCCGAAGTGGTCCGACGCGTGGTCCGCCAGCCAGCTCCGCCAGTGCCGCCCAACACCCGACAGCGCCTCGTCCGGTATCTCCGCCAGCGGCAGGTGCCAGAGCCACTTGTTCCGGTCTCGCTCCAGGTAGAGCCTCTCGGCCTCGTCGGTCGTAATCGGCCCCGGCTCATCGCCCAGGCGCAGCCGGACGTCCGGCGCGAGCGTGTTGATGCTCCACCACAGGACGCGCCCCAGCCGCAGCACGCCGGACATCTCCCTGTCCAGCAGGTCCGCCGCAATTGCGCTCGGGATCATCGCCGCCAGGTGGGGAGGCCGCGTGTGCGCCAGCTCCCACTGGGTCCAGCCGCAGTACGACCCGCCGAACGTGCCCACCCTGCCCGTCGACCACGGCAGCCCCGCCGCCCACTCAACCGTGTCGTAGCCGTCCTCCGAGTCCCGGTGGTCCGCGCTGAAGAAGCCGGGCTGGAACTCGCCATCGGACCGGTAGCGCCCCCGCACGTCCTGCTGCACCACCACGTAGCCCCGCTCCGCCAGCCTGTGCCCCTGCTCCACGCAGTTCTCGCCATCCTTCGAATAAGGCGTCCGCTGCAACAGCACCGGATACCTGCCCGGCGTGTCCGGCCTGTACACGTCCGCCCGCAGCACCGTCCCATCCCTCATCCCCACCTCCAAGTCCGCCTCGACCACTACGCCAAACGCCTTCCCTCGCCCACGACTCTTCGCCACGCTGCTCTCCTTCGTTGCCTGCACTGGTGGAGGGAGGATAACACCAAGTCCTTGTCGGGTGGAGAGAATGTTACCGGGTACGGATGCAACCTGTTGCTGAGGACACGGGTGCACGTGGTACGATGCCGCCACTTAGCTCGGCAGCCTGTACAGTGCGCTATGCTAGTATTGTGGAAACCAACCGGAACAGGATAGAACGGAGACTCAAGCGAGAGGGATGGTACCTGGCCCGCCACGGCTCAGGACATGACATCTATCGGCACCCTCTGATCCAGGAAATGGTAACCGTGCCCCGTCACAGGGTGGTCTCGAATCGAGTGGCCCGCACTATAGCCAGGGCAGCAGGTTGGAGGTAGGACACGCGACAGTGAGCTCGCCAAGTCGATACCCGGCAGTCGTAGACGGACACAGGGGCGCATACGGGGTAGTCGTACCCGACATGCCCGGCGCCTGCTGTGCTATGGGCAGTACGGTCGACGAGGCGCTGCTAAACGCCGAGTCCGCGCTGGCCGACTTCTCGATGATGCTGGAGGAGGACGGCAGGGCCATCCCGCCGCCCAGCGCCATCGAGGACATACCGCTCGAAGAGGGCGAGATGATAGCCTACGTCACCCTGAGAGTCCCCGTAGCTACACCATGACCAGTCCCGTCCGAGCCTCTCGCGCTCCCAGGTATACCTTCACCGACACCCTGGCCGAGCAGGAAGCCCAGCTTCGCGAGAACCCGATGGTGCGGCGGATGGCCGCGTCGCGAAAGGCGTTCGAGGGCGACCCCCACCGCCCGCTCTACCACTTCGTTAGCCCCGAGAGCACCCTGAACGACCCCAACGGGCTCTGCTTCTGGCAGGGCCGCTGGCACCTCTTCTACCAGGGCTACCCGCCGGAAGACACCCGGCCCCACTGGGGGCACGCCGTCAGCGACGACCTGATCCACTGGCGCGACCTGCCGTACGCCATATACCCCGACCCGGAGGAGTGCTGCTTCTCCGGCGCGACCCTCGTCGAGGACGACCGGGTCATAGCCATATACCACGGCACGCAGGTCGGCAACATGGCCGCAGTCTCCGGCGACCCCCTGCTGCTCAACTGGGAGAAGGTCACCGGCGGGCCGGTCATCCCCATCCCGGAGCACGATGGCTCGCCGCGGAAGTACACGGTGTTCGATCCCTGCATCTGGAAGCGCGACGGCGTCTACTACTCCCTCTCGGGCGGCACGCTGACCGACGGACCCGGCGGCCAGCGAATCGCGGCGGACTTCGTCTTCCGCTCGAAGGACCTGGCGACCTGGGAGTACCTGCACCCCCTGACCGAGGACGACGTGTTCACGCTGGTGGGCGACGACGGCGCGTGCCCCTACTTCTGGCCCATCGGCGACCGCCACATGCTCCTGTTCTTCAGCCACATGAGCGGCGGCCAGTACCTGCTGGGCGACTACGACGACGAGCGCCACAAGCTGGTCGTCACGTCCCACGGCCTCTTCAACTTCGGCCCGGCCGTCCCGTCGGGCGTCCACGCCCCCTCCGCAACGCCCGACGGGCAGGGCGGGATCGTCGTGCTGTTCAACATGAACCCCGGGTTCCCCAGCGAGGGCTGGAACCAGATCATGACGCTCCCCAGGCGTCTCACCCTCGCGGGGGACGACGACGTGCGGGTCGAGCCCGCCGGCGACATCGAGTCCCTCCGGCACGGCCACAGGCGCGTCGGTGCGACCGCGCTCCCCGCCAACGAGGAGGTGGTGCTGGACGGCGTCGAGGGCAGCGCGATGGAGCTGGCGATCGAACTCGACCCCGGGGATGCGCCGATGGTCGAGCTGAACGTGCTCAGGTCGCCGGGCAGGGAGGAGTACACACGCATCGCCTTCTACAGGGACCGCGGCTTCAAGGTGCAGGCCCCCTCCGTCCAGCCCGGCGCGGTCCACCACACCGGCCAGGTCGCCATCCGCGGCCTCAGGCGCCCGCGGCCCGTCGACCGCTACGAGAGCCTGCTGACCCTCGACTCGTCCTACTCGTCCACCCTGCCCGGCGCGCTCTCCCGCGCCCCCGAGACGGCCCCCATCCGCCTCGACCCGGACGAGCCGCTCCGGCTCCGGGTATTCATCGACCGCAGCGTGGTCGAGGTGTTCGCGAACGGGAAGCAGTGCGTCGCCGTCCGCGTCTACCCTGGGCGCGGCGACAGCACCGGCGTCTCCCTCCGCGCCCAGGGCAGCCCCGCCAAGCTCCGCTCCCTCGACGCCTGGCAGATGCGGAGTATTTACACTTAGACCTTCGTGGGCGAAGGCCGCCTGACGTTGACGGCCCGTCGCCCGCTGGCGTATCATCGGATTTGAGCTTTGGGGGAAGCCTCCGAGTCCGCGCAAGGGCCGAGCCCGCCCCTTCACACGCGACACAATAGAACACTCTTTTCTGCCTGACCACGCGGACGCCAGGCAAACGGAAAGGAGTGCCTATGCCCACCCGTTCACTGCCCGCGCGGCCCAGTCTTGAGCACCTCAAGAACCAGGCCAAGGACCTCCTGAAGTCGTACCGAGCCGGACACACCCCGGCCCTCGCTCGCTTTCGGGAGGCGCTGCCCCGACTGTCCGCCATGCCGGACGACCGGCTCGCACGTCTGTCCCTGTCCCTCCGCGACGCCCAACGGGTGATCGCGGCAGAGCACGGCTTCGCGAGCTGGCCCGACCTGCGGACCGAGATTCAACGAAGGGAGAATATCCAAATGCTAGAAGTGACAATCGACCAGATACGGGTGAGCCCCGTCAGCCACCAACGCATCGTCGTCCTCAAGGCGAAGGGCGCGGACAGGTGCCTGCCGATCTGGATCGGCTCTGCCGAGGCGGACTCCATCGCGCTGAAGCTGGAGGGCAAGGAGCTTCCCCGCCCCATGACCCACGACCTGATGGACTCGTTGATCAGCGACCTGGGAGCGAAGGTAACCAGGGTCGTCGTGAGCGAGCTGAGGGAGGACACGTTCATCGCCAGGGTCGTGCTACAGCGAAACGGCACGACCATCGAGCACGACTCCAGGCCGAGCGACGCCATCGCCCTGGCCGTCCGCTGCGGAGCGCCCATCTTCGCCGAGGAGGACGTGCTCGACCGCGCCGGGGTGGCGGTGGACCCCGATACGGGCGAGCCGGACTCCGCGGATACCCGCTGGCCGGCGTTCTCAGCCCACAAGCGATTGGAGGCGATCACCGAGGACGCCATGACCCTGCTTATCGAGGCTGCTGCCGGGGCGAGGCGCGCCGGACGCAGGGCGGCCGAGCCGGAGGACATACTCCTCGCGCTGGTGTCCCAGGCCGATTCCCTCGGTGCCAGGGTCCTGTCCGACCTCGGCGCCGACCCGCAGGCCATCCGGTCGAAGCTGGAAGGCGGCGGGCCGGTACGCCACGCTCATATCTCCCCCGCTGCGACCGAGAGTCGCGGCCCGGAGCAGGAAAGGCTCGCGGAGCACCAGGACCACGACGCGCCGACGGAGCTGAGCCCGGCCGGTCTTCGGGTACTGAGCCTCGCGAGAACGGAATTGGACCTCCTGTCCCACGACATCATGGACACTGTGCATCTCCTCCTGGGCCTGGTGCTGTCCGGCGACGGCCTCGCCTGGCAGGTCCTGAAGGACGCAGGCCTCGAGATCGAGAGCGCCCGCGCCACCGTGCTCAAGGCGTTGGCGTAGGGTCGAGGCCAATACAGACAGCAGGAGCATAGAGTTGTCGCAGATCGTGGTTGAGGACCTGGTCAAGACGTTTCGCATCGCGGAGCGGAGCCCGGGGATATGGGGGGCGCTGCGGGGCGTGGCCCGGCGGCGCTACCGGACGGTGAGCGCCTTGGACGGGGTGTCGTTCGAGATCGAGCCGGGCGAGCTGGTCGGGTACATCGGCCCGAACGGCGCGGGCAAGTCGACGACCGTGAAGGTCATATCCGGCATCCTGGTGCCCGACTCCGGGCGGTGCGAGATCCTGGGCCGCGTGCCCTGGCGGGAGAGGATCGCCCACGTCCGTAGCATCGGGGTCGTCTTCGGGCAGCGGACGCAGCTCTGGTGGGACCTGCCGGTCATAGAGTCCTTCGAGCTCCTGCGCGAGATATACAGCGTGCCGCCCGGGGAGTACCGCCGGACGCTGGACGAGCTGGTATCGGTGCTGGATCTGGAGGCGCTGCTCGACGTGCCCGTCCGGCAGCTCAGCCTGGGTCAGCGGATGCGGTGCGACCTGGCCGCCGCCCTGCTACACCGGCCGTCGATTCTCTTCCTCGACGAGCCGACCATCGGCCTGGACGCCGTCTCGAAGCTGGTCTTCCGCGACTTCATCAAAGGCTTCAACCGGGAGCGCGGCGTGACCGTGATACTCACCACCCACGACATGGACGACATCGAGGCGCTCTGCACCCGCGTGATGGTGATAGGCGAGGGGCGCATCCTGTCGGACGGCACGCTGGAGGGGCTGCGCGAGAGCATCGCGCCGGAGCGGAGGCTCATCGTCGACCTGGAGGAGCCGGACGCCCCGGTCGCGGATGCGGAGGCGACGGTAATGCGGCGGGAGGGCCACCGGGTCCACCTGAGCTTCGATCCGCGGCGCACTCCTCCCGCCGATCTCATCGCGAGGATCGCGTCGAATCACCCGGTGCGCGACCTGTTCGTCGAGAGCCCGCCGATCGAGGAGATCATCGCGCGGATGTACGACGAGCAGCGCCGATGAGGGCCTACGGGGCCGTCCTGAGCGCAAACTTCCGGACGCTCCTCCAGTACCGCGCCGCCGCCATCGCCGGGTTCACCACCCAGATATTCTGGGGGTTCATCCGGGTCATGATCTTCGAGGCGTTCTTCCGCTCCAGCACCGCCGCCCAGCCGATGACGGTGGACGAGATGGTGACGTACATCTGGCTCGGGCAGGCGTTCATCATGCTGCTGCCCTGGAACGTGGACCGGGAGCTGCACAACCTCATCCGGTCCGGCCAGGTCGGGTACGAGCTGCTGCGGCCCGTCGACCTGTACAACCTGTGGCTCTCCCGCGCGCTGGCCTTCCGCACGGCCCCGACGCTGCTCCGCGCCGTGCCGCTGCTGACCCTTGCGCTCCTGTTCTTCGGGATGGGCCTTCCAGAGTCGCCGGAGGCGGGCCTCGCCTTCGCACTCTCGATGGTGGGGGCGCTGCTCATAAGCTGCTCGTTCACGACGCTGGTCAACGTCACAATGATGTGGACCATATCCGGGCAGGGGGCGGCGAACATGGCGGGCATCGCCGTCACCATCTTCACGGGCATGGTCGTGCCGATCCCCTTCTTCCCTGAGTGGGCGCAGACTGTGATGGAGGTTCTGCCGTTCCGCGGGATCGTCGACACGCCGTATCGCCTTTACTTGGGGCACATTCCGGCCAGCGAGACGCTCTTCCACCTGGGGCACCAGCTTGCGTGGACGGTCGTCCTCGTTCTGGCTGGCCGGTGGGTGCTGTCGCGCGGCCTGCGCCGCCTCGTGGTGCAGGGAGGCTGACGTGGTCGACGCGGTCCGGCTCTATATCCGCTACGCCGGCATCTCGGTTCGCGGCCAGATGCAGTACCGGGCGTCCTTCGTCATGGATACGATCGGGCAGTTCGGGATCATGGGAGTGGAGTTCATCGGCATCCTGGTGCTCTTCAGCCGCTTCGACACGCTGGAGGGGTGGAGCCTGGCCGAAGTGGCGTTCCTGTACGGGCTCGTCCATCTGGGCTTCGCGTTCGCCGACACCTTCAGCAGGGGCTTCGACAGCTTCGGCGTCTCGGTCAGGCTGGGCGACTTCGACCGCCTGCTGCTGCGCCCGCGCTCCACGGCGCTGCAGCTTGCCGGGCAGGAGATCGTGCTGAGGCGGCTCGGCCGGCTCGTGCTGGCTATCGGGGTGATCGGCTGGGCCACGACGGCCCTGGACGTCGACTGGACGGCGGCGAAGGCGGCGCTCACAATCGCGACGGTGCTGTGCGGCGCGGCGCTATTCACCGGGCTGATGATCCTCCATGCCACGCTGGCGTTCTGGACCACGGAGACGCTGGAGATGACCAATATCGTGACCCACGGCGGGGTCGAGACGACCCAGTTCCCGCTCTCGATCTACCGGCCGTGGTTCCGGGGCATATTCACGTTCGTGTTCCCGCTGGGGGCGGTGAGCTACTTTCCCGCGCTGGCCATCCTGGGGAAGGCGGACCCGCTGGGCTCGCCGCTATGGTTCCAGTACGCTGCGCCGCTGATCGGGTTGGTGTTCCTGCTGATGTGCCTGCGCGTGTGGGGATTCGGAGTGCGGCGGTACATGTCTACCGGTAGCTGACGCGTCCAGGGAGGTCTTGGCATGGGCCTGGTGCTGTCCGGCGATGGCCTGGCAGATGAGGAGTGTTTACACGCAGCGTCGCGATGGGCGAAAATACCGGGCAAGCCCATATTGTAGACATGCGGACAGGTCCCTATCTGTCATGCCAGTTGACGAACGCACATTCGCAGCGGAGATTGCCGGGTGGGTTACCGAATTCCTGAACGGCAGGCCCGATCTGCCATTCGGCCGCGCGGCTGTCGAGGAGCACGTCCAGGGAAGTGCGAGGCGGCATGACTTCCGGCTGTACAGGCGCCATACCGATCAGCCCGTCCTGACCGGCGAGATCAAGATGCCCGACTCGGCCCAGGGCAATCATCCCCTCAACGCCGAGCTGGTGGGGGACGCCCTGGGCAAGGCATTCGAGGCCGGAATCAGGTACTGCTTCACCTGGAACGTTCGCCAGCTCGTCCTGTTCGACTCCCACATTCAGGGCGTGCCGTTCGCGCAGCGCAACATCGAGGGACCGGCGGACGTGGTCGCGGCATCGGTCAGCGACGACGTCCACCGGGAGTGGGCGCGGGGCGCCATCAGGGACTTCTGGGCACACTTCCTCGAACGGTTCGCCGACCTGGTCCTGGAAAGGCGGGCTTTCGAGCCGTCACCCATCGACCGGCGCTTCATCAGCTGGCTGGAAGGCGCCCTGGAGGACCCGATAGCCCACACCGAGGACACCCTCGACAGGCTGACGAGAACCGACTCCGACTTCAAGCTCCGGCTATGCGCCTGGATGCTGGGCCAGGGCTGGGAGCCGTCGGACCAGACGGATCAGCGCAAGCAGAACCTGGAACGCGCGTCGCGGCTGTCGTGCTACATACTCGTGACCCGGCTGGTCTTCTACCAGGTGTTGCGCCGCCGGTTCAGGCTGATGTCGCCTCTGACCGCCGAGGGCGTGGAGACGCCGGAACAGCTGCGCGAGGTCCTCGACGCCAGGTTCGACGAAGCGGTCCGCTACTCCCGCGACTACGAGACCATATTCGAGCCGGACGAGGGGGACATGGGCTACACGATCCCATTCCTGTCTCCCCAGGCGCCCCGGGACTGGGATCGTCTGCTCCAGCGCATCGAGGAGTTCGACTTCTCCAGCCTGGACTTCGACGTGATCGGCCGGATGTACGAGCGGCTCATAAGCGCCGACGAGCGCAGGCGGTTCGGCCAGTTCTACACGTCGCCGGACGTGGTCGACCTCATCAACGCCTTCTGCATCCGCAACCCGGACGACCGGGTGCTCGACCCTGCATGTGGAGGCGGCACGTTCCTGGTAAGGGCCTACGCGCGAAAGCGCGCCCTCGCCCAGTCAGCCGGGCGCCCTCCCATCTCCCACGATCGGCTGCTCGACGAGATACTCGGAATAGACACCGGGGCCTTTCCGGCCCAGCTCTCCACCATCAATCTAGCCGTCCGCAATCTCAGCGACGAGCCGAACTACCCCCTCGTAGCCAAGGCCAGCTTCTTCGACGCCCAGCAGGGCAACCCCATCTACAACGGGCCGCTTTCGGACGACCTGGAGAAGAGGATCCCGCTGGAGGAAGTGGACGCGGTGGTCGGCAACCCGCCCTACATCCGGCAGGAGGGTATCGGGAGCGTCGAAAAGTCCAACTACGCCGAGCTGTTCCGGCGGGAGTGGCCGGGCCAGACTAAGCTTTCCGGGCGGTCGGACATATACGCATACTTCTTCACCCACGCCGCCAGCCTGCTCAGCCCCGGCGGATACCTGGGCTTCGTCACCAGCATAGGTTGGCTGGACACCGACTACGGCTTCCGGCTCCAGGAGTTCTTCCTGCGCAACTTCAGGATCGTGGCCGTCGTCGAGTCGCAGGTGGAGAAGTGGTTCGAGGACGCACGGGTCACCACCGCCGTCACGATTCTCCAGCGCGAGCCGAACCGCGCGAAACGGGACGACAACCCTGTCCGGTTCATCCAGCTCCGGCAACCGCTCGCAGAGATATACACCCAGGCGCTGGACCGGCCCCTGAGCGACGAGGGCGAGGTGGCGCGCCAGGCCGACATGGACGCCGTGCGCGACCTGATCGAGGAGATGGACGCGGACCAGGCCACCGACTACTGGCGGGTTCACGTCCGAACGCAGCGAGAGTTGTGGGAAGAGGGAATCGCGCTCCCCAAGTCAGATGACCCGGACGCCTCGGCCGGATACTCTGGCGGCAAGTGGGGCCAGTACCTGCGCGGCCCCGACTCGTGGTTCGAGCTCATGGAACGCGCCCGGAGCCGCATGGCCCCACTCAAAGAACTGGCTCTCGTGCGTTTTGGTTTCAAGACCGGCGCCGACAGGTTCTATTGTGTGCGCGACGTCACCCAGCAACACCTCGACAGCACCCCCGATCCTCAGGCGTTCCTCGACCGCTGGGGAATCTCACGCAGGGACACCCGGCGGGTACGCATAGTTCGGGATGGTGAGAACGTGGAGCACCTGGTCGAGAGGAGGTTCCTCGAACCCGAGCTGCACTCCCTGATGGAAGTCAAGCGCGCCGTCGTAAGCAAGGGCGACGTGGGGCGAATGGTCATCAACGCGTCCTTATCGCGTGCTTGGCTCAGGCGAACCCGCCTCGCGGACTACGTCGCATACGCGGAACGCCAGGGCTGGCACACTGGATCGACCATCGCCAGCCGAGCGCGGACCCGTCCCTGGTATGACTTGGGGCTGCGTCCGAAGTCGGAAAGGGCTGACCTATTCTGGCCGATGGCTCAGCAGTACCGGCACTTGGTTCCGCTAAACGATGACATGCTTCCAGCCAACCACAACCTGTTCGACCTGTGGTCGATTGACCGTGCCAAGACCAAGCTACTATGGGCGGTGCTGAACAGCACCGTGACCGTGCTTGCCAAGCACCAGTTTGGCAGGGCCGCCGGTGTCGAGGGCAACCTCAAGACGGAAGTCGTCGACGTGAACATGATGCTCGTTCCAGACATTCGCGAGGCGTCTCCTGAAGCCGCCGCGCGAGCCGTTGCCGCCTGCGAGCGGATGTCTGGACGAAACGCCAGGCGCTACCTGTACGAGGAGTTCGCCCTCGACGACCGGCGCGATCTGGACGACGCGACGCTCGAAATCCTTGGAATCGAGGACGCGGACGAGCGGGAGACGCTGAGGGACAGGCTGTACCGCGACGTCACCGAGCTGCAGAAGGCTATCCGGGAGCGGGAAATCATAGCTCAAGACGACCGTCGAAAGGCGAATCGAAAAGGCGAGCTAACCCCGCCAGCCATAGCCGCCGAGCTGTTGTCCGAGCACGGCGCCAGCCTCAATCTCCTCCAGTTCCCGGAGGACTTCGTGGGCCGCCTCGAGGAATGGGACGAGTTCGATCTGCCGTCGGGCGGCGTCGAATCCGGCGAGGCGATGGTGGACGTAGGGGGGCTGCTGATGGCAGGCACAATCCGGGTCGGGGGGCGCGACGGCGAGGTCATTGACGTGGGCAGCGTATCCCGCGCCCGGTTCCTGGAGGCCCTGTCCTTATGCCACCGCGCGGGCCAGGTCAGGCTGCCCTCCGATGACGTGTGCGCCGACGCCGTCATCCGCTTCGAAAATTACCGCCGAGAGCTGCGAGAACGCTGCACCCAGCTTGCCCAACAGAGAACGGGCAACGGAGGGCGGCAGAAGGCGATAGTCGAGGCACTACTCCGCAAGGCCCTCCAGTGGACGAGGGGCGACAACCCCACCCCGGAGCCCTCAAAGCCGTGACCATACCGGAAAGCGCTCCAGGCTGATTTGCGACTTGCACACTCCGCCGCAGTCAACAGAGTCGGACAAGTACATGGCGGAGACGCCCTCCTTCCCCAACTGCGTCACTTGGAGGGGACACTCCTCAAGAGGACATCGAAATACTGGAAGGCGTACGCGGCGCCGGTGATCTAGATCGTGTTCCTGCTGGTCTGCCTACACGTGTGGTACATCAGCGTCACCTCCCTCCACCCTCAATGCCCTCCACGAAGCTGCGGATGCTGGGCTTCCCGGTAGATTCAGTCCACTGAAGGAGGTCCAGCAAATCTGTGGCTCTACACAGGCATCAAACAGAAGACGCAGGCTCCGTCAGTATCTTCCGAGTCAAGTAGGTCACCTACGATGTCTGTGTCTTGAGCAATCCAATCAGGCAGGCGGCCTCGTCGAATTGTGGAGACCGAAGCGCGAATAACAGTCCGGCGAGATGACTTCTCAAGGTAGCCTCTGGGCCCCTCAAATAGGATGCTGGCAGCTGCGAGCGATTGGCCAAAGGCCAATGCTCTTTCCACGGTTCTCTCTCGCCAACGCTCCGAAGATGTGGTTGCAAGCAGTCGCGAAATCAACCCGGCAGAACACCAGTCTCCGGCGCCAGCTTGGTCAAACGGACTCTCAACGAGAAAGGGTTCTTGATGTTTCCAAGCTAGTTCATTGAGCCGACGTTGAGTCATAAATCTCAATCCGCTGCCATCCATAGTTTCTACGACAAGTGACGGCCTTCTCTCTAAGTTCATGAGCCAAGGCTCTATAGATTGCCTTGTTCGTCGACCTGAATACTTCACGATATCACTTACATGCAGTGCATCAGAGAAGTTGCTATTAGCCCCAAGTGAGTCAGGTTCAAACATGACAAGAGCCCCTTGCTCACGGGCTTCTGCAGCGAGTTTCGTTGTTGTAGGCCCCGACCTGTCAAAGAAGAATAACCTTGGGTTCACCTTCTGAATCAATTTGTTGCCTTGTTCATAGATAGGCTCGGATCGCTTTGGAAAACGACGCTGACATTCAGGGCACGTAAACCCAAAGCGGTGTGAGTTACCTCGCCGATCTGGTAGGAACTCCACTACTCGAGGAGTTCTGCCGGAAGGGTCCTGCTGTATATGTTGACAATCCACGCCCACAGACTTCAGATCCGTTATGAGGCAGTCGGCGGCTTTATCCGTTCCTAACCGCGCAATGGGCACAGCGGTATGCCCTAGGAAACTTAAAATCGCTAGAACATTTCCGCAGGTGCCCCCAGCTCTTCGTCGGAATTGTCGGTCTTGGTCACTCGACAAGATAATATCAAGCGTAATAAAGCCAGCGCCTGCAACGGTAGCCAGTGGCTCAAGTCTAGGCATAGGGCTCTCCGGCAAGCCACACATCGAACAACTCACCCTTCTCATGTTCAGTACCGAATGAGCCGTTTACGACATGCCCAGTAGGTTGGACGTGTGTAACACCGAATCGACGTTCCCATGCGGCTAGCAGCACACCTAAAGAATGAAGTTTGCTCGAATGCGATGAGACAATCATCTGTGTAGTTCCAATTGGGCTCAATGATTCCTTATAGTCTGATGCAAAGGCACACAATTTGGCATAAACATCAAAAGGATTCTGTTCATCTGCCAAGATGATATCGGAAGGATCGACGTCCCAAGTTTCGAATATCAGGCTTCGGTATTCCAACAAGAGGTGGTCGCATCTCCGAGGAGCACGTGCAGGAAATGGTAGAACCGGTGCGACCACCTGTGGACGGTGATACTCAGCAATCTTCTGCAAGTGCTCGCCTTGGTTTTCACCAAGTACCGGTGCCCAAATCGGGATCGGATCGCCAATCGATGCTCTCTGCACGGTTCCAGTGAAGCCATACATAAGTTCAGCCTTGTCTCCTCCTTCTGGCAGGATCATGCTGTCCACTTGTGGGTTATCACAGACGATGGTGTGAAGATTCCCAAGCTCCAGAGATTGGACGCTGCTTGAATTCCAGATGGCCAACAGCGTCCCGATCAGAGGGAAGTACAACTCTGCTGGCAGTGCTGTGATATCAACCACCACATCGGTATATCCCACGTAGTTCTGAGCTTCTCGGAACTCGGCGGATATGTTGATACCCCCAGTACTGCGACCCTCTGGGTTCCTGGTAGTGATCGTTATGGGCTTTAGGCTGTTTTCGGCAAACATTTTCTTCAGATGGGATCTGTGTCTCTCAGCTCTCGACAGATCTTCTTCTGTAGGCAGACCTGAACCTGAACCAAATTCTATCAGCCTGCACTCGACTATGTCCACCCCCACTTCAATCAGTGCGCTAACAGCAGCCAACGCTCTGGGGTCAAAGCCTGCACCGCATATAAACAGTATCCTTCGTTGTCGGGTACTCTTGAGTTCTCGCCAGAGGGACCCTACTTCGTCTCCACTTGCCATGTAGTGTATGTCCCAACGCAATTGGTCAGGAGTCATTGGTGTAACCTCAATGTTTGACCATCGAAGCCTGACGCGGTCCATAGTGCAAGTCGGTCAATGCCTACTCGCTCCTTGTAGCCGCTGTACTCGAGTGGTAGATCAAATTCCGGGCAATACAGGCGGTTGAGGAAAAAGACTGTCCAAGTTCCACCCTTCACATTAACGTTCGGCCTAACCTCTAGGACATTGTTAGCTATTGCTGATGCAAGAACGCGGGACAGTCGTTGAAGCATCGGCTGTTTCGACGATTGGGCCGCCTCTCGCAATCGAGTCACGTCGGATTCACTGATACCTACACCAGTCACGCCCGGTGCATACGGTGCAGTTTCCCTAAAGGTCTCTAGCTGGCAGAACTTTCCAATGGCTGTCACGAGTCTCTGAACGTCCTCGCCAAAAGGTACCTCCTTCGGGAGGACAGACAGTCGATGCCGGGAAACAGCGCGTATCAGTGTGTCCTGTTGAGTGGCTGTGAGCTGAGACACACTACCCCGCGACAAAGTCACCGAAGCAAGGACCTGCTCAAACAAGTCGCCAGCCACGCGTAAGAATTGCTCAATGTTCCATGAACTCAATTGCCTAATTCGCTTCATCCCGTAGTAGAACGGTAGGCGGTGCTCCTTGGCAAGAAACAGTTCAGCAGCGGTCCTAATACTGGAAGAATCTCGGTTTTCAAATTCGCTTACGGCCAACGGGATATCCAACGGCAATTGTCTTCTGCCAAGCCTCTGGCTCATTAGTATTGACAATTTACGCCAGTCAATGGCCATTTCGAAGGCGTCGGCAGTTGTCGCTTCAGCTTCGAGGGTGCCCTGTATCCATTCGTCAAATTTCTGATGTCCCCTGACACTGTCAACAGCTGACCGCCTCGCGATAGTCTTAGCGTCATTGGCCCGTTCAAATTCCCTGTCGGTGCTTAGGGTTGTCAGCAGGCAGGCTTCCAATGTTTCAACACCGACCTGGGCACGCAGTATTCTTCTGTTGCTTATTTCATCTAGGAGGCTGTAAAAGCGTTGTCCTCTTCTCGTTGTGCGAGCCCATTCTTCGATCTGAATTTCCGCATAGTCTCGCCCCTCGGTACGAGCAAAAGCTAGCGGCTCGGTTGCTTCAACGGCCTGAGACCTCTGTGCCAGCCATCTTGCCACGGTCAGCTCTCTCCGTTCAAGGTCGCGCCGGAGAGCAAGACGCTGTTCAAGCGTAAGCTCATGTACATCATCGAACATCAAGAGAACACGTTGCTGTAGCGGTTTCCCGTCCACAAGAATATCGGAAGTATGAAGAGTCCGAGGAAGTTGCAAGCCAACCGACAGATCGGCTGATACGTCAGTCACGCCCATCAGGCTGTTGAGAGAATCAGTGAGATTGTTCTCTGCTTTGCTGGCTTCATCATATAGCTGAGCACCATTAACTGGTTGGGAGACGATCGTGGCATTCTCGTTAGGGAGAAACTCTATTCGATGAGCATCCCTTGGATACGAGAGTCCGTACAATGCTAATATTGATCGCAAGGTCAGCAAAGTAAGGCGCGCATCTAGCAGCCCAAAGAACCATCGAATCTGCACTTGTTCATCTACAGGAAGGTCTTGTATCGTCGCGTATTGTTCACGGCAGTTGACTAGGATGCCGACAACGGCTGGTCCCCTTTCGGTTAGCGCTCCAAGGTCAGTAAGCTGTTCAGACAGGAGTCGATAGGCGTCCTGATCCTTTAGACGGCTGAGCAAGCGAAGAGAAGGCGGCGTTAAGAGACGAAGTATCGTTGTCTTGCCGGCCCCGGGCGCACTCTCTATGATCACCAACCTATCCCACAGCTGGTCCTTGGGCAACAGGTCAAGAGCATCAGGCCCAACTAGCGAGAGGAATTGGTCTTCTATAGTTGCCTGTTCCGAAGCTCTTAGGCGAAAGGGATTTTGTGCCATAATCTACGCTTTCCGCTGAGCATGTCGCTCGAATCGAGGGAAAAGGGCCAGCATTGGTGACGGAGCCCACAATAGAGAAACGGAATTGTTGGGTGTGTTATGTGACAGGATCAAAGGCAGGGCACATTCAGCAAATCCAAACTTCGACGAGCTGCCTCCAATCTGCTTGGCTTCGTCCTCAATAGCATCTTCGTAATAATCGTCGAGCAAGGCACAGAACGCAGGTTCGTCCCCAGGTTCGATTCTGTGGCTGTCATCAAGGAGTTGAACGAAGTGAACCTGTGGAGGGCAATTCCACACTGCAACTTTAGTGTAACTTTCGATAGCTTGGTTGAGGTGGTCAACCGCCTGCTTGGTAGCCACGTACAGGCAAATATGAATCTCAGTATCTGGACCCGAGAACACAGAGGATTCTGTGGAAGAGTCGGAACTCAGAAGGTCAGAGAATCTCTTCAGTCTGCCTTGGTAGACACCATCTTTCTCCCGCAGGATTGTCTTCCCGCTTCCTGCAAAGTCATCGATCAAGAAAACCAACTCGAATCGAGATGAGTCCCCATCGTTCTGTTCTTGTTCTTTTAGCAATTGCGATCTCATTTCGTCAAGTCTAGGTTCCGATACCTCGTAAGTCGCATACACTTGCTCAGTACTAAGGTCGCGATTGCTTCTCCTGAATTCGTCCATTCTTGCACCATCGCTCAGCCCAAGAAACAAACTCTGACGACGTACCCGGGCGAATTCCAAGTCGTTTTCTATTCTGCGGACAGCATAACGAGGTACTCCAAGCTTATTGCTAACGTAGTGACGTACGATGGGGCGAATCACCTTGGGGTAAAGGATTCCTACAAGTTGCTCCATTTCGTCATTGGATATAAACAGCAGGCGCCGTTGAACAAATTCAAGGGCAGTCCTTCTCTCATCGACAGTTCGGAACTGCCTTAACCAGTTCGCCAAGCTTTCAATGAACTTGCGGCCCGGCCTAAAGCGTTCGTAGCCGTCGTACTTTTGGCTGGCAAGCATTTGAAGACTCAAAAGGGTGTTCGAAGTAGTGAGATCAGTTTCGCCCCACTCCATCACTTGTCCTAATAAGGCTTCCGCCAAGGAGTCCTTCATTGTGTCGCTCTTCCCATTGTAAGACTGAGCGAGGCGACCTGTATTGCAAATGCTCCACGTTTGGGTTGCAGAGCGAGAAGATACCGTATAGTGGTGGTGATGCCCTTGGAACCCGGATGTCCGAGATTCCAACAAGTGTCGAGCTTAGATGAAACCCTATCGACGCTAAGTGATAAGCCTTCGTCAAGAAGGTCAAAGTCGTTGCCTCCCCAGTTACCAAGGTCACCAATACGAAGGATGTCGTTGTCATCAATGTCCAAGATGCGCTTCAATTCATGAGGAATTTCTGCTTTAGAATTGGGAGTGTGAAGAATGTCTACAGAATGTCCCGACCGATGGACTTGGTTTGGTGAGATTATGTTGTTGACCGATTCTACGACTGTCCGCCGTAGGTTATCTAGATTCAGAGGTGTAGTCGGGACAAGGGACAGTTGATATGGATTACATAATACTCGTACTGGGAGTTGATCAATCAAAGGCTGGATAGCCTTGAGCATAGTATCATGTTTTGGAGAGCAATCGGTCTCCTGGTCTTGGAATGGTTCGCTAAGGCGTAGCGTTACTGATCCGTTATAGAGCCCTAACAATACCTTATCCCAGTATGTAGCCGGGATAATTTTTCGTAAGTCATTGTATGCCGAGCCACCACGCCCGGTTGCAACTCCAATGTATAGGCCCTGCTCCAGTAGAGATGAAAGCAACCGGCCCATGTCTTTACTGAGGCCTGTGAGCCGTTCAGAAGGAGCACAGAGGGTTCCGTCATAGTCTGCAACCACTGCCCGGACGGATGCCTTAGAAAGCCTATCTAGGAAACGGTCTAGGGCCTGACCGACGAAGGCAGTGTCTTCGTGAGGTAAGAGTCCTAGGGCTTCTGCCTTTCTGGCAACCCATGTCTGGCGGGCAGTCGGAACGTTTGATGCCTTGAACCCGTTCCGATACATTCTTCGGCCGAACTTTGCAACTGGTGGGCGACCTGGGTCGAATCCTCCGATGACACCTAATGAGCCAATGAGATGCAACACTTGAACGAATAGATCAATCGTCCCTACCGGTCCATCCAAATGGCTGAAAAGACGGACTTTACACACCTCGTCAGGTACCAGTTGGAGAATGGTGCTAGCCAATTTCGTGTTGGCAGAATCTTCAATGGACACCACCGCTGTGGTCCCACCTCGCCTACGAAGCCAATTGTGGCGCCCGTGTGCAAAATTCCTGAAGTCAGAGAGCAATACGTTGGATAGCCCCGACTCGGAGCACTTTGACTCAAAGTCAATAGCAGCCGGCCATCCCCAACCGCCCGATAGGGCGATGATCGTATCGGTCGCTGCCAAATCTAGGAGTGTCCTGTTGGAATGCGGGTCAGCCGGAGATGCTCCAGGCGGCACGGCAATCTCCCTAAAATCCAATTCTGGCATTCCGAAAACGGAGTTGTAGCTGCGGACTAGTAGGATTAGTGTAGCCAGCAGTGAGTTAGTGGCTAGGAATCCATCTTTCCCGCCTGGAATGGTGAATCCGTAACCAACACCGGCACCGGTTTCATCAACCAGCCGAAGAAGTGCGCTCCGCTCGCTGGCACAAATCGCGGCGACGGGTTCCTTGAATCGGAGCGCTTTGAATGCCCTTATTATATCTGGATTGGATCCTCTAGCACTTAGCAACACTGCGGCTGTGTCGGTCGTTTGAGGCCGACTGGCTGCTTCTAGTGGCGTAACGGCCTTGGCCAGTCGGCCCGTATAGTGCTCATGAAGTGCTGCGGCGAATGTAGCAGCTGTGAAGGAGCCTCCTGACCCAACGAAGATCAAATTAAGGGGGATCAGGTCGCTTAGCAAACTTACTAAGGAACTGACGTCAGCATCGCACGCGAATGCAACGGTCCTGTCCAGACGTTGTAGTTCTAGCGCGTATGCTCTGCCCATTCTTGAGTTGTCTCCCTTCCTAGACTAGTGGATCCAGCAGAAGTTGGAGTTCTTGACCACGTTAGCGACGCAGTATACAGTGAACACCGCAGACTTGTCAACGGTCTGTACTCGTTCAGTACATATGAGACAGATGAGATGAGACTAGGCTCGGGTGGCACTGTTCAAGATACTCGGCCGGAGTGCGTCCGTCCAGGGAGTGGTGTGGACGGAACGTGTCGTAGATGCGTTCCCATCCCAGGAGCGCCCGGTTTAGGGGAACCATCTCCAACTCCCCGTCGTACAGCTCGTAGAACTCCTCGGTATGGGTGCGCTATGCTCTCTCCACGTGGCCGTTGAGCTTGGGTGAGCGCCGACTCTTTGAGTATGCCCCTAGCCTTCAGACGGGTCAGGATGCGGCCCACCATGGATGTGGACACCTGCCACCATGTACCCAGGGCCGAGGGCGAGCGCCCCCGTCCACGGCTCGCCGGCCAGGATGCGGCCGACCATGAGGGCCACGACCACGCCCTGCGCGATGAATGTGCCGGATATCGCCAGCCCCAGCGCCACGGTGAGGGCGTTCGAGCACGCGCGCCCTCCGTCAGCGCCAGCATCTTCCGATGGACCATCATGCCCGGTGTCGTCTTCCCGTGGCTTTCCTATAGGGTGCTGCCCTGAACTTTTGCATAGGACTAGTTGCGCCAGCTCAGGACCGAGGCCCCCCTAAACTACGAGGACAGGAGTAGCTACACAGTGGTGGTGACCGCTACCGATCCGTTTGGCGCCATGGACAGCATACTAGTGACCATCAACGTTACCGACGTGGACGACCCTCCGGTGATAACGGTGATCACGGAGACTAAACGGCGAGCCAGGGGGTTTCGGTCATGCCGCGTACTCCACGGCGAGCCAGGGTGTCTCGATCCTTGCGCCGCCGAGGTGACGGGAGTCCATGAGGGCGGCGTGGGCGCCGGTGGTGAGGAGGGTGCGCTCGACGGGGTATTGGGGCTGGCCGGTGAGGAACATCTCCTGGATGGCGAGGCCCTGGGCGGTGAAGGGATCCCTGCCGTGGGAGGCCGTCGTGTGGAACCCGGTGCTGACGGCCCGGCCGTCCAGGCGGGCGGCGTAGGCGAAGCCCTTTATGTGCCGGTCGAGCATCAGCGTAAAGGCGCGGAGGCCGTCGGCGTACTCGAGCTCGAACAGGGCCGGGCGTAGGCAGTTGTCCTCCATCCTGCCGAGCTCGACCTCAGCGACGCGGGACTCGGCGGCGGCGGCCAGGTCCCTGGGCCACAGGCCCCGCTCGGCTGCCTCCCAGACCGCCCGGCCCTCGATGCACTGGACGGCGGCGATGCCCGTCTCGCCGCCTCGCCGCCGCTCGACCATGCACTGGAGGGCCTCCAGGCCGTGGAAGCCGTAGGAGTCGAGGCCGTTGGGGTACCCGTGGAAGTGGCCCAGCGACAGGGCCTCGTCTATCGGGGCGCCGGTCTCGTGCTCCAACTCCGGCGTACGGCCCGTGACCGGCAGGGACGACCCGGCCATGAACGGGATGTCGAGCTCGACGGCGCGGTCGTACATCCATCGCGCGTCGTCCCACGAGTAGGCCAGGTGCTTGTCGTTGAAGACGGGCACGAACCGGCCGGAGAGCCCGATCATCCCGCACACCTGCTCGAAGAAGTAGCGGCGGGGGTACATCTGGCGGCCCCGCTCGTTGGGGGCGTAGTCGCCGTGCTCAGCGATGATCAGCACGCCGTCGACGCCCAGCTCGCCGATCTCCCATCCCGGCGCGGTCGGCCAGTGGCCGGTCGGCGGCTGGCGAAGCGTGAGCGCTGACCGGATGCTGGGGAATAGCTCGATGCCGTGGGTGCGGGCAAGCTCGACGCCGACGTCCTGCGGGTGCGCCTGGTCGATGTACATGGAGACGACGTCGACCTTCGGCTCGACCACGCCGGACGGGGTTGGGGAGCCCTTCACGAAGGGCGAGACGAGCAGGTCGGCGTGGGAGCCGGGGAAGAACGTGGTGACGATGGCGGCGATCTTCTTGCGTGACATCTCTGTACCCGCATCGCCAGCTACTGTCCCGCCAACTCGATGCGGTCGCCGTAACGCCGAAAGTCTGCGGTATTGAACGTCAGCAGCCGGCGCTCCCCATGCGCCAGCATGGTCGCCACGATGTTGGCGTCGTGAATCTGCCGTCCCCCTGCGGGAACCTCTCGACACAGGGACACCAGGTACTCGGTCACCACGGGGCCGTCCTCAAGTATCTCGAAGTTGCCGATCAGTCTGCTCACGTCATCGAGAGCTTCCTGGCGGGTGATGGCCACCGGCCAAGGCTGCGGTCGCGTGACCACCGACAGGTATTCGCGTATCACCTGACGGCTGATCCTCAGCGGTTCAGGGTCTCGAAAAGCGCGTTCCAGGCTGGCCCTAGCCACGTCGTGGTCCGGTGCGCCGGGGACGCGGGACTTCACCAACACGTTGGTGTCTATGAACATAGCTGGCCTAAACTCTCTCCTCGTAGAGGTCCTCTCTCCTGAGACTCAGGCCCTCCGGCCATACCGCGGTGGGATGGACGGGCCATGCCTCGTCAAGGGGAAGCCTGGGTACGGGCTTGGGGTTCGTTCGCCGGAACAGCAGCGTCTCGGCGTCCATGTCGACCTCCGCCGTCTCCCACCCCGCGGCGCTCCACGCAAGGGCGTGGCTGTGGCCGTTTCCGCCTCTCTGATTTCCCCACCAGGGCCGGTGCAGCCTTGCGGATGGAGGCAGCTCGAATCCAATGACCGTCTCGACTTCGTTGAAGGAGGTCCTCCACGCCTGGATCTGAAGACTAGTGAGGTACGTGTACAGTCTCTGGTACTTGCCCCGGATCACCATCTCTCGGTACTTGTCCTGTAGGTCTACGGCCATCACGAGTCTCCTTCGCCTAAGCGCTCCCAGAGTGACAGTTGGGCATCCGGTTATATTGTAGTGAGTTAGTGACTAAAGCGCAAAGCCCGGTGACAACGGTGATCACCGAGGACCAGTAGGTCTACTGCGCCGCGTCGGTCGGGATGGTGAACATCACGAGGCGGTGCCCCTGGTCGCCGCCGGTGTAGTTGTGGCTGCCGCCGAGTATCTCGGGCGTGCCGTCGCGGTCCACGTCGGCCACTTCCAGTGTGATCATGAAGGGAGGCAGGGCGATGTCCGGGACTCTCCTTGCGAACTCCTGGTTGCCGTCGTTTTCGAGCCATATGAGGTTCTGTACCTCGTCCTCGGGGTACATGTCCGGCAGCTGCATGCCGGAGAGCACCAGGTCCAGGTCGGAGTCTCCATCGAGGTCTGCGGCCTTGACGGCGTATGCTCCCCAATACCTGGTCAGCTCGTGGCTGGTGAAGGCCCCCGTCCCATCGTTCTCGAGCCACGCCAGGCCGTAGAAGTTGTTGGGGAAGATCTCGCGCTCGGAGGGGTCGAGGGTATCGCCGTTGGTGTACAGGATGTCCACATCGCCGTCGCCGTCGAGGTCGGCAAGCTCGATTCCCGAAAGGCCGTAGTACTGCACGTCCGCCGCGAACAGCACCTCCCGCTCGAAGCCGCCCGCGCCGTCGTTGCGGAAGAGCAGCACCTCCTCGGACTCCTGGGAGAGGGCGACGGCCAGATCCAGGTCGCCGTCGCCGTCGGCGTCGAAGGGGTAGGCATGTATGGCCCCCGGGCGGTCGTCGAGGACGTGCTCGACGAATTCGAGCCGCGCCGTCTGCTCGAGCCAGACCACCCTTCCGTCGAAGTGTCCGAAGATGCAGACGGCGATGTCCAGGTCGCCGTCGCCGTCCAGATCGGCCGCCTCGGCGCACGCCACGCGCCCCACGTCGTCCAGCAGCGTGACCGGCTCGAATCCGAAGCTGCCGTCGTTGCGCAGGAGGACGACGCTGCCGACGGGGCGGTTGGTGGGGCCCAGGATGCCGATGTCCGCCACTACGAGGTCCTTGTGGGAGTCCCCGTCCACGTCGGCAGCGTGAACCCTGACGGGCTGGGTGAGACCCTCGCTGAGCTCCACAACGTCGTCCAGGCCGCGGAGCCACGTCACGCGCCCGGACAGGGGCTCGGTAGCGAAGATGTGCAGGCTACCGTCGCCGTACAGGTCGTCGACGCGAATGTTCGCGGTCGTATGGGGCTTTCCGTCGGGAAGCAGCACCGTGTAGGAGCCACCTGCGGGCGCAGGCGTCGCGGCGAGCCGGGACGTGGGTGTCCCGGGGGCATTGTCCGGGGTGGGCGATGCCGTCCCGGCGGGCGATGGGGTAACGGAACCCGCAGGAGTTCCGACAGGCTCCCGTGCGTCATTGCCGCACGCCGCGCCCGCGCCCAATGCGGCAGCCAGGAGAACGGCCCAGCCTATGTTCAGGGCCCAGGCACACCTGCGAGCATCCGGCCAACGACCCTTCCTGCCCCCAGACTGCTCCATGGCCCCCGCCTCCTTGACGCTGACGCTGGAGATGATTAGCATCCAGTACCAAGCCATGCGGTATATGGTCTACATAGAAGATAGCATATCCAGGCGATGGAACAAGACTCGCAGACAGCGCTCCTGAGAGACCGGTACACGGCGGCCCTGCTAAGCGGAGACGACGAGGAGGCCCACAGGGTGGTCAGGGATGCCATCGATCGGGGGATCGAACCGGCGTCGATCTACTTCGGGATCTTCGGTCCGGCGCTGGTAGAGGTCGGCCACTCCTGGCGAATGGGAGAATTGAACATAGCCGAAGAGCACCTGGCCACGAGCACCACTCTCAGGCAGATCGGACACGTCAGCGAGGTCTGGGGGAGCAAGCGCAAGAGGGACACCGGGGCGAAGGCCGTAGCCGCGGCGGTGGAGGGAGAGATGCACTCCGTCGGCGTGAGGATGGTCGCGGACCTACTGCACATGGATGGCTGGAGCGTAGCAGACCTGGGGCAGAACAACCCCACCGGCGACCTTGTCGAGCTGGTCGAAGAGAGGAAGCCCGACCTGGTAATTCTCTCGCTGTCGTCCCCGGCCAGGATAGGGGCGGCAAGCGAGGCCGCCTCGAGGCTGAAGGCCCTCGACGGCGCCCCGGCGGTGTTCGTCGGCGGGACGGGAATATCTCACGCAGAGCAGGACGAGATTATCGCGGCGGACTTCGTCTCCTCGAATCCCCTGGAGGCGCTGAGGGCGGCGAGGCAGCTCCTCGACCCCAGCAGGGAACGCGTGCCCCTCGAAGCCCATCTGAACGCCCTTGGTCGGCGCATCCTGGAGCTGAGGAAGGAACGAGGATGGAGCCAGCAGGAGCTTGCGACCCGGGCCTCCCTCGACCGGACCTACATCAGTACCGTCGAGCAGGGCAAGCAGAACATCACGATAGGGGCGGCCGTGAAGATCGCCGACGCACTCGAAACATCCCTGTCGCGCATGATCGACTACGACTGAGCGGTCTACAGGTGCCCGACCCCGCCGCCCTGGATTCCGCCTTCGCGGGAATGACGGTTGTACAAAGGTCTCCTAGATGGCGGCCTCGCCGTGTTCGCCCGTGCGGACGCGGATGACGTCCTCGACGCGCGAGATGATGATCTTGCCGTCGCCGATCCGGCCGCCGTCGGGGCTGCGGGCCGCGCCTATGATGGCCTCGACGACGGCGTCCTTCAGGTCATCGGGGACGACGGTCACGACGAGGGTCTTGGACCCGGCGGCGCGGACCATCTGCGCACCCCTGCCGGTGAAGACCTCCACGCCCCTCTGAGTGCCCTGGCCGGTGACGTTCTGGTAGTGGAAGCCGCCGCATCCGGCCTGCTCCAGCGCCGCGGTCACCGAGTTGATCCGTTCGGGGCGGACGATTGCTTCTATCTTGATCATCACATAGCCTCCTAGTCTGCGCCGTCGCTGACGAACGCCCTCTCGCCGTGGGCGGCGATGTCCAGGCCCACGTCCTCGGCCTCGGAGGACACCCTCAGGCCGAGCCCCGGGATTATGTCCAGCACCTTCAGGATTGCCAGCGTTACGACGAACGAATATGCCATCGTTGCAACGACCGCCAGCACCTGGGTAAAGAGCTGGCCCGCGTTGCCCTCGATTGCGCCGGCCGTGCCTCCTATGGCGGCCACGGCGAAGATGCCGGTGGCGATCGCGCCCCAGATTCCGCCCACGCCGTGGACCGCGAAGACCTCGAGGGCATCGTCGACCTGGATCCTGGTGCGCAGGTAGACGGCTATGTAGCAGATCACACCCGCGCCCGCGCCAATGGCGAGCGCGCCGTACACCCCCACGAACCCGGAGGCGGGCGTGATGGCGACCAGCCCAGCGACGGCTCCCGACGCGACCCCGACGGCGCTCATGCGGCCCGTCTGCACCTGGGATATGACGCCCCAGGTGAGGGCGGCCGCTGCGGCGGCGGTGTTGGTGACCAGGAAGGCATTCACGCCCACGCCGTCCGCGGCGAGGCCGGATCCGGCGTTGAAGCCGAACCACCCGAACCAGAGCAGCGCGGCCCCGAGCACCACGTAGGGCACGTTGTGAGGCTCGGCACCCGGGTCGCGCCTCTTGCCTACGAGGAGCGCAGCCGCCACGGCAGCCATACCGGCGTTGACGTGGACGACGGTGCCGCCCGCGAAGTCGAGCGCGCCGTCCTTGAAGAGCCAGCCCTCCGAGGCCCACACCCAGTGCGCCACCGGCGCGTACACGATTGTGATCCACACCACCAGGAAGACCAGGTACGTGGTGAACTTGAAGCGCTCGACGAAGGCGCCGGTGATGAGGGCCGGCGTGATGATGGCGAACATCATCTGGAAGATGACGAACAGCAGCGTGGGAATGCCGCCGTCCTCGACCTGGTCGATGCCGATGCCCGACAGGCCGAACAGGCTCAGGTCGCCTATCAGCGCGCTGCCCTCTCCGAACGCCAGGCTGTAGCCCCACAGCACCCACACGACGCTGACCACGGCCATGGATATGAAGCTGTACATGAGCGTGCTGATGACGTTCCTGGCGCGGACGAGGCCTCCGTAGAAGAACGCGAGCCCCGGCGTCATCAGCAACACCAGTGCAGAGGCCGTCAGCATCCAGGCGGTATGACCGGAATCCATGTTATCCATCCCCCTGCTCGTGTCCTGCGGGAATGCTATCCGGCAGTTGTTACAGATGTTTTCGGTATCTGTTACAGTTATGTTTCAGTCCGAACGCGCACGACGAGCGTATAGAAAGATGCACAAGCGGTGCATCCGTGCGGGGGCCGACATCATTACGACCAAACACCTTCAATCTCGTCGCCGCGCGGGGCTGCGTAAGTAGGGATCTGACATGGAATCCAGACCACTGGTCGTAGTGGGAGCGGGTGTGGCGGGCACGGCCGCAGCCATCGCAGCGGCGAAGGCCGGGGTGCCGGTCGCGCTCATCGACGAGAACCCCATCGGTGAGTCCATGATGGGGCTGGACGTGCCGCTGTTCTTCGGACGGCGCGGCACGGATGATATCCGCGACAGGGCCTTGATGCTGGAGAACGTGGCTGCGGCCAACGACGCCCTGGCTGAGGCGGAAGAGGTCGGCGTCGAGGTCCGGCTCGGGACGTGCGTTTGGGGCGCGTTCCGCAACACTGAGACGAGCAGGGCGCTGGACGGCCCACAGCTCGGCCTGTCTGACGGCGAAAGGTCGTGGATGATCAGGTTCGACCGGCTCATCGTCGCGGCCGGCGCCCGGGACCTAGGGCTGGCCTTTGCCGGGTGGGACAAGGCGGGCACGATGGGAGCCAACGGAGCCCATTCATTGGTGAGCCGATACGAGGCCCTGTCCTCGCGGCGGATGGTGGTGCTGGGCTCAGGCAACCTGGGCCTGCATACCGCCAGGGAGGCGCTGGAGAAGGGCGTAGATGTGGCAGCTATCGTGGACGTGTCCCCCTCGGTCCGCGGCGACGACGCCCTTGTGGCCGAACTGCTGGGTAGAGGCGTGGAGCTATACACGTCCCACACCGTCAGGGAGGCGGGCGGCGGCGGTGAAGGGATCGAGTCGGTCGTGCTGGTCGAGATAGACGACGACAATGAGCCGGTTGTCGGCTCGGAGAAGGTCATCGCCGCCGACACCGTATGCCTGGCCATCGGGCTGGTGCCCAACGTCGAGCTTCTGAGTCTCCTGGGCTGCGACCTGACGTTCAGGTCGGAGCTTGGCGGGTACGTTCCGGACCACGACGACCGGATGCGGACGAGCGTCGGCAGCGTGTTCGCGGCGGGAGACGTCGCCGGGTTCCACGACGGCATGGCGCTGGACCCCGAGATCGCACGGGGCCAGGGCCGCGTGGCCGGGATTGCCGCGGCGGAGTCGCTGGGCGCCTTGGGCCATGGCGAGGCGGCAGCCAGGCGGTCTGATATACAGGCGGCAGTCGCCCCGAGACCGGCCGAGGCCCACACGGGATGGGCAAGATGGCTCCGGTCCCTCGTCAAAGCCGGTGGGTCGGACATCTTCGCCTGCCGGTGCGAGGAGGTCAGCTGTGCCGATCTGGTCGGCCTAAAGCCTCCCAGGTACCTGGGTTGGGAGTCGGAGCAGATGAGCCGCAGGAGCCTCCAAACACAGCTGAGGGATGGCCCGGTCAACCCCAACCATGTCAAGCGCCTGACGAGGGCTGGCACGGGCCACTGCCAGGGCCGCCTCTGCCGCGAGCAGGTGTCCCTGCTGCTTGCCGAGGAGTCTGGTACCGACATAGCCGGCATACCCCTCATGTCCTACCGCCCGCCCGTGCGGCCGCTGCCGCTGAGCGTCATGTGGCCGCACGAAGAGACAGATCAGATGCGCGGGGACTGGCCCAAGTGGTTCAGCCCAACGCATCCGGTGCTGGGGTAGGCGGACGGCAAGAACCGGGCCCTCGGGGTGCCATCATGGTTGTAGAAAGTGCAGACGTAGTCGTAATCGGGGCCGGGGTTTCGGGCCTGAGCTCCGCCTACTTCCTGGCCAGGGCGGGCAAGGATGTGGTGGTGGTCGAGAAGGGGACCGTCGGAGGGGAGGCCTCCGGGCGAAATGGCGGGATGATCAGCGAGCGAGTGGACGAGCCTCCGATAATACCGTTGGGCGTAGAGTCAGTGAGGTTATGGGAGACGCTGGACGATGAGCTGGGTTATCCCACCGAGTTCACACAGCAGGGCAGGCTCCAGGTCGCCGTGTCGGAAGAGGAGATGGGCGAGATCTTCTCGGATCGGGACAAAGCGCTTCGACACGGCGTAAGTGTAGACCTGCTCGACTCTCTGGAGATACGGGACATGATCCCCGGAATCTCCGACAGGACGCTCGGCGGGATGTTTTCCCCCAACGGCGGTCACGCGAATCCGCAGCGGGCGGTGCAGGCCTTCGCGTGGGCCTTCCAGGACCTGGCAGGCAGGCTCTATCAGCATACGGCGGTCACAGGCTTCAAGGTCGCCGGCGGCAGGGTGTCGTCGGTGGAGACGACCGCCGGGGCGATAGAGGCCGACGTGGTTGTCGCCGCGGCCGGGCCGCAGACTGGGTTGCTGGCCGAGATGGTGGGCGTTCACGTGCCGGTCGCCCCGGCGCGGGTGGAGATACTGGCGACGGTCCCGCTGGAGCCGCTGTTCGACATCGCCCTCGTCGGCAACGGGCTCTACGGACGCCAGGCAGCCAGGGGCAACCTGCTGTTCGGCGGCGGGCCCCACGAATGGACCGCCGTTGGACTGACCACGGAGCCCAGTAAGCCGAACACGCCCCTCATCAGGAACATCGCCAGGCGACTGGCTGAGCTGCTCCCGGGAGCGGCTGACGCGCCGGTACTACGAAGCTGGGCCGGGATCGTGGAGCAGGCGCCGGACTACATGCCGATCATCGACGTCCTGGAATCTCCCAGTAACTACGTGGTGGTGACCGCGTCGGCACACGGGTTCGGGATCTCGCCAGCGACGGGCAAGGCGGTTAGCGAGCTGGTGCTGTACGGCGAGTCGAGCATCGACATAAGCGGCCTCGGACTGGGCCGGTTCGCCGACTTGGGACCGGACTGGCGGAGGAGCGCGGCTGGGTCCCTGAGTAGTTGCCGGGCGGCCACGGCAGTTGACCGGTATTTGGCGGGCGTGCTACGGTTGAAGGAGACAGACATGCGACGACGGGGAGTAGTAGCGGGCGCCGTGCGATAGAGAACGGGGTAAGGTGGAAGCCCGGCGCACAAGGACCCGCGAACTCGCCCCTGAGCATCCCGCCTGAACCGGAGTAGGGCGGGACGGCAAAGCGCCGTTATCGCTTCCGAGGCGGCCCCGATGCTACGGGGCAACCAGGGTGGTACCGCGGGGTGCTCAGCAAGTCCCGTCCCTGACAAGGGGGCGGGTTTTTTTATTGCCGGCCGACTGCCTTCGGCAGCAGGAGGAGCAGAGATGACGACGACGGCCAGGACGATGAACAGGGCGGACCTGAAGTACGACCCCGCCGAGATCGAGCCAAAGTGGCAGGGCCGATGGGCGGACAGCGGGATATACAGGGTGGATGACGACGACCCGCGCCCGAAGCGGTACGAGCTCACCATGTACCCGTACCCGTCGGGCGACCTGCACATCGGCCACTGGTACGCGATGGCGCCGTCGGACGCCCACGCGCGGTACATGCGGATGCGCGGCTACAACGTGCTGCACCCGATGGGGTTCGACGCGTTCGGGCTACCGGCGGAGAACGCGGCGATCAGGGACGGGGTACACCCGGCGATACGTACCGGGAGCAACATCGAGAACATGCGCCGGCAGCTGCGGATGCTGGGCACGGTGTACGACTGGGAGCGGGAGATCGACACGTCGGCGCCCGAGTACTACCGGTGGAACCAGTGGCTGTTCCTGAAGTTCTACGAGGCGGGGCTGGCCTACCGCGACCACGCGCCGGCCAACTGGTGCCCGTCGTGCAACACGGTGCTGGCCAACGAGCAGGTCGTGGACGGGCGGTGTGAGCGGTGCTCTTCGGAGGTCTCGCGGCGCGACCTGAACCAGTGGCTGTTCCGGGTCACCGAGTACGCGGACGAGCTGCTGGACCACTCGAAGATCGACTGGCCCGAGAAGATCAACATCATGCAGACCAACTGGATCGGGCGCAGCGAGGGTGTGGACATCGAGTTCGACATATCCGAGTACGGCCTGGACCAGACGACGCTGACGACCTTCACGACGCGCATCGACACGATCTTCGGCGTGACGTTCGTCGTGCTGGCCCCGGAGCACCCCCTGGTGGACGAGCTGACGCTGCCGGAGCACAGGGACGAGGTCGAGTCCTACGTCGACCAGGCGCGCCGGCAGACCGAGATCGAGCGGATGTCGACCGAGAAGGTCAAGACCGGCGTATTCACCGGTACCCACGCGGTCAACAGGCTGAACGGGGACCGGGTGCCCATCCTGGTCGGCGACTACGTGCTGCTGACCTACGGCACGGGCATCGTGATGGGGGTCCCGGCGCACGACCAACGAGATTTCGAGTTCGCCACGAAGTACGATCTGCCGATCAAGGTCGTGGTAGCGCCGCCGGACTGGGACGGCGGGAAGCTGGCCGAGGCATACGTGGACGAAGGGACGCAGGTGAATTCCGGCGGGTTCGACGGCCTGCCGAGCGCCGAGGGCAAGGAGCGGATAGCCGACCACATCGAGGAGCAGGGCTGGGGGAAGAGGGCCGTCCAGTACCGGATGCGCGACTGGCTGATCTCGCGGCAGCGGTACTGGGGGACGCCGATCCCGATCGTCTACTGCGACGAGTGCGGCACGGTGCCCATGCCCGAGGACGATCTGCCGGTACTGCTGCCCGACGACGCGGAGTTCCTGCCGACGGGCGAGTCGCCCCTGAGGCGGCACGAGGGTTTCCTGAACACGTCGTGCCCGGAGTGCGGGCGGTCCGCGCGGCGGGAGACGGACACTATGGACACGTTCGTGGACTCGTCATGGTACCAGCTACGGTTCGCCAGCCCGCGCTACGACAAGGGGCCGTTCGACCTGGACGCGGTCAAGACATGGAACCCGGTGGACCAGTACACGGGCGGCGCGGAGCACGCCGTGATGCACCTGCTGTACGCCCGGTTCTTCACGAAGGCGATGCGCGACCTGGGGATGCTGGACTTCGACGAGCCCTTCACGCGTCTGTTCAACCAGGGCCACATAATCGCGGAGCACCAGAAGATGAGCAAGTCGCGCGGGAACGTGGTCTCGCCGGACGAGTACGTGAGCACGGTTGGCGCGGACGCGGTGAGGTGCTACCTGATGTTCCTGGGGCCGTGGGACCAGGGTGGGAACTGGAGCGACACGGGGCTGAACGGCATGTCGCGGTGGATGAACCGCGTGTTCGACCTGTGCACCAGGGAGAGCGCGGAGCTGGACTCGTCGCCGGTGGACGAGGGTGCAGTGCGCGACCTGGACCGCACGGTCCACAAGACGATCAGGCGGGTCACCGAGGACCTGGAGCGGTTCAAGTTCAACACGGCGCTGGCCGCGCTGATGGAGTGCAGCAACGCGATGGGCCGGGCCTGGGAGGCGGGCTCGGTGAGCTCGGACGCCTGGGACGGCGCGGTGGAGAGGCTGCTGCTGCTGCTGGCGCCGATGGCCCCCCACATCAGCGAGGAGCTGTGGGAGCGTACGGGCCGTGAGTTCAGCATCCACAGCCAGGCGCTGCCGGCGTGGGACCCGGAGCTGGCGACGGACGAGGTGATCACGCTGGTCGTGCAGGTCAACGGGAGGCTGCGGGACCGGCTGGAGGTCCCCGTGTCCATCACGGAGGAGGAGGCGAGGGAGGCGGCCCTGTCGAGCCGGCGCGTGGCCGTCCACACGGAGGGCAAGCGGGTCGTGCGGATGATCTACGTGCCGGGGAAGCTGGTGAACGTGGTGGCGAGGTAGCACTGGCCTTCGACAGGCCCTTCGACGGGGCTCAGGACAGGCTCAGGCCGAACGATTTTCAAGTAGGTGTGAGGGCCTAGCGACGGCGGAATAGCCGGTCGCGGATCCTGCTGGCTAGGTCCTCTTCGCCGTCTCGCGGCGGGATGAGGACCCACAGCGCCAGCAGGGCTCCGAACACTGCGGCGGGCAGCGCGGCTTCGAGCCACCAGTCAGGCATTTCGCCTATGCCTCCCTAATACAGTAGGGGCGGGTTTGAAACCCGCCCCTACGACTATGGCGATCAGGATGTTGAACCGCTAGCTTGCGGCGAACTCGGCCTCACGTCCTGCGCCCCTGAGCGTGGCGGGCGGGCCAACGTCGTGGCCGAGCGCGCCGACTATCAGCCGCGCGGCTTCCTGCACCGACACCCGGTCGAGATTGACGGTGAGGTCGAAGGCGGTCGTGTCGTCAACGTCGCCGCCCCACAGGTGACGGGAGACCGACGCCACCTCGCCGTCGGCGTCCTTCAGGCGCTTGGCGACCTCGTCCTCGGACAGGGCCTCCTGGGCCGCCACATTCCCGGCCCGCTTCTCGAAGGAGGCGGCCACGAAGACGTTGAGGCTCCCGCCATGCCCGGCGGCGATGCGGTGGGAGCCGTGGCCGTGCATGACTACGCCGCCCTCCCTGCATAGCCTCTTGACGACGCCGGTGAGGGCGCCCACGTACCGGTCCCTGTCGAGCTGATCGCTGATCAGGTCGTGCTCCAGCGAGGGGTCGGGCCTGAATACGTACGCCGCGTCGTAGGTGGCGGACCACTCCATGGGCACGACGACGGAGTTGAGCAGGCGCGTCCAGAAGGAGCGGAAGCTGGCCTCGAATCCCTCCAGCTCGGCGGGGGAGCACTTCAACCGGCGGAGAAGCTCGTCGCGTATCTCGCTGTCTACGAGCCGGCCGCCGAGCATACGCGCGACCTCGTAGGCCACCTCCTCGGAGCGGCTCCCGGGGAGTCCGGTGATGGTCACGACCTCGCTGGGCCTGGGCCGCTCCTCGGCGGGCTGGCGCTTCATGTACGACCGGGAGTCGATGGTCAGGATGTAGGCGCTGAGCACGCTGCCGTCGGTCCGTGTGAGCAGCTCGCGCTTGTCCGACCTGAGGAAGCCCAGCTTCTCGAATAGCCCGAGGGCGGGCACGTTGTCTTCGGGCACGTTCACCCACGCCCTGCCCAGCTTGAGGGTCGAGAATACCCTGTCCATGAGGACCAGCACGGTCGCCGCGCCGTATCCCTGGTGCCACAGGTCCTTCCGGCCTATGAGAAGGGCAAGCTCCGCTCCCTCATGGCCGTCGAGGATGATCTGGCACTCTCCGACGTGCTCGTCGCGGTCGTTGTAGATGGAGAAGATCAGGCGCTTCGGGTCGCCGAATATGTGGCGCCACTCGTTGTCGCTGGACTCGAGCATGTGAACGGGCTCGTAGCTGCGGTGGATGGGCTCTCCCCAAGCGTACTGGCCGAACCAGCGGGAAGAGACCTCGGCATCCTCCAGCCACCATGCGACCCTGTCGACGTCGTCGCGCGAAACGGATCTGAGCGAAACGTTGGGAAGCATTTGTCCACCTCCTGATGGATTTTCCGCACTCGCAAGTGTATTTACAGGCTTTTGAGCCAGATTAGCCTGAGGCCACGGCAAATGTCAATATTGCAGTTTTTTTCATAAGTTTTTCGTCATTATTGGGCGGCATCTACACCGACCCCAGGTGGAACATGCCCGTTTTCATAGCAAAGAAACATGCATAAAATCACAAGAAAAGAATTTCACGTCTTCGAGGTCACTGGAACGAGACGCAGGTCGTGTTCGAAGTCACCAGTACCGATTCTTGTTCAAAACGGCGCTTATACTCTTCCGAGATTTCGCCCAGGAGACGCATGCCGCCGTCTCCTGGGGCCGTCAATATGTAGAGTATCTTCGTGCGTTCCTTCTGAACGGCGCCGGACTCCAGCTGCCACTGGCCGCGGCCGTCCATAACGGTGAGTCCGTCCGGGAAGCGCGGGGTTACGGTGTCGGCCAGGAACTCGTCCCAGGCCTCCTCGGACACGACCTCCGCGCCCGTCGAATCGCTCCTGCCGAAGAAGAGGCTGTACTCGGCGAACTCCTCGAAGCCATCGCCGCACTCCGCAGCGGGCTGTGCGCCTGTGGCGGACGAGCAGGCCGACAGGACTACGATGGCAAGCAGAGCAATGAGTGTGCGCATCAGGTCCACCCCGTGCGTTGTCTTGACAAGGTTTCAGACCAACTCCCCAAGCGCCTCTTGCGGGGTGACCGCGCGGATTGGAGATCGCCGGTAGTCGCCCACGTTCCTCGTTATGATGTGGCGAGCGCCGCAGGCACGGGCGGCGGCCACCTGCATCGCGTCCTCGAAGTCCGCCATAGGAAGCTGGGCGGCATAGCGTATGGCTTCGGTATCGGTGGTCGCCACCGCTACGAATCGCGTCAATTCGACGATGAAGTCGCGGGTACTTACACCACCTCGCGACGGCGCCACGAGGTAATACAGATTCGACATGGAGTGCCATGCGACGTATGCATTCTGCGAGCCATGCTCGATCCGGTCCAGGAGCTCCGATGCGGGACCAGAGTGCGGGATCCGGTCGAGGGCGATGTCGATGAGCACGTCTGTATCCAGGAGTATCATTCGAGGTACTTCCTGGCCAGTGCGTCGTAACGCGGGGAGCTACGTTCCGCAGGCCGAAACCGGCCTCGCCATCGAGAGGCGAAGGAAGGGGCGCCATTCCCAGCCGCTTCCCTAAGAGACTCCTCGATGACTGACGAAAGCGAAACGCCGCGAGACCGGGCATATCGCTTGGCTATCGGGATTAGCTCGGCGTCGATGGTAATCGTCAGCTTCCGTTTCATCGTCGATTCGCTACTCACATCCCATGTATACGTATGACAGATGCTAGTATACGTGCTTGTGTGTACCCATTCAAGCGGCAACGGTGCCGGCGGCGATCTGTTAGTCTGTAGGTGTATGAAATCGACCACGCGCACCTTCATCGCCCTCGCCATCGTCTTCCTGCCCCTGGCGGTGGTGTGGCTGTCCTACCTGCTGGACTGGGACCTGGCGCGGGGCGACCGCATCGTGTTCGGTGCCCTGCTCGGCTTCGCCATCGCCTGGCTGTACAGGCTGGGCCAGAAGCGGATCGGCAGGGAGGAGTGGCGGAGGAGGCGTTGGTGATCGGGGCATGGTGCTATAATCCGGCCCGCAGACGGCCCGTAGGGAGGCGCATGTCATGGACCTGAAGGGTACGCTGGCGATAGTCACCGGCGGCAGCGGCGGACTGGGTGGGCGCATATGCCACGCCCTGGCGGACGAGGGCGCGAACATCGCGGTCCTGTACAACAGCGGCCGGGTGCAGGCGGAGCGCGTCGCGTCGGAGGTGTCGGCCAAGGGCGTAGGTGCGGTGCCGGTGCATTGCGACGTGACGGACCCGGCGGGCGTATCGGCCGCCGTCGAGGCCGTGCTGGACGAGTTCGGCAGGATCGACATCCTGGTCAACGACGCGGGCTACAACAAGTGGATCCCGTTCAGCGACATGGACGCCATGACCTACGAGGACTGGCAGCGGATCTTCGACGTCAACCTGACCGGGCCGATGCTGTGCATCAAGGCCGTGGTGCCGACGATGAAGCGGCAGGGCGCGGGCCGGATAGTGAACATCTCGTCGGTTGCCGGCCTGGAGCCGACGGGGTCGTCGATCCCGTACGCCGTGGCCAAGTCGGCGCTGATCCACATGACCAAGTGCATGGCGGTCGGCTTGGCGCCGGAGATCCAGGTCAACTGCGTGGCGCCGGGCTACCTGCTGGGCACGAAGATGTCCGACAACCTGGCACCGGAGTACCGGAAGAGCGCCGTGGAGGCGTCGCTCCTAAAACGGGCGGCGGACAAGGACGACATCGCCAGGCAGGTGGCGCTCTTCTGCGCATCCGACAGCGTGACGGGACAGACGCTGGCCATTGACTCGGGGCGTGTCTTCCACTGAGCAGGGCGGGTTTGAAACCCGCCCCTACGGGTATTCGTACAGGGTTTGAACCCGTCCCTACTATTTCGTACCAGGGACGGAGTTGGGAGATTGGGAAGGAGCCACTGACTTGACGAGCGAAGCGGAAACTTACGACGTGTTGATAGCCGGACAGGGCGCTGCCGCCTTTGCCGCCGGAATGTACTCGGCCCGCTACCAGGTATCGACGGTCGTAATCGGCGAGACCTTCGGCGGCGAGACGGCAATCGGCGGACTCATCGAGAACTACCCAGGCTATCCCGAAATCGACGGGTTCGACCTGATGATGAAGTTCCGGGAGTCGGTGGAGCGCTACGGCGTACCCATCGTCGACGACAAGGTCGTGTCGATCGCCAAGGAGGGCGACGGCTTCGAGGTGGGCACGGAGGGCGGCCTGAGGTACGTGGCCGGCTCGGTAATCATCGCGGTGGGCAGGGAGCGCAGGACCCTGGGCCTGGAGCACGAGGAGGAGTGGACGGGGCGCGGCGTCTCGTACTGCGCGGTCTGCGACGCGCCGCTGCACCGGGGCAACACGGTTGCGGTGGTCGGCGGGGGCGACTCGGCGGTGAAGGGCGCAACCCTGCTCAGCAAGTATGCCGAGAAGGTGTACGTCATCTACCGTCGCGAGGCTTTCACCCGGCCGGAGCCCGTCAACCTCAGGCACCTGGATGAGGCGGATAACGTCGAGAAGCTCTTCAGCACGAACGTGGTCGAACTGAAGGGCGTGGACGGGCTGGACGGCATCGTGCTGGACCGGGAGCACAACGGGACGAGGGAGATCGACGTGCACGGCATCTTCATCGAGATCGGCGCGGACCCGCGCGTCGACTTGGCGAAGCAGCTAGGCGTGAACCTGAACGACTTGGAGGAGATCATCGTCGACAAGATGGGCCGCACGAACGTGGGCGGCCTGATGGCAGCCGGCGACGTCACGGACGCGTCGGGCGACCTGAAGCAGACCATCACCGCCGCGTCCCAGGGGGCGCTGGCGGCGACGGCGGCGTACGAGTGGGCGAGCGCCCACCCGATCGCGCACGGGCGGCAGGCCGCAGCCGTCACCTAGCCCAATCGCGAGCCCCCATCCTAACCTTCCCCCTGAGGGGGAAGGGAGGGGGTCAGGAGGGGATCTTCGTATCGGACTTCAGGCCGAGGGTGTCGATGCCCCTGCGCACCTGTCCCAGGACCGTGGACAGGCGCTCCTCGAGATCGAACAGCGTCTCCCTGGCGTACTGGTTCGAGCCCTCGCGCCGATGGTCGGCAAGGGTCTCGGCGTCCTCGACGATCTTGTATGCGCGGCGCTGCGCGTCCTGGGTGATCTCCTGCGCCTGCTGCAGGGCCGCCTGGTGGATGTTCTCCGCCTTCAGCTCGGCCTGGCGCACTATCTCGGTCTCGTCCAGCCGCGCGGACTGCTCCTGCTTCGCGCCTTCCTTGATGCGGCGCGCCTCCAGGTTGGCCTGGTTGACCATGGACTCCTTCTGCCGGAGCACCTCCCTGGCCTCCTGGATGTCGGCGGGGATCGCCGTCCTGAGAGCGTCCGACAGGGACGAGAGACGCTCCGAGTCGACCATGACCTTCTTGCGCATCCCCGGCACCTTGGTGGCGGTGCTGGTGAGCGAGTCCATCTCCTCTATGACCTGAATGATATTAATGACTGGGCCCCCTTTCGCTCCGCGTCTACTGCGCCGAGCCGTACTTAGCTTGCATCTCGGACACGACGCAGCCGGGGACGAGTCCCCGAACGTCGCCGCCGAGCTTTGCTACCTCTTTGATGCGGGTCGAGTAGATGAACTGGTGCTGGAGCGCGCTCATCAGGCAGACCACGTCCACGTCGGGGTCCAGGGTCCGCCACATCAGCGCCATCTCGAACTCGGTCTCGAAGTCCAAGCCAGCCCTCAACCCGCGAACGATGAACCTCGCCCCGACGCTCCGCGCCAGGTCCGGAGCGACCAGTCCGGAGAAGGCCACGACATCCACGTTTTCGAGATGCCCGACCGCCCTCTCGACCAGCGCGACCCGCTCCTTCGACGAGAAGAGTATCTGCTTGGGCGGGCTCTCGTAGACCGCTATGACGAGCCGGTCGAAGACCGCCGAGGCGCGAGTCGCCACGTCGACGTGCCCGTTGTGAACGGGATCGAAGCTGCCCGGGTAGACGGCCGTCTTCATTCATCCCGCCTCAGGCCGTAGACTGACACCGCAGTGTCGCCGTACCTCCGGCTCCCGGCCCTCACCAGCCGCCCATAGGCCGGGGAGAGCTCGATCCTCGCCGAATGCTCCGCCACTATCAACGCTTCCCGTTCCAACATGCCCCCTTCGTCCAGCTGCGTCATTACCACGTCCCAAGGATCGGCGTCGTATGGAGGGTCGATCAGCACCAGGCCGAACGAGCCATCCAATCTTGCCAGCGCCTTTTCGACGCGCCCGACGTGTACCCTTCCCCGATTCGCCAGTCCCAGCGCCTCCAGGTTCGTCCTGATCTCCCTGCACCTGCCCGCGTCGCTCTCTACGAAATCGACCGAGCCGGCGCCCCGGCTCAGCGCCTCGATTCCCAGGGCGCCCGTGCCCGCGTACAGGTCCAGCACGCCGACCGACTCCACGGCCCCGGGGCCGATCATCGAGAAGACCGCGGCCCTCACCCGCTCGGACGTGGGCCTCAGGCCGGAGCTCCGCGACGCTCTCAGGAGGCGGCCCCGCTCGGAGCCGCCGGTAAGTCGAGTCGTCATAGGACCGGCGCCACCGAATCGGCCTCCCCGTCACCCCTCGCTGCGAATGACCAGGCGATGCTAGCACCGTTCCTGGGCAGTGATAAAGGGGAAATACAATATCTTTTTGAGAAATGGACGATAATCGGGCCGCGCCGGGGACGGGTCCGCGTGGCCGCACTATGGCGGCCTGGTGTAAGATACTGCCTGTGGATTCGGTCTATTCCCAACCTGGAATCGGGGCACATGAGCAGCTACAAGTACAAGGTCTACCGTATTGGCGTACACGCTCGCGACCTGCTGGAGCCGGAGCGGCTGGAGTTGGAGAAGGTGGGTGCGGAGGAGATCGTGCTGCCGCGCATCGAGGGCGACGAGCTCACCGAGCAGGCGCGGGACGCCCACGGGATCATCGACGTGGACTCGCCCATCACGCGGCGGGACATGGAGGCGATGGAGGACCTGAAGGTCGTCCTGAGGACGGGCGTCGGCGTGGACGTGATCGACGTGGAGGCGGCGACGGACCTGGGCATCGCGGTCGTGTGCGTGCCGGACCTGTGGATACGCGAGGTGGCCAACCACGCGCTCGCCCTGCTGCTGGCGTGCAACCGGCGCCTGCTGAAGCTGGACTCGATCATACGGTCCGGCGGGTGGGTACCGGTCATCCCGTCTCCGGTGGGCAGCATCCATAACGAGACGCTTGGCATCGTCGGCTTCGGCCGCATCGGGAGGGCCCTGGCGTCGAGGGCGCAGGCCTTCGAGATGAAGGTCGTCGCCCACGACCCGTACCTGCCCGGCGAGGCGTTCGCCGAGGCCGACGTGGAGCCGGTGTCGTTCGACGAGCTGCTCCGGCGCTCCGACTACATATCGGTGCACAGCCCCAAGACGGACGAGACGACGCATATGTTCGGCGAGTCCGCGTTCGCGAAGATGAAGGGGACGGCGTACCTGATCAACACGTCGCGGGGCCCCGTCGTCGACCAGCAAGCCCTGGTGCGGGCGCTGGAGGCGGGCGAGATCGCGGGAGCGGGGTTGGACGTGCTGGAGAAGGAGCCCCCGCCCGCCGACGATCCGCTCCTTGGCATGGACAACGTGATACTGACGCCCCACTCGTCCTACTACTCGGACGCGGCCATCGCGGACCTGCCCGTGCGGTGCGGCCAGGAGGTCGCCCGCGTGCTCACGGGCCGCCGCCCGATCAACCTGTTCAACCCGAAGGTGCTGGAGAAGCTGCCCCTGGCCGAGTAGGGGAAGGGACGAGAAAATCGACGCAGGAGGTCGATGATGTACAGGCTCGAAGTGATGAACCCGGTCGCGCCGGTGCTGGGCGACGTGGAGGCGACGCCTCCGGCCCCACGCCCGGACAGCCTGGAGGGCAAGACCATCGGCCTGGTCTGGAACGGCAAGGCCAACGGCGACGTGGCCCTGAAGAGGGCGGGCGAGCTTATCAGGCGGAGAGTGCCGGACGTGTCCCTCAAGTTCTACAGCGGCGCCCTGCCGACCCCGAAGCCGGTCATGGACCGGGCCAAGAGCGAGGTGGACGTCGCGATAGGCTGCACCGCCGATTGAGGGTCGTGCACGTCGTGGATGATCCACGACATGGTCGAGCTTGAGAAGGCGGGGATCCCCACGGCGACGATCCTGTCCGAGGGGTTCCAGGACGACGCGATAGCCAGCGCGAAGGCCTTCGGGATGCGGAGCACGCCCTTCACGGTCGTGCCCAAGGTGTACAACAACGTGACGGTCGAGGAGGCTATCGAGCAGACGGACCCGTGCGTGGACGACGTGGTGCGGCTCCTCACCACCCAAGGCAACGGGTACGAGATCGAGAAGGCGGCGCTGGCCGGCATGGAGTCGGGCCCGGAGTCATTCGAGGGCGCGGACCAGCTCGACGCACTCGCCAAGTTCAACGAGGCATTCCTGGACAAGGACTGGGGCGACGGCTTCCCGCTGATCCCGCCCACGGTCGAGAGCGTCGAGGAGATGCTGACGGGCACGACCCTGCCGCGCGACGAGGTGGTGTGCCTGCTGCCGCCGGGGTCCGGGTACGCGACCGTGGAGAAGATCGCCATCAACGCCGTCATGGCCGGCTGCAGGCCGGAGCACCTGCCCGTCGTCATAGCGGGGGCGAGGGCCTTGTCGATGCTGGATCCCCAGGACGCCAGGGGATTCCTGATGTCCACCAGCGCGAACGGGCCGCTGTTCCTGGTCAACGGCCCCATCGCCCGCGAGCTTGGCATCAACTCCAAGAGGGCCGCGCTGGGCCCGGGCCGCCAGTCGAGGGTGAACATCGTCATCGGGCGGGCGCTGATACTGACGCTGAAGAACGTGGGGCACTGGTACCCCGGCCACCTGGACATGGACACGATAGGCACGACGCGGAAGTTCCCGCAGCTCATCGCGGAGAACGAGGACGACACGCCGTGGGAGCCGTTCCACGTGGAGCAGGGGTTCGACGCGGACGCCAGCACGATCACCGTGTTCAGCACGGGCTGGGAGGCGGACGTTGGCGATCAGGGCAACAACACGGGCGAGGGGCTGCTGCGCACCATCGCGTACAGCTGCACGGCGGGCGGCGGGAGCTACATCGCGAACTTGGCGGGGGAGCTGGACGACGCGCAGCGGGGCGCGGTGCTGATACTGATGGCGCCGGCCCACGCGAGGCCCATCGCCGGAGACGGTTTCACCAAGCGGTCGGCGCGGACGTTCATCCACGCCCACGCCAAGAGACCGGCCCGCGAGCTGATCAACAACTTCAACGTGCCCGAGAAGGTACGGGTGGCGTGGAAGTGGCTGTACGATCTGCCGCCTATGGAGCAGGAGCGGGTGGTGCTGCCGGTGCAGGAGTCGGCGGACCGGTACTACGTGGTGTGCGCGGGGGCGAACGACCGGGCCAAGGACCTGGTGTTCGGCACGAACACGCCGGCAACTGCGGAGATAGAGCACCGGGCCGTAGCTGCGGGATAGATGGAAACGGCGCGGATTTCGGTTGACGGCCTGGCGGGGGCGCTGCTAAACTCGCTTCCGGCGCCCGGCAGGGTGGTGCGCCGCACCTTTCAGGACTATGGAGGAACCTGAACTTGGCTACAGACGTGATCGGCACCATAGACGAGATCATCGAGGGGAAGAGCCTGCTCACGCACCCCTTCTACCAGGCGTGGAACGAGGGGACGCTGCCGATGGAGTCCCTCAAGAAGTACGCGGCCCAGTACTACCACTTCGAGCGCGCGTACCCGACGTTCCTCAGCGGGGTCCACCACCGGTGCAGCGACCCGACGGTCCGCCAGCACCTGCTGGACAACCTGTGGGACGAGGAGCACGGCGAGGACAACCACGTCGAGCTGTGGCTCAGGTTCTGCGAGGGGCTGGGCGTAGACCGCAGCGAGGTGGTGTACAGCGAGCCGGTGGACGCCACCACGAGCCTGGTGGACACGTACAAGAGCCTGACGTCGTCCGGCTCCACGGCCGCCGGGGCCGCGGCGCTGTACGCCTTCGAGTCCCAGGTGCCCAAGGTGGCCACGGCCAAGATAGCCGGGCTCCGCGAGCACTACGGCATCGAGGACAAGGACACGACCTCGTTCTTCGAGGTGCACAAGACGCTGGACGAGCAGCACTCGGACGCCGAGCGGGAGATGATCGAGGCCCTGACGACCTCGGAGTCGGACCGGGCCGCCGCGGTCATGGCCGCGGACATCGCCACCGAGTCGCTGTGGAAGTTCCTGGACGGGGTCTACTAGGCCGTCAACGATCCCAAGTAGCTTTGGGGCCCGTGCCGAGGACGATCACGCCGTCACCCGGCTCCATCACGGTCTCGCCTCCGGGGGTGAACAGGATGGAGCCGTCGGGCCGGCACAGGGCCAGTACCCGGGCATCGTTCGACGCCTCGAAGCGGTTCACAGTCACACCCGCGATGGGCGAGCCCTCGGCGACTTCTATCTCCGAGATCCTGGGCCCGGACCGGTCCGGGTCCACGATGTCTTCGAAGAAGTCGACCGACATGGGCCTGATGGCTGAGAGGGCCATGCGGCGTCCGCCTATCCTGTAGGGCGTCACAACTCGGCCCGCGCCGGCGACGGTCAGCTTCTCGGCGGTCTCGGAGTCGTCGGCACGGGCGACGATGTTGAGACCGGGGTTGATGGCGCTGGCGGTGAGGGTGATGACCACGTTGTCGCTGTCGCTGCCTGAGGCCGCGATGAGCCCTCTGGCCCGCTCGACGCCCGCCTGGCGGAGGGTCTCATTGTGAGTGGCGTTGCCGCGGATTACGAGGATGCCGTCGGACTCGGCTGCCTCCGCCGCGGCCTCGTCGGCGTCGACCACGACGAAGGGCGCTCCCTCGCCGCGAAAGACGGCGGCGACCTCCCTGCCCACCCTGCCGTATCCGCAGATGATGTAGTGTTGTTCGAGCGCCTCGAGCTTCGCCCTCATTCTTCGCCTCCGAAACAGGCCCTTGAGCACCTCGTCTTCCACCACGGCCTGCACCGTCACGGTCAGGATGTACAGCATCAGGCCGACGCCGCCCAGCATGACGAACAGGTTGAACGCGCGGCCCGCCGATGACAGGGGCCTCACCTCGGCGTAGCCGACTGTAGTCATCGTCACTACGGTCATGTAGACGGCGTCCAGGGCGCTCCAGCCCTCTATGACTACGTAGCCGGCCGAGCCGAAGACCAGCATCGCCAAGAGGGCTATGCCTCCCCGCGTGACGCGGCTGTAGCCTCCGGCGGCCAGCAGGTTGCCCAGGAACCGTCTGATGACCAAAGTCGAGCTCTCAGCGCCGATAGGGCTTCCGTCTCACCGGCGTCGCCCCGGGACCGTCTACTTGATGAGGAGGACGAACAGCCCCTTCGCGAAGACGAGGAAGATGAAGAAGGCGATGAAGAAGGCGAAGACCTTCACGCCCATGAAGTAGACGAGGAAGACCAGGAAACCCAGCGCGATCAGCGCCGCGAAGACGTACATGGCCTTCTCGACCGCGTCGGCGAAGGAGTCTATCTTCACCGCCCTAGTGACCGAGCCACGAAACTCGTCCCGGAACTCGGCTGTCAGCATGTGTCTCGGATTTACCATTCCCGTGCTCCTGAGATGTTAGTTCGCCCTGCTCAGCATGTCCAGCAGCGCCTTCACGTCTTCGACCTCGGTACGTACGTAGTCCAGCTCCATCGCGTCTTCGTAGAAGTTCTGGTGCAGCCCGTTCGCGACCGCGAACAGCGTCCTGAGCCTCGGCTCCCCCATCTCCCTGGATAGACGGTCCACTATCCTGAAGACGTCCGCGTGGGTCCTGTACGACCATCCACGCCGCTCCGCGATGCCCTTCAGGTGATGGGCGACGGCCCCCCATGCCTTCTCGGAAGCCTGGAGCCTGTCGCCATTGGCAAGCTGCGCCTCAGCGTGCCGGATCAGCCGGTCGCTGTGGACCTCGTGGCTCTCTATGGGTTGCGTGACGACCATGGTTCAGGCTCGATTTCCGATTATACAACACGTCCTAGACGTGGAAGATGTACATGTCGCGGTTCTCCGCTGGCAGGTCGATCCATACGCCGCCCTTGCGATGGCTCTCGGCGACCGCTATGCAGGCCTCGGTTATGTGGTGGGTGACGGCGATGTCGCCATGCGCCTCCCGGCCCTGTTCGTGGGCATCGACCAGGTCCTCCAGGCAGGCCAAGGTGTTGTTCATGGGCTCGCTGGACGGGAACGGGGCGTCAAGCATCTGGGGACGGCCCTCGCCGCCGGATGACTTTCGCATGGCGACGGATGAGCCGTTGTTCATGGTGCGGATCGTGCCCTCGGTGCCGATCACCTCGAACTCGAAGCCGCCGCCGGGCACCGTCGAGGCCATCAGTCCGTCCTCAAACTCAAGCTGGTAGACGGCGCGGGGGTCCGATTCGATGCGGTTGCCCTTGATGGGCGTGCTTCGCGGGATCAGCTCGCCGCGAACCGCGCCTATCTTCCGGTCGCCCACCAGGTAGGACAGGGTGTCGATGGAGTGGATGTGACCGTGCATCAGGCTGGAGCCGCCGTAGTGGACAGCGGTCTGCAGGTCGCCAATCTCGCCCTCGTCGACGGCCTTGCGGACCGCCTTGTAGGCACTGTTGTGCCTGCGGAGTAGGCCGGAGCCGTACTTCACGCCCCTGCTCTGGCACGCCTCCAGCACGGCGTCGGCCTTGGCTATGGAGCAGGACATGGCCTTCTCGACGAAGAGCATGGGGACGCCTGCCTCGACCACCTCGATGGCGTCGTCAGCGTGGGAGTCGCCCACGAAGTCGGAGGACGGCGCCTCCCTGCCGGGCTTCTGCAAGCCCGTGGCGGTGGTGCAGATCGCCGCGATGTCCGGGCTGTGGCGCTCGACCATCTCCCGGTAGTCCTCGTAGACGGGCACGCCCCAGTCGCCGTTGAACTTGGTGCGCCGCTCCTCGAGGAGGTCGGCACCGGCGACCAGCTCGAGCCTGTCGCTCTCCTTTGCCGCGTTTGCGATGGACATGTCCAGGAAGCTGCCCATTCGTCCCAGTCCGATAACGGCGACTGTGTACTTTTTCACTTCAAGCTCCTTTGGTTATGTTGTCCGGCCTACCGGCAGGTCTGGCGGTCTCCAGCCGGGGAGGGCGGGTTTGAAACCCGCCCCTACAGATTTGGGGCGGGGTTGGTATCAGTATAGGTTGTCCTTCGTGGTTATCTCGCACCAGCGGGAGGTCAGCAGGTCGTCGATGATGGCGTCCCGTGCCGCCGGCGTACCTATGCGGCGGAGGGCCTCCAGGGCCTTGCCCCTGACGTACCTGTCGTCGTCGCGGAGCACGCCACTGAGTGACGGCACTGCACCGGCCGCCGCGGGCCCGATCCGCGCCAAGGCGAGGGCCGCGTTGCGCCTGGTGAACTCGTCCGGATCCCGCAGCGAGTCGATCAGGCCCGGCACGGCCTCGTCGCTATCCTGCCCCGCAATCCCCAGGGCTTCGGCGGCGTGGCGCCGAACCTGCAGCGACTCGTCCCCCAGCGTCTTCAGCAGCGCCGGAACGGCGTCCGCCGCGTCCGGGCCGATGTCGCCGAGGGTCTCGACCGCGGCGTCGCGCACCCACCAGTCGGGATGCCCGGCGGCTTCCATCAGGGCTGGCACCGCGGGCCCTCCGATGGATGCCAGGGCATAGCTGATGTTCCTGCGTATCTGCTCAGGGCGGTCTGCGGCGGCCAGCTTGCCGTAGGAGACCTCGTCGGTCGGCGAAGCGTCGCCGTAGTCGGCCTGCAGCGCGTCCATCAACGGCGCGACGGTGGATGCGCCCTTGGCGGCAAGCTCGTAGGCCGCGTCCAGGCAGGCCTTCTCCTCGGCGTTCACGACGGTGTGCAGGAGGTCGTCGACGGACCGGCCGTTGGACGCGGGCCCGGAGCCGTTCCCCTTGCCCCCGGTGTGCCAGTCCCACATGGAGGACCACATGGCCTCGTGCTCGCCCTCGGGACGCCACTCGGCCCCTGGGCCGTCCCAGCTTGGCGATGGCGGCTCCTCCATGCGTACGAACAGGAACTTGACCATGTAGCGCTTGCGGTCGCTCTCGTTTGCGGTGCCGCGATGCCAGATGTCGTAGTCCACGATGGCCACGCTTCCGGCTGGCACGGGGAGCGCCATCTCGTCGCGGGCCGTACCCGCCTCCTCGGTGTTGAAGTAGTGGCTGCCGGGCACGAAAGCCGTCGGCCCCATCTCCAGGGTCGTCTCCTGGGGGTAGTACATGGCGAGGGTCCACCGGGTGCGGTGGCGGCGCTTGGAGAAGCCGTCCTTGTGCAGCGTCTGTCCCTCGCCGCCGGGAGGGCGGTAGTGGATGTGCCGGTGCGGGTGCATGTAGTAGCCATTGCCGAGGATGCTCGCCATGGCTCCGTCGACGACGGGATCGGACCACACCTCGCCGATAGCGGAGATGCGGGCCATGAGGTTGTTGCCGGGGTTGCCCTCGGTCTCGAAGACGTGGTCGATGGAGTCGAACACGTGCCGGTGGAAGTCGGCGTCGAGCTGGGGCCGGACGACGACGTAGCCGTCCCTGATGAAGCCCTGCATGGCGTGGTCGTCAAGCCTGATATTCGTCATGTCCTCGTACCGCCAGCGTATTTAGATGTACCAAGCGCGAGTTTAGACGCGGAGCCGATGCGTGTCAACGCGCGGGAGGATGGACGAGTGGCAGTGTCGTCCTTCCTCATCCGCGGTTCTCGCCAAGTCGCATACCGTATCTGCACGTCTTGCTGCATCGCCCGCTTTGGCGCCACGACCTATTATGCGTAGCGCAGAAAGGCTCTATGTCCTCAAAGGTGTGGTGGGCTCCGACTCTCCATCCATATTCTTCAAAGTAGTCCCTGCTGACGGGATACCCCAAGTGGAAACAGGGATTCATAGAATCCAAGTCACTCTTTTCGAGTCGCAACCCAAGAGATCGGGCCACCTCAATAGCTCCTTGGTTGATATTCCTCTGGGTTCCAGGCCTGAGCAGCATTGAAATGACAACACACGTGTACCAGTTAGGGTTCGGGGTCCGAGGGGGCACGAACCCAATTCCTCGGAGACGACCATAGATCGATTCAACTTCTGCCGGAGAAGTCATGGGGTCTTTCCTTGTAGATGACCATAGGCCAGACGCCCCCGGGCCTCACACGGAATCCTTAGACGAGTTCGCGTCGCAGCCTCACAGACTGCCACGTCCAGCCACACGCTTTTCGCTACTGCGCGACCCATGGATTAGACCTCGGTCTCGTAGACTATCTTGCCGTCCCTCCACGTGGGGACAGAGCCTGTCGTTTCTATGGCCCGACGCCGGGCCTTGACGGCGGCCCGGCGCAATGCGGCTAGGGCGGCGAGTGTGTCTGCCGTCGGCTCCTCGGACATACGGCCCTGAGTTGTCCGGTCTGCAAGCAGTCCTGTTTCGGCAACTTTGGCTAGGGCTCCAGCTTCTCGTTCGGCTGACTTGGCGTCAGCTATGCCATGGACGTCCTTCAGGAAATCTGCGATACGACCCTGCCACTCGGGCGAATCGGCAGGCAACTGTTTCAGGTAACTGCGGGCTTGGTCTAGGATGTCGTCAGCCATCTCACATGTACCTTTCTGGGCGATATCGAACCTCAGGCGACCCTGGGGATAAAGTGCGGGGGGCGCTGGAGCAGGGTGATCGACGCGTTGGGGCCGAGGTCGGACTCGGCGGCGGCTACGGCCTCCTCGACGGTGGCGAAGGGTTCAAAGCCGCAGCGCCTGACCGCCTCAAAGTCCCTGACGCCCGCGAAGAATATGCGGCCCAGGTAGCGGCGCGGGATGCCCGTGCTGTTCCACATGAAGAAGGGATGCGAGCCGTGGTAGGCGTAGCCGTGCCGGTAGCCGTATATGTACTCGGGCCGGTGGGCGAAGTCCTCGACCGCGCCCTCCCATAGCCGGTACGGGTCGGTCTCGTTCGCCAGCAGCCGGTCGTAGAACTCCAGGTAGGGGGCGAACCGGCGCTCGTCGAACACGGCGTCGAAGGGGTGGGCCAGTATCGCGATCCCGCCCTCGCGCACGACGGGCATCCTCTGGAACTGCATCACGGTGTTGGCCATGGCCGAGTTGGCGACGAGTATGGGGTTCATGACCGAGAACTTGGAGTAGCACTCGGCACCGGGGATTCCGGCGACCAGTATGTCCGACTGCCCTTGCACGTCCACCACGAGCTGCTCCTCGATGGCGCGGAGGGTGTGCGGATGGACCTCCGTCGGGTGGCCCGCGAAGACAGCGATGATGTCCTTGAGCGGCGCGGCGTTGTCGTAGACGGTCTCGATGGTGAAGACGCGGCGGCCCTTCTCGGCCAGCGCCTTCTCGATGAGGCTGCCCTGCTCCCAGACGAGCTTCTTGAAGGCCGAGCTCTTGGGGTCGTCGACGGAGTGGCCGCGCGCGGAGGGCCAGGGCCGGTGGTGGTGCCTGATGCTGCGGAAGGTTCCGAGCCCGACGGCCGTCGACTTCCAACCGCCGTTGAAGGGCGCCCACATGGTGTTCAGGTATATGAACAGGTCCGAGTCGACGATGGCGCGGTTCACCTCTACGTCGAAGCCTCTGTGGGTGTAGCCGAGGTGCACCAGTTGATCCGGGTCCTCAGCGTCGTGGCAGTAGAGGTTGTTGTAGCCGAAGGAGAGGACGAGCTTGCGGCCCAGGAACGTCTCCATCTCGACGCGCGTCAGCTTGCGGTGGAGCCCCTGGGCGCAGAGGAGGGTGATGTCGCGAAGGTCGACTCCCAGGGCCGTCAGCTCCTCGACGATGAGCTCTATGGCAACTTGCCGGAAGTCGGTGCGCCGGGTCTGGAAGTATGAGCCGGACGCGTCGTCGAAAGCGATGGTGACCTTGGCTTTCGGCCCCGCGAGCTTGCGGAGCGGCTCGTGGGCGATGGGGTTCTCGATGGCGTCGCGGACAGCCTCGCGGACGTCGGGCACGGGGGCCATGGGCGCCCTGGCGTCGATCACCCTCGTGCGCTCAGGCAGGCGCACCGTAAGGCTCCGGTCGCCGTATGCTATGCTCTCGGCCCGCGTCTCAGCCATGTCCGCAAACCTCCCGCGCACAGTATATATCGCCTCGTAGACAAGGGGGAGGCCTGGGTCGTACCATTAGCGGACTTCAGGACTCATGGAATTCCACCCGCTCATACTCGCCGTCTTCTTCGTCTACTTCGCCGGGCTGATCGCCATAGCCGTGGTCCGGGTCCGCCCGCTGCGGGAGATGTCGGACTACGTGCTGGGCGGCAGGCGGATGAACAGCTTCACGTCGGCGTTGAGCGCCAGCTCGTCCATGACCAGCGGCTGGACGATGCTGGTGTTCCCCGCCCTGGCGTTCGACGACGGGGCCGTACACCTGTGGACGGTGGTGAGCCTCGTCCTTGGTATCTGGTTCGTCTGGGTGATACTCGGGAAGAAGATACGACGCTACACGATCCTGGAGGACTCACTGACCCTGCCCGAGTTCTTCGAGAAGCGGTTCGACGATAGCACCGGGGTCCTAAGAGGCCTCTCCGCCATCCTGACGATCTTCTTCATAATGATCTACGTGGACTCCGGGTTGATAGCCGGCTCCAAGCTGCTGGAGACGGTGTTCGGGCTCGACAGCACCACGGGAGTGCTGGTGACTCTCGTTGCGGTGGCCTCCTACACCTTCATAGGGGGGTTCCTGGCGGTGTCGAGGACGGACGTGTTCCAGGCCATGCTGATGCTGGGCTGCTTCCTGGCCCTGCCCCTCATCCTGATAGGCATGACCGACGAACCCTTCCAGGGCCTGGGGCAGGACTCGGACTTCCTGAACCCCCTGACGGGCGGCGGCGGCCAGGCCATAACCGTCGTGTTCCTCCTGTCCACGTCGGGATGGGGCCTGGGAGCTTTCGGCTCCCAGCGGGTGCTCCAGCGATTGATGGCGGTGGAGAGCGAGAAGAAGATGGGGGTGAGCCGCAACATCGGCACGGCGTGGGTCACCCTGATATTCGGGTTTGGGTTCCTGCTGGGTCTCGTGGCCCGTCCGGCCCTCGCAGAAGCGGGGATACTGGGCCTCGTGGACACGGAGAGCGTCTACATCGTGGTCGCGCAAGAGTTCTTCGTGCCGGTTATGACCGGTCTTCTGCTGACGGGTGTCATAGCGGCGATCATGAGCACGGCGGACTCCCAGCTCCTGCTCGGCTCGGCAATAGCCACGGACGACATGCCGATCATAAAGCGGTTTGCGTACCGGATTCGCTACGAATACGCCGCAGTGGGGATGCTCTTCTACAGGACAGGAGTGGCGGACCTTCCGCCCGGGAGCAGGACCTGGGACATCGAGGCGCCAACCGGAGACTGGCGCGGTCTGACCCTGGGCGCGTACGGCAGGGTATGGCTGGGACGGCTCATGCTGTTGACGATAGGCGTGGCCGCAGCCGCCCTCGCGCTCCTGTTCCCCAACTCCATATTCAACCTGGTCGCCTACGCATGGGGAGGGATGGGAGCCGCCTTCGGCCCGGCCACGATACTCGCTCTGTACTGGCGCAGGTTCAACGCCTGGGGAGCGGTGGCCTCGATAGTGGCGGGCGCAGTAGCCGTTACCTTCTGGCAGTTCACGTCGGGCGGCCCGTGGGGGATGTTCGACATGGGCATAGCGGCGGCCCCCGGCTTCATAGCCGCGACAGTGGCCGCCGTAGCGGTCACGCTGCTCACGCCGCCTCCCTCCGCGAGCGTGCGGGAGCGCTTCGAGAGGGTAAGTCCCGTCAAATTGGGCGTCCCCGTCGTCCATTCGGGGATGGAGGTGACGGTGCTGGACTCGCGGCGCGGCTACCCCGAGGAGGACGAGTCCCACAAGCCCAGGCAGGGCCACGAATGGGTCACGGCGACGCTGCGCCTGCGTAACGTCGGCGGCAGTCCCGACGAGTCGGACCACTACCACGACGTGGAGTTCCCCCTGATCGGGGAGCACGGCGTCACCTACGACGACATCTTCGCGCCGCCCGCAACGGAGAACCGGCTGGGTTCAGGGGAGATCTCCGGCGGCGAGGAGGTGACCGGCGACGTGGTCAGGGAGGTCCACAAGCAGGACGACAACCTGGCGCTCATCTACGCTCCCACGTTCGGGAGGGCCCGCTACCTTTCATTGGAGAAGTAAGGGAGCGACCCCGTTAGAGGGGTGGGCATGGCCCAATCCCTAGCTCCTGAACGGGTCCTGGACGGTCAGGGACCGGATTCGCTGGCCGTGCTGGAGGTCTTCGGTGTAGAGGCGGATGCAGCCCGACTGGATGGCGCCGGCGACGATGATCGAGTCGTAGAAGCCGAACCCGTACCTGGCGCGCACCTCGAGGCCCTGGGCGTACAGGTCGACGCTCGGGTGGACCGTCCAGAGGGGCGCGAGTATGTCCGCCAGGAGGGTGCGGGAGTCGCCCTCCGCGAAGCCCAGCTTCCTGATGGCTACGTTCAGGGTCTCCTGGACGACCTGGTAGCTGATGCAGCCGGTGCCCCTGGAGAGGCTGCGCTGGACCAACTCCTCGGCCCGCCGGCGCTTGAAGTCGTCGGAGCCGTCAAGCATGTACACGAAGATGTTCGTGTCCAGGAAGTCCTCAGCGCTCATTCATCTCGTCCCTGGTGAACTTGCGGCCGCCGGTGTCGTACCTGGCCTGCAGCTCCCGCACGGCGTTCATGGCGCGCGCGGCCTGCTCGTGGCGTGCGTACCCCTCCAACCACCGCCGGAACTCGGCGTTCAGGGTGGTGTTCTCCGATGTGGCTCGCTGGCGCGCCGCGTCTATCAGGCCCGCATCCGCACTAAGGGTGACGTTTCGCATGTCTCACCTCCCAACGGCTCCGCTCTATCGCCGTGTACATTGAGTAGTGTACACCGGGCACTATACAGTGCGCAACCCAGCCGGGCTAGCGGTTGCGGTAGGAGGGGAGCGGCTTGACGCTGTAGGTGTCGGAGCCGCTGGCGAGGCCGGCGACGGCGGCCCTCGCCGTGTCCAGCCAAGTGAAGCAGGGGATGCGCCTCTCCGTGGCGGCGCGGCGTATGTGGAAGCCGTCCTGGAGCACCTCGCGGTCGCCCGTGACGGTGTTCACCACGGCGTCGACCGTGCCGTCCACGATCACGTCCACGACGTTGGGACGGCTCTCGGACAGGCGCTTGGGCACGGTCGTCACCGGGAGGCCCATCTCCCGGATCATGGCGGCGGTGCCCTCCGTCGCGTAGAGGCCGTATCCGAGCCCGTGCAGCTCGCGGACCATCTCCACGGCGTCGGGCTTGTGCCGGTCGGCGATGCTCAGCAGGATCGACCCCTTCGGAGGCAGCATCAGCCCGGCGGCCATCAGAGCCTTCGCCAGCGCCGGGCCGAACTCGCCGTCGATGCCCATGACCTCGCCCGTCGACTTCATCTCCGGGCCCAGGTAGGTGTCGACGCCGGCGAGCTTCGACATGGAGAAGACGGGCGCCTTCACGCCGACCAGCTTCTGGCGCGGCCACAGCCCGCCCTCGTAGCCCTGCTCCCGCAGCGTCCGGCCCAGCATGGCGTTGATCGCGAGCCGCACCATGGGCACGCCCGTCACCTTGGAGATGAACGGGATCGTCCTGCTCGACCTGGGGTTCACCTCCAGGACGAATACCTCGGTAGGTCGCTCCGGCCCGTTGCCGCTGGCCGGGCTGCGGTAGGCGCCCCCACCCACGACCACGTACTGGATGTTCATGAGACCCCGTACGCCTAGCTCGATGCCTATGCGCGTGGTGTAGTCGACGATCGTGTCGACCTCCTCCTCGCTCAGCGTCAGGCCCGGGTAGATCGCCATGGAGTCGCCGCTGTGGACACCCGCTCGCTCGACGTGCTCCATGATCCCGGGGATCAGCACCGATTCGCCGTCGCACACTGCGTCGACCTCGACCTCTCGCCCCTCGAAGTACTTGTCGATGAGCACGCGGCGGCCCTCGCCCGCGGCCAGCGCCTCGCCCATGAAGCGCTCCAGCTCGCCGGGGTTCTGGACGATCTCCATCGCCCTGCCCCCCAGGACGTAGCTCGGCCTCACCAGGATGGGGTACCCGACGGTCTCGGCTACGTTCAGCGCCTGCTCAAGGTCCGCCACGGCGGCTCCGGGCGGGTTCGGTATGCCTACGCGGGCCAAGAACTCCTCGAAGAGGTGGCGGTCGGAGGCCGTGTCTATGGAGCGGGCCGTGGAGCCGAGGATCGGTAGCCCGGAGGACGCGAACGCCTGGGACAGGTTGATCGCGGTCTGGCCGCCGAACTGCACGACCGACGGCGGCGCGTCCTCGTCGCCCGCGACGGTGACGAGGGACTCGTTCTCGATGATGTCGCGCAGGCTCTCGGAGTCCAGGGGCTCGAAGTAGAGCCGGTCGCTGGTGTCGAAGTCGGTCGACACCGTCTCAGGGTTCGAGTTCACCAGGATGCTCTTCAGCCCGGCCTGCTGGAGCGCCCACGCCGCGTGGACCGAGCAGTAGTCGAACTCGATCCCCTGGCCGATGCGTATGGGGCCACTGCCAACCACGACGGCCTTCCTGCCGTCGAGGGGCCGGGCCTCGTTCTCCTGCTCGTAGGTGCTGTAGAAGTACGGCGTCTCGGCCTCGAACTCGGCGGCGCAGGTGTCGACCATCTTGTACACGGGCCGGAGGCCATGCTCCTTGCGGAGCTTCCGCACGGCCTCCTCGGTCCGGTCCGTCAGCACGCCGATCTTCTCGTCGGAGAAGCCCTTACGCTTCGCCTCGCGCAGCAGGCCGGGGGTCAGGGTCTCCGAGAGGAGCCTGGACTCGGTCGCCGTGATCTTCTCGAAGGCGCGCGTGAACCAGGGGTCGACACCCGTCGTCCGGGATAGCTCTTCCGGGCTGGTGCCGCGCCTGAGGCCGGAGAGGAGCGCCCATAGCCGCTCGTCGTTGGGGTGCAGGGGCAGCCGGGAGAGGGGCCCGCGCCCGTCGCCGCGCCACTCGGGGTCTTCCCACAGCACCGACCGCCCGGTGATCTCCAGCGAGCGGACGGCCTTCTGGAAGGCGGCCTCGAATGTCCTGTCGACGGCCATGACCTCACCGGTCGCCTTCATCTGGGTCCCCACGCTCCGGTCTCCGGCGGGGAACTTGTCGAAGGGCCAGCGCGGAATCTTCACGACGCAGTAGTCGAGGGCCGGCTCGAACGCCGCGACGGTGCGGCGGGTCACGGCGTTCGGTATCTCGTCGAGGCGACGGCCCGCGGCTATCTTGGCAGCGACGCGGGCTATGGGGTAGCCCGTCGCCTTGCTCGCCAGCGCGGAGCTGCGGCTGACACGGGGGTTCACCTCGATGACGTAGTACTCGCCCTGGCTGCCGCCCCCGCCGGGCAGGGTCGGGGCTACCACGTCGCCCGGGGCCAGCGCGAACTGGATATTGCAGCCGCCCTCGATACCCAGCGCGCGGATGATCTTGAGGCTCGCCGAGCGGAGGGCCTGGTACTCCTTGTCGCTAAGTGTCTGGCTGGGCGCGACGACGATGCTGTCGCCCGTGTGTACGCCCATGGGGTCGAGGTTCTCCATGTTGCAGATGGTGATGCAGCTGTCCGAGGCGTCGCGCATCACCTCGTACTCCATCTCCTTCCACCCGACGAGGGATCGTTCGAGGAGCACCTGGCTGATAGGGCTGGCGGCCAGTCCGCCCGCGGTGATGGTCTCGAACTCGGCCTCGGTGTTCGCTATGCCGCCGCCGGTGCCTCCGAGGGTATAGGCCGGGCGAACGACCAGCGGCAGTCCAAGCTCGCGGACGACACGGCGGGCCTCGTCCATGGAGCCGACGGTGGCGCTGGGCGGCACGGGCTCGCCGATGTCGATGAGGAGCTGCCGGAAGCGGTCCCTGTCCTCGGCGTCCTTGATGGCCTTCAGCGGCGTGCCGAGCAGGCGGACGTCGTATCGGTCGAGGACGCCGGCGTCGTCCAGGTCGACCGCGAGGTTGAGCCCGGTCTGGCCGCCCAGGGTCGGCAGGATTCCGTCCGGCCGCTCGGCCGCGATGACGCGCTCCAAGACCTCGACCGTCAGCGGCTCGATGTAGACGACGTCGGCTATGTCCTCGTCGGTCATGATGGTCGCGGGATTGGAGTTGACGAGCACCGTGGTCACGCCCTCCTCCCGGAGGGCCCTGCACGCCTGGGTGCCCGCGTAGTCGAACTCGGCCGCCTGCCCGATGACGATGGGCCCGGAGCCGATGACGAGGACCTTTTCAGGCTTGGGAATCACTGCCTGGTCGCCTCCTCGGGCACGTGTCTCCGGAGGCCTGGTACGCGATCGAAGTCGCCGTTGAGCGAATAGACCGGCATATCGTGCTGCAGCGCAAGCGTAGAGATTATCAGGTCGCCCACAGACAGCATATTCCCGTGCTGCTTCAACTGGTAGTTCAACTCTCCCGCTCTCACCCAGGTGTCCTGGCTCGTCTCCAGGAACAGCAGGGCCGCAAGGTGGCTTGCGAAGAATTCGAGCTCGCTTTCAGAACGTGCTCCTTGCAGCACCTCTGTCAGCACGGGGCCCACCATCACCACCTCGTCGATAGCCAGAAGCCGGTCAAGCTCCCTGCCCGCTTCGGATCCCGGGTCTCTTTGGAAGTCTATCCATATGGACGAGTCTGCGATGACCAACGTCTACTTGCTCCTCAACTGATCCAGGAACGACTGCCTGCGCCGGTCCGCCTCGCGCTGCTGCTGGCGCGTATCATCCAAGTGGATCCTTCCAGCCATCGCGCGAAGCTCATTGATCTTGGCTCGGCGAACGTACTCCTCCAGGGCCTTGCTGACCGCCTTGGTCTTGCTGCGCTCGCCGGTAGTCTCGACTACTGCATCAAGCAGGTCAGGGTCTACGTCCAGTGTGGTTCGCATTCAGAGCACCTCGTCCTGATACACTCCATGTGATTGTAGTGCGCATCTCATCCCATCGTCACTATTCAGCATCACCATAGTACATCACTCTTGTTCACCATTTCAAGGAACTCGGTGAAGATGTACTCGTTGTCGAGGGGGCCGGGCGATGCCTCGGAGTGGTACTGGATGCTCATGACCGGCTGCGACCTGTGGCGCAGCCCCTCCACGGTGCCGTCGTTCAGGTTGACGTGGCTGACCTCCAGGTCGGCGGGGAGGGAGTCGGGGTCGACGGCGTAGCCGTGGTTCTGGGCGGTGATGTACACCAGGCCCGTGCGGTTGTCGCGCACGGGGTGGTTGCCGCCGCGGTGGCCGAACTTCAGCTTGTAGTTGCGCCCACCGAAGGCCCGCGCAATCACCTGGTTGCCCAGGCAGATGCCGAGCATGGGAACCCTGCCGGCGAGCCCCTTGGCCGTCTCGACGGCGTAGTCGAGCAGCTCCGGGTCACCCGGGCCGGGTGACATGAGCACGCCGTCGGGCTTCAGGTCGAGCACGTCCTCCGCGGAGGTTCCCGCCGGGACCGCCACGACCTCGCAGCCGTGGGACCGCAGTATGCGGAGGATGTTGTACTTCAGGCCGCAGTCGTCCACCACTATGCGGCGCCTGGCTGTGGGGGCCTGGGTACCGGGTGAGGGCTGGGTCCAGTCGTAGGGGGCGTCGGTGGTCACACGCGACACGAAGTCGGTGTCGTCGTAGCGCGGGTGGTCGCGCAGCCTCTCCAGGGCGTCCTCGGCGGACCCGCCCACGGCGATGGCTCCCATCATCACGCCGCGGGTGCGGATGCGGCGCGTGACGGCGCGAGTGTCGATGTCGCTGATGCCGGTCACGCCCTGGTCCGCCAGGAACTCGTCGAGGGTCGCGGTGCTGAGGGCGTGGCTGGGCCGGGAATTGTGCTCCCTGACGGCGAAACCGGCCACCTGGACCCGGCGCGACTCGAAGTCGCGCTCGTTGATGCCGTAGTTGCCGATGAGCGGGTAGGTGGGCACGACGATCTGCCCGGCGTAGGACGGGTCGGTCAGCATCTCCTGGTAGCCGGTCATCGACGTGTTGAAGACGACCTCGCCGAAGGCGTCCGCCGCCGCGCCGAAGGCAAGGCCCCCATACGCTGAGCCGTCTTCCAGTACAAGATGCGCGGGTGTAGGCATGGGTTAGGAGGAGTCCTCCTCTTGGGCGCTGCTCTCCCAAGCCTCGTACACTGCCTTCGTCAGTGCGGACAGGTGGTCTTTGTGAGTCTCCCACTCTTCCGAGTTCAAACGGAACTTAATCTCCGAGCTGGGGTCTAAGGCTGTTCGATGTTCCGGCCACGTGATGTATCGGATAGTATCCACGGGTTGACTAAACTCATTTGGGCACAATGCCTTAGTCCGAGGGAAGAAAACCAACCATACCTCCCCATCCTGAGGTTCAACGCGCGCGTACATTGCGTGGCTTCCGCTCAGTCGAATGTTGCGTCCAAACACTCCTACAGATGTTCTACATCCAGGCCAATTCTCCTGGATCATGGTCATCATGGCGTCGAATATCCCAGATATTTCAGCGTCGTTGAGGCGTCTCTTCCACCTCTCTATCTTCTCTGATCTCTTGGTTCGCCTCGGCGTGCTCTCGGACTCAGCGGGTCCCTCCACTTCCACCTGCCTGGCAAGAAGAGTCTTGCCGTCGTACTCGAAGCCATGAAAGGTCAACAGCGAGATGTCCATCTCGCTGTTGTCGGCGAGGAATCTCACCATTCTCTCCGTCCTGTCGTCGACGCCCAGCCCAACTAGGAACAAGCGCAGCGGCTTCAGCGACTCCAAGTCCCGGCTGTACCAATTCTGGAAGTCCTCAATCTCATTGATGCCATGCTTGCCTGAATGCTCGGATATGTGACTGGCTAGAGCATCTAAGTCCATGGCCTCAAGGTCCGACGCGTAGTCAATGATCTGGGCCACGGCATCGCGCGACAATGTGCCGCGCTTGAGCTCGAACACGACCAGCCTGCCCTCCTCATCCACGCCGAGCAGATCCAGCGGGCCTCCCGCCGTCGGCGTCTGCCTGCCGACCAGTTTCAGGCCCGGAATCAGCATGTCGGGGTTCTTGACGAGGGTATCCTCGAGGAGCGACTCGGTGTCCGTCTGGCCCTTCGACGCCAGCGGCTCGACGTTCGAGTCGCCATCGACCGACCATATCTTCACTTCATCCATGGCAAAGTTCTCCTTCAATGCGGTCTGCCAGATCACTCATGCTATACCCATACACTTTCAATCCACCAGGCAGCTACCCCGTGATCGCGTACTCTACTGCCTTCGGGTTGGCCATGCGCGAGGATGCGTCGAGGATCTCCAGGCCGACGACGTTGCCCTCCTTGTCGTAGTCGATGATCACGCCGGGCTTGTCTTCGTCGCTCTCCTCGATGTCCTCGTCGTTCAGGATGATCCGCAGGCAGTCGGTTTCTTGGTCGTAGGTCACTTTCATATCGCCCTCCAGTACTTTCGTATCCTGCTCGTCCTGTAGATGGTAACTACGGTAGGCGGGAGTGTCTGATCATCTACAATGGCGCGTAGCAAGTATGTCCTATTCTCTCCAAACTTCAGTAGTGATTGGTAGACTTTCAGGCGGCTGTGTCCAGGGACCACCTGCTGGGGTTCTGTCATCAGTTCTTCAAGCAGGTGCCACGGAATCTTGCGACGGAGCATCTCCGTTTCGGCGTGATCGGTCAGTCTGAACCTCAACTCGCCGCACCGTCACGATACACTACGTTTCCTCCTACGATCGTCGCCCTGGCGCGGCCCCTGAGCGTCGTGCCGGCCAAGGGGGTGTTCCTGCCCTTGGAGGCGAATTGGGCCGGGTCGACCAGCCACTCGGCGTTGGGGTCGAAGATCGTGACGTCGGCCGGCGAGCCCGGTTTCAGCGTGCCCAGGTCCATACCCAGGAAGCGGGCGGGCGCCGACGTCAGCCTCTCGACGGCCAGGGGCAGGGTGAGCGCGCCGCCGTGCACCAGAGCCATGACCGAGCCCAGCGCCGTCTCCAGCACGCTGATGCCGTTGGCGGCCTCGTCGAAGGTGCACAGCTTGTCGGTCCGGCCGTGGGGCGCGTGGTCCGTCGCTATGAAGTCGACCGTGCCGTCGCGCAGGCCCTCGACCATTGCGGCCACGTCGGCGCGGGAGCGCAGTGGGGGCGCGACCTTGGCGTTGGTGTCGTAGGCCGCCTCCGAGAGCGGCTCGAATGCGCCGTGCCCGCCCGCGTTGCCCAAGACGGCCTCGTCCGTAAGGGTCAGGTGGTGGGGCGTGGCCTCGCAAGTGACGGCTGCGCCCCGCTCCTTTGCCTGTCGCACCAGCTCGACCGTTCCCGCCGTGCTGGCGTGGGCTATGTGCAGCCTCCCGCCCACTGTTTCGACGAGGGTGATGTCCCGGGCTACCATCGCCTCCTCGGAGGCGTTCGGGATGCCGCGCAGGCCGAGCCGGTTAGACGTCCAGCCCTCGTTCATCGCGCCGCCGGCAGAAAGCTCCGGCACTTCGCAGTGGTTGATGATGGGCAGGCCGAACGAAGACGAATAGCTCAGCGCCTGGCGCATCACGTTGGCGTTGGAGACCGGGTGGCCATCGTCGCTGAAGCCTACCGCGCCAGCGTCTGCCAGCTCGACCATTTCGGCCAGCTCCGCGCCCCTGCTGCCCTTAGTCACCGCGCCGATGGGCAGCACGCGGACCACACCCTCATCGCGGGCCTTGCTCAGCACGAACTCGACGGTCGCCCTCGTGTCCATGACCGGGTCCGTGTTGGGCATGGCGCAGACCGTGGTGAAGCCGCCCCGGGCGGCGGCCATCGTGCCCGTGGCAATGGTCTCCTTGTACTCGAACCCCGGCTCTCTGAGGTGGCAGTGCAGGTCGATGAAGCCGGGGCACACGACGCAGCCGGACGCATCGACGACCTGCGCATCCTCACGTTCGATCTGAGTCTCGATGCCGACTATCGCGCCAGCCTCGATCAGCAGGTCGGAGACTTGATCGAGGCCCTGGGCCGGATCGACTATGCGTCCGCCGCGTATCAGTATGGGTCGTGTTTCAGTCATGGACTCGGAGCCTTTCCAGTATCACCCTGACGTGAGGGTTCGTTGTGAGGGGACGCTCCCCATCCCACCAGAGCAACTCATCCACCTCGCCACCCTTCTTCGGGTCGCCCTCGGCTTCGACCCGGAATACATGGTGCCTTGCGGCTGTGCTCTCCCACACGAACAGCCACTCCGTGCTCGTAGCCGTCATGCCGGTCTCCTCGCGGAGCTCGCGGACGGCGGCCTCATCGGGCGATTCGCCATCCTCAATGCCACCTCCCGGCATATTGAAGTGGGCCTGACCGGCGTCTCGGGCCAGCAGTACACGGTCGTCCCTGGTGACGACGAGGGTGGCCCGGTCTCGCAGGTGCCCGGTCACTGGTCAGCCCTCTCACGCGGCGGAGTCGCCAGCCCGTAGAGAAGCGCCATCCTGATGGCGACGCCGTTGGTTACCTGCTCCTCGATCACCGACTGGACGCCGTGGGCGACGTCGGGGTCGATCTCGACGCCCTCGTTCATCGGGCCCGGGTGCATGACAAGGGCGTCCGGCTTCGCCAGCTCCAGCCTGCGGCGGTTGATCCCGTAGGCCCGCGAGTACTCACGCAGGGTCGGCAGATGGCCGGCGCTCTGCCTCTCCTGCTGGAGTCGGAGGGCCATGACGACATCCGCGCCCTCGAGGGCCCGCTCGACATTCGTCTCCACCTCGACTGCCGCGAAGGGATGCCCCTCGGTCTTGTGGCAGCCGTTCACCATGTCCACGGGCAGGAGTGTTGGGGGCGCGCAAAGGACTACGCGTGCGCCCATGGTCGTGAGGCCCCACAGGTTCGATCTCGCGACCCTGCTGTAGAGGATGTCGCCCACGATGACAACCCGTAGGCCCGCAACGCGGCCGTAGTGCCGCCTGATGGTGTAGATGTCGAGCATGGCTTGCGTCGGGTGGGCGTGGCCCCCGTCGCCCGCGTTGACGATGGCCGACCGCAGGTGCCGCGCCAGGAAGTGGGGCGCGCCGGCGTGAGAGTGGCGCACGACGATGACGTCCGCGTTCATGGCCTGGAGGGTCAGGGCGGTGTTGTAGAGGGACTCGCCCTTCTCCACGCTGCTGCCCGAGCCGGAGACGTTGATCACGTCGGCGCTGAGTATCTTGCCCGCCTGCTCGAACGACACGCGCGTGCGGGTGCTCGGCTCGTGGAAGGCCGTGATGATCGTCCTGCCGCGCAGGGCAGGCACCTTGCGAATGTCCCGCTCCAGGATCTCCTGCATCGCCTCCGCGTTGTCGAGCACCTCCTCGATCTCCGACGCCGTGTAGTCGTCGATGTCGAGGATGTGTCGCCGCGCCGCTCCGGCAGGGGCCGACACCGCACCAAGCTCTGTGCCGGTCATCGCTCTTCGCTCCTCACCAGGAGGACGCCGTCGCGGTCGTCGGTCTCGGAAAGCAGGACGCGCACCTCCTCGCCCCTGGCCGTGGGCACGTTCTTGCCCACGTAGTCGGGCCTGATGGGCAGCTCCCTGTGCCCCCGGTCGATCAGCACGGCGAGCTGCACCCGGCTCGGGCGCCCGAAGTCCGTCAGGGCGTCCAGTGCGGCCCTGACGCTGCGGCCCGTGTAGAGGACGTCGTCGACTAGGACGACCGGGCGCCCGTCGATGGAGACCGGTAAGTCGGTGGGGCGTATACGAGGGCGGGCGCGCGAGAAGTCGTCGCGGTAGGGGCCGATGTCCAGGGAGCCCACCAGTGGGGCGCTGCCCTCGAAGCGGCCTATGAGATCGGAGATGCGCCTGGCGAGGGGGACGCCGCGCGTGTGCAGCCCGACGAATACCAGGTCGGACGCTCCGCCGTTGCTCTCGAGGACCTCGTGGGCGATCCGCGTCAGGGCGCGACGTATCTCGTCGGGACCGAGAATGCCTCTGTTCAAAAGCTAACCCTCGCCGGGGCTGGCAAGGGGATGCGGCCGAGGGATGCCCGGAGGCCCGCCTTCCGGCAGGCCGTGGTCCGCGCCCTTGCCAGCCTCTCGGGACTGACTTAAAGGGACAGAAGATATTGTATCGGGGCGGGCCGAAGAGTTCAACTTCGCTGGTGAACGGGTTCAGCGGGTCGAGGGACTGGATACCGGCTTTCGCCGGTATGACGATTGGATGGGGCGGTTGACGGATGTAGGAAATCCGGGCGGGGTGTTCGCCTTGAAAATGTGATTGGCGCGCAAATAGAATTGCTCGCATTCCAATGAGAGCACGTAGGGCGGTAGTACGGCTGGAGTCGAGCGGCGGCGTGGTGTACCGGATGGGCGATTCGGGCACTGAGGTCGTCCTGTGCGGGCGGCGCTCCCCGCCCTTATGGGCGCTGCCGAAGGGTACTCCCGACGCCGGGGAAACGCGCGAGGAGACGGCCATCCGGGAGGTGGTGGAGGAGACCGGGCTCCAGGTCGATTGCGAGGACTACATAGGCAGCATCGACTACTGGTTCGTCAGGGACCGCGCCCGTTGCCACAAGACCGTCCACTACTACCTGATGCGGCCCACGGGTGGCGACGAGTCACTCCACGACCACGAGTTCGACGAGGTGAGGTGGTTCCCCGCCGGGCAGGCCCTGGAGACATTGACGTACGAGAACGAGGTGAGGGTTGTTGAGAAGGGCCTTGCCCTGGTTTCGCTATAGGGCGGAGCCAGGGGCCGGCGAGGAGATCATACGCGGCGAGAAGGTCGTCATACGCGGCAAGCGCATCGAGGACGCACCGGACGACTACGCCTGGCGTACGGACGCGGAGCTGGCCAAGCTCGACGCCTCCCAGCCGCTGAGGATGTCCTACAGGGACTTCCTCAAGTTCTCCAAGGATGAGCTGCGCTACTCCGGCGGCACGTCGCGGCGCCTTGCCATCGATACGTTCGACGGCGAGCACATCGGCAACTGCATGTACTACGACGTCGACCTGAGGCGGGGCCACGCCGAGCTTGGGATAATGATCGGCAAGCGCGAGTACTGGGGCAGGGGCTACGGCACCGACGCCGTCGTGACGCTACTCGCGCACGTCTTCACCACCATGTCCATCGACCTGGTGTATCTCCACACCCTGGAATGGAATGAGAGGGCGCGGCGGGCCTTCGCCAAGTCGGGCCTGCGGGAGACGGAGAACGTAAGGCGCAGCGGGCTCGACTTCGTGAAGATGGAGATCGGGCGCCAGGAGTGGGAGACGATGGTAGGGGTGAACGAGCACTCCCGTCAGCCCCCGGACTCGTAGGCCTTCACGATGTCGATCACCAGGCCGATGTCCTTGCCCACCTCGGAGATGGGAGACCTGGGGGCGGCCCCGTTCACGATGCAGTCATGGAAGTGGCGCAATTCCCTGCGGAAGGGGCTCTCCCAGTCCATAGCCGGCTCGGTGCTGACGCTGGAGCCCCTGTCGTCGAGCTGCTGGAGTCGCACCCGCGAGAGGCCGCGGGAGAATCCCGTCTCGTATGAGACGATGACGCGCTTGCTGCTGCCGTAGACCTCCAGGGTCTCGTAGAAGTCCCACAGCTCCGGCAGGTCGACCCAGGTGGCCACGCACCGGAACCCGCCCTCGTACTCCAGGGTGGTCGATATTGCGCCGCCGCCCTGCCATATCTCGGTACCGACGACCCTGCTCGGCACGCCGAACAGGTCCCGGAGCCCGTACAGGTCGTGGATCATGCTGCCCGAGAGGGTGCCAAAAGCCCTGACGACGTGGGGAGGAGCATCGCCGATGGCCTGCCGGACGGCGGCCTCTCTCGCGGTCTTGGTCCTCTCGATCTCGTCGCCGGGCACGTCGTCGAAGCGGCGCGTCCTGAACTGGCGCACGTGCAGGTCGTTGTCCGGGTGGAGATGGTTGACCTGGACGAAGCGGATGTCGTCCATGGTCGCCACTTCGACCTTCGCCCGTTCGTAGGCGGGCTCGTAGAGCTTGACGTATCCGGCCAGGCCCACCTTGCCCGAGGACGCGGCTGCTGAGGTTATCGCTTCGACCTCCTCGCGTGAGAAGCAGATCGGCTTTTCGATGAAGACGTGCTTGCCCGCGTCGAACGCGGCCACCGCGACCTCCGTCTTGGGATCCGTGTGGCAGAGGAGGACGGCGTCCACGTCGGCGTCGAGCAGGTAGCGGTAGTCGGTGTAGCGGCTGGGCACGTGATACAGCTGGGCGGCGTACTCGGACGCGGACGGCGAGACGTCGCAGACGGCGGCGACCTCGAACTCCTCGACCAGCTCGGTCAGGAAGGGCAGGTGCTGCACCTGCGCGATCGCACCGCACCCAACGACGCCTATGCGTACCCTGTCCACGTGCTGTCTCCTTGACTGCAACGGCTCAACGTTCGCCCTGAGCTTGTCGAAGGGCAGTGCTCGGCTGTTGCTGGTGTGTTCTTAGATGGCTTCTACGTCCTGCCGGCGCGGGGCGCGACGTCGTTCCACAGGTCGGCAAGCTCCGCCGAGCGCCGGTAGACCTCGAAGAGCGCGTCCCATATCGCGTCCCTGGACGTGGACGACGAGTCGAGGTCGCCGCTCGACACGGCGTCCGCAAGGCCCCCGGCCTCGCCCTCCTGGGTGGAGGCGGCGTGGGCGGCGGCCTCCCGTACCGCTAGCGTCGCGGCGGTCAGGTTGTCGAGCAGGGCGGCCAGGGGCGTATCGGTATCGGTCTGCCGGTCGTATGCGCTGGACGGGGCGAACCGGTGAGGCAGACGCTCGCCGTCCTCGGTCCACATGGTGTGCGTGGGCTGGATGTGGGGCGTGACGGACAGGTACATGGTCATGGGCTCGTCGCCTACCACCCGCAGCGAGTGGAGCTGGTCGACCAGGGCGACGCACATCTGGCCGGGGCCCACGATGCCGGTCTCGCCGTCGATGGTGAACTCGGCCCGGCCCTCCAGCACGAGGAAGACCTCGTGTCCCAAGTCGTGGGAGTGGGCGCCGCCCTCCTCGCCGGGCTCCAGGCGCATGAAGCGGGAGCGAATCTGCGGCGTGACCAGCACGTTCCTGACGTCTTCCCGGTAGTCGTAGACGGTGAGCGCCACTTTTCTCTCCTGCTCGTGGTGTTGGGCGGGAGTGTAAGAGCCGCCTGATTGGGTGTCAACGACTGCGGTTGACTGTGGCTTGGCGTCTGCATATGCTGAGGCCCCGATGGAGGTGACATGAGATGAAGATGTACCTGGCTGGCGAGTGGGTGGACCGGGACGAGAAGATCGACGTGGTGAATCCGTTCAACGGGCAGGTGTTCGATACTGTGCCCAGAGGGAGCGTGGAGGACGTTCAGACTGCCATCGCCAGCGCCGAGCGGGGCTCGAAGGTGATGGCGTCGCTGTCCGGCCACCAGCGGTACGAGATACTGATGCGCGCCGTGGGCCTGATGAAGGAGCGGGTGGACGACCTGGGCCGCACCATCACGATGGAGGAGGGCAAGATCATAGGCGAGGGTCTGGGCGAGGCCGAGCGGGCCATCCAGACCATGACCGGCTCGGCTGAGGAGGCCAAGCGTCTGTTCGGCGAGGTCGTGCCCCTCGACGGCGCGCCGACATGGACGGGCCAGCTTGGGTTCACCCTGCGCGTGCCCTGCGGGGTCGTGGCGGCCATCAGCCCGTTCAACTTCCCCCTCAACCTCGTAGCCCACAAGGTAGGCCCAGCCCTTGCAGCGGGTAACGCCGTCATCATCAAGCCAGCGTCGGATACGCCGCTGTCGGCCCTGAAGCTGACGGAGATACTGGTCGAGGCGGGTGTGCCTGCGGAGGCCGTGCAGTGCGTGACCGGCTCCGGCGGCAGCATCGGCGACGCCTTGGTGGCCGACGACCGGGTGCGCAAGGTGACCTTCACCGGCAGCCGGGACGTGGGCGAGCACATATGCAGGACGGCCGGGCTCAAGAAGGTGACGATGGAGCTGGGCTCGAACTCGCCGCTGATCGTCATGCCCGACGCCGACATGGAGAAGGTTGTGGCGGGCACGGTGGCCAGCGGCTTCTCGAACGCCGGGCAGGTGTGCATCTCGGCCCAGCGCATCCTGACCAACGAGAGGGTCTACGGCGACTACCTCGACGCCCTGACCGAGGGCGTGAAGGGCCTGAGCACGGGCGACCCGCTGGACGGCACGGTGAAGATGGGGCCGATGGTCCGACCCCAGGACGCCGTGCGAGTCAACGAGTGGGTTACGGAGGCCGTCGCAGGCGGGGCACGCACCGTCGTCGGCGGGGAGTACGAGGGAGCGATGCACGCGCCGACCGTGGTGGCCGACGTGAGCCCGGAGATGCGCATCTCGTGCGACGAGCTGTTCGGGCCGGCCGTGGCCGTGACGCCGTTCTCGGACATAGACCAGGCCATCGCCATGGCCAACGACACGAACTACGGACTGAGCGCGGCCATCTTCACGCAGAACATCGACTGGGCGATGAAGTTCGCCCGCGAGGTGGACTCAGGCAACCTGATGATCAACTCCGGGCCCCAGTGGCGGGCCGACCTGATGCCCTACGGCGGGGTCAAGGACAGCGGCATGGGCAAGGAGGGGCCCCGCTACGCCGTCGAGGAGATGACCGAGCTGAAGATGGTCATCTACCACCCGTAGGCGCAGTTTTCACCACAGGAGACAGTCACATCCTCAGCTTAGCGCTCACTAGGCGATGTTGGGTAGAGTCTACGGCGAGTCTCAACCCTTCCAGAGTATATGCGCCTAGCAGAGGCCCCGCGCCTTCGTCTCCGAACAGCACAAAGGTTAAGATCTGTCTGCCATCTATGCGGACGAGGGTTTGCCCCAGCCCCAAGGTGGTAGTCCTGCCATCGGCAAGCTCACACTCGACGCTTTCTTGTACCTTGACGTCCAGCCTGTGCAGCATCGAGGCAGGAAGGACTGTGTACGATGCTCCCGTATCCACCAAGGCATCGACTTGCTCGAAGCGTGTGCCCCCCGGGTCGCACACCTCTACAGGAACCGTAAAGACACCCATAGTCCAAATCCCTCAGTGAGTTGTCTAGTTTAGCTTACCACAGATTTGGGAGGGGCCCTTACGCCGTTAGCGCTGCGCCGTAGCCTCGCGGGTCGCTGCCGCCCGATGGGGCGCCGCGGCCGTCGTCCAGAACTATGGCCTGCACTCGGGCGGCGCGGCTGGGGTAGAGGCCGTACGAGGACGTATCGCGCAGCACCTTGAGGCCGCCCGCCCTCAGCTCGTCGCACACCGAGCCGGGCACCCGGCCCTCGACGTATACCGTGTCGCCCTGGCAGTCGACGCGCGGGGCCGACACCGCCTCCAACGCCGTCATGCCGTGGTCGATCACGTTGAGGATGGTCTGGAGCACCGCGCCGATGATGTACGTCCCGCCGGGCGCGCCGACGACCATGAAGGGCCTGCCGTCCCTGAAGACGATGCAGGGCGACGCGCCCGTCGTGCGCTTCTTGCCCGGCTCAATGGAATTCGGGCCGCCGGGCTTCGGGTCGAAGGAGATCATGTAGTTGTTCTGGAGGAAGCCGAGCCCCGGCGTGATGACTCCGGAGCACAGGCCGTTCGTGTGGGTCAGGCTGACGCAGCCCCCGTCCCGGTCCACGACCGATATATGGGTGGTGCCCGCGCCGTCAGTCGACCGCGCACGGCCGGCAGCGGGGCCATCGCCCCGGTCTATGCGCCTTCCCCACTCGGCGGCGTACTCCTTCGAGGTGAGCATATCGACGGGGACGTCGACGAACGCGGGGTCGCCCACGTACCTCCCGCGGTCTTCGAATCCGGCTCCCAGAGCCAGGGCGAGCACGCGTATGTACTCGGCGCTGTTGTGCCCCATCGAAGTGAGGTCGTAGCCCTCCAGGATGTTCAGGACCTGTACGAGGGTCACGCCCCCTGAGGGCGGCTGCATGTCCGAGATGGTGTAGCCGCGATAGGTGCCTCGCACGGGCGCTTGGACCTCCGGACGGAAGTCCTCGAGGTCGGCGGCGGTGACGTGGCCGCCGTTGGCCTCCCAGTCGGCGACGAGCCGCTCGGCTATCTGCCCGGTGTAGTAGTCGTCGGGGCCTGCGTCGGCGATGCGTTCGAGGCTGGCCGCGTAGTCGGGATTCGTCAGCACGTCGCCGTTATCCAGGGGTGCGCCGCCCCTCGTGTAGATGGCCGCCGCGTCGGGCGTGACCGAGAAACGCGTCATGGCGTCGGGCCGTCCCGGCGAATAGCGGCTGCGCCACTCCTCGGCAAGCTCGCGCGGCACGGCGTACCCCTCGCGGGCCAGCCTGGCCGCCGGGGCTATGACGCTGCCCCAGTCCAGCGTGCCGTAGCGGATGAGGGCCTCGTGCAGGCCGCGTACGGCGGTGGGGAGGCCGATCGACTGGTAGCCGATCTCGTTGACGTCGCCCTTCAGGATGTAGCCAAGGCCGTCCTCGCCCTGCCGGTCGATGAGGCCTTCCCACATGTCGGGCGTAGCCTTCGAGCCTGCCCGGGAGCAGAAGTCGAGGAACACGTCCTCGCCCGAAGCGGCGTCGTAGATGTGCATCCACCCCAGACCGCCCATACCGCAGTTCAGGGGGTCGACTATACCCTGGACGAAGGCGGCTGTTATGGCCGCGTCGACGGCGTTGCCCCCATTCCTGAGAACTTCAACGGCGGCTTCGGCCGCCCTGGGCTGCGGTGCTACGGCCATCGGCGTCATAGGTCTACCCTCGTTGCTGGTTCGTAGGGGAGTAGTGCTGCGGGAAGAGGCGCGCGGCTGATCGGCTACGTCCGCTCCTCCCCCGCGGGGATGCCCTCGTGGGCCTCGGGCTCGGTGCGTCCTCTCCTCGCTATCCGGCGCACGCCCGTGGACGCCAGGCCCTGGAGGAAGCTGACGTCGCGGCTGATGGACGACCTCAGGCGCGAGCTGTACTCGCCCATGTTGCGGAACTTCTTGCGCCGCTCCCCGGTGAACGAGCGCCTCTTCTTCGACTGAAGCTCCGCCAACTCCCTGAGCAGGGTCCTACGAAGGTGTCTGGCCGCCTCGTCGGGGTTCAAGTGCGCGCCCCCCGGCGGCTCCTGCACGATCTGGTCGACTATGCCTAGCTCCATGCAGCCGCTCGCGGTGAGCCGGAGCGACTCGGCGGCCTCGTCAGCCCTGGCCTCGTCCTGGTAGAAGAGGCCGGCGGCCTCCTCCGGGGAGATTACCGTGTAGATGGCGTTCTCGAGCATGAGGACGCGGTTCGTCAGCCCCAGCGCGAGCGCCCCTTCGCTACCGCCCTCACCGGTAATCACGGCGATGGTGGGCACCGAAAGGCCCGCCAACCGGGCCATTATGGCGGCGATGGTGTTGCCGAGGCCGCGCTCCTCCGCCTCCAGCGACAGGAGCGGACCGGGCGTGTCGACCAGGGTTATGACGGGCAGATCGAACTTCTCGGCCAAGCCGGCCGCGCGCAGCGCCTTGCGGAACCCCTCGGGCGACGTACTGCCGCCGTTGCGCTCGACCGGATCGCCCTCGCGGCCGCGCTCCTGTCCGATGACGACGACCGTCTGGCTGCCCAGGTATCCGAGTCCGCACACCACGGCACCGTCGTCGCCGTGGACCCGGTCGCCGTGGATCTCCACGAAGCTGGATATGATTCGAGAGATGTAGTCCATGGCCGTGGGCCGGTCGCTGCGGCGGGCCAGCTTGACCGAGTCCCAGGCCTGGGGTTGGACATCGGGCAGATCCGGGGTGTCCGGCTTGGTCTGCGCCTCCAGCTTGTACCGGGGGCCGAGGAGCTCCAGAAGCACGGCTATCCTGTCGCGCAGGTCGGACCTGTGCACCACGCCGTCCACCATGCCGTGGGCCAGGTGAGAGTCGCTGGTGTGGGACCCGCCCGGTATAGGCCGGGAGCTGGATTCCCGTATTGCCCGCATGGGCGCGAGCCCGACGATAGCGCCAGGCTCGGCCAGGATGATGTCGGCCAGGTTGGCGAAGCTGGCGTAGGCGTGGCCCGTGGCCGGGTTGGCCAGGACCGTGATGAGCGGCAGACCCTTCTCGTGGAGATTGCTGGCGGCGATTACCGTCTTAGCCATCTGCATGAGGGACAGGACGCCCTCCTGCACCCGAGCGCCTCCGCTGGTCACGACGGTGACGACGGGCAGGCGGCGCTTGGCGGCGTGCTCCATGGCCAGGGCGACCTTCTCGCCGACCACACAGCCCATGCTGCCGCCCATGAATCCGAAGTCGAGGACGGCCATCACGGCCTGGCTGCCGCCTATGGAGCAGGTGCCCGTGACGACGGCCTCGGTAAGGCCGGTGCGCCGCTGGTCGCGGAAGATCCGCTCCTTGTACGAGACCTTGGACGAGAAGGAGAGGGGGTCGAGGGACGTGACCTTGCGGTTCGTCTCCCGGAAAGTGCCCGGGTCGGCGAGGGAGTCGATCCGCTCCCGGGCGGTCATGCTGTAGTGGAAGTTGCAGACCGGGCATATCCGGTTGCGGGTGAACAGATACGAGGTCAGCAGGTCTGCGCCGCATACGAGGCAGGAGTCCCTCTCCGGCGCCCCGCCGTCCTCTTCGCGCCTACCTACTACCGAGCCGATCGCACCGGCGACGTTGCGGACCATTCACCCCTCCCATCGCCACTAGCGCAGCCGATGGGCCAGTGTGGTCGGGCCGTCCGGCTACTGTACGCCGATTATAACATCCCTCGACTTGGACCCGTCGCTCGGCCCGATCAACCCCTCCTCCTCGAGCTGGTCCATCAACCGCGCCGCGCGGGGATAGCCGATGCGCAGGCGCCGCTGCAGGAGCGACGTGGACAGCTTCTTCTGGGTGTGGGCCAACTCTATGGCCTTGTCCAGCATCTCGTCCCTGTCGCTGTCGTCGTCCTGATCCATATCGGCACCGCCCTCGTCGAGGTCACCGTCGCCGGAAGTGTGGAGCGACACGGGCGGCAGGGGCAGCCAGGGTGTCGTCTTCCAGAACTCGACCAGGTCCTCGACCTCTCCGTCCGATATGAACACGCCCTGGACGCGCTCGGGCCTCGCCGCGTCGACGGCCTGGTACAGCATGTCTCCCTTGCCCAGTAGCTTCTCGGCCCCCGCCGTGTCCAGGATGGTCCTGGAGTCGATCTGCGACGTGACGCCGAAGCTGATCCTGCTGGGGAAGTTGGCCTTGATGAGGCCCGTGACCACGTCGACGGACGGCCGCTGGGTGGCCACTATGAGGTGTATGCCGGTGGCGCGGCCCATCTGCGCCAGGCGGCACAGGGACTGCTCGACGTCGAACGAGGCCGTCATCATCAGGTCCGCAAGCTCGTCCACGGCAACGACGAGGTAGGGCATCTGATCGGGCATCTTGCGGTTGTAGGAGGCGATGTTCCGGACGCCAGCCTCCTCCATGCGCCGGTAGCGTTGCATCATCTCGGCTATCACCCCCTTCAGCAGGCCGACCACCTCGTCGGTCTCCACGACCACGGGGGTGAGAAGGTGGGGTATGCCGTTGTAGGGCGTGAGCTCCACCCTCTTGGGGTCGATCAGGAGCAGCCGCAGCTCCGCGGGCGTCCTCTCCATGAGCAGCCCGGACAGGATGGTGTTGATGCAGACGCTCTTGCCGCTGCCGGTGGCTCCCGCCACGAGCAGGTGGGGCATCTTGGCAAGGTCGATGACGACCGCCTCGCCACCGCTTCCCTTGCCGAGGGCCACGGGAAGCTGGGCCGATTCGCGGAGCTTCCGGTACGCCGCGCCCTCCATCGCGCCGCGCAGGGTCACGAGGGACGGGCTGGGATTGGGGATTTCGATTCCCACCAGCGACTTGCCCAACGCCGGAGTCTCGATCCGTATGCTGGGGGTGCGAAGGGCGAGGGACAGGTCCTTCTCGCGGGAGGCGATGGCCTCGACCTTGACGCGAGTCCTGGTCTCGACGCGCTTCGTGGTCCGCTTTCCCTGTTCGTTGAGCACCGGGCGCCCTTCGTCATCGGTGACCGTGACCTGCTTTTGCCGCCGTACCCAGCCGGGTATGAGGCCATACATCGTCACAGTAGGGCCCGGGTGGGTCTCACCAATCTCCACCTCGACCCCGTAGTCCGCGAGGGTGGTCTTGATGTTCTCCGCCGTCCTGTCGATCTCATCCTGGGTGATCCCGCCCTCCGGCACGTCGTGCAGGATGTCCATCGCCGGCCTGTCCCACGCGGAAGCATCCGGGTAGGACTCGTGATCGAGAGCGTCCTCGACGGGCTCGTCCCCGTCGTCCTCATAGTGGGTAATGCCCTGGCGTGGCTCCAGCGGCACCGTCTCGGTGTCCCAGAATCTGTTGAACCTGGTCTTCGCAGACTCGGGCTCGTCCTCGGACGTTGCCGACCAGGCGTCCTGCTGGAACGGCGAAGGGACGGGCTCCTGCTCTGCCACAGGCTCGGCTTCGAGCTCCATGGCCGGCTCAGGCTCCGGGTCGACAGCCGGGGCCGGCTCGGGCTCCATCTCCTCTTCGGAGGTGACGGGAGCGGAGTCGAACGTGTCGGCCGACGGCTCCTCCCATATCTCAGTGCCCTCCCAGCTCTCGTACTGCTCCTCGGATGCGCCGTTGTACGACCCCTCGTCCAGCAGTGCCGAAAGCTCGGCGGAACTCGCGTACTGGACGGCCTCCTCCGGCTCATCCGGGGCCGCTTCCGGCTTCTCCCGGCGCATGGCCGAAGCCAGCTTTCCAAATGCGAAGAGCGCGCCAACGTACGCGATTACGGCGAAATTGCCGAGACCCTTGCCCACCAGCTTCGTGACGGACGGCAGGGCTAAGGCAGCGGCTATCAGGAACAGGGCGGCTACCCTGGCCACCGCCATCGCTCCGGCAGGCCCGGCGATCATCTCGCCCAATCTCCCGCCAAGGCTCACCTCGCCGCCGAGCGTCGCCCATGAGAGGGACCCGAAATAGATGTCGTAGAAGGAGAGCAGCCCCAGGACTCCGGCAAGCGCGCTCACCGACGACGCCCACAGCACGATCCGTCGTAGGGGGGTGGCCGGCGCGAATGCGATGGCCGTGGACACCACGGCCCAGAGGCCGACGGCCACAAGCCCCAGGCTCAACGCCGTCAGCACGGACTCCACGGCCGACGAGTATGCCTCGATGATCTGCTGCCGGTACCAGAAGCCGGCCGCGGCGGCAGCCATAACCGCGAACAGGACGGCCGTCAGACCGGCCGTGGATGACAGAATTCGACGAACCATCTCCAGCCTCCCTGGGCTTGTCGTTGGCTCACCACCTGAAGAGGAGCGCCGGTGGGACCGCCGCGGACTCGATTCAATCGTCCCGCAGGTGCACCAGGACGGTCGGCCGTGCCCGGGTCTCTTCGTAGAAGATCTCGGACACTCGCTCCCTCAGCAGGCTGCGGGTTCTGTCGTAATCTAAGACTTTTACAAAGTCCTGTTCTAGGCAAAACAGGACTTCTTCTGAGACTCTTTCGAGTAAGTCGGCCGAGTCTCCGGCGAACCCCGCCGTCGAGACCTCAGGCTTCGCCAGGAGTCCCGACGGGCTGCGGCGCGTCGAGGCAATGACGACCACGACGCCGTCGCGCGCGAGCTTAAGTCTCTCGTCCAGGACGCTGCTCTCGGTCCATCGCCGCTGACCCTCGACGTAGACGATCCCGGCCGGAACCGCGCCGACCACCTCGCCGTAGTCCCCGGTCAGCTCCAGGACGTCCCCGTCCTCCAGCACGAAGGTATTGGAAGCTGGGACTCCGGCCGACCGCGCGATGGCGGCATGGGCGACCAGGTGCCGGTACTCGCCGTGGACGGGCACGAAGAAGCGCGGCTTGACCAGGCCGAGCATCATCTTCAGCTCCTCCCGGCTGCCGTGGCCGTGCACGTGAACGAGGGCGATCCTGCTGTACAGGACGTTGGCCCCCTGCCGGTACAGGTTGTCGATGGTTCGCGCCACCAGCGTCTCGTTTCCGGGAATCGGCGAAGCCGATATTACGACCGTGTCGCCCGGCACGATCTCGATGTCCGGGTGGGTGCCCATGGCGACCCTGACGAGGGCCGAGGTCGGCTCTCCCTGGGCGCCCGTAGCCACGATCACAAGCTCGTCCAGGGGCAGCCTTCGGGCCTGCTTCGGCGACACCAGGAGGCCGTCCGGCGCCTCCAGGTAGCCCATCCGCCTGGCCATCCGCACGTTGTTGATCATGCTCCGGCCGATCACCGCCACCTTCCTTCCATGCCTGGCGGCCGCGTCGACTATCTGCTGCACCCTGGAGATGAGGGACGCGAAGGTCGCGATCATCACCCGCCCCTCGGCTTCTCCGATGACCCTGTCGAGGGCCTCTCCAACGACCTGCTCGGAGGGCGTATACCCGTCGACCTCAGCGTACGTCGAGTCCGAGCAGAGCAGCAGCACGCCCTTCGACGCCATCCGCGCCAGGGCGGCGAAGTCCATCGTCTTGCCGTCGGCGGGCGTGTGGTCGATCTTGAAGTCGCCGGTGTGCACGACCACGCCCAGGGGCGTCGTGATCGCTATCCCCATGGCGTCGGGGATCGAGTGGCACACGCGGAAGAACTCGACGCCAAGGTCCCCGACGCGGAACGGCTCGTAGGGCTCGACCACGTTGAGCCTCGCGTCGGCCAGCATCCCCCGCTCCCTGAGCTTCACGCTGATGAGGCCGTGGGCCAGCCTGGGGGCGTACACGGGGACATCCAGGTCTTCGAGCACCCACGGCAGAGCGCCGATGTGGTCCTCGTGGCCGTGGGTTATCAGGACCGCGCGTACCCTGGAATGGTTCTCCAACAGGTACGTGGTGTCGGGGATGGCAAAATCGACGCCCGGCGTGCTCTCGTCCGGGAAGAGGACCCCGGCGTCGATGACGACGATGTCCTCGCCGTACTCCAGCGCCAGCATGTTCTTCCCGATCTCGCCGAGCCCGCCCAGGGGGACGACGCGCAGCGGGTTCACTGGAAGAAGCTGAGCTGCTCCGAAGCCTCTCTTTCCACGGGTTCCGACGGAGGAGCCTCGGCATTCTGCAGCAGCTCCCGCAGGTTCCTGAAGTCCTGCTCGATGGCAGGCCGGAGCCTGGGATTGTGCAGCGCCGCCGCCGGATGGTATATGGGGTAAGCCGTAAAGCCGTTCAGCTTCCTGGGCTTGCCGCGCGATTTGCTGAGCTGCTCGCCGGGGAAGAAGCGCTGGAAGGAGTAGCGTCCCAGGGTCACGATCACCTTGGGGCCGATAATCTCCAGCTGGCGGTCCAGGAAGGGCCTGCAGCTTTCGATCTCGCCGGGCAGTGGGTCCCTGTTGTTGGGGGCCCGGCACTTGATCATGTTGGTGATGTAGACGTCCCCGCGTGCGAGGCCGATGGACGCCAGCAACTCGTCCAGGAGCTTGCCAGCGGGCCCGACGAAGGGCCGCCCCTCCCTGTCCTCGTGAAAGCCCGGGCCCTCTCCGATGAAGACGATGTCGGCGTCAAGAGACCCCTCTCCCGGCACGGCGTTGGTACGCTTGGCCGAGAGGGTGCACCGCGTACAGTCGTGGATCTCACGGACCAGAATGTCGTACTGCGCCAAGGGAGCCAGCCTCGAACGAGGATGGGCGAATCGTACCAACAACCCACCTGCAGCGTCAACGACAGGCCGCGCTCAGGGCTCTCGCCCCGACCGAGTCTAGTCGGCGACGCCGTGCTCCTTGAGGTAGTCGATGGCTGCCTGGACGGTCGTGATCCCCTCGGCGTCTTCGTCCGAGATCTCGATCGGCGTGTCGTCCGTGCCGAACTCCTCCTCGAAGGCCATGATCAGCTCCACGAGGTCGAGCGAGTCGGCGTTCAGGTCCTCGGTGAACGAAGCATCGGGGACCACCTCGGACGTATCTACGCTCAACTTGTCCGCAACTACAGTCTGAACTCTTTCAAGAACCGTTGCCATCGACCACCTCCATCGTCTTGTCGTTCCTGTCCGCCTCTCCGGGGGCCTGCCGCTCGGCCAGTACGGAGCCCAGCACGCCGTTCACGAACCTGAAGGACGTGTCGGAGCCGAACGTCTTGCCTATCTCCACAGCCTCATTGATCGCCACCCTCGGGGGCGTATCCCCGTCGATCGCCAGCTCGTAGATCGCCACCCTCAAGAGATTGCGGTCCACGGCCGCCAACTGCCGGATGGGCCATGCGGGGGCATGCGTCACTATAATTCTATCTATCCGTTCGAGATTCTCAAGGACTCCCCGGATGATCTTCCGGGCAAACGACTCCACGGCGCGCGGCTGGGACATGTCCCGGATCCGCTGGGCCATCACACTCTCCGGGTCGTGGTCGGCCCCGTCGATCTCGTATAGGACCTGGAGGGCCAAGACCCGCCCCCTTCGTCGAGCGGTATAGGGCGTCGCTGCGTTCGTCACGTCATCGCCTGGATAATCGAGCGGCGGGGCTGCACCCGGGACGTGGGGCTACTTCCCGCCGAATGAGAGGACGGAGTCCATGTCGCCGATGCTGACGGACGAGACGGACCTGTCTATCCTCTTGGCCATGCCGCTCAGGGTCCTGCCCGGCCCTATCTCGATGAAACGGGCCACGCCTGCTCCGAGCATGAAGTCCATGGAGCGCTTCCACTGTACGCAGCTCGATATTTGGCTGATAACCTCGCTCTTGACCTCGTCGGCAGTCGTGAGGGGCTGAGCTGCGCAGTTGCCCACTATGGGGACTCTGGGATCCCTGAACCTCACGTCGCTCACGGCCCGTATCAGCCCCTCCCTGGCGGGCTCCATCAGCGCGGAGTGGAATGCGCCCCCGACCCTGAGGGGCACGGTCCTCTTCGCGCCGCGCGCCGCAGCCAGGTCGAGCGCGTGGGCTATGCCGAGCAGATCCCCGCTGATGACGACCTGCTCGGCGGTGTTGATGTTCGACACGTAAGTGCCGGTCTCCCGTGCGATCTCTTCGATGGTGTCCAGGTCGAGCCCGAACACGGCGGCCATTCCGCCCGGCTGCTGCTCGCACGCTTCCTGCATCAGCCTGCCCCGCTCCTGCACGAGCCTGGCCGCCTCACCGACCTCCAGCACCCCGGCGACCGCGAGGGCCGTGAACTCGCCAAGGCTGTGACCGGCCATGAACGCAGGGGGCGGCATGCCCTCGGATCCGAGCCGCTCCTCCATCGCCATCGCCGTAGCGAGGCTCACGGCCATGATCGCCGGCTGCGCGTTCATCGTGTCGCGCAGGCGGTCTTCGGGCCCGTTGAATACGAGCTTGGTCAGCGGTCGTCCCAAGGCCATGTCCACTTCATGGAATACGGACCGGGCGGAGGGGGACATGTCGTACAACTGCGTCCCCATCCCAACCGACTGGGAGCCCTGTCCCGGGAACAGGTAGCCTACGCCCGGGTCGCCCTTTGCCTTCGGAAACGTGAACCCCATAGCTATGCCGTGCGGCGCGATTGGCGCTCTACTCGCCCTCGGATGACTTGACCGCTATGACTTCGCGGCCATTGTAGTAGCCGCACTGGGTGCAGGTCCGGTGGGGCCTGGCCGCCCTCCCGCATTGCGGACACGAGGTGACGTGAAGGCGCTTCAGGGCGTGGTGAGCGGCCCTCTTGCCCTTCCGTCCCTTCGAGTGCTTCTTTTTTGGTAGTGGTGGCATTTATTCTAGCTCTTTCCCGGGTCCGCCCCGGTCCCGGCCATGGTCAGCAGCGCTCCCCACCGCGGATCCCGGAAAGCGGAGCCGCAGTCACATGAGGCCTCGTTGAGGTTCATACCGCAGCCAGGACATATCCCCCTGCAGTCCGGCCGGCACACAGGCTTCATGGGCGTGGCTATCTCCAGGTACTGCCGAACGGCCTCCGTCAGGTCGAGTATGTCGTCGTCGACCCGGAGCCGCTCGCCGACCGCCTCCTTCAGTGAACCGGCGGACTGGGTCTCCTCGTCAATGACCAACTCAAGGGGCTGCGCGTACTCCTCCAGGCAGAGGCTGCACGTACACGACAAGCTGGACTCAAGGCTCGCCGTCACCCACAGGCCGTCGCTCGTCCTGAACAGCTTGACGGAACCTCGGATCTCGTGGGGCCCGTCGTCGAGTGTGACCCGTTCGGCCACCTCGTAGGTGCGGACCGAACCGCTCGGCTCCTTGAGAAGCTGTGAGACGTTAATGTGCAACCCGCCCAACCCCATGAAACGCGAAACTGCAAGCTCACGCCTGCAGTTCACACCAGTCTATCCAACCTGCGAAGGCCGTGTCAAGTTCGCCGGGCGCCTCAACGACTCATGAATCGACCGCGGCTAGCTGAAGCCTGCCGGGTCTACGTCGATGATCCAGTCGCGGGGCACGGTGACCTTGTCGAGGAGGTCGCGCGGCTGCGGGGCCCTGAGGATCATCTGCCAGCGGTAGTGGCCGCGCACCCGCTCCGGGAACGCCGGGGTCGGCCCGAGCAGATCGACCTCGCCGAGACCCCAAGCCTCGCGCTCGGCCAGCAGCGCGTCCGCGAGCTTCCGCGCCTCGCCCTCGGCCCGTGCCCTGTTGACGTGGGCGTAGGCCAAGCGAATGAGTCGGCTGAAGGGCGGGTTGCCCTGTTCGCGCCGGCGCTCGGTCTCCTCGTCGTAGAATCTCCGGTAGTCCTGCGACGCCGCGGCCCTGATGGCGTAGTTCTGGGGCTGGTACGTCTGGATTATCACCCTGCCGTCGGTTGCGCCGCGGCCCGACCGGCCCGCGACCTGGTGAATGAGCTGGAAGGTCCGCTCGCCCGCCCTGAAGTCCGGCACCATCAGGCCCACGTCCGCAAGGACGACGCCGACCAGGTCCACCGACGGGAAGTGCAGGCCCTTGGCGATCATCTGCGTGCCGACCAGCACGCGCTTCTCTCCCGACCGGAACTCCTCCAGAGCCTCCTCGTAGTCGCGGGCGCTGCGCACGGCGTCCCTGTCCCAGCGGGCCACGGGAGCGCCTGGGTGGAGCCGCTCGACCTCGTCGGCCACGGCCTTGGTGCCTATGCCATAGAACGCCAGCCTCCGGTAGCCGCATTCCGGGCACACGTCGGGCGCCCTGCGGTTCCCGCCGCAGTAGTGGCACAGCAGCCTGTCCCGGTCCCGGTGGTAGGTGACGGGCACGTCGCAGCTACGGCACTGCACTGCCAGGCCGCAGTGGCGGCACTGGAAGTAGGGCGCCGTTCCCCGCCGGTTCAGGAAGAGCACGGCCTGGTTGCTGGACTCTATGGACCGCGCCAGGGCCTCTTGCAGCGCCCGGCTGAAGATGTGGCGGTTGCCTGAGCGCAGCTCGTCCCGCATATCCACTACCCGAACCGCCGCCAGCCCGCGGTGCCGGGGAGCGGCCCCGGAGCCTACCTCGTCGGACACGCGGTGAGGAAGGCGCAGGAGTTTCACTCTCCCACCCAGGGCCCGGCGGTAGGACTGGACATCGGGCGAGGCGCTGCCGAGCACGACGACGGCCCCCGTCAGCTCGGCCAAATGCAGCGCCGCCGTCCTGGCGTGGTAGCGAGGCACGGAGTCGTGCTGCTTGTACGTCCACTCGTGCTCCTCGTCGACGACGATCAGCCCGACGTCGGGCAGGGGCGCGAATACGGCGCTGCGCGAGCCGACCACGACCTTGTAGCCGCCCTGGCGCACCTTCCACCACTGATCGAACCTCTCCCCAGGCGTCAGGCCGCTGTGCAGGACCGCGATGTTGCGGGGGAATCGCGATGCGAACCGCTCGATCGTCTGGGGGGTCAGGGCGATCTCGGGCACCATGATGATGACGCCGCGCCCCCGGCGGATGCACTGCTGCGCAGCCTCCAGGTACACCTCGGTCTTTCCCGAGCCCGTCACCCCTTCGAGCAGGAACACCCCCCCGCTGCCCAATGCCCTCTCGATTGCGCCCGCAGCCCTTCGCTGCATAGGGGTGAGACGAACGTCGGGCCGCTTGGGGAATGTCCTGCCCGCGAGGGGGTCGCGCTCCTCCGGGCGGTTGGCCTTTTCGAGGGCGCCCTTCTTGATGAGAGCCGAGACCGCGCTGCGCCCGAACTCCCTGTTGGCGTCGGCGATGAGTATCGGAGAGCCGCGCTCCAGCATCATCTCCAGGGCGGCCTTCTGCCTGGGAGCCCGGGCGGTCAGGTCCTCTAACTCGCGCCTCAGCCGGGTTGCGGCCCCGGCGGGGAGCTGGACGTAGTCGCGCATCTTCGCTTGCTGGAGTGGCTTGGAGCGGGCGAATGTGCGGGTCACGAGGCCCGCATCTTCGAGCCATAGGGCGGCCGCAGCCGCTCTTTCGCCGAGGGCCTGACTGAGGCGCCGCTCCTCGACCGGGCCATCCTGCCTGATGAGGTCGAGCACTCGCTGGCGGTACGGCGGGAGATCGACAGGGTCGGACGGTTCGGGAGCCGCCTCGAAGTAGCTCCTGATCCTGAATCGGCCGCCGGGAGGCAGCATCGGCGCGGCGGCCTCGAACAGCGAGCACAGGTAGTACCGGCTGATCCACCGCGCCAAGCTCAGATGCACGTCCGAGAGGACCGGCGCCACCCCTTCCACCCTCAGTATCGGGCGCACGGCCTCGACCTGGGGCCGGTCGGCCAGCTCGAAGACGATGCCCTGTACCTGGCGAGGTCCGAAGGGGACTACGACAGTCTGGCCGGGGCACGCCTCCATGCCGTCGGGGATCGCGTAGCTGAAGGTCCGGTCATGTCCCGCCGGAGCGTCCACTGCAACTTCGGCGAATCGGTCCCGTTCCGACAAGAGCGCACCTACGCCAAGATTATCGCCTCCGTCGTTACCGCGTAAGCGCGAGTTGGGCGCGAGGGGCTAGCGGCGCTCCCGGATCCTGGCCTGGCGGCCTGACAGGCCCCGGAGGTAGTGGAGCCGGGCGCGCCTGACCTTGCCGCGCCGGGTGACCCGGACAGCCTCGACGGTGGGGGAATGCACGAGGAATGTGCGCTCCACCCCCACCTCGTGGGTGACGCGGCGCACGGTGAAGGTCGCGCCGGGGCCGGAGCCGCGCTTGCGGATCACGACGCCCTCGAACACCTGGGTACGCTGCCTGTCTCCCTCGGTCACGCGTATGCTGACGCGCACGGTGTCGCCGGGCTGGAAGTCCTGGATTTCGGAGTTGGGTTCTACCTTCACGAGGTGGTGTGCGTCCATCGTATAGTCCTGTAGGGAAGCGGGCCACGCGTCCGGCCAGCTTCGACTGAGCTTGCAACCTTATGATCTTACATCGTGGTCACTCCCGTACGCAAGTTGAATTTGGCCCCAACCGTGAGGCATGACGCACGTTGCCCTATAATGGGGCCTGGAGAGGACAGCGGGAGGAGTATCTGCCGGCGATGAAGTGTGTCGAAGGCTGCGCCCCGACCTGCCCGCACGCGTAGATGCCGTCGCCCCTGGACCTGCTGGAAGACCCGACCCCGGCCCTTTCGGCGCTGACCGAGAGGCCCGCGGGTCTCTTCGTGGACTTCGACGGCACCATCTCCAGGCTGGCGCCCACTCCCGACGAGGCTTTAGCGTCGCCGGGCGCCGTGAGGTCGCTGGAGCGCCTGTCGAGCAAACTCGCCCTCGTCTGCGTCCTGTCGGGCCGCCGCGCCCAGGACATCAGGGACAAGGTTGGCCTCAGCGGCCTTCTGTACGTGGGCAACCACGGGGCGGAGGGCATCGACGGCGACGCGCACTCCGTCTCGCCCCTGGCTCAGCGGTACGGCGGCGCGATCGAGGGCCTGCTGCGGAAGCTGCGGGGGCTGGCAGATGTCGACGGGATGATATGGGAGCACAAGGGGGCCAGCGCCGCCGTGCACTACAGGGCAACGAACGACCCGGAGACGGCCCGGCGCAGGCTGGCGTCGGCGCTCGACAGGGTCGGGGAGTCCGGCCTGCAGACGTTCTGGGGCAAGATGATCCTGGAGATACGCCCGCCGGTCGGCCTCCACAAGGGCCAGGCCATCAGGAGCGTCGTCGAGGAGCGGGGTCTACGGGGCGCGGTCTTCCTGGGCGACGACTCGACGGACGTCGACGGCATGGAGGCGCTGGCCGACCTGGGACGCAGCGGCCAGGTGCGCGGATGTGGGGTCGCGGTCGTGGACGAGGGCACGCCCCACGCCCTGCTCGACGCGGTCGACTACCGGCTGGACGGCGTGAGCGGCGTGGAAACGCTGCTGGAGAGGCTCTGCGAGTCCCTCTGACCAAGAGTCGTTCGCCCTGAGTCTGTCGAAGGGCAGTGCTCCACCAGTGCAAGTTAGTCTGTTAGCTCGGCAGGAAGACGGGCTGGGTCCACGCCTTCATATGGCCGGAGCTGGTCACGACCGCTCTCACGTAGCCCTCGTCGCCGGCGGGCACGTACTCGGCCTCGTTGCCGTCCACCTCGGCCAGCAGCCTGCCGTCCTTGCCCGTGAACCTGGTCGTGTAGAGGCGGAAGGGCTCCGGGTCGATTTCGAGCCTGATGCCCTCCGCGGACGCCTCAAGCTCCTTCAGGGCCACGCCCGATGACGCGTAGAACTCACCCGTCGCCAGCCCGTCGACGATGGCGTCCTGGCTCAGCTCTGCGGCGCGAACGGCAACCCAGCCCCGGCCCGGGTTGCTCTTCTGGGGGCTGAAGTCGTGGTAGTTGTGCGAATCGTCCGTCGCCACGCCGAAGACGACCACGCCCGCGCTCAACACGCCGTCCCATATCTCATCGTAGCTGAACTTGCCCGGCCCGCCGTACACGTTGGTCGCCGGGTGCCCGTTGAAGACCTCCAGCATGCTCAGGCCCTCGATCAGCCTCAGGTGGGTATGGTCGAAGGCCCACTTGTAGTTCGGGTGGTTGATGGATGGGATGCCACCCGCCTGACGGATCGCGTTCACGTTGGCCTGGATTGTGGGTACGATCTCGCCAGCGTCTATCGGCTCGACGACCCGCGACAACCCCACGCCGTTGATGTGTATCGGCACCGTGCCGCCCTTGATGTTTGCCGAGACCTCCTCGCCCGGCACCAAGAGGGGCCGCTTGAAGCGCCGCTTCCCCGCGCCGTACTCGAAGATCGTCAGGTGGTTGTGGTCGCTGAGGACGAGGAAATCGTAGCCGTGCCGCCTGTACCAGCTTACGACCTTCGCCGGGTCCGCGTCGCCGTCCGATTCCGTCGTGTGAGTGTGTATGTTGCCCTTGTACCAGCGGAGCTTTGCCATGCCTGCCTCTCCTCTTGAGACTCGGGCAAAGACTAGCGGCGCGCCCCGGGCGTGTCAATCTCGGTTGACTGCGCGCGAGCGGCGTGGCTACACTCCGAGGCGCGCGCCGCACCCGGTATTACGCGGCAGGCACGGGTATAAGAATGGCTGGCACTACGGCGGTGACCGAGGAGATACGGGCTCAGATCGTGAGCCTCGTGCGCGACTTCGTTCGCCGCGACGTGGTGCCCGTCGCCGCTAAATACGACCATGAGGACATCTACCCCGCCGAGCTCGTGGAGACGATGCGGGAGATGGGCCTGTTCGGCATCACCATCCCCGAGGAGTACGGCGGCCTGGGCCTCGACCACGTGACCCTCGCGGTCATCTTCGAGGAGCTGAGCCGGGGCTGGATGAGCGTCAGCGGCGTCATCGGCACCCACCACCTCATGGCCGCCATCGTCGCCGACCACGGCGCCGCCGAGCAGAAGGAGCGCCTGCTGCCGCTCATGGCCCGGGGCGAGGTCCGGGGCGGGCTGGGGCTGACCGAGCCCGAGGCGGGCAGCGACGTGCAGAACATCAGCACGACGGCGATGCGGGACGGCGAGGAGTACGTCCTGAACGGCAGCAAGATGTTCATCACCAACGCCGAGAACGGCAACGCCTTCGCCGTGCTCGCCAAGACGGACCCCGAGGCCGAACCGCCCTACAGGGGCATGAGCTGCTTCATCGTCGAGAAGCCGAACCCAGGCCTGACTGTGGGACGCCACATCGACAAGCTGGGCTATCGCGGGCTCGACACGGCGGAGCTGCTGTTCGAGGACTGCCGGGTCGGCGCGGAGAGCCTCGTCGGCGGCGTGGAGGGCCGCGGGTTCGGGCAGGTGATGAGCGGCCTGGAGTCGGGCCGGATCAACGTCGCCGCTCGCGCCGTGGGCGTCGCCGAGGCCGCATTCCGCGCGGCCGTATCATACGCCCAGCGCCGCCGGACCTTCGGCGCGCCCATAGCCCGGCACCAGGCCATCCAGGTCATGCTGGCCGACATGGGCACGAAGATCGAGGCGGCGCGGCTGCTCACGATGAACGCGGCGCGGCTGAAGGATGAGGGGAGGCGGGTCGACCTGGAGGCGGGTATGGCCAAGCTGTTCGCCAGCGAGATGTGCGGCCAGGTCACCCTCGACGCTATGCGGATACACGGCGGCTACGGCTACACGAAGGAGCACCCGGTCGAGCGGTACTACCGCGACGCGCCCCTGATGATCATCGGCGAGGGGACGAACGAGATGCAGAAGCTCATCATAGCCCGCCGCCTGCTCGAAAAGTACAGGGACGGGTAGCGTTGTGCCGGGCGTCGGTAATTGAAAGTACGTTCGGCCTGAGCCCGTCGAAGGCCAGTGCTCACCAGCACAACCATGATGAACGCGAACAGCGAACGAGGAGGAAAAGACATGGCTACGGCGACTGGCACGCAGGTCGATACGGACTACCTGCAGGGCTTCGCGGAGGCGTGGAACAGGCACGACCTGGAGGCGCTCATGTCCTACATGGATGAGGACTGCCTGTTCCAGCTATCGTCCGGCCCGGACGTGGACGGCACCCGGTACGAGGGCTATGAGGCCGTCAAGGCGGGCTACGCGAAGGTCCTGGAGATGTTCCCCGACGGCCAGTGGACCAACCCGCGCCACTTCGTCGTCGGCGAGCGGGGCGTCACCCAGTGGACATTCGTGGCCACCATGCCCGACGGCTCCAGGGCCGAGGTGGACGGCTGCGACCTGTTCACCTTCAGGAACGGCAAGATCGCCGTCAAGAACTCCTTCCGCAAGAACCGCATCAAGTAGGTCGATGACCTTCGATCCGGCCGTGAGGGCAGCCATAATCGGGTGCGGCGTTGCGGGCCGCTCGCGCATACGGAGCATCCTGGCCGACTTCCGCAACACCAGCATCGACGTGGTGTGCGAGCCGTCCCCCGATGCGTACCGGGAGGCGGCCGCCATATTCGAGGAGGCGGGCCGGCCGGTTCCGCCAAACGTCCCGGACCTGGGGCGCCTGCTGGACGAGCATGCCCACAGCCTCGACGCCGCGTTCATCGTCACGCCCCACGCGCTGCACTTCAGCCAGGCCAGGGCCTGCCTGGAGGCAGGTCTCGACGTGCTGCTGGAGAAGCCGATGGTGATGAACGTCCAGGAGGCGCGGGAACTCATCAAGGCCCGGGACCGCACCGGGCGAATGCTGGTCGTCTCCTTCCAGGGCAGCCTCTCCCCCCACATCCGCAAGGCCGTGAAGATGCTCCGCTCGGGAGAGCTTGGGGCCGTCCAGACCATTTCCGGCGTCATATGGCAGAACTGGGGTGGCGACTTCCGATATGGATGGCGGTGGGACCCAAGGGTTTCAGGCGGCGGCTTCATGTTCGACAGCGGCGCCCACATGCTGAACACCGTGTCCGACCTCGCGGGCGAGGACTTCACCGACGTCTGGGCGCTCTTCGAGAACGACGGAGCCCCCGTGGATATCAACGCCGCGATCATGGGCCGCTTGGAGTCGGGCATCCTGGTGACGATCCACGCCTGCGGACAGACTGCGCCCTCGTGCGCATCGGACATCAGGGTGTTCTGCACCAGGGCGGCGCTGCGCACCGGCGCATGGGGAGAGTCGCTGGAGATACTCCACGCCCAGCCGCCCAACTGGCAGGAGACGGGCATCAGCCGCGACCAGGGCTGGGAGATCGTTCCGGTGCGGGAGTCCCGCGGGGTGTGGGAGGAGTTCCTCTCCGCCCGCGAGGGCCGCATCGTCAACCCCTCTCCGGCGGAGCTGGGGTTGCGTATGGCCCACCTTTGGGACGCCATCAGGGAATCGGCCGCACGGGATGGAGAGCCCGTCCGGCTGAAGGCGAAGCAAGCATCCGCGAACCAGGAGAACCGAAATGCCTGAACTGCCGCGAGTGACCGTCTGGAACGAGTACCGCCACGAGAGGGAGGAGGAAGAGATAGCCGCCATCTACCCGCGGGGGATGCACGCGCCCATCGCCGACTACCTGGCCGCGAGGGGCTTCCCCGTTCGCGTGGCGACCATGGATGAGCCGGAGCACGGCCTGACCGACGAGGTGCTGGCCGAGACCGACGTGCTGACCTGGTGGGGCCACAAGGCGCACCGGGAGGTAAGCGACGCCGTGGTCGACCGCGTCTACCAGCGCGTGCTCGACGGGATGGGGTTCGTACCGCTGCACTCCAGCCACTTCTCCAAGATATTCAAGAAGCTGATGGGCACGAGCTGCGGCCTGTACTGGCGCAGCATCGGGGAGAAGGAGCGCCTGTGGGTGGTCAACCCCGGGCATCCCATCGCCGAGGGACTGGGCGAGTACTTCGAGATTCCCCGCGCGGAGGCATACGGCGAGCCCTTCGACATCCCCGAGCCGGACTCCCTGGTGTTCATAAGCTGGTTCGCGGGCGGCGAGGTGTTCCGGAGCGGCTGCTGCTACAAGCGGGGCCGCGGCAAGATATTCTACTTCCGCCCCGGCGACCAGGCGTATCCCGTATACCACCAGGAGGAGGTACTTCGCGTCATCGCCAACGCGGCGACGTGGGCCGCTCCGGACAGCGGCGTGGACGACAGGCAGGACCGCACTACCATCAAGGGCATCAACCGGCCCGAGCCCCTCGAAGACCTTCGCTGATGGTCCGGGAAGGAGAGATCGACATGGACAGGCTGGACAGGAAACTCAGGATGGGCATGGTGGGGGGCGGGAGAGACGCCTTCATAGGCCCCATCCACCGCATAGCCGCCCAGATGGACAACAAGATCGAGCTGGTCTGCGGGGCATTCAGCAGTACGCCGGAGAAGTCCAGGCTCAGCGGACGGGACCTCCTGCTGCCGCCGGAGCGGGTCTACGGAACCTACCGGGAGATGATCGAGGCGGAGGCCGCGCTGCCCGGGGACGTGAGGATGGACTTCGTGTCCATCGTCACGCCCAACAGCACGCACTTTCCCGTGGCCGCCGCCGCCCTGGACGCGGGATTTCACGTGGTCTGCGACAAGCCGATGACGATGAACCTGGCCCAGGCCAGGGAGCTGGAGCGCAAGGTCGCCGAGACCGGCAAGCTCTTCTGCCTCACCCACAACTACACCGGCTACCCGATGGTGAAGGAGGCCAGGGATCTGGTATCGGCTGGCGAGCTTGGCGCGGTCAGGCGCGTCGTCGTCGAGTATCCCCAGGGCTGGCTGGCCACCAGGCTGGAGGCCGAAGGGATGAAGCAGGCCGTCTGGCGCACCGATCCCGCCATGGCCGGGGCCTCCTCGTGCATGGGCGACATCGGCACGCACTGCGCGAACCTGGCCGAGTACATCACGGGCATGCGGATCATGGAGATGTGCGCCGACCTGACCACCTTCGTCGGCGGGCGCGGCCTGGACGACGACGGCAGCGTCCTGCTGAGGTTCGAGGGCGGCGCCCGGGGCGTGCTGTGGTCGAGCCAAGTTGCGGCCGGGCAGGAGAACGGGCTGCGGATCCGCATCTACGGCGAGCGGGGAGGCATAGAGTGGATGCAGGAGGAGCCCAATTCGCTGATCGTTCGCCGCGTGGACGGGCCCACCGAGACCAGGAGGACGGGGACGAGCTTCGTGGGTGCGGCGGCCGGCGCAAACGTCCGGCTCCCCGCCGGGCATCCCGAGGGCTACATCGAAGGATTCGCGAACATCTACAATAGCTTCGCCGACGCCCTCGCGACGGTCGTCGCGGGCGGCCGCGTGGACGAGTCGACCATCGACTACCCGAACGTGCACGACGGCGTCAGGGGCATGGCATTCCTGGAGGCGGTCGTGCGCAGCGGCAGCAGCGACCGGAAGTGGGTTCCGGTGCCCGCCTAGCGCAATCCCCGTACGTGAGCGAGAGGAGGACGAGATGACGAGACCAGTCACACTGTTCACCGGACAGTTTGCCGACATACCGCTGGCCGAGCTGGCCCCCAAGGCCGCCCGGTGGGGCTACGACGGCCTGGAGCTGGCGTGCTGGGGGGACCACCTGGACGTGGACCGCGCCGCCGAGGACAAGGGCTACGCCGAGGGAAGGCTCGAGCTCCTGGCCGAGCATGGGCTGAAGGTCTTCGCGATCAGCAACCACCTGGCGGGCCAGCTCGTATGCGACCCGAACGATGACGCCCGCTCGGACACCTTCGCGCCTGAGCGCTGCCACGGCGACGCGGAGGCCAAGCGGTCGTGGGCCGTCGAGGCGATGGTGAACACCGGCAGGGCGGCCCGGAACATGGGCCTCGACGTGGTCAACGGCTTCACCGGCTCGTCCATCTGGCACATGATCTACAGCTTCCCCCCGGTCAGCGCCGCGACGATCGACGAGGGATTCGCCTACTTCGCCGAGATGTGGAACCCCATCCTGGACGAGTTCGACAGGTGCGGCGTCAGGTTCGGGCTGGAGGTGCACCCGACGGAGATCGCCTTCGACATAGTGACCGCCCACCGCGCCCTCGAGGCCGTCGGCCACAGGGACGCCTTCGGCTTCAACTTCGACCCCAGCCACCTGCACTGGCAGATGGTCAGCCCGACGAGGTTCCTGCGCACCTTCCCCGACCGCATCTACCACACCCACATGAAGGACGCCGCCATCACGCTGGACGGCGAGTCGGGGATACTGTCGTCCCACCTCAACTTCGGCGAGCCGGGGCGCGGCTGGGACTTCCGCACGCCCGGGCGCGGCCAGATCGACTTCGAGGACATCATCCGCACACTGAACGCCATCGGGTACGAGGGCCCGCTGTCGGTGGAGTGGGAGGACGCGGCCATGGACCGCGAGTTCGGCGCGGCCGAGGGGTGCAGGTTCGTCAAGGCACGCCAGTTCCCGCCCTCCGACCGGGTCTTCGACGAAGCCTTCGGCGAGTAGCCGTCCCAACCTCGGTCGAGCGGGCTTCTTGACGTCTCGGCCTGGGCAGTCCTAGAATGAGACCGGTTGAACTGACCGGTTAGATCAGTATGGCAATACGTGAAGTCAGCACTACAGAGGCCAAAGCCCACCTGGCGGACCTCCTTCGCCGGCAGGCTATGGGCCGCTTCATGGAGATGCGCTCGACTTGGAAGCGGACCGGAATGACGAGGGAAGAGGTACTCGCCGCCCGCCATGAGGGGCATCGCTATTGAGTCCGTTCGTCCTGGACGCTTCGAACGCATCCGCGCCCTAACAGAGCTGCCAGTAGGCACCGACACAGCTCCAGATACGGAAGGACGCTCCTGAACTGGTCCATGCCCCTCAGTGACAGGGACATCCTGGCAGATCCCGGGATACTGCTTGACAGGCTTGACACCAGTGGGTATACTCTGCCCCGCGTCTGGGAGTGAGTCGCCAAGCGTCTTGTCTCGGGGCTCCGGCCCCGACCCCAGTCGCTTTTTCTTTTGGGGGGAGACAATGCACCTCTGCTATGTAGACGAGTCCGGTACTCCTCACATCCCAGGCAACACCTCTCACTATATCTTGGCCGGACTATCAATCCCTGACGAATACTGGAAGAGCCATCACAACCAGATTGAGGCTATCAAGCGTAGATACGGCTTGGTGGAAACCGAAATTCACGTGGCATGGATGCTGAGGCCCTACGTCGAACAGAACGCGATTCCTGACTTTGAATTGATGACACCAACGGAGCGACGCTCGCAGGTAAAGAGTGCCCGAACCGAAGAACTCCTCCGGTTGCAGAAAGCCGGTGGGAGACACTTCAGGCAGACGCGCAAGAACTACAACAATACTGAAAGCTACGTTCACATGACGTTTAACGAAAGGCGGCAGGTCGTCAGAGAATTAGCAGAGTGCATCTCGAATTGGGGACATACTCGCCTTTTTGCGGAGTGCATCGACAAGGTACATTTCGATCCCGAACGAACCAGTAAGAAAGTCGATGAACAAGCCTTCGAGCAGCTTGTCTCTCGATTCGAACGCTTCTTGCAAAACATCGGTGGTGGCTATGGCCTCATCATCCACGACAATAACGAAACTGTCGCGACTAAACACACCAACATGATGAAGGAGTTCCTGCGGACAGGGACTCTTTGGACAGATATACAGCATATTATCGAGACTCCCATGTTTGTCGATAGCCAATTGACGAACATGATCCAACTGGCCGATCTCTGCGCCTACGCCCTGAGACGCTATCTCGAAAACTCTGAGACTGAGCTATTCAACCTAGTGTTTCAGCGGGCTGACACGGCTGGCACGACTGTGGTTGGAATTAGGCATTTCACAAGTCCAGGCTGCATATGCAAGATCTGTGTTGCACACAGCTCTGAAGCTCCGTCCAATTAGATCCATTCGACGTTGCCTGTATTGAGATTGACGATGCCCTGAGGAATCCCCTGGAACACGTTGATGTCCAAGGGACGCCCGGCCCACGGGTTGTGATATACCCGAAGTGAACTGCGTCCAAGATGAGGGGCATCTAAGTCCCATAAGAAGCGATAGATGGCCACTGCAGAAACGTGGGAATAGCGATGCGTTCCATCGTCTCTCTTCAGCGTGAACACGCCATTGGGCTCGCGCGAAATTCCAATACCGCGTTCTTCGATCTCGCTGGCACTTGCGAGTTCACCACGATGGTCGGCAGGCAGTTCCCACACTTCATCGCCATAGAGAGCGGTTGAGTCATCATCATCTTGATGGTAAGACCCTGTCTCCGGCCACACTACGATTACTAGCGACATGTCTGGTTTGCCATACTTACCGGCCTTTTCTTGTATTGCTTCACGCATTCGGCGACCGGTCTCTGCCCTTTGAGCTTGCCCAACGGTTGCGCCTACGCCGGCTGTTGGGGTTGGCTTATCGTCAAGGATGATAGTCACTTCTAGCGCATACGGACTTCCTTGATGTTCGTCTTTAATCGTGAACTCTTGGTTCAGTCCAATGTTGGGTGCTAGTTTCTCGATCTCTGCGGCTATTTGCCTATTGGGGAGGCTGGAGGGTAGATCGAAGAGTGGGTGAATGCTCACCGTACGGTTCAGTCTCTTGGAAAGCCCATCTGCCAACATCTTCAGACGTGTATCCTGCTGTTCAACTAGTTTTGGGTCGAGCAACGTCTTGGCCTCGACCAGCATCTCATTCTCGCCTCGCCGTATGCGGAAATCCGGTTTATTGGTGGTACCGGGCAATTTAGGGTGAATGTCGACCTCCCAGCCGCGCTCTTTGAAAAGGTGATGCAGGTACAGCTCCAGCCGAACCGAGAAGTGATGATGGTCAAGTTCACTTTTGAGACGTTCCTCACACTCCTGGCGATGCGGCTGGGGTACTTCTGCAAGTTGCCGCAGCACCCCTGCTCGGACCGCAGCGACATTAGGCTTGTCGCCTACCAGATGCTCCCAACCGTGAACGTTTCGTTTGACCATGCGCTATCTACCATCCCTCCACCACCACGGTTCCGTCAGCCTCCAGGCTGGATAGATCATACACCAGCCGGCAAGATCGAACCAGATCCAGACGGAGGCAGAAATGAGCTTGAGCCTCAATCATTGGCCTGATTCTTGCCCGTCCCTCTATCTGTAGCCGTAGTGCGAGTGCAACTCAGAGTGACCGTGGGTGCGGTCGTCGTAGAAGTCATGTGTATGGACTTCCATCCAGCACCGGCTCCCTCCGTACTCTAGCCTAGGGTTCAGCTTCTCTTGGCGAGTTAGCCTTGACCCCTCGCAGAGATAGTCTACGAGCATGGACGTGTCGGACTCCTCAAGCGGAACTCCTATCCAAGAGCACAGCCTAGCCATCTGGCGGCTGTAGATTGTTCCAGTCCGGAACCTGTTGTCGTCTCGGGAGAATGACAGATTGATCCTGGCGACCTCACTCAGGCTCCGGGCCAAGGCAACCTCGTTATTCTTATCTAGGTAGCTTGCCCACGCATACAGCCAGTGGGACAGGTCGTCGCGGCTCATTGCCTTGGCCGTCTCGGGGTCGACGGTTGCGAAGTACACATGTAGGAGTTGGGTGGAGATTGCTTCACAGGCAACTTCGGCCGGGGTCTGCGGTTTAGGTGTAGGCGTGGGCGACCCACCTATGAGCGGGGGCGTACTTGTGGCTGCGGGAGTCGGTTCTCCAGCGTGAATTGAGCAGGCCAAGGTCAACAGCAACCCAGCCACGATCAGAATCTTCCTCACGGTAACCTCCTTGCGGCTGGGGGATAGCTCCCTTGCACAGTCACTGAATCCCAGCATGGGCCGCAAGGAGGCGCGCCGCTACGCCCCACTTCAGCCCGTGCCAAGCCAGTGACGATCAGTGACTGTGCAAGTCGGGGGAGACTATACAGGAGGCCTTCTCCTTGCGTCAATGGTAAGAGAGGCCGGTGGGTGTGGTCCTGCCCTCTGGGCCCTTAGGCCGCTGGGGATTCGAGCGAGAAACTGCCACGGAGTTCTTCCGGGGGTCTCATCACCAAGCTTCGAAGCCTATCGAAGGGCCAATATCCACTTCGTCGTGCCGGTTGATGTCCGTAACGCCTTTCAGAAGGGAGGATAACCGAACGACTGATCGCCTCGATCGTGTACCCAATTCCTTGCTCTTGGAAGGCAACTCCGGTCCCACTTCTTGATGTGAGTCGCCAGCGACAGCATCCTGATGATCGTACATGCTCATGCATCCAAGCATATCGCAGTCCCCGCCCCGCCCATCAGCTAGAACGGCTGGTAGGTCGTGGCGGTCCAGCGGGCTATGGCGGCTTGGGCGCGGGGGCTTATGGCGCGCTGGATGTCGACGTTGAGGAGGGCCGGGCGGTTGGCGGCGAAGGCGCGGTCGATGGCGGCTGGCAGGCCGGTCGGGTCCGTGACGTGCTCGCCGTAGCATCCCAGGGCCTCGGCGACCTTGTCGTAGCGCGTCGGCAGCAGGTCCGTGGCGACCGGCTTGCCGTACACCTCGAGCTGGATCTGCCGGTCGATACCCCACGCCGCGTCGTTGCCCAGGATCGACACGACGTTGATGCCGTGCCTGACGGCCGTGTCCAGCTCCATGCCGTTGAACCCGAAGCTGCCGTCGCCCGTCAGCGATATGGCCCGCCGGTCGGGGTAGGCCAGCTTGGCGGCCATCGCTGTCGCCAGGCCCGAGCCGAGCATACCGACCGCCGAGAAGTAGTGCCACGACCGCGGCTCCAGGGCCGGGAGGTACGCCCGCCCGAAGTGGCAGAAGTCGCCACCCTCGAAGGTTAGGAAGTCGTCGCGCCGCAGGACGGACCGGAGCGCCTTGTGTACGTAGATCGCGTGCATCGGCGCCTCGCTCACGGCAAGCTCGTCCAGCTTGCTGAGCTGGGCCTCCCTCACCTCGCGCAGCTCCCGCACCCACGCCCGCTCCGGCCACGAACGGGAAGCGGCGCTCGACGCGACCCGGTCCGCGACCGCGGCGACGTCGCCCACGATGCCCACGGCGACGCCCCGGTTGCGCCCGATCTCGGCGGGCGACGGGTCGACCTGCAGGACGACCGTGTCGGCTGAGAGGGTCGGTGGCAGGGCGTACCCGATGATGATGTCCTGCTTCATGCCGAGCAGCAGCACCACGTCGGCGTCGCGGAGCCTGCGGGCGGCGTCGTTGAGCCCGTTGTCGTAGAAGCCCGCGCAGTAGGGATGGTCGTCGGGCACCAGCCCTCGTGCGCCGGCCTCGGTCATGATCGGCGCCCGCGTCGCCTCGACGAGCCGCCGCAGCTCCTTGCCCGTGCCGGAGTAGGCCGCGGCGGTTCCCGCGACTATCAGCGGCCTCTCCGCCGCGTGGAGCGCGTCCACCACCGCCTCGACCTGGGCGTCGGACACGCCCGAGTCGGGGCCGGGCCGGTACTCGGACGGCTTGAAGTAGGTGACATCGCTCTCGTCGAGGGTCTGCTGCTGGACGTCGATGGGGATGGTCAGGTGCACGGGGCCGCGCCTGCCGGAGTAGGCGAGCCTGAGGGCTTGGGCGATCATGTGTGGGATGCGGCGCGGGTCGGTCACCAGCCACGCCCCCTTTGTCGTCGGTCGCGCCATGTCCACCTGCTCGATCTCCTGCATCGCGCCGCGCCCCAGCTCGTGCAGAGGCGCGGACCCGCTGATCGAGAGCAGCGGGGCCTCGGAGTTCAGGGCGCTGCTGAGGCCGGGAATGGCGTTCGCGAACCCGGGCGTCGTGTACATGGCGACGCCGGGCTGGCCCGTGATTCGCGCCCACGCGTCGGCCATGTGGACCGCCGCCTGCTCGTGCCGCGTGTCTATGAACCGGAAGCCCATGTCCGCCATCACGTCCATGACGGGCAGGACGTGGTCGCCCGCCAGCGCGAACACGTTGGTCACACCCTCCATCCGCAGGGCGCGGCCGATCAGGTGGCTTCCGGTGACGATCCTGGACGTGGACAAGGGTACCTCCGAACATTGGATTGACTCGGCATATTGTATCGGATTCGGGGCACCCGCCTTGACAATGTGCGGACGCTACACTACGTTCATGGTGATCTGGGCAGAGTAGACTGGCGGAGTGGTGAGGCACAGAGATTGGCGATGGCTCATACCGAAGATGCAGGCACCGGTGACACCTGTGATTTCAGGGCTTTCATGGCCGATTTCAGGAAAGGCACCATACGCCGTATCTGGTTGCTGGGTGCTGTTATTGCCGTAACTGATGTTGTCAAGGCGGCGGTCCTCGTCGCTGCTGTGAAGTTCCTCCCGTAGCCTTGCCCGTGCGCGGCATGGTCCAGACGGTGCTCGGCCCGGTCTCGCCGGAGACGCTGGGGCCGACGACCGCCCACGAGCACCTGCTCCTCGACTTCTCGGTCGTATTCCAGGATCCCGAGTCAGCCTCGGAGCGCGGCCTGGCGTTCCAGCCGGTCGACCTCGACAACCTGGCTTGGGTCAGGTACGACCCTTTCCGTAGCAGGGACAACCTCACCCTGGTCGACGAGGACACGACCGTCGAGGAGGCGATGCTGTTCAGGGCCGCCGGGGGCCGCACCATCGTCGACACGACGACGAGGGGCATAGGCCGCGACCCTGCCGCCGCGGCGCGGATATCCCGCCGCACGGGACTCAACGTCGTGATCGGCTCCGGCTACTACGTGGGCGCGTCCCACCCAGACGGGATGGACGCGATGTCCGAGGACGAGATAGCGGCGGAGATCGTGACCGACCTCACGACCGGGCAGCGAGGCGTTAGGGCGGGCGTGATCGGCGAGCTGGGCTGCTCGTGGCCGCTGTGGCCGAACGAGCGGAAGGTGTTGCGGGCCGGCGCGCGGGCGCAGGTCGAGACGGGCGCATCGATCATCATCCATCCCGGCAGGAGCGAGGACGCGCCGTTCGAGATACTGGACGTACTGGCCGCGGAGGGCGCGGACGTGGAGCGCGTGGTCATCGGGCACCTGGGGCGGACCTACTTCGACGCCGACCGGCTGCTGGAGCTGGCCCGGACCGGCTGCTACCTGGCGTACGACCAGCTTGGGTGGGAGACGTCGAACTTCTCGCTGGCGACGACCGACTTCCCGAGCGACGCCCAGCGCATCGGGTTCGTGAAGCTGCTCGTCGACGAAGGGCACGGCGGCCAGGTCCTGCTGGGCCAGGACGTCTGCTCGAAGGACAAGCTCGTGAAGTACGGCGGCATGGGCTTCGCCCACCTTCTCGACAACATCGCGCCCAGGATGGTCGAGGCGGGCATCTCCCAGGACGCCGTCGACCGTATGCTGGTAACCAACCCCGCCGAGATGCTGACCCTCGCCGAGCGACGGGAGCCCGAACAGCGCTAGGCTGCCTCCAACCACAGGGACTCCAGCCCCCGTAGCGTCACCTGGTCCCGGTAGCGCGGCTCCCGCATCAGCCGCAGGCTGCCCAAGCGGGGAAGCAGCGCCTCGAAGGCCACGCGTCCCTCGAGCCGTGCCAGTGGCGAGCCAAGGCAGTAGTGGATGCCCCGCCCAAAGGCAAGATGGCCGGCGGCGGAGCGGCCCACGTCCAGCCGGTCCGCGTCGGGAAAGGTCCGTGGGTCGCGGTTGGCCGCCCCCAGGAGGCAGAGCACTCGCTGTCCGGGCGCTATCCGCCTCCCGCGCAGCTCGACCGGCTCTCGGGCTATCCGGCTGTCCAACTGGACCGGGCTGTCGAAACGCAGAAGCTCGTCAATCGCCCCGTTCAGCAGCACGGGGTCGTCGCGCAGCCTCTGGAGCTCGTCCGGATTGTGCAGCAGCGCCAGGGTGCCGTTGCCGATGAGATTACGCGTCGTCTCGTTCCCTGCCACCAGTATCAGCAGCAGGTTCACCAGCAGGTCGTCGCGTTCCAGCCGTTCGCCGTCCACCTCCGCCGTCACCAGTGCGCTCACCAGATCGTCCTGCGGATCCCGACGCCGCTCCTCCGCCACCGCCTCGAAGTAGGCGAACACTTCATCGACGGTCTGCCGCACCCTGCGCACCTGCGGCTCATCCAGGAGAGGATCGACAATCAGGGAGACGATGTTGGACCACTCGTTGAACTGCTCCCGGTCCTCCGGCGGAATCCCCAGCATCTCGGCGATGACGATGATGGGCAAGGGAAAGGCCAGGTCCGCAATGAGGTCGAAGCGCCCCTTCTCCTCCATGTTGCCCAGCAAGACGGCCACCGTTTCCCGGACGCGCGGTTCCAGGGCGGCCACGGAACGTGGGGTAAAGCCGTGGGCCACCAGCCTCCGGATCTTGGTATGTTCCGGCGGGTCCAAGTCCAACATGCTCACTTGCGGAATGTAGCCAAAGTCCCTCCCCTCATTCCCGAACCGCCGGGTGTCTCGCAACACCATGTCGACGTCGGCGTAGTCGGTTAGCACCCAGGCGTCCTGCAGGCGCATCCGGTGCACGGGGTCCTTTCGTCGCAGCTCCTCATAGAGAGGGTACGGGTTCGCGCGCAACGCCGGGGAGAGGGGGTTGTATGCCACGCCGGACTCGATCCGCTCCCAGGCCAACAGGGCTCGCATCGCCAGGGGCCGCACTGTCGTGTCGAGGGCCTTGGACAACAGGTTCACTGGTCCCCTCCGCCTTCCTCATGATGCGAGCATTATACGCTTGCCCGCGTTGACCGGCCCCGAACCGCCCTGCTACACTCCGGCCAGCTTTCGGGCCATGCCCATCCTGGAGGGGCGATGATAGGCGTGCTGACTCATCACTGGGCGAAGGAAGGCCGCGTCGAAGAGGCGGCTGCGCTCCTCGACGGCAACGGGCAGGCCCAGAGCCGCGCGCCCGGCTTCGTCGTGCGCTACAGCCTCGCCTCCAAGTCCGACCCCACGAAGCTGTCGAGCCTCGTCGTGTGGGAGAACGAGGATATATACGACGCGTGGAAGGCCAGCCCAGAGCGCGCCGCAGCCATGGCCGGCGCAGAGGAGCTGTGGGCCCGGCCCCCCGAGTCCGAGCGGTTCGAGGTCACCGCCAGGGTCCTGCCAGGCTGATAGCCACGTAAAGAGGCAGACTTACCTCCACATCCGGGTGACCGACGTGTTGCCCCACTCGTCAACCTGTACGATCTCCCGCTTCTCGCCTCCTGCGATTGCCAAAATGAGCCACACGATACCCCACACGAAGCAAGTGACCAACGTTAGAAGCAGATGTAGGATGTGGTTTACCGGCTTGCCAGCGACAAGCACAGCTTGGAAGTCGCTCTGGGACTCAACCCTTCGACCTAGTGCGATTCTGGACGTTATCAGCCTCGCGAGAAGTTCCTTGCGCTCGTCCGATGTCTTCTTTGTGCTCACAGTTCCTCCGAAATGACGAGGACTCTTAGCGACGTCGAATTTGGCTATTCTCCCACAGGGTACCCAGATTCGCCCTAGGGCAATCGGGCTTAGCGGAACCAGTCGAAGTTGACGCCGAGGGAGCGGTCTTCGAGGGGTAGGTCGACGCGTACGCCGCCCTCGTCCGACGACTTCTTGAGCGCGACCTCCACCTCGAAGGCCGTCGCGACCCGTCGCCCGGAGTTCTTCGGCTCGTCCAGCCTGCCCTCGATGCAGTCGATCACGTCCGCCAGCGAGTAGATCCCGCCGTAGTGGCCCGTCTGCGGCCCCGGCCAGGGCAGCATGGCCCGCCCGGCGGCGCCTCCCGAGTCCACGTCCTGCCACAGCTCCCAGCCGCCTCGCAGGAAGCTGTGGACCAGCTCGCCCCGCGTCCCGCTGACCCTGAGCTGGGGCGCGCCCGCCCGGAAGTGGACGACCACGCCGTCTCCCGCCACCATCATCCCCTGCCCATGGAACTCGTCGCTGCCGCCCTGGTGCCGCTCGTCGTCGCCGGTCCCTATCGCCCACGCGGGGTCCGCCTCCAGGAAGTAGGCCCAGTTCTGGTGCTGCGAGCTTGGCCTCGGCGCTTCGATCGACACCACGTCGCCGATTGCGCCCGACTCCACAAGCTCCCTCGCCGTCGCGAACGAGGGATGAGTGGTCGAAATCGCCCCGCAGCTCAGGGGGACACCCGCCTCGGCGCAGGCCCCGACCATCCGGTCGGCCTCCTCCAGCGTGTTGACCATGGGCTTCTCCGTCACGATGCCCTTCGCCCCGTTCTCGACGGCGGCGACGGTCAGGTCCGCCCGGCCGCGGATGTTGGTGGCGACCGCAACGAGGTCCGGCTTGACCTCCTCCAGCATCGCCATCGCGTCGGTGTAGACGCCCTCGACGCCGTACCTCTCGGTGAATGTATTGAGGCGGCTCACGTCCCTGTCGGCGGCGGCCACCAGCTCGACGTCGGAGCGGTCCGCCATCGCCTCGGCGTAGCTCGTCGGCCTGCCCGACCTGAGGTGCGCCTCGTGCTGCTGGAACCTGCGGTGGACGTCCAGGTCCGGGGTCGGCCTGTCACCCGACTCCAGGGCGAACCTGGGCTGGTCGAGCGCCGGGCCGGGGCGCTCCGCCAGGTCGTACAGCATCCCCATCCATCCGAGCCCTATCACTGCCCCGCGGTACTTTGCCACTGCTCGCCTCCTAGATGTCGCCCTCGGCCCTCAGCGCCGCCAGGGCCCGTTCAAAGGCCTCCGCCGTCCGGTCGACCTCGTCCTCGCTGTGGGCCGCGGAGACCATGAAGCCTATGCCGCCCATCATGTCCACTCCCTCGTTCAGCATCGCCAGCTTGAGGTTGGCAGACTGGGCGGCGGTCGCCTCGGCCAGCGTGTCGTGGGGCACCGTCGATATCTCCTCGTCCTCGGCTTCGACGCCGAGGGCCACGTGCACGATCGACGCAAGCCCGTGGACCTGGCCCGGCACCTCCATCCTGTTCAGCGAGTCGCGGAGCCCCGCCTTGAGCCGGGCCGCCATCGCGTCCGCACGGTCGTTTATCGGCTCGCTGGCGATCTTGCCGAGCGTCGCTATGCCGGCGGTCGCCGACACGGGGTTGGCGTTGAAGGTGCCCGGGTGGGCAAGCCGCGCCTCGCCCGCGTCGCCCATCTGCTCCAGGATGTCCGCCCGGCCCACCACTGCGCCGCCTGGCAGGCCGCCCGCCACGATCTTCGCCATCGTCGTCATGTCCGGCATGATCCCGAACCGGCCCTGCGCCCCGCCACGCGACATGCGGAAGCCGCAGATCACCTCGTCCATGATCATGATGACGCCGTGCTGCGCCGTGACCTCCCGGACGCCCTCCAGGAAGCCCGGATTCGCAACCGGGAACTGCCCCCAGTGGCCGCCCGTCGGCTCCATTATCACCGCCGCAACGTCGTCGTCCCTTTCGAGCAGGTCCCGCAGGGCGTCCACGTCCGGCTCCAGCACGACCACCGTGGACATCGTCTCCTCGGGGATGCCGACCTGGGTGTTGATGCCCGACTCCATGGAGACGTAGTCGTGCCAGCCGTGGAAGTGCTCGCGGAACTTCACCAGCTTCTTCCTGCCCGTGAAGCCGCGCGCCAGGCGGAGCGCCAGCAGCGTCGATTCGGTCCCGGAGGCGGTGAACCGCACACGCTCGGCGCAGGGGATCAGGCCATTCACCAGCCGGGCCCACTCGATCTCCAGCTCCGACGTGGTGCCCATGTGGGTGCCCTGTGCCAGCCGGTCCGCGACTGCTTCCGTGATCTCCGGGTGGGCGTGGCCGAGCATCAGCGCCCCGAACCCCATCATGTAATCGATAAGCTCGTTGCCGTCGACGTCCCGCTTCGATCCCCCGCTGCCCTCAGCCACGAACAGGGGGAACGGCTTGACCACCCTCGACTGGTGGCCTCCGCCGGGGATCAACCCCGCGGCGCTTTCGTACGCCTTACGGGATCCACGGAACTTCTGCTCGTACCGCTCCAAGATGGTCGCCATGCCGTACCTCGCCGGTGAGAGTGGCCCTGGTGCGGGCGGCCTGATTGTACATCAACCCCGCGCCCCAGTCCTCTTTGACCGGAGCGGGCCGCGCCAATATACTGCGGTCGAAAATCGCCAAGGAGCCGGAGCAGCCCTATGGAAGCCTTCGAGGCCACGACCAACCCGTTCGGCGGCATCATCCCCAAGCCGTCGGCCCTGCCGCGCGACCCAGATACGTTCGAGGAGGGCCTGCGGTCATCCCTCGACCTCTGGCGCGAAGCCGGGTACAAGGTCGTGTGGCTGGAGCTCCACATCAACCGGGCCACGCTGGTGCCCATCGCCGTGGGCCACGGGTTCGAGTACCACCACAGCGGCGAGAACTACCTCATGCTCACCAGGCGCCTGGTCGAGAACGCGTTCATCCCGCCGTACGCCTCCCACTACATCGGCGCGGGAGGCGTCGCGATCAACGAGAACGACGAGCTGCTGGTGGTGCACGAGAAGGGCCGGCGCTCCGGCGGCCCGCCCTTCTACAAGCTGCCAGGCGGCGCGCTCCACGCGGGTGAGCACCTGGTCGACGGCGTCGTCCGGGAGGTGTTCGAGGAGACCGGGATCGAGACCCGGTTCGTGTCCCTCGCCTGCTTCAGGAACCAGCACGGCTACCGCTACGACAAGTCCGACATCTACTTCGTATGCCGCCTCGAACCCCTCAGCCACGAGATCACGAAGCAGGAGGAGGAGATCGAGGACTGCATCTGGATGCCCCTCGACGACTACTACGACGCCGAGAGCGTCAGCTTCTTCAACAAGCTCGTGGTCCGCGCCGCCGTCGAGAGCCCGGGGGTCATCCCCACCGAGATCGAGGGCTACCGAGACCCCGACACGGTCGAGGTATTCTTACCCAGCGGCACCGTCGAGCTGTTCCCCGGCTCACCGTAGTGACTAACCGGGAGATGCTTCGACGGGCTCAGCACGAACGAGGCCGTACAAGAATCGCTCGCCCTGAGCCTGTCGAAGGGCAGTGCTCGGCCAGCACGCCTACGTCACCTTCTCCACGCGCCTGACCGTGTACTGGGCCTCCTCCTCGGTTCCCTCGTCCTCGCGGCCGACGCACTTGATGTACTCGACCGTGCCGCTCATCTCGACCGCTACCTCGTAGAGTACGGGCCTGCCGTCCGGGCTCGTCGTCTCGACCCGGACCTCGGCGCCCTCGTGGCCGTTGCTGGAGAGCACCGCCTCGACCGAGATCGGCCTGCCCGCGACGCACCAGCCCTCGCGCATGAGCACCTCGCCCTCGGCGATCATCTCGTAGGGCGAGTCGAGCCCGGTGAGGCCCCGGTAGTTCTCCTCCAGTACCGATGGCGGCCCGCTGCGAGAGACCAGCGCGTCGACCTGGTCGGTGCCGATACGCACCCAGTTGCGTCCATCGGGCATGTCGATCAGGTTCGGGGCTAGCCTGTGCCCGCCGAGGTGGCTCACCTGCCAGACGCGCATCCTGCCTCCCAGCCGTGGCGCCTGGCGCCGGCGCAGCTCCTCGTAGACGGGGAACCCGAAGGAGGCGCAGCACTTGTCCCGCGAGCCGTGGGTGCAGACCAGCATGTCCCGCACGCCGTTCGTGTCGCGGCGCCACCGGGCGAACTTCGCCAGGTCTTCCCGGTCGACGAGCAGCGCCCCGGCGAGGTCGCCCAGGGCCTCGGTGGGGACCAGGTACTCCTCGCGCTCGAAGGCCGTGAACGGGCCGTCGGGCCGGGAGAAGAGCATCACCGTCGTGTGACCCTCGGCGGAGTACTCGGGATCGGGGCTCACGCACTGCACTCGCGCGTCCCGGCCAACCTCCTCGGCGCGGGCAATCGCGTTCCGGACGCCCTCCGGGAAGTGGGCCGTGTCCGGCACGTCGGGCTGCCACGGCCTCGGCAGCTCGAACACCAGGCACCGCTTCCAGCTTGGCGCGGACCCCGCCGGGCGCTCTCCCGCTTCCAGGGAGTACGTCCTGCAGAGCGGACTTCTCGCTTCACGTGCTGTGTCTGTGACCATCTCAATGCTCCCGTTCCTTGGGCGGTCCGGCTGTACGGTAGCACTAATCCGGGGATACTTCCAGATGTGCGCGTCTCCGTACCCGCGAAGCCGCTTGAACATACCGGCCCCTGGGGCTATCCTTTGGGAGACCTTCGGAGGATGATCGTGAGAGTCCTGGTGACCAATGGCGGGACGCGGCTGAGCCGTATCGTAGCCGGCGCGCTGTCGGACGAGCACGAGGTCAGGCTCACCAGCCCCTCGACGCTCGACGACGCGCCGGATGGCGTGGAGGCCGTGGTCGCGGACCTGGGCCACGGCGAGGCGACGAACGACCTCGTTCGCGGCATGGACGCCGTCGTCCACTCCGGCGAGCCCGACCCCAACGCCTCCGTCTCGGACCGGCTCGACGCCGCCATGCGGTGCACCTACAATCTGCTGACCGCCGCCGCCGAGGAGGGGGTGCCGCGCCTGGTCTACCTCAGCTCCCTCTCGGTCATGAGTGGATACCCTGAGGACCACACCGTGTCGGAGCGGTGGCGGCCCAGGCCCGGGACGGACGTGTCCGCCCTCTGCTACCACTTCGGCGAGTACGTCTGCCGCGAGTTCGGACGCTCCGGCAGGGTGGACGTCGTATGCCTGCGCCTCGGCGACTTGGTCGAGGACGGCGGGACGGCTACCGCGTCGGCCCTCTACCCGCGCGATGCCGTCCAGGCTGTCGAGAGGGCGCTCGCCCTCGGCGACGCCGAGACGGAGCCCGTCTACCAGGAGCCGGTGATCCGGCCCACCTGGAGCGTCTTCCACATCCAGTCCTCCGTCCCAAACGCTCGCTACACCACGAATACGGCCGCAGAGTTCCTGGGGTACACGCCCTCGGAGCACCCCCACTAGCCGGACGCCGCATCACCCGTGCCTGTGCCCGACGACAGCCGCGAACTAAGGGACGCTGTCGGGCGATTGCTTGCTCACATGCAGTCGAGCGCGGACGCGCCGGTCGACGAGGCCGACGTCCACAAGAAATACGCGCCGGTCCTCGCCGCCGCGGACGTCCTGAACGCCGTCGACGTCGCCATCTTGATCGAGTCGATCGACGTCAGGCTCGACCTGGAGTTCGCGGGGCCGCTGCTGGCGCTTCCCCCGCTGGAGGCGTCGCACAGGCTGTCGCGCCTGAAGGACTGGATTGGTCGGTTCTACATGCACGACGTGATCGTCACACCCGTCCTGGCCGAATTCCTGGCCCGGCCCGGCGACTTCGAGGCGAAGCTGGCCCACCTGGACAGGCTCGCCGAGGCGACCGGACGCGGGGAGTTCGACGCCAGCGACCCCCTGCAGCGCGACCTGGAATACCAGAAGTACTCCCACGAGTACCACCGCCTGTACGGCACAAACAGGAAGCTGCCGTACGTCAACGAGCCGCCTTCCGCTCTCTACCGGAAGTTCGTCGAGTTCCCCGTGCTGGACCACGAGCATCGCGAGGAGCTGCGTCTCGACGACCACTTGTTGGAGATCAGGCGGGCCGGACACGAGGCCGCCGGATTCCTGAGGTTCCTGCGGCGATTTCGCGCCGGTACCTCCCGGTCGATAGTCGTGGTCGGGAACAACCGGTACGGGCGCCAGTGGGTCGTCGAGCCGTTGGAGGGCCTTCTCGGCGATGGGTTCACGCTCCGGTACGACGGCGTGCCCTCCCACATGTCCACGAGGCTCAGCGTGGCCTCCGCACGCAACTTCGAGCAGTCGGCGGACAACACCGGCCCGTGGACCGCGGACGCCTTTCCGATGGAGTTCGTCCGCGAGATGGACAGGGACATGCCCCACATCGTAGTGGCCGATGCCAAGAGCACCCACAAGTTCGACGGCTCGATGATGCTGTCCAGGGCCGCCAAGACCTACGCGAACTGGGTGGCGGCGTTCAACTACGTGCGGGCCGGGGGTAACGTCGACGCCTTCCGGGACGAGAGCTGCCTGCCTCCCGATCACCTGGGGCGGCTGGTTCACTGGTACGAGTTCGTCAGGGTGCGGAGACAGCTCGAGGAGTGGGTCGCCCCGGGGCCGACATACAGCGTAGGGCTGTGGGCGCCCCAGACCACGGACACGGCCCACCTGGGCGAGATCCCCGTCCCCTTCCGACCGCCAGAGCTGGACACGGACAGGCCGCAGTTCATACTGGCCAACCCGCTCGTGTACGACGATGCCGCCCTGCCCGACTACCTGCGCGGGACCTCTCCGTACTACCTGGACGGCCCGGAAAAGTACGTGAAGGAGGAGATCGTCTTCGGCTTCGGCCCCTACGGCTTCCAGCCCGCCGTGAAGGGCACCATGACCGCCGCCTTCGTCGCAGCCGCCCAGCGGGCCATCACGTCAGAGGTCGAGTCCCTCACCGCAAATGACGGGAAGTGAGGGGTCGGGAGATTCTGCTACACTCTCCCCCGTGGATAGTCCATTCTATGCTCAAACGGAGGACACGGTCGTTCGCCCTGAGCCTGTCGAAGGGCAGTGCTCAGCCGGTCGAGGCAGCCTTGAAGCAGACCTAGGAGCCGCGGAGGGCCAGCACCATCATTACCACGACGGCGGGTATGACGATCATCCACAACAACTGGCGCGGTGAAATCTTCATGGCCACGGCGAATTGTAGCACGCCGCCATGACCTACAAGCTGATCGCCCTGGACATCGACGGCACCATACGCGGCCCGGACCGCGAGATCTCGGGCAGGACCCGCAGGGCCATCGACCGCGTCATAGAGGCGGGCGCGGTGGTGACCGTGGCGACCGGGCGCATGTTCGAGTCGGCCAGGATGTCCACCGCCGCCCTCGACCTCAGGTCGCCCATCGTCTCCTACCAGGGCGCGCACGTGGCGGACCCGGTCACCGGCGACGTGCTCTGGCACCTGCCCCTCACCGAAGGGCAGTTCCTGCACGCTCTCGGCGCGCTGGACGGCTGGGAGACCGACGTGGCCGTCTACCTGGACAGCGACGTCTACGTGGGCGAGATGACGCCCTGGGCCCGGGGCTACAGCGAGCGGAACGGGCGCGACGTGCTGGTCGTCGACGATCTGCGCGACCTCGCCGCTCGCCGTCCCACCCGCGTCCTGGCAGTGGGCGGCGAGGCCGACGTCCTCGCCCTCGAACGCAGGCTCAAGGAGCGGTTCGACTCCCACCTCCACGTCACCAGGTCGCTGCCCACCTTCTGCGAGATGATCCACCCCGACGGCGGCAAGCACATGGCGCTGGAGTGGCTCTGCGGCCACCTCGGCATCGACACGGGCAGCACCATCGCGTTCGGCAACGGCTACAACGACGTCCATATGCTGGAGTGGGCGGCCCTGGGCGTCGCTGTCGGAGACGCGGTGCCCGAGGCCCTCAGCGTGGCGGACCGCGTCGCCCCAACCCTCGACCAGGACGGCCCCGCTCGCATCCTGGAAGAGCTGCTCGACCAGGGAAGGATCGGCTGACGCGGCGATGACTCCACCCGGCAAGCGGCCCACCGTCGTCGTGCTCGGCGGCATCAACATGGACCTGATAGGCGTGGCCCCCAGGCTGCCCGCGCCCGGCGAGACCGTGATGGGCAATCACTTCTACACCGCTCCGGGCGGCAAGGGCGCGAACCAGGCCGTGGCCGCCGCCCGCATGGGCGCGCACGTGAGGATGGTCGGCAGGGTGGGCGACGACGTGTTCGGCCCGCCCATGCTCGACGACCTGAGAGGCTACGGCATCGACACGGGCAGCATCTCCGTCGACCCCGACCACGCCTCCGGCATAGCGATGATCCTGCTGGACGACGACCGCCAGAACTACATAGTCGCCATATACGGCGCGAACATGCAGTGCGGCGAGCCGGAGCTTGCCGCTGTCGAGAAGGCCCTCGACGGCGCGGACGCCCTCATGCTCCAGCTGGAGACGCCCTACGAGGTCTCGCTGCGGGCCGCGCGGCTGGCGAACGACGCGGGCGTTACGGTGGTCTGGGACCCGGCGCCGCCCCTCGGCCTGCCGCCCGAGGCCTTCGCCGCACTGGACGTGGTGACGCCCAACCAGACCGAGGCCGAGGCCCTCACCGGCATACCCGTGTTCGACGTGGAGTCCGCCCACGCCGCCGCCGAGGCGCTGCTGGAGGCGGGCGCGTCCACCGCCATCGTCAAGCTCGGCGAGGGGGGCGCGTGCTACGCCTCGCCGGAGGGCCGGGGCCACGTCGCCTCGCACGAGGTCGAAGCCTCCGACACCGTAGCCGCCGGGGACGCCTTCGGCGGCGCGTTCGTAGTCGCCCTGAGCGAGGGCCGCAGCACAGCCGACGCCGTCCGCTACGGCACCGCAGCCGGCGCCCTAGCCGTCACCAAGCCCGGTGCCCAGGAAGCCATGCCAACTAGGGCCGAAGTGGAAGCGCTGCTGGCAGGGTGAGGGAGGACTACACGATGACATCGCATCAGGCACGCCCGCCAGACAAAGCAGAAACCTTGGCCGACTTCCTCCACGAGCACATCGGGGTCCTGCATAGCGGAGACTTCATTCCCGGCGGCGCCCGCATGTCGGAAGCAAGCGGGCAGAAGTTCGCTGATGGACTGATGAACCAGCATCGGAAGAAGAAATGACGCCAGTTGATCTCCAAGAGAAGGTGAGGTCCATAATGTCGCCAAACGGTCACTCGTCGCGGCCCAAGTAAGCGTTCTTCGTCAGCCTGTAGCCCAGGAAGCGGAACTCGCCCCAGGGCTCGAAGTGGGCGTCGATCTCCTTCGGGCCGATGCCGTACCGGTCGCGGCAGTAGGCGGTGACCTCGGAGTCGACGGGTATGCGGCTGAAGTCGTGCTGCAATACGGCCACGTGCGCCGCCGCGTATGGGCCTATGCCCCACAGCCCGATCAGGTCGTCGTAGGATACTGGCCCGGCGGCGCGTCCGGCCTCGTCGATCTGGCCGCGCTCCCGCATCGCCTCCGTCCCTTCGGCGAGCGCCCTTGCCCTGAAGCCGATCCCGCGCTCCCGCAGCCCGGCCTCCCCCAGCTCGAGGACCCGGGCGGGTGTGGGGAACAGCCCGCCGCCGGCCTCTACCAGGGCGGCGACCATTCGCAGGCTCCCCGCCCACGCGATCTGGATCGTGCAGACCGTCTTCACGAAATCCTCGTAGAGGGTGCTGCACCGCAGGAGCCTGCCGCCGCCGCGCTCGATGGTCTCAGCCGCCTCGGGATCGACCCCACGGATCGCGGTTATGGCCCCGGCGGGATCCCAGTCGAGCGAGAGCCAGCGCCTCACGAGTCCGGCGGCCTCGTCCACGTCGCTGCCGGAGAGGCCGTCGCCTTCGACGGCGACCTCGATCCGGCCGGCATCCGGCTGCGTCGCCTGGATTCGGGCCGTCCGTCCCGACGACAGCCTGTCCCTCCGCCACAGGGCGCAGGCGGAGTCGTCCCAGCCCCAGGGCGCGAGCATGACCCACCCGTGGCTCCTCACCGTGCCGCGTAGCGAGACCTGGTACGGCAGCGCCAGATCGGTCTTGACGGTATCCATCGCAAGCTACATCATATCGGAGAATCGGGCACCGTGAGTGTAATGACCACCAGGCTTTGCATGCTGTCGGGCTCCTTCGAGTACGACTCCGAGGGGTCCTTGGCGATCTTCGAGGAGCGCCTCCGGGCGGTAGGCGGCTTCGACTGCTCGGCCGTCGTCTTCGAATCGGAGGACGACGACCGCTCCCTCGCACCCATCGACGACGCCGACGTGCTGCTGGTGTTCACCCGCCGCCTGAACACGGCCGGGCGTGAGCTGGAGCGGTTCAGGGCCTACTGCGCCGCCGGACGCCCTGTAGTCGGCGTGCGCACGGCCAGCCACGCCTTCCAGAACTGGCTGGGCTTCGACGCCGAGGTACTGGGCGGCAGCTACGACATGCACTACGGCGCGGGTCCATTGGTGCGGGTGGACGAGGCGCCGGGGGCCGCCGGCCATCCCATCCTCGAAGGCGTCGCGGGCCTGGTGTCCCACGGCAGCCTCTACAGGAACACGCCCATCGCGGACGACGCGACCCTGCTGCTCACGGGGACGACGGACGAGGCGACCGAGCCCGTGGCGTGGACCCGCATGAACGCCGGCGGGCGCGTCTTCTACACCTCCCTGGGCCACCAGGACGACTTCAGGGACGACCGCTTTCTACGCCTACTGACCAACGGCGTGCTCTGGGCGGCGGCAGGAGGCCGACCATGACCGGCGGCGCTGGCAGCACGCACCTGCTCCTCAACCTGCGCACGCAGGTCGTGACCCTCAAGAGCACCGGCTTCTGGGACCGGGTGACCGTGCCCAAGCTCTTCCCCGTCGCGGAGACGGCCCTGCTCCTGTGCGACCTGTGGGACGACCACTGGTGCAGAGCCGCCGCGAAGCGCACGGCCGCCATTGCGGAGCGGGCGAACGGGGTCGTCGCCGCGGCCCGCGCGAACGGCGTCCAGATCATCCACTGCCCGTCGGACACGATGGACTTCTACGCATATGCGCCCCAGCGCAGGCGCATCGCCGATGCCCCGAGGGTGGAGCCGCCCGACCCCATCGACCTGCCCATCCCGCCGCCGCTGCCCATCGACGACTCGGATGGAGGCTGCGACGATGGGGGATGCGAGCAGGGCCGCGCGTGGACCCGCCAGCACCCGGCCATCGAGATCGGGGAGGACGACGTGATCTCCGACGACGGCGAGGAGGTCTACGGCTTCATACGGGGCGCGGGCATCGAGAACCTGGTGGTGATGGGCGTCCACACGAACATGTGCGTGCTGAACCGCTCCTTCGCCATCAAGCAGATGACGCGCTGGGGCATCCGGTGCGTGCTGGTCAGGGACCTGACGGACGCCATGTACAACCCCGGCCGCGCGCCCTACGTGAGCCACGACCGCGGCACGGAGCTGGTCGTGGACTACATCGAGCGCTACTGGTGCCCCAGCATCCTCAGCCGCGACCTGCTGGCCGTCCACGGACGCGCCACGCCGTGACCGAGTGGCGACCCCGACCGGATTCGAACCGGCGATCTCTGCCTTGACAGGGCAGTGTGTTAGGCCGCTACACCACGGGGCCGCAACGGAGCTTGCGGGGCGCCTGCACCGGCTTGCCGAAGGCAACGCCGCGCCTGGCGCCGGCCGGGGGATGGTGGGCGGTACTGGATTTGAACCAATGACCTCTGCGATGTCAACGCAGCGCTCTAAACCACTGAGCTAACCGCCCGCGGCTGCTCCCTCGGCCACGTCACAGTGTAGCACACCGCCGTTCGCCCCGGTCAAGAAAGTGTGCGGGCGAACATTGACAACCGTGGTGCTCGCCCCTAGAATCTTTAGATATGCTTAGGATCAGACTCAGGCGCGTGGGCGCCAAGAAACAGCCAAGCTACCGGGTGGTCGTGGCGGACTCCGCCGCGGCGCGTGACGGCAGCTTCGTCGAACAGATCGGCCACTACAACCCTCGGACCGAGCCCGAAACGGTCAGCATCGACGAGGAGAGGGCCCTGCACTGGCTCCGCAACGGCGCACGCCCGAGCGAGGCCGTCGAGCGGCTGCTCGGGGCGATGGGCACTCTGGAGAAGGTCAAGCCATGATGAAAGACCTGGTCGAGTACATCGTCAAGTCGATAGCCTCCCACCCGGACGAGGTGAAGGTCACGGAAGAGGGCGACGACGGGCGCGTGGTGCTGAGGCTCGAGGTGGCGCCGGACGACAAGGGGAAGGTGATCGGGCGGCAGGGCCGCGTGGCCGAGTCGATCCGCACCCTCCTCCGCGTAGCCGCCGTCAAGCAGGGCACGCGGGCCGTCCTGGAGATCGTCTGACGGACGCCGACCTCCCCGAAGACCAGGTCGCCGTGGGCAGGATCATCGGCGCCTGGGGGACCCGGGGGCACGTCAAGGTAACGCCCCTGTCGGACAACCCCGGACGCTTCGCCCGCGGCTCGTCCCTGTTGCTCGGAAGCTCGACCGTCCGCGTCGTATCATCGCGGCGGGACAAGGCACACCTGGTGGTGCTGCTCGACGCCGTCCGCGACCGGACGACCGCCGAGTCCCTGCGCGGGTCGCATCTCGCCGTCCCGCGCGACGAGGTCGCGCCCGCGCCCGCAGGCTCCTACTACCACTACCAGATCATCGGCATGTACGTATCCACGGAGGACGGCTCGTCCCTGGGTCAGGTCGTGCAGATACTGGCGACGGGCAGCAACGACGTCTACGTGGTGCGGGACGGTGAGGGCAGGGAGACGCTGGTGCCCGCCCTCGCCGAGGTTTTGCTGGAGGTGGACCCGGAGCGCGGCCGGATGGTGGTCCGGCTGCCCCCGGTGGTGTGACCCGCTACATCGTCATACCGGCGAAAGCCGGTATCCAGTCCTCGAGGCTTGAGGCTACCTGTGTAGGCGTAGCACTGCCCTTCGACAGGCTCAGGGCGAACGTCTTGTTTCCATTTCCGGGCGTCAACTTGTCTTCCGTCAAGGGGGTTATCGGCCTTCTGGTATAATGGCCTCGTACCTAGCTTCAATGGGAGAGGGTAGATGTCCGGTCACTCCAAGTGGTCGACAATCAAGCACGGGAAGGCCGTCACGGACGCCCGCCGTGGCAAGCTGTTCACGAAGCTGACCAAGGAGATCATCATCGCCGCGCGTGACGGCGGCCCGGACCCCGACGCGAACTTCCGCCTGCGCCTGGCCGTGCAGAGGGCGAAGGACAACAACATGCCCGCGTCGAACATCGAGCGGGCCATCAACCGGGCCACCGGCGCCGATTCCGACGGCGCGCGCATGGAAGAGGTGATGTACGAGGGGTACGGCCCGGGCGGCACGGCGGTGCTCCTGCAGGCCCTGACCGACAACAGGAACCGCACGGTCTCGGACATCCGCTCGACCTTCACCAAGATGGGCGGGAACCTGGCGTCCGCGGGCGCGGTGGCCTGGCAGTTCGAGCAAAAGGGCGTGGTGGTGGTCGAGACGGACGAGGACCCAGACGAGCTGACCCTCATAGCCATCGACGCCGGCGCGGACGACTTCGAGACCATCGACTCCACGCTGCACGCCTACTCGCCGCCCGACACGCTGGAGGCGCTCCGCAGGGCGCTGGCCGACAGCGGGGCCGAAGTGCGCTCCAGCGAGCTGACGATGGTGCCGACCAACACCGTCCCGCTCGACGACAAGACGGCCAAGCAGGCCCTCAACCTGCTCGACCAGCTCGAAGAGCTCGACGACACGCAGAAGATCTACTCCAACGCCGACTTCCCCGACGAGGTCCTGGACAGCTACGGGAACGAGTCCGGGTAGCCCCCGCTTACCCAGGAGTGCTCCGTGCGAGTCTTGGGAATCGACCCCGGTACGTACAAGATGGGAGTGGGCGTGGTCTCCTCCGACGGATCGACCATGAGGGCGGACTACGTGGACGTGGTGAGCCCCAGGCGGCGCGACCCGCTGGCCGACAGGCTGGGCTTCCTGTTCGAGGAGCTGAGCAAGGTGGTCGTGGACTGGTCGCCGGTGGAGGTCGCCATCGAGCAGCCCTTCGCGGCCCAGAACGTCAGGGCCGCCATGGCCATCGGCCACGCGCAGGCTGTGGCCATGGTCATCGCGGCGCGAAACGGGCTGCCCATCTCATCCTACGCCCCGCGCGCGGTGAAGCAGGCAGTGACCGACTACGGCGGCAGCTCCAAGGAGCAGGTGCAGGAGATGGTGCGGGTGCTGCTTGGGCTGGGCGAGACCCCGTCCTCGGACGCGGCGGACGCGCTGGCCGTCGCCATCTGCCACATCAATAGTGGTGAGGTCGCCCATCTGGACATCATTGAGTAGAGCCAAGTGATCACAGGACTGGAGGGCGTGCTGGCCGGCGTCGGTCCGGACTGGGCCGACGTGACGGTCGGTGGCGTGACCATACGCGCGAGCATCCCGGAGTCCGCCTCCGCCGTGCTCGGACCGAGCGGCGAGCGGGTCAGGCTCTTCACCTCGCTGCAGGTGCGCGACGACAGCCTGACCCTGTACGGCTTCCCGACCGAGGACGCGAGGACGGCCTTCGAGGCGCTGATCGGCGTCAACGGCGTGGGGCCGCGCCTGGCGCTCAGCATCCTGTCGGCCATGACCACGGACGCCCTGGCGCTGGCGATCGACTCGGCCGACCCCGGCGCGTTCAAGGGCGTGTCGGGCGTGGGGACCAAGACGGCCAACCGCATCGTGCTGGAGATGAAGGGCAAGCTGGACTGGCAGCCGGTCGCCTCCGTGCATGCGCCGGCAGCCGGGCATTCGGACCTGGTCGACGCGCTGACCGCCCTGGGGTACACGGTGCAGGAGGCGTCGGAGGCGGTGTCGTCCCTGCCGGAGGACGCACCCGAATCCCTGGAGGAGCGGCTGCGGATCGCGCTCCAGGACGCGGCGGGCTGAGCGGCGTGGAGACGGACTTCGACGCCTGGGCCGACGTCTACGACGCCGTATACTCATACGTCACCGACGACATTCCCTTCTACGTGGACGAGGCGCTCCGATGCGGAGGGCCGGTGCTGGAGCTGGGGTGCGGCACGGGCCGCGTGACGCTGCCCATCGCACGGGCAGGCGCCGACGTCACAGGCCTGGACTCGTCGCGGGGGATGCTCGACGCGGCCCGGCGCAAGGCGGGACGGACGCCCGTCGCGCTGGTGCACGGCGACATGCGCGAGTTCTCGCTGGGGCGGCGATTCGCGCTCGTCATCATCCCGTTCAGGGGCTTCCTGTCGCTGCTCACGGTCGAGGACCAGGTGAGCACGCTGGACTGCATCAGGCGACACCTTCTGCCGGGCGGTCGGCTGGTGTTCAACGTCTTCCAGCCGGACCTGAACATGCTGGTTCAGCCCGGGGACGGTGCGTACCACCTTCGCGACGTCGCCGACCCGGAGAGCGGCCGGCGACTGGTCATCTGGCACCAGAGCTCGTGCGACAACTATAACCAAGTCATCCACGCGAGATTGATCGTAGACGAGCTGGACGAGTCGGGGGTTGCCGTCGGCCGCTTCTACCGCGACTTCCGCCTGCGCTACGCCCACAGGTGGGAGATCCACCACCTGCTCACGTCGGCGGGATACGAGGTCGTCGACCTCTACGGCGACTTCGACCGCACGCCGTTCGACGAGGACAGCCAGGAGATGGTCTGGACGGCCCGGCCGAGGGACAGCTAACCACAGAGGGCGCTGGGCCGGCTACTTTTGGACGACCTCAGGGTGGGCGTCCATGGATGGCGGGGCCATGATGCGCTTCTGCTGCTCGGTCAGATCGCCGTAGTCGTCGTGGTTGTAAGGCTGGACGGCCCACGAAGAGTGGCCCGGGCTGTACTTGTACAGCAGGGCCCTGCGCTCGTGGTCGGCGGTCCAGGGCATCGTGCCGTGTACCAGGGCCTCGGTGAAGAAGAGAGCGTCTCCCGCCTCGACGGCCGGCTGCACGACGTACTCCGGCACCCGGTCGAAGTTGCGCACGTCGTCGGGGATGGTGTCCTTGAAGTTGGTCTTGTGGCTGCCGGGGATGCAGGCGAAGCCGCCCGCGCCGGCCGGGGCGTCGGTGAGGAAGTAGGTCACGACGCACAGGCCGTTGCGCATCACCCCGTCCCTGTACGAGTACCAGTGGTCGCCTCCGTAGGCCGGGCCGCCATGTAGCCCGCCCCGCGTGTTGCCTTTGCTCATGAAGATGCAGTAGTCGTGGTCGATCCTGAACTTGGGCTCGATGAGCTCGACGAGGTACGGGACGACCTTCGGGTGGTCGATCAGCTTGGTGAACGCCGGGCTCCACGTGCTGATGATCTCCTCGCGCCTGACACTGTCCGGGTCGGCGTAGGGGAATTTCGTATCGGCGACCTCGTTCAGCTCGGCAAGCTCGGCGTCGGTGAGCACGTTCTTGATGACGAGGTACCCCTGCAGGTCGAACATGAACTTTTCTTCCGGGGTCATGGCCATAGGACCCTCCTCCTTCTCCAGAGGCATGGGGTGATTCAACACGATGGGTCCACAGGCGTCAAGGAGCTATGGCGCGCAGGACGACCTGTCCCTAAGTCCACTCAATCGGCGGCGGGAACGGGATCGCCCGCCGCAGGCTCAGGACGACGCCGTCGGAAGATCCGCCCCAGAAGGTTGGGGATGCTCTCGTTGAAGAGCATGTAGACGATGGGCAGGACCAGCAGCGTCAGCCCCGTGGAGCTCATCAGGCCGCCGATGACGACGGTTGCCAGCTCGGCGCTTATCAGTCCGCCCCCCTCGGTCTCGACCGCGAGGGGAAGCAACGCGAAGCTGGTCGTGAGGGCGGTCATGAGTATCGGGCGCAGGCGGACGCGGGCGCCGGAGATCAGCGCGTCGTACACGCCCATGCCCCTGGCCCTCTGCTGCTCGACGAACGCGATGAGGACTATGGCGTTGGTCACGACGATGCCGATGAGCAGGAGGATGCCCATCATGGCCGGGAGCCCGAGGGCGCGGCCCGTTACGGCCAGGGCGGTGAATACGCCGATGAGCGCGAGCGGCAGCGTCAACACGATCACGAAGGGGTTCCTGAGGGAGCCCAGGCTCGTGACCATGACGAGGTAGACGAGCACGATGCCCACGGCCATGGAGATGAAGATGGCCTGGAATCCCTCGGCGATGTCCGCGAAGATGCCTCCGCTGACGACCTGGACTCCGGGTGGCAGGCGAAGGGCCGCGATCTTCTCGTCGACCTGCCGTCCGACTTCCTGCGCGTCGTCCGATGTTATGTCGCCTGTGATGGTGGCGGACCTGACGCCGTCCGTGCGGCTGATGGTGACGGGCCCCTCCTTCATCACTACCTCGGCAAGCTCTCCCAGGGGGGTCGCTCCGGCCGGGCCGACGATCACCAGGGACTGGATCTGGTCGATACCTCCGGCGGACCTGGGGTCTCCCGAGAGGACCACGTCTACCGCCTCCCCCTCTATGTTCACGGTCGTCACGGTCTGGCCGATCAGGTACTGGCTGAGCTGGAACGCAACCTGGCGGGTACTGAGCCCTATCATGGCTGCCTTCTCGGGATCGACCCCTATCGAGACTTCCGGACGGGCCTGGGCGACGTCGCTCTCGAGGTTCGCGATGCCGTCGACCGAGGACAGGGAAGCGGCCAGCTCGCCCGACACCCTGGATATGTCGCCGTAGTCGGGCCCGGTCACGAAGATCACCACCCCGCCTGTCGGCGGACCGTCCTGCGCCTCGGTGATGCTAAGGGAGCGCCCGGGCCGGTCGAGCTCAGCCCTGAGGGTGTTGGCGATGTCGTCCGGGGCGCCGCTGCGGACGCGGGCGAAGAAGCTGGCCCGCTCCGGGCCGGCCGGACCTCCTCCAAAGGCGAGGTCGGTCTCGCCGATGGTGACCAGCTGGACGTCGACGACCTCCCGCAACCGGGCTTCGATCTCGGTCACCTGGGCAATCGTCTGCTCCACCGGCGTGCCCGGCGGAAGGGAGAGATCTATCTCGAGGTAGCGGTCGCCGCCGCCGCCGAACAGGTTCACGGGGATGAAGGCCAGGAGCCCGAAGCTCGATGCGGTCAGCAGGAAGGCGACCAGCAGGGTTATCAGCCTGTGGCCGAGCACCCACTTGAGGACCACTATGTACACCCTCTGCATCCACGTCTCCGGGAGCCTGACCTCGCCCTCGTCCCCGGCTCCCTCGGGCAGGTCGCCCGGGCGAAGCAAGTACGCCCCCAGCACGGGCACCGCCGTGAGTGCCACGAGCAGGGACGCAATCAGCGCGAAGGTGACCGTGAGGGCGAACGGCAGGAAGAATGCGCCGACGAGCCCCTGGATGAACCCCAGCGGGACGAAGACGACGACGGTAGTCATGGTGGAGGCGAAGATCGCGGGCCCGACCTCCGTAGTGGCTTCGAGCGCGGCGCGCCACCTGTCCCTGCCAGCCTGGATGTGGCGGTAGACGTTCTCCAGCACGACGATGGAGTCGTCCACGACGCGCCCCACGGATATGGCCAGCCCGCCGAGGGTCATGAAGTTGAGGGTCATGTCCTGCCATGACATCAGCAGGGTGCCCGTGAATACGCTGAGCGGTATCGACAGGGCGATTACGACCGTGGGCCGGAGGGTGTTGAGGAGCCCGCGAGGGATCGTGGGGCGTATGGTGAGCATGAAGGCGAAGACGACCGACACTGCAAAGAGGAACCCGAATATCGCCTCCTTTGTGAGAGTGTCGATCTGCCGCTGGATGTTGGGCCCCTGGTCGGAGACGACGATGATCTCGACGTCGGGCGGGAGTCCGGCGATGCCGTCGAGGGCTTCGTTGACCGCGGTCGTCACGTCGAGCGTGTTGACCTCGGGCTTCTTCGAGACCGCGACTCCGATGCCGGGCTTGCCGTTGGTCCTGGTGATGCTCCTGGGCCTGCCGCCCCTGAAGGTCACGTCGGCCACGTCGGACAGCCTCACCGGGCCAGATGGAGACACCCCCACGACGAGGCCCTGTATGTCCTCGATGGAGTCGAGCGTGTGGGTCGTCTTGGCTATGACCGCCTGGGAGCCGTCGAAGATTAGGCCGGCGGGGAGGGTGAGGTTGTTTTCGCTGAGGGCGGCGGAGATCTGGAACAGCGAGACCCCGTTCGCGGCCATCCTGTCGGTGTCCGCCACTATTCGGACGCTTCGTTCGACCTCTCCGCTCAGCGAGACGTTCTGGACGCCTTCGATCCCGGATATCTCGGGCACGATGCGGGACCGCACGATGCCCTGGACCTCGTACAGGTCCCGGTCCGAGACGACACTGAACTGTATGACGGGGAACTCGTCGGGGTTGAAGCGGCCTACGGTGGGATCCTCGGCGCCGGAGGGGAGTGTGATGTCGTTGACAGCCGTCTGGATTACGCTCTCCACCCCCGCCATGTCGGTGCCGTACTTGAACGTTGCAAGGACGACCGAGCTGCCCTCCCTGGTCGTCGATCGAATCGATTCCAGCCCAGGAGTGCCGTCGATGGCCCTCTCTATCGGCCCGGTCACCTGGCGCACGATGGCCTCGGGGTCTGCGGAGGGGTAGGACGCGAGAACTGTGACGAGGGGGAATTCGATCTGCGGGAACAGCTCGACCTGGAGGCTGCGGTAGGCGAAGATTCCTGAGCCAAGTACCAGGAATATGGCCAGCACCGCTACGGTCGGCCGGCGCAGGGCCATCGACGTTAGGAAACTCAATTGGAACCTCGGCGTGTTGACTGTGGGTAACCTATACTAACTTACGCTACACACCCCAACAAGGATTCCCCAGACCATGAGATCGTTCGTATTGGTGCGCGACGAAGCTGGGAACGAGACCGGCCGGCTGGCGGCCGAGACGGCCGCGATGGACTACGCGGACATGCCGTGGCGGGCCGACCCGTGCGTGGGGCGAGCGCGCGACGGCACTCTCTTCGCCGGCGTCCACAGCCGGATATTCGAGTCGTCGGACGGGGGCGCGGCTGGAGGTCGTTCCCCGTGGCGTTCGACGGATTCGAGCGCATGAACAACTTCGGCGTGCTGCCCGACGACACCTTCGTCCTGCTCTACGAGACGCCGCCGGACGGTGCGGGGGTACGGGGCATGGCGGTCGCCCGCTCTACCGACAGGGGCAGGACGTGGGACCCCGGCGCGCCGCTGGACAAGGCCCCCTACACCGGGGCGCCGGGCGCCGACGGCAACAAGTTCTGCGTGCTGCCGGACGGCACGGTCATCGTCGCGGTCACACTGCGCAATGGGGACGGGGTGCGCGACCACGGCGGCTCCGAGCTTCCGCTGGAGGAGCGCGGCATCTACGACTACGTCTACCGGTCGACGGACGGCGGCGCGACGTGGGGAGACCGGACGCTGATCGTCGATCATTGCTCGGAGACTTCCTTCCTCTCGCTCGGGGGCGGCAGGCTCCTCGCCGCGATCCGCAGGCAGCGGTGGTTCTCGTACCCCGACGACCCGCCGGACATGTGGAAGCAGACGGGCGGCGACCCCGGCATGGTCTACAAGCACCTGTTCCTGGCCGACTCGGACGACGGCGGCCGCACGTGGCGCAACGTCAGGCAGTGGACCAAGGTGATCGGCCATTGCCCGGGCGAGCTGGTGCGGGTGTCGGACGGGCGGATCGTGCTGCTCCACACCAGCCGCTACCCGTACCCGGAGGGCAACCTGCGCGCCCGCGTGTCGTCCGACGAGGGGGCGACGTGGAGCGAGGAGTACTACGTCGTATCTGACGGCGCAGGATATTCAGGCTCGGTCGTGCTCGACGACGACACCATCGTCACCGTGACCGGGAACACGCCGCTGCTGCCCACGGGCGACCCCGCCGAGCCCTGGGACATGCACACGGTCAGGTGGCGCCTGCCGGACTAGGGACGATGTCAAACTTATCTGAATAGCCGAGAACTGCCCTTCGACAAGCTCAGGGCGAACGTGCTTCCAGTCATCGGCCGGCGGCCACCCTATCCCCGGCTTCGCAGCTCCTTCAGCTTTGCGAGGGTCATGCCGGGCTGCCGGTAGAGTTCGAACATCCCCTGCTCCATCTCGCGAATGCTATGGGCGTGCTTCAGCACGTCCTCGGGGTCGGTCCCATGCGGGATCTTCGTGCAGCCGTCCAGGTCGGCGAGCATTATCTCGCCGGGGTACACGAGCAGCCCGCCCACGCTGATGGACCTGTTGACGGAGACCAGGTTGAAGACGCCGTGCCCAGGCACCCTGCCCGTACCCCATATCGGCAGGCCGGCGTCCCTGATGCCGGCGAGGTCGCGGACCGAGCCCTCGACGACTGCGCCCGTGACACCGAGCATCCTGTGGCGCCAGGCCATGCCGTCCCCGAAGCAGGCTCCCCGGCCCGGGCGCGTGTCCACGTCCCTCATCACGGCGATGATGGGCCCGGGGGTCGCCTCGAGTGTGTCGTAGTACTCGTCCCACGGGATCGCGGCCGAGTCGGGGTCGTTGGTGGTGACCTCCGTCGTGACGACGGTGCCGATGGCCCTGCCGAACTCGGGCAGCATGGAGACGACCTCGGGCCCCGTGTAGTTCAACGGAACGCCGCCCTTGGAGTCGAGCTCGTTGCCGCCCTGGCTGCCTCCCATGCTCGCCACCACCGCGTTGAACAGCGTTGCGGCGTCGAACTCCTTGAGCGCGTCGAGGGTCTCTGCGGATACGGTAGTCATCGTGTCCTCCGAATGAAGTCCGGGTTGGTCTGGCGATTATACCCGTCTGGCGGGGCTAGCGGGCCGAGGCGGCGTCCCGGTCTTCTCCAGTTGGACGGGTCGGGCCGGGGAGCGCGGTTAGGCTGGCTGTGAGGGCGCGGCGGGCCTGGTCGTACTCGGTGCGGCCGATTTCGCCCGCTTCGAAGGCCGCGTCGAGGGAGGCGATGACGCGGACGAGGCGTACTCGCTCCGCCGACTCCGCCGGGCTGCGGCGGACGAGGGCGTAGGCGATCAGGGAAGCCATCACGAGGCCGAGGCCGACGACGGCGGCGTACTCGAGGCGTATCCAGCCCAGGCCCTGCAGGGCGCGGTCGCCGATGGTGGCCTGGGGCAGCGAGACGAGCCGGTAGGGGATCTTAGCGCCGCGTGGCAGGTCGGCGCCGGTGAGGAGCCGGTAGGGCCTGTCGCCGATCGTCACCCGCTCTATCTCGCCCGGGCCGCTCAGCCCGCCGACCTCCTCGGGCACGAGGATCCTCAAGCCCGAGGCCCCGTAGAGCAGCGACTTGGTGAGGTCCAGCTCGGCGCCGTCGTAAGGGAAGCTGTAGGCGTACATCACCTCATGCTCGCCGGGAGGTACGGGCACCACGATGGCGAAGCCCCGGTCCACCTGCAGGATGTCCGCGCCGATGAGCCCAGTGTCCACCGTGAGGTCATCGGCCCTGGGCGGCAGGCCGAAACGCAGTAGATCCATGGGGCCGGACCCCGGTATGTAGGTGAGGTCGCTGTCGTTGACCAGCTTGACTATCTCCAGCGCCCATAGGGTCTGGCTGGCCCTGTCGACCCGGGCGAACAGAAGGGACGCGCTCGACGCCTCGATCAGCAGCTCGTCGTTCGAGGAGTCGTAAACGGTGATGGTCACGGGCAGGGTGAGGCCGTCCACGATCCCCACGATCTCCCCGTACACGGCCCCCTTGTACTGGAGGGAGACGCCAAGCCTCTCGCCGGACGGAGGAGGCGGCGAGTCGAACCGGAACCTGCCGTCCTCGTCCGTGGTCGTCTGCATCTCGTTCTCGGACCCAGCGCTGCTGACCAGGAACACCGGGAGGCCGGGCCCAACGTGGCTGCCCGCCGTGCCATCGAGGACGGCGCCCTCGACGGTAATCGTCGAACCGTCCTGGGCCGCAGCCGCGCCCGCCGAAGCCATGAGCAGCAGCGCGACGACGGCGGCGACCCGCGCGATCACTCCCGATCCTCCGTACCTGGGTCGGTCTCGCCGCCGAGGAAGCCCTCCCTGACGCGCCTGATCTCCTCCTCCACGCGGGCGAGCAGGTCTGCTTCCCTGCCCGCCTCCATCTCCAGCGATCTGAGGACGAGGGCGGCCTCGGTCATGTACTGCTCGCGCAGGACCTGGTAGTCCTCCTCGCCGAGGGTGCCGATGGCGCGCTCCAGCTCCGCGCTGCGAAGCCCCGCCAGGGCGGCGTCCCACCGCCTGTCGAGCTCCTCATGCGGCTCGGCATCGGCCAGCACCCCATGCAGCCCGCGGCGCCTGAGGAACGGGTACAGTATGGCGGCGAGGGGAATCGCAACCAGCGCGAGACCGACCAGCACCAGCCACGGGCTGCTCTCGGGCACTGCCGTCACGCGCTGGCGAGCCTGGCAGCCGCCGGGATTCGCAGGGCCGCGGCGGCGCGCTCCCTCCTGGGTGAGAGGGCGAGAAGGGTCCCCAGCACGAAGAGCGGGCCCGCTGCCCACATCCACCATACGAGCGGGTTGACGTAGACGCGGAACACGGCCCTGCCGTCCTCCGCGAACTCGGAGGGCACTATGTAGAAGTCCTCCAGCGGCGTGCTCCTGATGGCGGCCCTGGTGGAGGACATCCTGAAGTCGTGGTAGAAGGAGCGCCTGGCCTCCATCGTCCCCAGATCGGAGCCTCCAGCACTCGCGGCGAACCTGGCGGTGACCTCCGACCTGTCGGGGTGGTCGGACCTGCCGAATCCGAGGTACGTGAAGGTGTAGCCTCCCAGGGTCTGAGTGTCGCCGGGCTCCATCGAGAAGTCCCGCTGCACCTCGTAGAATGACGAGGCGATGGCCCCGACCGCAAGCATCGAAATGGACAAGTGCACCACGTAGCCGCCGTAGCGCGGGCGGTTCCCCGACAGCAGGCGGGCGAAGGCGACCGGGTAGCTCTCGCCCTTCCTGTGGCGCGACAGGGTGCCCCTGACCCACTCGTGGGCTATGCCAGCGACTGCCAGGGCGACGACCCCGATTGCGATGAGGGCTACGGGCCGGTGGACTCCCGCCACGGCAAGGACGACCATCGTCCCGGCACCAACTGCGAGGGGAACGCGGACGGCCTTCAACACCCGCTGCCACGACGCGCGCCTCCACGGCAGCAGGGGCCCGATGCCCATGAGGACGACAATAGCCAGGAGCAGCGGGCCGTTCACGCGGTTGAAGTAGGGCTGGCCGACGACGATTATCTCGTCCGCGGACGCCTGGGTGAAGACGGGGTAGATGGTGCCCCAGAGGGTCGCGAAGGCTACGACCAGGAACAGGACGTTCTGGGCCAGGAAGGCGCTCTCGCGAGACAGCATTGCATCGAGGGCCTCGCGGCTCCTCAGCGTGTCCATTCGCCACGCGAAGGCGGCGAGCGAGCCGAGCAGGGTGAAGCCCATGAATGCCAGGAAGAGCCACCCCATCGCCGACTGGGCGAATGAGTGGACCGACGGCACCGGGCCGCCCCGGTTGATGAACATGCCCATCTCGGCCAGGGTGAAGGCGACGGCGACGAGGACGATGTTCCACATACGGAACATGCCGCGGCGCTTCTGCACCATGATCGAGTGGACGAAGGCCGTCATGGCGAGCCACGGCATCAGGGCCGAGTTCTCGACCGGGTCCCAGGCCCAGTAGCCGCCCCAGCCCAGGATCGTGTAGGCCCACCAGCTTCCCAGGAGCAGCCCGATGGTGAGGACCAGCCACGAGATCATCCCCCACGTGCGCCCTATGTCCACCCACTCGTCCCGACCGCCCCTGCCTGCGAGCAGCGCGCCCATGGCGATGCTGAACGGCAGGGCGACGGAGATCAGGCCGGCCATCTGCATTGGAGGATGTATGAACATGCCGAAGTGGACGAGCAGCGGGTTGATGCCCTGCCCGTCCGGGGGGATGAACGAGAGGCGTTCGAGCGGGTTGGCCAGGAACGTGATGATGCCCAGGAAGAAGGCGAGCACGAGGGCGATCAGCCCCGTACTGAAGGGCGCGGTGTGCTTCAGCGCCGAGGCGAGCCCGCGCACGGCTACGACCGATATGATCGAGAAGACGAAGGCGATGAATAGGAGCGAGCCCGCGTTGCCCGCGTAGAAGGCAACCCACGTATAGGCGGCCGGCATCGCCAGGTTGCTGTTCTCGGCCACGTACCTGACCGAGAAGTCGTGGGTAACGAAGGCATAGACGAGGGCGGCGGTGGACAGGGTGAGGAGTATCGGGACGGTGTAGAGTCCGTACCGCGCGCTCAACACCAGCACGGGAATTCCCCGCCATCCTCCCAGGAGCGAGCCGACCGAGGCGTAGGCCGAGGCCAGCAGGGCGATGGGCAGGGCGAGGCTGCCGGCGTCTACGATCAACCGGCGTCCTCCCTGGCCCTGGGGCTGTCGCCGTCCAGAACGGCCTCGATCCGTGCGACGTACTCGTCACGCTCCGCGGCGGTCATCTCATCGGCGGCCTCTGCCGGCCTTGAACGGGGCCGCGCCATCAGCCGCACCACCATGTACAGGGCCGCGAGGGCGAGCGCCGTGCCCAGGGGCGGGACGATCCACGCCACCAAGTGAGCTCCCTCGGCTGGAGGCTCGAGGAGAACGGCGGGGCCGTACCGCTCGACGAAGAACTCCCTCACCTGCGCGTCGCTCCAGCCCTCGCCCAGCTTCTCGTCAACGGCCGCACGCATCTGGACGGCCAGGGGGTGCTGCGACTGGTCGATCGACTCCCCGGGGCAGACCGGGCACATCACGGACTTGTTGATCTGCTGGGCGCGCCGCTCCAGGTCAGGCACGTCGTTCGTGGCCGAGCACGCCGCGACGACGAAGGCGAGCGCGAGCCATGACATCGACGCTCGGAGGGTGCTGGTGCTGGGCCTCATCTCCGGTCAAGGGTAACATATGGGGATTGGCTCGCGTCCCGCAGGGACATCTCGTGGCCCACTTATTCGGGCTCGGTCCCTTCGTTCAGGATCGAGATGTAGCCGTCGTATGCGAAGAGGCGGCCCCGACGACGGCCCGTTATCTCGAGGGCAATTCCAAGCTCTACCAGAGACTGCATGGCCGAAGAGGCTGTGGAGAATGCAAGTCCAGTACGCTCGCAGACCTGAGAGAGAGACCGGACCGGGTGCGAAGTCAAGGCCTGGTGCACCCGCAACGCCGACGCGGCCATGCGTCCGAGCCCTTCAATCCTGGCACCGTCCTCCCTGACCATGTCCGAGAGCCGGATGGATGTGGCCACGGCACCCTCGGCCGTCTCCCGCACGCCCTCCAGGAAGAAGGCCATCCACACCTCCCAGTCACCAGTCCGGCGCACCCTGTCCAGCAGGTCGTAGTAGGTTGAACGATGCCGCTTCAGGTACAGACTCAGGTAGAGGAGAGGCTCTTGAAGCACTCCAGCTTCCCAGAGGAGAAAGGTGACGAGCAGCCGTCCGACGCGCCCGTTGCCGTCCAGAAAAGGGTGGATGGTCTCGAACTGGACGTGCGCCAGCCCAGCCCGCACCAGTACAGGCAACCCGTCGTCCGTTGCATGAAGGAAGCGCTCCAGCGCTCCCATGCAGTCGGCAACCTCCGCGGGCGGCGGGGGGACGAAGGCGGCGTTGCCGGGGCGCGAGCCGCCGATCCAGTTCTGCGATGTCCGAAACTCGCCCGGTGACTTCTCACTGCCCCGCCCGCCAGAGAGCAGTGCGCCGTGGATCTCTCGAATAAGCCGGTTGGATAATGGGAACCCGCCGCGCAGCCGATCCAGACCATGGTAGAGGGCGGCCACGTAGCTGGAGACCTCCAAGACGTCGTCAAGTGGAGCGCCCGGCGCCTCGTCGCTTTCGAACTTCACGAGGTCGGAGAAGGACGACTGGGTACCCTCGATCTGCGAGGAGAGTACCGCTTCCTTGCGGACGTAGGCGTAGATGAAAAGGGCGGGCTCCGGCAGCAGGGCGGTGACGCTGTCCAGGCGCCCCAGGGCTATGAGCGTCCTTTCCAGAAGTTGCTGCAGGTCTCCGTCCAGGGTCAGAGGCGGGTCCGGCGGCAAGGGCACTGGGACGAAGGCGCGGACCTGCTCATCTCCGTAGCTCCTGACGTGATACCTGCCCGTTGGGCCGCGTCGCATGGCAGAGCGCCTCCTAAGTCAAGGATCCCTCAAGAACTCGAAATAAGCGCAGCTCTTATTATAGCAAATGAGCATAAGTCAAAATAAGGTAATTCGCGGCTTCCCCCATCTTACTCAGGAACTCAAAATAACGCCGCACCTTATTTCGATAAATAGCTATAACTCAAAATAACGTCTCGTCTTATTATCGTGAGACGGACTAAGTCATAATAGGAGTGGAAGCCCTGCCGTAGAGGATGCTGGCGGGCTGACCCAGCACTAGGACGTTCTTGCGCCTCATCCCGGTTTCAGGCGCGATGCGGTCGGCCTGTTGGCGGGCGAGAAGGATCGCCGCCGGCGAGCCACTCAACTCCGGTCGCCGGATGAGACGCAGCAGGGCAGCCGTTCGTACCTGGGCGAACCTGACGCCGAAGGGCAGGTTGGAGACGAACCTGCTCCCTGCGGGCAGCGATGCGTAGTCGAAGTCCTCGAACGGCGCGTTGACCAGGGTCGCTCGGCGTCCTGCGAGCCTCATGCAGGCGGCGCGGTAGGCGTCTGCGTCCACCTCCAGGCCGATTACCGGGGCAGCGCCGTACACGTCGGCCGCCATCTCCAGGATCGTCCCTGTTCCCATGAAGGGATCGAATACCGAGTCGCCGCTGCCCACTCCCGCGACCGTAAGGAGGCCGCAGGCGAGGTGGCCCCTGAGTACGCCGGGCCGCCCGTCCTGCTCGCCGCCAAGGTTGCTGTATAGCTGCAGGCCGAGTATGGCCTTCTCAGCGTCAGCCTTGCACACCAGTTTGAGGCCCTCGCGCTGGGAGATACGCCACCTGGGGAAAGCGGCTGCGACGGCGCGGCTCACGACCCTGTGGAGCGCGTCCCTGCGTATGGACGTGCGCCCGTAAAGCTCGGTCGTCACCGAAAATCGGCGGGACGCCGTCCCCTCCGCCAGCGGCAGCCATCGCAGGATGGAAGCCTTGAGGCGGCCGCTGTCGAGCCGCCGCGCCAGCTCGCCCGCCGCGTCCAATCGCCCGGACGGGGCGAACTCGGCCAGGGAGCCATGTACTCCGGCAGGGGTGAGCAGCCGTACCGAATCGAGCCCTTCCACTGCCGGGGTGAGCAGCGAGGAGTCGCGGTGGTGAAAGGCCACGCGGTCGGCGACGCCGATGCCGCGAAGCTCTCGCAGCGTGGCGAAGGCCCAGCCGGGCTGGGTCGTGAGGAAGTACGCTCCCTTCAATCGGGCCGCCCGGCCCCTAGCCGGCCCACCTGTCTACGCCGATGACGTGCTGAGCGCCGCCGAAACCCCTGAACCCGCCGCTGCGGCTCACGCTCGACGACCGTATCGAGCTTCCACCGCTCCTGGACCCCCAGGAGCTCCGCACGCCCGTGGAGCTGCTCTTGTACGCGCCCGTGGACTGCTGGGTCGACCGGTAGCTCGTCCTGGCCGTGCTCAGGTTCTTGCCCGCCGAGTTGTATCGCGAGGAAGCGAAGCCCGTCTTCTGGCTGGTGAAGTACCTGCTGTTCCGGGAGACCTGGCTGCGGTACCCGGAGGAGCCTCGGTAGTTGTCGCGGTGGCTGCTCAGGCCGCCGCGGGCGTATATGGGGGGCGTGTAGTAGTAATACCCCATCGGACTCAGGGACGAGATGAGCAGGTAGGTGAACAGGAAATCGCCTGCCCCGAAGGGGCGGTGATAGTACGAATTCGCGCCGTATCCGCGCATCTCGTGCTGCTCGTTCCGCTTCACGATGTCGAACAGCTTGTCGTCCTCAGCGTCGTCGATCTCGTAGTTCTTGTTCAGGTCCTCCCACCCCTCCAGCACCAGCGCGTCGGGGTCCTGCCGGGCCCGTATCAGAACGAGCCCGTCGCCCTCGTAGATCTCGTTGACGCGCTTCTCAAAGTCGGTGGCGCTGTCGGAATCCTTGAAGGCCTGCTGCACGTCGTCCAGGTTTATGCGTCCGGCGGCCCCGTCGGTTGCGGCCCACTCCTCGTAGCTGGGGCCGGAGCTGCACGCGGCAACGACGGGGCCTGCGGCGATCAACGCGCCTGCGGCGGTGCGGGTGCCTAGCCTCGTAAATCTCTTGTTCATCTCAGTGCCTCCATCGGGTCGGCGGGCCAACCCGTCGTCTTCCAGTCTCAGACCAGTATTCCGGCAAGCTCAGCGGGCAGCTCCACGTCCCAAGGCTCAGGATCGTTCTGAGCAATCTCGGAGTCCGCCGCCTCCAGCAGCCTGGGTATGAAGGAATCGAGTGTGTCCTGTACGAATCCCTCGTACTCCGCAGCGCAGCCGCGCTGGAACGCCGCCACGGCGGACCGGTGGTCGGCGGGCGCGAGGGGAGCAACGGCCATCATCTCCTGGAGACGCTCGAGGTGACCGCACCACAGGTCGTCGCCGGTCTGGACCAGCACCGTGCGAGCCAGATCGTCGAAGCGAGCCGCGCCCATCCCTCCGCGCGCTTCGTCCAGCCTGTCGACCAGTATGTCGCCAAGCCCCTGTGCGAGTGCGTCCAAGCCGAGGCCCCACAGCCCTTCGCAGTCTAGGCCGAAGTCCAGGGACATCTCAGCCGCCAGCTCGTCGAAGCGGCGTTCGTAGCTGGTAACCGGCGCCCTCCCGAAGCGTCGTTCGACCGCCCTCCCAGCTAGTCCGCGAGCGGCGCGAACGCACTCCTGGTACGTGTCATCGGATGCCGGCGTTGCCCTTCTACGAGAGTAGTAAGCCAGGGTCTGTCCGTCGATCACACGGTAGTAGTCGGACAGGAAGGCTCGCTGGGCCTCGTCGTCCAGGGTCGAGAGGTCCTGCATGCGTTCGAGCTCGCGGTCGTCTACAGGCAGCAGGCCAAGATCGGGTGACTGGCCGTGCGCACGGGCCCGGCTACGGATCCCTGCTCCCAGGGTTCTGCCTGCGAAGGGGCGGTCCTCCAGCGACACGATGAAACGCGTCGTGCCCGGCTGGCCCTGCCGCCCTGCCCGTCCCTTGAACTGGTCGTCGACCCGCCTGGAAGGGTTCATCTCGGTGCCGATGACGTGCAGGCCCGTACCGGGCTCCGGCACTATGTCGGTGCCGCGTCCCGCCATGTTGGTAGCCACGGTGACGGCCCCTTGTCGCCCTGCCGCCCTCACTATCGCCTCCTCGTCGGCGCTGTTGATCGCGTTCAGCGTCCGGTGCGGGATGCCGCGGTCCATCAGCGCGCCGCTGACGGCCACCGACTGCTCGACCGTCTGCGTACCCACCAGCACCGGGCACCCGTCGCGCACGCAGGACTCAACCTCGACGACCATAGCCCGCAGCTTCTCATCTGTCGTCCCGAATACCAGGGGCCGCATGTCGACCCGCCGCGACGGCAGGGTCGTGGGGACGCGCGCCACGTCCAGCCCGTACAGGCGGCGCAGCTCGTCTCTGGATGCGAGGGCCGTCCCCGTCATGCCGCTCAGGTGCGCGTACTGGCGCAGGAACCCCTGGGTGGAGATCTGGGCCGCCGTCTGCCGCTCGGGGTTGATTGACAGCCCCTCCTTCGCTTCCAGGGCCGTGTGGAGTCCGTTGCGGTAGGTCGTGTCCGGCCTGCGGCGACCCGTGAGCCGGTCGACCAGCACCACCTGGCCCTCCGAGACGACGTAGTCCACGCCGCGGCGCAGGAGGAGATGGGCTCGCATGGCCTGGTGGACCTGGTTCGACAGGGAGCGTCGCCGCGAGATGCGCCGGTCCAGCCTCTCTTCGGCTCGCCGTCTCTCTGCCACGTCAGGACTAAGGCCCGCCCGAACGCGCTCCAACTCCGATTCGAGTCCGCTCGTGTCGAAGGTGGGACCCAGGCGGGACTCGACGAAACGGCTGCCCCGCTCGGTCGGGATGACCGACGCCTTCCCGGCGTCGATCCGGTAGTAGAGACCCCCGACGTGGGCCGGATCGTCGTCGAACTCGATTGCGTCTTCCGCATCGGCACGGACTCGCCTCCCGGTCGCCGGGTCTTCGGCCATGAGGCGGGTAACGTACTCGTTCTCTGGGTCGGCCAGGAAAAGCGCGGCCAGAGCCCGGCACCTCTCGTTGTCGTCGGACAGCGTCTGAACCGTACGCTCCAGCCGCTCGGCAACCCGCGCCTGGAGCGCCGCCATCTCGCGCACGACCCTATTCGAGGCGTGGACCGAGCGCCGGCTGGCCGAGCGGCCGGACGAGATGATCATGGGCGTCGACGACTCGTCGATCAGTACCTGGTCCGCCTCGTCGACTATGGCGACATCGAGCCCGCGCTGAACCCTCTCCCAGTCCGAGTGCCGCATGTTGTCGCGCAGGAAGTCGAAGCCCAGCTCCCGTACGGTGCCGTACACGACGTCGGCGCCGTACGCGCCGCGCCTCTCGTCGTCGTTCATGTGCTGGAGCACGGCTCCGACGGTGAGGCCCAGCGACTCGTAGACGGGGGCGAGATACTCGGCGTCCCGGAGGGCCAGGTAGTCGTTCGCCGTGATCACGTGCACGCGCCGCCCCTCCGTAGCGTGGCTCACGGCTGGGAAGACGGCAGCGATGGTCTTCCCCTCTCCCGCGCTCATCTCGACGACGCTTCCCCGCCAGATGTGCAGCCCGGCGAGGACCTGCTCGTCCGTGGCCGCGAACAGGCGGCGCCGTATCGCTTCGTCGACCGCGCAGAACGTCGTTACCGGCGTACCGTCTCCCTTGCGTCCACGGATCCCTGCGAGGGCGCGTGCCAGCTCCCTGTCGGACAGCGCCGCGAAGGGGCGTGTCCTGATCCGCGCTATGGCTTCCGAGTCACGCATCGTCGCTCGTCTGCTCCCGCTGCTCCGGTGGGGGTACGATCAGCACGGGGTCGCCGCCGCTGCGCACCAGCGTCTCCGCGAAGCTCCCTATGAGCCAGCGCCTGAAGCCCGAGCGCCCGTGCGTGGTCAGGGCGACGATGCTGTGGGGGATGTCCCTGACCTGCTCGAGGACGATGGTCGTCGGGTGGCCCACCAGGACGCGCCACTCGACGTCGATGCCGTCCCGGCTGAGACTCTCGGCCGTCGCCTGCAGGTACTCCCTGGCCTCGCTCTCCATGACCTCGTTCTCTTCATGTATCTCCGGGGGGTGCTCACCCGCCCAGAAGTAGTGGAGAGGCCGCACCACCCTGAGCAGGACCACAGTGTATTCGAGCTTGGAGGCCATGTCTTTGACGTAGGGCAGGACAGATTCGGCGAGCGCCGAGCCGTCGAGTGGAACGACCAGACGGGTGACCAGGGTGTCGCTTCCATGGTAGGCCCTCGCCTTGGACGGTGTGATGGTCAGCACGGGAATGGAGGCCGTGTGGACGACCCTGTCGGTAACGCTGCCGAGGATGCCTCTTCCCAGCAGGCTCCTCCCGTGAGTGGACATGGCAATGAGGTTGCAGCCGAGCCGCTCGGCTGCTGCCGCAATCTCCGAGTCCGCTCTCCCGGATACGACGTGCTCCTCGATCCGAACCCGGTCCTGGCGTAGCTGGTGAGCAGCGTTATGGAGCTTGCCCTTGGCCTCCTGCTCCGCTCGCTCGAACAGCTTGGAGTAATAGGAGTCGCTCATCTCAAGGGCGCCGCGATCCATCACCGAGAGAAGCACGACCCCGATGTCCATGCCCGCGGCCATGTGAGACACATAGGGCAGGATGGCCTCGGCCTCGTCAGAGCCGTCGAGCGGCACTAGTATCTTTCGGAACATTACGTCACCTTTGGGGGACGGTTTCAGGCCACGCGTTCGCCCCCACTGTTGAGTGATAGTATAACGCGCCGGTAGCTGAGGTCCTCCTCGGGATTCGGCAGCCTGTAGACGGCCCGATGTATCTCCCGGATGAGGGCCGCGATCTCGAGTGTAGTCGGCGGTCGGTTGGCCAGCATGGGCTGGAGGACCAGCTTCATCGGTCGGGCCGCCAGGCCCTGGGTCTCCGGCTGCCAATAGTCGCACGGCGCAGTATACGCGCGCCACTCCGAGACGTACCTGCGGTACAGCGGGCCGTCCTGCTCGACCTCCGACACTATGTAGTCTACACCCGGCGCCCCGGCGCGGCGTGCCTCGGCAATGAGGGCTTCCACGAGGCGGGAGCGCATTTCGCCATAGATGCCCCGGCCCCTCGCCCACTCCGCCACCGCGGCATAGAGGACCATAGCCGACCTGGCCCGGGGCATGTACGCCCCCACGACCGCGCCGATGACGGCGCCGCGATTGGAGGCCGTCACCACAGTTGGGATCGCGCCCGGCTCTGCGGTACGCGAAACGGACTGGAGGAAGGACGGCCGGTCTTCCACCATTCCCGGCGGGAACGAAGAGACGAGGAGCGAGTGTACTTCGAGAACGCGGGCCGTCTCGCCAGGGTCCACCGGCGCCACCTCTACGCCTCCGGGCAGACTGGGCTTACGCATGGGTGTAGCGTCGGTCCACTATGCGGGGGGTCTTGCGGCCATCCAGACGCTTCCCGTCGACGAAAGATATGTCCATCTCTAGGAACCCGCTCGACAACAGGTACGCGAGGTCCGGCTCCCTGGTTCTCATGGCGCGCACGATAGCCGGCTCGTGCGCCACAAGGGAGTCCGGCAGCGCAACGCTCATCCTGTCGCGGCCATTGCCGCTCAGCTCCACCCCAATAGGCCCGCCGTACTCGACCGGCCATAGGGCGGCCCGGTGGACGGTGTCGTACGTCAGCTTTACACCGAGGACGGAAACGATGCCGTCGGTGCGCCCCAGCACGTCCACCCTGGGATAGTCAAGCCCGCAGGGACACAGGCCCTCCCGAACTTGGAGCACGTCACCCAGTGCGTACCTGAGCAGCGGCAGCCCCTCGCGGTCGAGGGTCGTGATCAGCGCTTCTCCCCGTGTGCCGCTCCCGGCGATCTCGACGACGTTCCAGTCCGTGAAGACGTGTATCCCCTCGTGGGCCCCGCACTCGATGCCCAGGGCCGACGTCTCCGACGCGCCATAGTAGGCGAACACCTCCAGCCCGAGCTCCGATTCCAGGGAGCTTCGCGTCGCCTCGCGCATCTTCTCGCCCACGTAGACGATCTTGCGCAGGCGCCGGGGCCTGCGGCGCAGCCCGGCGGAGAGGGACTCCATGACACGGTCGAGTATGGACGGTATGGTGATGACAACACTGGGGTCGAGCGCCAGCAGCCCCTCGACCGTGGCCTCGTCGTCCAGGTGCGCGCTGAGGGCGCAGGACTCGTCGACCCCGAGCCGGTCCAGGGCCTCGGTGAAGGAGACCATGAGGGTAAGCGGCCCCGTGTCCAGGCAGACTGCCGAATCTCCCGGCCCTATGCCGCACACGGCCAGGAGCCGGGCCAGCACCTCGACCTCCAACTCGGCATCCCGCCTGGTCATGACCCGCCTCTTGGGCGGGCCCGTAGTGCCGGACGACACCTCGATGTCCACCACGTCGCCGGCGACTCGAACGGTCTCGTCGACCAGGTCCCGGAATCGCTCCCCCTCTAGGGGAGGCAGACGCCGGAGCAGGCCCACGGGGTCGTCCGCGACGATGTCGCGCCGGGCCACCCCGCACCGGCGGAACGTCTCCCTGTACGACCCCAGCGCGTCGTGAGCGTAGAGCATCTGCCGGCGCAGCGGCGCCCCGGGCGGCGCCCCCACCGGAGCGGCATATGGCTCGGTGAGCGTCACCGGTCGTCCTGCCGGAGCAGCGCGTCCATCTCCTCGGGCTTCAGGCGGGACTTGCCGATGTATACGAGCAGGTCGCCCCGCAAGACCTCTATGTCGTCGAAGTCCATGTGGACCGAGTCGTCCCGGATCACGCCCACGAGGTTCACGCCGTGGTCGAGCAGCACCTTTGCGGCGTTCGTATACGTGGTTCGCGGGGGCGTCGATTGGACGACGGTGCTGGCCAGGTTCCTCTCGATCTCGTTACTGGTAATCGCCTGAGTTAGCCTAAGTGCGCCGGAGTCCTGCGACTCCTGGACGAACAGGTTGTTGACGACCTCAAGCCCGTGTACCAGGCTCAGGTTGGCCGACGAGTCGAACAGGACCGCGTGGCGGGAGTCGAGACACTCCGCGATTACCCTCACGTCGGGGTTCACCTGGTGGACCACGAAGGCTATAGATGCGACCAGGCTGTCGCTCCTGGGGTCCTCGTGACTCGGGCTGAGAACCATGACCTGCCGGGCGTGCTCCAAGTTCGCGCGCTTATACGTATCCTCGTCGAGGGGCCATCCTCGTACGAACGAGACGTCCGGCAGGTCGAAGGGCAGCTCATCGACATCGTTGTCGACGAGTACGATGTCGATACTCCTGTGGTCAGGGTCTCGCCTGTACTCCCGGATGATCTGCTGGACCCGCCCCTCGTTTGGGAAGTTCACCATTACCAGATGGTCCCTTGCGTTAACACTGCCCATGCCCTTTCGCTCCTTGTGCCGGAGGTCGGCCACCCAGTCGACGGCCATCCCCAATGCGGTGGTAAACGTTGCCAGGCCGATCAGCACTATGAAGATGGCTGTTCCGATCCTCGCCCCCAGCGACTCCGCGGAGAAGTCGCCGTAGCCTATGGTCGTGACGGATATGACGCTGTACCAGATGCTGTCCCAGATGGTGATGTCCGGGTTGGCTTCGCTCTCGAACAGGTAGAAGGAGAGGGTATTGCCGCCTATGGCGACCACGATCAGCACCAGGAGCAGGGTGATTCCCAGCTCCTTGCGGCGCCGTACCTGCCTGATCAAGCGAGACAGCGAGTAGAACATCGCAACTACCCCGTCAGCCGAGCGCGCCGAGCTTCATGTGGTATCGCCCAAGGCTCTCCACCGTATCTTCGGTCTCGATTCGCAGCATCGGCTGTGTCCTGTTGTGGAGCGCCGTGACCACCAGCCTGCCGGACTCCGAGCGCTCGTACAGGTACTGGTCATTATAGAGCGTCCAGCGCTCCATATCCCCGGAGTGGCCTAGGAAGCCAAGCTCGTCGACCATGTAAACGTCCACCTGGCGCAGCTTTGCCAGCATATCGGAGCGCCTGAAGGTGACCGCGTGCCCCGCGCGGCCGGTCACTTTCTCCTCGTCGAACCCGTCCGTCAGCACGACAAGGAGATCGGGGCCCAGCAGGCGAATCGCCCGGTAGAGCCTCTCGTCGTCCCTGTCTACAAGTACGTGCGCAGGTATGCCCATGTATCCCAGTATCGTGCTGACCTCGGCGGCGAAGTGGCGGCGTTCGTGGCTCGTCACGACGACGGCGGTGCGTACGGCGGCCAGGTCCCAGGCGTCCCTGAGCGCGTCGCGGAAGACGTCGTAGCGTGCGGCGGTCTCCGTCACGCTCTCCGCGACCGCCACGGACGGCTGGGCGCGGCCCCTGTACGAGCCGACTATCCACTGCAGGGCCCGGGGATCCGCCAGGGTGTCGCCGAGCCGCTGGCGCCTCAGCAGTCCGATGGGCGTGACGGGAAGCTCCCGGAAATCGTCCAGCCCCGCTATGCCGTGAACGTCATCAAGACGGTCCCCGTAGAAGCGCGTCCTCCCTGCCGCCTCGACGACACCGCCGAGCAGCTCGATCAGGTTTGCGGGCGAATCGTACTTCACGGCGTCGCTGATCCGGCTGGCTAGTGCTCCATCACCATGCCGCCGTCTATGTTGATGGACTGGCCGTGTATCCAGGACGCGGCCTCGGTGCACAGGTAGGCCATGAAGGCGCCGACCTCGTCCGGCGTGCCGGCCCGGCCGATGGGATGGGCCGCCGCCCTCTCCTGCCACTCCTCGCCCCTGCCGAAGACATCCATCCTGGCCGTATCGACGGCGGCGGGGCAGACCGCGTTGACGTTCACGCCGTGGGGCCCAAGCTCCCGGGCCAGCGACTGGGTCATCCCCACTACGGCGAAGTTGGCCGCATTGTATGCGGTCGCGGTCGCGGAACCGCGCTTGCCCGCGGAGGAGGAGACGCTGACTATCTTGCCGCCGCGCCCCTGCTTCAGCACCTGCCGCACGAACGGGCGGCTGCAGAGGTACATGCCCCGCACCTTCACGTCGACGACCTTCTGGAACAGCTCCGGCTCCACGTCCACGATGGGCGCGCGGTCTGCGCCGATGGGCATCGCGGCGTTGTTGATGAGTATGTCGGCGCTGCCCAGATCGCTGACGGCGCGAGCGACCATATCCTCCGTCTGCTCCACGTCGGTGACGTCGACGACCAGGGGAAGGGCCCTGCGGCCCAGGGCCCGGATATCGTCCGCCGTGCTCTCCACGTCACGCCAGCCCATCGCCTTCTCGTCGTCGGGGAATGTCGCGGGGTCCCGCCCCGTGCCGGTCACCACCACGTCCGCGCCTAGCTTCGCCAGCTCTATCGCTGTCGAATACCCGATTCCCCGCCTCCTGCCCGCGCCCGTCACTATCGCCACCCTGCCTTCTAGCTCTCCCATCTTGCCTGTCCTCCAAACTGGTGTTTCTGCTACTGGGCCTCGCGGAGCGCTCGCTGCGTCATCAGCACTACCAGGGTCATGGCCGTGATAATGCCGCCCATGATGACGAGGGTCGCCCTCGCGCCCAGGTTGTCCGCCGCGAGTCCCAGCGGCAGGACGCCGAGGGGCACCAGCCCGATGCTCAGCATCAGCACGCTCATCACCCTGCCCCGGTACCTGTCGTCGACGGCGTCCATGGCCAGCGACTCCTTGAGTGCCCTCTGCGGCGAGGCGCCCAGGCCCATGAACAGCATTATAGCCGCGCCCGCTGCATAGTACGGGAACGCCGACATCAGGAGCAAAGTCACTCCCGACATCAGGCTGGTGCCCAGGAGCATGACTCCTCGTCGCCGGCTGCCGACGTGCGCCACGAACAGGGAGCCGGGCAGGGAGCCGATTCCCATGATGGCCGACATCAGGCCGAGGGAGCCCGCCTCCCTGTTGTATATCTCGACGACGAAGACCGGCAGTAACTGGGTGAACGGCAGCATGACCAGCGTGGAGACGAGCGCCATGGACAGCAGCACCATGACGACCCTGTTCCGGCCTATGACGACGAGGCCCTCCCTCACGTCCATCAGCACCGCCCTGCCGGGGCGCGAGGGGGCGCGGCGGGTGGACGGCACCATGCCGGTGAGGATGACCGCGGCCGTCTGCAGCACGAACATGCCCAGGAAGACCGCCGCGGGCCCGAACAACTCGTAGAGTGCCCCGGATACGGCGGGGGCGGTGAGCATGATCGTGCTCTGCCCCGCCGAGTTCAGCCCGATGGCGTTGGTGATCTCCGAGCGGTCGACCAGCTCGGGGATTATGGCCTGCCGCGCGGGCAGCATGAATGCGAACAGCGTGCCGTGGATGGTCGAGGCGACGAGGATGTGGTACCAGGTCACCGTCTCCGTGATGACCGATACCGCCAGGGCGAGGGCGATCAGGGCCTCCGCGCCCTGAAATAGCTGGATCAGCCGCTTGCGCTGCATCCGGTCGGCAATCGCCCCGCCGAACAGGGCCAGGGCAACCATGGGCACACCGTACCCGATGCTTATCACGCCCAGCAGTCCTGCCGAGCCGGTGAGGTCGTATGCGAGATAGCCCTGGCCTAGGGACTGGAACTGGCCGGCGCACCACATGAACATGGTGCCGGTCCAGAGGTAGCGGAAGTTGCGGTTGCGGAGGGCGGCGAAGGTCCGGCGCAGTCCCCTGGCCTCCGGCTCCTTGCTCATGGGTGAAGACTATACCCCGGCCATCCAACCCGCAAGCGACAACCTGGGTGCAGATTCCGGGCGCTGGTGGACTTGACAATTCCGTGCGACTGAGTACCATCTTCCACACGCGGCAAACTGAATCCAGGCACGTGTATCTGGTGGGGGCCTGTTCCACTGTGCCGGATCGCAGAAGATGCGCGCAAGGAGGTAGTCGAATGAAGGACAGACGCACCGGATTGGGAATATTGGTCATTCCGATCCTGGCATTGCTGCTGCTGGGCATACTGGCATGCGGCGGCGCCGAGGAGGAGGATACGACCACCGAGACGACGGGGGCCGCACCCCAGGAGGCGCCCACGGCAGCTCCGGCTGCCCAGACGGCCCCGACAGCGGCTCCCAAGACCGAAGCTCCCAAAGAGACGATGGCGGAGCCGACCGTCGCCGGCACCTATGACAACGGCATGGTCAAGTACACGGTCCCCGTGACCGTGCCCACCACGTTCAACGAGGCTCCCGATCTGGCGGCCAAGGTGGCGGCCGGCGAGCTGCCGCCCGTCGAGGATCGGCTGCCGAAGGACCCGTTCGTAGTACCGCCGGTCTCCATCGGCAAGTACGGCGGGACCTGGAACCGCCTCTACACCTGGGCGGGCGACCACTCCTACGTTTCCGCCGACGCGCTGATAGCGTGGGACGGCGACGGCCAGACCTGGATCCCCAGGCTCGCCAAGAACGTGGAGTTCTCCAACGGCGGACGCACGCTGACCATCACCCTGCGCGAGGGCCACAAGTTCTCGGACGGCGACACGTTTGACGCCGAGGACTTCAGGTGGACCTGGGAAGCCCTCCAGCTGAACGAGGAGTTCACGCCGGTGCTCTCCAGCCAGTGGAAGAGCCCCATCACCAAGAACGCTCCCACGTTCGAGGTGGTGGACGACAAGACCGTCCAGTACACGTGGGACGACCCCAACTACGCCCTCGTAGACCGCGGTCTCGGCTCCGGCCTCTTCTCGAACAGGCTCAGGGGCCTCTACTCGGCCAGCCACTACCTGAAGCAGTTCCACCCGGACTACGCAGACGATCAGGCCACGCTGGACGCGGCCATCGCAGAGGCGGGGGTGGAGAACTGGGTCGAGCTGATGAAGCTCAAGGTCAACCACTACCAGAACGCGGACCTTCCGGTGCTGAACGCCTGGAAGACGGTCGACCCCAGCGAGGGCGAGGAGTGGATCCAGGAGCGGAACCCGTACTTCTACGCGGTGGACACGGCGGGCAACCAGCTCCCCTACATCGACAAGATCCACCTGGTGCTGGTCGAGGACCTGGAGACGGTGGCGCTGCGCGCCGCCAACGGCGACGTGAGCTTCCAGGGCCGCCACATGACGCTGGCCAAGGTGCCGCTCTACCGGGCGAACGCCGCCCAAGCGGACACCGAGATGGTCTTCTGGGAGTGCCCGTGCCCCAGCGACGCGGCGATCAACATCAACCAGAGCTACAACGCCGACCCATTGATCGGCGAGCTGCTCAGGACGAGGGACTTCCGAAAGGCCCTGTCGCTCGGCCTCAACAGGAACGAGATAAAGGAGACCTTCTTCTTGGGCATGGGCCAGACCCGCGCCTACGTCCCCGAGCCCGGGACCACCTACTACCCGGGTGACGAGTATCTCCAGCTGAACGCCGAGCGCGACGTGGCAATGGCCAACGAGCTGCTGGACGGCATCACGCTCTCCAAGGACGTCGACCCGGACGGCAAGGGGATCAAGGAGAAGGGCGCAGACGGTATCCGGCTGCGGCCCGACAACGGCGAGCCCCTCCTCCTGCACACGGTGACGCTGGGCGCGTACGCTGTGGACTATGGGCCTGTTGCCGAGATGGCCCTGCGCCAGTGGAAGGACATCGGCATCACGGGGACGAACACGGAGACCCGTGACGCGGCGCGGAACATCCAGAACAACGAAGAGTACATGTTCGTGTGGGAGACCGGCGGCGGCCAGAGCCCGTGGGTCTACCCGTACTGGACGATTCCGTGGCACCAGGCCTTCAGGTCTGGCGTAGAGGTCGGCCGCTGGTACGACACCGGCGGCGAGTCGGGCGAGCCGCCCACCGACCCGAAGTACGCCAACCCCGAGGGCGAGTTCCCGCTCCAGAGGCTGATCGAGCTCTACGACCAGGGCAAGACCCATCCGATAGGCTCGCCCGAGCGGATCGAGCTCGGCAAAGAGGTCTACAGGATCCACGCCAACGAGGTCATAACCCTCTCGACCGTCGGGTCCACGCCGCTGATGAAGGGAACCTTCGTGAAGAAGAAGAACTTCATGGGCGTGCCCGAGAACACCGTGAACGGCACGGGCCTCCACAACCAGGGCCCGCGCCCCGAGACCTACTGGATAGACGAAGGCCAGTAAGCAATCCTTCCGCCCTCTAGCGGGCCTGGCCGGGGCAGATGCATGTCTGCCCCGGCCGGCCCCGGGGCTTTTGAAACGGATCCGCGGACGTGGCGGGTGACCGCCACCGGGAGGTATTTGCGTGCTAGGATTCCTGGGCCGTCGCGCACTGCTCGGCCTGTTCACTATCTGGGCCATTTCGGTCATATCCTTCATCGTCATCCAGCTGCCCGAGGGCGACTGGGTCGACAACTACGTCCTCCAGCTGGAGTTTGCCGGAGACCCTGCAAGCATCGAGGAGGCGCAGGCGCTCCGTACGCAGTACGGGCTCGACAGGCCCCTCTACGTACAGTACGGGAAGTGGATCCGGCGCATGGCGAAGCTCGACTTCGGCTACTCCTACTACCTGGAGGTGCCGGTCAGGCAGATCCTGGCCGAGCGCTTCCCATACCAGATACTGCTGGCCGGCGCCACCATCGTATTCACGTGGCTGCTCGCGATACCCATCGGTATCTACTCCGCTGTCCGGCAGCGCTCCGTGGGCGACTACACGTTCACGTTCATCGGTTTCGCCGGCCTGGCCGTCCCCGACTTCCTGCTTGCCCTGATACTGATGTATATCTCCTTCGCATACTTCGAGCAGACCGTGGGAGGCCTCTTCTCCCGCGAGTACCTGACGGCTGAGTGGAGCCTAGCCCGTGTCTGGGACCTGATGAAGCATCTCTGGATACCCGTCGTAGTGCTCGGGACGGCGGGTACAGCGGCCCTCATTCGCATAATGCGCAACAACCTCCTGGACGAGCTGCCCAGGCCCTACGTCCTGACCGCAATGGCAAAGGGGCTCCCGGCGTGGTGGGCGATCCTGAAGTACCCGGTAAGGGTCGCCCTCAACCCGCTGATCAGCACGATCGGATACCTCCTTCCGGCGCTGATCGGCGGCAGTGTCATCGTTTCGGTGGTGCTCAGCCTGCCGACGCTGGGCCCGGTGATGCTGCGAGCCCTGCTGGAGCAGGACATGTACCTGGCTGGGACGATAGTCCTGCTCCTGGGAGCGCTCACAGTCGTGGGCACACTGATCTCCGACGTTCTGCTGGTCATGTTCGACCCGCGGATCCGCGCAGTGGGGGCGGCTGAATAATGGCTACCGAGAGCGCGGCGCTGCCCCAGGGAGCGATGTCGGACGAGTCGCAGGAGATCTTCGTAGCCTCCCAATGGAGGCTGATGTGGTGGAGATTCAAGCGGCACAGGCTCGCAATGGTCTCCGCAATCATCCTGGCCATGTTCTACTGCGTGGCGGCGTTCGCCGAATTCCTCGCGACCTCGGATCCCGCCTACCACACAGAGAAGTTCCACTACCTGAGGCCGCAGCAGATCCGGTTCTTCGACGATGGCAAGTTCAGGCCGCACGTCAACGGGCTGAAGGGCTTCAGGGACCCCGACACCTTCCAGAAGGACTACGAGGTCCTGCCGGACGTGAAGATTCCCGTCCACTTCTTCGTCGAGGGCTTCGAGTACAAGCTCCTCGGCCTGTTCACGACCAACCGCCACCTGGTTGGCATCGATCCCAACGTGCCCGTAGAGGAGCGTCCCTCCATCTACTTCCTAGGCAGCGACGACATCGGGAGAGACGCCTGGTCCAGGCTGATGATCGCCACGCGGATCTCGCTGTCTATAGGCCTGATCGGCGTGGCCCTGAGCTTCTTCCTGGGGATAGTGCTGGGCGGCATCTCCGGCTACTACATGGGGATGGTTGACGTGATCATCCAGAGGTTCATCGAGATACTGCGCTCGATACCGGCTATTCCGTTATGGATGGCCCTCGCCGCATCGGTGCCCAAGGACTGGAGCGCGCTACAGGTCTACTTCGCCATTACCGTCATTGTGTCGGTCATTGCCTGGACCGAGCTGGCGCGGGTGGTGCGCGGACGCTTCCTGTCGATGAGGGAGGAAGACTTCGTGATGGCGGCGCGGACCATCGGCGTCCCGGAGATGCGTATCATATTCCGGCACATGCTGGCGTCGTTCACCAGCCACATCATCGCGGCCATCTCCCTGGCGATACCGGGCATGATAATCGCCGAGACGGCGCTGAGCTTCCTGGGGCTGGGCCTGCGGCCGCCGGCCGTGAGCTGGGGAGTGATGCTCCAGCAGGCGCAGAACGCCCAGACCGTGGCGATCTACCCGTGGCTCATGTTCGTCGCCGTGCCGGTGATCATCGCGATCCTGGCCTTCAACTTCATGGGCGACGGCCTGCGCGACGCCGCCGACCCCTACAGCAGCTAGGGAGGCGACGGCGTGCATGAGATCGGTTCCAGACGCGAGCTGTTCATCGACGGTCTGCTGATCGACAGGTTGGACGGGGCCCGCCTGAAGCTGCAGGAGCCCAGGACTGGCGGCGTCGCGGTCAGATTCGGTGAAGGCGCCGGGCGCTCTGTGGAGTCGCGCCACGCCTTCTACACGACGGTCCTGCAGGACGGCGGCACCTATCGCATGTACTACCGCGGCGGGAGCTACGGAAGGACGGAGCGGGGGTTCGAGTCGCACACCTGCTATGCGGAGAGCGGGGACGGGGTTATCTGGCGCAAGCCGAGCCTGGGGCTGGTCGAGGTGGAGGGATCGGCGGACAACAACGTCATCCTCGGCAGCGGGTGGCAGTTCTGCCCATTCGTCGACACGCGTGCAGGCGCGCCGCCTGGAGAGCGATTGAAGGCGAACGCGAGGCACGAGGACGGGTTGCACGGCTACGTCTCCAGCGACGGCGTGCACTGGACGGAGACGAGCCCCGAGGCGATAGTGCCGAATGCCCTGAGCAACCACTTCGACTCCCAGAACGTCATGTTCTGGTCCGAGGCCGAGGGCCAGTACGTGCTCTACGCCCGGCACAACGAGGGCGGGAACAGGGCGGCGGCGAGGTCGACGTCCCCTGACTTCGCGTCGTGGAGCGAACCCACGCTGATGGCCTACAGCGACACGGGCTCGACCGTACCGTCGGAGCACCTGTACACGAACCAGACGCATCCCTACTTCCGGGCGCCGCACATCTACGTGGCGATGCCGGGCCGCATCCTCTTCGAGCGCCGGACCGTCACGGAGGAGGAGCAGGAGTTCTTCGAGCGGGAGATGGACTCCTGGGGCGGAGAGCCGCGAGACTGCTCCGACGGCGTGCTGATGACCTCGCGCGCGGGGACCACGCGGTACGACTTCACGTTCATGGAGAGCTTCGTCCGCCCGGGCATCGGGCCACAGAACTGGACGTCGCGGAACAACTATCCGGCGCTGGGCGTCGTCCAGACGGGGCCGGCCGAGATGTCCTTCTACGTGCACCGGGCCTACAGCCAGGGCAACGCCCACCTGGAGCGCATGACGCTGCGGCTGGACGGCTTTAGCTCCTTGAACGCGCCCTACGCGGGCGGCGATGCGGTCACGAAGCCGTTCACCTTCGCGGGTGAGTCGCTGGAGATCAACTACGCGACGAGTGCGGCCGGCAGCATCCGGGTCGAGCTCCAGGACGAGGCTGGTACGGCGCTGCCGGGCTTCGGCGCAGGGGAGTGCGACGAGCTGATCGGCGACGAGATAGCACGCACCGTAACGTGGCACGGGTCGGGCTCCGTCGCGGCGCTGGCGGGGCGTCCGGTGCGCATCCGTTTTTCGATGCGGGACGCGGACGTGTACTCTTTCAGGTTCGGGGATGAGTAGCGGCCGAGCGGGGGCGCGCTACGGGTTGAACTTGAACGCGTAGATGTCGGCGTCCGCCAGCCTGAAGCGTAGGCGCACAGGCCTCCCCGCGACCGACGACACGTCGGAGCCGTTCGACCAGCGCACGGTCCCGCCGATCTCGTCGCCGAAGATCTCAGGGCAGTCGTCCATCCCGTAGCCGGGCAGGGCCTCCCCATGCTCGTCCTGCAGCTCGACCCGGACCGAGCCGACGGCAGACGTGGAGTAGTTCAACTCCAGCGAGGAGCCGGCGAATACGAACGGCCTTGTGGTGAGCTCGCCGCCCGAGTAACCCGCGTTGACGGAGACGAAGCCGTCCGTGCGGATCGAGTAGCGCCTGATGTGGACCGACGACAGGTACCTGTGCTGCCTGGAGTAGATGGACAGCTCCGTGGGCGACGTCTGCACGATGCCCCTGCCGACGTATACCCCGCGCTCGCGCCAGTTCTCGACCATCAGGCCGGGCCTGATGTAAGCCTCCATGAAGCTGCGGTCGAAGTTGATGCCGTCGCGGCTGGACATGAAGACCACGTCGTTGACGCCGGGCGTGGCGGCGCGGGCGATGTCGTTGTCCGGGGTACGGTGGGGCACGAAGCGCGACGGGAACATCAGGTACGTCCCGGGCGCCCTCTCGTATGGGGTGCAGGCGTTGGTGTAGAGGTGCTCGAAGGGGGTGTCGCCGCAGTCGATGACCTCCAGCGGCGACCAGTTGATGAAGTCGTCCGAGACGGCGCGGCGTATCCAGCGCACCCCGCCGCCGAACTCGCGGCCGAGTCCTCCATCGGGCTTTGGGTCACCGCCTGCCGGGGCGAACCAGCCCTTCTCGGCGCTGTAGCGGACGGAGCCGTCCGGGTTGCCCACCCCACGGGCGTAGACGACGTACTTGCCGAGCTTCGGGTCCCAGAAGGGCACGTTGTGCGAGTCGAAGGGTCCGTCGACCATGACGGGCCCTTCGGTCATCTGGCGCCAGCTCAGCCCATCCGGGGACGCCAGCGGCACCAGGCCATAGAGACCCGACTGGGACCTCTTGCGAACCGCGAAGGCCTTGTAGCGCTCGCTCTCCACGGCGTCGGGGTTGTCGTCGAGGAAAGGGGCGAACTCCGTGAGAGGGCCGGCGTAGACGAGGTTGTTGCGCTTCGAGCCATCGAACTCCACCAAGCCAAGCTCGGGCTTCGTCCACTCGACGCCGTCGTCGCTCTCCGCGTAGGCGCAGTGCTGCCATCCCCCGGGCGGGCCGTCCTCGTCACCCCTGCCGGAGCACAGGTAGTACGTGCGCCACTTGGAGCCGTCCCTGAGCACCAGGTGGTACGCGGAGAATATCTGGTCCCACGGGTGCTCTGCCTCGAGGGCGATGTTCGCCGCCACCGGCTCGTGGAGCACCCGCTCGACTCCCGACGAGGAGTCGATCCAGTGGTCGTCCACGAATAGCTGCCTGTCGCTTCCGATGTTCTCGGCCTGCGCGTCCGTCATGTGCGTCCTCCTGCCGGCGGCCCGCAGTCTACACGCCCGGCCGGGCAGCGGCAAGGTGCGCAATTCTTGGAACGGCGGGCGGCGTTGGCTATACTTGCTACATATTCGGACGAGGAGTTGCGCGCGTGCATAAGAGAGCACTACCGGCGCTGGCTGTCCTGCTCGCGGTGGCCCTGGCCGCGCTGGCGTGCGAGGAGATCGACGGCGAGTCCGATCCATTCATACGGTCCGCGCCCACGGTGAAGCCCGCCCCAGCCATAAAGGCCGCGCCTACGATCAAGGCCGCGCCCGCCATCAAAGCCGCGCCCACCATCAAGGCCGCTCCCACGATCAAGCCCGCACCCGCGTTCGGCGGCGACGTGGTGAAGGTGAAGAACCTTGACCAGGGCGGCTCCGGCGAGTACAAGTTCGTGCCGGCGGAGTTCACCTTCGAGGAGGGCGAGACGGTGACGTTCGAGATGTCGGGCGAGACGGAGTTCCACACGTTCACGGTCGACGACCTGGACATAGACGAGTCGGTGGACGGCGGCCAGACGGTGACCTTCACGGTGAAGTTCGACAGGGCCGGCACCTTCAAGCTCATCTGCATCCCCCATGAGGCATTCGGTATGATGGGCACCATCACGGTGAAGTAGTGGACGCCAGGCTGCCTGACAACGTTGCCGCCGCACTGGCGAAGCTCGACATTCCCCACGAGGTCGTGCCGTGCGACCCCGACTTTGCCGACACGGCCCAGTTCTGCGAGAGGTACGGCTTCCCCATCGACCACTGCGGCAACACGATAATCGTGGCGTCGAGGCGCGAGCCGGTCCAGTACTCCTCGTGCACGGTGCGCGGCTCCGACCGGCTGGACGTCAACAAGACCGTGCGCAAGCTGATGGGCGTGAGACGCCTCTCCTTCGCGGGTGCGGAGCAGACGGCAGCGCTGACGGGAATGACCATCGGCGGGGTCACGCCCTTCGCCCTTCCCGAGGGGATCCCGGTCTACTTCGACGAGAAGCTGATGGACCTCGACTACGTGATCCTGGGCTCGGGCGACCGGTCGTCCAAGATCAAGATGAGCCCCGAATTCCTGCCGCGCATTCCGAACGCGGTCGTGGTCGACGGTCTCTCCATGCCCCCGCGACCGGCGCAGTAGTATGCCCTTCCTGGGGATACAGGGCCTGATGCCGAGGGACCTGTCGCAGGTCTCGGACGCGACGATGGCCCGCATCCGCCGCGAGGGATTCACCGGCGCGGCGTGCCGCTGGTACGAGCCGTCGTCCGCCACCAGGGAAGACGTGGTGCGGCTCCGGGAGGTGATGGCTGCCGGCGGCGTCGCGCCGTGCCAGGCGGTCGCGCAGCACCCCGACCTCATATCGCCCGATCCGCGCCAGCGGGCCGTCGGCATCGCGGAGATGCGGCACATGTGCAGGGTGACCCGGTGGCTGGGCGCGGGCAACCTCTACCTGAGGCCGGGCAGCGTCAACCCCAACGGCTCCTGGTATCCCCACCCCGACAACGCGAAGCCGGAGACTTTCCAGGTGCTCGTCGACAGCGTCAGGCAGGTCTGCGACGCAGCGGAGCAGGAGGGCGTGCTCCTCGCCGTCGAGGGCCACGCCCTCTCGATCCTCGACACGCCGGAGCGCATCAGGGACCTGATCGACGCCGTGGGCTCCGGGGCGCTGCGGTTCAACGCCGACCCCGTCAACTTCGTCGGCAGCCTCGCCGACGCCTACGACACCACGGCCATGATCGACAGGCTGTTCGACGTGCTGGGCGAGTACACGATATGCGGCCACGCCAAGGACTTCGTAGTGGAGGACCGGCTCGTGCTGCACGTCGAGGAGACGGTGATCGGCGAGGGGCTGCTGGACCAGGCGGCGTACCTGCGGAGCTTCGAGGAGGCGTGCCCGGACGGCTACGTCCAGATCGAGCACCTGCCCGAGGAGCGCATACCGCAGGCCCGCGCATCGTTCTACAACACGGGCGTCGAGGCGGGCATAAGGTGGCGAAAATGAACCTGGAGGGCAGGCGGGTCGTGGTCACCGGCGGGGCCACTGGAATAGGCCGCACGACGGCCATTCACTGCGCCGGAATGGGCGCCAGCGTCGTGGTGGCGGACGTGAACCAGGCCGACGGGGAAGACTGCGCCGCCCGGATAGGCGCGACGGGCGGCCGGGCCTGGTTCGTGCGGACGGACGTGTCGGTCGAGTCCGAGGTGCGCGGGCTGATGGCCGAGGCCGCGCGGCTGATGGGCGGCATCGACGGTCTCGTGACGGCGGCGGGCATCGCGCGCGACTCCATGGTGCCGGTCGAGGACGTACCCGAGCAGGTGTGGGACGACACGATCGACGTGAACCTGAAGGGCATCTTCCTCGCGGCCAAGCACGCCGTACCGGCGATGCGTTCGGCGGGGGGCGGCGTGATCGTGATGCTCGCGTCGGGCGCGGGTGTGACGGGCGGCAGCAGCACCGTCTCCTACGGGGCCAGCAAGGGCGGCGTGAACGGCCTGGGCATGACGCTGGAGGCGAAGCTGCGCGGCGAGGGCATCCGCGTCAACGTGCTCTGCCCGGGCGAGATAGCGACGCCGCTCAAGCTGGGCATCATCGAGCAGCAGGCCAGGGCCGCCGGCGAGAGCGCCCGGCTGCGCAAGGAGAACACCGACCTGGGCGAGCCCGAAGGCGTGGCGCGGGTCATCGGCTTCCTGCTGTCGGACGACGCCGCCTACGTGCGCGGCGCGGTCTTCACCCGCTAGGCGCCGGGGTTACGCCGAACGGGCGGCCCGCTCGAACAGCGCCTCACGGAGGCCATCGAGGAGTCCTTCGAACCTCGCTTGACCCTGTTCGAGGGACGCAAGCCGAACCTCAACGCCGTCGATTCGCTTATCCATCCGCTCTTCAAGGGTGTCGATGCGCCTGTCCATCCGCTCTTCAAGAGCGTCGATGCGACTCTCCACCCGCTCGAATCGCTTGTCGATGCGTTGCAACGCCGTGAGTATCACTGCGATTACTGCAACCCCGACGGTTAGTATGCCTATGAGCTCAGGTGACATGCCCATATCCTACCATGCCAGCACAGCCTCGTACTGCCCATCCTCCCCGGGTGGATTATAGCAGGGGGGAGTGGCTGCTTCGGGCGGAGCCAGTGGAGGGGTGGCGGAGGGATGTGCCGGAGCCCTGGAGCGCGGCCCAGACTATGACGGCGGCGGCTAGCATGGCCGACCCCATCACTGCGAAGGTGTAGGTGTAGCCCAGCCAGTGGATCATGCCGCCGGCTATGATCGGTCCCGCCACCTTGCCGGCGTTCTTCATTGATCCCACGAGGCCCATGCCGGTCGCCAGGTGCCGGGCGTCGACCCGGGTCGACACGAGGGCGACCGTGGACGGGAATACGATGGCCTGGGCGACGCCGATTAGCACTGCGGGTGCGATCATCATGGCGCCCGTCGCCGACATGGGCAGCAGGAGCAGCGCCGCGCCCAGCACGACCATCCCGGCCACGGCCATGGGTATGAACCCGATCCTGTCGCCCAGCCTCCCGCCGACGGGCTTGCAGACGATGTGCACCGCCTCCTGTATGGAGAGGAAGGCTCCCGCGACGAGCACGTTCGCGCCCGACGAGAGCGCGAGCAGGGGCACGAATGCCTTGACGGCGTACACGGCTATGAAGATGCCCGCCTCCATCCCCCCGGCCAGCCATACGGCCCCGGTCCTTGCGCCGGACCCGAGCGCCGCCACGACCTGCTTCCTGAGCGGTACGCGGGCCACCCTGGGCGCGCGCGCCGTCTCTGGGAGCATCAGGACGGGGATGAAGGCCGCCGCGCTCAGCAGGCCGATCACGGTGAAGACGCCGACGGGATCCGCGTAGTCGTACTGGAGCATCCATCCGGCGACGGCCGGCCCGATCACGTAGCCCGCGTTCCGGGCCATGGAGAACCAGCCTAGCCTCTCGGCCCTCCGCTTTCGCGACATCTCGGCGACGTAGGCGAGGGTCACGGGGCCGTAGATCGCCGTCGCCAGGCCGTGGACCATGCGGACGGCAAATAGCTGCTCCGGCGACGCCACGAACCCGTACACGAAGGGCATCCCCGCGAAGAAGGCCGTGCCTACCAGGAGCCAGAGCCTGCGCCCCGTCCGGTCCGACAGCATCCCGAAGGTCGGCTTGAGCACCATGCCCGTGAGCGTGGACACCGATACGATGAACCCCAGGAAGATGTCGCCGGCGCCCAGGGACGCGGCGTAGATGGGCAGCAGGGGCGATTTCCCCATCTGGTACGCCGAGCGCACGACGAAGTCGGCGCTCGTGATAAGCGCGAAGCCTCGGGAGCGAATCATGACGACATCCGGTTCCTCAGCACGTGGGCAGATGGGAGCCTATAACGGCCTGGAATCGGCGGTCAAGGGTTTCGCCTGGAGGGGGACGCGGAGGCGAGTACACGCTGTTGCTTGGCGGTGTGTCCGTTGGGTAGGATAAGGATGTGCCGGTGCGGGCTGCGAGGGTCCGCGAGGAGGTGTGGGATCGAGAGAGAGCGGCGCCTGGTAGTCGTATCGAACCGCCTGCCTCACGTCGAGGCACCCGCGGATGAGCAGGAAGCCCGTGTAGCGCCCGTTGGAGGGCTCGTAGTCGCCCTCCGCGCTCCCCTGGAGAGAAGGCAGGCGTTGTGGGTGGGCTGGAGCGGCAGCACGTCGGACGGCCAGCCGGGCAACGTCCCCGACCGCACGAACGTGCGCGGCATCGATCTCGCGTCCTTCGACCTGGCCCAGAGCGAGGTGCGCCTCTTCTACAACGGCTTCTCGAACCGCACGCTCTGGCCCCTCCTCCACAGCTTCCCCGACAAGATGGCGGTCCGGCACGACTACCACCGGGGCTACATGCGGACCAACCGGCGGTTTGCCGAGATCGTGATGTCGCTCCTCCGGGAGGACGACGTCGTCTGGGTGCACGACCACCACCTCATGCCGCTGGGGCGCGAGCTGAGACGCCTCGGATGGACCGGGGAGCTGGCGTGGTTCCTGCACACTCCAATCCCGCCCGCCGAGGTGTTCGGACTGCTGCCCTGGGCGTCGGATCTGCTCGATTCGATCCTCGAATACGACCTGGTGGGCGTACATACGAGACGGTACGCCCGCAACCTGTTCGACAGCCTCTCCACCGAGGTCCCGGGCATGGTCATTGGCGACACGTTCAGGTACAGGGACAGGTCGCTGACGATACGGGTGCACCCGATCGGCACGGACTTCGAGGGTATCAGGGGAATGGCCGAGCGGGTGGACCGCCGAGCCGCCGAGCAAACCGTCGGCGGCGCTCCCGAGGGCCACAAGTTCGTGCTGAGCGTCGACCGCCTCGACTACACCAAGGGCATCGTCCAGCGCCTGCGGATATTCGAATACCTGCTGGACCACTACCCGACCCTGCGCGGCAACGTCTCCGTCATCCAGGTATCTGCACCCTCGCGGACCAGGGTTCCCGAGTACGTCAACGAGCGGCGGCAGGTCGACCAGCTCGTGGGCCAGGTGAACGGGAGGTTCGCCGAGGCCGACTGGACGCCCATCCGCTACCTCTACAGGTCCTACCCCCAGACGGAGCTCGTGTCCTTCTTCAGGCGGGCGGACGTCTGCGTGGTGACTCCACTGCGCGACGGGATGAACCTCGTCGTCAAGGAGTACGTCGCGTCCCAGGAGGCGAACGACCCCGGGGCGGTCGTCCTGTCCAGGTTCTGCGGGGCGGCCGACTCGATGAAAGACGCGATACTCGTCAACCCGTACGACATCGAGTCCACGGCGGCGGCAATCTACCGTGCCCTGAACATGTCGCGGCGGGAGCGGGTGCGCCGCTGGCGGTCGCTGATCGCCGACGTGCAGACCCAGACGGCCGAGGCGTGGAGCGAGGCGTTCCTGCGCGACCTGGACGAGATATGCGAGGGCAGGGAGGCCGAGCGGATGGCTGCGGAGAGCGCCGCGGCAGGCTCGTAGCCGGTCGTGCGTCAGGGGCGCAGCGTGTCCAGGAAGGCGTCGTCCTCTGCGGTGAGCGGGGCCGACTCCAGCAGGTCCGGCCTGCGCTCGTAGGTCCTGCGAAGCGCCTCCCTGCGGCGCCACCGCGCAATCTCCTCGTGGTTGCCCGACCTCAGGACCTCGGGCGTCTCCCAGCCCCGGAACTCCGCCGGCCGCGTGTACTGGGGGTGCTGGAGGAGGCCGGTCGTAAACGAGTCGTCCTGCGTCGACTCGAAGGAGCCGACCACCCCCTCCGCGAGCCTTGATACGGCCTCGATCACGACCATCGCGGCCAGCTCGCCGCCGCCCAGCACGTAGTCGCCTATGCTAATATCGTCGGTCGCCAGGTGCTGCCTGACGCGCTCGTCCACGCCCTCGTAGCGGCCGCAGATGAGCACGACCTCATCCAGCTCCGCGAGCTCCTCGACGATCTCCTGGGTCAGGGTGCGGCCCTGGGGAGACAGGAGTATCACGGGTGTCTCGGCGTCGGGCGGCCTGGCGGACTCCACCGCCTCGAACAGGGGCTCCGGCTTCATGAGCATGCCCGGGCCGCCGCCGAACTGGTAGTCGTCCACGGTCCGGTGCCGGTCGTGGGCGAAGTCGCGGATGTCGACCAGGTCCAGCTCGACCAGGCCCTTCTCGCGCGCCCGCTTGATGATGCCCTCGGCGAACGGGCTCTCGAACATCCGGGGGAAGATGGTAAGGACGTGGAACTGCAACGGCGCGCCCCGGCCTACTCGATTCGCTCCAGCAGGTAGAAGACGGGCCTGAAGCCGTCGGAGCAGCTCGTGATGAAGGTCCCAGGCTTGACGCCGACCATGTTGCCGCCCCGGGCGAGCACCATCACGTATTTATGGATGTCGGCCCACGCATAGTCGCTGAACCCCTCGGGCATGCCGCCGTCGGTAATGAACTCCTGGCCCACCTCGAAGTCATGGCAGCAGCCCTTGGGCTTCCACTCGACCCCCTCGGTGTAGGCATCGACGAAGTCCTGGTTGAAGGTCTTCTTGAGAACGGTGATGCGGACTTTCCTCCGTGTGGGATACGCCTGGGTCTGTGTCAAGGCAGCCTCCTGTTTCTACTTGACCGGGTGAGTGCGCCAGCCCCGGATCATCTCGAGCGCGTGGGGGATGGCAGCCCTCGCCACGTCCAGCGTTTCCGCGACGCCCTTCGGGCTGCCGGGCAGGTTGACGATCAGGCAGCCGGACCTGACGCCGGCCACCGACCGGCTCAGCATCGCCATAGGGGTGTGGCGCAGGGTCTGCATCCGCATGGCCTCGGCGATGCCGGGAACCTCGAAGTCCAAGACCCGCCGGGTGGCCTCGGGAGTGACGTCCCTGGGGCCAAGGCCGGTCCCGCCGGTCGTCAGGACCACGTCCACCTCGCCGCCGTCGCACCACTCCCGCAGCTTGTCGGCCACGAGGTCCGCCTCGTCTGGCAGGATGTCGCGCAGGGTCATGACGAACCCTTCCGACTCCATGATGTCCCTGACGGCGTCGCCGCTCGTATCCGTGCGTTCACCCTTCGACCCGGCGTCGCTCACGGTGAGGACCCCCACGGTGAATGTGGTCGGGCCTTCGGACATTCCACCTCCTCCATAGGCCGGATGACAAGTCTGGGAGAATTTTCGAAAAAGTCCTAAACCCCGTCTGGTTTTGCCTTGCGTCGCCTCTCGACCCTTTGACACACTCGCGGGCACCTGCTGAGGCTGCGTGCAGTCCCGGCGGGGTTTGGCGCTAGTGTATCACGGCTCCAGGGCCGTGAGGTTCGGGATAGAAGATGCGCGGTGGTCGCTGAGCATGGTGGAGCCCCACCATACTCCCGTGATGGTAGAGGAGGTGGTGAGCGCGCTGGACGTCAGGTCCGGCGGCCATTACATCGACTGCACCGTCGGCGAGGGCGGCCACGGCGCCGGAATAAGGGCGGCGGCGGATCCTGCGCCGAGGTTGCTGGGGCTGGACGTAGACGAAGAGGCCCTGACGACGGCGAAACGGAGACTCGGCGAGGGCGTGACCCTCGTACGGGGCAGCTATAGGGAGTTGAAGCGCTTGGCCGAAATGAACGGCTTCATGCCAGCGGACGGGGTATTGCTCGATCTCGGGCTCTCGTCTCTCCAGGTGGAGAGCGGTGCCAGGGGATTCAGCTTCCTGCGTCCCGGCCCCCTGGACATGCGCTTCGACAGGAGCCAGGAGCTCACGGCGCACCGGATCGTGAACGAGTACGGCGAGGAGGACCTGGCGAACCTGATCTACCGGCTTGGCGAGGAGCCGAAGTCGCGGAGGATCGCCCGGGCCATAGTCCGGGCACGGCCCGTCGAAGACACCGTCGAGCTTGCCGAGGTCGTAAGGAGAGGCATGGGAAGGCAGCCGCGGCGGCAGACCCACCCGGCGACCAGGACCTTCCAGGCCATCAGGATGGAGACGAATGGAGAGCTGGAGGCTATCGAGCAGGGCTTGCACGGGGCAATCGAGGTACTGCGCCCCGGGGGCAGGCTCGCGGTCATCAGCTACCACTCCCTGGAGGACCGGCTGGTGAAGCGGCTGCTGGCCAGGGAATCGTCCTCGTGCATATGCCCGCCGGAGGCTCCGGCATGTGCGTGCGACCACCGGCCCAGGGTCCGGCTGGTCAACAGGCGGGTCATCAGGCCCTCGCGCTCGGAGATGGAGACGAATCCAAGAAGCCGTAGCGCGAAATTGAGGGCCGCCCAGCGCATCTAGGCGCAAGCAGGGCGGACGGACAGTTATATCGACAGGACGGCGAATACCAGCGGAAGGGAGACAGTGGATGGCGACAAGCACAGTGGCAATGCGTGAGGCTAACGTAGAGGCTATGAGCCGTTCGGCGGGGCCGGCGGCAGCGGGGCGCGTCCTCCGGCGCGCGACGCCCGACGTGATGACCGCAATAGACGTGGGCACCACGAAGGTGTGCGTCATCACCGCTCGCAAGGGCGCAAGGGGCGGCATAGACGTGATGGGCTACGCGACGGTGCAGTCGCAGGGTCTCCGCAAGGGCAGCGTGACGGACGTGGGGGCCACTGCCGACGCCATCAGGAGGGCCGTGGAGCAGGTCGAGGAGGAGATCGGCTACCGGATCGACTCGGCCTTCGTCGGCGTCACCGGCGCCCACGTCTCGTTCCAGAACAGGAGGGACAGGATTAGCCCCAGCAGCGACGCCGGCGTGATCACGGCAGACTCGCTGACGGGGCCGTCCAGGTCTCTCGCCAGCGTCAAAGACCCTCAGCACCAGACGATACAGTCCGTGCGAACCAGCTTCTCCGTCGATGGCGAAGAGGGCATCCGCAATCCTATCGGGATGCACAGCGACAACATCGAGGTGGAGACCCACGTCGTGGTTGGCCTGTCGGAGCTGATCGAAAAGGTGGAGCAGGCCGTCGAGCTAGCCGGCGTGAAGCTGGCCAGCATGGTGATGGAGCCGATTGCCAGCGGTACGGCGGTCCTGACCGAGGAGGAGAAGGAGAAGGGCGTCGTCATGGTCGACATGGGCGGCGGCACGACGGACCTGGTTGCCTTCAAGGACGGGCAGATCTGCTACACGGGCGTCATCCCGGTGGCCGGATTCCAGTTCACGAACGACATCGCGATGATGTTCAACACCTACTACGAGGCTGCCGAGGACGCCAAGATCCGCTACGGCAGCGCCGAGCTCTACTCCACCCTCGAGAACGAAGAGTTCGAGTTTCCGGTCAAGGGCCAGGACATGAGCCTCAAGGTCAGGGGCAATGAGATAAGCCATCTCACCAGGCAGCGTGCCCAGGAGATCGCCAAGCTGATAGGCCTGAAGCTGGACAAGGCCGGCCTGGACGAGGAGACCCGGTCGCGGATCGTACTGACGGGCGGGGCGTCCACCCTGCCGGGAATGGACGTGTTGATGCGAAACACCCTGTCCCACTGGACCACGTCGGTCCAAGTACGCAGGGGAAGGCCGGAAGGCGCTGGCGACCTGCCCGAGGAGCTCTCGGGCGCTACCTACTCCACGGGGGTGGGCATGCTGCTCTGGGCCGCGGCCAACGACGGCCCGGTGCCCGTGGACGCGGGGTTTGCCTCGAGCCGTCGCACCGAAGACGAGAATGGAAGCAAGAGCGGCATACGAAACATGTTCGGCCTGTTCGGAAAGCGCCGGGCGGCGAAATAACATAGCAGACAAAGGGGGAGGCCCAATGATAGAGAATACGAAGGAACAGATCGGCTACACCAGGATCAAGGTGCTGGGGGTTGGCGGCGGGGGCTCCAACGCCGTTGCCAGGATGTTCAGGGAGCCAATCCGCAGCGTCGAGTACATGGTCGTCAACACCGACAACCAGGCGCTCGTGCGCTGCGACGTGCCCATGCGCGTGGGCATCGGCGACGTCCTCACCAAGGGCAAGGGCGTCGGAGGCGATCCTGACGTTGGAGCTATGGCAGCCGACGAGAGCAGGGAGGCCATTGCCGAGACCGTTGCCGACGCCGACATGGTCTTCATCGCAGCCGGCATGGGAGGCGGCACCGGGACCGGCGCCGCCCCGGTGATCGCGGAGATCATCAAGGACACGGGTGCGCTGACCGTCGGCGTGGTCACGACGCCGTTCAGCTTCGAGGGCGTGAGGCGCTTCCGAACCGCCGAAGAGGGGATCAAGCAGCTCCAGGACCACGTCGACACCCTCATCGTGATCCCGAACGAGCGGCTCCACATCATTGCCGATGAAGAGCTGACTACGGAGAACGCCTTCAAGATGGCCGACGACGTCCTCCGCCTGGGCGTGCAGTCGATAGCCGAGCTGGTGACCGCGCCGGGCGAGATCAACCTCGACTTCGCCGACGTGCAGGCCGTGATGCGCAACGCCGGACCCGCCTGGATGTCGATTGGCTGGGGCTCCGGCGAGCATCGGGCCAAGGAGGCGGCGCAGCACGCCATCTCCAACCCCCTCCTGGACGTCTCCATCGAAGGCGCGACCGGCGTCCTCTTCAACATCATGGGCGGGTCGGACCTGAAGCTGTCCGAGCTTCACGAGGCCGCCGAGGTCATCCAGAGGGTCGTCGACCCCGATTGCAACATCATCTTCGGCATGGGCACGAGCCAGAAGAACGACAACGAGATCAAGCTGACCGTCGTCGCGACCGGGTTCCCCACGCCCGAGTCGCTCAAGGAGCGTGACGAAGACCTGATGGAGATGCTGGAGAGCTCGGCGGTCGGGATCGGCGATTCCGACCTGGACATTCCCCCGTTCCTTCGCAGGCTCTCGAAGCAGCGCTCCAACGGCAAGGTGCACGTGCCCGTCGGGTAGCGCCGCCTCGGATACGTCTACTGGATTACGGGCGAGAGGGCTCCGGGAATCACCCCGGGGCCCTCTCCGCGTTACCGCGCCTCATTACCTCAACGTCCGTTATGCGCATGGCGTGTCCGGGTTGGCCGGGTGCGTGTAGAATGTGCGCCGGTCAGCATACCACCCGGCAGGAGGCGCCGCCATGAGCAACGACCCCATCAGGATGGCCCAGTACGGCACGAAGCACGGCCACGCGGAGGGCGTGCTCCAGGTCATGCTGGAGAACCCGGACGTGGAGGTCGCCGGCGTGCATGAGCCCGACGCCGCGAGGCGCGAGGCACTGCGGCGGCTCGATACGACTCCCTGGTCCGCCGTACGGTGGCTGGACAAGGCGGAGATACTCGACGACCCGACCATCGTCGCCGTGTCCTCCGAGGGGTTGAACGCCGAGAGCCTGGCCCAGACCGAGGAGATCATCGACGCGGGCAAGCACGCCTTCTACGACAAGCCCGCGGGGGACGACTACCCCCACTTCCAGCGAGTGGTCGCCAAGGCCAGGGAGCGGGGCCTGCTCATCCAGCTTGGCTACATGTTCCGGTACCACGACGGCTTCTCGCGCATCGCCGAATGGGCCAGGTCGGGGTTCCTGGGCCACGTCTTCGCGATCAGGGCCCACATGTCCACCACCATCGCTGAAGACGCCCACCGGAGGCTGTCGGTGCACCCCGGCGGCGTATTCTACGACCTGGCGGGCCACGTCCTGGACCAGATCGTCTGGATTCTGGGCAAGCCGGACAGGGTCACGTCCTTCATGCGGCGCGACGTGTCGACAGTCGAGGGGTTCACCGACAACGGCCTCGCCGTCTTCGAGTACGAGTCGGCCATGGCGACCATCGACATAGCGGCCATGGAGCCGAACCCCACGGCGCGGCGCTACGAGGTCTACGGCGACCGGGGATCGGCCATCATGGAGCCGTACGAGCCCGCCGACACGCTGCGCCTGTGCCTGGCCGAGCCGTCGGGGAGCTTCCCTGCCGGCGTCTCCACGATCAAGCTCGAGGACAGGAGGCGGTACGTGGCGAGCCTCGAGGCCTTCGTAAAGGGCCTCCGCGGCGAGAAGACGCCCGACCGCTCGCTGGACCACGAGCTCCTCGTGCAGGAGACCCTGCTCCGCGCCACGGGTAGGATGCAGTCGTGAAGCCCTGCGGGTCCGGGAAAAGCCGAACAGTAGAGGATGAAAGCGAGCCGAGCGATTTTGATGTCGGAGGAGACGCCATGGGCAACAAGCTGAAGGTCGGTGTCATTGGATGCGGCGGGATGGCGGGCAGCCACGTGGCGGGCTACCTGGCCTGCGGCAGGTTCGAGATCGCGGCCCTGGCCGACCTGAGCACACAGGCGATGGCGGACTACGACGCCCGGTTCGGGGAGCACGAGGACTACCACCCCAAGCACTACACGGACGCCAACGCCATGCTCGACGCCGAGGGACTCGACGTCGTCTCCATAGGCACGTGGCACAAGGGCCACGCCAAGTGGACCATCGCGGCGGCGGCGCGGCGCCCCAAGGCGATCCTCTGCGAGAAGCCGATGGCGGAGGATCTGGGCCACGCGGAGCAGATGCTCATAGCCTGCGACCGCCACAACGTGAAGCTCGCCATCGGGCACCAGCGGCGCTTCCTGCCCTCCTACGTGGCCGTGCGCGAGCTGGTCGCGTCGAGGGCCATCGGGAAGGTGGAGCTGGTCAAGGCCGTGTCGGGCTCGGGCCTGCTGAACTGGGCCAGCCACCTGTTCGACATGTTCCGGTACGTCCTGGGCGACGACGACTGCGAGTGGGCGATGGGCACCGTCGAGCGCAGCACGGAGAGGTACGAGCGGAACACGCGCATCGAGGACAGGGCCGTGTGCGCCTTCGGCTTCAGGGGCGGCGCGGAGGGTATCTTGCTCAGCGACTTCACGCCGGACTACTACCAGGGCTGCACCATCTACGGCACGGCCGGGATGGTTGATCTGCGGCCGGACCACTACCGCCTGATGAACGAGAGCACGGGCGGCAGGTGGGAGACCTTCACGCCACCGGGGAAGTACTCCCAGCCGGGCGACGATGGCTACGAGTCCCTGGAGGGCTGCGCCCGCCAGGCGGAGGAGCTTGCCGACTGGATCGAGGGGAAGTGCGAGACCCACCGGGGCGAGGCGACCCACGGCTTCAAGGCGGTCGAGATGGCCTGCGCCATCTACGACTCGGCCAGGCTGCACGAGGTCGTCAGGCTGCCGCTGGAGACTCGCGACTACCCCCTGGACCTCATGGTCGAGTCAGGCCACCTGCCCGTCCGCTACCCCGGCCGCTACGACATCCGCGCACGCCAGCTACGCGGCGAGAACATGGCCAGCGACGTGGACAACCGCTAGAGGTCGGTTACTGCAGGTGGACGATCTCTACGTTGCCCCAATGCCTGTCGAGGTACTCCGCGACCAGCCGACGGTGGCAGTGCTCGGGTTCGTGCTCGCTGCACAGTAGGCAGGCGTTGGAGATCGTCCTCCTGATCCCCTTCTTCCCGATGCGCCGCTCGTCCATGAGGTCGATGAACTCACGCTCGTAGATCTCCCAATCGCGGTGCTCGTTGCGGTAGGCGTCCAGCATCTCCTTGGTGGGAGCCAGCTCGGGCATGTGAACGTACTCTATGCGGCAGATCTCTTGGAGGAAGTACCTGAGGTCGTCCCTCTTGGCAAAGCCGGCCAGCTGCGAGACGTTGTTGAGCCTGACGTCCACCAGGCGCTTCGTGCCCGACTCCCGCAGCAGATCGAAGAAATCGGACGCGGACTTCTTCGTGAACCCTATCGTGTACACCTTCAAAATGGGGCCTCCCTGTCTCCGTCCCCAGCGGCCTGTCTATCCACGTAAGCCACTCTCGTCGCCTGGCGGGTCAGGGCGTCGGCGATCACCTCGCCTCGGGAGCGGAACAGGTCCCCGTGGTGAGGCAGCCTGAATATGTCCATCAACCGGTTCATGGCCTCATCGTGGTCTTCCACGCTGCCGTCGGAGAGGATGTGCTCGACGGCAACGCCGCGCTCGGTGAGCGTCCTGGCGATCAGCAGGGCGCGGTGGCAGTCCAGCGGCTCCTTCTCGGAGCACATCAGGACGATGCGGCGCTCGTCGGCGTCGCGCATCAGGCGCCCGATACCGCCGTCGAAGATGTCCGTATCCGCCAGCCGGTCATAGAGAACGCGCCCATCCGAGTCGTAGCACGAGCGGTCCGACGGCCTTCCGCCAAGCTCCCCACCCATGAACACGTAGCCGATTCCGGCTTTCTCCAGCGCCCTGTCCAGGACGTCGTAGTTGAAGTGAGAGATGTAACGGCTGGATGGCGACGAGCGAACGTCCACCACCTCATCCACGCCGTGCTCTTGCAATAGCGACAGGAACGCCTCGTGGGGATGGTTGGAATGGCCGATGGTGAACACCGGATGTTGCGTTATACCCAATGATATTCGCTCAGCCAAGTTCAGATGACGGCAGCGATGAGCTTGTAAGCATAGCCCTGGTACGGCTCCCCAAGGCTGACGGTAACGAACCTTTCACCAATCGAATAGGTGCCGTTTGGCTCTTGCAGGTATCTCTGTTCATATTCGGGATCTGTGACACGAAGCCAGTAGTCCGTGCCTCCATACCGGAAACGACCCTGCACCCTGCGTGTGAAGTCACCGAAATCCGCACTAGGTGAAGATACCGATAGCTCCAGCCCATCGACCCGGATGAGCCGCAGCGAGCTATCGAGGCGGTTGTCACCCGGAACCCTGTCGTTCCGTCCATGGCGCGTGCTGAACCCGTTGGTCCATAGCGGCCCTGGCGAGTCGGTGAATTGCGACAGGTCATTCAGTGCGACGCGGCGCACCCTCTCCCAGCGATGGCTCGGGTCGAGTAGCCAGTTCTCACGTTGGTAGCCCTTTGGACGCGGCTCCACAACTGGCACGTCTATGACGTCGAGAACCCGTGGGTCGCCGCCATCCTCGTACCGGCGTTCGTACTCCGACACTTCTTCGTCTTCACGATCGCTTACCGGCCGAATCCATCCGCCTATGCGTCCGTCCTCCAGGATCTCCTTGCCGGCGATACATCGGCCTCTACGCTTGCGTGAATTGGCGAGGCACGCTATGCGCTTGGTATTGCCGGTTGCCGTCACAGCTCTGCTCCCGCGAGTCCACAAACGCCAGTCCACAAATAGGCGGACAATGGACTTCATGGTCCTAGCTCCTATACCGCCTGGCCTCCGCAGTGCCCTCCACCATCGAGCCGTCGCGCATCTCCTTGACCGAGTCGGCCATGGCCAGCAGGGTAGAGTCGTGGGTTGCGGCTACGACGCTGATGCCGCGCTCGTGGACCATCTCGCGGAACAGGCCGAAGATCGACCGTGCGTTGTTCGAGTCGAGCTCCCCCGTCGGCTCGTCGGCCAGGATCAGGGGCGGCTCGGATACGACGGCGCGGGCGATGGCGACCCTCTGCTGCTCGCCGCCCGACAGCTCGTAGGGCCTGTGGTTGGCGCGCCTCGTCAGGCCGACCATCTCCAGGGCGTCGCGCGCCCGCTGCTCGCGCTCCCTGGCCCGCACGCCGGAGATCCGCAGCGGCAACTCCACGTTCTCGAATGCGGAGAGCAGCGGCAGCAGCCCGAAGGACTGGAATACGAACCCGATCTTGTGGCGGCGTATCTCCGTCAGCTCCTTCTCATTCATCTGCGACAGGTCCCTGCCTTCGAACAGGACGACGCCCGAGGTCGCCTGGTCCAGGCCCGCGATCAGGTTCAGCAGGGTCGTCTTGCCGGAGCCGGACCGGCCCACGACCGCGATGAACTGGCCGGGGCGAACCTCCAGGCTCACGCCGTTCACGGCGACCACCTCCTCGGAGCCCAGCATGTAGGTCCTGCCCACGTCTATGGTCTCGACGATGTTTCCGTTCGTGCTCAAGTCTCAGTCCTCCAAGAACAGCCCCCATCCTGCCTTCCCCCGAGAGGAAGGAGCGGGGCGTCAGTCGCCTGATACTACCGTCAGCTTGCCGTCCTCGACCACCAGCCTGGCCCGCTCCTTGATCTTCAGCTCCTCCAGCATCTCCCTGGGGATCTGCACCCTGCCCGCGCCGTCCACGAGCGTGAACTCCTCCAGCGCGGCGTCGGCCTCGGCGTCGCCGGTGATGCGCTGGTAGCTCACCCTGCGCCTGATCTCGGTCGACGTCTTGCCGTCGCGGACGAGCACCACGCGCCCGACCTTGTATGCGATGTCAGGGTCGTGGGTGACGATGACGATGGTCGTGTTCAGCTCGCGGTTGACGGTGCCGAACAGGTCGAGAATCTCCCCCGCCGTGGCGTCGTCCAGCTCGCCGGTCGGCTCGTCGGCCAGCAGGAGCGGCGGATGGTTGGCGAGGGCGACGCCGATGGCGACCCTCTGCTGCTCGCCGCCCGACAGCTTCTCCGGCGTGTGGCCCATGCGGTGCCCCATTCCCATCAGCTCCAGCAGCTCCTCGGCCCTGGCCCGGCGCTCCTTCGACGGCAGGCTGGTGAGCATCATCGGCAGCGCGACGTTCTCCAGGGCCGTCAGGTACGGGAAGAGGTTCCGGCTGGTCTGCTGCCAGACGAACCCCACGTCCTCGCGCCGGTACAGCTCCACGTCCTTCCCCGTCATGCGGAGCAGGTCCTTGTCGCCGACCGTAACCTTGCCCGCGGAGGGCGAGTCGTACCCGGCGAGGATGTTGAGCAGGGTCGTCTTGCCGCTGCCGCTCGCCCCCACGATGGCCACCACCTCGCCCTGGTCGACCACCAGGTCGAGGCCCCGCAGAGCCACCACCTCCAGGTCGGCGATCTTGTAGATCTTGAACAGGTCCTCGCAGACTATGTACGCGTTGTTCGAGGTCATTTCACCAGTCCTCAGGCGCTCCGCCGAAGCGGTCGTATCGAATCTTCGTCTAGGGTATCACGCCTCTCATTCTAGGAATCGCCCAGCCGCAGCACCGAGTGCACGGAAATCCTCCGTATCAGCCACACCAGCCCCAGGGTGATGACCGCGAACACGGCGAACATCAGCCCGTAGGTGGCTAGAAGCGCCGTCCAGTCTACTTCGGTCGTAAACGGGGGCACAACCCGGTCTCCCCAGTCGTCGTGGCCCAGGAACGGCATGATGACCGCGCCGAGGCGGGCGCCCATCCACGTGCCCAGGGCCATGCCCACGGCCACGACCATCGCCTGCTCCACCCACACCATTGTAATCAATTGCGAAACGGAGACGCCAACCGTCCTCATCAGGGCAAACTGGACGAGGCGGCTCCTGTACGAGACGTACGCGTGCACGAGGAACCCGATGCAGCTCAGTATCAGCACGGCGGCGAACGACAGGAATAGCAGCGACCTCCAGCCGGCGTTCACGAGGGGGTCGACCCTGGTCTCCTCCAGTCGCCGCTCCCTGTCGTAGACTACGGTCGTCGGGCCTCCGAGGATTTGCAGGTCATCCACCAGCCGGCCCCGCTCCGCCCCCGACGTGGACGACACCAGCCACACCTGGTTCGCCGTGAGCGCATCCCCGAGGGCCGCCATGTTCGCGTACCCGGTGAGCGCGTCGACGTCCGTGACGAGGTAGCGCCCGTCCCGCGACGTGACCGTAGGGAACAGGTCGACCACGCCCGCCAGCAGGATGGGTACGCGGTGGCCCGCGACCAGCACCTCGAACTCCTCCCCTTGGGCGTGCCCCGTGTCCTGGACGTACGGCCTGCTCGCGAGGGCGGGTATGGGCACGCGCCCGGCCCCCTTGAAGATGCCGCGGATGGTCTGCGGCGCGCCCTCCGACCATGTGAACAGCGCCGAGCCCGTCTCGCCTGGGAGGACGGCGCTCGCGGGCCCGACGGCGTCGGATATGGCCTCGTCCGTGCCGAGCAGCGGCGCCCAGTCCACGTCGTCGAAGGACTCCAGCGTGACCGCGCCGCCCGGCGTGGAGACGCTGATCTCGTCGATCAGCAGGGAGCCTGCCTGCAGGTCCACGAAGGGGTCGGTCTCGTGTAGCCGCAGCGAGACCAGGGACACCGGCGTCCGTCCCAGCCCTCCGGGGGCCTCCGCCGTCAGGTCCTCCCAGTCGCCCGACGCCAGCCTGCCCAGCGACAGCGTCCTGTGCTCGCCCCCGGCGTCCCGGACCTGCGCCGTCATCCTGACCCCCGGATGGGGGCGGTCCGGCTTGACTCGAATAGTCAGCGACGACGTGCCGGACGGAAGCTCCAGCCCGTCCGGCGGGGCTTGGTCGAGCCTGGGCAGCAGGGCCTCGATCTGGCCCTCCGCGTAGTCCTCCCGGAAGAACGCCACGCCGCCGAACGCCGCCGGGTCGATGCCGAACATCTCGAACGGGATGCCCGTGAGCCTCGACAGGTCCTGGCCGTTCTTCCTCAGCACCGCCGTGGCCGTGCCGACGCCCTGCACGCCGGCGTACTCCGCGGACAGGGCCGCCGCTCCCGCCTCGGTGAAATCGCGCCCCTGTATGCCCTCCACCTTCACGTCCGCCCCCGTGGAGTGGAGTACCCGCTCCAGGAAGCTCCTCTCCAGGGTCGCGCCGAAGCTGGACGCGAATATGCCCAGGCCAGCCGCCAGGATGAGCAGCAGCGATAGCCGGGCGTAGTGGGTCGGGCTCCGCGCCATCTGCCATATGCCCATGACCAAGCCCGCAGGTATCGAGCCCGACAGCAGCCTGCCCGCCAGGTTCATGGCGACGGGGAATATGCGGAGCAGCACCACCGCCGCGGCTATGAGGGTCAGGCCCGGTAGGGCGAGGAGCAGTTCGCTCACCGCCGACTCGCCGAGCAGGTCGGTGGCAACCACCGAGCCCTGCTCCGTGAGCTGCCTGAACAGGTAGATGCTCACGATGAGCAGCAGCACGTCCACGTAGTAGCGCTGGAACGCCGGCAGCGCCGTCGGCCTCGCAGACTCCTGCCTGTGGCGGATGACGCCCGTGCGCGATACCTGGAAGGCAGGCAGGACGAGGGCGACCAGCCCCAGCACGCCGCCGACGGCCCCGAGCACGAACGCGGTCGGCGACAGGCGCACGTCGAGGGGCGAGCCGCCCGTCAGGTCCGAGAAGGCAGGCGTGAGCCCCATCAGGCTGATCGCGCCCGCCGCGACGAGGGGCGCGGCCACCGTCGCCAGGACCGCGATGGTCAGCCCCTCCAGCACGAACACGACCAGCACCTGCGGCGAGCTCCCGCCGCGGCTCCTCAGCAGCACCACCTCGTTGCGCCGGGTCTCAACGACCAGCGAGGAGAGCGTGGCGACGTAGTAGAGGACGACGACCCCGATCAGGGCGAGCACCATGTACATGGGCAGCTTGCTGAAGAAGAGCCTCCGGTCGTACCGCCGTATCACGTCGTCCAGCGTCGTCGCCTGCAGGTGCTCGTTGAGCGTGGTGTCGAGGTGCGCACCCAAGGACAAAATATTCGACGCGGCTATGGGTGCGTTCCTGGCGTTCAAGCGGCCCTCGTCCACGTCGAGCAGGTAGTAGTAGGTGCTGTCCATCTTCAGCAGCGGCGGGCCCACCACGTTCAGGAACGCCGACTCGGTGACGTAGAACGGGATGGTGCGGAACTCCTCGCCCGCCGCCGTCCCCATCACGGAGTCGAGATGCCACAGCTCGCTCCCGGGTTCGGCCCTGTCGAATACGCCGCTGACGACCACGTTGACGAACGGCGCGTCGTCGCTCCACGTCGGCACGGCCACCAGGCTGTCGCCGACCCCGACGCCGAACAGCTCGGCGGCCTCGCGCGGTACCACGGCCTCCACGGCGGGGGGCTCGCCGGGCCCGTGCAGGGCGTCGCCGGTGGACAAACGGCCCCACTGGGCGACCTCGACGTTCTCGCCGAGCCCGTCGATGAACACGAAGTATGTCCGCGCGTTGTCCCTCCCCGCCTCCTCCTCCATGCCGGGCCGCGCCAGGAACATCGTGGGCGAGCGTCCGGCGCGCACCGACCCCTTCAGCATCCACGAGACGCGGGCGTTGATCTCGTCCACGGCCGCGTCGTTCAGCCGCAGGTACTCGTCCTGCGTCGTCGGCCCCCGCGTCGACTGGAGCACGATGTCCAGGTCCGTGGGCGACGCCTGGGCGAGCGTGCTCTCCAGGGCCGTCTCCCGCAGCGCGTCGAAGTATATGACCGTGCCCGCCATCAGGGACGAGGCGAGCAGCACGCCGATCACGACCGACGACAGCAGCCGCCAGTTCGACAGGCTGCGCCTGATCACAAGCTGCCACACGACCGCCAGCCGCGCAACGGCCCGGGCGGCCCGGGACACTATGCTGGGAGCGCTATCAGTCATGGGCTCCTCAATTCGCCTCCAGGCGGGTTATGCTGGCCAGGTGGACGCGCCACACGCTGCGGCCCAGTATGAATAGCGCGGCGGCGAGGACCAGCGCCAGCGCGGCGTAGGTCGGGCCCATGAGGGCCCAGTTGGTGAGCATGTGGAAGGGCGGCACGACGGCCCGTCCGGTCTCCGTCACCACGAGGGGCGTGACCATCATTGCGCTGGCCTGGAAACCGGCCCAGCTTCCCAGCCCGATGCCGACGCCCGCGATCATCACGTTCTCGAAGGTCAGCAGGCCCATTAGCTGGCCCCGGGAGACGCCAATGGTGCGGAGCATCCCCATCTCGCCGCCCGACCGCCTGGACAGCAGGAGCAGGTACGCCAGGTAGCCCAGGGCCGATACCAGCACGGCGACGGGCGGCGACAGCAGCACCATGGGCCGCCAGCCCGCCGTGACCAGCGGGTCGAGCCGCAGCTCCTCCAGTTCCGCCACGCCGTCCACGACGATGCCGTCGCGCCCCACGATTTCGTCGACCTCGGCGCGCACGTCCTTGTGGGTGCGGTCCTCGGTCATCACGAACAGCTCGTTGGGCTGGAACCTGTGGGCGGAGCCGAGTACGTTTAGGTGCCTGAGCACGCTGTCCATGTCCGTCAGCAGGAACCGCCCGCCGTCGGGGTCCAGCGTCGGGAAGTAGTCGACCGCGCCGGTGATGACGACGGGCATCCGCCTGCCGCTGATCCTGGCAACGAAGGTATCGCCGACCTGCGCCCCGGCCGCCTCCAGCAATGACGTGCTCGCGACCACCGGCATCGCGCCGGGGTTGGGGTTGCTGTAGAAGCCGCGGTAGCCCTGGTCCGTGTCGCTGCCGAAGACGAGGGCGCCCGACTGCCGCCCCGCGCGGGCCTCGTCCGCAGTGATGGCGAACCGGTCCGACGAGATGTCCGCCGCGATGATGGGCGTCCAGTGCAGGTCGCCCTCGAAGTCCTCCAGCACATGCGCGGCGCCATCGGCCGTCGTGGCGTGGATGTCGTCCACGAGGAGGGCGCCGGGCGTCTCGAGCCCGTAGAGGAACGAGGGCTCCACGATCTGGAGCGCGAGGAGAGTGACGGGCGGGGTGACGTGGTCCGGTATCTCGGCCGTCATGAGCTGCCAGTCGTTGCCGGTCATGGTGCCCAGCTTGAGCTGCGAGGGGAAGGCCACGTGGTCGTGTACGGCGAGCCATAGCTCGGCCTGCGGATGGTGCGCGATGGGCTTGACCCACGCGCTGATCGAGACCGCCCCCTCCGGCAGGGTGAGCCTGGGGCGGCGCTCGTCCGCCCCGAGCTGCGAGAGCACGCCGTCGATGGGCTGCTCGGAGAAGTCGCTCCGGTACCAGAGCATGTCGCCGCCCAGCCTGTCGGGCTCCAGGCCGAGAAGCTCGAACTGTACCGGGCCGATCGTGCCGGTCGAGCGGTATCCCAGGGCGACGTTCTCGATGCCGGGGGTCGACAGGTAGCGGGCCAGCAGCCCCTGCAGGCCGCCCGCGCGGTGTGCGGTGAACCCCGCCACGCGGAGGTCCGAGCCGGACTCGTACAGCGCCCTGTGGGTGTGGCTCGTCTCCAGCGTCCCGCCGACGGTCGTGGCGAATATGGCGAGGCCCGTGGCCAGCACCAGCATCAGGATGAGCCAGGAGTACTGGAGCGGGCTGCGGGCCATCCGTACCAGCCCCAGGGACAGCCACACCGGCAATCGCCGCACGACGGCCCGGAGCAGGTCGAAGAGTAGCTGCGCCGGCACTAGGGCCGCGAGGCCGATGGTCGGCGCGGTCAGCGGATCGGCGGCGTCGGGCGGGCGCAGGACAAGGAGCGCGGCGGCCGGGATGGCCTGCGCCGCCAGCCCCAGGATCCTGGCGTATGAGCCCGGGGCTCGCAGCGTTGCCCAGTACGCCGCGCCCGTCAGCATCGCCAGAGACGAGTGCAGGGGCCAGTCCGCGTCGCCGTCCCCGAAGATCCCGCGCGCAGCCGCTCCGGCGGCGAGGGCGGTCGTGGATACAAAGGCCAGCAGGTGCGCCAGGCCGGGCGATTCGCCGCTGACGTACCTGATGAGCAGCGGGAATAGCCTCATGAACAGCAGCGCCACGACGATCAGCAGCAGCACCGGCGCGGCCAGCAGCGTCTCGTTGATCTCCGCCGCCTCGAACAGCCCCCCGGATGCGACGTTGCCGCGCGCTTCCAGCTCCCAGAATACCAGCCCGCCCAGGACCAGCAGGGCCACGTCCAGGTGGTACCTGTGGAAGAACGGCACCGTCGGAGGGCGGGATGACCGCAGCTTGTGGATGAGAAGGCCCATTCGTGCGCCCGCCGTGCCCGGCCCCACGAGGATAGCCAGGCATACGAGGGCGGCCCCGGCCGCCATGGCGAAGGGCCAGTAGTCGAACCGTACCGGCAGCAGGCTCCCCTGGGTGATGTCGCCGAAGTACGGCAGCCGCCCGCTCAGCGCCACCGCGCCCAGGGCCAGGAACGGGCCCGCCAGGGCCGCCGCGGCCACCATCACCGCCCCCTCCAGCGCGTACAGGCGCAGCACCTCCACTATCCCGGCCCCGCGCGTGCGCAGGAGCGACGCGTCGCTCTCCCGGCTGCTCACGATGTACGACACCATCATCACCATGAAGAACAGCACCGTGATCACGGTGAGCAGCATGAGCACCAGCATGGGCACTTGGGTCAGGAAGCTTCGCCGTTGGAGCTTGTCGATCAGGTTCTTCGCGCCGGACGCGGTCACGGCGGAGCCGGGCATCGCCTCGATTATCGAGTCGCGGAACCCGGCCATCCGCCGCTCCGCGTCGGCCACCGGCCAGCGGGCCATCTGCTCCTTGTCCAGCAGGACGAACCAGTTGGGCTTCACCAGCGAGCCCGGGTAGGCTGCCGTGACCGCCTCGATCATCGCCGGCTCGGTCACGAACATGGGGAGCATGTGGACCTCTGGGATGTCGACGCCATCGGGGATGGTCTCCTCGAACCCCGAGGGAAGGTTCAGCTCCAGCGGCGGCGTCTCCATGTACACGCCGGCGAAACGCCAGTACTCGGAGTCGGGATCGCCGACCTCGACGACCCCGACGATGCGCGCCAGGACCTCCTTCCGCGCCTCCACCGAGGGCCTGAGCCTCATCACGTCGCCGACGTGCAGCTCGAACCCGTCGGCCACCTCCTCCGACACGACCGCCTCCAGCTCGGGCCCGTCGGGCGTCATGGTGACCGCGTCGGTCGCCATCCGACCCTCCAGGAAGCGGACGTGGCTCTCCAGGTCCGATAGGTGCTGTAGGAAGCCTCGCGTTATGTTGAGTCCGGCCACCCCTTCGTCTGGGACGGGGTGCTCCGGGTGCCCCACTAGCTGGCGCGCCCCCCTGAGATACTTGGCGTGGCCCTCGTAGGCCCCCGCAATGGTCCCGTTCAGCGCCCCGGCCAAGGCCTCGTCCACCCCCTCCATGGCCGCGGAGGCCAGGACGGTGTTGGGCGCGAGCACGTGTACCTGCACGGCCTTCTCGGGCAGCCGCTGCAGCGCGGTCTTGAACGCGAGCTGTTCGAGGGAGCGCAGGTAGACGGGTGCGCCGGCGCTCAACGTGACCGCCACGAGGATGGCGGCGAAGACGCTGGCCAGGAGCAGCCTGTCCTCGGCAACGTACTTTGCTACCAGGCCGAGCTTGCTGGGCTGGCTCATCAGTCGCGGGGGCTCGATGGCTGGCGGCGCTCTTGCATCAAGGTGAAGACAGTATCGGTACTGTGTGAATACCTGTACGGGCATTATAGCCAATACGACGGCAGGACGACCTAACGCTATGGGCGTGTGGTTCGTTATACCCATTGAGTGTCGTAGAATTGGAGTATGAGGCTTGCGCCTGCGCCCCCTGGGCCGCGGGCCAATTCGCCTTGAACATGGAGAGGTGTAGATGGAACTGGCAACCGTCCGGCAGATGAACGAAGAGGTGGAAGAGGGGGCGGCTTTCCTCGGCGGCCTGATGGCCGAGATTCGCAAGGTGATAGTGGGCCAGGACGCCCTCGTGGACCGGGTGCTCGTCGCGCTCATGGCGAACGGCCACATCCTGCTCGAAGGGGTGCCCGGCCTCGCCAAGACGCTGCTGGTCAAGACGGTGGCCGAGGGCATCGACGCCCGGTTCTCGCGCGTCCAGTTCACGCCGGACCTGCTGCCGGCCGACCTGCTGGGCACGCAGATATACAACCCGCGCACGACCGAGTTCAGCGTCCACAAGGGGCCCATATTCGCCAATCTGGTCCTCGCCGACGAGATCAACCGCGCCCCCGCAAAGGTTCAGAGCGCCCTGCTGGAGGCGATGCAGGAGCGCCAGGTGACCATCGGCGGCGAGATGTTCCCCCTCGGCGAGCCGTTCCTGGTGCTGGCGACCCAGAACCCCATCGAGCAGGAGGGCACCTACCCCCTGCCGGAGGCCCAGGTCGACCGGTTCATGCTCAAGGTGCTGGTCGACTACCCCAGGCGCGACGAGGAGCGAAGCATCGTCGACCGGGTGACCGGCGAGGCGTGGGACGACGTGAACGCCGTCATCACCCCCGAGCAGATCGTGCGGGCCAGGGACATGGTGCGCCGGATATACGTAGACGACAAGATCAAGGAATACGTCCTCGACATAGTGGCCGCGACGCGACGCCCGACGGGGGAGGCGCTCGAAGACCTGCCCCAGCTCATCGCGTATGGGGCGTCCCCCCGCGCGAGCATATTCATGGTCGAGGCCGCCCGCGCCCACGCCTTCGTCAAGGGCCGCGGCTACGTCACGCCCGAGGACATAAAGCAGCTCGCGCCCGACGTGCTCCGCCACAGGGTCATCACGACCTACGAGGCCGAGGCCGAGGAGGTCACCAGCGACGACATAGTCCGGCGCATCCTCGACCACGTAGAGGTGCCGTAGGACCGTGAGATGCTGACGCCTGAGCTGCTCCGCAAGATACGCCAGATAGAGATCAGCACCCGCCACCTGGTCCAGGACACCTTCGCGGGCGACTACCACTCGATCTTCAAGGGCCAGGGGATGGAGTTCGACGAGGTGCGCCTATACTCGCCCGGCGACGAGGTGCGTAACATCGACTGGAACGTGACGGCCAGGATGGGCACTCCGTACGTGAGGCGCTACCACGAGGAGCGCGAGCTGACGGTCATGCTCGTGGTGGACGCCAGCGGGTCGGGCGACTTCGGCTCTTCGGGCCGGTTCAAGCGCGACCTGGCGGCGGAGCTGACGGCCGTTCTCGCCTTCGCCGCGACGACCAACAACGACAGGGTCGGCCTCCTGATCTTCACGGACCGGATCGAGCTCCTCATACCGCCCCGCAAGGGACGGAGGCACGTCCTGCGGCTCATCCGGGAGATGCTCGTATTCCGGCCCCAGGGGCGGGGCACCGACGTCCAGCTTGCACTGGACACGATCAACCTCGTGCTCAAGCGCAAGGGCATCGTCTTCCTGGTGTCGGACTTCCTCATCGATACGGAGAGCTACCGGCGCTCGCTGGCGGCGACGAACCAGCGCCACGACGTAGTGGCCATGGACCTGGGCGACCCCCTGGAGCGCCGCATCCCCAGCGTCGGCCTCGTGGCCCTGGAGGACGCGGAGACCGGCATCCTGAGCTGGGTGGACACGAGCAGCAGGCGCTGGCGCGAGGCATTCGGGGCCCGCGTGGACGGACACGAGGAGGCCAAGAAGCAGCTATTCGCCGGCCTCAGCGTCGACCGCATACAGGTGATGACCGACAGGGACTACGTGGTCGGCCTCAACGCATTCTTCAAGGCCCGGTCGAGAAGGCTGTCGCGGTGAGGGGAACTATGGGGCGCATCCTCATCGCGGCAATGACGGCGATGCTCGCCGCCCTCTGGTGGTCAGACGGCGCCATGCACGCCCAGGAGGATGCCAACGTCAACATCGAGATGTCCGTGGACTGGGCAGGCCGCTCGGAGGGTGTCCCTCTCACCGTGGGCCATCCCGTGACGATAACCCTCGACGTGGTCCACCCGGACACGAGCCGGATCATATTTCCACGGCTGGACGTGCAGTGGGACGAGGTGTTCGAGGTGCGTTCCCAGTCCGCCGCTACGACGACCGAGAGAGGCGACAGGCTCGTGACCAGCCAGTCCATCGAAGTCGCCCTATTCGTCCCGGGAGAGCATGAGATCCCCCCGCTCGTCGTTACGGTTCGTAACTCCGAGGGCACCATCCTCGACCAGCCCGTACCTGCCGTGACGCTCAACGTCGTCCCCGTGCTGGCCGAGGACGACGGGGAGCTAAAGGACATCCGCCCCCAGGCGGAGATGACCGGCCCGCTCCTGGACCTCGACGACTTGGCTGCCCCGGCCAACTGGCCGTGGATAGCCGCCGCCCTCGCCCTCATCGGGCTGGCCGGCTGGGTGCTGTACAGGCTGCTCAGGCCGCGCCCCCCGGAGCCCGTGATCATCAGCCCCTATGACGCAGCTATGGCCGAGCTTAGCCAGATCGAGGGGCTGAGGCTCCCGGCCGCCGGGCGCTTCAAGGAGCACTACACCCTGGTCGCCGACGTGATGAGGACATATCTCGAAGGCGAGTTCGGCATCCCGGCCCTGGACCGGACCACGTCCGAGATACAGGCCGAAGTGAGCGCGGCGGATATCGATGCCGAGGGTGCGATCGAGATGCGGTGGCTCTTCGTCGATTGCGACATCATCAAGTTCACCGGGCTGGAGCCCGACGAGTACGAGGCGGGCCTGATGGTGGGCAGGGCCCGCGAGATACTGGACATGATCCGGCCCGCGGAGACCCCGCCGGAGCCGGGGGGCGGCGGGCGGCTTGCGGAGGCGGGAGCATGAACTTCCAGTTCGCGACCCCGTGGGTGCTGGCGCTCCTCGTCGTCGTGCCCCTGCTCGCCGTGATGCCGTGGCTCCTGCGCCACTGGGCCAGGCCCGCCGGGATGCGGTACGCCGACACTTCCATGGCGGTGAGCGCCGGGCGCTCGTGGCGGCTGACCCTGCGGCCTGTCCTGGTAGCCGCGCGGCTCCTCGCCATAGCCCTCGCAATCGTCGCGTTGGCCAGGCCCCAGGCCACCGAGGCCCGCGAGGTGGTGCAGGGCGAAGGCGTGGACATCGCACTGGCGCTGGACATATCGGGCAGCATGTCGTCCCTCGACTTCGAGCCCAGGAACCGGCTGGAGGCGGCCAAGACGGTCATCGCCGACTTCGTCGAGGAGCGCCCCTACGACCGGCTGGGGCTGGTCGTCTTCGCCAGCGAGGCCTTCATCCAGAGCCCGCCGACCGTCGACCATGCCTATTTCAAGACCCTGCTGGACGAGGTGAAGCTCGCGACCGAGCTTCGCATCGACGACGGGACGGCCATCGGGCACGGGCTCGCCAGCGCCGCGAACATGCTCAAGGACTCGGAGGCCGAGAGCAGGGTGATAATCCTGCTCACCGACGGCGCAAACAACACGGGGTACATCGATCCCGGCACGGCGGCCCTCGCGGTCAATGCCCTCGGCATCAAGGTCTACACCATCGGGGCGGGACGCCCCGGGCTGGTGCCGGTGCCCCAGCGCACCCGGTTCGGCGTCCGGATCGTGCGGCAGCAGAGCGACCTGGACGAGGAGACGCTGAAGGAGATCGCCGCGACGACGAACGGCAGGTACTTCCGCGCCGAGGACTCGGAGGGCCTGAGGCAGACCTACGAGGAGATCAACCTGCTCGAGAAGTCGCAGATCGAGGTCCAGCAGTACACCAAGTACACGGAGCTTGCCGGGTGGCTACTGGGGCCCGCCCTCGCCCTGATGCTGCTGGAGCTGCTGGCCCGCAACACCATATTCCGTCGGATACCGTAGCATGACCTTCGCACACACCGACTACCTCTACCTGCTGGCGCTCGTCCCGGCGCTGGTCCTCTTCGGCGCCTGGGTCTCGTACCGGAGCAGGGCCGCCGTATCCAGGCTCGGCGACCCCGAGCTGATCGCGAGGCTGAGCGCCGCGGTGAGCCGAAGGAGCAGGGCCGCCAGGAATTTGCTATGGCTCATCGCCCTCGTGCTGGCCGCCATAGCGTTCGCCCGCCCCCAGTGGGGGAGCGACGTGCAGGTGCTGGAGAAGCAGGGGGTACAGGTCGTCGTCGCCCTCGACGTATCCAAGAGCATGCTCGCCGAGGACGTGAAGCCCAACCGCCTGGAGCGTGCCAAGCTGGAGATCTCCAGCCTCCTCGACCGGCTCGACGGAGACGAGGTGGGGCTGGTGCTCTTTGCGGGCGCGGCCTTCCTCCAGTCCCCCCTCACCTTCGACTACGTCGCCGCCAGGACATACCTGGAGGAGGCAGGCCCCGAGCTCATTTCCCGTCCAGGCACGGCCATCGACAAGGCCATCTCCACGTCTCTGTCCGCATTCGACTACACGCGCCCGGGCCAGAAGGTTATCATCCTGATGACCGACGGTGAGAACCTTGAGGGCAACCCCTTCGACGCGGTTGCCGAGGCGGCCGAGAGGACGGGCGTGGTCATCTACACCGTCGGGTTCGGGTCCGGAGCAGGGGAGCCGCTGCCGGAATACGACCAGTGGGGGCGGCAGACCGGCATGAAGCGGGACTCGGACGGCAACCTCGTCCTGTCGAGGCTGGACGAGCCGACCCTGAGGCAGATAGCGCGGACCGGCGGCGGCAGGTACTACAGGGCCTCGGCACTCGGGGCGATGGATGACCTCGCCGAAGAGCTGGACTCGCTCCAGAAGGAGACCGTGGAAGCCGAGTTCGAGACGCTGAACGTCGAGAGGTTCCAGATATTCCTGGCCCTGGCGGTGCTGCTGCTGATAGCGATCGAGGTACTGCCGGACCGGGTGGTCCCCCTGCCATGGCGCCGGCCGGCCGTGGAGGAGCCGGCGTGACCCGCGTCCGTGCCGGGTCCGCGCGCACCCTGCCCGCCTGCCTCCTGATGGCAGCGCTGCTGTTCGTCCTCGCGGCGTGCGGACAGACGGAGGCCAAGGCGAACAACGAGGCGAACATAGCCTTCGAGCAGGGGGAGTACCAGCAGGCGATCAGCGAGTATGAGAAGGTGAGCCAGGAGCAGCCGGAGCGGCCGGAGCCAGTCTACAACGCCGCCAACGCCCGCTACAAGCTGGAGGACTACGAACAGGCGCTAGAAGAGCTACAGCAGGCGCTCGTCTATACGGACGACGATGACGGTCAGGACCTCTACGCTAAGTCGCGGTTCAACATAGGCAACGTATTCTTCCAGGCCGAGGAATATGAGCAGGCCATTGAGGAATATAAGGAGGTGCTGAGGCAGGACCCTGACGACGTGGACGCCAAGCACAACCTGGAGCTTGCCCTGCGCCAGATCGAGGAGCAGCAGCAACAGCAACAAGAGCAGCAGCAACCGCAGCCACAGCCCCAGGGACAGGGAGACCAGCCCGGCCCACCCGACCAGCCCGACGACGAGGGCGACGATGAGCAGGAGGGCCCCGAAGGAGACAGGGAGGGCGTCGGCGATGACCCCGAAGGGGAGCAGCGCGGCGACGCCTCGGATCAGGAGACCCAGCAGATGGAGCGGCCCGGTTCCAACCCGGAGCAGCAGATGACGCCCGGCCAGGCGCTGCAATTCCTGGAGGCGGTCGGCCAGAACACCGAGACCCTCCAGGGCTACCTCCAGCGCCAGTTCGTGCCCACGTCGCCGGCGGAGCGGGACTGGTGAATGTGAGGGCATTGCCCACTCTAATGCTGGCGCTGGCGGCACTGGTGTCGCTGTTGATGCTTGCTAGTCCGGCGGCGGCGCAGGACTCGCCCATCTCCGCCGAGGTCGACTACACCCGGGTAGCCCTCGACGAGATACTCACCCTGACGGTTACGGTCACGGGCTCGACCGCCATGCCGGAGCCCAATCTGCCCCCCATCGACTGGGCTGAGATTATCTCTTGGAGCCAGGCGCACCAGATCACCAACTACAACAACGCCATCGCCACCAAGGCAATCAACCACTACAGGCTCCAGCCGACCAGGATCGGCTCGCATGCCATCGGCCCCATCTCCGTCGAGATAGGAGGCCAGACCTACGAGACGGAGCCGATAGAGGTGGAGGTGACGCGTGCCGGGACCGGCCGGGTCTCTCCAAGGCCGGCGCCGACACCCTTCGTCATCCCCGGCCTGTCGCCGGCCGACGTGCAGGACGCTTTCATCGTATCGGCAGAGGTGGACAACCCCTCGCCCTACGTGGGCCAGCAGGTCACGTACACCTTCAGTTTCCTCAGCGCTCTTGGGTTCTTCGGCAGACCCCAGGGGTACGAGCCGCCGGCGTTCACGGGCTTCTGGCACCGCGAGGACCCGTTCTGGCGAGATACCAGGGACATCGTGGGCACACGGCGCTACAGGGGCATGGAGGTGAACACGCTGATCTTCCCGGCCGTCGAGGGCGCGGTAACGATCGAACCCTCCTCGATCTCGGTGCCTCCGAGCGTGTTCAGGAGAGGGAGGACGCTGGAGACGAACCCGGTCGAGCTGGAGGTGAGACCGCTGCCGGACGGCGGGCCCGACGACTTCCGGGGCGCAGTCGGCGACTACCGTGTGGCCGCACGCATAACGAGCGGGGCCGCCGCAGCCAACGAGCCCCTTGCCCTTTCGCTGGACATTGCCGGTATGGGGAACCTGGAGACCCTGCCCGATCCCGAGATGCCCGAGATTCCCGGCTGGCGCTCCTTCGACGGCGAGTCCTCGGTTCACACCCAGATTACCGACGGCAATCTAACCGGCAGGCGCACGGTGGAGCGCGTCTACGTACCCTCCGCGCCGGGCGAGTTCACCATACCGGCGATCCCGTTCTCCTTCTTCGACCCCTTCGCGGAGGAGTACCAGACGGTGCTGACGGAGCCGATACCCCTCACGGTCGCGCCTTCCTCCGGGCAGGAGGCCGCGCTTCCCCCGTCCGACAGGGACGAGGTCGAGCGGCTCGGGGCGGACATCAGGCACATCAAGCCGGTGCCGGAAGAGCTGCGACCGGCGGGGCAGCCCATCACCGGGGGCATCGCCTACAGGCTGGGATGGGCGGCGCCGCTCGCCGCCATCGCCGTGGCCGCCGGCCTGAAGCTGTATGGCCGCCGGCAGCGTGACCCCGTAGAGGCGAGGAGGCGAGCCGCCTACCGCAACGCCATGAGGGCTATCGAGTCGCCGGGCTCCGCCGGCCCAGCCGACGCTGCGGGTGCGGCACTGAGTGCCTACCTGGGCGACGTGCTAGGTCAGGGGATCGCCGGGATGACCCAGGCCGCCCTGGCCGAGGCGCTGTCCGGGCACGGGGCCGGCGAGGTGCTGGCCGGGCGGGTGCTGGATGCGCTGAGCCTGTCCGAAGGCGCCCGGTTCGCGCCGGGAATCGACCCGGCGGGGGACAGCCTGCTTGAAGAGGTGCGCCAGCTCATCGCCGATCTGGAACGGGAGATCAACTCGTGACCCGGATCTGTCCCTTCCCCCCGAGGGGGAAGGTTAGGATGGGGGCTCTCATCGCCGCAATCCTGCTGGCGGCGCTGCCGCTGGCCGCGGCAGCCCAGGGGCCGGGCGACCTGGAGGCGATGGCGGCCTCGAACGCCCTCTACGAGGATGGCCGATACGAGCAGGCGGCGCGGTCGTACCAGCAGCTTGCCGACAAGGGCTACGACGACCCCGCGCTCTACTACAACCTGGGCAACGCCTACTTCAAGCAGGGCGACTTGGGCCGGGCCATCCTCAACTACCTGCGGGCCGAGCGCATCGCCCCGAGGGACGGCGACGTGAAGGCCAACCTCGACTTCGCCCGCAGCCAGACCCTCGACGTGCTAGAGTCCAACGAGGCGCCCTTCGTGAGATTCGCTACGGGCCTGCTCCTCCGGGTCACCATCGGCGAGCTTGGGGCGGTCGCGCTGGCCCTCTGGCTGCTGTTCTCGGCCTGCCTGCTCCTGGCGATGATCGGGCCCCGGCACTGGCTCGCCTGGGCGAGGCCCGTGACCCTGGCGGCCGCGGTCCTGCTCATGCTGGGCGGGGGCGCACTGGCCGGGAGGCTATACTTCGACTCGGCGAGCAACGAGGCGGTCATCGTCGCCGAAGAGGTGGACGTGGTCAGCGGCCCGGGCAGCCGCTACACGCCGGAGTTCACCCTGCACGCCGGGGCCGAGACCGGGCTGATGGAGCGTCGCGGGGCGTGGGCCAGGATCGCCCTGCCGGGAGGCAGCCTCCAGGGCTGGGTGCCAGCCGCTGACGTAGAGGAGGTCGAAGCCCCGCGTGCCGCCCCAAGCCCATAGAGCTGGCTACGGACACCGATCGTTCGGCCTGAGCCTGTCGAAGGCCAGTGCTCACCAGGACGGCCTGTGCTTCGACAAGCTCAGCACGAACGGATACACAGAATCCCCTAGCCGTCCTCCACGAACAGCGGCGCAAGCAGGTTGTCGACCGGCACGAAGTCGTCCGTCAGCAGGATGTTCTCCTTCGCCGCGATCCAGTCCCTGAAGACACCGGGGGGCATGACGTGAAGTGCGAGACGGCCCCGCCCGGCTCGCGCGTTGGCCTCGGCGACCTCCGCGAAGGGGATGGCCTCGTTCGACGCCGCGACGACGAACGTGTGGCGCAGGTCCGCGTCCCATCTGTCGCTGTCCCTCATCACGTAGACGTGGTCGAAAGTCTGTTGGAGGGTGTACACCACGGCTCGCAGGAAGCGGCCCCTGTGCAGCTTGTCGACCACGTTGAGGGTGTACAGCCCCCCGTCCCTGAGAAGCTCGTCGACCCGCTCGTTGAACTCCAGCGTCGTCAGGTGGTACGGCACCGAGAAGTGGTCGAATGCGTCCCCGACTATCAGGTCGTACTGGCCCTCCGGCAGCTCCAGGAACTTCGTCCGGGCGTCCTCGTTGTACGTGACGATTCGCGTGTCCCGCGGCATCCCCAGGTACTTGTGGACGACCTCGGTCACCTCGGGATCGATCTCCACCACCTCCACCACGCTCTCCGGGAACCGGTCCTCGATGAAGCGCGGCATCGTGTATCCGCCTCCGCCGATGAACAGCGACCGGAACCGCGGATCCTTCGTGCCCGCGTAGGTCGACAGGTCGCCCAGCACCTTCTCGTAGCCGTACACCAAGAACGTGGGATCGCTCACGTCCACGTAGCTGTGCACCAGCTTGTCGAGGGTCAGGACGCTCACCGTCCTGCCGGCCTCCTCTCGTTCCGTTACCCGTATGCAGAAGTAGCCGCTCTCCACCAGGCAGACTGAATGCAGGACGTCCATCCTCACGGTCAGCACGGCAACTGCGACTAAGAGCGCCGTGAGCACGCCTGATGCGATCCTGACTTCCCACAGGCGCCCGAAGGCGACGGCCAAGAGCAGCAGCACGGCGGCCGCGGCGACGATGATCGACCGCGTGCCTATCCACTGGATCAGCACGAACCCCGTGATGAACGTCCCGAAGATGCTGCCCGCCGTCGAGACGGCGTACGTCGTGCCCACGATGTTGCCCGTCTTGGCGAGGCTCCTCAGCCGCAGCTTCACCACGATGGGCGTGACCATGCCCAGGATGACGCTCGGCGGGAAGAAGAGCACGGTCGTCAGCAGCACTATCCTGGGGACGATGGGCAGCCCGTCCAGCGCGTTGGACGTGACGTCGATCAGGGGCAGGATGCCCAGGCTGGAGACGCCGCTGGCCAGGAGAACCAAGCCCAGGAACGGCCTGCGAGGGAAGCGATCCGCGGCCACCCCGCCGACGAAGTTCCCGACGCTTATGCCCGCAAGCACGATGCCGATGATGCTCGTCCACGTGTACAGGGACACGCCGATGGTCGGCGCAAGGATGCGCCCCGCCACGATCTCGATGGACAGCCCGCAGGCGCTGGCCGTGAATACGATGACGTAGGACGCGAGGGCCAGCTTCCACGAGCCGCGCGGCCTGGGAGGCGAAGCCTCCTCGCCATCCTCGGGGGCGGCCTCCGTCGTGGGTTCGAGCTCGGCTTCCGACACTGTGGGCGGCCCGCTCCGGTCGCCCTACGCCTGCGAGTCCATCATGCGCCGGACCCTGGCGGGGATGTTGTCGCGGTAGGTTTCGAGCGAGCGTATCCCCAGCGAGCGGTCCTCGATGGGCAGCGCGACCCTCACACCCCCTCGCCGGTGCGACTCCCTCAGCGCAATCGCAGTCTCTAGGGCGGCCCTCCCGTCCTCGCCCGACGCCTTGGGCTGGCCGCCCGTCTCGACCGCCTCGACGATGTCCTCGATTATCGTGATGCCCGTGCCCTGCATCCTCGCGGGCATCGGCACCGGGTACTGGGCCGCCGGCATCCCCCGGCGCTGCGCGCCCTCGGACTCCGGGTCCGTCCGGTACACCGTGTACTCGGCCGGCCCCTCGCGGCAGATGATCCGCCCGTTCTCGCAGATCACGTCTATCTCGCCCCGGGCAACCGTTCCGCAGTCCGTCGTCCTGGCGAACGAGCGAACGCCGTTGTCGAAGGCGAGGTAGCAGTGGCCCGACAGGTCGTGGTCCGCCGCGGCCGCCTCGTCCGACTCCATCTCGCCGAACACCCACTCCACGTCGCCGCCGGCCAGGAAGCGGATGATGTCCAGCATGTGGCTGCCGTTGTGCGACAGGCCGCAGGGGAAGTTGGCGTCGACCTGGAGCACCGCGCCAAGTTCTCCCGCGTCCATGATCCGCTTCGCCTCCGTGTAGGACGGCATCCATCGCCGTGCGGTGTTGACGGCGAAGACGACTCCGTTGTCCCGGCAGGCTTCCACCATCGCGTCCGCCTCGGCGAGGGTGATCGAGATGGGCTTCTCGGCCCAGATGGCCTTTGCGCCCGAGCGGGCCACGTCCTGCACGATGGTCGACCTGAGGGTCGCCGTGGTCGTGACGCTGACCAGGTCGGGGCGCTCCGCTTCGAGCATCTCCCGGTAGTCGGTGTAGAGGTGGTCGTCCGACAGCCCCCACCGTTCGCCGAACAGGGAGCGCTGCTCGTCGTGGGGATCCGCTCCCGCGACAAGCTCGGTCTGCGTCGAGTAGAAGTAGCTGGGCCCGTGGCAGTAGGGCGCATAGGTGGTGCCGCCGTACTTCATCTCGTCGTCGTAGGTGCTCCCCATCCGGCCAAGCCCGATCACTGCTGCACGGTATGCGGTCATATCTTCCCCCTGTCTTGTACCTGGAGCGGCAGGCGCTACTATAGTAGCGCCCCGCGCGGAGTGTCAATCGACAAGGGACTATACACATGACCTACCGCATAGACAGATACGAAACCCCTGTGCCGGACGATTTCATCCGGCGCATCTACGACATGTGGGAGCAGGTGCCCGAGGACGTGGGCATCGGCCAGGACATCACCCGCCTCAGGGACCAGCTCAGCAACGCGGTGAGGTCCGAGGACCGCAAGCTCCTGTACGTCGCCACCGTGGACGGCGAGATGGCCGGCACGTCCATGATCTGGGTCTCCCGCCGCGACCCGAAGCTGTGCGAGTTCGGCCTGCCCGCCACGGCCCCGAAGTTCCGGCGGCTCGGCATCGGCCAGGCCCTCTTCGACCGCCCCGTCGAGGACTTCCGCGCCATGGGCGGCGAGGCCATCTTCCTGGGCACGAACCAGGTGCCCGCGGAGCGCGTCTACCGCCGGGCCGGGTACAGCAAGCTGGTCGGCTCCATCACCCAGGTCAAGATTCTCAGCGGCGACTCGCCCGAGGCCTACTTCGTCGACTACTTCCGCGGCCTCGGCCCCGCGACGGTGCACCCCGGCGACCCCTCAGACCGCACGCCGTCCGTGCCCCTGGTTCATTCGCCCCACGACTGGCAGGTCATGGACTGCAACGCCCGGTTGCTGTCGAAGCGCTACGCGACCCATCGCAGCTACGCGGGCCAGTGCGGCAGGTTCATCGACATGCTCGACGACCCCGCCTCGACCTTCTTCGCGGCCCGCGCGGGCGACCGGCGGAAGGTCGTCGGCCTATCGACCGCCAGACTGCTGGACGGCGGCGTCTGCTCGGTCGACGCCTTCACCCACAGGTACTACCAAGGCTCCTGGCACGAGCTGATCGAGGCGGCGATGGAGTGGGGCCGGGAGCGCGGGGCCGCGACTCTTCAGACGACCCTGTCGGAGGAGGACTACGAGAAGCGCCGCCTGTTCGAGGGCATAGGCTTCAGGCCCGCCGGCCCCGGCGGCGAGTTCTTCCTCGACGGCTTCCTGCTGGGCGACTGCCCCCAGGGCAAGCCCGTCGCCGCCGTCAAGATGCAGCGCGCATAGGGAACGCCTAAGCCGTAGGGGCGTCCCTTTGTGGGCGCCCTGTCCCACATAGCAAGGGACCCGGACGATGTGTCCGGGTCCCTCTGTTTACGGCCTCGTCTTCTGTCCTAGGCGGCTACTGGATGTTGTCCTGTCCGCCCGGGAAGTAGAAGAGCTCGTTGTACCAGCCACCCGTGTCGGAGGTGTGGGTCTCCGGGATGTTCAGGTGGTTGTTCTGGTGCATGATGACGCCGCGCATGTACCCCATGTGCGAGACGATGCTGAGGTAGTACTTCTCGTCCGCGTGGATGCGGAAGATGTTCTTGCCCAGCTCGACGCGCTCCGGCGAGAGGGCGGGTATGGACCGGCCATTATGCCAGCTGTCATGGAGTATCGCCACGTTGCCCGACGGGTCCGCGGGATAGGTGTCGGCCGGAGCCGTGGGCTCCCAAACCGGGGCCATCTCGCAGTCGCAGCGAGGCTGGTAGCCGCCCTCGGTCGGAACGGCGCCGTTGGGCCCGCGCTGCATCGAGCGCGGCAGGTCGGAGATGTCCGGCGAGAAGGCCGGGCCGCCGCCCGTCGCGCAGCACCGCGTCCAGCTCGAGAACCACGGGTTCGCGCCGTAGAGCGAGAAGTGCCGCAGGATCGCCAGAGGCTCCTTGCCCGGGTAGCTCAGCGTCCAGGGCGCGTTCATGTTCTTGTCCTTGAACTCTACGCCCACCTCTGCCCAGTAGTCGAGCATCAGCTGCGCCGCGTCGCCCGTCTGCCCTAGCTCGGATACGGTCCTGAAGGAGAGCCGCTCGCCTGAGCCGTCGGTCCTGATGCGGAATCCCTCGGCGTCCTTCGCGGTGTAGCCCAGGCCGTCCAGGATCTCGTTCGCCTTGTCCGGGTCGTACTCGATGTCCTTGAACGCGTACTCCTCGCCCGGGTAGTACTGCACAGCCGGGTGCGGGACCCAGTTGTTGGGAATCCCGAGGCCCAGGTACAGCGAATCGTTCATCCCCTCGCGGTCCACCGCGAAGGAGAGGGCCCTGCGGAAGTCGTTCGTGCGCATGAGCTTGCCGATCTCCGCGTCCTGGTTGCAGGTGATGCAGATGCTCATGGCGATGTCGCCCGGGCCTGTCGTCGGCCAGATCTTGATCGAGAAGTTGCCCTTGTCCTGGTTGGACCTGTAGAGCGGTATCTCGGAGACCAGGAAGTCCCTGCCCGCTATGTCGGTCTCACCCGCCATGCTGCGGAAGACCGCGACCTCGCGGCTCTCTACCTTGATGATCTGGACGCCGTCGTTGTAGGGAAGCTGGTTCCCGTGCGGGTCGACCTCGAAGAAGAACGGGTTGGCGTCCATCGTGTACAGGGTGTCCGACTCGGAGGCCAGCGTCCAGTGGCCCATCCACGGCCAGTTGACGTGGGTGCCGTAGTTGTTCATCTGGCCCCAGAAGCGCGGCCAGTCGCCCGCCTCGGCGTCCTCGATCAGCTTGGCCAGCTTGTCGGCGTCCGCGTAGTCCTGGTGGAACTGCTTCATGTAGTGGGACGGCGAGTAGAAGCAGTAGTAGAAGGACGTGCAGTTCGAGCCCGGCCTGACCTCACCCTCCATCAGGATGTAGTCGGGCGTGTCGAACGACAGGCTCCAGTGCAGGTCGTCGACGACGGCGAACTTGACGATGTTGCCGGTGACCGAGTCGAGCCACTGGGTCTGGGGAGTCTCGTGCAGGACCGTGTTCAGGTTCACGTCCTCCCAGGCGAACCGGACGTCCTCCATGGTCATCGGCGTGCCGTCGGACCACTTCAGGCCCTTCCGGTTGCGGAAGGTGTAGGTCCGCCCGTCCTCGCTGATCTCGAAGAAGCCCACGTGGGGGAGGTGCTCCACCTCGTTGGAGTTCTTCTTGTCCCAGTAGTACCAGGACATCCACGCGCTGGCGCCGCCGGACCACGTCACCCTGCGCGTGCCTCCGTAGTCGCCGATGCCGTCGGGCGGCGAGACCACCTTGATCTCTTCGGGCAGACGCTCCTCTACCGGGGGAAGCTGCCCGGCCTTCACCATCTCGGCGAAGCGCGGGTTCTCGCTGAACTCGGTCGGCCTGGGGCCGGTGTACTTGTAGTCCCAGTACACGCCCGGAAGCTGCGGCTCCGGCACGTACTGGAAGTCCTCCTTGGCCTCCTCCATCGCAACCTCCTTGGTTGCGAGGGCGGGCTTCGGAGCCTGCTCTTCCTTCACGGCGGCGGCCTGCTGCAGGGGCACCTGGGTCGGCGCGGGCGCGGCCACGGCCGGCGCGGCAGTGGGAGCAGCCGTCTGCTGGGTCGTCGAGGCGCTCGTGTCCGCCGGAGCGGTGGTCGTGCCGGTGTCCGTGCTCTCTTCCGCGCCGCCGCACGCCAGCGCCGCAACGAGCGCAAGCGCCAAGAGCAACACAAGGGTCATCCTGAAGCTACGTAGTACCATATCCGTCTCCTCCTCGATGGCGGAATGCGCCAAGTTGCGCGGTATCCTTGCACAACACCGCACGGCAAGTCAATACCCGGTCTCCCGATGCGCTATCCCTTACACGCAGCCCTCGTACTCGCGGCCGCTCACCAGGTGCCAGAAGCGGTTGCCGTGGAGGCTGCCGTGCCGTATGTGGTAGCCCTCGGGCGTGACCATGAACCTGTCGTTCGGGTCTTCGGAGGCGCCCGAGTAGTCGCCGAACTTCGACGTGGCGTCGGCGTAGTGGAGCGCCCAGCCGCGCCGGCGCTTGTGCGACTCGTTCGGGCCCGTCGCGTGGAGGGTCCACCGGTCGTGGAACGCCGCGTCGCCGGGGTTCAGCGTGATCACCTCCTCCTGCGCGAGCTCCCTCTCGTCGATGGCCTCCTCGCCCAGGTCGTCGAAGCCGAACTGCGGGTAGTCCGCCTCGATGGTGATGTAGTGGAACGGCCCGTTCTCGATGGTCAGGCCGTCCAGGGAGATCCAGCACGTAGCGCTCCGCTTGCTCAGGTGGAAGAAGCCGTCCTGGTGGTACCTGTTCGCCCCGTGGTACGGCGGGTCGTCGTTCAGCGGCGCCTTGTTGTAGATGTGGTCGAACCACAGCTTGACGTCCGGGCTCAGCACCTCGTGGAGCACCTTCATGATGTTGGGGTGAGCCGCGAGGGAGCGGAAGTACTCGTTGTTGTCGGCCAGGTGGTTGATCTGCCCCGAGAAGGTGCTGAACGGGTCGTCCGTGGCCGTCGCCGCCCGCTCGTCGGCGTCCACCTCACGCCTGCGCAGGGGGTAGACCCTGTTCTCGCGGCGGGCGTGGAGGTCCGTCAGCTTGACCTCCGGGTACTCCTCCAGCGCGGGGCGCCCGCCGCCGTTGGAGGCCGACTCCGCCGGCATCGGGTAGCGCGCCTCGACCCGGCCACGCTCGGCCTTGTCCATCGCATTGTAGCCGTCGAGGTCCGCCGCTATGGCGTCCGCGTGCCGGCGCATCATCTCCACTTCGACGGGAGACAGCACATTCCGCACGATAATGTAGCCCTTCGTCCTGAATTCGTCGTTCCTGACCTCGCTCATCTCCATGCGGATGCCTCCCGTGACCGGACTTTGCTTCTGCGCCGGGGATTGTAGACGCGAACAGCGGTCTCCGCAATAGCTTTTCGTACCGGCTCGGCGTTGACATGGGCGCGGCTCGTCAATACACTCGCGCCCGTTCGCTCACCTGAATCACAAGGAGAGGCCCCATGACCAAGAGGTATCACCAGGCGGCGCTCGCAAGCTGCGAGATCCCCTGGGACGAGAACGGCGAGCTGATCGAGTCCGTCTTCCGCGCCGAGGTGCGGCACACCATCTCATCCGGGTTCAACAACCTGTACGTCTTCGGCACGGCGGGCGAGGGCTACGCCGTGACCCTGACACAGTTCAAGGAGATCGTGGGCATCTTCCACGAGGAGACGACGCGCGAAGGGGTGCATCCCATGGTCGGCGTCATCGGCATGTCCACGCCCCAGGTGGTCGAGAAGATCGGCGCGGCCCACGACATCGGGTTCCGCACCTTCCAGATATCCCTGCCGCCCTGGGGCGAGCTGACCGACGACGAGTACATGACCTACTTCACGGACGTCTGCGGCAGCTTCCCGGACTCCGGCTTCCTCCACTACAACCTGCCGCGCCCCAAGAGGGTGCTGGTCACCGAGGACTACAAGCGGCTCCAAGACGCCGTCCCCAACCTCGTAGCCACCAAGTACACCGGCGCGGCCCCGGCCGAGTGCGCCACCCTGGTGAAGGAGACGGAGATACAGCACTTCCTGGGCGACAACAACTTCCCCTTCGGCTGCCTGCACGGCGAGTGCTCGCTCCTGAGCTCCTACGGGCCTATGATGCCGAAGAGGACCCTGGAGTACTTCAGGTACGGCGTGGAGGGCGACTTCGAGAACCTGTTCCACATCCAGGCAAGGATCGCAGCAGCCGCAAAGGACTTCCTCGCCCCCGTCCTCGCCAGGTCGATGATCGACGGCGCGTACGACAAGATGATCGTCCGCGCGGGTGGACTGGACATGCCGCTGCGCCTCCTCTCCCCATACCATGGCGTGGATCTCGAGACCTACGAGAAGTGCTACGAGACGCTCATGGCGAAGCACGGGGACTGGCTGGAATGACGTACAGGGTCGGCGTGATCGGGTGCGGACGGAAGGGCACGTCCCACGCCCGGGCCTACGCCCTCAACCCGGCGACGGAGGTTGTCGCGGCGGCTGACACGGACGCCGAGAACCTCGCGCTATTCTGCGAGCGCTTCGGCGTGCCCGGCTATGCGGACTACCGGGAGATGCTGCGGCGGGAGCGCGTCGACATCGCCGCGCCCATCCTGCCCGTCAGCGTGAACCCCGAGGTCGTGCTGGGCTGCGCCGAGGAGGACGTGAGGGCCATCGGGTGCGAGAAGCCCATCGCGGCCGTCCTGTCCGACGCCGACCGCATGGTCGAGGCGTGCCGGGAGCGCGGCATAAAGCTCGCCGCGGGCGACCTGGACCGCAACTTCCCCGAGTACTGGCAGGCCCGGAAGATGATCGAGGACGGCGCAATCGGCAAGGTGGTCACCGTCAACATGCTGAAGGGCGGCATCACCGAGATGTCGGGCGGCGGCTGCCAGCTCTTCAGCCTCGTCAGGATGTTCGCCTTCGACGCCGACGCCGCCTGGGTCATAGGATGGGTCGGCGGCGACCCCTGGAGCGACCACGACCAGGCGGTGGGCGGCTACATCCGCTTCGAGAACGGCATCGAGTGCCACATGCACCTGGACACCAACGCCCGCAGCGGCATCGAGGTCCTGGGCACCGGCGGCGTCTTCTACTGCGACGGCTCGTACCTGGAGATGTGGACCGCCGAGGAGGGCGCCTCACGGCCGACCATGTCCGACCTGGCGAAGGTCGAGGGGGTCTTCCCGGAGACGTCGCTCTGGGAGGGGAGCGGCAACTACGACGACGAGGGCTGGCGCTTCCCCGGCAGGCGCAACATGTCGACCGTACAGTCCATCGTCGACGCGCTGGACGACGACACGGAGCCGACGGGCAGCGGCGAGAACGGGCTGAAGGTGCTGGAGCTCGCCATCGCCATGCGCGAGTCCCACCGGCGCGACCACGTGCCCGTGCGCCTGCCCCTGGAGGACCGCGGCCTCAGGGTCTACCCCCACGAGGGGCGCTGGCTGAACAAGAAGGAGGTCTACGGCCCGGAGTGGTACGCCGAGGCCATAGGCAGCCAGAGGAGCAGGGGCGGGGCCTAGACCGCCGTCGAAACGTTCGCCCTGAGCTTGTCGAAGGGCAGTGCTCAGCCAGCCCATGATGACCTTGGGCGGGGCCTAGACCGCCGTCGAAACGTTCGCCCTGAGCTTGTCGAAGGGCAGTGCTCAGCCAGCCCATGATGACCTTGGCTAACGACCTAGCCGTCGCCCGCCGTCTTCGTTCTCATCGACCGCGATGAGCGAGTCCAGCAGGGCGCCGCGCAACTCCCTTACCAGACCCGGCCCCATCTCGCGGGCCGCCTCCAGTGCTCCCCTTGCCGCCGCCCTTGCGGCCTCGTGCTCGGAAACACCAAGCGCGTGCGCCTGCTCCACCGCCCCCGCAATCGCCGCGACCGCCGTCCTGCCGATGTCCTGGCCCTGGTCCATCGCCGCGCGGACACTGCCGTACCCGGTTCCCCAGAGGGCGTCGGCGGCCTTCACGTCGGCCCCGGCCAGCCCTTCCAGCACCGCCGCTGCCGATTGCCGGGCGGCACGGTCCAGGGCAACGCCAGACTCCAGGGCCGCATGGACCGCGCCGCTCGTGGCTCCGACGGCCAGCCCCGCGCCGTGTGCGCCCAAATCCCCGGCCTGGCGCGCCGCCTGTGCTGCCGCGCGGCTCACCAGTCCCGAAATACTGCGCGCGGCCTCACGGCCCTGCGTCACCGCCGACGCGGCGTCGCGAATCGACGCGGCGACCTGGTACGCAGTCACGCCGGCCGCCACGTCCAGCCCGGCGAAGTGGGGCACGAACCGCACGGTCGCCTCCGGTACGCGGGAGGCCATCGCCAGGCCGGGCACCGTGTTCAGCACGCGCAGGTTGTCCCGCGTCTGCGCCATCAGCGTGTCCATCACGACCTGCTGGTCGACCTCGCCCTCCTCGCGGACGGTAGCCAGCACCCTGAGGGTGACCAGCCCCATCACGAAGGCCACGGCGAACAGGAAGTCGAACCCCGTCAGGAACACGGCGGGGAACTCGATGGTGCGGGCCGGGCTCACCCACTCGAAGGCGACCTGCAGGTGCCTCACGCTGAAGAAGTCCGCGAACAGGCCCCCCAGCAGGGGGCTCGTGCCCGCGCCGATGCTCGCCGCCAGGGTTGCCGCCGTCAGGTACGAGGTGGCCTGGGCCCTCGGCGCCATCTTCATACGGATGGTCGTGGTGGATATGTTGACGCCGGCGCTTGCGACCCCGATCAGGAGGTGCAGGACGACCAGCAAAGGCACCGTCAGGGCGTAGCGGTCCGGCAGGGTCGTGAAGGTCCAGCCCAGCACCACCAGGAAGAAGAGCGAGGTCGATACGGACAGGACCACCTTGCTGCCGAGCTGGTCGACCATCGGCCCCCACACTCGGAGGAACAGGACATTCGCGATCTGGCTCGCGACGGTCAGGCCGACCACCAGGGAGAGCGGCATCTCCAGCCTCTCCAGCATGTAGACAGCGAAGAACGGCAGCGCTAGGTATGCGGCGAAGTTCCACAGGAACATGAAGTTGACGAGCGGTCGGAAGCCGGCGTCCGAGAATGGCGCCGCGAGGGTCTCGCGCAGCGATCTCCGAGGGCCCTCAGGGCGCGCCATGCGCGGCTCGGGTATGCGGGCCATGAAGCCGACGGCCGGCCAGCCCAGCAGGACCGCCCCGAACAGGATGGCGATCGAGTAGCCGAAGATCACGTCGTCGGCCGCTACGCTCCCCTTCCAGAAGTCGATGTAGGCGGCGGCCGCCATGCTGGAAACGGCAGCCGCTATGGTCGCCATCCTCAGCCTCTGCGCGAAGAACCCTCCCAGCGATTCCCGGGGCACCAGGTCCTGCAGCCAGCTATTCCAGCCGGTGGTCACGAACGCCAGCGCCGCTCCCCTGACGGCTACCAGAGCAAGCAGAATGGTCACGGCGCCGGCATGGGGGACGGACAGCACGAAGGGGACCAACGCGACCAGGACCCAGGCCGCGTACGCCGCGAAGTACCCGACTACGGCGAAGGCCTTGCGCAGCCCCGTGCGCTCCACGAGGACGAGCGCGAGCACCTGCAAGGGCTGCATCAGGAACGGCAGCGCCGTCATGATGCCGATCTGGGTGTTGTTGGCTCCCATCGCCAGCGCGAACGCCACCAGGAACCCGCCGGAAGCGAATCCGTCCGCCGCGGAAGCCGAGACGGCCTGCCACGTCGTTGCGCGAAGGCCGCCGGCGCGCTCCTCGTCGGAGAGGGCCGCCCTCGGCCTGAACAGCCCCAGGACGTCCATCTCCGGCCTACCCGCCCGGCCCGAAGCCGAGCCCCTTGTTCTTCATGCTCACGCAGGAGCGCCCGCCGATCACCACGTGGTCCAGCAGGTCGATGTCCATCATCTCGGCGGCCCTGGCGATCTTGCGCGTGACCAGCACGTCGTCCGGGCTTGGGCTGGGGTCGCCCGACGGGTGGTTGTGCACCATTATGAACGAGGGGCTGTTTCGGCGTATGACGGGGCTCAGCACCTCGGCAACACGGACCAGCGACGAGCTCACGTTGCCCTTGTAGACCGTATCGGCCCCCAGCACGTGGTTCTTGGTGGACAGCAGCACCACCCGCAGCTCCTCCCTGTCCAGCATACCCATGTCCGACCCGGCCACGTTCACCACGTCCTCCGGGGTGGAGATGGTGGGCCGGTCCTCCGGGCTCAGGGCGTTTATCCTTCGGCCGAACTCCAGCGCCGCGAGTATCTGGCACGCCTTGGCGTCGCTGACGCCGTGCAGCTCGCACAGCTCCGAGTACTGGATCCGCCCCAACCCGCGAAGCCCGCCAAGGCTTGCCAGCAGCCGGTTGGACATGTTCAGCACGCTCTCGCCCTTCGACCCCGTGCGCAGCAGGACCGCCACCAACTCGGCATTGCTGAGCGCCTGCGGCCCCAGATCCCGCAGCCTCTCCCGGGGCCGGTCGCCGTCGGCCATGTCCCTGATCATCGTGGCGGCGTACGGCGTACTGCCGTTGGCCGCCGCCGGTCGGTGCTCGTCGAGTGCTATGACCAGAGCTCACCTCCCGCTCTCGAAGTTTGGAAGATGATAGTACTAACGTTCGCGCCGTGTCAAGCGCCGTATCGACCCGGTATGGTCGGGGTAGTGCCAGATGGTGTTGCCCGCTATCAGCTTCCAGGGCACCCAGTCGGGCGGCATGTCCGAGAACCGGGCCGCGTCGTGGTAGGCCTCGTCGGGCAGCAGCTCCAGTTGCTCCATGAGCGCGGCGAACACGCCGGCCGACTCCGCCCGCACGTCTTCCAGGGACATGCCCCTGATCTCGTCGTGGATGGCCGCGTTGCGCTCGTCCGGGCCCAGCGCCCACAGGTCCGACCCGTCCATCGTGCGGGTGCGGAGCATCTTCACCACCTCGCGCTCGTACCACGTGACGTGGGCGACGAGGTCCTTCACCGACAGCTCGCCCTCGGTACCCGACCTCAGCGCGAGCTCGTCGTCGACCTGGCTCAGCAACCCATCCCAGCCGCTCCGCGCCGACTCTACGCGGCGGATCAGGTCGCTCTTCTCCACCGGGCCGTAGCTGCCCCTAGACCAGGCCCTGCTCGCGCATGTCCGCGAGCGCCCGCCCGGTCACCTCGACCGTCTGGTCGATGTCGTCGTCGGAGTGCACCGCGCTCACCAGGAACCTCGGCCCGCCGTCCACCCCGTGGTTGTACATCGCCAGCGTGAGCTGGTCCTTCCGCACCGGGTCCGACACGGCTCGCTCCTGCTCCTCCGTCAGCACGACCTCGTCGTCGTGCGGGTCCACCTCGACGCCCAGCCGCAGGAAGACCGCCGAGGCCACGCCCGTCGCGGTGCCCGTGACCTCCATCCGGCTCAGCAGGCCGTTCAGCCCGTCCTTCAGCCGGGTTGCGGCACGGTCCGCATTGGCGTTGATCGGCTGCGTCTTCACCAGCTCCAGCGCCTTCCGTCCCGCCGCCGCCGACAGCGGGTTCGCGTTGAAGGTGCCGTTGTGGCCGATGCGCGAGGCGCTGTTGAAGCCCGGCTCGTCCCTGAGCTGGATCATGTCGATGATCTCCGCCTTGCCCGTGACCGCTCCGCCTGGCAGCCCGCCGCCGAGTATCTTGGCCAGGGTGCACATGTCGGGCGTGACGCCGTAGAGCGCCTGCGCCCCGCCGCTCGACATGCGGAACCCCGTCACCACCTCGTCGAAGATCAGCACGACGTCGTACCGCTCGGTCACCTCGCGCAGCTCGCCCAGGAAGCTCGGCCTCAGGGGAGTGTCCCCCATGTGCGCGCCCGTCGGCTCGACGATGACCGCGGCCACGTCCGGGTCGCCCGCGAGGGTCCGATCCACCAGGCTGATGTCGTTCGGCTCGATGGATATGACCGTGCTCGCCGTCTCCGCGGGGATGCCGCCACCGGCCGGCTCGTGGCTGCGCACGTAGTCGTTCCAGCCGTGGAAGTGGTCGCGGAACTTCAGTAGCTTCGTCCTGCCCGTGTACGCCCGCGCCATGCGCACCGCCATCATCGTCGCCTCGGTGCCGGAGCTGTGGAACCGCACCTTCTCGGAGCACGGGATCAGGTCGCGCACGAGCTGCGCCCACTGGATCTCCAGCTCCGTCGAGGCCGCGTAGTGGGTGCCCTTCGTCATCTGCTCCGTGACCGCCGCCACGATGTCCGGGTGGTTGTGGCCGAGGATCAGCGCCCCGTGGCCCCCCTTGTAGTCGATGATCTCGTTCCCGTCCACGTCCCACTTCCGCGAACCCTGCGCGTGGGTCACGAAGTACGGGAACGGCTTCAGGTTCCGGGCGTCGTGGGTGACCCCGTTCGGGAACAGGTCCTTCGAGGTCGCGTAGTACTCGGCGCTCTTGGGGTGCGAGTCGATGTATGCCTGCTCGATTGGCGTGACCATGCCGCTCCTCTTACAATGCTGGTGGATTCGTAGACTCCATTATAGACGCACGGAGCGGCCCGCCACCATGAAAAGCTACCTCGTAGACCTCGAATGCACCTACTGCGGACGGCGACGCACGGCCGACGAGCCCGCCAGGACCTGCCCGGAGTGCGGCAAGGTGCTCTACCCGCGCTACGACCTGGACGCCGCGCGGCGGGGCTTCGACCGGGCGAGCCTGCCCGGACGCCCCCCGAACATGTGGCGCTACTTCGAGGTCATGCCCATCCGCGACGAGGCGAACGTCGTCACCCTCGGCGAGGGGTTCACGCCACTGCTGAGGGCCGAGCGGCTGGGCCGCGAGATGGGCGCGCCTAACATCCTCATCAAGGACGAGGGAGTGAACCCGACGGCCAGCTTCAAGGCCCGCGGCCTCTCCGCCGCCGTATCGAAGGCCCGCGAGCTTGGCATTACGAAGCTCACCATGCCCTCGGCTGGCAACGCGGGCGGCGCGCTGGCCGCCTACGCCGCCAGGGCGGGTGTCGAGGCCCACGTCTTCATGCCCCGTGACGTGCCCGAGGCGAACCGCACCGAGGCCGAGGCCGCCGGAGCCCACGTCACCCTGGTCGACGGTCTCATCTCCGACGCTGGCGCGATCTCACGCCAGCTGGCCGCCGAGCACGGCCGCTTCGACGTCTCGACGCTCCAGGAGCCCTACCGGGTCGAGGGCAAGAAGACGATGGGCTACGAGCTTGCCGAGCAACTCGGCTGGACGCTGCCGGACGCCATCGTCTACCCCACGGGCGGCGGCACCGGCATAGTCGGCTTCCAGAAGGCGTTCGAGGAGATGGAGCATCTGGGCTGGACCGACGGCAGGCGCCCCCGCATGTACAGCGTCCAGGCCGAGGGCTGCGCGCCCATCGTCAGGGCCTTCCACCAAGGCAAGAGATTCGCCGAGCCCTGGCAGGACGCCCACACCCTCGCCGCGGGCATGAGGGTTCCAGCCGCCATCGGCGACTACCTCATGCTCGACGCCCTCCGCGAGAGCGGCGGCGGAGGCGTAATCGTCACCGACCAGGAAATCCTCGAATGGGTCCCGAAAGTCTCCTCCCTCGAGGGCATCTTCGTCTGCCCCGAAGGCGCAGCCACCGCCGCAGCCCTCTCCAAGCTCCTCCACGACGGCACAGTATCCCCCGACGAGACAGTGGTGCTGATGAACACCGGATCGGGCCTAAAATACCTGGACGTGGTGGGGGCTTAGAACTATCTCAACATGCGGCGAGTTCCATCCCAGCGAAGAGCAAGGAGAAGATACGTTCGCCCTGAGCCTGTCGAAGGGCAGTCCTCACCAGTGCAGGTAGTGCTGAGATAATCTCTTAAGGGAACCCTCACCAGCATGAACGAAGCTGCTGCGCGCATAAAGATCAACAAGCTGCTCGAAGCTGCCGGGTGGCGCTTCTTTCCTGAGGGGGATGAGCCGGCCAACGTCGCCCTCGAACAGGGCGTGACCATCGAGCCGTCGGACCTCGACGCCCTCGGGGGCGACTTCGAGAGGTCGGGCAGGGGATACGTGGACTTCCTCCTTCTCGACGACAGGGGATTCCCGCTGGTTGTGCTGGAGGCCAAGTCCGAGGACAAGAACCCGCTCACCGGCAAGGAGCAGGCCCGCCGGTACGCCCGGTCCCAGAACTGCCGCTTCGTCATCCTCTCGAACGGCAACCTCCACTACTTCTGGGACCTGGAACGCGGCAACCCTCACGTCCTTACCACATTTCCGACGCCGGACTCCGTTGCGGGCTACCGCCAGGTCACGCCCGACCCGCAGCGCCTGGTGGACGAGATCGTGGGAGACGACTACATCGTCCTCACCCAGCGACCCGGCTACGAGTCGGAGGCGGCCTGGAGGAACGAGTCCGAGCGGCCCGGCTTCATACACCAGAACAGCCTGCGCTTCCTGCGACCCTACCAGCGGAGGGCCGTCGGGGCCCTCCAGCGCGCGGTCGGGGATGGCAAGGACCGCTTTCTGTTCGAGATGGCGACCGGCACGGGAAAGACCCTCACCGCAGCGGCCGTGATCAAGCTCTTCCTGCGCTCCGGCAACGCCCGGCGCGTCCTCTTCCTGGTGGACAGGCTGGAGCTGGAGGAGCAGGCCAGGAAGGTCTTCACCGCACTCCTCTCGGCCGACTTCCATACGGTCGTTTACAAGGAGAAGCGCACCGAATGGCGCAGCGCCGAGATCGTGGTGAGCACCGTCCAGTCCCTGCTGTTTGGCAATAAGTACCAGGCCCTCTTCTCGCCGACGGACTTCGATCTCGTGATCTCGGACGAGGCCCACCGCTCCATCGGCGGCAACGCCCGCGCCGTATTCGACTACTTCGTCGGCTACAAGCTGGGCCTCACCGCGACGCCGCGCGACTACCTGCGGGGATTCGACGGCGACAGGCCCACGGCGCGCGACCCGCGCGAGGTGGAGCGCCGGCTCATGCGCGACACCTACCGCACCTTCGGATGCGAGAGTGGGGAGCCCACCTTCCGCTACTCCCTTCTGGACGGTGTGAGGGACGGCGTGCTCATCAACCCGACCGTGGTCGATGCGCGCACCGGGATAACCACCAAGCTCCTGTCCGAACAGGGCTTCTTCGTGTCGTTCACCGACGAGGGCGGCGAAGGCGAGCATGAGGAGACTTTCGGACACCGCGACTTCGAGAAAACCTTCTTCGCACCCGGGACCAACGAGCTCTTCTGCAAGACCTTCCTGGAGAACGCGCTCAGGGACCCGGTGAGCGGCGAGGTGGGCAAGTCCATCGTCTTCGCCGTGAGCCAGGAACACGCTGCCAAGCTGGCCCAGGTACTCAACGAGATGGCCCACCGCCTGTTCCCGGGTCGCTACCGCTCCGACTTCGCCGTACAGGTCACGTCGCAGGTGCAGGACGCCCAGCAGCTAGCGGTCGCCTTCGCCAACAACAACCTCCTCGGCTCCGGCAACTTCGACCCCGCCTACCGAACGTCCAGGGCTCGCGTCTGCGTGACCGTCGGCATGATGACCACGGGCTACGACTGCCCGGACATCCTGAACCTGGGCCTCTTCCGCCCCATCTTCTCGCCGACCGACTTCGTCCAGATCAAGGGCCGCGGCACCCGCCCCCACGACTTCCGCAACGAGCTCCTTGACCCGGGCCTTGACGACGGCCTCGCCCAGCCGGAGAAGACCGTCTTCAAGCTCTTCGACTTCTTCGGCAACTGCGAGTACTTCGAGACCGAGTTTGACTACGACGAGGTGTTGAAGCTGCCCAAGCTGCGCCCCACTGGGATCGATGACCCCAACGGCGGCGGTGACACCGGCGACGACCCGCCCACCGTCTACACCGGCGTCTACGAGCACCTTGGTGAGGACGTATTGGAGACGATCACCGAGGAGCAAATCGGCAGCCGGGGCATGAAGATCGACCGTATGCTCTTCGACCGCTTCGCCGACACCGTGCGCGAAGACCCGACCATCGTGGAAGCCGTCGAGGCCGGGCAGTGGGACCGCGTCATCGACTACGTGAACCGCGAGGTCATGGACAGGCCCGAGGACTTCTACACGCTGGACAAGCTCCGCAAGGCGGCCGACGTCGACCGACGCATCGCTCTCCGGGAGATACTGGAGAAGATTTTCGGCCTGATCCCGCGCTTCAAGTCGAAGGACGAGCTGCTGGAGGAGGAGTTCGCCAAGTTCGTCGCAGACTACAGGCCAGAGTCCGCCGCGTCCATAATCGCCATCAAGAACTACTTCAAGGCATACACCACCGACGGATACACCCGCGACATCATAGACAAGCGCCAGTTCGCCCGGCTGGCCACCAATCCCGTATTCGGGACCCAGGACTTCCGCGCCGTCCCCAGGAAGTACAGGCGCCTGGTCCCCGAATACGTCAAGGACTACGTCTCATTGAACCAGTTCGCGGCGTAGGGCTATGATTAGCGAATGCTAGACGCCGACACGAAGCGCCGCATCGACACAGCCCGCGACATCCTCGTGGGCAAGGTGCCCGACCCCAAGAGCCAGGTTGAGCAGATCACCATCGCCCTCATCTACAAGTTCATGGATGACATCGACTCGGAGACGGAGGAGTGGGGCGGCGAGCGCACCTTCTTCGCGGGGGAGTTCGCCCGGTACGGCTGGGCCAGGCTCATGCGCTCCGGCCTCGGCGGGCACGAGACCCTGAACGTCTATGCCGAGGCCATCACACGCATGCCCGAGAACCCCGGCATCCCGCCCCTCTTCCGGTCCATCTTCGAAAACGCGTACCTGCCCTACCGCGACCCCGAGACCCTGCGCGCCTTCCTGAAGGTCATCGACGAGTTCACCTACGACCACTCCGAGCGGCTCGGCGACGCCTATGAGTACCTGCTGCAGATCATGGGCGCACAGGGCGACGCCGGCCAGTTCCGCACTCCGCGCCACATCATCGACTTCATCGTCGCGATCATCGACCCGCAGAAGCACGAGTCCGTGCTCGACCCCGCCTGCGGCACCGCCGGATTCCTCATCTCCGCATACAAGCACATCCTGGCGGCCAACACGGACGACGACGGCAACACGACGCTGACGCCGGACGACAGGAACCGGCTCGCGGCGAACTTCAAGGGCTACGACATATCGCCCGACATGGTGCGCCTGTCAAGGGCGAACATGTACCTGCACGACTTCGCCGATCCGCGCATCTTCGAGTACGACACCCTCACCAGCGAGGAGCGCTGGAACGAGCGGGCCGACGTCATCCTCGCCAACCCGCCCTTCATGTCGCCGAAGGGCGGCATCCGCCCCCACAACCGCTTCTCCGTCAAGTCGAGGCGGAGCGAGGTGCTGTTCGTGGACTACATGGCCGAGCACCTCACGCCCTCGGGCCGGGCGGGTATCATCGTGCCGGAGGGCATCGTCTTCCAGAGCCAGAACGCCCACAAGCAGCTCCGCAAGATGCTGGTCGAGGACTGCCTCGTCGCCGTGGTATCGCTCCCCGCGGGCGTCTTCAAGCCCTACTCCGGCGTCAAGACGTCCATTCTCATACTCGACAGGGCCCTGGCCAGGAGGACGGACCGCATCGCCTTCTTCAAGGTGGAGAACGACGGCTTCGACCTGGGCGACCAGCGCCGTCCCATCGACCGGAACGACCTGCCCCAGGTGCAGGCCGAGGTCGCCGAGTACCTGTGCAGCCTGCGGTCAGCCGAGCCCGCGGACGCTACGCCGGCCGTGGCGTCCGGTGTAGCCGAGACACGGGCAGAGTACACGGCGGGCGAACCGAAGCTGGGAATGATAGTAGAGAAGGCGAGGATTGCGGCGGGCGGGGGATACGGCCTGAGCGGTGAGCGGTATCGAATGCCAGTTGGAAGCCATGAGACAAAGTGGCCGATGGTAAAGCTGAAGGACATCTGTGAAGCGATTCTGAGCGGTGGTACACCCTCGACGAAGAAGGGAGAATACTGGACTGGCAATATCCCATGGATCACCAGTGCAGACATTGTGGATGTCAGAACAGCAACACCGAGGAAATACATCACGTATGAAGCTATCCGAGAGTCCGCCACTAACCTGATCCGAAAGGGCAATGTCATAGTTGTGACCAGAGTGGGACTTGGGAAACTATTCAGAAACGACTTTGACGTATGTATTAGTCAAGATTCCCAGGGACTAGTCTTGAAAGACAATGTCAATGCGGGTTTCCTCGCGTACATACTCAAGGACAGGGTCGAGGACTTCAAGAGGACCAGTCAAGGCTCAACCATACAAGGCGTTACTAAAAAACAACTGTCAGAACTGGAAGTCCCTCTGCCGCCGCTGGAGGTGCAGAAGGAGATCGTGGCGGAGATCGAGGGCTATCAGAAGGTCATAGACGGCGCTCGTGTGGTGATCGCCAACTACAGGCCGCACGTCCCCATCGACCCGGACTGGCCGATGGTGGAGTTGGGACGAAAGGGAATTTTCACTGTGATGAGCGGGGGCACGCCGAAGTCAGAAGTTGCGGAACACTGGGATGGCGGGGTGCCCTGGATAACGCTGGCAGATTTGCCGCCCGATGACCTGATCACAGAAATCACAGCTACCAAGCGGACGATAAGCGAGGAAGGGCTGAAGAAATCTGCGGCGAGGATGATCCCGACGAATTCCGTAGTAGTCTCGTCGAGGGCGACCATCGGACGAATCGGCATCACCCGGATACCACTTGCCACCAACCAGGGATTCAAGAACGTCGTGATCGAGGATACGGCCCAGGCAATGCCGGAGTACGTCGCGCTGGCCTTGACGAAGCTGGTGCCTACCATGCAGGCACAGGCCAGCGGCGCTACGTACAAGGAGATCATCAAGTCACGGTTCGTCGAGCTCCAGATACCTCTGCCGCCCCTCGAGACCCAACAAGCCATCGTAGCCGAGATCGAAGCCGAGCAAGCCCTAGTCGCAGCCAACCGGGAGCTAGCTGAACGTATGGAGCGCAGAATAGCGGGAGCCATAGGGCGGGTGTGGGGGCTAATGGAGGATGCCAGCCGGCGGTAGGCACCCTAGCGCTGTCCTGAGTGGCGCCGCCGCCCGTGATGTAGTACAGTACAGGTCGTCCATCAGCTTACCCATCCGAAGGAGAAGGCGAGAATGCCGGACAAGTCATTCAATGTAAATATCTATGACCTTGATCCGCCCGACCCCTATGGCCCTGCCCAAACCCCGTTCGACACGGCAATACAGGGCGCTTGTGCACAGCCACTTGGAGATCGGTACTTGATTGTCAGTGAGAAGGGACGACGCTTGGAGCATCACGATCGGTGGGAGGGCTACTATCTTCTGAATTTCGTGACGTTTGAATTTGCCGGTCCTGGGCGATCCGCTCCAGAAACCCAGGCTGTCCCTATGGGCCTTCAACCAGATGAGTCCTTCGCCCATGAAACGGCTGTGCTGTATGACCCAGAGACCATGCTTGTGTTCGCTGAGTCTGCCCGTGGCGGCATGGGCCCCGGTGCAATAGCAAGTTACTTCGGGAGGTTCGCCAATCGCCAAACGGATTATCAACTCATACCGAGACTGGATGACGAAGCGGGGAAACGCGCTCGTCGCCATCAGACGATTCGCAGCATGACGATGCGTGTTGCCATTGGTCCAGTGACAGAGAAGGATCGTGAAGCAGGTATTGGTGTCATCAAGAGCTTTGGAGACGACTACGGCGCTGAACTCGTGGACATTGAGATCAAAGCTTCCCGGGCGAGAGGGCGGACACTCTCGCTAGGGAACATATGGCGAACCGCCAACTCAATTTTGAATTCCAGCGATACAAACAACGTCGCCCAACTGAAGATCAAGGGGCGTGAGCATGATGATGACCCACTGGAGACGATCGATCTCTTACAGCATAGAGAGAGGCGAGAACGCTCTCTAAAAGTAGACGATGTCTCCAGGAAGGTTCCCCACGAACTTCGCTGGGAAAACCTTATCAGCATTCGCCAAGAGTTCCTCGTCTAATGTCAGCGAAAGCTGAGCGAAGACTCCCTTACGCTGTGGCGCTAATAGCGTCCATAGTAGCTGTTGTATTGGTGCTTATCTGTGAGACTGAAACACTGACTAAGCCACTGGCCGCGGGCACAATGACGTTTGGAATAGTCGTCGCTGGCTTTGCTGCCACCCAACGCAACATGCTATTGGGAATGCGTGGATCAAGGGTATTACAGTTCGCGGCACGGACTGGGCTTTATGCCGATGTGCTGGATTACCTCATGCATAACGTCTATGTGGGAGTGCTGGTATCTGTGGTATCGGTGATCGGCTTCTTCCTCGGGGACGACGACTTGTCCTGGTCAATATGGTTAGTAGTTATAGCAGGCTTGATCTCACTGGTGCTTGCCCTGACGGTGCGCAATGAAATCATGGTGGCCCGGATAATCAGACGCTTTCTGGAGGAACAGCGTCTTCGCTCGGATCAACCCCGGTAATCCCTACTGATAGAAGCGCTCGGGCTGATTGTCAGGTCGTTCTCGTCTAGGCTGTGCGGCCATGTGCGGTATAAGTCGCTGGCGGTGGCGCGGGTGAGGAGGCCCGACCGATGATGCCGTTTAGCAGGTGCCCCGTTTGCGGCGGGGAGATGGTCGAGAAGGAAGTGGAGAAGCTCCTGCGGGGCGGAGTCAACCTTGCCGTGGTGACCGTCCGGGCCGAGGTCTGCCTCCACTGCGGGGAGCGGCTCTACTCCCAGGAGACGGTCGGCCGCTTCGAGCAGATCCGCAGCAAGCTGGGGCGTCAGGAGGTCGAGGAGTTCGCGCCCTTGGGCAGGTCGTTCAGGGCCCCTGCCTGAGAACTGGCCGGACTCACAGCCATCTCATTGACCATGCCGCCGTGTAGTTGCTAGACTGGACGATACGCAAGCTGGGGCGGTGTACCGCCCTTTCGGAGAGAGTTGCATGATCCCAAATTCCGTCATACGAATGGTCGCGGCATTTGCCGCGGCCGCCCTGTTAGCCCTGGTCGTGGCGTCGCCTGACCCGGCGCGGGCCGACGGCTCGTGGGAGACCATCGGCCCGACCGGCGGCTTCGCCTGGTCGCTCGTCGCATCGCCCGCGTTCGCGACGGACGGCACGATCTTCGCCGGCACGGACGGCCGCGGAGTCCTGAAGTCCACCGACAAGGGCTCCACGTGGCGCAGGATCGGCGCAAGGACCGTGGGACGCGTGATCGCGTCCATGGTGGTGTCGCCCGCGTTCGCCACCGACGGCACGGTCTTTGCCGCCGGGCCCAGCGGCGTCTACCGCTCCACCGACGGCGGCGGCAGGTGGGAGCAGGTCAACGAGGGGCTCGACAATCCCAGGGTCCTCGCTCTCGTCATATCGCCCGACTACCCGGAGGACTCCACCCTGTTCGCCGGGACGACCGACGGCGTCTTCCAGTCCACCGACGGCGGCGGCTCCTGGAGCGCGGCCGACACCGGCCTGACCGGCGCCACCGTGCTGTCCCTCGGGATCTCCCCCAGCTACTCGACCGACTCGACCATCTTCGCGGGGCTCCTCGGCCGGCGGACCGGCCAGTCCTTTGGAGGCGGTGACTTCACGACGCCGGACGGCGGGCTCTACCGCTCCACCGACGGTGGCGCAACGTGGACCGAGGTCGACGAGGCCTTCCAGCAGGTGTCCCCCATCGCGATCAGCCTCTCTCCCAGCTTCGGTACAGACTCCACCGCCTTCCTGGGGACCCTCCACAGCGGTATCCTGCGCTCCACCGACGGCGGCGATACCTGGGCCAAGGTCAACGAGGGCCTGGCCTTCGAGCGCTTCCCCGCCGTGGAGTTCTCACCCGCCTACCAGGCCGACTCCACCATCTTCGCGGGCGCTTACGGCGTCATCTTCCGCTCGATGGACGGCGGCGACTCATGGGAGCAGCTAAACGAGGAGCGGTCCATCACCGACACCCGCGTGCAGGGCCTCGCCGTCTCTCCGGCCTACGCGACCGACGCCACGCTGTTCGCGGGCGCGGGCAACGGCGGGATCCTCCGCTCCAACGACGGCGGGAACTCCTGGCTGCAGCTCACCAAGGGCCTCACCGCCATAACGAACGTCAGGAGCGTGGCCCTCGCTCCCAACTTCGCCGAGAACGCGACCCTCTTCTTCTCCACCTCCGAGGGCGGGGTTACCAGGTCGCCCGACGGGGGTGACACCTGGCAGGAGATCACCAAGGGCCTCGCCGCCGGGGCCGACCAGGACTGGATGCTGCCCGACGTGTGGTCCATAGCCGTCTCCCCCGGCTTCACCTCGGACTCGACGGTGCTGCTAGGCACGTCCAGGGGTGTATTCCGTACCAACGACGGCGGCGGCGAATGGCTGCGGCTGGACGTCGGCGGACTCGACGCCACCAACGCGGAATGGCCCTTCCCCGCCGTCGCCTTCTCGCCCGACTACTCCGCCGACCGTACTATCTTCGCCGGCGGCGCACCGGGCGTCTTCCGGTCGGACGACGGCGGCGACTCCTGGGAGGGTCCCTTCGACCTCGCGGGCGGATCCGTCTGGGAGCTCGCGGTGTCCCGTAGCTTTGGGAATGACCGCACGCTCTTCGCGGCGACGGTCTCGGACGGCGTCTTCCGGTCGAACGACGCCGGCAACTCCTGGGAGGCCGTCAACAACGGCCTGGAGAGCCTCCGGATACAGGCCCTCCAGGTATCGCCCGCCTTCGGCTCGGACTCCACGCTGTTCGCCGGCACCACCAACGGCCTCTTCAAGTCCACCGACGGGGGAGGCTCGTGGACACGCCTGCAGGGCGGGCTCAGGGACGGGTCGACGTTCTTCGCCATCGCCGTCTCGCCGGACTTCGCCAGCGACGGCACCCTGTTCGTCGGCACGGACTCCGAGGGCGTGTTCCGGTCCCAGGACGGCGGCGGGTCCTGGCAGCCCGTCAACCACGGACTGCGAACCCTGGGCGTCTCGTCCCTGGCAGTACCGGACAGCTACGGTGAGTCGTCGCAGCTCTTCGTCGGAACGGCGAGGTCCGGGCTCTTCAGGGGAGCGGCCCTCGAAGCCGGCCCCTTCTTCGAGCCCGAGCAGCGGACGGCGACGCCCGGCGAGTACACCCTGGTCGGCTGGCTCCTCGTGGCGGCCCTCGCGGTGCTGCTGGTGCTCCTCTTCTTCGCCTACAGGTGGGTGCGCCGGTACCTCGATAACCGCCCCAAGAAACGTGCCGGAGGATGGGGCAGCGCGGGTTCTATCTGACAGCGCGCGAAGAAGTGCACGAAATACGTTGACGTATGCTGAAACGGCTTGCTAGAATTGCGCATCATACATTTCAATTCGTGCGTCGCAATTCATGTAATGCAGGCGCACTGAACTTGAGATAAGGAGAAGGAGAAATGGAAACGTCAATCGCATCGTCCGTAGCGGTGGCCGAGCCCGAAGTCCTGGAGGCGCCCCCCTGCCTCCACCAGTGGATGATCGCCACGCCGAACGGCCCTTCGAGCAGGGGCACCTGCCTGACGTGCGGCAGCGAGAAGGAATTCCCCAACTACATCGAAGGCTCGGCCTGGGGCTACGACGTATCCGTCGAGCAGCTCGCCAAGAGCGCCCGGATCAACGTCCGTCGCGAGCCCACCATCGAGGACGACTACGAGTAGGTAACGGGCCGCCCTCCCGTAGACAGGCGCCGCGCCCGAAATGCCGTGGCGCCTGTCTGTGACCGGGGCCGCTCACCGGAACAGGTCCGTCGAGCGGCTTCGCAGAAGGGCGCCGGTTCCCCCGGCCCCGCGTAGATATGGATGGCCCCGCACGATAGCCGCGGGCACCCCGTCCACCTTCCCCATCACCAGCTCCGCAGCCGACGCTATCTCGTCGACCTCGGCGATATTCGTCACGGCCATCACCTTCCCCGAGGCGTCCGCCTCTCCGCGGTAGTCCCTGGAAACCTCCATCCCCGACACCCCCACCGCGAAGTTCACCTGTCCCTCCCTCCACGGCCGCCCGAAGGTGTCCGTGACGATCACGGGCGTCTCGACGCCCGTCGCGTGGAGTATCTGCTCACGGATGACCCCGGCCGACCGGTCCGGATCCTCCGGCAGCAGCGACACCACGTCCTCGCCCGGCACGTTGGACGAGTCCACGCCCGCGTTGGCGCAGATGAAGCCGTGGTGCGTCTCGGTGATCAGGATGCCGCGCTCGGCGTCGGAGCGGACGATGCTGCGGCTCTGGCCCAGCACCACCTCCACGACCCTGGGGTCCTTCCCGCTCTGCCGCGCGAACTCCAGCGCGAAGGGCGAGGGCGAGACGTCCCCCAGGTCGACCAGCCGTCCCTCGGCCTTGGACACGGCCTTCTGCGTGACGACGGCAATGTCGCCCGCCTGCAGGGGCGTGCCCTGGTCCCGGCTCGCGCCCGCCACCATCTCCCCCAGCCGGGCGCCGGGCCCGATCTCGGGCAGGCCGGTTACTCCTATGATCTCGATACGCGGTGTCGCCACGCTGCGAATGTAACCACGCCCTTTCCAGGGGTGTCAAACCGCGCGTGGTATACTTGGCAGCCGCCATGAGACCGCTCCGCAGCCCCCTGTTCGTGCCCGGAAACAATCCCAGGATGCTCACCAAGGCCCTGGGCCTCGCCCCCGACGCCTTCGTGCCCGACATGGAGGACGCCGTGCCCTGGAGCGAGAAGGAGAGGGGCAGGGCGACCGTCGCCTCCTTCCTCCCCCGGCTGATCGAGACGGGCATACCGGTCATCCCGCGCGTCAACGCCTCCGGCTCCGGCCTCATCGACCAGGACCTCGAGGCCGCCGTAGTGCCTGGCGTCTTCGGCATCACCGTCGGCAAGACCGCCTCGGCGGACGAGGTCGCGGCCATAGGCGAGTCCATCGGCAGGCTGGAGGCCGAGCGCGGCATGGACCCGGGCGGTGTTGCTCTAGTACCCTGGATCGAGTCCGCCATGGCCGTCGTCAACGCCTACGCCATATGCTCGGCGTCGCCGCGGGTCGCGGCGGTAGCGTTCGGCGCGGAGGACCTTGCCAACGACATGATGATCGAGCGCACAGAGGGCGGCGACGAGGTAGCGTACGCCCGCAGCGCCGCATGCACAGCCGCCAGGGCCGCGGGCGTACTGGCCATCGACACGCCCTACGTGAGGTTCCGCGACGAGGACGGCCTGCGCCGCGACTGCGCCTCCGCCAGGCGCTTCGGATTCAAGGGCAAGTTCGCCATCCACCCGGCCCAGATCGACGTCATAAACGACGGCTTCGGCCCGCTGCCCTCCGAGGTCGCCTGGGCCACCCGCATCGTCGACGCCTTCGACGAAGCAGAGAGGGCCGGCACCGGCGCGCTCTCCGTCGACGGCAGCATGGTAGATGCGCCCGTGGTAAAAAGGGCCCGCGGCATCCTGGAGCTAGCCGGCCACACCGAGCCGTCCTGAAGGAGCGGTGTTGAAGGACAAGATCGAGCTCAGAGGCATGACCTTCTACGGCTTCCACGGCGTAAACCCCGCCGAAAAGGAGCTGGGCCAGCGCTTCGTGGTCGACCTCGATATCTTCCGCGACCTCACCAAGGCGGGCCGCACCGACGACCTGGGCGACACCGTCGACTATACGGAGGTCTACCGTGTGATCAAGGAGATCGTCGAGGGGCCCAGCCGCAACCTGCTGGAGAACGTCGCCGCCGCCATCGCCGACCGCGTCCTCGCCGACCACGACGTCAAGGCAGTTCGGGTGCGCCTCATGAAGCCCCAGGTCCCGATGAAGGGCAGCGTCCTGACCCACGCCGCCGTCGAGATCTACCGCGAGACCTAGCGGCCCTAGCTGGTGGCTCTCCCCATCACGCCAGCGACCCCAGCGGCAGGGTGGCGAAGTAGGCGTCGTGGTCCAGCCGTATCGCGAAAAGCTCCGCCTCGTGCATGGCGACCTCGATCCGCACCGGCCTGCCCACCAGCCCCGATATGTCCTCCCGCTCGGCCCACCGGGCGGGCGCGAAGAGGTGGTCGCCGCTGATCGGCGCCGCCTCGTCCCAGCCGTACCCCTCTATCGGCTCGGCGCTCTCCCCGTCCAGCATCCGCACCAGGATGCGCGTGTGGCTCGTCGTGCGGACGTTGAACGTCAGCCCGCCCGACCTCGGGATCACCGTCTTCGTCCTGAGCAGGCCCTCCCTGGCGTAGGTCTTCAGCGAGCAGAAGCCGTCCAGCCGCAGCTCGTGCAGCAGCGGGCCGATCACGCCCGTCGTGTCCATCCCCGCCGCCTGCATGTCGGGGTAGAATGCGTGCTCGCCCGTGGTCGTCGACGAGTAGAATAGCAGCCTGTCGTCGGGCGTCCGCAGCATCTCCTGCCCGTACACCTGCCCGCCGCCCAGGAGCCCGTAGTCCCGCAGCCCCAGGAACGGCTCCCGGTTCGGGCGGTACCAGCTCAGCCCGTTGTAGCTGTAGGCAAGCTGTGTCTCCATCCGCCCCGTCCGCTTGTACCGCCGCGTCTCGAAGTGGTCGACCGTCTGCACCTTCAGCAAGCCCACCAGGATGTCCTCGTATGGGTGCGCCGGCATCTCGTAGAACTCCGTCCCGACCCTGTCCAGCGCGTCCGGCTGTATGCACGTGAACGGCTCCGAGAAGCTGCGCAGGTCGGGCGAGGTCGACACCGCGATCCTGCGGTCCAGGTTCACGTTCCGCGTGTAGATATGGAACCGACCGGCCGCCTCGTTCCAGGTGATGTGCCCGGGCACGTCCGACCCCGGCCTGCGCCACGGGTTCGCCCTGTCCACCACGAAGTTCAGTCCGTCGCGCGAAAAGCCGAGCGCGCTCACGCCCTCCCTGGCGGCCTGCCGACGGTCGGCCAGCGGCGGCATGACCCACTCCCCCGTGACGTAGCCGCGCTCCGCTATGGAAGTCCCAGCAAGCGGGATGACCGAGAACGGCCAGAACCGCTGCCCGTGCTGGTCCAGCACCACCTTCTCGAACCCCTTCCACGCCGGCGTCACGCTGCCGTCGTAGACGGGATGCGGCCACTCGTACGGGTCGTCCGACTCCAGCCTGACGACGAACACACCGGGGTCGGCCTCCGGCGGAAAGACGGCCAGGTACAGCACGTACCGGCCCACCTGCTCGTCATGGAAGACCGTCATGTAGCCGCCGTACCCCAGGAACCCGGGGTAGAAGTCCGTGAACAGCTCCTTCACCAGCTCCGGCCGCCCCCAGACCCGCTCCAGCGAGTCTCGGTGCTCTACCATCCAGTCATCCAGGAACAGAATCGCTTTCATAGCTATACTCGCACTGACTTCATATTGAGCGCCGCATCGACTTCGTCGAGGTGCTCCGAACGGTGCATGGATCGGTCCAGTACGCGGTACCGCTGGGTCGCGACGGCCTCGGCCTCCTCTGGACTAAGGTCCTCCACGATGCGGTCGAGCACCTCCGCCGTCTTGATGGCCTGTTCCAGCGCTTCTCTTGGCGAACACTCGCCCCATACCGGAAGCAGCACGTCGTTGATCACGCCCTCGCCGCTGGTCCACAGCGTGAGCGGAAGGCCGTGACGGCGCCACGCCTCGAGAGCGCCAACCGCGCGCCCGTCCCAGTACTGGATGTGCGCCAGCGCGATCCCGACGGTCCAGTGCTCGCCTACGGGGCGCCGGAGATCCCCGTCGCTCAGGCGGCGAAGCTCCTTGAGCCGCCGGGTCTGCACCCGATTCCGCTCGTTGTAGCCTGTGTCCATACCCCATGTACTCTCTGGGTTGCCCAAGGCTCGGAGTGCAGAGTAGACTACGCACATGGAAATCTCAATAAGCCAGCAGCACGTTGACCACATCAGGCGAAAGGTGGAGTCAGGCTCCTACCAGTCACCGGATGCTGTCATGTCCAAGGCCCTTGGCCTCCTGGACGAACACGACGAGTCCTTGGCCGAGGAGTTGGGCGGCCTCCGGGTCAAAGTGCAAGAGGGGATCGAAGCCCTTAGAAATGGTGACTACACCGAGTACACGGACGAGACTCTCCACGAACTATTCGACGAGGTGACGACCAACCCGCGACTCCCAACCCAGTGAACCTCACCCTACAGGACCTTGGCCTCCCCTCCGACGTCCTCCTGTGGAAGGCCGTCCTGCTGACCGTCATGTCCTTCGGCGTCGGCATCGTGGGCGGCTTCGTCGGCCTCGCCCTCGGCACGGTCAGGCTGCCCGTCCTCCTCCTGCTGGGCATGCCGTCCCTCATCGCGGCCGGCACCAACATCATCGTCAGCACGTCCAGCGCCCTCTTCGGCGCCATCCGCCACATGCGCGAGGGCCGCGTGAACATGCGCGTCGTCCTGATCATGGGCCTGCCGAGCTTCGCGGGCGCGTTCCTGGGCGGGTTCTACGCATCCGCCGCGCCCGAGGGCGTCCTGGTGCTCGCCGTGGGCGTCCTGGTCTTCTGGCAGGGGGTCGAGCTGGTGCAGAAGGCCCGCGAGGCCGGCAGCGCCAGCGGTTCCGACACCGCCATGGCCGACGCGCTGGCCACGGGGACTGAGCGTCGGCGCAACAGTCCCCTGCTCGCCGCGGTCATCGGCCTAGTGATCGGCACCATAGGCGGCGCGGTCGGCCTGATCCTGGGCAGCCTGCGCCTCCCGGCCCTCATCCGCGTGCTCGGCCTCGGGCCCAGGATCGCCGCCGGCACCAACATGTTCATCGGGTTCGCCATGGGCGCGTCCGGCTGGGTCGGCCACGTCGCCCGCGGCCAGGTCGACTACCCCCTCGTCGTGCTCATGGCCCTGGCCGCCATAGGCGGGGTGAACATCGGCGCGCGGCTCACCGGCCGCGTATCCCTCTCGCGGCTGGTCATGTCGATGGGCCTGGTGCTGCTCGTGGTAGGCGCGCTCATGGTCTGGCGCGGCCTAACCGCGTGGCTGACCTGAGCCAGGGATGGTTTGAACAAGCCCGTCGTATTGGCACGACTCGCTCCCTCCCCATAACTCTTCCCTCTGTGGTTTGTTCAGAGGTTCCTCACGCCCTTCTCCGGCGAAGGGTCACGTAGGTGATGACCGTCGACGTCACCAGGCTCAGCAGCCCTCCGATGAGAATGTCCACCGGCACCAGTATGGAGGGCCAGGTGGATATCATCAGGAAGATCGGCACGATGTACGTGGCGTAGGCCGCGCAGCCCAGGACGAAGCTGTTCTTCATCGCCCTGCTCAGGCTGCCCTCCCTGAGCGCCGGCTCGATCGCCAGGTAGCTGTTGGCCAGTGCGATCAGCAGGAGGAACGCCAGCAGGGCCAGCATCTCGGTCCCGCCCCACGTGTCCATCTGCCTGCCAAATTCGTCTAGGACCGCCTTGTTGCCGCTCTCCTCGTAGAGACCCTCGTACATGCCCCGCGCGATGGGCGAGAGGTTCCACCCCACGTCGATTATCGTGTACACCAAGAACGCCGCTATGAACCTCACGTATTGCATACTCACCTCGTCCGCAGATTGGACCAGTCTACCGGCCCCGATCTTACACCATCTCCCGCGTCCCGTCGTTCCCGCGAAGACAGGCTTTGCGTAACCCATAGCCCAATCCGTTCTTGGGACCCTTCGACAGGCTCAGGGCGAACGGATTGGGAGGGCCTATGGGTTCGCCACGTTCTCCGGCCTGCCCTCCAGGAAGGCGATGACGTTGGACACGCAGCCCTCGTTCAGGCTCTCGACCCCTTCCGGCGTCTGGTCGGCGATGTGCGGCGTGAGCACCACCTGCTCGCACACCAGTATCGGGTGATCGGGCGGCAGCGGCTCTTGGTCGAACACGTCCAGACCCGCCCCTGCCAGGTGCCCCGAGTCCAGCGCCTCGACCAGCGCGCCCGTATTCACAAGCTCGCCCCGGCCGCCGTTCACGAATATGGCGCCCGGCTTCATCAGCCCGAACTCCCGGCTCCCCAGCATCTCCCGGCTGTCGTCGCTGAGCCTCACCTGGATGCTCACCACGTCCGACTCGCGCAACAGGTCGTCCAGCTCGACGAACTCGACGCCCAGGGCCGCCGCCCGCTCCGGCGACGGGTTGTAGGTCCACGCTACGACCCTCATGCCCAGCGCGTTGGCGATTCGGGCGACCTCCGCGCCGGTGTTGCCGGTGCCGATCACGCCGAGCGTCTTGCCCTGCAGGTAGATGTTCTGGCGCAGGCCCCACCGGCCCGCCTTCAGCTCGGCGGTCTGGAAGGCCGCGCGCTTGGCCGCCGCGAACATCAGCCCGATGATGTGCTCCGCCACGTACGGCGCGATCTTCCCCGGCTGGTTGCAGACCGTCACGCCGCGCTCCCTGGCCGCCTCCAGGTCGACCATGTCCGTGCCGATGGAGCACGTGGCGATGAGCCGCAGGTCCGGCAGCCGCTCCAGCGCCTCCCTGTACCACTTCACCGCGCCCCGCGTATTCATGATCACGCCCGCCCCCTCGACCCGGGCAAGCTGCTCGTCGAGATCGGCGGGGCGGTCCGTGAACACGGTCACGTCCCCGTACGGCGCCAGCCGCTCCAGGTGCGGCGACCCCTGTATCTGCGGAGGGTCGTCACCCGGCACTACGATCTTCAGACGCTGCTCAGCCATCAGGTCCTCCTCGCTCTTACTGGTGAAGGCCCTCCGCCCGGAGCCAGCCGGGCAGTTCCTCGATCTTCCTCATCCCATCTGGCCTCTTCGTCAGCTTGTGAGTGACGCTCTGCCCCTCGGCCATGCGGACGAGCGCCCCGGCCGCCCCTTCGGACACTGCCCCCTTCCTCCAAGCGTTGAACATGATCTCTTCCGGCCTGATGCCGAGGCACAGCAGGTAGTCGTAGCCCCGGTCGAGCCGGATGTGGTTGAATTGGAACGAACCGCCCCTGTCCTCCGACGCCGTCTTCACCTCGAACCTCTTGCCGCCGATCTCGAGGTCCCACTCGTCGATGCGCGAGGAGGGCCTGACGACCGTAATATCGCAGTACGACAGGTACCTGTATACAAAATCCTCGCCGATGTCGCCCCGGTTCGTATTGGCGACCTGGCGGAAGCTCTCCAGCGTGGCCCCCGACCATATCGACGCGGGCGTGTGATCCCTGATGACCTCGAGCATCAGGGCCAGCGGGTTCACCATGAGGCTCCTCCCTCTTCCCCCCTCTGCGGGGGAAGATTGAGATGGGGGGGCTCCCAGATAGGGCCAGTCGCCCCGCGCTTCCAGAACACCAGGAAATACGAGTGGTTCTTCCGCGCGTGCACCTGCCGGGTCATCCTGCTCACCCCTGGCCGGTTGCCCCTCATCACCACGAACAGGTCCTCCGCAACGAAGCCCAGCCTCTCGTACTCGCGCATGATCTCGACGTGGGTGAACCTCTGCCTGTTGGAGCACACCTCGTCCTGGCACTTCACGATCAGCACGCCCCGCTCGCGCAGCACGCGATGGGCCTCCCGCCCTCCGCTGGCGTACAGCTCGAGCACCGCCTCGTGGTACTTGCTCCCCGTCAGGTTGCCCGTGCTGTTGTTTCGGTAGTAGTCCTCGTAGGGGCCGTGGTTCGAGTGGGCCGTGCCGCCGGGTGAGTGCATGTATGGCGGGTCCAGGACGACGCAATCGATCTCCCCGTCGCCGTACGGCAGGTCGCGGCAGTCCACGCCGTCAACGATGTCCGATGGCAGCAGTCGGTACCGCTCCGGGGCGACGTGCTTCCAGAACACGCCCTTGCCGTAGGTGACGTCGGCGACGACGCTGCCGGGCGCCACGTACAGGCCGAGTATCCTGGGAAACATCTCCTCGTTCGAGTCGGCGTACGCGCTCAGCACCAGGTCGTTGCTGGGCGCGCCGTTGACCACGACGCGCTTCCCCCGTGGATCCGTGGGAACCCTCTCGAAGGGAAGCTGCCTTCCCGGGTCTGGCGTCGAGACCATTGCCGACTCCATGCGCCGCTCCCCGCTACGGCAGGTCGATCAGCGCCGACCCCGCCTGCTGCGACGCCAGGAAGCCCGTCAGCACCTTCACCGTCTTGCGGGCCTCCCTCGCCATCGAGACGCCCTCGCCGCCGTTCTCCATCAGGTCCGCCAGCTCCTCGTAGGCTACCGCTAAGTCCTCCGACACGTACGTGCCCGGCACTATGCGCCGCCGCGTCCCGTTCTGCCTGTCCGGGCCCGACGAGAACACGGTCGCGCTATCCGCCGTCACGTATAGCTGGCCGTCCGGCCCCGAGAGCTGGAGCGAGAACATGCCCTGGGTCTCCTTCATCCCGCAGTACAGCGCGCGGACCCCGTTCTCGAACTGGATGAACCCCATCGCGCCCGGGTCGTTCTCCGGCAGCTTGCCCCCGTCGCCCCTGTACCTGTCCCAGTCCTCGAACCCCGACTCCAGCCTCGCCCAGACCTGCGTCGGCTCCGACTCCGCGTACATGCAGATCGTGTCGATCATGTGGGTCCCGTTCCTGAACATCATCGCCCTCGGCCCGCCCAGCGTGCCCACGATGGTCGTCAGCTTGCCGATCGCGCCGCGCCTCACCTCCTCGCGCACCTGTATCCACATGGGCATGTACCGGCGCGAGTGGTCGACCGTGATGACCACGCCGTTCTCCTCGCACGCCTCGATGAGCCGGTCCGCGTCCTCCAGGCTCGTGGCCAGCGGCTTCTCGCAGAAGATGCCCTTCACCCCGGCCTCGGCGGCCTCGATCCCCAGCATGGCGTGGGTGTGGTCGCCCGTGGCGATGGTCAGGATGTCCAGGTTGGACTCCCGCAGCATCGCGCTGAAGTCGGTGTAGTGTCCGACGTCGGGCCACCTCTCGCCCCACGTACGCCCGAACTCGTCCAGCAGCTCCGGCACCAGGTCGCACACCGCCACGACGTCGAACCGGTTCGAGATCGACAGCCCGGCCGCGTGGCTGTGCTCTATCGCGGTACGGAACGGGGTCGGGGGATCCTCGAACCCCCTGGACGTGATTCCTCGCAAGCCGACCATGCCAACCCTGTACGCCCTGTCACCCATGGCTCATCTCCTGTGCTCAATATGCACCCATGCCACTTGTACACCAGCGCGCCCGTAGTTTCAACCCGGCCGCCGCCTCTCCCCCCGTCAGGCGTCGGACTCTCGGTGCCGGGCCCTCGAACCGCGGGTCAGGACAAGCGAGAGTATGCAGACCCCGGCACAAGTTATGGCCGGGAGCAGCAGCTCATTCTCGCTCGGAGCGGCAGCAACGAAGCTCCCGGCAAGTCCCAGCACGAACAGGCTCACCTCGAAGAAGGTCCGCGTCAGCCTCGCCGCCATGAGGGCCGACAGCAATGCGCTCAAGCCTATCCAGGCCTTGGAGAACCACTCAGGCGTCCACCCCAAGTACGGAACGCTGATGAGTGCGTAGCCCTGCCAGCCCTTCGGGTACAGGTCGAAGGCGAGATGCACGGCGAATCCGATACAGACTCCCATGGCCAGCCAGCGCAGTGGAACCGACTGGTTAGACACAGCGAATACGAACAGCGCCGCAGGGATCAGGGGGCCGTGCGTGATGATCGAGCGGTGCCGGAGGAAGCTGACGGACTGGTCGACGTCCGGCAGCTCCAGACCTATCCAGAGACCGGCAATCAGCAGAACCAGCCCGAATATCTGTGCCATAAGTCGCTTCCTGTTCCGACGGCGCCTGTTGTGCCCCGGCCCTCCACAACGTATCATCCCATCGCGCCACTGCGCCAACCTCGACACCCTGGAGGCGACCATGTACTTCCGAAGGCCGCTGCACAACCTGAGCGGGGTCCTCAGGCCCCTGCCGACCCAGCGATACATGATGATGACCATGGGCGGCTACTGGCCCGTCATCGACAAGCTCCACAACGGACACCTCGGCGTCGTGACCCGCGACAGCGACTTCCACGTGGGCGAGCGCGGCCGCCTCATCTTCGTCCACTCGCCCGACGGCGGCGAGTCCTGGAGCCACTCCATCGTCATATCCCAGGACGGCTCCGACAACCGCAACCCCGCCTTCGGCGTCACCCCGAAGGGCACCCTGCTCGCCTCCTTCATCAAGCAGGTCAACTACACCGAGGGCCGGTACGACATCGTGAAGGCCCATCCCACGCCCCTCTACGTCTCCCGCTCCGACGACCACGGCCTCACCTGGACCACTGGCCTCGCGAACGTCGACGGCGGCGAGCTGATCGTCAGCTCCCCCTTCGGCAAGATGATCACCCGCGACGGCGGCGGCGTCATGATGACCTACTACCTGGGCGGCACCGTCTACCACATCACGTCCCACGACGACGGCCTCACTTGGAGCGCCCCCACGATGATCTCCGACGGCGGATTCAACGAGACGGCCCTCTGCGACCTGGGCGGCGGGGCCATCCTGGCCGTGATGCGCAGCAACGATGAGGGCTCCCTGTCCCAGGTGCGCTCCGAGGACGACGGCGCGACCTGGTCCGAGCCCGAGCAGCTAACCGATCCCACCGAGCACCCGGGCGACGTGATCAGGCTCGCCGACGGCCGCCTGCTCCTCACGTACGGCAGGCGCACCACGCCCTTCGGCATCCTCGGCCTGGTCAGCCGCGACGACGGCAGGACCTGGGACACGGACAACCGCCTGCTCCTCGTCGCCGACGCCGGCAACGACCTGGGCTACCCCAGCAACATCCAGCGCGACGACGGCGCAATCGTCACCGTCTACTACTCCGACATGCACATAGCCCGCCGCCGCCCCCGCCCGGAGATCATAGGGATACATGGGGCTGCGGTGATTTATAGGCCGGAGGACTTGCCGTAGGACGGGATGGAAAAGCACGAAACAGAGATTGACCTGAGGCCTGCGGGACTAACCGACGGGCAGGGTGCCGTGCCTTTTGACCCAGACGAAGGCCTAGAGCCGCGCGTGGACTTCGCGGCGAGGCTGCACGAGTCGCTGGACGCAGCGGTCCGCGGTGCCAAGACCAGCCCAGCGGAGCAGGTCGCCAAGAGGCTTGGGCTGCCGACCTGGACGTATGGGGGGGTTCGATGAAGCTTGGTCTCGACGCGCGCGGTGGCGTGAATGACGAGTTGCTGGCGTTTGGCGCCCAGCTCGGAGCGACCGACGTCATCGGCGGCGGACTCCCGGAGGACGGGAGCTACTGGGAGTATCTCGACCTGCTGCGGCTACGGACGAGGGTCGAGTCCGCGGGGATGAAGCTCACTGCCATCGAAAACCTGCCGCAGCAGTGGATGGACAAGATCAAGCTTGGCCTACCGGGTCGGGACCAGCAGATCGACAACGTCTGCAAGACCCTACGCAACATGGGCGCGGCCGGTGTTCCGATTCTCGGGTACAACTTCATGCCGATGCGCAGCAGGACCGGCTACGCGTGGCGTACCTCATGGGACGCGCGCGGTCGGGGCGGCTCCCGAGTCTCCAGCTTCGACTACGAACTCGTTCGCGACGCGCCGTTGACTGAGCACGGCGAGGTATCGGACGCTGAAATGTGGTCGAACTACGAGTACTTTTTGAAGGCGGTCGTGCCGGCGGCCGAGCAGGCCGGCGTGAGGATCGGTGTTCACCCCGACGATCCGCCCATCTCCCCGCTAGCTGGACTGCCACGTATCCTGCGGAGCCACGAGGCGCTCCAGCGTCTATGCGATACCGTATCCAGCGACTACAGCGGCCTCGAGTTCTGCCAGGGCACCGTGGCAGAGATGCCCGAAGACGTGATCGGAGCCATCCGGCGGTTCGGCGCTCAGGGCAAGATATTCTATGTCCACTTCCGCAACGTCTCGGGCCCCATCCCGAGGTTCCGGGAGACGTTCATCGACGAGGGCCACGTGGACATGCTCGAGGCGATGCGAGCCTACCACGAGGTCGGCTTCGACGGGCCGTTCATCCCGGACCACGTGCCGTCAATTGGCATCGGTTCGCCCGGCTGGTCCAAGTACGCCTCCGAGGCCTACGCGATGGGCTACATCAAGGCCCTCATCGACGAGGTTACCGGCGGCGCGTAATTAGCGGCCTCTGAGTCTGCTAGCCCTAGCCTAGCATGTCGTCGAGGTGTTGTAGCTCTTCGTCCGAGAGCTCCCAGCCCGCCGCGCTGGCGTTGCCCTGCACCTGATCCGGCCTGGTCGCGCCCGCTATGACCGAGCCGACCAGCGGGTTGGCGAGCAGCCAGGCGATGGCCAGCTCGACCATCGTGCGGCCCCGGGCGGCGGCGAACGCCTCCAGCCCCTCCAGCACGTCGTAGTCCGCGCCTCCCAGCGTCGCCCTGGCCCGGGGCGAGTCGTCACCCAGGCGCGTGCCCTCGGGGGCGGGCTGGCCGCGCCGGTACTTCCCGGTCAGCAGCCCGTTGGCGAGGGGGAAGTACGGCAGGATGCCCACGCCGTAGGCCTCGCAGCACGGCACAAGCTCCTTCTCGATGTCGCGCTGGAGCATCGAGTAGGGCGGCTGCACGCTGGCGAACGGCTCCGCCCCCACCGCGATCGCCCGCTCCATCGCCTGCGCAAGCTGCCAGCCCGCGAAGTTCGAGCACCCCGTGTACCGCACCTTGCCCGCCTTCACCAGGTCGTCCAGCGTCCTCAGCGTCTCGTCGATGGGCGTCGCCGGATCGGGAAAGTGGATCTGGTACAGGTCGACATGGTCGGTCCTCAGGCGCCGCAGGCTCCCCTCGATCTGGTCGAGGATGTGCTTCCTCGACGCGCCCACCGAGTTCGGCCCATCGCCCCGCGGCGACGCCACCTTGGTCGCGATGACCGCCTCGCCGCGGCGCCCTTCCAGCGCCCTGCCGATGTACTCCTCCGACAGCGAGTCGCCGTAGCTGTTGGAGGTGTCGATCGTGTTCACGCCCGCGTCCAGGGCGGCGCGGACGACCCGCTCCGACCCCTCGTAGTCCAGCCTGCGCCCAAAGTTGTTCGTCCCCAGCCCGACGACCGACACATCGAGCCCCGAGCTGCCCAGCTTCCTATACTCCAATGTACGACCTCCTGCCGATTGTGGAACCCGCCGAGGTTATCACAGCCTACGAATATGGCGCCCCGGCGTCCGCCATCAGCCTACCCCTGCGGCCTCCCGGGGTCGCACCCGTTCCGCGATGTCCCTCCCAGACTCGATCTCCGCCACGCGCAGCTCGAATGCCTGTTGAAGGTTCAGCCATAGCTGCGGCGTCGTGCCGAAATAGCGGGACAGCCGCAGCGCGGTGTCGGCGGTAATCCCGCGCCGCCCTCCCAGGATCGCCGTGATCCGATTCGTGGGGACGCCCAGCGCTTTGGCCAGGGCGTTCGCCGACATGCCAAGCTCTTCGAGCTCCTCGCCCAGTATCTCCCCAGGATGCACCGGTCTCATTCGGTTGGTCGTTGCCATTGCCATCTCCCTCAGTGGTAGTCCACTATCTCCACGTCGTACGGCCCGTCGTCGCCCCAGCGAAAACATATGCGCCACTGGCGATTGAGCCGTATGCTGTACTGGCCTGCACGGTTACCCGAGAGCGATTCCAGCCTATTGCTGGGCAAGCCGGCCAAGTCCTGCAGGGACGCCGCATTGTCCAAGACCGTCAGTCGCCGCGTCGCCTGATCGGCGAAGCCGCTATAGGCCGGAACTGGCTGGCCGCCAAAGAACCGCTCGGTTCTCCGATCTCTGAATCCTCTTATCATTATTACTCTTTACGTAAATAGTACACGTTCGCCCTGAGCCTGTCGAAGAGCCTGCCCCGTACTCGATACGGGGGCAGTGCTACGTTCCTGCGGCCCGCAGCTTGTTCACCGCGCCGCGCCGGATGTATGCTTACCGCACCGCGCCCGGCTCCAGCAACCAGGAGGGCCCCCCGATGACATTCTCCTTCATACAGATCGCCGACCCCCAGTTCGGCATGTACTCGCACCTCAGCGGGATCGACAACCCCGCCGTCGACAGGCTCGCGAACCTGGGCCTCATGGTCGAGCGCGTGCCGAAGGTCGAGGGCATGGACTTCGAGACGGCCAACCACGGCAGGGTGATCGACGCCGTGAACCGCCTCCGACCCGCCTTCGTGGTGACGTGCGGCGACATGACCAACGACCAGGACGACCCCTTCGAGGAGCACGCCGAGCTGATGCGCGTGACCGCCGGGCTGTCCGACGACATCCCCATGCACTGGGTCTCGGGCAACCACGACGTGCGCGGCCAGCCGACCCACGAGTCCCTGGCCCGCTACCGGGGCATGTACGGCGACGACGTATACTCCTTCGACCACGAGGACAGCCACTTCGTCGTCCTGAACAGCACGGTGATCAAGAGCCCGGCCAACGTGGAGGACGAGTGCGAGCGGCAGCTCGCGTTCCTCGAAGCCGACCTGCGCGAGGCGAGCGCGAAGGGCAGCCGCCACCTGGTCGTCTTCACCCACCACCCGCCGTTCCTCGTCTACCTGGAGGAGGCCGACAACTGGCTCGTGCTCCCGCCGGAGCGCAGGCTGCCAATGGTCGACCTGTTCCTCGAAACCGGCGTCACCCACGTCTTCTCCGGCCACTGGCACCGCAACCACCACGGCTACTTCAAGAACCTGGAGGTCGTCGTGACCAGCTCCGTCGGCTACCCCCTCGGCCCCGACCCCTCCGGGCTGAGGGTCGTCCAGGTCGGCGACGACGGCATCCGGCACAGGTTCTTCCCCCTCGACGACCTGCCCGACAGCCTCGACCTGGGCCCGGAGGGCTGACCTTGAACCAGGAAGCGCGCCGCAGCCAGCTCTACGGCCTCCTGGGTGACCTGCCCGACCGCGACCGGCCCATCTCGGCCCGGCTGGTCGACGAGGAGCGCCGCCCCGGCTACGTCCTCGAACGGCTGGTGCTCGACCTGAACGGCGAGGAGGACGTCCCCGCCTACCTCACGCGCCCCCTCGATGCGAGTGGGCGGATCCCCTACGTCCTGTACAACCACGCCCACGGCGGCAACTACGAGCTGGGCAAGGACGAGCTGCTGGACGGGCGCAAGGCGCTGTACGACCCGCCCTACGCCGACGTGCTGGCCGGCATGGGCTACGGCGCGCTGTGCATCGACACCTGGGCCTTCGGCGAGCGGCGCGGGCTGACCGAGCACTCCATCTTCAAGCGGATGCTCTGGTACGGTCAGGTGATGTGGGGCATGATGGTCTACGACAGCATCCGCGCCGTCGACTACCTGGTGTCGCGCGACGACGTGGACCCCGAGCGCATCGCCACCATGGGCATCTCCATGGGCAGCACCATGGCGTGGTGGACGGCCGCCCTCGACACGCGCATCAAGGTCTGCATCGACATCTGCTGCCTGACCGACTTCCACGCCCTCGTGGCCCGCGGGCTGAACAACCACGGCGTCTACTACTTCGTGCCCAGCCTCCTCAAGCACTTCACCACCGGCCAGATCAACGCCCTCATCGCTCCGAGGGCCCACCTCGGACTCGCCGGCAACTACGACCCGCTGACCCCGCAGGAGGGGCTGGACCGGATCGACGCCGAGGTCCGCGCGGCATACGAGGAGGCGGGCGCGCCCGGGGCGTGGCGGCTCTCCCGGTACGACATCGGCCACTTCGAGACCTCCGCCATGCGCGCCGAGATCGTCGAGTACCTGCGCGAGTGGCTGTAGCTCAGGGGCGCTGTGGTACCATGTCCGCCCACGGATCCCATCACCCGGGAGGCGCATGATGACCACCAGGACCATAGCCGCGCAGCCGCCGGCCGGGCCCGACCCCTTCGTCGTCCTGCCGGACCCGCCGAGGCTGGATATGCTCGAATTCCCCCATGTCTCCCGGATCATGTGGATACTGGAGAGGCGCTACTCACATCTCCCGGACGTCGTGATCATGACCCAGGGCTACCTCTGCTTCGACACGGGCGGCGACCGCAGCGGGTGGCTCGCGCCCGACTGCCTCGTCTCATTCGGGGCATCCATGGAGGTGGCCCAGCGGCGGCACGGATACGTGATTGCCGAGCAGGGCAAGCCCCCCGACTTCGTCATCGAGGTGGCCTCCGAGAGCACCGGCAGGCGGGACTACACCGTCAAGCGCGAGGGCTACGCCGCGTTCGGCGTGACCGAGTACTTCCGCTTCGACGACACCGGCGGCAGGTACCACGACCGGCCCCTGGCCGGCGACCGCCTGGTGGACGGCGCATACGAGCCGATTCCCACCACCACCGACGCCGCTGGGAACCTGCGCTGCTACAGCGAGACCCTCGGCCTCCACCTATGCTGGGAGGACGGCCGGCTGCGCCTCTGGGACCCGGACACGGCGGCCTACCTCGACGACTATGACGACGTCGCGGCCGAGCGAGACCGTGAGAGAGACGCGCGCCTCGTCGCCGAGGCCGAGCTGAGGAGACTGCGGGAACGCATAGACCCGTAGCCATTCGGCCCTCAACGGACGCTGTGGTACCATGTCCGCCCACGGACATCACCCGGGAGGCGCATGATGACCACCAGGACCATAGCCGCGCAGCCGCCGGCCGGGCCCGACCCCTTCGTCGTCCTGCCGGACCCGCCGAGGCTGGATATGCTCGAATTCCCCCATGTCTCCCGGATCATGTGGATACTGGAGAGGCGCTACTCACATCTCCCGGACGTCGTGATCATGACCCAGGGCTACCTCTGCTTCGACACGGGCGGCGACCGCAGCGGGTGGCTCGCGCCCGACTGCCTCGTCTCATTCGGGGCATCCATGGAGGTGGCCCAGCGGCGGCACGGATACGTGATTGCCGAGCAGGGCAAGCCCCCCGACTTCGTCATCGAGGTGGCCTCCGAGAGCACCGGCAGGCGGGACTACACCGTCAAGCGCGAGGGCTACGCCGCGTTCGGCGTGACCGAGTACTTCCGCTTCGACGACACCGGCGGCAGGTACCACGACCGGCCCCTGGCCGGCGACCGCCTGGTGGACGGCGCATACGAGCCGATTCCCACCACCACCGACGCCGCTGGGAACCTGCGCTGCTACAGCGAGACCCTCGGCCTCCACCTATGCTGGGAGGACGGCCGGCTGCGCCTCTGGGACCCGGACACGGCGGCCTACCTCGACGACTACGACGAGGCTCGCCTCGCAGAGAGAGGCGCACGCATGGTTGCCGAGGATGCCCGCCTCGCCGCCGAAGCGGAGCGGGACCGGGAGAGAGGCGCACGCCTCGCCGCCGAGGCCGAACTGCGGAGACTGCGAGACCGCCTGGACACGTAGCCGTTCGATGTTGGTGCGCTACGGCTTCGTCAGGGGCGGCGCCAGGTGAAGCGAGCCCTCCGTTAAGGGTGTGCCACCCACTCTGCCCTGCTGCCTCGTCTCGATTTGCTCGAAGATGCCGTCGTTGAACCGGGACTCCACCCTGCGGGCCATCGCGTCCGACGAGTTGATGTAGTATGCGCCGTCGTCGTACACGGCCACCTGCACGATCACCTGGCGTTGACGGAAGCCGGAGACCGCTACCCGGTAGCTCACCGTATCGCGCCACTGAACCGTGTCGCCGATGGCGGCGCTCTGCCCGATGTTGAGGATCAGGCCCCTGAAAGCCTGCCCTATCTCCTCGCAGCAGCGCTTGTACTGGCGCAGCACGTCGTAGGAGCCCGACGCCTCGTCCGCCATCGTGGCGTAGTAGTTGTCGAATATCGCGCTGGAGATGTTGTCGTACACCTTCGTCCGGCACACGACCACCCTGCCGGAGTCGCTTGAGCTTACCCACCTGGTAGTCAGCGTCTCCCACAGGCCCCGCCCGTTCCGGTCGTAGTAGTACAGCCCTTCGTCGTCCATGTCGTACTTCTCGCCGAAGGCGGCGGCGAAGTCGTCCGGCTGGCAGTGGATGCGCCTCACGACGTCGTCGGACGTGGGCACGTCCGGCGTGGGCGTCGGGGTTCCCGGGGCCGGGAGCGTCGGCGTGCCGCTGTGGCCGTAGACCGTGATGCTCCACGACCTGAGGGTGCCGCCGCGGGGGGCGATGGTGTCGGTGAGCCGCAGCTTCCTAGCGATAAGGGTATGGCCGTTCCTCTGGCACAGCAGGACTTCCACCGCTCTACCCCTCGTATAAACTATTTTGCCTTACTTCGAAACAACCGGCGAAGCCAACGAGGCCGAAGAGAAAGGTAGTCAACCACCTCCTCAAGATAGGTGGATTCGTAGGGTACCAGGGTAGACAGACCCATATCAGGCATGTTCATCGTTGAGTCGTCTTCAGCGGGAGGCTCCAGCCAAGCCTCGTGCATTGCCGTGCCTGCTACGCGGCGCACCTGTTCAAGAAGTTCAGCGAAGCTGTGGTGGACATGGGGAGATTCGGTCATCAGCCAAGCTGAGTAGAATGCTAGATCGGCCTGAACCCTCCGTAGCTCAGAAGAGATGCGTATTCGTTCCTCTTCTGGGGAACTCGCCCTACGCCGCCTAATAACGTATGGAAATTCCTTGTACTCCTGAACTACCGCGTATGCCTTTGAAAAGGCTTCTCGACTGCGAGTCAGCCGCTCGCGTTGTCCGTTCCACCAGTGGGTGAGAACAAATATGAAAAACGATGCAGAGGCAATAATGACTGGTCCGACAATGAACCAGAGCAGGTTGGGTTGCACTTCGTTCACGCCTTCATACCTTCCTTTGCCTCCGGTCCGTGCGGTACTTCCTCGCCAAGCCACTCACCTGTCTCTCGCCACCAAGCTTCCCGGAACAAATGCACTATGATCAGGCCTATCAGGTTGAGCAGACCGTCCTCAAAGATCCAACGACGATTAATAGGATCGCGCGGGTACCACATGCATAGACTACCGTCGCAATAACGGTGCGGTGACTCCGGCGGGCCGTCAACAAATACGGTGGGCGCATAGGACTTGCCACTGAACCGAATATGGGCCTTCCGTGACTCGTAGCCAGGCACACTAGTTCTATATTCGTAGCCTCCTTTTACTTTGGAATCCCTCAGATTGGGAAACTGGCTTTTGACACCCCGTTCGAATTTCAGCCGGACAACGGTTCTGTCGTACCATGGCCCTTTGTAGCGATTAGGGGGTCCGGTAAACTTCCTACGTGCACTCACTTCCGTACGACCGGGTCGGCTTAAGGCTGGTGGTGCTAGTGTTCCCTAGGCTCAGTGCTCCCCCTGAGACACCAAGCACAGAGGTTCTGCTGCGGAGTGCAGAGGCAACTGCCTCCTTGGAATCCCTCTCGGCCGGTGGATCCACATACTTCCAATAAAGACTCGCCATCGCCTCCTGAACCTTTGCCCTGTCGTCATCGTTGTCCAGTGCGTCTAGCATGAACCCAGCTGCATGCTCCAAGCGGCCAACGACGATATCGCGGTCCTTCAGTAGCTTTATGGGGTTGGAGACGCCGGCAGGATCGGGAGTCAAGTGTCTCTTGAGATCGCTCGCGGCAAATCCAAAGAATTCGGCCAAGCCATCGGGTACGCCGTGCTCTTCGTCAATGCAACTCAGGGCTAGGGCCTCAATATTGAAGCTACAGAGTCCAGGCTCTGCGTACTGGGTGTTCCATCCCTTGGCGAGTCTAATAACTTTGGCCCTGACGCGTCTGAGTCCGGCAGGGTCGGCTGTCAAGACTTTGGTGTGGTATTCAGGGTCGGATGCATCCCAGCCTTTGGACTCGTTATTAGGTATCCAGAGCCCTTGTCCCTTCCGAGTCAGAGCAACGATGAGGTCTACGGACGGGTCTGAACCATCATCCAGTGGCTCGTTGAAGGAGATCTGGATAGCCCGTTTCGTGACACGGAACCTTATGTCCGGGCGATCCTCTTTCAACTCGTCACGCAGAGATTCTCTGACATCCCCGACTATCTGATTCGGCCCCTCTTCTTCACCATCCGGACCCAATCTCGGATATGACCGTCGGTCAAGCACTACCCCGCAGTCGGCATCGGTGTCCTGATTGGCCGTCCTGTGTGCGATTGAACCTGATTTGTAGGTGCGAAGGGTTCCAGGGTAGCTTCTGGCCTTGGCGAGAACCTCGTCCCTCCGGCTTCTGGCAGCAGGCAGCGTATCGTCAGATGGGGCCAACTCTGCATGAACGTCATTGAGAAATGAGGCTGTGTTCTGCATTTCGGAATCCTAGCTCTTATACTTATCTAATTATAACACGCTATACCGATGCAAGGGAAATGGCTAGGCGGCGTTCGGCCGGCACATACGCCATATGCGGGCGCTACGTGGGACTACGCAAGAGGAGGTGGCCCACCGGGCGGGCGTCCACGTGACCTACCTCTCGGGCATAGAGAGGGGCATACGGAATCCGTCGCTGAGGAACATCCGGGCCATCGCCAGGGCCCTGGACACGAGCACCGCCGAGCTATTCTCCTTCGAGTCGGAGGGGGAAGGAGATTGAACCACAGAGGTCACGGAGGGTTGTGCTGGTGAGCACTGGCCCTTCGGCAAGCTCAGGACAGGCCTTCGACAGGCTCAGGCCGAACGGTCTTGCCGACTGTGTTATAGTGCTCTGGAACGCAACCATAGCGATCCCGAGCCCGATCTGAGGGAGGTGGGGACGATGGCAGTTGACGTAAGAGACGCAGCAGAGGTCGGCCGCGCCATCTACGACGAGAAGATACGGCACAAGGTGGAGCCGACGGAAAAGGGCAAGGTGGTCGTCATCGATATCCACAGCGGCGACTACGAGATCGATTGGGACGACTGGACAGCCACCCTGCGGCTGAGGAAGCGGAGGCCCGGCGCGTACACTTGGGCGGAGCGTGTGGGCTACCCGGCGGTGCATACCATGGGATTCAGCTTCCCCGGCCTGTACAGGGAAGATGATTAGAGGCAGGGTGCATCCCCTGGGAGAGCCGCCAATCAGCGGCGAGCCGAAGGTGGCCGTCACAGTTGCGAATATCGACGACCCGGCCCGGACAATGACAGTGGAAGTCACCGTCGACACGGGATTCTCGGCTCACCTGACACTGCCGTCAGAGACTATCAAGAAGCTCGGCCTGATTTACATGGACGTGCGCCCTGCGATGTTGGCCAATGGCGAGGTGAGGGCGTTCCCGATCTACCCTGCCCGGGTGTCCTGGAACGGGATGGGGCGTCAGGTCCCTGTCTTCGAATCGGAAAGCCAGCCGTTGCTTGGCATGGCGCTGCTTTGGGACAGCCGGCTTACCATAGAAGCCTGGGCAGGCGGCGAAGTGACGATCCAACCGGCCATTTGACCTGGACGGCCATTGGTTGTGCTGGTTAGCCCTGGCGGGGGCGCATGTGGGGGAAGAGGACTACCTCGCGGATGGAGCGGCGGCCGGAGAATAGCATGACGAGCCTGTCGATGCCTATGCCGAGCCCGCCGGTGGGGGGCATGCCGTACTCCATGGCCAGGACGAAGTCCTCGTCGAGCCGTTCCATGTCCTCGTCCTGGAACTGGGCGTGCAGGGCCTCCTGCCGCTCGAGCCGCTCGCGCTGGTCGATGGGGTCGTTGAGCTCGGTGAAGGAGTTGCAGACCTCCATGCCGGCTATGAAGCCCTCGAAGCGCTCGACGAGATGGATGGAGGTCTTGTCGTCGTTCCCGTGCAGACGGGAACCCATCCCCGGGCCCCGCCCCTGGATTCCCGCTTTCGCGGGAATGACGGGTGAGGTCGCGGGAATGACGGGTGGAGTGGCGGGAATGACGGGAGCGGCGGCGCGCTTCTTCTTGGCCAGGGGGGACATCTCGACGGGGTAGTCGACGAGGAAGGACGGCTGGACTAGGTTCGGCTCTACGGCGTCGGAGACCAGCTTGTCGAGGAGGCCGCCCCAGCTCATCTGACGCCCCACGTCGAACCCTGCGGACCTCATCCCGGCGCTAAGGGACTCGATGTCCGGGCACTCCAGGAAGTCGATGCCCGACCGCCGCTCGATCTCCTCGCGCAGGTCGAGCCGCGGCCACGGCGGGGACAGGTCGATGGTCTCGCCCTCGAACTCTATGGTCGTCGTGCCGAGCACCTCGGACGCCAGGCCGGACACCATCTCCTCGACCATGCGCATGACGTCGGTGTAGTCGGCGAATGCCTCGTAGCTCTCCATCATGGTGAACTCGGGGTTGTGGGTCAGGTCGACGCCCTCGTTGCGGAAGATGCGCCCGATCTCGTAGACCTTCTCCATGCCGCCGACGACGAGCCGCTTGAGGTACAGCTCCGTGGCGATGCGGAGGTAGAGGTCCGCGCCGAGGGCGTTGTGGTGGGTGGCGAAGGGCCGTGCGGTGCCACCCGCGGCGACGGGGACGAGCACGGGGGTCTCCACCTCCATGAAGCCGCGCCCGTCCATGAATCGCCGGAGGGCGCTGACTAGGCGGCTGCGCATGACGGCGATGCCCATCGCCTCGTCGTTGGAGATGAGGTCGAGGTACCGCTGGCGGTAGCGTGCCTCCACGTCGGCCAGGCCGTGCCACTTCTCGGGCAGGGGCCGGAGGGACTTGCTCAGGACCGTCCACTCGTGGGCCTCGACGGTGATCTCCCCCGTGCGCGTGCGGAAGAGGGGGCCCGACGCGCCGACCCAGTCGCCAATGTCCACGTCGGAGAGGGTGTCGTAGGAGCCGGGGAGGTTGTTCTTCCTGAGGAGGACCTGGATCCTGCCGTGGCCGTCCTGGAGGCCGAGGAAGGTGGCCCTGCCCATGCCGCTGCGGCGCACTACGCGGCCCGCGACGGAGACGGGGCCGGTACGGTGGCCCTCGCCGTGCTCGCTCTCGCCCGCCTCGAACAGGGCCGCGGCCCCGGCGGAGGTGTGGCTCCTGTCGTAGGCGTGGGGGTAGGGGTCTATGCCGCGGTCGCGGAGGCTGCGGAGCTTCTCCCGCCGGACCTGCAGGAGGGGGCTGTCCGCGTCCTGGGGGCTATCCGCGCCGGCGCCGCCTGGCTCTGGCATCGTGGGTCTCCCGGCGCGGCCCTAGGTGACCTTGTTGATGGTGAGCTTCTGGACGCCCGCGGGGGTCTCCACGTCGACCACGTCGCCGACCTTCCGGCCCATGAGGGCCTGTCCGACGGGGGAGGACTCGGAGATCTTGCCCTGGGAGGGGTTGGCCTCGGCGCCGCCCACGACCTGGTAGAGCACCTTTGCGCCGCGGCTGTTGGTCACCGCCACGGACGACCCGAACTCGACCATGGCGGCCTTCTTGCGGCCCCTGCTGCGCCTGGTCACGACGGCCCTGGAGAGGATGCTCTCGATGTCCGCGATGCGGCCCTCGACGAAGGCCTGCTCGTTCTTGGCCTCCTCGTACTCGGCGTTGTCCACGGTGCCGCCGGTCTCGTTCGCCTTGTTGATGCGCGCGGCGACCTCCCGGCGGCGCACGCCGGTCAGGTGCTCCAGCTCCTGGGACAGGGCCTCCCGCCCCTCGGGTGTCAGGTGTGTCTGTCTGGTGGGTGCCATCTTCCTACCCCGCTGCATCCGCCACTCGGATAACGAACAATAGCCACCAGCCGCCTGGTGGCTCATCCCTCGCTTGTATTCTAACGCTCCCGGCAGAGTATGTAAATGATACTCCGCTCCGCATCATGGTTGTGCTGGTGAGCACTGCCCCCGTATCGAGTACGGGGCAGGCTCTTCGACAAGCTCAGGGCGAACGTCTTCGGGCACTCAATGCTCGTATCTGGGCATTGTCGAGGGGATGGATTCCCGCTTGCGCGGGAATGACGGATGGGTTATGGCTCAGGGCGAACGATGGTAGATGCTGACCTGGTCGGTGCGGTAGACCTGTTCGAGGGCGGGGGCCATGGCCTCGTCGAACTTGGCGAGGCCCTGGGCGGGGTAGTAGAGGCGTTCGAGCCGGCCGACGTAGACGTACTCGACGCCGTACTTGCTCATGAGGTCGAGGGCCTCGGCGGGGTCGGGTGTGGCGTATATGCGGTCGACGTCGCGGGCGCGCTCTCCGACGAACTGCCTGTAGCCCCAACGCTGCTGCTCCTGGTGCCACTGCCAGCCGACGATGGTGGGAAGGCCGGTGTAGACGGAGACGCGGCCGCCCCAGCGGTAGTTGGGCGTGAGGCCCTCCAGGACGACGGGCGAGCCCTGGACGTTGTCCTGGAGCCAGCGTATGGCGTCGTAGTCGGCGGACAGGTCGATCTGGCCGTTCGGGTCGTTGTACACGGCGGTGCGCATGTAGGCCATGCCGTCCAGGGTCAGGGGGAGCACCTCGAACCTCGTCTTCAGGCGGGCCTGGGTGCCGAGCACGGGGTAGACCGCCGCCGCGACGACCAGCAGGGCCAGGGCCCAGCCCCAGGCGCGGGCCCACGGCGCGGACATGGTCATCCCAGCCATGCCGGTGCGGAGGATGCGCCAGGCCAGGTAGGCGGAGGCCAGGGCGAGGAGCACCCAGACCTGGAGGTAGAGCTTGAAGACGCTGTTCATGCGGTCGATGTCGCCCTCGACGCGGTATATGTCGAGGCCGACGACCACTCCGAGGGCGGCGCAGACCATCGCGGTCGCGAAGGCCACCTGGCGGGCGTCCGGACGGCGGGACGCGAGATGCTTCACCCCGCTGGCCGCGGCGGCGACGAGGAGCAGCAGGGCGAAGGGGATCGTGCTGCCGGTGACGCCCGCGATGAAGGTGAGGGCCAGCCAGGCCGCAAGGATTGCGGCGATTCCGAGGGTCACGGCTCGCGCGGGGCTCTCGCCAGCCATGCTCCACAGCCTCCGCCACGAGGGGAGCCAGTGGGCGCGCAGGTCGATCAGCAGGTGGGACGCCACGATGAAGACGAAGAGGCCGTGGATGAGGAGGAACTGCCACAGGACGGTCTGGTTCGTGGTCGCCTCGACGCTGGTGAAGAAGGTCTCGGTGCTGGCGTGGTAGGGCAGGAAGGCGAGGAAGCCGACGGCGACCACGACGGCAGTCTTTCCGGCGGACTCGACGATCACCCGCAGGCTGAGGCCGCCGTTCCTGAAGTATGCCGCCAGGAATACGGCGGCGGCGGCCAGGAGCGCGTAGACGGGGACGTCCCAGGTGTTGATGGCGCGGAGGGAGCCGACGGCGAGGCCGAGGAGAGCGAGCCGTGCGATCTCGGCGGGGTTCCAGTGGCCGGACATGGTCCACCCGTGCAGACGGGAACCCATCCCCAGCCCCGCCCCTCTGGATTCCGGCTTCCGCCGGAATGACGGGGCATTATCGCGGGCGGACATTACTACGGCTAGGGAGAGGCCGATGGCCAGGAGGGTGAAGGGGAGGGCCATCAGGTGGGCGTGGAGGTCGCCGAATAGGAAGGAGAAGAAGGGGAACTCGGTGATCTCGTGGCCGGGCGGGTCGGGCGGCATGACGCGGGTGCTGCGCCAGAAGTCGAACGGGGCGGCGGGCACGTTGCGGACGAGGACGTCCCAGGCGCCGACGAGGACCTGCACGGCGCCGTCGAGGTTGCCGAGCAGGACGACGAAGGCTGCGCCGGCGAGGCCAGCGGCGGTGGGGGAGAGGGCTAGGCGGGTGGCGGTAACCTTTAGCCCAATCCGTTCCTGGGACCCTTCGACAGGCTCAGGGCGAACGGATTGGCGGGCGGCGGTAACCTTTAGCCCAATCCGTTCCTGGGACCCTTCGACAGGCTCAGGGCGAACGGATTGGGAGGGCCGGGGATGGGTTCCCGCTTTCGCGGGAACGACGGATGTGCGCGCGGGAACGACGGGTGTGGGCGCGGGAACGACGGTCTCCTGTGCGGAGGATCGGGTTCCGCTGGCTAGGTTGTAGACGATGGAGTAGGCGGCGGCGGCGGTGAGGGCGAAGAAGAGGGGGACGGCCAGGTTGAAGGCGATTGCGGGGTCGATTCCGGTGGCCCTGACGAGGGTCGCCACCATGAACTGGCCCCAGTAGTAGTAGTTTATGTAGCCGCCGCCGAACCACGGGTCGTAGGGCGGCATGTAGCTGGACTTCAGGACGGCGTTGAGGTAGGCCATGTCCATCGGCTTCTCGCCGCCGAGGTGGGAGTGCCACAGGTCGGGGTTGGCCATGCGGACCAGCACGAAGGCGAGGAATGCGGCCAGGAAGACGGCCTCGCCCGCCAGCAGCGTCCTCCACCTGCGGGCGACGAAGGCTGCGATGTCGCGCCTGTGTAAGACGAGGAGGGCGAGGGACACGGCCGCGATTGCCGCTAAGGCCGCCCCTATGGACGCGAGGGAGAAGGCGAGCAGGCCGTAGCTGGCGAGCAGCCATACGACGAGGCACACGAGCAGTAGTCCGAGGGGCTTGGCGAGGAGGTAGCCGCGGTCGGGCAGGCGGCGCAGCAGCACGAAGGCTATCGGGACGGCCAGCAGGGACATGGCCTGGACGACGAGGAGCCACGAGAGGACGGGGAGCCGGGCCGTCCAGCTCGCGGGCCGGACGATCTCGCTCCAGGTGCCGCCGGCACGCTGGGCCTCGGCCCGCCCGGCGGTGAGCATCAGGCCCGGCACTCGTGCGCCGTCCGCCAGCGCGGGGGACAGGGCCCGCTCGATGGCGTCGGCGGTCATGCGGCCCCGGTTCTCGAACACGAGGGTCATCGGGTGGTCGTAGACGGTGAAGCTCTCGTCGGCGAAGCCCATGTTCAGCACGAGGCCGCCCGTCGAGGCGGAGGGCAGGCGGCCGGGGTTCGGAACCCCGGGGCGCGACAGGGTGTCGTCGACGAAGGTGACACCCGCGAGTCCGGCGTATGACGTCTGGACGTCGGCCAGCTCGTAGCCGAGCTTGCCGGAGAATAGGAGCCGGTAGTACTCGCCGCTGAACGGGTAGCGCTCCGGCAGCCTGGGGATGGTGCCGTATAGCCTGTTGCTGTAGAAGACGACGTAGTCCGCACCCGCCAGCTCCTCGGCGACGCGGCGGAGCTTGGCCCGGGTGTCGTCGTTGTAGAGGGGCAGCTCGCGGATCTCGTAGCCGTGGAGGCCGGGTATGCCCTCCTCCCAGTGCTCCTTGAGGATGACCGAGCCCTCCGGCGCGTTCTCGTTGATCCAGCGGGCAGTCCTGATTGCGGGGTGCTCCTGGGCATATACGGTCGTGTAGGCGACCGCGTAGAAGCCGGTGGCGGCCAGGAGGACGAAGAGGCCCGCCATTAGGACGGGGCGCAGCCGGGGCAGCCTGACGCTCGCCGCGTCCCAAAGGTCGAGGAGCATCCGCGACCCGAAGAGGATGAGGAACGGCGTGGCGGGGATCATGTAGCGCAGGAACTTCACATCGAACGAGCCGGTGATCAGCAGGTACGGGACGACCCACGAGAGGAGCAGCACGGAGCCCCTCGACCCGGCGGATCGGAACGGCAGCGTGAAGGCGAGGGCGGCCAGGGCGATGCCGGACGCGGCGACTATGGCCAGGAGGCTGTGGGACACGACGAGGATAGCGGCGGGCAGGGCAACGCCCGCGGCCAGGTAGGCGAGCCCGTGGACGGGCCTCATGCCGCGCATGGCGGCGTGGACCAGGCCGGCCCATGCGACGATGCCGAGGGGCAGGCCGAGGCCCCACGTCGCAAGCTGCCTGACGTGGTACCAGTAGGGCGCGGTGTCGACGTACTGGCGGGTGTAGGGGTAGTCCCTGATGCGCCGGACCATCTCGGACTGCTCGACCACGTCGCCCATGTAGCGGGCGAAGTCGAGGAAGGCGTAGGGCTGGACGGCGGCGAATACGACCACCGACATTGCGCCGCCGAGGAGCAGGCCGTTCAGCGCCGCCGATACGCGGTCAGGGAGGCTTCGCCGGCCGTCGTCTCCGACGTCCAGCAGGCCGAGGGCGTAGATGAGGTGGGCCATGAGGAACGCGCCGTAGATGGGCGCGAGGGTGACCTTCGTAGCGATGCCGAGGCCGATGACCGCGCCGGCGGCGAGGGAGTCGCGTGCCCTGCCCTCCCTGGCCACGCGGGCGAGGAGGTAGACGGCGGCCACGGCGCAGGCGGCCATGATGGTGTCGACGGCGAAGAAGTGGCTGAGCTGGACGTGGAGGACGGCCAGCGTCACGAGGATGGCGGCGAGCAGGCCCTCGCGCCGCCCGCACAGCCGCGCGCCCAGCAGGTACACGAGGGCCACGGTGGCGGTGTCGGCGAGGGCGGACAGGCCCCTGCCGAGTACCCTCAGGTCGTGTATCTCGATGCCCGGAAGGGCGGACAGCAGGCCCTGGAATCCCTTGAGGAGGTAGAGGGGGAAGCTGCCGTAGGGGAACCAGCGCGGGTTGAGGGGGCTGCGGTCGGCGTCGAGGAGGTCGCCCACGTCGCCCGGACCGGGGAGGCCGAGCTCGCCGACCTTCATGAGGATGGCGCGCTCGTCGGGATGGGGCGTGAAGGGGTAGCCGCTGTCCCACTCGACGCCGTAGAGGCGTAGGGCGAGGGCGACCACCAGGGTGACCGCGAGGGCTATGGCGGGGCCGATGTCCCGCGAGCGCGCGGCCCTAGCCGCAGCCGGTATGTGCCGGAGCCGCACCATGTCGGGGATATTGTAGCCCGGCTGGGCCGTTCATGGTCTGCGTCCAGGGCGAAGTTAGTAGATGATGGGCGGCGTTTGCAGTGGTTTAAGCAGTTGTGGGCTTTGTATTGTGAGTAGAGCCATGAGTTTAGCAGTTATTGGGCGAAAGTTAGCAGTAGAGTGTGATGATAGGATAGCGAGTTGTCAGCAAGATGCAGGGTTTATCTCTGGTTTAGCAGTTGTAGGCGTGATATTATACGCAGAATCGAAAGTTTATCAGACGTTGGGGTGGCAATGCCGACACGGCCTGATGTTCAATGGCCGCAAGTCCGACGACTTCTGATCGCGGCGGCGGTCGCCATGGCCGCGGTTCTTGCGGGTTGCGGCGGCAGCGAGCAGGAGCCAGCCTCGTCATCGGTATCGCCGACGCCCCATACCCCGTCGGCCCCGGCGCGACCCACCGCCACAGCGACATTTGAGCAGCCCCTCGCGATAGTCATGAGCGTGGTCGTCGCGCCCCGGCCATCGGGGTTGCCCAAGTACGACAGGGGCGACTGGAGTCACTGGACGGACATGGACGGTGATTGCCAGGACACCCGCCACGAGGTGCTGATCGCCGAATCTTCTGTCCCGGTGACCTTCAACGACGAAGAGGCGTGCAGGGTCGCGGCAGGCAGGTGGACGGGCCCGTACACGGGCGAGGTGGTGGAGGACCCCGGGAAGCTGGACGTAGACCACGTGGTGCCGCTCGCGAACGCTCATATGTCGGGGGCCCACGGATGGAGCGCCGAGCGCAAGAAGCTGTACGCCAACAGCCTGTCCTATCCGGGTCACCTGATAGCCACGACCGCCTCCGCCAACCGCTCCAAGGGTCGCAGTGGCCCCGAAGAGTGGCGGCCTCCCGACAGGACCTACTGGTGCCGCTACGCGAAGGACTGGGTAGCCATCAAGAAGGAGTGGGGCCTGACCGCGACCGAAGCGGAGGCGGTCGCCTTGCGTGAGATGCTGTCCGGCTGCGAGCCCAGCGTGCACCTGCAAGTCCTGAGGCCCGCTGCACCCGCCCCCGATACCGCTACGTCCCCGTCGCCCGGACCTGACCTGCCTGCGGCCACCCCTTTTTCAGTGCCGACACCCGTGCTAACACCCACTCCTCAACCGAGTCCTACGCCGACACCCATGGTCACACCTACGTCAATTCCTACACCGATACCGAAGGCCACTCCCACCCCGACGCCGGGCGCTGTCGAGTTGAAGTACGACCCGGCCGGGCCCGATCGCAACTGCTCGGACTTCGACACATGGGCCGAGGCGCAGGCGTTCTACGAGGCCGCCGGCGGGCCGGAGACGGACAGGCACAGGCTGGACAGGGACAGCAATGGGGTCGCATGCGAGTCCCTGCCGGGCGGACCCGGCTAGGGTACGGCCCGCCGATCCCAAATGCAGCCACACCGACACCCAAGCCCAGACCCACGTCCACCCCGGCCCCCACAACCGCTACCGATCCTCTAACCCCGCTAATACAGCCGTATGTCCTGATAAGCGGCTTTCACCAAGGACTGATCACACTGGAAACGCTGGAGGCCATGCGTAGGTCGGATCAGGCGTAGCGACCCGGGGCTTACGGGGCGAAGCGGAGGGCCTGATCGACTATGTCGAGGCCGACTGCCTCGCTCCAGGCGGCGAGGAGCTGTTTGGTGATGGGGCCGGGCTCCCCGTCGCCGATGGGGCGCTTGTCGACGACGGTCATGGGCAGGACGCAGTAGCTGGTGCTGGCGAAGAATGCCTCGTCGGCGGTGTAGAGGTCGTAGGGCTGCAGGTCCTCCTCGACGACAGGGATGTCGAGCTGGCGGGCGAGGTCGAACACCATGCCCCTGGAGACGCCCTGGAGGATGGCGCTGTCGGTGGCGGTGCGGATGACGCCGTCGGTGACGAGGAAGTAGTTGTAGCCGGTGCCCTCCGAGAGGTTGCCGTCCATGTCGAGGAGGAGCGCCCACGCGCCGGGGTCGAGGTCGTTGGCCTCGAGGGTCGCGAGGTTGAAGTTCATGCGGCTGTGGTGCTTGATCTTGGGGTCGAGGGCCTCGGGCGGGTAGCTCCTGGTCTTGGTGATGACGCCGTGCTTCCCGTGCTCGTAGGAGCTGGCATAGCGGGCGAAGTCGAGGGGGAGGATGTTGATGCAGACGGCGGGCGGGCCCTCGGGGTAGCCGACGCCGCCGGTGCCGCGGGTCACCCACTGGTTGACCCTGAAGTCGCCGACCGGAGCCCTGTACTGCTCGTTGCGGCTGATGGCCTCCTCGCTGAGGTCGATCATCTCGTCGGCGGTCATGCCGGGGTCGATGCGCACGTACTTGAGGGACCTGTAGAGGCGGTCGACGTGCTCCCTCATGCGGAAGCTCCTGCCGTTGAAGGTGCGCTCGACGTCGAAGACTACGTCGCCGACGGTGAATCCCCTGTCCTGGGGGTGCACCCTGACTTCGCCGAAGGGCATCCACTGGCCGTTATAGTATGCGATGAAGTGGTTCACTTGGTCCTCCTAGTCAAGTCGTTCGTTTCGGCGGAGCACTTGCCCTTCGACAGGCTCAGGGCGAACGATCTGGTGCAACGTCCTATTAGCTCTCGATGGGAGGGGATTATACGCCAAGGGCGTCGATGTGGGAGGCGTCGTTGAATCTGTTGATGCGCCAGATGCGGTGGTTGCGGTGGGGGCCTTCGAGGTGCCAGCGCTCGACGTCGAGGGTGAAGTCGAAGAGGGCCGTGTTCCTTATGTCGATGACCCAGCTCCGGTCGCTCTCCAGGAGCGCCCTGAGGAGGTTGGCGATTATGCCGCCGTGGGCGACCAAGAGCACGGCGTCATCCTGGGCGTGGCGGCGCAGGACCTCGTGGATAGCCCGGCGGCCGCGCTCGACACGATCATCCAAGGACTCGGCCCCGGGGATGCCCGAGAAGCCTCGCATCTGTTCGAGGGCTATGTCCAGGTGCGGGTATCGGGCCGAGAGCTCGGGGAGGGTCAGGCCTGAGGCCTCGCCGAGGTCGTGCTCCATGAGGTCGTCCCAGTACTCGATGTCGAGGCCCCATCGCTCGACGATGAGGCGGGCGGTCTCGGCGGCGCGGCTGAGTGGGCTGGCGTAGACGTGGGTCGGGCGCAGGCCCTCGCGGTCGAGCCTCTCGCCGCAGGCGCGGGCCTGGGCACGGCCCCTTGCGGACAGGTCGAACGCGGGCGATTCTCCCTGCCCCTGGATCTGGCCCTGGGCGTTCGCGTAGGTCTCGCCGTGGCGAACCAGCATGAGTCTCATCGGTCTCCTCCTCTCGCGGACGCGGCGGCGACTATCGTGCCGTCGTCGTCCTCCTCCAAGAATGCGAAGAATTCGTAGCCCCTGGCCCTGATGGCGTCGCTGCCGCCCTCCCGGCGGTCGAGGATGCACGCCACGATCACGACCTCGCAGCCGGCGTCCTCGACCGTGTCGACGGCGTGGAGCAGGCTGCCGCCCGTCATGCAGGTGTCGTCGATCACCGCGACCCTGTCGCCGGGGCGTGGCGAGCCCTCGATGATCTTGCCCGTGCCGTACTTCTTGCGCTCGGGCCTGACGATGAGCCCCCTGATGGGCTGCCCCTGGGCGTGGCTGGCCACCGCAAGGGCCGACACCATCGGCACGGCGGCGACGGCAGGACCGGCGGCGGCATCCACGCGATACTGTGCCAGGACGGGCAGCAGGGCGTTGGCGACGGTGTGGGCGCCCTCCGGGTCGAGGGTGACGAGGCGGCCGTCGAAGTAGAATGAGCTGGTGCCGCCCGCGTTGAGCTTGAAGTGGCCGAACTTCAGTGCGCCCAGTCTCTTGGAGAGCTCAAGGATCTTCTCCGGGTCTGCGGCGACGGCGGATGTGTCTGTCATTGGTGTATCTCCTTCTGGGAGTAGAGCCGGTTGTCGTGGATATACCGGCTGACGGTCTCGGGGACTAGGTGGTCGATGGTCTGGCCGCGGCGCACGCGGCCCCTGATCTCGGTGCTGCTTATGCCGGTCATCGGCCCCGCAATGGTCACGGCGCGGTCCGAGGCGCCGGGGGCGACGTTCTCGAAGGGCGCCGGGTCGAGCCGCTCGTGGCCCGGGCGGGGGACGCCTACGATCGTCGCGCTGTCCAATATGGCCTTCGGGCGACCCCATTTGTGGAACCTGCCGAGGGCGTCGAGTCCAGCTATGAGGAAGATGGCGCTGCCGGGCCTCTCCTCGCCCAGGCGGTCGAGGGTGTCGGCGGTGTAGGTCGGCCCGGTGCGCCCGATCTCCATTTCCGAGCAGGCGAAGAGCGGGTTCGGCTCCGTCGCGAGCCGCACCATGCGGAGGCGGTGGTGCGCGGGTGCGGATACCGGCCTGTCCTTCAGCCGCGGGCTCCCGGCGGGAATGAAGAGCACCTCGTCGAGGGCAAGCCGGTCGCCGGCCGCCTGTGCGATGGCGAGGTGCCCGTTGTGCACGGGATCGAAGGTGCCGCCGAAGACTCCCAGCCTGCGCACTACTCCCAGACCCACTCTTTGCCACCCAGCTCGAACGTGTCGCCAGACTCGGCGCCGGCCTTCTGCAGGGCCCCAAAGACTCCAGCGCGCTCGAGGTGCCCGTAGAGCTGGGCGCGCGCCTCCCAGTCGGACGACTCCACCATCGCGGCTATCCTGCCCACCCGGCCGGCCTGGACCACGTAGCCCGCGCCGTTCCTGTCGACCGTAATGCCCTCGACGGTAGGGGGCGGCCTGAGGACGACGCGCGCCTCACCGGGCTGGTCAGGTCTGCCTTCGTCCTCATCCAGCACGGCGAGGGTGGCGAAGACATCATCCATGAGCGGCCCCAGCCCAGTGCGGGCGGCGGCCGAGATCACATGCACCGGTTTCCCTTGGACCGCGCATTCGAGAGCCATCGCCCTCTCCTCGACACCGGGGATATCGCGCTTGTTGAGGGCGACGATCTCCCGCTTCTCCGACACGCCCTCGCCGTACTGGATCAACTCCTCCCTAACCCGACGGTACTCGGCGGCAGGGTCGTCCAGGGAGCCATCCACCACGTGAACCAGAACCCGCGCCCTCTCGATGTGCCTGAGGAACTCGTGGCCGAGTCCGACACCCGCGTGCGCGCCCTCGATGAGCCCAGGGATGTCGACGAGGACGGCCCGCTGGTCTCCAAGCTCCACCACACCCAGGACGGGCTCGATGGTCGAGAAAGGGTATGCGGCGATCTTCGGTTGGGCGGCGGTCAGGGCAGCAAGGAGGCTTGACTTGCCCGCGTTGGGCTGGCCGATGATGCCGACGTCGGCGATGAGCTTCAACTCCAGCCTGGCGGTGAGCTCACGTCCCTTCTCTCCCTGCTCGGCCAGCAGCGGGAACCGATTGGTGGAGGTGGCGAACCTCGCATTCCCGCGGCCGCCCAGTCCACCGGCGACGAGGGCCTCCTGTCCCGCCGTCTCCAGGTCCGCGGTGCTGCAGTCCCCCGCTGGATCCTCAAGGGTGATTACCGTGCCCTCGGGGACACGGAGCTCGACGCCCTGGCCCCGTGCGCCGTGCTTCCTCCTGCCAGCACCGGCTCGTCCATCCGCCGCAATGTACCTCCGCTTGTAGCGGTACGACATGAGCGTCTTCACCGAGGGGTCGCAGACTATCCTGACCGAGCCGCCATCGCCGCCGTCGCCCCCGTCCGGCCCGCCCAAGGGGACATACTTCTCACGCCTGCCGGAGATGGCACCATCCCCACCGTCCCCGCTTCTTATCCTGATGGAAACAGTATCTATCATCTCGGAGGAGAGTATAGCAGTAACAGCTAACAGGTTCGTGGATTGTGGTGCCCTTTGATGCGCCACCGCTTGTCGCTGGGGCTCACGTGTGACGAGGTGCGTAGATGGTTGGTTGAGAGGATGATGATTCGGTGTGGGAGAAGCGCGGAAAACGGCGAGTTATCCACATCGGGCGTGAGTTATCCACACCATGGGCATAGATACCCACAAATGGGACCGGGAGCCGGAGCCTGCCGGGAAGGGCCTAAGCCGTGGTGAGAGACTCCCTGATATTGAAGACATCCTGGCGGAGGCGCGGCTCAACGTCCATCTCGGACGAGATGCGGCTACAGGCGTGGAGAACCGTCGAGTGGTCCTTGCCGCCGAGGAGGCGTCCGATGGCCGTGGCGGTCATGTTGGCCTCCTCGCGCAGGAGGTACATGGTGACGTGGCGCGCCGTCGCGGTCTGCTTGTCGCGACGCCGTCCGGTGATCGCGTCCTCGCTGAGGGAGAAGTAGTCGGCGACGGCGGTGAGGACGGCTTCGCCAGAGATGGCTCTGGGCCTGCCCGGCACGTGGCCGTCGGCCATGATCTGCCGCACCATCTCCAGCGAGATCTCCTGCCCCGAGAACTCCGCGTTTGCGGCGACGCTGTTCAGGTAGCCCTCCAGCTCCCGGATGTTCGAGTGGACTCCCTGCGCCAGGAACTGGAGTGCGTCCTCCGGGAACGACGGCGCGGCCCCCTCGGCCTTGGCCCTGAGGACCGCAAGGCGCGTCTCGTAGTCGGGAAGCTGGATGTCGACGACGATGCCGCCGGCAAGACGGGACCTGATGCGGTCCTCCAGCAAGGTGAGGGCCGCGGCCGGGCGGTCGCTGGTGATGACGATCTGCCGGCCAGCCAGGTGGAGGGCGTTGAAGGTGTGGAAGAAGCCCTCCTGGGTCTGCTCCTTGCCGATGATGAACTGGATGTCGTCGAGCAGGAGCGCGCCGGCGGAACGGTAGCGGTCCCGGAAGGCCTCGGTCGTGCCGTTGCGGATGGACCGGATGTACTCGTTGGTGAAGTCCTCGGTGGTGGCATAGATGGGCTGGATGCCGCCCGCGACGAGCCGCGCCGCTATGGCGTGCATCAGGTGCGTCTTGCCGAGGCCGACCCCCGAGTAGATGAAGAGGGGGTTGTAGCGGCGGCCCGGCTTCTCGGCGACCGCCAGGGCCGCGGCGTGGGCGAGCTCGTTCGACTTGCCGACGACGAACCGGTCGAAGGTGTACCTGGCGTTGAGCGGGCTCGACGGCCCACCAGAGGCCCGGGCAGCCGCCCTGCCGTTGGCCTGGCCGGGGGAGGGATGTGCGCCATTAGACCCCTCGTGCGCGCCGGGGCCCGCCTCGAAGGCGACCTCGACTCCTTCCCCGACCACCTTCTCGACGGCCTGGGAGACGACCGAGTACATGCGGCGCTCCAGCATCTCGGAGACGAAGGCGTTCGGGGTGGAAACGGTGAACCTGCCCTCGGCGAAGGAGCCGCCCGAGGTGCCTTGGAGCCAGGTGTCGTAGCTGGGCTTGGGCACGCAGAGCTGGAGCTCTCCGAGCACAGCCTGCCATATAGTTGTAGCGTCTTGGACGACCAAACGGGAACCCCTGAGTACGCGGCTGGAAGACCGGGAAGCGCACCGTACAGGCGCTCGCGGGAACTGGCCTTGCTCGCGTAAAGAGTGCTCCGCAGAGTCTAGCACCGGAGGCACGGCGCCGCGCAGAGGGGATTTTTCGGGTTGAGCGCCGATGTTTTCCTGATTCGCGAGGGGCGCTTCCGGGGCGCGGCGGCCGGCGGTCTGGGGGCGATGGCTTTGTAGACGCTGGCACGGCGGAGCGAGCTTGAAATCACCACGCTCGCGGCTCCCGGCGCCTACATTTAGCCGCCGGGAGGGAGCCGTTCTATCAATGTTCCGTACTAGTCATAGACAAAGCGCGCACGAGTACCAGCGCAATTCTTATACAACTGCAAGAGTCGCCGCGGTCACAGGGGAAGCCGCCGCCCCTCCTCCCGCAGGCTCTTCCGCCGCTGCTGGGCGTCCGGCATTGCCGCGGACAGCAGGCCCCAGAAGTCCGTCGAGTGGCTCCGATGCGTCAGGTGCGCCAGCTCGTGGGCGACCACGTACTCCACCAGGGCCGGCTTCAGCATCATGGCGCGCCAGTTGAAGCGCAGCGTGCCGTCCGGCGCGCAGCTACCCCAGCGTTGGCGCTGGTCGCGGACGAGTATCCGCGACATCTCCCCGCGTCCGAGCCTGGGCCACCAGCGGCTCACGACGCCAGGCAGCCGCTCGGCGGCCCGGCCGCGATACCACCCGACGACGGCGCGGCGAATGGACTCGCAGCGCGCGTCCCCGTTCAGAGTCTCCGGCACGTCCACCCGGAACCGCCAGTGATCGAAGCGGACCTCCGGCGACCGCACGTCGGCGGGCTGCACGACCAGGCGGACGTTGCGGCCCAAGTACGGTAGTGTCTCGCCGCTGACGAAGCGCTTGGGCGCGGCCTCCAGCATCTCGTCGGACGCCTGGCTCACTATCCAGGGCGCTCGCTTCCGCACGATGGCCCGCAGATCGCTCTCCGGCGTCGTCACCGGCGCGGCGACCTGTACGCCGCCGCCGTCCACGGTGATCTGTACGGTCTTCCTGCGCCTCTCGCTGCGCCGGACCTCGTACTCGATGGTCGTGTCGCCGAAACGGACGCTGCCCCGCTCGCTCACCGCCGGCTCCTACGCCGGGCCAGCTCCACGATCCGGTTCGCCATCTCCTCGAGCTGCTCTTTGGTGAAGTCGCCCGTGGGCCTCAGCTCGCGCTTGATGTCCCGGCGCATCAGCCTCCTGACCTCGTCGTTCGACTCCCAGTCGACGACGGCGCTGTGGCGGACGATCGCCGCCTCGACATTCAGGGCTACGTCCTTCGTCTGCTCGTCGAGCTGGGTTCGGTACGGGGCCGTCTCTTCCCGCGCCGGGGTGGGCTCCTCCGTACGTACGTCCAGCAGCTCGTAGATGGCGAACGAGACCGGCGACAGGCCGTGCTCTGCGGCGATCCCGGCCTCGCTCCTGATTAGCCGCCGTATCTTGGCATAGCGCCTGCACGCCTCCGCCGAGTCGATCACGCGGTTGCGCAGGTCTTCGATGATGCGCGCAAGCTGCTCCGACAGCTTCTCGAAGAACACGGGGTTCGTTGCCAGCCCCTCGTGTATCTGCGCGCGTATGGTGTGCTCCATGACCGACGCCCGCGCCTCGTCGTGGGGCAGCGAGGCGATCTTCTGCTCGAAGTCCTGGTCGAGTATCGAGACCGGGCGCATCAGCTCCCGCACCTCGGCGCTGATGCGCTCGTCCACCAGCCGCTTCACCTTCGCGCCGATCTCGGTCCAGTCCACGTCCGCGTTCTCGCGCAGGAAGTGCGCCCGCACGTAGGCGCGTATCTCCGTGAGCCGGGCGAGCCGGTCCGTGTAGTCCAGCGCACGCGGGTCGGGCAGGAAGCGGTCCATGAGCCGCGAGAACACGCGGTAGTCCGCGTTGAACCGCTCGAACAGGTCGGCCCTGTAGCTCCCCTCCGTGTGGGCGTCCGGCTCGAAGACGGCGACGCACTCCCAGGTATCGCCCAGGTCGCGGCCCGCGAAGTGGGACTCCGCCTGGACCGCCGCCTCCTCCACGACCGTTGCCGGGTCCTCGTCCATCTCCCGCATCGTGTCCTGCACGTCCGGCCAGTCGAAGGTGGAGAGCGCCTCCTCCAGGTCCCGCGAGACGCCATGGTAGTCGACGACGAGGCCGTGGGTCTTCTCCGTGGGCACGCCGTCCGGTTCGTGGGCGAAGCGCCGGTTCACGCGGGCGATGGCCTGGAGCAGCCCGTGCTCCCGCAGCGCCCGGTCCAGGTACAGGACCTGCTCCACCGGCGCGTCGAAGCCGGTCAGGAGCATGTCCACCACGACCAGCGCCTCGGGCTCGCCCTCCGGGTCCACGAACGCCCCGACGACCTGCTCCTGGTCGAGCTCCCGGGCCTTCCCGAACTCCGGGCCGTCGTTGGGATGCGTCGTGATGATGGGATAGGCACGCACCCCGAAGCTGTTCAGGCGCTCGGCGTACCGCAGCGCCGCGGCCCGGCTCGGCGCGACGACCTGGGCCTTGAACCCGTTGGGCCGCACCTTCTTACTGAAGTGCTCGGCGATGTCCAGGGCGATCATCTCGATGCGCCGCTCCGCCCCGGCGACCGTCTCCTTGTTGGCGTAGCGGCGGCGGAGCCTGAGCTGCACCTCCGGCGGCTCCTCGCCGAACATCGCTTCGAACAGCCTGTCCAGCGTCTCCGGCCCCTCGACGGCCAGCTCCGGCAGCCGCGCCTCGTAGAAGATGGGCACCGTCGCGCCGTCCGCCACCGACTGGGGGATGGTGTAGGCGTCGATGAGGGGGCCGAAGCGCCCCACCGTGCTGTGCTTGAAGTCCTTCTCTATCGGCGTGCCCGTGAATCCCACCAGGACGGCGTTGGGCAGCGCCCTGGACATCCGCCCGCCGAGGATCCCGTACTGGGTCCGGTGGGCCTCGTCCACCATGACGAGCACGTCCTCCGAGGGATTCAGGACGTCCGGCCTGCCCCCTGGAGCGGTCAGGGCCTCCTCGAACTTCTGGATCGTCGTCATGATCGTGCGGCCTACGCCGGTGGTGAGCAGGCGCCGCAGGTCTCGGCTGGTGGCCGCCTGCTCCGGCGCGGGAAAGCCGCAGCGCTCGAAGGTGCCGGTGATCTGCCGGTCGAGCTGCCTGCGGTCCGTCGCCACGACGATGGTCGCGTTGGCCAGGCGCGGCTCTCGGCGCAGCTTCGTCGCCAGCCACAGCATCGTCAGCGACTTGCCGGAGCCCTGGGTGTGCCACACGACCCCGCCGCGCTCCTCCGGCCTCCGGCCCGCCATCAGCCGCTCCACCGCCGCGCGCACGGCCCGGTACTGCTGGTAGCGGGGCAGCTTCTTCACCAGGCGCCCGCGCTCCGGCTCGTAGACCACGTAGTCGCGCAGCACGTCCAGCAGCGTCGCCGGGGACAGCAGGCCGGCGATGAGCTGCGCCTGGCCCTGGGGCTCGACCCCGAAGCGCCGCCGCACCTCGTCCTCCGAGTAGGGCAGGACCGACTTCCACTCGAAGTAGGCGTTCTCCGGCGCGCCCGGCGCGGCGTAGGCCGCCGCGGCCCCGCAGTGGGCGACGCACAGCAGGTTGTAGTGGAACAGCTCCGGCGCGCCCGTGCCGTGCCACTCCGGCCCCGCCTCCTGGTAGCGCCTGAGCTGCCGCACGGCCTGGGACTTCCACACGTCCAGCAGCGACGGCGACTTGGCCTCCATCACCACCAGCGGGATGCCGTTGACGAACAGCGCCAAGTCCGGCTTGATGACCCGCTCGTCGTCCTCTACCTCTCGCGCTTGCCCTGAGCTGGCCGAAGGCTCTGTCCAGGGGCGGTCGTTGCCACGGCGGACGCGGAGCTGGGTGGTCACTACGAACTCGTTCAGGCCGCCCTCCGGGTGGTCGAAGTCGAAGAAGCGAGCGATTCGGGTCTCCCGGCCTCGCGTCCCGTCCACGGTGAGGGGCATCCCGTAGGTCAGGTACTCGTGGACGGCCTGGTTGCGGGCCATGCCCGTCTCGTTCACGTTCTCCAGGTCGAAGATGACCCGGTCGGCCTGCTCCGCCGTCATCCACTCGTTCAGCCGCATGAGCGCGTCCCTCAGCCGCCCCTTCAGCAGGACCTCGCGCTCCCCGCCGCGCTCCTCCGCAATCACCTCGCGATGCACATATGTCCAGCCGAGCCGCCCCAGCAGCACGCGCGCCGGGTTCTCGGCGTGGTTGTACTCGTTGAGCTTGGCTGGGGTGGTCATGGTTCTTGGGAGTCAGACATGGACGGCGTCCCTTTCAACGAACGGGCGAATCTCCTTCCGCACTTCCGATATGGTGGCCATATCCACCGGCCTGCCGAGGATATCCTCCAGATAGGCCATGGCCCCGAAGTATGTCTTCCAGTCAGGGGATGTGTCAAACTCAACGAGGATGTCGACGTCGCTGCGGTCCGGAGCCTGGTCCTTAGCGAAAGAGCCGAACAGGGCAAGCCCGGATATGCCGAAACACTCCGCGAGCGCAGGCTTGTGCTCCCGGAGTAGATCAATAGCTTCGTCTCTGTTCATTGGCAGTGCTCCTCGGCGTGGTTGTACTCGTTGAGCTTCGCGGGAGAGGTCATGGTTATTCCTATTTCCACACCGGTTCTTCAGCTAGTGAAGATTTCTTGACAGGTGCTTGCAGGTCGTATCGATCTGCGACAGATGCCACGAGTTCAAGGAACCAGTCTTCTGCGAATGGAGCGACAACAATTTCACTAATCAACACAGAGAGGTCCACCGATTGGTACTTTCCAACGGAGTACACAGCCTCGGACTCGGAAAACCCTATCTTTTCCAGTTCCTCTAGCGTTTGGGAATCTATGGTGAGTGCCCTAACTTCCCTTTCTGGCTCGAAGCTCTTGCGTTTGTGCAAATATGGGGACATCATGTTGCGTTCGGGAATGAAAAAGGTATCATAATCGACGTAATTTACAGTGCCAATATATATGCTATCCTCTCCGGTGAAGGATTTTGACAAGGACTGGAAATCAGTTTTGATAGCGATGCCGTCGCTTTCTCTAGAATACAGCTTCCACATAGCAGCAGATTCATAATCACTCCAGTGCCAACAACTGATCATGGTGAAGCGTCTTGATACATGAGCGAAATCAGCTAATTTCTCAAGGATCTCCTCAGGTATCTTGTCCTTGTACAGCTCTGGACGCATGGCTATGTTAGCTTTGCTGTAAGAACCCTCGAACGGGTCACCCAACTTGTCCGCACTTGCGAAGAATAACGCCCTCTTGGACAAGAGGGACACATACTTTGTAAAATCCATGTATCTCCACAGGACCGCCTCAGATGGTGGAGAATGGAAATCGGGATGTTCTTCGTACATTAGACGATACCTACCCGCACCCGCCCCGTCAAGAGTGCATCGGCGGTTGATTCTTTCAACGATTCTAATCTAACTTGCTCCCTTTTCGTCTCGGCGACCGTCGCATCCACCCCTTCCAGCAACCCGGCTATAGTTTGCTGTTCAGCTAGTGTTGGCATGGGAATGGGTAATTGGTTGGTAGCCCCAAGGGTCAAACCGAAACGGGTTACCCCGTTGGCTATTCGGGCGAACTGCCCCGACAATTTGGGGGAGCCAAGCGCTTCGGCCAGATAAGCACCGTCAAGCAGTTGTGAATCAGGCCTAGCCAACCCCAAGTGATACCCACAGAGGACGTTGGGCATATCCGCTTCCACAAACGCCGGAATGCCAATTTCATCAGGTGTTTCCGAATCCTTTGTAAAGAGAACGTCGCCCCGTTTCAGACTCCATCTCTTCCGTTCTACAGAATTTGCCGTGGCTACCATGAATCCCATCTGCAGTGTGATCCGCCGGTTGTAGAAAACGTCGGTATAATTGCACAAGCGTACGGAAAGTTCGCCTTCGACGGTCTTCTTGTCAACACTGCTGAAAGCCACATTCGCCACATCCCCCAGTTGCACCACCTCCCAGCAGGCGGGGATAGTTCCGATGCCCGGCGCTTCCTTCCACTCCGAGTGCCAGCCGGGGACGCCGCGGGTGAGCAGCTCGTGGAGGAGGGCGTCGCGCAGCCGCTCGGTGGCCGCGATGACCGCCTCGGTGCCCTCGATGGCAGCGTCGATGGCGCCCAGCACGGCAGCGATGGCCCGTTGCTCGGGCAGTGGTGGTAAGTTGACTTGGAGATTGCGAAGCCATGTGAGGCTTAGGTTCTTGAGGCCGGTTGACCCTGCAGTTGACTCGGTGATGAGTCCTTGAGTCTTGGCGGAGCGGAGAGAAGAGAAAAGGAAGCGTTCGGAGACATCGTTTCTTGGGTGAATACCTATTAGGAATGAAGCTAGAAGGTGCCCAATTACTTGCTGATTAGCCAGGAATGTGTTCCCAACGCGATCACGGTTGCCGTTCGACCCAACCATGACCAAGGTTCGACTCGTGATGGACCGGCGGCTTCTTTCAGCCTCCGTTATCCCTCGAATGTAGAGTATATCGTCCATCTTGAATCCGTCAGGTTGTACGTTGCCTATTCTGACGACAGGAAGAGCCGCATCTTGCGATACTGGCGACTCCTGTTCTCTGGCCCACGAGAGGCCACGGTCAATATCAGCTATTTCATCCAACCTGACGACTTCCCAGCCGTCGGGTATCTGCGGATCACGCTTCATCGGCTGCTACTCCCTCGCGTCCAGCCGGGCCAGGTTGCCGTCCCAGGCCAGGATTCGCTCGTCGGCGGTTACCAGTTGGTGACCGCCTAGGGCAGTGGCAACGATGATCCGGTCGGCAGGGTCGGCGTGAAAGCCGGGCAAGGCGTTGGCACGGATTCCTATTTCGCCGTCGACGGGGATCTCCGTGAGCCCCTGTCCAAGCAGCTCTCGACGCCACAGCCCGACATCCTCTGGGAATCTCAGGCGTCCCTTGTTGCGAAGCATCGCAATTTCCCAGAACGTGATAGCGGAGACGGCGACGTCGTCGCCCCGCACGGCACGCTCGATCACATCTCGGGCATTGCGGCCCAATCGACGGTTGCCGAACCTAGTCCAAATGAGCGCTTGTGTGTCGAGGAGGAGCATTACTTGCCGTCGATGAGACCCTGTTCGGCCTCCCATACCACGTCAATAGGGGAGATGATGTCGCCAAGGATTTCCAGCTTGCCCCTGTCCGCCCCAAACCATTCTTTGGGCCTTGACCGGTAGGGGACCAGCCGCGCCGTGGGATTGCCGTTCTTGGTGATGACGATCTCCTCGCCATTTTCCGCCACCTCGTCCATGAGTTTGAGGCACTTGGCCTTGAACTCCGACGCTTTCATGGTCCGAGTGTCGCCGTTCGTGTCCATGACGCTACTCCTCCATACCTGACTTGTGCCAATCATACCATAGTCACGACCATAGTCGTATTCTGTCTTCACTACCGCGCATATCCCAATTCCGCCAGCAGCTCGTCCATCTTCGACACCGCCTCGTCGCGGCGGCGCTCGGCTTCCCGGAGCTGCGACAGGGCGTCCTCGACGCTCATGACCTCCACGGGCTCGGTGGTGTCGACGTAGCGGCTGATGTTCAGGTTGAAGTCGTTGACCTCGATCTCCTCCATATCGGCCACGTGGGCGAAGCGGTCCACGTCCTCGAAGGCTTGGTACGCCTCGACGATCCTGGCGATATGCTCCGGGTCGATGAAGTTCCGCGCCTTGCCCTGCCGGAAGCCGCCCTCCTGGGCCGCGTCGACGAAGAGCACCCTGCCGCGCCGGCCGGCGGGCTTGGCCTTGTTCAGCACGCAGATGGCGACGGGGATGCTGGCGCCTGAGAAGAGGTTGGGGGCCAGGCCGATGATGGCCTCGAACAGGTCGGCCTCCACGATGCCGCGGCGTATCCTGCCCTCGGCGCCGCCTCTGAACAGGACTCCGTGGGGCATCACCACGCCGACCATGCCGCCGGAGCCTGTCACGCCGAGCATGTGCAGCAGGAAGGCGAGGTCGCCCCTGGTCCTGGGGGGTATGGCCCCATAGCGGTCGAAGCGGTGGTGGGGGTCGTTGGGCGCGAAGTCGTGGCCCCAATTCTTGAGGCTGAAGGGCGGATTGGCGATCACCCGGTCGTAGGAGAGGAGCTGTCCGGACGGGTCCACGAGGCCCGGCTCGGCGATGACGTCCCCCGGCTCCAGGCGGGCCGCCCTCAGCCCGTGGAGCAGCAGGTTGAGCTTGCCCGCGGCCAGGGTTCCCAGGTTGCGCTCCTGGCCGTGGAGCGCGAGATTGCGCGGGTCGCCGCCCTGCTCGCGCACGTACTGGGCGGCATAGATGAGCATCCCGCCCGATCCGGCGGTGGGATCGCATATGCGCATCCCCTCGCGCGGCTGGAGCAGCTCGATGATGAGCCGCACCACCGGGCGGGGCGTGTAGAACTCCCCGCCCTTCTTGCCCGCGTCGTCGGCGAACCTGTTGATCAGGTACTCGTAGGCGTCGCCCAGGACGTTGCCCCCGCCGGCCGAGTCCTCCCGCAGGTTCTCGTCGCTGAGGTCGAGGCTTCCGAAGTGGTTGAGCAGGCTGCGGATGATGCGCTCGCGGTTGGCCGGGCCGCCGAGCTTCGACTCGTCGTTCCAGTTGGTCGAGGCCAGCACGCCGTCCAGCCTGGGGGTGTTGGCCTCCTCGACGGCGTGGCTGGCGACGTTGAGCGCCTCGCCCAGGTTCATGGACGCGCCCGCAAGGGCGGGCCAGCGGGCGGACTCAGGCACGAAGAACTCGTGCTCGTCCCGGTCGGCGAGGGCCACGCCGCGGTCGACGCCGGAGGCGACGGCGCTCTCCACCTCCTCGTCGAAGCGGTCGGACAGCCGCTTCAGGAAGAGGATGGAGAAGATGTAGTTCTTGTAGTCGGCGGCGTCGATCTGGCCGCGCAGGATGTCGGCAGCCTGCCACAGCTTCGATTCCAGCTCCTGCGTGGTGAGCGGCATGCGCGTTCTCCAGGGACTCGAGGCTGGCGGCGGGTCTAGCTGGACTTGGACTCGACCCGGCGGAAGGGGAATACCCAGTTGGCGAGCGAGCGGGGATTGCGGGACTGGACCCAGAGCCTGCCCTGCCCTGAGAACTCCATGATGATCTGGTCGGAGAAGAGGAAGGAGCGGATGCGCCCGGCGCGGGTGAGCCTGTAGTCGAGGGAGGGCTCCCACGCGACGGCGTGGCCGTTGTCGACGACGTAGGCCCCGTCGACCTCGATCTCCTGGATGTCGCCGTATGCGTTGAAGAAGAGGAGGCCGCTGCCGGAGACCCGCAGTATGAACAGGCCCTCGTTGAAGAGGCCGCGGAGCCCCTGGAAGTCGGCGTTCGTCTCTATGCCGGTGGTCGAGGCGAGGTACGCCCCGCGCTCGAGGAGCAGCTCGCCGCCGTCCATCTCGTAGGCGCAGATGTCGCCCGGCTGGCCCGGCGCGAGCCCGATGACGCCGGGCGCGCCCTGGGCCGTGTAGGTGTTCTGGAAGAAGCTCTCGCCTCCGCCTATCGCCCGCTTGACGCCGGACATCAGGCCGCCCCTGACGGAGGTCTCCACGTCGATGTTGGAGTCCATCCAGGCCATCGCGCCCGCCTCCGTGACGAGCTCCTCGCCCGGCGCAATGGTGACTTCGAGGAGGCTGTAGCTGGGCTGCGAGTCGATCGTGTAGTCCATCACGACCTCCGGGGCGGGAGCAGCGGGCCGAGGGCGCCGCCGAACTCCGCCGGGTTGTGGCTCTGGACGTAGAGGCGGCCCTGGCCGGAGAAGGTCATGGTCACGCCCTCACCCGTCAGGAAGGACTGGACCCAGCTTCCCCCGGCCTTGCCGATCGAGTAGTCCAGGGAGTCCTCGAAGGCGACGACGTGGCCGCTGTCGACGGTGAGCTCGCCATCGACCTGGACCTGGGTGATCTTGCCGAAGGCGTTGACCACCAGGGGGCCGACGCCGTCGACCAGCAGGAAGGACAGGGACTCGCCCGAGAGGAGTCCGCGGAGGCCCTGGAACTGGGTGTCGACGTTGAGGTGGGGCGACGAGCCGAGGTAGCTTCCCCCCGCGCAGGCCCACGCGGCGCCGCCGCCGCAGTCTATGACGGCCACCTCGCCCTGGAGGGTGGGCGCGATGCCCACCTCGGCCGGGCCGTCGCCGACGGCGGTGAAGGTGGAGAAGAAGAAGCTCTCGCCCGCGATCATCCGCTTGATTCCCGACATCAGGCCGCCCGTGTCGCGGCTGCGGGTCGTGACGTCGATGTCCACGTTGGAGGAGACCCTGAACATGGAGCCCGCCTCGGCGACGAACCGCTCGCCGGGGTCGAGGTTGACCAGTGCCCAGCCGAACGCGCCGCTCTGTATTGCTTCTACGAACATATCACCCGCCTAGCCTACGAACGGGGTCAGCCACGAGGCCGCGCCGCCAAGGGTCCTGGTCTGGAGGTACAGCTTGCCCCTGCCGGAGAACTCCATCGCGAGGCCCTCGCCCGAGAGAATCGTGCTCTTGAGGTTGCCCATACCGCGGATACCGTAGGTGAGGCCGGGGTCCCAGGCGACGACGTGGCTCGTGTCGACGACGAACGAGCCGTCGACGTCCTTCTCGACGATGCCGCCGAATGCGTTGAAGAAGAGATCGCCGCTGCCGCTGCACTCGATGAAGAAGAGGCCCTCGCCGGAGAAGAGGGAGCGCAGGCCCCCGAACCTCGTCCTCAGCTCGATGCCGGGGGTGCAGGCCATGAACGAGCCGGCCGTCAGGATGATGGATCCTCCCGACAGGGTGCGCCGCACGACCATCCCGGGCCTGGAGGGCGAGAAGGTTACGCTGCCCTCGCGGTCGGTGGTGTACTCGCCGACGAACAGGGACTCGCCGCCGGTCACCTTGCGGATGAGGGCGGGCAGGAAGCCACCGAGCAGGCGGGCCTTCACGTCCAGGCCGCTGTCCATCCAGGCCATCGCGCCGCTCTCGGCGATGAAGGTCTCGCCGGGCGCGAGCCGAACCGTGAGCTGGCCGTAGTCGGGGTTTCCGTCGATGGTGAAGTCCACGTTGGGCGTATCGTATGGATTTCCCGGACGAGCGTCAAGCTGTGGCGCCGTGCTCGTCGACCCTTCGACAGGCTCAGGAGAGCCAAGCTCAGGGCGAACGAACCGCGAATGGTGTGGGCGACATTGACATAGGGTTGGCGGGGCGAGAATAATATTCCCTGACGGCTGTAGCCTGGAGTAGCGCATGGTGACCGAACACGAGGGACTCGTACGGGAGTTCCAGTACGTAGCCAATCCGACGGAGCTTGCCCATATCCATACCCTGTTCGAGGGCACGGACCCGCTGATGCACGAGACGGCGTACGCGCTGATCACGGGCGACCAGCACGAGGTGGACCGGCTGACGCGGCAGGCCCTCGACGACGGGTTCTCCGCCAACGACGTCCTCGACGACGGGCTCATCGCGGGGATGGCCGTGGTGGGCATCAAGTTCAGGGACAACATCATCTTCGTGCCGGAGGTCCTGGTAGCGGCGAGGGCGATGAAGGCGGGGATGGCCCACATCGAGCCGATCCTGTCCGCGTCCGGCATCGAGCCCATCGGCACGGTGATCATGGGCACGGTGAAGGGCGACCTCCACGACATCGGCAAGAACCTGTGCATCATGATGCTGCGGGGCGCCGGGTTCGTCGTGCACGACCTGGGGGTCGACACGAGCCCGGAGGAGTTCATAGACGCGGTGGTGGAGCACGAGGCGAAGGTGCTCGGCATGTCGGCCCTGCTGACGACGACGATGCCGAACATGGGCCGGACGATCCAGTCGTTCGAGGACGAGGGGCTGCGCGAGGACGTGAAGATCATGGTGGGCGGAGCGCCGGTCACCCAGGAGTTCGCCGAGGACATGGGCGCGGACGGCTACGGGAAGGACGCCATCGCCTGCGTCGACATGGCCAAGGAGCTGCTGGCAGGCTCGCCGGCGGTCTGAATTTCGTACAGTGAGCCCCCATCCCAACCCTCCCCCTCGGGGGGAAGGGGCAAGAAGCAAGGTCGACAGGGCGCGGTATGAGGCGAGCGTCAACCGCCTCTACAATATCTTCAAGGATATATCGGCGACCGTTGGCGAGGTGTCCTCGTGGCGGTGCCCCTACAAGAACGTCGAGGACCGGTGCACGGCGAACTTCGGATGCCGCAACCAGGACCGCAGCGTCCCTCCCGGCGAGCTCTACGTCTGCACGGGCAGCGACAAGCTGGACTATCGCAGCGCCTGGGAAATCCAGTAGGAGCCTAGTGGGAAGAAGCGACGTCTCCCACTGCTATGTCTCCAATCCTTCACGATAGCCGCAGGCTGGACTCGGTAGCCGGCAAGAGCATTTTCGACTACGCGGACGCGCTGAGGGTGCGGGTCCCGACCTCGTGCGGACGGAGCGGCGAGTGCCACGAGTGCATCGTCGAGATCAAGCACGGCCTCTCCGCGCTGAGCCCGCCGGCGCCGTCCGAGGCGTTCCTGCGGGGCAGCTACCGGCTGGCGTGCCAGGCGCACGTGACCGATGCGGACGCCGACGTGGAGTTCGCCGTGCTGAGGCGTCAGCCGCGGATACTGACGCGCTCGGTGAAGCGCCCGGTCGAGCTTGAGCCGCTGGTCGTCCGCAGGGGCGACGACGTCTACTCCGGCAACGGGAGGCTGGAGGCGTACAGGGGCCAAGTCTACGGGCTGGCGGTGGACGCGGGCACGACGACGGTGGTCATGAACCTGGTCGATCTGGAGAGCGGCGAGGTGCTGGCGACGGCGTCGTTCGAGAACCCTCAGAGGTTCGGCGGCAGCGACGTGATGCACCGTATCTCCTACGACGGCGGCGAGCACGCCGGGGAGCTGAGGCAGGTGCTGCTGTCGTCGATCAACTTCGAGATCGGCGAGATGAGCCGTCAGCTCCGCTTCCACCGCAGGCGCATCTACGACGTGGTGGTGGTGGGCAACGCGACGATGCGGGACATCCTGTTCGGGGTGGACGTGCAGAGCATCGGCCAGAAGCCGTACAAGTCGCTGATCGAGCTGGAGATGGAGCGGGGCGAGCGCGCGGGGACGGCATTGAACGCGACGGCGCGGGAATTCGGGCTTCGCGTGTTTCCCGGCGCGAACGTGTACGGCGGCCCGCTGGTGGGCTGCCACGTGGGAGCGGACGTGACCGCGGACCTGCTGGCCATCGGCATGGACGAGGAAGAGGACGTGGTGATGCTGGTCGACGTGGGGACGAATACCGAGGTAGTCGTGGGGAACCGGCACGGCATGATGGCCGCGTCCTGCCCGGCGGGCCCGGCGTTCGAGGGCGGCGAGATCACGTACGGGATGCCCGGGTACGAGGGCGCGGTGGAGTCGGTGGAGATCGGAGAGAGCGGCGTGGTGTGCAGGACCATCGGCGGCGTGGAGCCGCAGGGGATATGCGGGTCCGGGCTGGTGGACCTGCTGGCGGAGCTGCGCCGGACGGGCATGATGAACGAGCTGGGGGTGTTCGCGGACGGCGGCAGGGAATTCGCGTTCGCGCCGGAGCAGGGGATGTCGGTGTCGCGCGCAGACGTGAGCGCGCTTGCCCAGGCCAAGTCGGCCAACTTCAGCGGGCAGCGGATCGTGCTGAGGCGCTACGGGGTGACGCCGGGGGAGGTCTCGAAGCTGTATCTGGCCGGCGGGTTCGCCAACTACGTGGACGCCCGGAACGCGGCGAGCATCGGCTTCATCGCGGACGCGCCGCCGGAGCGGGTGGAGAAGGTGGGGAACGCGGCGCTGGAGGGCGCGACGCTGATGCTGGTCTCCCGGGCGATGCGCGAGGAGGCCGAGAGGATCGTGCGGCGGGTCGAGCACGTGGAGCTGGAGACGACGCCGGACTTCTTCGAGGTCTTCGTCGAGGGGTGCATGTTCAAGCCGATGGCGGAGTCGTCGGCGTAGTCATGGTCAGGGAGCAGGGGAGCTGTGGATAAGTTCTCGTGGACGAAAGCTGTGCTCGGCGGGGTCGTGTTGTGCGCCTATCTAGGCCTTTCGGCGGCGAACTTCTTTGACCCTGATCTCAGCAACGGGGTCAAGGCCCCAATGTTTGCATTAGTCGCGGCAACGGCGCTGTGCGTCAGCCTCATACCCATAATGGGGAGTGAGTCCGTGGGACGTACTCCGTCCACCTGGCCTCGGCTGGTGCATTATGCCATTCTCACGCTCTCGGCCACTTCAAGCTTCTTGGCCGCTTACTTCTGGGTACGGAGTGCGGGTACGATTGAGCAGTATCTGTGGGTGCTGGTGATTGCCTTGGCCATCACTGCTATCGCAGGACTCCAGGTGGCCCTGTATGCCACGAGCAGGATGCGCAGCTAGAGGCTCGTAGCAACGGCGTACGCAGCGAATCCCAAGACAACGGCGAGAAGAGCGAGATACACTGCAATCTGAACCCAGGTCCTCTCCATGATGCACCTCCGTTCTCCGTGTATGCTAGTCTACTGGCCAAGTTGTCCACGGGTCAAACATCACTGCACAGTCCTGAGGCGTACGGATGAGTTCGACGATGAAGACGGATCCCTCGCCGAAAGATTCCGCTCGTTTGGGTGAGCGCATCTTCGAGGAGAAGGCGAAGTGGCACCGGCGGCAGTCGCAGGCCAGCTTCGAGAGCAAGCTCGCCGTGCTGGACAAGCTGTACGAGGACGCCAAGAACAGACCTAAGCTGGGACAGGGGTGACAAACTGGTTGCTTCTGCCAACCTGGTCGAGTTAGCGGAGCACTGCCCTTCGACAGGCTCAGGACGAACGAGACAGCCCCATCGCCCTGGGCGATGGGGCTGTCTCTCTGGGCCGGCCTGTGTGCTGGGCCGGCGTCTCTGGATTCCGGCTTCCGCCGGAATGACGGTCACTGACATCTCTAAATATGGTCAGGAGCGGCCGCATGTTGTACCTTTGTGCGGACAATGTTACCGAGAGGCCGTGAGATGACCAAGAAGGTGCTGATTACCGACTACGTGTGGCCGAGCGTCGAGCCTGAGAGGGCCGTGCTTGCCTTGGCGGACGCGGAGGCCGTCGTCGCTCCGGACGGCAGCGAGGACACGCTCGTGGAGATGGCGCGCGACGCCGACGCGATCCTGACCTGCTTCGCGAAGGTGACGGAGCGGGTCGTGCGGGCCGCGGAGAGGTGCGTCGTGATCAGCCGGTACGGCGTGGGCGTGGACAACATCGACGTGGACACGGCGACAGAGCTGGGGATCGTGGTGACGTACGTGCCCGACTACTGCATCCCCGAGGTGTCGGACCACGTTATCGGGATGCTGCTGGACTGGAACCGGCGCCTGACCTTCTTCGACCGGGCGACGAAGACGAAGGGCTGGGGAAGCGAGGGCCTGGGGATGCGGATCATGCGCCTGGAGGGGAAGCGGCTCGGCATCGTGGGGTTCGGCCGGATCGGGCGCGGGGTCGCGGCGAAGGCCCAGGCATTCGGCCTGGAGGTGCTCGCGTCCGACCCGTTCGTCACGCCGGGCTCGGCCGCTTCCAGCGGGGCCCGGCTGGTGGAGATCGACGAGCTGCTGCGGGAATCGGACTTCGTGACCATCCACTCGCCACTGATCCCCCAGACGCGGAACATGATCGGGAGTGACGAGCTGGCGATGATGAAGCCGGACGCCTTCCTGATCAACTGCGCGCGGGGCGGGCTGATCGACGAGGACGCGCTGTACGAGGCGCTGATCACGGGAGAGATAGCCGGAGCGGGACTGGACGTGCTGGTCGACATCGACCCGCCGCTGGACCACAGGCTCATACAGCTTGACAACGTGATCATCACGCCGCACACGGCGTTCTTCTCGCAGGAGGCGGTGCTGGAGCTGGAGGAGCGGGCGGCCGGCGAGGTGGTGCACGTCTTCCAGGGCCAGATGCCCGATAACCTGGTGAACACGCCGGTGCTGGAGCACGCCCGGGCCCAGCTTGGGTGAGGCGAGCAACGGCAGAGCTCCATCGCGATCCGCTCGTCAAAGCCGGGGATGGGTTCCCGCCGGGTGCGGGAACGACGGCATGGGGTCATATACAATAGGCTGGGGTGAGCTATGTGTGGCGTTAGCGGGATATTCCACAAGAAGGCCACGCCGGGGCGGCCCGCGCCGATCGGGCGGGACCTGGTGCGGATGCTGGACTCGATGGCCCACCGGGGGCGGGACTCGACCGGCTTCACGGTGGCGGGCGAGAGCACGGAGGCCGACCTGATCGTGCGCCTGAGGGCGGACGGCGAGGGCCCGGAGGAGACGGCGGCGCGGGTGAGGGACGCGGTGTCGCGGCTGGGCGCGGTGGTCGTCTCGCTGGACGCGCAGGGCGACTTCATCCGGCTCTTCCTGAACTACGAGGGCGAGGTGCCGGAGCTTGCGGGCGCGCTCTACGACATGCCGGAGATCGAGATACACAGCATGGGCCGGTCCTCGGAGGTGGTGAAGGACGTGGGGACGGCGACGGACGTGGACGCGCGGCACGGACTGGGGTTCCTGCGGGGGACGCACGGGATAGGCCACGTGCGGCTGGCGACCGAGAGCATCGTCGACATCAACCACGCCCACCCCTTCTGGGCCTACCCCTTCCCGGACGTGACGGTGGTGCACAACGGGCAGCTTACGAACTACCACAAGATGAAGCGGAAGTACGAGGACGCCGGGCACCGCTTCCAGACGCACAACGACTCGGAGCTGATCGCGGTGTACCTAGCGGACAAGATGGCGAACGGCAAGACGCTGGAGGGCTCGCTGCGGGCCTCGCTGGAGGACCTGGACGGCACGTTCACGTACCTGGTGTCCACGAGGGACGGCATGGGCTGCGCGAAGGACCGCTGGTCGGCCAAGCCGCTGGTCGCGATGGAGACGGATGACGTGGTGGCCGTGGCGTCGGAAGAGGTGGCGCTGCGCAGCGTGTTCGACGAGGAGATCGCGCGCACCGAGCCCCAGGAGGCCGAGGTGATGACGTGGTCGAGCTAGACGCCGCGTCGCTGACCACGAGGGAGCTGAACCGCCGGATCAAGGACTTGGCGGCCGCCGGACAGGACGCGGTCGTGGTGAACCCCGCGGCCAGGCACAACATCGCCGTCGGGGTGCTCCAGCCATGCCGGATCCGCGTCGAGGGCAGCGTGGGCTACTACTCGGCGTCCATGCTGGACGGCCCGGAGATCGAGATCGAGGGCAACGCGGGCTGGGGGCTGGGCGAGAACCTGATGAGCGGCAGGATAAGCCTGTCTCGGGACGCCGGGGCTTCGGTCGCTGCCTCGATGCGCGGCGGCGAGGTATACGTCGGCGGCAACGCCGGGGCGAGAGCGGGCATATCGATGAAGGGCGGGACGCTGCTGGTCGGCGGCGACTCCGGGTTCCTGACCGGGTTCATGATGCAGAAGGGCCGCATCATCGTGTGCGGCGACGCGGGCGACGCGGTGGGCGACTCGATGTACGAGGGGATCATCTACGTGGCGGGCAGCTACGGCTCCCTGGGCAGCGACGCGACGGTCGAGGAGGCCAGCGAGGAGGAACTGCTGGACGTGTGGGGGACGCTGGAACGGCACGGGATCGGCGAGCGGCCCCACTTCACGAAGATCGTCTCGGCGAAGCGCCTCTACCACCTCGACTCGCTGGAGAGGCTGGAGAAGGCAGCCGTCTGATGGTCTACCAGAGCAGCCAGATCATGCCGCCGTGGGTGATGGACGACATCCACGCGAAGTCGGACCTGGGGCGGTACAGGATACGCGGCTTCAGCACCTTCCAGCGGGTGACCCACTTCGACGACCTGACGTTCCTGTCGACGGGCCTGACGCGCTTCCCTCTGGAGGGCTACAAGGAGAAGTGCAACACGCGCACGGTCATCGGCCACCGGTACGCCGAGGAGCCGCTGGTGCTGGAGACGCCCATCTACATATCGGGCATGAGCTACGGCGCGCTGTCCGCCAACGCGAAGACGGCGCTGGGCAAGGGCGCGGCGCTCGTGGGGAGCGCGAGCTGCACGGGCGACGGCGGGATGCTCCAGTCCGAGCGCGACGCCGCCGAGAAGCTGATCTACCAGGTGCTGCCGAGCCGGTACGGGTTCGACCCGCACCACCTGGTCCAGGCGCAGGCGGTGGAGATCGTGGTGGGCCAGGGCGCGAAGCCGGGCACGGGCGGGATGCTGATGGGCGTGAAGGTGCTGGACCACATCGCGGAGATGCGCGACCTGCCGACGGGCATCGACCAGCGGAGCCCGGCCCGGCACCCCGACTGGCTGGGGCCGGACGACCTGGCCATCAAGATTGACCAGCTTCGCGAGGCGACGGACCACAAGGTGCCGATCCACGTGAAGCTGGGAGCGTGCAGGGTGATGGACGACGTGAAGCTGGCGGCCAAGGCCGGGGCCGACGCGGTGGTGATCGACAGCATGGTCGCGGGGACGGGCGCGTCGGCGGAGGTGCTGCTCGACCACAGCGGGATCCCGACGGTGCCGGCGATCGTCCTGGCCCGGGAGGCGCTGAGGGAGATCGGGATGTACGGCGAGGTGAGCCTGATCGCGTCGGGCGGCATACGCGGCGGCGCGGACGCGGCGAAGGCGCTGGCGCTGGGCGCGGACGCGGTGGCCATCGGCATCGCGGCGCTCGTGTCTCTGAACTGCAACCGCGACATACCGGAGGCCGACTACGAGGCAGAAGTGGGAGTGCCGGCCGGGTACTGCGCCCACTGCCACACGGGCAAGTGCCCGGTGGGCATCACGACCCAGGATCCGGAGCTAGTGAAGCGGCTGGACCCCAAGGAGGGCGCTGAGCGGGTCGCGAACTTCCTGAACGCGATGACCATGGAGATGTCGCTGCTCACCCGTTCCCTCGGCAAGGGCGACGTCCACAGTCTGGAACCGGAGGACATGGCCGCGCTCACGGTCGAGGCATCCGCCATGGCCCGGATCCCACTGGTGGGCACGAACAAGGTCTTCGGCGAGTAGGCAGGGCGCGTGAGTCCAGGAGGAGATCATGGCAACTGACTCCGAGCTGCTCGAACGTATCACTGTGCGTACGGACGTGTTCGGCGGAAAGCCGATCATCCGGGATATGCGTATCGCGGTGGAGCACGTCCTCGGAATGCTTGCCGCAGGGGAGACCAAGGAATCCATCCTCCGGGAGTATCCAGTCCTCGAGGATGAGGACGTACAGGCTTGCCTGCTCTTCGCACACCGCTCGCTGGCCGGCGAGCATGTGCATGAACGGGTGCCGGTCCGCTAAGGACCCTTGAGATTCCTCCTCGACGTCTGCGCTGCGTCCCGCAGTTTGCATGCGACATTAGTGCAGCAGGGACACGATGTACTGTCGGCAGTGGACAGCGACCCTTCCGCTGCGGATGAAGCGTTGCTCGTACTGGCGCACGAAGAGCAACGCGTGCTCATCACCGAAGATAAGGACTTTGGTGAGTTGGTGTTCGTGCGCCGCATGCCGCACCCGTGCATCGTCCGCTTCGTAGATATGCAGGTTTCCGAGAAGGTGTCCGCAATGCTCGATCTGATCGAACACAATGCGGATGCGATGCGAGAGGGCACCCTGATAGTAGTTACCCAGAGACGGGTGCGGATACGCCACTGGGGCACGTGAGCGGGGAACTATCTGGCAATGAATGACATGCACGAGGCCAACCGGCGGTACTGGAACGAGGCTGCGGAGTGGTGGAAGAGGCTGGAAGAAGAGGGCGGCCTGTGGCAACGCTTCGCCAGCGAGCCTGGCATCGCCTTTACAGGAGGCGCGCTTCGCCTGGTCCTCGAGGTGGCGGGCACACTGTCGGAGAAAGACGGGATGGGCGCCACCGTCACGTCGGTAGACATCTCTGGGGAGCGGCTGTCGGCGGCCTCGAAACGGGCGAGACACCTGGGGCTGCCGATCACGTTCGTGCAGGCCGACGCCGCCGACCTGAGTCCTATCGGGAGCGAGGGGTTCGACCTGGTGTTCTCCTCCCAGGGTTTCTTCGTCTGGATTGCAGACCTGCAGGCGGTCTTCAGCGAAGTATGCCGTATCCTGCGTCCAGGCGGACACTACGTCTTCTACGACGTCCACCCGTTCCAGAGGCCGTGGAAGGACCAGGTGATGCCGATCGAGGTTGTGAAGCCATACTGGGACACCGGGCCCTTCGATGGGGCGGAAGGATCGTTTGGGTTCAACTGGACCCTTGCGGACATTCTCAACCCCTTGGCCACCGCGGGCCTCATCCTGAGGCGAACCCTTGAGAGCCCCGCCGAGGATTCGAGATTCTGGCAGGATCTCTCGTACTTGCCGGGGACAGACGACAGCCTCTTGGACTGGAACGAGAACCCCCGTGCGGCACTGCCGGTATGGCTCACGCTGGCTTTGCAAAGGCCCACTTAAGGCCGAGAGAACCTTGGGGTGGGCGATGCATGGTGGGGACTAGGGTGCCAGCAGCAATCGGTCTGAAGCGGGAAACAGGCGCGGGCTTGCCACTGACGATTCGCCCGGCCACAGGAGATGACGCCGGGGCCGTGACGCGGATATACGTCGAGTCATGGAATGCGGGCTTTGGCGGGTTGCTGTCGCGTGCCGACAGGACGGTAACGCCGGCCCTGATCGAACGCTGGCGGTGTGAACTTACCCAGCCTGTGCCGCACCGATGGTGGGTCGCAGAGCGTGAGGGAGGGATTGTGGGGTTTGCCGGAATCGGGCCCAGCCGGGACCCGGTGAGTCCTCGACTCGGCGAGCTCGACACTATCGCCGTCGATCCACGACACTGGTGTACGAGGGTCGGCACCGCGCTCGCTTCGGTCGCGCTTCGCTACCTTGTGGCTGACGGCTATGGCGAGGCAATAGTGTGGACGGTCGAGGGGTACGAGCAAGGTATCGCCTTCTACGAGGCTATGGGCTGGCGTCGCGATGGCGGGACACGCGATGGTGGACGCCAAGTTCGCTTTCGGCGCGATCTGCTATAGTGCAAGACACCTTGTCGGATAGGTGTCCTGCGAGAAGAGGGCGGGTTTCAAACCCGCCCCTACGAAGCTTCGACCAGGCACCTCTCAATACCCAATGTGATGGGCCACTAACCGCCGACTTTCACCGCCCGCCCGGTCTTGGAGGACTGCTTGGCGGCTTCGACTACGTCGAGGACGTGGACCAGTGACTCGATGGGGCTGGGGGCCGGGGCGCTGCCCTTGGCGGCTACGAGGAAGTCGGAGAAGAGGCGCTCGGCCATGACTCCCCCGTATACGTCGGAGTGGGGTACGTCGAAGGTGGCGTGCCTTGTTCCGCCGGTCTCCCAGCCGGGCGCCTCGCTCCACATCAGGTAGGCGAGCCCGGACTGGTCGCCGTCGAAGGTGCGCGGCGACCACGGAGTCGAGAAGGGCACCTGGAGGTAGCCCTTCGAGCCGCGCAGGGCGATCATCGAGTCGTCCGGGTTCTTGCCGGGCCCGGCCATGAGGTATCCGGCGTGGAGGGTGCCCATCGCGCCCCCGGCCATCCTGAAGGCGACCATTGCGGTGTCCTCCACGTCCACGGGCTCAGGGTTCTGGTTGCCGGTCATGGCGGTGATCTCGGCGATGCGGTCGCCGGTGATGAAGGCGAGGCTGTCGAGGACGTGGCATCCGAGCCACGAGAGGATGCCGCTGCCGGCGTACTTGCTCCTGAAGAGATAGCTCGTGCGGGGGCGGCGGTACCTGAGCTGGGAGGTGAGCATCCGCATCTCGACGGCCCACAGCTCTCCCAGGGCCCCCTCGTCGAGGGCTCTCTTCGCTTCGAGGATGGAAGCGGAGTAGCGCCACTGGAACATCCCGCCGGCCGTGACTGGACGCGGCCAGCCCGGCGACCTCCCGCAAGTCGTCTGCGCGGGTGGAGGCGGGCTTGTCGAAGAGGACCGGCACGCCCGCGTCCACGATGGTCCGCAGAGTGGGCGGGCCCAGGTCGGGCCGGACGCATACTCCCACGGCGTCGAGGGGCCTGCCGAGAAGCTCCGGCAGGCTGCGGCTCTTGGAGGCGACCTTGGGGGATAGGGACGCGATGGCGTCCAGGTCAGCCTCGTCCGCTATGGTGCAGACGTGGATGGCCTCGACCTCCGGTAGCTTGTCCCAGACGGTGACGTGGCCGTGGGAGGAGACTACGCCGACGTGAAAGCCCATTGGAAGGGCGACCTCCTCACCTGCGTTGGCGGAGCACTGCCCTTCGACAAGCTCAGGGCGAACGATTCTTGCCTAGCCCCTTTCAAGGGAGAGGGATCTGATTCTATGCGTCGTCGAAGATGGACTGGTCCCAGTCTACCCATTCCATGATGCCGCTGGCCTCGGTCTGGCGTTGGATGTGCTCCTCGAACTCCGGGGTGACGTCGGCCTGGCCGGGGAATGGCGGGCCGGCGTCGAGGCCCATGCTCCGGAGGATTACGAGGGCGTTGGGGCCGTCGGCGACCATGTTCTTCTTGGGCGCCGGGATGGAGTCGGGGCTGTAGACGGGGTCGAAGCGCACCTGCTTGTGAAGGGCGTCGAGCTGGTCGTAATCGCCTGCCTCCATGAGGGCCGTCTGGTGGAGCGAGAACCTGGGTGCGGCGTTGCCGAGCACGTCGATGTAGCCCGTCATACCGAAGCGCGTGCCCATGGAGAAGAAGAAGCGGTTCTGGACCATCTTGATGCGGTCGCCGAAGAGCTGGGCGATGCCCAGGTAGTCCTCGGTGGTCGGGGCGCTCCACTTCATGCCGTCCACGTTCTCCAGGTCCGAGAGCCGCTCCAGCAGCCCTCGGCTGAAGGAGTAGTGGTTGGGCATCACCCAGTAGCTGTTGTAGAGGACGATGCCGATGTCGGCCCGGTCGTTCACGTACTTGTAGTGGAGGAATACGTCGTCCTCGGAGGGTGCGGAGTAGTGGGGCGGCGAGAGCAGTACGAAGTCCACGCCCGCGTCTGCGGCGACCTGGCACTTCCGCGCGGCGGCGCGGGCGCTCAGCTCGGCGACCATGACCATGACGGGGGCCTCGCCCCGGGCCTCCTCGACTCCAAGCTTCGCCAGGGTGGCGAACTCGTCGTCCTCGAGCATGTAGGTCTCGCCGACGCCGCCGGCTATGAGCAGGACGGCGCGGCCCTCCTTCATGCCCTGGTCGACGGCCCAGCGCAGGTGTACGCGCTGGCGGTCGAGGAGCAGGTTGTGGTCCTCGTCGGTGAAGACGGGGAGGGAGAGTATGGAGCCCCTGAGGCGGTCTCTTCGCAGCGTGCCCATTGCGTTCTCCTATGACGTGGGAATGGCGGCTATGCGAGTATTTCCTGGTCCCAGTCGACCCACTCCATGATGCCGCTCTCGTCGATGACTCTCTTAGTATGGTCGATGTATGCCTGCGACGGCTGCGCCTGGGCCGGGAAGTTCGCGCCCGTCTCGAGGCCCATCAGCCTCCACCTGAGCCGCCCGAATACGCCGTCGGCAACTGACGCGAAGGCCGGGGCGCCCTCGGCCGTGTTCAGCCTGTTCTCGGCGTCGAAGTGGAGGGCGTAGAGCAGGTTGTCGAGCTCGTCGTACCGCTTCTCGCGGATCAGCTCCAGCTTCTTCAGGGACAGGCGCGGGGCGACGTTGCCGTAGAAGTCGACGAAGCCCGTCATGCCGTGACGCTGCCCCAGGGAGTTGGCCATGCCGTTGTCCATGAAGGCGAACTGGTCGGCGAAGAGCCTGAGGATGCCGACGTAGTGGGCGGCGCTGGCCGAGCTCCACTTGAACCCGACGACGTGCTCCAAGTCGGTCATGCGCTCGATGAGGCCGCGGGTTATCTCGAAGCCCGGCGGAGGCGTGGCCCAGTAGTTGTTGTAGTTCATGATGCCGATGTCGGCATTGTCGTTGATGTGCTTGGTGAAGATGTAGACGTCGTCCTCGGACGGGCAGGAGTAGTGGGGCAGGCCGAGCTCGAGGAAGTCGATTCCCGCGTCGGCGGCATATTTCGCCCTGCGCGTGGCCTTGCGGACGTTGAGGTCGAATATGCCGACCATGGTGGGAACCCTGCCGCCGGCCTCGTCCATGAGGGTGTCGATGAGGGCGAAGAGCTCGTCGTCTTCCAGGTAGTAGCCCTCCCCATAGCCGCCTGCTACCATGAGGATGCCGGCGTCGCCGGTGATCCCCTGGTCGAGGAGCCACCTGATGTGCTTGCGCTGCCTGTCCAGCCGAAGGCTGAGGTCGTCGTCGGTGAACGTCGGTAGTGAGACCAGGGCCCCTGCCAGCTTGTCGATCCTGCCGTCGGTCATGTGAACCTCGATTCAGGTCTATAATGGCGGCCCTAGTATAGCGGCATGGCGTCACGGGCGCGAGGGGCCGCAGGAGGAGCAGGCATGAGCACAGGCGAGATTTCGGACGAGATCATCGAGCGTTTCAAGGGAGTCGGGACGGCCACCGTGTACAGTGCGGTGAACCAGCGGGGCTACCCCCACTGCTTCATGAAGGGCGTGGGCTGCTACACGCCGGGGATGAGGGTGGTCGGCAGGGCGCGGACGCTCCAGTACGTGCCGTTCCGCCCGGACATCGAGGAGGAGTTGAGCCGCGGCGAGGACGCGCCCGAGTACAGGGCGATGGGTTCCTGCGGGCCGGGGGACGTGCTCGTGGTGGGGACTCACCGGAGCACGGAGCTTGCCATAGCCGGCGACGTGATCCTGCTGCACCTGAAGATGATGCGGGCCGAGGGCGTGATAACGGACGGGGGCGTGCGCGACCTGCCCGCGGTGAAGGAGTACGGCTACGGCATATTCGCGGGCGGCATCACCCCAGCGGGCCGCGCCGGCATGATCACGTACGCCGACAATGTGGACGTGGTGTGCGGCGGCATCACCGTGAGGCCGGGGGACGTGATCGTAGCCGAGGACCACGACATCGTGTGTGTGCCGAAGCAGATCGCCGAGGAGGTGATCGACTGGGCGGAGGAGCACGAGGAGCTGGAGGAGATCGTGAAGGGCATGATCCTGGAGGACGGGTGCCCTCCCGGCAGGTACTACAACGCGGAGACCTTCGAGCGCCTGGAGAAGGAGCGGCGGCAATAGGCGCGCCGGTGCGCCCGGATGCCCGGATTGCCTTGACTGGTATTCGCGGCGTCTGATAGATTGACTGTGCAGGCTGAACCTAAAGGAGACCAACCCGATACACCGATGAATTCGCTACGGCGCCGCTCGAGAGCCCTCTGGGCGGGCCTCACCCTTCTCCTCATCCTGCTCCTGGCGGCCTGCTACCCCGACAATCCGCAGTCGACGTTCGGCGTGTCGGGGCCGGTCGCGCAGTCCCAGCTCAACCTCTTCTTCTGGATATTCTGGGCAGCCGTCTTCGTCTTCGTGGTGGTCGGCGGCATCCTGATGTACATCTCCATCCAGTACAGGCGGAGGCCCGGAGACGCGGACCCCGAGCAGATCCACGGGAACACTCCCCTTGAGATAGGCTGGACCATCGCCCCCGCCCTTGTGCTGGTGGTGATAGCGGTGCCGACGGTGCTGACGGTGTTCGACAACCTGAACAGCCCCGACCCGGACGCGCTGACCATCGACGTGGTGGGCCACCAGTGGTGGTTCGAGTTCAAGTACCCGCACCCGGACGGCGAGTCGATGGTCGTGACGGCAAACGAGCTGCACGTACCCGTGGGCGAGGTGGTGAACGTCAACTTGGACTCCAAGGACGTGCTGCACAGCTTCTGGATCCCGAAGATCGCGGGCAAGGTCGACCTGGTGCCGGGCAACAAGAACTTCATGTGGATCCAGGCCGACGAGGCCGGGGAGTACCTGGGGCAGTGCGCGGAGTTCTGCGGCGAGGCGCACGCGCTGATGAAGTTCAGGGTGGTGGCGGAGCCGCGAGAGGACTTCGACGCCTGGCTGGCGGGTGAGGCCGCCGCCGCCGAGGAGCCGGTCGATCCGCTGGCCCAGCAGGGCAAGGCACTGTTCGAGGGCAGCAAGGCGCAGTGCTGGTCGTGCCACGCGGTCACGGGGTCGGACAAGTCGCGCGGCCAGACGGGGCCCAACCTCACCCACGTGTGGAGCCGCAGCCACATCGCCGCGGGCGTGATCGAGAACAACCAGGAGAACCTGCGGCAGTGGCTGGAGGACCCCCAGTCGATCAAGCAGGGGACCATCATGTACAGGGACGCCAAGATATACACCGATCCTGAGAACAAGCTCACGGACGCCGACGTGGCGGCCCTGGTGGCCTACCTGCAGACGCTGGACTAGAGCGCAGAGAGTGGAGACGATACAGGCTATAATGGACGGCAAGAGAGCAATGCCCACCGGCAAGGGGGTCGCGCCATGACAACCCTGGCTATCCCGATACCGAGACGGCCCGTTCACCCGACCGGGGTGTGGGGCTGGGTCACGACGATCGACCACAAGCGGATCGGCATCCTGTACGGGGTGACGGCCTTCATCATGTTCATCACGGGCGGGATCGAGGCGCTCTACATGCGCGTCCAGCTTGCCCGCCCTGAGCAGGACCTTGTCAGCCCGGAGGTGTTCAACCAGCTCTTCACGATGCACGCGACCACGATGATCTTCCTGGCGATCATGCCGATGGGCGCGGCGTTCTTCAACTACGTCATCCCGCTCCAGATCGGGGCGCGGGACGTGGCGTTCCCGAGGCTGAACGCGTTCAGCTACTGGACCTTCCTGGGCGGGGCGCTGATCCTGAAGCTGAGCTGGTTCCTGGGCGGCGCTCCCAACGCGGGGTGGTTCGGCTATGCGCCCATCACGGGCATCCAGTACAACCCGGGCCACGGCATCGACTTCTGGATCATGAGCCTCCAGGTGCTGGGCATCGCGTCGCTGGCCGCGGCGTTCAACTTCATCGTCACGATCATCAACATGCGGGCGCCCGGCATGTCCCTCATGCGGATGCCCCTGTTCACCTGGATGACCCTGGTGACGTCGTTCCTGCTGGTGCTGGCCTTCCCGGTCATCACCGTCGCGCTCATCGAGCTGATGTTCGACCGCTTCTTCGGCATGAACTTCTTCGTACCGGCGAAGGGGGCGAACCCGCTGCTGTGGCAGCACCTGTTCTGGATATTCGGTCACCCCGAGGTCTACATCCTCATCCTCCCGGCCATGGGGATCATCTCCGAGGTGATACCCACGTTCTCCAGGAAGCCGCTGTTCGGCTACCCTGTGGTGGTGCTGTCCGGCGTCGTGATCGGGTTCATGGGCTGGATGGTGTGGAGCCACCACATGTTCACCGTGGGCCTGGGGCCGGTCGCCAACTCGGTCTTCGCGCTGACGACGATGGCTATCGCCGTCCCCACGGGGGTCAAGATATTCAACTGGATGGGGACGATGTGGAAGGGGTCGATCGAGTTCAACACGTCGATGCTCTTCGCCCTGGGGTTCATATGGCTTTTCATCATCGGCGGGCTGAGCGGGGTGATGCACTCCTCGGCAGCGTCGGACGCCCAGCAGCAGGACACCTACTTCATCGTCGCCCACATCCACTACGTGCTGTTCGGCGGCAGCATCATGGCCCTGCTGTGCGGGGTCTACTACTGGTTCCCGAAGATAACGGGCCGGATGATGAACGAGACGCTGGGGAAGATCAACTTCTGGCTGGTGTTCATATCCATGAACATCACCTTCTTCCCCATGCACTTCATCGGACTGGACGGGATGCCGCGCCGCATATACACCTACGACCCGGACATGGGCTGGAACATGTGGAACATGGTCGCGACGGTGGGCTCCTTCGCCCTGGCGTTCTCGATCCTGGTGTTCATCATCAACGCCGTGCAGAGCGCGAGGAAGGGTGAGAAGGCCAGCGGCGACCCGTGGGACGGCAGGACCCTGGAGTGGTCCATACCGTCGCCGCCGCCGGAGTACAACTTCGCACAGATACCGACCGTGCACGGCATCGACGCGCACTGGATACAGAAGCGTGAGGGAGTGCCAGCGGTGCCGGTGGCCGGAGGCTCCGACGACGACGGCCACGACATCCACCTGCCCCAGCCGTCGTATTGGCCCTTCCTGGCGTCGCTGGGGCTGTTCGTCGGCGGCTACGGGCTGATCTACTTCCAGTCGTGGATAGGCATCGCGTTCGCGTCGGCCGGGGCGATGCTGACGATGATATCGGTCTACGCCTGGTCATTCGAGCCCGTGAACGACCCTGAAGAGGAGCACTAGGCTTGGCAGAGGCTGCGGCAGCTCATCACGGAGAGCACGAGGAGACCACCACAGGCCTGAACCACAGGAAGCTCCTGATGTGGGCGTTCCTGGGGTCGGACTGCATGTTCTTCGGCTCGTTAATCGCGACGTACGTCGTGTACCAGGGCAAGAGCAAGGTCGGTCCATTCCCCGAGGACGTGTTCAGCATCCCTATCACGTCGGTGAGCACGTTCGTGCTGCTGATGAGCAGCATGAGCATGGTGCTGGCCTACGCGGCCCTCACGCGGGGGAACATCAAGGTCTTCCGGGTATGGCTCGCCTCGACGGCGATCATGGGGATGACCTTCCTGGGCTTCCAGGTGTTCGAGTTCAGGGACTTCGCAAACTACAAGGTCGAGCTGGAGTGCGCCCACCTGGAGCCCGAAAAGCTCACCGAGTTCGAGAAGACGTTCGTGGACCGGTGCACCGAGGGCGTGGACGAGTTCAAGGAGCAGCACGGCCTGACTCCCAGAACCAACCTGTTCGGCACGACCTTCTTCACGCTGACGGGGTTCCACGGCGCCCACGTGACTCTGGGCGTGATCTGGCTGCTGTCGATCCTGTTCCACTCGTTCCGCGGCGGCGTGCGTCCGGAGACGAACCTGGACGTGGACCTGGCGGCCCTCTACTGGCACTTCGTGGACGTGGTGTGGATCGTGATCTTCACCGTCGTGTACCTGTTCGGCGTGTTCCCGGGGATATAGGCTAATGGCAGACGATACGCACAACCAGGAAGGCGCTGCGGAGGTCCACACGGGTCACCCGACGCCGATGACCTACTTCAAGGTGGCGATGATCCTCTCGGTCATCACCGCCATCGAGGTGGCGATCTTCTACGTCGAGGACCTGGGCCACGGGATCATCCCGATCCTGGTGGTGCTGTCGGCGGCCAAGTTCGCGCTGGTGGCGATGTTCTACATGCACCTGCGGTACGATGCCAAGCTCTTCTCGGGCTTCTTCGTCGGCGGGCTGGTCCTCGCCTTCACCGTGGGCATCGCGCTGCTGGCCCTGTTCAAGTTCTTCGTTTGAGCCAGGGCCGTGGAGTCGATATGGACCCACTGGCACGCGCACCCCGACGTCCTCATCGGACTGGCCATCCTGGAGGGCGCGTACCTCCTCGGGGTCGGGCCCATCCGGCAGCGCTACAAGCTCGCCGAGTCCGTGGACCCGCAGCAGGTGGCGACCTTCACAGTCGGCGTGCTGGTCATATTCTTCTCGCTGCTCTCGCCGCTGCACATCCTGAGCGACCAGTACCTGTTCAGCGCCCACATGCTCCAGCATGTGCTGCTGACCTTGGTCGCGCCGCCGCTGTTGCTGCTCGGGACGCCGGACTGGCTCATCCGGCGGCTCCTGCGGCCCGACTGGGCGTTCATAGCCGCGCGGATCACCCTGCACCCCGTCGTGGCCGTGGTGCTGTTCAACGTGGTCTTCTCGGTCTGGCACCTGCCCGCCCTGTACGAGTTGTCGGTCACGAGCCGCACGGTCCACATCGGCGAGCACCTGCTGTTTATAGCCACGGCCGTGATCATGTGGTGGCCGCTGATGAGCACGATGCCGGAGCTGCCCAGGCTCTCATACCCGCTGCAGATGGTCTACCTGTTCGTGATGTCGCTGGCCCAGATAATCGTCTTCGGCGCGATCACCTTCTCGCCGGAGCCGCTGTACGAGTGGTACGTGAACGCGCCGCGCATATGGTCCCAGTCGGCGCTGGCGGACCAGCAGATAGGCGCGGTTATAATGAAGGTCGGCGGCGGGCTGCTGTTCATCACCCTGCTGATCATCGCCTTCTTCCGCTGGTACGGCGCGGAGCAGAGCAAGGAGAAGGCCGAGGCCGCCGAGCTCGGCATATCACGGGAGTAGGAGCAATATGAAGAACAAGCTGGACAATATGGTGGTGCTGTTCCCCGTGCTGTCGGTGCTGGTCGTCGTGATCGTTGCGGGCGGCCTTGGGACCATATTCTCCGTGATCTACGAGGCGACTCACCACAACGAGGCGGGCGTCCTCATTCTTGGAGTGGCGCTCGTCGTTGGCGTCCCCGCCGCCGCGGCGCTGATCCAGCGGAGAATGGAGCGGGAATAGCCCTGCCGGGAGCCGCCCTCGTGAGGACGCGGGAGGCCCTGCGCCTCGCACTTTGGACGGCATTGCTCGCGGCGGCGCTATCCTGCGGCGGTGTCGAGCCACTCGTCGGGACGGTGATGGACCCCGCGAGGGACGCGCCGCCCTTCTCCCTGCACGACCAGGACGGCAGGCCCGCCACGCTGGACTCCTACGACGGCGACGTAACCGTCGTGACCTTCCTCTACACCTACTGCCCCGACGTCTGCCCCGCCGTGGCCGGCCACCTGCGGGACGTACAGCGGTTCCTGGGTGACGACGCGGCGCGAGTGGACTTCGTGGCGATAAGCGTCGACCCCGAGCGCGACACGGCCGAGAGGGCCCGCGAGTATCTCGAAGCGTGGGGCCTTGACCAAGCGTGGTCGTTCCTCGTCGGCAGCGAGACGGAGCTGTCGCCCATCTGGAGGAGCTACTTCGTCGACCCGACGCAGATCGATTGGGAGCGGGGCGAGCCGACCGTCACGCCCCGGATCGCGGGGTCGGAGAGGGGCGTGGCCGCGCTGCTGCGCGACATCGCCGTGAAGTACGAGGTAAACCACGCCGCGCCCGTGTACCTGCTGGACGGCGAGAAGCGGATGCGCGCGCTCCACACCCCGCCACTGAGCCCGGAGGACGTGGCCCACGATATCCGGCTGCTACTGAAGTGAGGCTAGGGAAGGGGCCGCTGCACGAACTTTATGCCAGGCCGAAGGCGCAAAGTCGCGGCTTTTCGTTTCTCAGCGGCTACGGCGGGATGAAGGCGGTGCCACTCCACCGAAGGGCGTTGGTCGTTCCCTAACCGAAGATTTGTGCGGATCGAAATCTAGCTCGGCGACCAGCTTCTCGAAATCGACAACCCATCGGATGATCTCTCGTCGACCGGCGGGGTTAGAATTCAGTCGCTGAAGTTCCGCTTCCAAGTCGGCTGCTTCTTTGCGCGTCTGTACCGTAGTGAACCACTGGAGCTTGGGCTCTCTGCCTTTGGTGCTCTGGGTCATATTGTTTCGATGTTCGTGCAGGCGCTCAAGAAGCTCACGGGTTTGTCCGATATAATAATCGCCGTCGTTCATCAAAAGGACATACACGAAGAATCGGTCAGCATCCTTGTCCGCCGCGAATTCGCGGTCGTCGCGCTGCACGGTATTGGAAGGCGGCGTCGGTTGTGCACTCTGCCGTCCAGCGTTCATTCCAGCATATTGCTGGATCACCTGGAGGAAATCCCGGCCGAAACCTTTCATCTTAGCGGCGCCTACGCCGGAGATTGCCAGCATTGCCTCCGGAGTCACAGGGCGTTTTTCCACCATCTCATCCAAGGATTTGTTACTAAACACAAAGAATTCTTGCAAGCGGTGTTCTCGGGCTAGGTTGCGGCGCATTGAGCGCAGTTCTTCAAGCAAGGCTTCGTCAGAGCATGTCTTGCAGATCTCGTCCTCAATCTTCTTGTATTGCCCGCACGACCGGCACTTGTCAATGGCCCCCGCTGAATAGTCTGGGTAATGGTTGGGGCAAAGGAAGTGGTTTTTGGGAATTGTTTCGCTGCAGTCCCAGAATTGGCAGGTCATTGCGTTGGGTTCCTCAGGATCTGGCGACGACGATCCCAGATCGCGCTTTGCTATCAACTTCTTGGCATTATAGCAGGGGACGGTGGCCAAGGGGTAGGCGCTGCACTGCCTACCCGAGGGCCGAAGGGAGCGACACCTATCTACAGCACCCCGCTGGCGCGCCAGGCGGCTATCTCGCCCTCCGATGCGCCGGCGTAGTCACGCAGCACCTGCTCCGTGTCCTGGCCGAGGGCCGGGCCGGGGCGGTGGTTCGGGGGCGCGCCGCCGACCTTGATGGGGTTGGCGGGCTGGCTGATGGGGCCGAGGGTCGGGTGTTGGACCGTGGCGATCATCTCGTCCTCGGCCACCAGGGGATCGGCCAGGGCCTCCTCGACGGTGTTGACGGGGGCGCACGGCACTTCGCCCCGCAGCAGCTCCAGCCACCGGGCGGTCGTCTGCTTGCGCGAGAGGTCCTTGAGTATCGGGCCCAGCGTCTCGCGGTTCTCGAGGCGGTCGGCGAAGGTGCGGAAGCGGGGGTCGTCCGCGAGATCAGGGGCGCCCATGATGGAGACGAGGCTCCTGTAGAACTTCTCCTTGGCGCACATGACGACGAGCCACCCGTCGGCGGTGGGCAGCACTTGGGACGGCACCTGCGACGGATGGGACGAGTCGGGCCAGCGCTGGGGCTGGTAGCCGGCCGACAGGTGCCACGCGCCGAGGTAGGCTAGGTGGGCTATGGCGTTGTCGAACAGGCTCACGTCCACGTCGCAGCCGCGGCCGGTCCGCCGCGCCCCCACGATGGCGCTGACCATGCCAAGGGCGGCCATCAGGCCCCCGCTGTAGTCGACCATGGATAGCCCGGCCTTCTGCGGGGGCGAGTCGGGCTCGCCGGTGATGCTCATCCAGCCGGCGTACGCCTGCATGATGTAGTCGTAGCCGGGCTCCGAGGCCCGGGGCCCGTGCCGCCCGAAGGCGGACAACGAGCAGCACACGATGGCGGGATTGGCGGCGCTTAGGGACTGGTAGTCGAGGCCGAGCTTGGCGGGCAGGTCGCCCCTCAGGTTGTTGAACACGGCGTCGGAGGCAGCGGCCAGCCGGTGCAGCACGCCCTTCGCGTCGGGGTGCTTCAGGTTCAGGGTGATGCTCTTCTTGCTGCGGTTGAAGCTCTGGAAGTAGATGGAGTCCTGGTCGCCGGTGTACGGCGGCACGTACCGGGCGACGTCGCCGCCCGTGTCCGGGTTCTCGACCTTGATGACCTCCGCGCCCATGTCGGCCAGGTGCAGCGTCCCCCACGGGCCCGCGCCGTACTGCTCGAAGGCGATGATGCGGACGCCCTCCAGCGGCAACCGGCCATTGGGCTCCCAATCCCCCATTCCTTACCTCTGTGCCCTCCGTGTGCTCTGTGGTTAGGGACTCAAGGAGTCCGCGCCGCTCGTGAGCCAGGCCAGGTCGAACTGGGCCAGGCGCAGGCTCTCGTAGGGGTGGTCGTCGCCGCGCTCGTAGAGGCAGTTGATGGTCATGTCGGGGCCGACGGCCAGCTCCGAGTATGCCGAGGGGCCGGTGTAGAGGACCTTGGAGACGGGCCACGTCTCGCCCTCGTCGTAGCTGAGGCGCAGGGTGATGTTGTCGCGGGTCTCGATGCTGTCGAGGTTGGAGAGGATGATCCTGCTCCTGTCGTGCTCGTCGGAGTAGGAGTAGCGGGCGATGCTGGCCTGGCAGTTGGGGTCGGGAATCTCGTCGATGGCCGCGGGCTCGGACCAGGTCATTCCGCCGTCATTGCTGCGGGCGTAGTAGCGACGCTTGTCCCGGCGCTGGGCGGTCCTGATGGTCATGTAGAGGCCGCCGTCCTCGGTCTCGACCACCTCGGACTCGTTCGTGGCCTCGGCCGCGGAGCCGCCGGGCTTCCAGGACGCGCCGTGGTCGTCGCTGTAGATCACGTCGGAGTGGCTGAATATCCAGTCGCGGCGCGTGCCTTCCGTGTGGTCCCCCGGCAGCACGAGGGTGCCGTTGCGCATCTGTATGCCGTGTCCGGGCGCGAAGCCGAACCCGGCCCAGTTGGACCCCTTCACGTCGGCGGTGATGTCGACCGGCTCCGACCAGGTGACGCCGTGGTCGTCGCTGCGCATGATATGGGGGTAGAACGCACCGACGGCGTAGGCGAGCCAGACCGTGCCGGTGTCGCGGTCGACGACGACGGTGGGGTTGTTGTGCGTCGTCTCCTCGTTGCCGGTCAGGAGTTGCATGTCCTCCCAGGTGACGCCGTTGTCGGTGCTGCGCCGGAGGACCAGGTAGTTGGCATGGAAGTCGTCCTGCCCGTGCTTGCGCCCTTCGCAGAACGCGAGGATGGAGCCGTCGGCCGCGACGGCCAGGGCGGGGATCCTGAAGGTGTGGTAGCCGAGGGTGCCCGAGGTGAAGACTTCGGTCTCGCGGAACAGGGGCGCGGTGGCATTCATGGCAGCCTCCTTGGTGAAGCGACGGTCGGCGCCATTATGCCATAACGGGCTGCATGCTGCGGGGAGCAGTTACTCCTGTGACAGGAGCCAGCCTACCAGGGCGTCCACGAAGGCGTCGCCGTAGCCGGGTGCATGGCTGCTGCCCTCGCCCACCCAGAGCTCGATGGTGACTCCCCCGGCGCAGCCCGAGCCCACGCGGAACGCTTGGGTCTCCGCGCCCGGCACGTATTGGTCCAGGTCGAGGGCGGCGTAGGGCTGGAGGTCTTCGGGCCAGTCGCAGCCGGCCCTCCGGCTCCAGCGCGTAACCATCTCCCGGGCCCCGGCGTAGAAGGCCCGTTTGCCGTCGCCCTTCGGCTCACTCTCGTCGCCCTCGAACAGGATCACGGCGTCCGCGGTGCCGTGGACGTGCAGCACGGACACGGGGGGAGCGCCGTCGCAGATGGAGTCCTCGACGTAGCTCGTACCGGCGAGGCTGGCCACGGCGCGGAGGCCGGGCAGGCCCTTGCAGGCCATGTGGTGCGCCATGAACCCGCCGTTCGAGTAGCCGAAGAAGTACACCGGCCCGAAGTCCCCGATCTTCCTTGCCCCAGCTACCAGCTCGGTCAGGTAGGCGACGTCGTCCTCGCCGGTCTTGCCGCCTTCGCAGCACTTGTCGGTCGGGTTCCAGAAGCGGTTTCCCGCGCCGTCGAGCTGCCCGTTGGGCAGCAGCAGGGCGAACCCGCCACTGTTCACACGCTCGTGAAGGGGCACGTAAATGGACTGGAAGGAGGAATCTCCTCCGAAGCCGTGCAGTGAGACGATGAGCGGGGTCTTGCCTGCGATGAAGTCCGAAGGCATCACAAGGACCGAGTCCTCCCGGTCGGGGTGGTCGACGTAGTGGACCTCGCCTCCGGACTCCTCCACCAGCCTGGCGGTCCTCTCCACGGCCGTGCCCGGCAGATCGTCCTTGCCCTTGGTCCACTCCTCCTTGGAGGGGTAGCCCGTCTCCGCTTTGGAGGCGGCTTCCTCGAGCTCCTGGAGCCGGGCGTCCCGATCGTCCAAGCGCTCGCGAAGGGCCGCGATCTCGCCCTTCAGCTCAGCGTTCTCGTCCGCGAGGGCTTCGAGAGACGCTTCCAGGGAACGGGCCTTCGCCTCCAGCTCGAGCACCCGCCCGTCCCCGCCGGTACATGCAAGCAAAGCGGCGGCCAGCAGGACGCAGATCGCCACCGCACCAGGATATCGCACGGGGCCTGTCCAAGTAGACGCCTCGATTGAGGCGGGCATCTCGTCACTCCTACGTTTCTAGCGGTTAGTGTAGTCCAGCATGTCTGGAAGGTGCTAGAGCCTACTTCGAGCACTCCAGGCGTGTCCGGGTACTGGCCTCGTACACCCGTCTGTGCTAATGTTCGCGTGAGACCGGAAGGCTGGAGACGGAACCATGGCAGACCATCTGGAGGCCCTGCAGCAGGTCGTGCAGGAGGCCATAGACGACGAGAGGCTGGGGCAGCCGCAGTTCGTGCGGTGCGTGGCGCTGGCGCCTGAGGGCGGGTCGCTGGACTCGTCGCTGGAGGCGCTGGCGTCGATGGGAGAGTCCTGGTTTGGGGGGCCGGCGGCCTCCCGGACTCGACGGGGCGAGGGCAGCGGCGTGTACCTGACAGAGGTATCGACGTGGGACACGGGCCAGGGGGCGCTGATCACGGTGAGCGCCACTGGCGGGGGCGGCACGGCGGACATCGACCTGATGGTCGTCGGCAGCCGCGGCACACTCTATCACCGAGCGTGAGGCTATGAGCAAGTACGGAGTCCTGTTAGCGGGCGCTAAGCGCACACACCAGCAGAGCCACGCCGACACGTTCGCGGCGCACCCCGACTGCGAGCTCGTGGCGGTGGCCAGCGAGAAGGGCGACCCGGAGGGCCGCGTCGCCCAGTACCAGGAGTTGGCGGACGACCTGGGCCTGCCCCACTTCGCCGACCTGGACGAGGCGCTGGCACGCGACGACGTCCACATCGTGAGCTCGACGCCCGCGGTCGAGCGGCGGGGAATCGTCGCGGCCAGGGCGATGGAGGCAGGCAAGCACGTCTACCTCGACAAGCCACTCGCCGGAACCGTGGCCGACCTGGACATGATGGTGTCGGCGGCGGAGCGGACGGGCGTCGTGACGCAAATGTTCACGCAGAACCTGGCGGGCTGGGTCCAGGACGCGAAGCGCGCTGTCCAGGCGGGCGAGATCGGCGAGCTACGGGCGATCCACGCCGAGAACCTCTTTTCCAAGGGGCGCGCGGGCTCGGTGCCGAAGGGCACGGTGCGCAGGGAGAGCGAGAATCTCGACCGGTACACGTACCTGGAGGCCAAGCGGGAGATGTTCGACGTGGGCATCTACAGCCTGGGCTTCATCCACGAGGTCACGGGCGGGCTAGGCTTCGAGTCGGTGCTTGGGCATACGGGCAACTACTTCTTCGCCGAGCACATGGGCGCGGGCGTCGAGGACTTCGGCGTGATGATGGCGACGCTGGAGGGCGGCGTGACGGCGACGGTGCTGGGAGGCAGGTTCGGGTGGATGAGCCACCCCCTCAGCGGTCCGCAGAAGGTCGTCGTGGTGGGCACGGAGGGGACGATGAGCTTCGACCCGTTCGCGCTGCGCGTCGAGGTGTACAACAACGAGCCGGACTTCGTGCAGCCCGCCGTGGACCCGTACGACCCGATGGGCATGTGGGGCGCGTCGCATCCCGCATACGCGCCGATGCCCAAGCAGCGGTGGATGGCGCTGGGCTCGCGCAACGTGATGGCCGACGACGTGGCGGCGTTCGTGAAGGCGATCGACGACGGCACCCAGCCGGACATGAACGCGAAGCGGGCTGCCGCGCTGACCGAGGTGATCCTGGGCGGGTTCATATCGGCCGCGCGGGGCGAAGAGGTGAGCCTACCGCTGCCCCGAGGCTAGGAGGGTCTAACCGCAGAGTTCGCGGAGGGCGCAGAGAGTTATGGATTGTGGGAAGCTTTCTGGCTAGAGTAAGGCGGACGCACCGCAAGTTGGATAGGCTGAACCGGAAGATGAGCCGCCCCCAGAGTCGCCGGCGTGAGTTTCGATTTAGGCGACCGCGGGGTACAGCGGAGAGAAGGCGCCGTATGTTATGACCCTCTCCCGGTGATTCACCGCTGACGAGTTCAGGAACCAGCTGTTCTATGGCTGACGAATTCCCCTACACACCCAGTTCGGCGTAGACGGCTTCGGAGACGGCTGCCAAGGCGCGGTCTATGGCCTTGCCGTCGGTGACGTGCTTGGCCATTAGGGCGACGGCGTAGGGGCCGGACGGGGCGAAGACTATGCCCACGTCGCAGCGGACGCCGGTGACGCCGCCGGTCTTGTGAGCGGTCCTGGTGCCGGGCGGGAGGCCGTAGGGGATGATGGTCGCGGCCTGCTGGCGCTCCAGGATGTCCATCGCGGCGGCGGTCGACGACTCGGAGAGCAGATCGCCCCGGTACAGCATCTCGAGCAGGCGCACCATGTCTCCTGGCGACGACACGTCGGAGCGCTCCTCGGAGAGGCCGTCGGATCCTTGCACGACGCGCCCGTGTGCCAGGGCATCGGCGACGAGCCGGATACCCTCGAATATGTCGTCTGTCTCGACGCCGTACATGCTGTAGAGCAGCTCCTTGCACGTCATGGGCAGGCTGGTCCGGTGGAGGCCGAGCTTCCGCATGGTGTCGTTGAGGCGGTCGCAGCCCACCAGGTTGTAGAGCATGTCGGTCGCGGTGTTGTCGCTGACGATGATCATCAGCATGGCCAGGTCGTGTATCGTCAGCCGCAGGCCGCTGTCGAGCTCCTTCAGCGTGCCGCCGCCGGGCGACCGGGCCTCGTCCGTCAGCTCCAGCCGCGCCGCAGGGTCGACGATGCCCTGGTCCACTTGGCCGTAGAGCTCGACGAGTATGGGCACCTTGAAGGTGCTGGCAGTGAAGAAGATCTCGTCGGCCCGGTGGCCGAGCTCGCGCCCCGTCTCCAGGTGCTTGGCCGCCATGCCGGTGACGGCGGGCACAGCCGCTATCGCCGTTTCGATTCTATTCATTGGATCGTCTCCCCGGATGTGTGCGAGTCGTCACGGAGGGTGTCGGCGTAGGTCCTGAGGGGGCCGCGGAGGGCGAGGCTGGCTGGCAGGATGAGGGACGTGACGACGCCCATGGCTATCACGGCCGCCCTCAGGCTGAAAATGTCGGCGACGCGGCCGTAGACGATGGGCGCGAGGGTGCCGCCGACCTCCGTCGCGGTGTAGTAGTAGCCGTACCCGGTGGCGCGCCGCCTGGAGGGGATGAAGGCCGATACGGTCGCGTACAGGACGGAGGACGTGCCGTTGAGCCCGATGCCGAGCACCAGCATCAGGGGCGCGACGGCGTACGTGGGCGCGGCGAGCGAGGCCACGAGGAGCAGGGCCGTCAGGCCCTTGGTGCCCCATATGAGGCTGATGGAGCCGAAGCGGTCGTCGAGCCAGCCGCACACGAACTTCCCCGCCGCGCCCCCGGCGAGCAGGAAGAGCAACATGACGAAGACCTGCTCATCTCCCAGGCCCTTGTCCTTCATGACGAAGGGCAGGAAGGCGAGGGCGGCTGCGCGCGTCCCCGAGTCCAGGAAGCCCACGCCGCTGAGGGTGCCGAACGCGCGTAGGTCCGTGGACTCCCGGACCTGGGCCACCGGCCCGCCGGTCGAGGCGGCCCGCTGCCCGGACACGATGGCCCGGCGGGCCAGCCCGGCGAGCGCCATGAACCCGAGCCCCGCGAACCCGATGGCGTAGAGGGTGCCGCGCCAGCCGTATCTCGCCGCAAGGAGCAGGGCGAGGGCGGGGGCCGCCAGCTTGCCCAGGTCGCCCGCGAAGTTCACGGTGCCCACGGCGGTGGACCTGCCTCGTGCGTCGTGGGACCGCGAGACCATGCTGGTGGCGAGGGGGTGCTGCGTGCCCCCGCCCAGGCCGCCGACGAGGGCCGCGCCGAGCAGGAGCGGGAACGTGGTTGCCGCCGCCATCGCGACGAGGCCCGCCGCGACCCAGACGTTCCCGCCGATGAGCAGCCAGAACTCGCCCGTCCTTTCTCCAAGGTACCCGACGGGCACCTGCAGCACGGCGGACGCGCCGTTCTGCACCGAGCGGAGCAGGCCGGTCTGGGTGTACGTGAGCAGGAGCTGCGGGTCGGACTGGATGAGCGGCAGCAGCGGCACGGTGATGGAGAAGAAGAGGTCGCTCCACACGTGCGTTGCGGAGGCGAACACCAGGGTGTTCCTCGCCCCGCTATTCGGAGAACCGCGCATCGGGTTAGCTTCTGTGGGCCGGCGAGCGGCGCACTCAGGCTGCGCCCAGGCCGGCCTCCCCGAGCTCGCGGTGGGCCGTTCGGAGGATGCTCTCGGTCTCCGCCCAGCCGACGCATGGGTCTGTGATCGAGACCCCGTATTCGAGGTTCGACGGATCGTCCATGGACTGGTTGCCGGGGTTGAGGTGGCTCTCCAGCATCAGCCCGACGATGCCCCTGCTGCCGCCCAGGCGCTGGCCCATCACGTCCTCGAAGGCTATCGGCTGCCTGCGGTGGTCCTTGTTGGCGTTGGCATGGGAGCAGTCGATGACCAGGTACGGCGGCAGCTCGGCCTCCTCCAGCAGCCCGATGGACTCCGCGACGGACTTGGCGTCGTAGTTCGGGCCGGTCTTGCCGCCCCGCAGCACCAGGTGGCCGGAGGGATTGCCCGCGGTCTGGACTATGGAGGCCACGCCGTTGTCGTCGATGCCGAGAAATGCGTGGCGCGAGCGGGCGGCGACTATGCCGTCGACGGCGATCTGGATGGTGCCGCCGGTCCCGTTCTTGAAGCCGATGGGCATGCTCAGGCCGCTGGCGATCAGCCGGTGGGTCTGGCTCTCGGTGGTCCGTGCGCCGATGGCGCCCCAGGCCACCAGGTCTCCCAGGTACTGGGGCGTGAACGGCTCCAGCCACTCGGTCGCGGTGGGAAGCCCCAGGGCGCAGACCTGGAGCAGGAACTCGCGCGCCTTCGCAAGCCCGGCGCTCACGTCCGTGCTGCCGTTCAGGTGCGGGTCGTTGATCAGGCCCTTCCACCCCAGGGTCGTGCGGGGCTTCTCGAAGTAGACCCTGCCGACGACGAGGATGCGGTCCTTCACCTCGTCGGCCAGCGCCCGCAGCCGGGTCGCGTACTCCAGCCCCGCGACGGTGTCGTGGATGGAGCAGGGTCCGACGATCATCAGCATGCGGTCGTCTTCGCCTGAGACTATGCGCTCGATCTCTCTCCGGTGGCCCGCAACCTGGTCCTCGATCTCGGGCGTGGCGGGGAATCGTCTCCAGTACTCCGACGGGGGGTCCAGGGGCGTGATGCTCTCGACCCTGACGTCTCGTATTCGCGATGTCGTTACCATTCTTGGTGTCTTGTATCTCCTCTCATCTCACTCCTCGGCAGCAAGGGTCTGCACCTCTTCTTCCATACCACGGTGCCGCAGGTTCGCGGCGTCCTTCAGGTAGATGAACTGGACGTCCTCCTGGGACTTTTCGCTGTTGACTATCATGAGCACCCGTATGCAGCGGCCCTGGCTGCCGGGCACCGGTATCTCGGTGGCGCAGAGCAGCGCCAGGTCGGTCCAGCCCATGCGCCTCGCCGCCAGGGGCGGGAACTCGGCGTCCAGGTCCTGGGTGACCGTGAAGTATATGGCTGCGATGTCCTCGATCCGCGTACCGTTCGCCTCGACCATGCGTTGGAGCAGGTCGGCCGTCGCGTCGAGGATGGCCTCGCGCGTGTTCTCGTCCGCGGTCGTGGCGCCGCGGATGCCCCTGACGCTCATCGGAGCACGTCCCTCCCGGCTCTCTCGCCCGATATGGACGGCACTCTACTGGTCGATGTCACTTGGCGTTACCTCTTAGACTGGCCGCGAACTCTGCCGCCGCGGCCGCCGGGTCTCCGGTCGCACTCTCGATCGTATCGATCAGGGCGCTCCCGACCACGGCCCCGTCGGCGAACTGGGCGACCTCGGAGACGTGCTCGGGCTTCGATATGCCGAAACCCACCAGGATGGGCAGGTCCGTATGGCGGCGTATCCGCTCGACCAGTCCTCGAACGCCGCCGTGAACGTCGGCGCGCGCGCCGGTCACGCCGGCCACGCTAACGCAGTATATGAAGCCGCCTGCCTGTTCGCAAGCTAAAGCTATGCGCTCTTCCGTGCTCGTCGGCGCGAGGAGCGGGATGAGGTGCAGTCCCCGGCGCCGGCACTGCTGGGCGAAGGGGCCGCACTCCTCGGCGGGCAGATCAGGGACTATGAAGCCGTCGCAGCCCGCATCGGAGGCCGCGTTGGCCGCGTCGCCGAGACCATACCTGAGGAGGGGGTTGTAGTAGCCCATCAGGAGCAGGCCGCCGTCGTCGTCGTGCCGCCGGACTTCCCTTGCCGCCTGCAGGCACACGTCGAAGGTGACGCCCTGGCGGAGCGCGTGAAGGCTCGACCTCTGTATGGTCGGCCCTTCCGCCAGCGGATCGCTGAACGGCACGCCCAACTCCAGCACGTCCGCGCCCGCGTCCAGCAGGGCCCCGGCGATGCGCGTGGAGGTCGCCACGTCGGGGAAGCCGACGGTGAGGAAGGGAGCGAGGGCCGGGCGGCCCTCCGCCGCGGCCTTCGCCAGTCTCATGTCGATGCGGTTCGTCATCGGTCCGGCCTATGGCTCCGCCAGATCTGCCACGGTTACCGCCAGGGCCAGGAGGTTCTGGGCCGCGTGGGCCGCGAAGGGCGGCCAGATCGACCCTGTCCTCAGGTAAAGCCACGAAAGCAGCAACCCGGTAACGAACAAGGGTATCACGACTGGGATGCTGGCGTGGGCCGCGGAGAAGCCTGCCGACGCGACGACGACCGCCCTGACCGTGCCCAGCGGCTTGATGAGGGCGGCGAGCAGGAAGCCCCGGAAGAAGACCTCCTCGACCAGCGGCCCGGCGAGGCCGACGCCGGCGATGCTCAGGAGCCTCCCGACGCCCTCGCCGAGAAGCTCGTGGGGGAGGCGCGGCGGGACCATCATGTCTAGACCGAGCGCCGACACGACCTGGACGTAGATGGCCCCTGTGGCGAGGCTCGCCAGGAGCACGAGCCACGGCAGCAGCAGGCCCCTGGTCCGGGGCGGCGGGGCGAACCCGACGGGCCGCCATCCCGTGCCATGCTTGCGGACGCCGAATATCCAGACCGCCGCCAATAGGCTGGAGTGGGGGAGCACGAGGGCCGCCGTGGTCAGGGCCGGGCCGGGCTCCAGCAGCGCGAGCACGGCCACGGCAACGGCGGACACGGCCACGACGAGACCCGTCGCGCGAACGACGTCCCACACGTTCCAGGGAACGCCCGCCGTCTCCGTGTCGAACATGCTCACTTCCGCAATCCTGCCTGTTGGTATAATCCCATGGCGGCCCGAAGGTGGGCCAGTATAGCGCGCGGGGGATGGTCCAGCGATGAGCTCAAGTGGGTTTGCTTTGAAGGGCGAGACCGGCAGCAGGCGGATCGAGCTGGAGTGCGAGCACCAGAGCGGGGTCCTGTACGTGGTGCCCAGCGAGGCTAGCTGGGTATGCGGCGAGGAGATGCTGCACGTCCACTCGCTGGCAGGATTCCTGCGCGAGCTCACCGATCTGGACGACCCGCAAGTGGGGGCCGCGATGCAGCGGTGGGGACTCTACTATCGCCCCCGCGCCCTCGCGGAGAAGGAAGAGACCGCCGGGGCGAAGCCGGGCTGAGGCCGCCCGGTCAGACCAGCTCTTCTTCCTCGCCCGATACGGGGTCGAGTACCCTGTGGAGGACCGGCGAGAATGCCTCGTCGTCGCCGGGCTCGGTGTCGTCGCTCGACCAGTCCTTGATTGCGACGGTCTCGTACTGCGCGATTTCGCCCTTGCCCGCGCCGACGCTGGCGGTCATGCCGATCAGCGAGTCCCGGTAGCCGCCGCGGGCGCTGTCTCTCGAGGGGAAGGAGACGGCGCCGGTTTGCGAGGGGTGCTGGAAGACCTCGCGTATCATTATGGCAAGCTCGCGCTCGCCGACGCTCTTCACCGCGGCCTCGTACCGGTTCCCGCCGCGCATCAGCCTGATGAGCCTGGACCCGAGCCGCGGCTCGACCTGCCCCAGGTACCCGTCCGTGCTCCCGTATGCCTTTAGCGAGCTGCCTTCGACCCTGAGAGTCACCGGGTGCCCGGGGGCCACCTTCAGCAGATCCGGGGTGAGCCCGAGATCGATCAGCGGAGTGACGCCCGACTTGCCGCTCTCCTCGATGAAGACCCGGCGGTGCTCGCTCGAGCTTGCCGATGGGCCGGACTCGCCGTCGGCTAGCTTTCCCAGACGGTCCAGGTTCTTCTTGGCGATGGTGTTGTGGGGCGAGAGGTCGAGGACGCGGGCGAAAGCGGCCCTGGCCTCGACGACCCTGCCCACCTCGGCCAGCGCCTTGCCCATCCGGTTGTATGCCTCGACGTCGTTGGGGAACTCTGCGAGGATGGCCCGGTTGGCGTGAACGGCCTCGGCCCAGCGGGACTTCATTGCCAGCGCAACGGCCCTCTTGGCCAGGTCTCTCCTGACCCCCTGCCTGTCTGCTGTGTAAGCTTGCGACGACATGCCTGCTCCAGTTCGGCGGGGATTCTAGCCGACACCCGGCGGGTGCGCAAGGCGAATCCGGCATAGAATCGGGGCTGCTGGCGGCGCCATTAGGGTCAGGGGTCGTATCTCCCCGCCAGGCTTCGCCGCCTGATCCGCAGGATGTCGGTCAGCGCCAGTACGGAGTCCCGGAAGGGCCTCACCTTGCTTCGGGGCTGGTAATGCCATTCGATGGGCACCTCGACAACCGCCAGGCCGCGCTTCTTCGCCGCGTAGAGCAGCTCGACGTCGAAGCCGAAGCCGTCGATGCTCACGACCCGGAACAGGTCGTCGGCTGCGTCCGCGGTGAAGCACTTGAACCCGCACTGGGTATCCTGGAACCCCCGGACGGCCATGATCCTGACGACCCAGTTGAATACCCTGCCCATCAGGTGCCTCAATTGAGGCTCCCCGAAGCGCCTCGCTCCCGGGGCCTCGCGCGAGGCGATCATCACGTCGTAGCCCTCCTCGGCCCGGGCCAGGAAGCCGTCGAGCTGGTCGATAGGCATGGCGAGGTCGGCGTCCGCCATGAACCTGAGGCGGCCCCTCGCTGCCAGCATTCCCTGCCTCACGGCCCAGCCCTTGCCCCCGTGGGCGACCGGAAGGACCCGGATGCCCGGGGTACGGCGGCCTGCCTTCTCCACGATCTCGCGGGTGCGGTCGGTGCTGCCGTCGTCTACGACCAGGATCTCCCAGGTGAACTTGCGGGCGCCCAAGTAGGCCGCGGCCTGGTCCAGCGTCCGGCCTATGCGGCGCTCCTCGTTATAGGCTGGGACGACCAGGGAGAGGTAGGGCTCGTCCAAGGGGATGGCCCGCTAGTCCGCGCTGTCGAGCTCGAAGGCGCGGTGCAGCGCCCGGGCCGCGTCCTCGAGGCGGTCCTCACGGATCACGCAGGTGATGCGTATCTCGGACGTGGATATCAGCTCGATGGCGATGCCGGCGTCGGCCAGCGCGCGGAACATCCGGGAGGCGTACCCCGGCATGTTCTGCATACCGGTGCCCACTACCGTCACCTTGGCGAGCTCCGACGAGCCCGCGACCTGGGACGCGCCGAGGGCCTTGCAGACGGGTTCCGCGACCTCCATTGCGGCGTCCAAGGCCGTGCGCTCCACCGTGAATGACACGTCCGTGCCCCCGTCCACGCCCGCGTTCTGGACTATGACGTCGACGCTGATGTCCGCGTCCGCGAGGGGGCCGAAGATGTCCGCCTGGAGGCCGACGCGGTCCGTGAGGCCCCGCGCGGTGATCTTCCCTACGTTCGCGTCCGTCGCTATAGCCCTGACCCTGTTCCGAATCTGGCCGACTCTGGTGCTCACGCTCGACTCCTTGTGAATCATCGTGCCGGGCCCTTCCGCGAAGCTCGACGCCACGAGTATGGGCACGCCGTAGACGAGGGCCATCTCGATGGCCTGGGGCGGGAACTTGGCCCCGTAGCTCGCCAGCTCCAGCATCTCCTCGAAGCCGATCTCGTCGAGCCTGCGTGCTTCGGGGACGATGCGGGGGTTCGCGGTGTAGATGCCGTCCACGTCGGTATATATCTCGCATCGCAGCGCCCCGAGACCGGCCGCGATGGCGACCGCGGTCGTGTCCGACCCGCCCCTCTCCAGGGTGGTGACGTCCAGGTCGTCGGTGATTCCCTGGAACCCCGCGACGATGACGATCTTGCCGGACGCAAGCTCGCGGGTGATGCGCTCCGGCTCGACGACGGATATTCGCGCCCTGCGGTGGCGGGAGTCGGTGCGAATCCCCGCCTGCGCGCCGCTGAGGGATATGGCGCCGCATCCCAGGGAGTGGAGCGCCATTGCCATGAGCGTGCAACTCTGCAGCTCTCCCGTCGCGAGGAGCGCGTCGAGCTCCCTGGTGTCCGGGCGGCCCCCGACCCTCTCGGCCAGCTCGATGAGCCTGTCAGTGGTGTCGCCCATCGCCGAGACGACGGCGACGACGCGGTCGCCGTCGGTGCTGGCGCGGGCGATTCGGCGGGCCACCCTGCGGATCGCGTCTGCGTCGGCCAGGGAGCTGCCGCCGTATTTCTGGACCACGATCGACAAGGGCGCTTTACCCGTCTTCCACGTACAGGCGCGCGCCCTGCGCCGAGGGCCGCGTGACCCTGAACTCCCCGGCCACGCCCGACTTGGAGGCGGCCTCGGCCATCTCGTACCCGATGGTCATCCGGCGGCTGTTGGCGAAGGCCAGCACGGACGAGCCCGACCCTGACAGGAACGCGCCCAAGGCTCCCGCGTCCAAGGCCGCCCTGAGGATGTTCTTCATGGCGGGGAAGAGCTTCTCCCTCTCCTGCTGGTGGAGCCGGTCCTCCGTGGCCGTGCGGAGAAGGGACAGGTCGCCTGTGGCGAGGGCGTTGACTAGGAGCCCGACCCTGCCGATGTTGAACACCGCGTCGTCCCTGTCGATCCTGCGCGGCAGCAGGGACCGCGCCTCCTCTGTGACGACGGGCTGGTCCGGCACGAAGAGCACGGCGTCGAGCCCCTTGGGCAGGGGGACCGAAGACGTGACGATCCCGTCGCCGCCGCTCACGACCACTTGCAGCCCCCCAAGGATGGCCGAGGCCACGTTGTCGGGGTGGCCCTCGACGTTGGCCGCCATGGCGAGCATCTCATCTTGGGTGAATGGGCTGCCGCACAGCTCGTTACCGGCCACGATCCCGGCGACGACCGCCGCGGAGCTGCTCCCCAGCCCCCGGCCGACCGGGATCCTGTTGTGGCAGACGACCTCGACCTCCGGCACCGGCGTTCCCGACTTCTCGAAGGGGACGGCAAAGGCGGTGCTGATGAAGTTGCCCTGCCCGGCAGGCAGATCGTCCGCGCCCTGTCCCCTGACGCTGAAGCCCGACCCACCGGTCGTGAACGTGATCGTGTTCCAGACGTCGAGGGCCATGCCCAGGCAGTCGAAGCCCGGGCCCAGGTTCGCAGTCGTCGCGGGGACGCTTACTGTTATTCGCTTGGGCATCGCTGGTCTTTGGTGACGGTAGCAGGCTGCCGAACATAATAGCACGGGCCGGGCGTGAGTCAGCGCCCAATCCGTTCGCCCTGAGCCAACTGGTACAATTCATACGGCAAGCGCCGTACCGAAGGACTGCGTTGGACGCGTCGGCGAAACAGGACAGGGCGGCCGGGATCGAGAGGGAGCGTCTCCTCAGGGAGGCGCTGGATCTGCTCGATTTCCCCGAGGTGCGGCGGCAGCTCGCCTCTGCCACGACGTTCCCACGCGCAGGCGAGATGGCCCTCTCGCTAATGCCCTCGTACCACGCCGACGAGGTCGCGCGGCTCCACGCCGAGACGGCGGAGGCTGCGGCCCTGCTCCAGGAGGGAAGCGACGTCGCGCTCAGGGCCGTGGAGGACGTGTCGGCGCCCACGGCGCGAGCCGCGAAGGGCGGACTGCTCACCGGACACGAATTGCTCGCAATTGCCGATATGCTGGACGTGCAGGCGCGGGCCAGGTCGAGGGTGCTCTCGTTCGGCGGCTCCGCTCCCATGCTGGCCGCCATCGCATCCGGTATCTCGGACCTGTCCGGCCTGCGTGGAAGGATAACCGGCGGCATCGGGCCTATGGGCGAGGTGCTGGACGGCGCGTCGCCGGGCCTTGGCCCGCTCCGCCGCAGCGTCAGGCACGCGTACGACGGCGCCGCGAAGGCCCTGGCTCGCGTAATCGAGTCGCCCGAGGGGGACGAGGCGCTCCAGGACAGCGTGGTCTCCATCCGATCCGACCGGCTCGTCGTGCAGGTGAAGGCCAGCCACCGCCACAGGGTTCCCGGCGTGGTGCACGGGGCCTCGAACACGGGCGCGACGCTGTTCGTCGAGCCATTCGCGACGGTGGAGATGGGGAACCGCTGGCGCGAGCTGGTCCTGGAGGAGGAGCGGGAGACGGAGCGCGTCCTGTGGGAGCTGTCGGCGGCCGTGGGCGAGTCGGCTGAGGACATAGAGTCGGGCGTCGAGGCCGCGACCCGGCTCGACTTCATCATGGCGCGCGCCAGGTATGGGGCCAAGCGCGAGGCCGCGGCCCTGGCCGTGGACGCCGCCGGGGCCATTCGCCTCATCCAGGCGAGGCACCCCCTGCTTGGGACGGAGGCGGTGCCCGTCAACGTGCACGTGGGACCGGCATGGACGGGGCTGGTGATAACCGGGCCGAACATGGGCGGCAAGACCGCCGCGCTCAAGGCGGCTGGTCTCCTGGCTGTCATGCACCAGTGCGGCCTGCCGATCCCCGTCGACGGCGGCAGCGCGCTGCCGGTGTTCGACGGTATATTCGCGGACATTGGGGACATGCAGGACATCCAGCAGTCCGCGTCGACCTTCGGCTCACACGTCCGCAACCTGGCGGCGGTACTGCGTCACGCCACGCCCCGGTCCCTCGTGCTCCTCGACGAGTTGGGGGCAAGCACGGACCCCGACGAGGGCTCGGCCATCGCAAAGGCCGTGCTGAACCGCGTCGCGTCCCTGGGCGCGCGGGTCATCGCCACGACACACCACAGGAGCGTCGCCGTCCATGCCGAGACGGCCCCCGGCTTGAGCAACGCCAGCGTCGAGCTCGACCCCGTGACGCTCCGCCCCACGTACCACATCACCCCCGGTGTGCCCGGCAGGAGCTACGCCATTGCAGTGGCCGAGCAGGTCGGGCTACCGAGGGATATTCTCGACGACGCCCGCTCCCTCATGGAGCCGCAGCACGTGCTCTTTGAGGACTGGCTACTGGAGCTCCAGGCGTCGCGCCGGAACCTGAAGGAGCGCATCGAGGCTGCGGACAGGGCCCAGGCGGAAGCCGAGGCCACCCGGATGGAGCTGGAGTCCCGGATCGATGAGATCGAGGCATCGCGCGCCGACGTACTGCTGGAGGCCCGGAGGGACATCGAGCGCGAGTACGAGGAGGCCCGGAGAGGGCTTCGGCGGGCCCAGGCAGCCCTCTCGTGGTCAGCGCCGCCTGGGGAGCCGCTCGAACCGGTGGTCGACAGGGCCGCCGAGGCGCTCTCCGCTGCAAAGGAGCAGATGGCGAAGGTCGAGTCGGAGTCCGCGACTAGGCGCGTGAGGCCTCCGGGACGGCCAGTGGCCGCGGGCGACCTGGTCGACGTGCGCGGAATGAGCGTGCAGGGCGTTGTCGAGTCCATCGACGAGCGGGGAGAGGAGGCGGAGGTCTCCGTCGGGAACGTACGGCTCAGGGTCGCCCTGGATCGGCTCACCCACTCGGAAGAGCCTGGCTCCGACGTAGAAGCCGGGCCCGAGGTGGGGCTGGATCTGGGCCCCGTGCTCGACACCATCGAGCTCGACCTCAGGGGGATGCAGGCGGAGGATGCGTCGATACGGGCGGACGAGTTCCTGGACAGGGCCATGCGGGACGGCCTCCGGTCGGTCCGCATCGTTCACGGCAAGGGGACGGGCGTGCTGAGGCGCGTGGTCCGCGAGCTCCTGGAGCGGCATCCGCTGGTCAAGTCGTTCAGCTCCGAGACGCCCATGAACGGCGGCAGCGGGGCGACGTCCGTAGAGCTGGCATGAGCGCGAGCACCGCGAAGCGGTTGGCCGTCGCTCTGGCTGTCGCGCTCCTGATAGCCGTCGCCGTATGCTGGGGCCCCGGCAGCCGGCCGGACCCAGCCCCGACCGCGACCAAGGTTGCGGTCTCGGCCCCGACTGCCGCGGCGACTCCGACCATCGCATCGGCGCCCACGGCGTCCCCCGCGCCGACTGCTGCTCCCTCCCCCACTGCTGGCCCGGCTCCCACGTCGACCCCGATGGTGGAGTCAGCCCTCCCCACCGCTCCCGCTGCCACGTCGACGCCGTTCACTCTAGCGGACCTTGCCGCCACGTCGACCCCACTCACCGCACTGCTCCCTCCGGCGCTTCCCACCGTTATCATGCTCCCGACGCCCACCGCGACCCCGGCTCCCGGCGAGGCGCCGACGGCTACCGCGGCGCCTTCTCCAACCGCTGCGCCGACGCCCGTGACCGCACCACTCCCGCCGACGCTGCCGAGCGGCCCGTTGGTCGTGGTCGGGGGCACGGTGTTCAGCGTCGACATCGCGTCCACGCCGGAGGAGAAGCGTAAGGGGCTGTCGGGCCGGGAGGGCCTGGCTCCCATGTCGGGGATGCTGTTCCTCTACGCGTCCGGCGGGCCCAACGAGTTCTGGATGAAGGACATGCTGTTTGCCATCGACATCGTCTGGATAGCGCCCGACTGCACGGTGGGCGACATTACCTACGAGCTCCAGCCGCCACGGGCCGGCGCGCCGGACTCGGAGGTCCTCCGTGCCCGCCCTGCCGTGGAGGCGGCCCACGTCCTGGAGATCGTGGCGGGCGCCAGCCGCGAGCTCGGCCTGCGGCCGGGCGACCCCGTGCGCTTCCTCGACATATCGGAGCCGGCGGGAGATTCCTGCTAGCCCGGAGCCACGAGAGAGGTGGATTTTGGCGGCGCCCGGGTGTTGACAGAGTGTCTTTTGTGTGCTATGTTACCATTGTGAGGATGCGCCCTCGACCACTTCCGAGTTTCTTCTGTTCCACCTCGTCCTTGGTACGCCTCTGCCATTCGTCCCGTCGTTTCGTCCGGTAGCCCGCAACGCGCGGGTACGGCGCACTCTTCTATTCTCCCCACAGGAGCGTGAGAACGTATGGTCTTTCCTTCGTTGAAGTCAGTGAATGGCAGCGAGGCCGGGCGGCGGGTCTATTCGAGGACGCCGACCGTGCTGGAGGTGCCGAACCTCATCCAGGCGCAGATAGACTCCTTCGAATGGTTCAAGACCAACGGCCTGAGGGAGCTGTTCGAGGAGATCTCCCCCATGGAGGACTACCCGGGCGGCCGCTTCGAGCTGAACTTCCTGGACCACACTTTCGACGAGCCGATCGCCTCTGAGGAAGACTGCCGGGAGAACGAGACCACCTACTCGGCGGCCCTCAAGGTCAGGGTGGAGCTCGTCAACAGGGCGCCCGGCCCTGCCCAGGGAGAGCGGAAGTTCCAGGACCTGTTCATCGGCGACATACCGATCATGACCAGGACGGGTACGTTCATCATCAACGGGGCCGAGAGGGTCGTCGTGAGCCAGCTCGTCAGGTCTCCCGGCGCATACTTCACGGCGACCACGGACCCGAACACCGGCCGGCAGCTTGCGTCGGCGAAGATGATCCCCCTCAACGGCGCCTGGATGGAGTTCGAGACGAGCAACAAGGACGTCATCTCCGTCAAGATCGACCGGAAGCGGAAGAGCCCCGCCGCCATGCTTCTGAGGGCGTTGGGCTACGTGACCGACGAGGAGATACTGGATCTCTTCAGGGACGTGGACGACGATCCCGAGCACCAGTTCATCCAGACGACCATGGACAAGGACATACGCGTCGATTCCCACGAGGAGGCGATGCTTGAGTTCTACCGGCGGCTGAGGCCGGGCGAGCCGCCCAGCATCGACAACGCCAAGAAGCTGCTCGACGACCTCTTCTTCAATCCGAGGAGGTACGACCTGGGACGGGTTGGGCGCTACAAGGTGAACATGCGCCTCGGCCTCGACGCCGACCCCGGCGACCGCATCCTGTCCAGGGACGACATCATCAGCCTTCTGCGCACGATGATCGAGATCAACAACGGGGTGCAGAGCGGAGACGACATAGACCATCTGGGCAACAGGCGGGTCCGCTCGGTGGGAGAGCTGATACAGAAGCAGGTCCGCGTGGGCCTGCTGCGGATGGAGCGCGTCATAAAGGAGCGCATGACCACGCAGATGGACCCGTCCGAGACCACGCCTGCGGCGCTGATCAACGTTCGCCCCGTCGTCGCCGCGGTCAGGGAGTTCTTCGGAGGGTCGCAGCTCTCGCAGTTCATGCAGCAGACGAACCCCCTCGACGAGCTCACCCACAAGCGGAGGCTGTCGGCTCTGGGTCCCGGCGGCCTGTCGCGGGAGCGCGCGGGCTTCGACGTCAGGGACGTCCACCACTCTCACTACGGGCGCATCTGCCCCATCGAGACGCCGGAAGGCCCGAACATCGGCCTGCTCGGCTCCATGGCGACCTACGCCAAGACCAACGAGTACGGCTTCCTTCAGACGCCGTACCGCCCCGTCAAGACGACCATCTCCAGCAAGGACCCCGGGCTACTCGGCCATGTCGTGACGCAGGACGTGACCGGCGGCACGCGGACGGTCATCAAGGCGGGCCGGGTCGTGACCGCGGCCACCCTGCCGCGCATAACGAAGCTCCCGGAGCAGCAGATATCCGTGGAGTCGGTAGACGGCGGCGGCGAGGAGACCATCTCCAGCAAGGACCCCGGGCTGCTTGGGAGGACGGTGACCCAGGACGTGGTCGGCGGCACGCGGACGATCATCCGGGCCGGCCGCACCGTGTCGAAGGGGCTGTGTACGCAGATCATGGCCCTGCCGGAGCAAGAGGTCTCGGTGAAGCCGTACGTGAGCGACAGGGAAGAGGACATCGTCTACCTGACGGCGACCGACGAGGAGGACAAGCACATAGCGCAGGCGACGGCGCGCCTGGACGACGTGGGGCAGTTCGTCGACGCCAGGGTTGAGACGCGAATCGGCGACGGCGTGTCCGCGGAGGCCCCGGAGAACATCTTCTTCATGGACGTGTCGCCCATGCAGCTCGTCAGCGTGTCGACCGCGCTGATCCCGTTCCTGGAGCACGACGACGCGAACAGGGCGCTCATGGGCTCGAACATGCAGAGGCAGGCCGTCCCGCTGCTTCGCCCGGAGCCCCCCCTCGTGGGCACGGGACTGGAGGGGCGAGTGGCCAGGGACAGCGGCCAGGTGGTGCTCTCCAAGGCCTCCGGAGTCGTTACCGAGGCCTCCGGGGAGAGGATCGTGGTCACGGACGAGACGGGCGAGGCCCACGAGCACCGGCTCAGGAGGTTCGTCCGCAGCAACCAAGGGACGTGCATAAACCAGCGCCCGATGGTGGACCTGGGCGACGTCGTGGAGGAGGGGCAGTTCCTGGCCGACAGCTCGTCGACGGCGCAGGGCGAGCTGGCCCTGGGCCAGAACGTGCTGGTCGCCTTCATGAGCTGGGAGGGGTACAACTTCGAGGATGCCATAGTCATCAGCGAGCGGCTGGTCAAGGACGACCGGTTCACGTCCATACACATCGAGAAGCACGAGGTCGAGGCGAGAGACACGAAGCTCGGGCCCGAGGAGGTCACGCGGGACATCCCCAACGTCGGCGAGGAGAGCCTCCGCAACCTGGACGAAGAGGGGATCATACGGATCGGCGCGGAGATCGGCCCCGGCGACATCCTCGTGGGCAAGATCACCCCCAAGGGCGAAACGGAGCTGAGCGCCGAGGAGAAGCTGCTGCGGGCCATCTTCGGCGAGAAGGCGAGGGACGTGCGGGACACGTCCCTGCGGGTGCCCCACGGCGAGCGCGGCAAGGTCATCGACGTCAAGGTCTTCAGCAAGGAGAACGGCGACGAGCTCTCGCCCGGCGTCAACACGATGGTGCGGCTGTGGGTGGCCCAGACCCGGAAGATAGCCGCGGGCGACAAGATGGCCGGGCGGCACGGCAACAAGGGCGTCATCTCGCAGATCCTGCCCGAGGAGGACCTCCCGTTCCTCCCGGACGGCACGCCGGTCGACATCATCCTCAACCCCATCGGCGTCCCGAACCGGATGAACCTCGGCCAGGTGCTTGAGACGCACCTGGGCCAGGCCGCCCACGCGCTTGGATTCCGCGCCGTGACGCCGGTGTTCGACGGCGCCCCGGACGTGGCCATCGAAGACGCCCTGGGCCAAGCCTGGATAATACAGAGGTCGGGCGCCGTGAGCCCCGAGACCCTGGACGGACACGGCACCTCCCGGATAGACCTCGGAGTGGTCCGTGCGTGGATCGAGGAGCGCGGCTACAGCTTCGACAAGATCGTCACCAACCCGCAGCCGGGCGAGGCCCGGAAGGCGTGCCTGAAGATATGGTTCGAGGAGGAGTTGGGGCGAGACGTCAGCGGGATGTCGGTGGAGGACATGAAGGAGGAGGCGCTGCGGCTGAACAGGGATGAGTTCGTCGCCGCGCCCATCCTGGGCAAGTCCATCCTCTACGACGGCCGCACCGGCGAGCCCTTCGACCAGCCCATCGCGGTCGGCTACATCTACATGATGAAGCTGATCCACCTGGTGGAGGACAAGATACACGCGCGCTCCACGGGGCCGTATTCGCTGATCACGCAGCAGCCCCTCGGAGGCAAGGCCCAGTTCGGCGGTCAGCGATTCGGCGAAATGGAGGTGTGGGCGCTGGAGGCGTACAGCGCGGCCTACAACCTCCAGGAGATGCTCACCGTAAAGTCCGACGACGTGCTGGGCCGCGTAAAGACCTACGAGGCCATAGTCAAGGGCGAGGACATAGTGCAGCCGGGGATACCGGAGTCGTTCCACGTCCTGCTCAAGGAGCTGCAGAGCCTCGGGCTGTCGGTGGAGCTGATGGCCGATTTCCCCGAGCAGGCGGTTCTCGACGGGGATGCCGAGATGCTGGGCGGCGAGCCAACGCTGGAGCTGGTGGACCCCATCGGGATCGGGGACGGCGCTTCGGAGCCCCTTCCGATTGGACCGGAAGCGGTTCCGGCGGATGGGGCCGAGCTTGGGACCGGGGACGGCGGGGCGTCATAGCCGTCGGGCCCGGACATCGGGATCGAATTGTGGGGGCGGCTGTCATGGCGCCTCCGGCGGGCAACAAAGGGGGTAGAGCAGAGATATGGTCCAGAGCGGCGACGATTTCAACGCGGTCAGGATAGCGCTCGCCTCTCCCGAGCAGATCAAGATGTGGTCGTACGGAGAGGTGACCAAGCCCGAGACGATCAACTATCGTACGCTGAGGCCCGAGAAGGACGGGCTCTTCTGCGAGCGCATCTTCGGTCCCACCAAGGACTGGGAGTGCTACTGCGGCAAGTACAAGAAGATCCGGTACAAGGGCGTCATCTGCGACCGCTGCGGCGTCGAGGTGGCGCGGGCCAAGGTCCGCAGGGAGCGTATGGGCCACATCTCCCTTGCCGCGCCCGTGGCCCACATCTGGATGTCCAAGGGCATCCCCAGCAGGCTGGGGCTGTTGCTGGACCTGTCCCCTCGGAACCTCGAGCGCGTGCTCTACTTCGCCCAGTACCTCGTCACCGAGGTCGACGAGCCGTTGCGCCACAAGGCGATCGAGGACCTGGAGCGCGACCTGGAAGAGGCACTGACGCGTCTGGACCTCGAGCTCGAGGAGAAGATACAGGAGGCCCAGGCGAGCGGCGGCGGCGAGGACGGGGATGATGGGGAAGCCGAGAGGATCAGATCCACCCAGGAGGGTCTCAAGCTGACGTTCGAGCAGGCGAAGGAGACCGTCCAGAACGACATCGATACTACGATCACGGGCCTGGAGGAGCTCCAGGTGGGTATGCTGCTCACCGAGAGCCGCTACAGGGAGCTTCGGGACAGCTTCCCGGAGGTGTTCAAGGCCGGAATGGGCGCAGAGGCCGTCCTGAGGGTACTCCAGGACTACGACCTGGACCATATGAGGGAGGACCTCCAGGGGCAGATCCGGTCGACGTCGGGCCAGCGCCGCAAGAAGGCGATAAAGACGCTGCGCATCGTCGACTCGCTCCGGGAGAGCGGCAACAAGCCCGAGTGGATGGTAATGACGTCGCTTCCCGTGCTGCCGCCAGAGCTGCGGCCCATGGTCCAGCTCGACGGCGGGCGCTTCGCGACCAGCGACCTGAACGACCTCTACCGGCGCGTCATCAACCGGAACAACCGGCTCAAGCGCCTGATCGAGCTGCAGGCGCCGGAGATCATCGTCCGCAACGAGAAGCGGATGCTCCAGGAGGCGGTGGACGCGCTCATAGATAACGGACGCCGCGGCAGGCCCGTTTCGGGCAGCCACAACCACAAGCTCAAGTCCCTGTCCGACCTGCTGAGGGGCAAGCAGGGCAGGTTCCGGCAGAACCTGCTCGGCAAGCGGGTCGACTACAGCGGCCGCTCGGTCATCACGGTCGGCCCGAACCTGGAGCTTCACCAGTGCGGCCTGCCTCGCCGGATGGCCCTGGAGCTGTTCAAGCCCTTCGTGATGAACAGGCTGGTCATCAACGGCTACGCACACAACATCAAGAGCGCCAAGAGGCTTGCGGAGAGCGCGAGGCCCGAGGTCTGGGACATACTGGAGGACATCGTGAAGGAGCGCCCGGTGCTCCTGAACAGGGCGCCCACCCTCCACCGGCTGGGGATCCAGGCGTTCCAGCCGATCCTGGTCGACGGCGGGGCGATTCGGGTCCATCCCCTGGTCTGCCTGGCCTTCAACGCCGACTTCGACGGCGACCAGATGGCGGTCCACGTGCCGCTCTCCAAGGGCGCCGTACAGGAAGCCAAGAAGGTGATGCTCAGCTCCTACAACATGCTTTCGCCCAGCTCCGGCGAGCCGATAGTCGCGCCCACGCTGGACATAGCGTTCGGCTGCTACTACCTCACGATGGTCCTGGAGGGGGCCAGGGGCGAGGGCCGGAAGTTCGCCAGCTTCGAGGACGCACGGCTCGCCTACGAGATGGGCAGCATCGACCTCCGGGCGAAGGTGAAGGTGCGCCACTCCGGCGGCGGGAACGGGTCGGGGTGGATCGACACGACGGTCGGACGGATCATCTTCAACGACGCGCTGCCCGAGGGAATGGAGTTTCGAAACGAGGAGCAGGGCAAGGACTCGCTGAAGGAGATCACGGCCGAGTGCTTCCAGTCCTTCGGCAACGAGGAGACGCTGGGTGTGCTCGACGCGATAAAGAACCTGGGCTTCCAGTACGCGTCCAAGTCCGGTACGACCATCGCGATCAACGACATCGAAGTGCCACCCAAGAAGGAAGAGATCGTCGAGGACGCGGAGAATAGCGTGGCGGAGCTGGAGAACCAGTACCTGGACGGGCTCATCACCGAGGAGGAGCGCCACAGGAACACTGTGGAGATCTGGACCAGGGCGAACGACGACCTCACGAAGGTCATCGAGGGCAACATGGCGAACTACGGCGGCATCTACCTGATGGCCGTCTCGGGCGCCAAGGGCAACATCGCCCAGATCAAGCAGATGGCGGGAATGAGAGGGCTGATGGCCAGCTCCAAGGGCCACATCATCGACAGGCCCATCAAGTCGAGCTTCCGGGAGGGGCTCAGCGTCCTCGAGTACTTCATCTCGACGCACGGGTCGCGGAAGGGCCTGTCGGACACGGCCCTCCGGACGGCGGACAGCGGCTATCTGACCCGCAGGCTCATCGACGTGGCGCAGGAGGTCACGATCACGGTCGACGACTGCGAGGCGGCGACGGGGTTCTGGATGGAGAACGAGCCCGACGACCCCCTTGCGACGCCCTTCGCCGACCGGCTGAAGAGCCGCACGCTGGCCCAGCCGATCGCCGACCCCGAGACGGGGGAGATAATCGCCGACGCGGGTGACTCGGTGGACGAGGCGCTGGCGGGCAGGATCGCCGAGGCCGGCGTGGACGGAGCGCTCGTGCGATCCCCCCTCGCCTGCGAGGCCGAGCGCGGGCTCTGCAAGAAGTGCTATGGCGACTCCCTGGCGACGGGTGCCCGGGTGATGCAGGGGGAGGCCGTGGGCATCATCGCGGCGCAGAGCATCGGCGAGCCGGGCACGCAGCTCACCATGCGCACGTTCCACACCGGAGGCATAGCGGGTGAGGACATCACCAGCGGCCTCCCCAGGGTCGTCGAGCTCTTCGAGGCCCGGTCCCCGAAGGGAGAGGCGGTGCTGTCCGAGATCGACGGTATCGCAAGCATCGTAGAGGAGACGGACGCCGAAGGGCGCATCGCCCGCCGCAGCGTCGTCGTCAACAGCGTGGAGGAGTACAGCGACGAGTACAGGCTGCCCGAGGGTCACAGGCCGCTCTTCAACGACGGGGACACGGTGAACATCGGCGACCCGCTGGCGGAAGCCGACGATGCGGAAGGCGAGGAGGGAGAGGCGGTCGCCGTCCAGATGGCCGAGCTGACGGCCAGGGTGGCGGGCACGGCCAGCGTGGGAGACGGCTCCATCACCATCTCGTGGGAGGAGAAGGAGGAGAGGGAGTATCCCGTGTCGGCTGCCGCGACCATCACGGTCTCGGACGGCGACAGGGTTACCGCGGGGGACGCGCTCACCGCCGGCCCCAAGAGCCCGCAGCAGATACTCAGGATACTCGGCAGGGAGGCTGTCCAGCGGTACCTGATCGGAGAGGTGCAGAAGGTCTACCGCTCCCAGGGCGTCACGATCCACGACAAGCACATCGAGGTCGTGGTGCGGCAGATGATGCGCAAGGTCAGCATCGACTCCCCGGGCGACACGGACTACCTGCCGGGCGAGTACGTGGGCAGGGAGAAGTACGAAGAGACCAACGCCTCGGTGCTGGCCGAGGGCGGCGAGCCCGCCACCGCCAGCCCCGTGCTCCTCGGCATCACCAGGGCCTCCCTGAACATGGAGAGCTTCCTGGCCGCCGCGTCCTTCCAGGAGACGACGCGCGTGCTGACCGAGTCGGCAATCAACGGCGCCGTCGACAACCTGCGCGGGCTGAAGGAGAACGTGATAATCGGCAGGCTCATCCCCGCGCGGTTCGACATCTCCGAGGAGGGGCGCGAACGGCTCGGCCTCGACGATGGGAGCCACCTCGAGCCGGTGGGCGCCCTTGCGACTTCCCTCGCCGGAGGGGATATGCACGACGCCCCGAACTGGGAGGACGTACCCGACGAGGACCTCCCGCGCCTGTAGGGCGGTGCCAGGAATGAGCACGACTACCTTCACACGTGGGCCGGCGCTGCGCCGCCGCGTACTCGACTGGGATCGGATACGCTTCGCTGCCTGCATGGCGGTCTATGGCGCGACCATCGGCGGGTGCGCCATCCTGGTGAACTTCCTGTCCAGGGCGCAGTTCCCGGACGTCCCCGAGCACATGAGCCTCGGGGCGTCCCTGTTCTTCGCCAGCGCCGGAGGGCTCGCCGGGGCGCTCATGACGGCGCCGCTCGCGTACTGGATGTACGGGGGGCTGCCCACGTTCGCCTTCACGCCCCATCCCAAGCGCGGTCCCAGGAGCGTGATGGCCTGGGCGCTCCTGGGCTTCGGGTACGGCTTGGCTCTCCCCCTGATCCTCGGCATACTCCTGCCCATGTGGCTCAGGTTCTTCGCCTTCTACGGCGGCGCGATCAGCATGGTGACCCTCGTGTCGAGCCTGATAGACCTTACGATAGGGTCGCTCTACCTTGCCCCGCTGTTCGGGTTCGAGTACTTCTTCACGAGCCTCGTCGCGGGCGTCCTCTTCGCGGTGGGCGCCCTGGTGATCGACGTGTTCAACTCGTCGAAGGACCGGGCCACGGCCAAGTACGGCTCCCTGTCCATGGCGATCGGGCTGTCCGTGCTCGTCGTGATCCTGCTGGTCGTGGTGCCGGAGACCAGCCTGGCCAGGCTCGGATAGCCGTGTACACGCCAACCAAAAGGGGTCGGCTTACGTAGTAACGAGTATCGTGTTATCATAGTCCGGTAGCCCCACTCCCTCCATCGACCTGCCGTTGGGGCACCAGTTGATTCGGGGGGCTTCAGATGAACACCAAATGGCTGCGCAACGGCTTCATCTACCTGCTGATAGTCGTTGCCGTAATCGCGATCTTCTACACCCTGTTCCCCAACGTTGGCGGATCTGACGAGAGGTCGATCAGCGAGGTCATCGCGATGGCCAAGCAGCGCCAGATCGACACCATCGAGATCCGGGGGGACAAGATTACGGCCGTCACGACGCGCGGCGACACGATCACGTCTCGCAAGGAAGGCGGGGCCAGCATGATGGATCTGCTGTGGGAGGCAGGCGTCGACCCGACCGGCTCCAACCCTACCGTCGTCGTGAAGGGGTCCAGCGGCCTCGGCAGCCTGTTCACCATCCTCCTCAACTTCCTGCCGCTCATATTCTTCGGGGCCGTGCTCCTCTTCATCATGAGGCAGGCACAGGGGAACACGAACCAGACGTTCAGCTTCGGACGGAGCCGGGCGCGTATGCTCGTGGGCACGCAGCCGACCGTGAGCTTCGCCGACGTGGCCGGAGCCAACGAGGCCAAGGAGGAGCTCGAGGAGGTCGTGGAGTTCCTCAAGTACCCGGAGCGCTTCCTCAGCCTGGGCGCCCGGATCCCCAAGGGCGTGCTCCTCGTGGGCCCTCCGGGGACGGGCAAGACCCTGCTGGCCCGCGCCGTCGCCGGCGAGGCCGGGGTGCCCTTCTTCTCGATCAGCGGCAGCGAGTTCGTCGAGATGTTCGTGGGCGTCGGCGCGTCGCGCGTCCGCGACCTGTTCGAGCAGGCAAGGCGAAACGCCCCCTGTATCGTCTTCGTGGACGAGATCGACGCCGTGGGTCGCCACCGCGGCGCTGGCCTGGGCGGGGGCCACGACGAGCGTGAGCAGACGCTGAACCAGATCCTCGTCGAGATGGACGGCTTCGACACCAGCACGAACGTAATCGTGCTCTCCTCCACCAACCGCCCCGACATCCTCGACCCGGCGCTGCTGCGGCCGGGCAGGTTCGACAGGCGCGTCACCCTCGACAATCCCGACATCAAGGGCCGCGAGGCCATCCTGGAGGTCCACAGCAAGGGCAAGCCGCTCTCCGACGGCATAGACCTGGAGCGGATCGCCAAGCTCACCCCAGGCTTCAGCGGCGCGGACCTGGCCAACCTGGTCAACGAGGCGGCCATCCTGGCCGCGCGCCGGAAGCAGACCGAGATCGAGCTCGACGAGTTCGTCGAGTCCATCGACAGGGTCATGCTCGGGCCCGCGCGCAAGTCCAGGGTGATCAGCGCACGGGAGAGGGAGATCACCGCGTACCACGAGGCGGGGCACGCCCTCGTTGGCCACTTCCTGCCTCACGCCGACCCCATCGCCAAGGTCACCATAGTCTCCAGGGGCGCAACCGGGGGCCACACCAGGTCGCTGCCCGAGGAAGATAGGCACATGTGGTCGCTCAATCAGTTCAAGGACCGCATGGCCGAGGCCCTCGGCGGCCGCGTGGCCGAGGAGACGACCTTCGGCGAGGACGAAATCACAACCGGCGCGGGCAACGACCTGGAGATGGCGACGAACATCGCCCGCACCATGATCACCCGCTACGGGATGAGCGACAAGCTCGGCCCGCGCACCTTCGGCAAGCGCGAGGAGCTTGTCTTCCTGGGCCGGGAGATCTCGGAGCAGCGTGACTATAGCGACAAGGTGGCCGAGACTATAGACGACGAGGTTCACTCGCTCATCGACACGGCCTACGACAGGGCGAAGGCCCTCCTGGTGGAGCACAGGGACAAGCTGGCGGCCCTGGCCGAGTACCTGATGGAGCACGAGACGGCGGACGCGCCCGACCTGGAGAAGATCCTCGGCAAGCCACCCGTCGCCGAGAAGCGCGCCCCGCAGCCCTTCATAGGCAGCCCCGCCCCCGCGGCCGAGTGAGGACTAGCTATGCCTCCCATCTGCGTCTCAGTCATCAATATGAAGGGCGGCGTCGGCAAGACGACAATCGCGGCACTGCTGTGCCGTTATGCTGCCGAGCCGGACCTTAGGGTCTTGGCAGTTGATCTTGACCCTCAGGCTAACTTGTCGCAGGCTTTGATGGGAGAAGAAGGCTATAGGCAGTTCTTGTATGACAAATCGCCCTCCATCGTTGAGGTCTTCAATGGGTATCAGCCCCCGGCTGCAGGGGGCGTGTCGGCGGGTCCCCTGGACCTCAACGAGGTCGTTCACAGAACTACGGACCCGAATCTGGAGATCATTCCTTCGAGGTTCGACTTCTCAGACAACCTGATCAGTGCCGTTAGGCCCGATGAAAGGGTCTTGGCGCGTCTCATTGCCAACAATTTCCAGGACAAGTACCTCATCATCATAGACTGTGCCCCAACCGAGTCCATACTGACCAGGGCTGCGTATCATGCCTCGCGACGCATCCTCGTTCCCGTCAGACCAGAGTACTTCGCAACAATTGGCTTCCCGTTACTCAAGGACTCTCTCGATGACTTCAGGCGGAGAAACAAGGGACACAGCATTGATGTTCTCGGTGTCATAATCAATAATTCCTTCTATCATGGCGGAAACGACGGAGGCCCGGAAAAAGAGAGAGCAATGGATCAGATACTTAAGGAGGCGGGAAAGAATAAGTGGGACGTATTTGACAATGAACTTCCCCATTCGCGTGGCTACCCCAAGATGATGCGCGGTGACTACACCTATCTTGGAAACGCTCCTGCAGGATTCCAGCCTGTTGCCGACGAGTTCTTTGGTAAACTGCTGCCATGACGCAGACTAGACTCAGGCAGACGCTGGACTCCATCGTACGCGAATACGGCCTTGAGCGGGTCAGCCAGTCTCTGCGGGAGATCGAACTCTCCGAGCTTCAACCTGAGAAGTCGAAGGGGAACGCGAAGTCCCCCGAAAGAAACACCGTGGCAGTACCTAGAAAGGGGAAGCCAAGACCCACGGCACCTGAGCACGTGGCGAAGATGGACCTGCCTTCAGGGAAAGAGGCAGCGGTGGCTGAGCTTGCCAGGAGGTTCGAGGACAAGGCATTCATGCCCACATTTGGGGACATCGCAAACTTCTGCCAGATCTATGGAATTGATGAACCGGCGTCACGGTCTCGAGCCAGCGCCATCCCCAGGGTGTTTAAGTTCATAGCTTCCATGGAAGCCGACGAGATTCAAAGACTGCTGGATCTAAGGTTGTTTTCTGGCCCGGCGCGGCTAGGGCCCATTGCGGACGCTATCCGGAGCAGCGGCCGGGCAAGGCGAACTACTGAGCGCAGCGGCGTAGCTTCCTAGGCCGGAGCGGGCAGCTCGGCTGCCAGGGCATCGAGTACTTCCTGGATCTCGGACGGCTCGACGCGGCCCATGTGGCCGATGCGGAGTATCTTGCCCTCCACGGGCCCCTGGCCGCCGCCGAGCACGATGCCGTGCTCCTCGCGCAGCGCTGCGAGCACACCCGCCGCCGATATCCCTTCGGGTACCTTCACGGCGGTGACGGTGTCGGACGCGACGGACTCCTCGGGGAACAACTCCAGCCCCAGGCCCTTCACGCCGTCCCGGGTCATCTGGGCAATGGTCTTGTGCCGCTCGAACAGCGTGCCCAGGCCCTCCTCGGCGATCTTGGCCAGCGCCGTGTCCAGCGCGAAGTAGGTCGACAGGCCGGGCGTGTACGGGGGCTGGCCCTTCTCGTAGTACTTCCTGTACTGGCCCACGTCCAGGTAGTACTTCGGCATCGTCGACCTCTCGTAGGCCTCCCAGGCCTTCGGGCTGATGCTGATGAAGGCCAGGCCGGGGGGCAGCATCCAACCCTTCTGGGACGCCGTGGCCACCACGTCGCAGCCCCACGCGTCGGTCTTCAGCGGCACCGAGCATACGCTGCTGATGCCGTCCACCAGGAGCAGCTTGTCGAACTCGCCCTTCACAACGCCGGCGACCGCCTCCACGTCGTTGGCCACGCCCGTCGATGTCTCGTTGTGGGTGACCAGGACGGCGCGTATGTCCGGGTCGTCGTTCAGGGCCTTGCGCACGTCATCCACGTCCACGGCGCGGCCCCACGGGAAGGCAAGCTCCGTGACCTCCGCTCCGTAGATGCGGGCGATCTCGCCGAAGCGCTCGCCGAAGAAGCCTATGGACAGGTTCAGCACCCTGTCGCCGGGAGACAGCGTGTTGACCACCGCCGCCTCCATCGCGCCCGTGCCCGAAGCCGTCAATATGTAGACGTCGTTGTCCGTCTCGAAGACGCCGCGGATGCCATCGCTCACCCGGTACAGCAACTCCTCGAACTGCGGGCCGCGATGGTTGATCATCTGGCCGGACATCGCCTCCAGCACGTCGCCGGGCACGGGGATGGGCCCCGGTATTCTCAGGTTCAACTCACTCCTCCATGCGATTTCATTTCAGTCTCACGATTCGCCGCCTGCCGACCCTGATGACGTCGCCCGGCTTCAGGGACGACGCGGGGCCGTTGCGGTCCATGCGCTCGTCGTTCACCCGCACGGCCCCCTGGTCGATGAGCCGGCGCGCCTCCGCGGAGCTGGAAGCCAGGCCCGCGCCGAGGATGACGTCGCTCAGCCGCTCCCGTTCGGGGTCGGCCGGGAGCGCGTACTCGGGCACGTCGTCGGGCAGCTCGCGCCGCTGGACGGTCCGCTCGAAGTGGGCCTCCGCGTCCCGCGCCGCCTCCGCGCCATGCATCTGCGCGACGATCTCTCGGGCGAGCCGCTTCTTCATCTCCATCGGGTTCACGCCGCCCATCTCCATGCCCCGCCGCATCTCCTCCAGCTCTTCGGACGAGACGTCGGTCAGGTAGTCGAAGTAGTCGACCACCGTGTACCGCACCTTCTCGCCCCCGGCGTCCGCCATCTCGCTCATCTCGGCGCTCACGTCGGGCAGGGACATCACCTTGCCGTACATCTCGTTGGGCGGCTCGTCGAGCCCGATGTAGTTGCCCAGGCTCTTGCCCATGCGCCGCACGCCGTCCGTGCCCACCAGTATCGGGACGAGGAGGCACTGCTGGGGCCGCTGCCCCATCATCCGCTGGAGGTCGCGCCCCACGAGCAGGTTGAACTTCTGGTCCGTGCCGCCGAACTCGATGTCGGACTCCACGGCTATCGAGTCGTATGCCTGCATGAGGGGGTACAGCAGCTCCGTGATGGCGATGGGCTGGTTCTCGCTGAACCGCTTGGCGAAGTCGTCCCGCGCCAGGAACTGGGCGACGGTGAAGCGGCTGGTGAGCCTGATGACGTCGTCCAGTCCGAACGGGCCGAACCAGTCGCTCTGGAACCGCGTCTCCGTCCGGTCCCTGTCCACGATCTTGAAGAACTGGGTCAGGTACGACTCGGCGTTTGCCAGAACCTGCTCCTGGGTGAGCATCGGCCGGGTCTCCGACTTGCCGCTCGGGTCGCCGATCTGCGCCGTCCAGTCGCCGACGATGACGACGACCTTGTGGCCCAGCTCCTGGAGCTGCCTGAGCTTGCGCAGTCCGACGGCGTGGCCCAGGTGGAGGTCGGGGGCGCTGGGGTCGAACCCCATCTTCAGCCTCAGCGGCTCGCCCCGGTCCAGCAGCTCGACCAGCTCCGACTCGACTATGACCTCGGCGACTCCCCTTTGCAGGATGCGCCGCCTCAATTCGGGTTCCATGTTCACTCCCTGCCGTGGCTCATGAATGCACGACGGCCTCGCTCGCCTGTAGGAGCCGTCTCGTCTCCGCCACGTCCCTGTCCACCTGCAGCCGGAGCTGCTCGACGCTGGCGTACTTCTCCTCGTCGCGCAGCCGGCGTACCAGCTCCAGCCGCAGCTCCCTGCCGTAGAGGTCGCCGTCGAAGTCCATCACGAACGCCTCGACCGAGCGCCCGGCGCCCGGAAACGTGGGGCGCTCGCCTATGCTGCCGGCGGCCATGTAACGCGAGCCGTCGATCTCGACCCAGCAGGCGTATATGCCGTCGCGGGGCGCGAGGCTCTCCGTGGGCATCTGGAGGTTCGCCGTCGGGAAGCCGAGCGGCCCTCCCCGCCCGTGGCCGCGCACGACCGTGCCCGCAATGGAGTAGCTGCGGCCCAGCATGGCCGCCGCCCGCTCCATTTCGCCGGACGATACGGCGGCCCTCACCGCCGTGCTCCGTACGGCCTCGCCCTCCGGCCCGAGCAGGGGCTCGACGATCTCCACGTCGAAGCCCATCTCCTCCCCGATGTCCGCCAGGACGGCGGTGGTGCCCTCCCGGTTGCGGCCCATGGCGAAGTCCGGGCCCGCCACCAGCACCCTCATGCCTATGGTGTCCCGGAGCAGCCCGGCGAATGTCCGAGCGCCGAGCCGCGACAGGGCGGCGTCGAAGGTCGTCTGCACCACCCGGTCGACGCCCGTCGCCCCGAGCAGCCGGACGCGTTCGTCGGGCACTGTCAGGTATCGGGGCTCAAAGCCGGCCCTGAGGACCGACGCGGGATGGTTGCGGAAGGTCAGCACGACGGACGCGAGCCCCCGGCGCTCCGCAATCTCGTTCAGACGGGACAGGAGGCTCCTGTGGCCGAGATGGACGCCGTCGAAGACGCCGATGGTGACGGCCGTCCCGCCCTCCAGATTGAGCCCCTCCAGCTCCCGGCGGATGCGCATCGCAGCCCTAGCCGACGCTCATTGGCGGGAAGTAGTGCGCCATACGTGGCAACCGGAGACCCCGGCCAGGACGATGAACAGCGGATTGATGAGCGTCCAGACGATCCGGTGCGTCTGTCCCTGCGGCTCACCGCCGGCCATGATGGCGTCGAACCAGTTCCAGAAGAACAAGGTGGTCAGCACGGCAGCCGTATAGAAGGCCAGGTTGGCCTCCAGGTACTCCCGCGTAATCGAGCCGTCCTGCTCGCCCGAGTCCAGCTTGCGCTTGCGGACCCAGTGGACGGCCAGCACGGCGACCGTTCCCACGCCCATAAACGGGTTCAGGATGTCCCAGAGCTGGCCCGAGTCCACGGAATCCGGGTAGAAGGAGGACAGGATGAAGTGCGCCGCCGTCACCGTCGAGATGCCGACGAGGTACACCGCAACCACCCTCTTGACCATATCCATCAGCCCGCCTCCTGACCGCCGGAACCGACCACAGGCCGCCCAGACGACATAGCTATCCTATCATAGGGCATACTAGCACATGGGAAGCTGCTACCGTGTATGTTATATTCAGCCCGAATGGGGTGCTGGACACACTCGTGTCAATGCGTACAAATGCCACCACGGCCTGATGCTCGATGGCCGCAACTCCGACGACTCATGATCGTGGTGGCGGTCGTCATGGCCGTGGTTCTTGCGGGTTGCGGCGGTAGCGAGCAGGAGCCGGCCTCGTCATGGGTATCGCCGTCACATACACCGTCGGCCCAAGTGCGGCCCACCGCCACAGCGGTATTTGGGCAGCCCCTCGCGATAGTCATGAGCGTGGTCGTCGCGCCCCGGCCATCGGGACTGCCCAAGTACGACAGGGACGACTGGGGCCACTGGACGGACACGGACGGCGACTGCCAGGACACCCGCCACGAGGTGCTGATCGCTGAATCTTCCGTCCCGGTGACCTTCACCGATGAAGGGGCGTGCAGGGTCGCGGCAGGCAGGTGGACGGGCCCGTATACAGGCGAGGTGGTGGAGGACCCCGGTAAGCTGGACGTGGACCATGTGGTCCCGCTCGCTAACGCTCATCAATCGGGGGGCCACCGGTGGAGTGCCGAGCGCAAGGAGCTGTACGCCAACAGCCTTTCCTATCCTGGCCACCTGGTAGCTACGACCGCCTCCGCCAACCGCTCCAAGGGCCGCCGGGGGCCCGACGAGTGGCGGCCTCCCGACAGGACCTACTGGTGCCGGTACGCGATGGACTGGGCGGCCATCAAGAGGGAGTGGGGCCTCACCGCGACCGAAGCGGAGGCGGCCGCGCTGCGAGAGATGCTGTCCGGCTGCGAGCCCAGCGTACACCTGCAGGTCCTGAGGCCCGCTGCACCCGTACCCGTGAACGCTCTACCCACACCATCGCCCGGACCTGCCGCGCCGGCGGCCGTCCTGCTCGACACCAGGCCCGACCCGGCCACCCCGACCGCGACGCCTACGCCTATGCCAACACCGACTGCCACGCCTATGCCAACGCCGACACCGACGCCAACACCGACTGCCACGCCAACGCCAACGCCAACGCCGACACCGACGCCAACACCGACTGCCACGCCAACGCCGACTGCCACGCCAACGCCGACCCCAACACCCACGTCGACACCTACGGCGACCGCGACGCCAACGCCCACTGCCACGCCTACGCCTACACCGACCCAAACTCCGACCCCGACGCCCACACCCACTGCCGCGCACAGTCCGACTCCTACGCTGACACCGACTGCCACCCCAACTCCGACGCCGGGCGCAGTCGAGTTAAAGTACGATCCTGCCGGGCCCGACCGCAACTGCTCGGACTTCGACACCTGGGCCGAGGCGCAGGCGTTCTACGAAGCGGCCGGCGGGCCGGAGACGGACAGGCACAGGCTGGACAACGATCGCAACGGGGTTGCGTGCGAGTCCCTGCCGGGCGGACCCAGCCAGGGCACTCCCACTGCCACGCCGTCATCGGCCCCAACGGCCACACCGACACCCAAGCCCAGACCCACGTCCACCCCGGCTCCCGCAACGGCCACGCCGACACCCAAGCCTAGGCCCACGGCCACCCCGGCCCCTCCGACCGCAACATCCACGTCCGTGCCTACGGCCACCCCAACTGCAACGCCGACGCCCACCGCCACTGCAACGCCTACGGCCACTCCAACTGCCACACCGACGCCCACCACCACTCCGACGGCTACGACCACGGCCACTCCAACTGCCACACCGACGCCCACCACCACTGCAACGGCAACACCAACACCCACCGCCACTCCGACACCTACCCCGACCCACACGGCTACGCCGGATCGTGACTGCTCGGACTTCGATACGTGGGAAGAGGCGCAGGCATTCTTCGAGGCCGAGGGCGGGCCCGAGACCGACAGGCACAATCTGGACGGAGACGGGGACGGCATCGCGTGCGAATCGCTCCCAGGCGCGCCTAAGCAGTAGGCCGGCGCATCCGCAGGCTGCCGCGCGGGTGCGGTGGTATAATCCGGGCGTCCCCAAGCCCGTTCACGGAGTCATGCAATGACCAGGACCGCACCATCGATCCTCCCCACCACTGTCATCGGCAGCCACGCGTACCCGAGCTGGCTGTGGACCGCGCTGGACGAGATGGAGAAGGGCAACTACGGCTCCACCGACAGCGGTGAGGCGTTCGACGACGCGGTGATGGTGGCGATCATGGACCAGGAGCGGGCGGGAGTGGACATCATCACCGACGGGGAGATGCGCCGCTGGTACTTCGTCCAGAGCTTCTACGACCGCATGTCCAACATCGTGGAGGACCCGCCCCTGCGCAAGGTGGGCCTGTACGCCTACGACAGCCCCCAGCGATACCACACGACGGGCAAGGTCACGGTGCCGGAGGGCCTGGGAATCGTCGAGGAGTACGAGTTCACCAAGCAGCGCACGGACAGGCCCCTCAAGCTCACCTGCCCCGGCCCGCTGACCCTCACGATGCACGTCCGCCCAGGGGAGGGCTACTCCAGCCGGCTCGAGCTGGCCTGGGAGCTCGCCGACGTCATCAACAAGGAGCTGCGGGCCCTCGCCGATGCCGGGGTCGACTACATCCAGATCGACGAGCCGTCCTTCGCCATCATCCCAGGCGAGCTGAATGAGTGGGTCAGCCTGTACAATGCCGCCGTGGACGGGGTGGATGCCAAGCTGGCCCTGCACGTCTGCTTCGGCAACCTGAGCAGCCGTCCCAGGGGCAAGCGGACGTACGAGTGGATGTTCCCGGCCCTGCTGGACACCCGGTCGGACCAGCTCGTGTTCGAGTTTGCCAACCGCGAGATGAAGGAGAGCGGGCTGTGGGGCGAGGTCGGCGACGAGCGAGAATTGGGGGCAGGCGTGGTCGACGTCAAGTCCTTCTACGTCGAGCAGCCCGAGGACGTGGCCGAGCGAATCCGGGAGATGCTGCGTGTCGTGGAGCCCGAGAAGCTGTACGTGAGCCCGGACTGTGGATTCTTCCAGCTACCCAGGTGGATCACGTACCTGAAGCTGGAGGCGATGGTCAAGGGCACCAAGCTGGTCAGGGCGGAGCTTGCCGGGAGTTGAGCGGGCGTGGGCGCCCTGATATGATGAAGTTGGATGCCGGGCGGGTGTAACTCAGGGGTAGAGTGTCTGCTTCCCAAGCAGAATGTCGTGGGTTCGAATCCCATCACCCGCTCCAAGCCTCACCTCTTAGACGAAAGAAGGGCGGGCGCATCACATGCGCCCGCCCTTTGTGTTGCCTCTGCCTGGCCCGAACCGCCATTACGCCGCTTCCATCCGGCGGCCGGGCCGGGTCAGTCGGTTGTCAGCCTACCAGCGTCCGCCGCCGCCACCGCCGCCGCGGGGGCCCCTGTCCTCGCGAGGCCGGGCCTCGTTTACGGTCAGGGGGCGGCCCATCATCTCACGCCCGTTGAGGGCCTGGATGGCGGATTCCGCGGCGTTGTTGTCCGGCATCTCCACGAAGCCGAAGCCCCGCGACTGTCCGGTATACCTGTCGGTGATTATTCGTGCGGACTGCACCTCACCATGGGCCGCGAAAGCCCCTTCGAGCTCGTCCTCGGTCATCGAGAACGGAAGATTGCCCACATAGATGTTCATGCGCGCTCCTCCTTGTTGAAGATCCTCCTCACCGGTGTCAAGCGTCGCATGCGTTCTACAACAAGTTGGTGCAAGCGCAGGAAGCGGGACGACATTCGCATCGAGTATCGGAGTCCTAGCCATTATAGCACAACGGTCAATCGCCTGCCCCCGGCTGGCCGGGGTGATAGAATTACGGCCACCGCTGGCCGCCAGGAGACCTCGGATGTCATTCCCCAACGTTGAGATATTCCCGACCACCGCCGCCGTGACGGAGGGCGGTCGCCTCTCCCTCGGAGGCTGCGACGTGGAGGCCCTGGCGGGGGAGTTCGGTACCCCCCTGTACGTACTCGACGAGGCCACGCTGCGCGGCATGTGCCGGGAGTTCGTGAACGAGTTCACGGCCCGCTACGCGAACACGAAGGTGCTGTACGCGTCCAAGGCGTACGTCAACCCCGCGCTGGCGAGGCTGGTCAGCGAAGAGGGTCTGGGGCTGGACGTGGTGTCCGGGGGCGAGTTGGCCGTTGCCGCGGCCGGGGGCGTTCCCATGTCGGACGTCTACTTCCACGGGAACAACAAGAGCGCCGAAGAGCTGGAGATGGCCGTCGACGCCGGGATCGGCCGCGTCGTCGTCGACAGCTTCCACGAGCTGGCCCTGCTGGACGGCATAGCCGGCGCGCGCGGCACGACCCAGGACGTCATGCTCCGCCTCTCACCCGGTATCGACCCTCATACCCATGCAAAGACGACCACGGGCATCCTGGACAGCAAGTTTGGCTTCTCCATCGAGACCGGCGACGCGGAGACGGCCATCAGGCAGGCGCTGGCCGCCCGCCACCTGGACCTCGTGGGAATCCACTTCCACCTGGGATCGCCCATCTTCGAGCTGGAGCCGTACTCGATTGCCGTGGACACGGTACTCACGTTCCTCGCGCCGTTCAGGAGCGAGGGGCTGGAGCTGAGGGAGTTCAGCCCTGGCGGCGGGTTCGCCATCGGCTACGTGCGCGAGCAGGCGCCGCCACCCATCTCGTCCTATGCCGAGGTGATCACGACGGCCCTGAAGGCGCGCGCGGCCGACCTGGGGTTCGGGGAGCCCCTGCTCACCATCGAGCCGGGGCGGTCGGTAGTCGGCCGGGCCGGCGTGGCGCTGTACAGGGTGGGCGGGATCAAGGACATCCCGACGGTCCGCAAGTACGTATCGCTGGACGGCGGCATGGGGGACAACATACGCCCCGCCCTGTACGACTCGCGGTACGAGGCGGTGATCGCGAACCGTATGCACGCCGAGCCGGAGGAGCAGGTCACCCTTGCGGGCAAGTACTGCGAGTCCGGGGACATCCTGGTGCGGGACATCTCGATGCCCAGGCTGGAGACGGGCGACCTCGTGGCCATACCCGCCTCGGGAGCGTACGCTCCGTCCATGGCGAGCAACTACAACCTGAACCCGCGCCCGGCCGTCGTGCTGGTCGAGGACGGCCAGGCCCGCCTGATCAGGCGGCGCGAGACCTACGACGACATGATGGCCCTCGACGTGGTCGAGTAGGCCGCACCGCGAGGCCATGTGACATGGGCTGGCAGACGATAGGCAACGAGAAGGCGACGGGCGCTCTTCGCCGCGCTCTGGCCGGGGGCAGGCTGTCCCACGCCCACCTGGTAGCTGGGCCGGAGCACGTCGGCAAGATGTCGCTGGCCGTCGACCTGGCGGCCGCCCTGAACTGCACCGGGGACGAGAAGCCGTGCGGGGAGTGCGCGGGCTGCTCGCGTACGCGTCGCGGACTGCACACGGACGTGCACGTGGTGGGCCTGCAGATGGCCGCGGGTGGAGGACGCAGCCGCACCCTGATAGGCGTCGACCAGGTGAGGGACGTCCAGCGCGAGGCGGCCCTCGCCCCGTTCGAGGGCGCTTGCAGGGTCGTGATCTTCGACGGCGCAGAGCTTATGAGCGCTGAGGCCGCCAACAGCCTGCTGAAGACGCTGGAAGAGCCGCCGCCGGGGGTCTACCTGCTCCTGCTCACTCCAAAGCCCGAGGCGCTGCTGCCTACGGTCGTGTCCCGGTGCCAGATCGTCGATCTCAAGCCGGTGCCTCCCGACGTGATCGCCGCGCACCTGGCCGAGCGCCTGGGGCTGGACGAGGATATGGCGGAGCGGACGGCGCGCCTGTCGGGCGGCAGGCCCGGCTGGGCCATTCGGGCGGCCGAAGATCCCGATCTCCTGGAGGCCGTAGAGCAGAAAGTCGACGCGGTCGAGGAGGTCGTGCTGGGCAGCATGGAAGCCCGGTTCGAGCACGCGGCGAAGCTAGGCTCGGCTACCGACAGGGACAGGGAGTCGGGCCGCCGCGAGCTGGAGATATGGCTGGCCTGGTGGCGGGACGTCATGCTGGTCAAGGAGGGCGTCCCCCAGATGGCGGCCAACCTGTCGAGGATGGACTCGCTCAAGTCCGTGGCGGCAGCCCTCACCCGACAGCAGATAACCGGCGCCATCCAGGCGATTCGCAGGACGCGCCGGCTGATCGCCCGCAACGTCAACTCCCGCCTGGCGCTGGAGGTAATGATGCTCGACCTCCCCCGAGTGAGGCAGCAGTGAACGAGGGCCGCCGCGTATCCAGGGTAGTGGGCGTGAGGCTGAACGAGATGCAGCCGCTGCGCTTCTTCCGCCCGGGAGAGCAGGAGCTGGAGGTCGGCGACTGGGTCCTCGTGGACACCGAGGACGGCCCGCGCCGCGGAAGGGTCGTCATAGCCCCCGGCCAGGTCGCCTTCTCCGCCCTGACCGGACCCGTCGAGACTATACTGGGCAGGCTCGACGAAGAAGAGGAAGCGGACACATGAGAATCGGCACATTCATGGTGCCCCTCAGCCACCAGCCCGAGGGCGACTCCGCGACGATCGATTCCACCCTTGCCGAGGCGGTGCTGGCCGAGGAGGTCGGCCTCGACGCCGTGTGGCTGACTGAGCACCACTTCGTGGGCGAGAGCGTCTACGCCGACCCGATAGTATTCGCCGCCGCAATCGCCGCCCGCACCACCAGGGTCAAGATCGGCCTCGCCGTTGTCGAGATGGCCCTGAACCACCCGGTGAGGGTCGCCGTGCAGACCGCGCTCCTCGACAACCTGAGCCACGGCAGGCTGATCGTCGGCACGGGCCGCGGCTCGGCCTTCAACCACTACGAGTACGCCGGTTTCGGCACCACGCGCGAGCAGGGCAGGGAGCGGATCGAGGAGTCCGAGGAGCTGCTGGTGAAGGCGTGGACGGCCAAGGGCCTGCGCCACGAGGGGAAGCACTGGAAGGTCGTCATCCCTGAGATGCGCCCGACGCCGTACCAGAAGCCACACCCGCCGTTGGTGAGGGCTGTCCTGAGCGAGGACTCCGTCAGGGCCATGGCGTACCAGGGCAGGCCGATACTCATGGGCGGACTCGGCGGCCCTGAGATAATGGACAGGGTGAACATCTACAGGTCTGCCATGTCCGGAGCAGGCTTCTCCGACGAACAGGTGGCGGGCGCGGTCGACAATATATGGACGTGGATGGGCGCTTGGGTCGCCCCGACCTACGCCGAGGCGATGGAGCAGGTGGAGGAGGGCTACCGGCGCGAGCAGGAGCACTCCACGACCGCGCGGCACACGCTCAACCCTTTGGTTGGTGGGGACGTAGGGCCGAACCCCGCGGACTTCGAGGACAGGTTCGATAAGGCGTATATAGTGGGCACGCCCGACCAGGTGGCCGAGCAGCTAATCGAGCTCCAGGACTCCGGAGTGCCCAACGTCATGCTGAAGCTCAACACGGGCCAGATGGACCCGGACGCAGTCGCGGGCATGATGAGGCTCTTCGGCGAGCAGGTGCTCCCGCGCGTGCACCAAAGGAGGAAGCAGACATGAGGCTCAAGGGAAAGACGGCCTGGCTGGCGGGAGTAGGCACGGGCATGGGCCGGGCAGCCGCCGTCCTGTTCGCGCAGGAGGGGGCGAACGTCGTCATCACGGCCCGGGGACGCGACGACCTGGAGGAGACGGCCGACCGGATCAGGGCAGCCGGCGGGGTCGCCACCGCTGCGCCGGGCGACCTCACGGACAGGGCGGACGCCGAGCGCATCGTCGGCGAGATAGTCGACGCCCACGGCCGCCTCGACATCCTGTACAGCGCCGCGGGCGGCGGATTCGAGCCGGACCGTACCTTCGACGAAGTGGACGAGGGCTTCTGGTCGGGCGCGGTCTCGAACACCCTGAACAGCCTCTACAACGCTGCCCAGTGCTCCCGGCCCGTGATGAAGGCGCGGGGGGGCGGGTCTATCGTCGCTGTCGCGGCTAGCTTCAGCGTACGCCAAGAGGGCAACGCCGCCTACGGCGCGGCGAAGGGCGGCGTCATCGGATTCGCCCGGAACCTGGCCCGCGAGCTCTACGCCGACAACATCCGCGTGAACGTCATCGGTGCGGGCCTCTTCCGCGCGCCCATGGGCGACCTCCCCCTCTCCCCCGCCCCGGCGTCGCTGGCCCGCACCGGCCACCCCGAGGACATCGCCTACGCCGCCCTCTACCTGGCGTCCGACGAGTCATCCTGGGTCACCGGCCAGGTCCTAGCAGTAGACGGCGGCGTAGACACAGGCACCCGCAACATCTGGCATCACGAGGGCTAGAGATTAAGCATGGTGGATCCGATAGCAGAGCGGATCAGTGAGTGGGCGAATCGGCTTCTCCAATTAGACCGCCGCAACAACCTGCTTTACTTCAAGCCCGGTCGCAGCGCCGTTGGTATCACCAGCACAAGGCCTGATGAACTTGACGAGCGGCTTCGCCGATCCAGGCGTGGTCTTGAGTTCCCGTACGTGCCGCCCACGCGGTCACGCCGTCGTGGGTTTGCGGCTCAGGAGGAGGATACCGGCCGCGCCGACGACCCGGTTGTCCTCCCTGGTGACATGACCACAGACTGCGAGCCGGCCGATCTTCAACGGCGGCTGCGCAATCTACAGCGCCGGGATCGTGAATGGGAGGAAGAACAAGGCCTCAATGTCCTCTTCCTCGCTATGGGGTTCCTCCATTGGGTTGATGTAGACGGTGAGCAGGCACGCTCACCACTCCTGCTGATCCCCTGCGACCTGGAACGCGAGTCCCCTCGCGACCCGTTCCGCCTTGTTCGCGAAGACGACGACCTATCCGTCAACCCTACCCTGCGCCACCAACTTGCGGTCTTGGGGATCGAACTCCCGGAGTATGGAAACGACTCTGGCGAGGATGAGCCTATAGAGACTTACATCGGCAGAGTAGATGCTCTCGCCCGCAGTCGCACCGACTGGTCCGTTGATTCGGGCATCGTTCTGGGAACCTTCTCCTACTCGAAGCTCGCGATGTACGAGGACTTGATACGGATGAGCGAGGAAGGAGTCCGAAGCGAATTGACGGGCATGCTCGCCGGGGCCGAAGCCCAAACGGAAAGAGTCCGCTCCGACGGGGCATCGGCTACGCCTCGCGATCCGGATCTTGTGGGAGGGCGCTTGGATGATCTTCTGGATTTGCGAGACCAGTACACCGTGCTTCCGGCAGACTTCAGCCAGTTGCGTTCAATTGAGGAGGCACGCCGAGGTAGGAATCTGGTCATACACGGTCCTCCTGGAACCGGCAAGAGCCAGACGATTGCGAATCTGATCGCCACCCTGCTCGCCGACGGGAGGCGCGTTCTCTTTGTCAGCGAGAAGACCGCTGCACTAGACGTTGTGAAGCGAAGGCTTGAGGAGTGCAATCTGGGTATATTCTGTTTGGATCTGCACAGCGACCGTGGCAGAAAGAGCGAGGTGTACCGCCAGTTGAACAGCGCTGTCAAGGACGACCGCGCCCGCCTCGCTGTCAGTGTATCCATCGATGAGTTGGTAGCGCGCCGAGACCTCCTTAACCTCGTCGTGCGTCTACTCCACGAGCGGCGCGAGCCTTTAGGGAAATCTATCTATGAGGTGCAAGGCCTCTTCGCTCAAGTCCGCCACTTGCCCCGGTTGGAAGTGGCTCAACCGCCCCCAACCTCCGAGTTGACCGCCGACTGGCTTCGTGAAGCCGGGCGGGTGACTGAGCGCATCGCGCGCCGTCCAGAGGAGTTCCGCTGTCACTATTCGAGCCGCTGGATTCCACTCCGCACAACGCAGCCGTCACTCCAACTGGCCGATTTGATTCGGGGAGACATGGGTGCGGTGCAGACAGCCATTGATGCGTTACGCTCTGAAGCGAGCGCACCCTCCAATTGGCTTGGTGTCCCTCCAATCGAGTCAGTTGACGATGCGCGAGCTATGGTGGACCTCTTGCAGTTACTCGAACAGGCCCCCGCTGTTCCTCGCATGTGGCTCAGCTACGACGCTGTAGCGAGGTTGCGTCAGTTGTCGCGGGATCAGACGAAGCAGCAGCGCGAGCGCCGCCGTCTAGAGCAGACGCTGGACGGTTGGTTGGGAGCTTCGTCCTCAACAATCGACTATCAAGCTATCGCCAGCGCACTCGTGCTCTCGCCAGACGAACGGGAAGCGATAGAGGAGTTGGCCGGAGTGGGTTGGCGAACCGCGCTGGGCAAGGACCCAAGCGAGTTCTTGGAGAAGGCCAATGAGCTCGAAGCGGCGCTCGACCTGTTGAAGGCGAACACGGAAGCCATCGGTGCCGCTCTCGCAGACTCGCAGCTTCGCACGCTGGGCCAACTCGACCAGGCGTCGGCGTTGATTGCTAGCATCCTAGACCTCGAACCGGTTCCGGAGCACTGGCTCACGGCCCCGGCGACCGAGGAGTTGGAGCGCGAGTCGGAGGATGCGCGAGCATTGCTTGAACGGCTCGTCGGCGACGAAGCTCGGCTTGGTGAGGACTTCTCCGACGGGCTGGTCGAGCGAGTGGACGAGGAGATGCTCATTCGTTACCGAACCGACCACCGGAGCTTCCTGCGCCATATCCGGGGAACGTATCGACGCGACCAACGCACAGTCCGTGGACAGCTCAAATCGCCCCGCAAGCTCTCGCTCGATGAATCCCTTGCTGTCGTCGAGCTGGCTATGGACGTGAAGCGTAGGCGTGAGCGATGGCATGAGATGGAGCCACGACTGCGAGAATCACTGGGTACGCGCTTCGGCGGACGGGAAACCGAGTGGGGGCGTGTGCTCTTTGATCTCGTGGCGCTGAGGGGCGTTCTCGGTGACTGGCGCGGCGATGCCGATGTCCTGCGGGAGTTACTTGCCACGGAGTTCGTTGGTGACCGTCGTATCACGCTGGAGTCCGCAAGCCAACCGTTAGAGGTTGCACTGATGCGGTACAACCGCGCGGCCGGTGCAATCGGCCATGAGCCTCTGATGGCGTCGCGCCTGGATGTCGCCAGAGCAGGCGAAGCCGTACGGCGTGCGATCGGGCCAATACGCCGTATACGGGATGCCACTGCAGAGATGTACCGCATCCTCGTCACAACGCCCGCTGACTTCGATGCGCTGACTCAGTTCATTGAGGACGGCATTCGGCTCATGGCCGTGGCGGAAGAGGATGAACGGCTCGCGCCTGCGCTTGCCGAGGACTTTGGCGCGTTCTTTGAGCGCACGGCAACCGACTGGGATGCCGTCTCGCATGCCCTCGACTGGACTTCTGATTTCCTCCACAAGGCGAACGGTCGGCTCGGCGACACGCTTGAAGGTCATGCTGTCAACCCGCGAGCAGGTGGGGAGTACAAAGAACGTGCGGAGACCATTAGCACGGCGGTCGCCGCATTCTCGCAGAGACTCGGTGTGCTTAATGAGCGGTTCAACGTCGCGGCCACGAGTTGGGACTCTTGGCAAGCACCACCCTTTGTCGACCTGGATGCGTGGAGTGCAGACCTTCTCAAACACGCGGGTGACGCGCCAGGGTGGGTCGAATACCGCGATGCAGTGCGAGAACTGGACGAGCGGCTCGGTCTTGGGTCAGCCGCAGCACTACGCGCCGTGACCGACCGGGCTGAGGACGCACCGGGGATTGTCCAGCGGCGCATCTACACTGCATGGCTGGAGGAGTTCTACGAAGCAGAGCCTGAGTTAAGCAGATTCAGCCGAGTCGATCACGAGGGTGTGCGCGCCCAATTCAGGGAACTCGACGAGCGTTACCCCAGTGCGGCGCGTCAGCGCGTGCGAGAACGTGTCTTCGCAAAGTTCCCGGACCCATGGGTCACCCCTCTACAATCAGGGCAATTGGGCATCCTGTACGGCGAACTCTCGAAGCGGCGCCGACAGATGCCCGTACGGAGGCTCATCGCACGCATCCCAAATCTGTTGCAGACACTGAAGCCATGCTTCCTGATGAGCCCACTCGCCGTCAGCCAGTATCTGCCAGCAGGTCCGCTGGCGAGCGACCATCTCGAGTTCGATGTTGTGATTTTTGATGAGGCCTCCCAAGTATTGCCTGAGGACGCGCTCCCCGCCATCGACCGGGCGGGTCAAGTGATCGTCGTCGGTGATCGACAGCAACTCCCACCTACGACCTTCTTCAGGGCCGGTCTCGGTGATGATGAGGAATCGGACGGCGAGGAGGAGGAAGATGACGATAGCTTTGAAGGCCGTGAGAGCATTCTCGACGTCATGGTTGGACAGGTGGGGGCTGGATTCGCCGAGCGATACCTCTCCGTACACTATAGGAGTCGTTGCGAGAGCCTAATCCGCTTTTCCAACCATGCGTTCTACGAGGATCGCCTCCTGACATTCCCCAACCCCAATCCCACAGCCTCCCGCGTTCGCGACGTGTACCTTCCAAATGCGACCTACGACGCGGGCGGCAGCCGAACCAACCGGGACGAGGCGGCCCGTGTAACCGACATCGTGTTCGACTTGATGGAGGCGCAGACTACTAGCGAGAGTATCGGCGTCGTCGCGCTCTCGCGCTCCCAAGCAGATCTTATAGAAAGCCTCATTGAGGAGCGCCGCTTGCTCAAGCGCCATCTGGATCAGCGGTTCAGCGATGAACTTCCTGAACGGTTCTTCGTCAAGAATTTGGAGAATGTCCAGGGCGACGAGCGCGACCACATGATACTCTCCATCGGATACGGGCCTACCCCGGCAGGTGCCGTACCAAATCGCTTCGGTCCAATCAATCAGGAGGGAGGCGAACGCAGGCTCAATGTCGCCGTGACCCGGGCGCGCAAATCAATGACGGTCGTACACTCGCTGCGCGCCGAGGACATCACCTCGGGGTCACCGGGTGCCCGCCAGCTACGCCGCTATCTCGAATACGTACGCAACCCGGAGCGTGCCTTCGAGTCCGAGGTCACCGGAGTAGGCGAGCCGGAGAGCCCGTTTGAGGAGGCGGTGCTTGCCGCACTTAGGAAGCGTGGGCACAGGGTTGACGCGCAGGTTGGCGTCTCGGGTTACCGTATAGACCTCGCAATCAGGTCTGAGGACGGCGAGCGATACGACCTCGGCATCGAGTGCGACGGCTTCCCATACCACAGTTCGCCTACTGCCCGTGACCGCGACTGGCTGCGCCAGCAAGTGCTTGAAGGGCTCGGTTGGCATATCCACCGCGTGTGGTCGACAGCGTGGGTCCGAGATCCCGAGACGGAGATTGTCGCCATTGAACAGGCGCTCCAACGGGCGCGTACCCACAAGGAGTCTCCGTCTCCGCCCACTGGTGCCGTTCTCAATGAGCCACCACTGGTCGCTGCCACGTCACCCGAACCGGAGGTCCCTCCACCATCGTCGACCCCTGCCCTGCTCTTCGATGAATATCGACGGTTCGAAGGTCAGACTCGTGCTGGCGACTTGCTCGATGTCCCGCTACGTGACATATCAGCCTTGGTGCGGGACATTGTTTCCGTTGAGGAGCCTGTCCACATCGACACAATCATTGATCGGGTACGCTCCATCTATGGCGCCCCTAGAGCGGTGAAGCGAATCCGTGAACGGGTCGAGCAAGCGATTGAACGCATTCTCAATCGCCCGCGCGATAGGTCTAGGCACTTCCTAGTCCGCACCCAAGATGCTAGACAGCTTCGACCAAGGCGCAATGCTACACGTCCAGTTGACCGCGTGGCACCATCTGAGATCGATGAGGGCTTGCTGGTCGTCGCCAAAGCGTCCTATGGCATTGAAAAAGAGGATCTAATACGCGAGACGGCGCGTCAATTCGGCTGGCGTCGGACAGGAAAGCACATTGACCGTAGACTCAGTGAGGGGGTTGGACGCCTTCTGGAGGAAGGGCGGTTGGCATTGCGAGCCAACATGCTGGTGGTTGCTGAAAATAGCAGTTAGCTACAGCAGACTGCCTAGGCCTTGAGGAGCATCAATATGTCCGTGGTTCAGGATGGGTCGTATAGCTCGGTGTTGGGGAAGTAGTCGCTCCAGCCGAACCAGAAGGCGTTGAAGGACGGGAAGGGCCTGAGCCGCTTGCCCTGCAGGTCGCCGCCCGTCGCCAGGCCCGACAGCTTGCTCCACGACGAGCCGGTCTCGACGTCGGACATCTCCTCCGGCTCCGCGCCCTGCACGAACGTCAGGGTCCTGCCGTCCACGCGCCGGTCGAAGACCCCGGTCGAGCCGCTGTTCAGGTCCAGCGCCACCACGATGTCCGATCCCTCGAATGTGTCGTTGAGGACGCGCGGCTTCGCCAGGTGCTTGTGGGCGTAGGCCCGCTGCGAGTCCTCCCCGACTATCCCGATCACCAGGTCCTTGCCGATGAGCCGGTCGTCCCTGTTGTTCTGGCCCAGTATCCCCGCCGAGGGCCCGACGTAGTAATCCATGTACTGGTCGAACGCCGGCCCGCCGATGTCCAAGGCCAGCGTGTCGGGGTATTCCTCCTTCCAGGACGACCATCGCGTGAGCTGTGAGGGCACCAGATCGAGCTTCGTCCCTTCGTGCGGCCCCTTGATCGCCTCGCCCAGGAACTGGCTCCACAGGGAGTCGGTCTGCCGGTCGTACATGACCAGCGCGTTCATGACCAGCTTGCCGGACACGCCGAAGGTCAGCACCTCTTCGTTCACCGTGCGGGCATACACTATGCCCGTGAAGCAGAGGGGTCACCAGGTGACGGCGACGGGCACGCCCCCAACCGTGTCGTTGACGATCTCGCGGCTGCTGAGGAACGCCGTCGAGTATGCCTTGTGCTCGCCGTTGAGCGAAACGCCTATCACGAGGTCCTGCTGCCCCATTTGCGTCGACGCCTCGGACGCGCCCAGGAACGCCGGGTTGTCGACCGACGGAATGCCGTCCTTGGGCAGTATGTCGATGATCTCGAGCACGCGTTCCCTGTCCCCTTCGGGCCGGCTGAAGGAGGCCGCGACCTTGGGTTCCGGGCCCTTCATGGGGTCGGCCGGGGCAACGTCCTTGTCGAGCTTGCTGGCGGCGGACTCGGTAGGAGTCGAGGGAAACGGCTGGGGAGTCCCTTCGCTCCCCGATGCGCAGGCGACGGCAAGCAGGACAGCGACGAGCAGGGCTGCCAGCCGGGGGGTCGATTGTGCGAGTCGAGGGTGTGATTGCTTCATGTCTATTGGATGCACGACTCACTCATCGCGTTTCGGCGGGAATCCCAGCACGAGCGAGTCCGGGTGCTCCTCCATCCACGCCTTCAACGATATCCGCTCCGCCGGTACGACCTCCAGCACCATGCCGTCGAAGTGGCCGTCGATGGCCGTGCTGATCGCCTGGCTCCAGAGTGAGCCGGTCTCCCTGTCGCGCATCACGAGTATGCCGTCGTAGAGCAGCCCGGACACGTCGAACGTGAGCGCCTGGCCCTCGACCTCGCGGGCGTAGACCACGCCCGTATCGCACAGCGGTCAATAGGTCACGGCGACGGGCAAGCCGCCCACCGTGTCGTTGACGATCTCGTGGGCCTCGATGAAGTGGATGGCGTAGGCGCGGTGGTCGCCGTCGATGGAGACGCCTAGGACCTGGCGGTTGGCGAACTTGTCGCTCGCCTGCTCCGCGGCTATGAACCGGGGCTCCACGATGGCCTTCCTGAACTCGTAGTCGTATAGCCGGTAGTCGGCGAGCAGGTCCGCGAGCTCTTCCGGTGAGCGCTTGATGAGTATGCGGGGTGCCTCGACGTAGCCGTCCGACTCCTCGACTCGCACATCCCAGGGGACCCGTTCGAGCCCCGCGGCCCACAGGACCCGCCCCGGTGCGCCTTCCTCGGACGACGCCCCCTGCACTGCCGCGCCACATGCGGCTAACGCGATCGCCGCAATGGCCGCTACGGCAAGCCTCGCCGCGTAGCTAAACACGTTGGGCCGCCGACGCATCCCTCAACTCGTCTTCCTCATCGAGAACAAAGCAGCCAACACGGCGGCTGAGATTCCGACGTTGCCTATGTTGGGCCACAGTAGGTACAGGATGATGTCGTAGTCCCAGTTGGTCCACCCTTCGCCCAGCTGCGTGCGAGCCAGGCTGATGAACCACAGCACCATCCCGACGATCCAGAAGATCGTGAACAGCTTCCTGAACCGGTCCCAGTTCATTGGGCGTCTCTCCCTTTCCCACTACTCTTTGATTGGATGCGCGCCAGTATGCGCGTTGCCTACGAAGAGTATAAACTGAGGCCGGGAGGCCGTGTTGGACACTTCAGTCGCGCGCATAGAGATTCGGGATGGGGACCTGGTGGTCGAGTGGGCCGACGGCCACGTCAGCGAGTTCGAGGCGCGCTACCTGCGGCTGAACTGCGGGTGCGCCGAGTGCGTGGAGGAGTGGAGCCGCCGCAGGCTCCTCGACCCGGCGGCGGTCGACGCCGACCTCAGGGCCGAGGACTACCTGCTGGTAGGCCAGTACGCCGTCCAGATGCTCTGGAGCGACGCCCACTTCACCGGCATCTACCCCTTCGACCTCCTCCGCAAGCTCTGCCGGTGCGACGAGTGCGAGGCCTCCCGCACCGACGACGGTTCCGGGGCGTGAGTCTCCTCTCCCTTGATGGGAGAGGACTAAGGTGAGGGTGAATCCACCCTATTGCAGCGGCGAGAAGTCCGTCGGGGTCAGCAGCGTGTTGGTGATGCGCGCGACTATCGGTCCGTTCGCCTCCGAGGCGGCCACCACCTTGTGCCACTCGGGGTCGGCGCGGAACGAGGCCCACGCACGCTCCCTCTGCGCCACGTCCTCGAAGGCCACGATGTAGACCAGCTCGTTGTTGTAGCCGCCGATGTTGGGCGTCCAGTAGCCGATGTTCCTGATCCCGTGCTTCTCGAACAGCTTCACCGTGTGGTTTCGGAACCGCGCGACGATGTCGTTGATCCTGCCAGGAACGGCCTCGTATACCCTGTACTCGTAGATCATCAGCCTGTCTCCTCTGTCGTCGTCCGGGTGGCCCGCCTTCGTCGGTCGGTCACCCGGCGTCCTTCGCTGGCGAGCCGGCTTCGACGCCAAGCTCATCCGCGGCAAGCTGGGCAAGGCGCTGGAGCCAGCCCTGGGGCATGGTGTCGTCCGTGCCCCACGTTACGGGCGAGATGGCAGCCCAGCCGTTGCGCACCGCGTATACGTCGGTGTCCGCGGCGGCGTCCGTGCCGACCTCCCTGTCGTGCCCGATCCAGTAGTGCGTCCGGCGTCCGTCATGGCCCTTCCTCACGCGCTCCAAGTACGCCCGCGGGCCGAGACTGGCTGCGCAAACGCCCTTGACCTCGTTCGGCAGGAGGTTCGGCAGGTTGACGTTGACCAGGGGGGCTGTGCCGCCCCCCGCGGCAGCGGGCGTCCGCGCGACCTCCGGGGTAATCGCCCTCGCCATGCGGGCCGCCGCCTCAAAGGTGACGTCCTCCAGCGACGCGACCGAGACGGCTATGGCGGGGATGCCCCTCAGGCTGCCCTGTATGGCGGCGCCCACCGTCCCCGAGCTGAGCGTGTCCAGCCCCAGGTTCGCGCCGTGGTTTATGCCCGACACCACCACGTCGAACCGCTCGTCGTACAGGGACTCCAGGGCGAGTATCGAGCAGTCGGCGGGCGTGCCCTGCACAGAGGTGGCGTCGATGCCAGGGATGGGCGACTCCACAGGCCTGGCCCGGACGACGTTCGTTATGGTGATCGCCGCGCTGATGCCGCTGTTGTCGCGGTCCGGCGCCACTACGGAGACGCGGCCGATGTCGGCAAGGGATGCGGCAAGGCTCCAGAGGCCCTCGGAGTGGACGCCGTCGTCGTTCGTTACCAGTATACGCATGACCGCCCGGCGATTATATCAGCGGGATGACCGCGCGAATACGTTTCGGGACGGCCCGTCATTCGATCACGATGTTGTCGATCAGGCGTGTGGACCCGATGCGTACCGCCAGCGACACGAGGGCCGTCCCCTTGACTGCGTCCAGCTCCTCCAGCGTGTCGGCGTCCGCGATGCTGACGTACTCGACCGACGCCAGCGGCTCGGCCTCCAGCATGTCGAGCATCGCGCTGCGCACGGCCTCTGCGGGCCCGCCCCCTATGCTGCGGGCGAGGCTGAGCGTACTGTACAGCACCGTGGCCGCCCTGCGCTCCTCGGCGTCCAGGTAGGCGTTGCGGCTGCTGAGCGCCAGGCCGTCCGGCTCCCGGACCGTCGGGCACATCACGATCTCCACGCCAAGGTCCAGATCCGCGTTGAGCCTCTGTATGACCAGCCCCTGCTGCGCGTCCTTGCTGCCGAAGTAGGCCCGGTCTGGCCGAACGATGGACAGCAGCTTGCACACGACCGTCGCCACGCCCCGGAAGTGGCCCGACCGGGCCGCGCCCTCCAGCCTCTCCGCAATCCGCCCCACGTCCACGTGGGTGTCGAACCCGTACGGGTACATCTCGTCCGCCGATGGGGCGAACACCACGTCCACCCCGGCCTCGTCGAGCCTGCCGAGGTCGGCGTCCACGTCGCGCGGGTAGGCCGCGAAGTCCTCGCCGGGGCCGAACTGCGCCGGATTCACGAAGATCGAGACCACCGAAGTCGCGTTCTCCCTGCGAGCGCGCCGGACCAGAGACATGTGGCCCTCATGGAGCGCGCCCATAGTGGGCACCAGCCCCACCGGCCTAGCCATTCCGGCAGACTCCACCCTGAACGCGTCGATCTTCTCGATAGTCTGCATGGGAACGGCGGCCCTACCGGTCAGCGTGCTGGCGAAAGGGCGTCGTTGAGGGCCCGCAGCTCGGCTTCGTCGAGATGGCGGACGTTGTTGGCGCCGGGGAAGGCGCCCGAGCGTACGTCGCTGATGTACCTCTTGAAGGCTCGTACCGTCCGTCCGTGCAGGTCATCGTACCTGCGCGAGTGCCTGAAGTCGAAGGTGTTGACGCCGAGCATGTCGGGCGCGACCAGCACCTGGCCGTCGGTATACCGCCCCGCGCCTATCCCGATGGTCGGGATCGACAGGCGCTCGGTGGCAATGCGCCCTACCTCCTCCGGGATCATCTCGTAGACCATGATCCACGCGCCCGCCTCCTGCAGCTCGACGGACTCCGACACCAGATCCGCCGCCGCCGCCGCGGTCTTGGCGCGCAGGCCCTTCCTGGCGTGAAGCTGCGGGTTCAGTCCCAGGTGAGCGCAGACCTCTATGCCCTCCGATACCAGCTGCCGGACCACGTCGGGCCTGAACCCCTCGAGCTTCACGCCGTCCGCACCCAGCGCGGTGAGGCGCGTGGAGCTTGCGACCGCCTGCTCCGGCGTATCGTACGTCCCGTATGGGAGGTCCACCAGCAGGTACGCGTTCTCGACTCCCCTGCGGACGGCCCTCAGGTGGTGGGCCACGTCGTCCAGGGTGACCTCCTTCTCGCTGGAGTACCCGAGGACGTTCGTGCCCACGCTGTCGCCCACGAAGATGATGTCCACGCCCGCCTCGTCCTGGCACCGGGCCGTGGGGTAGTCGTAGCAGGTGAGCACTGCAATCGGCTCCCCCGCCGCCTTCTTCCGGGCAATGCTCTCCGGCGTGTTGGTCATGTCACTTGCACCTCATCCCCGTCGAGCGGGCGAGGTACTCCTCCAGGAGTCCCTGTATCTGCTCGTACCGCTCCTGCGGCAGCGTCCCCTTCTCCAGCGCGAACGGCAGGCCCGCCAGCCCCATGTGGCAGTAGAGCGGCAGCGTCTCCGGCGATCGCTGGTGCAGGACCTCCAGGTGCTTCCGCACCGTGCCCATGTCGCCCCTGGCGTATGGCCCCGCCAGGCCGGCCGGCACGCCGGCGCTCGCCAGGTTCTGGGACACCTGCCGCATCATCGGCATGAGGGCCTGCACGCCCCGCGCCCGGTCGTGGCCGATCTGCTCCCATAGCTGGGAGGCCGCCGCCGCGATCCCGGACAGCAGGCCGCCCATCATCACGCCCGACAGGTGGTACAGCGCCTTGTCCTCCGGCTCCAAGAAGATGGGATGCCCGCCCACGTCCAGCGCCATCTGCCTGAGATACGCGCGCACCTCGTCGTCACCCTCGATCCCGAAGGTCGCACCGGGGATGCTCGCGATGCCGTTCTCGACGGACGCGAACGCCTGCATGGGGTGGAGCGAGCCCACGCGTGCCCCCTGCTCCACGGCCGGGCCCAGCACGTCGAGGGACGACACCCCGGAGCAGTGGACGACGGTGTGCCTCCCGCTCCAGGAGTAAGCCGCGCACACGGCCCCGATTGCGTCGTCCGGCGTCGTGATGAAGACCACGTCCGAGGCGTCGATAGCGGCCTGGGGCTCCTCGTATGCGCGGGCGCCGTCGACCAGCCGCGCCAGCTCCTCCGCCGATGAGGGCGACCGGCTCGCCGCGGCGCGCACGTCGTACCCCTCGCGGGACAGCGCCGCCGCCATGGACCTGCCTACGATTCCGGCGCCCAGGAACCCTATCCGCGACGTCCTGCCAGGGGGCGGGGTGCCCGTTCCGGATCGGGTCGTGCTGCCGACGGACAAAGCGACCTCCATCTCGTGTCGGGAAGGCGCGCCCGGTCGGACACGGGGTGGGCGCACACGGCGCACGGCCGGCGGCCCAAAGCGAGAGACCGAATGCTCACCGTTCCCGAGGGATTGGCTGCACCCACAGGATAGCACAATCGCCCGCTGCCTGAGCAATCGCCCGGTATAAGGGTGATATGCAAATAGAGATGGCGCCCCATATGGTGTAGAATAGGCCAAGCTCCTGATACCCAAGTGCGGAGACATAGTTGGCGGACTTCGACGTCGTTGTCATAGGAAGCGGGCCGGGCGGTTATGTTGCGGCCATCAGGGCGGCCCAGCTCGGTCTCAGAACGGCGATTGTCGAGCGGTCCGAAGTTGGCGGTGTATGCCTTAATTGGGGCTGCATCCCCAGCAAGGCCCTGATACGAAACGCCGAGGTGGTCGCCCTCTTCGAACACGCCGACGAGTTTGGCATAACCGCCGAGAACGTCACCTACGACTTCTCCAAGGCCATCGACCGCAGCCGCTCCGTCGTCAAGAAGCTCACGTCGGGCGTCAACATGCTCCTCAAGGGGAATGGCGTGGAGCTTGTCGAGGGAGAGGGCGTATTGAGCGGCCCCCGCACGGTGGAGGCGGGCGGGCGCACCCTCTCCACCGAGAACGTCGTCATCGCCACTGGCGCCTCGTTCAGGCAGCTTCCCGGCCTGCCCATCGACGGCGAGACCGTGATCACCAGCCGGGAGGCCTTGCAGACCCGCCACGTGCCCGGCAGGGTTGTGATCGTCGGCGCGGGAGCGACGGGCGCTGAGTTCGCATACGTATGGGCCACGTACGGCGCGGAGGTCACCCTCGTAGAGCTGCTGCCGCGCGTCGTGCCGAACGAGGACGAGGAGATCAGCCGCCTCCTGGAGCGCTCCTTCCGCAGGCAGGGCATAAAGTCCATCACCGGCGCGAGGGTCGAGGGCGTCGCCGTCCACGGCTCCTCCGCCACCGTCACCGTGTCCAACCGCTCGGGGGCGAGCCGCATCGAGTGCGACAAGGTCCTGGTGGCGGTCGGCGCGAAGGGCAACACCGAGGGGATCGGGCTCGAGGACGCGGGAGTCGCGGTCGACCGCGGCTTCATATCCGTCGACGACCGCATGGAGACCAACGTCCCCGGCGTCTACGCCATCGGCGACGTGACCGGCAAGATGCTGCTGGCCCATGTCGCCTCGGCCCAGGCGGTTACCGCCGTCGAAAACATCGCGGGCCTCGATCCCATGAAGCTCGACTACGAGACCATCCCCAGGGCCATCTACTGCAAGCCACAGGTGGCGAGCTTCGGACTCACCGAGGCCCAGGCGCGGGAGCGCTACGGCGAGGTGAGGGTCGGAAGGTTCCCCATCGCGGCAAACGGCAAGGCCCTGGGTCTCGGTGAGTCCGAGGGCATGGTGAAGCTCGTCGTGGACGACGAGGTGGGCGGCCTCCTCGGCGCTCACATGGTCGGCCCGGAGGTCACGGAGCTGCTGGGCGAGCTCTCCATGGCCCACCTGCTGGAGAGCACCACCGAGGAGCTTGGGTGGCTGGTCCACCCGCACCCGACCGTTTCTGAGACAATCAAGGAGGCCGCCCTGGACGCGGATGGGGCGGCGGTCCATATATTCAGGCCCAAGCGAGGCTAGCGTTGGACCTCGATTATGCCCAGGCGAGCGCGTTCTACGAGCAGATGCTCCTCATCCGCCGGTTCGAGGAGCAGAGCGGCCGCCTGTACATGGCGGGCAAGATCAGGGGCTTCCTGCACCTCTACATCGGGCAGGAGGCGGTGGCGGTGGGCGCAATGTCGGCCCTCCGCAGCGACGACTACATCATCACCCACTACCGCGACCACGGTCACGCGCTGGCACGAGGCATGGACCCGAACATCGTGATGGCCGAGCTTCTGGGCAAGGCGACGGGCAGCAGCGGGGGTAAGGGCGGCTCCATGCACTTGTTCGACGTATCCAGGGGCCTCATGGGGGGGCACGCCATCGTGGGCGCGCATCTTCCCATCGCCGTCGGGCTGGCCCTCTCCGCCAAGTACAAGGGGGAGGACCGGATCGCGGTCTGCTTCTTCGGGGACGGCGCGGTGAACCAGGGCGAGTTCCATGAAGCCCTGAACATGGCGTCGCTGTGGGAGCTGCCGGTGCTCTTCTTCCTGGAGAACAACCTCTACGGCATGGGCACCCACGTGGAGAAGGCCCACGCGGGGGGGCGCGACATATTCCACGGCGCGGACGCCTACAGGATGCCCGCACTCCAGGTCGACGGCATGGACATCGTCGACGTACGCGAGGGCACGATGAGGGCCGTCGAGCGCATCCGCTCCCAGGGTGGGCCCGTCCTCCTTGAGGCCATGACGTACAGATTCGTGGGCCACTCGGTGCAGGACCCAGAGGCCTACAGGGACTCGGCCGAGGTGGACGAGTACAGGGAAAGGGACCCCCTGGTGACCTTCAAGGACCGGTGCATGAAGCAGGGGCTGATCAGCGAGGACGAGGCGGCGCGGATCGAGGACTCGGTGAACGACGCCGTCGCCGAGGCCACCCGGTTCGCCGAGGAGAGCCAGGAGCCGTCCCCCGAATCGCTTTACGACAACGTAATCGACGCAAGCTCGACGGAGTAGACGGGGTACTCGACCAGATGCCGGAGATGAACCTGAGAGACGCGGTGAGCATGGGGCTTCGCGAAGCCCTCGACGCGGACGATCGCGTCTTCATCCTCGGCGAGGACATCGGCGAGTTCAAGGGCCCCTACGCCGTGACCAACGGGTTCCTGGAGCAGTACGGCGCCGAGCGCATCATCGACAGCCCCATCTCCGAGGCGGCCATGGTCGGCGCGGGCATCGGCTCGGCGCTGGGCGGCCTGCGGCCCATCATCGAGATAATGACCATCAACTTCATGCTGCTGGCCATGGACCAGGTGGTCAACCACGCGGCCAAGCTGAGGTACATGTCCAACGGCCAGATCAAGGTGCCGATGGTCATCCGTACGGTCACGGGCGGCGGTGGCCAGCTCGGCGCGACCCACTCCCAGAGCCTGGAGGTCTGGTTCGCGACGGTTCCAGGCCTGACGGTGGTTGCACCTTCGGACCCATATGACGCACTTGGACTCATCCGCTCCTCCATCGAGGACGACGACCCGGTGATCTTCGCCGAGCATGCGCTCCTATACAGGATAAAGGGCGAGGTACCGGACCGGCACTACACGGTGCCCCTCGGCATGGCGAAGGTGAAGCGGCACGGGACCGACATAACGCTGGTCGCCTACTCGCGCATGGTGCACGTCGCCCTGGAGGCCGCCGAGGTCCTGGCCGAGCGCGGCGTCGATGCCGAGGTCGTCGACCTTCGGACGCTAAGGCCGCTGGACAAGGAGACGGTCGTCGACTCGGTCAGGAGGACAGGCAAGGCCGTAGTGGTGGAGGAGTTCTGGCGCACGGGCGGCCTGGCGGCTGAGGTCGCGAGCACCATCCAGGAAGAGGCTTTCGACTACCTGGACGGCCCCGTGGGAAGGGTCGGAGGCGTGGAGGTCCCGGCCCCCTACAACGGAACGCTTGAAGCCGCAGCCCTCCCAAACGCCGCGCGAGTCGTCAAGTACATCGAGGACCTGTACGGAATCTAGGCAGCAGAGAACAGAGGAGGCACATAGCAAAGTGGCCACTCAACTCAATATGCCCCAGATGGGCTACGACATGGAGGAGGGCACGGTCATCCGGTGGCTGGTCGAGGAGGGCGCCGAGGTGGCCCTGGGCGACGCGGTCGCCGAGATCGAGACCGATAAGGCAGCCGTAGACTTCGAGTCCCCGGTGGCGGGCGTGCTGCTGAAAGTGCTCGTTGCCGAGGGCACGACCGTACCCGTCGGAGAGACCATCGCCATCGTCGGTGATGTCGGCGAGGACCCCGAGGCCGTCGCCGCGCCCTCCCAGGACGAGGGCGACTCGACCGACGCACCCGGCGATGGCCCCGCGGACGCGCCCGCCCCGGAACCGCCCGTACAGAGCGCCCCTGAACCCCAGCCGGAACCCCAACAGGAGAGGACAGCCATGTTCGAAGACAACCTCCGTGCCTCGCCCGTCGCCCGAAAGCTCGCCGAAGAGCAGGGCATAGACCTGAGCCTCATCAAGGGCACCGGCCCAGGAGGCCGGATCACGAGGGACGACGTGCTCTCCTTCGTGCCCGAGCCGGACGAACCCGAGCCCGAGATAGAGGAAGAGGCCCCGGCCGAGGAGCCCACCGAGCCCGCAGCCGAAGTGGAGGAAGAGGCCCCGGCTGAGGAGCCATCCGAGCCTGAAGCCGAGCTGGAGGAGGAAGCCCCGGCTGAGGAGCCAGCCGAGCCTGAGGTAGAGGAGGAAGAGGCCCCTGCCGAGGAGCCCGTCGCGCCCGAGGCGGAGGTAGAGGAGGAGGCCCCGGTCGAGGAGGCTGAACCTGAGGTGGCGGAGGTTGGAGCCGTCCGAGAATCAGAGACAGCCGCGCGATACGATGCCTCAGGAGTGGACGTCACACCCCTGACGCGGATGCGACGCCAGATCGCCAGGGTGACCGTACGCAGCAAGCAGGAGACCCCCCACTACTACGTCTCCGCCGAGATAGACATGACTGAGGCCATGTCCCTGCGCAAGCAGATCAACTCCTCCCTGGAGGCCGAGGGGGTTCGCGTCACCGTCAACGACCTGGTCATCAAGGCTTGCGCCACGGCGCTGGGGCTCCACCCGAAGTTCAACGCCTCGTACTCCGACGACGGGATCCGGATGAACGAGGACATCGACATCGGCATCGCCATAGCGCAGGAGGCCGGGCTGATCGTGCCCGCCGTGATGGACTGCGGCGGCAAGAGCCTCAGGGAGGTCTCCGCGGCCAGCAAGGACGTCATCAGCCGGGCCAACGGCGGGACCCTGAGCGCCGAGGAGTACACGGGCGGGACCTTCTCCATCAGCAACATGGGGATGTTCGACATCACGAGCTTCGTCGCCATCATCCTGCCGCCCCAGTCGGCCATGCTGGCGGTGGGCAGCGTGACGGAGCGGCCCGTGGTCTGCGACGGCAAGGTCACGGTCGCCAGCATGATGAACGCGACCCTGTCCGCCGACCACAGGGTGTCCGACGGCGCGGAGGGTGCACGGTTCATCCTGGAGATCAAGAGGCTCCTGGAGAACCCGCTGAGCCTGGTAGTCTAGGCGCTCCCGGGGTACGCCATGCGGTACCTGACCGAGCCGAAGGTCTACCTGGTCTCACGCCCCAGCGTGGACTGGGAGAAGGTCGCCGAGCTGCTGGCCGACGAGGACCTGCCCGGCGTCCCCGAGAGCATCAGGGCGGGCGGCGACGAGTCGGCGGCCATCGTGGAGGTGTCGGCGCGGCTCTGCTATATGAGCTTCGGGCGGGGCCGCCGGCACATTGAGGACTTCATCACGAACCTGCTGTCCAAGGGCGACGGCAGCGTCTTCGAGCACGTCAGTTACGGGTTCGTCATCACCGGCGTATCCCGGAGCCTGACCCACGAGCTGGTACGACACAGGGCCGGGTTCGCCTACAGCCAGAGGTCCCAGCGGTTCGTCGACGAGTCCGACAGCCCCTTCGTCGTGCCGCCGGCGATCAGCGAGCACGGCTCCGAGAAGTCGGAGGCGATTCTGAAGCAGGCGCTGGAGAAGGCGTCCGACAGCTACGAGAAGCTGGTGGAGGACCTCGAGGCGAGCATCCCGGGGCAGATCGAGATGGAGGGAGTCTCGGAGGACGTGTTCGCCACACCCTGGGAGCGCCGGAAGGCCATTCGGCAGGCGGCCAGGGCGGTCCTCCCGAATGCGACGGAGACCAAGATATTCGTGACGGCGAACGTCAGGGCATGGCGCCACTTCATCGAGATGCGAGGGGCCGTCTACGCCGACTGGGAGATACGCCGCCTAGCCCTCGCCATCTTGGAGATACTGCGGGAGGAAGCGCCGCTCCTCTTCGGAGACTTCACCGTCGAAAAGCTGCCCGACGGCACCAGCATCGCCACACCCAGGTACTCGAAGGTCTAGGTCGTCTCTGGGCGGGACGGGACGGGTTTCAAATCCGCCCCTACGGAGTGGTCTTCACGGCGCTGCCTAGTTCCCCGGGGCGGGCGACCTGGACCTGCTCCAGGCCATCCAGGCGGCTGGAATGAGGGCCGCGATGCATACCGCCGCGGCAACCAGGAAGAACTCGTTGAAGATGGTCACGCCTACGCCGGACAGCTCGGCGTCGAACCGGTCGACCCGCGCCTGGTACTCCGCCGGCGTCTCGCCCACGATGGGCAGCGGCAGGGCTATATGAGCCGCCAGCCCGGTGAACCGGTCCGATCCCCACGCCGTTAGCGCCGCCAGGCCCAGGGTCATCCCCACTATCCTGGTCGCCGTGACGATACCGGCCGCTCCGCCGCGCGCGCCCTCCTCGACCGAGTCGATGGCCGCCAGGGAGATGGGGGCGATCAGGAGGCCGAAGCCGAGCCCCGCGATCACCAGGTGCAGCGTCAGCGCGGGGTCCCGGATGGTCGTGTCCCACCCGGCCATCAGCGCGAATCCCGCGGCGGCAAGGACGAGGCCGGCGGCAGCCGGCACCCGGTAGTCCCAGCGCTGGCAGGCGAGCCCCCCGAGGACCGCCCCGACCGGCATGGCCGCCGTCATGCGCATCAGCCACAGGCCGCCGTCCAGCGGCGTCAGCCCCATGACCGTATTCGCCATCAACGGCAGCGTCACCATACCAATGATCAGTGCCGCGCCCACGAACACATGGGTACTGGAGGCCGCGCCGAACGCCGCGCCCCTGAATACCGACATCGGCAGCAGCGGCTGGGGATGTGAGAGCTGGCGCCGTATGAACAGCCCCAGCGCGGCGGCGGACAGCAGCAGGTAGCCGACCATCAGCGCGTCCGGCTCGCCTATCCTTGCCAGACTCAGGGTCATGGCCGCCAAACTCGCGGCGATCAGCGCGCCGCCCGTGTAGTCGACCCTGGCGGCGGCTCTCGGACTGGGCGGGAGCAGCCATATGACCAGGGCGAGCACCAGTAGCGAGAGGGGTATGTTGATCCAGAAGACCCACCGCCAGCCCTGCTCCTGGTTGAGCCACCCGGCCAGGCCCTGGGCGACCGGCGCGTTGGACCAGATCGCGTTCCACAGCCTGTCCATCTGCTGGGGCACCAAGCCGCCCCAGAGCGGCCCGATCACCCCGCCCGCCTCCGCGGAGGCCCCAATGAGTCCCAGCGGCAGACCGCGCTGCCCGGTGGGGAACAGGTCGCCCGCTATTGCGATGGCGACGGGCACCAGCGCCCCGGCGCCGATTGCCTGGAATACCCGCGCGGCTATCAGCAGCTCGAAGTCCGGGAACTCCACGCCGGGCGGCACCTCGAACGGCAGCATCGCCTTCAGGTCGGGAACTATGGCGACGGCGACGGAGCCGACCATGAAGACCGCCATCGCTGCGAAGAATACCTGCCTGCGCCCCCACACGTCGGAGACTCGCCCGATCAGCGGCATCGCGGCAAGATACCCCAGCAGGTAACCCGTGACGGTCCACGAGGCCTTGTCCAGCTCCGTGACGGCAACCCGCATGTCGAGCATGATCTGGGGCAGTACCGTCACGATGACGGTCTGGTCGTCCGCGGCGATGAAGACGCCGACCAGCACGGGGACGAGGGCGACGTAGGGCGAGACTTTCCTGGCGGCCGAGCTCATTGGGAGCCGTTCGCGCGGGCGGCTACTGGGGCGCCTCGATCACGATGGGCTCGCCGAAGTCCCGCAGCTCGATGGTGCGGACTATCCCCTCTTCGTCGGACTCGATGACCCGCCCGGAGACGATGGCTTCGAGCAGGTAGTGGCGCTGGGAGTCGATGGTCAGGTCCACGTCCACGAACGCGTCCTGGATGGCCGAGCCCAGCAGCGGGGAGAGCGCGGCGGCTGGAAGCGTGCCCGTCAGCCTGAGGAGGTCGTCCCGGCCCGACTCGACCTCTTGGGGCTCCTCTAGCTGGAGCATCATCGCGGCGATGCCGACCGTGGGATTGAAGAAGCCGAGGGGGCTGACGGCGTTGTCCATCTCCTGCCATGCGCCGGTCAGCGGGTTCGTCATGTAGGTGGAGTCGCCCACGGAGACCAGGGAGGACTTGATCGCGTAACCTCCGCCAAAGATGCCGCTGAACTTGAGGGAGAGCCTGTCCGGCTTGACCACGTCCCCCAGGGCCTCCTCGACGACCATCCCGGGGATGAACTCGGTGCCGCCCTCGTTGTGGGTCAGCTCGAACCGGAACGATTCCAGGTCCTGCATGGCCTTGCCCGATCGTTCGAGGGCCGCCGTGGGGTCGAACGGCACGGGTGTCGGCGTCGGGGTTGGTGTTGGAGTCGGGGTTGGCGTTGGTGTCGGGGTTGGCGTGGGACTCGGCGTCGGGCTGGGCTCTGTGGTGGCCTGCGGGGCGTCCGGCTCGCTCCCGCACGACATCGCGAGTACGAGAATGAGAGCGGCGGCGAACGCCGCCAGGGTTGGCGCTATGCGCCCCAGGAGCCCGTGAACGGATCGGAGCAGTCCCGGGCGTACCCGCAGACGGTGCACTTTAGCTTGCAGTGGACGGCTACGACTATGCTTCCGCATATGTCACAGAGGACGCGATTCCGGTGGCTGCCGACTGCGTCGAGCCCGATGGCTACTGACATGGATCTCCATATGCGACAAGACCCCCGCCCCCGATTCCGGGGGCGGGGAGTCCTGTTAGGTTCTAAGCTGCCCGGGCCTGGATCAGGCCGAGTTTCGCCGTCCCCTGAGTGCGAACATTGCGCCCGCTGCCAGGAGTAGGACCGAGACTACCAGCACCAGCTGCATCGCGGCCGGGACCGAGCCGTCGCCTGCTTCGGGCGGTATGGGCGTAGCCGTGGGTATCGGCGTGGGTGTGGCCGTGGGTTCCGGCGTGGCTGTGGGCTCTGGCGTGGCCGTGGGCTCCGGCGTGGGAGTGGGGAGGCCGCCGACCTGCAGCGTGTACGTCGCCAGCATCTGGGCATCGATATACGCCTGGGCCGCGCCGCCCTGGGACGGGGTGCCGTTCAGGGCGCCGTCCAGGAAGCCTGCGGCTCCGCCGGCCGCCAGCCTGACAAGCACCTGGGTGGCCGAATTGATGGCGATCAGGGCTTCGTCACGCGCCATTCCGGCCGACTCGTGGGCATGCCGCGCGCTCGCCTCGACCTTACCAGCATTGCCGGCCGCAGCCGCCGACTCGATGACGCTCGATGCATGTGCGAGGATCCCGACTCCGTCCCCGGGGTCGTTCACCGAGCCGTTGCCGTCGACGTCGCCGTAGTTTTCGCCCGACGAGCCCTCGATCATGTTGACGACGCCCTCGAGGTGGTTCTTCGCGTCGTCCACGGACACGCTCCGGGCCGCACTCGCCATCTGCAGGGCATCGGCAAGCTGGGTCCTGAGCGCGTCCGCGGGGCTGCCGTCGCCGACGATTGCCCTGATGTGCGCCACGGCGTCCATGGGCAGCTCGCTGGAGAAGACTTCGGCGCCGGCCGGCTCATCGGGGTCGCTGCCGGCGGCCTCCTCGGTGATGACCACCGCGTCGTAGCCCTGGATCAGGTTCTCGCCGGTGTACCGGGAGTTGTCCCTGTCAAAGGTGTGGTTGATGGATCCGTCTGCGAGACGCTCCATCACACCCGTGTTCAACTTGGTCGAGCCGTCGTCCGACACCAGCCAGCCAACGTACTCCATGCCCTCCGAGGGCACGGGGACATTCGTCATCGTGTACGTTATCGCATCGCTCAGCGCCAGATCGTCAGAGATCGTCGCTGTGCCTGGTGAGCTCTGGGCAATCGCGTCACGGGACAGCGACAGGCCCGCGGTCACGGCCACGATCGTGACGATAGCCAGGATAAGAATCGACTTTAGCCTAGGCATAATCACGCCTTCCTCCTACGACCGAGAGGGTCTGGTGAGATGGGTCTGCACTACATTACCACAAGCGGAGCTATTCGCATAGACTCCCAGCGGTCGAATATTACCACAATTCGCTAAAGCTCGCCTCTCAGGACGGTAGGACCCTGGGGCATGGCGTCTGCCGGGCCGTCTCCGGGCGAGACTTCTTTCTCTATCGTGACCGAAACCGCGTCTATCCACGAGAGGGGGACGAACAGGCGCAGGTTCACGTGGCCGTGCCCGTCCGCGCCGACCTTCAGCGTCCCCGCCCTGTAGCGCTGGCCTTCCGTGGTGAACCAGACCCCGTAGGTCTGTCCCTTGGGGAGCTGGGGCATGCCGATCCCCACCAGGAGCGCGGAGTTGCTCGACCTGGGCACGAGGAACATCCCGCGCGCCGTGTCGGTCGCCCGCGTGGCCGAGAGCTCTTCGAGCGCCAGGCCGGGGGCCGCGGCCGAATACGCGAGGAACAACTGGTCGTTCTCTCCCGCGCCGCCCACGGAAGCGGTGGGCGCTACACTGACGGCGGCCGTGCTCCCCTGCCTGCTCTCGTTCCACATGCTGGCGAGCACGAGTCCCACCACAAGCACCGCCGCCACCGCGAGGCCGGGCTTGGTGGTCAGCTCCATACCGGCTCGAACGAGCAGGCGTTGGACGAAGGTCTGGCTCCGGTCCGCCTCGATCCTGGCCATCAGCCTGTGCTTCACCATTGGGGGCGGCCGGAGATGCGGCGTCCCGGGCATCAGCCCCGCCATGCCGTCTTCCCTCTTTCCCAGCAGGCCCGCGCACGAGTCGCAGGACTTGACGTGCACGTCGATCTCCAGGCGGAGATCCCCGCCCAGCTCGCCCAGCAGGTAAGACGCCGCCCGTTCTTCTACTCCTCTGCAGTCCATCTCTAGACCCATTCCCTGGCCTGCGGCCCTACCACCTCCCTCAGCTTCTTCAAACCCAGTCTCATCCTGGTCTTGACCGTGCCCAGGGGCTGGTCCAGCCTGTTGGCTATCTCCGAGTGTGTCAGCCCGCCGTAGTATGCCAGCTCTATCACGACGCGCTGCTCGGCTCGCACCTTCGCGAGCGCGTCACTGAGCATCCCTCTCTGCATCATCATGTTTGCGAAGCGGACGGGGTCGTTCGTGTCGTCGGTGGGCTGGTCCGCCAGCTCGACGTCCTGGTGGACGTGCGTCTGCTCGCGCCGCCTGCGCCTCCGTACCTCGTCTATGACCCGGTGGCGGCAGATGCTGAAGAGCCACGCCGTCACCTTGCCCCGTTCGGGCCTGTAGCTCCCGGCCTGTCTCCACACGTTGAAGAAGGTGTCCTGGGTGACCTCCTCGGCTGCCCCCGGGTCCCGCAGCATTCTCACGGCGAGGGAGTATATGGGCGCGGAGTACCTCTCGTACAGGACCTCCAGCGCGCGCCGGTTCCTCTCCGAGACCTCGTGCAGGAGCTCCTGGTCGGACATGCCGTCGCAGTCCGGGACTCCCGCACCCAATCCCAGATACGAACGGAGGCTGTCGGTCAGATTCCCCCGTCCAATGTTCTGGAGGTTTCCAGGCAACATATCCCGCTCCCTTGGAATGCGAGGCGCCCGGTATCATAACAGAGGATGCGGCATCCGTCGATCCGTAAATTTGTTATCATATGCCGCGTGCGTGGGGCCGAAAGGCGCGGCGCCGAAACTTTGGAAGGCAGGTTTGCATGATCGCAGAGAGGGAGAAGGCGCTCGACCTGGCCCTTGGTCAGATTGAGCGCCAGTTCGGAAGAGGCTCCGTCGTAAGACTGGGGGATTCAGGCCAGCCCGCCCAGATCCAGGCGATATCCACGGGCTCGATCACCCTGGACATGGCGCTGGGCGTCGGCGGTATGCCGAGAGGCCGCGTCGTCGAGGTATTCGGGCCGGAGTCGTCGGGCAAGTCCACGCTCGCGTACCACGTGATGGCCGAGGCGCAGCGTTCGGGAGGCGAGGCCGCGTATATCGACGCCGAGCACGCGCTCGACGCCTCGTACGCGGCCACCTGCGGCGTGAACGTCGACGACCTGCTGGTGTCCCAGCCGGACTCGGCCGAGCAGGGTCTTGAGATATGCGAGTACCTCGTGCGGAGCGGCGCGCTGGACATCGTCGTGGTGGACAGCGTCGCGGCGCTGGTGCCTAGGTCGGAGCTGGAAGGCGACATGGGCGATACCCACGTCGGCCTACAGGCCAGGCTCATGTCCCAGGCGCTCAGGAAGCTTACGGCAGCCATCAGCCGGTCGAACACCGCCGTGATGTTCATCAACCAGATCAGGGAGAAGGTGGGCGTGCTCTGGGGCAGCCCGGAGACGACGCCGGGAGGCAGGGCGCTGAAGTTCTACAGCTCCGTCCGCATCGACCTCCGGCGGATAGAATCGATCAAGCAGGGCAAGGACATAGTCGGCGCGCGGATACGAGCAAGGGTCGTAAAGAACAAGGTTGCCCCGCCGTTCAAGGTCGCGGAGTTCGACATGATGTTCAACGAGGGCATCAGCAAGGAAGGCGATCTGGTGGACCTTGCCAGCGAGGCGGGAGTGGTCAAGAAGAGCGGGTCCTTCTACTCCTTCGGGGACGTGCGGCTGGGCCAGGGCAGGGAGAACGCCAAGGCGTTCCTGAGGGAGAACGGGGAGGTCGCCGACGACATCGAGGGCCTCGTGAGGGACGCCGCGATGGCGCAGGGTTGACGGCGGCCCCTCGAGCCGGGTTCACCGGTGCATGACTTGATTACCATATCCGACGAACCTCCGTTACGCCCCCGGGGGGCTGGGTGATGTCCGGCGTCGAGCTCAGCGACCTTCTTATCGCGGCGGTCCTCGTGCTGCTGTCGGCCTTCTTCTCCAGCTCGGAGTCGGCCTTCCTCGCCTTGAAGGACACCGCGCGGCTCCGTCACCTCGTGAGCAAGGGCTCGCGTGACGCCGTTCTTGTGGAGGAGATGCTGAGGAAGCCGGGCAGGCTGCTCTCCACCATCCTGTTGATGAACAACCTGGTCAACGTCGGGTTCGCGGCCCTCGTCACCATAATCGTGATTTCGTTCCTGGGCGATGGCGCTAGTGCGGCGGCATCGACGGCGGTGGCCACTGTGGTGGCCACTGCGGTGCTCCTCATATTCGGGGAGGTGGTCCCGAAGACTCTGGCCGTCCGCCACGCGGAGCGGGTCGCGTTCTTGGCCGCCGGCCCTCTGAAGGGCATCCAGCTTGTTCTGTTGCCCATCGTGACGGTCCTGCAGTGGATCAGCCGAGTCGCCACTCCTGGAGGTGGGACTAAGGACCCGTCCATCACGGAGGACGAGCTTCGGACCCTCATAGACATTGGAGAGACCGAGGGCCAGTTCGAGCCGGAAGAGGCGGAGATGCTGGAGAGCGTCTTCCGGTTCGGCGACCGCCAGGTGCGCGACATGATGACGCCGCGGACGGAGATCGTCTCCGTGGCGCGCGGCACGTCGATGAAGGAGTTCCTCAGGCTGTACGCCGAGCACGCCCACACGCGCTTTCCGGTCTACAAGGACTCTACCGACAACGTGGTTGGCATACTGTCGGCCAAGGACATACTAAGGTCCATGGCTGCGGACAGGGTGGATCTGGACGGCATCGTCACCGACGTGATCAGGGACGCGTACTTCGTACCGGAGACGAAGCGGATCGCCGAGTTGTTCGACGAGCTTCGCAACACGGGCAACCAGATGGCCATCGTCATCGACGAGTTCGGTGGGGTCGCGGGCCTGGTCACGCTGAAGAGGCTGCTGGAGGAGGTGGTCGGCCGGGTCGGCGAGGAGGGGGTGAGTCCCGAGGAGGAGTACGAGGCGCTCGGACAGGACACCTACCAAGTGGACGGCGGCATGAGCGTCGATGAGGTGATGGACGAGCTCGACATCGACCTGGGCGACGGCGACTACGAGACTGTGGCGGGATTCGTGCTGGACGCGCTCGGCCATATTCCTGAGGAGGGCGAGAGTTTCGAGACCGCAGGGCTGTCGATTGAGGTGGCGGAGATGAAGGGGCTGAAGATCGAGGCGGTGAAGCTCGTCAGGAAGCCGTCCAACCAGCCGACGGCCTGAGCGGGACTGGGCACGCCGAGCCGAACGATGGCCCACGAAGGGTTGGTCGACCGAATCGAGGCTCAGGTCGTGGACGCAGCGAGGCGCTTCGGGCCGGCGCCGGGCGACCTGCTGGTCGTTGCCGTGTCGGGAGGGCCCGACTCCCTCGCCCTTCTCCACGCCCTGGTTCGCACCCGGCGCGATACGTCGCTGAGGCTCCACGCCGCCCATCTCGACCACGGCCTGCGGGGTGAGGAGTCCAAAGCCGACGCCGCCTTCGTTTCGGACGCCTGCCACGGTCTGGGAGTCGAGCTCACCTCTGAAACGGCGGACACGGGCGCCTTCCGAAGGACTCACCGCCTCTCCCTGGAGGACGCGGCCCGCCGGCTCCGATACCGTTTCCTGGCGCGGGTCGTCGCCGAGCAGGGAGCGCGGGCCGTGGCAGTGGGACACACCATCGACGACCAGGCCGAGACGGTGCTGATGAACATCATCCGAGGCGCGGGGCTGACCGGCCTGCGCGGCATGAGCGAGTCCACAGTGAGGAGGATCGAGGGCTCGGACGTGCACGTCGTCCGCCCATTCCTTGCCGGCGTGTCCAGGAGCGACACCGAGGCGTACTGCGAGGCGCTGGGCCTGGAGCCGAGACATGACTCGTCCAACAGCTCGAAGCTCATGCTCAGGAACAGGATCAGGCACGAGCTGATGCCGTCCCTCGCGCGGATCAATCCCCAGGCCAGGGACGCGATCCTGCGGCTCTCGACCAGCGCCCGGCGCGATCTGGAGTACGTCGAGCGGGCTGTCGACCCCGCGTGGGCAGCGGTCGTCGAAGCTCGGAGCGGCTGTATCGTGGTCGACAGGGCCGCTTTCGCCGGGCTGGACGCCTCGGTGGGCGCGCACCTGCTGCGCCGGGCCGTGGGGATGGCGTCGGGCGGCCTGTCCGACCTGGGCCTCAGGCACGTGGACGAGATGCTGGATCTGCTGGACGGACGCGCCGGACGATCGATAGACCTGCCCGGCGGGTTGGTCTTCAGCGCAGGCTATCGGAAGGCGACCTTGGGACCTGCGGGGCTCGATACGTGCCCGCTCCCCCGACTCGATAACGAGGTCGAGCTGGACGTACCCGGCGAAACTGCCGTCGGCGGCTGGCGCGTGGTTGCCGAGCTTGGAGGCGGCCCTGGAGATAGCCGGGTAGACACGATGTGCGAATCCATCTCGTCCATGGCTGCGAGGAGTGGGCTGAGGGTGCGCAGCCGCCGTCCCGGTGACCGCTTCCAGCCTATGGGCATGGCCGGCACCAAGAAGCTGCAGGACTTCATGGTCGATTGCAGGATCGACCGTTCGTGGCGGGACCGTATACCGCTGGTCGTCGGCGAGGGCGGCATAGCCTGGGTGGTCGGCTGGCGGCTGGCCGAGTGGGCCAGGCCGAACGGCACCGGCGACGAAGTGAGGCTGCGCTTCATCCCGCCTAATGAGGGGCTGGGCTGAATAGGGATGTGCTGCTGAGCACTGCCCTTCGACCCTTCGACAAGCTCAGGGCGAGCGGTGGGGCGCGCCCTGTGTAGTACAATGCCGCAAGGAGAGGACAAGTGACCAGATACACCGAGTTGAAGCACCAGCTAGGCGTCACGTCCAGTGCGGGGATCGAAACGCTCAGGCGGTTCGGCCTGAACACAGAGGCGTCCATGGCCGACGACATCGACGACATGGACGATCTCGCCGAGGCTCTGGTCAGCGCCCACGCGCCCGCCGTGGTCGACGACGTGCGCCTCAATATCGCGGCGACCGATGCCAACTTCCGGAAGATCTCCATCCAGGTGATCGTCGACTACATAGAGAAGGCGGCGCGATACCCGAACGTCAGCCAGATCAACATGCACTTCGCGCCGAAGCGCTGGAATGATGCCACCCAGACCGCGGGACGGGAGGGGACATACGACCTGATGATCGACGGCATGCGCCAGGTCGCGGCGTTCTGCGAGGGTCACGACCTGGAGCTTGTCCTCGAGAATCAAAACTCATACTGGAGCGACGACATCAAGGATATGCCTTACGATGAAGTCGATTGGTCGCGCCGCAACGAGTACTTCGGCATGGCCCCGGAGGAGTGGCAGCAAATCGCCATCGACGTCGACCGAGGCAACGTGGGCCTCTGCTTGGACTCGAGCCACGTGGTTACCTACTCCCACCGCTTCCCGGAGGACCGGCGGGAGGAGCGCGTCCTGGCCTTCCTCTCGCGCCCGGAGCTCATCCGTCACGTCCACTGGAACGACAACTACCTGTACGACGCCAGGGGCCGCGACGACTCGCACGCCCCCCTGGACAAGGGTACCCTCCCGACGGAGATGCACCGGCGCATCAAGTACCTGGACGCGACGCTGCTCCTCGAGCACTTCTACGACGTGGAGGTGCTGGAGGAGGAGCTGGCGTTCATCGACGGCCTGTAGGGGCCGCGCGCTCAGCCGTTGACGGCGTCGTCCAGGGTCGACTGGCGTCCCTCGGCGCGTCGCCGGGCCGTAGATGCGGGCGCGAGCCGGGGGTATTCCACCTCGCTGCCGCTCAGCAGAGCCTCGATGGTGAGGATCTGCAGGCGCGGGGACCGATGGCCGGGGAACTGCTCAGGCTCGTACACCCCGGCCGAGACGGCCTCGGCCAGCATGGGCCTGGTGGGCTCCTTCAGCGTGATGAACAATCCGATCTGGGCCTTCTCACGCTCCAGCACTCCCTTCAGGTCCCTGACTTGCGACACGCCGACGTTGCCGCTCTTGACCTGAACGATGACGCGCTTGGCCTTCCCGCTGGAGTCGTCGAAGAAGTTGACGTAGCCATCCACGCCGGAGTCTGCGCCCTTACGCTTGTCCTGCGCGGGCCGGGCGTCCACGAGGCCCAAGGCCCACCACTCGAACTGGTAGCGGTCGTGCTTCGCCAAGGCCTCGGCGCTCGCCACGTCCTGGGGCTCCCCTATCACGTCGTAGGGCTGCACGTCGTCGCCGAAGGTGTCTCGCAGCCTGTGGCGTATCAGGGCCACGGCCAGGTGCGTGACGTCGACGCCGATCCATCTTCGCCCAAGACGCTCGGCGGCCGCCACGGCCGTGCCGCAGCCGCAGAACGGGTCGAGGACGACGTCGCCCTCTTTGCTGCCGGACCTAATGAGGTTCTCCAAGAGCGGTTCGGGTTTCTGTGTCGGGTAGCCCAGCCGCTCCTTTGCCGAAGGCGCGATTGGCTGGATGTGGGTTATCACGTCGTCCGGGTGCTTCCCGAGTGGATTCAACTGTTGCTGGCCGTAGTCTTGGTCGCCGCGGACGTTTCCTATGTAGTGACTGAATCGTTCCGTCGTCGCTTCGGCGTACGGCTGACGGATGGGATCGGGATTGAAGTAGTGCCGCCTGGACTCTTTGGCGTACCACAGGATGACGTCGTGGCGTCTCGCGCGCGAGCCTTTGGGGATTCCAGCCCCGCGGTAGTACCAGATGATCTCATTCAGGATGTTCTCGGTCCCGAAGGTGGCGTCCATGAGCAGCTTCAGGTAGTGGCTTGCGGTGGGGTCGCAGTGGAGGTAGATGCTGCCCGTAGGCTTGAGGACGCGGCGCAGCTCGATCATCCTCTGCGCCATCATCACGAGGTACGCCATCATGTCGTTCCGCCCCAGGAACTCGAGCATCGCCTGGAGGAGCCTGCTCAGGGGCTCGGGCCCGTCCGTCACCACCTCGCCGTAGGCGGTCTCGGACTCCCAGCCCCAGCGCCACGTGTCCTCGAAGGCCGTTATCTGCGCCGCCGACTGTTCCCCAGACCTTTCCTTGAACAGGACGTTGTAGGAGGCGTTGGAGTTGAACGGCGGGTCCAGGTAGATGAGGTCTACCGACTCGTCGGCAACGTACTCCCGCAGCACGGGGAGGTTATCGCCGTAGTAGAGAGCGTTGGGCATGGCGTCGCCGATTATACAGCACCGCGCCGGCGCCAAGCGTATGCGCGAGGCTCGGCAGCGATCCGGAGAGCGTGGGGAAGATCCCGGGCTAGATGGAGTAGGAGTCGACCAGCTCCCTGGCGGTCTTCGGCTTGGCCTTGCTGAGGATGCCGACCATGCGGTCCTCGAACGAGAACTGGCTGGCGTCCTTGTAGAGGATGCCGAGGGGTACACCGCCCCTTTCGACCACGTTGCGCGCCGAGCGGATGTCGGACGGGTCGTGGCCGTTGTCGATCGACCAGGCGAGGGGCGCGATGCCCTTGCGCTTGTTACCCTTGAGCTGCTCGTAGGTATTGTTGAAGACGGTGCAGGGCGACTGCACGTGCACTATCGAGAAGCCGGGGTGCTCCATCCCCTCGTAGATGAGGTCCGCCAGGTCCTTGATCTTGGTGGATATGCCCGAAGCCACGAAGGACGCGCCTATGGCCAGATAGAAGCCCAGGGCGTCGATGCCTGCGTCCGGCTTGCCGTAGGGAGTGGAGCTGGTGACCATGCCCTCGGCGGCCGTGGGCGAGCTCTGGCCCTTGGTGAGGCCGTAGACGGCGTTGTCCATTACCACGGCGCAGACGTTCAGGTTGCGCTGGGCCTGGGGGGCGATGTGCTCCATGCCGATGCTCAGGAAGTCGCCGTCTCCGGCCACTACCACGACGTTGAGGTCGGGCCGGCCCATCTTGACGCCGAGGGCGATGGGCAGGGTGCGCCCGTGGAGGCCGTGTATGCCGTAGGGCTGGGAGCCTTCGAGGAGGTGCACCATGTTGCCCGAGCAGCCGATGCCGGCGACGACCACGTTCTGCTCGACGGGCTCCTCACGCTCGATGATGCGCTTGGCTACGGCCTGCTCCAGGGCGCGTCGCACGCCGAAGTCCCCGCAGCCGGGGCACCACTTGAAGTCGTATTCCGGGTTCTTGTCGCTCATACGGCGACACCCTCCTTTCGGGTGGCGGTGATCCGGTCCGAGATGCGCTCCACCAAGTCACCGACCTTGAAGGGGAGGCCCGTGTACTGGGTTATCGACTCGGCCCTGACGCCTTTGGATCTGAGGTAGGACGAGAACTGGCCCTGGTAGTTCAACTCGGGAACGATGACCAGGTCCTTCTTTCGCAGCTCGTCGAGCAGCATCGGCGGCAGCGGGTTGAGGTACATGGTGAAGTACCAGGCCACGTCCATCTCGCCCGCGAGGAGCTGCTGGTAGGCCTCGAGGGCCGGCCCCTTGGAGCCGCCCCAAGGCACGACGGCGATGGGCGCGTCGATGTTCTGAGACTCGTAGGTGCCGTCCTCGAGGAGCTTGAGCTTGCTGAAACGGCGCTCCGTCATCTGAACGTGCCGCGCCGGCAGGTGCGTAGTGTCGCCCCATGGGTCGTGCTCGCTTGCGTTCGCGACATAGCTGCCCGGGCTCCCGGGCAGGGGCATGGGCGACAGCTCGGACGCCTCGTACCTGAGGTAGCCGTTGCCGCCGTCGTAGACCTTCCTGTTCTCCACGGGGATCGAGTCCAGGTCCGGCTTGCGGAAGTTCTGCTCCCGCTCCGAGAGCGAGTGCTCGCTGAGCACTATGACCGGCCCCTGGTACCGCTCCGCCCAGTTGAAGGCGGCTACGGCCGCGTAGAAGCACTCCTCGACTGTGCCGGGCGCGATCACGGGTAGAGAGACGTCGCCGTGGGCCGGATGCAGCGCAGCTAGGAGGTCCGACTGCTCCGTCTTGGTCGGCAGGCCTGTGGCCGGGCCGCCGCGCTGGACGTCAACGACCACGCAGGGTATTTCCGCCATCCACGCCAAGCCCAGCCCCTCGCTCATGAGCGAGAACCCCGGCCCCGCGGTGGCCGTCATAGACTTCGCCCCGCCGTACCCCGCTCCGACGATCGCGTTTATGGCCTCGATCTCCGAGCTGACCTGGTACACGAACTGGCCCTCTCCGACCAGCCGCTCTTCCATCCACACCAGGATTGTCGTGGCCGGAGATATGGGGTAGCCGACGTAGAAGTTCAGGCCCGCGTGGACTGCGCCAAGGGCGAGCGCGTAGTTGCCGTTTGTGAAGATCTGCTCGTATTCGGGCGGCTCTGGAGGGGCGAGCTCGCCCAGGCTGAAGCCGCTCTCGGCCGCGGCATGCTCGCCGAGCCTCAGCGCTTCGATATTCTGCGGAACGATCTTGGGGCCGTATCGCGCGGTGTTTCCCCAGCGCCGCCTCACGAACTCCTCAAGCACGTCGAGGGGCACGCCCACGAGCTCAGCCAGGGCGCCCATCAGCACCATGTTTGCGGCCCTGGCGTTGCCGGTGGACTTGCCGAGCTTGTCGAAGGCGATCCCGAGGCTGCGGCCGTCCTCCTCGAGGGTCATCGAGTCCGAGTCGTAGAGGATGACGCCGCCCTCCTTGACCTCGTTCCTGTGGGTCTCGTATGCCTCCTCGTTGAACACGGCGAGCACGTCGAGGGAGTCGCCCCTGCTGAAGATGGGCTTGGTGGATATGCGCGCCTGCATCCAGGTGGGTCCGCCGGTGATCTGGGAGGGGAAGGTGGCGAAGGTCTGGGCATGGTACCCGGCCTGGGTGTTGGCGCTCGCGAACCCGACCGCGGCGCTCAGGAAGCCCTGACCGCCCTCTCCCGCAAAGCGTAGAACGAAGTCCGTCTTCTTCAAGTGTGGCCCTCCGGGCAGCGCCGGTCGCTAGGCCGGCCCGACGCGTTGACAAGTCCGCCCGAGGGCACCGAATGTAATGACGAATTCCGGCGCATCACTCGGGCGAGGACAGGTAGGCTCCTACTGCTCAACTTGAAATTTAGCAGGACAAGGGCCTCGCTGTCAATGTAAACCAGCTTCGAGGGCGGCCCTGCGCCCGCGTCAAGACGGCTCCCGGGGCCACATGCATCATGGCTGTTCGTACGGGGTTGGGGAAGGGGCCGGGGGCTCGTACTCCCTGTCCCTATATCCACCGGACCTGGGGCCGCCGAAGGTGCTCCTGTAGGTGTCTCTACCGGGCGAGGCGCCGCGCTCGTTGGGGTGGAAGCGGCGGCGGCTCCAGAGGTCCTCGAAGTAGTCCGGCGTGAAGAACTGGCGGTCGTCCGAGACGTTCACCAGCTCCCAGGACAGGTTCGCGGGAAAGGCGGCGACCTCAACGTGCTTGCCCATGTCCTTGACCGTCTGCACCGCGTAGGCGAAGTCGCCGTCTCCGCTCACCAGGACGGCCACGTCGTACCGGTCCTCCCAGGCAAACCGGAGCAGGTCGATCGCGATCATGATGTCGACGCCCTTCTGCACGGTGGCGGCGCCGCGCATCTTGGCCCCGCCCAGGCGGACCTCCAAGTATGGCGTATTGTAGAGGGCCGTGAGGAACTTCTGCTGGTCCTGGTGGCCCTGTGGGCTGCGCTCGGGGTCCTGCAGCACGTTGTAGTAGTAGGTACGGAACATCGTCCGTCCCCCCGCCAGCTTCTGGGCGAAGGCGTGGAAGTTGAGGTCGTACCTGCCGCAGTTCTCCTCCAGGCTGTGGTAGAGGTTGCTGCCGTCTATGAATATGGCAACGCGGCGGGGCGGCGCGCCGGCGACGGGCGTCTCGTCGGTAGTGGGTGATTGGTCGCGTGTCATACTTGAGCCTGCACGGTGTATAGTCGTTGTAGTGGCATTATACAGCACCAATGCAAATTGACACCCTGGCGGCTGGCGTGCTATATTCGGGCCTTAGGGAAAAGAGAGAATGCGAATTGCATCGAAGGGGAGTAGTAGCGGAATGGCGCACAACAGAGAGCCGGGGATGGTGGGAGCCCGGCGTGCTGCGACCGCGAACTCGCCCCTGAGCACCCGTCCTGAGGGCGTCGGAGGAGACAGCGTGCGGAGCATAGCCGGAATGTCCCGGCGCTCTGCGCGCTTGGTCGTCAGTCCGAACACCGCGTAGGGACGGGCGGCAGGCCCCGTTACAGCCTTTGAGTGGCCTCGACGAACAGTCGGGGCAATTAGGGTGGTACCACGAGACCTCAGTCCCGTCCCTTTGCCAGGGCGGGGCTTTTTTATTTCGGCCCTCCGGATTCGACGGCTCCAAGGAGGAGATGAACAGAGATGAAACTGAACGGCTCGCAGATGGTTTGCGAGAGCCTGATACGAGAAGGCGTCGACGTGATCTTCGGCCTTCCCGGCGGGGCCATCCTGCCCCTGTACCAGACCCTGCCGGAGTACCCCCAGCTTCGCCACATTCTGGTCCGCCACGAGCAGGGCGCGGCCCACGCCGCGGACGGCTACGCCCGCGTCACGGGGCGCCCCGGCGTCGCATGGGCAACGTCGGGGCCGGGAGCCACCAACCTCGTGACGGGCATCGCCACGGCGCAGATGGACTCCATTCCCATGGTGATAATCACGGGCCAGGTTACCAGGGCGGCCATAGGCAGCGACGCCTTCCAGGAGACCGACACGACGGGCATCACGCTCCCCATCACCAAGCACAACTACCTGGTCATGGATCCTGCGGACATACCGAGGGTCATCAAGGAGGCGTTCTACATAGCCAGTACGGGCCGGCCCGGGCCGGTGCTGGTCGACATACCGAAGGACGTCCAGCAGGAGGAGGCCGAGTTCGTCTATCCTGACGAGATCGACCTGCCGGGCTACAAGCCCACATTGGAGGGCCACGGGGCCCAGATCAAGCGGGCCGCCAAGGTCATCGCCGAGTCGAGCAGGCCCGTGATCCTCGCCGGTCACGGCGTCATATTCTCAGGCGCCTACGCCGAGGTGCGCGAGCTGGCCGAGAAGGCGCAGATACCCGTCATCACCACGCTGCTGGGGATCAGCTCCTTCCCCGACGACCACGTGCTGTGCGTCGGAATGCCGGGCATGCACGGGATGGCCTATGCCAGCAAGGCGATCGAGGAGGCCGACCTGCTAATCGCGCTGGGGATGCGCTTCGACGACAGGATCACCGGCAAGCCCAGCGCGTTCGCCCTGGGTTCCAGGAAGATACACGTCGACATCGACCCGTCGGAGATCGGCAAGAACGTGCCCGTCGACGTCCCGATCGTCGGCGACCTGAAGCGCGTCCTGCTAAAGCTGAACAAGCTCGTCAAGCCGGCGACCCGCCTGGAGTGGATCCAGCACATCGATCTGCTCAAGAGGGACCACCCCTCGATGTTCATCCGGCCCACGGACAAGCTGCTGCCGCAGTTCATCATCAACCAGCTCTCCGAGGCGACCGACGGCAGGGCCGTCGTCGTAACGGGGGTAGGCCAGCACCAGATGTGGGCGGCCCAGCACTACATGTTCAAGGAGCCGCGGACGTGGGTATCGTCGGGCGGCTCGGGCGCCATGGGCTACGAGGTGCCGGGCGCGATGGGGGCCAAGGTCGGAGCGCCGGACAAGGTGGTGTGGTCCGTCGCCGGAGACGGCGGCTTCCAGATGACCATGGCCGAGCTCGCGACGCTGGTGGAGAACCGGATCAACGTCAAGTTCGCCATCATCAACAACTCGTTCCTGGGGATGGTGCGCCAGTGGCAGGAGTTCTTCTACCAGAAGAGCTACGTCGCCACCCAGTACACCCACAACCCCGACTTCGTGAAGCTGGCGGACGCGTTCGGGATGCTGGGGATCAGGGTCACCGACAAGACCCAGGTCATGCCGGCGATAATGGAGGCGATGGACTACGACGGCCCGGCGCTGATCGACTTCGTGGTCGAGGAGGAGGAGAACGTCTACCCGATGATCCCGGCGGGCCAGACCATCCACGACCTGATAGAGGAGCCGATGCCGGAGGGGGTGCGACAGTGACGACGAATGGAAGTCTGCCCAGACGGACCATAACCGCCCTGGTGCAGGACAGGCCGGGCGTGCTGAACAGGGTGTCGAGCATGTTCAGGCGGCGGGGCTTCAACATCGCCAGCCTGGCGGTCGGCCACAGCGAGGAGCCGGACCTGTCTCGCATGACCTTCGTCGTCGAGGGTGACGACAGAGTCGTCGAGCAGGTGACCAAGCACCTCCACAAGCTGATAGACGTGATCAGGGTCTCTGACATCTCAAACCAGAATATCGTCTCGCGGGAGCTCGCGCTCATCAAGGTCAGGTCGAACGTGCAGTCTCGCAGCGAGATCATGCAGATCGTCCACATCTTCCGCGCCAACATTGTGGACGTGGCGGCGGACTCCCTAGTGGTGGAGGTCAGCGGGGACGAGAACAAGATCGACTCGCTTCACGACCTCCTCAAGAGCTTCGGAGTAGTGGAGGTGATGCGGACGGGGACGATAGCGATGAATCGGGGCGCGGACGGCAGAGGGCGGCGGCAATCGTCCAAGGTGGACTGGGGCGAGGCGTCGTCGGTATAACACAGAGCTTCGGAGAGGACGCAAGCAATGGCAAAGATGTACTACGAGAACGACGCCGACATCTCCCTTCTGAACGGCAAGACCGTGGGGATCATCGGCTACGGAAGCCAGGGCCACGCCCACGCACTCAACCTTAAGGAGAGCGGGGTCGACGTGGTAGTGGGCCTGTACGAGGGCAGCAGGAGCAAGGAGAAGGCCGAGGGAGAGGGGCTCAGGGTGGAGCTGGTCGCCGACGCGGCGCGGGACTCGGACGTCGTCATGATGCTCATCCCCGACCACACTATGGCAGGGGTGTACAGGGAGTCCGTCGAGCCGCATCTTTCGTCCGGCAAGACGCTGATGTTCGCCCACGGCTTCAACATCCACTACGAGACTATCGTGCCGCCCAGCGCGGTCGACGTGTCGATGGTCGCCCCCAAGGCGCCCGGGCACCGGATGCGCGAGGTCTTCACGCGAGGCTCCGGGGTGCCCGGGCTTCTCGCCATCCACCAGGACGCCTCGGGCATGGCCCATGATATCGGGCTGGCCTACGCCCGTGGCGTGGGTTGCACTCGCGCGGGCGTGCTGGACACTACCTTCAAGGAGGAGACGGAGACCGACCTGTTCGGCGAGCAGTCGGTCCTCTGCGGCGGGGTCACCGCCCTGATCAAGGCCGCGTTCGAGACGCTGGTGGAAGCCGGGTACCAGCCGGAGTCGGCCTACTTCGAGTGCATGCACGAGCTGAAGCTGATCGTCGACCTGCTCTACCAGGGTGGCATGGAGTACATGAGGTACTCGGTGAGCGACACTGCCGAGTACGGCGACTACTCTCGCGGCCCGGCGGTGATCGACGAGCACGTCAAGGAGAACATGAAGAAGGTGCTGGAGGCGGTCCAGGACGGCAGCTTCGCCCGCGAGTGGATCGCCGAGAATGACGAGGGCCGCCCTCGTTTCGACAGGCTCCGCAAGGAGAACGCCGAGCACCCAATCGAGAGCGTGGGCAAGGAGCTCCGGGGGATGATGTCGTTCCTGAAGGAGGCCGACTAGCCATGGGAGAGGGAATTCGAGATACGGACGTACCGCGACGCTGACAAGGAGGGCGTCATCGCGCTGTTGGCGAGGATATTCCTCGAGGGATACGAAGCGCCCCACAACGACCCGGCTGTGTCCATCCGGCTCAAGACCGCCTACGACCCCGAACTGTTCCTAGTGGCCGTAGATGGCAGTAGTCTAGTCGGTACGGTGATGGGCGGGTACGACGGGCACCGGGGATGGATATACTCGCTGGCGGTGGACGAGGAGGAGCGCCACAGGGGAATCGGGACCAAGCTGATGGCGGAGGCGGAACGGAGGCTCGGAGAGCGGGGATGCCTGAAGGTGAACCTGCAGGTGATGCCGGACAACAAGGGCGTCGTGGAGTTCTACAGGGAGCTGGGGTTCTCGGTCGAGGACCGGCTGAGCATGGGCAAGCGGCTGTATTAGAACCGTATGCTATTGGAGCTGAGAGAAGATTCGATGGAAGGTAGAGAGGTATCCTACGTAGTTCGCCGTGTGGGTCGGGTCCTGGCAGGGCTTGGCCTGGCGGACTACGTTGTCCTTACGTGACTCCCCGTTCGATTCCCGTCGCCGAAGGGCGGCGACCCGGCGGCTCGCGACGCCGCCCAATCCAGGATCAAGGAGTCAACAACCAATGACGACAGACGACAAGGTGATGATCTTCGACACGACGCTGCGTGACGGCGAGCAGTCCGCGGGCATCGGGCTGACGACGGCCGAGAAGCTCGACATAGCCCGGCAGCTCGACCGGCTGGGAGTGGATATCATAGAGGCGGGCTTCGCGGCGAGCTCTCCCGGGGACTTCGATGCGGTCCGAGCCATCGCCGCCGAGGTCCGACGCCCCATCATCGCGTCCCTGGCACGCTGCGTACCGGGCGACATCGACTCCGCTTGGGAGGCGCTGAAGGAGGCCGAGCGCCCCCGCATACACGTCTTCATCTCCAGCTCCGACGTCCACATCATGGACTTGCTCCGCAAGAACCCCGAGGAGGTCATGGAGCAGGCCGTCGCGTCGGTCGAACGGGCCGCCGGGTACTGCGACGACGTGGAGTTCTCGCCCATGGACGCGACGCGCACTGACCTGGAGTACCTGTACAGGCTGGTGGAGTCGGCCATCGACGCCGGAGCGACGACGGTCAACATTCCCGACACCGTGGGGTACGCCGTGCCCGCTGAGTTCGCCGAGCGCATCCGCAAGATACGCGAGAACGTACCCAACATCGACCGCGCCGTGCTGAGCGTCCACTGCCACAACGACCTGGGCAACGCGGCGGCCAATAGCGTCGCAGCCGTCCAGCAGGGCGCGCGGCAGGTGGAGGGCTGCATCAACGGCCTCGGCGAGCGGGCGGGGAACGCGTCCCTCGAAGAGGTCATCATGACCATCGAGACGCGCAAGGACCTGCTGGGCGTGGGCACGAACATCGACACGACGCAGATCTACCGGACGAGCAGGCTCGTCAGCAACATCACGGGCTTCCCGGTGCAGCCGAACAAGGCCATAGTGGGCGCGAACGCGTTCCGCCACGCCTCCGGCATCCACCAGGACGGGGTGCTGAAGGAGCGCACGACCTTCGAGATCATGGAGCCCCAGTCCGTCGGCTGGCCCAGCAGTTCGCTGGTGCTCGGCAAGCTGAGCGGGCGCGCGGGACTGAGGGCGCGGCTCGAGGACCTGGGATTCCAGCTCAGCCCCGGCCAGATCAACGAGGCGTTCGACGCCTTCAAGGATCTGGCCGACCGGAAGCGCGAGGTGACCGACGCCGACCTGGAGGCGCTGATGGCGGACCAGCGCCGTGCGAGGGCGGAGCCCAACCTGTACAGCCTTGATCACGTGCAGGTGTCCTGCGGCGACCACGAGATACCGACCGCAACCGTCAAGATCACGGGACCCGATGGCAACACCGTGACGGATGCCGGGACGGGCACCGGTCCGGTCGACGCCGTCTACCAGGCCATCAGCCGGGTCATCAAAGTGCCCAACAAGCTCACCGAGTTCCGGGTGGACGCGGTGACCGAGGGCATCGACGCCATCGGCGACGTGACGATACGCATCGACCGAGACGGCCAGTCGTACGTCGGGCGCGGCTCGGACACCGACATCATCGTGGCCAGCGCCAAGGCGTACATGAACGCCCTGAACCGGCTGCTCATCATGGAACGGGTCGAGGCGGAAGCCACGGTCCAGACATAGCCTGTCGCGCCGGGGGAGCCCGGCCGTGTGCGGGACTTGACGAGAGGCTTTGCCTGACTTACAATCTGCTTGGTAAGACTTACGGCAAAGAGGAGGGCGGTCGTGCCCACGATAACGATCTCTTCCAAGAACCAGGTGACCCTGCCCGTAGCGATGGTCAGAGAGCTCGGCCTCAAGGCCGGGGACAAGCTCGTCGCAGAGCTGATAGACGACCGGATAGTGCTGCTTCCCAGGCCCGACAGCTGGGCGGAGTACATGATCGGGAGTCTCGAAGGGGTCTACGGCTCCAACAAGGAGGAGGTGGATCGCTATATCGCGGAAGTGCGCTACGGCTCAGACGCGTACGGCCTCTACGACGCTCTCGACAGGGATCCGGATCTCCGCGCCGTCTACGACGCAACCTCTCCAGCCGAACCCCGCGCCGTCGCCGCGATACGGGAGACATCCGGCGTCTGGCGTGCGGGCGAGAAGCTGGAGGAGCTAACTGAGCTAGACGCAATCGGGCGCGTGGACGGCCCCGAGGACGGGGCCGAGGGCTACTACAGGCGATTGCGTTAGCATGGTAATGGGCTTTCCGCAGATCGGCAGGTGGCTCGACGACCTGCGCGGCTGCCGCCAGGTCGGCCTGGATACCAACGTCCTCATCTACCTGCTCGACAACGTTCAGCCCTACAGGGAGCTTGCGGCCCAGGTGCTGCACATGATGGACAGGGGCCTGATAGTCGGATGTGTCTCAACCGTAGTCGAGGCGGAGATGCTCGTGCGGCCGATTCGGGACCGCAACCGCAGGGCGCAGGAGACGATAGAGCTCTTCTTCCGAAACTCGCCCAATCTCGTTCTCCGGGGCGTCGACCGTGCTGTGGCGAAGAGGGCCGCCGAGGTGCGGGCCGCAAGCCGACTGCGGCTTCCCGACGCCATCGTAGTGGCCACAGCCATCGAAGAGCGGTGCGATGTCCTGATCGGCAACGACGGCGACATGCTTCGCGGCGTTCCGGGGATCCCTTACCTTTACCTCGACGACTACGTTACCTGAGGAGCAGAGCCAAGATGCCGCCAAAGACGATGTTCGAGAAGATATGGGACAGCCACGTCGTACACGAGGAGGCCGGGCAGCCGACGATTCTGTACGTCGACCTGCACCTCGTGCACGAGGTCACGTCGCCCCAGGCGTTCGACGGGCTGCGCATGGCTGGCCGCAGGGTCCGCCGCACGGACCTCACGGTTGCCACCGCAGACCACAACACGCCCACGTGGGACCTGTCGCTGCCGATAACCGACCCCATCGCCCAGCAGCAGCTCGACGCCCTCAGCAGGAACTGCGAGGAGTTCGGCGTGACGCTGTACGACAGGTTCAGCCCGCTCCAGGGCATCGTGCACGTCATAGGGCCCGAGCAGGGGTACACCCAGCCCGGCAAGGTCATCGTGTGCGGCGACAGCCACACGTCGACCCACGGGGCCTTCGGATCCTTCGCCATCGGCATCGGCACGTCGGAGGTCGAGCACGTCCTGGCGACCCAGACTCTGCGCCAGTTCAAGCCGAAGACCATGGAGGTTCGCGTCAACGGCAAGCTCGCGGCCGGTGTCTCCGCCAAGGACGTCGTCTTGGGCATCATCGGCGAGATCGGCGTCGCGGGCGCGTCGGGGCACGTGATCGAGTACACGGGCGAGGCCATACGCTCACTGTCGATGGAGGGCCGCATGACCGTGTGCAACATGTCCATCGAGGGCGGCGGCCGGGCGGGTATGGTGGCGCCCGACGACACCACCTTCGAGTACATGCGCGGCCGGCCTCACGTGCCCAAGGGCGACGACTTCGACGCAGCCGTCGAGGAGTGGCGGACGCTCGCCACCGACGAAGGAGCCGCCTACGACAGGGTCGTCGAGCTCGACGGCACCGCTCTGGAGCCCCACGTGAGCTGGGGGACGAACCCCGGCATGGTCGCGCCCGTCACAGGACGAGTGCCAGACCCGAACGCCTACGACGACGCTGGCGAGAGGGAGTCCGTCGAGCGCGCCCTGGAGTACATGGACCTGGAGCCCGGGGCGCCGATCCGGGGAATCGAGATCGACAGGGTGTTCATAGGCTCGTGCACCAACTCCCGCATCGACGACCTGCGGGCCGCGGCGGACGTCGCCCGGGGCAGGAAGGTCAGCGGCGGCGTCTACGCGATGGTCGTGCCCGGCTCCGCCGCCGTCAAGAAGCAGGCGGAGGACGAGGGACTCGACGCCGTGTTCAAGGACGCGGGCTTCGACTGGCGCGTCGCGGGCTGCTCGATGTGCCTGGGGATGAACCCGGACATACTCCAGCCGGGCGAGCGGTGCGCCTCCACGTCGAACCGCAACTTCGAGGGTCGCCAGGGAAAGGGCGGACGGACACACTTGGTAGGCCCAGAGATGGCCGCAGCCGCAGCCATAGCGGGCCACTTCGTAGACATCCGCGACTGGTGATTTCAGGATCAGGCAAGAGAGTAGTGGCAGCCGGGTTTCAGGAGGAGGAGATGATGAGGTGCATCCTCTGTAAGCATGGCGAAACCCAACCCGGTTTCGCGACGTTAACCCTGACTCGCGATGCCATGACGCTGATAGTGAAAGATGTCCCGGCTTCCGTGTGCGACAATTGCGGTGAGGAGTACGTGGAGTCCGAGATTACGGCGCGCCTGCTCGAAACCGCTGAGGGTGCCGCCAGGGACGGCGTTCAAGTCGAAGTACGGCGCTACACGGCAGCGTAGCCGGGTGCAACGAGTACCTGAAGAGTTCGTTTCCGAGGAGCAATACTGATGGAGCCTTTCGTGACACACACCGGCGTCGCAGCACCTCTGGACAGGGTGAACGTCGACACCGACCAGATCATACCCAAGCAGTTCCTGAAGCGGATCGAGCGGACGGGCTTCGGCCAGTTCCTCTTCTTCGACTGGCGCTTCCTGGAGGACGGCGCGCCGAATCCCGGCTTCGTCCTCAACCGGCCCGGGTACGAGGGCGCGTCCATCCTGGTGGCGGGGCGAAACTTCGGCTCCGGCTCGTCGAGGGAGCACGCCCCCTGGGCGCTTCTCGACTACGGCTTCAGGTGCATCATCGCGCCCAGCTTCGCCGACATCTTCTACAGCAACTGCTTCCAGAACGGCATTCTTCCCGTCTCCCTGTCAGAGGATGCCGTGGCGCGGCTGATGGCCAACGCCGCCGAGTGCCCCGGCTACGCGGTCACCGTGGACCTCGACGCTCAGCGCGTCTCGGACGAGGACGGTGACGTGTCCGAGAGCTTCGAGATCGACCCCTTCCGCCGCCACTCGCTCATGAATGGTCTGGACGACATCGGGCTCACCCTCCAGCACGAGGCCGCGATAGCCGCCTACGAGGCACGGCGTAGCCGATAGACCTGGAGCCGCTCATCCCGGCGTCCTGGCCGCCCGGCTCAGAGCACCGTCGACGCTATCCGGTCCAGCTCTGCGAGGCTGTCGGCCCGGTCCGCCGTTGGGAGGCTCACGACGATCCTGTCGACACCAGCCCTCTCGTAGTCAGCGACGACCTGTCGTTCGGATGGCACCCCGAACGCGGTGATCTCTATGGAGCGCGGGTCCCGTCCCGCCTCCTCGGCCAGGCTGTCGAGCGTCCTCCTGGCATCGGCGGCGCTCTCGGGCGAGATGTGGATGGGGACCCACCCGTCGGCATATTCGACGATGCGCCTGAACACCTGGGGCATGTGGCTGCCCAGCAGGATGGGCGGGTGCGGCTTCTGCCCCGGCTTCGGGTAGCAGTAGACGGGCGGGAAATCGTAGTACTTCCCGTGGAACTCGCTCTCCTCCTGCGTCCATAGCACCTTCATCGCCGCGACCGCCTCGCGGGCCTGGGTCCACCTGCGGTCGAAGTCCACGCCGTAGATGTTGGCCTCCTCCCGGTGCGAGCCGGTGCCGATGCCGAAGAGGAAGCGGCCCCCGCTGTACATGTCCAGCGTCGCCACCTCCTTGGCCAGCGTGATCGGGTGCCGCTGAGTGACAACGCACACCGCCGTGCCCAGCTTCAGGGTCGTGGTGACAGCCGCCGCCCGGCTGAGGAGCAGGAACGGGTCGGGAATGTCACCCCATTCGCGAGGTATGGAAATCTCCGTCACGACCGGGAGAGTCGGTTGTTCAGGAGTCCAGATCGAATCGAAGCCGAGCTCCTCCACCCTTGGCGCGAGGTCGGCGATGTCGATGGAACCCCTGACCAGGATCGTGCCAAGTCCGATGTGCATTTCGCCCTCCATTCGTGCCCAGGCCTCAGGCCACGCAGCCAGGTGGCTGACAGCCGCCCATGGGTTATGAGCGCTATCGTACTCAATAAGCCCGCTGGCGTCATGCGAGTTCGTCTCCCGAGGGAGACGAACTCGCGTTGACACCTGCCTGCCCGCCCGCCTACACTGCGCGAATCCCGACAGGCGGTCCCGCCCCGATGCTTGGCGTCGGGGCGGGACCCAAAGCACCGCGAGGAGGCTGCCCTGGGCCGGCTGCCGACGTACCTAGAGGCGCTGTCGCACCGCGACTACCTGACGCTGTGGACGGCGAGCATGTCGGCGGGTGCCGCCGCCTGGGCCCTCATCATCGCGCGGGGCTGGCTGGTATGGGCAGAGACGGAGTCCTCGGTCTGGGTCGGCGTGGTGACATTCGCGGCCATGGCGCCCAGGGTGCTGGTGACGCCCTTCACCGGCTACCTGTCGGACCGGTTCGACCGGCGCGTCGTGGTCGCGGCGATGTTCGCCATCAACACAGTGCACAACGTCGTGCTGGGCGTGCTGGTGCTAGTCGACATGGCCCCGGTCTGGACTCTCGTAACGCTTGCCTTCGTGAACGGCTCCGCCAGGGCGGCGATGATGCCCGCGTCCCAGGCGCTGATCCCGAACTTGGTGCCCCGCAGGCTGCTCCTGAACGGAATCGCACTCAACCAGGCGGCCGGCCACGGGTCGCGGCTGGTGGGTCCCGCGGCAATCGCGCCCCTGCTGGCGATGGTGGGGGTCGAGGCCGCCTTCTTCCTCTGCTCCGGGCTCTACCTCGTGGGGCTCGTGCAGGTGCTCAGGATACGCACCGCCTCCACCGGCAAGATCGACCCCGGCAAGGGCCTCGCAACGAATTTCGTTGCGGGGCTGACCTACCTGTACAGGACGCCCGCCCTGCTTGCCATCGTCCTGCTGGCGCTATTCCACTGCGGCCTCACGATGTCCTTCGAGTCCCTGCTGCCCGTGCTGTCCAGCCAGCAGCTAAACGCCGAGGGTGCGGGCTTCAGCTACATGATGATGGCCGTGGGGGCCGGCGCCCTCGTCTCGGTGGTTCTCCTGGCTGGGCTTCGCAGCGACGTATCCAAGGGCCGGCTGCTGCTGAACCTCGGTGTGCTCAGCGGCCTCTCGCCCTTGGTGCTGGCCGCGGCCGTGAACATGCCGATGGCCCTGGCGGGCGCAGCCGCGATGGGCGCGACCCAGGCCGGGTTCATGACGCTGACCCACACGATGATCCAGACCATCGTGCCGGACGGGGTGCGCGGGAGGGTGGGGGCGATCTACTCGGTGCACATCGGCGGGATGATGGCCGTCGCCAACCTGTTCAACGGCGTCCTGGCCGACTACGTCGACGCGTCCCTCGTGCTGGGCATAGGTGGGGTCGCGTTCATCGTCGTGATGTTCGCGACCTGGTACATGGGCGTCTTCAGGCGCATCTACGCCGGCGGACTGCCAGCACAGCCCGCATCCCAGGCGGCTGTCGAGGGCGGCTAGGCACGGCGTACTGGCCTCACTGCGCCCCCAATGACGGCGGTGGTGGATTCGGGTAATATTGCCCCACAACCCAGTTCGAGGTGGGTGCGATGAGAAAACTACGTCTTGGGATCGGAGCAGTGACCGGGGGCCTGCTGACCGCGGCCCTTACCGGCGTAATGTACCTGGCGAACAAGCTGGTCGACCTGCCGTTCATCCCGTATGAGTTCTTCGACTGGATCACGCGGGTGCTGCCAGGTGGCCTGGTCACCCTCGGCATCGACCTGATGATCGACACGATGCTCATGGTGAACATGAGCGTCGCGGACAGCGCGAAGACGGCGGAGCAGATCATAGCGAACATCCAGATCGTCGTAATGGGCGCGGTGGTCGGCGCCGCGTACTTCGGCGCGCGCAGTACATGGGGATTCTCCGGCCGGGGCAGCGGGCTGGTACTGGGAGCCCTCTTCGGCCTGCCCATGATCGCCATCAGCGTGGCCATCGGCCAGTCTCCCGTCAGCCCCGTCATCGGCATCGTCTGGCTTGCGGTCCTCTACCTCGCGTGGGGACTCTCGGTGGGCTACGGCTACGAGCGCCTGGACCACCAAGAAGAGCCGGAGCCCGAGCCGGCCCAGGCAGATGAGGAGACTCCCGAGGCCGTCGCCGGCGCTAAGGAGAGGCGCGAGGTCGCCCGCATCCACAGGCGGCAGTTCCTCGTTCGCCTCGGCGCCGCTACCGCCACGGTCACAGTCGTCGGCGCTGGCGTCGGCCAGATGCTGGCGCGGTCCGACGAGCGCCGGCTGGCCGACGAGGCCGCGATGACCATGGCCCACGAGACGGAGGGCAGCCCCAGGGCGCCCTTCCCGAACGCGGACGATCCCCTCATGCCCGCGCCGGGGACGCGGCCCGAGTACACGCCGGTCAAGGACCACTACAAGGTCTTCATCCGGGTCTCGCCCACGGTCATCGACGGCTCGAGCTACACGCTCCCCGTCACCGGCCTCGTCGGCAACCCGCTCATGCTGAGCCTGGACGACATCCGCGACAGGTACGAGGCCCAGAGCCACTACGTCACGCTGTCGTGCATCTCCGGCAGATTGGGCACGGACCTGATCAGCACTACCTACTGGACGGGCGTCAGCATGCAGAAGATCCTCGAGGACGCCAAGCTCGACGGCAACGCCAGGTACCTCTATATCACCTCGGGCGACGGATTCTACGAGACCGTGCCCCTGGACGAGATCGCGGCGGACGAGCGGATCATGCTGGCCTACGACTGGGACGGCCACCCGATACCCGTCGATCACGGCTTCCCGCTCCGCATATGGCGGCCCGACCGCTACGGCATGAAGCAGCCCAAGTGGATCACCGGCATGGAGATCACGGAGGAGTACCGCCCGGGCTACTGGGTCGAGAGGGGCTGGGACAAGCGGGCCGAGGTGAAGACCGTCTCGGTGGTCGACACCGTGGCTGTCGACGCCGTGTACGAGAACGGCGGCCGGAAGCTCGTGCCGGTGGGCGGGATCGCCTTCGCCGGCGCCAAGGGCATATCGAAGGTCGAGGTCAGCGTCGATGGTGGCCCGTGGCAGGAGGCGCAGCTCCGCTCGCCGCTGTCGGACACGACCTGGGTGATCTGGCGCTACGACTGGCCCTTCGAGTCGGGGAATCACGTCTTCCGGGTGAGGGCCGCGGAGCGCGACGGCACCCCGCAGATCGAGGAGTTCCGAGAGAATCGGCCCAGCGGCGCGACGGGCATCCACAGCCTGAAGGCCTCGCTCTAGGGGGCAGGGCCCGGATTGGACTGAGATTGGGCGGATTCGATGTTGACCTGGCGGGAGACATGGGTGTAAGATAGGTGGTCTGGACGGATGGCGGGTCGAGCCGCCGGGCCGTTGACAGGCGGGCGAGGGGTGATTTACCATCACCGCGCCCGGTGTACCTTAACAATTGGATAGTGGAAGGAAGCGAAGTAAATCAACTAGAGTTTGATCCTGGCTCAGGACGAACGCTGGCGGTGCGCCTAATGCATGCAAGTCGAACGGTCCTACCCGATTCGTCGGACTAGGACAGTGGCAGACGGCTGAGTAACACGTAAGTGACCAACCCCGAAGCGGGGGATAATCCGGAGAAATCCGGCCTAATACCCCGTAAGCTCGCCCCGACACGTCGGGGTGAGGAAAGGTCCTGCTTCGGTGGGGCCGCTTTGGGACGGGCTTGCGGCCTATCAGGTAGTTGGTGGGGTAATGGCCCACCAAGCCAAAGACGGGTACCCGGTGTGAGAGCACGAACGGGCAGAGGGGGACTGAGACACGGCCCCCACTCCTACGGGAGGCAGCAGCAGGGAATCTTGCGCAATGGGCGAAAGCCTGACGCAGCGACACCGCGTGGGGGAAGAAGGCTTTCGGGTTGTAAACCCCTTTTCTCGGGGAAGAGTAAGGACGGTACCCGAGGAATAAGCCTCGGCTAACTACGTGCCAGCAGCCGCGGTAAGACGTAGGAGGCGAGCGTTGTCCGGATTTACTGGGCGTAAAGGGCGAGTAGGCGGCCCGCCAAGTCTCATGTGAAATCTCTCGGCTCAACTGGGAGGGGTCATGGGAAACTGGCGGGCTCGAGGGCAGTAGAGGAGAGTGGAATTCCCGGAGTAGCGGTGAAATGCGTAGATACCGGGAGGAACACCCGAGGCGAAGGCGACTCTCTGGGCTGCACCTGACGCTGAGGCGCGAGAGCATGGGGAGCGAACCGGATTAGATACCCGGGTAGTCCATGCCCTAAACGATGGATACTAGGCATTGGGGGTATCGACCCCCCCTGTGCCGTAGCTAACGCGATAAGTATCCCGCCTGGGGAGTACGGCCGCAAGGCTAAAACTCAAAGGAATTGACGGGCCCCCGCACAAGCAGCGGAGCGTGTTCTTTAATTCGATGACAAGCGAAGAACCTTACCAGGGCTTGACATGCTTCTGTAAGCCGCCGAAAGGCGGGCCTCCTTCGGGACAGATGCACAGATGTTGCATGGCTGTCGTCAGCTCGTGCCGTGAGGTGTTGGGTTAAGTCCCGCAACGAGCGCAACCCTTGTCGCTAGTTGCTTTTTCTAGCGAGACTGCCTCTAACAAAGGGGAGGAAGGTGGGGATGACGTCAAGTCAGCACGGCTCTTACGTCCTGGGCTAGAAACACGCTACAATGGCCGTTACAGAGGGTTGCCAAGGAGCGATCCGGAGCTAATCCCAAAAAGGCGGCCCCAGTTGGAATTGCAGGCTGAAACCCGCCTGCATGAACGTGGAGCTGCTAGTAACTGCAGGTCAGCACACTGCGGTGAATACGTTCTCGGGGGTTGTACACACCGCCCGTCACGTCATGGAAGTCGGCAACACTTGAAGTCGCTGGGCCAACCCAACGGGAGGCAGGCGCCGAGAGTGGGGTCGGTGACTGGGACGAAGTCGTAACAAGGTAGCTGTACCGGAAGGTGCGGCTGGATCACCTCCTTTCTAGGGAGTGTCGCCTGGGCCCCAGAGGTCCACGGTTACTCCTAGGTCGATCGGCGAGTGGGTCGCCGCGACGCCATGGGTCGAGCCGGATCCCGATTCGTCGGGAAGAGCTCCCCGGACGCGGACCGGCGTCCCCGCAAGACAACTCGCCGTCTACTGAAGCTCTCATAGAGCAAACGAAAACATCGTTTCCTTCCACTATCCAGCTGTTAAGGTCAGGGGGCCGTCCACGCGAGGGCCCCCTTTCATTATCTCGCCGCGGGGCTGTAGCTCATCAGGGAGAGCGCCGCCTTTGCAAGGCGGAGGTAGGGGGTTCGAGTCCCCCCAGCTCCACCAACTGCCTGGACGGGCTGGGCTGCGTCCGCGTCCCAAGCGGGATAGCCTGGTCGATCGTGGTTACGTCTGCATTATCTGGATCAGGTTGCCGCAGGTGTCGTCGAAGACCGCAACGGTGACGTTGGCCAATTCCGTTGGCTCCATCGTAAAAGCTACGCCCAGTGACTTCAGCTTCTCATACTCTGCACGGATGTCCGTAACGCTAAAGGACGCCGCTGGGATGCCCTGGTCGAATATTCCTTTCTGGTATTCTCGTGCTACCGGGTTGTCATTTGGTTCGAGCAGAAGCTCGGTCCCATCCCGGTCATCGGGCGAGACGACGGTAAGCCACTTGAATTCCCCCACGGGCAGGTCATGCTTCTTCACAAAGCCGAGGGTCTCCGTGTAGAACCTCAGAGCTTCGTCCTGGTCACTTACGAAGACGCTGGTGAGTGTAATGCGCATATCTGGCCTCCCTTTCTTTTCATAGTGTCACTTGAGCCATCGATCCATGACAGCCCTGAGGGGTTCATCGTTGAAGACAAGCATCCGATACTTGCCACGCTTCTCTGAGCTTACGAGCCCTGCTTGTTCCAGGAGATCGATGTGCTTGGCCAGGGCCTGTCGGGAGATGGCGACTTCATGCCGCATGATCAAGCGCGCCGTGAGCTCGTAAAGCGTCTGCTCCTTGCGCTCAGAGAGCTCGTCCAGCATCAACCTCCGTGTTGGGTCCGCGAGTGCCTTGAAGACCAAGTCTTTGTGCATGCGCGCATACAATACACAACCGCAGGGTTGCATGTCAAGGGGCGATTCCTAGACCGACGCTCTCGAAAACAGGATCTCAGGCGGGGGCTCTTCGCCTGAACAAGACTGCCAGTACGAATATCCCGCTTGCGACCAGGGTCATGGCAGGGCCGGCGGGCAAATTGAAGTGGTAGGAGATGTAGAGGCCCGTCACGGCCGCCGCGGTCCCCAGCGCCGCGGCCACCAACATCATCGAGACAAAACGCCTGACCAGCAGGTATGCCGCGGCGGCAGGCGTCACCAGCATTGCCATGACAAGGACAATGCCCGCCGCCTGGATCCCTATCACTATGACGAGGGCAAGCATGACCAGGAGCAGGTAGTCGACCAAGTTGGTGCGCCTCCCCACAACCTGCGACCCCACGGGATCGAAGCTCGAGAACAGCAGCCAGTGGTGAAGGGCGAACAGCCCCAGGATGACCGTCACGGTTATCCCAAGGGATACGTAGATGGCGGTCGGAGAAATGCCCAGGAGCTGCCCCAAGAGCAGGTCTTCCATATCGACACTGATGGTTGGTGCCCTTGCCAGCATCACAAGCCCCAGGGCAAACGTGGCCGCAAAGAGAATGCCAATGGAGGTATCCGTGCTGAGGCCCGCACGCCGGCTGACGATCCTGACCAGCATGGCAACCGAGACCCCCGTTGGGACGGCGGCTATGGCCGGGTTGAAGCCGACTATGAACCCGAGCACCATTCCCGGCAGCACGGCGTGGGCGAGAGCGTCACCCATGAAGGCGAGGTTCCTTGTGATGACGTACGCGCCGACCAGCGGGCACATCACGCCCACGAGCACGGAGCCGATCAGGGCTCTCACCATGAAGCCGTACTCGAGTGGGGCGATAAAGAAATCTATCACGTCCTGCCAAAACCTCTGAACAAGTGAGACGGATACCCCCAATCCGCTCGAGAGGACCCTTCGACAAGCTCAGGGCGAGCGGATTGGGGATACGCCTATGAACCCATTACGACCACTCCTACCGTTCCCCGTCCGCCGTGAGGCGCAGACCGTGGGCGCCGTACAGCTGCTCCATGACCTCTGACGTAAAAACCTGGTCGGGAGGGCCGCAGGCGCACACGTTGCGGTTCAGACACAGCACTTGGTCGAAGCGGCCGGCCAGGTTGGTCAGGTCGTGGGTCGCCAGCAGGACGATGCGCCCTTCATCCCGCAGCGTCTGGAGGACCTCGACGAGGCCCTCCTGGGCACCCGCGTCAACCCCGCTGAAGGCCTCATCCAACAGGAGCACGCTTGCCTCCTGGGCCAGCGCCCTTGCGACGAACACCCTCTGCCTCTGCCCTCCCGATAGCTCCGTCATCAGAGCGGAGCGATGGTCCCAGAGGCCGACACGGCCCAGGCAGGCGTTGACGAGCTCACGATCTCTCTTGCCGGGCCGACGGAACCATCCCAGTCTGCAGCACCGGCCCATCATCACAACATCCATCACGGTCACGGGGAACCGCCAGTTGACGCTCTCCCGCTGGGGCACGTAGGCCAACGCTCCGCGTCCCTGGTCCACACTGTGAAGGGTCACCTTCCCCTGGCGGACCGGCAGGAGCCCGGCAATAGCATTGAACAGGGTGCTCTTGCCGGCTCCATTCGGTCCTACAACGCCCATCAGCGTCCCCGCGTCCACTTCGAAGGTGACGTTATTCAACGCCGTGTGCCCACCGAGCTCGACAGTCACGTCCTGAAGGGACATGCTCGCCCTGTGTGGGTTCGGGTCGTTGTTCACCTCAATGCCCCAACAATGGTTTCCACGTTCGCTCTCACCATTCCAAGATACGTGTCAGCGCCGCTGCCCTCCGGCCCAAGGGAGCCCGAGTAGAGCCGGAACAGCTTCGCGCCGGTCTCCCTTGCCACGGCTTGCGCCAGCCTCTCGCTGACCGTCGTCTCGCCAAACAGCGCCCGCACGCCGCGCTCCCGCACCACCTCGACCAGTCCCGCGAGGTGCTCCGCGGAGGGCTCCACGTGAGTCGCCAACGACGGTATGACCAGCCCAACTATCTCGAACCCGTAGGCCTGCGCAAAGTAGGAGAAGGCGTCGTGCGATGTAACGAGCAGTCTGCGCTCCGGCGCCACAGTACCGACCTGCTCCTGGATCCAGGCGTGAAGCTCGTCGAGCTCTTCCCCATACTCTGCGGCGTTCTGGTAGTAGACGCTCGCGCTGCCGGGGTCTATTGCCGAAAGCTGGGCGGCTATCTCGTTGACAGCGACCTTCACCCGGAGCGGATCGAACCAGAAGTGAGGATCGTGAGTACCGTGGTCGTGCCCTTCATGGCCATGGTCGTCGTGACCTGCCTCGGGCGCACCGCCCGGATCGGTCACACCGATAAACGCCAGGCTCGACGGCGCACCGCCGACATGCCACTCTTCCTCGATTTCCATGTGCTCGAGATGGACCCCGAACACGTGGCCGCTGTTCGGGTCGGCGACGTAGAGCCACTCGCCGATGACGATCATGGCGGCCCTACCAGCCTCGCCCGGCTCGACCAGGTCCATCGTCGCGAGCAAGTCGCCGTCATGGGCGTCCAGCGCGTGCAGGACGCCGTCAGCGCCGAGCACGTAGAGCAGCTCGCCATCGCTGGAGAACTTCGTGGAAAGGCTCGGCTCGCTGAACACCTGGCGCATCTCGCCGTGGTCCACGTCGATGAGCCAAATGCCATCGTCGGCGAAGCCCTGGTCGTCGCGGTAGGAGGCCCTGCCGAAGAAATGCTCGGCGTGGTGGTGACCGTAGACCGATCCGATCCGGGAGTCTTCGCGCATCTCCTGCGGATTGGCGATGAACTCGTGCTCGTAGTCGCCGTCGTGAGCGTGGAAGAAGAGCACGCCGCCGATGCATCCGAAGGCGACGCCAAGCTCATTGTGGGACTCACCGTGCATGCCCGGGCATGATCGATTGCTGGCGTCGTAGACGACCTGGTTGCTGAAGTCGCGGACTTCCACGCCAACAGGCAGGCTGCTGTTGGTGTTCTCAGGGTAGTCGGGATTCTTCGTGGTAACGACGACGTGCTCGTCCGAGATTACCAGCGCCGCGCCATGCTGGGGTCCGGCGACCAGCACTGTCGGCTCGTAGCCGGCCGTGGCCAGTGACTCTTCGTTGATCAGGATGGCGTGACCTCGGGCGTCGGCGAAGATCGAGGTCCAGCCGTGACTGTTGACGTAGTGAATCGGCCGCTCTTCCGCGATCTCCAGCGAGTGCCGTGACACCGGCTCCTGGACGAGGTCGTAGTGATCATCGTGCGCTACGAGGAAGACGCCGCCGTCGAAGACGTGCACCCGGTCGTCGCCGTCCTCAGGCCCGCGGGCGAGGATGATACCGTAGCGATGGGTGGGGCTGGGGTACACGGTCGCGCGGGGCGCGGCGACCTCGAAGATTCCGCTCTCAACGTGATCGGTCGATAGATCGATGACGGAGAGGTGCGCTTCCACCGCGTCCGCAACGAGCAGGCGCCCTATGCTCATCTCGTCATGGTGGTCGTCGCCTTCGTCATGGTGATCGTCGCCTTCATCCCCGTGGTCGTCATGCATGTCGACCATGGCCATGGCGAACTCGACTGGATTGACGGCTTCACCAAGGGCGACGACCTTGGACTCATCCGCACTGGCGTTATGTATGAGCTCCTCGAGCCATTCGGCCTCCAGGCCGAGACCGACAGTCAGCACGAGGTCCGCGTCCGCTACCCTGGCAACGTCGCGAGCTCCCGGCAGGAATGTATGCGGATCGCCACCCACCGGCAGCAGGCTGAAGACCTCTGCCCTGTCTCCGCCTACCACCCGAGCCCAGTCAGCCACAAAATTGGCTGTCGTCACGACCTGGACCGGCGGCCCGGAGGGCATGGGGAGCTCCCCAACAGCCGCGGCTGCCGCCTGGGCCGCCGAGGCAGCCGTCTGCGCCGCCGCAGCTGCCGCTGCGGCCTGGGCCGCGTCTGCCGCCGCATTCTCGATCGCCTGGTTCGTGGCGACGAGGGACGCGTTCACAATGTTCGTCACCTGGTCTGCGGTGAGCTGGTCGCCGACCGCATCCTCGACGGCCCTGGCAACCAGGTCCTCGACGTCGCCCCGTGTGAGGGTGCCGGCAAGTCCGGCGCTCACCTGGGCCTGGACGATCTTGCTGATCTCGTCAGCGCTGACGCCCTCAGGCACCGCGTCGGCAATCGCGGAGTTGACGAGGCTGCTGAGCTGGTTCACGTCGATTTCAGGCGCGGGCAGTGCGCCCACGGCCTGGTCGACGATGGCCTTCACGTCGGCGGCGGAGAGCTGGCCCGCCGTCGACTGGCTCACGATGGCCTCGACGTCCGCGCGGGTTAGGCCCGCGGGCTGTGCCGCGATGGCGGACGTGACCGAGTCCGCGACCAGGTTCTGTATCTCGACCGCACTGGCACCCTGGGGCTGCGCAGCAATGGCAGCGGCGACCGACTTCTGAATCTCGGCGGCGCTGGCGCTCTGCGCGCTCTCGACTGCGTCCTGGATCAGCTTGGCCGTGTCGACCGCTGGGGCCGGCTCCGGCTCGTCGCTGCCGCAGGCAATAACGAAGACCAAAGCCGCAATCGCTGCGACGATGGCCACTGACCTCCACTTCAATAGACTATGTCCCATGTTCTCCTCTACCTCCTGTTGTTGAGACCCACTGCTAACGTCTGGGCCAGACGTCCAAAGTACTTTCTGCGACCTAGTATCATAAATATTCCGAGTTCTTCTTGACGTTTCAGTTAGTTTGGCTCCCAGATGATCTATCCTGTATCGATATGAAGTATCAGTCCAGGCTCCGGGGCACCGGTATCGCAGCCGGTTGGAGCAAATCCTCTACTTACCCCCGTCGGCGGGGCAGTAGTCGCAGGTCACGTACAGCTCGATATGGTGGTCGACGATCTGTCCAGGAATCTCGGCGCCAATAGCCCTGAGCGCCCGATCGATGGTAGCCGCCTCGAACTCCCCCACGGCACCGCACTGGACGCAGACCGAGTGGTGATGACGTTGATCGACATGAGCGAGGCTGTACACGGGGGCTCCGTCCATCTTGGGGACCCTGCAGACCACTCCCGCCTCGACGAAGAGCTTGATGGTCCGAAATACCGTTGCCCTGCCCACCGAAGGCAGCGCTTCACTGAGCGCCTCCGCAGTAAAGCCTTCATGCTTCTGCTCCAGGAGCTTGGCTATCGCCTTCCTGGGCGCAGTGACCCTGTAGCCTCGGTTCTCCAGTACCGCCATCAGGTTTGGTGCGTGGTATCTCAAGTCACGTACTGATAGTTAGTATCACTATCCAGCGTTTTGAACTGGGATATTCCTTCCTGGATAATGATATACCATATCAAGGAGATGCTCGTCAAGCAGGCCCTACGCCGACTCTACGCCAATTGACTCGGGCCGCCTTACCTGAGTACCATAAACGTAAGGAGGGAACCATGATTGTCAAGATCACCTCGAAGCGCCAGGTCACCTTTCCCAAGCACGTCCTCGACGAGCTGGGCGTGGGGCCCGGCGACCGGCTGGAGCTGCTGGAAGGCCCCGGCGGGTTCACCCTGCGCCCCAAGCGGATCGACTACTCCAAGCTGGGCACGCTCCGCGACAAGATAAAGCCTGGAACCCCGCCTTTCGACATCCGCAAGTTCAGGGACGAGGGCTATGATCCGGCAGCGTATCGGGATTGATACCTCCATCCTGGTTCGGCTGGTTACCGGTGAGCCGCCGGACATGTACGCCTACTGCCTCGATCGCCTGAGCGAGATGGTCGCCGGAGGCGTCGAGGTCTTCGCTTCCAACCTGGTGATTGCGGAGGCATACATCACCATCCAGCGCCACTATGGCGCCTCGAAGCAGGACGCCCGCGCCGGGCTTCTGGACGTGCTGACCAGCGGTCTCGTATCCCCTCTGAACGGCCCGGCAGTTCTCGAGGCCCTCTCCGCCTCCACCGATCCGGGCCTCTTCGACCGACTCATCGCAGACGACTACTCCCAGGCCGGCCTGGAGACCCTGACGCTGGACCGGCAGATGGCTTCGCTGCCCACGACGCGCCTCCTGGAGAGGACGGGCCGATGACTACCTCGACTGGAGAGGGCTGAGGCCGTCACTCCAGGTACTGTAGCTGCCCCGTCTCGGAGGCGCGGTATAGGGCGTGCTGCACGCGCAGGAACCGCAGGCCCTCCTCGTTCGTGATGGGCGGCTCGCCCTCGCCGCGGATCGCCTCCAGGCACTCCTGTATGAACAGGGCCTGGGTCGCGCCCCGCTCCCTCGGCCTCTCGATCTGGGTCTCCCAGCGCCGGACGCCCGTCGGGCGGGGGAAGTCCCCGTCGGGCGTCGGCGGGCGCTCCGTCCTCGGGTCGCCCTCCACCTGCAGGTCCATCACGAACCGCCCCCCGGACATGTCGGCGTGGATCGCGCCCTTCTCGCCCCAGACCGAGAAGCCGTGGGGCAGGTTCAGCTTCGATACGTCGTAGGGCGCGTCCATGTCACGCACGGCCGGGCCCCAGCTCCCGCCGATGAACGCGCCCACCACTCCGCTGCGGAACCGCACGTTGAGGAAGACCGAGTCCTCGACCTCCAGCGGCTCGCCGGACCGCACGTCGGCGAAGCCCGTGACCTGGGTGATATCCTCGCCGACGATGCGCTGCATGTTGTTGACGGCGTGGCAGAACTCGTGGCCGAGCATCCCGCCGCCCGCGTCCTCCTTCGAGTAGACCCAGCCCATCCGGTCGCGGATCCGCCACCGCTGGTGGTCGACGAGCATGTAGTGGATGCTGAGGATGCGCCCTAGCTGGCCCTCGGATACGCGCCGCGCCGCCTCGCGCACCGGCGGCCCGTCCATCAGCGACATGGCGAGGAGCAGCCCCTTGGAGTTCGCCATGTCCACCAGACGCGCGTACTCGTCCGGGTCCGTCGCCGCGGGCTTCTCGACGATGACGGGGACGCCGGCCGACAGCGCCGCCTCGACCATCGCGGGGCTCTTGCGCGGCGACGAGTCGACGATGGCGATCTCGACGTCCCTCTCGCGGAAGAGGGCCGCGGGCGAATCGTAGATCGCCTTCAGCCGATCTCCCACGGCCTCGCGCACGCTCGCGGTGTTGCTGCCGTCCGGGTCCGACAGGTACACGCCGTCGATGCCGAACCGCTGCCCCAGCGCCGCGGCCCAGCCGTGGAGATGCCAACCCATGCCGTCGGAAAGAAGCGCCACGTCCATTCGGTACACCCCCAGGGGCGCAATGACACCTGCGCCCATCGGTTTGACACGGTAGGGGTCGCAGTCTACGATTGCGCCGTTTCCGGCCATGTTATACCAAGCTATCGTGGCACGACCACCGTCGATGGACTGTGCGCCGGCGCCTGGCAAAGGAGAGATCGATGACTGACGGACGGATCAAGGTCGGGTTTGTCGGGTGCGGCGGGATAGCACGGAGCCTCTACACGGGCATATACGGCGCTCTGGCGGAGCATGCCCAGGTTGTCGCCGTCGCCGACCTGGACGCGGGGCTGGCCAGGCGTCGCACGGAGATGCTCGGCCACGCCTACAGGGCCGAGGCCCACGCGGCAAGGGTCGCGGCAACCGACGCGCGGACCGATGCCGAGCGGGAGGCCGCGACGCGCAAGGCCGAGGCGTCGGAGCAGGCCGCGGCCTACCGGATACGCACGTACGGCGACCACGAGGCCCTGCTGAGCGACGACGAGGTGGAGCTCGTGTGCGTGTTCACTCCGCCTACCATTCGCGCCGTGCCCATCGTAGCGGCGGCCCAGGCCGGGAGGCACGTCTACACCGAGGGCCCCCTTGCCAAGAGTGTCGAGGAGGCCGACGCGATCAAGGACGCCGTCAAGGCGGCCGGCGTCAAGTTCCACGCCCAGGTCGTCGACCGCTACCCGCGCGGCATGGTCGTGGCGCAGCGGGCGGTCGAGCGCGGGCTGCTCGGCGCAATCGGCAGCGCGAACGTCGAGCTCAACAGCCACCGCCCGCAGAGCTACTACGGCTCGGTTGGCGAGCCCGGGGCCAGCTTCCAGCCGGGCAAGTGGCACGGCACCTGGGAGGGCGAGGGCGGCGGCGCGGTCTTCCACCACGGCAGGTACATCATCGACCCGTTCCTGTGGGTCGTAGGCTCGCGGGTCGCGGAGGTGTTCGCCTACTCAGGGCCAATGCTCAGGACCATCGAGCACGACAGCCTGACCCAGGCCGTCGTCGCGTTCGAGAACGGCGCGACCGGCTACATACACGCCACGCTGATCAGCCACCTCAGCGGCAACGTGCCCGGCATACGGGGCCGCATCGCCGTCTTGGGCGCCGACGCCGCCATACAGATCGACCAGGAGATGCCGGCGGAGGGCATATACTCGGACCTCACAATCGCATCGAACGAGAACCCGGGCGCCGTCGAGAGCATACGGGCGCTGGAGGCCGAGCTGGCGGCCGACTTCCCCGAGTACGTGAGCCAGGAGGACCAGACGCGGCTCTTCCTCGAGAATATAGCCAACGACACGGAGCCGCTCGTCCCCATCGAGATCCCGCACCACCACGTCGAGCTCACGCGGGCCATCTACAAGTCCGCCGAGGAGCACCGGCCGGTCACCCTGCCCCTCGACAGGGACGACCCGTTCTACGGCTTCGAGGGTCGCCTGACCGGCACCGCGTCCGCAGGGCCCAGGACCTTCTCCCTCGGCCACGCCTTCAACTGACTAGCTGAACTCCCTGGAGTCCTGCCACAGGCTGTCGAACTGGAACCCGAAGGAGCGGTCGGCGCCCGGCGCCCGGCGGTCGAGCTTGAAGGTGCACAGTTCGTGGCTGCGGCGGTTCTTGGCTATGGTGCAGACGTAGAGCGAGTCGTCGACGGCGAAGGTGATCTGGGACGGGTAGTCGTCGTAGATCCTGAGGGAGAAGTCCAGGCCGTCCGTGGCGCTTAGGATCTCCCTGATGTTCCTGCGTACGTGGTCCCTCTGCTCGGCGAAGGTAATGCCTAGCTGGTGGGCGCGGCGGGCGATGTATGGGCTGGCCGGATCCAGGGTGAGCAGCCTGACCCTGAGCTCGGGCGTCTTCCTGAGGGCGTCGTGCATCGCCTCGAAGTGGTACCGCCTGATGGAGTCCACGTCCATCTGGAGTATGTCGACTGTGCTGGTCGCCGCCCGTATGTCGGCGTTCATCTCGTCGACCGGGCGCTGTTCGTAGCAGGTCACCTGGTAGCTCTTTATCTCCGACACGTAGCACCTCCTGGGGTGTTCCCCGTCCTGGGGCCGGGCATCAGTCGCCGCCGAGCCACGGTGACCCCGACGCGACGGCCCTGTATGCGTCGATTCCGGCGAACTCGGCCCCGTCGCCCAGCTCCTCCTCGATCCGGAGCAGCCGGTTGTACTTGGCGGTGCGCTCGCCCCGGGCAGGGGCCCCGGCCTTGATCTGGCCTGCCGCCGTGCCCACGGCGAGGTCCGCGATAGAGTCGTCCCCGGTCTCGCCCGACCTGTGGCTGATCACCGTGCCCCAGCCCCTCTCCTTCGCCATCCTCACCGCGTCCAGGGTCTCCGACACGGTGCCTATCTGGTTGAGCTTGACGAGCACGGCATTCGCCGCCCCCGTCTCGATCCCGCGCCTGAGCCGGTCCGTGTTGGTGACGAAGAGGTCGTCGCCAACGATCTGTATGCTGCCGCCCAGGCGGCTAGTGAGACTCTGCCAGTGGGGCCAGTCCTCCTCGGCCAAGCCGTCCTCGATGCTGATGACCGGGTACTGCCGAGTCCACTCCTCGTACCGGTCGAGAAGCTGCCCGGGGTCGAGTATCGCGCCCTCCCTGAGCAGCGCATACCGCCCGTCGTCCAGCACAAGCTCGCTGGCCGCGACGTCCATGGCGAGGAAGCAGTGCTCGCCGGGCACGTACCCCGCCTCCTCGATGGCCGTGAGGGCAAGCTCCACGGCCTCCTCGTTGGTGGTCAGGGGCGGCGCGAACCCGCCCTCGTCTCCGAGCCCCGTCGCGGCCCGCCTTGCGCGCAGCATGTCTCCAAGGGCGTGGTAGGTCTCGACTCCCGCGCGGAGTGCGTCGCTGAAGCGGTCGAAGCCCGCGGTCACCACCATGAACTCCTGGAAGTCCGTCGAGTCGTCGGCGTGCCGCCCGCCGTTGATGATGTTGAACATGGGCGTTGGGAGCGTGATCGGCCCGTCCCCGGCGAGGTACTCGTACAGGGGCTGGCCGCGGCTGGCGGCGGCGGCCCTGGCGATGGCGAGGGAGACCCCCAGCACCGCGTTCGCGCCCAGCCCTCCCTTGTTCGGCGTGCCGTCGACCTCGATGAGCACCCGGTCCACGGCGTGCTGGTCGTCGGCGCTGAGGCCGGTGACTGCCGGGGCGATTCGGCGCAGTACGTTGTCGACGGCGCGCATAACCCCAAGCCCTCGGAAGCGCTCCGGGTCGCCGTCGCGCAGCTCGACCGCCTCGAACGCGCCCGAGCTGGCGCCGGAAGGGACCGCGGCGCGGCCGCTGGAGCCGTCGGCAAGCTCGACGTCCACCTCCACGGTCGGATTGCCGCGGGAGTCGAGGATCTCCCTCGCGCGGATGGAGTCGATCCTGCTCACGCCGCGCCGTCCGCCCCGTCCCGCGCCTGGGCCGCCCGGATCGCCAGGTCCACGGCCTCGGTCGGGTCCGACGCAGGAATCATGGAGGTGTCCGGCTGGCCCTGACGCTCCAGCTTCCAGGTGCTCAGGGCCACCACTGGGATGTCCTCGGCCAGGGCATGGCCGATCTCGGACAGCGTGCCGTACGCCCCGCCCACGGCGATCACCGCGCGGCCGCTCTTCACGACGATGGCGTTCCGCGCGTACCACATGCCCGTGCAGACGGGGATGTCGACCCAGGGGTTGGCGTCGGAGGGGTCGCTGCCGGGCAGTATCCCCACAGTGGTGCCGCCGGCGGACTTGGCCCCCCGGCACGCCGCCTCCATAACCCCGCCGAGGCCGCCGCACACGAGCACGGCGCCTCGTCTCCCAAGCTCCGCGCCGACCTGCTCGGCGAGCCTCGCTATCTCGGGTGGCGGCTGTCCTGCGCCGATGATGGATATAATCACTGCGTCCTCCGACCCACGACCGTCATTCCCGCGAAGGGCCTGCCCCGTACTTGATACGGGGGGCGGGAATCCAGAATCACGCTTGGGCAAGGTGTGCCCGCTACATCATAGCAGGGCGCGCGCGACCCGTATGTCCGTGGACGCAAAGAAGGCAGGCGCAACTCCAAGAATACGCCTGCCTTCTTATGATCGTAACTGTTGGTCCCGCACTTCCGGCTCGCTCTGCCGGGTTCCGCGCCCTCCCACCCTGGGAGGTACTCGTTTCGCGGTTGCTCTTTCAGTATCAGCGGGCCCGCGAGCTTCTCCAGGCCCCTACCGACTCCTTCAACCCTTGCCCTGCTAACGCCTGGAGCCAGAGCCGGTAGGGGCGGTACTAGGGTATTTCCATTGATGGTTCTGGACGACAATCTTCATTACCATCGCGCCACCTCCTACATAGGCCGTCTGACCGGTGCTAGGGGGAGCCTCGTTGGTGCTCTCCCCTTCATGCGGACGCTAACACGACTCCACGCGCCGTGTCAATACCGCCGGCCCGCCCTTTCTCTACAGGCGCAGGTCTTCTAGGCCGTCATGGATTCCATCCCCTGAACATGGGTGCTATAATGTACGCTCTTGGGCATATCACTGGAGGCAGTGCAGCGTTATGTCGATAGTAGGCATCATCGCCAATCCGGCGGCCGGCAAGGACATCAGGCGCCTGGTGGCGCACGGCCGGTTCGTGCCCAACCACGAGAAGGTGAACGTACTCCGGCGGGTGCTGGCCGGGCTCGCCGGCGCCTCGGTGGAGCGCGTGGTGATGATGCCGGACACGGGGATGCTGTGCCAATCGGCCGCGAGTGGCGCTCCATCGGGCATTGAGGCGGTGATGCTGGACATGGTGATCGAGGGCGCTGAGGACGACTCGACGCGGGCGGCGAGGGCGATGGTCGAGATGGGCGCCGCGTGCATCGTGACGCTGGGCGGCGACGGCACCAACAGGGCCGTCGCGAAGGGGTCGGGCGACGTGCCCCTCGTGCCAATATCCACAGGCACCAACAACGTCTTCCCGTACATGGTGGAGGGCACGGTTGCCGGTCTGGCGGCCGGCGTCGTCGCGTCGGGCGAGGTGGACGTCGAGTCCGTGACGACGCGTACCAAGCTGCTGCGGGTCGGCGTCGACGGCTCGGAATGCGACTCGGCGCTGGTGGACGTCGCGGTGAGTGAGGTGCCATTCGCGGGGGCGCGGGCGATCTGGGACATGGCGACGGTGCACGAGGTCTTCCTGGCGCGGGCCGAGCCCGACGGCATTGGGCTGTCGGCCATCGGGGCGAGGCTGGAGCGCGTCGGAGAGGGCGACGGGCACGGCCTCCACGTCCGTATCGGCAAGCCGGGCCTCACCGTGTCGGCGCCGATAGCGCCGGGCGTGGTCGAGGACGTGCCCGTACGGGGATGGTCCCGCCTGCTCCCGGGCGAGCCCGCCAAGATCGGCCTCGACCGGTGCACGATCGCGCTGGATGGGGAGAGGAGCATCCGGGTCGGGCCTGGACAGGCCGCCGAGGTGACGCTGACCCGGGGCGGGCCGCCCGTGGTGGACGTGTCCTCAGCCCTGGCGAGGGCATCCGAGGCTGGGCTTTTCATACGCCATTCGTGACCAGGCGGGCGCCTTCGGATACGTCCAATCCGGCCCGCCGTGCGTAGTAATAGTGACCAAACACATCCCTGGAGCGTTGTATTACTAACGGGGGTGAATCGAAATGGCCGTAGCAATAGGCGAACAGACGGGAATAGCTGAAACCCTCCCCGACACCCTCATCGGTGACGGGGGGCAGGACCTTGCTCTGCACGAGGGCGCGGATACGATGCGCGTCTACCTGCAGAGCGCCAGCCAGCATCCCCTGCTCACCAAGGACGAGGAGGTGGAGCTGGGCTGCGCGGCGGGGGTCTGGATGCTGCTCAAGGAGCTCAGGTCCGGCTACCAGGACGAGCGTGGGCGCCAGCCGAGGCCCGCTGAACTCGGGGCCATAGTCCTCCGCGACCTGAGCCAGTATGCCGCCGGGATAGAGGCGCTCGCCGAGACCGTTGGCACCGGGCATGAAGCGGGCGTCGGGCCCGAGGTCCGCCTGGCAATCGACAGGCCGCTGGACGACGACGTGAAGGCGGCGATTGCCGAACGCTTCAGCGTCTCGGAAGACGAGGCCGCGTCGGGGCTGGCGACGGCGTCCAGGCTGCTCGGCCTCCTGCCGGCATCCGTAGTGGAGCGGGTGGGCCTCCGGGGCGCGGACCGCGACGACCTGGAGTCGCTCTTGGAAGACGTGGAGCGAGATCTCGCGCGCCGGTGGGCGGAGGTCGAGCGCGAGGGCGCGGCGGCGATGGAGCGCTTGGTCAACTCCAACCTCAGGCTCGTGGTGAGCATTGCGAAGAAGTACGGCGGCAGGGGGCTGCCGATGCTCGACCTCGTGCAGGAGGGCAACCTGGGGCTGATGCGGGCGGTCGAGAAGTTCGACCCCCACAGGGGCTACAAGTTCAGCACGTACGCCTACTGGTGGATCATGCAGGCGATGACCCGCGGGCTGGCAGACCAGAGCCGGACGATCCGCCTGCCGGTTCACGTGGTCGAGCGCGTGCAGCGCATGAACAAGATGGAGCGGACGCTGACGGCGCGGCTCGGGCGTGAGCCGACCGTACCTGAGCTTGCGGCGGCCCTCGACGTCGACGTGAGCGACGTGGAGGACCTTCAGCGGCGTCGGCGGCACACGCTGTCCCTCGATGCGCCGGTGGACGACGAGGAGACATCCGCGCTGGAGGACTTCTACCACGACAAGTCTGCGGTGCCTCCCGATGAGATCGCCATCCGGCAGATCACGCGCGAGAAGGTGCTGGACGCGGTCGCCGAGCTGCCGCCGCGCATGGGCTACGTTCTCCACCTCAGGTTCGGGCTGATCGACGACCGCCCGCGGACCCTCGAAGAGGTCGGGCAGATGCTCGGCGTCACCAGGGAGCGGACGCGCCAGATAGAGAGGCAGGCCCTGGGCCTCCTGAAGTCGTCGCCCGAGGTCCTGGAGCTGCTGGACAGCCTGGACCTGGACGCCCACGTCTTTCAGTAGAGGGTGACGGCGACCTCTTCACCGGCGTACAGGCCGCCCCTGTCGATGGGAACGGTGACGTGTCCGTCGGCCCGGACCATCGTATAGACCAGGTTCGAGCTGCCGAACACCGGCTCGGCGGTCACAACGCCGTCCGCTTCGTTCAGCGCCACCTGCACCGTGTCCTGGCGACCGGTCTGTGACGGCACGTCCCGGGCCAGCGCTGCGCGGACGGAGGGCCGCCACCGTGCGGGCGCAGCGCCCATGAGGGCCCGTACCACCCGGGCCGCGATCATGTCGAAGACCACCGCGGCCGAGACTGGGTTTCCCGGCAGCCCGATGGCAGGCTTGCCGTCCAGCAGCGCCAGGATGGTCGGCTTGCCGGGCTTGAACGAGATGCCATGTACGAGCACGCCGGGCTCACCCAGGCTGGCGAAGACCTGCGCCGTCATGTCCCGCGCGCTCACTGAGCTGCCCGCCGAGAAGACGAGCATGTCCGATCGGGCCAGCCCCTCGACGGCGGCTGCGCGCTGCTCCTCGAAGTCGTCGGACACCAGCCCGGCCCTCACCGGCACGCCCCCGGCCCTCTCGACCAGGGCGGACAGGGTGTAGGTGTTGACGTCGCGCACCTGGCCGGGGCCGGGTGTGGACTCTGGCGGCACCAGCTCGTCGCCGGTCGAAACTACCGCGACCCTGGGCCGCCTGGCGACCTGGACCCGCTCGACGCCCAGCGCCATGAGGCCGCCGACGTCCTGGGGCCTCACCTCATGGCCTACGGGTAGGACCACGCCGCCTGTACGTACGTCCTCGCCCACCTGGTTGACGTTCTCACCCGGCGCTACCGGCCTGAGCACCTCGATGCTCCGGTCGTCGATGGCCTGGGTATGCTCGACCATGACGACGGCGTCGGCGCCGGCGGCGAGCATTCCGCCCGTGTACGCCCTGGCGGCCTGCCCTGCGACGAGAGCTACGGAGGACTCGGCGCCCATGGGAACTTCGCCGACGACATCGAGGAAAGCCGGCAGGCTCTCGGTCGCGCCGAAGGTATCAGCCGAGCGGACCGAGTAGCCGTCCATGGTGGAGCGCGGGAAGGCGGGCAGATCGGCGTCTGACACGACCTCGGCGGCGGTCACGCGGCCTAGGGCCTCGTACGCACCGACGGTCTCGGCCTCGATTCCTGGCTCGAGGCGGTCGAGCAGGACGCGAAGCGCCTCGCCGGGAGGCAGGACGTTGAAGAACTCAGGCATCCGCCCGCTCCTAGCTTGGTAGGGGCGGGTTTGAAACCCGCTCCCGGCTACAGGCCCAGGATATTGCCCTGGGCGTCCACGTCCAGCTTGCGCGGCGATCCGGGAAGGCCGGGCAGGGTCATCATCGTGCCCGCGATGGGGTAGATGAAGCCTGCGCCCACCGACGCGCGCACGTCGGAGACCTCGAACGTGTACCCGGACGGGCGGCCCATGAGCCTGGGGTTGTGGGATATGGACAGGTGCGTCTTTGCCATGCAGACCGGCAGGCTGCCCCATCCGTTGTTGCGGAAGCGCCGCAGCATCGTCCGCGCCGACGGGGCCCACCTGACGTCGTCCGCGCCGTATATCCTGGTAGCGAGGGTCTTGACCTTCTCCTCCACCGGCGCGTCTTCGGAGAACAGGTACGTCAGCTTCGGCTCGCCCTTCGCGGCCTCCACGACCGCCTCGGCCAGGTCCGTGCCGCCGGCGCCGCCCTCCGCGAAGACGCGGCTCTGCACTGCGGCCTGCGCTCCCGCCGCCTCCGCGCGCGCCTTCACGATGGCCGTCTCCTCGGGTGTGTCCGACGGGAATTCGTTGATGGCCGCCACGACCGGCAGGCCGTAGGAGCGGACCACGCCGATCAGGTGCTCCAGATTCGCGCAGCCCTTCTCCACCGCCTCGGTGTTCGTCTCGTCGAGGTCGCGGAACTTGACGCCGCCGTGGGACTTCATCGCCCGCACGGTCGTCACCATGACCACGGCGCTGGGCTCCAGGCCGTTGGCGCGGGCCTTGATGTCGATGTACTTCTCGAAGCCGAGGTCGGCCCCGAAGCCGGCCTCCGTCAGCACGTAGTCTACGTAGCTGCGAGCGAGCCTGTCGCCGACCACCGAGCTGCACCCGTGGGCGATGTTGCCGAAGGGCCCGGTGTGGATCACGACGGGCTGGCCCTCGGTCGTCTGCACCAGGTTGGGCTGTATGGCGTGGCGGAGGAGCGACATGAGGGAGCCGACCGCGTCCACGTCCTCGGCGGTCACGGGAGAGCGGTCCGCCCTTGCGCCGACCACGATCCGCTTCAGCCGATCCCGGAGGTCCTCCAGGTCCGACGAGAGTGCGAGGACGGCCATGATCTCGGACGCCGTCACGATGTCGAAGCCGGACTCGCGCACGGGCGCGTTGTTCTTGCCGCCCAGGCCGGAGATGATCGAGCGGAGGGCCCTGTCCTCCATGTCGGTGACCCTGCGCCAGGTGATGTCCTCGGGCCGGAATCCGTCGATCTGGCCGCGCTGGGCGACGTTGTCGGTCAGCGCCGCCAGGAGGTTGTGGGCCGACGAAACGGCGTGGGCGTCGCCCGTGAAGTGGATGTTCACCTCGTCCTGCGGCTCGACGAGAGACGCGCCGCCGCCCGTGCCGCCGCCCTTTATGCCGAATATGGGGCCCAGCGACGGCTCCCTGAGGGTCGCGGCTGCCCTGTAGCCCAGCCTGCCCAGCGCCTGGGTCAGCCCGACGGTTGTCGTCGTCTTCCCCTCGCCCGCCCTGGTCGGGGTTATGGCGGTGATGAGGATCATCTTGCCCTTGGGGCCATCGTCACGGATGGCGTCGAGGGAGAGCTTGGCCTTGTACCTCCCATACGGGGAGACGTGGTCGGGGTCGATGCCCATCCGGTCCGCGATCTCAGTGATGGGTCTCATAGGTCCTCCTGAGCAGGGGCGATCGTACCGGCGAATTGTAGCATATCGAGTTTCGTTGCCAGCCATGTCCGTCATTCCGGCCCCGAGCCGGACCCCGCGAGCAGGAACTGTCCCCAATCAGGGGCGCGACATGGGGTCGACGGTACCACCGGACAGAACTCCACTCTGGTTGCGACGGTTGCGACCGGCTCACCACGAGGACTACAATTGCTACACCACACTTGACGAAATCAAGACCAGTGGCCTCCACCATTGCAGAACATGGAGTGCAGAACATGGAGCCGAAGATCCGTGGCGGGATGATTCCTGAGATGTTCCCAGTACGAGACCCTTCTGTCCGGCGGCTATTCTACAGCGGTCTGTTGGCACTTCTCATCGCCACAACTCTGGCGGCATGTAGCGATGGCCCTCCATCTGAAACGCCGACTTCCGCACCCACCGACACCCCTACGCCGCCTGACATCGCCAGGGCGATGCCTGCACCTGCCAACACGCCTACGCCGTCTAACACGGCCACTCCGATTCCTGCACCCACCGATACGCCTACGCCCGTGCCCACCAACACGCCTACGCCGTCTGACACGGCCACTCCGATTCCTGCACCCACCGATACGCCTACGCCCGTGCCCACTGACACACCTACGCTGTCCGACACGGCCACTCCGACGCCTGCATCCACCGACACGCCTACGCCCGTGCCCACTGACACACCTACACCGTCCGACACGGCCACTCCGACGCCTACACCCTCGCCCGTTCCTACTGCTACCCCAACTCCAACGCCGTCGCCCACATCAACGCCTGTGCCGCCCACTTTGCTGTCGACGTATGACACGAACAACACGAGATGGCTAGTGAGAAACTATCCGGCATTGGCCCAGCGAATCCAGACACTCCCCTGGGTCCAGGACGGACTTTCTGACCTGGAGCGTTCAGCGGTAGACGAGTTGCTTTGGATGGCAGTCGAAGATGTCGCCAACGTGGATGCGGCCCTACGTATGCCTTGGGTACAGGATGATATCTCGGAGTTGGCATACAAAGCCTTGGACAAGCTCGGTTACCTGGATACTCCGAATCCGGTGAATCTGCACGCGGCTCTCAACATCCCGTGGGTGCAAGACGGCGTTTCCGAGAGCGAGTACGACATCATAGATTCGCTTGGCGCACTGGACTTCGACGCTACAGAGGTGGTCTTCCAACTCTTTTCAATGCCGTTCTTACTCTCTCCTGATGCCACAGATGCACTAGCTATTCGGGGAATGGAGAACCTGGCCGACCGAGGCCGCCTCGCTGCTCTCACAGACCACTCCATTTTCCAGGACGGCGTCACCGACGATGAGACCACACTGATTGCCGGTGTGGGCACCCTTCGCGACACGGATGAGATTCAACGTGTGCTGAACCCCGGAAGCGCCGCCATTGAGACCATCTCCCTCGGCACAGAGTTGACGCCCCATCTCAAGATCAGCATCGTCCGTACCGACAGCCAATCCCGGCCGGGGACCGTTGAGTCCGTGCGGGACGCAGTTGAATTCGTCGAGAAGACGGTGGGGCTGCCGCTCCCCGTGGACCACGTAATAATCATGCTGAACGACCTTGCTGTTACTGACAAATACGCGGGCACTAACTTTGGCTTCGCCTACAGCTACAAGCCAAAGTACGAGGCGGCTCAGGGCACGTTCGAGTGGCGACATCTTCAAACGGGCTTCGTTCACGAGACAGCTCATTATTTCTGGGCAGGCAATGAAGACTGGATAGACGAGGGTCTGGCCAACATCGTTGAGTACCAGTTCGGCCTTCAGATGGGCCTAAGCCATGGGCAGCTGCAGACCAAGCGCAAGAACTGCGAGGCCCATGACCTGGAGATGCTCTCGGAGTGGGACCCGGATAGGGGCGACGTAGACCGCTTCCACTGCGCCTACTACTTGGGCCAGCCATTCTTTTATGATCTGCTCGTAAGCATGGGCGCCGAGATGTTTACTTCGAGCCTCCGGGAATACTATCGGTTGTCCCTGGAAGTACAGGAAGAGGACCGTACCCCCGGTATAACGGAAGTCCGCAAAGCGTTCGCGGGACAGGACGCCATCATCGACCGCCACTGGTCCGGGAAACTCAACGCCCCAGAGAACCGGCCCTTCGATGAAGGCTACGACCGCACCAACCACGACCTGATCCGATGGGAGCAATACCCGACGTTCGTAGATGGCGTAGTGGAGTTCAAGGGCGTTCTGCTGGGAGACAGCATTCTTGTCTCTAAAGATGCCACGGAGATAAGTCGCTTCGAATTTGCCGCCTTTAAGTTGCGTCGTGCAGATGGAGGACGGTCCGCAGATGGAGGAGTGGACTTGGGTTCAATCTTGCCGCCTCCTCGAGAGGGCAAGAAGTGGATACTTGACGACCCCGGTGATGTTCAGGCCGCTACCTTCGCCATCAACGAGGCCGAAAGGCGTTTCCATATCCGGTTCGAGTTCCCAACCGCTCTGGGTGACGCGGAAGATGCCGTTGTGGTTGTGCTGGGCTATCAGAACGCCGATAGGGAACCCACCATAGGCTCTAAGGTGGACATGTTGGGCTACGCTCGCATCCGAGTACCCTAGCGGGGCATGGAAGACCGCCCCAGATTTCGGCGAAGCCTTGGGAGGGTTCTCCCAGTGCAGCCGGGCCGCCATCGCCACCTCGAACTGAGGGCTGGGGCTACTCTCGTACCAATGACGGTGGCGCGTTGCCAGGCAGCTGGCCGGGCTGTCTGGAATGGTATAATTGGGGATCGAAAGTTCTTTTGGAAGACATTGTGCTATAGACCCACGCAACCAGACTATCACCAAGCTTCCAGCAACAACGCCTGAGAGGATTCCAGAGTCTAGGCGGGTAGTCTGCCTGCGTGGCCCCCACGTCCCGTCATTCCGGCCCCTGAACCGGAATCCGGGAGGACGGGGGTGGAGTCGACTGTGCGACCGGCAGAACCGAGTTGACGACGGCGGCCGGGGATGGATTCCCGCCTACGCAGGAATGACGGTGCCGCATTGCCAGCCGGCTGGCAGGTTGACTATGATGTAGCCGTTATGGCCTCCACAACAGACATCCGTAGGGCCGCCGCCGAGCTTCGGGACATCGTCGGCGACACGTACGTCATCCACAGGCCCGAGGACCTGATCGTGTTCGAGTACGACGGGTCCGTGGACAGGGCCATGCCCCAGCTCGTCGTTCTGCCCGAGTCGACGGAGGAGGTCTCGCGAGTGCTCGCGACGGCCCACAGGTACGGGCTTCCCGTGGTCGCCAGGGGCGCGGGCACCGGGTTGAGCGGCGGCGCAGTCGCCGAGGAGGGCGGTATCGTTCTCGCTCTCACGCGGATGAAGCGCATCCTCGAGATCGACACAGAGAACCAGGTGGCGGTCGTCGAGCCGGGCGTGGTGAACGTGGACGTGACCGCCGCGGCGTCGGAGCACGGTCTCTACTACGCGCCCGACCCGTCGAGCCAGACTGCCTGCACCATCGGCGGGAACATTGCCGAGAACTCCGGCGGCCCCCACTGCCTCGCCTACGGCGTGACGACGAATCACGTTCTGGGCATGGAGGTGGTGCTGGCGGACGGCTCCGTACACTGGCTGGGCGGCAGGACGCGCGAAGCGCCCGGCTACGACCTGAGGGGCGTCGTCATAGGGTCCGAGGGCACCCTAGCGGTGGCGACCAAGGTCATCGTGCGTCTGCTGAGGCAGCCCGAGGCGATCCGCACGCTCCTGGCGGTGTACGGGGAGATCGGCCAGGCGAGCGCGGCGGTGTCCGGCATCATCGGGGCAGGAGTCGTCCCCGCGGCGATAGAGATGATGGACCGGCTGTGCATCAGGGCCGTGGAGCCCGCCGTCAACGCGGGCTACCCCGATGGTGCCGGGGCCGTGCTGCTGGTCGAGGTGGACGGGCTGCGGGAGACCGTGGAGGAGGAGTCGGAGGAGATCGAGCGCATCTGCCGCAGCCACGACCCGATGGAGATAAGGACGGCAGCCGACGCGGACGAGCGGGCGCGCCTCTGGGCCGGAAGGAAGGGCGTCCTGGGCGCGCTGGGCAGGCTCGCGCCCAACTACTACCTGGTGGACGGCACCATCCCAAGGACGAAGCTGCCGGAGGTCCTCGCGGGCATCGAGCAGATCTCCGACGAGTACGGGCTGCCCATCGCGAACCTGCTGCACGCGGGGGACGGCAACCTGCACCCGTCGATCCTGTTCGACGAGCGTGACCCCGACCAGCTCTCCAGGACCATGGCGGCCGGCGGCGACATCCTGAAGCTGTGCGTGGACGCGGGCGGAGCGCTGTCGGGCGAGCACGGCATCGGCCTGGAGAAGCAGGAGTACATGCCGCTCATGTTCAACGACGACGACATGGAGGCGATGGCCCGCCTGGGCCCGGCCTTCGGGGCGAACGGTATGCTGAACCCCGGCAAGGTCTTCCCGACCGGCGAGGACCGCGCCCACGTCTCCCACTCCGCGGCCGTCGCCCTGACCGGCGCCGGGGCCTACATCTAGGGAATCGAGATGCAAGCGGGGCGGGAGTATGAGATCGAGGGGATCAGACCGAGTTACGAGGCCCGCCCCGACGACGTGGCCGGGATCGCGGACGCCCTGCGGTTCGCGGACCTGGGAGAGCTGGCCGTAGTAATCTGGGGCGGCGGCACGCGGATCGGGCTGGGCAACATTCCAACCGGGTACGACATGGCCATCGACGTGACCGGCCTGGACCGGATAGTGGACCACACCCCCGGCGACCTGACCGCCACGGTCGAGGCGGGGATCACCATCGCGTCCCTCCAGGAGGCGCTGGGCCGTCATGGGCAACTCCTGGCCGTCGATCCGCCGCTGCCGGACAGGGCCACGCTGGGAGGGACTCTGGCAATCGGCACGAGCGGCCCGCTCAAGTGGCAGTTCGGCAGCATCCGGGACACGGTGATCGGGATGAAGGTCGTCCAGGCCGACGGGACCGTCACGAAGAGCGGCGGGCAGGTGGTCAAGAACGTCAGCGGGTTCGACATGGCCCGGATGCACATCGGCGCGCTCGGCACCCTGGGAGTGATCGCGGAGGTCTCGCTGAAGCTCACGCCGCGGCCAGCCGGTGAGGCGACGGTGCTGGCCAGCTTCACCCGGGCGGGCCCGTGCGTCGAGGCCGCGCTGGGCCTGTTTCGGGGCGGCCTGATGCCCCTGGCGCTCGTCGTGTTCGACGCGGAGGCCGAGCTGAGAATGGGCACGCGTGGGCCCGGTAACGCCGGCGTCCAAGGGGGATGGCGGCTCGCCGTGCGGCTCGGCGGACGCCCTCGCACGCTGGACAGGCAGGTGAGGGAGTGCCGCGCCGCCGTAGGGAGCGCCGGGGCAGACGTGCTGGAGGCCGACGACGCCGCGCCCCTGTGGAGGGCGCTGGGCGACTTCGGTTGGGACCGGGCGACGCGGCCGATGCTGGGCTTCCGGGCCAACGTTACGCCGTCTGCCGTCGCGCCCCTCATCCATGGCATCGAGAGCATCGACCATACCGACGGCCTCGATCCGGCGATCGTGGCTCATCCTGCCCACGGCACGGTCCTGGCCTCGTGGCTGGGAGACGGACGGGTGCGCGCGCCGATACCCGGCATACTGGATCGGATGCACGGCCTCGTCTCACAAGCCGGCGGACACCTGGTCGTCGAGCAGGCCCCGTTGGCCGCCAGGGCCGGGATCGACGTGTGGGGCGGCGCCGGCGGGCCGGATCGGATCGCGCGGGAGCTGAAAAGCCGGTTCGACCCCAAGGGGATACTGAACCCAGGGCGGTCCGCGGGGGGCGTATGACCATGCCTCAGTCCGACCAGGGTCAGGCAGCGACGTTCTTGGGCCCGGACGCCCCGGCGGAGTCCGACCTGTACAAGTGCGTACACTGCGGCTTCTGCCTCCAAGCCTGCCCAACGTACGTCGAGACGGGGCTGGAGACGGAGTCGCCGCGGGGCCGCATCGCGCTGATGAAGGCCGTCAACGAGGGGCGAATCTCGATCGGACCCACGGTCACCGACCACTGGGACCTGTGCATCCAGTGCCGCGCCTGTGAGGCGGCCTGCCCGTCGGGCGTGCCCTACGGCAGGCTCATCGAGGCGACCATGGCCCAGGTCGAGCGCCAACGCAAGCCGTCCATCATCGCCCGCGCCGCCTCCGGCCTGTTGCTGCGAGGCATCCTGCCCCGCCAGGGACGGCTGGCCCTGCTGGTGAAGGCCATGCGCATGTACAAGGGGCTCGGCCTGCAGGCGGCCGTCCGGAAGACGGGCCTGCTGCGGCTGGTGTCGAAGGACTTGGCCGAGCTGGAGAGTACGTCGCCGGACATCGCACCGGGCGCGTTCAAGGCGAAGGGGCAGGTCATCCCCGCCGTCGGAGAGCGCAGAGCGAGGGTAGCGCTGCTGTCGGGCTGCATAATGCCGCTGGTGCACGGGCCGCAGATGGACGCGGTGACGCGCGTGCTGGCCCGCAACGGGTGCGAGGTGGTCGTTTCGGCCAATCAGGCCTGCTGCGGCGCCATACACTCCCACGTCGGCGACGTGGAGACGGCCCGCGAGCTTGCGCGGCGCAACGTCGACGCGTTCCTGAGCGAGCCGGTGGACGCGGTCGTCGTAGCGTCGGCCGGTTGCGGCGCGCGGATGAAGGAGTACGGCCACCTGCTGGAGGACGACGAGGTCTACTCGGCAAGGGCGGCATCTGTTGGCAGCATGGTGAAGGACGTGCACGAGTTCCTCGCGGACCTGCCCCTCGTGCCGCCGGAGGGCGCGCTCCCCTACCGTGTCACGTACCAGGACTCGTGCCACCTGTCCCACGCCCAGCGCATCACCGAGGCGCCGCGCCAGCTCCTCCGGGCGATCCCGGGGCTGGAGCTGGTACAGATGGCCGACTCGACCAGGTGCTGCGGCGCGGGGGGCACGTATGCGATCACCCAGCGCGAGTTCTCCCTCCGCGTCCTGAGGTCGAAGATGGGCAACGTCGGCGCGACTGGCGCGGATGTGCTCGCCACGGCCAACCCCGGCTGCGTAATCCAGCTCCGGCAGGGCGCGGCCCAGTTCGGCCCCGACGTGCAGGTGCGCTACGTGACCGACCTCCTGGACGAGGCCTACTCCGCTGGGGAGCCGGGATGACGGCTATACGGTCATGGTGATCTGGCTGCCCTCGGAGCGGCGGACGCGCTGGGCGGGCCCGTACATGGACGGATGCTGGGGAATGTCGAAGTCGCGCCCCTCCAGCAGCAGCTCGGCGATGGTGCGTATCTGCATCCTGGGGTAGTTGCGCTGCCAGATATCCGAGTGGTAGAAGCCCGCGCTGTCGGCCTCGGTGCGCATCTCGCGCGTCGGCTCCTCCAGGGTGATGAACAGGCCCAGATCGGCCTTCTCCCGCTCCACGGTCCCCTTCAGGTCGCGGATGTGCGGTGAGGAGACCCTGCCGCTCTTGACCTGTACTATGGCCTTCTTCGTCGCACTGTGCGGCCCGTCGATGAAGTGCAGGATGCCGTCGATACCCCGGTCCGCGCCCCGACGCCCGCCCTGCTCGCGGGGCAGCGCCTCCAGCAGGGACATGGCCCAGTACTGGAACTGGTAGCGGTCCTGCTCGGCCAGCGCCCGGGCGCTGGCCACGTCCGCGGGCTCCCCGACCACCTCGTAGTCCGCGCCGGGGTGCAGTTCGAAGTCGGTCCTGAGCCGACTCTTCATTATGGCAACGGCCAGGTGAGTGATGTCGATGCCGATCCAGCGGCGCTTGAGGTTCTCGGCGGCCGCGACGGCTGTGCCGCAGCCGCAGAAGGGGTCGAGCACCACGTCTCCCTCGTTGGATGACGCCTGGATGATGCGCTCCAGCAGTGCCTGTGGCTTCTGGGTGGGGTAGCCAAGGCGCTCCTTTGCCTGCGACGCTATAGGCCCGATGTCGGTCCAGACGTCCTGCAGGGGTACTCCGGGCATTTCGTCGAGGTATCGCTTGTATGCTGGGACGGCGCCTGGGCGAGTCTGGACTATGCGTCCCTCCTCGATCAATTCGGCCATCCTCTCTTCGCTGTACCTCCAATACCTTGTGACTCCCATCACTTCGTATGAGGGATTGCCCTTAGCGGCCCCGCCGGGGCCTGTCAAATTGTCGAGTCTATACCGCCTTCCGGTTCCCGGCTCGACGTGACGGTAGAACTGGTCTACATATCCTTGGTCGTACTCTGTGTAGAGCTGGTTCCAAGTCCAGCTAGCGCCCTTGGAGTAGAAGAGGAGCAAATCATGCACGCGCCCATGCTGCCGGCGGCCCTGCCTTGAGTCGCTGTGAGCGCTAGTCCGCTTCCAGATTATCTCGGTGCGGAAGTTCTCCTTCCCGAACACCCTATCCATGATGATCTTGAGGTAGTGGCCGGCGGTGGGGTCGCAGTGGAGGTAGATCGAGCCGGTGGGCTTGAGCACACGGCGAAGCTCCACGAGGCGCGGCGTCATCATCACCAGGTATGCCATCATCGCGTTGCTGCCTATGAACTGGCGGATGGAGGAGACCATCTCCTTGACGTTGGAGGGTACGGCGGGGTTGGTGATGATCTCCTCCTCATATGTGCGCACGGCCTCCTGGGTCCACTCCCAGGTGTCGGTGAAGGCCCTGATCTGGGCGGGCGACTCCTCGCCGGACTGTTCCTTGAACAGCACGTTGTAGTTGGCGTTCGAGTTGAACGGCGGGTCGAGGTAGACGAGGTCGACCGACTCGTCGGGCACGTGCTGCCTGAGTATGTCCAGGTTGTCGCCGTAGTACAGGGTGTTGGTCATGGGCTTACGTCCGTACTATAACACCGTTCGCCCGCGGTTGCGGGCAGTCACCCGGCCCCGACCTGGCCCCTCTGCCTGAGGGCGTGGTCGACCAGCACAAGCGCCATCATCGCCTCGACCATGGGAACGGCGCGCGGGAGCACGCAGGGGTCGTGGCGGCCCCGCCCGGAAAGGGTCGTGGGGTTGCCGTCCACGTCGACGGTATCCTGGGATCTCATGATGGTGGCGACGGGCTTGAAGGCGGCCCGTATGACGATGTTCTCGCCGATGGATATGCCGCCCTGGACGCCGCCGGAGTGGTTCGTCCGCGTCCTGATGCGCCCGCCCTCGTTGTAGAAGGGGTCGTTGTGCTGCGAGCCGGTCATGGTGACGCCGCCGAAGCCTGAGCCGATCTCGAACCCCTTGCACGCGGGCAGCGACATGACGCCCCTGGCCAGGTCCGCCTCCAGCTTGTCGAACACGGGCTCGCCCCAGCCCGCCGGCACTCCCCGGGCCACGCATTCGACGATGCCCCCGAGGGTGTCGCCGTCCTTCCTCGCCCCCTCGATCTGCTCGATCATGCGCTGGGCCATGTCGGCGTCCGGGCATCGGACGATGTTGGACTCGACATCGGCCCTCGTGACGGCGTCCGGGTCCACGTCGGCCCTCAGCTCCCGGACCTGCTTCACGTAGCCGACTATCTCCACGCCGTAGTCCTTGGCGAGCAGCTTGCTCGCTATCGCGGCGGCGGCGACGCGCCCGATGGTCTCCCTCGCGCTGGCCCTTCCGCCGCCCTTCCAGTTGCGGATGCCGTACTTGGCCTGGTAGGAGTAGTCGGCGTGGGACGGGCGGAACTTGGTCCGCATGTGCTCGTAGTCCTTGCCGCGGGCGTCCTCGTTCCACACGCCGATGAGTATCGGGGTTCCGAGGGTGCGCCCCTCGAACACGCCGGAGAGTATCTCCGCCCTGTCCGACTCCCTGCGCTGGGTGACGATGCGGCTCTGGCCCGGGCGCCGCCTGTCCAGCTCGGGCTGAATGTCGTCGACGGACAGATCGAGTCCCGGCGGGCAGCCGTCCACGACCACGCCAACCGCGTCGCCGTGGGACTCCCCCCACGTCGTCACCCTAAACATATGGCCAAAGGTGTTGCCCACCCGTTCACCTCCGCCGCCATGGCCCTGCCGCCTGGATTCCCGCCGTCGCGGGAATGACGGTGGGGGCGCGCCCCGTGTTATCATGTAGCCGTAGACAATAGTACCATTGCCGCCAACAGCGGGCCCGGGTCGAACACCTGCGAACACCTTTCGCTTCGGTGAATGAGAGTGGATCGCAGCCCGGGCCCCCTCTTTTGAATGGGTCGGATGAGGAGCGTGGCCGCGTACAAGCCCCGCCGCACCGTTCGGAGAAGGCCCTCCGGCTGGCGCTACACCCTGCGCGCTACCCAGAGCCGGGACTTCACGCTGCTCTGGCTCAGCACCATGTCGATGGTGGCGGGCTACCAGATGCAGGGCATCGCCCAGGGCTACCTGGTGTACGAGATGACCCGCTCGGCCAAGATACTCGGCCTCGTGAGCGGCATGGCGGCGGTGCCAGTGCTGTGCCTCGCCCTCGTGGGCGGTGCCTTCGCCGACCGGGTGCCGCCCAAGCGCCTTCTACAGGTGGGCCAGGCGTGCTCCATGAGCCTGGCCCTCTTCGTGGCGTTCTCGATAATCACGGAATCGGTCACGTGGGTACACTTGGCCGCCGCCGCCCTCATGCAGGGCGTCGCATGGTCGTTCATGGGCCCGGCGAGGCAGGCGATGATGCCTCACGTGCTCTCGCGCAACCGGATCGCGAACGGCATCGCCCTGCTCTCAGCCGGAATGAGCGCGCCCGCGCTGGTGGCCCCCGCCGCGGCAGGCGTGCTCTACGCGGTCGTGGGGCCCGAGGGCGTCTACCTCGTGGTCGCGGGCCTGGGGCTCATTGCCGTGGTCCTGTCGACGTCCATCCGCGCCGACACGAAGCCGGAGGCCGGCCCGCGGGGCTCGGTCGCGGCGGACATCGCCCAGGGGGTGGCCTACATCTGGAACAAGGAGGTGGTCCGACTCCTCCTGATGGCCGGGTTCGTGTTCATCTTCTTCTCCGCCCCCCTGCAGAGCCTCCTGCCGGTCCTGATTGTTGAGGTGTACAAGCTGGAGTCCGAGGCGCTCGGCCTGCTGGTCAGCATGTCCGGCGTCGGCTCGCTCGTCGGGACCATCGTGATAGCCGGGCTCCGCGAGGGTGGACGCGGGAAGCTGTTCGTCGGCGCGGGGATGTTGTCGGGGATCGTGATGGTGGCAGTCGGGCTTATCCCCATCTACGGAGTAGCGGTTGGGGTGATCGCGGCCGCGGGACTCGGCACCGCCGGGGTATGGTCGCTCAACCAGATACTGATAATGGGGCAGATCGAAGACCGGTACCGCGGCCGGGTCATGAGCATATTCATGATGAACTTCGGCCTGATGCCCTTCGCGGTTCTCCCGGCGGGCATCGTCGCCGACCTCGTTGGGCCGCAGCCCGTCCTCGCGGGGCTCGGCGTGCTGATCGTCGCGTTCTCGGCGGTGGTCCTCCTGAAAGAACGGCGTCTCAGGACTCTCCGGTAGGAATGTAGCGATATCCTACGACAGGTCGTTGCTACCCAGCTTCTGCCTGATCCAGACGACGTCTTCCTTGACCGCCAGGATGTCGTTGGCCATACCGTCGAACCGGGCGTCGGTCTTGGCATCGAGCCGCGCGAGGTCCTCGGCCAGGGCGTCGGTCTTGGCATCGAGCCGCGCGAGGTCCCCGGCCAGAGCGTCGGTCTTGGCGTCGAGCCGCGCGACGTCCTCCCTGACCGTCGAGATGTCGTTGGCCAGAGCGTCGAACCGTATGTCGATCTTGGCATCGAGCCTGGCAAGGGCCTCGCCCTGTGCTTTCAGTACTTCCAGAGTTCCGTCGCCGGTACGCTCCAGCTGGGTGACCCTTTGCTCGATAGTTACCATGGTCTCTCCTTTACCCGCAGCACCCATGCTACCACAGCGGGGGCCGCCGCGGGTTTGCCAGCGGCGTGGCCAATGGGTAGACTGCGGTGGTGAACTCCAACGGACACTCCGCATCGGACACGCCCGGCTCCGCTGGGGAGCGTTCGACGGGGCGCCGTGCCGCAAGCTCCGCCGTGCGGGCGCGAGCCGCCCGCCGGTTCTCGCGGGGCACCTTCGCCTCCTTCGCCAGCCGCAACTACCTGCTCCTGTGGGTCGGCATGATATGCCTGATGGGCGGCGTGCAGATGCAGATGATCGCCCGCGGCTACCTGGTGTACGAGCTGACCGAGCGGCCCCTGCTCCTCGGCATCGTGAACGGCGGCTCCGCCATCCCGATACTGCTGCTGTCTCTCTGGGGCGGCGCAATAGCCGACAGGGTCGACCGGAAGAAGATCATCCAGGGCGGGCAGGGCATCAACGCGCTCATCGCCCTCGTGGTCACGGTCCTGATCATGACCGGGCTCGTCCACTGGACCCACCTGCTGGCCGCGTCGATGCTCCAGGGTGGGATGTGGTCGTTCATGATGCCGGCGCGCCAGGCGATCATCCCCGAGATCGTCGGCCAGAAGAATCTCACCAACGGCCTGGCCCTGAACGCGGCGGGCATGAGCGCGATGACCCTGGTCTCGCCCGCCATAGCGGGGTTCCTGTACGAGCGCTTCGGCGCCCAGGGGGTCTACGTCGTCATCACTACGCTGGGGTTCCTGGCGATGGCTTCGACGAGCATGGTCCGCTACGACGGGAGCAGCACCGTCCGTTCGAACGTACCCATGCTGGCAGACATCAAGAAGGGCCTCCGTCTCATAGCCGGGCACCACCTCGTGCTGATACTCCTCATCATGGGACTCACGACCACCCTGCTGGCCATGCCCTTCAGGTTCCTCATCCCCGTCTTCGTGGTCGAGATCTACGGCAGGGGGCCGGAGGAGCTGGGGCTACTGGTCAGCATAATGGGGCTGGGATCGCTCAGCGGGGCCATGTTCATCGCGTCCCTCGGCAAGTGGAGACGAGGGCTTCTGCTGATAGGGGGGAGCTTCATGTCCGGGATCGGCCTCCTGCTGGTCTCGGCCTTCCCGTACTACATGGCCGGGGCCGCCATAATGGTGCTGCTGGGGCTCGGCGACGCCACGCGCCGCACCCTGAACCAGACGCTGATCCTGGAGGTGGTCGAGGACCGGTACAGGGGCCGCGTGATGAGCGTGTTCATGATGAACTTCGGGCTCATGCCCCTGGGCGTCCTGCCGGCCAGCCTAGCCATCGAGGCGTTCGGCGGCCAGATGGCCGTGGCCATCCTGGGATTTGGCATGCTCGCCGTCACCTCCGCCATCCTGCTGACGCAGAAACGCCTACGCGAGTTCGCTTAGTCTGCCCGCATCCACTTGCCGCCTTTCTGCGAAGTGTCCCTAACCTCACCCACCTCGGAGAAGTTGGTGATGGCGACCTCGCCTTCGGGAAACTCGGCGAACTCCCTCTTCATCTCGTCGATGCGCCGACGGCGCTCGGGCGTGAAGTCCTTGGTCAGCTCGCTAAACGGATGTCGTCCACTCATTCGATCAGCCCCTCCTTTCGCAGCTCCTCCAGGTGCTCGTCGTAGAGGTCCGGCGCGGCTTCCTCGATGATTACGTCTCCGCCGTCCCATGCCTGAATCGTGATAACGTTGCCCCGCAGCAACTGCATGCCAAGCAGGTGTTGGTCTTCCGTCTCGAATACTATTGCCGGCCGGAGCGCACCCAGCCAAAACACCCTGGCAAAGTACGTATCCAGCTCCCTGACCTCGCCCGTGGCCAGCGTCACCGGAGCTCCCGCCCGCCTGGTCAACCCCAACGTTTCTATGACCGTTCCGGGCAACGCGATCCAACCGGTAAAGCCGGTGTCGATCATCACCTCGGACTGACGCAGTTCGCCGCCGGAGTCGCCACGGCGACGGTCATCCAAGCTTCCAGGCGGGCGCCTTCGTTATGGCGCACTCGCCCCGGCATCATGCCAGTTGGGAGGGCGACAAGCTGCCCATGTGGTACGCTGCCGGACGCCCCACTCGCTCAAGCCAGGCGTATGCGTCGGGGCGCCGCTCCAGGAGGCGCGTCAGCGCCGCCATGTCGTCGGCGTCAATCTCGTAGTCGCCGCTATGAGCGTCAATCGCCACCAGCTTGTCCAAGTCCTCCGGCCCCAGCGTGGGCAGTATCCGTTCCTGGTAGATGGCGCGCGCTACGGCGGCCGCGTTGGCTTTGTTCACTGTCGCCATAGCCCTACCTTGCCTCCGGCCGTCCGGTTATGACCACATTCTAGCACGCCCCGCCCCATCCGCCCCGCTCCCAACGCATCTCTCGGGCAACCCGTCTGCGGTATGCCCTGATGGGTGGGCGCGCCACCCCACCCTAACCCTCCCCCACGGGGGGGAGGACAGTGCCTAACGGAGTTGAGGTTAGGGAACATCTCCCTTCTTTGCCAACAATTCCCCAACTGTCTCCTCCACCGCCTCGCCCTCGTTCGACCCTCGCAGCCACTTTCGTAGCTCCCGGCGCACTATGGTTATGGTGAGCCTGTCGCCCCGCTTATCGCGCAGCTCCGCCAACTGCTCGCCCGCCCCGGCTGCCGCCGCTGCCCCGGCCTCGGCGATGGACGCGTGCAGCTCCTGCGCCGGGTCGAACTCCGGGATGGGCAGCTTCCACAGGTGCTTGTGCAGGTCTCGCGCCCCGAACTGGCCCTTGGACATCAACGGCGTCACACCCTCTTGCAGCGCGTCGCTGTTGATGATAGCCATCAGGTAGTTGGCTTCGCCCATGGTGCTGCATGGAATCCAGTAGAGTATATGGTCGACCAGCGTCGTGTTGCCTTGAAGCAAGGCGGCCGTCGGCTCACCCGACTTGGTGTACACCACCCGCACCTGTCCGCCTTCCGAGCTATTCTGCCAGTCCAGCTGCGACGACAGCTTGCCCATGTAGTCCAGTTGCCCGAGCAGGTCCAGATTGTTGGCCAGGGCCTTGTTGTCCTCCCACAGGCGGCTGACCGTCCGCCAGCGCTCCCGCATCCGCCGTTCCAGGCCGCCCAGCCGGATGCCGCCGGGGCCGTCCTCGTCCGGGGTAATGGCGGCCTCGCCGCGCTTCAGCGGCAGCAGGGCCTTCAGGGGTTCCAGGGCGACGTAGGGCGCGACTGTCTCGCCCAGGTGAACGTCGAAGAGGTGCCGGTTCTCCACGGTCTGGCCCGTGATTGCGGTCAGGTCCAGGTCCTTCCAGGGGGCCTTGTCCTGGCTGCCCCGCCGGGGGTTCACCGTGACCGTCGGCGCGGCCTGGACGATTGCGGTGTTGGCCGTCTCGTTGACGAAGAACAGGCAGCGGGGGACGATGGTCGCGCCCTGCCGTGACAGTGCGGCGTAGGGGGACCCGCCCGCCGCGCCGGTGTCGGCGATGCCCGCCGGCACCCGCCGCATGTCGTCCGAGCCCGCTGGTCCGAGCCACCGCTCCACCGTGCCGGCTAGGGGCTTGCCCGAGGCCTCGGGCGGACACTTGCGGGCGAAGACCACCGAGGCGGGCACGGGGAAGAAGGAGTTGGGCTCCAGCCGCTCCAGGTCCCAGGGCGGCCTGAGGGTGAAGTCCGCCTGGACGCCGGGCCCCGACTTGCCCACGCGCCACCGCCCGCCGCGCCATTTGGAGTATTGCCCCGCCTGCAGTGCGCTGTGGGGCAGCACGAAGCCGATGACGCCCCCGTCCTCCAGGTACAGGTCGACGCTGCGGGCGAAGAACAGCCCGGCCACGTCCTGGTGGGTGGCGTAGCGTCCCCCGGCCCAGATGCCGTAGCGTGTCCGGCTCAGGTTCTGCAACTCCGTGCGCAGCACGTCGGCGGTCTGGTTGTAGTTGATCCAGGGCGGGTTGCCGATCACCACGTCCACCTTGGCCCGCGACAGCGCCACAGGGCGCACCATGTTGCGGGTGTAGTAGGCCCAGATGTGGTCGCGCCCCCGCTCGTGGAGCCGCTGCATGGTGGCGATGGTGTCGCCCAGGGTCCGGCGCTCGACGGGGTCGTTGACGTGGTTGTCGTCCAGGGCAAGGATGGGGTCGTCTCCCCCCTCGATGTAGGCCGAGACGTCCCCCATGAGGGCGTCGAAGTTCTCGGCCCGCTCCACCAGGCTGACGGGGAAGACAAGCTCGGTGTGCTCCGCGTCCATGGTCAGGATGGTGATCTGGTTCTCGGCGAACATGTCCCCGGTGCGGAAGCGAAGCTGCAGGGCGTCGCCCAGGTAGACGGGGATGGACAGGGACGCGTCGAATCCGGCCGCGCTGGCGGCGTCGATGGCCGGCCGTGCGGCCAGGGTCCAGGCGGCCCGGGCCAAGTGCACGGCCACCGGGTGGACGTCGATGCCGGTGACCGCGTCCCGCAGCCGGTTGAGGACTTCCCAGGGCTCCCACCCGGAATCCCCGGCGGCCTCGATGAAGTGGGCCACCGCCTCGGCCACGAAGGTGCCTGAGCCGCAGGCCGGGTCCAGCACGCGCTGGTGCAGCGGGTCGTCCACCAACTCCTGGATCATGGCCCTGGCCAGCCACGCGGGGGTGTAGTACTCCCCAAGCTGCCGCCGCTCCTCCGGCGGTATGACCGTCTCGTAGAGGGTTGCCGCGGTGTCCGCCGGGGCCTCTGCCCAGTCGAACCGGGCCACCCGGCGGGCAAGGGTCTGCAGCAGGGGGCTGCCGCCGACCTCGTTGGGCCAGGCGAAGAAGTCCGATTCCAGCACGCCCTGCAACCCGGTGGCGCGGAACAGCTCCCGGCCCTGGAGGAGGTCGGCGGGGTCGGTGGCAGCCAGGCGGCGGATGTCGATGCCGAAGGACGCCTGCACCACCATACCGATGACCGCGCTCAGGTAGGTGTGGCGGACGAACAGGTCGTCCATCTCCTCCGGGCCGACGCCGGCCTTCTCCAGCGCCGCCCGCGACTCGTCGCTCTTGCCCTCCGGGCTGTATGCGATTTCGCCCAGGGCCGTGCGCAGCAGGTCGTACCACAGCCGCCGCTTGACCCGGATGGTCTCCAGCCCCGCGTTCTCCCGGTAGAGGGTCTTGAGCGCGTCAATGTCGCGCCGGTAGGAGGGGCTGTCCGGCCCGAAGTGCCCTGCGATGCTCTCCACGCCGGGCCTGACGCCCTCCAGGGACACCAGGGCCGAGCCCCGCAGCCACTCGTAGAGGGGAAGCCACCCGTCCGGCCCCTCCAGGGTGAAGGCGTACGGGCGGTCCAGGCGGACCTCGCCGGCCCCGGGCCAGCGCAGCAGCCACCGCCTGCCGTCGGTGAGGATGCCCATGCGGACCCGGCCCTGTGCCGCCGATTGGGCCAGGTAGTCGTCAAGCTGCCGGACGTTCTCCGGGTCGGGTTCGCCGCCGGGTGCGGTGCCGATGCGCCGCTTGAACTCGATGAAGGTGTCCAGGGCGGTCAGGTCGACGGCGCGCCGGGAGGCTTCCGACGGCGGGTCCTCCTCGATGATCTCCTCGCTCCCGGCCAGGCCGGTAAGGATGAGGAAGTCCCGCACCGCGCTGGTGATGTTGGCCTCGGGCTGGAAGCCGTCATGCCGCCGCAGTATCTCGGCGGCGGCGGCACGATACCCGGGGTCGTCTATGTCGATGTGCGCCGCCATGTTCTTGTTAGGCTGCCATCAGCCTGCATCCCTTGGAGGTAGGACTCCCGGCATCCGGCTTGGCTAGACTTGTGGACTATGCCGCTTCAACTTACCCACGCCCGCTACTCCCTCGCGTCCAGACGGGCAAGGTTGCCGTCCCAGGCCAGGATTCGCTCGTCGCCGGTCACCAGCCGGTGACCGGCCTGGGCGGTGGCGACGATGATCCGGTCGGCGGGGTCGGCGTGAAAGCCGGGCAAGGCGTTGGCGCGGATGCCGATCTCCCCATCGACGGGGATCTCCGCGAGCCCCTGTCGAAGCAGCTCTCGACGCCACAGCCCGACGTCCTCCGGGAAGTCCAAGCGTTTTTTGCTCCTGAGCATCGCTACTTCCCAAAACGTCATGGCGGATACGGCGAGCTCATCGCCGCGAAACGCGTCATCGAGCGCTCGTCTTGCGCCTGCTCCCAGGCGGGCGTCACCGGTCCGCAACCAGATGAGCGTATGGGTGTCCAGCAGCATCATGGATTGAGGACCCGGTCGGGATTTGTCTCGGCTTCCCACTCGACGTCGATGGGACTGATGATGTCGCCGGTAATTTTCAGCCTGCCCCGGTCAATGCCGAAGAGGGTCTTAGGTCGTTCCTGGTGAGATGTCAGCTTCGCAACCGGCTTTCCGCGCTTGGTGATGACGATCTCTTCGCCCGTCTCGGCCACTTCGTCCATGAGTTTGAGGCAGGTGGCCTTGAATTCCGAAGCCTTCACGGTCCGCGAGCCGATTAGCGTGTCGCCGCTTGCATCCATGACGCTACTCCTCCAGACCGGACTTGTAACAATCATACCATAGTCACGACTATGGTCATATTCTCTTGATCCCGGCAACCGCTGATGTTCAGGCTGCCACGTCGCTGGCGGCGGTCAGCCGCCTCCCCGCTGTTGCGAGAGGTGGGCCGTGAGCATCTCGCGGTAGGCTTCGAGGCCGGGGACCTCTGCGCCGGGGGTCTTGGCGCGGTCGTCCCAGGTGCGGACGCGCACCTGGGACCGCCAGTTGGGGGAGCTTGTGAATTCCTCCACCTCCTCGGCGGACATGGGGCCGCCCTGGCGGCGGAGCGACTCGACGCTGACGTCGGACAGCCGCGCCGCGTACTCCCGGTCCGTGGCGACGAGGTAGCGCTTGGCCGCGACATGGCCGCTGACGATGTCGGCCACGTCGTCGGAGAAGCCCAGCTCCCTGAGGGCCTGGGCCCCGATTCGATCGTGGGCGACGACGCCAACGCTGGTCATCCGCCGGCCTTCGACGGGCCAGATGTGGCCCAGGTCGTGCAGGAGGGCGGCGATGATCTCCTGATCGGTGCCCCCGTCCTGGCGGGCGTTATGGGCCGCCTGCAGGGCGTGTTCGAGCTGCGAGACTCGCTCGCCGTGGTACTCCGCCTGCCCGGCGGTGCTGAGGAAGTCGAGAACGCGGTCGGCCGTTGCCGCTGGGTCGCCGGTCATTGCAGCCTCCTTGGAGCTCACTCCATGTTTATGACGATGTTGTCGGGGCCGCGGGCGAGGAACTGCTCGGACGGCTCGTCGTATGGGTTCTCCTCGATGTGCCAGAGGTGGGCGGGCACGAAGAGATAGTCGCCCGGCCCGGCTTCCACCCACTCCTCGAAGTTCTCGCCATAGTGGACGCGGACGTGGCCCGATATGACGTACGCGGCGGTCTCGGCCTCGCCGTGCTGGTGCGGCGGGCCCTTGTGGTTGGGCTCGGAGGTCACGGTGCCGAACCAGATCTTGCTTGCGCCGACCGCGGCCGCGTCTATGGCGGGGCGACGCTCCATGCCCGGCGTCTGGGCCGTGTCGCTGGGCGGCCGTGTTCCGTGCACCACCGTGGGGACCTTGATCTCAGTCTTCGTTGCCATCGTCTGGCCTCCTAAGTATCGTGCCGCGACAGAAGCATAAGCCCCCGTGCTCCACAAGTCTATGACACTGGCCGACGTCAGAAGCGCACTGCCGTCGTTCCCGTGCAGACGGGAACCCATCCCCGGCCCCGCCACCCTGGATTCCGGCGGAAGCCGGAATCCAGGGTGTGCAAGGTCACGGCCAGGGCGAGATGGTCTGCTTGCCCAGCTGGGGCCATGCTGCGGGCGCGCCGGCCACATCCAGGCGCTGCTCGATGGGCAGGCTCTCGTCCCAGCGATACGCGATGAAGCGCATGCCGTTGATACCGCCGGACTCCTCGGATGCCAGCCATACCGCCGGCGCCTGCATCACCTCCGGCCGGATGAGCGATTCCCGGTCGTACACCACGTCCTGGGGAATGATGTTGGTGTCGGTCGTCCCGCCCGGTACGAGGACGTTGGCCGTGACCCCGGTGCCCTCCAGCTCCTGCGCCATGAGGGCGACGAGGGCCTCGTGGATGGCCTTGGACGGCCCGTAGGGACACAGCCCCGCCCGGTACATGGAGTCGACGCTGGTGGTGACTCCGATGATGCGGCCCCAACCCTGGGCGAGCATGTGGCCCACGGCCTCCCGCGCCATGTAGAAGGGCCCGCTGGAGTTGACGGCCACGATCCTGCTCCACGTCTCCGGCGTGATGTCCCAGAAGTTGGTCCCGCCGGAGCCGCGCGCTGACGGGTTCATCATCCCCGCGTTGTTGACCAGGACGTGAAGGCCGCCGAGTCCGGCTATCGTCCTCCCGACCGCTTCCTCCGCGCTATCGGGGTCCGAGACGTCGCAGACCAGGGGCAGAGCGCAGTCGTCGCCGCCGACCGCACGGACCTCGTCGGCGGTTCGTTCGAGCCAGTCCTCGTCGACGTCCAGCATTGCGACCCGGGCCCCGGCCCTCACCAGGGCCAGCGTCATGGCGCGCCCCAGGCCGATGGGGCTGCCCGCGCCGGTTACGATGGCGACTTTCCCATCCAGCGGCTTGGCTGAACTCGACATGGCAGATCCTGCGATGGTCGAAGACGAAGGGAGCCCTGGTGACCCGCCTCGGACTTGAACCGAGAACCTACTGATTAAGAGTCAGTTGCTCTGCCAAATTGAGCTAGCGGGCCGCAAGAAGGGGAGCAGCCTCGGGCTCGGAGGCCGCATCTCAACTACATAATTGTAGGCGGCGCCCCGCGACAGCGTCAAGCTGGTGTAGGGGCGGTTCACGAACCGCCCCTACAGGTTGCCGGTCTCGTCCCATCGTGGACACCCTACGGGGCCACGCCTATAATGGACTTGCCCCTACAGTTCTGATCAGGAGGCCGCATGACAGCCAGCGATCTGCCCTTGTCCGAAGTCCCCGTCGTCCCGCCCCGCATACTCCTGGGCCCTGGGCCCAGCGCCGCGCACCCCCGCGTCCTGCAGGCCATGATGGCGCCGATGATCGGCTACCTCGACCCCGACTTCGTGAAGATCATGGACGAAGTGTCGGAGCTGCTGAGGCGCATCTTCGAGACGGAGGACGGCCTGACGCTGTCCGTCTCAGGCACGGGCTCCGCGGGCATGGAGGTCGGGATCAACAGCCTGCTGGAGCCCGGCGACACGGTGATCATGTGCGTGTGCGGCTTCTTCGGGCACCGCATGGAGGACATGGCGGAGCGTATAGGCGCGAACGTGGTCGTGCTGGAGAGCGAGTGGGGCAGGCCGTTCCCCGCGGAGATGCTCGAGGCGGAGCTTCGGAAGCACGAGCGGGTGAAGCTGGTCACCATCGTGCACGCGGAGACGTCGACCGGCGTGCTGCAGCCCCTCCGCGATGTGTCGGCGCTGGCGCAGGAGCACGACGCGCTGTTCATGGTCGACGCGGTGACCTCGCTGGGCGGGAACAGGGTCGAGTTCGACGACGTTGGCATCGACTACTGCTACTCGGCCTCCCAGAAGTGCCTGGCCACCCCTCCGGGCATGGCGCCCGTTGCGGCGAGCCAGCGGGCGCTGGAGTCCGTCGGCTCCCGGCGGGAGAAGCCGACGTCCTGGTACCTCGACCTGGGCCTGATCGCCAACTACTGGGGCCCGGAGCACGTCTACCACCACACCGCGCCGGTCAGCAACATCGTCGGTCTGCGCGAGGCGCTGCGCATCGTCCTTGAGGAAGGGCTGGACGCACGAGCCGCGCGGCACCACCGCAACGCCCAGGCGCTTCGCAAGGGGCTGGAGGCGCTCGGCCTGGAGCTGGTGGTGGACGAGGAGCACAGCCTGGACCAGATCACGCCCGTGTGGATCCCGGAGGGGGTCGACGATCTGGAGGTCAGGCAGACGCTGCTCCGCGAATACACCATCGAGATCGGGCGGGGCTTGGGCGACTTCGCGGGCCGTGTGTGGCGCATCGGGCTGATGGGCGAGTCGAGCAGGGCGCACAACGTGATGGCCTTCCTGTCGGCGATGGAGGAGATACTGCCCGGCGTGGGCTACGAGGTCGCCCGGGGCGCCGGGGTCGCCGCCGCCAGCAAGTACCTCGCGACGGGGTGACATTGAGGTGAGGGTGAAACAAGATGCCGCGATTCACCGATAGGGTGGCCATAGTGACCGGCGCCGGTTCGGGCATAGGCCGCGCCATCGCGTCGCGACTGGGCAGCGAGGGCGCACGCATAGCGCTGGTCGACTTCGACGGCGAGCTTGCCGAGCAGGCCGCAGGCGAGCTGTCGGGCGCCGGCGCCGAGGTTGTCACGGTAGTCGGCGACGTGGGTGAGGCCGAGACCGCGAAGCGCGTGGTCGACGAGGCCATGAACGCGTGGGGACGGGTCGACGTGCTGGTCAACAACGCGGGCATCGGCGGCGACGTGGGCAACATCTGGGAGCTGCCCGTCGAGGAGATGGATCGGGTGTACAGGACGAACCTGCGCGGCGTCTACCTCTTCACCCACCACGCCGTCCCCGCCATGTTGGAGCGGGACTACGGGCGCATCGTGAACATCGCCTCCATCGCGGGCAAGGAGGGCAACCCGCGCATGGTGCCCTACTCGGCCACCAAGGCCGCGGTCATCGGGCTGACCAAGTCCGTGGGCAAGGAGTTGGCCACGACGGGCGTCCGGGTCAACTGCGTGACGCCGGCGGTGGTGCGAACCCGGATCCTCGAGCAGCTTACCGACGAGCAGGTCGGCTACATGGTCGAGCGCATACCCATGGGCCGCACCGGCGACGTCGGCGAGGTCGCCGCGCTCGTGGCCTGGCTATCGTCGGAGGAGTGCTCGTTCACCACGGGCGGCGTCTTCGACATAAGCGGCGGCCGCGCGACGTACTAGAGATTCGCGTCATGTCATTCTGAACGAAGCGCAGCGGAGTGAAGAATCTAGGGTGGTAGCTGGAAGCGCAAGGTTCTTAGATTCCTCGCTGCGCTCGGAATGACATCTTGGGGGTATGCTGACCATATGATCGTCGACTCTCACGCCCACGCCTTCCCGCCGATGGGCGGGCCCGCCGGGTTCGCGTCCCAGGCGCGCCACGCCAGGTACACCCAGCACGCCCTGGCGTACCACCACCAGCCGGTCCGCCGCCTGGCCGACCATACGCCGGTGGGCCGCCAGACCCTGTGCGACAGCGAGGACGTGACGATGGCCGGGCTGGCCGACGTGGGCCTGCGCGGCGGCGGGTTCGGCAGGCTCGCGTGGACAGCCGGCGGCGAGGAGTGCTACCTCCAGTACCTTCCGCCGACCCTCGTGAACCTGTCCGCGCCGCCTGAGCTGATGGTCGCGCAGATGGACTACGTGGGCGTCGACCGGGCCGTGCTCCAGACGGGCCACCTGTACGGCAGGCTGAACGGCTACCTGGCGGACGCGGTGCGGATGTTCCCAGACCGGTTCTGGGGCCTGGCGATGATCGACGAGTGGCGGGCCGACTCGCCGTCCCAGCTGCGGACGCTGGAGCGGGCCATCGAAACGCTGGGCCTGCACGGCCTCTGGTTCCAGACGAGCGCGCTGGAGCAGCACGGGCGGGCCGAGACGGTGGACGACCCGGCCTTCCGGTCCTTCTGGGACCACGTGCGCGACATGGGCATACCCGTCTACCTGAACGTGACCGCCGCCGGGCCGGGCCCCGAGCCGTACCTGGAGCAGCTTGCGTCCCTGGAACGCTGGCTCGACAGGTACACGGACATCCCCGTCGTCTACCCCCACGGCCTGTCTCTCTACCGGTTCATGCGGGACGGCCAGATCGCGATACCCGAGGAGGCGTGGCGGGCGCTGGCGGCCCCCAACCTGGTGGCCGAGATACTGATCCCCATATTCCAGGGCGCGATATGGGAGTACCCATACGCCGAGGCGCGACCCATCATCCGCGAGTACTACGAACGGCTGGGGCCGGACAGGCTCGCCTGGGGCTCGGACATGCCCAACGTCGAGCGCCATTGCACCTACAGGCAGTCCCTCGACTACCTGCGCCTCCACTGCGACTTCATCCCGCCGGACGACATGGCCAAGATATGCGGCGGCAACATCGCCCGGGTTTTGGGAGCAGCTAACCGCCCGGGGCGCTATAATCTAACTGTAGGGCAGGACAGAGAGCCTACGCAGGCAGGGTATGACCGATGAGCTTTGAATTTGCGCGACGTATGGAGCGGGAGGCTGATCGGATTGCCAATCGCTTCAAGAATGACATCTCCGGAATCAAACCCTGGTACAGCTATGCAGGGTTGTTTGATGAGCCGACTACGAGGGTGTTCGTTGGACTCAATCCCGGCGGTTCCAGTGAGTCTGAGGAACTGGACAAGCGATACCGAAATCGTGAACGGGTGTACACGGAAACAGGATTTAATGCTTGGCTTGACGAAGTATGGGAGGGTGCCTCACTTCCAGGCGCGTCAGTTCTCCAAAAGCGGGCTCACCGAGCATTCCAGGATATGTATGGCAGCGACGATTGGGAGCATACACTTAGGAATACACCCTGCTTCAATGTGGTTCCCTTCCGCACTTCTAGTAGTGCAAAGTTGCCATCAGGAGCTTGGAATGCAGCGCAGCCATGGTTCAGACAGATACTCCAACAGTTGCAACCAAAGCTGATTATCTGCGATGGGAGCGGGGAAGATAAGTCCGCCTGGGCTGCACTAAGGAAATTCAATGTGATCAGGCCTCGCAAGTCTATACCCACAGCAAGTACGGGCCGGATTAAGTACGGCCATATCACTTCAGGTCCACTCAAGGGCGCTAGGGTAGTGGCTCTACCCCATCTCTCTAAGAAGTACTTCTGGCCTGATGACGATTCGTTTCAGAAGCTCCGTGGGTTACGTGAATCTCGGCCAAGCCTTTTCGTGTAGGGACAGTGGTATGGGAACGTTCAGCTTAGCAATCGGAATTGGCGACTTGCACGGGGAGAGATTCGAGGAAGTGGATGCCCTCGTGGACGTCGGCGCGACCACGACGGTGATCCCACGCTCCACGCTCAGGCGGCTCGGCATCGTTCCCACCAAACGCGAGACCTTCGAATACGTGGGCGGCGAGCGAGTCGATCTCGACATGGCCGAGGCCAGGGCTCGTGTCGCAGGGCGAGAGACTACCACTTGGGTCATATTCGGCGAGGAAGGGCAGATGGCGATATTGGGCGCCTACACGCTGGAAGGCGTGTTCTTGGGAGTCGACCCCTATGGCCAACGGCTCATCCCTGTGCAAGGGTTGCTCAAGTAGTTGTTACCATTTCCGAGTCTTAGATGCGATTTGTATGAATTTCATGGTCGTTCAGGTATTGGCCATTCTTCCTTGTTACCTTTATCTTTTATACATTCTAATACTCTTGCTGAAATGGAGTAGTAAGCCATCACCGCTAGGTCGGCCAGCGCATAATCGGGGTATGTATTATCCCTGTCAGCAATTTCCTCCGCTTTGTCCTGTGCTACTACAAGTGACCAATAAACCTTCTGTTGTTCATACTCGGACAAATCACCACAACCAAATAGCATTGCTTCTATCGTTGCTGCTACCACCACCTCAGGTGTAGGGGTTGAAGTACGTGTAGACCTAGAACCAACGGGAGTAGGCGTATTACGAACCCGAGGAGTGGGTATGATCCAAGGGGTGGATGTAGGCCGAACAGCGGGCGTATTTGAAGGCTCAGGTGTCGCAGTCACAACGATGACCAAAGGGCTAGGAAACACAACGGGTCTAACTGTGGGTGTCGGTTCAAGCTCAGAACCGCAAGCCATCAGAAAGGACAACAGGCTGAAGAGAATGATCCACCGCATAAAGGTGCCTCCGTTCATCGGGCTTGGCTGCTTCCTACGGCTGCTAATCCCAACGTGTCGAACGGAGGCGAGGTGCCACCGCCCATAGTTGGGACAGGCATAGCCGTAGGAAGCTAGTCTTTGAATACCATATCTGATAGTCCTTCGTCAAGTTTTCCTCCATAGCTGCATGGTATAGTGATAGAAAGGGACGGGGAGCTGCTAACTCCCCGCCCCTTTGGAGCGCAACCACAACACAACTTATTGGCGGCAATTACCTCACAAAATGAGCCAAAGAGAGGACCTGAACGGCTAGGCGTATCTGGCGCTCTGAGAACTGCCGCTTGCGTGGACCCCATGCATACGTGTAGCCGATTACCTCTTCCGGTGTAGCGGACGGATGCTCGGCGGCAACCCAATGGACGGTCGACAGGAGCTCTAGGCCGAACGACGATTCGAACCCTTCGATCAGTTCGGTCACCCTGGTCGAACCGTGACAGTGTATTCGGGTGGCCTTCGAGAAAAGCGCGGAGCGTCCTCGTAGGCCCTGTAGTTCAAACGGCTACCAGCACTTCGCTAGTAGCCGTGGTGTCAATCAATGAGTCACGTACCTGTGCGGGTAGTTCGTACCCGCGCTCGATGTAGACCTCTATGGACGCAGCGGCCACGCTCTGTAGGATGTCGAGCGCATCTTCAGGCGTATCGCCCCAGGCCCTGCATCCGGGGAGAGCGGGGACCTCCGCCATGTACTTGTCCTCGGTCTCCTCCGAGGGTTCGTGCATGACGTATCGCAGCTTGTAGTGCTTCATGGCTCCCTCAACTCCTGGCGGCTCTCTGCCTGCGCTTCGATCCTGGACCAGTCGTAGAGCATGGGCAGGGTCTCGCCTTCGGCCCAGATTGGGGTCTGGTCGGCGTAGTGGGGGCTGCCGGGGTGGCCGGAGGAGCCCAGCGGCGTGACCCAGCGCGAGTTGTCCCAGTCGCTCAGGTCGAATATGTAGCGGGCGACGGACATGCCCATCGCGGTGAAGGGCTCGGACTGGGAGTACGTGGCCGCGTGGGGCGTGTCGCCGTCGCCGCTCATGGGCACCCGCGGCGGGTCCAGCAGCGGGACGAGCCTGGGGAACGCGCTCGACAGCGTGTGCGTGGGGCGGGTCGAGTGGACGCCCCCCCACTGCCACGAGTCCATGTCCTCGCCCAGCGTGACCCTCAGCCACGTCACGCCTCTGGACAGCGCCTGGGCGGCCGCAGAGCGCCAGGTCACGCCATCGGGGAGCACGGATGCATCGCCGTTGGCGGCGGCTGACTCGAACTTGGCGCGCATCTGGGCGATGTGCATCGGCGCGCCCCGGCCCGTCGCCGAGAGAGCGTCGCCGACCAGCGGCCCCAGGTGGTGCTCCAGCAGCGCCCACTCCAGCTCCCGCCTGAACGCGCTGTAGATGGTGGGCGCGACGGCGTCCCGGTCCATCGAGCCGTCCCATCCCTCCAGCACGGCGAGGGCCTGGGCCGAGGCCTCGTCGAGGGGCTGTACGCCCCGTAGCAGCTTCGAGTAGGTCCGGGCGGGTATGGACGTGATCTCGGCGTGTATCCCCGCCATGTCCTCGACCGTAGCGCGGTCGAGCGTCTCCACCCGGTCCTTGATGCGGCGCGCCCTGTACTCAGGCGCGAAGTGGAGGGCGATGTAGTGGGGATAGTCGTCGGGCGCGATCCTGTTGTTCGCCGTGACGATGTAGCCGGTCTCGGGGTTCCTGGACCGCACCAGCTCTTCGAAGGGCACGAAGCCGTCCCACTCGTACTCGCCCGACCAGCCCGGCACGGGAAGCCAGCCGTTGAGGGCCGGGCGCACCGGCAGGCGACCCCTGTTCAGGTACTCCACGTCGCCGTTCACGTCGGCGAAGACGAAGTTGTTGCAGGGGTCGACCCACCCGCGCATCGCCTCGTCCATGTCGTCGACGGACCCGGCTCGCAGCATGAGGGGCAGGCACTCGGCCCAGGCATTCGGCCCGGCGGTCGACGTCTGTTTGCTGGCGATCCCATATCCGGGCGGCCCGCCCAGGATGATCGGCCCATGGTGCGTCGACACGACCTCGATCTCCGTAATGCCACCGCCGCGCGACCGGATCGTCTCCCGGCGTACGTCGGTCTTTCGCCACTCGCCCTTCCACTCGTACTCGCCGGAGTCGTTGAACCGCTCGACGTATAGGTCGTGGTAGTCGGCCTGGGCGTGGGTCACGCACCATGCCACGCGGGCGTTGTGGCCGAAGTGGGGGAAGCCCGGGCAGCCCGGGAACGACAGCCCCAGGGCGTCGAAGTCGGGGCAGGCGACGTGGTTCTGGTAGTAGACGTTGGGTGTGTCGAGGGGCCGGTGGGGATCGCCGGCGACGAGCGGCTTGCCCGATGCCGTGCGGCTGCTCATCAGCGCCCAGTTGTTGCTCCCCCCGTCGGCGTCGGCGAGCCAGCTCACGTTGGATGCGCCCGCCGCGAGCTGTGCCAGCGCGTCCCACTCGCCGCCGGTGTACGAGGCGCCGGGAGGCGTGATGAGCAGGTGGTCCGTGGGGTAGTCGGGGATGATCTGGGCGGCCTTCTCGACGCCAAGCTCGTTGATCAGGCTCGCCCGCCACAGCTTGCCCTCGAACACGCCCATCAGGATGTGGCGGACCTTGAAGACGGCGAGGCAGTCCTGGGGCGTCCACGGCTCCGGCGCCACGTCCGCTATTCGGAACTCGACCGGGAGGCTGTGCGTCGTCTCGACGAAGGCGTTGACCCCGGCCGCGTACGCCTCCAGCATCGCCCTCGTCTCGGCGTTGAGGACACCCAGGTCTGCCTCGACGGACGGGCCTATGCCGAGCCTGCGCATCAGCACGTCCTGCTCAATGGCGGCGTCCCCTACGACCTCGGCCCACCGGCCGTGGGCCATCCGCCGGTCGTGCTCCATGTGCCAGAGCCTGTCCTGGGCCGTCGCGAAGCCCTGGCCGAAGAAGGCGTCGTGGGTCGTCCCGGCCCGGACGTGGGGTATCCCGTGGGCGTCCCTGAGTATGGTGACGGCGCCGTCGAGCCCGGGCAGGGTCATCGGGCTAGTCACGTCGGGAAGGGCTGCCGCCAGGTCGTCGGGTGAGAGGGCCAGATCATCGTCCAAGTAGAGGGGAATGGTCACGGCGCAGGCTCCTTTGGGGACGCGGTATGGGCGAGTATCTTAGCCCAGCAGCCTCGCCGACGCTATGGCCACGGCGACCAGGATGAGCGCGCCTACGAGCCACCACGGAATTGTGGGCGATATGCGGCGGGAGCGCAGGCGCCGCTCGGCCCGCCTACGGCGACGGCGGTTTGTCACGGCAGCTTGCCGTCTATTCGTCGCCGCTGCCGTATACGCCGTCGTCGGCCGGGAAGCGGTCCCATAGCCACTCCACGCCCTCGTTGCGAGGCGTCTTTATGGCAGGGCGGCCCTTCAGGACGTGGTCGACGTACCGGATGAGGTCGTTGGCGCAGATGCTACAGTAGCCGTAGGACTCGATCAGCCTGGCGGTGACGCTCTTCCAGCGCTGCGTCCAGTCGACCCGCTGCCTGGAGAAGCGGGGGCGGGTCAGGCTCTTGCTGAGTTCGTTCCGGGGGACCAGCAGGCGCTTCTCGATGGCCTCCTTCAGACGCGGCTCCGAGTCGTACGTGAAGAGCTTGCCCCTGGCCTGCCAGCCGGCAACGGACTCGTAAATCTCACGCCGGAACGCCTCCTTGTTGCGGTCGGTAGTCCCAAGGACGCGCTCGAGCTCCCGCATGTCGCGCTCCCTTTCGGCGTCGGCTCGGCTCGGCCTGTAGTCGTCCCTGGAGATGTCCGCCACGTACGAGTTGAGGTTGGCCAGGTAGCTGGCGAGCAGGTCCTTGGCCTTGGCCTCGAATGCCTCCTCGTTCGCTATCTGGATGTCGCGAATCGCCAAGTCGTCGTACGCCTTGACCGTGTCGGTGATCAGCGCGATCCTGGTTGCGACGTCGGCCTCGTAGCTGACGTTCTCGTCCAGCCCCTCCCACAGGCTGCCCAGCGCGCCGAAGGGGGTGATGCAGCGGACGTTCGGCTCGCTGGCCGCCGCCCCGATGCGGTTCATCACGTACCGGGGCGAGATGCCGGACATCCCCTCCGTCGGATGATGGCGCTGCATCTCGCGGACGTCCTGCCTGGAGAAGTGGGAGACCATGTGCCCGTCGTAGAGCTTCAGCTTGTCCAGCAGCGACATCGCCTGGCGGTCCGGCGGGTCCAGCCGCGCCAGGACTGAGAACGCGCTTGCCGCCTGGAGGGTCAGCGGGGCAATGTGCACGTCGCCCATGCGGCTCGACTTCAGCATCTTCCGGTAGATCTTGACCTCTTCGGTGACCTTGAGGTTGTAGGGGATCTGGATGGCGATGATGCGGTCCTTGAGGGCCTCGGAGCTCTTGTCCCTGGAGAACTCGTCGAAGTCGCCCTGGTTGGAGTGGCCGATTATGACCTCGTCGGCGTAGACGGAGCCGAACTTCTCCATCTTGATGATCTGCTCCTGGGCCAGGCTGAGCAGCGTCGTGAGGAGGTGGCCGTCGGCCTTGAACATCTCGACGAGCTCGACGAGGCCCCGGTTGGCGACGTTGAACTCCCCGTCGAGCCGGAACGCCTTCCCGGCCACCTCGAGCCGGTCGCCCTCCAGCCGGTCCGTGTTGACGCTCCCGACCAGCAGGGACGAGTCCATGGGGTTGGGATTGTTCGCCATGAAGTAGCCGATGCCGATCGCCTCCTGCTCGGAGAACGTCACCCGCTCCACGGGCACGTCGGCGTACCGGCCCCGGTACTCGGTCCTGACCATGTAGCGGCATCGCGGGCAGAGGTCGCCCTCGACGTGTATGCCGTACTGGTCGTAGAGCCGGGACCTGAGCTTCTCGGGGATCAGGTGCAGGGGCTCCTCCTGCATCGGGCATCCCTTGATGGCGTACACGACGCCGGCGTCGCTTCTGGAGTGGGCCTCCATGGCGCGCTTGATGAGGTCTGTGACGGTGGACTTCCCGCTGGCCGGCGGTCCCAGGAGCAGCAGAATCCGCTTGCGCACCTCGAATCTCTGCGCGGAGGCGGCGAAGTACTGCACGATGCGGTCCAGGGGCTCCTCCAGTCCGAATATCTCGTCCTGGAAGAGGCCGTACACACGGTCGCCGTGCGGGGTTACGTCCGAGCCCCCGGCCGCGATCGCGTCGTGAACGTAGGCGTGGGAGAGGCGGCTCTTCGAGGGGTCGCTAGCGACTATGCCAAGGTACTCCTCGAAGGTCCCCTCCCAGGAGTACCTGGCAGCCTCGCTCTCCGCCTCGCATATGATGGCCTCGATAGTGAGCTCGTTAGCCATCTACGCGATGACGGACGTGACGGCCCAGAGCCCCACGAGCCCGATGACGGTGCTCCCGAAGAGCATGAACCAGCCCGCCACGAGCCTCAGGACTTGCATCTCGAAGGCCATGTAGAAGAAGACTATGGCGGAGATGATGGTGAGCAGGAAGGGCACGGCGGACATGGAGAGCCATATGCCCAGGGAGTGCTCGAACACCCCGCCTTCAGCCATCGCCAACGCGAATATGAGGAAGACGACCAGGGAGACGACGGACAGGAAGACGCTGTAGAAGCCGACGGCGCGCGGGTCGAGGTCCCAGATGCCCTGGGCCCCAACGGCGATGGAGTAGACCGCCCACATCACGATGAGTGTCGTGAGCGCGGTGATCAGCTCCGTCGAGCCGTCGCCCGAGATCAGCGTCGGCGTTATGGTGGTGCCGAACATGATGGTGCCCAGGGCCAGCAGGCCGAGCCCCGCGGTGAACACGCCCATCGTCCGGCCCTCGGAGTACAGCCCGAGCACGTACCAGGCCTGCGAGAAGATCGCCGCTCCTATCAGCAAGAAGAAAATGCCTTCCATTGTTCCCCATCCCCCTTCGGATTGATGTGCCCATAGTCTAAGCGGACTTTGCGGGCCTTGTCTAGTTACCTGAACAGGGGGGCGGGGCGCTCCACGAGCTGCTGGAGGCGCCGCATGAACCCCGCGGCGACCGCGCCGTCGACGACCTGGTGATCGACCGTGAGGCTGACCGTGATCATCTCTCGCACTACGATCTCGCCGTCTCGCACCACGGGCTTGTCGGCGGACTTGCCCACGCCCAGGATCGCCGACTGGCCCGCGTTGAGGATCGGCGTGAAGCCGTCCACCGAGCCCAGGACGCTGATAGTAAAGGTCCCGCCCAGGACCTCGTCGGGGCCTAGCGCGCCAGCCCTGGCACGGTCGGCGAGGTCGGTCGTCTCCCTGGCGATCTCCTCGATGCTCTTCCCGTCGGCCCCCCGCACGACGGGAACGACGAGGCCCTCGCGCAGGGCCACGGCCACGCCCACGTTCACGTCGTCGAAGGTGAGGAGCCGTCCGTCCGAGAGCACGGAGTTGAGCGCGGGATACCGCTTGAGTGCCCCCGCGCACGCCTTGGTCAGAACGTGGGCTATTGAGAGGGTGACGTCGCTGGCCGACGACGCCTCCTTGCGCAGCCTCTGGGCCTCGGTCACGTCCAACTCCATGAAGAAGGAGAGCTGGGCGGTGCCGGACAGGCTGGAGCGCATGTGGTCGGCGATGGACTTGCGCATACCCGACAGTGTGTCGGAGCTCGACGGCTCCGGCAGTCCGCGCGGGCCTGCCGCTGCGGGGGCGGCCTGCTGCGACTCGGCGAAGGCCCTCACGTCTCCCTCGGTGACCCTGCCCCGGGGGCCTGTCGGCGTCACCTGGGCGATGTCGACGTCCAGGCTGGCCGCGAGGCGCCGGGCGCCGGGCGTCGACGGTACGCTGGAGTCACCCCGCCTGCCCGCTCTCCTCGCCGGAGCCCGGCGTGCGGCGGCCCGTTGGGCTGCGTCGGACGGCGCGCCGGCGTCGGCCGACGCCGGGGGGGCCTCGCCCTCGGCGAGCAGGTAGCCGATGATCCCGTCCACTGGGACCACGTCCCCCTCGCCGGCGACCGTGTGCAGAATCCCGGCGTCGCCGGCTTCGAGCTGGTAGTTGAGCTTCTCGGACTCGATCTCGCAGATGACCTCGCCCTGCTCCACCCCCTCGCCGGCGGCCTTGTTCCACTTCGAGATCGTGCCCTCGGTCATGAAGTCGCCGAGCCGGGGCATCACTATCGGGTTTGCCATGGGTGGGTTACTCCAGTACCTCGTGGGCTGCGGCTACCACGTCGTCCTTGTTGGGCACGTAGAGAGCCTCCAGGGGGCGGCTGTAGGGCACGGACGTGTGGGGCGGCGTGACCCTGCGCGGGGGCGCGTCCAGGTAGTCGAATGCCTGCTCGGCAACCAGCGCCGAGATGTCGCCCGCCATGCTGCACCGCGGGTAGTCCTCGTCGACGATCACGACCTTCCGCGTCTTCTCGACCGAGCTCAGGATGGCCTCGTCGTCCATGGGTGAGAGCGACATCAGGTCGATGACCTCGGCGGAGTAGCCCTCGGCCTCCAGGTCGGCGGCGGCCAGCCGGCAGATGTACGTGGTGTAGCCGATGCCCACCAGCGTCACGTCCGAGCCCTCGATCACCGTGCGGGCCTTGCCGATAGGTATCTCGTAGGACTCCTCCGGCACGTGCCCCTCGGGGCGGAGGCCCATGAGCTGCCGGTTGTTGAAGACGATGACGGGGTCGTCGTCCCTGATGGCCGAGATGAGCAGCCCCTTCGCCGTGTACGGGTCGGACGGTACGACGCACTTCAGCCCTGGGAAGTGGACGAAGAGCGAGTAGAGGGTCTCCGAGTGCTGTGCGGCCGAGTTCGTGCCCGCCCCCGTGCCCGCGAATATGGTCAGGGGAATCTTCACCTTGCCGCCAAACATGTAGTGCATCTTGGCGGCGTTGTTGGTGATCTGGTCGGCGCAGACGCCGTAGAACCCCACGTACATGAGCTCGACCACCGGTCGCAGGCCGGTCGCCGCCGCGCCCACGCCGGCCCCTATGAACCCAGCCTCCGAGATCGGCGTATCGCGGACGCGGCTGGGGCCGAACTCGGGGTACAGGCCCTTGGTGAGCCTCATGACGCCGCCCCAGGCGTCCTCGAACCCCTCGCGCCCTCCCGCGCCCGCCACGTCCTCGCCCATCACGATGACCGTGGGGTCCCGGTGCATCTCTGCGGTCAGCGCCTCGTTGAACGCCTGTATGTACGAAATCTCTCTAACGGCAGCTTCTGCGACCATGATCTAACTCCTGGGCATCATCCTAGTTGTAGCTCACGTACACGTCGGTCATCAGCTCCGACGGCTCCGGGAAGGGGCTCTCGTTGGCGAACCTGGTCGCCTCGGCCACCTCGTCGAGGGCCCTCCGGTCCATCGCCTCCAGCTCATCTTCCGTGGCCACACCGTTCTCGAGCAGGTACGCCTTGATCTGCTCGTTGCAGTCGCGGGCCTTGAACTCGGCCTCCTCGGCCTCGGTCCTGTACATGAGGGGATTGTCGGCGCCGAAGTGGCCCATGTACCTGTACGTCAGGGCCTCGATCAGGGTCGGGCCCTCCCCGGCCCGGGCCCGACGGACGGCCTCGCCCGCCACCTCGTACACGTCCAGCACCGACATGCCGTCCACGGCGATGCCGGGCATGTTGTAGCCGGCCGCCCTGTCGGCCACCGACTCACCCGCCACGGCGTACTCGACCGGCGTGGACTGGGCGTACCGGTTGTTCTCGCAGACGAAGATGATGGGCAGCTTCCATATGCCCGCCAGGTTCATCGACTCGTGGAGGACGCCCTGGTTGGCGGCCCCGTCGCCGAAGAATACGACGCTGACGAGGTCGGTCCCCTCCACCTGCGCCCTGAGCGCCGCGCCCGTGGCTACGGGGATGTTGGAGCCGACGATGCCGTTCGCGCCCAGCATGCCCTTGTTGATGTCGGCGATGTGCATGGTGCCGCCCTTGCCCTTGTTGGTGCCGGTCGCCTTGCCCAGCAGCTCGGCCATCATCAGGTTGATGTCCAGGCCCTTGGCGATGCAGTGGTGGTGGCTCCTGTGCGTGCCGAAGATGTAGTCGCCGTCCCTGAGATGGACGCACACGCCCGTCGGCACGGCCTCCTGCCCCACGGCGGAGTGCATCCCGCGCAGCTTGCCGGCGTCGGCCTCGCGCCTCGCCTGCTCCTCGAACCGGCGGATGGTGAGCATGGTCTGGTACATCCACAGGAGCGTCTCGGTGTCCAGCCTTGTAGCGGTAGTCATGGCATTTCCTCCTTGGAATGCGGCCCGATCACCCGGGCCTCGGAGTGGCGGGATTATAGCACGCGGCCCCTGGCCCTACGGCGTCACGAAGGCGCGGTTTATGCTGGCCTCGTCGCCCTTGCCGGCCCATTCGGCCTGCTCGAACGCCTCGCCGATGCGCTCCAGCGGGAACGAGTGGGACATCACGTCGGTCAGCGGGTACTTGTCGCGCGTACGGGTCAGGAAGTCCAGGGTGACGGGCAGTATGTAGGGGTCGTAGTGGGTGGCGGGGATGATCCTGACCTGTCCCCACAGCACCTTGGAGATGTCGAGGGTGACGTTGCTGTCGGGCCATATGTTGCCGATCTCCACGTACGCGCCGCCGCGCCTCACCATCTCGATGCCCTCCGGCAGCACCTGGGGGTAGCCCACCACTTCCATGACCACGTCCGCGCCCCGGCCCTCCGTGAGCGCCTTGACGCGCTCGACGCGCGACTCCGGCGTCTCGTACTCGCGGATGTCGATCGTCTCGTCTGCGCCGCACTGCCTGGCAAGCTCCAGCCTGGACGAGACGCCGTCGATGGCGATGACCCGGCCCGCGCCCATCTCCTTGGCGGCGGCGGCGGCATTGATCCCCAGCCCGCCCGCGCCCTGGATGACGACGCTGTCGCCCATGCGCATGTCTGCAATCCGCAGGCCGTATACGACCTGGGAAGCCGCGCAGTTCACGGCGGCCGCGGCCTCGTCCGGCAGTTCGTCTGGCACCTTGAACACGAAGTGGCCCGGGAAGAGGTAATAGTAGTCCGCGAAGCCGCCGTTGCAGTACGGGAACTCCTCTATGGACGCGCGGAAGCGGAACCGGACGGGGCAGTGGTTCAGCTCGCCCCTCAGGCAGTTGTAGCAGCGTCGGCAGGGGAAGAAGTACGTGAACACGACCCTGTCTCCCTCCTTAATGGGGCGGCCCATCGAGTCGGTCGACACGTCGGGGCCGAGAGTGTCGACGACGCCTGACATCTCGTGTCCCAGGATGACCGGGCCGGGCCTGCCGCTGAGGATCGGCTCGATCTCGCCGCGCCAGAAGTGGAGGTCCGAGCCGCATATGCCCCCGGACGTGATCTTGGTGCGAATCCCGCCCGGGCCGACCGGCACGGGGGGAAGCTCCGTCATCTCGAAGTGGTAGGGCTCGACGAATACGGCCGCCTTCCCCATGACCATGGCTATCTCCTCCTGCCCGGCCCTGTTGGCCTGCGCGTGCCTCCGGGCGGGTGCATGATACACTACCGCGACCCCGGCACGGAGAGGAAGAATGCAGCGGATAGGGTTGATCGGTTCCGACAACAGCCACGTCGAGCGGTTCACCGAGATCCTGAACCTGGAGGAGCACCCCGCCTACTGGCCCGAGAGCGGCGCGACCGTGTGGGCCATCTGGGGGGACGACGAGGCCCTGACCTCCGAGGAGGCCAGGAAGGGACGCATCCCGGTCGTGGCATCGTCCCCGGAGGAGGTCGCCGACGCGTGCGACCTGGTGTTCGCTACCTCACGCCGCCCGGACGTCCACCTCGCCCACGCCCGGCCCGCCATAGAGGCGCGCAAGCCCCTGTTCGTCGACAAGCCGCTGGCCCAGACGCCGGACCAGTGCAGGGAATTGCTGGCTCTCGTCGAGGAGGCCGGAATAACGATGACGTGCTTCTCGACGCTGCGGTACGGCTCGGCGGCCAACGCATACCGCAGCGGGCTGGCCCAGGCCGGACCGGTGAAGTTCGCCACCTACATGGGCCCCTGCACCAGGAGGAACGAGTACGGCGGCATCATCTTCTACGGCATCCACGTCGCCGAGCTTATGCAGGAGTTCCACGGCGCAGACATAGTCTCGGTCGAGGCCGTCGAGAGTCCGGCCGGCACGGACCCGTCGAACATATCCGCCGCGTGCACCTATGAAGACGGCACCCTCGTGACCCTCGGGCTCATCGGCGAAGGGGTGTACATATTCCACATGCTCGCCGTCGGCTCCGAGGGCATAGTCGAGGTGCCCGGCACGGCTCAGAACTACGCGGCCGACGCCCTGTCGAGAAACCGGGCCGAAGGGCGCGAGACCGGCACGCCGGCAGGGACGCAGGCCGCGCCCGAGGCCGACCACTACGAGAAGGGCGCTCGCCGGATACTGGCCGTCCTGCGGGGCGAGGAGCCGGGCGTGCCGCACGAGCAGATGCTGCGGTCCGTCCAGGTGTGCACGGCCATCGAGGAGAGCCTCGTGCGCGGCGGCCCGGTGGACCCGAGAACCCTATAGGCTCACACGGGCGGGCTTTCGAGAGTCCACAGGAACCTGGGAGCATTCAGGATTCTCGTACCCCGATGCTCCCCAAGCGGCAGCAGATGCCTCCGGTCCCCGGTGACGAGGTAATCGGCGGAAGCCTCGACCGCGCACTCAAGAACCCGGTTGTCGGGGTGCCCGCTCCCGATCACCTCCGGGAGCCGCCGGGGTTCGATGTCCGTGGCAGCGTCATCCAGCGCCCTGAGAGCCTGGGACGTGAGTTTCTCGTCCCAACCGAACTTGCGCCCAAGCACCCCCGCAACCTCTTCCAGGATGAAGGGAGACAGGCACAACTCGAACCGCCCTCTGAGAGCCAGTTCTAGGACAAGACGCTCGTTGCCGGGGAAGTTCAGGCCGGAGACGATGACGTTGGTGTCCAGGACGACTCTCATCTACGGGAGGAGCTGACCTCGGCCCTGTACTCTTCTACCAGGCCGGCCACGTCCTCGGGGCCGATGCCCTTTTCCCTGGCCCGCTCCTCTCCGTACCGGAGCAGCTGTCTCCACTCGCACTCCTCGATGTAGCGGAGCACCGCCTCCCGAAGGAACTCGCTCCTAGACCGTCCCTGCCCCTGCATCGCCTCGTCCACCCGGTCCGCCATCTCCGGCGGCAAGGAGAAAGTGATGGTCCTGGTCGTTCGCGGCATGTTCGCCTCTTGTTATCGAGTCTTACCGAGAATAGTGCGACATGGGCTTGACTCCTGTCAACCGTCCTCCAAACGCTCCCAAGACCTTCCCCCATGATATAGCCTGTCAACCCCCAGGGCGGAGGGCTTGCGACATCGGCAGCCGATGGTGATAAACTACGCGGCGGATTTCGGGCGTATCTCGGACCTGTGCGATACTCAGTCTCAGGAAACGCCCCGTTAGGAGGATACCCGTGTCGATGCTGACTAGCGTCCTGTCCCGCCGCCGCCCCGCCGCCATCCTGGCGGCTACGGGCATAGCTTCCGCAATCGTCTTCCTGGCCCGGCCCGCCGTCGCGTACGCCGCGGGGGTCGACGAGGAGTCGGTTTTCGTATTCAACACCTTCGCGTTCCTGATATGGGGCGCGCTGGTCATGTGGATGTGCGCCGGCTTCACCATGCTGGAGTCCGGCTCGGTCCGCACCAAGAACGCGTCCATGATCTGCCTGAAGAACATCGGGCTCTACTCCATCGCCGGCCTCGCCTACTTCTTCGTCGGCTACAACCTCATGTACGGAGACAGCCTGGGGGGCATCATCGGCACGCCCGGGTTCATGTATCTGCCGTCCGGCGATGAGCTGGACCTGCTGGACGAAAAGGACGGCGCATTGGCGGCGGTGCTGGCGGACGGCGCCGGATACTCCGTCATGTCCGACTGGTTCTTCCAGATGGTCTTCGTCGCCACCGCGGCCTCCATCGTCTCCGGCGCGCTGGCCGAGCGGGTCAAGATGTGGTCGTTCTTCCTGTTCACCCTGCTTCTCACGGCGATCATCTACCCCATCGTGGGCGCGTGGACGTGGGGAGGTGGATGGCTGAGCGAGATGGGGTTCCAGGACTTCGCCGGATCGACCATAGTTCACAGCACCGGGGGCTGGGCGGCCCTGGCGGGGATGCTGGTCGTCGGGCCCAGGCTCGGCAAGTTCCGCAAGGACGGATCGGTCAGGGCCACGCCGCCCTCCAACATCCTGGTGGTGACCCTGGGCGTCTTCATCCTCTGGTTCGGCTGGTTCGGGTTCAACGGCGGCTCCCAGCTGGCGCTGGGCAGCGCTGCCGACGCCGTGGCCATGAGCATAGTGCTGGTCAACACCAACCTTGCCGCGGCGGCCGGTGTCATGGCCGCCCTGGCCGTTTCGCGGCCGCTTCTTGGTCGCATCGACCTGTTCGCCGGGCTGAACGGCGCGATAGCCGGGCTTGTTTCGATCACGGCGGCCCCCGACATTGCCGAGCCGGTCATCGGCATCCACGGTCACCTGTGGGCGGTGATAATCGGGGCCATCGGCGGCGTGATCTGCGTTGCCGGGCTCAAGCTGCTGGAGAGGATAAAGCTGGACGACGTGGTCGGCGCGGTGCCCGCCCACCTCTTCGCCGGTGCGTGGGGCACCCTGGCCGCCAGCATCGCCGGAGGGGCCAAGATACACGTTCAGCTTCTCGGCGTGGTCGCCATAGGGGTGTTCGTGTTCGTGGTCTCGTGGGCGCTCTGGCAGCTGATCGAGCGCACGCTGGGCGTACGGGTCTCCCACTCGGTCGAGCAGTTGGGGCAGGACGCCGGGGAGCTGGGCATGGAGTCCTACCCCGAGTTCGTGCTCATGCCCGAGGAGGACTTTGGCGAGGAGGAGTGACCCATGGGCTCCCACCCCGTCATTCCCGCGAAAGCGGGAATCCAGGGCGGCAGGGTGGCGGGGATGGGTTCCCCGTCGTTGTTGACCCTGTTCGCGGGGCGTTGGTATCATGTGATGTCCTTCACTGACACGCAGAGCCATTGAGGACAATCGGACTTACAGGGGGTATTGGCAGCGGAAAAAGCGCAGTAGCGAACATCCTGCGAGACTTGGGCGCCCGCGTGATAGACGCCGACGCCGTGGCCCACGAGGTCTACAGGCCGGGAACGGAGGGGTGGCGCGAGGTGGTGGAGGCCTTCGGCGGGGAGATCGTAGCCCCTTCCGGCGAGATCGACCGCCGCAAGCTGGCGGACATCGTATTCGGCGACACGGCACAGGTGGAGAGGCTGAACCGCATCGTCCACCCGCGGACACGGGATCTGGTATCCGAGCGGCTCGACACAGCCAGGAAAGACGGCGAGACGGCCGCAGTGGTCGAGGTCCCCCTCCTCTTCGAGGCCGGTTGGGACGACATGTTCGACGAGGTGTGGGTGGTCGCGGCTCCCGAAGAGACGGTGATCGCGCGGGTCGTCGAGGCCAGGGCCATCGACGCCGGCTCGGTGAGGTCCAGGATGCGGGCCCAGATGTCGAACGAGGACCGCCTGGGCCGCGCCGGCGTGGCGATCGACAACTCTCGCACCCTCGACGACCTGAGGGTCGGCGTAACGGAGGCCTGGCATCGCTTCGTCGCAGGAGCCGACCCGGAAAACTCGCGCTAGCAGCCGCAGCCTGATCTTATGACAACCAGGACCCAGACCCTATTCCGCAGCTACATAATCGAGGAGTACCACCTCACCGAGGAGCCCTACTACGTCCCCGTAGCCGACGAGATAGAGCTGTTCGAGGCGGCGTACCGCCAGCGCATCCCCATCCTCTTCAAGGGCCCCACGGGGTGCGGCAAGACCCGGTTCGTCGAGTACATGTCCTACCGGCTCGGCCAGCCCCTGACGCGGATCAGCCAGCGCATGGATGGCGATCCCCCAGCCGAGGACAGCGAGAACGGCCACCGGAACATCCCCCTCGTGACCATCGCCTGCCACGAGGACCTGACGGCCAGCGATCTGGTCGGCAGGTACCTGCTCAAGGGTGAAGAGACCGTCTGGATCGACGGCCCCCTGACCCGCGCCGTCAAGGCGGGCGGCATCTGCTACCTGGACGAGATAGTGGAGGCGCGGAAGGACACCACCGTCCTGATCCACCCGCTCACCGACCACCGGCGCATCCTGCCGGTCGAGAAGCGCGGCGAGCTCCTGGAGGCCGCCGAGGGCTTCCTGCTAGTCATGTCGTACAACCCCGGCTACCAGAGCGCGCTCAAGGACCTGAAGCACAGCACGCGCCAGCGCTTCGTCGCCATCGAGTTTCACCCGCCGCCCCCGGACATTGAGGCCCGGATCGTCGAGCACGAGTCGGGGGTCGACGCGAAGACGGCGGGGCAGCTTGCCAAGCTGGGCGAGAAGGTGCGCAACCTCCGCGAGCACGGCCTCGCCGAGGGCGCCAGCACCCGCCTGCTCATCTACGCGGGCAAGCTGATAGCCCAGGGCATACAGCCGAGAAGGGCCTGCCAGGTGGCGGTCAACTGGGCCGTCACCGACGACGCCTCCATACACACCAGCATCGGCGAGGTCATCTCGTCCATCTTCGAGTAACCGGCACATCAACCCCAGTGAGCCTCAGAGCGAACAGCACCCATCCCTGACAAGGGCGGGTGTCCTCGTGCTCGTGTATCCGAAGGAAGGGGAGCTCCACCTGCTGCTCAACAAGCGAAGCGAATCGGTCGAGGACCACAAGGGCGAGGTCTCCTTCCCCGGCGGCCGGATGGACGAGGGCGACGGATCGCTGCTCGATACGGCCCTCAGGGAAGCCCACGAAGAGGTGGGCGTAAGGCCCGAGGACGTGCGCGTGATTCGCCGCCTCGATGACGTGGATACGAGCACCGGCTACCGTGTCACCCCCTTCCTCGGCGCGATACCCGAAGGCTACCCCTTCGTGGTCAGCACCGTCGAGGTGGCTGCGCTGGTCGAGGTTCCCGTCGACGCGCTGCTCGACGGCTCCACCGTCAGGGACGAGACCCGCTTCGAGGACGGCGTGCCCGTCAGCAGGCCCAACTACGCCTACCGCGGCCACCTCATCTGGGGCGCGACCGCGCGCATCGTGACGGGCCTGCTGGAGATGCTGCGGGCCGACGACGGGGACCTGCTGTCCGTGCCGGAGCCCGCATGAACGAGAAGACGCGCGAGCAGCTCGACCTCATAGCCCAGCGGCTCGAAGCCGCCCGCCCCGGCCTTGCGGACGAGGTCCTCCCGGCCATCGAGGCGGTCTCAGCCGAGCTCCAGGACAGCCAGGTCGTGGAGTGGGCGGAGCGGGGCGCGGTGATGGCCGAGCAGTCCGTGCGCTCGTGGGAGGCCGCTTCGCGCTTCTACGCCGTCAGCCCGCCGGTCGCGCGCATGATGCCCTTCAACTACTTCCTGAAGTGGGCCGACTGCGGCTCGGAGCTGTGCGCGGAATCGCCCACCCTCGCCGTCAGCTACTTCGCCGCGAGCCCTGGCGCCATGAGCCGCCTCAGGTCTCGGCACATCGAGACGTGGATGAACATGGGCCGCGGCCTCTACAGGGGCTCGTGGAAGTCCAGCACCCTCTCGACCAAGTTCTTCGAGGCCAGCCCAACCCTCCTGTCCACCCTGACCGTGCCGGAGCTGGAGCGCTTCGTCGGATTCCTGGGCGCGCTCTCGAACCGCTCCTACGACATGGCCGCGGAGTGCCTCGCGGCCTCCCAGGAGATCTTCCCCATGCTCGGCGAGGACAAGCGCACCTTCATCCGCCTTGGCACGTCCCTCACCGAGACGACCTGGCGTCAGGTGAAGGGCCTGTTCGAGTCCACTGCCCGGGCCCTCCCCAACATCCAGGCCGACCAGCGCACCAGGTTCATCCGTCTGGCCCAGGGCCTCCACGACGCAGGGGCCGTCAACGTCCCCGCCGCCATAGCATCGGCAGGGCAGGCCCTGGGGCAGGTCGACACCGAGCACCACGAGCCCATCGTCGGGATGGCCGAGGCGCTGATGAAGAAGGCCCCTGAGGCCGTCCCCAACTTCATCGACAGCTGCCCGAAGGCCCTCGAAAAGGTCTCGATAACCCAGCTTGCCCAGTGGTTCGACGAGGGCGCGGCCATCCTCGACTACAACGAGGACGGCGGGCTGGCCTACTTCCGCATCGAGTCGTCCAGGTCCCACGAGATGCTGGAGACCCTGTCGTCGAGCGTCGAGTTCACCCGCGTCAGGGACGTGATGGAGATGTACTGCCGGGCCCTCGCCGGCACCGACATCAAGCTGTCCACCAGCGACGACCTGGCGGAGAAGAACATCGGCTGGGTCTCCGACGAGGCCCCCACGACCGAGGGCTCCACCGTCTTCCTCCCCGCGCAGGAGGGCCGCTACCCCACCAAGCGCGAGAACTTCGCCCTCTACAAGGTCATCTCCACACACCAGACCGCCCACCTGGAGTTCGGCAGCTTCCGGTTCCGCTACGACCTGCCCTCCACCCTGTTCGACGACCTCCGTCCCAAGGTCGACCCGGCGTCGAAGTCCGGCGAGAACGGCTCGCAGGAGACCGGCGCGTGGGTCACCGACATGCAGCGCTTCTTCGACATATTCGACCAGCGCCGCCTCGCCCTCGACGTCTTCACCATCGTCGAGGACGGGCGTCTGGACGCCATCGTCGTGGCCGAGTATCCGGGCATCAGCGCCTCGTACTTGGCCGTCCAGGAGGGCGCGCTGGATAGCCGCCCGGGCATCAAGTCCCTGCCCGCCCGCGAGGCGCTGGTCGAGCTCCTGGTCAGGATCAGCCTGCGCCAGCAGGAGGGCCTCGCCGTGCCGAAGCAGTACAGGGAGGAGGCGCACCAGGTCGTGGCCCTGGCCCGCAAGGTCGCCGTGCCGGACGCCACAGTCGAGGACGCAGCCGAGGCGACCCTCAGGATATACGCCATCCTCTCCCAGATTCCCAACGAGGAGGCCGCCCCCGACGACTGGCAGGACATGGAGCTTCCCGACGCCGAGGGGGCCGACTCCGGCCTGGACGAGAGCCAGCTAGTCGACCAGCTCACGCAGGACGCCGCGAGCCAGGAGGGCGAGGAGGACTACAACCCCAGCGAGGACGTGGACTACAGGGGCGAGTTCAAGCCCGAGCTCGCCCAGATGATGACCGAGCTCAGGATGCAGCGCCAGGGCGAGTCCGACGACATGGAGGGCGAGCAGATCACCCAGGAGATGCTCGAGGAGATGCTGAAGTCGAGTGCCGAGGTGGACCTGGACGTGGGCGAGGGCGGCATGGAAGAGGCGACCGGCGCATTCGCCGACAACATGCTCAAGGAGGCGGGCCTGACCCTGCCCCAGACTCCCGAGATGGGCCAGGGGCCGCTCATGCACGTCGACGAGCAGGGCGGCTCCCTCGACCCCGACGAGCCCCAGTCCTTCGTCTACGACGAGTGGGACTTCCGCGCCGACGACTACAAGCCCAACTGGTGCATCGTGCGCCAGAAGAAGATGGCCGAGGGCGACGCCGCCTACTTCGGCAGCACCCTCCACAGCTACGGCCCCCTGGCCGACCAGATTCGCCGCCAGTTCGAGATGCTCGTCCCCGAGATGTTCCGCAAGGTCCGCAAGCTGGAGGACGGCGAGGAGATCGACATCGACGACGTCATCGAGGCCATAGTCGACATTCGCACCGGCGCCGGGCCCAGCGAGAAGCTCTACTGGAAGCGCAACAAGGTCCAGCGCGACGTCGCCGTCGTCTTCCTCCTCGACACCAGCGCGTCCACCGCCGAGGCCATAGAGGACTCCAAGAACGTCACCGACGACTGGGACGCCCCCAGCGACCCCGTCGAGTACATGGTCTGGCTCCGCACCCGCCGGGGCGATGGGATGCGCCGCTCCTACAAGCGCATCATCGACCTGGAGAAGGAGGCCATCGTCCTCCTGATCCACGCCCTGGAGGCAATCGGCGACGTCTACGGCATCTACAGCTTCTCCGGCTACGGCCGCGAGAACGTCGAGTTCTACACCATCAAGGACATCGACGAGAACTTCTCCGACCGCGTCCAGCGCCGGATCGACCGCGTCGCGCCGCTCCACGCCACCCGCATGGGTCCGGCCATACGCCACGCCACCATGAAGCTGGAGGCCCAGGACGCCCGCACCAAGCTCCTGTTCCTGATCAGCGACGGCCGCCCCCAGGACCGCGGCTACAGCCGCGAGGGCGTCGAGAAGGAGTACGCCGTCCACGACACCAGGATGGCCCTCGACGAGGCCCGCGACAAGGACATCAGCGCCTTCTGCCTCACCGTCGACAAGAACGGCCACGACTACCTCAAGACCATGTGCGCCGACATGGGCTACGAGGTCCTCGACGACATCCACGCCCTCCCCAACAGGCTCCTCTACCTATACCGCCGACTCACCATCTAGCACTCGGAGGCCCCTCACATGCGTATCGACAGGTTCGAGGTCTACCACGTCGCCATGCCCCTCATCTACCCCTGGCGCACCGCATACGGCGAGGACTACGACATCCACTCCGTCGTCGTCAGGGCCGTCAGCGGCGACCACGACGCCTGGTCTGAGTCCAGCCCCCTCCGCGCGCCCACCTACCTGACCGAGAGCGCCGCCTCCGTGTTCCACAACGTCACCGAGTTCTTCGGCCCCCACGTAGTCGGCGGCGAGTACGACTCGGCGGACGACCTGAACGAGCGCCTGCGCGTCTTCAAGGGCAACAGCTTCGCCAAGGCCGCCATCGAGATATGCTGGTGGACCCTCCAGAGCGCCATCACCGGCACGCCCGTCCACCGGCTCCTCGGCGGCGAGACCAGGGAGGTCCAGGCCGGCGCGGACTTCGGCATCCAGGACTCCTACGACATGCTGCTGGGCAACATCCAGCAGGCCGTCGACTCCGGATTCCCCCGCGTCAAGCTCAAGGTGGCCCCTGGCTGGGACCTGGAGATGCTGCGCGTCGTCCGCGACGCCTTCCCCGACACCACCTTCCACATCGACTGCAACTCCGGCTACACGCTCGACGACCTGCCCTTCTTCCAGGCGATCGACGAGCTCGGCCTCGCCTTCATCGAGCAGCCCCTCCACTACGCCGACGTGCTAGACCACGCCGAGCTTGCCTTGCAGATCCAGACGCCCATATGCCTCGACGAGTCGATCGTCAGCATCAAGGCCGCCGAGCAGGCGATCGCCGTCGGCGCGTGCGAGTACATCAACATCAAGCCCGGGCGCGTCGGCGGGCTCGCCAACGCCAAAGCCATCCATGACCTCTGCCAGGACGCGGGCATCCCAGTCTGGATCGGCGGGATGCTGGAGAGCGCCCTCGGTGGCGCGCTGTGCGTCGAGGTCGCCACCCTCCCGAACTTCACCTACCCCGGCGACCTCTTCCCATCGTCCCGCTTCTATACCGAGGATCTGTCCGATCCGCCCATGGAGCTAACGCCCCGCAAGACCTTCCAACCCTCCCAGGGCCGCCTCCCCACCCCCAACCGCACCCGCCTAGAGAAGGTAACCGTCCAGTCCAAGTCCATACCATAACCCCCTCTTGTCGTACGCCTTGCAGGTGTACGACGCGGTCATGGCGTTCAGGCGTCCGGCGCGGCTTCCTCGATGATTACGTCTCCGCCGTTCCATGCCTGAATCGTGATAACGTTGCCCCGCAGCAACTGCATGCCAAGCAGGTATTGGTCTTCCGTCTCGAATACTATTGCCGGCCGGAGCGTGCCCAGCCAAAACACCCTGGCAAAGTACGTATCCAGCTCCCTGATCTCGCCCGTGGCCAGCGTCACCGGAGCTCCCGCCCGCCTGGTCAACCCCAACGTTTCTATGACCGTTCCGGGCAACGCGATCCAACCGGTAAAGCCGGTGTCGATCATCACCTCGGACTGACGCAGTTCGCCGCCGGAGTCGGCCACGGCGACGGTCATCCAAGCTTCCAGGCGGGCGCCTTCGTTATGGCGCACTCGCCCCGGCATCATGCCAGTTGGGAGGGCGACAAACTGCCCATGTGGTACGCTGCCGGACGCCCCACTCGCTCAAGCCAGGCGTATGCGTCGGGGCGCCGCTCCAGGAGGCGGGTCAGCGCCGCCATGTCGTCGGTGTCGATCTCGTAGTCGCCGCTATGAGCGTCAATCGCCACCAGCTTGTCCAAGTCCTCCGGCCCCAGCGTGGGCAGTATCCGTTCCTGGTAGATGGCGCGCGCTACGGCGGCCGCGTTGGCTTTGCTCACTGTCGCCATAGCCCTACTCTCACCTCCGGCCGTCCGGTTATGACCACATTCTAGCACGCCCCGCTCCATCCGCCACGCCCCCAACGCCCGGCGGGAGATGCTTCGGCTGCGCTCAGCATGACATGGTGCGGCGCCCCCTCATTGTCGGTATAGGGCGCCGTCCCCCGTTGTCGGCATAGGGCGCCTCCACCATTGTCATGTTGAGCGCAGCGCAGCGCAGTCGAAACATCCCTCGGGCTGCCCGGTGACAATGCTCTCAAAGTAGAACATACCTAGCCACGACCAAAGATAAGCATTATCAAGAACCCGTGGAGGGCCGAGGGGACTCAATCGTCGCACGAGATACAAACAGGCGTCTCTCCTTGTGTCAAAAGAACGCTGTTCCACATGAACCTCGGGCTCGACAGGCTTGGCGTATTGCGGTGCGGTCAACAAGGAATCCGGGAACGGGATTCGCCTTCCATCGCGCAGTGCTGCCAAGTAATGCTTGGCAGCACGAATCCCCTCGTCGGTCAATTCGTGGACTCGAAGCTGCTTTTGAGAACTCATGATTGACTCCGGGTGGTGGAGTACTGATCGCTTGCGTGGAATCGCTTCTCGGCGAAGGCCCTTACCGCACTATCGATCCACTCCGCCTTTGCCGCAGCGTCGGTCTCAGGTTCATCGGTTACGGCCACCAAGTCCTCGTCGTGGAATTCGGCTACGAAACTCATCCACTCGGCCCAGCGTCCCGCGTCATCGTCAGGGTCGCACTCGTCCACAATGACAGCGCGTGTGAGGGTTGAACGCAGCACCTGTGGGATAACCAACGCGCGGAACGCATCGTCCTGACGCACTACATCACTCATGCCTCGTATGTTCCGATTGACGTACATCGTTGGGTTATCGCTCTCACCGAAGTCCAGCCGCCAGACTTCCTTGCCAAGTTCGGCTTCCTCCATCCATAGCAGCGACTCTGCGCCGCCGTCCGCCCGCTGTGGCTTTATGTTGTCTGCCAGAGCCAGCAGTCGGCTTGAACCGTCCGAAGCCACCACCATGACTCGGAAGCTCGGATTTGGCGGCATACCGCTTAGCCGGATACGGAAGGCGAGCAGCTCATACGAATTGTACCTCCGACGCAGCCTAGCAATACCCGGGTACTCATCATCCCCCAACCTAGCAAGATCGGTGATAGGCCTCGGGGCTACGCTCCCCCTTACCATCGAGGTCAGCCATACCGAGTACCCTGTCTATCGTGTCGGCGGTAATCACAATTGGAGAGGAGCTGTCACCCTCATCCAGCGTAACCTCTAATTTGCCCGCGATGATTGGGTAGAAATAGTTGTGTACGATAGCGGCAAGCATCTTTGGGGCTTCAATATGCGCCTCTTCACCGTAGATGTGCGGGAAGGGAATAATGATGGACAGTCCGGCCTCATCGCGGTATCGCAGCCCAAAATCCTTTATGCACTGAGTGATGAGATCATCTTGGGCCGGCTCACCGGATCGCAGCGGTAGCTGAAAGCCATCATCGGCAAACGCGGCAAAGTAGCCGTACGGCACATAGTGGCGATCATCGATGTCGTGCTGCATGAGGACGGACTGCCCCATGAGCAAAGTCTAGTCGTCCGATTGGCGGCGAGTGACGGCGAAGTACGCACTTGCGCGGGACGCGTCAGGGAACACCCACTTGCCCAACCCCCACGAGCCGTTATCGGTATCGCCCTTGCCTGAGCGCCCCACATTCCTAAAGAACCAGTAGAAGTGGTTGTTGTCAGCCGGCCGGCTCTCGGAATCCTTGTCCTGATCCCAATCGCCTTCTAGCCCCACAGTGCCAGCGTCTTCCACCACCAAGAAGGGCACGCCCGCCTCGTGTCAAGTCACCCCGGGCAGCGAGGAGGCCGATCTCATCATCCTGCTCTGTCAGGGCATTAATGTGTGCCGCAAGGCCATTGAAGTACTTCTCTGCCTGACTCTCAGGTAGATGACTGTGGATACCTGCAAGTGAGGAACGGACGCGAACAGGTGTGCTCTCGCCCGAGGTAGACGAAGCGCGCGCTATCCCTGCGTCTAGAGAGTTCTGGATACTCTCGCGCACCAGCCTTGTGTTTATTGACTCTCCCTCAAAGAATTCCCTCTGCATAGGGTCCTGGTTCATCTCCGCTCGAGCCATCTTGCGGAAACGCCACCTGGTCAAATCCATCCTCGCAGCACTCCTTCCAGGTCACTCAATGGCACAACCTCGCAGTCGCTCCGGGACTGGCGCTCCGCGCCGCCGTAGACCACGGCCTTGGCGAGGACCTCCGGTATCAGGTCGGCAACCCGGTTGATCGACCGAAAATAGTCGGATGAGACCGTAGACCCGGCCTTGGCCTCGATGGCCCCGATGCCGCGCCCGGTCTCGTAGAACAGGTCGCACTCCAGCCCCCGCGCGTCGCGGAAGAAGGTCAGGTTCGCCTGTAGTCCCCGGTTGAACCGGTGCTTGAGCGCCTCGGCGACGACGGCGTTCTCGAACAGCGCCCCGCGAAGGGGATGGGTGACCACCTGCCCCGCGTTCTCTATGCCGATGAGATAGCTAGCCAGCCCAACGTCGTAGAAGTACAGCTTGGGAGACCTGACCAGCCGCTTTCGAATATTCGCGTGGAACGGCTGTAGCTGGAAGACGATGTAGCTCGCCTCCAGCACCGTGAGCCACTCCCGCGCCGTGGTGTGGGAGACGCCCGCGTCCGAGCCGAGTGAGGTGAGATTGACAAGCTGGCCGATTCGACCGGCGCACAGCCGCATGAAGCTCCGGAAGCTCGACAGGTTGCGTATTTCACCCAACCGGCGAACGTCCCGCTCGACGTAGGTCTCGATGTAGTCGCCGAGCGCCTGCCGTGGGTCGAGTCCCTGGTCCAGTATCCTGGGGTAGAATCCCGAGTACAGGATGTCGTCTACCGCGCCGCTCGCACCGATCCGTCGACGCTCCGCCAGGGAAAAGGGCAGCAGGCGGAGCAGCGCCGTCCGCCCGGCCAAGGACTGGCTGATGGCGTCGGAGAGCCTGAACTGCTCGCTGCCCGTGAGCACGAAGAGCCCGTTCCGGCCCTTCTCGTCCGCGAGGACCTGCAGATACGACAGCAGATCGGGAACGTGCTGGACCTCGTCGATGATGGCCCCCTCGCCAAGCTGGGCGATGAAGCCTCTCGGATCGGACTCGGCAAAGGCCCGCTGGTCCGGCGCCTCCAGGTTGGAATAGTTCAGGTCGGGGAAGGCCGTCCGGCAGAGCGTGGTCTTGCCGGACTGGCGCGGCCCGGTGACCGTCACGAAGGGGTACTGCCGGAATAGGCTCGTCAGGCGGTGTGTGATTTCACGCTCGACCATGCCCGCCAATATACGGGAAAACTGCACAATCTGCAAGTACTACTTTCAATTTGCGCATCTCTCACATGAACCCACCCGTCTCTTCGGCATTCTCAGGCCTCATCACCAGGGCCGGCAGGATGGCTACCAGCGACAGGAACCCCGCGATCATGAACAAGTTCTGGAACACGGTGACGCCCGCGTCGATCAGCAGCGCCTCCGTCACCTCGTACGACTCGCTGGGGACCACGTCGGCGGTCAGGCTGTAGAAGCGCTCTATGCCCCAGGCGGACAGGGCCGCCAGCCCCAGCGCCATTCCCACCATTCGCGACGCGGTGACCAGCGAGGCCGCCGCTCCCCAATAGTCGCTGGGCGCGGCGCTCAGCGCGGCGACCCCTATGGGCGGGATGACCAGCCCGAATCCCAGGCCCGCCGCGACCAGGGGCAGGGTCAGCCTCAGCTCGTCCACCTCCGTCCCCCAGCCGCTCATCACCAGCAGGCCCGTCCCTATGAACACGAGGCCGACTATGCACACCGCCCGCACTCCGGCCCAGCGAAGAATGTAGCCTCCTGCCACCGCGCCCACCGGAATGGCCGCCGTGAGCCGTACCAGGTGCAGGGCGCTCACCCATGCCTTCTTCTCCATGACGGTGGTGGCCATGAGCGGCACGCATACCAGGGCCATGATCAGGGAGACTCCGATCAGGAACTGGGCGGCGTTGGACGAAACGAACGCCCTGGACGTGTACAGGAAAGATGCCAGCAGGGGCTGGACCGCCCGCCTCTCGACCACGATCAGCACACCGACGAGGAAGACTCCCGCGGCCACCATCAGGTACGGATAGATGGACTCGCCGGTGAAGATGCTTCTCTGGGCCAGGGCCATGGTAAGAACGGTCAGCGCCGCCCCCAGCATCAGCGTCCCGAAGTAGTCCATCTTTGCGGCGGGGTTGGCGCGGTTCGGCAATACGGCCATGAGCGCTATCAGGATGAGGGCCTGGGGCACGTCCAGCCAGAATATCCATCGCCAGCCGATCCACTCGATGATGGCTCCCCCATAGAGAGGGCCGACGACGGACCCGGCTTCGGCCGAGGCGGCCACGAGCCCTATTGCGACTCCCCTCTTCTCCGGCGCAACGGCCGCCACTGCCATGGCCAGGCCTATGGGTACTGTGGCGCCGCCCCCCATGGCCTGGAACACCCTGGCAGGCACGACCCAGGCGAAGTTCGGCGAAATCGCCACCACCGCCGACCCGATGGCGAACACGACCAGCGCCAGCTGGAACATCCTGACGCGGCCATACACGTCGGATAGACGCCCTGCCAACGGCATGGTCACCGTGTAGCTGACCAGGAACGCGGTTATGATCCAGGACGCCTTGTCCAGGTCCGTAAGGGGTATCTCCAGGTCGACCATCACCAACGGCAGGGCGGCGACTACTACGGTCTGGTCCAGGGCGGTCGAGAATACCGACAGGCAGATGATGCCCAGCACGACCGGCTGGGACGAACCCAGGCGGGCAAGGCGTTGTCGAACGTCGTTCACTGACCGGCTATGTCCGGCAGCTGGATGTCGACGGCCATGTCGATGCCCTCGATGGTCAGGAGACGGGTCGTCTCCGGCCCGTCGTCGTCGTAGATCTGGCCCGCGATCCTGATCTGCCGCAAGAGATCGGCTTCGTCGATCCACAGGATCAGGGTCACGTCATGACCCGGATCAGCGGTCGTGATGAGGTCCGCCAGGCCGTCGGACGTAATGTCCCCCTCGACGCGGGTGGTCTGCGCTCCCCCCACGGACTCCCGCCCCGTGATGGTCGCGTCCTCCAGCCTGTTCAGCACGTCGCGCAGAGTCGGGCCCAGCCCGGCGAAGTTGAAGGGCACCTGGTCCAGTGGCAGCGGGGCCCACGGCGCGTCTTCGGAGAACTTCATGAAGGCCTGCTCACCGACCGCCATCATCTCGATCTCGACGAACCCGAATGCCGGAGCCACCACCTTCACCACCATCCGGAAGCTGTCGGGAGCCTTCACCTCCGCCTCCATGCTCTTGAAGGTCGTGTCGAAGAACTTGGCCCCCGACTCCTTTTCGTCGATCATCCCGAACTTCGCCGACGACATCGCGGCCATCTTCTCGCCCGCCTTCGAGAGCAGGTCGCCCACGTCGGGGGTTGGCGTCGGAGCGGGCGTGGGCTCGGACTCCGTCCCGCACGCGGCGGCCGGGATCAGGAGAGCCGCCATGAGAGCGATGAGAGTCACTCCGCCCCGAAATGTCTTGGACAGGTCCATGTACTCGTCTCCTCCTGTGTCCATCCCGACGAATCTTACCTGTTGACAGGAATCAGGCTCAAGGCTATGCTCCCGGCCATGATGCTGAGACGGTGGGCGGTCCTTGGTATGTTCGTGGCGCTGGCGGCCATCGTGGCCGCGTGCGGCTCGACGCCTGAGCCCACTCCGACTCCCACGCCTGAGCCTACCCCCACGGCCACGCCCGAGCCCACACCTACTCCCACGCCCGAGCCAACCCCCACACCCACGCCGGAGCCCGAGACCGCTCCCACCCCCGAGCCTACTCCCACGCCGGAGCCGCAGCTCGAACCCGTCGATCCCCAGGAGGCGGAAGCCATCAGGCAGCTTGTCGCGGAGTACTGGGAGGCCTACGACGCCTACGATGCCGACAAGGTGCTGGGATTCATGGTGGAGGAGTACCGCCAGGAGCAGGAAGAGACGGTCCGTAACAACATAGGGTTGCTGGAGACCTTCGGCGCAAAGCTCGTAGCGACCGAGGAGGACCAGCCCAGGCAATTGGAGAACGGCGACGCCCGGATGTACTTCAAGATGCAGACGCCCCTGGGCGAGACGCGTTCCCTAATGGTCTTCCGCAAGGTCGACGGAAAGTGGATGATCGCCCTATCCGAGGAAGTCCAGTAGCCGCGTCCCTCACACCCCGTCATTCCCGCGAAGGCGGGAATCCATCCCCGGCGGGTGGGAGCACTCCGTCAGTGGCGGCCCTTATGCCTCTGGATTCAGCTCGCCCAGCTCCACCCAAGCACCCCTGGTGGCTGACAGCGCCGCCGCGTCCGTGAGAAGCTGCGCCCGCCAGCCGTCGTCCAGGCCCGGATGGTCCGCCCCCGTGCCCTCCGCCCTCTGCCGGACGCCCGGAAACGCGAACTGCGCGAACTGGTTCACCGCCCCGCCGTCCGGCACCGTCTCCAGCACCTCCGGGTCACCCTCGGGCCGGGCCAGCACCAGCCGCCCGGTCCACCGCTCGACCCCCAGCGACGCCTCCGTGCCGTGTATCTCCATCTCCGGCGCAAGCCCCTTCCGCAGGTACGGCGTGTGCGACGGCATGATATACCCGACAGCGCCGCCCGCGAACTCGATCGAGATCGAGCCGTAGTCGAACGCAGTCCCCGCTCGGACGCGCTCGCTGTCGCCCGACGAGTGGCTGTTCCCCCAGCGCAGCGCCTCCTCCAGGTTCGGGTCGCCGATGTCCGGCTTCGGGGGCGTGATCACCCCCGCGTGGGCGATGACGCGCGCCGCCTCCAGCCCCAGCAGCCACCGCACCGTGTCGTAGGCGTGGGAGCCCAGGTCGCCGATGCTGCCCGACGACGACACCAAGGCGTCGTCGCGCCAGGTGAAGGGCATCGCCTCGGGCCGCGGGTTCTGCCACCTGCACACCACGCCGCGCACCTCGCCCAGCACCCCCGAGTCCACGATCTCCTTCGTCCTCGCGAACACGGGCAGGTAGCGCGTCCAGAAGGGCACGAAGTGCCCCAGACCCGACCCCCGGTAGGCCGCCCACATCTCGTACGCCTCCGCGGCGTTCGCACCTATGGGCTTGTCGCATATCAGGTGCTTGCCCCGCGCCGCGCACTCCATCACCGCCTCGTGGTGCCGCGCGTCTGGCGTGACGACCATCACCAGGTCCACGTCCGGGTGCTCGACTATCTCACGCCAATCGGACGTGACGAACCCGGCCCCGTCCTCCCTGGCGGCCTCCTCCAGCGGCCCGCGCCGCCGGGCGCACAGGGCGACGATCTCGGCGTCGTCCTTCGCCTCCCTGATCTGGGCGCGGTACGGGGTGCCGATGAACCCGGTCGCACCGATTACGCCTACGTGGAACCTCATGACGGCCTCCTCAGCGGAGCATCCTCGCGATCTCCTTCATGCCCTTACCGGTGCTCATCTGCTTCATAAGCCTCTGGGTCTGCTTGAACTGGTTGAGTAGCTGGTTCACGTCCCTCGGAGTCGTGCCGCTCCCCCTGGCAATGCGCCGCCGCCGGCTCCCACCGATGATGCTCGGGTTGCTCCGCTCGCCCGGCGTCATCGAGTAGACGATGGCCTCGACCTTGGCGATCTGGCCGTCGTCCAGGTCCGAGTCTGGGATCCGGCCCCTCACCGCCGACATCCCGGGGATCATCTCCACGATCTGGCTGAGCGACCCCATGCTCTTGACCTGCTGTAGCTGCGCCATGAAGTCGTTCAGGTCGAACGACGCCTGCCTGATCTTCTTCTCGAGCTTGACGGCCTCGTCCTGGTCGAACGACGCCTGCGCCTTCTCGATCAGCGTCAGCATGTCCCCCATGCCCAGGATGCGCGACGCCAGCCGGTCGGGGTGAAACTCCTCCAGCGCGTCCAGCCGCTCGCCCGTGCCGATGAACTTGATCGGCACGCCCGTCACGGCCACTATGGAGATGGCCGCGCCGCCCCGCGCGTCGCCATCCAGCTTCGTCAGCACCAGCCCGGTCAGCCCGATGCGCTCGTGGAACTCCTGGGCCACGGCCACGGCGTCCTGCCCCGTCATCGCGTCCACCACGAGCAGGGTCTCGACGGGCTGCACGGCGTCCCTCACCGCCTCCAGCTCCGACATCAGGTCGTCGTCGACCTGGAACCGTCCCGACGTGTCCACGAGAGCCCACGACGCGCCCATCTCCGCCGCGCGCCTCACCCCGGCCGCGGCCGCCTTCGGGGCGTCGCGCCCGTCCTCCCGGTGTACCGGCACGTCGATCTGCCTGCCCAGCGTTTGTAGCTGCTCGATGGCCGCGGGCCGCCGCAGGTCCGCCGCAACCATCACCGGGCTCTGCGGGTCCCCCTTCAGCCGCCGGGCCAGCTTCCCCGTCGTCGTCGTCTTGCCCGAGCCGTTCAGCCCCACCATCAGCACGACCGACGGAGGCTTCGGCGCGGGCTCCAGCCGCTTGATCCCGCCGCCCAGCACCGCCGTCAGCTCTTCGTTGGTGATCTTCACCACCTGCTGGCCGGGCGTCAGGCTCCTCAGCACGTCCTCCCCCAGCGACCGCTCCCGTATCTTCCCCACGAAGTTCCGCGCCACCCGGAAGTTGACGTCCGCCTCCAGCAGCGCCATCCGCACCTCGCGCAGCGCCGCGTCAACGTCCTTCTCCGTCAGCCGCCCCCTGCTCCCCAGCCCCCGAAACACCCCGTTCAGCTTCTCCGACAACGTCTCGAACATCTACCTACCCTTCCGATCCCCCGTCCGTGATCCGCTCCATCAGCTCCGTGAACCCGATCTGGTCGGCCAGGGACTTGAGTTGCTCGACCTTTGCCCTTCCTAGTACCTTCTTATAAAAAGTTGCGGGCGTAGTCAACTGTCCATCTAGTACCATCGCCAACAGTATCTGTTGTTCCGGGGTGGGGTCAGTCTGCAAATGGCTGCGAAATACGGGAGTGAGGTCACTCGGATTGCGTTCAGGCTGACACTTCAGCAACTCCAAGATATGGTCCTCGACCTCAGAGTTTCTGGGCAGCGACCGGTTCCCCAATAGTATCTGACCCACAGCCACGTCTTGGACTTGACAGAGCCAAGGCCCGTCACCTCGTGGCCTAAACTCAGGGAACTTGCGTAGCCGCTGGGTAAGTTCCTCGTGTCGCTCAGCGACAGTCTTATCGTCGAGGTCTCTGACCGCGACGACACTATTGAGCAATGGATACGACGGCGACCACCTGGCGAAAGCCTGGGAGACTTCTAGTACCTTGTCTTTGTTGCCCGCGGCACACAGCCCGATTACTACATTGCCAATTTGGTATTTGGCAGGCTTATAGATCAGAATTCCCGGCGAGTTTGGATCGGGGAAGTTGGCAACGCGGAGTTCGCCTCCCTCAACCCCATTGTATAGCCTCAACAGTAGCGCCCGGAGCAGAGGGAGGTCGGTCGGGCCTTCCGCTACAAAGATGACATGACATTTTCTCATGTGCTACGCACCTATGTCCTAGGGTCTACACCAATGAGACTGCGGTCTTCCAGCGTGTCTCGCCCTGAAATCGGACGATAGGCAACGATTCCCTCGTCCTTGTGTTCGAAGCGCGTCACGCTCGCTTCCACCTCGCGCTCTTCACAGTCTCTGAGCAGGATGTCCAGGAATTCGAGGCTCTGCATGGCAATCATCACTTGGCTACCCGGCCGCCCCGCCCCCTCGGCTATGCTCTTCGAGAGTACCTCCAGCCCGTCGACATGCTGGAACGCCTCCGGCGTGTCGAGCAGCAGCAGCCCCGGGCTCAGGGTATGCGACAACAGCACCATCGCGGCCTTGAAGCCGTCCCCCATGACGAACATCGGGTACACGCCATCGCTTAGCTGCACGTAAGACATCCACTGGCCCGCGTCCACCTTGACGGGCCGTATGTCCTTGAGAAGGGGATAGACCGATCTCAGGGCATCCAGGAGGCTTGGCAGCATCTCGGAGAGATAGGCATCGCTGTACCTGTCGTCGAATACATCTACGTCCGTCAATTCAGCCGGGGAGACGAAAGCCGACTTTCCCACTTCCTCGACGAGCTTTTCGTCATCCGGATCCGGGTCAGACGTGATGTCCGTAAAGTCCGAGTTGCTGGGGTCGAACTTGACGACGAACTCCGTGCTATACCTTAGCTCATCCTCAAAGCCCATCGTAAGGAGATGTCGGTCATCCTGCGTCACGAATAGTCGCGCGTTCAATCGGATATGGTCCGCTCCATTCGTGCCCAATGTGACATTGATACTACCGCTCGTGTCGAGATTCGGGAGTAGGCTGAGAACGGACGGGGCGCCGGCCCTCCCTCGACTTCGGATGATCCTTCTCAGCGCGCCGCATACGTCATTCGCGCTCGACGCCAAATATATCGCCTCCAGCGCACTGCTCTTCCCCGAGTTGCTGGGCCCCAGGAACACGTTGACGTCCGCCAGCCCCCCGATCTCGATGTCGGACAGGCCGCGGTACGACTTTATGTTCACCCTGCTGACGTGTTTCATTGGCGGACCTCCCTCCACCGCTCGCTAGGAAAGGCAATCCCTGCGTAGCCCTCCTTCACCCAGGACGTCACGATCAGGTGCTCCACCCAATCGTCGCTGTCGTTGATCAGCTGGTGCCACGACTGCGGCGGCACGCATACGGCGTCGCCCTTCTCCACGTCGTGCACCACGTCGTCGATCTTCATCTTACCCCGGCCCTCCGTGAAGTAGTACACCTGCTCCCGGTTCTCGTGCACGTGGTAGTCGCCGCTCTTGCCCGGCTGCATCCTGTGCATCGTGAACGACTGTATCCCGGAAAGCGGCGCCTCCTCCTCGGACAGCCCCTCCGTCCCCTTCTCGTCGAACAGTCGCCATATTATGGCGCTCTCGTGCCCCACCGCCGGTGTAGCGTCCCGCCAGCTGCGAATCGCCGTCATGTCATCTCTCCTTCCTGTACGTCATCGGATCACGTCGAAGCCCGTGTATGGCCTGAGCACCTCGGGCACGGCCACCGAGCCGTCCGCCTGCTGGTAGCTCTCCAGCACGGCGATCATCACCCGTGCGACCCCCAGGCCCGACCCGTTCAGCGTGTGCACGAACCTTGGCCGCGCCCCCGGCTCCGGCCGGTAGCGTATGTTCGAGCGCCTCGCCTGGAAGTCCCTGCACGTCGAGCACGAGCTCACCTCCAGCCACTCCCTGCAGCCCGGCGCCCACATCTCCACGTCGTACGTCTTGGCCGCCGCGAACCCCATGTCGCCGGTGCACAGCATCTTGACCTGGTGGGCGATGCCCAGCCGCACGCACATCTCCTCGACCTGCGCGAGCATGACCTCCAGCTCCGCGTCCGACTGCTCCGGCTCCACCAGCTTGTACATCTCCACCTTCTCGAACTGGTGGACCCGCTTGATCCCGCGCGTGTCACGCCCGGCTGCCGCCCTCTCCCGCCTGAAGCATGGCGTGTGGGCCGTGTAGTCGAGCGGCAGGATGCCCGGGTCCAGTATCTCCCCCGCGTGCAGCCCGGTCAGCGGCACCTCCGCCGTCGGCACCAGCCACAGGTCATCCTCCTCGTCCCGGTACATCGTGTCCGCGAACTTTGGGAGCTGCCCCGACCCCGTCGTGATCTCTGCCGACACCATGTCCGGCAGGTACATCTCCTCGTACCCGGCCCCGACGTGGGTGTCGATCATCCACGACACGAGCGCCCGCTGCAGCGCCGCGCCCCTGCCCTTCAGCACGTAGAAGCGCGACCCCGCCAGCTTTGCCCCCCGCCGGAAGTCGATGATGTCCAGCCTCTCGCCGATCTCCCAGTGGGGCGCGGGCTCGAAGTCGAAGGACGGCAGGTCCTCCGTAGTCCGCAGCACCACGTTCTCGCCCTCGTCCTCGCCCACCGGCACGTCGTCGCCCGGTATGTTGGGCACCGTCAGCAGCAGGCCGTCCAGCTCCTCCTCCACCTCACGCGTCCGCGCTTCCAGCTCCTTGATCCGGCCGCCCACCCGGCGCATCTCGTCGATCAGCTCGGGCGGCTTCTCCCTCGACGCTCCGATCTGCCGGCTCACCTCCTTGCGGCGCGCGCGAAGCTCGTCGCCCTCGTGCACCACCGCCCGGCGCTCCTCGTCCAGCCGCAGGATGCGGTCCACGTCCACGCTGTCGCCCCGCACCTCCACGGCGCGCCGAACCCGCCCAGGATCATCCCGTATAATCTCGATGCCAAGCATATCCCGTGTAGTATACCCCTTCACCTCCCCCTCTGCGCTCTCAGCGCTCTCTGCGGTGAGACCGAAGGAGCACCCCCTCATGCAGAACAATCGACTCGTCGAGAAGGCCGCCCTCGCAGCCGAACGCGCCGCCTCCATGCGGGAACTCGGAGACCGGGTCGCCCGCCTGCTGGGCGCGGCCATGCCCATCGACCGCATGAACATCGGCCTCCTCGACATGGAGACCTACGTCTTCACCGACGCCTACGTCACGGGCCGCAACGTCCCCGGGCGCAAGATCGGCCACCGGCGCACCCTGTCCGGCACCGTCGTGGAAGCGGGCATGAAGGCGGGCGGCGGCATCGTCATCGGCGGCCAGCCCGTCGAGGCCCTCGTCGAGCGCTTCCCAGGTCTCCGCTCCACCCTCGACACCGGCATACGCTCCATGCTCACCGTCGCCCTCGATCACCAGGGCAAGCCCTCCGCCGCCCTCGTCCTGGCCACCACCCGCCCCTCCGCCTACACCCCCCAGGACCTAACCCTAGCCCGCCAAGTCGGCCAGGCCATCATCGACAACATCATGACCCTGCCCTAGACGCCAACAACCTCCCTCCCAATCCCGGAAATCTCCCCAATCCTGCAAATCCTGATTCAGACACTTCTCCCCCTCTGCGCCCTCTGCGGTGAACTCTTCCCCTCTGTGCTCGTTCAGTGCTCCACGGCGAAGGTGCGTACCTCGTACGGCGCCACGTCGAAGGCCAGCGAATCCCCGTCCAGCGCGGCCTCGCCCTCGTCCCGTTCGAGCAGGTCCACCTCGCGTGCGGCGGCCGCAGGCACCCCGAACCGTAGCTGCGCCGGGCCCCGCGTGTTGTGCCCCTCGTAGCAGCGCACGACCAGTCGGTCGTCGTCCTCCGCCAGCTTGACCGTGTCGACGAACAGGCCGTCCCGGTCCGGCGCAACCAGCGACATCGCCCCCGGCAGGCGGCCTGCGGCTGAGCCGTCCCCCGTGGCCCTCACCGCCCTCATGGGATAGTTGAGCTCGTACCCGGCGCGGGTCGAGCCGTTCCGCCAGTCCCCCGCGTGGGGCAGCAGGCTGTAGGTGAGCTCGTGCCTGCCCTGGTCAGTCTGCGGGTCGGGCTTGGTCGGCGAGCGCAGCAGGCTGATCCGCATCACGCTGCCCTCCACGTCGTACCCGTACTTGCAGTCGTTCAGCAGCGACACCCCGTAGTCGCCCTCCGACAGGTTCGCCCACTTCTGGGCGCACACCTCGAACTGGGCTTGGTCCCACGACGTGCTCCGGTGGGTCGGGCGCTCGATCGCGCCGAACTGGATCTCGTACGTCGCGCGCGAGGCATTGACCGCCACGGGGAACGCCGCCTTGAGCAGCGTGTGCGTCTCGTGCCAGTCCACCTCCGTGTGAAAGTCGATGCGCGGCATCGAGTCATAGACGTGCACCCGCTGCACCATCGTCGACTGCGAGAAGCGCCGCCTGATCTCCACCGTCCCCCGGACCGGCCCCGTCTCCGTCACCCGCACCGACTCCACGCCGCCGACCTCCCACGCCTTGTCCTCGAAGTACCGGTCGATGTCCCAGGCGTCGTAGTTGAGCGGCCTGTCCTCGAACGCCTGGAGCACGTTGCCCGCCGATCCCGGCGCAAGCACCTGCCTGCCCGCCCTCTTGTCGTACAGCGACGCGATCCGCCCCTCCTCGTCCAGCTCCAGCCGGAAATACCGATTCTCCATCGCCGTCTCCGATACGGACAGCGACGACTCGCGCTCCGGCTCCCCCGGCTCGATTCGCAGCGTCGTGTATCCGCACGAGGGCACGCCGCCCACCTGCACCAGCAGCCGCCCGTCGCCTGTGACTTGGTGCGGGGCCGCGACGCCCTCCAGGTCGACGAGGCGCGCGTCGTCAGGCAGCGAGTCCGCCTCCGCCTCGACGACCCCGTCCCTGCGCCACGACACCGGGTTGAAGACCACCAGCGCGTCGCCCCCCGTATCGACTCTATCGGCGATGGCGCGGGTCGCGTCCCCGATCATCCCCCCGGCCAGCTCCTGCACGCGGGCGTAGTCCCTCACCGCGTCCTCCTCCGGCTCGCGGGTGATCGACCCCGGCAGGATGTCGTGCTGCTGGTTGACCAGCAGCAGGTCCCACGCCTCGTACAGCGCCTCGCGGGGGTACTCCCTCCCCGCCAGCACGTGGGCCATCGCCGCGTATAGCTCGCTGTCGTGCAGGGCGACCTCGCCCTTCCGGTTGCCCCGCTTGATGATCCCCTTGGACGTGTACGTACCCCTGTGAAGCTCCAGGTATAGCTCGTTTGCCCAGACGTGGTGCGGCCCCGATTCGAGCCGCCGCACCAGCCCCTCCATGTACCCCTGTACGGTCCCGTGCTCCAGCGCAACCGGCGCGCCTAGCGCCCGGACCCGGCGTCCCGTCTCCAGCATTTGGGTCGTCGGCCCCCCGCCGCCGTCCCCGTAACCGTAGGTGAACAGCACGCTGTCGGACTGGTCCTTCTGCTGGTACATGCTCCACGTCTCGGCTAGGGTCGCCGCGTCCAGGACGGCGTTGCACGTGGTCGTCCAGCCGTCCCGCCCGGGGGACTTCGCCGTAAGCTGGTGGGCGACGACCGCGCTCCCGTCGATCCCCCGCCATATGAAGGAGTCGTATGGCAGCCGATTGAACTGGTTCCACGACATCTTGTTCGTCAGGAAGTGCTTCAGCCCGCACCGCCGCAGGAGCTGGGGCAGCGCCCACGAGTACCCGAACGCGTCCATCACGATCAGCGCGTCTCCGCTCCCGCCGAACTCCCGCTCGAAGTACCGGAGGCCGAACGTGAGCTGCCTCACCAGCGACTCCCCCGACGGCATGTTGCAGTCCGGCTCGGTCCACATCGCGCCGTTCACCTCCCAGCGCCCCTCGGCCACGCGCCGGCGCACCGCCTCGTACAGCTCCGGGAAGTCCCGCCGGCAGTAGTCGTAGACCTTCCCCTGGTTCTGCATGAACGTCAGCTCCGGGTACCGCTCCATCAGGTCCAGCACCGTCGCCACCGAGCGCCCGATCTTGAACCGGTTCACGTCCAAGGGCCAGAACCAGGCCAGGTCGATGTGGGTCTGCCCCACCGCAACAGCCGTCGGCGCGCCGGCCCGGGACGGGGCGTCATACAACTCCGACCCTAACTCCCCAGCCGCGGCCTGGACCGACTCGTAGAAGGCGTCGCTGCCCGGCTCCCGGAAATCCACGCTCACGATCGCCCGGTCGAGGGCGCCCAGGATACGCACCCTGTCGACCGACTCCTCCGGCAGCGACAACGCAACGTCGTACGCCGTGGCCGCGTCCCAGTAGAACGCCTCCGTCGCCCGGTCGATTAGCTGTACCTCCGTGCCCGGTTCCAGGTCGGGATGCGGCCGGATAGACGTGGGCTGCCAGTCGGTCTTCTTGAAGTCCGGCTTCCAGAACACGTACAGGGCGACCAGGTACTCCCTGCCCCCCTCGGCCCGCTCGGCGATGGGGATGTCGTGGTGGTAGGCGTCCAGCCCCTGCACCAGCTCACCGTCCACGTACGCCAGCGCCTCCGCGTTGAAGAGCGAGTGCAGGTAGCCCCCGACCTTGAGCGAGAGCGCCACCGCCCCGCCCTCGAACCGCTCCGGCATCACCACCCGCGCGCGGAACCAGGACGGGGCCTCGGTGCCGTCCCACGACTCCAGGGCCGCCCAGCCCGAATCGTCGAGCATCGGGGACGCGCCGTCGTCCACGTCGCCGCGGTGCATCCGCCAGCCCATAATCTCCTGTCTGTCCCGCACGACCGCTTGCCCAAGCTCCTCTATCCGCTGCCCAAGGCGGGGAATGACGTGTCTGAAGTCGGTGATCATGGCTCCTCCCAGGTTCGCGGCATATGGAACGACCGGCAGCAAGCATGGGCGATACACCCACCCCGGTCAAGAGGTAGTACAATACCCCGCATCCATGAAATCCCAGAGGCTGGTCTGACCCATGAGCGCCGAGCTGCTGTCCGAGGACGAGCGTCTGCTCCGGTCCACGGTTCGCGAGTTCGCGGACCAAGTTCTCGCGCCCCGCGCCCCCGGCTACGACGAGCGGGGAGAGTTCCCCTGGCAGAACGTCCGCGAGCTTGCGGACCTCGGCCTCTTCGGCCTGACCATCGACGAGGAGTACGGCGGCAGCGGGGGCACGACCCGCCAGCTTGCCATCGCCGTCGAGGAGATAGCGCGGGGCTGCGGGTCGACCAGTGTGATCTACGTCGCCCACCTGGGCCTGTGCGCCCACTTCATCCTCCGGTTCGGCACCGCCGAGCAGAAGGCGCGATGGGTGCCGCCCCTCGCCAGCGCCGAGAAGATCGGTGCTTTCGCCCTCACCGAGCCCCTTTCGGGCAGCGATTCCGCCGCCATGCGCACGACTGTCGAGAAGCGCGGCGACCGCTACGTGCTGAACGGCAGCAAGCTCTTCACCACCAACGCGGAGGAGGCCGAGATATTCGTCATCCTAGCCACCCACGACAGGCAGCAGCGCACCCGCGGCATCGACGCCCTGGTCGTCGAGAGGGGCACGGACGGCTTCACCATCAACCCCCAGCACGGCAAGATGGGGATGAGGGCCACCTCGACTGCGGAACTCGTCTTCGAGGACTGCGCCGTGCCCGGGGAGAACCTGATCGGCGCCGAGGGGCAGGGCTTCAGGGAGACCATGGACGTGCTGAACTCCAGCCGCATCGGCATAGCCGCCCAGTGCGTCGGACTCGCCCAGGCGGCCTACGACACCTCGGCCGAGTACGCCCTCGGCAGGGAGGCTTTCGGGCAGCGCCTCGCCGACTTCCAGGGCATACAGTGGGAGCTTGCCGACATGGCCACGGACATAGAGGCCGCCCGGGGCCTCGTCATGCGCTCAGCCACCCTCCGCGACCAGAGCCTGCTCTTCGTGACCGAGGCGTCCATGGCCAAGCTCTTCGCCTCGCGCCTGGCCGTCCGCTCCGCCGACAGGGCCGTCCAGATCCACGGCGGTACAGGCTACTTCGCCCCAACCGTCGCCGAGCGCCTCTACCGCGACTCCAGGGTGACCGAGATATACGAGGGCACGACCGAGATCCAGCGCATGATCATAGCCCGCAACCTGCTCGACCTGTAACGGAGGAGAGAATTGACCAGCGCAGCCAGACCGGAGGACCTGTACCGGGAGTCCGTCGTCATCGACGGGCTGAACGTCAGCAACTGGCATAGCCCGGCCGTCTACGAGAGCCTGCACACGGGCAACGTCACCGCCATCAACGCCACCATCGCCGTGTGGGAGCACTACGCGGAGACGATGGACAGCATCAAGGAGTGGCTGCGGCGCTTCCGGGAGCGCGCGGATACCGTCTCGCAGGTCACCACCGTCCAGGACATCCTCGACGCCAAGGCCGCCGGCAGGACGGGCGTCATCTTCGGCTGGCAGAACGCCACGCCCATCGAGAACGACCTGGACAGGCTCGAGCTCTTCCACAGGCTCGGCGTGCGCGTCATCCAGGTCACCTACAACGAGCGGAACCTGCTGGGCAACGGCTGCTGGGAGCGAAACGACGAGGGGCTGAGCAACTTCGGCATGGACGCCGTGAGGGAGATGAACCGGCTCGGCATCCTGATCGACCTGTCCCACGTGGGCGACCGGACCACCCTGGACACGATAGAGCTGTCGGAGGTGCCCGTCGCCTGCACCCACGCCAACGCCCGCTCCTTCGTCGACAACCGCCGAAACAAGACCGACGACGCCCTCAAGCTCCTCGCCGAGAAGGGCGGCGTGGTAGGCGCGACCGCCTGGCCGCCCTTCCTGCGCAAGGGCTGGGAGTCGACCATCACGGACTTCGGCGACGCCATCGAGGACATGGTAGAGCGGGTCGGAGTCGATCATGTCGGCATCGGCACCGACTACACCCAGGACCAGACCAGCGCGTGGTTCGACGTGCTCATGTCCCAGCAGGGCACCAAGTTCTCGCCCAGGCGGCTGGAGTACCCCGACGTGCCGGCCCACCCCGAGGGCCTGGAGACCCCCGACAAGATGTCCAACATAGCCACCGAGCTACTCGGACGCGGCTTCACCGGCGACGACGTATCCAAGATACTGGGCGGCAACTGGCTCCGCCTCCTGCGACAAGTCTGGCGCGAATAAGAAACTATCTCAGAACTCCTCCAGCGAGCCCCTCGCCCGGGAAGACCGTTCGTCCTGAGCCTGTCGAAGGACAGTTCTCAGCAGCGCGGCTACGGCTGGGGGTACTTGATCGACATCATCCCCTCGATGTCTAGAGGGTCGACGCCGTACTCTTGCCCCTGTTCCGCCCGTAGCAGCGCCTCGCTCTCGAGATCGCCTTCGAGGGGCAGATCGAGGCGCAGCCCGTCGTTGATGGCCGACTCGCGCGTTGCGACCTCCATCATCATCGCCATGAGCGCGTCCTCGTCCGTGTACTCGGACGTACGTACCCCGCGCACCGTCTCGGCGAAGTCCACCAGATGCCCCATGACCGCCGCGCCGTAGTACTCCCGGCTGTTGTAGGCCGTCCGGCCCGGCCGGTGGTCGTTGACGTACTCGACACGCCCTGTGGGCAGGTCGACATGTGACGAGAGCCAGTCGTCGCCGTCGTTGACGTGCTCGATGGGGAATATCTGGTCGGCGACGCCGCCCCCATTCCTGAGGGCCTCGTCGGAGCAATAGCGGACCTCGGCCTTCCCTACGCCCCTATCCGTGGCCTGCTGGACAATCGATCCGCGGGCCCCGGCCAGCTCCGTGTATCCGGGACGCGGATAGCGACCCAGCATGCTCTTCATGTTCCCGGAGTGGTCGACTACCAGCGCGCCGTCGGGGAACCAGAAGAAGTGGGCGCGGTACGACTCGGTCTCGTAGTAGCGGTGGGGTAGCTGGTAGTGACCCGCGGCGGGCATGGTGTGGGATATGGCCTGCACGGCCACCGGATGGGTGCCGAAGAACGATATCCAGCGTGAGTTGTTGTGGTATCCGGTATGGTCGTGCCAGCAGGTGAGCCGCTTGATGGGGCCGATGAACCCGTCGTCCGCTACCAGGTGCATCATCCTGTCGAAGGGAAAGCGGAAGAAGTTCTCGCCGACCCGCAGGATGGTATTGTTGTCGCGGGCGGCGTCCACCATCTCATGGGCCTGGACCAGCAGGCTGCACATGCTGGTCTCGACATTCACCGGAATGCCGCGGGACAGGAGATAGACCGCGATCGAGTGGTGTGAAGGGACCGGTGTGACGACCAGGGCCGCCTCCATGGGGCAGGCCCTGACCAGCTCCTTCAGGTCGTAGAAGGCGGGAACGCCCGCCGCCTCCGCAAAGGCATCGGCCGATTCGCGCACCGGATCGCACACCGCCACCAGCTTCATCCACGGCTTCAACGCCTCGAAGAGTGGCCGATAGACCAGCCGCGACCGGTTCCCGGTCCCAACCAGCGCAACGGACAGGGGCTCGGCAAGAGTCATAGGTGTGCTCCTAGCGTCGGGGTCTGACGCCGATTCTACATGCTACGATAAGTGAATGGAGGCGGGAATAAGACCATGATGACCTATAAGGGGTATCGGGCGAAGGTGGAGCTCGACCACGATGCGGGAGTCTTCCACGGACGGGTGACGAACACCCGCGACGTGATCTTCTTCGAGGGGGCTTCCGTGGAGGAATCGAACGGGGAGTTCCGGTTCTCCATTGACGACTACCTGGTCATGTGTGCCGAGAGAGGCGAAGAGCCCTCGCGCGGGTAGGATCAGTGGATCGCTGCGGCTATGGCGGCGGCGCGTTCGTTGACCAGGCTGTTGTCGTCGAACCGGTGCAGGCTGAAGCTCTCGATGAGCTCCGGCGTCTTCCCCGTCGCTATCAGCTCGGCGGTCGTCTTGCCCGACGCGGGCGCGGCCTTGAAGCCCCAGGTGCCCCAGCCGCAGTTCAGGATGAACCCGTCCAGCCCGTCCACCTTGCCCATGATCGGCGCGTAGTCGGGCGTCATGTCGCACAGGCCCGCCCACTGCCTCAGGATCTTGATGTCGCGCAGCTCCGGCAGCAGCTCCAGCGTGCTCGCCGCCAGCTCGTGCAGCATGTCGAGGGTCGATTTCTGGCTGTAGGTCGAGTACGGGTCCACGGGCCCGCCGATGACAAGCTCGCCCCGGTCGGTCTGGTACACGTAGACGTGCAGGTCGGCAGACGAGATCGTCGTGTGGACGTAGGGTTTGACCGGCTCGGTCACGCACGCCTGGAGCGGGAAGGTCACGATGGGCACGTCCAGGTCCACCATCGCCGTTATGGTCGACGTCCAGCCCGCTGTGGCGCTCACCACCACCCCGGCGCCGACCCGCCCCGACGGCGTCTCGACCCCGGTGACGCGCCCGTTCTCGCGGGTGATGCCCGTCACCTCGGTGAACGGGTGCAGCTCGACCCCGGCCCGGTCTGCGCCGCGCCCCATGCCCCATACGACGGCGTCGTGCCGCACCACGCCGGCCGGCGGGTGGTAGAGGGCGGCCATGATGGGCAGCGGCTTGCCCTCCCGCAGGTCGATGGGCGGGACGATCTCCTTGATCTCGGCCGGGCCGATGATGCGGCTGTCCACGCCGAGTAGCTGGTTGAACTCCGCCCGCAGCCGCAGCCAGTAGACGGACGACTCGGAGTGGCCGATGTCGAGCCGCCCCATCTCGTCGAACAGCAGGTTGAACCCCAGCTCGCTCGCCAGGCCCTGGTACAGCTTGTGGCTCTCGCGGAAGAAGGGTATCGCCTCGGCGGTCAGGTAGTTCGACCGGATGATGGCCGTGCTGCGCGCGCTGGCGCCGCCCCCCAGGTAGCCCTTGTCCAGGACCGCCACGTCGGTGATGCCCATCCTGCCCAGGTAGTACGCCGTGGACAGCCCATGCACCCCCCCGCCGATGATCACCACGTCGTACGAGTCCTTGAGCGGGTGCCTGCCCCACATCCTGCTCTTCCTGAATACCATCATTTCACCGCTGAGAGCGCAGAGGACGCAGAGTTTTAGGGTCAGGGAAATTGTTGACTATGCGTCGCACGCCATTCTTGAGTATGTTGACATTGAAGTTGATGAGGAGGCCTACCTTGAGCTTAGTCAGCTTCAGGTATGACATCAACTGAGCTTCATGGATGCGTTCAAGGGTCTCCGTGGCTTTGACCTCTACGATGACGGAGTCTTCTATGAGAAGGTCGAGCCGATAACCGACATCTAGGGTAATATCGCGATAGACTACCGGAATCGCCTTCTGCCGCTCGACTTTCAGTCCCCTGTCAGCCAACTCGAATACCAGGCAAGCCTCGTAGGCAGACTCAAGCAGGCCGGGCCCCAGAGCCTTGTGTACGTCAATTGCGGCCCCGATGGTGGCCTCAGTCAGCCGGTTCAGCCTCTTGGACTCTTCCATTACTCTTACCTCTGCGGCCTCCGCGTACTCTGCGGTTGCAACCGGCTGAGGGCGGTTGTGCCGAAGGGCGTTATGCCGTGGCGGCTGCCTGCCTCAATGAGGGTCTGCCACAGGTACTCGCCGTAGGCGCGGTCGACGTAGATGGAGTAGCGCGGCAGGTCGCCCAGGTCGTGGCGTATGAGTGTGGCGTGGACCTGCGAGATGCTCCCCTGGGCGCAGCTCATGTCCGGGAAGCCGTGCGTGGACGTGTCGATCTCGGTCACCGCCGCGAGGGTGCCCTGGGCCGCCGGGCCCGCGATGCATATCCCCGTCCTGGTGGAGGTGACGTCCACGGAGTGGGCGCACGCGTCCGCCATGCCGCCCAGCGTCTCGGCCACCATTGGGGACTGGTTCGGGGCCGTGACCAGCAGGGCCTCGTCGGCGGTCAGCCGGGCCGCGAGTATGTCGCCGATGCCGGAGTCCTCGGTGAACTGCATCAGCCCGGCGTCGCCCGGCTCCTCGGGCGCGCCCTGCTGCAGGCCCTCCATGACGTAGCGGTCGATCTCGCCGTGGAGCAGGAGCTTGCCGGAAGGGCTGGTGTCGCACAGGCCGACGCCGCGCCGCACGGCTTCGCTCTCCTCGTCCGGCGTGGTGTACCTGGCCGGACGGAGCCAGCCGTAGCTCTCCTCCATCTCCGCGCCGAGCGCAAGGTGGACGTGGTGGAGGGCGCTGAGGGCCAGGGGCGTGGTTATGGCCATCGCTATTCCCTCAGCCTCTTGCCCTCGGGGTCGTAGAAGGGCTCGGTGCGCACCTCGGCGGGCGAGACCACGCCGTCCGTGCGGATGTGTATGGTCGTGCCATGCTCCGCCAAGTCCGCGGGCACCCAGCAGAACCCAAAGCCCTTGCCCATCGTGGGGCTCAGCCTCGAGCTGGTGACCCGCCCAACAGGGGCCATGTCCGAGACCACGGCGTCCCCGTCGTGGGGAACGGCGCCGTCTTCCATCACGAAGCCGACCAGTCGGTTCCGAGCCGGGCGGTCCATGGCGGCGGCCAGGCCGCCGCGGCCGATGAAGTCGTCCTTGTCCATCCTGACCACCCACCTCATGCCGGCGTCCAGCGGGTTGCTGACCATGTCGGTGTCCTGGTTCGGGATGATGTGCATCTTCTCCAGCCGGAGCACCCGCTGGGTCTCGGTGCCGAAGGTCCTTATGCCGAGCTCCTTGCCCGCTTCCATGAGCGCGTCCCACACGTGCTCCCCGTACTCGGCGGGGAAGTGGAGCTCCCAGCCCGTCTCGCCCACGAACCCTATGCGCAGCATCAGTGTCGGCACTCCCGCCACGCTGCCCTCCCGCGCCCGCATGTAGCGGAAGGCCTTGGGGGACAGGTCGACGTCGGTCAGCTTGGCCAGGGTCTCCCTGGCCCGCGGGCCCGCGACGTTGATGACCGCGTAGCCCGACGTGACGTTGGTTACGTAGGCGCACGCGTCGCTCCCCGCCATCCACCACTTGAACCACTCCTCGATGGCCTCCACGCCGGCCGTGGAGGTGGTGACGAAGTACCGGTCCTCCGCGAGGCGCGTGACCGTGCCGTCGTCCATGATAGTGCCGTTGTCGGCGCAGAGGACCCCGTACCGGACGCGCCCGTTCCTGAGGGTTGAGAAGCTGTGGGTGTAGAGCCGGTCGAGCAGGGCGGGAGCGTCCCTGCCCCGCACGTCGAGCTTCCCCAGCGTGCTCACGTCGATGATGCCGACGGCGTTCCGCACGGCCATGGCCTCGTCCTGGACGGAGCCGTAGAGCCTGGGCCGCTGCCACAGGTTCGAGTCCATCATCTCGGCGCCGAGGGCACGGTGCCTGCGGTCCAGGGGCGTGCGCTTGACCGGGATGTGCGCCGGGCCCGCGAGGGTGCCCAGGCTCACGGGCTGCACGGGGGGCCGGGCCGTAGTCGATCCCAGGTCGCCCGCCGAGCTGCCCGTGTGCACTGCGGCGATGTCCACGAAGTTCCGGTGGCACATCTTGCCCTGGCAGGGGCCCATGGTGACCGTGCTGTAACGCTTGAGGATCTGGATGTCCCGGAAGCCTTCGTCGACGGCGGTGGCAATGTCCTTGGAGGTCACGTCCTCGCAGAAGCAGACGATCTGCTTGGAGCCCCGCAGGCCCCGGAAGGGCGGCCGCGATTGCGCCGGGGCGGCCGTGTACTCCGCCCGGGCGATCTGCAGGCCCCTGCGAAGCCCGGACGCTGCCCGCGCGCCACCGGTACCCGATGCAGCCCGCGCGCCGGCGAGGCGGCCCTGGAGTATGGCCTCTTCCAGGCTATGCGCGCCCGCCGCGCCGCCCGCCGCGAACACGCCTTCGGGCAGCTCGGACGGGCGCGTCTCGCCGGAGGACTCGTCGTAGGCCAGGCTTGCGCCTGCCTGCTGGAGGAGCGACGCCGCGGGCTCGAAGCCGCCCGACATGGCGATGATGTCCGCGTCGAACTGGCGCTCCTCGGTCGTGGTACGCCCGTCCTGGAGCCTGGATACGACGCCCCCGACTACCTTCTTCACACCCTCGGCCCTGACGAGGGTATGGGACGGCAGGACCAGCACGCCCAGGTTCCTGAGGTCCCGTGCGGCGTCGAGCCGGTCCGGGAAGGCTGGGCGGCTGTCGGCCAGGACCGCGACCCTCATCCCCGCCCCCAGCAGGTCGAGAGCGGCATAGTAGCCCTGGTCGCCCGTCGTCGCCACCATCGCGGTCGTGCCCGGCTTCACGCCGTAGAGATTGATGAGCCGCTGCAATCCGGTGCTCAGCATCACGCCGGGGATGTCGTTCCGGTCGAACACCAGGGGCGTCTCGTGCGAGCCGGTGGCGATCACGACCCGCCCGGCCCTCAGCCTGATCATCGAGTCGCCCTGGGTGATGGCGAGCAGCCTGCCCTCGTACAGGCCGAAGGCCGTCGCCTCCGAGAGGACCTCGATGCGGTCGTTGGCCTCGACCTCCGACGCGAGCTTGCGTGCGGAGTCGAGGGCCAACACCTCGCCCATGCCGGGGAGCCCGGCGCTCGTCCGGGAATCGTAGCGTAGGCTGCCGCCGAGGGTCGGCGGGTCGTCGACGAGGACGACCCGCGCGCCGGCGGAGGCCGCCAGGGCCGCGGCCATGCCCGCCGGGCCGCCGCCGACCACGGCTACGTCCGTGTGGCGGAACTCGTGGTGATGGGGGCCAGGTTCAGGGTCCTGGCCGACCCGGCCAAGACCCGCGACCCGCCGGATTATGGGCCTGGCCGCCTTCCAGAAGAGCTTTGGCGTATGGAACGTCTTGTAGTAGAAGCCCACCGGCATCAGCCGGCCGAACCTGTCCAGCACCGAGAGGAAGTCGCGCTCCTGAGACGGCCACGCGTTCTGGTGGCGCACCCGCATCCCGGCCTCGACGCGCGTCGTGCAGGCGCGAACGTTGGGGACGCCGTCCACGCTCATCAGGCAGTTGGGGCAGGCTCCGGCTACGCAGAGCAGCCCACGCGAGCGGTGATACTTGAAGCTGCGCGAGAATATGCGCACCCCCGCCGCGTACAGTGCGGAGGCAATGGTGTCGCCCTCGTAGGCCTGGAACTGCCGACCGTTGAACTCGAAGACGACCGGGCGGTCTCTGTCTACCAGGTGGTGCGCCGCGGCCGGCAGGCGGCCCTGTTCGGATGGTATGGGCAACTAGACCTGGACCTCCCCGGGCCACCACGTAGAGCCGATGGCGTTCGTGGTCGTGTCGCGCTCGGCGACGAACCACCTGCGGCACCCGAGGCTGTGGTACCACCACTCTCGCTGCTGGCCCGCGGCGTTCCGGCGGGCGTAGAAGTACTTCATCCAGACGGCGGAGTCGTCGCCCGGCTCAGGCCGCCGGACGATCTCGCCGCCGAACCTGAACTCGTACACGTTTCGCTCCCCACAGTTGGGGCATTTAACCAAGAATGCCATCCATCCGCGTCCTGTTCCGACTACCTGGCCTGAATGAAGCTCTCCGGAGTAACTCCTGCTTGTCGCATCAAGCTCCTCAGTGTGCCCTTGGCAACTTCACGATGGTCAGGCACCGAAAGGGTAGCCTGATGTCCCGCCTTGACCAGGATTATATGACTTCCTCGCTGACGAGCGATTTCCCATCCCAGTTTTTCGAACACCCTAGCGGCTTCTCGTCCACTAAGAATCGGCAGGCGGGCCATTACACCGGTATCTCGACCTCGTAAGTGGCCACGGTGAGAGGCATCCCTCGCTCGGCCCGCACTTCGAGGCACTGGCGGATCGCGTCTTGGACGTTCACGATCGCCTGTTCCCGTGTCTCGCCTTGGCTGACACACCCAGGGATCGACGGGCACTCAGCAACGAAGATGCCGTCCTCGTCTCTCTCGATTGTAACGACAAACCTCATTCTACAACCCTCTATTCCAGATCGCCGTCATGTGCGCCGCCAGAAATTGAGATTCTGACAGGTGCTCGCTATGGGTATGCGTGATTCTTCCACCGCGCCAACGGCCTGGGCTATTTCTTGGAAGCTCATATCGCGCGCCGGGTTGTTTTCTCGGTACACGATCAGGATCCCGCTGTGGCCTATATGGTCATCGGTCCACTTCCGGTTCAATTGTACGAAGTCACCTGCGTTCGCCGTCATCAAGACCAAGTCGTTATCGGCTGCGTATCGCAGGTGGTCTTCATCCCGTGCGCCGCGAGTACCGACGACTCGCGGCGATACAACTTCGTGCCCCAAATTCCTCAGCAGGCTGATCAGGAGGTTGGAGTCCAAATCGTCATCCAGGTACATCCTCATACCTTCGGGAGGCTTGGTGGAACGAGGAACCCGGCGTCTTCGAGCTGGCCGCGCTCGATGGACAGCCCTTCGCAGATGGTCTCCCAGTTTTCCTGGCAGTAGGCGAGGGCCTCGTATACGGCCTCGACCGGTATCTCACGGTCCTCGGCGACCTCCGGTGGGCTCAGCTTTGAGACGTACCTGTCGTGCCACAGGGTCGACACGCGTACTCCGGTCCCTCTGACCTCCGGCTCCCTGACCCTCTGCTCGAGAAACCTGTATTGGGTATTGGTGCTCATGTCGAGTGCATCATACAAGATTAGAACATCGTCAGGTAGCGGTCGATCTCCCACTGGGAGACCTGCTTGTGGTACTCGTTCCACTCCGCCTCCTTGATGCTGACGAACTCGTCGTAGATGGGCCCCAAGGCCTCCTGGACTACCACGTCGGACCGCAGCTCCGCGATGGCCTCGTTCAGGCTCTGGGGCAGGGTGCGGATGCCCCTGCGCCCAATCTCCTCCAGGCTGAGGGAGTACATGTTGCCGAAGTTGGCCTTGCCCGGGTCCATCCGGTTCCGCACGCCGTCCAGCCCCGCCGAGACGTAGGCCGCGAACGCCAGGTAGGGGTTGCAGGCCGCCGAGACGGTGCGGTCCTCCAGGTGGCCGGGGCCGGCCGTGCGGATCATCTGCGTGCGGTTGTTGTCGCCGTAGGAGACGAAGGCCGGCGTCCACGTGTAGCCCGACTGGGTGCCGAACAGGCCCGCGCCGATCTGGAGGCGCTTGTAGCAGTTCACCGTGGGCGACGTGACGGCGCAGAGGGCCGGGGCGTGGGCGAACACGCCGCCTATGAAGTGGTAGGCGAACTCCGACAGGCCGAGGCCCTGCTCGTCGTCCTCGTCCAGGAACAGGTTGTCGCCCGAATCGGCGTCGGCTACGTGGAAGTGTACGTGCCCGCCGCTTCCCGTGCGGTCGGAGAAGGGCTTGGCCATGTGGGTCGCTATTGCGCCGTGCCGCTGGGCGTACTGGCTGGTCATCATCTTGAAGAAGGTGTAGCGGTCGGCCGTGGTCAGCGCGTCGTCGTAGACGAAGTTCACCTCGTACTGGCCGTTGGCGTCCTCGTGGTCCGACTGGTAGACGTCCCAGCCCACGCGGGCCATGCCGTCCATCAGGTCCTTCAGGTAGTCCATGACGTTGGCGATGCCCTTGAAGTCGTAGCACGGCTTGGCCAGGGAGTCGACGCCGTTGGGGTCCCAGACCTCGATGGAGCTGTCGTCCTTGCGGGTCACGAGGAAGTGCTCCGGCTCGATGCCGACGTTGAACACGTACCCCTCGTCCCGGCACGCGCCGAGCACGCGCTTGAGGTTCTGCCTGGCGCAGTAGGGGTGGATCTCGCCGTCGACGAACAGGTCGCCCGCGAACCTGGCGACTCCCTCGCGCCACGGGACGAAGGTGTAGCTGTCGAGGTCGACACGGGCCAGCATGTCGTGGGAGTGGGGCCCCTGTCCCAGTCCCCAGAGGGCCGCGCCCGCGAACCCCGCGCCCTCGTCGATCACGTCGTCCAGGTGGGACGCCGGCACCATCTTCACCTTCGGCGAGCCGTTGATGTCCACGAACTGCACGAGGACGTACTCCACCCCGTCGGCCGCCATCCGTTCTCGGACTTCCTCTCGTGTGGTCATTTCCGTCTACTCCCTGCCTATCGTCCCGATACGGTATCACACTAGGCGCGGCGCGGCATCGCCCTACGGGCAGCGAGCGCCCTGATGCTAATTCTTATACAAAGTCAAACTCGAAGCTCGAACCGTTCGGCTTGACATCATAGATGCGGCTTCGTTAGCCTCGAATTCAGGACAGGCATCGAAATGGCCGCCGGAGAGCGGGCGAGAAATGGCTTTCATCAGGTTTATCCTCTTCATAGTCGATTCGATAAACCTCTTCCTGAAGAGGAACTGCTCCCACATAGCAGGGGCGATAGCCTTCTACATGCTCTTTTCGCTCTTCCCGCTCTTCCTCGCCATGATCTCGGTGCTCGGCTTCGTCCTGGGACCCGAGGCGGAGCGCGAGGAGCTTGCGATCCGGCTCGCGGAAGCTCTGCCCGTCTCCAGCGAGTTCATCAGCAGAACGGTGCGGGAGGTCGTGGAGACCAGGGCATTGACGGGGCTGGCCAGCGTGCTGGGGCTGTTCACGGCGGCATCGGCGGCATTCGGCGCCATCAGGAAGGGCATCAACGCCGCCTGGGGCATCAGCCAGACGCGGCCCTTCATCAAGGAGCGAATGATCGACTTCGCCCTGGTGATGGGGGCCGGGCTCCTGATGATGGCGACTCTCTTCAGCACCCCCGTGCTGGGCGTGATGCGGGAGGTCATCCTCATACTTGCGCCCGAGGCCGACTTCTTCACCGATCTCGTCTGGTCCCTGGTGCTCGTCCTGATATTCCCCATCGTCGCGTTCTGCATCTTCACACTGCTCTACTGCTACCTTCCCAACACCGAAGTCAAGATGGCCCAGGTGTGGCCGGGCGCCCTCACGGCCGCAATCGCGTTGACGGGAGCCAACGAGGCCCTGGTCTGGTACTTCGGGACGTTTCCGCTTGCTTACAACGTGGTCTACGGCCCCGTCGGCGCGATCATGGCCCTCCTGACCTGGGCATACCTGTCGGCCATCATCCTGCTGTTCGGGGCTCTCATCACCGCCACCTACTCCCGGTATGCCGCCAGCCTCGGGGACTACAGGCACGATCCCAGGGTGCTGTGGACGGGCTTTGCGAGGGTGCGACTCCGGGTAGTCGAGCCGTCACGGGCCGTGTGACTTGCCGAAGGCACTCCTCTCCATCGGGCTGTTCGCGCTGCTCCTGTGGGCCTCCGCGTGCGGGGTGGAGGGTCCCGGCCCCGAACCAACCGCTCCGCCGCCGCCGCTCGTGGTGACGGTAGTCGTTACGCCCACTCCGGCCCCGGAGCCTACCCCCGAATCCACCCCCATGCCCGCCGGACAGCCGGTCATATTCGGTTTCGACCAGGGCGTCGCGGCCAACTCGGTCGCCGATCTCGTCAGGGCGGCCACGCCCTGGGTGGCGTCCATAACGACCGAGAGCGACGTGCCCGGTTTCTTCAACGACTTCGACGCCGACGGGGCGGGCTCCGGCTTCGTCATCCGCCCGGACGGGTACGTGGTCACGAACTGGCACGTCGTCCAGGGGGCGGACAACGTCAAGGTCCACCTCCCGAACGGGCGCAGCTACGACGCCGAGATGGTCGGCAGGGACGCCGGGACCGATCTGGCTGTGCTGAAGATCGACGCCGTTGATCTCCCCACCGCGAGGATGGCCGCAGAGCAGCCGAGCGTCGGCGACTGGGTCATGGCGGTGGGCAACGCCCTGGCCCTGAAGGGCGGGCCGACGGTTACGCTGGGCATCGTGAGCGGCCTCGACCGGTCCATCCAGACCGCCAGGGGCGTGTTCTACGACCTGATCCAGACCGACGCCGCGGTGAACGTCGGCAACAGCGGCGGCCCGCTGGTGAACATGGACGGCGAGGTCGTGGGGGTGAACCAGGCGACCCTGCGCCAGGCCGAGGGCATCAGCTTCGCGATCAACTCCTCGGTGGCGACGCCGATCATCGACCTCCTGATCCAGGACGGCTTCGTAGTGCGCCCGACCATCGGCCTCAACGGGCGCGACCTCACCCCCGCAATCGCCGCCCGATACCGGATCGAGGCGACCGGCGAAGGCGTCATCATCACCTCGGTGGAAAGGGGAGGGCCGGCATTCCGGTCCGGTATGGAGGTCGGCGACGTCATCACCAAGATAGACGCCATCCCCACGCCGGACAGGGCCGCATACCAGGAGCTCCTCTGGTCGTACGACGTGGGGGACAGCGTCAGCATCGAGTACATACGCGACAACCAGGTGCGCACGACCGTCGTCGAGCTCGCCCAGCAGCAGTCCTAAGACTTCACGACACGGAGCAGCCATGACGGACCACGCCAACATCGAAGCGCTGATCGCCGACGTCGAGGAGGCGGTCGCCGAGGGCCTGGCCTACTTCGCCGGGCTCGACTACGGCTCGCATCCAGACGCCGAGTGGGCACTGCGCCACATGCCGTTCTGGCACCGCGCCTCGGTGGAGGGCATGGAGTCCGTCCTGGAGGGCGGCGTGCCGTTCCGCATACCGGGAACCGTCGACGAGATGAACGACAGGGCGGTCGCGGACACGGCAGGCCTCACGCCAGCGGAGATAGTCGAGGATCTCCGGGGCCTCCAGGCGAGGATGGTCGCAGCGGTGCGGAGGTTCGACGACCCCGAGACCACTGTCCTCGTAGTACACGACGGCACCGAGCGGTCTGCCTCGCAGCGTCTGCGGATGATCGCCTTCCACTGGAAGGGGCACCTGTCGGAGCTACGGCTCTAGCCGGTCGTCTCCCGCAGCACGCCGATCCGGGCCGCCAGCCCGTTGACCTCGTGCTCCTCCACGTAGGCCCCCGCCGGGGGGCTCTCACGCCTGACGGCGTCGGACAGCGTCTCCTGGCGAACGTAGCCGCCGTGCCGCTCCACCACCTCGTCCAGGGCCGGGTCGCCCTCGTAGTAGGTCGCTATCCTGTCGGCGATGTCGAGACCCGCCGAGCGGCGCATGTTCTGCACCAGGTGCACGAGCTCCCGCGCGTGGCCCTCCATGCGAAGGTCATGGCTGATCTCCGTCGGCGCCGCGACCGTGTAGCCTCCCTCCGACGCGACGGAGTAGCCGTCCATCGCGCCGCTGGTGACCACGACCTCGTCCGGCTCCAGGGTGAACTCACCCACTGTCGCGGGGCTGCCGGCCAGTACCTGGCGGGCGACCTCCTTCGGATCCGCCGACGACAGGGCGGCAATGACATCCCGGGTCTGGCGGGCGTACTTGGGCCCGATCTTCGACATGTCGGCCCTGACGTCGAAGCGGGACACCATGCTCTCGTCGTCGAGCACGGCCAGCTCCTTGACGTTGAGCTCGTCGCAAACCTGGGCCGATATACGCTCCAGCGCGGCCTCCTCATCAGCGGAGCGCAGCTTCACCAGGGCCCGCTCCAGGGGCTGGCGGACCTTGATTCCCGCCTGGCTCCTGGCCGACCGGCCGAGGCTGGACAGCCTCATCGCCAGCCGGGTCGCCCCCGACAGGCCCTCGTCGATCAGGCTCTCGTCGGACTCGGGGTAGGACTCCAGGTGCACGCTCTCGCGGGCGCCCTGTAGCGGCTGCGCCAGGTTGCGGTAGATGCTCTCGGTGACGAACGGGACGAAGGGCGCCAGCAGCCGAGTGACCGTCTCCAGGCACTCGAACAGGGTGGAGTAGGCCGCCAGCTTGTCGTCGTCCGATTCGCTCTTCCAGAAGCGTCGGCGGCTCCGGCGCACGTACCAGTTGGAGAGGTCCTCGACGAACTCCTCTATCCGGCGGGCGGCGGGCTCCGGCTCGTAGCCGTCCAGCGAGGCCGTCACGTCCCTCGTGAGGCTGTTCAGCTCGGACAGTATCCAGCGGTCGAGCTCCGGGCGCCGCTCGACCGGCGGCCCCGCCGCCGAGGGGTCGTAGCCGTCGATGTTGGCGTAGGTGACGAAGAACGAGTAGACGTTCCACAGGGGTATGATGAACCTGCGGCGCACCTCGTCCGCCGTGCCGAAGCCGAAGTTCAGGTTGGCGACGGGGCTCTGCCGGGAGTAGAGCCAGCGCATCGAGTCGACGCCCATCCGCTCTGCGCCGTCCTCGAACCAGATGGCGTTGCCCTTGCTCTTGTGCATCTCCTCGCCCTTCTCGTCCCGCATGGTGGCGTAGCTGTAGAGGTTGCGGAAGGGCTCCGTGTCCTCCAGCACGGTGCTCATCACGAGGAGCGAGTAGAACCAGCCCCGGAACTGGCCGGGAAAGCTCTCGGATATCCAGTCGGCGGGGAACCAGTCCTTCCACTGGGCGCGGTCGTTCCGGTAGCCGATGGTCGAGTAGGGGACGATGCCCGCGTCGAGCCAGACGTTGCCCACGTCGCGGATGCGCGAGACGTTCGCCTCGCAGTCGGCGCACTGGATCTTCACCGAGTCGATCCACGGGCGGTGGGGCGAGTGACCCTCGAACTCCTCCCAGCCCTCGACGGCCCGCGCCTCAAGCTCCGTCTCGCTGCCGATCACGTCCACGTGCCCGCAGTCGGCGCACTTGAATATCGGCAGGGCGAGGCCCCAGAAGCGCTTCTTGGAGATCATCCAGTCGTCCATGTTGCGCAGCCAGTCGAGCTCGCGCTGCAGGCCGAACGCCGGTATCCAGCGTACCCGCTTCGCCACGCCGGCGATCTTGTCGCGCAGCTCGTCCATGGAGATGAACCACTCGTCGACCAGCCGGAAGACAAGCTCCGTGTCGCACCGCCAGCAGACAGGGTACCTGTGGGAGTATTTCTCGAGGCGGAAGAATGCGCCCTTGTCCCTCAGGCTGTCGTAGACCGGCTCGTTGACGTCGAACACGCTCTTTCCCGTGAGCCAGTCGAACCCGTCGACGAAGACGCCGAACTCGTCCAGGGGCGCGATGACCTCCAGGCCCCGCTCCTTGCTGATCTTGAAGTCCTCCGCGCCCGCTCCCGGGGCGGTGTGGACGATGCCCGTGCCCTCCGTCTCGCTCACCTCGTCCCACAGGACGACGCGGTGCTCCACGCCGCGTTGGGCGGACAGTTCGTCGAATGGGCCCCGGTACCGCAGCCCGTCCAGGGCCGCGCCCGGCATCTCCTCGACCACCTCGTGCTCCCGCTTCACCTCCGACAGCCTGCTCTTGAGCAGGTACAGCATCTCGCCGTCGTCGGTGCGTACCTTCGCGTAGGTCAGGTCGGGGTGGACGTACGCGCCCGTGTTGCCGGTGAGCGTCCAGGGGGTGGTCGTCCACACTAGGAGCGACTCTCCCTCGCGGTCCAGCAGCGGGAACTTGACGTATAGGCCGGGGTGGACGATCTCCTTGTACCCTTCGGTCACCACCTCCTGCTGGGACAGGCCCGTGCCGCACCTGGGGCACCAGGGCATCACGTCGGTGCCCTCGTATATCCAGCCGCGCTCGCTGCACACCTTCAGGAAGTGCCAGATGGTGTAGTTGTTCTCGTCGGACATGGTGAAGTAGGAGTTGTCCCAGTCCATCCAGTAGCCCAGCCTGACGGACTGCTCCGTCTGGACGGCGGCGTACTTGCGGACGCGGGCCTTGCACAGCTCGACGAACCTCTCGACGCCGAACTCCTCGATGTCGCGCTTCGATTCGAGGCCCAGCTCCTTCTCGACCTCCACCTCGACCCACAGGCCCTGGCAGTCGAAGCCGTTCTGGTAGCGCTGGCGGAAGCCCTTCATGGTCTTGTAGCGCTGGAACAGGTCCTTGTAGGTGCGGCCCCAGGCGTGGTGGACGCCCATGGGATTGTTGGCGGTGATGGGGCCGTCGATGAACGAGAACCGCCTGTCGGAGCCGTCGTTCCGGCGCAGGTATTTTTCGACGATGCCGGCGTCGGCCCACCACTGGAGTATGTCGCGCTCCATGGCCGGAAAGTCCATCTTCGAGTCCACCGGTCGAAACATCTCAGTCCTCCTTAGTCCGGGGCAACAAAAAATCCCGCCCCACGTAGGGACGGGATCGTATCCCGCGGTACCACCCTGCTTCCCCGCCGCTTCACGCGGTGGGGCGCTCACTGCCCGACTTTTGCCTCATCGGGCCGCCCGCGATAACGGCTGGCGGGGCCGCCGGAGCCTATTTGGGGGGACCTGCCGCGCCCTTTCGGTCCGAGGCTCGGGAGGGATTTTCGCGGGGACGGCCTGCGCCTGCTCTCACCGTACCAGGCTCGCTTGACCGCCGCCTCTCCGCTACTCTTCTCCGTCGTCGCCTTTAGACCAGACTACCCCAGTCCCGATTCCCCTGTCAAACGCTGCCCACCTCCATATCATCTTTCGGAAGGACGTCAGACAGCGCCGTCGGATTTCGGCGGCTGTCAGGACGCGGGCCGTACTGGCAGCAGGTTCCCATGGGCGCTCTCCCCGACGACCGACGCCACGGCGTACTCCCGCGAGTGGGACAGGGACAGCGCCAGGTGATCGAGGCCGATGCGCTCTGCGCGGCTGAGGGCGGAGCCGTGGAGCCTGACGGTCGGCGGGCCGCCCGGGCGGCGGACCACCTCGATGTCACGCCACCGGACGCCCCTGGTGCCGGTGCCCAGCGCCTTCATCACGGCCTCCTTGGCCGCGAAACGGGCGGCGAGCTGGGGGGCGCGCCCCCGGCAGTACGCAAGCTCGCCCTCGGTGTATATGCGCCCCAGGAAGCGGTCGCCGTAGCGTTCGGCCACGTCCTTGACGCGGTGAATCTCGATGACGTCGACGCCGGTGACCAGGACGGTCACGCCGCCAGGCCCGCCGACTCGATGATCCGTGGAATCCGCGCCTCCCAGCCGAGGGCCATCACGTGAACGCCGGCGCAGATGCCGCGCACCTCGCGAATCACCCGCGCGGCTATATCTACGCTGGCGGCCCTGCGGTCGGACGCGGACTCCAGCTCAGAGACGATGGCCGGCGGCACGAACACGCCCGGCAGGTTCTCGTTCAGGTAGCGGGCCATGTTGGCGGACTTGAGCACGATGATCCCGGCCAGCACGGGAGCGCCCAGGCCCCCGGCGGCCTCCATGAAGCGCGCGAAGGACTCGGGCTCGTATATCCCCTGGGTCTGGAAGAAGGACGCGCCCGCTTCGATCTTGTCCTGCATCCGCCCGACTTCCTTGTCCACGTCGGGGGCCCCCGGGTTGGCCACCGCGCCCGCGAATATCTCCGCCGGCCCGTCCAGGTCGTTCCCGCCCATGTCCTTGCCGTCCCGCATGGCCTGCACGGCCCGCAGCAGGCCCACCGCGTCGATGTCGAACACGGCCTTGGCGTCCGCATGGTCGCCGACTCCCGGCGGATCGCCGCTCATGCAGAGCACGTTGGGCAGTCCCAGCGCGGCTGCGGCCAACAGCTCAGACTGGAGGGCGATGCGGTTCCGGTCGCGGCAGGTCACCTGGAGGATGGGCTCGATGCCGCGCTCGGCCAGCAGCCGAGCCGCGCCGATGGGCGCCATGGACATGTTCGACCCGGCCGAGTCCGTCAGGTTGAAGGCAGTGACGGAGCCACGCAGCAACTCGGCCTTCTTGAACAGGGGGGCGAGGCCGGTGCCCTTAGGCGGGTTCAGCTCGCAGGTGACGGCGAACTCACCCGAGCTCAGGATTTCAGACAGTCTGCTCATGTTACGGCCCTCTCCCTGCTTGGCTCGTCGCTGCTCTCCGGCGGGCTCTTGGGCTACCGCGAGTCTGCCAAGCATGTTACTACGGCCTCCCTACTGCGACAACCGAATAGCGTTGACCGGTTGCGGCCGCTGTATTAGAGTGACGGCGAGAATCGCGGCGCATGGCGCCAGGGGAGGTGAAGACAGTGCTCGCCTACATGGCTCGGCGCATGATCCTGGCCTTCTTCACCATCTGGGTCATCTCGGTCCTTTCGTTCGTCATCATCCAGCTTCCCGAGGGGGACGCCGCGGACCGCTTCCTCGACAGGCTCATGCAGACCAACGACGTGGGGGGCGACCTGCGCATCGCGGAGGAGCTGCGGGAGTACCTGGGGCTCGACAAGCCCATGTACTACCGCTACTGGATGTGGGTCTGGAACATGGCCCACGGCGACCTGGGCCGCTCCATCGCCGTCTGGTCCGACCAGATCAACTCCCAGAAGCCCGTGAAGCAGATCATCGGCGACCGCCTCTGGCTCACCGTGGTGCTCACCGGGTTCACCATCATCGTCACGTGGACCTTCGCCATACCCGTCGGCATATACTCGGCGGTGCGCCAGCACTCCGTCGGGGACTACGTGTTCACCCTGGCCGGGTTCACCGGGATCGCAGTCCCGGACTTCCTGCTCGGCCTGGTGCTCATGTACGTGGCGTTCGCCTACTTCGACCAGAGCGTCGGCGGGCTCTTCTCCGCCGACTACAAGAACGCGCCGTGGAGCATCGACAAGGTCATCGACCTGCTGAACCACCTGTGGATCCCGGCGGTCGTCCTGGGCACGTCCGGCACCGCGGGGCTGATCAGGGTCATGCGCAACAACCTGCTCGACGAGTTGGCCAAGCCATACGTGGTCACGGCGCGCGCCAAGGGGGTGAACCCGGCAAAGCTCATCATGAAGTATCCGGTCAGGGTCGCCATCAACCCGCTCGTCAGCACAGTGGGCTACCTGCTGCCCTCCCTCGTCGGCGGCAGCGTCATCGTGTCGGTGGTGCTGAGCCTCCCGACCCTGGGGCCCATCCTCCTCGACGCCATTCTTATCGAGGACACCCAGCTCGCGGGCTTCATCGTCCTTCTGCTGGGCATCCTCACCGTCGTCGGCACCCTCATATCCGACATACTGCTCGCGGTGGTCGACCCGCGGATCAAGTTCAGCGCACAAACGGCGTAACCACTGGAGAGTTGTAGTGAGCAACGAAGGCTATAAGGAAGACTATTACTTTGTACTCGGAGTCCGGGAGGACGCGGATCAGGAGGAGGTTCGAGCTGCCCATCGGAGGCTGATGAAGCAGTTTCACTCGGATTTGAACCGGGAGAACCCGAGGGCGCATGAGAGGGGCAAGCTTATCAACGAGGCCTACGACGTGCTCAAGGATCCGGCTCAACGTCGTGCCTACGACGATTGGCTGCGGCAAAGCAGCGCATCCGGCGGTTCGCACCGTTCCCACAAGGAACGAGGCTGGGACGGGGGCCAGGGGCCGTCCGGGGCCCCCCAAGATGACCACGGCCCGGGCCAGGGAGGAAACTACGAGCACGGCGATGGCGGAAAGGGCGCTTCGTCCGGCCCTCCGGTTCCAGCACAGAAAGTCCTAGAAGGTTGGTACTTGGAACGGAGCGGATTTAGGCGTTGGCTGTTGCCGGAAGACTTGCTGGAAGCGACCGAGTTCGTTGGCCACGAGGCCTTCTACCCCGAGCGCATTACCACCGATTATCTGGGAAGGAAGGTCTCCGAAAAGTCCGAAGAGGTGACGAAGGATCGTTGGGGCGAGTACGAACTCAATCCTCAAGACCTCGAATACGTGCCCGACGAATTCAAGAAGGAGACTATCACCGCCGTCACGAGCGGCTTGGTGCACGACTGCGGTTCCTGCGGAGGACAGGGCCGTACCGGGTGTCCCCCTACGGAGAATTGCCCAACATATGTGCGGTGTAGGAATTGCAGCGGAAGAGGTGTTCAGGTCGTATCCTGCGTGACGTGCGACGGCGACGGCACCACAACGTATACGACGCAGGACTTCGACATACGTACGCGGCGCTGCCGATCATGCGGCGGGAGCGGAGAGGAGGCTCGGTATAGGTGCCAGCCGTGTGATGGCGATGGCTCACTGGTGTGCGGGACGTGCGGCGGAAGGGGGCAGGTCTTATGCCGAAAATGCGGTGGAAGGGGTTACCTGGAGTGTAAGAAATGTGGCACACACGGCCAGTTGCTGAAGGTTCGGATCGTCACTCACAGTTTCTCCCCTCGTAGCAAGGAATCCTTCCAAGGACTCGCGAAGGGTCTGTCACCCAAGGAATTCTCTGGCCTTTCCGGCCGCCTCGTCGGCGAGCAAGAGCAGACCCCCGAGAGTGTGGGTGACGTTCGCCAGCGGCAGAGCACCGAGCGATTCCAAGTGGACTCGTTCCGCTATCAGTGCGGAGACCACGGGTTCTTCTTGAATCTGCTATCCGGCGTGGAGGCCTACGAGCGGGTTCACTACTCGGGTGGCCTGCCTCTATCAGACAGGTCTGTAAGAGTGCTGGGCACTTTGGCAATTGCGCTAGTGATTGCCGGATTGGCCACAGGCATGTACTTTTGGTTGTGGCCGATAGTATTCGGGGCCTGATGAGGGCAGAACCCCATAGCAATCTCTACTGAGGAGCAGCAATGCGCGCTATAGACATGCACGTGCACGTGCCCAGGCAGGCGGGCCTGCCGGAGATGGGCATAGAGGAGGGCCTGCGGAAGTTCTTCAGGGTAAGGTCGGCCCCGGAGGACGCGGCGGACATGGCCGCCCGGTACCGGGAGTGGGACATCTTCGGCGTCATCTTCTCCGTCGACGGCGAGTCCTCCACCGGCGAGCCGCCGGACACCAACGACTACGTGGCCGAGATCGTCCGGGCCTACCCAAACCAGTTCATCGGGTTCGCGACGGTCGACCCCTGGAAGGGGACGGCGGCCGTCGAAGAGCTGGAGCGCTCCGTCACGGAGCTTGGGTTGAGGGGTCTGAAGCTCCACCCGATCCACCAGGCCTTCTACCCGAATGACACGAGGTTCTACCCGCTCTATGAGAAGTCTCAGGAGCTTGGCGTGCCCCTGCTGGTCCACTCCGGGTTCGCCGCGGCGGGCGCGGGCCAGCCCGGCGGCATGGGGTTCAAGCTGAAGTACGCGCGGCCCATCCCGGGGTTCGACGACATCGCAGCCGACTTCCCCGACCTCACCATCATCATGGCCCACCCGGCGTGGCCCTGGATCGACGAGCAGATCGCCGTCGCCCTCCACAAGCCCAACGTCTACATCGACCTGTCGGGCTGGGCGCCGCGCTTCATACCCCAGGACCTGGTGCGCGAGGCCGACACGCGCCTGAGGGACAAGGTGCTGTTCGGGTCGGACTTCCCCTACCTGCCACCGGACCGGTGGCTGGACGGCTTCGCCGACCTGCCCATCAGGGACGAGGTCAGGCCGAAGATACTACTGGAGAACGCCAGGCGGGTTCTCGGGCTCTGAGGACTGTGGAGGAGGACTACGGCATGGGAACCTTCAGCTGGCCGGTGCTGATTGCCAGTCCGGACGGTGAGCGAGTCCGCGAGATAGAGGCGACGGTGGATACGGGCGCGGCCTATACGACGTTGCCGGGCCGTCTGCTGCGGGAGCTTGGGATCGCTCCGGTGGGCAAGCGCCGGTTCCTGCTGGCCGACGGACGGCGGATCGAGCTGGACTACGGGGAGGCTCGCGCAACCGTCGATGGCGAGAGCGTGACGACCCTGGTCGTCTTTGGAGAAGACGACGCTCCCGCCCTGTTGGGGGCCTATACCCTGGAGGGCATGGCCCTCGCCGTGGACCCGGTGGAGCAGCGGCTGACCCCCACGCATCTCATCATGTACTAGCGCCCGCCCGCCAAGCGACCGCGGTCACTACGACCACCCCAAGGGGCCCGGCAGTCCTAGGACTCCGGGCTGTCGGTGCAGATGGCTAGGCGGCGGCCTATGGAGATCGCGAGCACGACGTAGAGCGCGTCCATGATCGGGAAGTAGACCATGTGGGAGGTGACGGCCTCGCCCGTCTCGCTCTCGGGGTTCAGCGTCCAGAACCACTCCCAGAAGAATAGCATCGCCAGCACGATGGCGCCGTAGAAGACCAGGCTGACGCGCGCCCGCTCGAAGGTGTCGATCTTCGTGCATCCCTGGGCCCGCCGCGCCGCGAATGCGACGACCAGTATCGCCACCGTACCGGCGGCCATGAACCAGTTCAGTATCTTCCAGAGGGCGTAGTTATCCGATCCGTCGTGGATCAGCGGCGTGATCATCAACAGCAGCGCCGCCGCCAGCGCCGTCACCAGCAGGAATATTCCAACGATCCGCTTCACTATGTCCATTACGGCCTCCTTACTCGTGGTGCGCTAGATTCTTCACTCCGCTGCGCTCCGTTCAGAATGACATGCCTGGATCTGCTCGGATGTCAGACCGGAGCTGTTCGAATGTCAGCACGCCTACTCGTCGACCAAGGTCCTTTCGATCTTTGCCGTGGGGAAGATGGCCATGACCCGCGCGGGGGCTCCCGATCGGTTGCTGAACCCGTGCTTGACGCCCGCCGGGGCCAGGACCGTCTGACCCTCCTTCACGGTGATCACGTCGTCGCCCAGCACGGCCTCCAGCTCGCCCTCCAGGATCACCATGGCCTCCTCGGTAGGGTGGAAGTGGGTCGGGGCCTTCGACCCCGGCTCGATCTTCACGTCCCCGACGCTGAGCGAGTCGGCGCCCTGGGTGCCGTCCACTATCGCGTACCGCTCGACCCCCGGGCCCAGCAGCTCCAGCTCGATGTCCTTCCTGTCGAGTATCGGCATATCCCCCTCCAGACGGGTATCATACGAGTCCACCCAATGTTATCTCATGCTGGCGAATTGAGCGACCGCGCAGATTCTGGGACGGCGAACCGGTGGTGGGTGCTGGCCATCGTATCCATCGGCACGCTCTCCTCCACCCTCGAGGGCGGCATCATCGTCACGGTCTTCCCCGCCCTGGCCAGGGCGTTCGACACGGACTCGTCCACCGTGCTGTGGGTCACGGTCGTCTACTGGGTGTCGGCCGTCGGGCTGCTGATGACCCTGGGCTGGCTGGGCGACGTGGCGGGCCGGCGCCGCGTCTTCGCCTGGGGCATGGGCATATTCGCCCTGGGGATGCTCCTGTCCGCGGCGGCGTTCTCCATCTGGGACCTTCTGCTGTGGCGGGTCCTCCAGGGCATAGGCTCGGCCATGGTTCTGGCGAACGTGAACGCCCTGATCACCGAGCACTTCCCCGCACGGGAGCGTGGCAAGGCGCTGGGCGTCTCCGGCGCGGTGGTGGGGCTGGGGCTGACGGCAGGCCCGTTCGCCGGCGGTTTCCTGATCGACCTGCTGGACTGGCGGGCGGTCTTCTACTCGAGGGTGCCGATTGCGGTTGTGGGAGCGCTGCTGGCCTGGTGGGTCCTGCCGGACGACCGCGCCCAGGGCGAGCGGCCCCACGTGGACCCAATCGGGGCCGCGGCGCTGTTCGGGGCCATGGGCTCGCTGCTGCTCATCGTGAACCAGGGCGGCAAGCTGGGGTTCACGTCGTCGCCGGTCATCGTGGGCGCGCTGGTGGCCGCGCTGTCACTGCCGGCGCTGGCATGGTCGGAGCGCCGCTCGCCGCGGCCCATCCTGGAGGTGAGGCTGTTCGCCAGCCGCCAGTACACCTTCGGCCTGCTGGTGCTGCTTCACCACTACCTGTCCCAGGGCGGGATACTGCTCGTCGCGCCCTTCTTCATGCTCGACTCGCTGGGGTATTCCGCCACGAAGATGGGGATATTCATTGCGGCGTTCTCGGCGACCCGGACCTTCCTCGCTCCCCTGGCCGGGCGGCTCTGCGACAGGTACGGGCCGGTGCCCTTCCTGCTGCTGGGCAACTCCCTGGCCACGGCGGCGCTGTTCTGGATCAGCACGATGGGGTCGGGCGTGATGGACTGGGCCCTCATGGCCGGGCTGCTGCTGGCGAGCGCGGGCTCGGCCTTCTTTGAGCCGGTGGTGACGAGCGTGATAATGGGCTCCGTGCCCCCCGACAGGCTGGGCACGGCCTCGGCCTCGGTCGCGCTGGGGCGCCAGACCGCCTTCGCCGTGGGCGTGACCATCGCGGGAGCGGTGTACGCGGTGCGTGAGCGGGCGCACCTGGCGGAGCTCGAGGGCGCCGCGTCGGCGGTCCCGGAGGCCATCGCGCGGGGCTTCAGCGACGTGATGCTGGCGACGGTCGTGTTCGCGGCCCTCGCGGTGGTCTTCTCCGCCGCCCTCCGGAACCGCACGTAGGCGCTCTACGACTCCCCGGCCCGCGCTATGGCCTGTAGGTCGAGCCGTGTCATGCCGCGCATCAGCAGCGCCGCCGAGCCCGCGAAGATCGCCGTGAACATCGCGTACGTCGGCCCCATGATCCACCAGTCGGTCGTCAGGATGAACGGCGGGATCACGCTCTCGCCCGATTCGGTCACGGCCAGCGGCGAGACCATCAGCTCGCTCACCTGGAACCCGGCCCAGGTGCCCAGCCCCATGCCAGCCGCCGCGATTACCAGGTTCTCGAACGCCAGCAGGGCCGCGAGGCTCCCCTTCGACATGCCGACGCTCTGCAGGTACGCCACGCTGGTCATGCTCTCCTTGGCGAACAGGAGCAGGTACGTGGCATACCCGAAGCCTATGGAGAGCACCGCCACGGCCACGGCCAGGAGCACGACCGCCTGCCAGCCCGCTCCCGAGAACGGGTCCAGCAGCAGCGCGTCGAGCCTGGCGATCCCGTTCTCGACCTCCAGGAAGGACGCGTTCCTGCCCCTCGTGACCGCCTCTTCCGCGGCGGCCCCCTCGCCGGGAGAGACCGACACGAACACCTCGTTCAGGTCCGCCTTCTTCACCGGGCTCAGCACGTTCAGGTACTCGTAGAGCGTGTCCACGTGGGCGATGATGAACCTGCTGCTCCGCCCGCCCATCGTCGGGAAGTAGCGCACCGTGTCCGTCACCTCGGCCAGCATCAACCTGCCCGAGACGGAGGCGATGAAGCGGTCGCCCGTGACCAACCCCATGGACGCGGCAAGAGACGAGCTTACGACGACCGGAATCGCGCCGCCGCCCGCGCCGTACAGCAGCCCCCGCACCGACATGTTCCGGTAGGCGCCGAAGGTGAACCGCGCCGCCCGGTCGCCCCTGCGTACGTCGCCGGTGACGCTCTCCAGGGTGTCCGTCGGCAGGAACGACGTCACGATGGGAGTCCAGTCCAGCCCGCCCTCGAAGTCCTCAAGCGTCTCCAGCGACCAGGCGTCGCCGATCGTATGGATGTCGTCGATGAGCGCCGCTCCCGCAGTGCCCGTCGGCGAGATGTAGCCGAGCTGCCCCGGCCCCGCACCGGGCTCGAAGACCTGGATCGACACCAGCCGCACCGGCCGCACGAGGTCGGACGGCACCTCGCCGCGCAGGACGCGCCAGTTGACGTCGCCCAGCGGCCCCGCCGTCACCGTATGGACCCGGCCCTCCGCGTCCGCCAGGACGAGCCAGAGCGCCAGCGACGTGGTCTCGGCCAGCGGCTTCACCCACGCCCCGATCTCGACGGCGTCGTCGGGGATGACGATGCCCGGCAGTCCCGCCGCAGATCCCTGTGCGCCGCCGGGCGCGAGCCTTGCCAGCACGTCGGCCATGGGCCGGTCGGAGAAGTCGCCGCGGAACCACGCCATGTGGGCGAAGCGGTCCACGTCCAGAGCCAGCACCTCCACCGGCTGCGGCCCGGCGCTGCCGGACGTGCGCATGGAGGCCGTCGCCGCCGCGATCGTGGGGTCGGCCTCGTAATCGGCCCCCAGCTTCCGCATCCCGCCACGGATGAACAGCGGGCTGCCCGTCACCCGGATGTCCGTCCCCACCTCGTACAGGATGCGCTCCGTGCGGCTCTGGGTCAGGGTCCCCCCGACGGTAGTGGCCAGGATGCCCAGCCCCGTCACGAGCACTAGCAGCAGCACCAGCCACGTGTACTGGAGCGGGTTGCGGCCCATGTGCCACAGGGTCATGGCCAGCCACACCGGCGACCTGCGCACGAGGGTCCTGAACAGCGGGAAGGCCGCGGTAGCCGGGATGACGGCGGCCAGCCCCACGTCGGCCACGAACTCCCACCCCCGCGCGTCCGGCATGTCCAGCGCGAAGAATGCCGCGAGGGCCGCCGCCTGCCCCGCCAGGCCGGCGGCGAACCCCACCCTGCTCCCGGACCGCGCCGTATACGCGTAGGCCAGCGCGAACCCGGCCAGCGCGGCCAGGGGCAGCGACCGGCCTGGGTCCGCCAGGGCCGCGCCCTCCCGCAGCCCAATCCCGGCAGCGGCGGCCAGGGCGGACGAGGCCGCCAGCACGTGGACCAGCCCCTGGGATTCGCCGCTCACGTACTTCAGCAGCAGCGGGAACAGCCGCACGAATAGCAGCCCGACCATCGCCAGGAACAGCACTGGCGCCAGCAGCAGCGGCTCGTTCACGCCCACATCGCCGAACAGGCCGCCCGATACCACCTGCCCGCGGCTGTGCAGCTCCCAGAAAACCAGCCCGCCGACGACCAGCACGGCCACGTCCACGTAGTAGCGGTGGAACCAGGACACCGACGGCGGGCGCGACACCGACAGCTTCTGGAACAGCAGCCCCGCGCGGGCGCTCAGGGTCCCCGGCACCACCAGCACCAGCAGGCACGCGAGGGCGGCAGCCCCGGCCGACATGAGCGGGCCTCTGTGCAGCTCCACGGGCATCGGCCCGCCGCCCGTCATCTCGCTGAAGTACGGGAGCAGGCCGCTCAGGGCCACCGCCCCGTACGCCAGGAGCAGGCCCAGAGCCGTGCCCGCGCCCGTTATGACGATCCCCTCTATGGCGTATATCCGCAGCAGCGCCCCCGTCCCGACGCCGCGGCTCCGCGCCAGCGCGGTGTCCCGCTCCCGCCTCTTGACCAGGTACGACACCACCATCGCCATGTAGAAGAGGACCGTCACGCCCATCACCGCCAGCAGCAGCAGGATGGGCACGCCCGCGAAGAAGCTCCGCCGCTCCACCGTGCCGATGGTGGTCGTGATCGCGCCGGCCCTCACGACCACCTCGGGCATCACCTGCCGCACCTCCCCGGTGAAGGCGTCGACGCGGGCCGTCGCCTCGCCCACGGACCACGAGCCGACCTCGTCCTTGTCCAGCTTGGTGAACCATATGGGGTCGACCAGCGTGCCGGGGTTCGTCCCGTTCACGACGGCAATCAGGTCGTCCAGGTCGACGAACAGGCCGATGGGCGGGTCGTCCGGGTCCACCCTCACGCCGTAGGGCGGCGTCTCGAACAGCGGCGCGGGGTCCAGGTAGACTCCGGCCTCCGCCCAGAACTCCCCGCCGGGGTCGGCCGGCTCGATCACCCCCGTCACGATGGCCGAGATCCTCGTGTTCACCTCGACCACCGTCGCGAGCGTCAGCTTGTCCCAGGCCCCGATCCCGAACCTCTCCGCAGTCTGGCGAGAGATGACGGCCTCCACCACCGGCCCCCGAGGCCCCCGTGCGACGCCGCCCGCGTTCAGCCTGCCCTCGGTGAGCGCCGCGTGCTCGTCCAGTCCCGACAGCGACTGCAGGTAGCCGCGCAGGAGTACGTCCCTGCTCCTCTCGTCGGGCAGCTCGCGCCCGGGGATGCCCACGAGATGGGGGCTGCTCCTCACGTAGGTCGTGTGGCCCGCGTAGGCCGGCGAAAGGTGGCTCTCCGCCGCCCGCGCCACGGCCTCCTCGGCCGCCGACATGGTGCGGTCCGAGAGGGCGACGTTCGTGGCGAAGATGTCCGCGCCCAGGAACCGCCCGCCGATGCTGCCGACCGACGTCCTGAAGGAGAGCTGCTCCAGGGAGCTCAGGTACGCCGGGCCGGCCGCCGCGATGGTCGTCGTCAACACGACGCCTGCGAAGACGCCCAGCAGCAGGCTTCGGTCGTCGACCAGCCGCTTGAGTATCAGGCGAGCCATTGACTATGCCGGTGCGTCATCGAGCTTCACAGCGTGTCGAAACCGTCCCAGCCGGGCAGGGCCGCCGACTGCCGGACCCACTCAGCCATCTGATCCTCGTCCAGCTCGCCCTCGTAGATGTCGACCCAGCGCGAGTCCGGGTCCTTGCCGGAGCCGGGGGGCTCGGGGCGCAGCGACGCGCCGTTGAGGAAGGTGACCTTTATATAGCGGGTGAAGACGTGGTAGCTGGCGAACCAGCCCTGGCCCTCGATGCCGTACCAGGGCGAGTTCCACCTCACGGCCTTGCGCACCTCAGGCACGTTGCGCACGATGAGGTCGTCCAGGCGGCGCCCCACGTCGCTCTTCCACTCCGGCATGGCCGCGATGTATGCCTGCACGGGCGCGTCGCCGTCGGCCTTCGCGATCTGGGGGTTGCCGCCCGAGAGGAGGCGCACCTTCGCGCCGTCACCCTCGTCGGCCTTCGTCGACTTACCGGCCATTGCGTTCCCTCCAGTCCGCGCCTCATGCCGCTGGAATCGAACCCATGATAGCACGATCCCCGCAATGCCCCCGTAAAGCAGATGAAGGCACCCCCACACCCGTCGTTCCCGCGAAGGGAGACCTTTGCATAACCGCCACGCGATGGAGGGGCGCCTACCCCGACGTAGGGGCGATTCGCGAATCGCCCCTACACGAGCCGCACGACATGTCATTCCGAACCGAAGGGAGGAATCTAAGGTGGTTGTGCAAGCGTCATCGTGGCTGTTCGATGACAAGCATCTTAGATTCCTCACTCCGCGGAGCCTGTCCTGAGCCTGCCGAAGGGCTCCGTTCGGAATGACATATGACGGGGTTGTGCAGAAGTCTCCGAAGGCGGGAACCCATCCCCGGCCGGTGCCGTCAACCCGGGGTAACCAGGGCAGAGCCACATCGGCGGCGGCTGCGGATGCCGTTGACATGCCCCGGCTCCCTCAATATAGTCTCCTTGGCATTCCCGCGACATGACGAAAATCTCGATAGCGCCAGAACGGGAGACTGCCCTCACATGAATACGATCGCAAGGCTGAAGTGGGCTGCGCCGCTCGTCGCTGCTGCGGCAGTGGCGTTCGCCTTCGCCTGCTCCTCCCAGCCGGCGGAGACTCCGAACATAGAAGCCACGGTCGACGCACGGGTGAATGCACAGATCGACGCACGTGTCGCTGCGGCGATGAAAGATATGCAGTCTGCGATGAAAGACGCGCAGGTCGTGGTCACGGCCACGCCGGACACTTCCAACGCTTCATTACCGCAGCCCACGCCACCACCCCAACCCACGTTCACTCCAACTCCAGGCCCCTCTGCTACGCCAGCGCCTACACCAACACCCTTACCACCCATAAACGTAACCCAACCCCAACAAACCTTAAGCGCGGGCGGTTACCATGCCTGCGCCCTGCGGGAGAATGGGCAGACGGTGTGCTGGGGAAGAAATGTTTCCGGTCAGACAAACGCTCCAGCTGGTCGCTACACTGCGATAAGCGCGGGTCGTCGTCATACCTGCGCCCTGCGGGATGATGGGCGAGCGGTGTGCTGGGGATTGAACTCATCGGGTCAGACAGACACCGGCGGACGCCGCTTCGCGGCGATAAGCGCGGGTGGTCGTCATACCTGCGCCCTGCAGGATGATGGACAGGCGCTATGCTGGGGGGACAACAACTACGGTCAGTTATATTCTCCGGATAGTCGCTTCGCGGCGATAAGCGCGGGCGAGTTGCATACCTGCGCCCTACAGGAAAACGGCGACGCTTTATGTTGGGGGAGAAACGATAACGGCGAAGCAACGGATGTGAGGGGCGAGCGTTTCGTGGCGATAAGCGCGGGCGAGGAATATACGTGCGCCCTGCGGGAAGACGGCACGGGAAGGTGCTGGGGAGGCGCAGGCTCGACCGAGGACGGAGTCAAGACGCTCCCCCTAGACAGCCCTTTCACGACCATTAGCGCGGGCAGGGGTCATACGTGCGCCCTAGACGAAGACGGCAAGGTGGTGTGCTGGGGATCCAACAGTAGCGGTGAGCTAAATGCCCCCGACGGAATTAGCTTCGCGGCGATAAGCGCGGGCGCGTCGCATACCTGCGCCATGCGGAAGGATGGACGGGCAGTGTGCTGGGGAAACAACACAAACGGTCAGTCCACGCCGCCTGAAGGCCGTTTCGCCATCCCGGCCTCGCCTTCGAGCTCGCGCGCGTTGCCCGGCGGCTCGCCCTACGACTCGTTCGACGCGGCCTCCATACTTGCCCGGTTCTCCACCCCGGACGCCCTGGAGGGCGAGAGGCGCGCCGCCGCCGCCGGAGAGCTGATCGCGCGGCACCGGTCGGGCGACGCGGACGCGGGGCGCGTCCTGGACCTGCTGCACACCATGGCCCCCGAGATGTCCATCGACGAGCGCAGGCGCGCCGCCGGCAGGCTGGCAGCGCTGTCCGAGGACGACGAGTGGGACGAGGCCGAGACGGGCGAGGCCGTCTTCTACCTGGCGTCGCTGGTCACAGGCGACGAGCCGAACCCCGAAGAGCGCGTCGAGGCCGCCCACGAGATGGTTGCCCTGTACGAGGCCGGCGAGCTGGACGCGGGGCGCGGGCTGGGCCTGATGAACGCCATCGCGCCCGAGCTCGACATCGACGAGCGCAGACAGGCCGCGTCCACGCTCGCCCGGCTCTCTGCCGACGGCGACTGGGACGGCGAGGACGGCATGGCCGCGGCGAGCGAGGTGTTCAGGCTGGTGACTGGCGTTCCCCTACAGGCCGAGAAGCGCATGGGCGCGGCGGTGGACCTGGCGGGCGCGGGCGTCAAGATATTCGACAGGGACGGCCAGTTCGACGACCGCGACGTCGACAACGCCACCGAGATAATCAAGCAGTCCCTGAGCGGGAACCTGACCGCCGACAGCCTCCAGAAGATACTTGGCTCCGGAGACTGAGGGCGGCAAAGCGCCGCAAACCGTCCTCGTGGCGGACTCATAGCGGATTGGGAGGTCAGAGGTAAGAAATCTGTCGACGTTTTGGCATGAGTCCATCCGGGCAGACATACTCTTCGATAACTAGTCTTGACCAAGGGTCAAACTCGTTATGTCGCCTTCCAAGCTGAGATGGGGATACGAATTCTCCTGTTAACCTAGACCTCCTGGTGAATTCCTCTGGTGCATTCGTCAAAACTTGAGCAGCAGTCATCTCGTAGAGAAACGCCACGTGCCGGGAAGCTTTAATGGAAGACCCATCTACTATAACGCCGACAGGGTGGGGGTCTTCCTCGGGGTGAATACCGATCTCCTCATTGATCTCCCTGATCAAGTTGCTAAACATGGTCGCCTCGAAGCATTCGCCGTCATTGGCACTGTCAACGTGCCCTCCCACCACCAAGCTCAGTCTTCTGCTGAGGTCCTCACGTTCGTTCTCTACACGACGGAAAATACAGTACTTGTCCTCCTTGTCCTTCACAAAAACACACGGAATTGCTTGTACCCAATAGTCGGATACCTCCGCCTCTGGCCTGGGTAGCCACTCAAAAGTAGTTTCAATTCGCTTGATGTAAGGCTGTACTGCATCCCACGGCAGGAGCGTGAAACCCTCACCAAAAACGTGTCTAGGAAACACTAAGACGTCTTGCATTTTATCAGCGCTCCACTTTATGACGCAAACATTCTAGAATGGCCGTCGCGACCTGGAAGGCCGTTGACTGCTTTGTACTCCCTTCATTGTCCGCAGTGCTAATACACTGAACCTCGGTGAAGTCATCCGCGTACTTCTGGCTAGTCTCATCATACGCGTCATTCAGTTTTTGTAGAAACTCAGGGTTCATAGCTTGGCCTGGTTCTACAACTAGTTTGTGTTGATTCTCCCGACGAAGTGATGTGGCCGGTTCGGTCTTAAACAAGAAGACTATATCAACCAACTTACGCCAGTGACCAATGAGCAAGAATTCTTGGATAGACGAGCAGTCCTCTTGGTCGATCTCCCCTCTCTGTTTGAGAAGCTCAAACCAAGCCAGCGCGTCAAACAAACCTCGATCCATAATAACGAGATGGTACCTATCTGTGCCGTATCGCCCTTCTAGAATGTGCGTTAGGGCATAGGCCGCAGACCATGTGTTGAAAGAAACAAGGTCCTCTTTCAGATAGTAAGGAGTTCTCTTCGATGCTCCTTCTGTAGGTGCAAGAACGTTATAGCCGAGCCTCCTGAAGAAATGGTTGACAGTATCAATGCAAGTACTCTTGCCACTCTTTGGAGTCCCAGCAAATTCCACGAAGAGAGGACGTGATTCAGGTAGAGAGCAAAGCGTTTGCCTTGCCAATTCCTGTAGTTGCTGCAATTGTTCGTTTGTAGGATTCAATGCAACTGTCCTGACCGGAGTAAGCTACGTGCTGTAGGCCCCTCTAGGCATAGGCGATGTAATGCTAGGCCAAACCATGAGCACGTCCGTTCGCTGTGCCTATATTTTGGACGATAGCACACGCACCCATGTATAGTCAAGTGTGATGGACTAACAGATACAGCCCTGGGAACCCTAAGATTGACACGACCCTCGAAAACCCCCTTGACGCAGGCCCGGCCCCTCCCTCAGAATAAGAATTTATGTTTGGCATCGCTATAGCTGGCATCCGGTAGATCGGGCTTGTCTCGCGCATCCTCAATCGCCCTGCGCCTGTGGGAGCGCCACGGCCTCGCCGTGCCCGTCGACCTGAAGGGCCTGGCGGCCGCCCTCGGCATCGAGGTCGTTTCCTTCCCGTTCAGGGGCAGGCTGGAGGAGGTGATCATCGACGGCACCATCGGCGTCCGGCGCGGGCTGGACCGGCGGTGGTTCAGGTGGCGCGTCGCCCACGGCATAGGCCACCACCAGCTTCACACGGGCGTCCGCGCCGGATACGACGGGAAGGCCGAGCGCCAGGCCGAGGAGTTCGCCGCCTCCCTCGTGGCCGGGCCGGACGGCTGGAGCCTCACCAGCGCCGAGCTGGCGATCCCGGCGGAGAAGCTGCCCCTCGTCAGGCGGGTCGCGAGTCCGGCGGGTCCCCGGGACCGCGCTTGGCCCTGACGTACCGGGCGAAGTCCCGCACCGACTCCCACTCCTCGTCGCTCAGGTCGCCGATCTCCGTCAGCCGCGCAAGCTGGCGGCCGTCGATGGGGCTCTCGTACTCCTCCCGCGTGATGTAGCCCGCGGCCACCGCCAGCTCCCCGTACACCAGGCCCAGGGACGCCGCCAGCGACTTCAGCGTCTCCACGTTGGGACGGATGCCGCCCCGCTCCAGGTGGCCCGCGTACCCCTCGCTCATCCGCAGCAGCCGCGAAAGCTGCCGCTGCGTCAGGCCCTTCGAGAGCCTCGCACGCCGCACCATCCGCGCCAGCCGCTCGTACCGCTGCTCCCCGGCCAATATTCCGCGCTCCCTTGACAATCACATTCACCATACCGCATAATGGCAGACGCCGCCATAGAACAAGAGAGCGGCTAACGGCGGCCCCGGTGACGAACGCTATGCGTCGATACGCATAACAGCAACACGAACCCAGGAGGTATTGCGATGATCCTGTTCAAGGCATGTCCCCGCTGCGGCGGAGACGTGGACACGTCCCATGCCGACGACGTCCGCTGCATACAGTGCGCCCACAGGCCCGACCCCGCCAGCCTCGCGGAGCCGCACGACGGCCCGGCAGGCCGCGGGGCCGTCAGCCCGTGCCCCAGGTGCGCGTCCACCCGGCTCGTGCCCCTCGACAGGCTCAGGGCCAGCGACAACCACTGCTACCGGTGCCGCCCGTGCGGCCACGTCTTCAGCCCCGCATCCGGCTCGGCGGCCTAGTAGCGCCTTGCACATGACCACAGCATCGCCAATCATAGTGCCATGTCCACCACAGGCGAGGGGCCGCTCGCCCAGTACGAGTCCATGCGCGACTTCTCCCGGACGCCCGAGCCGACCACCGGCAGGGCGGCGGGCCGCAACCTGCGCTTCGTCGTGCAGAAGCACGCCGCCTCGCGCCTCCACTACGACGTCCGGCTGGAGATCGACGGCGTGCTCAAGTCGTGGCCGGTCCCCAAGGGGCCGTCCCTCGACCCGCGCGAGAAGCGCTTCGCCGCCATGGTCGAGGACCACCCGCTGGACTACGCCGGCTTCGAGGGCATAATCCCCGAGGGCAGCTACGGCGCGGGCGAGATGATCGTCTGGGACGCCGGCGCCTACTCCCCCGACGAGAAGGGCGTCCTCTCGTTCGGCGACCCGGACGAGGCTAATCGCCGGATGCGCGAGGAGCTGGAGGCGGGGAAGCTCTCGTTCACCCTGAAGGGCCGCAAGATGCGCGGCTCCTGGACCCTGGTGCGCACCGGCCGGGGGCCGCGCGACTGGCTGCTCATCAAGCACCAGGACCGACACGCCGACACGGAGCGCGACATCCTGGCCGAGGACCGCTCGGTCTACTCGGGCCTGACCGTCGAGGACCTGAAGCAGGGCCGTCTGCCCTCCCCGGCCGGCCCGGCCCGGGGCAGCCCGGCGCCGTTCCCGGACTCGCTGAAGCCGATGCAGGCCCGGCTCGTCGAGCGCCCCTTCTCCCACCCCGGCTGGATATTCGAGCCGAAGCTAGACGGCTTTCGCGCCATCGCCCACGTGCGGGGCGGCTCCGTCGTCCTCAAGAGCCGCACGGGCAGGGACATCACCGCCCAGTTCCCGGAGGTGGTGGCCGACCTGGAGACGCAGCTAGACGACGAGATGATCCTGGATGGCGAGATCGTCGCACTCGGCGAGGACGGCCTGCCCGACTTCGAGGTGATGCAGCGCCACGCCGACCCCGTCGCCCGGCGGAACCTGGAGCTAACCGTCATTCCTGCGGAAGCAGGAACCCAGGGGGGTGGAGGGGCCCCGCCGATCATCTACTACGCCTTCGACCTGATGTACCTGGACGGCATGAGCCTGCGGCGGCTGCCCCTCCACGTCCGCAAGGAGGCACTCATGCGCTCCCTGGTGCCGGGCGATTCCCTGCTCCCCATCGACTACGTGGAGGCCCAGGGCGAGGCTCTCTTCGACGCCGCTCAGCGCATGGGCCTGGAGGGCTTCGTGGCGAAGGAGCGCAACAGCCCCTACGAGTCCGGCGTCCGGAGCAGGCATTGGCTGAAGGCCAAGCACACCCAGTCCCAGGAGTTCGTCATCGGCGGGTACACCCGGGGGCTGGGCGAACGGGCCTCGACCTTCGGCGCGCTCATCCTCGGCTACAACTCCGACGCGGGCCTCACCTACTGCGGCGCGGTGGGCAGCGGGTTCGACCGCGCGATGCTGGAGGGGCTGGCGGAGGAGCTTCGTTCACTCGAAACCGGCGAGCCGCCCTTCACCAACTCCGAGATCATCGACGAGCTGTCCCCGCGCTGGGTGCGCCCGGAGGTCGCCGCGACCGTCAGGTTCGACAGGTGGACGGGCGACGGCAAGCTCCGCGCGCCGGTATTCGTCGGCCTCAGGCCGGAGACCGACCCCGCAACCGTCACCCGCGAAAGCCCCGACGCCGAGCCGCCGAGAGCAGCCCCCTCTCCCTCGATGGGAGAGGGCTGGGGTGAGGGTGAAGCCTCCGCGGGAACGACGGTCGTGCAAGAGTCCGTCCTCGATCAGCTCGGCGCGGGCGGCGACACCCTGGACCTGGACGTCGAGGGGCACAGGGTCCGCGTGACCAACCTGTCCAAGCCCCTCTGGCCCGCCGACGGCGATCACCGCATGGTCACCAAGGGCGAGATGATCCGCTACTACGCCGCCATCGCCCCGCTGCTCCTGCCCCACCTCGTGGACAGGCCCATGACCCTGACCCGCTACCCCAACGGCATCGACGGCGGCAGCTTCTACCAGAAGCACGTCGATGACCCGCCGCCCTTCGTGAACACGGTCGACATCTACTCCTCCCACAACGAGGGCGACCGCGGCTACATCACCGTGGACAACCTCGCCACGCTGATCTGGCTGGCGCAGCTCGCGGACATCGAGCTGCACCCCTGGTCGTCCAGGATCGTAGGCGAGCCCGACGCGGCCCACCTGCCCACGGTGTTCCACGGCTCCAGGGAGGTCCTTCAGGGCAGTGTCCTCAACCATCCCGACTTCATAGTCTTCGACCTGGACCCGTACATCTACTCAGGGCGAGAGAAGGCGGGAGACGAGCCGGAGCTCAACCGCGCCGCCTTCGCCAGCACCCGCACCGTCGCGCTGGCCCTGCGGGAGATACTCGACGGGCTCTCGCTGTCGTCCTTCGTCAAGACATCGGGCAGGACCGGCCTCCATATCTACGTGCCGATCGTGCGCCAGCACGACTACAGGGCCGTCAGGAAGGTCTGCGAGACCATCGGCGGCTTCCTGCTGCGGCAGCGCCACCGCGACGTGACCATGGAGTGGTCGGTGGAGAAGAGGACCGGCAAGGTCTTCCTCGACCACAACCAGAACTCGCGCGGCAAGAACATGGCGTCGGTCTACTCGCTCAGGCCCCTGCCGGGCGCGCCCGTCTCCACCCCCGTCGGATGGGACGAGCTGGAGCGGGTCTACCCGACCGACTTCACCATCGACACCGTGCCCGAGCGTGTAGCGCAAATCGGCGACCTATGGGCCGGCATCCTGGAGTCCAAGCACGACCTCAACCGGCTCCTGGAGATCATGTAACCCCACAGGAGCCGGCCCTCACCGTTCTCTGGGGGATCAGGAGCCGCCGCAGACCGGGAGGCCCAGGTCGGCCATGTCGCTGTCCGACACCGCCGCCAGTTCCGCCGGCACGCACCCGGTCAGGCTGTTGCCGCTGAGCCGCCAGTTGGTCAGCGTATCGCCCAGGTCCCCAAGCTGCGCGGGGATATCGCCGCTCAGCCGGTTGTTCGAGAGCCGCAGCTGCGTCAGGCTATCCAGGTTGCCCAGCTCCGCCGGGATCGACCCGGTCAGGCCGCTGCGGTCGATCCACAGTCGCCTCAGCCCGGTCAGCCGACCCAGCTCCGGCGGGATGGTCCCTCCCCACGGGTTGGCATGGATGTACAGACTTCGCAGGCTGTCCATCTTGCTCAGCCACGCCGGGACCCCGCCGCTCAGGTTGTTGGACTGCAGCTTCAGCTCCACCAGGGCGGTCATGCCGCTCAGGTCGGGTATCGAGCTAAGCTCGTTGCCCCAGAGCCACAGCTTCCTCATCTCGGTCATCCCGTCCAGCCACGGAACGCCGCCGGTCAGGTCGTTGTTCGACAGGTACAACTCCCGCAGCCTGGTCAGGCCGCTCAGATCCGGTATCGGCCCGCTCAGCTCGTTCGTGTGCAGGTTCAGGTACTCCAGGTTGGCCAGGTTCCCCAGCTCGGCCGGTATTGACCCGCTCAGCCCATTGACGCGCAGGTTCAGGTACGTCAGCACCGAGAGGCTGCCCAGCGAGGCGGGGATGGTCCCGTCCAGGCCCTCATTGGGGAGGCTGAGCTGCGTCACCCGCCCCGTCGTCCCGTCGACCGTCACGCCGTCCCATTCCGCGATGGGCCTGTCCGACGACCAGTTCAGCGTCGCCGTGCCCGCCAGGGCGTCCCGCGCGGCCAGCAGCGCCTCGCAGTCCGACACCAGCCCGGTGTTCGACTCATCGGCCACCGCGCCGCCGCTCACGCAGGGACTCACGGGGCAGAACGGCAGGCCCAGCGCCTCGAAATCGGTGTACTGCACGTCTCGCAAGCTGGCCGGCACGCACCCGGCCAGCTGGTTGCCGGAGAGCCGCAGCGATGTCAGGTTGGTGAGGCCGCCCAGCTCTGCGGGGATGGCGCCCGTCAGCTGGTTTCTGCCGAGATTCAGCCGCGTCAGGTTGGACAGGCTGCCCAGCTCAGCGGGGATGGCGCCCGTCAGCTGGTTGTCGGAGAGCTCCAGCGTCGTCAGGCTGGTGAGGTTGCCCAGCTCTGCGGGAATAGCGCTCGTCAGCTGGTTGCGGGAGAGGTACAGCCCTGTCAGGTTGGTGAGGTTGCCCAGCTCTGCGGGGATAGCGCCCGTCAGCTGGTTGCCGGAGAGGACCAGGGATTCCAGGTTGGTGAGGCTTCCCAGCCCAGCGGGAATAGTGCCCGTCAACTGGTTGAAGTGGAGGTAGAGGAGTTCCAGGTTGGCGAGGCTGTCCAGCTCTGTGGGGATAGCGCCCGTCAGCCGGTTGCCGTAGAGACTCAACCCCGTCAGGTTGGTGAGGCTTCCCAGCTCTGCGGGGATAGCGCCCGTCAACTGGTTGCCGCTGAGGGACAGCACCTTCAGGTTGGCGAGGCTTCCCAGCTCTGTGGGAATCGTGCCCGTCAGCCGGTTGCTGCGGAGCTCCAGCCGCGTCAGGCTGGCGAGCCTCCCCAGCTCTGCGGGTATAGCGCCTGTCAACTGGTTGCCGGAGAGATCCAGCCCCGTCAGGTTGGTTATGCTGCCCAGCACGACGGGGATATCCCCACTCAGCTGGTTCCCGATAAGGTACAGGCCGTTGACCCGTCCGTTCGCATCGATGGTGACGCCGCGCCATTCCCTGGTTGGACGGTCGCTCGTCCAGTTGGCGCTGTTCGTCCAGCTTGCGCCGCCGGTGGCGTTGTAGAGCGCGACTAGCGCGGCCCGGTCATCCGCCGAGTCCGCGTCCGCCGGCGCGCAGCTGCTGCCACGGACCGAGTCCAGGTCGCGGAGCCATGACTGGAGTGCTTCACCGGCCGGCGCGCAGAGATCCGGATTGTCGTAGAAGGAGAAGCTCGTCAGCGCCGTCAGTCCTGCCAGGCCTTGGGGAAGCGTCCCACTAAGCCGGTTGTCGTAGAGGAGCAGGATTTCCAAGTTGGTGAGATTGCCCAGCTCCGCGGGGATAGCGCCCATCAACCGGTTTCGGTCGAGGTTCAGACTCACCAGGTTGGTGAGGCTGCCCAGCTCCGCGGGTATAGCATCCGTCAGCTGGTTGTCGTAGAGATACAACCACTTCAGGTTGGTGAGGCTGCCCAGCTCCGCGGGAATCGTGCCCGTCAACTGGTTGCGGGTGAGGTCCAGCACCGTCAGTTTGGCGAGGCTGCCCAGCTCTGCGGGAATCGTGCCCGTCAACTGGTTGGCGTGGAGGTACAGCCGCTCCAGGTTGGTGAGGCTACCCAGCTCCGCGGGAATCGTGCCCGTCAACTGGCTTCGTCTGAGACTCAGCTCCGTGACGCGCTCCGGCGTACCGCCGACCGTCACCCCGTCCCACTCCGCGATGGGCCTGCCCGTCGACCAGTTCAGCGTCGCCGTGCCCGCCAGGGTGTCCCGCGCGGCCAGCAGCGCCTGGCAGTCGGACACCAGGCCCGTGTTCGTCGCGTCGGGCACCGCGCCCGCGCAGGCGCGCATCGATATGGTGTAGCTGTGGACGGCAAGGCCGTCCGGCGAGGTCACCTCGACCCTGATCGCGTCGATTCCACCGGCGAGGTCGACCTGGAGTCCGGCCGACGCGGTGTCGCCGTCCGCTATCTCCGCGCCGTCCTGGTCGAGGAACCGGATGGCCGCGCCGTGCTCGTTGGCCGCCGTCACGGTCACCGCCGCCGGTCCCTCCAACGCCGTGTAGCTCGTCACGTAGGGGTCGAACACCGGCGTCAGGACCCGCGGGCTGATGGACAGCCCGCTCAGCACCACGTCGCAGAACGGCAGGCCCAGCTCGCCCAGGTCGTGGTCGGGGTCATTCCCAGAGTCGTCGTCACCAACGTCGCGCAAACCTGCCGGTATGCACCCGGTCAGCTGGTTTCTATTGAGGAACAGCCGTGTCAGGTTGGCGAGGCTGCCCAGCTCTGCGGGAATAGCGCCCGTCAACTGGTTCCAGGAGAGATCCAGCCATGTCAGGTTGGAGAGGTTGCCCAACTCCGGTGGTATGGTACCACTCAACTCGTTACTCGAGAGCCATATTGACTCCAGGTTGGTCAGCTTGCCCAATTCCGGCGGTATCGGCCCACTCAGCTGGTTGCCCCAGGCGTGCAGACCTGTCAGATTGCTCAAGTTGCCCAGCTCCGGCGGTATCGGCCCGCTCAGCTGGTTATCCTGGACGGCCAGACCTGTCAGATTCGTGAGGCTGCCGAGCTCGGCGGGCAGCCTTCCGTCCAGGTTTCTGCTCCAGAGATACAGCCCCGTGACGCGCTCCGGCGTACCGCCGACCGTCACCCCGTCCCACTCCGCGATGGGCCTGCCCGTCGACCAGTTCAGCGTCGCCGTGCCCGCCAGCGTGTCCCGCGCGGCCAGCAGCGCCTGGCAGTCGGACACCAGGCCCGTGTTCGTCGCGTCGGGCACCGCGCCCGCGCAGACGCGCATCGATATGGTGTAGCTGTGGACGGCCAGGCCGTCCGCAGAGGTCACCTCGACCCTGATCGCGGCGATTCCCCCGGCGAGGTCGACCTGGAGTCCTGCCGACGTGGTGTCGCCGTCCGCTATCTCGGCGTCGTCCTGGTCGAGGAACCGGATGGCCGCGCCGTGCTCGTTGGCGGCCGTCACGGTCACCGCCGTCGGCCCCTCGAAAGCCGTGTAGCTCGTCACGTAGGGGTCGAACGCCGGCGTCAGGACCCGCGGGCTGATGGACAGCCCGCTCAGCAGCACGTCGCAGAACGGCAGGCCCAGCTCGTCCAGGTCGCTGTTGGAGACGCCGCGCAGGCTGGCCGGTATGCACCCGCTCAGCTGGTTGCCATAGAGGTACAGCGATTCCAGGTTTGTGAGGCTGCCCAGCTCTGCGGGAATGGCCCCGGTCAGCTTATTGTTGCCGAGGTTCAGCCATCTCAGTTTGGCGAGGCTGCCCAGCTCTGTGGGAATAGTCCCACTCAACTCGTTGTTGGAGAGATATAGCGCTTCCAGGTTGGTGAGGCTGCCCAGTTCTACAGGTATGGCCCCGTCCAGCCCGTTGCCCCAGAGGCTCAATTCCACCAGGTTGGTGAGGCTGCCTATCTCGGCTGGAATAGTCCCGGTCAGCTGGTTGTTGCTGAGGTCCAGGTACCTCAGGTCGGTGAGGCTGTCCAACCCTGTGGGTATAGCCCCGGTCAACTGGCTGCTGCCGAGGTACAGCCACTTCAGGTTGGTGAGGCTGACTATCCATGTTGGGATAGTGCCGCCCAACGTGTTGTCGCCGAGGTACAGCGATTCCAGTTTGGTGAGGTTGCCGATCTCTGTGGGGACAGGCCCGCTCAGCTGATTATTGTGAAGTTGCAGCCGTTTCAGGTTGGTGAGGCTGCCTATCCATGTTGGGATAGTCCCGCTCAACTCGTTGTCGTTGAGGTTCAGGCGCTCCAGTTTGGAGAGGCTGCCCAGCTCTGCGGGAATCGTGCCCGTCAACTCGTTGTTGGAGAGGGACAGCACTATCAGGTTGGACAGGCTGCCCAACTCGGTGGGAATAGTCCCGCTCAGCTTGTTGTTGTTGAGGTACAGGCTCTCCAGTTTGGAGAGTCTGCCCAGCTCTGAGGGAATAGCGCCCGTCAACTCGTTGATGGAGAGGGACAGCTTCGTCAGGTTGGACAGGCTGCCCAGGTCTGTGGGAATCGCGCCCGTCAACTCGTTCTCCCAGAGCTCCAGCACTGTCAGGTTGGAGAGTCTGCCCAGCTCTGTGGGAATCGTGCCCGTCAGCTGGTTGTCCTGGACGGCCAGCACTGTCAGGCTGGAGAGGCTGCCGAGCTCGGCGGGTAGCGTTCCGTCCAGGTTCCTGCTCCATAGATGCAGCCGCGTGACGCGCTCCGGCGTACCTTCGACCGTCACCCCGTCCCACTCCGCGATGGGCCTGTCCGACGCCCAGTTCAGGGTCGCCGTCCCGGCCAGGGTGTCCCGCCCGGCCAGCAGCGCCTCGCAGTCCGAGACCAGGCCCGTGTTAGTCGCATCGGTCACGGCGCCTCCGGTGACACAGGCGCTGGCGCTGTCCTGGGCATGGGACGCAGGGCCGTCGACCAGCACGGCGACCATCAGGACCAGCGCCGCGAGGGCGGCCGTGATCAGGACCGGGAAGCGGAAGGGAAGCAATGGCGTCATGGTTCGGCTCCTTCTTCGAGCAGTAGTGCGCATGGGTTCAGGCCACAGGGACGAGGTCGCAGGCAGTGGGCCGGCCAAGGGCGGCAGGCATGGAACGGCCAGGGGACTGGTGTGGTCGCGGCAGGGGAGCGGAAGGGATGGCGCGCAGGAGTAGCTGCGCGACCCGTGGGCTTAGGTTAGAACAGAAGTACGGGGGGGGTAGAGGGGTAGCTTTGCGTTATGGTAGTCACTTCAAGTGCTTGTGCGCTTTTTTCCTTCCTAACCTAGGCCCCACAGGGGCACCCGTGATCCAGGTAGGTGCTCCGCAGAGCAACGGGATTGTAATAGAAAATCTGAGACTGTCAAGTCACCTGCACGTCATCTGCGAGTCCTTGCGATGCCCGGTCCTGGCGGCGGGTTGGGCTTGACCGGGCGGGCGCGGCGGCCTTATCTTTGAAGTGCGCGGGAGTAGCTCAGTGGTAGAGTTCCTGCCTTCCAAGCAGGATGTCGCGGGTTCGAATCCCGTCTCCCGCTCCAGATCAGGAGGGACCGAACCCAATGAGTCCTTCTCGTGACATCACACAAAGGGGGTTCAAGCATGGGCACAATATCCGTGAACCGGCTGGCGGGTCTGTCACTCATATTCGGCCCGATAATCGCCTTCGTCTTCTTCCTCATAGAGCCGGGGGGACTGCTGATAGACAGCGCCGAAGTGTCAGACGCTGTTGGGACCATAACGGCCAAGGGGGCCAACGCCACGCTCACCAACATAACCAACATCGCGATAATCCTTGGCCTGGCCCTGATCCTCTCGGGCCTCTATGCGCTGATGCGAAACGTGACCCTGCTGGGCAACGGCAAGGCCCTGGTCCAGATGGGCTTCTTCATGATCTTCGTCGGACTGACCGGCTGGATTCTCTCCAGCGGCGTGGACTTCATTCTGGCCGATGCCCAGACCGGTGACCAGATCCAGGGAAGCGTTCCCGTCTACTACGCCGGCTCCGCTCTCTTCTACGCCGGCGGGATTACGCTTGGGTTTGGCGGCTTCATTTTCGCGTTGGGCCTCTCCACGCGGGAAGACTTCAACCGGATAGTCTCCCTGTTGGCTGCCCTTGTCAGCCTGGCCGTGATGGTCTTCTTCATGATGGCCATACTCAACAACGACGGCCGCGACACCTTTATCGCCCTGGCCCGGGGCTGCTACGTGCTACTGGTTATCTGGTATGGATACCTGGGCTTCGGACTGATGAACCGGCCCGATCCCGACCTGTGGCAATAGACAGAGTCCAGGGACTCACACCGCTCTTCTAGCGGAGGGCCGCTGCCGCAATCTGGTTCGCCAGGTCGACCGCCCTCAGCGCCTCGACGTCCTCGGCGACCCGGTAGCGCTCCTCGCCGGGGTAGACGACGAACTTCGCCTCCGGCTCGATGTCTTCGCAGGCGCTGTGGAACCCCCTGCTTGGTCGCGGGGCGAGGCTGCGCTTGATCTCGACGGCCCAGGGGCGCCGCCCGGGCAGCGTCAGCACCAGGTCCACCTCGGCCCCGCCCGATGCGCGGTAGAAGCTGGCCTCGGCGCGCTCCGGCGCGACGGCCAGCAGGCTCTCGATCACGAACCCCTCCCAGCTAGGGCCGACGACGGGATGCCCCAGCAGTTCCTCCTTGGAGCCGAGCCCGAGCAGGGCGTGGGCGATGCCGCTGTCGCGTATGTACGTCTTCGGCGACTTCACCAGGCGCTTCCCCACGTTCCTCTGCCAGGGCGGCAAACGGCGCACGAGCAGCAGGTCCACCATCAGGTCCAGATACCTGTGGATGGTCTTGCCGTCCACGCCGAGGCCGCGCGCCAAAGCGGCCGCGTTGAGCAGCCCTCCCTGTGTGTGGGCCAGCATCACCCAGAATCGCCTCAGCGTCTCGGCGGGGATGCGCGGGCCGAGCTGGGGAACGTCGCGCTCCAAGTACGTGCGTATGAAGTTCTCCCGCCAGGACAGGCTCCGGACGTTGTCTCTCGCCAGGAAGCTGTCGGGAAAGCCGCCCCGCACCCAGAGGGCGTCGTGATCCCCCGCGCCGATCTCCAAGACGTCGAGCGGGTTCAGCTCGACGTACGCGATGCGGCCGGCCAGCGTCTCGCCCGACTGCCGCAGGAGATCCATGGAGGCCGACCCCAGCAGCAGGAATCGCCCCGCGTGCCTGCCCCGCCTTCGACCCCGGTCGATCAGCCCGCGCAGGTTCTGGAACAGCTCCGGCACCCGGTGGACCTCGTCCAGGATGACCAGCCTGTCCTCGTGGTCGGACAGGTAGAGTTCCGCGTCCGATAGCCTGGCGCGGTCCGCGGGCGACTCCAGGTCGAGATACACCGCGTCCGCTCCCTGGGCGACTTCGAGGGCGAGCGTGGTCTTGCCGACCTGCCGGGGCCCCAGGAGGGCGACCGCAGGACTCTCTCCCAGCAGATCCTGTAGCCGTGACGATAGACGACGAGTTATCATCCTTGCATTATTGGACTATCATGCCGTATTTGCAAGGTTATTTGCGGCCTACCCTCCGGCAAATTGTTGATGTACGACAGGCGAGCGTGTAGAGTCACTCGGAGGGCAGCCACAAGGGCTGCGCCCTACCGGATGGACGCTGGAGGTTCCGAATGGCCGGGCTACCCACGCTGCTGGACGTGATCGAGGCGAGGTCGAGGATCGAGCGCCACGTCGTGCGCACGCCGCTCCACCACTACACCGCCCTCGACAGGCTGATCGGGGCCGAGGTGTACGTCAAGCACGAGAACCACCAGCTTCTCGGCTCGTTCAAGATGCGGGGCGCGCTCAACGTCGTATCGCAGCTTCCGGACGAACAGAAGAAGCGTGGCGTGATAAGCGCCTCGACCGGCAACTTCGGGCAGGGGATCGCCTACGCGGCGAAGCAGTTCGGCCTGAACGCCTCGGTCGCCATGCCCGAGGACGCGAACCCCGACAAGGTGGAGTCGATGCGTCGCCTGGGGGCGCGGGTCATCTTCCACGGCCGGGACTTCGACGAGGCACGGGGCCATGCCGAGAGGCTTACCCGCGAGGAGGGCTACTACTACATCCACTCGGCCAACGATCCCGGCCTGGTGCCCGGCGTGGGGACCTACTCCCTGGAGATCATGGAGGACCTGCCGGACGTGGACGTCATCATCGTGCCCGTGGGCGGCGGCAGCGGCGTGTGCGGCGCAAGCGTCGTCGCCAAGGCCCTGAACCCCGCCGTCCAGGTCTACGGCGTGCAGTCCGAACAGGCCAACGCGGCGTACCTGTCGTGGAAGGAGGGGCGCGTCGTCGAGTCGCCCATGGGCACTCGGGCCGAGGGGCTGGCCACGGGGACCGGCTACGAGTACACCCAGTCCATCATGCGCGAGCTGATGGACGACTTGGTCCTCGTGTCCGAGGAGGAGCTGGACCGGGCCGTGGTGCTGCACCTGGAGAACACCCACAACCTGGCCGAGCACGCGGGGGCGGCGTCCCTGGCCGCGGCGGTCAAGATCAGGGACCGGCTATCGGGCAAGAAGGTCGCCCTGGTGCTGAGCGGCGGCAACATCACCGCCGATCAACTCCGGGCTGCGCTGGCCCGCTAACGGGCCGGGCCGCCCCGCAGGTCGAGCATCTCCGCCTTGATGCTGCGGACGGCGGACGGGCCGCGGTAGACGAGGCCCGTGTAGACCTGCACCGTATCTGCGCCCGCGTCCAGCGCATCCTGGGCGTGACGCCCGGTGAAGATGCCCCCACAGGCGTTGATGGTCATGCCCGTGCCCACCTCGCCGCGTAGGTCACGCACCAGGTCGAGCATCCGCCTGTAGACCGGGCGCCCGCTGAGTCCTCCCCTGCCGGCGGCGAGCCTAGGGTCCTCGGTGGGCCGGCTGTTGGCCGCGGTCAGCCCATCGACCCCGGCGTCGCGGCACACCCGGGCAAGCGATAGCACTGCCTCGGCCTCCGAGCCGTCCTCCTCGGGGTACGGCGGGAGCTTGACGATGAGCGGCTTGCCCCGGCCCTCGTTCAGCCTGCCGAGAAGCTCGGCCAGGGCGGCCGGCTCGTGGAACACCCGGAGCCCGGCCGTGTTCGGCGAGCTTATGTTCACCTCCACCGCGTCCACGAGCGGCTCCAGCGTGCGGCGGCACTCCACCACGCCGTCGACCGACGTGCCCGAGATGCTCGCCGCGACGGGTACGCCTCCCGTCCTGCCGCGAGCACATTCGAGCTCCCGCGCCGCAGCCACCAGGCCCCTGCCCGGGAATCCCAGCGCGTTGGTCAGCGACTTCTGGGCAGGGTCGCGGAACAGCCTGGGCCTGGGGTTGCCCGGCCTGGGATCCAGGGTCACCGTGCCTGCGACCATGTACCCGAAGCCCCACGCCGCGAGGGACGGGAGCAGCCGGCAGTCCTTGTCGAAGCCCGCGGCCAGCCCCACGGGGTTGCGTATCTCGATGCCGCACCACCGGGAGCGGAGGCGCGGATCGTCGGGCCCGGATGCGGCCGCCCTCCACGCGGGCGTGAGGCGGAGGGCTAACTCCGCGACCTTCTGCGCCGTCTCCGCGGGCAGTCCGAAGAGCAGGGGCCGCACCATGCGGCGATAGTATTCCGGCAAGATCCCTCCGTGGAGTCGTGTCTCCGGGATTATAGGCCATTGGGCGCGCGCGCCTCGTGGCGTATAATGGCCCCGAATCAGCGAGGCAGGCTCGGAACATGGACTTCACCTTCGAGAGGGGGGACGAAGGCGCGCCGAAGGGGCACGCCATCCTCTACTTTCGCAGCAGGGCGGACGCCGGCGAGCTTTGGGCGACCTACGTCGTCATACTGCCCATCGCCGTGGACGTGAGCAAGTACGTCCCGCCATTTCTGATGAACCAGGTAGCCCAGGCAGGCCCGACGGAGCTGTCGGCCTTCGCGTTCCCGCCCGCGCCCGAGCGCGTGGGGAGCCGGGAGGCCCTGGAGGAGATGGCGTCGCGCCGGGAGGACGACGTGCTCTACTGCGGCACCTTCGACACGGGCGACGTGGCCGGCGCGATGATGTCGGTCTCCGAGGCCGTGCAGGCGTACGCCGACAGGTGCGGCCCGGTGGCCGCCGGTGAGCCCGAAGAGGCCGAGGAGGACGACGCCCTCGGCGTGAGCGAGGTCCTGTACGGGCTGATGAACGACGCCGACAAGCTGGGAGAGCTGACCGGCCTCGTCGGGCGGCTGAAGTTCGCGGTGGAGGGCTCGGACGACGAGCAGGCGCGGGAGGCCGAGCGCGAGATGCGGGCGCTGGCCAGGCATCTCCCCGCCGACAACCAGGTCCACCACTTGGTCGATGCCGTCAAGTCGAGCGACAGCCGGGGAGCGAGGCTGGCCGACCTCTACCTCCAGCGGTGCTACCACCTGGTCAAGGAGGAGTACCGGGAGATGGCGGACATCGACAGGCGGCTCGCGGAGCTGGAGACCGAAGACGCACAGAACAACATCTCGTAGCAGGAGGACGACCCGATGCCCCACGATCCAATAGAGCACGAATTCGAGATCGAGAGCTCCCACCGCGAGTGGTTGGACAACATAGTCGACGAGTACAACTTCATGGACGAGAGCAAGGCCCTGAGGGTGCTGCTCGACTACGCCATCCAGGACGGCGACAAGGAGCTCATCTTCGCCGACTCGAACATGCGCTGCCTCCACTGCGGCTGACCGCGCGGTTGGGCTACTACGGCTGGCTGGTCGTTGGGACCGTCTTCCTCTCCTCGGCCATCTCCATAGGGCCAGGCTACGCCTTCGGGCTGTTCATCGGGCCGCTGGAGGATGAGTTCGGGTGGCAGCGCACGGCCATCAGCGCGTCGCTGTCCTTCGTGGCCCTGGGGAGCCTGACCGCGCCGTTCCTCGGCAGGTACATGGACAGGCACGGCGCTAGGCTGCTGATGGTCGGCTCGCTCCTGGTGATGGGCGCAAGCTTCCTGCTGCGCCCCCTCATGTCGCAGCTCTGGCACTGGTACGTGCTCAGCTTCCTGCAGTACCTGGCGTTGCTGGGATCGACCAACCTGCCCGCCGGGCGCCTCGTCTCCATCTGGTTCCCGAGGATGCAGGGGCGCGTGATGGGCCTGACCACCATGGGCAACAACTTCGGCGGCTTCGCCGTCCCGCTCATGGTCGGGCCGATGCTGGCGGCGGGCAACTGGAGGGGCGCTTTCCTGCTGCTCGCGGGGCTGACCTTCTTCATCGCCTTCCTGTCCATAGTGCTGGTGCGCGAGTTTCCCGAAGCCGATCCCTCCAGGGAGCCGGGTAAGGCGGGCCCGGCTCCCCAGCTCACGGGCCAGGCCGTCGGCGAGGTCATAAAGGGGCAGTCGTTCTACATGCTCGGCCTCTCGCTGATGCTGGGGTCGTTCACGTACAGCGCGCTGGTGCCCCAGGTGTCCGACCACCTGATCACGTCGGGCATGTCGCTGGAGGTGGCCGCGCGGGCCATGAGCCTCCTAGCCGCGTTCGGTATGGCGGGAAAGCTCAGCTTCGGGTATCTTTCGGAGCGGGTGACGGCCCGCCGGATGATGATGGTCAGCCTGTCCGGCCAGGCGTTCTTCATTGTGATGCTGGTGCTGTTCCCGACGCCTCCGATCGCGTGGCTGGCGGTGCCGCTGTTCGGGCTCTTCATGGGTTCGTACGGCGCGCTCATCAACCTGGTGGTCCAGGAGACGTTCGGGCTGAAGCACTTCGGGAGCATCGCGGGGCTGATCTCCCTGACGATGGGCGTGTCGGGACTCCTGGGCCCGCTGCTGGCCGGCCAGTCCTTCGACCGGCTGGGGAGCTACGGGCCGGGATTCGTCGCGGTGGCGATCATGTTCGCCGTAGGCGCGGTAAGCCTGATCAGGGTACGCCCCTGGACTCTGGAGCCAAAGGAGAGGGTGATATGAAGCTGGACGACAGGACGATTCTGAGGCGACTCGGCGCGGGCGAGTCCATCGACGCGGTGTGCGCCGACGCGGGGGTGAGCCGGGCGGAGTTCGACGGGTGGTGGCGCGGGCAGCTCGAATCGAGGCTGCCCGACGTGGAGACGGCCCGCACTTTCGACGGGGCGGGCGGCGTCGAGATCCTGCGCGACGAGACGGGCACGCCTCACGTCTACGCGGATACGGCCGGCGACCTGTTCTTCGGCTACGGCTTCGCGATGGGCCAAGACAGGCTGTGGCAGCTCGACTACCTGCGCCGCAAGGCCGTGGGCCGCCTCGCGGAGGTGCTGGGGCCGGACGGCCTGGAGACGGACATCATCGCGCGGACGGTCGGGATCAACCGCATCGCCGCGGAGGAGATCGACCGCATCCCGGCCGAGACCAGGGATCTGCTTGAGGCCTTCTCGGACGGCATCAATGCCGCGATGGAGGAGAGCCGGGCGCGCCTGCCCATCGAGTTCGACCTGCTCGACTACGAGCCGGAGCCCTGGTCGCCCGTCGACTCAATAGCCGTCTGGGCCGAGTTCCGCTGGTACCTGACCGGGAGGCTGCCCGTCATCGCCCTGCCGGAGATGGCGAGGCGGGCTCTGGGCGACGGCCCGCTCTACCAGGCGTTCCTGCTGGGCGAGGCGGAGGACGAGAGCATCGTGCCCCACGGCCACTACCCACCGGGCAGGTCCGGCGGCGAGAGGGTAGGCGAGGTGGTGAGCGACCCCGACGAGGGACTCGGCAGCAACAACTGGGTGATCGGCGGGAAGCTCTCGGACTCCGGCCTGCCCATCTTGGCGAGCGACCCCCACATCGCCTTCGGCAGCGTGTCCTGCTGGTACCAGGTCCACCTGTCGGGCGCGGGATTCAACGCCGTCGGCGCGGGGTACGCGGGCGTTCCGGGCATTATCTTCGGGCGGAACGAGCGCACGGCTTGGGGGTTGACCAACAACATCTGCGCCCAGCGCGACCTCTACCAGGAGAAGGAGCACCCCGACAGGCCCGGCCACTTCCTCTACGACGGCGAGTGGGAGCGGGCGGCAGAGGTGGTGGAGCGGATCGACGTGAAGGGCGCGGACCCGGTCACCAGGACGATCAGGTCGACGCGGAACGGGCCGATGGCCGACGAGATCGTGCCCGGCATCGCCAGGGACAGCGGCCCCGTCTCGCTGCGGTGGATGGGGCACGAGCCGTGCGACGAGATCACGTCGCTCCTCGCTGTCAACAGGGCAGGCAGCGTCGCCGAGATCCGGGAGGCGCTGAGGACGTGGATCGTGCCCACGTGGAGCTTCGGTTTCGCGGACGTGGACGGCCACTTCGGCTACCAGTCGGTCGGCAGGATTCCCATCAAGGGGAATTGGGGGCGCGGCTACCGGCCCGGCTGGGACCCGGCGCACCAGTGGCGCGAGTCCATCCCCTACGACGCCATGCCGCGCATGGAGGACCCCGACCAGGGCTGGGTGCGCTCGGCGAACAACCGGCTCGCGCCCGAGGACTTCCCCTACCCGCTGTCGGGCGTGTGGAGCAGCGGCCACCGCGCCCGCCGCATACGCACCATGATTGAGGAGAAGGACCGGCTGACCCGCGAGGACGTGGCCGAGATGCAGATGGACTCCATGTCGCTCAGGGCGCAAGAGGGCCTGCCGGGGCTGATACGCACGCTGGAGTCGGTCGACGACGCCAGGATCGCGGAGGCCGTCGGCCACCTGAAGGCGTGGGACTGCATGATGGAGCCGGACCGGGTTGGCGCTGCCATATTCGAGAGCTTCTTCCTGTTCTGGGGATTGAGGGCAGCAGCCGAGCGCTTCGAGCCCGACCAGGCAGCGGTTCTCGGCACGGCGATGGCGGGGCTGTCGCTGAGCCTGCTGGACGGCGACGAGCACGGCTGGTTCGGGGACGGCGACCGCGAGGGCGCGATAGTCGAGGCTGTGAACTCGGCGCTGGACGATCTGGAGTCCAGGCTGAGCGCCGACATGAGTGCGTGGACGTGGGGCGCGGTCCACACGGTGAGGCTTGACCACCACCTCACGTCACGCGGGGAGATATTCGAGACCCTGAACAGGGGCGGCGACCCCGTCCGGGGCAGCGGCATCACGGTCTGCAACACCGGGTTCGACCCCACGTACCTGGCCGCCGTAGGGGCGAATTACAGGATCAACGCCGAGCTGTCCGACGACCCGCCCGGCCTCTGGGCGGTCGACACGGCCGGTCTGTCGGGCAACCCCGGCAGCGCCAACTACTGCGACCAGCTTGGCACATGGCTGTCCGGGAAGCACTACTACTTCCCTCTCGACCGGGAGCGGGTCGAAGCGCGCACACAAACGCGCCTGACCATCAACGTCGAATAGGACTAGGCATCACACAGGAGAGGAACCGAATGAAGATTGCAGTACTCGGCGCGGGGGCGATAGGCGGGGTGATCGGCGGGTACCTGGCCCGCGGGGGGCGCGACGTGACGCTCATAGACCTGTGGCCGGCGAACATCGAGCGCATCAAGGACGCCGGGCTGACCGTGAAGGCCCACGAAGGCGAGTTCACCGTCCGGCCCGCCGCCCTGCACCTGGGTGAGGTCTCGGCCGCCAGGACGAAGTTCGACGTGGTGTTCCTGTCGGTCAAGTCGTACGACACGGGTTGGGCGTCCATGTTCATCGAGCCGCACCTGGCGCCGGGCGGCTTCGTGGTGTCGGCCCAGAACAGCATCAACGAGGACGCGATCGCCGACGTGCTCGGCTGGTCGCGGGTCGTCGGCTGCGTCGTGACCCTGGGCGCGGGGATGTACGAGCCCGGCACGCCCGAGCGGACCAGCGCCATCGACCGCCCGGCCTTCACCGTCGGGGAGCCCAGCGGCCTGATCACCCAACGGCTGCGGAGGCTCGCAGAGGTCTTGGGCGACGCCGGGATCACCAAGACGACGACGAACCTCTGGGGCGAACGGTGGGCCAAGCTGGCCACCAACTCGATGAGCAACGCCGTAGCGGGCTTCACGGGGCTGATGTCGGCGGAACTCAGGTTCAACCCGGAGGTGCGGTTCCTGTCCATACGAATCGCGGCGGAGCTGGTGCGCGTGGCCGAGGCCCACGGCGTTTCGGTCGAGACGATCAGCAACGTCCCGGCCGAGCTGTTCAACAGGGCGCTCGAGGACGGGGCCGCGAAGGAAGAGGTGGAGGGCCTGTTGGTCGAGCACGGCAGGAACATAGGGACGGGCCGGCCGTCCCTCGCCCAGGACCTGCTGAAGGGCCGGGCGACCGAGGTGGAGCACCTGAACGGCTACGTGGTCCGCAAGGGGCAGCAGGTAGGCGTCCCGACCCCGGTGAACCAGGCCATCGTGGACCTGACGCGGCGCGTGGACAGCGGCGAGATCGAGGCGTCCATGTCCAACCTGGCGCTGGTGGATGCATGATGCCACTCTCGCAAAGAAGACCAAGACTATGCGATCTGGCGGAGCACTGCCCTTCGACAAGCTCAGGGCGAACGATCTGTGTGGTCAGGTCGGTGCTGAGCACCTAATGCGGCTATTGAGGAGTGCATTATGGACAGGTTCAGAGAGGCCAGGGACAGGGGCGGGCGGTACCTGCTGACCCAGCTCCACGAAGACGGCAGCTTCGGCGACCCCGAGCAGGGCGTGACGGAGTACTACAAGGTGCCCGCCGCGCTGATGGTGTGCGGGATGTCGGGGGCGGCCAGCCGCCTCCTGGACTGGGTGCGGCGCAACGGCTTCACCCCGGACGGCGACTTCGGCCCCAGGCCAGCGGACGAGCTGGACAGCTACTACTACAGCTATCACAACGCCTGGGTAATCAAGGGCGCCCACCGCCTGGGCCAGTTCGACCTCGCCCAGCGCGGGATGGACTTCCTGATGCGCTTCCACGACCCGGAGAGCGGCGGCTTCTACTCCAGCCCAACCGAGGGCGAGGCCTCGACCGAGCAGGACCTGTGGGTGGTAAGCGGCAGCGGCTGGTGCGCCATCTACACGGGCCGCCTGGACGTCGCCCGGGGCCTAGGCGCGTGGATGAAGCGCATGATGGACGACCAGCCCAACTACCCGGAGGAGATGTGGACGGTGTACAGCCGCGAGAGCGGGCTGATCACGGAGGTTCGGGACGGCGACGACTTCCGGTACGTGCTGACACGGGACGAGTCGCGCGACCAGTCCTTCTTCCATCCCGGCATCGCGGCGGGGTTCCTGTCGCGCCTGTACATGGCGACCGGCGAGGGTGAGTGGCTCGACCTGGCCCGCCGGTACATGCTGTTCTGCGACTACGTGGGCGACTACCACTTCCGCCTGCTGCGCGCGGGCAAGGTGGGCTGGGCTGCGTCGATGATGTACACGCTGACGGGCGAGACGAAGTACGGCGATATGGCCGCCAGGGTGGGCGACAACCTCATCGACGCGCAGTCGGAGAACGGCGCGTGGGAGTGGGCCGCCTCGGGCCGCGCCGGCTACAACAACGACGCCACCGCCGAGCTGGTAGTCTGGCTCGACGAGATCCACCAGGCAATAGGATCGGATTAAGCCTAGAACTCCTCACACCGTGTCGGGCATTGTCGCTTGCTGCCCCTCTGGGCGGCGGACGGGCTGGGCAGGCTGGTACATGGACGGATGCGGCGGGATGTCGAAGTCCTGCCCCGCCAGCAGCTCGGCGATGGTGCGGATCTGCATCCTGGGGTAGTTGCGCTGCCATATCTCAGAGTGGTAGAAGCCGGCGTCTGCGGCCTCGGTGCGCATCTCGCGCGTCGGCTCCTCCAGGGTGATGAACAGGCCCAAGTCGGCCTTCTCCCGCTCGACGGTGCCCTTCAGGTCGCGGACGTGGGGCGAGGAGACCCTGCCGCTCTTGACCTGCACGATGGCCTTCTTCGTCGCGCGGCGCGGGCCGTCGATGAAGTGGACGACGCCGTCGATGCCCCTGTCCGCGCCCCGGCGCTCGTCCTGCTTGCGGGGCAGCGCCTCCAGCAGAGACATGGCCCAGTACTGGAACTGGTAGCGGTCCTGCTCGGCCAGCGCCCGGGCACTACCCACGTCCGCGGGCTCGCCGACTACCCGATAATCCGCGCCGGGGTGCAGGTTGAAGGCCGTCCTCAGGCGGCTCTTCATGAGGGCGACGGCCAGGTGTGTGATGTCGATGCCGATCCAGCGGCGCTTGAGGTTCTCTGCGGCCGCGACCGAGGTGCCGCAGCCGCAGAAGGGGTCGAGCACCACGTCTCCCTCGTTCGAGGACGCCCTGATGATGCGTGAGAGGAGGCCGACCGGCTTCTGGGTGGGGTAGCTGAGACGCTCCGGTCGTTGTACCCACTTGACGTCCCCGTCTATCCCTTCGTCCGAATTCCAGAGCTGCCCTTCGGTGTGCGGTTGGTATGTCCAGATGTCTTGTATCGGGGTGCCGTCCCGGTCGGCCAGGTACCTCTTGGCCGCCGGTTGGCCGCCGGGGTTGTCAGGTAGGTAGATGAGGTCGTGCTTGAGGGCGAGATCCAGTTTTTCCTGGGTCGTCAGTCCGTCTAAAGACTCTCCTCGTCTCTCCAGGTCTTCCCGGAGGTACGCGGGTATGGCCCAATGCCTTCCGGCAGCGGTTGGATCATATCCCTTCCACGGGGAACCCGAATCGCCGGTTCTGATTTCCGCGGCAGTCAGGTCCGCGTGTCGATGAGCGCCGCGCTCGTCACGAAAGCGAAATGTCTTGCCGACATACTCTTCGTGATAGGGCCGCACCTGTTTCTGAAAGAAGTAGTTGGCGGTTCTGCTGTAGAACAGGATCACGTCGTGGATGCGGCCAAACCTTGTGTTGCTGCTATGAAAGTCGGTCCTGCGCCATATGATCTCGTTGCGGAAATTCTCCTTACCGAACACCGTGTCCATGAGCAGCTTGAGATAGTGGCTGGCCGTGGGGTCGCAGTGGAGGTAGATCGAGCCGGTGGGCTTGAGCACCCGGCGCAGCTCCACGAGGCGAGGCGTCATCATCACCAGGTAGGCCATCATCGCGTTGCCGCCGACGAACTGGCGCAGGGCGGAGATCATGTCCTTGACGTTGGCGGGCGTGCCGGGGTTGGTGATGATCTCCTGCTCGTATGTGCGCACGGCCTCCTGCGTCCACTCCCACGTGTCGGTGAACGCCCTGATCTGGGCGGGCGACGCCTCGCCGGACTGCTCCTTGAACAGCACATTGTAGTTGGCGTTCGAGTTGAAGGGCGGGTCCAGGTAGACGAGGTCGACGGACTCGTCAGGGACGTGCTGCCTAAGGATCTCGAGGTTGTCACCGTAGTAGAGGGTGTTTGTCATGTGGGTCTGTCCTATGGGATGGTAACAGATATGAGGCGGCCCTTCTCTGTGATCCTGTAGATGAAAGGACGGGGAGTCCTGGCTGCGGCTTCAAGGATGTTCTCATAGGCACGCAGGAAGCAGCGCATCTTCTCCCATCTCAATGCGCTGCCTCCCCACAGGTAGAAGCATCCCATATCGTACTGTCTGATGGCCAGTAGCTCCGACTCTTCCTGATGGTGGCGGCTATCGTGGCCTATCAGGAACCATCCCATGCTTCCTACTGTGGGCATCCAGTCGTCGTCCCGCGCGTCGGTGGGGAAGTGGTTCTGGTGATGTTCGACGCGAGTTGGCAGCCTGAGCACTCCCAGCGCCTGTGGCAGGGAAGTACCGACATCTCTGTCAAAGAACAGCACTGGAGAGGTGTAGAGGGCCTGTCCTGTTTCGGTGTCCACCATCGCTCAGGCCGCCAGTTGGATCCCTTCGAAAGCTAAGCCACGCGTGATCTCTTCTTCACCAAGTCCAAAGTCGTCCATTATGTCCGCGATGCCCTCACCAGCACTCGAGCGTCCTTTCAGCACCCACGTGGGGATGCCCTTTACCGTGGGAGCTCCAAACGAGATCCGGGGGTCTATGACCACAGGGCTGTCTCTCCCGTCAACGTACCATGTCAGGGCTATGTCCTCTTCATAGTCGAACTGTGCGAACCGCGCGCCGACCATCTCTTGCCAGGCGATCTGTCCGTGAGCGTCGCCCACGATGAGGTTGCCAATTGATGCGTCGTCATCCACATCAATCAGATTCAGCATTGCATGATGGCCTTCGGTCAGCCACTTGTATTCGGCGAATGGATACTCGGCGTTCAACACCTGGGCGGCATAGGCCCGCGCCTTGCGTATCCGCTGGAGCGACACGCCGAGCTTCCGGAAGGTGGCGACGAAAGCGACTTCGACCAGTTGGAGATACGATAGGTGTCTCCGCTTCTGATGTCCCGGCAGTGTCGGCCCAAGCCGGCTGTCCCCATGATGCCAGTGCGTGACCGTTTGGGCGGCAACACCGGCATATCTCGCCGCATCGCTGATTCGATACGCGGGTAAGTACAGCCGGCGACGCCATGGCTCCACGCTATGTTCCTCGATGATGTGAGTCACTGCAGCCTCCGTTCGTCTAGAGTCGCCTTCCACATCAGGGATCTACTCGCCTGAGATCCGAGCATTATCATATCACCCGGCGCTGGAACTGCCGCTGGCTCGAGAGAACCGGCGCCATGCTCATTATACAGAACACGCATTCGTGGTGTATGTCACTTGCCCAGCCCGTATACTAGTGCGTCCTGAGACTAGGAGGTACGACCTTGCGCGAAAATATAATGACCCTACTTGGCGGTGGCCGGCTGCTGTTGATGGACGGCGGCACAGGCTCCGAGCTCCAGCGGCGCGGGGTGCAGGTGGCCCGCGGCGCCGGCCCTCCCGGCGACATAGGCCCCTGGTCGGCGCGGGCCCTGGGCGAGGCCCCCGACCTGGTGCGGCAGGTCCACGAGGACTACCTGAGGGTGGGTGCGGACATCATCATCACCAACTCCTTCTGGACCAACCCCACCCGGATGGGTCTGGACGGCATCGGCGACAGGTGGGCGGAGTACACGAAGCTGGCGGGCGACATCGCCGTGCAGGCCCGCGACGCCGTCAACCCCGACGCCTACGTGGCGGGCGGCATCGCGCCGTCGAGCCCCGCCCATCCGGGGATATTCGAGGAGCTGCGGGGTCAGGCGGAGATCCTGGCCGACTGCGGTATCGACGTCATCCTCCCGGAGTACGTGGGGTCCGTCGAGGACTGCGTCGCCGCGGTGGACGCGTGCTCGGAGGTCGGCCTGCCCCTCTTCCTGGGAGTCAAGCACGTGAACAACTACCTGTCCGACCCGGAGGCGCTCGTTGCCGGGCTGGGTGACCGCAGGGTGGACGCCATACTCGCCATGTGCACCGAGCCCGGGTATACCTCGGACAGCCTGCTACCCCTCAGGGACGCCTTCGACGGAGTGATCGGCGCCTATGCCAACATCGGCTACGTCGAGGCAGCGCCCGACGACCCGCAGAACAGGGCCATAGACTGGGGCGATAACACCCCCGAGAGGTATGCCGAGTACGGACGGGAGTGGATCGGCATGGGCGCGCAGATCATCGGAGGCTGCTGCGCATCCGGGCCGGAGCACATCGAGGCGCTCCGCCCCGTCGTCAAGGGCTGATCTCGTGCATCGGGCCGTCGCCGGTAGACAGGGCCACGTCGCCCTCCATATCTGAGGGGCTGCCATCCCGCGGCGTCGGCCTGAGCCGCCCTATCGGGATGGCGGGCATGGTGCGTATGTGGGCGCCGACCCTCACGCCCAGCTCGAGTGAGAAGCGGGCCGCGCCGTCGTTGTCCGGAGACTCGACTATGCCTATGAAGTCGTACTCCCCAAGCACGGCGTACATGCCGAGCACCCTGGTGTCGTCCGTCTCCACCTCGGACGTGACCCTATGCAAGCTCTCGGCATCGGCCAGAAGTTTCTCCCTGCCTTCAGGTGTGAGAGTCAGCGTGAGAATGTAGGATGGCATAGAGCACCTCCGTTTCGCTGGGGCGGGTCGCTTCGTGTCCACATTGTACTCCCATGAGGCCCGGAATAATGCAGCTCCGACCGCGGGGCTGTACGCCTGCGTGCTCCTGGTCTCAGCCGCGACCCTGCTATTCGAGATCGCCCTGACACGCATCTTCGCGGTCACCCAGGGCTACCACTTCGCCTTCCTGGCGATCAGCCTGGCCCTCCTGGGGTTCGGTGCGAGCGGCACCGCGCTGGCCCTCGTCCCCAACCTGGCCTCGCGTGACGTCCGGCCCGTGATTGCCGGCGCGGGGCTGCTGTTCGCCGTCACGTCCACCGGCGGCCTGTACCTGACCAACGTCCTGCCCTTCGACGCGTACACGCTGCTGTGGGAGCCCAGCCAGCTCGCGTACCTGGCCCTCTACTACCTGGCCCTCGCGGTGCCGTTCTTCTTTGCGGGCTCCATAGTGGGGGCCTGTCTCGCGAAGCACCCGTCCCGCGCCGGGGCGCTCTACGGGGCCAACCTCGTCGGCGCGGGGATAGGCTGCCTGCTGTCCGTCGTCTTTCCGCTCATAGTCGGCGCGGCGGGCTCGGTCGTAGTTGCCGGAGCCATAGCCCTGGCCGGCGCGGGTGCGATGGCCGGGCGCGAGCTGAGGCGCCCGGCATGGCTCGTCCCGGGCGCCCTCGCAGTCGCGGCGGTGGCGGCGTCCGTCGCGCTCGGCGTCACCGATCTCAAGCTGTCCCCATACAAGGCCGTCAGCCAGGCGCTGCGACACGAGGGCGCCGTAAAGGCATTCCACCGGTGGAACGCCTTCTCCCTCGTGGAGGTGATCGAAAGCGGCAGCATCCACGCCGCGCCGGGTCTCAGCTTCGCGTACCGGGGCAGCCTGCCCCCGCAGACCGCGCTGGCGGTTGACGGCGACAACCTGAGCCCGATGAGCGCGGTCCCGCCGGAGAGCGCGGACTTCACCGAGTACCTGCCGACGGCCCTCGTCTACCGGCTGAGCAACCCCGTTCACCCTGAACCCGTCGAAGGGCCTGAGCCTGTCGAAGGGCCTGTCAAACCCGTTCGCCCTGAGCCTGTCGAAGGGCCTGTCAAACCCGTTCGCCCTGAGCCTGTCGAAGGGCCTGTCAAACCCGTTCGCCCTGAGCCTGTCGAAGGGCCTATCAAACCCGTTCGCCCTGAGCCTGTCGAAGGGCCTGTCAAACCCGTTCGCCCTGAGCTTGTCGAAGGGGCCAGCGCGCTCGTGATCGAGCCCGGCGGCGGGCTCGACGTGCTCACCGCGCTTCGCAACGGAGCTGAGTCCGTCACGGCGGTCGTCTCCAATCCGCTGGTCGTCGAGGCGGTGAGGGAGCGGTTCGCGGACCGTGCGGCGAACATCATCGGCAGGCCGGGCGTGACGGTCGTGAACGAGGGCGCCAGGAGCTACCTGCACCGCACGGACGAGCGCTTCAACGTCATACAGGTCAGCCTCGCCGACTCCTTCAGACCGGTGCTCGCGGGCGCGTACGGCGTGTCGGAGAGCTACCTGTACACGGTCGAGGCCTTCGAGAGCTACTACCGCCGCCTGGCGCCCGGCGGCTTCCTGTCGGTCACGCGCTGGGCCCAGACGCCGCCGAGCGAGGGCGTCAGGGTCGTCTCGGTCGCCGTCGAGGCCCTGGAGGGGTTGGGCGTCGAGCCGGCCGACCACATGGCCGTCATACGCAGCCTCCAGACCATCACCCTGATCATGAAGCGCTCCCCCCTAGACGCCACGGACGTGGATGTCGTGCGCGGGTTCGCCGACGCGCTCCAGTACGACCTCGTCTACCACCCCGGCATAGCGGCGTCGGACCTCAACAGGTTCAGCGTCCACCCGATCCCCGTCTACCACGAGACGGTCGCGGCCATCCTGGATGCGGACACAAGGGAGGAGTTCTACGCCGGCTACGGCCACGACATCTCTCCAGTAAGCGACGACCGGCCCTTCTACTTCCACCTGTTCAGGTGGTCCCAGACGCCGGAGATACTGGGGAGCCTCGGCAGGACGTTCCAGCCCTTCGGCGGCGCCGGATTCCTCATAGTGCTGGGCAGTCTCGTGGTGGCGATAGTTACCGCCGGGGCGTTCATCCTGCTGCCGCTCCTGTTCCGCAGGGGCGAATCGAGCGGCGTTGGCCCGCGGGCGGGCTCGGTCGGGAGGCTCTGGCCCTTCGTCTACTTCGCGGGGCTCGGCCTGGGGTTCCTATGGGTGGAGATCCCCCTGCTCCAGAGGTTCATCCTCTACCTGGACCAGCCCACGTACGCCTTCGCGACGGTGCTCTTCGGCGTGCTGGTCTGGTCTGGTGTCGGAAGCCTGGCGTCCGACCGGCTCCGGGTGTCGATGGCCGCCGCCGTCTCTGTCGTGGCGGCGCTGTCGGTCCTCTATGCCTTCGGGCTGCCGCTGCTCTTCGACGCCACGCTGGGGCTGCCGCTCCCGGGCAGGCTCGCCCTCAGCGTCGTACTGCTGGCCCCTCTCGGCACGGCGATGGGGATGCCGTTCCCCCGCGCCATCCAGACACTGGGTATACAGGCTCCCGCGCTCGTCCCCTGGGCTTGGGCCGTCAATGGGTCGACGTCCGTGGTCAGCGCCATCTTGGCCACGGTGCTCGCGCTGTCGTTCGGCTTCACCTGGGTAATCCTTGGCGGCGCTGCCGCGTACTTGGCCGCCGCCGGTGCGGCCTATGCATGGCGGGGCAGAGGAACCGGTCGCTCGCCCTGAGCTTGGCTCTCCTGAGCTTGCCGAAGGGTCGAAGAGCAGTGCTTCACCCAGATACAATGTCGCTCAACGATCCCTGGTGGAGTGGGACCATGATCAAGCTGGCGTGCAACTCGCTCATAGCCCTGGATAGGGCCTCCGGCCTCTGGATGGACGCCGAGGAGTTCGTCGACATGGCCTACGAGCTGAGGCTCGACGCCGTCGACTTCCAGGTGGACCGCGGGCTGCGGTCGCGCGACCGGGAATACCTGGCCCGGCTGAAGCTGGCGTGCCTGGAGCGCGGCCTCCCCATCGGCTTCCTGGGAATCGGCAGCGGCTTCATCGGCTCTGCCGAGGCACCGGGCGTGGGACAGGTGGGTGTCCCGCTGCCGCGCGACGAGCTGCGATGGCGCATCGACGAGGCCAAGGCGGCCGTCGACGATGCCGCGTTCATGGGCGCACCGCTGATACGCATATTCGGAGGCAGCGTTCCCGAGGCCACGCCCGACCGCGATGCCCTGTTCTCGGAGATGATCGCCAGCTACCGGGAGGTCGCCGACTACGCGGCGGGCAAGGGCGTGTTCATAGGGCTGCACAACCACCCGCCGGTCGATTCTCCCACCGGCGAGGAGATCATCGAGATACTGCGCGAGACCGGCCGCCAGAACTTTACCTTCATCCTGGACACGGGCAGGTGGTGGGGCTCGCCCGGCACGCCCCCGATGGGCGTGGCCGACCCCGACGTGGACATCTACGAGTACATGGAGCAGACGGCCCCATACGCCGCCTACGTAAGGGCGAAGATCTACAAGATCGACAGCGGCCGCGAGGAGTGGATCGACTACGAGCGCGTGATGGCCATCCTGCGCGCCGTCGACTTCAACGGCACCATGTCCATCGTCTACGAGGACCAGGGCAACGCCTGCACCCCCCGCGAGGCCATAGCCCTAGCCGTCGCCCACCTAAGGGACACCCTGGAGGCAGAATAGCCGCAAACGGAAGCACGTTCGCCCTGAGCCTGTCGAAGGGCAATGCTCAGACGATTCAGCCTCTCTCTGGACTCCGGCTTTCGCCGGAGTGACGGAAATGTCAACACTACCTAGGCCGGCGGCTCCCCTCTTAGCGAGTCGTTCAGGCCGTACCGGTCCTCGCCTCGCACCAGGAACGTCCTTGTCAGATAGTCGATTCGCTGCTCCTTCAGTCCCTCCGGGTCGAACCTCACCTCCGGCGTGGTGAACCGCAGCGAGTAGGCCACGCGGGGCACGTCGCTTACGTTGGCGTTCGAGCCGTGCAGCGTCGCCTCGCTGAAGAAGACCACCTCGCCCGGCGACATCTCCACGTCGATGGCCCTCGACTCATCGACCTGATCGGGAGCCAGCCCGCGCGAGAACGCGCTCCGCTCGTCCAGGGTCCTGTAGTCGTCGTCCAGCCACGCCTTGTGGGAGCCGGGGATTAGCCGCAGGCAGCCGTTCTCGGAGAACGTCGGCCCCAGGGCTATCCAGGCCGTCAGGTTGATGCGCGGCTCCATCGGCCAGTAGCTCGCGTCCTGGTGCCACGGGATGTACTTCGTGTTGTGCGGCTCCTTGTACCAGAAGACCGTCGCCCACAGCACGATGTCCCGCCCAAGGGCCAGCTCAACGTGGTCCAGCACCCTCTCGTGGGTCGCCAGGTCGTGGGCCCAACGGTGATCGAGGTTGAAGCCGCCCGGCCTGAAGTCCGCAGGCCCAGGCGCGTCCTCCGGCTGCCCGATCGCCTCGAAGAAGGCCCCGCGCCCGGCGGCGGCCTCATCCGGTGTCAGGATAGGCACCGGCCCCGTGTAGCCCTCCTCGGCAAGCTGCCCAAGCGAGAAAGTCGCTCCTGATACAGTCATGAAGTGTACCTCCGACCGGTGCTTCAGCTAGTGATTGAACTTGAAGGCGTATAGATCGGCGTCTTTGAGCCAGAAGCGGAGCCGGATCGGTCTACCGGCCAGGGAGGAGACGTTGGGGCCGTGGCCCCAGTGGACGACGCCCGCGATCTCGTCGCCGAAGATGTCGGGGCAGTCGTCGAGGGAGAAGCCCTCATGCGGATTCCCGTTGCCGTCCTGGAGCTCGACCTTGACTGTACCGACGGCGGAGGTCGAGTAGTTGAGCTCCAGCTCACTGCCATCGAAGGTGAAGGGTCTTGTTACCAGCTCACCTCCGGCGTGACCCGCGTTGACGGAGACGAAGCCGTCGGTGCGGAGCGAATAGCGCCGTATGCGCTGCGTGGGGAGGGCTGAGTTCTCCTTGCCGTACAGGGAGAGCTCGGTTGGCGAGGTCTGTAGGATCCCCGTTTCGAGATAGAGACTTCGGTCGTGCCAGTTGTTCCGGTCGAGGCCGGGCCTGATGAAGGCCTCCTTGAAGCTGCGGTCGAAGTGGATGCCGTCTCGGCTGGACATGAAGACGATGTCGTTGACGCCCGGGCCGCGGGTCCACGCAGGGTCGGGCGTTCGCTCGACTACGAATCTGGATGGGAACATGAGGTAGGTGTTGGGAGCGCGCTCGTACTTCACGCAGGCGTTGGTGTAGTGGTGCTCGTCCGGGGTTTCGCCAGTGTCGATGAGCTCCAGGTCGCTCCAGGTCCTGAAGTCGTCGGACGTCGCGCGGCGTATCCAGCGGACGCCCCCGCCGAACTCGTGGCCGGGCTTCCTTTCGGGCCGGCCGCTTCCCGTGGTCGACCTGAAGGTGTCGGTCTCGCGATCGTACCAGGCCGAGCCGTCGGGGTTGCCGATGCCCCGGGCGTAGACGACGTACTGGCCGAGGGAGTCGTCCCAGAAGGAGACGTTGACGGAGTCGAAAGGCCCGTCGGTCATGATCGGCTCTTCCTGGAGAAGGCGCCAATGGATGCCGTCTGGAGACCCCAGGGCCAGGAGGTCGTTGGTGCGGACTACGGCCTTGTACCGCTCGTCGTTGGGAGCGTTGGGGTTGGCGTCCTTAAAGGGGGCCATGTTGGCGCCGGGGCCCATCCAAATGGCGCTGTTGCTCCTCGATCCGCCGATCTCGAAGAGGCCGAGGTCCGGCTTCTCCCAGTGGATGCCGTCCTTGCTCTCGGCGTATGCCGTCGTCGCGTCGGGGTAGCGTACGGGGTCCGCCGCGGGTTTACTGCCGCCCGGCGTGACGATTACGGATGGGTCGTTGTCCGTGCGGTACCAGGCCCTGTAGAGGCCGCCGTCTTCCATGAACCCGGCCGCACATGGGCTCAGGTCCCACGGCGGGTCGGGCTCGATGGCCGGGGCCTGGCGGGTGGGCTGGTGAAGAACACGGGTCGTCCCCCTGGCCTCGTCGATCCAGAAGTCGTCGACGAAGAGCTGGCGGTCGGTGCTGATGTGGATCGGAGCGTCTGCCATGTCAGCCTCCCTGCTGGGCCAGCCCCAGCCGCTTCGAGGCCTCGGTAAGCTGTTCGAGCGCGTCGCCAATGGCAACGAGCCTCGATCCGTCCGGCGCCGGCGAGATGAAGCTGGCCGTCTCGTATAGGTCGAATCCCGCGAACCGCTCGTCGCGGGCGGTCCGCTCCAGGTCGGCCACGTAGTCCTCGTTGCCCACGGCCCGGTCGATGTACCGGTTGAGGTACACGGGCAGGCCGCGCCTGTTCGCCTCGCCCAGCACCTCCGCGGCGAAGCCTTCCGACAGCGCGTTGTCGAGCCTGCTTCGCTGGGCGGGGCTGTCCGGGTGGTCCTCCAGCGCCTCGAACCAGCTCGTGCGAAACACCACGTCGTCGATCAGCCCCTCGTCCAGCCACTCTCGCCACTCGTATCGCATGTTGGCCGGGAAGCCCATGAGCTGGCCGTGGCACGGGTCCGGGCGAAACGCCTCGGTGTGCATGTGCGCCTGGAAGCGTCTGCCCGCCGCCCGGGCGCGCCCGCTCGCCTCGCGGATGAAGTCGCTGTAGTGCCGTCCGCGTATCCCGGCGATCGCGGCCCGTGCCTCATCGCTGCCGTCAGGGTTGCTCCCATGGATGCGGCGGAACTCCTCGACGACCGGCGCGTCGTAGCCGTACTCGTGGGGCTCGTCGGTCAGGCTGCCGTGGGCCGACACCCGGATGTCGAGGCCGTCCACGCCCGAGTCCAGTATCCTGTCGACCCAGCCCGACCACAGCCTGCGCACGTCAGGCAACGACTCGGCTGGCGTGGCCGCCAGGTACTCGTTCTTGCCCCGGGCGAACGCGACGACGCCGTGGCTGGGCAGCGAGCTCCAGAACCGCTCACCCTTGCCCGTCGAATTGTCGGCGTCCAGGTAGAGCTGGAGCATCCCCCAGCCGGAGTCGAACTCCAGCCCGTGGGTGCGGAAGTCGCGGTTGTGGTCCCAGATGTCGCTCCGCGTCGCCACCGTGATGGGCAGCGGCTCCGGGCCCGGCCCGTAAGCCTCGATCATCCCGACGGCGGTGTTCCTGAAGTCGGGGCTGCCATCCTTCAGGTCGGTCGTCACCAGCACGAAGGCGTCCGGCAGGTCCAGCCTGTCGAGGGTCAGCGTCCGCACAGGCGACCCCTTCGACACGACGGGCGTGCCGTAGTAGTCAGCCACTTCCCGGGGCGCAGGCTCGACCGACTCGATGAGCGTGAAATCGCCGTCGGATCGCGTGTACCTATAGTTGTCAGGGCTCACCCATACCTGGATGTTCTCGCGCGAGATGCGTGTGGGAGTGTCGTCGGACTTGCGGAGCTTGATCCGTCTGATGGGGATCGAGTCGAGCCCCTCCGGCCCGTCCACGGGCCTGCGCCGGACCCGTGCGTGCGGATTGCGCTGGATGAACGGGATGACGCTGACGAGCGGTCCGCCGATGCGCTGTATCGCGCCGGGAGGGCTCCCGGCCAGCCCCCGCGGCTTGGTGATCGGCGCGCCGGCGTTGTAGGGCTTCAGCACGCCGTATATCTCCAGCCCGTGCCTGTGGGCCGCCGCCGCGCCCGCCCTGAGCGGCTCGCCGATGTTCGCCAGCGTCTCCGGGCCATAAGGCATGGCCGGGAATATGTACCCCGCCCAGTAGGACTCCGGCTCGTCGTCGCCGTAGTAGAGCCAGTTGATCCGACGCACCCCGAGTGCCCGGAGTAGCGCCATCAGTTCATCGAGCAGCGCATGGGTGTACGGCCCGTCCCGCACGTCGTCGGGAAAGTCCACGGTCGCCGTGAGCATGAACGGGCTCTTCCGCGACAGCGCCAAGTTCAACCTCCTAGGGTACACGCGAGAGTCTAAGAACTATCTCAGGACGTTCGCCCTGAGCCTGTCGAAGGGCAGTTCTCAGTCAATGCGGGGTAGTTTGAGATAGTCACTAGGTTAAGGCCGAGTGCGGGGATCGTCAAACCGCCGCCAATTGACACCCCCTTGCGTCGAACATAGAATGGACTTGCACGGCGATAGCACGAGACTGCGCCTGCCCAGGGAGAGGACCGCATGGCTACGACCACCGAACTGACCAAAGAGGACGTGATGGAGGCCCTCAGGGACGTGTACGACCCGGAGATCCCCGTCAACGTCGTCGATCTGGGCCTCGTCTACGACTGCCAGGTCGAGGACGGCGACGTTCAGGTGAAGATGACCCTGACCTTTGCGGGCTGCGGCATGGGCCCGTACATAGCGCAGCAGGCCGAGTGGCGCATTGCGGAGATCGAGGACGTCGAGGACGTGGAGGTCGAGATGGTGTACGAGCCTCCGTGGACGCCCGACATGATCTCCGAAGAGGGCAAGGCGCAGCTGGGCCTCGACTGACCGGCGCCCGAATCCCTCACCGCCTGAACCACCCGGAGCGGACGCCGCCAAGCGCGTCCGCTTCTCATTTTGCCGCCAGGAGAGACAGATGACACACCAGCACCCGCCCAATCAGCAGCAGGCCGCCCAGGCCCGCGCGAAGATCGAGCAGATGAAGCGCCAGTTCGAGCAGAAGCGGGCCATAGCCGACAGCCTGGGGGGCATCGGCTGCCAGATCGGCGTCTACAGCGGCAAGGGCGGCGTCGGCAAGACGACCGTCGCCGCCAACCTGGCCGTCACCCTGGCCCAGGACGGGGCCGCCGTCGGCATCCTGGACGTGGACATCGACTGCCCCAACGTCGTCCGCGCCATGAAGGTGGCCGAGGTCCCAGTGGTGAGCGAGGGCAACAAGCTCGTGCCGCCGGAGCGGTTCGGCGTGCGCGTCATGTCCATGGCCTTCTTCCAGAAGGACGAGGAGGAGGCGACTATCTGGCGCGGGCCGATGATCCACAACGCCATCAACCAGCTACTCCAGAGCACCGACTGGGGCGGCCTCGACTACCTGCTGGTAGACCTGCCGCCGGGCACCTCCGACTCCCCCCTCACGGTGATGCAGACCCTGAGCCTGGACGGCTTCGTGGTGGTCACGACGCCCCAGGAGCTGGCGAAGATCGACGCCAAGCGCTCCATCAACATGATCAGGAAGCTGAAGGTGCCCGTGCTGGGCGTCGTCGAGAACTTCGCCGGCGACGTCTTCGGCTCCGGCGCGGGCGAGGAGCTTGCCGGCGAGATGGGCCTCTCCTTCCTCGGCAGGCTGGAGATGCGGACCGACTACCGCGACACCTCACGCCCCACCGTCCTCACCAGCGTTCGCGTCCTCAAGGAATACCGCGCCATAGCCGCCAGCACCAAGGCGGCCCTCGAAGCTGCCATAGCGGGAGTGGTTTAGGCGAGGCAAGAGAGCATCGGTAAGGTGGCAAGCTTCGTGCGGACCGACACGACTGCGCGAGGACGTTCTGAATGGTCGCTCAAATGAGGCGCAAACGGCGAAGGTCGTCTTCGTTCCACTGCGTTGCCCTGAGAATCTCTCGCAGTGTGCCGATTGGGAATGTGTCGCCTGAAGCGTGGTAGTGTACGACGACCCTCCGACCGTCGTCCTTGCGATAGACTCGGGCTGAACCCCTTCTCCTTCTGTATTCGAACCCATCGCGCTCCAGAGCCCGAATTACCCTGCGTGCGGTCAAACCCCTGAGCCGCTGGAAGGGCAGCGCAGGCGGGTTCATCGGGTTACAGTTACGAGGGGCGCCTCCACGATCTGGAAGCCTCGGCTGGGAATCACTTCACCTGCGTCCTCCATGTCCTCGATGTACGCATCCGCAGCATCCTGTAGCGCTAGGAGCGCCTCTTGGCGAGTGTGACCCCAGGCCGTGCATCCCGGCAGGGCCTCGATCCATGCGCTCCACCGGCCGTCCTCGTCCTGTTCGAGATCTGCTGTGATCACGTATGTCTTCACTGTTGCCTCCACGAGCTGCCAGGTACCGCCTCATCCCATTCTAGCCTAGACTACACCCTTCGTAGAACTTGGCCGGAGCGGTGGTTGGTGAAGCGGCCGTTTTCGATGGCGATGCCGCCGTTGACGATGACGTGGCGGACGCCCTCGGCCAGGTGGTTGGGGTCCTCGAGAGTGCCGGTCTCGCGGTAGCTGGCGGGGTCGAACACGACGATGTCGGCCGCCGCGCCTGCGGCCAGGACGCCCCTGTCGGCGAGGCCGATGCGGGCGGCGGGTGCGGCTGAGAGCTTGTGCACGGCCTCCTCGACGGTGAAGTCGCCCGTCTCGCGCACGAACCGCCTGTAGAACCAGGCCGCCCACGTGTACGCGCCCAGGAACAGCGTGTCGGCCAGGGGGCCGTCGGTGCAGAGCGCGGTGGCGTCGGACTCCGTGGTGCACAGCGGGTGCCGGAAGGTCTGTCGCAGCCACTCCTCCTCGTAGGCGTGGGAGATGATCAGCGAGCGGTGCGGGTCCTCGGCCTCGGCCAGGATGACGTCGAGCAGCGCGTCGAATGGGTCCCCGCCTCGCGGCGCAAGCTCGGCGAAGCTCTTGCCCACGGACTCGGGGCGCGCCCAGCTCGTGAACAGATAAAGCCTGTCCCAGCCGACGAGCTGCAAGTTGGAGACGATGCTCCTGTGCCGCTTCATGCGCCCGCGCGCCTCGGGGTCTCGGAGGCGGGCCCGCAGGTCGTCGGGTGTGCCCTCCAGCGCCCACGATGGCAGCGCGGCGCTCGCGTTGAGGATGCCGTGCAGGCGGGTATGGGCATCGAAGGCCGCATCGAGGCCCGAGCTTCGCGCCTCTTCGACCAGCTCCACGACGCGCTCAATGGAGCCGGGCGGGCTGCTCCTGCGGGGGATGATGTGGGAGATCTGCAGCCGCGCCCCGCTGGCACGGGCGACCCTGATGCCCTCCTCGATCGCCTCCACTGCGTGGATGTCCTTGTTGCGCTCGTGGGTGGCGTAGAGGGCCCCGGCCCGCGCCACGATCCGGCACAGCTCCGCGGACTCGTCCTCCGACGCGGCGCTCTCCAACGCGTACTCCAGACCGTTCGAGTAGCCGTACGCGCCCGCCTCCAGTCCCTCCTCCAGCATCATGCCCATGCGCCGCACCTCGTCGGGCGTGGCCGCCGCGCCGGGGTCGGCCATGGCGGCGAGCCTCAGGTTGCCGTTTGGCACCAATGTCGCGACGTTGACGGCCGGCCCGGCCGCCTCGAGCCTGTCCAGGTACTCGGCCATGCTCGACCAGTCGATCTGCACGACCGGGTCGTAGCCGTATATGTTGGACGTGAAGCGGTCGGGCTCGGTGATGGGCGCGCAGCCGTGGCCGCAGTTGCCGACCAACTCGGTAGTGACGCCCTGGGCGACGGCGCTCTGGGCGCGGGGGTCGACCAGCAGGGTGTAGTCGGAGTGGCTGTGGATGTCGATGAAGCCCGGGGCGACGATCATGCCCGAAGCGTCGAGCCGGCGCTTGGGCTCGGCGTCACGCAGGTCGCCTATCTCGACGACCCTGCCGCCGTCCACGCCAACGTCGGCGGGGATGCCGGGCGCCCCGGTCCCATCGACAACGGTGCCGCCGCCGACCACGAGGTCGATCATCCGGTGGCCTCCCTCATCGGGCTTGTGCGGTGCAGCAAGCCAGGCTAGTCGCACTGGGCAGATTGTAGACCATCGGCCTGAACCGCGTCCCCACGGCAACTCTCCTGGAGGGATGGCTGCGCGAGATTCTCGCCCATAGACTATAGTTATGCAGAGGTGAACTCCCAGGAGGTTGACATGACCGACGACAGGCTCAGGGTTGGAATCGTGGGGTGCGGCGGCATCTCGCGCCTATACACGGCCATCTACGCCGACTTGGTGGACATGGCTCAGGTCGTGGCCGTCGCCGACAACCGTGAGGGGCGCGCCGACCACAGGGCCGACGCCCTCACGGAGGCGTACAGGGTGACGGCGCACCACGCCCGGCTCGTCGCTGCCGACACCCGCGACCCGGATACGGTGGGCGTGGAGTACACACGCCGTGCTGAGGCCGCCGAGGATTCGGCAGCCTCAGACATCCGCCGCTACGACGGCTACGAGAGCCTGCTCGACGACGAGGATGTGCAGGTAGTCGTGCTGCTCACGCCGCCCTCGCTCCGGTCCGCTCCGACCATCGCGGCGGCTGAGAGCGGCCGCCACGTCTTCACCGAGGGGCCGATGGCCCGGAGCGTAGAGGAGGCGGATGCCATGGTCGAGGCCATCGCCAGGGCGGGCGTGAAGTTCGTGTCCCAGGCCGTAGACCGGTACCCGCGCGGCATGAGCCTTGCGCGCAAGGCCGTCGAGAGCGGGCTGCTCGGCCCCATCGCCAGCGCCAACGTCGAGAAGCTCGAGTATCACCCCCAGACCTACTACGAGCTCGGCGGGATAACCCGTGCGGGCGGGAGGATGCACCGTGACTGGATGGGCACGTGGGAGGGCGAGGGAGGCGGCGCGGTCTTCCACCACGGCAGGTATATGATCGACCCCTACCTCTGGGTGGCGGGCTCCCGCGTCACAGAGGTGTTCGCCTACTCGGAGCCGATGCTGCGGAAGATCGAGACGGACAGCCTGACGCAGGCCTTGGTGAGGTTCGACAACGGCGCGATAGGCACAATCCACGCCTCCCTCGTCGCCCACCGCGATGCTGTGTCTCCCGGCAAACGGGGCCGCATCACCATCTACGGCGAGAGGGCCTCACTCGTCGTCAACCAGGACTCCTTCCGCGGCAGGGTCGTCACGCCCGTTGCGAGCGCCGACAACGTGAACGCTGCGACTGTCATCTCGTCCGACGTGGTGTTCGCATCCGACGGCGATGCCGGGGCGGTCGAGGGCCTCGAGGCGCTGCGAGGGGAGGTCGCCCACCTGCCCGAGGCCGCCAGCCAGCAGGACCAGACCCGCTACTTCCTCCAGACCATCATCGACGGCTCGGACCCCCTCGTGCCCATCGAGGTCTCACGCCACCACGTCGAGGTATCCCGCGCGATCTACAAGTCCGCCTTCGAGCGCGCCCCCGTGGGACTGCCCCTCGCGAAGGACGACCCCTTCTACACCTTTGCCGGCCGCCTCGGCCAGGCGGGGTGATGGAGTATACTGGCAGGCAAGGAGGGCCGACATGGTCGTCGCCAAGCCCACAACCAAGCTCACCTACCAGGACTACGCCAGGACTCCCGAGGGCGAAATCTGGGAGCTCATAGACGGAGAAAAGTTCATGCCGCCATCGCCAGGTGCAGCCCACCAGAGAATCGACATGAGGTTGGGCTCGAGGCTTCACGCTTTCGTGGATGACAGGGCCTTGGGAGAGGTCTTTTCAGCCCCGTTCGACGTGGTGCTGTCGGACCTGGACGTGGTGCAGACCGACCTGCTGTTCGTCTCCAACGAGCGGGCCCATATCGTCACCCGCGCCAACGTCCGGGGTGCGCCCGACCTGGTGGTCGAGATCAGGTCTCCCTCCACTGCGGGCCGGGACTGGACCGTCAAGCGTGACCTGTACGCACGGCATGGCGTGAAGGAGTACTGGGTGGTCGACCCTGACGAGCGGAGGATATGGGTCATGCTGCTGGGCGACGGCAGCCTCGACGAGGTGGGCAGCTACGGCATGGGCGACGTTCTGACGTCGCCAACGCTGGAGGGCCTCACCATCGACCTGGACGACATATTCCGGCCCTAGCCGATCCCATATTTCCGGCCCAAAGGAGCCTCACATGAACGTCCTGGTCCTTGGAGCGAACGGGTATCTTGGCCCCCACGTGGTCGGGGCGCTGGAGCGTGAGCACACCCTGCGGCTGACTGACATCAACGACCTGGACGACACGCCCCACGAGTACTTCAAGCTCGACGTGTCGGACCTGGACGCGGTGGTCGACGCCGCCGAGGGGATGGACGCCATCGTGAACCTCTCGGTGCTGCGCCACGACCGGCAGCTAGCCTTCGACGTGAGCGCCAGGGGCGCGTACAACATGATGGTGGCCGCCGTCGAGCACGGCATCGGGCGCGTGGTGAACACCGGCCCGCACTTCACCGTCGCCGGGCCGACCTACGAGCGGATCGACTACCAGATCGGGCCGGACATAACCCCGCAGCCCGGCACGAACCTCTACGCGCTGACCAAGTCCCTCGGGCAGGAGGCGTGCAGGGTCTTCTCGGAGAACCACGACATATACGTCCTGACGCTGCTCTTCTACAACTTCTTCGACCCGGCGGACTCGTCCCGCTACGGCAAGGACATCACGCCCTACGCCGTCACCTGGGACGACGCGGCCGAGGCCTTCCCCCTCGCGCTGACCGTCGACGAGGGCGCGCTGCCGTCCCGCTGCGAGGTCTTCTACATCTTCACCGACATGCCCCACGGCCGCTTCAACAACGAGAAGGCCAAGCGCATCCTCGGCTGGCAGCCGACCAACCGCCTAGAGCAGTTCTACACGCGGCAGCCCCGCTGACGCCGGCATAAACAGATTGGGAATTATATACCAAAGGTTGAATCCCTGAGCCACAAGGCCGGGCCTTGCGGTCCACACTCACGCTCGCCGCTTACCTTGTGGACCAATACCACCAGGGAAGACCAAGATGGCCGCCGTGATGAACGGAGGGCTAGGCTAGCTGTTCCCTCACCCAAGCCAAGATCGACATGACCGCCGCCCGTCTGTCCTTGCGCTTCATTGCTTCTTCGCCGTTCGCCCCGACCACCACCTGAAAGGCCAGAGGAGAAGCCGCAGGACGAACCTGATGAGGAAATAGAATCTGAGCACCACCAGCACGGCGACAATGGCGACCACGACGATCTGCCAGTCGAACAGCCCGGCCAGAAAATCAATCATGAGTTCCGCCCTCCACTCTTCAGGCCCTTCAGGACCGTGTTGAGGGCCTTGTCCCGCTTGAGCTTGGCCTCGCGCTGCGCCTGGCTGTCGATCTCCTTGTCCGACAACATGAAGAACCCCCTCGTGGAACAGGTTTGCGAACTGCCAGTTACGCGAACGCCGTCTAGGCCACTCGGGGGCGTAGGGTCCGCCCCCTGTTCGGGATCTGGCAAGAATTGCCTTCCCCACCCAACTCGACGTTCGATACGTAACTGGCACGACCATTCTACAAGGGGTAACAGGGGATTGGCAACCGGGTACCGCTTCCAGCAACATTCCGGGTAACCACGCTGGGGTATGTTAGGCGCCGAATCCCGTAGCGAGGCGGCCCTTATGGTCTCCCCTCACAACTGTCATTCCCAAACGGAGCACTTCGGTACACGTCCGCCCGGGGGTTCGGTAGTGCTGGAGGACAGTTGACATGAGCCCGGCCCATGCCGCACTATCCGGCTAAGACTCAATCCGCATTTGGTATGGAGGGCGAGAATGAACGAGGCCGAGTTGATGGAAATGAAGGAGGACAGGCTCGCCAACTTCGCAGTAGCTGCCTTCCTTGGCTCGCTTCTCATGGGTCAAGCGTGGGGCATGTGGGAAGGCTCACAGCGCACCACAAAGCTGCTCATGTTCACGGTGCCCGACTATACGAGAGAAGTTATCTTCATCTTTATGGTCAGCTTTTTCGTCTTGTCGCTGTTTCTAGCTGCGGCGTCGATGGTAACGTCACTCCAGTGTCGGGGACTTGCTACAACCCGTTTGGTTGCGCCCATCATGCTCCCAATCGTATCGGTTTCCTTTATCCTCAGTTGGTTATCTTCAACCTTGGAACTCCCTGATGACCAATGGTGGACACCAGTTCTATTCGTTGGAGGATTCGTGATGTTCCTTTTCATAGGGTTCAGACGTACACTGACCTCCTTGTTCAAGTTCCTACGTCAGGGAGTCCGACTAATTACCGGCTATAAGCCAGTAGCCGACGCTGAGCTCGATGGCCCGAGCGATGGCAAACCTAATAGACCGTCTGAACAAGTGGCCTTCCTTGAACGAATGCGTAACATCCGCGGATATTTTGGGCTACCGCAATCCGGTAGGTTCTGGATCGCCCTGTCAGTGGCTATTATAGTCGTGGAAGTCTTGCTTGTGGCCATGCTCTGGGACTGGGTAGCCAAAGACGAGTCTGGAAGTGCGACCATACGCAACATCGGATTGGTCATTGCTGGCTCACTAGCGATTCCACTGGCGATATGGCGCGCCATAGTAGCCGACAAACAGGCATCCTCAGCGCACTACCAAACTGTCATTGCTCAGCAAGGCTTGCTGAATGAACGCTATCAGAAGGCTGCTGAAATGCTCGGTAGCGACGTTCTATCAGTGCGCATAGGCGGCGTCCATGCTCTACGTGGCTTGGCAATGGAACAGCCTGATCAATACCACGTCCGGGTCATGCAGTTGCTCTGCGCATTCGCCCGCAACCCGGCCAAAGGTGGAACTGACCGGGGAGAATTGGCCACTAGCAGGATCCACTCTCACATTGAGTTCCTCATGCTTCGTGAAGACCTGCAGGCTGTGATGGACGTAATCCGTGGCCGCAGCAAGGCTGAGGTTCACCTTGAAGAGAGGGCGGGATTTCGCCTGCAATTACAGTATGCCGACCTTCGTGGTGCGGTACTCCACAGGGCGGACCTCAGAAGAGCATTCCTGTGGGGCGCGGACCTCTCCGGTGCATACCTAGCCTCGACTCGTTTAGATTGCGCACGTCTTGACGATGCCAGACTTTTCAATACGCAGTTCAGCAACGAAGGTGACGATCCGGCCACAGGTCTAACCCAGCAACAGCTCGACAAAGCATCAGGAGGTCATAAAGCCGGTCCGAAACTAAAATGCGTTCTAGATGCCAAGACTAAGCAACCCCTGAGCTGGTGTGAGAAACCAACAGCGGATGAGGCGTGAGAACGGAACTCGAGGCGATGAAGCAGTAGGGACAGTCCACGCCGCCGTGATGTTCAAGGTCTCAGCTACGGCGCGGTGAAAGCCGGGAGACGCAATCGCGCGCCGAATCCCGTAGGGGCAACCCTTGTGGCTTTTGGCTAGAATCACTCCATGGGTTGAATGGCGACTCGACCGCCGCTCCTGACCTGGATGTTCAGGTCGTAGCCGTCGAGCATGGCCATGCCCAGGAGGGGATCCAGGCCCACCGCTCCGGTCTCGACGTATCTGGGTTGACCGTCCCAAAGCAAGCTAACGCCGTACACGTCAAAGGCTGCCTCGCTGCCGTCGGCCAGGACCGCCTCGCCGTCACCCACGATAGGCAGCCCCAAGTCCGCCACCAACGCCGGCGGCAAGACCAGGAAGCCGTTGAAGCCGGTGTCTATCACGGCGTCTATTTCCCGCGCCTGCCCCGCCGGGCCTGCCAGGTGAAGGGTTACGACAGCTTCGAGATGGGCGTTCACGATCCCTTCGATCACTTTACTCTCCGAAGGGAGCTGCCCCCAAAGTGATACAGCGCGCGGTGTCCTACGCGGAGCAGCCAGACGTCGATAGCGTCCGGGCGCCGCGTCCGCAGGCTGTCTGTCGCGTCAATCGCGTTGTCTCCAACGGCCCAACTTCCGCTGTCCACGTCTATGGCGACGACATCTCCGTGGTGATCGGCTTCAACCTGACGCCGTATGTCCCGCTCGTATATCTCCTTGCCCAATTGGGCCGTATCCTCAGTGGGCCGTCGAATCGTCATGACAACCTCCTGGCGCAAACCCTCAATGGCGTTCATTTACCGGTTGAGATTATAGACCCTACCGGCGGGTTGCCGCGGCCTTTGGTAGGGTGGTGAGGTTGGGGGGTCTGAGGCCGAGGGAGCGGGATATGCGGGTCCTGGTCGGCGGGTCGGTCTCGGCGCGGAGCTCCAGCTGGCCGCCGATGGCGGCGGCGATGGGTACGCCGCCCCTGTAGACGACGCGGTTGCCCGGCAGCGCCGGCACGCGCGGGCCCGGCGAGAGGATACCGGCCAGGTTGAGGGGGTCGCAGGCCGACACGATGGTGAGGCTGCCGTCGTCCTCGGCCCGGCGGGTCGCGCGCATCATCTCGACGGCCTCGGGCAGGGCGAACTGCTCGCCGATGAAGCCGGTCACGAAGCGGCCGCCCCTGATCTCGCCCCTGGCCTCGGCCCGGCGGTAGATGCGGACGAGGACGCGCCACGGCGGCGCGGCGGGCTCGCGGGCCAGCAGGTCGGGGAAGACGATGCCGTAGCGCTGGAGTAGCTGGAAGGCCCTCGCCTCGTCTGGCTCGCGGTGACGGACGTAGTCGAGCGCGTCTGGCGGCTCTGCGTCGGGGGGATGGGTTCCCGCCTTCGCGGGAACGACGGATGCTTTCGCGGGAATGACGGATGACCTCGGCTCGTCGGGCAGCTCGTCCCAGTCGTCGTCGGGGGGGACTCGCAGCAGTGACCAGCGGCTGGCGGCCGGGCGCCGGGCGCCGCGCCGGCGGAACCGCGGGCTACGGCGTACCTGCTTCGCCGTGCCGTCGACGAGGCTGCGAAGGCCGGCGAAGCCGTCGGACGTGACCAGCCCCATCGCCACAAGCTGCCACAGGGCGTTCTCGACGTCGGCCGGAAGGCGGCGCGTACCCCGGATGATGTCGGCCAGGAAGGACGCGCCGCGCCTGGACAGTAGCTCGTAGACGTCGCCAGCCGCTCCGACGGGCCCGGCGGCGCCGGGCTCCGGCTCGGAGATGAGCCACGGCAGGGACTCGCGCAGGCCCAGGGATATGGGGCCGTTGCGCGACAGTGCGGCCCTGTTCGGCGCGCCGTCGCCGTTGGCCCGGCGGCTGAAGCGCCCCCATACCACGTCGCCCTCGAGGCAGAGCGAATCGAGCATATGGGGCCTGTATTCGGCAACGCGGAGGGGCAGCACGTCGGTCTCCCAGGCGACGGCGGCGGCCTCGAACCCCTGTAGCTGCTCGACCACCTGGAGGAGGCCGTCCTCGCCCCGGACGCGATACCCGTCGTCCACGTGCTGCCAGCGGCCCAGGAAGCGGACGAACGCCGCCGCCGACACGGGCTCGACCTCACGCCGCAGCCTGCCGATGGTGTCGCGGTGAATACGGGCCAGGATGCGCCGGTCGCAGAACTCCATCTCCGTACAGCCGGGCGTGAAGCGGCCGCGAAGTATGTTGCCGGTGCCCTCCAGGCTCGCGAGGGCGATGTCCACGGCTGAGCGGCCCATGCCCAGGGCGTCGGCGAGGGCGCCGGGCGTGAACGGGCCGATGCTCTCGACCCTGCCTCGCACGAGCACAAGCTCGGCCTCGTCGCTCGTCGGTGGGTCGCCCGCCCCGCGCACTGCACGCGGCTCTGGCTCGAACGCCACGCCAGGGAAGGCCGCGGCGACCGTGGGCGCACACTCGGCGGCCACCCATGCCACCCTCCCCCCGCCGTAGACGGCTCGCACGGCCCGGCCCGCCTCGATTAGCTCGGCGAGCCATGATCGGATGTCCGCTGCGCCGCTCGGGCCGCGCTCCAGGTCGGCTTCGGGCATCATGCCCAGCGATAGGAGCGCGTCGTGAAGCTCGTCGGCGTCCCGCACCAGGGGCCACGCGTCCCTCGCGGCCTGGGCTATGGCCGACTCGTCCAGCGCGGCGAGGTCGCGGGTGTCATCGGGCAGCGCGCGCCGTAGGGCGACGGCCCTCGACCGGCGCTCGGCTATCTCGCCCTCGTCGTCCAGGAACGCGTAGGGCATGGCGTTGAGAATCTGGTGGGAGAATGCCGACGGCTGCACCGTGTCGCGGGCGAACACCTCGATCTCGCCCCGCCGGATGTCGTCCAGCACCCGCTGGAAGCCGTCCAGGTCCATCGCCTCGGTCAGGCAGTCGCGCAGTGTCTCGAATACCAGGGGATGGTCCGGCACCTCGATGTCGCCCGGCGGCGCGTTGTCCTGGCAGGCCACCTGCGCCGGGAACACCGCCGCCAGCAGGTCGTCGGACCTCATACGCTGGAGGGCGGGCGGCACCTTCTTCCCACCCGTGAACCGCAGCACGGCCAGGGCGCGGCTGGCGTCCCACCGCCAGCGGACCTGGAAGGTCGGCGCTTGGAGCACGGCCTGGGTGAGTATCTTCTCCGTCTTGGACGGGTCGACGTAGCGGAATACGTCCTCGATGGGGAAGGAGAGGGACGGGCCGAGGGACAGGTTCACGCCGTCCTCGGTCGCCGACGCCTGGAGCTCGAAGTCGAAGGTGCGGCATATCTCCTTGCGGAGGGCCATGCCCCATGCCCTGTTGATGCGCGAGCCGAAGGGCGCGTGGATGACCAGCTGCATCCCGCCCGTCTCGTCGAAGAAGCGCTCGGCGACGACCCGCTTCTTGGTGGGCACGGTTCCGAGCACCCGCACGCCCTCGACCACGTAGGCCGCGGCCTCCTCGGCGGCCCGGCGGTCCACGCCAAGCTCGTCGACGATCCACTGCACCGCGCACCCGCCGTCGACGCGGTCGTATATCTCGTCGCGCAGCTCCGACACCTCGTCGGACAACTCGCCGGTGCGTCCGGGCGCCTCGCCGAACCAGAAGGGGATCGTCGGCGACGCGCCGCCCGCGTCCTCGACCCGCACCTGGCCGCTGCCGACCCTGCGGATGCGCCAGGCGCTGTTGCCCAGGAGGAACACGTCGCCCCTCATGCTCTCGACGGCGAAGTCCTCGTTCACCGTACCGACGAAGACGTTGTCGGGCTCGGCTATCACGTCGTAGTCGGCGTTGTCGGGGATCGCGCCGCCGTTGGTGAGCGAGACCAGCCGGGCGCCCCTGCGGCCGCGCAGCTTGCCGTTCACGGCGTCCCTGTGTACGTAGGAGGTCCTTCGCCCCTCGCGCGGCGCGATGCCGCCGGAGAGCATGTCCACCACCTCGTCGAACCGCTCGCGGGGCAGGTCCCTGTAGGGGTAGGCGCGGCGGGCCAGCTCGAACAACTCGTCCTCGTCCTGCTCAGCCGCGCCGGACTCGGCGACTATCTGCTGGGCCAGTACGTCGAGGGGCCAGGGCGGGATGGACAGGGTGTCCAGGTTGCGCCGCCGTATGCCGCGGACGAGGGCCATGCACTCGACAAGCTCGTCGCGCGTGAGGGGGAAGAGCCGGCCCTTCGGCGTGCCGCCCAGGTAGTGGCCCGAGCGCCCGACCCTCTGGAGCAGCAGGCCGATGGAGCGCGGGGAGCCCACCTGGCACACGAGATCGACCGCGCCCACGTCGATGCCCAGCTCCAGGGACGCCGTGGCGACGCACACCTTCACCTTGCCGGCCTTGAGGCGCTGCTCGGCGTCGCGGCGTATCTCCTGGGAGAGGCTGCCGTGGTGGGCCGCCACCGCCTTCTCGCCTAGGCGCTCGGACATCTGGTGTGCCAGCCGCTCGACCAGCCGGCGCGTGTTCACGAAGAGGATGGTCGTGTGGTGGGCGCGCACCAAGTCGGCCACGCGGTCGAGGGCGTGGCCCCACTGCTCGTGGGTCGCGATGGGGCCGATCTCGTCCTCGGGCATCTCGATGGCCAGGTCCATCTCCCGCGCGTGGCCCGTGTCGACGATCAGGCAGTCCGGCTTCCCGCCGGGGGCTATGTTGGCCGCCCCGACGAGGAATCGCCCGACCTCCTCGATGGGCCGCTGGGTCGCCGAGAGGCCGATGCGGGTGACCGGCCCATCGGCCAGCCTGCACAGGCGCTCGACGGAGAGGCTGAGGTGGGAGCCGCGCTTGTCGTCCGCGACGGCGTGGAGTTCGTCCAGGATCAGGGTGCGGACGCCAGCCAGCCCGCGCCGCCCGCTCTCGGACGTGAGCAGGATGTAGAGGGACTCAGGCGTGGTGACGAGCATGTGCGGGGGCCGCTTCGCCATGGCCTGCCGCTTCGACGCGGGGGTGTCGCCGGTGCGCAGGCCCACGCGGATCTCCGGCAGGGGCGTCCCGCGCTCCTCGGCGAGGCGGCCTATTTCGGCCAGCGGCCCGGTCAGGTTGCGCTCGATGTCGTTCGCCAGCGCCTTGAGGGGCGAGACGTAGACGACCTCGGTCGTATCTGGCAGGCCGCCGTCCAGCCCGGCCCGGACGAGCCGGTCCAGGCAGGTCATGAAAGCCGCCAGGGTCTTGCCGGAGCCGGTCGGTGCGGCCACCAGGGTGTGAGTGCCGCGGGCAATGGCGGGCCACCCCTCGGCCTGCGCGCCGGTAGGGGCCTCGAAGCGGCCGCGGAACCACTCCCGTATCAGCGGATGAAATTGCACGAGTACGTCGGACATTGGTAATGACAGGATTGTAGCGGCTGCGCTAGGCAGCCGCGCTGAACTATTGTGCTATCATAGCATCATAGCGGGCCGTGTCAAATGGGTGCGGCTCAACTACGCTGGTCAGGCAACCCCTTGTAGCAGTAGCAGAAGTCCCAAGTAGCGCGCTCATAGAGCTCGGCAGGACTGGCCCGCCCCAACTTGCTGATCACAGGGGTGCGGTGTGTAATCCTTGACAGTTTTTTGGGAGCACTTTACTATATGCATTATTGGGATGTATAATGCCGTGTCGTGCGTATCATATCGAAAAGAGCACTCCGGGAATTCTGGGAGCGTCATCCAGAAGCCGAGCAACCGTTACTTGCATGGTATCGAGAGGCGAAACAAGCGGACTGGTCTACTCCGGCTCATGTTGTCGAGCGCTACCCAAACGCCAGCATAGTCGGAGGAAACCGGGTCGTGTTTCGAATTCGACGCAACGACTACCGGATCGTCGCAAGGGTTTTCTACCCGGGGCGAATGGTTTATATCCGATTTGTGGGTACCCATAGGGAATATGACCGCATCAATGCGGAGGAGGTGTAACCATGGCACAAGTCCGGGCAATCCGTTCAGAAGAGGACTACGACACTGCGTTGATCCGGATAACCGAACTCATGGACGCGCTGTCCGGTCCCAAAGGGCAGGTAGACGACGTTGATGATCCCAGCCGGGTCGAGTTGGACGTACTTACCGACCTCGTGGAGCTCTATGAAGAGCGTCACCATCCTATGGGATTTCCCGACACTGTCTCCGCCATCACGTTCCGCATGGATCAGGCAAATCTGACCCACCGCGACCTCGTACCCTTCATCGGGAGTCGGGCCAAGGTTTCTGAGGTGCTTTCGGGGAAGCGGGCCATCACGATGTCCATGGCCCGGGCACTTCACCAACACCTCGGAATACCAGCCGACGTCCTCTTGCAGCAACCTGGGGCCAGCTTGCCGGACACCTTGCCGGGTCTTGAGTATGCCAGATTTCCCCTCAGGGCTATGGCGAAGGCAGGTTGGATTCCCCAAGTACAGAACCTGAAGGACCACGCTGAGGAGTTGGTCACCGACCTGATGGAGCGTGCCGGTGGTCGGGCGTTCGCTGCAGCTCCCCTGTACCGCAAGAACGACAGTCGACGAGTTAACGCCAAGACTGATGACCATGCGCTAAGGGCTTGGTGCTGGCAGGTACTGGCGCAAGCCAGAGAGAACCAGTCGGGCGTGGATTACCAGAAGGGTGCCCTTACTCCCCAATTCTTACGCAGGGTAGCCCGGATGAGCGTCTTGGAGGATGGGCCAACCCAGGCCAGGGAATTGCTCGTACAGCACGGGGTAGAGGTCGAGTACGTGGGTCATCTACCCAGGACTCACCTCGACGGCGCTGCCCTGAGACTTCCCAGCGGCAAGCCGGTCATCGGCCTGACCCTGCGCTACGACCGGCTTGACAACTTCTGGTTCACGTTGTTGCACGAACTGGCCCACGTAGGCCTCCACCTAGACGATTGCAGCGAAGAAACGGGGTTCGTAGACGACCATAGCCTCAGGAGGGTCCAATCCGTTGGGAGCGACTCCACAGAACAGGAAGCCGATCAATTGGCCCAAGACGCCCTGATACCACCGGATAATTGGAGCCAAGGAACGATCATGGAAGCCCCGACGCCTATGGCTGTACTGAATATGGCGTGGGAGGCCCAAGTTCACCCGGCGATCGTCGCGGGTCGCGTTCGTTATGAGTCAGGCAACTACCGGCTTCTTTCCCAGTTTGTGGGCACCGGAGAAGTTCGGAGGCAGTTCAAAGACACACCGGGCTAATCAATACAGCCTAGCCCTCCAGCCTCACAGCTCGGATGCGGTTGTTGTAGTGGTCGGAGACCAGGAGCAGGTCCTGGCCGTAGAGGCAGATGCCGTGGGGCTCGTTGAGGCGGGCGCTGGCGGCCGGTCCGCCGTCGCCGTCGTCGCCCGCCTTGCCGCCGCCTGCCACTGTACGCAGGGTCCCATCGGGCTCGATGCGGCGCACGCGGTTGTTGAAGGAGTCGGAGAAGTAGACGCGGCCGGCGCGGTCCACGGCGAGGCCCCAGGGTTGGTCGATGCGGGCCTCGCGGGCGTGTGCGCCGTCGGGTGAGAAGCCCGGCTCGCCCGTGCCCGCCACGGTAGATATGGTCCCGGCGGCGTCGACCCGGCGCACCACGTGGAAGGCCGCGTCGGCGAAGTACAGGCTGCCGTCCCGGGCGATCCTGATTGCCGTGGGCGCGCCTATGCGGGCGCGGACGGCCGGGCCGCCGTCGCCGGACCAGCCCTGGATGCCGACGCCCGCGACGGTGGCGATCACCCCCGTCACGGCGTCGATGCGCCGTATGCGGCCCACGGCGTCGCCGACGTATATGTCGTCGTCCAGGCCGTGGGCGACCGCCTGGACGTGGTAGAGGCTGGCGCTCACGGCGGGCGCACCGTCGCCCAGGTCGGCCTTGAAGGCGGTGCCCGCGATGGTGCGCACGATGCCGTCCTCGTCGACCCTGCGCAGCCTGCCGTGGCGCGAGTCGGCTATGACGACGCGGCCTCGCGAGTCCACCGACACGTCGTGGGGGCTGCCAAAACTCGCCTCAAGGGCTGGGCCGTTGTCGCCGCCGTAGGCCCGCGCTCCGCTCCCGGCCACGGTGCGTATCGTACCCGTCAGGGGGTCGATGGCGCGGATGCGCTGGTTCCACGGGTCGGCGAAGTAGACGTGGCCGTCGGGGCCGACGCATATCCCGGCCGGGCCGCGCAGGAAGGCATCGGAAGCCGGGCCGCCGTCGCCGACATGGATGCCGCCGAGGGCCGTGGTGACGATGCCCGTCGCGCCGTCGTACCTGCGGAGGCGGCCCGAGCAGTCGCTCCAGTGGACGGTGCCGTCCGGGTCGGCCCAGATGCCGGACTCGCAGGAGTTGCAGCGGGTCTCGGAGCCGTGCAGCCCCTCCTCGCCCCAGCCCGGCACGCCGGTGCCCACGATGGTGGTGACGATGCCCGTCGCGCCGTCGACCCTGCGGACGCGGTAGCCGTACTTCTCGCCGACGTAGATGTTGTCGTGGGCGTCGACGCAGAGGGAGTCGGGCATGAGCACGCTCGCCTCCACGGCGGGGCCGCCGTCGCCCTGGGACGAGGGCATGCCGTCGCCCAGGATGGTGGTCACGATGCCGGTCTGCATGTCGATCTTGCGTATGCGGTTGTTGGAGTTGTCGCAGACGTAGAGGTCGCCCCTGGAGTCGAAGACGACGTGCTCGGGGTGGAAGAAGCCGGCGTCCCTGGCCGAGCCGCCGTCGCCGTGGTAGCCGCCGAGGCTCAGGCCGGTCTCCCACGAGAAGGTGGTTCCGGCGAGCCTGCCGGTGTACGGGCGCCGCGGGCCGTCCTCCGACGGGTAGTGGCGTGCTTCCTGCCCGGCGAATACCTCGATCGTGCCCGTCGCGGCGTCGATCCTGCGGATGTTGTTGTCCCACTCGCCCGACAGGTAGACGTTGCCCTCGTCGTCGATGGCGATGCCGCTGGTGGTGTCGATCTCGGCGTCGACGGCGGGGCCGCCCGTGCCACCCCTGCCGACCCTGCCCGAACCGGCGACGCGGGTGATGACGCCCGTCTCGCGGTCGATGCGGCGGTAGCAGTTGTTCCAGAGGTCGGAGAAGTAGAGGTTGCCGTGCCTGTCGAGCGCGAGGTCGTGGGGGCCGTACACCCTGGCGCCGATGGCCTGGCCGCCGTCGCCCTCGTCCCCCGGCACGCCGTCGCCCGCGAAGGTGTGGAGTATGCCCTCGCCGTCGATTCGCCAGAGGCGGTTGCCCTTGTAGTCGGCAACCACGAGGTCGCCGCCGGGCATCCGCACCACACCGAGGGTCCACCCGCTGGGCGCGTCCCGCGCGGGCACGCCCTCGCGGTAGCCCACACCCGCGATGGTGGCAATCCGCCCCCTTCCGATGCGCTGGAGCTGTCGGATCAGCGACATGGCGGCGCGGCGCTACCCATACTCTCGCCGGTAGGCGTCGAAGGCCGCGGCGACTCCCGCCTCTTCGGGGCCGCCGTCGTGGGCGAGGAGGCGTATGGCCAGGTCGAGCTCCTGACCGCGGTCGATGACGCCCCTGGCCCGCATGAACGGGTTGATCGTGATGGTGCCGTAGTCGGCGCAGTAGAGCGGCGCGCCGTCCAGGGACGGGTGCAGCATGACCGTGAGCCCCGCCGTCCTGCCGTGGGCGACCTCGCCGGAGATGTCGACCCAGTCCGCCGTACTGCCTGAGATCGAGTCGGCGCCTGTGCGCCCCTCCGAGTCGAGCATCGTCGCACCGCCGGACGGCCTCAGGCTGTCCTCGACGCGCACGGTGAAGTAGGCGTGGCGCGCTGGGCCTATCGCCAGGTCCCACCGGGTCGGGCGAAGCTGGGAGCGCACGTCGATGACGTTCGACACGTCGCCGGGCCGGATGTCGATGGTGCGCGTCTCCTCGGCGATGACGCGCCTGCCGATGTCGGGCGGCGCGCCCCACTCGACGGGCCCCTGCCACTGGAGGGACTGCACCAGGGTCAGCCGGTCGGGGCCGCGCTCCTCGACCTCGACGGCGGTCGCCCATATGCGGCCCGGCGCCCTGCCCTGGAATATCTCGTTGACGTAGAGGTTGTAGGTGGCCTCCTCGATCTCGTTCGACAGGCTGGGGATCTGCGGGGGCAGTTTTACGAATACGGCGTCCGCGCTCACCACCACGGAGTTGTGGTGGGGGTGGTCGCTGGGCGTCTCGGACGTGAGGGGGACTCCCGACGGCGAGTAGAGGGGGAAGACGTAGCTGCGGAAGGTCCCCTGGGTGAGGTCGAGTATCGCGCGGCCCTTCCACCGCACGGCGACGCGGCGCAGCTTCGGCGTCGGCGAGCCCGCGACGTCCTGGGTCTCGATACCGACGTCGAAGTGGCTCACGCGTCGTCGCCCTCCTCGTCCGGGGGATCCAGGTCGACCGTGAAGCCATACTTCGACGACCTGACGGCGGCGTCGGTCACGCGGATGGAGTGGATGTTGTCCGCACCGTGGGTTTCGGGCTGCCGCCCCTCCGCGAGGGCCGACAGCATCTCGCCCATCGAGCCGCCCCACGCCTCCGGGTGCCACGACCCCTGGATGTCGAAGGTCTGCTTCCTGTCACGGTCGCCGCCGAAGGAGACGGTAAGCTCGACCCGGCCGCCCCTGATGGGGCCGTGCCTTGCGACGGACGCGGCGGCCTCGGTCCCGTCGACGATCCACAGGTACGGCGAGTGGTGGAGCGCGCTGGCGATGTTGTTGAAGTGGAGGGTCGCCATCAGGTCGTCCGGCTCGTACTCGCACAGGATCGAGTAGACCATCGGGTCGCGGGCGAGCTGGCCGGGAACGCGGGTCGTGACCGCGCGTAACTGGGTGGGCGTGCGGCCCGTGAAGAAGCGGGCCAGATCCACGTAGTGGATGCCGTTGTCGACGATGGTGAAGTCGGGGAAGGTGGCCGAGGGAGAGCCGGGGACGTCCTGGTGCTGGCGGTGCAGGTGGGTGACGCTGAATACGTGGCCCAGCACGCCGCTGTCGATCACGACCTTCAGCGCCCGGTGGTAGGGTGCCCATCGGGCCTGCTGGTTCACCATGAGCACCACGCCCTCCCCCTCGCACACGGCGATGATGCGCTCGGCCTCCTCGAGGGTGGGCGCGAGGGGCTTCTGGGAGAGTATGTGCTTGCCCGCCGCCGCGATCTTCTCGACGAGGTGCAGCCGGTCGGCGGGCACGACCGCGAGATCGACGACGTCCACGTCGGTCCGGTCCAGGACCTCGTCGACGTTCGTCGTAACGAAGGGAATGCCGTACTCGTCCGCCGCTTGGCGCGCCTTCTCCTCCACCAGGTCGCAGGCGGCCACGACCCGGTAGCCGAAGTCGCGGTACGCGGGCAGGTGCGCGCCCTGGGCGATATTCCCGCATCCTACGACCGCGATGCCGTACCGCTCCACGATCTCGCGGGTGGGAGGCGCCGGCCTGTAGCTGTCAGGCGGAAGGTCGATATGCACCGCTCATACCTCAGGGGGACGGGAGGACCAGAGGGGAGTGACGGGCCGGGCTATTCGGGAACGGCTGCGGCGGCTCGGTCGAACAGGGTTTCTCGAATGACGACGAGTTGTCCTTCAACACGAGCTTGGCCCACCTCCGACCCCGCTACCCGCTCGGCGAGATGGTCGATACGCCGGTCTATCCGGTCAAAGCGCTGGTTGGTTTGCGCTTGAAACTCGTCGATACGCCGGTCTATAAGATCAAAGCGCTGGTTGATTTGCGCCTCGAGCTGGCTGATGCGCTGGTCGATACGCCTCTCCATACGATGCAGGGCAGTGAGCGTCACTGTTGCCAGCGCAACGCCCACGGCCAGGACGCCAACAAGGATGGACAGGATAGAAACGACGCTGGTGAACTCAGTCATGTTGGCGAAGAGTGTACCATATCCCGCCGCAAGTCATAGCCGGGCGGTCAGTGGCGAGCCAGTTACAGCACCGGAGGCTGGGCGGCCGGGTACACCTGCTCCGACGGCAGTACCTCCGGGTCGGCGGGCAGCGGGCCGCGCTCGGCGCTCATGCGCCGTCGGAGCGCAGCCGTCGCGTCCGCGTCCACCGCATCCGCTCCTGGAGTGAGCACCACCCCGTAGGACTCCCGCGCGTGCTCCGGCGTGACCTTGTGCTGGGTTACGTCGGCGAGCACGGACTCTGGGTCGCGCTCCAGCGGGTCACCGTAGCCCCCGCCGCCGGGCTGGATGAGGCGGTACACGTCGCCCCTGTGCAGGGTGCGCAGGAACTTGGACGGCAGCACCTCGTTGTCTGTGTCCGGGTTCAGGACGTTGAACGACCGGCTGCCGGGCGACCCGCCCTGGGTGCCCCACGGCAGGAACCGGGCGCGGTCGGAGCGGATCTGCAGGGTGGCCTCGTCGTGCAGCAGCTCGAACTCGCGGACCATGCCCAGGCCGCCACGGTACCTGCCCGCGCCGGCCGTGTCGGGGATGAACCCGTACCGCCGCACCAGGAGCGGGTGGTAGGCCTCGATCGACTCGATGGGCGTGTTGGACATGTTGTGGATGGGGGCCGACGCGCCGTCGGCGCCGTCGGCGAAGGGGCCGCCGCCCCTGGGGCCGTCGTTGTCGAACTCGACGAACACGAACGCCTTGCCGTTATCGTCGTAGCCGCCGAAGCTGATGCCCACCTCGCCGCCGCCCCACGCCGCGGGCACCTGGCCCGGCAGGGCCTTCGACATCGCGCCGAAGACCGCGTGTGCGACCCTGAAGCCGCCCAGCCCGCGCGCCGCGACGGGCGCGGGGTGCTGCGGGTTCACGTAGCAGCCGGGCGGCGCGATCACCTCAAAGGGGCGGAAGAACCCGGCGTTCGCGGTGATGTCCGGGTTGGTCAGGCTCTTGAAGACGGCGTAGACGGCCGACTTGGTGAAGGGCAGGTTCGGGTTGATCGAGCCCTTCGCCTGGGGCGAGGTGCCGGTGAAGTCGACCAGCATCTCATCGCCCTCTATCGTGACCTTCACGCGTATCTCGATGGGCTCGGGCGAAAAGCCGTCGTCGTCCACGTAGTCCGAGAACTGCCAGGTGCCGTCGGGCAGCGCCTCGATCTCCGCCCTGGTGAGGCGCTCGGTGTAGTCGATGATGTCGGTCATGTAGGTCTTCAGGTCCTCGATGCCGTACTCGTCGAGGAGCCGTAGCACGTCGCGCTCCCCCTGCTCGACGGCCGCCACCTGGGCCAGCACGTCGCCCTGCACCATCTCCGGCACCCGCACGTTCTTGCTCAGGATGCGCCACACCGTGTCGCTCCTGACGCCCTCCTCGAAGAGCTTGATGGGCGGCAGGCGCAGGCCCTCCTGGTATATCTCGGTGTTGTCGCACGCGTTGCCGCCGGCGACCCGCCCGCCGATGTCCGTCTGGTGGGCGATGACCGAGGTCCAGGCGACCAGGGTGTCGTTGTAGAAGACGGGCTTGAAGAGGAAGATGTCGGGCAGGTGGCTGCCGCCCTCGTACGGGTCGTTGTTGATGAAGACGTCGCCCGGCTTCACGTCGTCGCCGAAGTAGGCGCGAACGGCGTCGAGGGCGGGCTGCATCGCACCCATGTGAAGCGGCAGGGTAAGGCCCTGGGCCACCTGGTCGCCTTCGGCGTTGAAGATGGCAGTCGAGAAGTCCATGCCGTCCTTCACGACCGCCGAGCGGGCCGTCCTGACGACCGTGACGGCCATCGTGTCCGCGGCGCTGTACAGGTAGTTCCTGATGACGTCGCGGGTTATCGGGTCCAGCCCTTCCTCATTGTCCATGTGCATGCCGCCTGTACGATCCGGGTCGCAGTCTCCCGCAGCTCGGCCTCAGCCAAGCCCAGCGGGGCGAACCGCAGTGTAGTTTGCCATCGGCACGGGGTCAACGTCAGGGCTGGTCGATGATCCTGGCAGCTAGGTCATGGAGCGCTTGGGCCAGATATTATATCGAATATGCTATAATAGAGATGATATTGATGAGCAGAGTACGCGATCTACACGAAAGATGGAGCAGGAACCCGGACTACCGGGATGCCTATGACGAGCTTGGGAGCGAATTCGAGCTGGCCCGTTCGCTGATCGAGGCTCGAACCGACGCCGGGCTCACCCAGGCACAGCTCGCCAAGCGTATGGAGACGACCCAGTCGGTCGTCGCCCGCATCGAGAGCGGGCGCGTTCACCTGTCCACCAGGACGCTGGAGAAGTTCGCCCGGGGGACCGGCACTCGACTGAGGATCAGCTTCGAGCCTGCGGACAGCGGGGGCTGACCGGCCCGTATGCAACGCAAGGGCCCCGGGGTGGACCGGGGCCCTCGCTGCTGTCGGTTGGAACTGCTCAGGCTAGTAGCCTGCGTCGTTCTTCCCGTCCTCGGAGAAGTAGACCTCGGCACGCGCCTCGGTTTTCTGGCATAGTGTCACCGGAGGTTCCGCCAGTGCCCACCATACAGCCATCCAACAACCTGCCCCAACTCGTCATGCGGCTCGACCGGTTCGACGCGCTCCCCCAGGTCGAGCTGCCGGAGGGGTACGCCCTGCACACGCTCACCGAGAGGGGCGAGGGGGAGTGGGTCGAGGCGCTGAACGCCACGGGTGAGTTGGGCGAGTGGGACGACGCAAGAGCCAGGGGATGGCTGGAGGGAGACCACCGCGTGGTGGTGCCCGAGGCCTCGTACATAGCCGTGTCCGAGGGCAGGCCGGTGGCCACCACGTGCCTCGTGACGCCCAGGCAGGCGGGCGCTCCCATCGAGGTCGGGTGGGTCTCGGTCTCCCCCGATCACCAGGGGCGGGGGCTGGGTTACCAGGTCACACTGGCCGTGCTGCTCCATGCCAGGGAGCTGGGATGGGCGGCGGCACGGCTGTGGACCGAAGACTGGCGCCTCCCAGCCATCAAGACGTACCTCAACCTCGGATTCGAGCCGGAGATGGAGCACGAGAGCCACCCCGAACGGTGGCGGGCCATCTTCGAGAAGCTGGGCAACGTGGAACCCCGTTGGAGGCGACATGCTTAGACTTGGACTGATCGGCATCGGTCACGGAAGGACGCTCCTGCAGGCGAATCTGCCGGAGCACGACGACCTGCGGATGCGCGTCACGGCGGTCTGCGACGTCAACGAGGAGCGCCTGTCGGACGCCGCGGCCAAGTACGGCCTCCCGGCCACGACGGACTACCGCGAGCTCGTGCGCAGGGACGACGTGGACGTGGTGGGCATCTACTCGCCGGGGCCCATTCACGCCCCGCAGATCCTCGCGGCCCTCGACGCGGGCAAGCACGTCATGGTCACCAAGTCCATGGTCTACTCAATGGAGGAGGCCGAGCGGGTCGTCGAGGCGGTCGACCGCACCGGCCTCGTGCTCCTGGTGACGCAGACCATGCGCGGCGACGCGAAGCACATGGAGGCCAAGCGCCTCTGCGACTCCGGCCTACTCGGCGAGCTGTTCCTGGGCGAGGCGACCTACATCCACGACCTCAGGCCCGTCTACGCGGGTACGCCGTGGCGCACGCAGATGCCCCAGGACCTGCTCCTGGGCGGCGCGTGCCACCCCATCGACGCCCTGCGCTGGTTCATGGGCGACGTCGATGAGGTGCACTGCTACGGCCTACGGGGCGGCGTCGCCGTCGACTACCCCCAGCAGGACAACTTCGTCATCAACCTGCGCTTCGCCAGCGGCAAGATAGGCAGGGTCGCGGCCTTCTGCGGCGTCGTACACCCGCCCACACTGCTCATGAACGGCCTGGGCCTGTACGGGACGCGCGGCTCCATCGTGGACGGCAAAGTGCGGCTGGACCCGGAGGGCACCGTGCCCATGCGCGAGTACGAGATCACCTTCCCCAACACGCAGCGGGGCCACGGCACCGAGATGATCGTGATGATGGAGCACATGGTCGACTGCGTCACCAACGGCGCGAAGCCGTGGGTCGGAGTACGCGAGGGCGCGCGGGTCGTGGCGACCGGTCTGGCGTGCTGGGAGTCCATCCGCACGGGCGGGCCGGCGAAGGTTCGCAACGACTTCTAGGCATGGCCCGAACAACCCGTCTTCCCTCCCCATAACTCTCCCCCTCTGTGCCCTCTGTGGTTCAAAGGTTCCCTGGGCCACGGTTGCGCCACCAGCGCAGCTCGTTGCTGCCCCGCTCGGCGCACGCCACCACGTCCAGGCGGCCGTCTCCGTCCACGTCGACCGCCATCATCATGGCCGCCTTGCTCCAGCCGGACTTGAGCACCTGCACGTCCCAGGGGCCCCGGGGGTCGCCCCTGTGCTTGAACATCACCAGCCGCCCATCCGCGCCCCATGCGGAAGCGAGCACCTCCATCTCCCCGTCGCCGTCCACGTCCGCCGCTATGGCGTGCGAGGCGTAGTGGAACGGCTCGGCGATGACGTGCTTCCGCCAGGTATCCCCGCCCTCGTTCTCGTACCAGGCTATATGGGATCCCGGTGTCTCCGGCGAGTCCCTGTCCGAGTCGTCGCCCCGGATGGCGATCAGCACGTCCACGCCACCGTCGCCGTCCATGTCCACGATGTCGCCGTGGTTGGGCTTGACCTGGGTGTCGTCGATGACGTGGCGGGGCCACGGGCCCCTCGACGGGTCGCCTGTGTTCTCGTACCAGGCCAGCAGGTTCGCCCCACCGGCCGTGCCCACCAAGTCCAGGCGGCCGTTGCCGTTCATGTCCACGGCCCGCACCATGCGCGTCTCGGCCACGTTCGAGTCGATGATCGTCTCGCGCCACTCCCCGCCGCGCCTGTCGAAGTACGAGAACCGGTTGCCCCTCACCCAGCTCGAGGCGATGACCTCCAGCTCGCCGTCGCCGTCGTAGTCCGCTACCTCGACGTCGTATGCTCCCGGCAGCCCTCCCTCGCATATGTAGTGGTGCGACCAGGACTCCGCCCGGCGCGGGTCGCCGTCGAATTCGAACCAGAGGACGCTGCCGCCGATGTTGTCGATGTTCACTATCTCCGGCTTGCCGTCGCCGTTGATGTCGGCGACCGCGTGGCGCTCCAGCCACTCGCCCGCCCGCCTGTGTACGACGTGCTTCGTAAAATTGCCCGCGCCGTCGTTCTCGTACCAGTACAGCCCCACGCCCGTGTCCGTGCTGACCAGGTCCGGCGACCCGCTCCCCGTCAGGTCCACGGCCGAAACGCCGATGGTGTACTCGTAGCCGTCGCCTATAAGCCGCTCCTCGAACCTGACGAATTCACTCATCGCATCCGCTCCCGTTCCTATGGCCGGTGGTTGCTACGACCCTATTATCACACACGCCAACCTTGGTGGAACGCAGCCGGACGCCTCGGCAGGGGGGTGCGGTTCGCTTTGACATGGCGGGGTGTGAGTGGTAGACTGATAGAAACGAATGGGCACGGTCGCACAATTGAATCGCTGTGAACGGTGCGCGCTCGGACCGAGGCGTCCCTTTTTCGTGCCCATCATCCTCAAGGTTCACGAGCATCATGCCCACACTCCTCAAGTCGGTTACGCGCAAATTCTCGAAGCTGCTCAGTAGCGATACCCCCGCCGAGAGTACGGCCCAGGCGACGCGCCGTACGTCCGAATCCAAGCCCCAAGCCAACGGTACCGTCACGGGCTCGCCGCCGGATCGGGCAGGCGCAAAGCCACGGACGCCCCGCCATACGTCGGAGGCCAGGCCCTCCAGGAACGGCCGCACCCGGACCGCGCCGGACTCACCGGCCCGGGAAGGCCCCGGGCCTCGTACGCCGCGTAGGAGACGTTCCAGGCGTCGGCGCCAGCCCGTGGGTGAGATCGCCGGGCCCCCCGCGTCGAAGTCCGCGGGGCAGCGCCGGAGGCGTCGCGGTCGCAACGTCAACGGCGCGCCTCAGTACCGCAAGGAGTCTGCCGCGCCCGCCGCTACCTGGAACGGCACCGGCCTGTTCGGTGAAATTCCGGTCTCGCCGGACGTCGACCACGCGCTGTCGGACATGGGATACAGTGCGCCGACGCCGATCCAGGACACGGTGATCACGCTGATACGCGAGGGACGGGACGTCGTGGGCCAGGCCCAGACCGGCACGGGCAAGACGGCGGCCTTCGGAATACCCATCGTCGAGGCCGTCGACCCGGCCCGGAGCGACATCCAGGCGCTGGTGCTCGCGCCGACCAGGGAGCTTGCCCTCCAGGTGTGCAGCGAGATAGCGGCGATTGGGCACTACCGCGGCATCGGCGTCGCCGCCATATACGGCGGCCAGCCCATGCAGCCGCAGATCGACGCAATCCAGCGCGGCGCGCACGTCGTCGTGGCGACCCCCGGCAGGCTCATGGACCACATGCAGCGGCGGACCCTCTCGCTCCGCAAGATACGCATAGCGGTGCTGGACGAGGCCGACCAGATGCTGGACATCGGGTTCATAGACGACATCGAGCACATCCTCCGCCAGACGCCTCGCAACCGTCAGACGCTCCTCTTCTCAGCGACGATCCCGTACCCCATCCGCAAGCTCACGCGGCGCTACCTGCACGACCCGGAATGGATCAGGGTTGGCGGCGAAGCGGAGCCGGTCGAAGAGGTGAGGCAGGTCTACTACGAGGTCGCGGCCCAGGACCGGCGCGTGGCCCTCAAGGAGGTGCTGGACACGGGGGGCAACGTGAAGCAGGCGCTCATATTCCGCAGGACCAGGGCCGGAGTCGACCGGCTGGTGAGGGACCTGCAGCGCGGCAGGTACGACGCCGACGGCATCCACAGCGACATGACCCAGGCCCAGCGGGAGCGCGTCATGGCGAAGTTCAGGTCGCGGGACCTGAAGCTGCTGGTCGCCACCAACGTGGCATCCAGAGGGCTGGACATCCCGGCCGTCTCCCACGTCATCAACTACGACATGCCGGACAACCTGGAGGAGTACGTCCACAGGATCGGACGCACCGCCCGCGCGGGAAAGCAGGGCACGGCGATCACGTTCGTTTCGGACCTGCAGGACTTCGAGCTACTCGACGCCCTCCAAGAGCACCTCGGCCACGAGATGGAGCAGGCGGACCTGTCCATGCTGTACAACGGCCACGCGGCCGCGACCCGCTAGCCCGACTGGGCGCCTTCACCTGCGGCGGCACTGTGCCGCTCCGAGGTCCTGCTTCGACGACGGCCCGAGGGCCATCCCAGCCTGCCGGTGACTCCGGACACCACCATTCCGGCGCCCAGCCCTATGAGCAGGGCCGGCGCCCAGGGCAGGTCGAGCAGATTGGCGGCTCCTATGGCCACCAGCACGGCTCCGAGGATGATCATCTTCTCCCTCCTTCAACCGTAGCTATCTTATACCAGACTATCCGTCTGGTCGAGAGCCGCCGCGGACGCGAAACGGCCCGAAACGGCCAACCAGTGACCCTAAAGCCAATTGAACCCCGTAAATCGCGGCGGGTATGCTGCTTGGTGTTTGGCAATCGGATCGTATTCCAGTCGCCCGGCAGTGGCCTGCGAGGCGGGTCTCTGTGCCTGTCGCACGCGAGGGTGCTCCCGTGTGTACCCAGGTACGTCTGCACGAGGGAGGACTAGTCCCGATGAGCTTCCTCGGCAGAACGGTGGCCCTCTTGAGGCGAGTTGGCACCTCGGCCCAGGGCGTGCTCTCGACCGCCCCGCCGTACCGGCGCATCGAGGGATCCCTCGTGGCCAAGGAGGCGATCGCCAACGGCCGCTACTTCATCCTGGTCGACGCCGAGATCGTGGAGGTGGACTGGCTCACCTTCGAGACGCTGATCGAGGGGGAGGCGCTGCGGGTCCGGGCCACCCGCGACAACAGGGCCCTGAGCATAGACAGGCTCCTGCCCTGAGCCACCTTCGTTCGCCCTGAGCTTGTCGAAGGGCAGTGCTCTGCCAACGCAGGCAGTATGGAGATAGTCCCTAAGTCAGGGCCTCTCGTCCGTCCAGTAGGCTGCCGCGCCCTTCAGTCCCGCATCGTCGCCGGTAGCGGCCCGCACCACCGAGGCCCTCGACGCTGGGCATGAGGTGGGACACGCTCCGAGCGTCTGGCGCACCGGATCGAGCAGCAGGTCGCCCGCCTGCGACATGCCGCCCCCGACGACCACCACCTGCGGCGAGAAGAGATGCGCGAGGTTGAACACGCCGACGGCCAGCGCGTCAGCCGCCTTCCTGAACATGGCTGCCGCCTCGGCATCGCCGCGCTGCGCCCGGGCCGACACGGCCGCAGCGTCTTCTCCGGTCAGCCGTCCGAGGGCCGTGCCGGAGCCGAGGTCTTCCACCGTCTCCATCGTGTGCCGGTCGATGATCGTGTGGCCTAGCTCTGCCAGCGACAGGCGGCCCCGAACGAGGCGGCCCCCCAGTACGACCCCAGCCCCCACGCCGGTGCTCACCGTCACGTAGGCGACGTCGTCGAAGCCCCTGCCCGCGCCGAAGCGGTGCTCGCCCAGTGCGGCCAGGTCGGCATCGTTCGCGAGCAGCACGTCGAGGCCCAGCTCTCCCGACAGGGCGGCGGCGCTCACGCGGCCCTCCCACGCGGGAATGTTGACCAGCATCGTCGGGGCGCCCGCGGCGTAGTCGATCGGGCCGGGAACGCCGACCACCACGCCCTCCACCACGCCCGCCTCCGCCAGTGCGTCCCCCAGCACGGTTGCCAGCGCAGCGGGGTCGTCCTTGGGTGTTGGCACGGCCCGACGCTGGGCGACCTCGCCCGACCCATCCACGACCGCGGTCCTGAGCTGGGTCCCACCCAGGTCGCAGGCCAGGATACGGGGCCGATATAATGCTGTCATCGGGTCCTCTGGCCGAGGGTCGTCGGTGCGCGGCAGTATACCAAGAAGCGCGCGGCCGAGTGGCGTATACTACAATCAAGGAGCGAGCGATGAGAGGCATCTTCTTCGTCACAATCGCGCTGTCGGCCCTGGTGGTCGCCGGATGCGGTTCCGACCCTACGGATGAGGCCGCCGACGCCGGCGCGGCGACCGAGAGCGCCCCGGTGGCTGTGAGTGCCCCGGCGACCGAGAGTAGCCCGACGGCTGTGAGCGCCCCGGCGACCGAGAGCGCCCCGGCCGCGCCCGTGCCCGAGACGGCCCCCTGCGCCCCCGGGGCCAGCATCGAGGATCAGAAGGCGACGCTCGCCGCAACCGCGAACGCCCAGTTCCAGGGGAATACGACCGAGAACCTCCCCAGGCTGCCCTACGGGGCCGACGTGCGGGACCACCGTCAGGGCGGGCTGTGGGTCGTCATCGAGTTCCGGGGCGACGAGCTGAAGACGGTCGCCGAGAAGAAGGCCGCGCTGGACCGGCAGATGGCGGACGCCTACGCGGCCATATTCGGGGCCGGCTGCGAAGACCTGAAGTGGGTCGACCTTGCGGGCCTCCAGAAGGCCATCGTGAAGGTCGGGATGATGGGCGACCCGGCCATGCCCCAGGTACCCGTCTTCAAGACGCGGATGACGGCGGAGGAGGCTAAGGAGATCGACTGGGACAACAGGGACTCGCTCGACTTCAACGATATATGGAAGACGCTGCTGCTGAACCCGCGCTGGCGCCAGGAGCTCGAAGAGACAGGGGGGAATTGACCCGATGAACGCATCCGAGATGTCCGAGGCGAGGGTCGGGGAGAGGGCGCCGGACTTCACGCTGCCCACCGTCGACGGTGCGCCGCTGGGCCTGTCCGACCTGCTGGGGCGCAAGGTCGTGATGTTCATCTGGGCGTCCTGGTGAGGGTGCCGCGACCAGCTGCCGGTCTGGCAGCAAGTCTATGAGAGACATCGCGACGACGGGCTGGAGGTGCTTGCGGTCGCCATGGACGGCCAGGGCGCCGAGCGGGCTAGGCCATACCTGGACGCTGCCGGCGCGACATACCCGGCGGTAGTCGACGCGGACGGCGTCACGGGGCGCCTGTACGGGTTCAAGACGGTCGCCAGCGGCTTCCTGATCGACGAGCGCGGAGACCTCGTGTTCAGCATGATCAACGGGTTCAGCATCCACAGGCCCGAGATTGCGGACCTTGTAAGCCGCTGGGTTGCCGAGTCCGAGGTGCCGCCCTTCGAGGAGACCGACGACATCTACCTCGGGATCCCACGCGGCGCGACCGACCGGCGGGCAATGGACATCTACCGCCAGGGTGTCGAAAGGTACCGCCAGGGCGACAAGCCCGGCGCGGCGGCCCTGATGCGCGAGGCGATGCGCCTCGACCCCGACAGCATCATCGTCCACCGCCACGCGTGGGCCATTGAGAACCCGGAACGCTTCTACGACGGCGACATCGACCAGGACTGGAAGCAGGAGCAGCTCCGCCAGGGCCGCTAGGCATCAACCGTAGGCATAGTCCTTCCCGTACAGGACTGCGGAAGGCAGCCTCTCAGGCAGATCTCCTACTTGGCGAATCAGGTAAGGCCCTCGACCGAACTTGATGCCTGCGTCGATAGCTGCATCCTGGAATGTCTCGTAGGTGCCGATGAGTTCTTCACCGTGAACGACGGCCCACTCTCCGAAGTGGTCGCGCTCCAGGTCCGTTCGCATGTTCGCGTAGGTGGCTTTCTCCTTCTTGAGAACCTCTCTAGCTCCGCTCATCGCCAGCCTCCTTCCCCAAGCCTGTCTCCTGAGTATACTCCATTCTGACGGCTGCAACCCGGGGCGCAGACGGGCCGCTCCCGCTATAATGAGCGGCAGCCTCCAACGATCTTGCTCGGAGATGCAGCATGAACCTGAAGCAGAGGATACGGAGCGGGGACGACGTGCTCGGCCTCGCCGTACCCGTGACCATGGGGCGCGACGACCTCGCCGCCCTCATGCCGACCGGCCCCTACGACTTCGTATCGGTCGACAGCCAGCACGCACCCTACGACGAGGAGCGGCTGACGGCCTTCTGCAAGATGACGGCTACCCTGGGCATACCCGTCCAGTTCCGTATCAAGCACACCCAGCACACCTACCTGGTCGGCAACTACCTGGACCTGGGCCCGACCGGCGTCGAGATACCCCAGGTCGAGACCGAGGAGACGGTCGACGAGGCGGTCGCCAACTTCTACTACCCCCACACCGGCATCCGCAGCTGGGGCGGCCAGACGCGCATAGGGCTCGCCGAGCGCCCTGACGTGCGCGAGTACGCCGACTGGTGGGAGCAGACGGGCGTCCTGTGGATGCAGATCGAGTCGGTCGAGGCCGTGACCAAGGCGCGGATGCTGGCAAAGCCGGGCGTGGACTGTCTCTCCTTCGGCCCCGCCGATCTTACCTTCAGCCTCGAGGCCCATCCCGACCACCCATTCAAGACCGTGGACGACTGCGTAAGCCACGTCGTGCAGCAGCTCCGCGACTCCCAGGTCGCCGTCTGCTTCAGGAACTACGACCCGGCGACGCGGCAGAAGTACCGGGACATGGGCGTGACGGTGCTGCTGGAGCGGCCATAGGATTTCAACGCAGAGAACACAGAGGTAAGTCTATTATGGCGCTACTTGGCAGCGGCGAGTTCACCTACGAGGTTTCGGGCGAGGAGTGGGGCGACCTGCCCGACGGCTGGGAGTACAACGACGCGACGGCGGTCGCCGTGGACTCCAAGGACAACGTCTACGTCTTCAACCGCAGCGCCCACCCCGTCATCGTCTACGACAGGGACGGCAAGCTCCTGCGCTCCTGGGGCGAGGACATCTTCACCCTGGCCCACGGCATCGCCGTCGGCCCCGACGACTCCATCTACTGCGTCGACGTGGGCGACCACACGGTCCGCAAGCTCACGCCCGAGGGCAAGCTGCTTATGACCATAGGCCGCTCCGGCGAGCCCGCCGGCGCCATGAGCGGCGACCCCTTCCACAGGCCCACCCACGTCGCGGTCGATCCGCGCAATGGCGAGCTTCTCGTGTCCGACGGGTACGGCAATGCCCGCGTCCACAGGTACACCCCCGACGGGAGGTTCATCGAATCGTGGGGCGAGTCGGGCACCTTCCCTGCCCACTTCAACATCGTCCACAACATCTCCATAGACGGCGACGGCTGGGTCTACGTGGCCGACAGGGATAACCGGCGCATCCAGGTCTTCGACACGTCGGGCCGGTACCAGGCCCAGTGGGTCAACCTGTCCCGCGCCGCCTGCGTCTACGCCGACGGCAGGGGGGATCGCACCCTCGTCTACGTCGGCGAGTACTTCGCCGGCCTGACCTCGAACGCCGATGGCCTGGACCTGGGGCCGCGTGTGACGATATTCGACCAGGCTGGCGAGGTCGTCGGCAGGCTGGGCAGGGAGTCCTACGGCGACCAGCCGGGACGCTTCTACGCCCCTCACGGCATAGCCGTCGACTCCCGGGGCGACATCTACGTAGCCGAGGTCTCCCTGGCCGAGTTCGCCACCATGATGCCGGGCAAGAATCTCCGATCCATGCAGAAGCTGGTCAAGCGGGCCTAAGACTCAAGTAAAGGGGTAGGTAGAGAGTTGTCGTTGTCCAATCCGGAATTCGTTCAGCATTTCGACGCGGTGCCGCAATTCTGGCAGTTCATCAGAGGCCTGCGCTTTGATGACCTGCTCATTGAGCTTATCCAGAATGAGTTGGACGCCAATGCATCACGTACGGCCATCACCTTCACCCCTGATCGACTAATCTGCCAAGGAGACGGCGAACCTGTGAGCGAAGACGGGTGGTTGCGGCTAGCCTACGTTATGGGTGCGGGTGACCAAGTTGAAAGAAAACAATTCAGCATCGGCGTCAAGAACCACGGCCTAAAGGCGTGCTTTCGGCTAGGCGATGAAATCATCTTGCGATCAGGCGGTCGCAGAATGACCCAAACCCTATATAAGGATGGCTACGACAGTCACCCATCACCGGGAACGCTCCCAGAGCCGATCCCAGATCATGGAGCTCCGCCTACTGGGTGCTCGGTTGAGGTTCCCTATCGGCAACGGGAGCTAGTAGTTGCGAAGGGTGAGACCCTAACGCTTGAGGTTCCTGACCAGACATTCCTAGAAACTCTCTTCCAGGATGCTTGTGAGTTCCTTCCTAGCAGACTCTTGGGTGTGGTCCGTCCCGGGATTCGTGATCAGTACACCCTTTGCCTCAGTCACCACGAACTAGGCTCTGTCGAACTTCATTGGCGAGCCAAGAGAGGACGGAACGTCAGTGGCAGAGGACGAAGACGATTCATGGTATTTGGAAGGGAATGTAGCATCTCCTCCAGCGTGTCCGGCGTACCATCAACCACCATCCACGAGCAGGCCTGTACATTCCGGCTCCCATTCCCTGCCGGAAAGCGAGCAGAGATACCAGACTTTTTCGTTAGGGACAGGAATTCCTTCTGGGCGGAGATAGCGTGGCTCACTGACAGGCGAGGAAAGCCAAGGTCAAGCAGTGGAGCTCGCAGATATCCTATAGGATACGACACGACTTCGGAAGCAGCACTCACTGGAGTCGGTGTTCACTTCTCAGGCCCATTCATCTCCGACGCCGAGAGACATGGCTCCAGCCAGGTGGACTTCCCAAACAACTATATTGACAATGCTTGCAAAGATGCTCTTGTGGACATTATGGCTAGCTATCTGCTTCATCGACACGGCGGGAGGGCGATGGAGCTCTACTTGGCTGACCCCAATATTTCACAAGATGAACCGCTGAAGGATCTTGTGGAGCGCACACTTGACAGACGGGCGTTGCCACTTGCAGACAGAATACGAGCATCAAGTCGACCTAAGCGGCTTGTGCTGGGACCTAGGAAGACATCCGACGGCAATCTTCGCAGGGTCGTCTTGCCAATGTTCACATGGGACCATCAGCAAATCTCTGATCTTCTCTCGGACATATGTCCACGTGGCGAAGATCAAATTGATAGGGCCGTTCCTAGTCCTATCTTGTCTTATCTCGGCGACAACTGCCATCTGCATAACGATCGATTTGATGGCCTCGTGGCTACCTTTGATGAAGACGATGCTATAAAACGTCTACAGCCTCAACAGGAAGCTGAATGCTTCCCGTGGAAGGACGAATCCGAATGGCAAATGACTCTGGGTAATCCATCAGTCGTAAAAACCTATTTGGATATCGTGTATGAGACTACAAAGGAAAGTGGACTGGAATCCGAATCATTGGTGGTAGAAAACACCTACTTGCCTGACGAAAGCGGTATGGCACGGCCACTGGCAGAAATGTTCAGTGCTGTAAATCTGCCTCCTAATCTTGGACAGCGCGAGTACGTGCCGATCGTTCATCCAGAGTTGCAGGACCATCGCCTCCTGAAGCGGAGAGAATGGAAGCCCAGGCTCTTTACATTAGACGACTATCTCGATAATGCTCAGCTTGAGACGGCTTCGCCTGTGGAACGTAAGTCGTTTTGGACTTGGCTCCACAGCAACTGGAGAACCGTCAAGCGACGGCAAACGCTTATACGGATCGCCACCTTGCCGGTGTGGCCAAGTTCCAATGGAGAATTCTTGCCGTTGGATGACCTGTGTGAGCCTCGCAAGACTCGCATCGGATCCATAATGGGCGACGCAATTAAGCGACCGTCTCATGTTCTCCTGAGTACTGGCCTTGTAATCAGGACGGGCAGGGGGAGGCTGACTTTCAGGAGTACACCTTCAATTCGAGAATTTGAAGGGTTCTTATCGGAACGAATCCACCGATTTCCCCGCGAAAGGCAACTGTCCCCTGCCGCTCGGCAGGAATTCCACAAGCTTGAGAGAGACCTTTCGGCCCTTGTCTCTGATACACCACAACTGAAGGATTACCTCGGCGAGCTAGCCAAGGATTACAGTATCGGCCTAGACAAGGATGGGAACCTGAAGGATCCTGACGAGCTGGTGAGAGACGAAGGGGCGTTGCGGCGTCTCCATTTGCTGAACCGCCACATCCTTGATCGCTCCAGTCGCATTTTGGATCGGATTGATGGATGGGGACCGCGGGCCGCTCCCTCCACTCATCAAATCGTGGACGCTCTACGAGAGGACGGTGCCCGCCTTGATGCCCATGTGCCAAGGATTCAAGAATACTTGAGACAGTCCCAACGCGAGGACATAGAACCTAGCGGTTTGGTTGATATCCCGTGCATCCCGGTGAAGGGCGAACTGCGCTCTCCAAGTCAAATTGCACTGCGAGGAAGTCGGGACTTCTGGGGCGACTGGAGAATACCTGCTCCAGTTACTGATATCAATCCCGAAACGCAAAGGCTGTATAGAAAGGTTGGTGTTGTTGGTGGGACACCAACTCCCACTAGTTCTAGACAGTTCTTTCAGTGGCTAGCATCTCAGGATGCTGGTGTCATCGACAAGCATATTGATCAAATTCTCCGTCACATCAATCATGAGTCTGGGCCATATGTGTGGAGCGATGAGTTCCCTGGAATTCCATTCATTTTGGTCGAGAACGACGGGGGCAAAGTTCGGTTAGTGACCAAGTTGGATGCTACCAAGAGTAGGAGCAGGGTAGTAGTCCCTGACTTCGAGGAGCTTGAAGAGGCGATAGGCGAACATCCAGGAAGACGTCCGGTGGAATTGGCCATCGTCCAGAGCCCCCGAGTAATGAAGCCGGTCACTGCCCGCCTACGAGAGTTTGGAGTGCGGACTCTGAGCAGCTATGCGGGAGAACCAGTAGAGGCAGTGGGCACAGGGCAGGAAAAACCTGCTCGAAACTTTGACTTTGAGCGTATTCTTGATTCTCTCCAATCCGGACTTAAGGGAAGACAACTACAAAAGCGGCTCGCAAAACTTGACCTTGATGCGCCCGAGGGCGAGCTCAGAAGCAACTGGCGTCAACGACTATCGAGAATTCAAGACGTAAGGCCTGCGGACTCTGTCACTGCGGTCTATAAGCTAGGGCGGTACAGGTTCCGGGTTCCAGTGGATGGAGAGCTTGATAAAGGGACCGGTACACTCTGGATCAGATCAGACTCCGACCTGCGGACAGTATTCTTCGACGTAATCGCTGGTCAGATCTTCGAATGGCCCAAGAAGTACTATGGCTCCATACTTGATCTGGCGTACAAGATGGATATGAGAGAGCGCTATCCTCTGGAGTATGTAGACGATGAACCGCTTCAGGAGGATACTGAGATCGACGAAACCGACACGCCAGATAAAGAAGACCGTGGACCATCGGCGACACCAGGTAGCCATTCAGTCCCAAAAAAATCACCCAGAAATCTTCCCAACCCGGGTCAGATTCCTGCAGGTGATGGGGTCAACCCAAGCGTGAAGAAGGGAAGCAGAGGAGTCAGGCGGCCTCATTCAGCAACAGAGAGTGCCCAGATCAACGATCTCAAGGAGAACCAGTACGCTTGGCATTGCCAAGCCTGTATTGCAGAAACGGAACCGGAGAAGCTGGCCCCACTGTCCAGCTACGTTGAGGTTTACGAAAACCGACGCCTAGTAATGCAAGCGCATCATTGCGATCACTATAGTGCTGGTGGCGCTCGTCACGCGGGCAACATTCTACTGCTATGTGGCTACCACCATGGCGACCTTGGCGACGCCGTCAGTCGGACCGAGGTCACTCGAGCCTTGGGCCAAGCGGTCAGCCGCATACGGACGTTCAATTCAGGCAACGGCGTGTCCAAGTCTCTTCAGGGCAAGGTTGTCACTATCCAACCTCCTCAACGTCAGACCCCTGTGTCATTCTTCTTCACCGAAGAGCACGCAGACTATTGGTTGACCAAGGCCAACGAAGAGGGGTTGACCTAGTTATTATGAGTCGTAATGGCGGTCACACGAGACTGAGTCAGTCCTAGTCGGCGGGTTGAGCGGGCGGCCCCTGCTCCAGCATCGCCACGAACTCGCCCTCGTCGATGACCGGTATCCCTAGCTTCTCAGCGTCGGTGAGCTTCGAGCCCGCGTCCTCCCCCGATACCAGGTAGCTCGTCCGCTTGCTCACGCTGCCGCTGACCGCGCCCCCCGCGTCCTTGATCCTGCCCTCGGCCTGCGACCGGCTGAAGCTCGACAGCCGCCCCGTGACCACGAACCGCAGTCCGGCCAGGGACTGCTCCCCGGGCTCGGGCCGCTCCTCGTCGGCCATCCGCACGCCCGACTCCCGCAGCTTCCCGACCACTGCCCTGTTCGACTCGTTGGCGAAATACGCCGCCACGCTGGCCGCGATCTTCGGGCCGATGGACGGCACCTGCGACAGGTCCTCCTCGGTCGCCGCCATGATCGCGTCGATGGTGCGGAAGTGGCGCGACAGCGCCTCCGCCACCTCGAACCCCACGTGGTCGATGCCCAGCGCGGTCAGGACGCGCGCCAGTGGCCGCTCCTTGCTCGACTCGATGGCCGCGAGCAGGTTCGCCACGCTCTTCTCGCCCATCCGGTAGATCGCTACTAGCTCTTCCCGCCTCTCCTTCAGCGCGTACAGGTCCGCCGCGTCGCCGATTAGCCCGCGCTCCAGCAGTACCACCACCTGCCGCACTCCCAGCCCCTCTATGTCCATCGCGCCCCTGCCGACGAAGTGCTCGATCAGCCGCACGAGCTGCGCGGGGCAGGCGGCGTTGCGGCAGTAGGTCATCGCCTCGCCCTCCGGTCGCCTGAGCCCATCGCCGCAGCTGGGGCACTCCGTGGGCATGACGAAGGGCTGCTCATCGCCCGTGCGCCGGTCCTCCACCACGCTGACGATCTGCGGTATCACCTCGCCCGCCCGCTCCACGATCACCCAGTCGCCCACCCGCAGGTCCTTCTCGCTAACGTAGTCCTCGTTGTGCAGCGTGGCCTGGCTGACGGTCGCTCCGCCCACGTCGACCGGCTCCAGCACCGCGTACGGGTTGATGCTGCCCGTGCGGCCCACGTTGACCCGTATCTCCCTCAGCCGCGTCAGCGCCCGCGTCGCCGGGAACTTGTAGGCGACCGCCCACCGGGGCTCGCGGCCCACTGCCCCCATGTGACGCTGCAGGTCGAACGAGTCCACCTTCACGACCACGCCGTCGCACCCGTAGTCGAGCCCCTCGAACTCGTCCAGCCATCCGCGGTAGTAGGCGAGCGCCCCTTCGGGCGTATCGACGAGCCTGTTGTGCGGGTTGGTCTTGAAGCCGAGCCGGGCCAGGTACGCCAGCGTCTTCCAGTGGGTGTCCGGCATCGGGGCGTCCGCGTAGCCCAGGCTGTACACGAAAATATCCAGCCCTCGCGCGGCGGTGATGCGCGGGTCGAGCTGCCTCACTGAGCCCGCCGCGGTGTTGCGTGGGTTCGCGTACGTCGGCAGTCCGGCCTCGGCGCGCTCCTCGTTGAGTCGGTCGAAGCGCGACTTCGGGAACAGCACCTCGCCCCGCACCTCGATGCGCCCCGGCACGTCCCCCAGCAGCCGCAGCGGGATGCTCCGCACCGTGCGCAGGTTCGACGTCACGTCCTCGCCCACGGCCCCGTTGCCGCGGGTCGCGCCGCGCACCAGCACGCCGTCCTCGTAGGTGAGGGCGACCGCCAGCCCATCGAACTTCAGCTCGCACACCATGCCGAACGCCTCGCCGTCGACAAGGGCCTGGGCGCGCCGGTGCCACGCCATGAGCTGCTCTTCGTCGAAGGCGTTGCCCAGGCTGAGCATCGGGTTCGGGTGCACCGCCTCCTCGAACCCCGCCACCGGCTCCGCCCCCACGCGCTGGGTGGGCGAGTCTGCGGTCACCAGCTCGGGGTGCCGCTCCTCGATGGCGCGCAGCTCACGGAAGAGCGCGTCGAACTCCGCGTCGCCGATCTCCGGCGCGTCCAGGGCGTGGTAGCGGTAGTTGTGGTGGTTGACCTGGGCCCTGATCTCTTCGAGCCTGCCGCGAATGTCCGGGTCGACCATCGACTATGCTACCGGCGGTGCGCGTCCGTAACGCCGTCTACTTCCGGCGCCGTCGGAAGGCCAGCCCGGCGAGTCCTGCGAGCAGGCCCATCGCTGCCAGGTCCGTGCTCGCCGGCGTGCCCGGCGCCGGTGCAAGGCACCCGCCTCCGGACGTTCCGGTCTCCCTGGGCTGCTCCGCGACCGGCGTCGCCTCCTCGGCGGGCGCGGGCTTCGCGACCAGGGTCGGCTCCGGCGTGGGCACCAACGTCGGCTCTGGCGTGGGCGTAGGGGTCGGAGGGTCGCTCTGTGCGCCGATCACCTCGGCCTCGGCCTGCGGGGTCAGGCTGTAAAGCGAAACGGAGGGCCGCGGCGCCGCGGTCGGTCGCGCCCTCGGCGTGCGGCTGCGCTCCATCTGCTCCGCGCCTATGGCCTCCCTCCATGCCGAGTCGAGCGCGGCCCTGTCCAGCCCGTAGACCGTAGTCAGCGCCTCGTCGACGTCCTTGCCCCCCTTCATCTCGGCCATGAGCTGTTTCATCTTCTCCGGGCCGAAGACCTCGATCATCATCCTCACGATGCTGCGGGACTGCCCGTAGAAGATGATCACGTCCTCCGGGTTGCCGGGCATCGCGGGCATGTAGACGTGGGGCAGCAGCCGGTCCGTCTCCACCGCGAACTCCAGCGCGATGTCGTAGGAGTAGCCCGGGTCCACGTTGGCGTACTCCGCCAGCCCCTCGTCCAGCCACGCGGGCACTCTGCGGTAGATGCTGTCGCCCGCCCTGTGGACGATTATGTGCATCACCTCGTGGGAAGCCGTGCCCAGGGCCAGCCTGCCGCCCCCGAGCACCAGCAGCGTGCCCAGGTCCGTGAAGGCCTGCCCCTCGGTGATCAGCTCCCTGCCTATGGACGCGCTCCTCGGCGGCAGGGCCTCGAGCATCTCCTTGGTGTTGTTGTACATGGTGACGCGGATGGGCTCCTCCAGGGCCGCGTCGCCCATGACCGGGCGCATCTTCTCCAGCGTCTCGTTGATCACGCTGAGGACGTTGTCCGCGCGCGGCTTGACCGGCCCCTTGTACGCGACGGTCACCGTGCCGGCCGACACCTCCTCCCACAGCGAGTTGCCCTCGTCGTCCACGAACCGGGCGTCGTGGTAGATGAATGGCTGAGGGTCCGTCTCCAGCCGGTTCCCGGCCGAGTCCTCGACCTCGAAGTTGTACGTGATGATCGTGCCCGGTGGTATGTAGTTCTGAGAGCTGTTCGTGTTCCAGAAGAGCTTGAAGGCCTTGCCGCCGTCTTCCGAAACGGCTCCTTCATCTTCGTCGAGGTAGTTGTAGACGCCGGTGGTCTGCTGGCCTATGCGGAGCCGTATGGCGACCCCAGTGACGTCGTGCTTCTCCGAGGAGGCCCTGGCCTGGATCCTGAACCCCTCCGGGAACTCGCTGGTGATGCTGTGCCACTCCAGCACCGGCAGGTCGCCCTCGGCCGACACGGCCCCGATGGGCAGCAGCGCGGCGGCGGCGATGAGCGCTGCCAGCAGATAGCGGAATCGAGAGACGTATATTGTTCGCAACGGCTTTACTCCCGTCGGCGGGACAGGGCTCCTCTACATAGCTAGTACGCCCGGCATCCCTCCCAGGATTCTACCCACATACTAATTGTAACGCAGCAGCGCTCCGAAGGTTACGCCACTCAATGGGGCCGCGACCTGACGGTCGCGGATAGGCCAGGAAGCGGCGGCGCAAGGGCTATCCCCCGCCCGGTTGGGCAGGGCAGGGCAGTCCGGGCATCGCACAGAAGTGTGCTATCATCGGCTCGTGAACGGAAGGGAGTTCGTGAGGCGAGCCAGGCGGTATGCCCGAAGGAAGGGTCTGGATTTCAGCTTTGATCCGAGCCGCGGCAAGGGCAGTCATGGGATGGTCTATGTTGGCAGGCTGCGGACTTTCGTACAGCAGGGAGAGATTTCTAGCGGCACATTGGCCGGGATGCTGAAAGACTTGAGCATCGACAGAAGGGGGTTCTAGCCCATGCGCTACGCTTATCCCTGTAATATCGTCCGCGATGAGGAGGAGGAGAGGGCGACTGGTCGAGAGGCCTACGTCGTGACTTTCCCCGGCGTGTGCGGGGCCATCACTTGCGGATGGAGCTGGGAGGAGGCCCTTGAGATGGCGGAGGACTGCCTGCGCGTCGCCTTGGGCGCGTATGTGAAGCTACGTGAGGACATTCCCATGCCTAGCCCCCTCGCCGATGGGCAGGTCCTGATCCCCGTTCCGCTCATTGTCGCGGCAAAGCTGACCCTCTACACCGCCATGCGCAGACAGGGCATCACCAACGTTGCCCTCGCCGCTCGGCTGGGGATGCAGGAGAACGCCGTCCGCAGCCTCGTCAACCCGGATCACCGCTCCCACTTCAGCCAGATCGAGAAGGCCCTCCGAGCGGTGGGGTGTTCGCTGGTGGTGGAAGACATGGCGCCACCGCAGGCCGAGCACTATGCCCTACCCGCCGTCCAGCTCACGGCGAACGTGTAGGATGCGCTGGATGGTGGTGATGGCAGTGAGCACGGCGGTCGCGCCGAGGACGACCAGCAGGACGCCGTCCAGCCACTGACTGGCTATCAGCCCCGCGCCCATTGCGGCGACGCGCTCCGGGCGGGTGAATATGCCCACCTCGCAGTCTACCCTCAGCCCGCCAGCCCTGGCCCTGACGTAGCTGACCATCATCGAGCCCGCCATCGCCCCGCAGGACAGCAGCACGCCCAGGAGCGACCCCTCGCCCGCGTAGTGGACGGCCAGGCCTACCAGGACCGCGGCCTCGGAGACGCGGTCCGCGGTCGAGTCGAGCAGCGCCCCGAACCTGGACTTGCGCCCGGTCAGGCGGGCCACCGAGCCGTCGAACAGGTCGAGTATGCCCGCGACGAGGGTTGCAGCGCCGGCCGCGAGGAGCAGCCCCTGGGACGCCAGGACGCCGGCCGCGATTGCGCCGGCCATGCCCAGCAGCGTGATGGCGTTGGGCGAGAGGCCCAGGGCCGCGAGGAGCCCGGCGATGGGCTGCTCCACGCGCGTCGACAGGAGCATGCGCAGGTCAGCCCTGTTCATAGAGATGCTCCGGCCCGGGCCGCCCTGCGCTCCGGCAGGGTCAGGTCACCAGGGCCTGGCGCCTGCCGACCCCGGCCGGCGCGACTCGCTCCATCGCGGCGGCGTAGTGATCGAGCACGCGGCGCGCGACCCGCTCCCACCTGTACTCATCGACGGTGCGGGACGCGTTCCCGGCGAGGCGCTCCCGAAGCCCCGGGTCCGCCAGCAGGCGCTCGATGGCGGAGGCCAGCGCGGCGCCGTCCTTGGGCGGCACGAGCAGGCCGTCCACCCCGTGGGTGACCACGCCCGCGTAGCCCTCGATGTCCGACGCGACTATGGGCGCTCCGGCGGCCATCGCCTCCAGCAGCACGATGCCGAAGCTCTCGTTGCCCGTGGCGGGCGAGCAGTATATGTCGGCGGACCTGTAGTAGCGCGCCCTGTCCTCGTTCGACACTGCGCCGGTGAAGACGACGTCCTGGAGGTTCCGCTCGCTCATGATCCGGTGGGACTCCTGGTCGGGGTCGCCCCCGCCCACGACTATGAGCCGCAGGTTCGGCCACTCCCACTTGAGCCTGCTGAACGCCTCCAGCAGGTACCGTAAGCCCTTGCGCTTCTCCAGGCGCCCCAGGAAGAGGATGTTGACCATGCCGTCGCGGAGATCGGGGAATGGGGCCACGCCGTCGGAGAAGTCCTCGACGCGGATGCCGTTGGGGATGATCTCGTACTCGCCGGGGAAGTAGTCGCGGATGTAGTTGCGTGCAACGGTGGATACGGCTATGAGGCCGTGGAGCCTGCGGAAGTAGGGCATGGCGAGCTTCGTGCCGCCGATCTCGTAGAAGCGCCCGCCCTTGTAGCTGTGGAACGTGGCGACGTTCAGGGTGTCGGACTGGCTGATCATGAAGGCCGTGACCAGCCCGGTGAAAGGCTCGTGCGAGTGCACGACGTCGAACCGCTCCCGTTGCAGGAGGTCGCGGATCCGGGGCTTGAGCCACATCGAGAGGGAGACGCGGGCCACGGAGCCGCCGCTCGGAATGGGCACGGGCCTGCCCATCGGAACAAAGCCCTCCTCGTCCACGCTCTCGACGTCCGAGCAGGGGGCCACGATGCGCACGTCGTGGTCCCAGGCCCGAAGCTGCGCCCCGAGGCTGGCAATGTGATCGTTCACGCCGCCGCTGACGGCGTAGTCGTAGCCGGATACGAGAGCGATCTTGAATGGGCGGTCCATTGGCCGGTTCACCAAGAGTCTACTCCCACGGCAACGCCCCGTCCAGTCCCCAGCGGGCTCCTAACCGTCATTCCCGCGAAAGCGGGAATCCAATACGAAAGCATATTCCAATTCGTTCTTATACATGATACTATGGCGGCCGGAGAGAGAGGTGGCGCTCCGGTAGCTGTATCAGCTATAATATGGTAGGAGAATCGTATGGTAACTGTTGAAGCACCCACCAGGCAGGCCGAGGAGTACACGTCCAGCGACATCCAGGTCCTCGAAGGGCTGGAGGCCGTCCGCCTCAGGCCCGGGATGTACATCGGCACCACGGGCCAGGCCGGCCTCCACCACCTGATCTACGAGCTGGTCGACAACGGCGTCGACGAGTTCATGGCCGGCGAGTGTACGCGCATCGGCATCCTGATCCGGGCCGACGGCTCCGTCACGGTCGAGGACGACGGGCGCGGCATCCCGGTCGACAAGCACAAGACGACCGGGCTGTCCGGCGTAGAGACGGTCATGACGACCCTCCACGCCGGCGGCAAGTTCGGCGGCAAGGCCTACAGCGTGTCGGGCGGCCTGCACGGCGTCGGCGCGTCCATCGTGAACGCCCTGTCCACCACCCTCAGGGTCGACGTGTACAGGGATGGAAAGCTGCACGTCCAGGAGTTCGCCAGGGGCGACGCCACCATGTCGCTGCGCTCGACGCCCCTCTCTGGAGACGAGGCCGGCCGTCACGGCACGGTGGTTACGTTCACCCCCGACGATACGATCTTCGAGGCCATCGACTACGACTTCAACGTGCTGTCCCAGCGCTTCAAGGAGATGGCCTACGTCAACAAGGGCCTCGAGATCGCGTTCCGAAGCGAATGGCGCCCCAGCGGTGAGCAGCCCGAGCTTGGCGAGGAGGCTCCCCCCGCCAAGGAGGTCGCCTACAAGTTCGACGGCGGCATCCAGGAGTTCGTGTCTACCCTGAACGCCAACCGCACGGTCCTCCACAAGGCCCCCGTCTACCTGGAGAAGCAGGTCAACGGCACGAGGGTCGAGGTTGCCCTCCAGTACCACGACGCCTTCAGCGAGTCGGTCTACGCCTTCGCCAACTGCATCAACACCCAGGACGGCGGCACGCACCTGACCGGCTTCAAGTCGGCCATGACGCGTGTCGTGAACGACTACGCCCGAAAGCAGGGCCTCCTGAAGGACGGCAACCTGGCGGGCGAGGACACGCGCGAGGGCCTGACGGCCGTCGTGAGCGTGAAGCTGCCGGACCCCCAGTTCGAGGGGCAGACCAAGACCAAGCTAGGCAACCCGGAGGTCAGGAACCAGGTCGAGGGCGTCGTGGCCGAGACGGTCCAGATATTCCTGGAGGACCACCCCCAGGACGCCAAGCGCATCATCGACAAGTGCCTCACGTCCCAGAAGGCCCGCGAGGCAGCCCGCAAGGCGCGCGAGCTCATCATCCGCAAGAACGCCATGGACGGCGGGTCCCTGCCCGGCAAGCTGGCCGACTGCTCGGACAAGAACCCGGCGAACTGCGAACTGTACCTCGTGGAGGGCGACTCGGCGGGCGGCACCGCGAAGATGGGGCGCGACCGGGCCTTCCAGGCCGTGCTGCCCCTGCGGGGCAAGATACTGAACGTCGAGAAGGCTCGCGAGGACAAGATGCTGTCCAACGAGGCCATCCAGTCGATCACCATCGCCATCGGCGCGGGCCTCGGCGAGGACTTCAACCTCGAAAAGCTCCGCTACCACCGCATCATCATCATGACCGACGCGGACGTGGACGGATCGCACATCCGCACCCTGCTGCTCACCTTCTTCTACCGCAACATGCACCCGCTCATCGAGGAGGGCCACCTGTACATGGCCATGCCCCCGCTCTACGGCGTGACCCAGGGCAAGAAGCACCAGTGGGTCTACACCGATGCGGAGCTGGACCAGGCCTTGGCGAACGTCAACGGGCGGGGCAAGCCGAGCATCCAGCGCTACAAGGGCCTTGGCGAGATGAACGCCGAGCAGCTCTGGGAGACCACAATGGACCCGGAGGTCAGGACCCTGATGCAGGTCGCCCAGGGCGACGGCGCCGCGGCCGACGAGATGTTCTCGCTGCTGATGGGCGACGTGGTGGAGCCGCGCAAGCACTTCATCCAGGCCCACGCCAGGGAAGTCAAGAACCTCGACATCTAGCCGATCTTGCCTTCTGCCAGCACGGCTCCCTCCAGCCGGGCAAGTCTGCGATCGAATGTGTAGAGTGGCGTAGCTCCCGCCCGTTCGGCCGCCGAAAGGACCATCAGGTCTGAGAAGCCAACTCCGCCCTGGCGGTACAGGTGTGCGGCCGAAGCCACGTCATCCGAATTCTCGACCCGGAGGCTGTCCGAAGCCGTCAGGTCCATCAACGCCTCAGCGACCCGGGCCCGCGTGAAGCCGTAGCTTCTCTCCAGCACCCAAGCAATCTCCATCACGACCTCCCGGCAGATGAAGCCTGGATCATCAGGAGTCAACCTGTCCAGCAACGAGCGTGCCGCCTCCGCCTGTGCAACGTCGTCGCCGACGAGGTAGCGAACGATTACGTTCGTGTCGATCGATGTCATCCTCCGGTGGCTCCCTCTGCGATGGCACGGTCCATCTCTTCCAGGCTCACGACGGGGCCGTCGTACCTCAAGCTCCGGAACAGGCGGCTGGTGGACCGTACGGGCATTATCAACACTCCCTCGTCCACGATGACGTAGCGGACCTTATCTCCCGCCTTGACTGCCAGCGAATCCCTGACGGCCTTGGGCAGCGTGGTCTGGCCCTTGATGGTTATGCTGGATTCGAACATATAAAGGCCCTCCTTTGCAGCTCATCTCCTTACATTATAGATAGAAGTAATGCCATATGCAACATGACAATGATGTTGAGAGAGGGGCGGCAGCGCTCGATATGGCTCGATGCGCTCTACGCTGTAGACATGGTGGAGCCGCGCAAGCACTTCATCCAGGCCCACGCCAGGGAAGTCAAGAACCTCGACATCTAGCCGACTCGGAACCTTCTACTAGTCCCTGGTCAACTCGCTGAACGGATGGCGTCCACTCATTCGCTCAACCCCTCCTTGGCGATTGCCGTCGCCGCCGGGTTGCTGCTGTCGGTAATGTCCGCCTACGGCTCGATCAGATCATCCAGGACGACGATGGGCAAGCCCTCGACACGGCGGAAGTCGGTGTCGTTGGTGACAAAGAGCGTGCAACCGGCGTTGAGAGCCGTCGCCGCGTGAAGCGCGTCGGACGTCTTCAAACCGGTGGCGGCTCGGATGCGAGCGGCGTCTTCCCAAATTGCCAACGTGGCAGGGATGAGATCCATCTCCGCAGCGGCGAAGAGGGAGCGAAACAGCATCTCAAGGCGAGCATTTCCTTCCCGCAGGGGTTTGATTAGCGTTTCCAATACAACGAGCTCGCTGCTGGCGAGTGTGAACCGGCCCGCTCTGGCTTCCTGCCACGTCGGGGCCAGCAGCGCTCGATATGGCTCGATGCGCTCTACGCTGTAGATGAGCACGTTGGCGTCGACGTAGACCGACCCACCGGTGGGTAATGTCAGCGCCCCCATGCTTCCTTCTCTTCAGCCAAGTAATCCGCTACGTCAGCGGCCGTCTTGAAGACCAAGTGCCCCGGCGCTTCTTCCAGAATGTCAACGGCGGACCGGCGTTCCGACGCAGCCGTCCGGCTGACAACCACGTCAACCGACTCTCCGACTGGAAGCTCCCGATCCACGATTTCGATCTTGCCTCCCGGAAGCACCGTCGTTCTTACGTGTAGCGCCCTCTGCATGATTCGTCCCTCCCACACGTAGAATACCACGACAGGGGCAAGCCAAGTATCCAGCGCTACAAGGGCCTGGGCGAGATGAACTCCGAACAGCTCTGGGAGACCACCGTGGACCCGGACGTGCGGAGGCTGCTCTAGGTCGCCCAGGGCGACGGCGCTGCCGACGACGAGATGTTCTCGCTCCTCATGGGCGACGTGGTGGAGCCGCGCAAGCACTTCATCCAGGCCCACGCCAGGGAAGTCAAGAACCTCGACATCTAGTCTGGCCCTGCTCCGAACGAAGGTGACTCACCCCAGTGCTCGGACTCAAGGGACTTGCTTGTACCTATAGCCAGCGGTCGTTGGTCATTGCCGGCCTCCCGTACCCTAGACTAGCCCCACAGGTTCGTGCTGAAGTAGCGCTCGCCTATGTCGTTGATGATGGTGACGATGCGGCCGCTGGGCGCGTCTCTGGCGGCCAGGACGGCTCCCTGCATGTACGCGCCCGACGACTGGCCGGCGAATATGCCCTTCGAGGCCAGCAGGGCCGACATCCTGTAGCCGTCGTCCACCTCGATCCGCACCATCCGGTCGACGATCTCCTCGTCGAAGGTGTCGGGCACTATGTGGCCCTGGCCCAGGGGCTTGAGTCCCTCCACGCCGGGCCACTCGTCGAAGTTGATCCCGACGACCTCGATGTCCGGGTCGTGCTCCTTGAGGCGCCTGCCCACGCCGCTGATGGTGCCCCCCGTGCCGACGCCCGCGACGAAGTGGGTGATGCCGTCGACCTGCGCGAGTATCTCCTCGGCGGTGGTCTCGTAGTGGGCCTGGGGGTTGCTGGGGTTGGAGTACTGGTCGCAGTAGAAGTACCGGTCCGGGTCGGCCTCGTACCGGCGCTTCACCTCGTACAGCGTCTCGTCGTAGCCGAGCATGGGGTCGGTGAACGTCAGGGTCGCCCCGTGGGCCAGCAGGCGCTTCTTGCGCTCCAAGCTGGCGTTCTCCGGCATGACCAGCTCGACGCTATAGCCGAGCACCGCGCCGATCATCGCGTAGGCGATGCCCGCGTTGCCCGACGTGGCGTCCAGGATCACCCTGTCCTTCGTGAGCCTGCCTGTGAGGATGGCGTCGACCAGCATCCTGAGCACCGGCCGGTCCTTGATCGAGCCGCCGGGGTTGAGCTGCTCGCACTTGGCGAATATCTCCGCTCCCCCCAGGTCCAGGGGCAGGTCGAGCCTCACGGTCGGCGTGTTGCCGATCGCGGCCAGGGGCGGGTAGGAGGCTATGAAGTCGAGATGCTCTTGCGGGATGGGCACGGCTGTATTCCGACAGTATACCCTAACGGCTACCGCGTCCTGGGGTTGAGCACGTCGTTGAGGGCGTCCCCGAGGAGGTTCCAGCACAGGATGAGGAGCCACGCGGCGATGCCGGGCGCGAGCAGCATCCACGGCTCCTCCCGGATGACGCTGATGTGGCCGCCCTGGAGGAGCATCGTACCCAGGCTGGGCCGGGGCGGCTGTATGCCCAGGCCAAGCCAGCTCAGGATGATCTCGGTGCCGACGTAGGCCCCCATGCCCATGCTGACGGTGACCACTATGGGCGCGATGGCGTTGGGCAGGAGATGCCTGAACAGGACCCTGGCCGTCGAAGCGCCGCTCGCCTTCGCGGCCTCGATGTACTGGGTCTCCTTCAGGAACAGGATCTGCCCGCGCACCAAGCGCGCCATCCCGATCCAGCCGAAGCCCACCAGCGCGATGGAGACGACGAAGTAGTCGACCACGCCTATCTGGACGATGCCGTCGAGGAAGTCGAACCTGTCTTCGAGCCCCCTCATCCAGTCGAGTATTCGCGGGCGCAGCGTGGCGGCGATGATGATGACCAGGAATATGTCGGGGAAGGACGCGAAGACCTCGCCCGTCCGCATGATGAGCGAGTCCACCCCCCTGCCGTAGTAGCCGGCGATGAGCCCGAGGCTCACGCCGATGAGCAGGCCCCCGGTCAGCATGGCGACCAGGGTGAGGATCACCGTGTTCTGGATCCCCCATAGCACCCTGGTGAAGAGGTCGCGGCCCGCCCTGTCCGTACCGGCGAAGTGGGACTCCTTCCAGAACGCCACGGGCCCCTGGTCGAGGACGTAGCTGGGGGCCTTGCGGATGACCGTATAGTCCTGCGCGGTGTAGTCGTAGGGCGAGACCCACGCGGCGAAGATGCCCGCCGAGTAGATGACCGACAGCACCACGATGCACGCGACGGCGATCTTCTTGCGCATGAGGCGGGCCATGGCGCGCGCTAGGTGGCCCCTGCTGCGCTTGGTCTGCTCCTCCTCGGCCGCGGCCGCAAGCTCCTGTACTGCCACGGCGCGCCTACTGGTACCGTATCCGCGGGTCGATGAAGGCGTAGGTCACGTCGGCGAGCAGGTTGGCGAGCACGAAGGCCCCCGAACCGATCAGCGTGATGGCCATGATGACAGGGTAGTCACGGTTGAACACCGACTCCACCGCGAACCGGCCTATCCCCGGTATGCCCATGATCGTCTCCGTGATGAATGCCCCGCTGATGAGGCCCGCCAGGGAGAACGCCAGTATGGTCACGATGGGTATGAGGGAGTTGCGGAAGACGTGCCGCGAGTTGACGATCATCTGGCCCAGGCCCTTGGAGTGGGCCGTGCGGATGAAGTCCTGCCCCAGGGTGTCGAGGGTGCTCGCCCGCATCAGCCTCGTCAGCCCGGCGATCCCGGGCACGCCCATCGTGATGGCCGGCACGACGATCCTGGGGTCGAACACGCCGCCCCAGCCCGAGCATGGGACCCAGTTCAGCTTCAGGCAGAATGTCCACAGGAGCGCCGGCACGCTGACCATGACGGGCACCGACATGAGCACGAGGGCAATGGTGACGGCGGTCGGGTCCTCCCATCTGCCCTGCCTGTGCGCGATGAAGAAGCCGATGGGCAGGCCGAACCCCAGACTGATCACCATGGCCGCCATGGCAAGCTGTGCGGAGACCCACATCTTGCGGACGATCAGCTCGCGCACCGGCTGGCCGCGGTACCTGTAGCTCTCCCCGAAGTCGCCCTGCACGAAGTTCCAGACGTAGTCGCCGTACTGGACGAAGAAGGGGCGGTCTAGCCCAAGCTGGGACCGGATGCGCTCGGCAATCTGCTCGTCGTACCGGTTGCCCAGGATGACCCTGACGGGGTCGCCCGGCCCGAACCTGCCGAGCGTGAAGGTCATCAAAGAGGCCGCCAGCAGCAGCACCGGGAGCCAGAGGAGGCGCTTTACTATGTACTTCCACATATTTCTTGAGCAGACCCTACTGGTCACACATTCTCTGAGGCGACACGGAGATACTGAATCACTATACGGACTGGTACGCTTCTGCCGGCGCGTCTATCAGGGTCGTTGGGAACACGGGGCCCTGGGCTGTAGACACAGAGTGGGAGGCACTCCAGCCCACGAACATGACCGGGTTGCTTGCTTGAGCCACGGCTGCGCTTCGTATGTAGCCTGAGACAGTAACGCCGTTCTCGCGGGCCCTTGCTGCAACCAGCTCGAAGTCCGCCGCCGGGAAAGCTACGGACACGACCGCCCTGGGCTTCCTGATGGGCTGCCGCACCTCTGCGGTGTCGTCATCCCAGGAGGCGGGATCCATCAGCTCCTCTTCCTCTCTATCGACTGGCCTGCTGCTCATTCTATCCTCTCACTTACGACCGAGCCTTGCGAGCTCTGATTCCTTGCATGGCCAAGCTGTAACAGGGCGCCACAGATCGCGAATGTGGGTCGGCTCGATGGGGACGGCTATGCATGAGCCCCCATTTGTCCAACCGATTATCTGGTGTGTTGCGCGATGTCCGCGTCGGTTCCGTCTGACCACGTGAACGTTCTGGAGGACCTGCATGACTTCCGAAGCGGATATTCCATGTGCTCCAAACTTAGCATCGTTGTCCTCGTCTATCAAGAGCGCTGAGATTGTCGGCATTGACATGAAACTGCCATACCACTACACTTACACTACATTAGTACTACAGGTGCCCAGGCATGTCAACTCAGCAGAACACTGATATGGACCATTCTGAAATCGAGTGGCTGATACTTGCCGACGGGGCCGAGGTGGTCAACGGCAAGCTGTACGTCTTGGGAGGAGGTTGGGACCGCATCACCGCAGGCGAGTTGCCGTGGCCGCAGCACATGGCGATCGCGGTGGCCATCAGGGTGCCCTGGATGGACACCAACCGGCAGACTCCCATAGAGATCGAGCTTGCGGACGGTGACGGAGCTTCGTTGGCCAAGGCCCAGGGGGGATTTGTAGTTGGCCGTCCACCCCAAGCCACGCCGGGGCAGCCGCTCCGCTCCCAGATCGTTCTCAACATGAATGTGGCATTCCCAAAGCTCGGTACATACTCTGTAGTGTGTAGGCTACAGGATAGCGAGAGAAGTTTCCCCTTCGAGGTCGCACCTGGCCCGGAGCTAATGACCCAACTCCTCGACAGAGGAGAAACAGGAAGCGCATAAGCTCCCGAGATAGCGGAGGGAGCCCCGGAGCACCGGGACTCCCTCCACTATCGGCTGTCCTCTGCCTCTAGCCGTCGGTGAGCCTGATATGCCTCAGCTTCGGCACGATCATCGGCGTCATCACGTAGCCTTCCACGTAGTCCTTGACGAGGGCGTACCGGTCGCCGGTGAACCACATGGGCACCCACGGCGCCGCGTCGACGATCATCTGCTCCGCCTGGTGGTAGAGGGCGATGCGCTTCTGGATGTCGGGCTCGGTCCTCGCCTCCTCCAGGATGGCGTCGATCGCGGTGTCCTTGAAGTCGCCGTGGTTGATGCTGCTCTCGCTGTGGAACAGGATGTCCAGGAAGTCCTGCGGGTCGGGGTAGTCGGCCTCCCAGCCCAGCCCGGCGTAGGCCTGGAACTTCTTGGCGTCCAGGTCTTCGAGGTACGTGGCCCACTCGACCTGCTGGATCTCCACCTCCACGCCCAGCTCCTGCTTCCACATCTCCAGGACGACCTCCAGGTCGAGCCCGATGGTCCCTCCCGTGCCCGGCACCGTGACCACTATGCGGGGCCTGGTCTCGGCGTCGGGGTACTTGGACTCGGACAGGAGCTTACGCGCCAGGTCGGGGTCATGATGCAGGCCCGCTATCTGGTCCGTGTAGCCCGGGAATCCCGGGGGCAGGATGCTGTAGGCGGGCTCGACCAGGTCGGACAGGACGCCCGTCGCTATCAGCTCCTTGTCGACCGCGTGGTTGAGGGCCTGGCGGAACTTCACGTCGTCGAAGGGCGCCATGCTGGCGTTGAAACCGATGTAGGAGACGCTGAAGCCCGGCGGGGAGACGACAAGCTCTTTGTTCAGGGGCTCGTTGGGATCGAGCACCCGCTCGAGGTCGTACAGGCCCACGCCGGTGATCTCGATCTCGTCGTTCTCGTACATGGCCATGGCCTGGCCGCCTGCCAGGTTCATGACGATGGTCTCCACGCCCGCCAGATCCCGGTAGTAGTCCTCGTTGCGCTCCAGCACGATGCGCTCGCCTATCCGGTACTCGGAGAGCTTGAAGGCCCCGGTGCCGACGGGATTGTCGATCCACCAGCTACGCCCGCCCGCCTCCACGACCTCGCGGTCGAGGACGTGGGCGGTGGGGTAGGTCAGCTTGGCCAGGAAGTAGACCTTGGCCGCGTCGGTGGTTATCTCGAGGGTGTGGTCGTCGATGACCTTGAGTCCGACGATCTCGTCGGCCTTGCCGTCGAAGTACTCCTCTGCGCCCAGGATGTCGTTCAGGTAGGTGTCGGCGACCGGCGACGCGGTATCGGGCGCGGCGGCCCTCTCCATCGACCACTTGAAGTCGTGGGCCGTCACCGGCTTGCCGTTGTGGAACTTTGCGTTGGGCCGCAGCTTGAAGGTGTATACGGTGCCGTCCTCGATGGTCCAGCTCTCGGCGATGTCCGGCACCAGCTTGAGATCCGTGTCGAGGGCGACGAGGCCGCTGAATACCTCCGATACGACGCCTGCCGAGGTCGTGTCCCCGGTCAGGTGCGGGTCGAGGGTGGGCGGATCGGACCACAACCGCCTGAACGTGCCCGTCGGCAGCGGCTCTGTGAACTGGCTGGGCTGCTGCTCCAGGTTGACGGGCGTGCCCTCAGGCGCGGCCTTGGCCGTATCGGCGGCAGCCGCGGGCTGCTCGGACTTCGTCTCTCCCGACTCCGCTGCCGGGGCAGCGGCCGCCGTGGACGGTGGCGTCTGGGTGGGCTCATCGGCCACTTCCGAGTCGCCGCACGCTATGGCGGCCAGCGCCACCAGGGATATCAGGACCATCAGTATCTTGTTCATCTGCATCTCCTACCTTGTGAGAATTGTGTCGTTGTCCGTCGAGAGGCCGGCCTGCGCCCCTACCGGGCTGAGGCCCGGCCGCCGTTCATGTCTCCAATTGAGTGTGTCAGGTATGCGCTCATGAAGTCGTCCATGCCGCCGTCGAGAACCCCCTCCGCGTCCGATGTCTCGTGGCCCGTGCGGTGGTCCTTGACCATCTTGTACGGGTGGAGCACGTAGCTTCGTATCTGGTTGCCCCACTCGGCCGAGATGTGCTCGCCCTTCAGCTTCGCCACTTCCTCCGACCTTAGCTTCATCTCCCGCTCCACCAGCCTGGCGGTGAGTATGCGCATGGCGATGGCCTTGTTCTGGTACTGGGACCGCTCGTTCTGGCAGCTCACGCGTATGCCCGTCGGCTCGTGGGTGATTCGCACGGCCGTCGAGTTCTTCTGGACGCTCTGGCCTCCGGCGCCGCCCGCCTTGAACACCTCGATCCTCAGGTCCGCGGGATCTACCGAGATGTCCACTCCCTGCTCGACCTGCGGGAGCACCTCGACCAGGGCGAACGACGTATGCCTGGCGTGGTCGGCATCGAAGGGCGACAGCCTCACGAGCCGGTGGACTCCCCTCTCGGACCTCAGGTAGCCGTAGGCGTAATCGCCGTCGACCTCGAGGACGGCGCTCTTGATCCCGCCCTCCTCGCCGGGGGAAACGTCGAGCACCTGGCTCTTGAAGTCCCTCCGCTCCGACCACCTCAGCAGCATCCGCACTATCATCCTCACCCAGTCCTGGGACTCGACTCCGCCGGCGCCCGCGTGGACTGCGACGATGGCGCTGCCGCGGTCGTACTGCCCCGAGAGGGCCAGATGGAACTCGCGGCGGTCGAGCGTCTCCGTGAGCCGCTCCAGCTCCTCGACGAAGGTCTCCGTCAGCGAGTCGTCCCTCTCGGCTATGGCTACGGCGACTAGCTCCGCGAGAGCCCCGACGTCTCCCTCCAGCTTGCCCCACTCCTCCACGTCCGACGTCAGGCCGGAGAGCCGCTTCATCTTCGTCTGGGCCAGGTTCCGGTCATCCCAGAAGCCGGGCGCAATCGTTTCGCGTTCGAGCTGGACCATCTCACTCCGCTTCCCCACGATGTCAAAGACGCACCAGTAGGTCCGAGACTCGCTCGTGCAACCGCACAACGTCACCCTTCAAGTCATGCATCGGTAAAGTGTCCTCGGAGGCCCCGGATTATCGGCGTCCACATAGTAAAACGCCGGGGCGGTCTGGCAAGTTAGCACTTGCCGAAAATATGCCTGCGCATTATATCAAACGGCCCGGTCAGCCCAGCGACACCTTGGGCGCGAGGCGCGGGTCGGTCATCGTCGCGGGGTCCAGGATCTCGTCCAGCTCCGCCTCGGTGAGGTCGGTGCGGCGGGCCGCGACCTGCCTCACCGTCTCGCCCGTCCCCTGGGCCTCCTTGGCTATGGCCGCGCTGCGGTCGTAGCCGACGTGGGGCACGAGTGTGGTCACGATGGCGAGGCCGTTGTGCACCATGCGCGGGCCCGCGTCCGTCGCCCTGATTCCTGCGACGCACTGGTCGGCGAAGTTGCGGGCCGAGGTCGTGAGCACGTCTATCGACTCCAGCAGGTTGTGGGCGGCAACGGGCATCATCACGTTGATCTCGAAGTTCCCCGACTGGCCGGCTATGGTGACCGCCGCGTCGTTGCCGATGACCTGCGCCGCGACCTGGCAGACCGACTCCGGTATCACGGGGTTGACCTTGCCGGGCATGATGGAGCTTCCCGGCTGGACCTCCGGCAGCTCTATCTCGCCGAGGCCCGCGCGTGGGCCCGATCCGAGCCAGCGGACGTCGTTGGCGATCTTCATCATACTCACGGCGACGGTCCTGAGGGAGCCGCTCGCCTCCACGATGGCGTCGAGGCTGCTCTGGGCCTGGAAGTGGTTGTCGGTCTCCCTGATCGGCATGTTCAGCATCTCGGTGAGCTTCGCGCACACACGGAGGGCGAACTCCGAGTGGGTGTTGACGCCGGTGCCCACCGCCGTGCCGCCCAGGGCCACCTCCGAAAGCCCGTTCATGGCGTTGCCCAGTCGCCTGATGCCGCGGTCGACCTGTCCGGCGTAGCCCTGGAACTCCTGGCCGAGCCGTATCGGCGTCGCGTCCTGCAGGTGGGTGCGCCCGGTCTTGACGACGGGCATGAACTCCTCGGCCCTGGCGTCGAGTTGGCCCTGCAGGTGGGCCAGCGCCGGGAGCAGGCCGTCGGCCATGCCCGAGAGCGCCGCGACGTGGATGGCCGTGGGTATCACGTCGTTGGAGGACTGGCCCAGGTTGACGTGGTCGTTGGGGTGCACGGGATCGCGGGAGCCGAGCTCGCCGCCCAGCATCTCGACCGCCCGGTTCGAGATGACCTCGTTGGCGTTCATGTTCGTCGACGTGCCCGAGCCCGTCTGGAATATGTCCACGACGAAGTGGCCGTCCAGCGTCCCGTCGATCACCTCCGAGGCCGCGGCAACGATGGCCTCGGCGATCTCCGGCTCCAGCAGCCCAAGCTCCTGGTTCACCTGGGCCGCGGCCAGCTTGATCTGGCCCAGCGCGCGGATGAACGACCTGGGGAAGCGCAGGCTGCTGATCGGGAAGTTCAGCGCGGCCCGCATCGTCTGCGCGCCGTAGTATGCGTCCGCCGGTACCTGCAGCTCGCCCATGGAGTCGCGCTCGACGCGCATAGCCCGTTCCGATGTCATGTCGGCCTCCGTCGTATGAAGTGTCTGGTTTCCTCTGCCGAACAATATCCCTCACTCCGACTGGCCAAGACCGTTCGCCCTGAGCTTGTCGAAGGGCAGTGCTCCGCCCAGCAACCTCGCCCCACCTCGACTGGCAACGGACTACTGGTAGCGGCTCAGGGTGTCCGGGACGTCCGGGTCCAGCTCCGCTGCGAGGAAATCGGCGACCCGCTCGGCCACCTCCACCTCGTGCCCGGCCATACCGTGATTGGCGTCCGGGACCTCGTGGAACTCGACCGGCTGCCTCACGTCGTCGAGGGCCCGCTGCAACTCCAGGGACGGAACCACGCCGTCCTTCTGTCCTGCGATGAAGAGCTTGGGCCTCTTGTCCTTCGACAGGGCCGAGTCCCTCACCGCCGAGAGGGGTGGGGCTATGAACACGAAGGCATTGGACGCCTTCACCTTGCGCATCCCGCCCAGCAGCACCCCCGCGCCGAAGGAGTACCCGACTGCGGCCATGCGCCGCGGGTCGGCCCACTTCAGGCCGTCCAGCACCCGGAACGCCGCCTTCACGTCGTCCAGCTCCTTGTCGCCGTTGGTGAAGTCGCCCGAGCTCTCGCCCACGCCCCTGAAGTTGAACCTGAGGCTGGCGATGCCCCTGCGCATGCACGTCCAGTCGATGGCAGACAGCACCAGGCTCTCCATGTCGCCGCCCAGCATCGGGTGCGGGTGGCACAGCACCGCCGCCGGGGGCAGGCGGGTCAGGCCCTCGGGCCGCGCGGCTATGCCCTCCAGGGTGACGCCGCCGCTGCTGTAGATGTCGACTCGCGTGTGTCCCATCCGTCCTCTTTGCAACACCCAGCACGGCGTAGGGGCGAGTTTCAAACCCGCCCTGCCGACGTCGCGGGCAGATCGGGTTCATGGTAGGCGACGGCTATGGAGTTTGACAAGCTCCGTTGCTAGAATGTGGCCCGTCAGCCACCCCACTAACGAGGAGCCCCCAATTGAGAGAAGTCGACCTGCGCAGCGACACCAAGACCCGCCCAACCCCTGAGATGCGCCAGGCCATGGCGACCGCCGAGGTGGGAGACGACGTGGCGGGCGAGGACCCCACCGTCAACCGGCTGGAGGCGATGGCCGCGGAGATGCTGGGCAAGGAGGCCGCCGTGCTCGTCTCCAGCGGCACCCAGGGCAACCTCATCGGCATCCTGTCCCAGTGCCAGCGGGGCGAGGAGGTCATCGGCGGCGACAAGTCCCACATCATCAGGGCCGAGGGCGCGGGCGCGTCCGTGCTGGGCGGCGTGGTGATGTCCGCCCTGCCCAACGACGACCGGGGCCTATACCCCGTGGAGCGGCTGGAGGCGGCTATCCACGACGACGACGTGGGCTACCCCAGGACCACGCTGGTCTCGCTGGAGAACACCCACAACTCCATGGGCGGCGCGGCCCTCTCGCCCGACGAGATGCGGCCCATCGCCGACGCGGCCCACTCGCGCGGCCTGAAGGTCCACATGGACGGCGCAAGGCTCTTCAACGCCGCCGTCGCCCTGGAGACCCCGGCGTCTGAGCTGGTGAAGGACTCGGACACCGTGACCTTCTGCCTGTCCAAGGGGCTGGGCTGCCCCGTGGGCTCCGTGCTGCTGGGAGACGCCGAGACGATGCGGGAGGCGCGCCGGTGGCGCAAGTGGCTCGGCTCGGCCATGCGGCAGTCCGGCATCATCGCCGCTGCGGGCATCGTGGCCCTGGAGTCCATGATCGACCGGATGGCGGACGACCACGCCAACGCCAAGAAGCTCGCCGAGGGCCTGAGCGGCGTCGAGGGCATCTCCATCGACCCCGTGTCCGTCCAGACCAACCTAGTCTTCATCCAGGTCGACGCGCCCGACCATATGTCCATCGCCCAGCGTCTCGACGAGCGGGGCGTGAGGGTCGGCGCACGGCCCGGCGGCATCTGGCGCCTCGTCACCCACAACGACGTCTCGTCCGACGACATCGACTACGCCCTGGAGACAATCGAATCGACCTTCCAGGAGTATAGCTAGGGCACTCACGCCCATCCGTCGACCGACCAGCGGCTGACCGCCTGCTCGTCGAGCTCGACGCCTAGGCCCGGCTCCTCGGGCAGGGCCAAGCCGCCCGGGCGCACCTCAGGCGCGGTGCTGAAGAGCCTGCCGATATTCAGCACCGTGAAGTCGGGGAAGTACTCGACCCAGGTGGCGTTGGGCGTGGCAGCGACGAGGTGGACGTGCAGGTCGGCGAGCCAGTGGGGTGCTACGGCCAGGTTGCCGGACGCCGCCGTGGCCGCTATCTTCCGCCACTCGGTCACGCCGCCGCACACGCCGGCATCCGCCTGCAGGATGTCCGCCGCTCCCGCATCCAAGATCTGCTGGAACTCCCAGCGCGTCGCGTGGATCTCGCCCGTCGCGACCGGCACCGATACGGCGGCGGCGATCTCCGCGTGTCCCCGTATGTCGTCAGGCATCAGGGGCTCCTCGATCCACCCGGGGTCGTACTCCTCGAAATGCCGCACGGCCTGTATCGCCGTCGATGCGTCCGGCCACGCATTGTTCGCGTCGAGGAACAGGGGCACCTCGGGGCCGACGGCCTCCCGCGCCGCCCGTACCCGCACCGCGTCCTCGACCGGCGGCACACGGCCGACCTTGATCTTGACGGCGTCGAATCCCATCTCGACGTAGCGGCGCATCTCGTCGGCCAGGTCGTCCGGCGTCTTGCCCTCCGCGTAGTAGCCGCCGCTGGCGTATGCCGGCACCGTCCCGTCGAGGAACCCGCCGAGGTAGCGGTGCAACGGCAGCCCGGCATCCCTCGACACCAGGTCCCAGAGCGCCATGTCGACGGCGCTGATGGCCCTGATCACGCTGCCGCGCCGCCCGTGCAGCAGGGTCTCCCTGTACATGGCGTCCCATATGGCCTCGATGCGGTGCGGGTCCTCGCCGACCGCCACGTCCGCCAGCAGGTCACGCACGGCCAGCGTGACCACCGCGCCGCCCTTGTGCCCGGCGTAGCAGAAGCCGATACCCTCGCCGCCCGAGTCGGACCTGATACGCACCAGCGTATAGTGGCGCTCCTGCACGGCGCGGGTGGCGAAGGCAATCCCGCCCTCCAGGGGAACGACGCACGTCGCCGCTTCCACAGACTCGATTCGCATAGGGGCCTCCCTGCCGAAGTCTAGCTCTCCGGGGCCAGAGTATACGCCATCCCTGGGGACGAGGCTTCCGGGACAGAATTCGGCGACAGTGCGCCGTCCATAGGGTATGCTTAGCTCCCACATCCAGGAGTAAACGACGGTGCTAGAGGGCGCATGACCGATTCCAACGACAGGCCCAGGCTACGGCGTGTCGAGCCCCGGCGCGTCCAGTACCAGGGGCAGCCCTTCATCCACCTTCACGACCCCCTGGGGATCGCCGAAAGGACCATCCTGCTGCCGGAGGGTATGGCCCCGCTCCTCGCGCTTGCGGACGGTACGAGGGACGCGGCCGGTCTGCAGGCCTCCCTACTGCTGCGGACGGGCGTTCACGTGTCCCAGGAGCAGGTACACGAGCTGATACAGGGCCTGGACGAGGCTTGCCTGCTGGAGAACGACACCTACGAGGCCGCGGTCGCCGCCGCGCTGACCCGTTACCGCGAGGCCGACGCCAGGCCGCCGTCCCACGCCGGCGCGGTCTACCCGGAGGGCCGCAACAAGCTCGCCGCCGCCCTCAGCGACTACGAGCGCCGGGTCCCGGCCGTCGAGCCGCTCCCCGCGTCGACCACGGTCACCGGCGTGGTGAGCCCGCACATCGACTACGAGCGCGGCTGGCAGACGTACGCCCAGCTATGGCGCCGCTGCTCGGGCGCACTGGACGAGGTCGAGCTTGCCATCATCCTGGGCACCGACCACAAGGGAGGCCCCGGCTCCCTCACCCTCACTCGCCAGAGCTACGCAAGCCCCCTGGGCACGCTGCCGACCGACCGTGAGGTGGTGGACGGTCTGGCCGGGGTGATCGGGGAGAGCGACGCCTTCGACGAGGAGATACACCACCTGAGCGAGCACTCCATCGAGCTGGCCGCCGTGTGGTTCCAGAGGGCCATCGGCCGCTCCGTGCCCACCGTGCCGGTACTCTGCGGCTCCCTGTACGAGGTCGTGACCGGAGGGAGCGATGCGGACGGGTACGGGCGCCTCGACGACGCCGTCGGCTACTTGGAAGGGGTCATCCACGAGAGGCGGACGCTGGTGATAGCGGCTGGCGACCTGGCGCACGTCGGCCCTGCCTTCGGAGACCCGAGCCCTGTCTCGGCCCCCGGCAGGGCCTCGCTGGCCGCGGCCGACGCACGCACGATAGCGGCCATCGACGCGGGCGACGCGCTAGGCTTCCTGGACATATCGCGGGCCGAGCGCGACGCCCGCAAGATATGCGGCATCTCGCCCATATACATAGCCCTCAGGCTGCTCGCCGGATCGAAGGGCGAGTCGATGGGCTACGACCAGTGCCCGGCCGACTCCGGCGGGGGCTCGCTGGTGTCCATAGTCGGCTCCATACTGTGGGAGAACGGCGGTCAGGGGCATCCGCCGGGGTGACGGCGGCATGGGCATAGAGGCGCTGACCGTGGACGCGGAGGGCCGCACGGTCGTCCCGGCCACCGACGAGGAGTGGCGGGAGTGGGTCAGCGCGTCCAGCACGCGCAACTACGCCATCAGGGACCCGCTCCTCGACTGGCTCGACCTCTACGGCGAGAAGCACGGCTTCCACCCGGACGACGAGCTGCCCGGCTACGACCCCCGCACCGACTTCACCGAGTTCATATTCCGCCAGGGCCACGCCTTCGAGCGCGCCGTCGTCGACTACCTGGGGACGCTGAAGTCCATCGCGCAGGTCGGAGCCGGAGACGCCGAGGACTCCCGCGACCTGGGCAAGGCCGAGGAGACCTTCGCCGCAATGCAACGCGGCGAGCCGATCATCTACCAGGGCGTGGTCAGGGACGCGGCGACCCGCACGTACGGCTCGCCCGACATGCTGGTGCGCAGCGACGTCCTGGCGAGCCTGTTCCCGGACGCGGGGGTCGAGGGCGAGGCCGGGGTCCCCGCGCCCGGTCTCGGCTCAGGTCCGTGGCACTACGTCGTCGTGGACGTGAAGTTCACCACCCTCAGGCTCCTCGTGAGCGGGGGCCTCCAGTCCTCGGGCTCGGCGAGGGCGTACAAGGCCCAGCTATACATCTACAACCGGGCGCTCGGCAGGCTCCAGGGATACGCGCCCCAGGCCTCGTACATCCTCGGCAGGAGCTGGCGCGGGCATGTGGGCGGCAAGACCGTTCGCGGCTCGACCTGCATGGAGCGCCTGGGACGCGTGCCCCAGGACTCGACCGTGGCCAGGGGCGCAACGCTGGCGGGCGTGGCGGACGAGGCGGTCGAGTGGGCGCGGCGGGTCCGCGTGGAGGGGATGCACTGGTCGGTCACGCCGGAGCCGTCGGTGCCGCAGCTCAGGCCGAACATGCGCAACACGAGCGACTCGCCGTGGAACTCGGCCAAGAGGGAGATCGAGGCCGTCCTGTCCGGCAACCCCTGGGTCGAGGGCGTGGACGGCATCCTGGAGCAGGCCCCGCGCGGGCAGATGGGGTTCTGGCCCGAGGGCGAGCCGGTGCCGGAGACCGACTTCAGCGCCGTGTCGCCCGCCAAGGTGACGGCGGGGGGTGGCGCATGGCGGGAGCCGGGCCTCGCCTTCTACGTCGACTTCGAGACGGTGAGCGACCTGAACGACGACTTCTCGCTGATCCCCCAGCGGGGCGGCGCCAACATGATCTTCCTCATAGGCTGCGGGCACGTGGAGGGCCGGCGCTGGCACTACCGCTCGTTCCTTGCCCGCGAGTTCTCGGTCGAGGCCGAGGGCGAGATCATCGACGGGTGGTTCGCCCACATGCGCGCGGTTCGGGAGCGAATGGGCAGTGGGGACGCCGAGCCTCCGGTCTTCCACTGGTCGCCCGCCGAGACGACCCTCTTCCAGTCCGCCTACGACTCCGCCGTGACCAGGCACCCCGGCAGGGATTGGCCGCCGGTGGAGTGGTTCGACTTCCTCCAGAGGGTGATGCGCAAGGAGCCGGTCAGGATCGAGGGCGCAAATGGCCTGGGACTGAAGGCCGTCGCCCGGGCCATGAAGCGGCAGCGGCTGATCGACAGCACGTGGGACGACGACTCGAACCTGGACGGCCTCGGCGCGATGGTCGGCGCGTTCTCGGCCGCTGAAGAGGCCCGCAGGCTGGGCGTCCCGCTGGAGGAGATCGACCTCATGAGGGAGATCGTCCGCTACAACGAGATCGACTGCAAGGTGATGATGGAGATCATCGCCCACCTACGCCGCTTCCACTGAGCTAGGCCGCCCGCGTCGCCTCCAGGCTGGCCCTCAGCGCCTCCATCAGGTCGCCCATCTTTGGCTGTGGCGGTGCGACGGTCAGGGTCTCCGGCTCGGCCGAGCCCAGCTTCACCTCGATCACCTTCTCCAGCGCCGCCCTGTACTCGTCCTGGTACTCGTTCGCGTCGAACTCGCCGGACAGGTGGTCGACCAGCGTCATGGCCATCGCCAGCTCCTGCTCGCTCACCAGCGACTCGTCGTCCGGTATCTCCAGCTCGCCGGTCGAGCGTATCTCGTCCGGGTGGAGCATCGTCGCCATCACGATGCCGCTGCCGTAGGGCCGGAGCGAGCAGAGGTGCTCCTTCTGCCTGATCGCGACCTTCGCCACCGCGACCCGGTGCGACTCCTTCAGGGCGCGCGTCAGCAGCAGGAAGGGCTTCTGGCCCACCGCGTCCGGCTCCAGGTAGTAGCTCCTCTCGAAGTGGATGGGGTCGATGTCCGCCAGGTCGACGAAGCGCTCGATCTCGATGGTGTGGATGGACGGCACCGGCAGGCCCTGGAAGTCGTCCGGCTCCATCACCACGAACTGGTCCTTCGCGTACTCGTAGCCCTTCACCGTGTCGCTGAACTCGACGAACTCCTCGTGGTACTCGCACCAGCGCCGCTGCCTCATCCTGGTGTGGCAGGCGTTGTGAAGGGTCACGAACCGGATGTCCTTGCTCTGGGTCGCGGGGTAGAGTTTGACAGGGATCGCCACCATGCCGAAGCTGATGGCCCCCCTCCATATAGAACGCGGCATGGCTCCTCCTCCTTGAGCATCGAAGTTAGGCTTGCCGACTCCACCATACGAAAACGGCCACAGGTATGGCAAGTTGAAACCCGCACGCGCGCGCCCTAGAATTGGGCGAACCCCAATGCGGAGGATCCGAGGATGCAACGTTGCAGGTGTACGCCGGCTGAGGCTGCCGGGATCACGAGGGACCCCTGGCACACTCAGCCGCACCCACAGCCCGCCGCCCTGGTGACCATCGACTCCGAGCCCTTCGTCGGAGAGACGCCCCTCGATGCCATCCAGAGCTGGCTCACCCCCAACGCCCTCTACTACGCGCGCAATCACTACGATTCCCCCTCGATCGACGTCTCCGGCTGGTCGCTGGTCGTGGACGGGCTCGCCGCCTCGCCGCTGGAGCTCACCTACCCCGAGATCCTGGACATGCCGCGCCGCACCATTCCCGTCACCATGGAGTGCGCGGGCAACAACCGCGTCGACCTCGACCCGCCCGTCAGCGGCAACAGGTTCCAGGGCGGCGCGGTCAGCACCGCCATCTGGGCCGGGGTATCGCTGCCCGACGTACTCGACCGCGCCGGGGTCTCCGGCTCCGCCGTCGAGGTGGTGTTCGAGGGCGCGGACTCAGGCTCCCCGGTGCCCGGCGCGCCCCCCAGTGCCTACGGCCGCAGCCTTCCGATGGACCTCGCCCGCGACCCCGACGTGCTCCTCGCCTACGAGATGAACGGCGAACCGCTGCCCGGGGACCACGGCTACCCGCTCAGGCTCGTCGTACCGGGCTGGTACGGCATGGCGTCCGTCAAGTGGCTCACCAGGATCTCGCTCGTGGACCGCCCCTACGAGGGCTTCTTCCAGAAGGACCGCTACATCCTCGACACGGGCAACGGCCCTCCGGAGCCCCTGGCCCACATGCTCGTGAAGTCGCTGTTCAGCAGGCCGCGCCACGGCCAGGTGTTCGAGGAGTCGCCCCTCCAGGTCGCGGGCCTGGCATGGTCCGGCCTCGGGGAGATCGACTCCGTCGAGATCAGCCAGGACTTCGGCGACACCTGGGAGCCCGCCGAGCTTGGCGGCCTCGCCCAGAGGTACACCTGGCGGCAGTGGAACGCCCGCTGGACGCCCCCCGGCAACGGCCACCACACCCTCATGGTCAGGGCGCGGGACGCCCTCGGCAACGTCCAGCCCATGGAGAACCGCTGGAACCGGCTAGGCTACGCCGTCAACGCCGTCCAGTCCGTCTGCATCAACGTAATGTAGCAGACGACAAGGATCTACTCGTTCCCCCAGGGGAACGACTCCACCCGCAGTCCCCGGTCCGGCGCCGGCAGGGGGACCCTCGCGCCGCCCGCACGGTGGGACAGGTGTGCCGCGAACCCGATCTCCGTGGCCCGCCGCGCCTCGTCCACGTCGCAGGCCGTCGTGCCGCCGTTCACCACCGCGTCCGCCAGGTCGTTCACGGCGGCGGGCCCGGCGGGCCACTCCTCCTCGTCGGCCGGCATGTCCAGCGCGGTCTGCCCGTCCTCGCCGTCGCGCCAGTAGTGCACCGAGGTGAAGTCGCCCCGCGCCAGCAGGCCGCCCTTGGTACCCGTTACGTGGAACGACAGGCCCGAGCCGTCGGGCAGCGTGTGCATCACGGCGCCGTTCGAGAGCTGCGTGACCGACCGGCCCGGCGGGTCCATGGGCCGCCTGGAGTCCGGCGGGTCGCCCGACACGTCGATCACCTCGCCGCTGGTCCACACCGGCTCCCCGTCACCCGCCAGCGCGAGCGCCATGTCGTACCAGTGGCACCCGTGGTTGATCAGGTTGGACGCGCCGTAGCCCACGACGCTCGTCACCTCGCCTATGGCGCCGCCGGCGATCAGCTTCCGCGTCGCCCGCTGCTTCGCCGTCCACCGCCGGTCCAGCAGGTAGGCTAGGGGCACGCCCTTCGATCTGCAGGCGGCGAAGATGCGGTCGGCGTCCTCCAGGCTGGGCGCGAGGGGCTTCTCGCAGGCGATGCCCCGGACGCCCGCTGCCACGGCCGCCTCGACCTGGTCCGCGTGCATCGTCTGCCGGGTCGTCACGCACAGGATGTCCGGCCTCGCCTCGGCCAGCATCCTGTCGTAGTCGTCGTACCCGGGTATCTCGCCCCATGTGTCCCGCCACACCGAGCGGAACTCGTCCCGAGTCTCCCGGCCCCTGTCGAACACGGCCACCACCGTCGTCTCAGGCACCCGCGCGAACCCGTTGGCCCAGTTGTGGCCCCGGTTCAGGGTATCCAGCATCCGGTGGCACCCTGCAATCGCAACCCGCAGCTTGTCAGTCATGTCACACCTCACTACGTCGTTCCCGTGCAGACGGGAACCCATCCCCGGCCCCGCCGCCCTGGATTCCCGCTTTCGCGGGAATGACGGTTAGGCAAAGGTCTTCCGGCGCGGGGACCAATCCCCGGCATTGTCCCCGGCGCGGCCCTACGATAACATCGGCCCTCGAAGCGGGCAACAGCGCCCATATCGAATTCCCCAACAGGAGACGGCCATGCTGAAGACGGCGTTCGTAGGCGCAGGCGGGAGAGCCCAGTCGGCCCACTACCCGAACGTGAACCGGATCGACGACGCCCGGATCGAGGCGGTCTCGGAGCTCGACGAGTCCCGGATGGGCGAGGTGGTCGACCGGTACGGCATCCCCCGGGCCTTCGGCGACTACCGCGAGATGATCGACGCCGTCGCCCCGGACCTCGTGTACGTGATAATGGGCGAGGAGTTCATGGCGCCCATCGCCATCGACTGCATGAACGCCGGCAGGCACGTCTTCATCGAGAAGCCCGCCGGGGCGAGCCCGGAGGAGTCCCACGCCCTGCTCGAAGCCGCCGAGGCCAACGGCGTGGTGTGCGCCGTCGGGTTCCAGCGCCGCTTCGCCGACGTGACCAGGGAGGCCATGCGCCTCGTCGGAGACGCCGGCGGGGCCACGCTGGCCGTGGGCGAGTTCCACAAGGACATGGTCGGCGCGCCCAAGCCGCCGCGCACCACCATCTGGAACGACGTCTGCCACGCGGTGGACCTGATCAGGCACATGGCCGGTAGCGAGGTGGCCGACGCGACGGCCTTCCAGGACGCGCGCGGCACCGACTGGCGGAACGACTTCACCGCCCTCATGCGCTTCCGGAACGGCGCGACCGGGGTGCTGCTGGCCAACAGGTCGTCGGGCGGGCGCACCCTCAGGTCTGAGCTGCACGGCATCGGCGTCGGCTGCTACATGCGCATCCCGGAGCGGATCGAGGTCCTGCAGAGCGATCAGGAGCCCCGGGACGTCCACGGCGCAGCCCTTCAGGGCGCGGATCCTGATGACTCCCACGCCTACGACGGCACCCTGGAGATGCACAAGCACGTCGCCGAGTCCATCGCGGCGGGCCGCATCCCCATCAACGACATCCGCGACGCCGTCCATACCTCCGACCTGGTCGCCCGCCTCGAGGGCGGCAGCGTCGGCTGACCCGAGGCGGGATTAGCCCTTGCGACTGGCACCAGGCCCTACTCGATGGAGGCACGTCATGGCCGAAGAAGTGATTCGGGCGAAGCGGTTCGAGGTGGTGGACGGCGAGGGGCGGCCCAAGGTCGTCCTGGGGACGCAGGGAGATACGGCGGGGCTGGTGCTGCTGGACGGCAACGGCCAGAGCGTGGCCGAGCTGGCGGTCGGCGAAGATACGGGAACGACCTCGCTCTCGCTGTACGACCTGCGGGGCTCGGTGCGCGCCTCCCTGGACCTGGACCCGGAGGGCTCGCCGACGCTGAGCCTGTACGACATGGCGGGCGAGCCGCGCCTGTCGCTGGGGGTCGACGACGGGAATGCACCGGTGATCGACATGACGGGCCCCTACGGGGAGGCGCGGATGTCGTTCGAGGTGGACGAGGACGGCCTGCCGAGCCTCGTCCTGATGGACGGCGACGGCAAGGACCGCGTATCGGTCCGGGTCGACCGGCGGGGCACGCCGTACCTGGAGCTGTTCGACGCCTACGGCCGGCCCGTGCGCCGGGATGAGTGAGGGAACCGATGGTCGAGGCATGGCGGGAGCCCCCATCCCCTGCTTTCGCAGGGGCAGGCTCTAACCTTCCCCCCAAATGGGGGAAGGGATAGGGGGAAGCCCGCCGGGGATGGGTTCCCGCCTTCGCGGGAACGACGGCATAGGTCGCGGGAACGACGGATTGAGTTGTGTGGTGGGTGGCCCCGCTCTGGCCTGGTGGGCCGGCGGGGCTGGGTCAGACCCAGAGTAGGGTGCGCTTGGGTGGGGGGAGCTTGCCTTCGCGGCGCAGCCTGTCGGCGGTCATCTCTTGCCGGATGCTCTCGGTGGCTGGCGTGGGCCGGCGCTGGCGCCTGGGACGGGACGGTTTCCGGACGGGCGTGGGGGAGTATGGGCAGTACTGGTAGATGAGCTTGCCGTACCTGTCGGGCTCCAGTCCCGCGATCCAGCGCTTGGCGTATTCCTCATCCTCGTCGTCGTCACCCTCTTTGAGGAAGGCGACGACCAGCTCGTCGTATGCCTGGATGAAGTTGTGGATGGGGTGCTCGGACTGCCACATGGACTCGGCGATCTTGCTGTTGAGGCTGTAGCAGGGGTGGGGGAGGTTTCTGGTTTGTAGTTTTTGGTTGTTAGTGGGGAGGGGGTCGTCCACGTCCGCGCCGTTCTGGATACCGGCTTCCGCCGGTATGACGGATGGCCCTTCGACAGGCTCAGGGTGAGCGGAGGTGGCTTCTGGCCCTTCGACGGCGTCTGGCTGGGTGCGGAGCTCGTCGCGGGCTATGTGGGCTATTAGCTCCTGGGCGGCTCGCATCCTGTGGTGGGGCCCGAAGCCCTGGACCGCTCCCTTCATGACGTTGAGCAGGTAGCTGACGGCGACCTTGCCGTGGTCGGTGCTGGCGCGGACTATGCCGGTCACGCGGGGGTCGTCGGTTATGGATGGGGCGTCGAGGGCGGAGGCCAGGTATTCGATGGCCTCGTGGCGGTTGTGGCTCCGGCAGTCCCCGGTGCAGACCGGATCGGGGTCGCGGGGCTTCCTGCGGCGGATGCGCTTGGGACTGCGGCGCTGGGCGTGTACGCACTTTTCGCCGCTGATCACTTCTATGAACTCGGCGACCAGGTCGGGTGCGACGGCCTGTAGCTGCTCTGCGGCCTCCATCCTGTGGCAGGCCTCGAAGCCGTCCTCGTCGCGATTGCCCTCGACGACGTCGAGGTAGAAGCCGACGATGAGCGCGCCGTTGTTGGTCTCCCGGCGGACGATGTCGGCCAGAGTGGGAATGTTGTTCGGGTCGTTCTGGTTGTCCATATGTTCTATATTAGAGGATGTGTTCGGGTTTGTCAAGGGGGTGGGGGAAAGTTGTTAGTGGATAGTGGTTAGTTTTTAGTTGGGGAGGGGGAGTTGGGGAGGTTGTTGACGGGTGCGCGGCGGGTTTCCGATAATGGCAGGGTGGGGTGATGCCCCGCCTCGTGCCGAAGTGGCGGAACGGTAGACGCGGCGGTCTCAAAAACCGTTGGGAGTTACATCCCGTGCCGGTTCGAATCCGGCCTTCGGCACCACCTCCTTGATTAGTAGTTGAGATTGAGGACTACGGTACGTTCGCACGAATTGGAAGACCTCGGCCCCGAGCAGGTGATATGATGTGGTATAGCGGGGCTCGGCACGGCAAGGTTCGGCATGGTACGGCATGGCTTGGCAGGGTAGGGCGTGGTCCGGCGCGGCATGGCAGGGCAGGGCAAGGAGTTTCGATGGCGTTCGACTATAACCATCCGACCGTTCGGCAGGCTCGCACCCAAGCGTTCGCCCGTTCCGAAGGCAGGTGCCAACTCTGTGGCCAAGCTGAGGCCACAGAGGGCCACCACTGGCCAACCACCTACCCCAAGGAGGTCAACACGCGGCCCGACCACCTCACGGCCCTCTGCGGGGTCTGTCACACGTTAGCTACGACGCTCCGGCGATTCATCAGATACGGCAACAATCACCATGAATTCAAGGCAAGATTCGAGGAGGTGATTCTCGAGTGCTTTACAGGATCAGGATTGAAGGAACTGTGCCCATCATCCACCACAGCGCAGCAGGACTTGACCCGCTTCTCCCCATCAACGTCCAGAAGCAGGAGATTACCAGCAAGCGTGGCTCCAACCGGACAGCAGCGGACGACGCCCGTCTCCGAGAGCTCGAGACAATCGGAAGCCTCTGGCTCGATGGGGACGATAAGCCTACCATCCCGGCATCGGCCCTCCGCGCAGTCATTGAAACGGGAGCACGAAAACTGAAGCAGGGGCCGCAGGTCAGAGAAGGCTTGGTCGTCACAGAGACTCGCTTCACCTATGACTACGAGAGGTATGGCAAGACTCTCGAAGAGTTGGGCAAATCAACTCAGTTCACAACTCCCGTCGTGCTCAATCGCAATCGGATCATGCGAACGCGCGCGAGGTTCGATCAGCCGTGGGAGTGCACATTTGAACTAGACTGCGACGATGAGCTGGCCAGCATGGAGCACCTAGAGCGCTGGCTTGACATTGCAGGGCGGCGCATAGGGCTGGGCGACTGGCGTCCAGAGAAGTCGGGGCAGTACGGACGATTCAAGACTGCGTCGATCGAGCAGGTGGAGACGTGAGCGATCGTAAGACCGGCGGTTTGATGCCTAATCCACGACTGAGGGGGCTCGGCGGCGATGCTGTCGGCGAGGCGGCGTAAGCTCCTCGGTCCGTGCCTCGGAGGCGAGGAGCAGTTCCTTCAGATCCGGCCTGGGCATCCGCTCCAGCCTCCTGCTCATGGTTCACCCCGGTTGTCCTGGCTAGCTACCAGACTAGGTTCCATCGTTATCAATGTCAAGATGCGGTTTGATTGCCGCGTCGTGCCGGTGCGGGGTAGAATGGCAACTCACTACATCGTGGAGGGATGGCCGAGTGGTTTATGGCGCTGGTCTTGAAAACCGGTATGGGAGCAATCTCATCGTGGGTTCGAATCCCACTCCCTCCGCCATGCCGCACCCTCACCCCCGTATCAAGTACGGGGCAAGCTCTAACCCTCTCCCATTGAGGGAGAGGGGACAAATTCGGGGACAGTTTTGAAGGTTCACGAGTACCAGGCCAAGGGCATCCTGGCCGATGGGGGCGTGCCGGTTCCGCGGGGCGGACCGGCCGTCACACCGGATGAGGCCCGCGCCGTTGCGGAGGGGCTGGGCGGCAGGGCCGTGGTGAAGGCCCAGGTCCACGCCGGTGGGCGGGGGAAGGCCGGCGGGGTCAGGGTCGTATCCTCTCCCGACGAGGCCGCCGAGGCCGCGGGCGCGATGCTGGGCACCAGGCTCGTGACCTTCCAGACCGGCCCGGAGGGTGTGCCGGTAGACGCCGTGCTGGTGGAGGAGCCCCTGGACATCGAGCGCGAGCTGTACGTCGGCATCGTGACGGACGGCGCGGCGCGCGGGCCCGTGGTCATGGTCAGCGAGGCCGGAGGCATGGACATCGAGGAGGTGGCCGAGACCACGCCTGAGAAGATCATAAGGATAGCGGTCGACCCCGGGCTTGGGCTCCAGCCCTACCAGGGGCGCAAGATCGCGTACGGGCTAGGCATGGGCCCCGCGCAGGTCAGGCCCGTCGCCTCCATGATGCAGGCCCTCTACCGCATATTCAGTGAAAGGGACTGCTCGCTGGTCGAGATCAACCCCCTCGCCGTGACGGGCGACGGCAGGGTGCTGGCCGCGGACGCCAAGATCGACTTCGACGACGACGCGCTGTTCCGCCACGCGGACCTGGGCGGCCTGCACGACCCGGCCCAGGACGACCCACTGGAGGCCCAGGCGGCGGAGTACGGCATCAGCTACGTCAAGCTGGACGGCGGCGTGGGCTGCATGGTGAACGGCGCCGGGCTGGCGATGGCCACCATGGACGTGATCGGCCAGACGGGCGCGGGGCCGGCGAACTTCCTGGATGTGGGAGGCGGCGCGGACGAGGAGAAGGTCGCCCGCGCACTGCACATCATCCTGTCCGACCCGGGCGTGAGGGCCGTGCTCATCAACATCTTCGGCGGCATACTGCGCTGCGACGTGGTGGCCAGGGGCATGCTCCAGGCGGCCGCCGAGAACGCGCAGATGGACAGCACCCCCATGGTGGTCCGAATGCTGGGCACCAACGCGGAGGAGGGGCGCGGGATACTGTCGGCGTCCGACCTGGAGGTCAGGCTGGTCGACGACCTGGCGGGGGCCGCGCGGGCCGTCGACGAGGTGCTGGCCTCATGAGTATTCTGGCCGATTCGGGCACGCGGCTCCTGGTGCAGGGGATCACCGGCAGGGAGGGCAGCTTCCACGCCGGCCGGTGCAGGGAGTACGGCACCAACCTGGTGGCCGGGGTCACGCCCGGCAAGGGCGGCGGCCTGTTCGAGGACGCGGTCCCCATCTACAACACGGTCGAGGAGGCTGTCGCGGAGACGGGTGCGAACATGTCGCTCATATTCGTCCCGCCGCCCTTCGCCGCCGACGCCATCGTCGAGGCCGTCGACGCGGGCGTCCCGGTGGTGGTCTGCATCACCGAGGGCATACCCGTCTCGGACACGGTCGGCGTCGTCCACTATATTAAGGATAAGGACGCGACGGTCATCGGGCCGAACTGCCCCGGCCTCATATCGCCCGGCCACGCCTGCAAGGTGGGGATCATGCCGGGCGCCATCCACAAGCCGGGCAGGGTAGGGGTGGTGTCGCGGAGCGGCACGCTGACCTACGAGGCGGTCGGCCAGCTAACCGGGCTGGGCATCGGCCAGTCGACCTGCGTGGGCATCGGCGGGGATCCGGTCTCGGGCACGTCGTTCGTGGACGTGCTGGGCATGTTCGAGGAGGATCCGGACACGGACGCGGTGGTGCTGATAGGGGAGATAGGCGGCTCGCGGGAGCAGGAGGCGGCGGAGTTCATCGCGAGCGACTTCAGCAAGCCCGTCGCGGCGCTCATAGTAGGGCGCAGCGCACCTCCGGGGCGGCGCATGGGCCACGCGGGCGCGATCATCACAGGCCGGGCCGCCCGCGCGTCGGAGAAGATTGCCGCGCTGGAGGGGGCCGGAGCGGCGATAGTGCCCACGCCGGCCGACATTGGCGCTACGGTGAGGGAGATAGTAGCGGATGGTAACGGCGGCGGAGATCGGGAGCCCCCATCCTAACCTTCCCCCCAGATGGGGGAAGGGACAAGAATCGACCGATCCTCCCCCCAGATGGGGGAAGGGACAAGAATCGACCGATCCTCTCCCACAATGGGGGAAGGGACAAGAATCGACCGATCCTCTCCCACGATGGGGGAGGGACAAGAATCGATCGCTGAACTCAGGCTCCCGTCCCGTTTTGTCCTCTCCCCCATTTGGGGGGAGAGTTAGAGAGGGGGCTCCCACGCCTGCGACAGTCGTAGAAGGCCCAGACGCTGAATGTTGAATCTTGGAGTCCGCCGACTTGCCTAATCCTGCCGCAATCGAAAGGGCCCGCGAGCTCCGGAGGGAGCCGACAGACTCAGAGCGGGCTCTCTGGAAGCACCTCCGCCGCCGTCAGATCGATGGGCACAAGTTCCGGCGCCAGCAAGCTATAGGCCCGTACATCGTCGACTTCGTCTGCCTGGAGAAGCGGCTAGTGGTGGAAGTGGACGGCGGCCAGCATAACGAGCAGCGGTCCGGATACGACGATCGGAGGACTCGTTGGCTGCAATCGGAGGGCTATCGGGTGCTCAGGTTCTGGAACTTGGACGTCCTTCGCGAACCAGAAGGTGTGGTTGAGGTAATACGGAGGGAGTTGGCAGAGCCCCCATCCTAACCTTCCCCCCAAATGGGGGAAGGGACAAGAATCAGAGCCCCCTCTCTAACTCTCCCCCCAAATGGGGGAAGGGACAAGAATCAGAGCCCCCTCTCTAACTCTCCCCCCAAATGGGGGAAGGGACAAGAATCAGAGCCCCCTCTCTAACTCTCCCCCCAAATGGGGGAAGGGACAAGAATCAGAGCCCCCTCTCTAACTCTCCCCCCAAATGGGGGAAGGGACAAGAATCAGAGCCCCCTCTCTAACTCTCCCCCCAAATGGGGGAAGGGACAAGAATCAGAGCCCCCTCTCTAACTCTCCCCCCAAATGGGGGAAGGGACAAGAATCAGAGCCCCTCTCTAACTCTCCCCCCAGATGGGGGAAGGGACAAGAATCAGAGCCCCCTCTCTAACTCTCCTCCCCAAATGGGGGAGAGGATGGGAAGGGACCGCTATACCACTACCACGTCGTTCTCCAGGATCCCGATGCCCTCGATCTGGATGGACACTACGTCGCCCTCCTGCAGGGTGACCTCGGGTGGGGGCACTATGGCCGTGCCGGTGAGTACGGTTGTCATGTTGGGTACGGTGTTGTGCCTCAGGAGCCAGCCGGCGATGTCCTCGCAGCTTCTGGCCATGGACGAGGTGGAGGTCTCGCCCTCGAACACGGCCTTGCCGTCGCGGCGTATCTCGCACCGGATGCCCAGGTTATCGGCGGCTCCAAGCGCCTCCACGGTGACGAAGCAGGGGCCTATGGCGCAGCACCGGTCGTACATCTTGGCCTGGGGCAGGTAGAGGGGATTCTCACCCTCGATGGACCGGCTGCTCACGTCGTTGCCGATGGTGTAGCCGATGATCTCGCCCTTGTACAGCACGAAGGCAAGCTCCGGCTCCGGCACGTTCCATTCGGAGTCCTCCCTGACCCCTATGGCCTCGAAGGGCCCGACGCACCTCTCCGGCGTCGCCTTCATGAAGAGCTCCGGCCGCTCCGCCGCGTAGACCCGCGAGTATACGTCCGGCGTCTTGCTCTCGCGGCGGCGCTCCATCTCGCTCGTCTTGTAGGTCACGCCAGCCGCCCACACCTCGGGCGGGTCGAAGGGCCTGTCCAGGTACGGGCCTGAGCCGGAGCTTCGCTCCCTCGAAGCGTCCGTGATGGCCTCCAGGTCCAGGGTGTCGCCGTCGCCGGCTTCGATCAGTCCGCGTGCGGCATCGTCTATGGAGATGCCCGACAGGGACGAAGCCAGGGCCAGGTCCTCGATCTCGGTCAGGTCGGGGTCGATGGAGGTCAGGTCGACGAGGGCGCCGTCGGGCGTCTCGACGGCCAGCGCCAGGTTTGCGTCGTCGTAGAGCAATCGGTAGAACCGCATCTCATCCTCCGGGACTGGGGCGATGTCCGCCGGAAATGGTAGGCGGCGGGCCGCCCTGTGTCTATCCTTGTTACTCTAATGTACACAGCTTCTCCGGCCCGAACGCGAGTCCCGTTCAAGAAGTACGCGAGCCTGCTCTGGACCTACCTGCGGCCCCAGAAGGCTCTCGCGTCGGCGGTCGCCGTCCTGCTCCTGGGGAACATCGGGCTGCAGCTCCTGGGGCCGCAGATCCTGCGCTACTTCATCGACGAGGCGCTGGCCGGCAGCCCGGTCGTGCGCCTCGTATGGATCGCGGTGCTGTTTACGGTCGTCGCCCTCTTCCAGCAGGCCGTCAACGTGGTCACCACCTACACGAGCGGGCGCGTGGGCTGGACGGCGACCAACGCGCTGCGGGGCGACCTGGCCCGCCACTGCATGAGGCTGGACATGTCCTTCCACAACCGGCGCACGCCGGGGGAGATGATCGAGCGCATCGACGGGGACGCCGAGGAGCTTGGCGGCTTCTTCTCCACGTTCGTCATACACATACTGGGCAGCACCATCCTGCTCGCCGGCATCCTGGTCCTCCTGTTCCGCGAGGAGTGGCGGGCCGGACTGGTGCTGTCCGTATTCGCCCTGCTGGTGCTGGTCGCCCTGTACAGCCTGCGCAACCTGACAGTGGACCGGTTCCGAGCCGTCAGGGAGGCGAGCGCCCAGACCTTCGGCTTCATCGAGGAGCGGCTGGCGGGCAGGGAGGACATACGCACCAGCGCCGCGCGGCCCTACGTGATGCTGGGGTTCCACGGCAGGATCAGGGACTGGTTCCGCAAGAACCTCATCGCGTCGCTGATGATCAGCCTGGTGCTCAACACGACCTGGTTCTCGTTCGCGGTTGGGAACGCGGTCGCCCTCGGGGTTGGCGCGTGGCTCTACCTGAACGGCCACGTCACCATAGGCACGGTGTACCTGGTCGTCCACTACACGCGGATGCTGCTGGAGCCGATGGAGCGGTTCACCCAGCAGCTCAACAACCTGCAGCGGGCGACGGCCAGCCTGATCCGCATCCTGGACCTGCTGGAGACGAGGCCGCGCGTACTCGACGGGCCCGGCGTCCGGTTTCCGGAGGGAGCGCTGCCCGTGCGATTCGAGGACGTCTCCTTCTCCTACAACCCCGGCGAGCCCGTGCTGCACGACATCTCGTTCGAGCTCGCGCCGGGACGGGCGCTCGGGCTGGTGGGGCGCACCGGCAGCGGCAAGACGACCATCACGCGGCTCCTGTTCCGCCTGTACGACCCGGACGGGGGCCGCGTGCTCTTGGGGGGTGAGGACGTGCGGGACGCGCGCGTCGGACAGCTTCGGGGCCAGGTCGGAGTAGTCACGCAGGACGTGCGGCTGTTCGAGGGCACCGTGCGAGACAACCTGACGCTGCTCGACCGCACCATCCCGGACGAGCGGATGATCGAGGTGGTGAAGGAGCTTGGGCTGGGCGGCTGGTACGCGGACCTGCCGTACGGCCTGGACACGGTTGTGCGGTCCGAGGGCGCGGGCATGTCCGCCGGCGAGGCCCAGCTGCTGGCGTTCGCCCGGGTCTTCCTGCGCGACCCGCGCGTGGTCGTCCTGGACGAGGCGTCGTCCAGGATCGATCCAGGCACCGAGCGGCTCATCGAGCGGGCCGTGGACAGGCTCGTCGAGGGGCGCACCGTCATCGTCATAGCCCACCGGCTCTCGACCCTGGACCGCTGCGACGAGGTGATGGTGCTGGAGCAGGGCCGCATCGTCGAGCACGGGGAGCGAGAGCGCCTGGCCTCGGCGCCGGGCTCCAGGTTCCACCAGATGCTGACGGTCGACGCCGAGGAGATGCTGGCATGAGCACGTGGCGCTCCCTGCTCCGCATATTCTGGGCGCTCAAGTGGCCCCTGCTCGCCGAGCTGCTCGCCGTCATATTCTGGATGGTGGTGCTGGAGAACGCCGTCGGGCTCATCCAGCGGGAGATATTCGACCAGCTCACGGGCGAGGCGAGCGTCGGCTTCGGCATATGGGAGCTGTGCGCGATCCTGGTGGCCATCGGGGTGCTCGTCTTCACCATGTTCGTGGGCGGCGTGGTGCTGCACGACTACAGCTACTTCAACGTGGCGGCGATGCTCCAGCGCAACGCCTTCTCATACCTGATGGACCTGCCGGCGCACCGCTCGCTGCCCAGCTCCCCCGGCGAGGCCGTGAGCCGATTCAGGGACGACGCCGACCATGTGGCGCAGTACATCTCCCAGTTCAAGTTCTTCGTGGCGCACATGTTCTTCCTGCCGACGGCGCTCTTCATCATGGCGCGGATCGACGCCCTCATGACCTTCGGCGTATTCGTGCCCATATTCCTGGTGGTGTTCATAGTCAACGTGGCGCGGCAGCGGATACAGCAGTACCGGAAGGAGAGCAGGGAGGCGGCCGGGGACGTGACCGGCTTCATCGGGGAGATGTTCGGCGCGGCGGAGGCGATCAAGGTGGCCAACGCCGAGGACAGGGTGCTGGACCGGTTCGACGACCTCAACGCCGAGCGCAAGCGCACGACCCTGCGGGACGTACTGCTCAGCGAGAGCCTCAACGCCGTGTTCTCCAACATCCAGAACATCGGCACCGGCTTCGTCCTGATCGCCGCCGCCCGCTCCCTCGGCACGGAGAGCTTCTCGGTCGGCGACCTGTCGCTGTTCGTCTTCTACCTGGGGTGGACCCAGTGGATGGCCGCCGAGGTGGGCCGGACGCTGATGCGGTACCGGCAGGTCGGCGTGTCGCTGGACAGGCTCAGGGACATCATGCCGGACGCGGAGCCGGCGGAGCTCGTGCGGAGGCGCCGCAGCTACCTGTTCGGGCGGATGCCCGACGTGCCCTTCCAGCCCAAGACCGACGCGGACCGCTTCGAGTCCCTGGAGGTCGACGGGCTGACGTACGTGCACCCCGGCTCCGGGCGCGGCGTAAGCGGCGTGTCACTCCGGCTGCCCCGGCGCGGCTTCACCGTCGTCACCGGGCGCATCGGGTCCGGCAAATCCACGCTGCTGAAGGCGATCATGGGCTCGCTCCCGATTCAGGCGGGCGAGATCCGGTGGAACGGCGTCGTCGTCGACGAGCCGGGCGAGTTCCTCGTCCCGCCGCGCTGCGCCTACGTCTCCCAGGTTCCGCGGCTGTTCAGCGAGGAGCTGCGGTCCAACATACTGCTGGGACTGCCGGAGCTCAGGGTCGACCTGCCCGGCGCCGTCAGGACCGCCGCCATGGAGCGCGACATCGAGGAGCTGGACGACGGGCTCGACACCGTCGTCGGCCCGCGCGGGGTGCGGCTCTCCGGCGGCCAGGTTCAGCGATCGGCCGCCGCGCGCATGTTCGTCAGGGCGCCCGAGCTGCTGGTGATCGACGACGTGTCCAGCGCCCTCGACGTGAACACCGAGCGGCAGCTCTGGCGCGGTGTATTCGAGCTGGACGCAGCGGTCCTGGTGGTGTCCCACCGCCGCTCGGCCTACCGCCTCGCCGACCACATCATCGTCCTGAAGGACGGGCGCGTCGATGCCGAGGGGCCCCTGGACCGCCTCCTCGAGACCTCCGAGGAGATGCAGCGCCTCTGGGAGGGCGACCTCGGCCTCGACGCCTAGCACGGTCCGAGGGTTGGCACGTTCGCCCTGAGCTTGTCGAAGGGCAGTGCTCTGCCGTTGGCGCATTCCTAATCCAGGGCGGACACATGGGTCCGCCCCTACGGCGTCCACCTAGTAGGGGTCGAATCTCGTGTTGACACCCCGGCGGTGGCAACCCTATACTCTCCGCAGCCATGACCGCCTTCGTGTTCGTCACCGGCGGCGTCGTAAGCTCAGTGGGGAAGGGCATCGCCGTCGCGTCCCTGGGGCGCATCCTCAAGAGCCGCGGCCTCTCCGTCTCCGTCCTCAAGCTCGATCCCTACCTGAACGTCGACCCGGGCACCATGTCGCCCTACCAGCACGGGGAGGTCTTCGTCACCGACGACGGCTGCGAGACCGACCTGGACCTGGGCCACTACGAGCGGTTCATCGACCTGGACCTGACCGAGTCGTCGAACGTCACCGCCGGCCAGATATACAGCGACGTCATATCCCGCGAGCGGAAGGGCGAGTTCCTCGGCGGGACGATCCAGGCCGTGCCCCACGTCACCGACGCCATCAAGCAGCGCATCCTGCGGCTGGCGGAGGAGAGCCGGGCCGACGTGATAGTCACCGAGGTGGGCGGCACCGTCGGCGACATCGAGGGCCTGCCCTTCCTCGAGGCCATCCGGCAGATGCGGAACGAGGTCGGGCGCGACAACGTCTTCTACATCCACGTGACGTACCTTCCTTATATAGGGGCGACGGGCGAGCTCAAGACCAAGCCCACTCAGCACAGCGTCAGGGAGCTGCGCAGCATCGGCATCCAGCCCGACGCCATCGTATGCAGGAGCGACCACGTCGTCGAGGACGACATCAAGGACAAGATCGCCGTCCACTGCGACGTGCTCAGGCGGGGCGTCATCGCCCTCCCGACCGTTGAGAGCGTCTACGAGGTGCCCCTGATCCTCGAGGACGAAGGGCTCGGCGGACTGATGCTGGAGACCCTCGGCATCCGCGACCAGGGCCGCGACCTGCGCCCCTGGAGCGACATGGTCGACAGGCTGCGGGAGCCCAACGACGCCGTCACCATTGCCGTCGTCGGCAAGTACGTCGAGCTGCCGGATTCCTACCTGTCGGTCAGGGAGGCTCTCACCCACGCGGGCCTCGCCCACGACTGCGGCGTCGATCTCCGCTGGGTCCGCTCCGAGGAGATCGAGGAGGACGGCCCGGAAGTCCACCTGGCCGACGCGATGGGCATCGTAGTTCCGGGCGGCTTCGGGGAGCGGGGAGTCCAGGGCATGATCGAGACCGTCGAGTACGCCCGCCGCAACCGGGTTCCCTACCTGGGCCTGTGCCTCGGAATGCAGGTCATGGTCATCGAGGCCGCACGCGCCCTCATGGGGCTCGCCGGCGCCAACTCCACCGAGTTCGATCCACGCACCCCGCACCCGGTCATCGACCTGATGCCCGACCAGCGCGGCGTCACGGACATGGGCGGCACCATGCGGCTCGGGGCATATCCATGCGAGCTCGTGCCGGACTCGACGGCGGCCCAAGCCTACGGGACCGACGAAGTGATCCACGAGCGGCACCGTCACAGGTACGAGGTCAACAACACCTACAGGGAGGGATTCGAGGAGGTCGGCATGTGGCCCACGGGCCTGTCGCCCGACGGGAGGCTTGTCGAGATCATGGAGTACGACGGCCCGTCCTTCATGGTCGGAGTCCAGTTCCACCCAGAGTTCCGCTCACGCCCCGACAGGCCCCACCCCCTCTTCCGCGAGTTCGTCGGGGCCGCCGCGGAGACTCTCAGGGAGGGCGGTCAGCACGCCATGCCCCTCGAGGAGCAGTGAGCAGCAGTTACGAATCACGGTTCAGGCTGTTACAATAGCCTCAGAGACACGTCACATGGCCACCCGCACCGAATACCACACCGCCACGGGCCTGCACTTCATGAAGAAGGCCCGCGCCTCCCTGGCTGACGACGATCTCCTTCAGGCCTCCGAAAAGGGCTGGGGCGCGGCCGCCCAGGCAGTCAAGGCCATCGCCGAAGCCCGCGGCTGGAGCCACAAAGCCCACGCCGAGCTCTACCGGACTATAGACCGCCTCGTCCAGGAGACCGGGGACCGCGAGCTGGTGGACCTCTTCGGGGCGGCCGGCAACCTGCACATAAATTTCTACGAGGGCTGGCTGACCCGCAGGATGGTGGAGCGACACCTTGCGCGCGTAGAAATGCTGCTGGACAAGCTACACGCCCTATAGACTCCCGCCATGGGCCTGTGCTATGCTCGTAATTGAAAAGTAGTTTGACCCGTGCGGTCACCCTTCTCCAACACCCCTCTCGAACATTCGCAGCCGCCCGGCGTGTCCGGGCAAAAGCGTTCCGAACCGCCGCCCGCATACCCGTGCAATCCGGCCTGATCCGAGGCCCACCGGGAGACATCCCCAGCCACCAGGCCCAAGGAGAAGAACACTGCCAGAATCAACATCGTACCGGAGGCGCCGGTCTCGGCAGTTCGACGACGACCGCAGCGCCGTCATCGCGGAGCACAACGGGAACGCCGAAGCCACGGGCATCCTCTCCAAGACCAACGACGGCTACGGCTTCCTCAAGAACGCCAACGGCAACCGCTCCAAGAGCGGCGACGTCTACGTCTCCCAGTCCCAGATACGCAGGTTCGGACTCCGCCCGGGCGACGAAGTCTCCGGCCAGGTGCGCCTGCCCAAGGACGGCGAGAGGTATCTCAGCCTCGTGCGCGTCGAGGAGATCAACGGCATACTGCCCGACCAGGCCCGCGAGCGCCCGCATTTCGAGAACCTCACGCCCATCTTCCCCACCCAGAGAATGCCCCTCGAGACCGACCGCAGCCAGTTCTCCACCAGGCTCATCGACCTCGTATCCCCCATCGGGCGGGGCCAGAGAGGGATGATCGTGTCGCCCCCCAAGGCGGGCAAGACCACCATCCTCAAGCAGATCGCCAACGGCATCTCCGCCAACGAGCCCGACGTGCACCTCCTCGCCGCACTCATCGGCGAGCGCCCGGAGGAGGTCACCGACATGACCCGCTCGATCGAGGGCGAGGTCTACAGCTCCACCTTCGACGAGCCGGTCGAGAACCACTGCCACGTTGCCGAGCTTGTGCTCGAGAGAGCGAAGCGCATGGTCGAGACCGGGCGCCACGTCGTCGTACTCCTCGACAGCCTCACCCGGCTCACCAGGGCGTACAACGTCGCCATGCCCTCCAGCGGGCGGACCCTTTCCGGCGGCGTCGACCCCGTCGCCCTCTATCCGCCCAGGCGCTTCTTCGGCGCCGCCCGGAACACCGAGGACGCCGGGAGCCTCACCATCATAGCCGCCTGCCTCGTGGACACGGGCAGCCGCATGGACGACGTCATATACGAGGAGTTCAAGGGCACGGGCAACATGGAGGTCCACCTGGACCGCAAGCTCGCCGAGCGGCGGATATTCCCGGCCATCGACATCCCGCGCTCCAGCACCAGGCGCGAGGAGCTCCTCCTGGACCCGGACACCCTCAGGCAGGTCTGGCTCCTCCGGCGCATGGTCAGCATCATAGCCTCGGACGCCATGGGATCCGCCGAGGCCACCGAGAAGGTCATAGAGAGGCTCCGCAAGACCAGGGACAACGCCGCGTTCCTCTCGACCCTCGGCAAAGAGGGCTGAACCCGCACCCCAATCATGGCCTTCTTCCCATTGACACAAACTTCGGACGTGGTATATAGTGACAGGCAGCCCAAGCGAGAGTCCCAAGGCCCGGTTGTACGTATGGAGCAAGGCTGGAATCTACTTGACAAGCCGATGCGCTTGGTGTACAACCTTAGCGGCCCTGTAGACTCAGCGAGATAAGAGAGGCATCGATGGCGTGCCGACGTGCCGCGCCGAGAGCGAGCCCAGAGGGCTCCCGGGAACCCCAGGTTCTCGGGATTACGTTTGTGTACGGGCCGATTGCATACCTGAATCCAGCGAAAAGCGGATACAACAAGGGGGTAGACAGTGAATCATCCAGTTAGGTTCTTGACCGTATTGGCGGCCCTGGGGCTGCTCGTGGCCGTCTTCGCGGCGCCGGGGGCCACCACGGTCCAGGCCGTCGATGATGGGGAGGTGGGATGGGTCTCCGCCTCGGGGGATGCCATATCCTTCGTCACGGACGGCGTCGACGCGACCTTCCACATCAACGATGACGATCTCGGAACGACGCAGGCGGGCACTGCCACCTTCAGGGATGTGTCGGCCGGCACCAAGTACATCAACCTGGCAACAGGAGTAGCTGGTCCCGACAGCACCGCCACAACCACGGCTCTGGCTGCGGAGGACATTTCGGACGGCTACATGGGCGCGGATACCCCCTTGGTGACTGACGCCCTGACTACCCAGGTTACGGGGAATTTCGCCCTCTCTACCGAAGCGGGCGGCGGGATCACCCTCCTGGAAGCGGTTTCAGGCGGCGACATTGAGGTTAGCTTCCAGCACCACGTCACAGACTCCTATGACGGGAACCTGAGAGACGTGGCCGATGGGAAGGCGTCCGATGGCCCGACGGGTTCCCAGAGGGCCAAGGTGACCAGCACCTCTGATCCTCAGGGTGAGTGGGTCAGCATTACGGAGTCGACGGCGACTTCGAACATGTTCTCCGGCATGGTCTCTCTCAGTGCCGACGCGGCGTCCTCAGGGACCGCTGGCGTATGCACCCAGGCCAGGGTGGACCACGACAATGCTGCCGGGAGCGGGCCCTGCGAGGACAGCTCCGCCGGCGCCTATGCCGACGGCGGCGTATGGGTACAGGACGACGATACCCTCACCGTGACGTACTACGACAGCGGCCTAGCCGCCGTCGCCACCGACACTGTCACGGTGGACACCGTCAGCCCCCAGATCTCGAACATCTCGCCGGCCAGCGGCTCCTTCACCAGGGTGGGCAACCCGACCATCAGCTTCGACGTGACCGACACGGGTTCTGGAATAGACATTCAGAACCTGGACAACATCACGTTGACCATCAACGGCGTAGAGGCGACCGGGGTGTCCTACCTGAGCATCGACGATGGAGTTCGCGCGATCTACGCTAGGCCCATCTCCGAGTGGACCAGCTACGGCGTGGACACGGGTGACGACAACGCCTTCCCGATATCCATCACGGCGATGGACGGTGCCGGCAACTCCTCTACGGTGGGGACTGCCGACAGCGCACACACGATAGACATCGACCTCGACCGGCCTACCGTGAGAACGGCCGACGCAGAGTCGAAGACCAAGGTCGTGGTCACGTTCAGCGAGCCCCTGGATGGCGGCAGCGTCGACAGTGAAGACTTCGAGGTGACGGGTGCGTCCGTGACGGCAGCCTCCAGGATGGCTGACGACGGAGATACGCCCGATAACGAGGAGAGGGTCGTCGAGCTGACGGTTACCGACCTCGAGCCGGACGCCAAGCCTGAAGTTTCGGTCGTGGGTACGGTCACCGACAAGGCGGGCAACACAGTCGACACGGCCACCAGCAAGGTGACGGCGTCGGACAGCATCGGCGCGACCATCACTAGCCTGGAGATAGACAGCCCCTTGGTGGGCGAGGATGGTGAGGTTGGGATTTCCCTCAGCTTCGACGAGAAGCTGGCCACGAATGGAGTGCAGGTCACCGTGCATGGCCCGTCTGGCGGCGCGGCTACCGTTTCCAGGCCCAGTCCGCTGGCGGCCAGCACCACCTTCAGCGTCGGCGACAACCCGACCGGTATCTACGGCGTGTCGGTCCAGGTCACGGATCTCGGGAACAACACGACCAACAACCTGGATTCGGTAACCGAGACTGTCTCGGTCGACGGGACGATGCTCACCCTGGGCAGCGGTCCTATCGGTGACGCGAACTTCGACGGCACGGTCGATGGCGGCGACTTGACGCTCAGCGACGACAGCGTGACGGTGTCCAGCGTGGACGCCAGCGCGCGAACGGTCACCCTGAGCGCGGCTCATACTGGGGACCTTGAGGTTACGTACCACGCCGTGCCCGCTGGCGCCACCTTCCAGGTTGACGTCAGTGCGCCGACTGTGATGGTCGAGCCCTCCGACGGGAGCACTGTGAAGGACCAGTCGCCGTTCATACGCATCGTCTTCGACGAGGACGAGTACCCCGGTGACAGCAACACCAGCGTGACGCTGGACTCGGCCACGCTTACCGGCCCCGACGGCGCCGACATGGACGTGACCGAGGTGTTCCAGGCCGGCACCGGCGACAACATCGAGTTCATCTGGGCTGCTTCTGACCTGGCCCTCGGCGGCTACACGCTGAGCCTGAGCGCAACCGATGCGGCGGACAACACGCTGGAGACATCGTCTGCGTTCACGGTGGCGAAGAGGACTGCCTCGATCGCCCTGAGGCCCGGCTGGAACCTGGTCTCCATACCTGGCTCGCTGGCACCGGACAAGAGGGGCGTCAACGACGTGTTCTCGAACGGTGCGATCGACATCGTGCTGACCTACGACGCGAAGAGGAGGAACTGGTACAGGGCGACCCGCCAGGACGATGGCACGCTCGGCCAGCCGGGCAGCTCCCTTGAGTTGTCGATGGTTTCCTCGAGGACGGCATACTGGGTCCACTCCTCTGGCGTGGTGACGCAGTCGGTCGACCTGCTTGGCGCAAGCTCGCAGGAGCCTCCGGTATCGATAGACCTGGTCGCGGGCTGGAACCTGATTCCGGTACGCACCACTGAGGTGGGCAGCGATCCGGTCGATGCCGACGACTACCTGAGCGGGCTGAGCTGGACCAGGGCCTACGGGTACAACAACACCTCGCAGGTGTTCGAGGCTATCCTGCCCGGTTCGGATGCCACGCTGGCTGAGAACAACGGCTACTGGGTCTACCTGAGGGACGCCGGCGTACTGGTACCGTAAGGACACCACATAGTGGGACGGGGCCTCGCGCCCCGTCCCCGGAAAACACGGGACGATAAGTAAATCGCCCTCCCCGGCCAACCGGGGAGGGCGATTTTTGTGTGCAGGCGTCCCTCCGAGACAGGGTCTGAGCGGAGCCCCTCCGTGTCATTCTCGAGACGGGCCTGAACGAAGCCCTCCATGTCATTCTGAACGGAGCGCAGCGGAGTGAAGAATCTAAGGTGGTAGCCTAATGCAAGGTCCCTAGCCCGAGGGCAAGGTCCTTAGATTCCTTGCTGCGCTCGGAATGACACCTTGGCGGGTGTTATAAGGTGTAGGGGCGGTGCTTCGGGCCGCGGGCAGGGCGAGCGTGTTGTCCCTTGCTCTTCTTTGGGGCCGGAGGGGCGTGGGGTTAGTAGACCCTGTCGAGGTGCGGGCTGGGGGTGATTCCGGGGATGCGGCCCCGCCTGGCAACAGGCCTGCCGTCGATCTCGTGGATGTCCGACGTGAAGGGGTTGGGAGCCGCCGCCGCGATGTACGACCCTATGCCGAAGTAGTCCACCGGCGTCTCGAGCTCGATCATCCCCCGTATGCTGTCCGGGGTGATCCCGCCGCTGACCATGATCTCGACGTGCCTGAAGCCGGCTACGTCGAGCCGCGCGCGGACCTCCCGCACCATGTCGGGGGATACGCCGCCTCTCTCGGGCGGGGTGTCGAGCCTGATGCCCCTGAGGCCGTCTCCAAGGCTGCGGGCCGCGCTGATGGCGTCCTCAGCCTCGTCCCTGAGGGTGTCGACCAGGGCAATTCGCGGGACATCCTGGGGCATGTGCCTGTCGAAGGCCTCGATGGCCTGCACGGCGTCCCCGATGATGAGGTTCAGTGAGTGAGGCATGTTGCCCGCCGGGGTTACGTTTGCCATGCGGGCGCCCTGGATGGTCGAGCAGGAGACGCAGCCTCCCTGGACGCTGGCGTAGTCCATGTGCGGGGCGACGTTGGGGTGGATGCTCTTGGCCCCGATGGCGATGACGGGCGTCTCGCCGGCCGCGTTTGCGCATTCGCGGGCCGCCGTGGCCCACCCCGTGGAGGACGCCAGCATGCCGGTGATGGCGGTCTCGTACAGGCCTATGGAGCCGTAGGGCGCCTTGACGCGCAGGGCGACCTCCTTCGCCTCGACGGTCGACCCTTCCGAGAGGGCCCAGACCTCCGCGCCCATCTGCGGCAGGATCCTCTCCAGGAGCTGCCTGGCCTCGGTGATCCCGCACAGGACGCCCTCCCGCTCGGGCGCGAACTCCATCGTCACGACCGGGTTGATGTTCTCGTTGCGGAGGATCGTGATGGTGCGCTGCAGATATACGTCGGCTGTGTCGCCCACGAGTACCGGGCGTCTGACCTCGAATTCCTTGTTGACCATGGGCTGGCGAATTACCTCAGTCGGATTGGAGGACCGACACGCCCAGGATCTTCTCCATGTGTTCGAGCGCGTGGTCGTGGGCTCCGGCGTCGAAGGTGGCGACGCAGTCGCCCGGCACCTCGACGGCGTAGTCGCGGTTCCGGGCGTCCGCTGCCGTGTGCATCACGCAGATGTCCGTGCACACCCCGCAGATGATCACCTTGTCGGGCTTCAGCTCGGCCAGCCGGTCCCCCAGGTCGGTCTCGAAGAAGCTGCTGTAGCGGCGCTTGGGGATGATCTCCCCTCCGTAGCCCGCAAGCTCCTCGATGAGATGGGGCTCGTCGGTGCCCCTCACGCAGTGCACGGGGAACATCCGGAACTCCAGGTCGTCGGGGTCGTGGGTGTCGCACATGAAGATCAGCGACGACCCTTCATCAAGCTCCCGCTCGATGAGGCGCTGTATGTTCGGGATGAGCTTCCGGTAGGCCGGGTTGTAGAGGTTGTGGCCCTCCTCCAGGAAGCCAACCACCATGTCTACGACGATCAGTGCGTTGGGCATCGGCATCAATCCCGCCAAGTATGTTAGTGTGCGCCCCTCTCAATTGCAAATGCGCGCCGGCTCGTCCAGGCCGTGATAGGCGTGGTCGAGTCCCGATTCCAGGACGCGCACGACCCGGAAGCCGGACGGGTCGCTGCCCAGCGGGACGCCGACGGGTCCCGATACGACCATGTCGAATCCGCCGGCGGACGCGCTGTTGTTCCTGTGCCAGTGGCCCGCGAACATGGCCTCCACGCCGTGCTCGGCGAACAGGTCGAGGATGACGCGGCGTCTCTCGGCGGGGATGGTCATAGCCGAGTCGGCGTCGTCCGGCCCGGAGCCGAAGAGCGGGTGGTGGCCGAAGGCAATCGTCCTGCGCCCATGCGCCCCGGCCAGGTCCGAGCGCAGGAAATCGAGCTGGGCCTCCCACTCACCGGGAGCCAGGGACGGATCGAAGGCTATGCCCGTGTTGAAGACGACGAAGTGGACGCCGCCGTGGTCGAACGAGTAGTTGTCGGCCCCGAAGCGCTCGCGGTACAGCGCCAGGAGGTCCGGCGTGGGCGTGTTCCCCACGTCGCAGTTGCCCGGCGACAGGCGGACGGGGACGTCGTCGATGAGATCCGCGAAGCGCCTGAACTCCGCCACCTGGTCGTCGTCGCATGGCTCCTGCACCAGGTCGCCCGTGACGACCACGAAGGCCGGGCGGAGCCTGTTGACGGCGTCCGCCGCCTTCTCGCAGTTGCCGGTCTCGAAGGCGAACCCCTCCGTCTCCTCGAACGTGGGCGGGCTGAGGCCCCTGGCGAGCATCTCGGCCCGCTTCGGATTGTCAGGCCCCCCGAACGTGGCGGCCATCCCTATCTGCGTGTCCGACATCTGGATGAACGAGAACCCCATAGCTCACCTCCAAGGCTGACATGACTATAGGGCAAATTGACCGGCATTGCACCATGCCCTAGAATCCCCGCCATGTCATCGTCGCCCCCAGGCTTCGAGAGGACGACCCTCGACAACGGCTTGCGGGTGGTCACCGGCTCGATGAGCCACACGCGCTCCGTGGCCGTGAGCGTATACGTCGGCGTCGGCTCCCGCTACGAGCCGGACGACCGCGCCGGCATCTCCCACGTCGTGGAGCACCTCGTCTTCAAGGGGACCGAGAGGCGCCCCCGTCCCATCGACATCAGCGGCGGCGTGGAGGGCGTGGGCGGCGTGCTGAACGCCTCGACCGAGCAGGAGATGACCGTCTACTGGAGCAAGGTCGCCCTGCCGTACCTGGAGGATGCGCTCGACCTGCTGATCGACATGGTGCGCTGCTCGGTGTACGACCGGGAGGAGCTGGACAGGGAGCTTCTCGTGGTGATCGAGGAGCAGAGGATGGTCGATGACCAGCCGTCCGGCAGGGTCGAGGCGCTCATCGAGGGCCTGCTCTGGCCGGACCACCCGCTGGGACGCGACATTGCGGGGACGCGCGAGTCGGTGTCCGGCATCACCAGGGACATGGTCCTGGAGCACGTGGGCCGCTTCTACTCACCGGAGAATATCGTCGTCAGCGTCGCCGGAAATGTCGAGCACGGCCGCGTGGTCGACCTAGCGGCGTCGATGACCCGGGGATGGCGGCCGGGCGCCGCCGGGGGCTGGACGCCCTTTGCCGGAGGCCGGGCTGGCCCACAGGTCCGCGTGGAGACGCGGAGGACGGAGCAGTCGCACCTGGCCATAGGGCTGCCGGGAGTGTCCCTCGACCATCCCGACCGGTACGCCGTCGAGATGCTGAGCGTCGCGCTCGGCGAGGGGATGAGCAGCCGGCTGTTCGTCGAGGTGCGGGAGAAGCGCGGGCTCGCGTACGACATCCACAGCAGCGCGGCCCACTTCCTGGACTGCGGCGCACTGCTGATAATGGCCGGGGTCGCCCCCGGGACGCTCTACGACGCGGTCCGCACCATCCTGGACGTGGCCGGCGGGCTCGGGGACAGCCTGACGGAGGAGGAGGTGGAGAGGGCGCGGCGGATGCACACGGGCATGATGGCCCTCTCGATGGAGGACACCAGGGCCGTGTCGGCCTGGATGGGCGCGCAGGAGCTGCTCTTCGGGCGGGTACTGGACGTGGACGACGTGGTGGAGCGGGTGGACCGCGTCGGCGTCGATGACGTTCGCCGCGCCGCCCAGGATCTGCTGCGGACGGAGCATCTCAAGATGGCGGTGGTGGGGCCGCACCGGGGCTCAGCCCGCCTCCAGCGCGCCCTGAGGTTCTGAGCCGTTCGAGCTACAGCTCCGGGAGATCGGCCGAGGCTCCCTCGTCCAGCTCCACGTCCAGCGACAACAGCACCTTGCCCAGCATCGAGTAGTAGCCCACCAGCACTATCAGGTCTATCGTCTGCGCCGGGCCGAGCAGGTGCTCGACCGCGCGGAAGGTCGCGTCGCTCAGCGAGCCGTCGCGGACCAGCTCTCGCGCCGCCTGCACGAACACCCCCTCCTTGGGCAGCAGGCCCATGGGCGCCCTGCCGATCCTGATCGCCTCTATCACCTCGTCCCGCACTCCCGCCTCCCGGGCGACCGGCTCGTGGTGCGCCCACTCGTACGCGGTGTTGCTCTCCCGGGCCGTCGCCAGGATCGCGGTCTCGCGTATCGCCGGGTCCAGGGGCGACCGGTAGCGTATGTACGCGCCCAGGTTAGCGACGGCCTCCGCCGCGTCGACGCTGTTCAGCAGGGTGCGGAACACGTTGAGCACGCTCCCGCGCGTTCCGGCTATCCCGTCGTACACGTGCCGCCTGTCCTCCGGTACGTCGTCTCGCGTCACCAGTGGCACCTTGGCCATGATCCTCTCCTTCTATGCAAGCTCTCGGGCCCTGACCTGGGCTGTGACCGAGCGGGCAAGGCTCGCAAGCTCGTCGCTCGTCTCGACCGTGTATGCGCCGGTCGGCCTCAGCTCCTTCAGCTCTTCGGGGACACGGGCGAACTCGCCTCCGAATCTTCGCCGCGTCTCGTCCAGCGGCTCCCTGGCTGCCGCGCGGCGTCCACCGTCCATCGCATCGGACAGAAGCGGCTCGCCCCCCGGCGCCGGTTCGCTCGCCAGGGCGATGAAGTCCCGCTCGCAGCGGCCCTGCCGGTCGACGAACCGGTACACCTGCTTCGGCCCCGGCAGGGTTGCCTTGTCCGCGCTGAGCTTCAAGGTAGGCCGCCCGTCGTACTCCACCAGCTTGTAGGTGCAGTCCGACCACGGCGCGTCCTGGGATACGCCGACCTTGGTGCCGACGCCGAACCCGTCGATGGGCGCGCCCGCCCGCAGCAGGCGGTCCACCTCGTGCTCGTCCAGCCCCCCGCTGGCGAAGATGCGGACTCCCGGCAGCCCGGCCCGGTCGAGTATCTGCCTGGACCTCACCGCCAGATCCAGTAGGTCGCCGCTGTCGAGCCTGATGGCCTGGAGCGAGCGGCCCTCCGCCGCCATCGCCGACGCAACGACCGCCGCCTTCTCGACCCCTCCTGGGGTGTCGTAGGTGTCGACGAGGAAGGTGCTGTTGCCGGGGAAGGACCGAGCGTAGGCGCGCAGGGCCTCCTCCTCGGACTCGAACGCCTCGATGAATGAGTGGGCCATCGTGCCGAAGACGGGGATGCCGTACATCTTCCCCGCCAGCACGTTGCTGGTGCCCGCGAACCCCACCACGTAGGCGGCGCGGGCCAGCTTGTTCGACGCCTCAGCGCCCTGGGTCCGCCGGGCCGCGAAGTCGACCACCGTCCTGCCCCTGGCGGCGTGCACAACCCTGGAGGCCTTGGTCGCCAGGATAGTCTGGAGGTTGACCTGGTTCAGCAGGCACGTCTCGACGATCTGGGCCTCGATTATGGGCGCAGTGACCTCCATGACCGGCTCGCCAGCGAAGAAGACCGAGCCCTCCTTCATTGCCCGCACGCTGCCGGTGAAGCGCAGTCCGGCGAGGTAGTCGAGGAAGCCTCCGTCGAACAGGTCGAGGCTCTCCAGGTAGTTGAGGTCGTCCCCGGCGAAGCGGAGGCTCTCCAGGTAGTCCAGCACGTCGTCCACGCCGCCTAGCACGAAGTAGGCGCGGTCGGGCGGGTAGCTGCGGAAGTAGAGGCTGAAGGTGGCGGTTCCGGTCGTGCCGCTCTGCAGGTACGCCTGCGCCATCGTTAGCTGGTACAGGTCCGTGAAGAGCGCCGGGTGCTCCATCGCTACGCCGTGCTGGTGCGCCTGACCTTCTCGAGCATCACAGGCGGCAGGGGGAACACCCAGCCCCTGTTGGCTATGATCGCGGCAGCCAGGGTCGCGGGGATGGCCACGATGATCTCCGGCTCGACTGAGAACGCGCCGTCGAACCCGCCTATGGCGCTCCTGGCGTGGACGCCCGCGAAGCCGCCCGGGTCTACGCCGTCCTCGGCATAGTCGCCCATGCCGCCGCCGAATACGGACTGCCACCTGAACGAGAACCCGTTGGTGACCGGCGGGCCCGCGCTGGCCACGCCCCCTCCGGGCGAGACGACCATGCCCAGCGCCTTCACCGTGTACAGCACGTCGTTCAGGTCGCCCTCGCCGCCGCAGGTCAGGGCCCAGTGGAGCCGCGTGATCATGGTATCGGCGGCATCCTGTGCGCCCATTCGCCCGTGCTCTATGGCGTCGGGGTCGTCGCTCATCGGGTCCGTCCCGCCCGGGACGCCGGAGAGGTAGACGAGGCCGCTCTCGTGGAATACGACGCCAGCGATCCCCTGCCCGGCAAGGGAGGTGACGTTCTCCTCGCGCGTGCCCAGGTCTATGCCCAGCTCCCCGATCCGGTCGTACACGTCGAAGTTGCGTCGCAGCTCGTCAGGGATCGGAGCCGCGTCGTAGTGGTAGCCCATCGTGTCATGTCTCCTTGCAGGCCAAGTCTGAGATGCTCGGTTCGGCTCCGATGTTACCAGAGATTGGCGTTGCCGACACCACCCAGGGCTGCCTTGGAGTGCGATGAACGATCTTGTTCGGCTTTCGAGTAGGTCTAGCTCTTTCGCTTGCGCCGATTCTGCTTCGCTGCCTGACGACGCGGAACGTCCTCCTCGATCTGGCGGGTCGCTATGCGCCCAACCATGACCGCTGCCGAAGCCGGATCAGACGGACGGTGCTCTCCGTTAGGTCCAATAGGCGAGTCAGTCGGCCCAGTAGTCATAGACCTCATCCCTGCATCGCTCCCAGAAAGTCTGCTCGTCGTCCCCGACATCCATTTCGGCCGCTCTTGCCGTGTCGAAGAACCCTTTTGACGGCATCTTATTTGGGGCGGCTACAATCAGGGCGCCTATGAGTGGACGGCTCGCTTTGTGCTCGAACCAGAAGATGGGATCGAGAACACCCAAGTCATTGGGTGGCCTTCTGATCAGTCTACCTACTGTTCCGTAGGTGATAGTGGTCCGGTTGCGAGCGACCTCAACCAACTTCTTGTAGACGGTCTGCGAGTTGTCGTCCAGTTCGCTCAGGTCAGGAATCGTGGCAGGCGCCCGCCGGTCACGCTTAAGTTCAGCGAGTACTGCAGTGAGTCGCTCATCCATGCGCTTCTCCAGAGCACGTATGTCGGCTCCCACATTGCGGATGTCGCGACCAAGATCCCTGCGGAGCCGCCCCTCCATCTCCAGCAGGTCGTTGATAGTCGCGTATCTGTGAGTGTCAGCTACCAATGTCCTGTACCTCCACGGTCATTGTACCAAACCCTGTCGCCCGCGCAAGGCTTCGTCAAACCATTTGTGATAGGGGGTAGCCCTGACTCTGCCACGAGTCTTCCTTGACCCTCAAACTGACCACTACCGGCTGCGGTGGGACTGTTCCAGAGCGTGTGGGATCGGAGGCCCTGTTCGCCCCAGGCTTCACGTAGCGACGGAGGGGGGTACGCCCCAGACGCCTACTTGCCGTTGCCGACACCACCTCTTCCCCGTCGAGGGGGAAGGGGTGTGCAACGGTGTAGGGGCGGTTCGCGAACCGCCCCTACGGATGTCCGAATTGCCGCCCGCTCGGGGGTCTACTTCGGCGTTGCGCTCACCTTGAAGATGCCCGTCCAGGTGGCGTCCGCCCAGCCGGTGCCCTGGGAGTCCTCCTTCCCCTTGTCGGCGATGGTCCAGTCGAATCCGCTCGGCGTGCTGGTCTCGCTGCCGGAGGCCGTCGTGTCCCAGGTGAAGATGTTGAGCGAGCTTGAGCCGGTCCCCGTCAGCACCAGGAAGTAGGTGCCGGCGGGCAGGTCGCAGCCGCCGGAGCAGGTGAAGGTGTGCTCGCCCGACCCGGGCGGGTTGGTGCCGCTGAGGGTGTGGGTCGCGGTCGACGCCGGGTTGCCGCCGGACACGGCGTGGACCGCAACCGTGAGGGTGCCGGGGGTGCCGCTCACAGACAGGAGCTTGATCGTGACGCTGTTCAGCGTGTAGCCGGCGCTGTGGCTCTTCGTGGTGAAGGCGGTCGCCGCGCTGCTGCTGGAGTGAATGTCCACGCCGAAGCCGTCCGACGCCGCGGTCAGGTTGCTGACCGAGCCGGACTTCGGGTCGGCGGCCACCTGGAAGACGTTCGTTGCGCCGCGGGACATGCCGCTCCAGTCGCCGCTGCCGCTCTTGGTGAGGCCGCCGTTGGCGATGGCCCAGCCGCTGCTCGCGGGCCAGACGGTCTGGCCGTCGTCGGTCGTCGTCGTCCAGGCGTAGTAGTTGTTGGCCCTGTTCGTCGATGGCGAGGTCATCACCACGAAGTAGGTCGAGTTCCTGTCGAGGTCGCAGGCGCTTCCCGAGCAGGTGAAGGTCTGCAGGCCGGCCGTCGTCGATCCCGAGCCGCTGAGGGTGACCGTGGCGGTCGACGCGGGGCGGTTCGTGTTGCGGCCGCTCTCGGCGTGGATGGCGACGACGAGAGCGCCGGGACTGCCGCCGCCCGCCGCGAAGCGCGCCGTCACGCTCGACAGCGTGTAGCCGGTGCTGCTGTTGCCCGTGGTGAAGCCCGTCGCGCACGCCTTGTCGATGTTGTCGGAGCCGCGGCCCACCGTGCAGTCGGTCGCGGTCGTCTTGTCGAGGTTGCTGGCGTAGGCCCCGGCGGCCGTGAAGCTGACGCTGGCGAGCGCGGTCCCCGTGCAGCCGGACGCGCCGTAGGCGTCGTAGGTGTAGAGGGTGCCCGCCGTCAGGTCGGTCAGCGCCTTCGTGCTCGTGCCCGCCGCCACGGGGCCTTGGCAGGTGGCGTCGGGGCCGGTGTTGGCCTTGTACCACCACTGGGCCGTGTGGCCCTCGATCCCGAGGGTCGCGCCCGAAACGCTGAGGTTCGAGACCGAGAGGGCGACGCCCGTCGTGGTGAAGGCGTCCGCCGTGGCGATCACGTCGTCCCGGCTGCAGCCGGTCGCGTCGTAGGCGTAGAAGACGTACTCCGTGCGCTTCGTCAGGCCGACGAGGTTGACGCTGGTCGTCCCAGCGCTCACGCGGTTGCAGTTGATGTCGTACGGGTTGGTGTCCGCGTCGTACCACCACTGGCTGGCGCTGTCATGATTCGCTATCGTCAGCGTCGCCGTCGTCTCGGCCACGTTCGAGGAGGTCAGGGTGACGGTGGGCGTCGTGAACTCCGCCGCCGTCGCCAGCAGGTTGGCCGTCGTGCACGCGCTGTCGCTGTACGCCGAGTAGGTGTACGGCGTGTTCGCCGTGAGGCCGGTGATCTTCTTCGCCGTCCCGGCGACCGGCCCCTGGCACGCCGTGTGCGGCCCGCTCGTCGCCTTGTAGTACCAGTCGCCCGAGTGCCCGCCGATGGTCAGCGTCGCCGTCGTCGCCGAGACGTTGGAGGACGTCAGGGACGGCGGGTTGGGCGTTGCGCTCACCTTGAAGATGCCGGTCCACCCGTTCTGGGCGTGCCAGGCATTGCTGTAGTGCCACATCGCCGCGTCGGCGATGGTCCAGCCGAAGTCGCCCGGCGTGTTGGTCTGGTCCGTGGAGGCTGTCGTGTCCCAGTTGAAGCCCCTGCCACCGGTGCTATCCCCCTTCAGCACCAGGAAGTAGGTCGTGTTGGCGGACAGGCTGCAACCCCCGGAGCAGGTGAAGGTGTGCTCGCCTGCCCCGGTCGGGTCGCTGCCGCTGAGGGTGTGGGTCGCGGACGCAGCCGGGTTGCCGCCGGACACGGCGTGAATCGCCACCGTGAGAGTGTCGCGTGCAAAGACATTCACACTCCTGAACTTGACCGTGACGCCCTGCAGCGTGTAGTTGCCGCTGTTGCCGCCCGTGGCGAAGCCGGTCGCCGCGCTTGAGCTGGAGCTAATGAGGACGCCGAAGCCGTCCGTCGTCGCGCCCAAGTTGCTGACGGAGGGGATGGTGTCCGTCGTGAAGGACGCCGAGACGATCTCGTTTGTGCAGGCGGAGTCGCTGTACGCCTTGTAGGTGTAGGAAGTGCCCTCGGTGAGGGTGCTCAGGTTCTTCATCCTCGCCGTTCCCATCGACTCGCAGGCGGCGTTGGAGGGCGACGTGGGCTTCAGCCACCAGGAGCCGGTGTAGTTGGCGAGGGTCAGCGTCGCGGTGGTCGCGCTGACGTTCGAGGCGGTCAGGGTGATCGGGTCGATCAGCGGCACGGGCCTCCGCGCCTGGCCCCACTCGTTGGTGATGGTGATCTGGATGTCGTACGTCTTGGTGTTGTCGATGGTGTAGTTGTTGCCGCCGGCCGTCCAGGACGAGATGGTGACGCTGTGCTCGGCGTCGGTGTCGTCCTGATTCGTTAGCGTGGCGCAGCGGGTGTAGGCCGCGGGTTGTCCGGGTACGTGGACGGCGCAGTCGATCAGGTAACCGGTACCCCAAGGGGCTGGCGTCCACGACATTGTGATCGAACCGTCGGCGCGCGTGGAGGTCAGGTTGCCGAGAATCGTTGAGAGCGGGCGGATGTTTGCCGAGGTCGTCCAATCGCTGGCCTGGGAGGGGTCGCTGGTGACCGCGCGCACACCGACCTTGTAGGCGCGGTATTCTCCCAGATTCGTATTGTTCCGGGTGTCCCTGTCGATGGTCAGCGACGTGGTTGAGCCGGAGTCCACCGAGCCGCATTGCCACCATGACCACCCGTTCAGGTCGCTGCATATCACGTTGTAGCCGCTCGCGCCCGGTACCGCTGTCCAATTGAGGTAGAGCTTTTGGGGAGTAGCGTTGCGGCGCGTGATCTTCCCCCACGTGGGCGCGGCGAGTTGGCTCTGTCCTTGCGCGGACTGGGCGGACGCGCCGCTCTGCTGGACGGAGGCCAGCCAGTCGTTGGGCGGCATGCGGGAGATTACGGTCCACGGCCCTGCGCCGTTGGCGTTGTGCGCGCGGACTCCGATCTGCTCGATCTCTCCGTTCGCGTCCGCCACGCTGACCGACGTGCCGCTGACGTTCGAGTGCTCGGTCGTCCACGAACTCCCGTCCGTGCTGCTGCGCACGTCGTAGCCCGTAGCGCCGGTGACGGCGTTCCACGATACCGTCAGGTTGCCGTTGCCGGGAGTGACGGTGAGGCCGTCAGGCGCGACGGGCAGATCCGGGAGGGCGGGAATCGTCGCGTGGGACTTGTGAACCGCGTCGCCCGTGCGCCAGGTCTGGAGGATTACGCCGTATCCGGTCTGCGCGTCGAGGCCGGTGACGGAGACGGGGCCTGTGAAGCCGGCGTCGTAGAACCCGCCGCTCTTGTAGACGGTGCCGGAGCAGGACGCGCCGTCGTACTGCTCGTCCGTGCAGACGATGACTTGGTAGTGTGAGAAGTCCGTGCCGGCGTAGGCCGTCCACTTGACGGTTGCGGAGACACCGTCTTGCCGCTCGGCGGCGACGGAGGGCGCGGGGGCGGGCTTGAGCGGCTTGGGGGGTTCGTAGCGTCCGATGGACGATGAGTTGCGCCATCCGCTGTCGCCTGCTGAGTTGCGGGAGCGCACTCCCACGATGTAGGGCTTGTCGTTGTCCACGCCCGTGATGGTGATGTCGGTCGTTCCGTTTCCTGCCGGGTGGTTGAGTGCGGCGAGGGACCAGTTCTTGCCGTTGTCGGAAGTGTAGGTTACGTGGTAGCTGGTAGCTCCGCCGACGGAGTTCCAGAAGGCGTGGATCTCGCCGTCGGAGCGTGAGACGGTTATCACGCCGGGCGTTGCGGGCGGCTTGGGCGGGTTGTATGGCCCTGAGGGGGCGGAGTTGACCCAGCCGCTGCCGCCGTGGTCGTTCTTGGCGCGGACGCCGACGACGTAGGTCTTGGAGTTGGCGACGCCGAAGGAGATGCTGCTGGAGGGGTGGTCGAGGGCGGCGAGGGACCAGCTCCTGCCGTTGTCGGAGGAGTAGGTGACGTGGTAGCTCGTCGCCCTACTGACGGCGGGCCACGAGGCGGTGAGGGCGCCGTCGCTCCTGCTCACGGACACGGATGAGGGTGCGCCCGGCGGCGACCCCGCCAGCGCGGGAGAGGCGGAGAGCGCAAAGGCCGCCACCAGGAGCAATACCAGGAAACGGGTACCTATCTTCTTCATGTTCATGGTCCTCCCTTTCATCGAGCAGGTGTCGGAGACATGGCCGGGGCGCCGGGGGCACAGCGCCACCCGGCCGGGTGGGAGCGGACGGAGGAAGACGGCGAGGAGAGGGGCCGTCCCCTGGAGGTGGGGACCGGGAGGGGTTGCAGGTGGGAAGGAGCCGGAGGCCGACTCCGGCCGCGGCACGGGGGAATTATACGAACGTAAGATCGGGGGGGGGGGGGTTAGAGGTGTTGGACGGCTGGTTCTGCAGCTTGTTCATGGCTTTGCGCTTTTTCTTGTACGCGACCGCCCACGTAATGCCTGGTTCGAGTTCCAAGTTATGCTACCGTAATTATACAGCACCCGGAGCAAGTAGGTATACAGCACTCGAAAGGCAGATGTCAAGGGCGGGAATGACGGATGGGGATGGGTTCCCGCCGGGGCGCGGGAATGACGGAGGGGGATGGATACCGGCTTCCGCCGGTATGACGGAGGGTCAGGCGGCATCGTCGCGCGCCTCCACTATGGACCTGAGCTTGGCCTCGGCTACGGCGGTGGACGCGACGGGGTTGTCGGCGAAGGTGGCGAATCCGCAGTCGGGGGTCAGCAGCACGCGCTCACGCCCGAACAGGTCGATGGCCCGCGATATGCGCTCGCGGACGGTCTCGACAGGCTCCACCTCGCTCGTCTTCGGGTTGACCACGCCAACGCCGATTCGCCTGTCGCCGGGAAGGCTGCGCAGGACCGCCGCGTCGCCCGCGCGAGGCGTGGCCATCTCCAGGAACAGGACCCCAACGTCAATGCGTCCGAGCATGTCGACGAGGGGCAGGTACCCGCCCGCGAGGACGGCGGACTCGTCGCGGGTCCAGTTGCCCCTGCAGACGTGGAGGGCCATGCGCTCCCGCGGGAGGCCGCGGACCATCTCGTCCAGGAGCCCGGCGGCGAAGTCGAGCTCGGGCCCCGGCTCCAGCCTCTCGCTCAGCGCGCCGCACATGAAGCTGTGCCCGGCCCTCCGGCCGCCCATCACGACCTCGGTGAGCACCGGCTCGTCGATCTGGACCAGCGCCGCACCGGACGCAAGCAGGAAGTGCGCCTCCTCCCGCAGTACGCGGACGACGTCCCGCGCGAGGTCTTCGCGGGTCTCGTAGGGGCGGTCGGTGAGGCAGTCGAGCCACATGGTCCTGGTGAGCAGGTACGGGCCCGGCAGCGCGGCCTTGACGGGCCTGCCGGAGCAGGCGCGGGCGAACTCGACCTCGTGAACCGCCAGGGGGCGGCTCCTCCCGAGCCTGCCGTAGACGACGGGGTGCCGCACCTCGCCGGCGGGGACGTCGAGGGCGCGAAGCTCGCTCTCGAACCTGGCGGGGTCGTCGACCATCGCGGCCAGGTCGCCGAGGGGGATGAGCTGGCAGTTGTCGAGCAGTCCGCCGACGAAGCTGGCGTAGCCGTCCCTGCGCTGCTCGCCGTCCGTCACGACGTCGACCCCGGCCCGGACCTGGGCGTCGACGCACAGTCTGACGGCGTCGTCCGCCGCCGCCCGGAACTCCCCGTCGTCGAGCCTGCCCTCCAGGCGGTCGTGCATGGTCCGCAGCATCCAGCCCGGCCTGGGCCAGCTTCCGATGCCCATCACCGAGAGGGGCGGGATCTCCGGGGCGGGGGCGGGACGGGGCAGCGAGCCGGGTATCGAGACATCGACGCGGGTGCGTTGCACGGCGGGGACGGCTTGCGCCCGGCCGCGGACGACGCCGGAGAAGGGACCCTTCGAGACCAGGTAGCTGCGCCTCTCGCCGGTCCGTGTCCACGAGACCAGGTCGTTGCCGGTCAGGCGGCACCAGGCGGGCAGCTCCACCTCGACCGTCGAATCGGTCGACAGTATCTCCAGCAGGCTCCCTGGCTCCAACGGGTCTATGTGCCTGCGGATGAGGAGCAGCAGCCCCCCGCCGCAGTCCAGGCCGCCGCCGTCGAAGCTGGCGTCGGGCTCGTGGGCGTGCCGTTCGACCCTCAATACGTGATGCAGGGGCTGCCGTCGGAGAGGAACTCGACCAGCTTTGCGCCGCCCACTATCACTGCGCCGTCGACCAGGTTGTTCTCGTTCAGGCCCCGCTTCTTGAAGCAGGGAGCGCATACGTAGATCGCCCCTCCGCCCTCCGCGAAGACGTCCATCAGCTCCCTGAGGGGCATGAACCCCTCCTCGTGGACGTCGTCGACGTAGCCCTTCTCGGCGACGCGGACGCCCTCGGTGCTCAGGAACACCATCGTCTCCTTCTCGGACCCAAGGGCGGCGTTGGCGACCACGAAGGCCACGGTCGCCTTGTCGGTGTCGTCCCTGGCGCAAGTGAGACTGACGCAGAACTTCCCAGCCATGTGTGTCCTCTCTTCAGATGGCGCTCAGGTGCGCCGCTGCTCGATCCAGTAGTCCGGGTGGGCGGCGCGGAGCAGGCGGCGGCCCGTCAGTCTGCACCAGGCCGGCAGGTCCTCGGGAGCGCCCGGATCATGGGCCGTCAGCTTCAGGACCTCTCCGGGGCACAGCCGCTTCATCCGCGACCTGAGCAGGATGAGTATCTCGCCGCAGCCCATGTCGCCGGCGTCCCATTCGTCCGCCACCGCCGAATCGAGGCCCGGCGAAGCAGGGTTTGGGACGACCGGTGAAGCCATGTCGGACCCAGTGTATCACAGGCACCGGGCGGAGGCGCGGCCAGCGGCCAATCTCAGGCAATTGCAATTGATTTTGATACCCGCAGGGGTTGACGTACCGGCCGAAGCCTGCAAAAATGGGTTTATCCCGAAGCTTGGCTGGGGTGAAACCAAGGGCATAGTGATACCCAGTATCGCATGGCAAATCGTATGACAACCATCCTGACGCCGCGCCCGGACATCATGGCGATCCTGGAGGACAGGGGCTACCGCGCCACGGCTCCCAGGCGCGCCATCATCCGTATCCTCGAGCGCAAGCAGGAGGGGTTCACGGCCGAGGAGATCGGCAACGAGCTGCCCGGAGTGGGAAGGGCGACGGTCTTCCGGACCCTCAAGCTGCTCCTGGAGGCCGGCGTCATATGCAGGCTGAATCTCCTGGACGGCGCGCCCAAGTACAGCCTGTCGCGCGTCGAGCACCATCACCACACGGTCTGCGTCAGGTGCGGCAACGTCGGCGAATTCCGCGCCGCGACGGTCGAGCGGCTGATGCGGGCGATAGGCAGCGACATTCCAGGCGACATCGTCGGACACAGCATCGAGCTGTACGTTGTCTGCGAGCGCTGCCTCGAAACGGAGGCCGCCTAGCGAGCCCCCAATGGTCCCACACGGCGTGGGGCGCGGCTCATACTGAGACCGAATACCGCAACAGTACGACGAGCCGATAACAGAGGAGACAGGAATGCCGAACATATCTAGTATCGGAAACACCGTTCGGGCCGTGCTGGGCGCGGCAATGCTGGCGCTGCTCTTCGCGGCGGCCGCCTGCTCGGACGATTCGGGCAGCGATGCGCCCACTCCGGCGCCCACGACGGCGGTCCAGGAGGAGCCCACCCCGGCGGTCCAGGAGGAGCCCGAAGGCCCCGCGGTGAGCGTCGTAACCACGACCAACATCATGGCCGACTGGGTCAGCAACGTCGGCGGGGACAGCGTGGACGTCTTCAGCCTCGTGCCTGTGGGGGCCGATCCCCACACGTTCCAGCCCGGCGCCAGGGACGTGGCCAGGATAGCGGAGGCCGATCTGGTACTGAGCGTCGGCCTCGGCCTGGAGGAGGCGTGGCTTCATGACCTCATGGAGAACGCCGCGCGGGACGAGTCCTCCGTCATCGAGATGGCCGAGCTCGTCGACCCCATAGAGTTCGCGGCGGGCCATGCCGACGAGGTCGAGTTGCTGGAGGCGATCAGCCACGTCGTCCACGAGGTGGAGGATGGCGAGATAAGCCCGGACGAGGGCATCGAGGAGCTCAAGGAGCTGCTCGCGGAGGGCGAGGAGGAAGAGGAAGGCGACCACGAGGGTGAAGAAGAGCTGCCGGAGATGGTGCACGAATTGATCGAGAAGGTCGAAGAGGGCGGGATGTCAGCCGCCGACGCGATAGAGGCCATCGAGGAGCTCACGGCCGAGGGCGAGGATGAGCACGCAGACCACGGCCACGGCCTCGAAGACCCCCACTTCTGGTTCGACCCTATCCGCGTGAAGCTCGTCGTCAACGACATAGCCGCGCGACTCTCCGTGATCGACCCGGATGGCGGCAACACTTACTTCGCCAACGCCGCCGCGTACAATGCCAGGCTCGACGAGCTCCACTCATGGACGGAGCAGCAGGTCGAGGCAGTGGCCGAGGAACGCAGGCTGCTTGTGACCTCACACGACAGCTTCGGGTACTTCGCGAACCTGTACCACTTCGAGGTAATTGGTGTCGTCCTGTCGACCACCACCGACGTGGAGCCGTCGGCGGGCGACCTGGCGGAGCTTGTACACGAGGTGGAGGAGAACAACGTCCCGGCGGTCTTCGGAGAGACGACGGTCAGCGAGCGCCTGGCCAAGGCGGTCGCCACGGAATCGGGCGCGGACCTGGTCCGGCTCTACTCCGGCTCTCTCGGAGCCGAGGACAGCGGCGCGGCGACGTACATCGAGATGGTGCGGACCAACGTGGAGCGCATAGTCGAAGCCCTGAAGTAAGGAACGGTTGAAGCGATTCGAGAAGGGAGGAGTGAAAAGGATCGAACCATGCGACCGTGGATTCTCGCGATTCTTCTCGTCCTGCCCTCCGGCATTGCCCTGGTCGCAATTGCGTCGCTTCTGATCTACCGGTCCGGCCAGGATGCTCCGCCCGAGGTCGGCCTGAAGGCCTCCGCTGTCCTGGTCTCCCAGGATGGCCGATCCATCGGGTCCGTAACCTTCACGCAGGCGGCCGCCGGCGTCCTGGTGGCCGCCAAAGTGGATGGACTTGCCCCGGGCGGCCACGCGTTCATCATTCACTCGGTCGGCGCATGCACGCCCGATTTCGAAGCTGCCGGGGACCACTTCGATCCCGGGGACGTCGGCGAACATGGCTTCGTTCATTCCAACTGGAGCGGCGGCTCGTCCGGCGAAGCCCATGGCGGCGACCTGCCGAACATCTACGCTGCCGCCGACGGCTCCGCCCGTGCCGACTTCTTTACCGACGGCGTCACCCTGGGCACCGGCAGGGACAACTCTCTCTTCGATGCCGACGGCTCCTCGATAATCGTGCACGAGAAGCCGGACACCTACGGCGAGACGGAGGCCGACACGGGCAGCCGCGTGGCCTGCGGGGTGATTCAGCCCCACTAGAAGCACGACCACCGGCTGAAGGTACGGATCCGTTGGGATTCTGGTATCATCAGGCTCGGCGCGTCAGCTACGCCCGACTTGAGACTGGAGATAACCAGAATGCCCTCCGAGCCGCGCATAGTCGTCCAGGACGCATCCGTCGAGCGCGGCGGGCACCTGGCGCTGACGGGCATCACCTTCGAGGTGGGGCCGGGCACCCTGATGGGAATCCTGGGTCCGAACGGCGCGGGCAAGAGTACCCTGTTCGACGCCATCGCGGGTCTGCTGCCGGTCGCCCACGGCTCTCTGGACGTCCTTGGCGCGGAGCGCAATGGGGCATTGGCGTACGTGCCGCAGCGGGACAGTATCAACTGGCGATTCCCCGCCACGGTACACGACGTCGTGATGATGGGGCGCGGCAACAGCATCGGCTGGTTCCGGCGACCGGGCAAGCTGGACAGGGACATGGTCCGGGAGAGCCTGGACCGGGTCGACCTGTGGGACCGGCGCTCGTCCAGCGTGACCCAGCTATCCGGAGGACAGCGGCAGAGGGTCTTCATAGCCCGCGCGCTTGCCCAGGAGGCGAGAATAATCCTCATGGACGAGGCCTTCAGCGGCGTTGACGTGGCCGCCCAGGAGGGTATCGTGGAGGTGCTCCAGTCCCTCCGGGACGAGGGGAGGATCGTGATCATCTCCACCCACGACCTGACCAACATCGCCCAGCGCTTCGACCGGATCCTGTGCATCAACCACCACATGTGCGCCTACGGCCCGCCCGACGAGGCCTTCACCCCCGCGGTGCTGGAGGAGCTGTACGGCTCTCACGGTCTCGAATTCGCCCATCACCACGTCGATCCCCACGACCATGAGCACGAGGGAGGCCATTGATAGAGGACTTCGTCGGGCTCTTCGCAGACCCACTCCAGTTCAGCTTCGTGCAGCGGGCGCTGATCGTGTCAGTGCTCGTGGGGATCATGTGCCCTGTCATCGGGGCCTACGTGGTCGCCCGCGGGCGCGCGTTCATGGGGGACGCCCTCGCCCATTCCATACTGCCAGGCATGGGGATCGGGCTGCTCGTGACGGGCAGCGCGCTGCTCGTTGCCGTCCCTGCCGGGGTCGCGATCGCACTGTTGATGGGGTACATCAGCCGGCGAACGGGCAGCAGCGAGGACACGTCCATCGGCATCGTCTTTGCGGGTATGTTCGCCCTGGGCCTCGTGATGCTTTCGAGCCCCCTCTACATCAACGCCTTCCTCGAGCTCCGGGACAGGCAGGCCCCCAACATCGAGGATCTTCTCATAGGTGAGATTCTTGGCGTCAATACCGGAGAGGTGTACATCTCCCTCGGGTTGGCGGTGCTCGTGCTGGCCGGGCTCTACCTGTTCCACCGCCCCCTCGTCTACACGACCTTCGACCCCGTGGGCGCCGAGGTGGTCGGAATCAAGGTGCGCGTGGTGGAGTACGTCCTCCTAGCCCTGCTGGCCCTGGTCATCGTCATCGGCATACAGGCGGCCGGCATCGTCCTGGTCATGGCGATGCTGATCACGCCCGCGGCCACCGGCTTCCTGCTCGCCAAGCGGTTCGTCGGAGCCATGGTCATCGGTGCGGTGATCGGGGTTGTGTCCGCCTGCATCGGCATGTTCCTCTCCTTCCACGCCAACATGCCCACCGGCCCGATCATGGCCCTTGTGGCGACCGCCGTCTTCGGCCTGGCGGCCGTAGTCAAGAGGAACAGGTAGCGCGCAGCGTCCTATGACTCGCTTCAGGGCCGGTGTGGACATAGGCGGCACCTTCACCGACGTGGTGCTTCTCGGCGACGACGGCACGGTCGAGGTCGTCAAGGTTGCCAGCACCCCCGACGACTACAGCCGCGCGGTCATCGACGGCCTCGCGCGGGGCATCGACGACCTGGGCATTGGCACGGAGGACGTCTACGAGCTTGGCCACGGGTTCACCGTCGCCACCAACGCCATCCTCGAGGGCAAGGGCGAGCCGACGGCCCTGGTCACGACGGCCGGGTTCCGGGACGTCCTGGAGTTGACGCGGATACGCACGCCGCGCCTCTACGACCTCTACTACCAGAAGCCCCGGCCCATCGTCGAGCGACGGCTCAGGCTGGAGGTGCGGGAGAGGGTCAGCTTCGAGGGCGAGGTCCTCGTGCCCCTGGACGAGGACGACGTGGATGCCGTCGTCGCGACCGTCGCATCGGAGGGCATCCGCTCCGTCGCCGTCTCGCTGCTCCACTCCTACGCGAATCCCGATCACGAGCGGCGCATCGCCGACGCGTTCCGGCGCGCGCTGCCGGAGGTCAACCTGTCCGTCTCCAGCGAGCTACTGCCCGAGATGCGTGAGTACGAGCGGACCAGCACGACCGTAATCAACGGATACGTCCGGCCCGTCGTCGAGGAGTACCTGCGGCGGCTGGGAGACGGGCTCCGCGCCATGGGGGTCGGCGTCCCCGTGACGGTCATGCAGTCGAACGGCGGCCTCATCCCCCTGGACGTGGCCACCGAGAAGCCGATGTACTGCATCGAGTCCGGCCCCGCGGCTGGCGTCGTGGGGGCCTTCCACCTCGGCAGGCGGCTGGACGAGCCGAACCTCATGACCTTCGACATGGGCGGCACCACCGCGAAGGCGTCGATCATCGAGGGCGGCGAGATGCTCCTCGCGCCGGAGTACGAGGTGGGCGGCGGCATGAACGCCGGCCATCGCCTCCTGCGCGGCTCGGGGTACATCCTGCGGGTGCCCGCCATCGACATCGCCGAGGTCAGCGCGGGTGGCGGCAGCGTCGCGTGGGTGGACCGGGCGGGCGGGCTGCAGGCGGGGCCCCACAGCGCCGGCGCGGTGCCGGGGCCCGTCTGCTATGGCGGGGGAGGCGAGGATCCCACCGTCACCGACGCAAACGTCGTCCTGGGCTACCTGAACCCCGAGTACCTGCTGGGCGGGGCCTTCCCCATAGACGCGGGCAGGGCGATGGCCGCCATCGAGGACAGGGTCGCCGGGCCCGCGGGCATGACGGGGATCCAGGCGGCCTGGGGAATCCACGTGCTCGTCAACTCGAACATGGGCCGCGCGCTCAGGGCCGTCTCCAGCGAGCGCGGGCGCGACCCGCGCCGGTTCAGCCTGATGGCCTTCGGCGGCGGCGGCCCCATCCACTCCGCCGGGCTGGCCGAGGCCCTGGGCATCTCCCGGATCATCGTCCCGCCGTCGCCCGGCGTCTTCAGCGCATTCGGACTCCTCTTCGCCGACGTGGAGCACCACTTCGTCCGCACTCACTTCAAGCGCCTCGCCGACGTGGACCTGGACGAGGCCAACGCCATCCTGGACGAGCTCGAAACCGAGGGGCGGCGCCTGCTGCTGGCGGAGGGCTTTCCCGGGCCGCTCCAGCAGGTTCAGGCACAGCTCGACGTGAAGTACGCTGGACAGACCTCCGACCTGACCATCAACATGCCGGCCGCCCGCTTCAGCGAGGCCTCGCTCCCGGCCATCATCGAGGTGTTCATGCGCGAGCACGACCGGACCTACGGCTACCGGGTCGACGAGCCCCTGCAGCTCGTCGGCATCCGCGTCATCGCCAGGGGCACGTCGGAGCGACCCCGCGTGCCCGACAGCGTCTCCCTCGACGGCTCGGGAACGCGTACGCCCGGCGACCGCAGCGTATATTTCGGCAGCGACGCGGGCTGGATTGCGACACCGGTCATAGACCGTCCGGCCCTGTCCGAGGGCGGGACGCCCGGCCCCCTCATAGTCGAGGAGTACGACTCCACCACCGTAGTCCCGCCCAGGTGGACGGCGTCGCTCGACCCCATGTCCAACATAGTCCTCGAACGCGGGCCCTAGCGCCGCTCCCTGGTGAATGGCACGAACCTCACCGCGCCCTGGTTCGTCCTGACGTACTCGTCGCCCCTGCGCTCGATGAGCCAGAGGGTCTGCACGGCCCCGGGCGGGCCCACGGGTATGACCATCCTGCCGCCGTCGGCAAGCTGCTGGAGCAGGGGCGGCGGCACGTGGTCGGGCGCGGCGGTGACGATGACGCCGTCGAAGGGCGCCTCATCCTCCCAGCCGAAGTAGCCGTCGCCCTGCCTGAGGTCGATGTCGCCATAGCCGAGCCTTTCGAGCTTGGCCGCGACCTCGGCGGCCAGCGACGGGATGATCTCGATGCTGTAGACGCGGTCGGTGATCTCGGCCAGCACGGCCCCCTGGTAGCCGGACCCGGTGCCGACCTCCAGCACCCGGTCGCCCGGCTCCAGGTCCAGTAGGTCGGTCATCAGGGCCACGATCAGCGGCTGCGATATGGTCTGGCCGGCGTTGATGGGCAGTGCCCTCTCCAGGTACGCCCGCTCCCTGTCGCGGGGCAGCACGAACTCCTCGCGCGGGACGGTGCTCATCGCCTTCAGCACACGCGGGTCGGAGATGTCGTCGTTGTCGGCGTAGGCGGAGACCATGGCCCAGCGCCGGGCCGCGAATTCGTCGTCCGGCGCCGGTGTTGGGGGGACCGCGGTCGGCTCGGCCGTGTCGGACGAGCACGCGACGGCCAGCGATGCGGCGATGGCCAGGGCCGCCAGCGCGACCCTGGCGCATGGCGCGGTCACGTCCTCTGGCGCCAGTCCGCGCCCAGCCTGTCGAACCGCCGGTACAGGTCTGCCACGGCCTCCTCGGCGATGGGCAGGTCGTTCTGGACGAGCTTCACGTTGGACACGACGTGGTCGGGGTTGTGGGTGCCGACGATGATCGTGTCGATCTCCGGCCGGGCCAGCACGAACCCCATCGCCAGGGTGTGGGACGCGTCGGGCGCGGCCTCGACGGGGCCCTCCTCGATCATCGCCTTGTAGCGCTCGAAGTACTCGTCCCCGTAGGCGTGCTTGCTCTCGTCCTTGCCCCAGACTCCGTTGGCGACCGGGCGCTTGATGATCAGGCCGACCTCGTGGGCCTCGACGGCGTCGAGCAGCCCCTTGGTGCGGGCGTGCTGCTCCACCAGGTTGTAGCTGGTCTGGAGGGTGTCGAACCGGCCGCTCTCGACGGCCCACATCGCCTCCTCGTTGTCGCCGCTGTGGCCGATGAAGCGGGTCTTGCCCGCGTCCCTGGCCCGCTCCAGCGCCTCGATAACCTCGCCCCTCTCCAGCTCCTCCATCGGGCAGGTGTGTATCTGCACCAGGTCGACGTAGTCGGTCCTGAGGCGCTCCAGGCTGCGGTCGATGCTCTCCTCGATCACGGGGGCGGTCCACGGCTCGCCGGACGCGCCGCCGGTGACGTGCCCGGCCTTGGTGGCCAGGTAGTACTCGCTGCGCCTGCCCGCGACGGTGCGGCCCATCATCTCCTCGGTCTCGCCGTAGCAGGCGGCCGTGTCGAGGAAGTTGATGCCGTTGTCGAGGGCGTTGTTGAGCACCCTGCTCGTGGCCTCCACGTCGCTGTAGGCGTAGTCGTGCCTGGGTATCTCGGCCAGGCCGAGCCCCAGCACGCTGACCTTCATTCCAGTCCTGCCAAGCTCCCTCATCTCCATGATGGTATCCTCCTTGCCTAGGGCATCGGGCCGCGTGTCCACGACGCCATCTCCCGCCGCAGCTCCGGGTCCATGCCCCGCTCCAGCGCCGCAACGGCATTGTCGATGTGCTCCGCATTGCGCGCCCCGATCAGCACGGCCGTCACGTCCGGGTGAGTCATCGCCCACGCCATCGCGAGCTGGATCGCCGGTATGCCAAGCTCGGCCTCCTTCTCCTTCAGCAGGTCGAGTATGCGGAAGTTGCGGTCGGAGAAGTACTGGTCGGCGTGCCCGGGCATGATGTGGTACCTGCTGCCCCTGGGCCACCTGTTCGGGTCGCGGTCGTACTTGCCCGTCAGGAACCCCGCGGCCAGGGGGCTGTATGCCGTGACCGCAGTCCCCTCCCGGCGCGCCAGCGGCAGCAGGTCGTCCTCGATGTCCGGCGCGGCGAGGCTGTAGGGAAGCTGTAGTACCTCGAAGCGGGGCCATCCGTGCCGGTCGCTCGCGGCCAGCGCCTCCTCGACCTGCCCGGCGGTGTGGTTGGATGCGCCGATGGCCCGCGCCCGGCCCGCCGACACCTGCTCGGCCAGTGCGCCGAGGGTCTCGTCGACGGGCGTGTCGTCGTAGTGCCTGTGCAGCTTGTAGATGTCGACGCGGTCGGTCTGGAAGTGGTCGAGGCTGCGGGCGAGGGAGGCCGCGATGTTCTCGGCGCTCCCGCCCGAGCCGACCTTGGTGCAGAGGGTGATCTCGTCCCTGCACCCGCGCGACGCCATCCACCGCCCGATGATCTTCTCCGACGAGAACATCTCCAGGGTCGTCTCGCGCCGGTCGTCCGTGCCGTAGAGCCGCTTGCGCGTCTCGTAGGACTGGCCGCCGCCGTACAGGTCGCCCGTGTCGAAGAACGTCACGCCCCGCTCGACGGCGTAGTCCATCACCCGCCAGGAGGTCTCCTCGTCCACCTCCCGGCCCCAATTGCCGCCGCCCAGCCCAACGGCGCTCACGGAACCCCCGGACTGGCCTACAGGTAATCTATCCATCGCTATTCCCCGCCAGTGGTGTCGGCGCTAAGGATAAGTGAGACTGACTTTCCAGTCCACCCACTGGCCCGCCGGCGCTTTGTGGTATCTTGGGGCCGCCGGAGTGATGGGCGATTCGGCCCGAAGGAGTAGGCAGATGGTCTCGGAGTTCGAGAAGGCACGGACACGCCCGGAGTTCTACATGCCGCCGCCTATGGACTTCCCCGAAGCGGGGGCGTCTGAGGAGGAGGTGCTGGATGGGGTCAGGGAGATCCTCGGCTCCATCCCGTACGAGATCGAGAACAACTTCGGCATCAGCTACGTGGGGCCGCCCCACCCGATCACCCGCAAGGTGTACGAGCTTACCCTGGGCACGTTCTTCGTCGAGTGGGCCCGCGAGCTGCAGCCAGGCCCGTACGAGATGGAGAAACAGGCCGTGCGCATGATGGCGTCGCTGCTCGGTAAGCCGGACGCCGTCGGGTTCATCACGAGCGGCGGCACCGAGTCGAACATCTCCGCGCTGCGGCTGGCGCGCAACCTGTCGCCGTCGGTGTCGGCGCCCGAGGTGATCATGCCGGAGTCGGGCCACTACAGCTTCCACATCGGCGCTGAGATGCTGGGCATCACGCTGCGGGAGGCGTCGCTGGGGCCCGACATCCTGCCCGACATGGACTACGTCGAGAGCCTGGTCAACGAGAACACCGTCGGCCTGGTCTGCTCCGCGCCCGGCGGGGCCTTCATGGTCGTAGACCCGGTCGAGGAGTTTGCGGATCTGGCGCGGCGCAAGGGGCTGTTCCTGCACGTCGACGCCGCCTTCGGCGGGTTCATACTGCCGTTCATGCGGGAGCTGGGGTACGACGTGCCGCGGTTCGACTTCAGCCTGCCGAGCGTGAGCACGATCATGACCGACGGCCACAAGCTGGGCATGATGCCGGTCGCGACCAGCTTCTTCATGGTCAGGGACGAGGAGATGCTCCAGGCCATCCCGACGGAGCGGACCGTGATCCACACCGTCACGGCCACCAAGCACGGCGAGCGCGCCGCGTCGGCGTGGGCCGTGCTGCGCCACCTCGGACGCAAGGGCTACCTCGAGTCCACCCGGCACGTGCTGGAGGTCGTGGACTTCATCGCGAAGGGCATCGAGCGCATCGACGGGCTGCGTCTGGTCGTGCCGCCGTCGATCACGCTGGTGAGCTTCACGTCCGACGACTGCGACCTGGGCAGGGTGCACGAGGGGATGGTGGAGCGCGGCTTCGGCCACACCTACGGCACCGTCAGCGGCATCGAGTACATCCGCCTGTCGATCCACCCCCACCGCGACCTGGAGCACGCCGCCCTCTTCCTAGAGGCGCTGGAAGACTCCGTAAGGGCGGCCCGCGCCTGACCGACGGGCGGCAAGGAGAAGCGCATACCCATGGAACTGACTCAGGACCTGCTGCAGAGCTTTCGGTGGCGGAATATCGGGCCGTTCAAGGGGGGGCGGTGCGTGGCGGTTGCGGGCCATCCCACGGAGCCGATGGTCTTCTACATGGGCTGTGTCGGCGGCGTGTGGAAGACGGAGGACGGCGGCGCCTATTGGGAGAACATCTCCGACGGGTACTTCAAGACCTCGGCGGTGGGCGCCATTGGGGTGTCCGACTCGGACCCCAACGTCATCTACGTGGGGATGGGAGAGTGCAACGTAGCTGTGCCAAGGCTCCAGTGGACCGCGCAGGCGGACGGCGTGTACAGGTCCACCGACGGCGGGCGCACCTGGGCCAACGTGGGCCTGCGAGACACGCAGCACATCGCCCGCATCCGCATCCATCCCGAAGACCCGAGCCTGGTGTACGCGGCCGTCCTCGGCCACCTGGAGGAGCCCCACGACGAGCGCGGCGTGTACCGCTCACGCGACGGCGGGGAGACCTGGGAGCGGGTGCTGCACGTGTCGGACCAGGCCGGCGCGATAGATATGTCGATCGACCCCAACAACCCCCGCGTACTGTACGTGTCTTTGTGGGACGTGCGGCGCAGCTTCTGGTGGAGCCGCAGCGGCGGCCCGGGCACCGGCATATTCAGGAGCGACGACGGCGGCGACACGTGGACCGAGCTCACGGGGAACCGCGGCCTGCCTGAGGGCGTGATGGGCCGCATCGCCGTGGCGGCGTCCCCGCGCGAGGGCAGGGTGCTGGCGCTGATCGAGGCCGAGAAGGGCGGGCTGTACGGTTCGGAGGACCACGGGGAGTCCTGGGAGCTGCTGTCCGACAACCCCGAGCTGACCAACCGGCCCCACTACTACAACCACCTGTTCGCCGATCCGGTGGACTCGGAGACGATGTACATCCTGAACTCGAAGATACACCGCTCGCTGGACGGCGGGCGCAGCTTCCACGACGTTACAGGGACGCACGCCGACCACCACGAGCTGTGGATCGATCCGCGCAACCCCCGGCGCATGATCAACGGCAACGACGGCGGCGCGTCGGTGTCGTTCAACGGCGGCAAGTCGTGGTCGAACATCTACAATCAGCCCACGGGCGAGTTCTACCACATCACCACCGACACCCGGTTCCCGTACCGCGTCTACGGCACCCAGCAGGACAACTCGGCCGTGTCCGCGCCGTCGAGGTCGAACCGGGGGGCGATCCAGTGGTGGGAGTGCTACAACGTGGGCTCGTCGGAGAGCGGGCACATAGCCGTGCGTCCCGACAACCCGAACATCGTCTACGCGGGCGCGTACGGCAGCAACCGGGGCGCGGGCCCGGTCACGTTGCTGTACGACCACGGCTCAGGGGAGGTGCGCGGCATCTCCGCCTGGCCGGACGCCATGTCCTTCACCTTCGAGGGGCGCAAGTACAGGTTCGCGTGGGACAACCCCCTCGTCATCTCGCCCCACGACCCCGGCGTGCTCTACGGCGCGGCGAACGTCGTCTTCCGCTCCGAGGACGACGGCTCGAGCTGGGAGGCGATCAGCCCCGACCTGACGCGCAACGAGCTGGAGGAGCCGGGCGAGTTCGACCCGCTGACCGACATCGCCACCTTCGAGCGGTGCGCCATATCGAGATTCGCCGAGTCGCCGGTGACGCCGGGCGTGTTCTGGGCAGGCTCCGACGACGGGCTGATTCACCTCTCGAAGGACGGCGGCGAGTCGTGGACGAACGTGACGCCCGGCGGCTTCCCGGAGTGGTCGATGGTGAGCAGCATCAACGCCTCGCACCACGACGCGGGCACGGCCTACGTGGCGACGACGCGGTACCAGCACGGCGACTACCGGCCCTACCTGTACAGGACCCGCGACTACGGCGAGACGTGGAGCCAGATCACGGGCGGCATCTCGGACGTGGACTTCACCCGGGTCATGCGCGAGGACCCGAAGCGGCGGGGGCTGCTGTACGCCGGCACGGAGGGCGGGGTCTACGCGTCCGTGGACGATGGGGAGTCGTGGAGCCGCCTGCAGACCAATCTGCCGCCGGTGCCGATCCACGACATGGTGGTGAAGGACGACGACCTGGTCGTGGGCACCCACGGGCGGGCGTTCTGGATACTGGACGACGTGACCCCCCTCCACGAGATGTCCAGCCGCGTGGGTGATTCGAGTGCGTACCTGTTCAAGCCGAGGGACACCCATCGCTTCCTGGTCGAGCCGAACCCGTACGTGACGCCGGAGCCGGGGCCCGACAAGTTCTACTGGCTGTCGCTGGGGATGCCCGCGACCTTCTACACCGACGCGACGCCGGAGGGCGAGCCGGTGCGGCGCTACCTGGACGCCGGGGCGAACCCGCCCGACGGCGTGGTGGTGACGTACTACCTGCGGGAGCAGGCCGAGGGCGAGGTCCGGCTTGTCTTCCTCGACGACCGGGGCAACGAGATCGCGACCGCGTCCAGCGAGCCGGACGACCCCAAAGAGGTGCGGCTGTCGACGCGGCAGGGCGCGAACCGCTACGTGTGGGACATGCGCTACCCGCGCGGGCTGCGGCTGCCCGACGACAGGATCGAGGAGCGCCCGTTCAAGGGGCCGCTCGCGCCGCCGGGCGAGTACCGGGTGCGGATCGAGGTCGGCGGCGAGGCGCAGACGCAGGCGTTCCGCATCCTGCGGGACCCGCGGGTCACGGCCACGGACGCGGACCTGCACGAGCAGTTCGATATGCTGATCGAGCTTCGCGACAAGCTCACGGAGTCGCAGCGGGACGTGCTCAGGGCCAGGGCCGTGCGCGAGCAGGTGGACCAGTGGGTGCGCCGAGCCGAGGGACACCCCGGCCAGGAACGGGTGAGCGAGGCCGCGTCCGAGCTGAAGGACAAGCTGCTGGCCGTCGAGGACGACCTGGTGAGCCGCCCGGACGTCCCCTGGGTCGAGAAGCGCAACAGGGGCACGCTGTTCCCCAAGAGGCTGAACGGCCGCCTGGCCGACCTGATCGACACCGTGGCCATCTCGTACGCCGCCCCTCCCAGGCAGTGCCGCGAGGTGTACTCGCTGCTCTCGAGGGAGATAGACGCGCGGCTCACCCGCCTGAACGAGATCATGGACGGTGACCTGGAGGGCTTCACGTCCATCCTGGACGAGCTGGAGGTCCCGCCCATTACCTCGTAGGGCGGGTTTCAAACCCGCCCCTACCCGGTCGCCGTGCGCCGCGAGTCCGTTGGACGGCGGAGGGGCTGGCCGCTTCGGTACGTGGCGACCCGCCATAGCCACTCCGCGGGCCCGAACAGGAAGCGGCTCAGCCATGCCTGCGACCACCAGACCTGCAGCGCCCACACCGCGAACACGAACACCAGGACCGCGCTCCGGTTCACGAAGTCCACGTCGCCCAGCAGGGTCGTCAGGACGAGCACGCCCAGCACCGTCTGCGCCAGGTAGTTGGTCAGCGCCATCCTCCCGACGGCGCGCAGACGCCCCTTGAGCCGGTTGTCGGCGCGGTTGTTCCAGAGGATGATGAGGCTCATGTACCCCAGCGAGGCGGGAATCGTGCCGAGGGTGTTGGGGATCTGGCCTACGAAGGCGATCTCGCGCGAGTAGTCGTTCAGCGCGGTGACGACGACGCCGGCGGCGGCAAGCAATAGGCCGACGGCGAGCCCGATGATGGCGGTCATCCGGTACGTCCTCGCGGGCAGGCCGCCGTTCATGAAGCCTATGCGGTACAGGCCGGCGCCGACGAGGATCAGCCCCAGCGCGCGCAGGAAGAAGCCCAGCAGGACGGGAGGCCCGATTATCCCATCGTCCGAGACCTCGCCCGGCGTCCAGAGACCCGACACCGATGCGTGTGTCGTGTCGGCGAGGTGCTGCGCGATGACGGCACAGGCAACCGACAGGAGGAACAGGACAACGCCGAGGGAGATGAGCGCCCGGTTCGGCAGCTTTCGCAGGGCGAGCAGGAAGAGCGACGATAGCGCGTAGGCCATCAGCACGTCGCCGTCCCACAACAGGTAGTGGAGGATGCCGATCAGGAGCAGCAGCGTGTTGCGCCAGAGGTTCAGCAGGACCGCGTGGCCTCCCTTCTCGCTGGCGCGGTCGATGAAGAGGATCATCCCGGCGCCGAACAGCAGCGAGAACAGCCCCATGAACTTCTGGTCGACGAAGATTTCGCCGAAGATGCCCACGGCCCAGTCGAGCCACGTCTCCGAGCCGCCCGCGCTCAGGTTGAAGTAGGGCCCGGTACCGAACCTGAACGAAACGGCGTTCATCAGCAGGATGCCGAGCACCGCAACCCCGCGTATCAGGTCGAGGCTGGTTATCCGCGCGCGCTCCCGAACGGGGCCGGAGCCGGTGACCTGGGAATCTGCCGCCAACAGGTAAACCTCCTTGGGGTGTCGCCAAAGTGTATTGGTGGAGGCGGCCAGAGTGCAACACCACCCGTCATTCCCGCGACGGCGGAGTGGGATAATTGAATATATTAATGTGAGACTTGACTTTATGAATCTATTGGTGTATGATGATGCATCATATCCAATATCTAGAGGATCGATGGCTGTGAATGACTGGAAGGAGCTGACCGACCTTACGAGGGGCGAGCGGATCGTGGTGGAGCGGGTCCGCCTGCGGGACAGCGGCGTCGCCATCGAGGGGGAGTTCGAGCCCCCGGACCTGGCGCGCCTGTCGGCCGAGGACCAGGTGTTCGTGATGACCTTCGTACAGGTCCACGGGTCCATCAAGGAGATGGAGCGCCTCTTCGGCATCAGCTATCCCACCGTAAAGAACCGGCTCAATCGCATCTCCCGCCAGCTTGCCCTCGTCGAAGTGCTGCCCCAGGAATCGGGTTCGAGTCCCCGTTCGGCCGGTGTCCTGGACAGCCTGGAGGCGGGCGAGATCGACGTCGAGGAGGCAGTGAGGAGGCTATCCCGATGATGCTACCGCCGGCGCTGGTGAGGGTACGTGTCCAGGGCGACGAGCGCCGTATGCGGCTCTGGCTTCCCGTATTCCTGCTGTGGCCGCTCCTGGCCGCCCTGGCGGCCCTGGCGGTGCCCGTTTGCGCCTTGGTAGCGGCGCTCCAGCGGCGCAGGGGATTGGCCCGCCTCATCCTGCTCGCGGTCCCGCTCGCGCTGTACCTGCTGTGCTCGCTGCGCGGGCTGCGCGTCGACGTCGCCGGGCGCGACGGGCGGGTGTTCGTTTCTATCGACTAGGGAGGATCGCGATGAGCGACGAGCGACGGAAGATTCTGGACATGCTCTCGGAGGGGAAGATAACCGTCGATGATGCCGAGCGTCTCCTGAAGGCGCTCGACGGCGGCATCTACCTGGAGGACCGCGTGCAGGACGCGGTGGAAGGGGGCCTGGAAACCCTCGAACGGCTCGGCGACACCCTCGCCGATGAGGTAGGGCACGGCGTCCGAAAGCAGGTCACCGTCGTGGTGGACAAGGAAGACGAGGCTTCCACCCGCGACGACGCCTTCGAGGTGGGCGAGAAGCCGCGTCTCGAGGTTCGCAGCTTCAACGGCCGCGTGCGCGTCAACGCCGGCGAGCCCGGTTCGATTCGAGTGCGGGCGAAGCTGAGCAACCCCAACGGTGTCGAGTACGCCGCCGTGCAGGAAGGCGACCTGGTCAGGGTGGAGGCCAAGCCCAGGCGGAGGTCCGGCGGCTTCCTGCACGGCCTCTTCGGACAGGGCAGCGGAGCGAGCATCGACGTGACTGTGCCCGTCTCGACCGGCGTGGACCTGGCCACCAGCAACAGGCCGGTGGAGCTTCGGGGCACGGAGGAGGGCGGCACCGTCAAGACATCGAACGCGCGCATACAGATCGAGAGAGTGAGGGGCGACCTGAGCGCCCAGACCAGCAACGGCCGCATCGCCGTCGAGACGTTCGAAGGCTCGGCGGAGCTCGCCACCACCAACGGCCGGGTGACCATCGACGGCGGGCAGGGCCGGTTCGACGTGGAGACGATCAATGGGCGGATAGGGTTCCAGGGTGGGTTCGATCCCGGTGGTCGAAACAGGCTGGTCACGTCGAACGGCCGCATTGAGGTGGCATTGAACGCGGAGCCGAGCCTGAAGGTGGAGGCGTCCACGGTCAATGGAAGGATCGATTGCCAAGTGCCGGACTTCGCTGCGTCAAAGGTCTCAGGAGGAGGGCTGGAAGGTCTGGTGGGGAGAGGAGAGGCCGAGCTGGTGGCGAAGACCGTGAACGGCTCCATAACTATCCGGTAGGGTCGCACTGCATGTTCCACAGGAGGAGCGCGGCATGAGCGAGAACAGGAGACGCGTGCTAGAGATGTTGTCGGAAGGGAAGGTGTCCGTCGACGAGGCCGAGCGCCTGATCGGACTCGTCGACGAGGACTCCGCCCAAGTGAGGGTTCCACAGGAGGTCCTGCCTCCGCGCAAGGGCCCTGCCAGGTACCTGAGGGTGGTCGTGGACTCGAACGGATCGGCGGAGCACGTCGACGTCCGGGTGCCCCTGGCGCTGATCAAGGCCGGTGTCAGGCTCCATACGCTGATGCCGGGCCAAGCCGCGGACGGAATCAACCAGGCCCTGAAGAACAACGGCATCGACGCCGACGTTCACAACCTGCGGACCGAGGACATGGAGCAGCTCATAGACGCCCTCAGCGACCTCGAAGTCCACGTTCAGGACGGGAGCGACACCGTCCGCGTCTACTGCGAGTAGAGGCAGAGGAACATGGACATAGTCTGTTCGCCCATGAAGCCTGAAGACTATGGCGTGGTCGAGAGTGTTCACTGGCGCTCCCAACAGGAGGTGCGTGACTACATTCGGTCACAGGGCCTGGCGTCGATGCTGGCCTTCGATGGAGATGCCTGCGTGGGGCAGCTCTACGTCAAAGAGTACTCACCCTCATTCGAGAACGGCCTCCGGTCTACGTGGAACGGAGACAGGCCTTGGGCCGACTTTCGGGTTGTCGAGCCACTGGGGCTCGACGGTCGATGGCTTACCCTGGGGTGCTTCCATGTCGGCTGGGAGTACCAGGGTACGGGACAGGATCTAGATCGCAATTCCGCGCCGCCCATCGACGGCTCGCTATTGGGCCGGGGAATCGGGACGAAGCTGCTGGGCTCGACCGTGGATTGGTTCCGGGGCCAGACGGCCATTCGAGGGCTGGTGGCCTGGGCCCTAGCGCCCGATCACGACATTCTGAACTGGGCCGGACAGATGCCCTACACGGTATACCAGCGATTCGGGTTCCGGATCGTCAAAGACTTCGAGGACCCGGACTGGGCGAAGTGGTACGCAAGCCCAGGTAATTCCGGCGACCCCAATCTGGCCCTGAAGAGAGTCGTAATACTGGAGTAGCGTGGGCGAACCAGTCAGAGTACTGCCCCCGTATCGAGTACGGGGCAGGCTCTTCGACCCTTCGACAGGCTCAGGACAGGCCCTTCGACAAGCTCAGGAGAGCCAGGCTCAGGCCGAACGTAATTTTAGCTGCGCCGCCGACCACGGGGAGGGCGGGTTTCAAACCCGCCCCTACGGGGACGCGGTGGACAAGTGGAGGGTTAGGCCAGGCGCCCGGTTGGGCCGCCGTGTTGACGGGGCGGGCCGTGTTGTGCTGGAATGGGGCCGTAAGCCCACTCAAGGAGGGCGACCATGACTGCATACATCGCCAGGCGGCTGCTCCTCGCATTCGTCACCATCTGGGCCATCAGCATCCTGTCGTTCATTATCATCGAGCTGCCCGAAGGGGACGCGGTCGACAAGTGGATGGACTGGGCGATGCAGCAGGGCGACACGGCCCACAACCCTGAGTTGGCCCAGTACTACCGCGAGTACCTTGGCCTGGACCAACCCCAGTACATCCGCTACCTGAAGTGGGTGGGGAACCTGATGAGGGGCGAGCTGGGCTACTCGTTCGGGGACGGGTACTACGCCAGCGGCGAGAAGCCCATCAAGTCGATCATCGGCGACCGCATCTGGATCACCATCGTGCTCACGAGCTTCACGATCATCGTGACGTGGACGTTCGCCATTCCGGTGGGCATATATGCCGCGGTGAGGCAGCACAGCGTGGGCGACTACGTGTTCACGGTCCTGGGATTCACCGGGCTGGCCGTGCCGGACTTCCTGCTGGGGCTCGTGCTGATGTACATCGGCTTTGCCTACTTCAACCAGAATGTCGGCGGGCTCTTCTCCGCGGACTACGTCAATGCGCCGTGGAGCCTGGCCAAGGCATACGACCTGTTCCAGCACCTGTGGATTCCGGCAGTGGTGCTGGGCACGTCTGGGACGGCGGGGCTGATCAGGGTGATGCGCAACAACCTTCTGGACGAGCTCAGCAAGCCCTACGTCGTGACGGCCCGCGCCAAGGGCGTCAGGGCCTCAAGGCTCGTGCTGAAGTACCCGGTGCGCGTTGCGATCAACCCGCTGGTGAGCACGGTCGGCTACCTGCTGCCCTCGCTGGTGGGCGGCAGCGTCATCGTGTCGGTGGTGCTGAGCCTGCCGACGGTCGGGCCGATACTGCTACGGGCGATCCTCCAGCAGGACCCGTACCTGGCGGGGTTCCTGGTGCTGCTGCTGGGTGTGCTGACGGTCATAGGCACGCTCATCTCGGACATCCTGCTGGCGGTGGTGGACCCGCGAATCAAGTTCTCGGGGCTGTAGGGGGGATTCCTCTTGCAGGGTTCTTCCTTTCAAGGCCGGGTACTCTGAGCGTATGGTCAATAACTTTCAACGGATGGGTTCTACCTCTAACGCACAGGTGGGACGCGACTTCGAAACTGCTGCTCAGGAGTACTTCCTCCAGCAGGGAGTATCGCTGGAGAGGCACTTCAGTGTGCAGATAGGTATTACCGGTAAGAAGGAAAGGCGATTTGACCTTGGTTCCGACTCGCCGCCTGTATTGGTTGAGTGCAAATCTCATACTTGGACGAGTGGCGGAAATGTGCCAAGTGCCAAGATAACTGTCTGGAATGAGGCGATGTACTACTTCCTGCTTGCTCCTAGACGTTTCCGGAAGGTCCTGTTCGTGCTGCGGGATTTCAGCGAAGAGCGCGGAGAAAGCTTGGCCGAGTACTATACTAAGAACTATGGCCATCTGATACCGGATGATGTGGAGATTTGGGAATACGACGGTTCCAGGTCGTCTGCCTTTAAGGTACTCGGGGAGGGTAGAGGGCGACCCCACCCCAGGTCCTTCGCGTAGCTCAGGACGACAGTTGTTCGGAAGCCGCTAGGCGATTTCGAGGGGCTGTTCCACGATTTCGCCGGACTCTTGGATCAGGTAGGCGTTGAGTTGGGGGTTGTCGTGGTTTTCGAGGGAGACGAGGATGTAGTGGACGTCGTGGTAGCCGCTCTGCTGGGCCATGCGGACGTCGGTCTGGGAGGGGTACGCGGGCGAGTGGGTGTGGGAGTGGTAGAAGGCGACTAGCTCCATGCCGTTCCGCTCGGCGTCCAGGTCGGCGTTCAGGAACTCCTGGGGGTCCATCACGTATCGGTAGGGGCTCTTGACGCTGTTGGTGATGCGGTAGAGCTTCATGGCAGCGCCGTCCCTGCCGGCCAGGATGCCGCAGCACTCGTCGGGGTCCTCCTCGAAGGCGTGGGCGATGATCTCGTCGGCGTGGGCCCTGTCGATCCTCATCGGGCCTCCAGGCGGTGCTCGGCCAGGGCGCGGGCCGCGTCGGCCACCACGTCGGACGCGTACTCCAGGTTCATCACGCTGGTGTTGATGACGAGGTGGTAGAGGTGGGGGTCGTCGGGGTCGTCGATGCCGAAGAAGCGGCGGAAGTAGTGCTCCCGCGCCTGGTCGCGGTCGGCCACGACCCTCTCGGCCGTGCTGCGGTCGATGCGGTCCCTCTCCATGATGCGGGCAATACGGTCGTCGAGGTCGGCCACGGCCCCGACGCGCAGCACGTGGGGCTCGTCCCTGAGGATGATGGCCGCGGCGCGCCCCACGAACACGACGTTGCCCGACGAGGCCATCTCCTCGATCACGTCGTGTATGGCCTCGATGTACTGCTCGTCCTCGACCTCGTGGCCCCGTGTCGCCGGCTGCGGCGGTATCTCCTCGAACTCCTCGGTCAGGAACGACATGGAGCTGGGCCCGAAGTAGGGGTCTCCGCCCACCCCGCCGGCCGCCGACCTCTCGAGGATGCGGTGCAGGAATCCGGAGAAGCGGTCGGACCTGGTGGGGGCGCGCTCTTCCCTCTGGTGCAGGGCTTCGACGGTTGCGCCCACCCTGGGGGCGGCGCGGGTGAGTATCAGCCGGTCGACGTAGTCGGCGTCCAGCTTCTCGGCCACGATCGGGCCCAGGAGCCTACCGCCTCCGCCCGTCAGCCCGCCAATTGCTACGACTGTCATAGGTCATTCTCCTGATGTATCTTCCCCCGCCCGCCAATCCGTTCGTGGGACCCTTCGACAGGCTCAGGGCGAACGGATTGGGCCTCCCGTTACAGGACCAGTTGTGAGAAGAGGTCGTAGCCGCGCAGCCTGTCCCTGCCGCGGAGCGCCTCCAGCTCGATCAGGAATGCCAGCCCAGCGATCTCTGCCCCGGCGCGCTCGGCGAGGCGGACGGCTGCGGACATGGTGCCGCCGGTCGCCAGGACGTCGTCGACGATGAGCGCCCTCTGGCCCGGGTGGATGGCGTCGGCGTGCATCTCGACCGCGTCCTCGCCGTACTCCAGCGAGTAGGTGATGGACTGGGTTTCCCAGGGCAGCTTGCCGGGCTTCCTCATGGGCACAAGGGGCTTGCCCAGCCTCGCGGCCAGGGGCGCGGCGAACAGGAAGCCCCGGGCCTCGATGCCCGCGATGGCGTCGATATGCTCGGCGGCGTAGCGCTCGGCGAACCGGTCGATTGCCGCTCCGAAGGCCGCCGGGTCGCCCAGCAGGGGCGTGATGTCCTTGAACAGGATGCCGGGCTGCGGGAAGTCGGGGACGTCCCTGATGTAACTGGCCAGGTCCATGGTGATTCTCGCGCGGATTATACCAGAGGAGGAGTTGTCTGAATCAGGATTCCCAGGATTAGGGGAAATCGCTGCCGGCGCGGGCGGCTGCAAACTGGTATAGTTGCGGCAGGCTGCGCCGGCGCAATCAGGAGGTCAGAGAATGGCTGCAAGAGGAAACTTGGACGATGCGCTTACCCCCCCGACCGGCGGCGCGGTCATGGAGCCGGCAGCCGTTTCGGCGATGCTGGACGAACACGCCCGGTTGCGGTCGCTGTTGAGAAATGCGGTCGCGGCCAGGTCTGCGCCCGATAACGACTACTGGGTTGGCATCGGCCTTGACGAAGTTGTGGTGGATGCGGAATCGCCGGAGGCGGTGATGACCGCTATCGAGCGCAGGGGAATGGCCGGAGGAACCGTTGTGATGGAGTTCGTGTCCTCCGTGCCCCAGGTATTTGTCCTGTGATAATCGGCGAGTTCGATGGCCCGCAGCCCTACGTTTCCGCCGTGGTCGAAATACCCCGGCTCAGGGTGTCCGGGGCCGTCAGGTTCCTGGTGGATACGGGCGCTGTGGTGACCTGCATCCACCCCAAGGACGGCATTCCGTTGCGGTTGCCCTTTGGACGATTGCAACGCGGCGAGTACATCACCGGAGTCGGCGGCAGGTCACAGCGGTTCTTGGAGCGGACCACGCTGACGTTTTTGGATTCGGCCAGCGCGGCCACCTACGTGTACGACCTGGACGTTCGTGTTGGCAAACCGGAGCACGTCGGTGGCGAGTTGCCGTCCGTGTTGGGCCAGGACGTTCTCAGCCGGTGGGTGATGGTGCATGACCCGTCCGACGGCAGGCTCCAGTTTCATGTGAGGAGCGCCGACCGGCGGCCTGCTTGAACGACCGCAACCCCTCCCCGTTACCGTGCCGTGCCCTCGAATACCCCCTCTGTGGTAAACCTCCCCGGGCCCTGACGATTATGCAGGCTCAGGGCGTCCCATATATAATGGCGCGGCCAAAATCGAGGAGGTCAGGACGACATGATCGCTATTTTCGTGAGCATCAGGGTGAAGCCAGGCATGAGAGACCGGTTCGTCGAGGCTACCCTGGGCGATGGGGCGGGCTCGGTGAGGGACGAGCCGGGGTGCTTCCGGTTCGACATCCTGACGGACGACAACGACCCCGACTTGGTGCACCTGTACGAGGTGTACGCGGACGCGGCGGCCATCGACAAGCACAGGACGATGCCCCACTACACGGAGTGGGCCGAGAAGGTGGCGGACTGGCGGGTCGGCGACGCCGAGAGGGTCACGATGACGACGGCGTTTCCGTCGGACGACGGCTGGAGGCGGCAGAAGCCGTATTTGATCGAATAGCGCGGAGCGTGGAATGGATAGATTCGAGACGGGACAGAGTGCGGAGACTCGGACGGAGGTTACGGAGCCGCTCACCATCAACCGGATGGGGCGGCCGGGCGCCGAGGTGCTGTCGACGCCGTCGCTGCTGAAGCTGATGGAGGAGTGCAGTATCGAGGCCTCGGACCCGTACCTGCCGGAGGACAGCACGACGGTCGGGTACGCGGTGGACGGTCTGCGGCACGTGGCCCCCACGGCCATCGGCGGCGTGGTGACGGTGAGGGCCGTGCTGACCGATGTGGACCGCAACAGGCTGACGTACGAGATCGAGGCGTTCGAGGGGGAGAAGCAGATAGGGGTCGCAGTTCACAAGCGCGCGGTGATACCAACGGGCGGGTGACGCCCCCTCTGGATTCCGGCTTCCGCCGGAATGACGGTCCGGAAGGGTCTCCGGGGTATTGTGGGGCGTCGTTGTCCGGCCCCCGTGCGTTTGCTATACTGGGGCCGCCCTTCGGGGATGCGCCCGTTTTGCGGGGCGCACGGTGGGGCAGGACTCGAAAGTTTCAGGATGGGGGTTCCCGCCGCGAGACGGCCGGGGACCCTGGAGAAAGGAGAGGCCAGTGAAGTGGATCGATTATGCCAGGCCTGGTAGCCTGGACGAGGCGGTCAAGCTGCTAGCCGACGGGGGCGGGAAAGCGCGTCCCCTGGCTGGAGGCACGGACCTTCTGGTGATGCTGAGGGCCGCTGCCGAGCGAGTCGGCAGCCCCGACCTGGTCGTGGACGTCAAGTGCGTTCCCGAGCTCAACCAGATCTGCTACGACGACAGCGAAGGGTTGACGATAGGGGCCGCGGTCGAGTGCTACAGGATCTACGCGGACGAGACGATAGCCTGCAAGTACCCTGGGCTGACGGACGCGGCGACACTGATCGGTGGCATCCAGATACAGGGCAGGGCCTCCGTCGGGGGCAACCTGTGCAACGCCGCCCCGAGCGGCGACTCGATCCCCGCGCTCATTGCGCTGGGGGCCACTGCGAACGTGACGGGGCCGAACGGGTCTCGCCAAGTGGCGGTGGAGGACTTCTGCACCGGCCCGGGCCGGAATGTGCTGGGTGCGGGCGAGCTTCTGGTGTCGATCAGCATACCGGCGCCGAAGGCGGGCTCCGGGGCGCGCTACATCCGGTTCATCCCGCGGAACGAGATGGACATCGCGGTTGCCGGCTCGGGCGTGTCGGTGGAGATCGAGGATGGGACGTTCACGTCGGCGCGGGTTGCGCTGGCGTCCGTCGCGCCGACGCCGCTGTTCGTGCAGGAGGCGGGCGACTCGCTGGAGGGCAAGCCGGTCAACGACGAGAGCATCGCCGAGGCGGCGAGCATTGCGAGCGCGGCGGCCAGTCCGATCACGGACATGCGCGGCACCGCGGAATACAGGACGCACCTGTGCGAGGTGCTGACGCGCCGCGCGCTGAACACGGCTGTCGAGAGAGCGAAGGGAGGCGAGTAGATGCCCGGCAAGACGCACGTACAGACCAAGATCAACGGCGAAGACGTAGAGTTCCTCTGCGAGCCCCGGCAGAGCCTGCTGGAGTGCCTGCGTGACATCGTGGGGCTGACCGGCTCGAAGGAGGGCTGCAACGACGGGAACTGCGGCGCGTGCACGGTGAGCCTGGACGGGCGGATCGTGACGTCGTGCCTGGTGCTCGGCGTGGAGGCCGACGGCGCCGAGGTGAACACGATAGAGGGGGTCGCCAGTCCCGACGGGCTGCACCCCATCCAGGAGGCGTTCCTGGAGAACGCGGCCCTGCAGTGCGGCATCTGCACTCCGGGCTTCATCGTCGCGACCAAGGCCCTGCTCGAACAGGAGCCGACGCCGTCGGAGCACAGGATCAGGTTCTGGCTGGCCGGCAACCTGTGCCGCTGCACCGGCTACGACAAGATCGTGCGCGCCGTGATGGACGCGTCCGAGAGGATGGCAGCCGCATCGTAGACTCACTATCCCGTGGATGGAGGTGAAGCTTTGACGACGACACAAGAAGCACCGAAGCAGTACAAGGTTATCGGCACGCGTCCGATCCGCCACGACGGGGCGGACAAGGTGACGGGCCGCGCGAAGTACGGCGCCGACTACCAGACCGCCGGGCTGCTGTACGGCAAGATACTGAGGACGCCGCACGCGCACGCCAACATCCGCTCGATCGACACGAGCAAGGCGGCGGCGTACCCGGGCGTCCGCGCGGTCATGACGGGCGCGGACCTGCCCGAGACGAAGAACGAGGACGGCGACCGCAAGATCACCCTGGGCGAGCTGGGGACGGACCTGAAGTACCTGCGCGAGGGCATCATGGCCCGGAGCAAGGTCGTCTTCAAGGGCCAGCCCGTGGCGGCCGTCGCCGCGGTGAACCAGCACGTGGCCGAGGAGGCCACCAAGCTCATCGAGGTCGACTATGAGGTCCTTCCGCCCGTGACGGACGTGCGGGAAGCGATGAAGGAGGCGGCGCCACTGCTCCACGACGACATCGAGACCGTGGAGCTAAACGAGAAGACGGGGCGGATAAGCAACATAGCCGAGCACTTCCAGCACCGCCAAGGCGACCCGGACAAGGGGTTCGCCGAGGCGGACGTGATCGTGGAGCGGGAGTTCGACACGGCGACGGTGCACCAGGGCTATCTGGAGCCCCACAACTGCACGGTCCACTGGAACGACGACGGGCGCGTGCTGATCTGGAACAGCACCCAGGGCCCGTTCAACATTCGCGACGCGACGGCCCAGGTGCTGGAGCTGCCGCTGTCCCAGGTGAAGCTCACGCCGATGGAGATCGGCGGCGGGTTCGGCGGCAAGTTCGAGCCCTACGGCGAGCCCATCGCCGCGGTGCTCTCGAAGATGTCCCACGCCCCGGTGAAGATCGTGATGACCCGGACCGAGGAGTTCGAGTCGACCGGCCCGACGCCCGGCTCGTACATCAAGGTCAAGATGGGAGCGAAGAACGACGGGACACTGGTAGCGGCGACGGCGCACCTGGCCTACGAGGCGGGGGGATTCCCCGGCTCACCGGTCGGAGCGGCCGCCGAGTGCGTATTTGCGCCCTACAACATCGCCAACGTGCAGGTTGACGGCTACGACGTGGTCGTCAACAAGCCCAAGACGGCCGCGTACCGGGCGCCCGGCGCGACGAACGCCGAGTTCGCCAGCGAGACGGTGGTGGACGAGATTGCCGAGAAGCTGGGCATGGACCCGATCGAGATCCGGCTGAAGAACGCGTCCGCAGAGGGAACGCGGCGCGCCGACGGCACGGCCTTCGGCAACATCGGGTGCGTCGAGGTGCTCGAGGCGCTCAGGGACCACCCCCACTACACGGCGCCCCTCGAGGGCGAGAACCGGGGCCGCGGCGTGGCCATCGGCTACTGGATGAACGCGGGGCTGCAGTCAGCCGTCAACCTGGCCGTCAACAACGACGGCACCGTCGCCCTGACGGAGGGGTCGCCGGACATCGGCGGCACGCGGACTTCCATATCGATGCAGGCCGCCGAGGTCCTGGGCATACCCGCCGAGGACTTCATTCCGTCGGTCGTGGACACGGACTCGATAGGCTGGACATTCGGGACCGGCGGGAGCCGCACGACGTTCGCAACCGGCATGGCGGCGTACAAGGCTGCCCAGGACGTGAAGGCGCAGATGATCGAGCGCGCGGCGCTGATCTGGGATGTGGACGCGGACTCGCTGGAGATGGAGGACGGGGTCATCCGCTCGAAGACGGACTCCGAGCTCAAGATGACCTTCAAGGAGCTTGCGGGCGAGCTGAACAGCACCGGCGGGCCCATTGCCGGGCGCGGCGTCGTCAACCCGACGGGGCAGGGCGGCGCGTTCGCCGGTCTGATCGTGGACGTGGAGGTGGACAAGGAGACGGGCAAGATCGACGTGCTGCGGGCGACCATCGCCCAGGACGTGGGCAAGGCGATCCACCCGAGCTACGTGGAGGGCCAGATGCAGGGCGGGACCGTGCAGGGCATCGGCTGGGCGCTGAACGAAGAGTACTACATGGAAGACGACGGGCGAATGGCCAACAGCACGTTCCTGGACTACCGGGTGCCGCTGGCCCTGGACCTGCCGATGATCGACACGGTGATCGTCGAGAAGCCGAGCCCGGCCCACCCGTTCGGCGTCAGGGGCGTAGGCGAGGTCAACATCGTGCCTCCTCCGGCGGCGCTGGCCAACGCGGCGTACAGGGCTGCGGGGATCCGCATGAACGTGCTGCCGATGAGCCCGCCCAACGTGATGAAGACGCTCTGGGAACAGGGCTAGAGCTAGACCAATGGCGACGGTCTTCATTCCATCGCTGCTCCAGGAGCTGACCGACGGCAAGGAGCGGGTGGAGGTGCACGGCTCCACCGTGCGCCAGGTCGTCAACAACCTGGACGAGATGCACCCCGGCATCAAGGGGAGGCTCGTCGAGGGCTACAAGATGAAGCCGAATATCTCGGTCGCGATCGACGGCGAAGTCTCGGCGCTGGGACTGCTGGACAAGGTAGGAGAGAACAGCGAGGTGCACTTCATCCCCGCCATCGGCGGCGGCTCCTGAATGAGGGAGTCCATATGGAGCATATCCCCACGCTGGAAGACGGTCTACTTCTTCCTGTTCAGCGTTCAGAGCGTACTGGGGACGGGGCTGTTATCCTGGTATGAGACGACCCAGCGGACTGAGGATAACGCAGTCGAGACCATTCTGGCCGTCATATCCGGGATGGCCGAGGTGGGCGTAGCGACTGCCGTAACCACCATCGTAGTAACGGAGGTGATGCAGAACGTCATGGTCACAGGGGAATATCTGCGACAGAAGCTTGTCGAGCCACTCAAGGAGAGGCAGCGGGCAGAGGGCCGTGCTGAGGAGCGCGAGGCTTGGGAGGCATGGAACCGCCGCCGGATGGCAGCCGAGGCCGAAGGCAAGCCCTTCGATGAGCCGCCCCCATCGCTCCGAGAGAACTCTTAGAAGGAGTAAGTGTAGTGAGCACAGACGGGCTGCACGGGGTCATAGTCCCTATCCTCACGCCGCTGAACGGCGACGAGACGGTGGACACCGGGTCGCTGCGCCGCCTCGTCGACTACTTGGTCGAGGGCGGCGTGCACGGCATCTGGGCCGCCGGGACGACCGGCGAGTTCGCGGCCCTTGACGACGAGCAGAAGCTCCTGGCTATCGAGACGGTCGTCGACCAAGTGGCCGGCCGGCTGCCGGTGATAGCCAACGTATCGGCGCCCAGCACGAACCTAACGGTCAGGCTGGCGCGGGCGGTCCAGGAGTGGGGCTTGGCGGGCATCGCCGCTACGCCTCCCTACTACTACCCGTGCGAGCAGGACGAGGTGACCGCCCATTTCAGGTACATCAAGGAGCAGTCGGGCGTGCCCCTGTGGGTCTACAACATCCCGGTGACGGTCAAGACCGTCGTGGAGCCGCAGACGATGGCGTCTCTCGCGGGCGAGGGCACGGTGGTCGGGGTGAAGGACAGCTCAGGCGCGGGCGAGGCCTTCGCGCAGCTCAGGGCGCTGTGCGACCAGGGCGGCATCGAGATGTACCGGTTCCTGGGGTCGGTCTTCCGGGCGACCACCGCCTCGGCGGTCGGCGCCCACGGCGTCATACCCGGCATCGCCAACTTGGCGCCGGGTGTAGTTGCTAAGGCATGGGAGGCGGGCGAGGCAGGCGATGTCGAGGCCGCGCGGGCCTACCAGGCGAAGCTGATGGCCGCAACCAAGGTCACGCGGCTTGCGAAGGGTGGCTGCGCGAACGCCGCGAGCTTCTCAGGGATGAAGTCGGCGCTGCGGCAGATGGGCGTAATCGACAGCGACACGGTGACGAGGCCGCTGCGACCGCTCACCGAGGACGAGAAGAAGGGGATTCCGGCCATCCTGCGCGAGGTCGGGATATAGCGGGCCGCGAGCAGGACGCCGGGAAGAGGCGTCTGTGATATAGTTGAACCGGCAGTTGGCGGCGCGGTCATGCGCCGCAGTTTCGCGGTCGCTGCCGCGAGGAGCAGCAGGATGGCTACTGAAGAGTTCGGATTCTCCAAGTTCTCACAGAACGCCTTTTACCGCACCCAGAACGCCCACCTCGTCGACATGGCGGACGTGGGCTCCGGGCAGCGAATCATCGATCTCGCTTGCGGAGACGGCGGGGTCACAAGGCTGATAGTGGACCGGCTGAAGGGCGCGCGCGACTCGGTTGTCATCGGCATCGACCAGTCGGCGGAGATGCTCAGGGTAGCTATGGAGAACCTGAACTGCCGTACGGCCTCGGCCGTCCAGTTCATCCAGTCGCACGTCGAGCACGTGTCGGACAGCGTCAAGGAGTCGGCGGACACGGTGTTCTTCTGCAACGCGATCCACTACGTTCCCGACAAGGGCGAGCTGCTGACCGAGATCGGGAAGGTGCTGAAGCCGGGCGGGCAGCTCGCCTTCAACACGGCCTTCTTCGACGGCGCACACCCGCCGGAGACCGTGATCTTTGCTCGCAAGTGGATGATGAAGTCGCTCAGGATACTCCGGAGCGAGTACGGCCTGACGCCGGACAGGTCCGCCAAGGTGGAGTCGCGGAAGCAGCTCACGCCGGAGGAGTACCGGACGCTGGTCGAGGGCCACGGCTTCCGCATCGCGCGCGAGGAGATCGAGACGGTGCAGGTGCCTCTGGACGGCTGGCGCGACATCAGCGGGTTCAGTGACTTCATCGCGGGAGTCATGCCCGGTGTGCCGATGGACAAGGCCAGCAAGGCGCTGCAGACCGGCTGCGAGCGGGTCTTCGAGGATCTCGACGTGGACGCGATGCCCCGAAACTGGCTCAGGATCCTCGCCGTACGCGAAGGAGCGCCTGTCCTGCCGTCCACGTCTCGGAGTGTCTAGGGACGTAGCAGGAGAGTCCGGACCCGGCGCTGAACGCCGCCCGCCTAGGGCGGCGATTTTCGTCTACAATAGAAGCGCAGTATACGCAGGACGGGAGAGGGAAAATGGCAACTCGCGTCGGCATCAACGGCTTTGGCAGGATCGGGCGGCAGGTCACCCGCGCAATCATAGAGCGCCACCCCGGCAAGCTGACGGTCGCGGCAGTCAACGATCTGGGCGACCCGGCCACCAATGCGCACCTGTTCAAGTACGACACCAACTACGGCGCTTACCCCGGCGAGGTGGGGTCCACCGACGACAGCCTGCTGATAGACGGCGGCGAGGTGAAGGTGCTGGCGGAGCGGAACCCGGCCGACCTGCCCTGGGGCGATCTCGGCGCGGACATCGTGGTGGAGTCGACGGGGTTCTTCACGGATGCGTCGGCCGCCGCAGGCCACCGGGCGGGCGGCGCGAAGAAGGTCATCATCTCCGCGCCGGCGACCGGCGAGGACGCGACCCTGGTGCTGGGCGTGAACGAGGACGTGTACGACCCGGCCAGCCACGACATCGTGTCCAACGCCTCGTGCACGACGAACTGCATCGCGACGATGACGAAGGTGCTGAACGACAACTTCGGCGTCGAGCACGGCCTGATGACCACCATACACTCCTACACGGGCGACCAGAACATCCTGGACCGGGTCCACGAGGACCCGAGGCGGGCTAGGGCGGCGGCGCTGAACATCATCCCGACCACGACCGGCGCGGCCAAGGCGGTGGGGCTGGTGCTGCCGGAGCTGAACGGGAAGATACACGGGATGGCCTTCAGGGTGCCGACCCCGACGGGCTCGGTGACGGACTTCGTGGCGAACGTCAGGAAGACGGCGTCGGTGGACGACATCAACGACGCCTACAGGGAGGCGTCCGCCAACAGCATGGCGGGCATCGTCCAGTACTCGGACGAGCCGCTGGTGAGCAGCGACTACATCGGCAACCCTCACAGCTCGATCATCGACGGCCTCTCGACGATGTCGATGGATGACAACATGGTCAAGGTGGTGGGCTGGTACGACAACGAGTGGGGCTACAGCTGCCGCACGGCCGACCTGGCCGCGTTCATTGCGGACAGGGGGCTGTAGGGCCAAGGTGACTGGGCGGAGCACTGCCCTTCGACAGGCTCAGGGCGAACGGTGGGTGGTCTCCGACCGCGCTTCACCCTCCCGTCAAGGTGGGGTTACGCGGGGGACAGGACTCCGTTGCTGACGGCGAACCTTGTCATAGACGTCAGGTGGGCCGGGTCGATTACGCTGGGGTCGGCGGTGGTTATGAAGGTCTGGGTGTAGTCCGCGGCCTGTTCCAGCACGTGGGCGCGGCGGGCCGCGTCGAGCTCTGACATCACGTCGTCGAGGAGCAGGACCGGCGGGCGGGCACCGGTGTCACGAAGGTTTCGCGCCTCGGCGAGCTTCATGGCGAGCACGGCGGTGCGTCCCTGGCCCCTGGAGGCGTACTGGCCGGCCGGCATGCCGCCGATCTTCACCAGCAGGTCGTCCCTGTGGGGCCCGGTCACCGTGTGGCCCTGTGCGACCTCGCGGCCGAGCCTCTCCTCAAGGGCGCTCCTTATCGCGTCCTCGCAGGCATCGGGTCCAGGAGCGCCGGGCATGTCGACGCTGGGTGAGTAGACCAGCTCGCAGCGCTCCCCGCCGCCGGACATGGCTTCGTACAGGCTCTCGGCGAGTGGAGACAACGCCGCGACCGTCTCGGCCCGGGCGGCCATCATGTACCCGCCGGTCTCGGCGGCCTGGCCGCTCCAGAACTCGAGCTCGTCGGGCTTCGCTCTGCGCTCGGCAATAGCCTTGAGGACCTGGTTGCGCTGGGCGATCACCCGCTGGTAGCGCTGGGCCGCGCGCAGGTAGCGCCGGTCGATCTGTGACAGCATGATGTCCAGGTAGCGGCGGCGGACGGAGGGTGAGCCGAATACGAGGTCGAGGTCCTGGGCGGTGAACAGCACCGCCGGAAGCTCGCCGACTAGATCCGACGCCCGCCTGGGCGCGCCGTTGACCCTCACGTACTTCTGCACGTGTCCGGCCGGTGGAGACTCTCCCGGCGGCTGCGGCGCGCCCTCGGTCGTCGGAGAGCATCGGAAGTCGACCTGGACCCTCGTGGTCCCCGAGTCGTGCTCGATGGCGGCCACCACGTGGGTGTAGGTCTCGGTTGCCGAGGGAGGCTGCCAGCGCACCAGCTCACGCTCGGTCGCCGCGCGGAGAGACTTGCCAATCGCCAGAAGGTAGAGTGCCTCGACCAGGTTGCTCTTGCCATGGCCGTTCCCCCCTTCGACCAGCGCCATGCCGGGAGCGAGGTCGAGATCGAGGCGTTCATAGTTGCGGAAGTTCTCTAGTCTGAGGTGGCTGACGTAGATCGCGCGCCTCGTGGGAGGTTGCTGGAGGATCGGGGCGATTCTACCATAGGGGGTATGCGAGGATTGAGGAGGAAGGGATGCCCGAGAGGGATTTGGACAAGACGCATCACTCGGTTGACGGAGGCTCCGGTCGCGGTTCTCCTTCCGAGAGTGGCGAGGGCGCAGGGGACTCCACGAGCGCCCACGCGGTGGTCACGGAGTACGCCGAGGAGCTGCTGGACGCACCGCGTGCACACCTGATACTGGAGCTTTCCCAGGACAGCGAGGGTCTGAAGCTTTTCTACAGGGATGGGCTGCTCGTGGAGTGCCGTCTGACGCGGCAGGGCATGGCGGCGGGGGCGTATATGGCCAGGGCGCTGGGCGTCAGGATCCCCGCTTTAGGGGAGACGGTGCGGGCCCGGGTCTCCACGGGCGTGCTGTTCCGCGCGATGTCCATAGCGAGCCTCGACTTCGACGAGGAAGCCTCGATGGTGGTGCTGGCGCGCCTGCTGGACGAGGCGGAGATGCAGCGCGGGGGCGTGTCGGAGCTGTGACCGGGCGACACGCGCCGTAACGCCGGGACGGTTCGTTTGATTGGATTGGGGCATCGCCGTATAATCTTGCGGTCTCAGGTAGCCCAGATGCCCATGACAGTCGACTACTCGACCCTGGCGGTAGGCCAGGAGGTCTCGAACAGGTTGATACTCGTCGACGCCGATACCGTGACCAAGTACGTCGGCGCGGTGGACGACGCGACCGCCCTGCCAGGTGGCACGGGAGAGGCGAAGGCTCCTCCCATGGCGGTGGCCGCGCTGGGACTGCGGGGCGTGCTGGAGGACATGGGCATACCGAGTGGGGCCGTCCACGCGGGACAGGAGCTCCAGCTCTCAGGCCCTGTGGATGTGGGCGCGAGCCTGAGGTGCAGGGCGACCGTTGCCCGCAACTCGGTCCGGCGCGGCTCGAGGTTTGTGGACATAGCCATGTCGATATGGAGCGAGGAGGGCAGAGAGGTGATGTCCGGGACGACGACCCTCATCATGCCAGAGGAGGCCGGATGACGTGGGAAGCCGGCGCAATCCTGCGTTCGGTCGAGAAGTCCATTACCCAGGAGCGGTTGGACGACTATGCGGAGGCGTCCGGCGACTTCAACCCGATTCACCTGGACCACGAGTTCGCCGCCGGGACCAGGTTTGGACGGACCATAGCCCACGGGATGCTGGTGGCGGCGTCGGTCTCGGAGATGATGACGTCGAGCTTCGGGCTCGACTGGCACAGGTCCGGCAGGATGAAGCTGCGGTTCAAGGCCCCCGTGTTCCCCGGCGACACCGCCACGGCCTTTGGCGAGGTCAAGGCGGTGAGCGACGCCGAGTCTGACCGGGAGGTTGTGTGTACAGTGGGCGTGCGAAGACAGAACGGAGAAGAGGCGATCAGTGGCGAGGCACGGGTCACAGTGAGGCGAGAATCATGACGGCCGGGCCGGTGAGGATCGCTGTCGACGCGATGGGAGGCGACTACGCGCCCGGAGAGGTGGTAGCCGGAGTCGTGGCGGCAGTCCGCGAGGGCGGCCTGCAGGTAGGGCTTGTCGGCGACCCCGAGGCCGTCGGCGCGGAGCTGGCCCGACACGACGCGGGGCGGCTTCCGATCATGGTGGTGCCGTCGGAGGGGGTGATAGGGGAGGGCGAGCAGGCGGCGCTGGCCCTTCGTCGCAAGCCCAGGGCGTCCATCCTGGTCGCGACGGGCCTGGTGAAGAAGGGCATGGCCGACGGCTGCGTGACTATGGGCTCGACGGGCGCCGCAATGGCCGCCGCGGCGGTCGTGCTGGGTATGCTTGAAGGCATCGAGAGGCCGGCGCTGGGAGGGCCGATCATCGGGCTTGCGCCGCGGACGGTGGTGGTAGATGTGGGCACGAACGTGGACTGCCGTCCGGCACAGCTGCTGAACTTCGCCGTGCTCGGGGGGGTGTTCGCGAGCCTGTTCTGGGACATCGAGGAGCCGCGGGTTGCGCTGCTCAGCGTGGGCGGCGAGGCTGGCAAGGGCAACCGGCAGGTCCGCGAAACGTCGGATCTGTTCGAGCGGACGCTGCCGAACTTCATCGGCAACGTCGAGGGCAACGAGCTGCCGCTGGGCAAGGCCGACGTCGTGGTCGTGGACGGCTTCGCTGGGAATATCGTCATGAAGCTGACCGAAGGGCTCGGCGCAGGGATCGCGGACATGGTCGCGGAGCGCCTGAAGGGCAGGCTGCCCGACGACCAGGTCCAGGGCCTGGCGAGGGAGATCTACGAGGTCAACAACGTCGTAGAGGTGCACGGGGGAGGGCCGCTGCTCGGCGTGAATGGCATAAGCGTGGTCGGACACGGGCGCGGCAAGGCCGACTCGGTCCGGCGGGCCATCGGCACCGCGCGCACTGCCATCGAGGTGGATCTGGCCGCCAGGCAGGGCGCGCAGTTGAAGAAGATACGGGAATCCGCGCCTGAGGGCGCCTGAGAAGGGGTCGAATGGACGATCGAAGCATCGAAGGAAAGACAGCGCTGGTAACCGGCGCATCGAAAGGACTGGGACGCGCCATAGCCCTGCGGCTGGCGGAGCTGGGAGCCCGGGTTGCAGTGAACTACAACTCGTCGCCGGACGCGGCGGTTGAGGTCGTGGGAACCATCGAGGGCATGGGGGGCGAAGCCTTCGCCGTGAAGGCGGACGTCTCGCAGCTCGACGAGGTGAAGGCTATGGTGGGCGAGGTCGAGGAGACCTTCGGCCCAGTCGCTATCCTGGTCAACAATGCCGGCATCATCAACGATCAGCTGCTGATGCGCATGTCCGACGAGGCGTGGCACAGGGTCATCGACATCAACCTGCACGGCACCTTCTACTGCACGCGGGCAGTGCTGCGGAACATGGTGCGGAGCCGCTGGGGGCGCATAATCAACATAGGCTCGGTCGTCGGGGAACGGGGGAATCCCGGTCAGACGAACTACACGGCGTCCAAGGCGGCCATGATCGGTTTCACAAAGGCGCTGTCGAAAGAGGTAGCGACGAGGAGCATCACCGTCAACATCATCAACCCCGGCTACGTGGAGACGGAGACTACGGCGGTCCTCACCGATCAGCAGCGCGCGCACTGGCTCAGCGTGATCCCGCAGGGCCACTTCGGCGACGCGGACGACATCGCCCACATGGTTGCCTTCCTCGCGCAGGAGAGGGCGAAGTACATCACCGGCCAGGTGATCTGCGTCGACGGCGGCATGGCCGTCTGACCTGCCCATAGCGTCATGTCCACAGCCATGGAACGTGCGCCGCTGTCGGGTAAGGTGGCATTGGTCACGGGCGCTTCCCGTGGCATCGGGAAGGCCGTGGCGCTGGAACTGGCGGGGCAGGGTGCGGACATCGCCTTCAACTACTTCCGCAGCCACGAGGCCGCTGCGGCGACGGAGCGGGAGATACGCGATCTGGGCGTGGACTGCGTCCGGGTCAGGGCCCACCTGGGGGACCCGGAGAAGATCGGCGAGCTGTTCTCGCGGGTCGCGGAGTCGTTCGGACGGCTCGATATCCTGGTCAACAACGCGGCGTCCGGCGTGCAGCGCAGCCTGGAGAACCTCGAGGAGAAGCACTGGGACTGGACGATGGCCGTCAACGCCAAGGCGCCCTGGCTGTGCGCCAAGGAGGCGGTGAAGCTCATGGATGGGGGCGGCCACATCGTCAACATCACGAGCGAGGGGTCCCGCTCGGTGCTGCCGTACTATTTCTCTGTGGGCACGTCGAAGGCCGCGCTTGAGGCGGCCACGCGCTACATGGCCGTCGAGCTTGCGCCCCGTGGCATCGTGGTGAACGCGGTCTCGGGCGGGTACGTGGAGACGGACGCGCTGGCGCACTTCCCCAACCGCGACGAGATGCTGGAATCGGGCCGGCGCAGCCCGGCGGGCAGGATGGTGACGTCCGAGGACATCGCTCGCGTGGTCGCGTTCCTGTGCACCGACGACGCCTCGATGATCCGCGGCCAGGTCATCGTCGTGGACGGCGGCGCGACGCTCGGCCCACCCGGGTAGCCCCGGGTCCGGGATCGCCGATTTCCAGCCCTTGATCTGCTGATGTTTTTTGGAACCGCCACTTCCAAAAAACAGTGTAAAATGGAAGTAGCACTTCCAAAATGCAGGCAAGGGTAGCGCCCTTCGAACCCCCAGAGATTATACTGTAAAATGGAAGTACTACTTCCAAAAAACAGTGCAAAATGGAAGTGACGCTTCCATTTTGTCGTGATATGATGGGTACATGTTCAATCGTATCTTGGAGCTTCCGTCGCCGGGGAGCGAGACCTTCTTCCTGTGGGGACCCAGGCAGGTGGGGAAGAGCGCCCTGCTGAAGCAGCGTTACCCCGAGGCCCGCTGGCTGGACCTCCTGAAGAACGAGGAGCTCCGGCGCTACGCCGCGCGTCCCGAGCTCCTGCGCCAGGAGATAGAGGCTGATGGGCCGGACGCGGCTCGCCAGATAGTCATCGACGAGGTGCAGAAGGTCCCCGCCCTTCTCGACGAGGCCCACTGGCTCATCGAGAACCGGGGCCTGCACTTCGCCCTGTGCGGCTCCAGCGCCCGTAAGGTCAGGCGCGGCGGCGCCAACCTGCTCGGCGGGCGGGCGACCCGGTACGAGCTCTACGGACTCACCGCCGGCGAGCTTGGGGACGACTTCGACCTGGACCGAATCCTCAACCATGGCTACCTGCCCAGAATGTACCAGGCGAGCCGCCCGCGGCGGATGCTCGACGCCTACGTTGCAGACTACCTCACCCAGGAGGTCGCGGCGGAGGGCCTCGTCCGCAACCTGCAGGGCTTCTCCGGGTTCCTCGACGCCGCCGCCCTGAGCGACGGTGAGGTCGTCAACGCGACCAATGTTGCCCGCGAGTGCGGCGTGTCGAACCACACCGCCCGCGGCTACTTCGACATCCTGGAGGACACGCTGCTTGGGCGATGGCTCCCGGCGTACCGCAAACGCCCCAAGCGGCGGGTAACCAAGTCCAAGTTCTATTTCGCCGACGTGGGCGTGGTGAACCGGCTGGCCAAGCGGGGCCGGGTGTCCGCCGGCTCCGAGCTGTACGGCAAGGCGCTGGAGAACTGGGTCTTCCATGAGCTCTCCGCCTTCGTGAGCTACTTGGACCTGGACGACGATCTCTCCTACTGGCGGCTTCCCAGCGGCATAGAGGTCGACTTCCTGCTGGGCGACGCCAGGCTCGCCGTCGAGGCGAAGGCCTCACGGGTCGTCACTGGGCGCCACCTCAAGGGCCTGCGGACCCTGGCGCGGGAGCACCCCGACGCCGGGCGCCGCGTCGTCGTATGCCTGGAGCCCCGGGCAAGGCGAACTGAGGACGGGATCGACATACTGCCCGCCACGACGTTCGCGCGGCGTCTCTGGGAAGACGGCCTGGGGCTGATGCCCTGAACGTGATGCCGCCGGTCTAGGCCGGGCCGGCCACGTCCACGGAACTGCCGTCTGCGGAAGTCAGATGTGCACCCGCGTCGATCAGGGCCTTCCTGACGTATCCCAGGCCGGCACCGTTACCGGTGCGCGGGTCCCTGATGGCGGACGTGACGACTCCGGCCTGCCGTCCGTCCAGCATCAGCTTCGATCCGGGGTCCACCCCGGCGTCGGCGGGCCATGCGAGGCGTACGAGGCGCTTCTGCACCTTGTCGTAGGTCGTGAGCCGCGCGATGACCTCCTGACCGATGTAGCAGCCCTTCGTGTAGCTGACCATGTGCTGCAAGCCCGCTTCGAGTGGGTTGTACGCCTCGCTCAGCTCGGCTCCGAACGCGGGGACTCCCTGCTCTACGCGCGCCAATTCCACGACGCTTCGACCGACCGGGCAGGCACCGGCATCCGTGACCGCCTCCCGCAGCGCCGGGCCGTCCGTACCTGGCGCGATGAGGTCGAAGGCCGGGATGGCGCCCACGTCGCGGCGTATCGTGGTCGCGTGAACGCCGTCGATGGCGACCTCGGCCGCATCTTCATTCTCGGCAGGCGCGGCGTCCGGCCCTGCGAGGGAATCCAGCAGGGTGGCCGCGCTTGGCCCCATGAGGGACATGGCTGTGGTATCGGACGTGATGTCCTCGACCTCGGTGTCCTCGATGATGGTGTAGAAATCGATCCACTCGGCGACCCTGGCCTCGTTCCCGCCTCCGGTCAGCAGCAGGAGGTGGTCGGCCTGCCTGAGCACGAAGATCACGTCGACGATACGGCCCTTGTTGGACGTGAGGACGGTGTGCGCGCCGGATCCGGTGGGCAGATCCATCAGGGCGTTGGTGGAGAGCCGGTTCAGCAGGTCGAGGGAGTCCTCGCCGGTGCAGCGGAGGCGGCCGGATGGGCGCTCCACGAGGGCGACGCCCCTCGTCAGGGCGTCGTACTGCCGGAGATGGTCGTCGGCTGCCAGGGGCTGCCTGTCAGACCCCGAAAGAGGTACCGCAGCCGCAGCTGGTCCTCGCGTTCGGGTTGTTGAAGACGAAGCCCTTGCCGTTGAGGCCGCCAGAGTACTCCAGGATCGTGCCGGCGAGGAACACGTAGGACTTGCGGTCGACCCCGAGCCTGAGCCCGTGCTCCTCGACGATCTTGTCGTCCTCGGGGAACTCGTCGACGAGGTCGAGCACGTAGGTCAGCCCGGAGCAGCCCCCGCCCTTGACGCCGACGCGCAGGTGAGAGTCTGGCTTGCCGGACATGCGGGCGAAGTGCCTCACGTGCTCGGCGGCCTCGGGGCTGATGCTGATCGTGAGCGGCTTGGGCTTCTCTCTGGCGACGACCACTTCAACGCTCCTTTTCGTGGCTCCCCTTCAATTCTAAGGCTGGACGTACCGCCAGTCAACGCCATACGGGGTCGTCGTCCATCACCATCTGCGCTACCTGCCTGCCCATGCGGACGCTGTAGTTGGTGCCCCGGTCCTGGGGGTAGACCTGGGTGGTGTTGGCGAGGTAGACGCCCTTGAGCGGCGTCCTGTGGTCGGGCATCACCCTGGAGTAGTGGGTGCCGATGACCGGCTGGGCCGCGTTGACCTTCTGATGGTAGCTCTTGACGACCCACGACGGGTCGAAGTCGGGGTTGACCTTGCGGAGGTGCGGGACGCACTCGGCGAGTAGCTCCTCGTGGCTGAGGCCATAGAGACGGTCGCTCCTCTCCAGGTAGTTGGACAGGTAGACCAGGTGCTGCCCGCCGTAGTGCTCCGGCGGTATCAGGTTCGTGTGCTCTATCACGCCCACGAAGGGCATGGACCGGTCGGCGACGTTGAGCCAGTAGATGTGCGACAGGGGCCTGTCCAGCACCAGTATGAGCAGGACCGCCGCCAGGTACTTGGTGCTCGCCAGCCGCTCCCTGTATTCGCCGGACAGGTCGGGCGCGAGCCGCATGAACATGTACGAGTGGGTGGTGGCGATCACCGCGTCGAACTCCTCGCTGCCCGTGCTGCCGTCGGGCCGCTCGTACTCCAGCGCAGGGCGACCACCGCCGGACACGATGCGGGTGACGGGCGTGGACAGGTGTACCAGGTTGCCGTGGGCCTCGATCTTCTCCGCGAGCACGTCGAAGAACTCGCCGAAGCTCCCGATGGGGTAGCCGAGGCTCTCGCGGGCCAGCCCCTTCTCGCGGGAGGCGAACCGCGTGGCGATCTTGCCCCATATCCACGGCATCCCGATCTCGCGGTAGTAGCTCTCGCCGAACTTGCCGCGCAGCATCGGCCCCCAGAAGCCCTCGAACGCGCCCTTGCCCGCCCACTTGCGGAGCCACTCAACCGCCGTCACCGATTCGAGCTTCCGCCAGTCCCTGATGCGCTGCAGGGCCAGCGTCGCGACGCCCAGGCGGATCCGGTCCACGAGGCTCAATGGCTTGAAGCGGAGCAGGTCCATGGGGGTGACGAAGTTGTAGATGCGGCCGTCGTAGAGGGTGCCGACGCTGGAGTCGATCCACGTCATGCGGTCTCCCAGGCCGATCTCCTCGTTCAGGTCGATGATGTCGGTGTCGCTGGTGAACAGGTGGTGGTAGCCGCGCTCCAGCCTCGCGCCGCCCACGTCGAAGGTCGAGGCCTGGCCTCCCATGAAGGGGGCGCGCTCGTACACGACGACGTCGTGGCCCCGCTTGCCGAGCTCGTAGGCCGCAGCGAGCCCGGCCGCGCCCGCTCCGACTATCCCGACTCTCAATCCAGGCCCCCCTGCTGCCCGGTCGGCAGGCTACGCCCGCCTCGCCACAGGTTGCGGAGTGAGAGGCCGTCCGCGACCAGGATGGCCTGGCCGAGCGCGATGATGGGCAGGAGGAGTATCGCGTGGACGACAGCCGCGTATGCGCCCGCCACTGAGCGGTCGATCACCGCGAGGGGCAGGAGCACCAGGGTCTCGCGGGCGATGAGCTCGAACAGGCCGATGCCGCCGGGGCTGGACGGCACGGCGGCGCCTATGTTGGCTAGCGCCATGGCGAGTACCAGGGCCGCCGCCATCTCCGCCTCGCTCCCGTAAGCGAGGTGGAAATCGAAGGAGTACCCGACCACGAAGAACAGGCCGCCCTCGAAGAGCCAGACAGGCACCGAGAGGGCGAACAGTACCAGCACGGAGGAGGGGCTTCGCAGGGCCGCCAGCGCGTGGATGAACTTCTCCACCAGGCCCCTCGCGCGCAACCTCGCGGCCTCAGGCAGGAGCCTCAGCCCGGCCTCGGCTGTACCCGCGGCGCGCGCCGGCCAGTACGCGACCGCCACGAGGGCGGCGAACACCACCGCGAACGGCACGCTGACCGCGGCTGCCAGGAGGGGCCACGGAACGCTCGACCTGTCGCCGAACCCCTCCGCCACCGCGTTCAGGGGCACGAAGACGGCTATCACCGCCACGAACACTATCAGCGTGAGAGCGTCCATGAGGCGCTCTATGAGGATGGTGGCGAGCGCCGCCGTCTTGCTCACGCCCTCCCGTTCGCCCACGTAGTAGCTGCGCACGACCTCCCCGATGCGCAGCGGCAGCAGGTTGTTTGCCATGTACCCCACGACCACGACCGGGTAGAGCCTGGGGATCGGGACCTCCCGCATGTGGCGCATGAGCATCTGCCAGCGTGCCGTCCGAAAGAGCAGGGAGACTTGGTATAGGAGGACCGCCGGGATCGCGTACCAGTAGTTGGCCCCGGCGAGTGCGTCGACCAGCCGTGCCCAGTCGGTGGTGAGGAAGAACAGGGCGAGGGCTGCCGCGCCAAGGCCCAGCCCGAACCAGAACCTCTTGCCGATCCTCACCCGCTCTGCACCGGCCGGCCGGGTCGGATGATGGCGAAGGAGCTCGTGTAGCCGTGTATGAACGTCGAGCCGCCGACCGGGCCGATCTCGCCATTACAGAAGAACCCGGTCAGCGGCATCTCGTTCACCATCTCCCTGAACATGTCCGTATCGTGGTCGGGCTTGCCGTAGAGGTACGAGCCGCGCCCGAGACACGAGAAGAGGAGCGCGCCCGTCTCCTCGTAGAGGGGCCTTTCGGCGGCGTACCTGGACAGCATCGAGTTCAGGTCCAGGGCCGACGTCTCGGCGTCCCTGAGGTGGAACTGCACGGTCTGTCCCTCCCGGAGTAGCTCGGACACGGCCAGGACCCCCTGCTTGTGGTCGGCTCCCACTAGGTTGCGAATCAGGAAGTCCCCCAGCTGCGGGTCCTCGTTGAGCGGATCCATCACCACGCCGAGGAAGAGGGAGTGCCTCGCGAGCTGCTGGTCTCTCTCGTTGAGCCTGCGGAACACGGCCCCCAGGACCTCAAGGGGCTTCTGCCCGTCGAGCTCGTGCAGGATGTTGCGGTCGCAGGCGGTAACCTGCATGGGCTCTCCGATTGGCCTGCATCCCTGTGCAACGATGGTGTCGAAGGTGATGTTGCCGTGGAGCGCGACGCCCACCGCGCCGGATGAGTGGACCTCGTTCCCGGCGTAGAGAGCGTTCTTGCCCGGCCCCGAGGCCCCGCTCGCCATGCCCCCTACCTTCGCGGAGGACGGGAAGGCGTAGTCGAGGCCCTCTACGAGGCGCTCGGCCGAGATGGTGAACGGGTCGGTCAGCAGGATGAAGCCGGGCTCCGACGACCTTGGCACTCCCACCAGGTCTTCCCATGCCTCGGGCGGGGCGTCGCCGTCGGGGAGGTCCTCGTCCTCGACGTGGAATGGGACTGCCGTGGCGCCCGGCAGCAGCGCGGTGGTGACGGCAAGGCCGGGGCTATTCTCCACCTCGCGCCCCGCGCCAATGACCCCGGCGGCGGAGCAGCCGATGGTCGGCGCAGAGCCGAGGCGGCGCTCCAGCAGATCGAGCAGGCGGTCCTGTGCGGCGGCATGGTGGGCCGACACGAATACGATGGCTAGGTCGGCGTCGCCGTACACCTCCTCGGCGCACTCAACGACCGCATCCTCCAGCGTAGGCTCCCGTGAGACGGCCGAGCTCCATTTCATGCCGCTATGACTCCCATCCGTCATCTTCGGGCGACGCTTCGTAGCCGAGCCCCTCTAGCAGGCCCTTGAGGGTCGGCAGCCAGTCGCGTGTCTGCGCCTCGGCGGGCGCGCGGATCTCCAGGGTGCCGTCACGCAGCGCGTACGCTCCGCCCATGCCCTCCTTGTCCAAGGGGACGCTGATGGACTCGCGGTCGATCCCCATCAGGTCGGTGACCTCGTATATGGCCATCATGTCGTCCATTCCGATGATGTCGTCATCCATGAGTCTTCTTCTGTGACCGCCCAATCGCTAGAATCAATTATTGCATCGCTTCGCGGCATCGGCAAATCTACCGGAGGGTATCTCGCCCAGTGTCACCCACAACGCGGCAGCCATCGGAGCGCATGGTGAGGGCATTCGTAGCCGTCGATCTGCCCGAGAGTGTCGAGCGTGCCCTGGGAGAGACGGGACAGGGACTCCGGGAGGCCCGTATCGAAGGGCTGCGCGCCGTTCGACCCGAGGGCGTCCATCTCACCCTGAAGTTCCTGGGCGACGTGCCCGAGTCCCGGCTCGACGAGGTGGCGCGGGCGGTCTCGGCCACCGTCGAGGGTCATCCTCCGTTCGACATTTCGACCGGCGGCTTCGGGGCGTTCCCGAACACGCGCAGGCCGCAGGTGCTTTGGGTTGGAGTCGAGGGATGCCTGGAGCCGCTGCTGCGTTTGCAGGCGGACGTGGACGCGGCGCTAGACGCCCTGGGCTTCCCGACCGAGACGAGGCCGTACCACCCTCACCTGACCCTTGCCCGCCTGGATCGCCGGATGCCGGCCGCCGCGAGACGGGCGGCCCTGGACGCGCTCGAATCGACCGGACTGGCCGCCGGGATGCACATACCGGTACGATCGGTGTCGCTTGTCGAGAGCATTCTGGGGCGCGGCGGCGCGAGGTACTTGCGTCTGGCGGAGGCGCGGTTAGCGAAGGGCCGCCGATAGTGGTATACTGCGCGCCGTCTTTCGCACAAGGTTGCAAGCGAGGTGGAACGGAGGTGTCAGATGGGTAACGATAGCTGGCCGGGGTGCCGTAGATGCGAATCTGGGAGCCTGCTGCCGCTGTCTGATTTCGGGGGGCAGGGAGCGCCCGTACACTACAAGGCGTGGGTGTGCAGCAACCCGAGCTGCGGATTCAACATCAAGATACGCAACGGGGACGTGTACCTGAACGAGCCTATAGCCAGCGGGGCCGGACATTCCCCCCGCATGAGGTAGCCCTCGCCCAGGGCAGGCCCTAACCCTCCTCACCGGGGGAAGGACGAGAAACGAGGCCGGTAGATGAAGCGTGTGCTGATAACCGGTATGAGCGGGTTGATCGGCGGGCTCCTCCGGGCGCACCTGGAGGAGCGCGGCGGCTACGACCTGGCGGCCCTCAACCGCAGGCCGGTCGACGGCGTGGAGTGCTTCCAGGCCGATATATCCGACCTGGAAGCCATAGCCCCGGCCTTCGAGGGCAGGGACGTCGTCGTCCACCTGGCGGCGCATCTCGGCGAGGAGCCGCTCGACGCGCTGGTCGCGGCGAACATCGTCGGCGTCCGCAACGTGTACGAGGCGGCGAGGCTCGCCGGCGTGCCGAGGGTCGTGTTCGCGTCGTCGGGGGCGACGATCAAGTCGTGGGAGGACTTCCCGCCCTACGACGCCATCCGCGACGGCCGCCACGACGAGCTTACAGGCAGCTGGCCGATGGTCACCCACGAGATGATACGCCCGCGCGGGCTGTACGGCGCGTCCAAGGTCTGGGGCGAGGCGGTCGGGCGTTGGTACGCGGACGCCTTCGGGCTGTCGGTGATCTGCATCCGCATCGGCTCGGTCGGGGAGAGGGACCACCCGGATACGGCGAGGCCTAGCGCCACGTACCTGAGCCACAGGGACGTGGCCGACATCCTGCGCCGGGCCATCGACGCGCCGGACGACCTGGAGTACGAGATCGTCTACGCGACCTCGAACAACCGCTACGGCTACCGGGACCTGGAGCGCGCCCGCGAGGTGCTGGGGTTCGTGCCTCAGGACACCGACGAGGCGGCGTTCGCCTAGTCCTTCGGACGTGACGCCCAGCGAGAACCCGGAGTACCTGTCCCGACAGCTCATCACCTACATCGGCAACAAGCGCGCCCTTCTCGGGCAGATTGGCGGCGCGGTCGAGCAGGTCAAGCGGCGCCTGGGCAGGGACCGGCTTCGCATATTCGATGCCTTCAGCGGGTCGGGCGTGGTCTCGCGCTTCTTCAAGGCCCATGCGTCGCTGCTCATCAGCAACGACCTGGAGAGCTACGCCGCCGTGACCGGGCGCTGCTACCTGCGCAACCGGAGCACCGTTGACCTTGTGGAGCTTGCGCGGGTCGTCGCCGACCTGAACGCCAGGGTCGATACGGAGCCGCTGCCGCGCGGGTTCATCGAGGAGCTATACGCGCCGAGGGACGAGTCGCGCATCACCAGGGAGGACCGCGTCTTCTACACGAAGAGCAACGCGCGGCGCCTGGACAACTACCGCCGCCTCATCGACTCGGTGCCTTCCGACACGCGTGACGTGCTCCTCGGCCCCCTGCTCAGCCGGGCGTCGGTCCACGCCAACACGGCGGGCGTCTTCAAGGGCTTCTACAAGGACCGTGACACGGGCATAGGCCGGTTCGGGGGCAGCGGCGGCGATGCCCTGTTCCGCATCAAGGGTGAGATCAGGCTGGACGTGCCGGTGCTGAGCAGATTCGAGTGCGAGTACAGCGTGATACAGGAGGACGCCAACGCCGTCGCGCGTAGGCTGAAGGGGCTCGACCTAGTGTATGTCGATCCTCCGTACAACCAGCACCCCTACGGGTCGAACTACTTCATGCTGGACCTGCTGACGCGCTACGAGCGCCCGGAGCGCATCAGCCGGGTTTCGGGTATACCGGCCGACTGGCAGCGCTCAGGCTACAACGTGCGGGCGAAGTCGCTGACGCTGCTGAGGGATCTGCTGGAAACGGTCGACGCGTCCTTCCTGCTGGTGTCGTTCAACAACGAGGGCTTCATCACCACGGACGAGATGCGCAGGATGCTGAACGGCATGGGGGCGGTCGACGTGCTGGAGACGAGGTACAACGCCTTTCGGGGCAGCCGGAATTTCGACAACCGCCCGATACACGTGACCGAGCAGCTATTCCTGGTCGAGCGCGGTTGACGGACCAAGTGCCGCCCACGTTCGCCCTGAGCCTGTCGAAGAGCCTGCCCCGTACTCGATACGGGGGCATTGCTCCGCGGGAGTGGTATCAGTGGCGTAGTTACGACGAGTTGGTATCGGTCTGGGTTCGGAAGGCTGGGAGTACGTCGGCGGCGAACCAGGCTAGCTGCTCGACGACCACGCTCTCAGGCGTGCTGACGACGGGCCCCACGTTCACCATCTCCAGGCCGGGGTAGCGCTCCTGCACGTCCATGAGGCGCTCGGCGATCAGCTCCGGCGGGCCGCACAGCCACGAGCCGGCGGCGACGGCGTCGCGCAGCGTCGGAAGGCCCGCGCCCCGCGCCGTTGAGGGGTCGGCCAGGGCGGCGATCTGCTCGTCGGTGACATTGCGCACGAAGCCGAGGGGCGCGAACATCTTCAGATGCTCCTCGAAGAACGGCGTCGCCTCCTCGATGGCCTTCTCCTCGGTGTCCGCGACGTGGGTCGAGAAGCTGATCGCCAGGTCCGCGCCCAGCTCCACGTCGCGGCCCGTCCGTGCCAGCGTGTCGCGCCACGTGTGAACGAGGGCGTCGCTCGCGCCTCCCTGGGCTGCGCCGCCACCGATCACGCCCTTGATGCCGTGCTTCGCCATCAGGTCGAGCCCCCGCTGTGAGCCGCTGACGATGGGCTGCCAGCACTCGACCGGCAGGTTCGCAGGCCGCGGCACCAGCGTCATGTCCTCGAGCTCGTAGCCCCGGTAGGGCACCCTGGGCGGGATGTCGTAGTGCTCGCCGTGGTGGGAGAAGGCGGGCTCGTTGAAGGCCTTGAAGAGGACCTCGACCTGCTCCTCGAACAGGGCGCGGTTGGCGTCGGCGTCCGTCATCGGCGCTCCGAAGACCTCCACCTCGCGGGTGTGGTAGCCGCGCCCGATCCCGAACAGCACGCGCCCGCCGGTCAGTATGTCGACCGTGGCGAAGTCCTCCGCCAGCCTCAGCGGGTGCCACATGGGGGCGATGTTGAAACCGCAGCCGAACTTGATCCGCTCGGTCAGGTGCGCGAGGTGGAGGGCCAGCATGAGTATGTTGGGGATGCACTCGTACCCCTCGCGCTGGAAGTGGTGCTCGGCCAGCCAGAATACGTCGTAGCCGCCCTCGTCCATGGTGCGGGCAATCGACGCCGCCTTGTCGAACACCGTCGCCAGGTGCTCGTCGGGCAGCCAGCGGTCGTTCACCGGCGTCCCGTCGAGTCCGATATCGTCGAGATCGACGTAGCCGGCGTAGAGGTGACCGAACTTCTCAATCATGGCAGCGCCTCGTCCTGCAGGGGGATGCCCAAATTCTAGGGCCGCTCTCGCGGCTGTCAATGATGGGCGGGTGTCGTCCGTTGTCAGAAGCACCGGGGTTTCGGTAAGATGACCGCAATCGTGACTGATGATTGTGAATTGAAGTTGCGGCCTGCGAACATGGCGGTTGCTATCGATGGGCCTGTTGCTTCGGGGAAGACGGCCGTGGGCATGGCGGTGGCGGAGGGGCTGGGTTGGGCCTTCCTGGACACAGGCGTCATGTACCGCGCGGTGACTCGCAGCGCCATACGGCTTGGATTGGACTTCGGGGACGAGCAGGCGCTGACGGACCTGGCCGCCGGCACGTCGATGCGCCTCGAAGCCGGCGTCGACGGCACGTTCAGGCTGTGGGCGGACGGCGAGGACGTCACCGACGAGCTTCGCACGCCCGAGATAGACAGGAACGTGTCGGCGGTCTCGAAGGTTCAGGGTGTTCGTCGGGTCATGGTCGAGCGGCAGAGGGTGATTGCCGAAGAATCGTCCGTCGTGATGGCTGGACGCGACATAGGCACGGTCGTGCTCAGGGACGCGCCCGTCAAGGTATTCCTGACGGCGTCGCTGGACGAGCGGGCGAAGCGCAGGAGTCTCCAGAGCCAGGCGGCCGACCTCGAATGGATCCGCCAGGACCTGGCGCGGCGCGACGCCATCGACTCCGGGCGGGAGGACTCGCCCCTCAGGCCCGCAGAGGACGCGATCGTGATCGATACCGACGGCACGGACGTGGAGGAGACCGCGCGGCGCATCGTCGAGCTGGTGAGGCTGGCCTGATGGACCTGCTCTACCACGTCTGCAACGTGCTCCAGAAGGGCACCCTCCGCGCCTTTGCCGATTGGCAGGTCACGGGGCGCGAGAACGTGCCGTCGATTGGACCGCTCATCGTCGTGGCGAACCACCAGAGCAACTTCGACCCGCCGCTCCTGTCGCCCAGCATCCCCAGGCGGATCCGCTTCCTGGCCAAGGACAGCATCTTCAAGGGGCCTGCCATCGCCAACTGGTTCCTGCGCGAGTACGGCGCGTTCCCCCTCAAGCGGACCGGCATCGACGTCACGGCGCACCGCTGGGCACTCGACCAGCTTCGGCGCGACCAGGTCATCGCCGTCTTCCCTGAGGGCACGAGGAGCAGCGGGGGGATGAAACGGGCGCGACCCGGGGTCGTGCGCCTCGCCCTGACGACCCAGGCACCCATCCTGCCGGTCGGGATAACCGGCACGGAGCGGCTTGGGACGTGGATGCGGGTGTTCAACCCCACCGGGCGGATAACGGTCACCATCGGCCGGCCGTTCACGCTGCCCGTGATCGAGGGGAAGCCCAGCCCGGCGGTGATGGAGTCGCTGACCGACATGGTGATGGGGCAGGTCGCGGCGCTGCTCCCGCCGTCGTACCGGGGCGTGTATGGGGACTCCGAGGCGGGGTAGGTTCAGGCCCTATGGCGATGCGCTGGTGAGCACTGGCCTTCGACAGGCTCAGGCCGAACGATCCTGCTGTCCGTTCGTGGCTAGATGGTGTCCGCCAGCACTTCTACCAGGTGCTTGGCCCTGGCGCCGGTGCCGTGGGCGATCTGCTGGCGGCACGACACTCCCTCGCTGACGACGGTGACGCCGTCGCCCGCCGCGCGTATCGGCCCGAACAGGCCCTGCTCGCCGATGCGCATCGAGACCTCGTAGTGCTCTTTCTCCATGCCGAAGGAGCCCGCCATGCCGCAGCAGCCCGACTCTATCTCTTCGGCGTCGCACCCCGGGATCGAGCGGAGCACCGACATGGCCGCGCCCGTGCCCACGAGGGCCTTCTGGTGGCAGTGGCCGTGGAACAGCACCTTGCCAGGCTCCCGGATGGGCCGCAGCTCGGCCCCGTCGGCCAGCGCCTCGGCTACGAGCTCTTCGATCAGCATCGCGGAGCCCGCGACGGACGAGACCCGGCCGTCGTCGTCCAGCAGGTCCAGGTACTCGTCGCGGAAGGTCAGGATGCAGCTCGGCTCCAGCCCGACGACCCTTGCGCCCCGCTCCACGTATGGGTGAACCGCGTCGACGTTGGCCGCGGCGTTGGCCCGGGCCCGGTCGATCATCCCCGCCGAGAGCATCGGGCGGCCGCAGCACGCCATCTGGGGGACGACGACCGAGTACCCAAGCCGCTCCAGCACCCTGACGGCGGCCCGGCCCAGCTCTGGGTGGTTGTAGTTCGTGAACGTGTCGGGGAGCAGGACGACGACGCCCCGGGGACGGGCGGGTTTCAAACCCGCCCCTACGGTTGTGTCGTGTCCGCTGCGGGCGCGGAACCACTGCTCGAAGGTCTGGGACGCGAACGACGGGAGCTTACGCCGCCGGTCGATGCCTGCGTAGCGGTCCAGGAGCTCCCTGCCTCCGTCCGACTCCATGATCCAGTTGGACAGGGGCGCCATGAACGAGCCGGCCCTGCTCAGCGCAGAAATGCTCCCGAAGATGCGGTTACGCAGCGGGTAGCCGTTCGCCTTGTGGTAGCGGTCGAGGAATTCGTACTTGAGCTTGGCCATATCCACGTTCGACGGGCACTCGGCCTTGCACCCCTTGCATTCGAGGCAGAGGTCCAGCACGTCGTAGAGGCGGCGGCTGGTGAGCGAGTCCACCGGCAGCGCCCCCGACAGAGCCGCCCGCAGGGCGTTGGCCCGTCCCCGCGTCGAGTGCTCCTCGTCCCTCGTGACCATGTATGACGGGCACATGGTGCCCGACGTCACCTTGCGGCACGCGCCCTGCCCGTTGCACATCTCCACCGCGCCCGCGAAGCTGCCCTCGGTGGAGTACCCAAGCCCTGTGCTGAGTTGGAGCGGCCTGTAGCCGGGTGTGTAGCGCAGGTCATTCGTCATGGGCGGCGAATCGACGATCTTGCCGGGGTTCATGATGCCCTGGGGATCGAACGCCGCCTTCACGCTGCGGAAGGCCTCGTATATGCGCGGGCCGAACATCTTCTCGTTCCACACGCTCCTGACCAGGCCGTCGCCGTGCTCCCCGCTCATCGCCCCGCCGAACTCCAGCACCAGGTCGCTGACGGCGGCGGAGATCGACTCCATCCGCGCCACGTCCTCGCCCTGCTTGAGGTCGATCAGCGGCCTGATGTGGAGGCAGCCCACGCTCGCGTGCCCGTAGTATCCCGCGGTGGTGCCGTGGTCGCGCACGATCTCGTCGAACCGGCGGACGTACTCCGGCAGGTGCTCTGGGGCCACGGCCGTGTCCTCGACGAAGGGCAGCGGCTTGGCGTCGCCCGTCACGTTCATCATCAGCCCCAGCCCGGCCTTCCGCACCGCCCACACGCGGGCCTGCTGGGCCGGGTCGGTCATCCGGCGCACGGCGTAGCCCAGCCCGCCCGCGGCCATGCGCCTCTCGATGCCGTCCAGCTTAGACTCGACCTCAGCCTCCGAGTCGCCGTAGAACTCGGCGAGCAGCAGCGCGCCCGGCTCGCCCTCCACGAAGTCCATCATGCGGGAGTAGGCCAGGTTGCTCCGGGCCTGCTTCACTATCATCTCGTCGACAAGCTCGACGGCGGCGGGCTCCAGCTCCAGGGCCGCGACCGTCGCCTCCATCGACTCGTTGACGTCGCGGAAGTGGAGCACGGCCAGCCCCTTGAAGCGCGGCAGGGGCACGACCTTCAGCTTCGCCTGGGTGATGGTCACGAGCGTACCCTCGGATCCGACCACAAACCGGGCCGAGTCGAAGCCGTCGTCTCCAATCAGCTCGTCCAGGTTGTAGCCGGATACGCGGCGCTGGATATTCGGATACCGCGCCAGTATCTCCTCGCGCTCCGCCTCACCGATCTCGGCCAGCCGCCGGTAGATGCCTCCCTCCAGTCCCTCGGCGCGCCCCCTGGCCTCGACCCCCTCGCGGGTGAGCGGGCCGAGCTTTGCAAGTGAGCCGTCCGACAGCACGACCTCAAGCTCGGCCACGTTGTCGACCGTCTTGCCCCACAGGATCGAGTGTGCGCCGCATGAGTTGTTGCCCAGTGCGCCGCCGACGTTGCCGCGGTTGCTGGTGCTGGGGTCCGGTGCGAACTGGACGCCGTGGGGCGCCAGGTACTGGTTCAACTCGTCCAGGATAATGCCGGGATCGGTGCGGACCCAGCCCTGCTCGGCGTCGATCTCCAGTACGCGCCGCATGTACTTCGAGAAGTCGAGCACGACCGCCCGGCCCACGGCCTGGCCTGCCAGGCTGGTGCCTCCTCCGCGCGGGAGCACAGGAACACCGTGCCGTGCGGCCGTCTCCACCACGGCGATCACGTCTTCCTCGCTGCGCGGCAGCACGACGCCGACGGGCTCGACCTGGTAGATGCTGGCGTCGGTGCTGTAGAGGGCCCGTGTCATGGGGTCGAAGCGAACTTCGCCCCCGACCAGCTTCCTCAGATCTTCGACCAGGCCCCGGGTATCGGACGACGCGGCGTCGTCAGCCATCTTGCGCTTGGCCGGCCGGCGACCGCAGGCCCGATTCGCCGCCCTTGAAGGAGAGCGCGAGGATCGGAGGGGCCAGCGCCGTCGTCACTATGGTCATCAGTATGGCCACGCCGTACAGGTCTGAATTCAGGATGCCGCTGCTCACGCCTATCCCAGCCATGATCAGCGCCACCTCGCCCCTCGGTAGCATCCCGACGCCTATGCGCCAGCTTCCCCGCCTGTTGAATCCCACGAGCAGCGCCGGCAGGCCGCTGCCCGCGACCTTGCCTATCACTGCCAGCGCGGTGAGCGCTATCCCGAAGCCGATCACTCCGCCCAGGGCACGCACGTCCACCAGCATGCCCATTACGACGAAGAAAATGGGCACCAGGAAGGCGTAGACGGCCATCAGCGGCTTCTCGAGCTTGTGTGCCAGGTCGGTGTCCGAGAGGGCCAGGCCGATGGAGAACGCGCCGATGATCATTGCCAGGCCAAAGCTCTCGGCGAGTCCCGCGGCCAGCAGGGCCAGCGCGAGGGACAGGGCGATCGCCGCGCCGCTGACCCGGAGGCCCTGCAGGAGCCTGGAGATGTGACGCGACGCCAGAATCCCGATACCGGTGAGCGCCAGCCAGAACCCGATCGTCTTGAACGCAACGAAGCCTATCGACCCGACCGAGACGTCCCCCGTATCCGCTATCCCCACGACCACCGTCAGTATCAGGATGCCCACCACGTCGTCCAGGACCGCCGCGCCCAGGATGGTGACGCCCTCCGGCGTGCCCAGGCGCCTCAGGTCGCTCATCACCCTCACGGTGATTCCTATGGACGTGGCCGTCATGACTGCGCCTATGAACAGCGCCTTCGCGTCTCCGAAGCCTTCCGAGTAGCCGAAGACGACGGTCAGCACGTCGCCGAAGACGAAGGGCAGCGCTACCCCGCCTATCGCGACGAGGGTCGCGGGCCTCGCATAGCGCAGGAACTGGCGCAGGTCAGTCTCCAGGCCTGCCATGAAGAGAAGGACGATGGAGCCCACCTGCGAAATGGCCCACAGGGACTCCGGTATGTGTGCAATAGGGCTGAGGTTCGCGTCGTGGAGTACGTCGGGCGGAATCTCGAACAGGGGGCCGAGGTAGGGAAGGTCCACTGCTCCCAGGGCGAAGGGGCCGATGGCGATGCCCGCCGCGAGCTCTCCGAGGACTGCGGGCATGTTGAGGAACCGCTCGAACAGCTCCCCGGCCAGCTTGGCGGCTATCAGGATCACCGCAAGCTGGATCACGAGCCGCATTATCTGTTCGCTGCTATGGTCCATACACTACGAGGACACCTTCACTATCCGGTAACGGGTCGTGCCCCTGGGCGTCTTCACCTCGACGCTCTGGCCGGAGGTCTTGCCCATGATCGCCTTCCCCAGGGGCGACACGTCGGAAATCTTGCCCTCTGCCGGCGACGCCTCCATCGCGCTCACCACGGTGTACGTCTTCTCTCCCCTGGCGTCCTTCAGGACTACCCTGGCGCCCATGGCCACCATGCCGCCGTCCAACCCGGCGTCGGAGATGCGGGCGTCCTTGAGGAGCGCCTCTATGTCGCGGATCCTGGCCTCGTTCAGCCCGTGGCGCTCGCGGGCAGCCTCCAGGGGCGCATTCTCGCGCACGTCCTTGTCTGCCGCGGCCCTCTTGATCTCGGCGGCCAGCAGCCCTCGCTCCGCCTTGCGCTGCTCCAGCTCTTCGACGAGGTCCCGGTGGCCTCCTCGCGTGACCTCGACCGTCCTGGGCCCGTCTCCGGTCGCGTTCCTGGCGGACCGCCTGCTCCTGCGAATCCTCAGGTGCTGCGCGAGGTTATGCTCCGTCAACTCCTTGCGATTGGCGTATGACAGGAATTTCCTGACGCTCTGCAGCCGTTCCACCGCGTGGGTGCCGGAGGCCAGCGTCTGCTCGCCGTACTCTCCGATCTCCGACGGCTGTATCTTGCCCACCAGCCGGTTTCCACCCATATCCCGGACGAACCCGACCAAGTGCTGCTGTGTATTGCTGTCCTTTGCCCTCAGGCTCTTTACGTAAAGCTCGACCGCCTCCATCAACGTCAGCGTTCCATCATTCACCAAAGTCGATCTTCTCCATACTGGGGGCCTGCCCGGGGCATGGCCGTTCGCACCCTCTAATGGTAGTAGTCACCCAAGCCGGGTGTCAACGCACCGTACTCGGCCAAGGTTGGTAAGCAGTACGTTCGGCCTGAGCCTGTCGAAGGCCAGTGCTCCGCGGCTCGAAGATGTCCGGCCGCTAACCCGCGGCTGCGCCTTCCAGCGCCGCTGCGGCCCTCAGCACGGTGGCCTCGTCCAGGTGGCGGCCCACGATCTGCACGCCGATGGGCAGGCCGTCGGAGCTGCGACCGAAGGGCACCGAGACCGCCGGCGAGCCGGTCAGGTCGAACGGGATGGTGGCCCTGAGGGCATTGCGCCCGACGACCTCGTGGCCGTCGATGTCGAGCCTGGTCGCGTCGTGGGGATGGGCGGGCAGGGGAGTGGTCGGGCAGAGGAGCAGGTCGTAGGAAGCGAACAGCCTCGCCGCGTCCTGGCGCAGCAGCTCGCAGGCCGCCACCGCGTCCTGGTACTCCTCCATCGACGGCGCGGGGGCCGACAGGCGCCTGACGATCGTCGGCGCAAGCAGGTTCTCCTTGCCCTCCACTATAGGCGCGAGCCAGTGCCGGCCCTCCACCGCGTATATCGCGTCCGAGATGGCCTGACCGGACAGCTCGTGCCACGACTCCAGGCCCGTCTCCTCGACGCGGTGCCCCATGCCGTCGAACGTCCGGGCCGCCCGCTCGACGGTCTCCCGCACCTCGGCGGCCACGGGCGCGAACGGCCCCTCGCCGCACCAGCCGATCCGCAGCTCTCCCAGCGGCTCGTCCACGTCGATGTAGGGCGGCGGCAGGCGCAGCGCGTAGGGGTCTGCGCCGTCCGCGCCCGACAGGATGCCGAGGGCGAGGGCCGCGTCGCGCACCGTCCTGGTCAGCGGCCCGACGTGCATGTAGCGCAGCAGCACGTCCGGCCAGTGGCCCGTCAGCGGGATGCGCCCGTGGGTGGCCTTCAGCCCGACCACGCCGCAGTGGCTCGCTGGCTGCCGGATCGACCCGCCGACGTCGCTGCCTATGCCCAGGGGCGACATCCCGCTCGACACGGCGGCCGCCTCGCCGCCGCTGGAGCCGCCCGTCGTCCGGCTCTCGTCCCACGGGTTCCTCGTCGTGCCGAATATGCGGTTGCCCGTCTCCCACCACAGGGCGAACTCGGGCAGGTTCGTCTTCGCCATCATCACGCCGCCCGCGTCCAGGAGCCGCTTCACCACCGTCGCGTCCTCATCGGGCACGTTGTCGGCGAAGATCAGCGAGCCGCCCGTCGTCCTGATGCCCGCCGTGTCGACGCAGTCCTTGACCGTGAACGGGACGCCGTGGAGCGGGCCCCACGACTCCCCGCGCATGACTGCGGCCTCGGCCTGCCGGGCGCGCTCCATGGCCCCGTCCACCATCGTCACGACGGCGTTCAGCCTGGGGTTGAGGGCGTCGATCCGCTCCAGGCACGCGGTCAGCGCCTCGACCGGCGAGAACCGCCTCTCGCGGATGCCCTCCGCGAGCCCGACAGCGTCGAGCGCCAGCAGGTCGTCGCTCATGCCTCGGCTCCTATTCGTACCTGGGGTGCCAGCCCTTCACCCAGGTGGTCATCTTCTCTGGCGTGATCTTCAGCAGGTAGCGCGGATTGTCGATGGTCGACTCCAGGTAGGCCAGTCCGGGCTCGCCCGCGTACCTGACCACCATCTCCCTGGCGATCTCCAGGGTGCGCCCGGCCATCTTCACAGGCCCCTCCACGATCTCGGCGGTGCCCTCGATCAGGACGCGCGGGTGGTCGGGGTCCACGTCGTCGGCGCACGAAACGGCCACGCGCGGCTCGTTCTTGACGTACTCCATGAAGCGCGACTTCTCCCGGGGGATGACGTACATCGCGCCGTCCTCCCAGTACTCCCACACGGGAACGACGTACGGCGCTCCGTCGGGCTTCACCGTCGCCAGCCTGGCGATGATGGGGCCTGCAAGCAGCTCGTCGACCTGTTCGGGCGTCAGTCCGGGCATGGCAACTCCTCCATTCTTGGACTCTGATGAGGCTCCCCGCGCACACTCCTGGACAGCGGTGGGATGCGAGTGTCCGGCATTCTATCACGGCCAATCGCCCGAGAAGGGCTTTCACCAAATGGGTTGTTTTTCACGACCAGCCCGCCTAGAGTAGCGAGAAGGGAGGCCCGAATGGCTTCGAAGGAGGCTCATAGCAATGGACTTCTTCGCATTCGTAGGGCTTGCAGCGGTGGCGATGGCGCTCCTTGTGCTTGTCTCCGTGACGCGGGCTATGTTTGACCGCAAGAAAAGGGAGCAGGATAAGCTGGAGCGATACAAGGACCGCGATCTGGGATAAGAGTTAGCCCGCGGGCCGTTCCAGGGACTCTACGATCTTCACCATGTCGCGGCTTAGCTCGGCGTTGCTCAGGGCGGCGTCGCAGCCGAGTGCCACCGCCTCCTCTAGGGTCTCCTCGTCGGCGTGGTTGCCGAAGGCGACGATCCTGGGCCTGCCTGCCTCGTCCGACAGGCGCTCCACGACGGCCCGCCACTCGCCGGCTTCCCCGGCCAGGTCCACCAGCACGAGGGCGGTCCGGCCCTCCCCGTACATGTCGCCGAATCGCTCGGCCGTCTGGGCCTGCATCACCTCGTACCCCTGGGGCGCGGCGGCGTTGTAGACCCTGGGCAGGAAGAAGAGGTCCTGCGCCACGAGAATGATTTTGCCGTTGCCGTTCATAGCTCCTACTCCGCGTATGCCTCGGATGGCCCCAGGTCCGGGTCCTCGAAGGAGGGGCCCCTGTAGAAGTTCTTACCCAGCAGGTACTTGGTCTCCAGCTCCACGTCCCTCAACTGGAACGGCACGGTCACGTCGGGGTCGCGGCGCTTCAGCGTCACCTTGACGGTGTTCCGGCCCTGCACAGGCCAGTGCTCCGGGCCGAGCCTGAATATGTACCAGTAGCCGAACACGCGGTACCTGGGCGCGTTCATCCGGTACACGTGGTTGATCTTCCTCAGGATGGAGCCGGGCAGGATGCGGCCGTTCAGGCTGACGCCGATCTCGTCCTGCTCGGTCGCTCCCGTGACCCGTACCCGCAGCAGCACCTCGTGGACCCGCCCGGACCGATCCCAGCGCGGCAGGTCGTCGGCGACGGGCAGGGTGATGGCCGCCGTGCCCCCCTCTTCCAGGTCGGTGGGAAGCTGCGGCTTCGGGTCCACGTCTCCGGCGGGCGCCTGGTGCCTGTCCATCTCCGTCGGGACGTAGTAGTGCTTGTCCTTGGGCGCCATGATCTCCGGGTAGGGGATCTCCCGCAGCTTCTCGTAGAAGGTGGCGTCGTAGGGCCAGTTGCCGAACCAGTGGGCCAGGTAGATGCCGTCGATGCCCTGGGCCCAGTAGTTGCTGGCCGTCGCCCTCACCACCTCGATGGGCGCCTGGCCCAGCCTGTCCGACCCCATCCGGCTGTGTATCGACGCGTGGACGCGGCAGTCGGTCCCGTCTACGGCCTCGACGAGGGGCCTCACGTCCAGGGTTGGGTCGAGGGCCTCGGAGCCGGAGCTGGTCTGGCCGATGAGCACGTCTACGATTCCCTCCCTGGCCCACCCCGCGGGGTCCATCCCGACGGACAGGCAGGCATCGACGCTGGAGGGGATCCGCACCGCAAGCTCCCGGTCCGCGCCGCTGGACTTGACGGCGTCGTAGACCTCCCACACCCACGCCGTCATCACCTCCCGGCCCCTCTCGACGTCGTCGGGGTGGAAGTAGTAGGGGGTGTAGTTGAGCTGGAGCTCGAAGCCGTCCACGTCGTACCGCTCCAGGGTCTCCCGGATGACGGCCAGGCGCTCGGCCCGCACCTCCTCGTGCATGAAGTCGAGGCACTCGGCGCCGGGGAAGTCGCCGTCCAGCCCGCCCCTTGCGCCGATCTCCAGGTGCTTGTTGTCGAGGCGGAAGTCGGACGTGCGGACGTCCACGCCGCGCACCCCGCTCCCCTGCTGCACCAGCAGCGTCGCGTAGAGGAGCTTGCCCATCGCGTGGGCGCGGTCGATCAGCACCTCGAGGGGGTCGTTGCCCTCGTCGATGAGCTTCCTGGCGTTCTGGTGAGCCCTGCGGAAGACCAGGTGGGGCCACCGTTCGACGTTGTGGCCCCACAGCTCGCCGACCTTCGTGTCGTGCAGGAAGGTGCGCCCGTCGCCGAGCCCGAGCATGATCGCCTCGACCGGCGTGCCGGCCAGCTCGTCCACGCCCGCCTCGTACTCGACCCTCTCGATGGGCGGCTCGTACATGTAGATGAGCGGGTGCCGCCCATCGTGGTAGAACATGATCCTCGGCTTGGCCATGCGGGCCTCCAATCTCAATCCGTCATTCCCGCCTTGAGCGGGATCCATCACCTGCTCGTGCTTACAGCCGCGGCGGGAAGAATGTGCGGTCGACGACGATCTCCACGTCCTCCACGACCAGGGGGCTGACGATCCCGTCCGCCCGCCCCTCCAGGGTGATCTCCAGGGTGTTGCTCCCCTTCCGGGGACGCACCTCGGAGAGCGCGAATTCGAGCCACTGTCCCACGTAGGGCGCTACCCCGTCGGCGGAGCTTCGGGTGAGCCTCTCGCCGGACAGGGATTGGCCGTTGAGGTGGAACGAGAGCCTGTCCGCGAACACGATGTCCTTGATGTTCACAAGGAGCGCAACCCTCGCTATGCGGTCCGCGTCCGCCTCGAAGTCGTCGGCCACGTAGAAGGGGACCGCGTGGCGGACGCCGGTGTCGCCCGACGCTATCTCCAGTGGGAGGGGTGACTCGATGCCGTGGAGCCTGGTGTAGTCGCTCGTCCGCCGGACGACGTAGTGCTTGTCCCCCTGCATCGCCAGGTCGGCGTCGCCAAGCTCGGTGAGGATGCTCCGCTCCGTGTCGCCCAGCGGCCACTCCAGGAACCAGGTGTACATGCCGTCCACGCCCCTGTCCCAGTAGCTGGCCGCCGCGGCGCGCATCATGGCCGGCGTGGCGTGCTGCCTGCCCATGCGCACGCGCGAGTCGTCGGTGTGGTAGGGCGAGACCATCGGGTAGACGGCTATTTCGCTGCTGTGGGCTGCCTCGATCAGCCAGTCGATGGGCATGTCCGCGTCGACGACGTTGTGGCCGTAGACCATTGGCACGACGAAGTCGACCAGGCGCTCGTCCAGCCATGTCGTCACGTCCAGCCCCGCCGCCTCGTTGGCCTCGCGCGTGGGGTAGACTCTGGCACCGATCTCGCCAGCGCCCCCCTCGCGCCCGCGCACCATCGCCGCTACGCCGCGCACCCAGTCCGTCATCACCGGCGTGTACTCGGGCACGTCCTCGGGCTGGAAGTAGAAGGACGCACCTCCGGGCGGCGCGGCAAAGTCCAGCTCCAGGCCGTCGGTCTCGTAGTCCGACGCGAGCTCCTCCAGCACGGCGAAGACGTGGTCGCGCACCTCCCTGTTGACGTAGCCGCGCCCGCCGGTCTTGGTGTTCAGCGCAGGGTCCATTCCGCCGTAGCAGCCGAGCCTGACGCTGGCGAAGAAGTCCATGCCCTTCTCGTGGGCGCGGTCGATGAGCACCGTGAGCGGATCGAGCCCGCGGTCCATCAGGCTCTGCATGTTGTTCCACACGCGCCAGTAGGCCGCCTGGTCGAACGGCTGGATGTCTGCGCCGAACCTCATGCCGACCTTCGAGGGGTAGAAGAGGCCGTCGCCGCGCTCCACGCCGTAGCTGAAGGTGTCGACGGCCGTGCCGGCGGCCTCGTCGACGGGCCGCCACGCGTCCTCCATGGTCATCGGCGGCTCGAATACGAACAGGTAGTAGTGCCGTGCGTCGTTGAAGTAGATCGTTCGCTGCTTCATCATAACTCCATTCTTACTGCGCCGACGGATCGACCGTCCACGTCGAAATCGGGCGCCGGGCCCGCGCCGCGAAAGCCCATTGCCTCCAGTCGTGCGATCCGGTCCTCGTCCTCCACGCAGGCCGTCGCGTAGACTACCGAGGCGTCATTGGCGGTTCCCCAGTCGATGGCCGCGCGGAGTAGGTCGTCCCAGGCGTCCTGCGAGCCGCCGTGGGTGAAACCGTCCACGCGGCATCCCCGCGAATCGTCGAGGACGGCCGTCGAAAGGCCCACGATCCGCCGCTGGGCATCCCGCGCCGCGAACCAGCTGCCGCGCCCGTCCTCCCTCAGCGCCTGGTACTTGGGGTAGAGGCCCATGCAGGAGCGGACGAGGGCGTACCTTGCGGAGAAAATGCCCGTGTTCGCGTCGAGAACCCGCCAGTCGTGGGGCGTCACGATCAGCGGTATCATCGGGATCCGTGCCCCGGGGCCACCCTCCTCCACGATGGCGGGCCTGGGGTTGCTGAAGTAGTCGACCATGTACGCCTCGGGCGAACGGTCATCGGTGATGAGCGCCCACACGATCGAGGACGCCAGCTTGCGCCAGCCTACGCGGTGGTATATCCGCGCCGCGGCCGGGTTCACCGTTCCCAGGAACAGCGCCCTGCCGCCCGCGTCGGCGAAATCCTCGACCGCCTGGCGGCACAGATCGGTCGCCAGGCCGCGCCCCCTCGCCTCGGGCGCCGTCGCAACCTCGCCGACGCCGCCCAGCTCGGGCAGGGCGTTGCAGGTGGTGACCAATGTGGTGCTTATGGCCCGTCCGTCCTCCTCGACCAGGTAGAGGTCGCTCGTGTTGTGGCCGGTCTCGCTGCCCAGGAACATCGCGGGTTCGATGTCCGGCGCGTTGCCGAAAATGCCATACCAGAACGCCTGCAAGCGGTCGTTCAGGCCCTCGTCGATTGGGATTCTGAGTCTCACGTATCCTCCGGCCATGTCCCCCTCGCCGCACAGTATAGTCCATCAGGCCTGCCATTGTAGTCCCACCGGCCGCATCCGTCAGTCAAGTCGCTCCAGCGGTCCAATCGACAGTCATGCATCATGCAGGACATCGTATGATGTAAAATATGATGCGAAGCCCGAGGAGGAGCCGAATGAGGACCACCCTGAACGTCGACGACAGGCTGCTGGAAGAGGCCGGGCGGCTGACCGGCATTGTGGGCAGGGCCGCATTGGTAAATGAGGGCCTGCGCGCGCTCGTCGAGCGGGAGAGCGCCAGACGTCTCGCAGCCCTCGGAGGAAGCGCCCCAGGATTGCAGCCCGTGCCACGGCGGAGAATGGGGCCCGCATGATCCTGGCCGACACGTCGATCTGGGTCGATCACCTGCGCGCCGGAGAACCGGGGCTCGTGTCGCTGCTGAACGACAACCGGATACTGGTTCACCCAATGGTTATCGGTGAGCTGGCCTGCGGCAACCTCCCCAATAGGGATGTGGTGCTGGGCCTGCTCGGTGAGATGCCCGCGATACCCGTGGCCACGGATGAGGAGGTCCTGTTCTTCATCGAGCAGCGTCGTGTGATGGGCCGTGGGATTGGGTACGTGGATGCTCATCTGCTGGCAGCCGCGACGCTGGCTCAGTCAGTCCGGTTCTGGACGAGAGACCAGCGGCTATTGGCTGTAGCTGGCGACCTGGGTCTTGCTTACGAGCTTCCACGAGCACGGTAGCCCCGCCCATACCGTCATACCGGCGAAAGCCGGTATCCATCCCATCCGCCCCTTGGACCCGGCCGGCGCTGTCAGTGGCAGCCGACCTAGGTTGACGAAATGAGAGGGCCCGCGATCACTCGCGGGCCCTCTCTTGCTAGTCGGTCGTGACTAGGTCCGGTCTACTGCCCCGTCGTCTGGCCGATGTTGTCCTGGCCGTCGATGAAGAAGTAGAGCTCGCCGTAGAAGCCCACGGTGTCGGCGATGTGGGTCTCGGGGGCGTTCAGGAAGTTGTTCCTGACGAGGACGATGCCTCGGGACGCGCCCGTGTGAGCCGCAACGCTGAGCATGAACTTCTGCTCGCCGTGAATCCTGTGGATCTCCTTGCCGATCTCGATCCGTCCGGGGGAGTACTGCTCCAGCGCACGGCCCTTGTGCCAGTTGTCGTGCAGCCAGGCAATCGTCCCGGTCGGGTCGGCGGGATAGGTGTCCGCAGGCGCCTGGGGCTTCCAGTCGGGGCTGACCTCGCAGTCGCAGCGCGGCTGGTAGCCGCCCTCGGTGGGAACGGCGCCGTTGGGACCGCGTCCCATGCTGCGGGGCAGGTCGGAGATGTCGGGCGAGAAGGCCGGGCCGCCGCCGGTCGCGCAGCAGCGCGTCCAGCCGGAGAACCACGGGTTCGCGCCGTAGTATCCGAAGTGCGCCTTCAGCATCGCGAAGTACTCTTTGCCCGGGTAGCTCAGGGTCCAGGGAGCGTTCATGGGCTTGTTCTTGATCTCGAGGCCGACGTCGGCGAAGTAGTCCGTCTCAAGCTCCATGATGTCGGCCGTCGGGCCAAGCTCGGACAGGTGGCGGAACGAGAGGCGCTCGCCGGAGCCGTCGCTGCGGATCCTGAAGCCCTCGGCGTCGCGTGCGCTCAGGCCAAGAGAGTCCAGGATCTCGTTTGCCTTGTCGGGATCGTACTCGGTGTTGTGGAACGCCCACTCGTCACCGGGGTAGTACGGGGTGGCCGGATGGGCAACCCAGTTCTTCACCGTGCCGATACCGAGCAGGATGGTGTCGTTGATGGCCTCGCGGTCGAGGGCCAGCGACATGGCCTGCCGGAAGTCGTGGGTCCTGAGCCACTTGCCGATCTCGGGATCGGTGTTGTAGGTCTGGATGACGCTGGTCGTGAAGTCGCCAGGACCGACCTGCGGCCAGACCTTCAGGTGGTAGTCACCCTTGCTCTGGTTGGAGCGGTAGAGAGGAATCTCGGGGATCTGATAGCCCCTTGCGGACAGGTCCGTCTCACCGGCCATGCCCCGGAACACTCCAACCTCTCGGCTCTCCACCCTCACGTCCATGTAGCCGTCCACGTAGGGAAGCTGGTTCCCGTGGGGGTCGACCTCGAAGAAGTAGGGGTTGGCGATCCAGGTGTTGAGGGTGTCGGAATGGGACTCGAGGACGAAGGGCCCCATCAGCGGCTTGCCGACGTGGGTGCCCTCGTTGTTCTTCAGGCCCCAGAAGCGCGGCCAGTCGCCGGCCTCTTCCGCGTCGATCATCGCCTTCAGCTCGCCCGCGTCCGCGTAGTCCTCGTGGAACTGCTTCATGTAGTGGGCCGCGGTGTAGAAGCAGAAGTAGAAGGACGTGCAGCGGGAGCCTGGCCTGACCTCACCCTCCATCAGGATGAAGTCCGGCGAGTCCCAGGTCAGCGTCCAGTTCAGGTCGTCGACCACCGCGAACTCGACGATCTCGCCGGTCACGGAGTCGAGCCACTGGGTCTGCGGGGTCTCATGAAGCACCTTGTTCAGGTTCACGTCTTCCCAGGCGAACCTGATGTCCTCCATGGTCATCGGTTCACCGTCGGACCAGTTCAGCCCCTTGCGGAGGGTGAACGTGTACACGAGGCCGTCCTCGCTGACCGTGTGGAAGCCGACGTGTGGCAGCTTCACGAACTCGTCCGAGTTCTTCTTGTGCCAGTAGAGGCGGTTGCTCGGGCCGCTGCCCTGGCTGGTGATGCGCCACGTGCCGCCGTAGGTGCCGATGCCGTGGGGCGGCTGGACGATCTTGTACTCTTCAGGCAGCCGCTCCTCGACGGGCGGGAGCTGACCGGCCTTCACCATCTCGGCGAACTTGGGGTTCTCACCGAACTGGCTGGGCCTGGGACCGGTGTACACGAAGTCCCAGTAGACGCCCGGTACCTGCGGCTCGGGCACGTACTCGAACCCCGCCACGGCTTCCGAGACCGGCGCCTCGCGCTCGGTGATCGTCTTCGTCCTGCCCACCTCTGCGACCTTCACGGCCTGCGACGGGTCCTGAACGGCCGCCTTGGCCGCCTCGGCCGCCTTCGGTGCCTGGGGCGCCTGGGCCTGCGTGGTGACGGCCGCCTGCGCCGCCTGGGCAGGCGCTGCTGCCTGGGGCGCCTGTGGCGCGGCAGGCGCGGCGGTCGTCGTCGTCTCCTCCGCAGCGCCGCACGCCAAGGCCGCCATCAGAAGCACGGCAGCAGTGGCGAGCACTACTCCTTTCCAACTAACCAAGTTCAGTTTCATAGGAACTCCTTTCCCTTTATAGAGAATCGCGGAATCGGCGCAGATTATAGATGCGCACCGTTCGGCGTGTCAAGGCCTTGCGAGCCGATGCTAGGGATCGTCCGTGTCGTCACAATCCTATCCGCGACGGGTACTCGGGAACCCCGCCGACGCCCGGCCTCACCCTGAACAGCGCGCCCGCCGACGGGCCGTTCTGCTCCTTGTCCTCGCCACCGGCCGTCGTAATGTACAGGTCCGAGTAGTCGCTGCCGCCGAAGATCGCGCTCGTCACCCTGGGGGTCGGGAGCCTCACCCGCCCGATCTCCTCGCCGTCAGGCGAGTAGCGGACTACGCACGATCCCTCCCAGCGCGCGGACCAGACGCATCCCTCGGCGTCCACCGTCATCCCGTCGGGAAATCCCACCTCCTTGCTGCAATCTACGAACACCCGCCTGTTGCGGATTTGTCCCGTCTCCCTGTCGTAGTCGAAGATGTGGACCTGGTCGTCCGTCGTGTCGGTATAGTAGAGTCCCGTCCTGTCCGGGGTCAGACCCATGCCGTTCGATATACCGATGTCGTGTGCGACGGCGGTTATCGCCAGGTCGGTCTCCAGCCTGTACAGCGTCCCGAGCCGTTCGGCGCCCCTCGACGAGTCCTGCGGCATGGTGCCGCAGAAGACCCGGCCCTTCACGTCCGCGAAGACGTCGTTGAACCTGTTCTCCTCCTCGCCGGGCAGCCCGTCGACCAGGTAGCTGAGCTCCCCGTCGCGCCATGACGCAATCGCGCCCTTCGCCATGAACAGGAGCAGGGAGCCATCGGCCTGGATCGTGAACCCGCCCACCAGGTCGCCGTCGTAGAACTGCTCGTGGCCTCCCGTGGCCGGGTCGTACCTGAACATCCGGCCGGTGGGGATGTCCGCCCAGTAGAGCTTCCCCTCGCCGGGGTGCCACAGCGGCCCCTCGCCAACAACGCAAGCGTAGTCTGCAATCAGCTCGACTTCCATTCTTTCCTCCTTTGGAAAACTCAAGATAATTCAGGGACACCTTGAATAAGTTAAGGAATGCGTGCGCTTGGATTCATTCTGCGCAGCGGGTTCACTTGTCTGGTCCGCCCCGGCTGTCGCCCCACCAGCGGCGGAGACGCTCGGCGACCTCCTTCTCGTAGCCCTGGTCCGTGGGCGTGTAGTACCTGCGCCCCTCCAGGCTCTCGGGCAGGTTCTGCATCGGGGCGAAGTGGCCCTCGTAGTCGTGGGAGTACTTGTATCCCTTGCCGTAGCCCATGCCGCGCATCAGTCCGGTCGCCGCGTTGCGAAGGTGGAGGGGCACGGGGTCGTTGCGTGTCGTCTGCACGTCCTCGATGGCCTTTCCGATGGCCTGGTACGCCGCGTTGCTCTTGGGCGCAGTCGCCAGGTAGACGGTCGCCTCGGCGAGAGGTATCCGGCCCTCGGGCATACCGATGAAGTGGACCGCCTGCTGGGCCGCCACCGCCACCGGCAGGGCCTGCGGGTCGGCGAGCCCCACGTCCTCCGCGGCAAGGATCACCAGCCTTCGGGCTACGAACAGGGGGTCCTCGCCCGCCTCGACCATCCGCGCGAGCCAGTAGACCGCCGCGTCCGGGTCGGATCCGCGCACAGACTTGATGAAGGCGGATATGGTGTCGTAGTGGGCGTCGCCGTCCCGGTCGTACAGCACCCACTGGCGCTGCATCGCGTCCTCCACCTGTTCGCTGGTGATCCGCCGTACGCCGGAGCCGTCGGGCTCCGCCGCGCCCACGGCCAGCTCCAGCGCGTTCAGGGCCGACCTGGCGTCGCCGTTCGACAGGGTGACCAGGGCCGCCATTGCCTCGTCGTCGAGATCGGGAGACATGGCGCCCAGACCCCGCTCCTTGTCGCCCGCGGCCCGGCGCACCAGCGTCTCCACGTCCTCGTCGGCCAGGCCCTCCAGGGTGAAGACACGCGAGCGGGACAGCAGGGGAGCGTTCACCTCGAACGACGGATTCTCGGTGGTCGCGCCGATCAGGATCACTGCGCCGCTCTCCACGTGAGGCAGGATGACGTCCTGCTGCGCCTTATTGAAGCGGTGTATCTCGTCGATGAACAGGATGGTGCGCTGGCCGTGCATCCCCAGCCGGTCTTGGGCGGCCGCCACCTCCCGGCGCAGGTCGGCGACGCCGGAGCCGACGGCGCTGATGGGGCTGAAGTGGCTGCGCGTCGCCGTCGCCACCAGGTTCGCCAGGGTCGTCTTGCCGGAGCCCGGAGGCCCCCACAGGATGATCGACGGTATCCGGTCGGCCTCTATCGCCCTGCGCAGCACGCGCCCGGGCCCGACGACGTGCTGCTGCCCCACGAGCTCATCGAACGCCCGGGGCCTCATCCTGGCGGCCAGCGGCGCGCCCCGCTCAAGCTGCCGGTCGGCCTCGTGCTCGAACAGGGTCATCGATGGATTCCCGCCGTCGCGGGAATGACGGCCAGCGCGGCCCTTACGCCACTCACCAGGTCGCCATCCTGCTCAGGAAGCACCGTGCGCGGGTCCAGCAGCACCTCGTCGTCCTCGATGCGGCCGATCACGGGGGGCGACGCGCTGCGCAGCCGGCTCGCAAGGGAGTCCGCGCCGCCGTGGGCGTTCCCATCGATGGCGAGCAGGGTCGTGGGCAGGGTCTCGCCCGGCAGGCTTCCCCCGCCGATGGTCGAGAGTCCCGCACGCGTTCTTCCCCCCACTTCCGAGGCCCATGACTCGGCCCTTAACACGACCTCGCTCCGGGCGGCGGAGACCATGCGCCATATGGGCACCTTGCGCTCGGCCTCGCCGTGGACGTAGTGGAGCAGGGTCGCGCCCAGGGCGGCCATGCTGAGCTTGTCGATCCTGACCGCCCGTGCCAGGGGGTGCCTGCTCACGAGGCTGACCATCTCCTCGGTTCCGGCGACGATCCCGGCCTGGGGGCCGCCCAGCAGCTTGTCGCCGCTCACGAAGGCCAGCGACGCCCCCGCGGCGATGCTGGCCTGGGGCATGGGTTCGTGGGCGAGCCCGTACTTCGTCGTGTCCAGCAGGCAGCCGCTCCCCAGATCGTGGAGAACGGGGACCCCGTGCCTGCGGCCCACCTCAACCAGCTCCGACAGGGCGGGCGCGTAGGTGAACCCCGACACCTTGAAGTTGCTGGCGTGGACCGCAAGTATCGCGCCCGTGGACTCGGTGATCGCCGCCTCGTAGTCGCGGGCGTAGGTGCGGTTGGTGGTGCCCACCTCGACCAGCTCCGCGCCGCTCTGCCGGAGCACGTCGGGAATCCTGAACCCGCCGCCGATCTCGACGGCCTCGCCCCTAGACACGATGACCTGCCTGCCCGCGGCGACGGCGGCGAGCCCCAGCATCACGGCGGAGGCGTTGTTGTTCACCGCGATGGCCGCGCCGGCCCCGGTCAGCCTGCAGACCAGGCGCGACAGGTGGGACTGGCGTGATCCGCGCCGGCCGGTCTCCAGGTCGAGCTCCAGGTCGCTGTAGCTCCCGGCCGCCCGGCCCACCGCCTCCATCGCCTCGTCGCTCAGGGGCGCGCGGCCCAGGTTCGTGTGTAGTATCACTCCCGTCGCGTTGATGACGGGGACCGGCCTGCTCCGCCACTCCGAGGCAGCCCGGTCCTCGATGGCTGCGACCAGATCGTCGAGGCCGGGCGGACGCGCCCCGCCCTTCACGGCCTCCCTGCTCTCGGCCACCTCCGCCCGTACCAGGTCCACGACGGCCTCGCGAGAGCCTGACTCCGCGAGGCGCCGCACCCTTTCGTCAGACATCAGCCTGTCCACGCTGGGAAGGCTGCGCAGGGCTTTACCCAGTGGACGGTTTCCATCGGTGTTCATGGGCCGATTATAACCCAAGGCCCTTGGCTCCTGGCCGGGCAGCGCGCACGGGCTCCGGCGAGTCTGTATGATTGAGCGGCAACCCGGGGGCTACACCTTTATTAAGGAGAGAATCGTGAGGAGCTACCGCGTAGGGATAATCGGGCTGGGCCGCATGGGGTCCACCATCGACGACGAGTTCGGCGAGCTGGAGACTTGGCGCAGCCCGACAGCCATAGCCGCGGCCTGCGCGGCGAGCGACAGGCTGGAGGTCGTGGCGGGCTCCGACCTGCTGCCGGAGAAGCGCAGCGCCTTCACCGAGAAGTGGGGCGTCGCGGCGGTCTACGAGGACTACCTGGAGATGATCGAACAGGAGGAGCCGGACCTGGTGGCCATCTGCACGGTGGCGACCACCGCCCTCAAGCCGGCCCGCGAAGCGCCGCACCCGGGCTTCCGGGGGGACGCACACGCCGACCTGACCATCGCCGTGGCGGACGCGGGGGTGCCGATGATCTTCTGCGAGAAGGCGATGGCCTCGTCGATGGAGAAGGCCGACGCCGCCCGCGACGCCTGTAACAGGAACGGCGCTCACTACAACTCCGGCCTGCTGCGCCGATTCAACAACCAGAACCACATGATCCGCCAGCGGGTCGAGAACGGCGACATCGGCGAGGTGACGGGCGCAGTCCACATGACCTCTTCCAGCCTGCTGCACGGCCACATCCACTCCATCGACACGCTCTCGTACCTGCTGGGCGACCCCGCCGTGAGCGCCGTGCGCGGCAGCCTAATCCCCCGAGACACGGTGATCGAAGACAACTGGCTCGGCCACGACCCGCGAGCCGTCTTCGACATTGAGTACGAGAACGGGCTCAGCTCCTCGTCGGTGCCCTTCCAGGGCAAGTGGGAGTTCGAGGTTATGGGTACGGAGGGCTCAATCAGGTCGCTGAACGACGGCCAGGAGGTGCTGCTGCGCCGCAAGGGCGGCAGGGGAGAGTGGTGGGACATCGCGCCCGACCCCACCGTGACGCCGCAAAGCAGCGTGGTCTACCTGCTGGAGGACTTGGTCGACGCCCACGAGTCGGGCCGCCCCGCACTGGGCAACGTCGACGTCACCCACCAGACCACCGAGGCGTGCCTCGCCGTCGCCGAGAGCCACGTCAGGGGCGGCGCGTGGGTAGAGCTGCCCATGCAGGAGCGGGACCTCTACGTGTTCCACGTGTGAGGGGTGAGCTGGCTGAGCACTGGCCTTCGACAGGCTCAGGCCGAACGATCTGCCATAGATCCCGATTGCGCTAGGCGCCTACAGTCTGCCCAGCAGGCGCTTCTTGATCTTGGTGAAGGTGGTCGTGAAGTGGATTAGGGGGGTCATGCGCCGGCCCACTATGGTGCCCTGGGCGAGGGCGCGCTTGAAGTCCTCGGGCGTGCCGTCGAACTCGGGCATCTCGACGTAGGTGCGGCCCAGCTCGATGGGCGTGTGGGCGTCGCTCACGCCGGACATTATCAGGCCGTGCTCCCTGGCGAAGGCCTCGGCCTTCCGGTCGTCCGCGCTCAGGTTGTTGCGGGCGTTGAACACCTCGATGATGTCGGCCTGGGCGACGACCTCATCCAGCGCCCCGGGGCTGATGACCTCGCTCCTGAAGCGGTCGAAGGCGTGGGGGAGGGAGACGAGCCCGCCCTGGACCTTGATGCGCCGCACCGTCTCCAGGGGCGACAGGCCCGGCGGCACCCACTCCTCGAGGAAGAGCCCGGTGATCTCGCCCTCCGTCGTCTTCACCTCCTCGCCGATGATCACAGGGAACGGGGCTATCTCCCGCACGGCCAGCGCGCCCTCGATGGTGTTGTGGTCCGTCACCGCGATCAGCCCCAGGCCGACCTCGACGCACCTCTCCACCAGCCGCTCGGGGGTCGTCTCCGAGTCGGGGGAGAAACAGGTGTGCATGTGAAAGTCGGCCTTAATCACTGCAGGCGCATCTGCTCGCCGTAGGCCGTACGGATCTTGGTGATCCTGAGCTCGGCGGAGGCGAGCATCTCGTTGCACGTCCGGGCCAGCTTCATGCCCTGCTCGTAGAGGCGCGTGGCCTCGTCGAGGGGCAGGTCGCCAGCCTCAAGGGCCCTGACCGTCTCGTCCAGCCTGGCCAGGGCCTGCTCGAAGGTCAGCTCGGTCGCGGAGGCTTCGGACACCTTAGGGACTGAGCCGGAACGGGGGATAGCGGTCCGTCATAAGCGCGAATGCATAGGCGTTTACCCTGACGCTCCATCGCGCGATCCCCAGGTTCACGTCGAAGAGCGCCCGGGGGTAGCGTCCCGTGAACAGGATCGCGAACCAGGCGATGACAGTCAGCACCAGCGACACGATGCCCAGTACCATGAGCACGATGTAGTGTGGAATCGCCAGGAGCCACTTGACCAGCGGCAGGAACCGGTTGAGATTCTCGGGGTACTCGATGTCGAGGTGCACTGACTGGTCGTCCTCGGTGGACGGGTACTCGTCCTGCATCAGCCCGAAGTACGCGTTTATCCTGGCCGAGAAGCGCTTCACTCGGAGGTTCCAGTCAAACCACCACCTGGGGAATTTCCCGGCAAAGAGGAGCATGAGCAGCGGCGCCAGGAACTTCGGGGCGCCCAGGACCGCCGATAGGATGATGACGGGTATCGCCAGGATGAGCCTGAAGAACGCCGTGAGCCTGTTGCTCGACTCCGGGTAGTCGATGGAGAGCTGTACCGGGTAGTCGGAACCCTGCGCCATGGGACACCTCCCAGATTAGTGAACCGGCGGTCGGCGCGAACGGCTCGCGGCCCCTGCCTGGCTCCCGGCACCGTCGGGCTGGACCTCCAGGACCTCTGCGTCGAACGCACCCCGCGCCAGCGTCACGTGCACCCGATCGGCCGCCGCCAGCGTCGACGCGTCTCCCAGGACCTCACCCGTGCCGGGCGCCCTCACTATAGCATAGCCGCGGCGCAGCGTGTCCGACGGACTCAGGGACTTGAGGCGCATCTCCAGGGCTCCGGCCCTCTCGGCCCTGATGCCCATGTCGCGCCGGAGCCGCCCATACGCGCCTTCGAGCAGGCGGTCCACCCGCTGCCGGAGCGCGTCCACGTCGGGGCGGCCGCGTACGCACCGAGTCCGTAGGTGGGACACGTGCTGCCGCGACGACTCCAGCCTGCCCGCCAGCCGCGACGCCATGCGCTGGCGGTACGACCCGATTCCCGCGCCCAGCTCGCGCGCGTCGGGCACGGCCATCTCCGCGGCGGCTGACGGCGTGGGCGCGCGCAGGTCCGCCGTCAGGTCGGCGATGGTGTGGTCGGTCTCGTGGCCGACGGCGCTGATGACCGGGGCGCGGCTGGCGAACACCGCCCGCGCCACGCCCTCGTCGTTGAAGGGCAGCAGGTCCTCCAGCGAGCCGCCGCCGCGCGCCAGTATCACCACGTCCACGTTGCCTGCCGCGTCGAGGGCCGAGAAGGCGTCGCGCACCGTGGCCGCGGCGTGGGGCCCCTGGACCGCTGCGGGCGCCAGCGCAAGCTCGACCAGCGGGTAGCGCCTCTCGACCACCGTGCGGATGTCGTGCCATACGGAGCCGCTCGGCGAAGTCACGACCCCCACGCGCCTCGGAAATTGGGGTACCTTGCGCTTCCGCGATACGTCGAACAGGCCCTCCCTCTGCAGCCGGGCCTTCAGCTCCGCCAGCCTCAGCTCCTGCTCGCCCATGCCCTCCGGCCTGACCTGGTCGACTATGAGCTGGACGTCGCCGCGCTGCTCGTAGACCCCGATTCGCCCGTGGGCTATGACGGCGGCGCCGTTCGACAATAGCTCGGCCCCGTACGACTTTCCCGCAAACATGGCGCAGCGGATCGAGGCGCGGGCGTCGCGCAGCGTGTAGTAGCAGTTCCCCGAACCGGGCCGGGCAAGGTTGGCCACCTCGCCCTGGACCCAGACGTCGTTGAGGAAGTAGTCGTTATCGAGCATCTCCCGCAGATAGGTGGTTACCTGCGAGACGTGGTAGACGGGCACGTCAGACCCTCGACAGGTACTCGCCGCTGCGCGTGTCCACCTTGATGGTGTCCCCGGTGCTGACGAACAGGGGCGCCTGCACGACGAGCCCCGTCTCCAGCGTGACGGGCTTGCTCGCGCCCTGGGCCGTGTCGCCCTTGTGGCCCGGCGGCGCCTCGGCGACTTCCAGGTCCACGGTGATCGGTATCTCCAGGGCGATGGGGCTGCCCTCGTAGAAGACGATGTCCGCCGTCATCTGCTCGACCAGGTAGGGCAGGGAGTCCTCGATCTGCTCGGACGACAGGGGGAACTGCTCGTAGGTGTCGTTGTCCATGAAGTAGTGGAGGCCGTCGTCCTCGTAGATGTACTGGGCCGTCCGCCGCTCGACCTCCGCCGGGGTGAACTTCACGTCGTAGCCCTGGAAGGACTTGTCGACGACCTTGCCCGTGCGCAGGGACCTGAACCGGACCTGCATCACCGGCGCGCGCTGCTGCATCTTGTGGGACTTGTATTCGACGACGGTATAGGGCTCCCCGTCCAGCTCGATGGGCAGGCCCTTCCTCAGCTCTCCGTATGTGATCGTCATGCTGTGTTCTATGCTCCCTAGTCACTGCCGAAGGGCAATTCTACCATGCACCGCTACCCGCCGGTCACGTCGATCTGCACCGCGTCGAGGGCCAGCGAGCGGTCGCCGCCGGACGCGAGGCGAACCCGGACGGTGTTCTCGCACGGCCGCAGCATCCCCTGGTCGATCTCGTATTCGACCGAGGCGCCCTCCTCCTCGCGCTCCACAATCTTCGCGGGGTACTCGACCCAGAAGGTCGTCGGTATCACCTTCCTGCGCCACACCTCCGACGTCTCTGCGCCCTCGCTGGGCAGGAGGTTGCCGTTCAGCTCCACGTCCAGCCGCTCCCCCTGCTCCGGCATCCGGTCCAGCCGGAGTCTCAGCCGCGCGCCGCCTTCGTCACTCCCCTCGTTCGAGGCGAGCCTGAGGGTGAGCTTCGGACCGACCCACTCGCCGTCGCTCGGCGATGGGGCCAGCCGCGCGGGAAGCTGGGTGACGGGGCTCGCATACTTGAACGCGGTGCTGTGGCCTCCGCCGCCCTCGTACGACCTGGGCCGGAAGATCTCGTAGCGCCTGTCGAGGCCCGCGAGCGCGGCGGGACCGGTCAGCTCCCGCGCGATACGCCGGTTCCACGCGGGCGACATGGTGTAGAAGTTGTACAGGTAGACCCCGGCTGCCCCGTCCTCCCGCCAGAGGGTCGCCAGCGCCCTCATGCTCCGCTCGTCCGCCGTCACGGTCCCCTCGATGCAGCCGTAGACGAGACAGCCCGTGCCGGATGCGGCGGCGGTGAACTCGCCGATGGGCGTCTCGAAGGGGATGAACCCGCCTCCTACTGCCACGATGTCGACGAGGCGACCGGCGATCCACTCTCCCACGTCCAGCCCTATCCTCGCCGAGTCGTAGAGGGTGGGCGGCACCCGCACGGCGAGCGGGAGATTCCTGCCACGCCGGCCCCCGGCCTCGTCGAGCAGCCGGCGCGCCCGGGCCACCAGGTCCGTCACCAGATAGCGGCTGCCGTATGCCTCGTCAGGGCGGAAGAAGGCAGGGTGGCGCATGAAGTCCAGCTCCACGCCGTCCACGTCGAACCGCTCGACCACCTCCTCGACGATGGCCAGCCTGTGCTCGCGCACCTCGGGGAAGGTGAAGTCCAGGCCCGTCTTGATGCCCCACTCGATGGTGCCCTCCGGTATCGACTCGCCGGGCCTGCCTATCAGCAGGTCCGGGCGCTCCCTGCGGAACCGGCCGTACCCGGGGTGATCCGGGTCCATGTCGTAGTGGCTGTTCATCCGGACCCTGGGGAAGAAGGGGAGTCCGGCGCGGCGGGTCTGGCGCGTCAGTATCGTCATGGGGCCGCCGTCCTCGGCCATGAGCGCGCGGATGTTCTCGGCGATGCGCGGCATCACGCCGGGCGTGGGGGAGTGCACGAACGAGCGCAGGCCGTCGTCGAAAGAGGTGCGCCCCTGACCGAAGATCTCGCCCCGCTCGGTCTCGTACTGGTAGACCTCGTGGTCGCCCAGGCTCCACCCGAACGCGCCGCCCATCCCCGCGTACCCGTCGACCACCTTCGCCTGCAGGTCCGCCGCCGTCACAGGGGGCTCGGTCGCGCTCAGTATCCAGCCGTCGTCCGTGAATATGATCGCGGGTGCGCTATCGTTCATTGCTTCCCCCTGGGAATCGGTTTGACACGCCATTGCGTCGCCCCTAGACTTGGGCCGCATGGCGTTCAATCTCCTTATATACACCACCGAGGGCCCCGGTGTCCCCGGCGTCCACGAGACCCACCGGTGGCCCGACCGGCTGGAGGATCTCGTACCGGGGATCCAGGTCAACGTGGCCGGCTCCGTGGGCGAGGCGCTGGAGCTGGTCGGCGAGGCCGACGCCGCCTACGGCAACATCACGCCGGAGCTGTTCGCGAGGGCCGGTAGGCTGCGCTGGGTCGCGTGCCCCCAGGCTGGCCCCGCAGCCGGATATTATCACCAAGCACTGATCGAGAGCGACGTGGTCGTTACCAACGTGCGCGGCATATACAACGACCACATCAGCGCCCATATCATGGCGCTCCTGCTGTCCTTCTCCAGGGCGCTGTCGGCGTACTACCGTGCCCAGCAGGGCCGGGAGTGGATCGCCGAGCAGGGCCACGTCTACCTGCCGGAATCGACGGTTGTGGTCGTGGGCATAGGGGGCATAGGCGCGGAGACCGGCCGGCTGTGCGCCGAGCTCGGCATGACGGTGATCGGCGTCGACGCCCGCGTGGAGGAGGCCCCGCCGGGCGTGTCGGAGATTCACCCGCCCGGCGCACTCCACGAGGTGCTGCCCCGGGCCGACTTCGTGGCCGTGACCGTGCCGGAGACGCCCGAGACCCAGGGCATGTTCGGCCCGGCGGAGTTCGGCCTGATGAAGCCGACGGCGTACTTCATCAACATCGGCCGGGGCGCGACTGTCCGCCTCGACGCACTGAACGAGGCCCTGAGGACCGGCCGGATAGCCGGCGCGGCCCTAGACGTGTTCGAGATCGAGCCGCTGCCCGCCGACCACCCGCTGTGGGACGCGCCCAACATGCTGATCACGCCTCACGTCGCGGCGGCCTCCGGCCCCAACCTGGACGAGAGGCGAACGGATCTGTTCCTGGACAACTGCGTACGGTTCGCCGAGGGACGGCCGCTCAGGAACGTGGTGGACAAGGCGAAATGGTTCTAGGAGCTGCCCTTCGACAGGCTCAGGGCGAACGTGTTTCCATTCTATGGAGCGCCCCCGGCGGGACTCGAACCCACGCACCCGGCTCCGGAGGCCGGTGCTCTATCCGCTGAGCTACAGGGGCACAGGACTACAATACAGCACGCCGGCGCCGCCGTCCAATCGGCGGAGAAAGGTGGGGCCACATGATCGGCTACATAGTAAGGCGGCTCTTGCTGGCAGCGTTCACGATGTGGACCATCACGGTCCTCGCCTTCGTCGTCATCCAGCTTCCGGAGGGCGACACGGTCACGAAGAAGCTGGACAGCCTCATGCAGAACGGCGATCCGGTCGCCCTCGAGATGGCGGACCACCTCAGGGAGTACTTCGGGCTCAACCGGCCCATGCACATCCGCTATTTGAAGTGGATGTCGAACATGCTGCGCGGGGACCTTGGCATCTCCTACCGGTTCTACTGCGGCGGTCCCAGGGAAAAGCTCGTCAAGGAGCTGATAGGCGAGCGGATCCAGATGACGGTCCTGCTCACCGGCTTTACGATCCTCGTCACGTGGACCTTCGCCATACCCGTCGGGATATACTCTGCCGTCCGCCAGCACTCCATCGGGGACTACTTCTTCACGTTCATCGGGTTCAGCGGCCTGGCCGTGCCCGACTTCCTGCTGGGGCTCGTGCTGATGTACGTGGCCTTCGCCTACTTCGGCCAGAGCGTCGGGGGCCTGATCTCGACGGAGTACCAGGACGCGCCCTGGAGTGTCGCCAAGGCCATGGACGTCCTACAGCACCTGTGGGTGCCGGCCGTGGTCCTGGGCACCTCGGGCACCGCCAGCCTCATCAGGATCATGCGGAACAACCTGCTGGACGAGCTCAGCAAGCCCTACGTGGTGACGGCGAGGTCCAAGGGCATGGCCTCCTGGCGACTGATAATGAAGTACCCGGTCAGGGTCGCCATCAACCCGCTCGTCAGCACGGTCGGCTACCTGCTGCCGGCGCTGGTCAGCGGGAGCGTAATCGTATCCGTGGTGCTGAGCCTGCCGACCCTGGGGCCTGTGCTGCTGGAGTCGATGATCCAGGAGGACGTCTACACGGCGGGGTTCATCGTGCTGATGCTGGGCGTGCTGACGATCGTAGGGACGCTGCTGTCGGACATCCTGCTGGCGGTGGTCGACCCGAGAATCAAGTACGGCTAGGCCGAATCTCGGAGATGGCGCCCCTCGTGGCATGGGCGAATAGGCCCCAAGTAACGTGGTGTCAGGACTTGACAATCCACAATCCCCAACATATGATTAGGGGCGCCTGAGGGCATGTATGTTTGTCCTACGGGTAATTGTGTGTTGCGAGCGGACTGTTGCAACATAGCGGATTCTTCAGAGAGGGGTCTCAATGAGGAAACATCGTACTCCAGCTGGGTTTGTACTGTCGATTGTCATCGCCCTGGCGTCAGCGGTCTTGCTGATGGCCTGCACGGGCCCGCAGGGTCCGGCGGGTGAGCCGGGCCTCCCTGGCCTCCCAGGTAACCCGGGCAACCCCGGCGAGCCTGGCCCGCAGGGCGCTCCGGGCCTGCCCGGCGAGCCTGGTCTCCCAGGCAACCCCGGCAACCCGGGCCTCCAGGGTCCCACAGGCCCTCCGGGCCCGCAGGGTGAGGCTGCCGTGTCCCCCGAGGCCGGCGTGTCCGTCAGCTCGACGGCCGTCTATCTCGACCAGGAGCTGACCGTATCGGGTTCAGGATTCCTGAAGTACGAGCCGGCCATCGTCTACATCGATCTTGGTGACGGCGTGGAGCCGACCCTCGGCTTCGTCGACTCCAACCGGGGCGGCGCTTGGAGCGTCACCCTCAGGCCGCTTGGCGGAGAGTCTAGCGTGGCCCGCAACTCAGGCGAGATCCTGAGCCAGGGCGTCGTGACGGTCAAGGCGCAGGGCGCCGACGGCAGCACGGCGAGCACGGCCCTTCACGTCATGGGCTCCGAGACTCCGGTCGTCGAGCCCGGTCCCACGCCTGGGGAGGCTCCGAGCCTCACGGCCGGCACGATGTGGATCAAGGGCTCGATTGACATTCTGGGCTCGGGCTTCAACCCGCACGAGAAGGTGACCCTGCTGGCTTGGGTCGGCGTTGGCGAGGGCGTCCGCGCGGGCGTCGTGGTCCCCGGGGCCGGCGACACCGAGAAGCGGGCGATCAAGCAGGGTGAGGCGAACGACAAGGGCGTCGTGAGGATAGCCCTCGATCTCGCGTGCCAGGACCCCGATGACGAGAACGAGGACGGGGACTTCCGCTGCATCCTCGGGACCGGTGATTACACGGTGGAGGCGATTGGATTCGACACCACCCGCGCCACCTCCGTACTGTCCGTGTCCGAGGTCAAGCAGGCCAGGGACTACGAAGCGCTCGAGGAATAGCCGCGGCTTGGCTCCGCATAGCTAACCGAAGAGGGGCCCCGCCACCGGCGGGGCCCCTCTTGTCATTCACGCATCACGCTTCAGGGTATCCGCAATGATATGGATAGTCTCGCTCGTGCTGATCGCCGTGGTCGCCGCACTCGTCGTCCTGCTCGTGGGCAGTAGGCTGCCCAAGGAGCACAGGGTGACCAGGGTTACCTATCTCAACCGCTCCCCCGCCGAGGTCTGGCGTACGATCTCCGACTTCTCGGCGCAGGTGGAGTGGCGGCCCGACCTGAAGTCGGTTGAGCGACTCCCGCCCCGGGGAGGGCGCGACCGCTGGATGGAGACCGACGGGAGCGGGCAGGCCGTTACCCTCGAGACCGTCGAGTCCATGCCCCACCGCAGGCTGGTCAGGCGCATCGTGGAAGGCGGCCTCGCCCTGGGCGACTGGACCATGGAGATCGCGGAGGTCGGCGAGGTGTCCTCCCTCTCGGTGACCGAGACCGCCCAGATAGACAACCCCGTCTTCAGGTTCATGTCGGCGCTGGGCACCGGCCAGCAGTCGGCCATCGACAGGTACCTCGTCGCGCTCGGCAAGAGGCTAGGGGTGGAAGTGACGATAGTGGACGGCTGACGCCGCCCACATCTGCGAACGGAGCAAAGTTCGTTCGCCCTGAGCCTGTCGAAGGGCAGTTCTCCGCTACTCAGATAGTTCGAGGTGGCCTATTACGTGCGCTACGCCCGCGCGACGGCCAGGCAGGTGACGGTCCGGACGATGCCGTCGATTGTGTGCACCTGCCTGGATACGATGTCACCCACGGCGTTGAGGTCTCTCGCGCTGATCACCGCGATAATGTCGTAGGGGCCGGTGACGGGGTCCACGGTCTCGAAGCCGTCCAGAACGCGAAGCTCCTTCGCCACGTCGCGCGACTTGCCAACAGCCGTCTCGATCAGAATGTAAGCCTTGGTATCCATCGAAGTCCTCCCAAGCGCCCGTTAGAGCGCATAGCAGATTCTATGTCGGCCCCCTATGTGTGTCAAACTATGCGATAGGGATGCAGGGGATGGATTCCGGCTCAAGGCCGGAATGACGGACTGGCTTCCCCGCTATGCCCGGATGCGCCGCCCCCTGGGGTCGTACGGCGCGGCGAGCTGGGCCCTGGCGGTGAAGCGCTGGGCCAGGACCTCGATCTCGTAGTCCCCGGAGCGCACGTACCGCGGCGTGACACCCTCCTCGCTCTCCACGTATCCCATGCCCACCGAGCTTCCTACCGTGTGGCCGAACGCCCCCGACGTGGTGCGTCCCACCAGTCTGCCGTCGCGGAAGATGGGCTCGTCGCCCAGTAGCAGCGGCTCGGGGTCGTCCAGCACGAAGACGGCAAGCCGCTTGTTCAGACCCTTGCCCCGCTGCTCGACCAGGGCGTCCCTGCCGATGAAGCCGCCGGGCTTGTCCATGGCGACCGCGAAGCCCAGCCCGGCCTCCAGCGGCGTGTCGAGGTCCACGATGTCGTGGCCCCAGGCGCGGTACGCCTTCTCCACGCGGAGGGACTCCATGGCGTGGAACCCGGCAAGCCTGAGCCCGTGCGCCTCGCCGTGGGCCATAATCGTGTCGAACACCCCGGCGGCGAACTCCGTGGGCACGTACAGCTCCCAGCCAAGCTCGCCCACGTAAGTTATCCGAGTCGCCCGCACCGGCGCATAGCCTATGGTGATCTCGCGCGAGCTGAGGAACGGCATGGCCTCGTTCGACACGTCGCCGTCCGTAACCTCGGACAGCAGGTCGCGGGAGCGGGGGCCCATCAGCCCCAGCACCGCGTAGGCCGACGTGACGTCCGTGAGGCTGGCGTCGGCCCCGGCCGGGATATGCGACTCGATCCAGCCGTAGTCCCTCGCCGACACCGAGCCGCCCGTCACGATCAGGTAGCCGTCCTCCGATACGCGGGTAACCGTCAGGTCCGCCTCGATGCCGCCGCGCTCGTTCAGCATGGCCGTGTAGACCACGCGCCCGGGCGGCACGTCCACGTCGTTCGCGCATAGCTGCTGGAGGCCCCGGGTGGCGTCCGCGCCCCGCAGCATGAACTTGGCGAATGAGGTCTGGTCGAACAGGCCCACGGCCTCCCGCACGGCGCGGTGCTCGCCGGCGGAGTAGTCGAACCAGTTCTGCCGCCCGTACGAGTACTCGTACTCCGGCGACACGCTCTTGGGGGCGAACCAGTTGGGGCGCTCCCATGCCCCCGCCTCGCCGAAGCACGCGCCGCGCTCGGCCAGCCGGTCGTGGAGGGGCGACCTCCGCGCCATCCGCGCCGTCTCCATCTGCTTGTGGGGCCAGTGCATCCCGTACAGCGTCCCCACCGATTCCACAGTGCGGTCGTAGAGGTACTTCCGCCCGTTCTGGTACCGGTGGAAGCGCCGCGGGTCCACCTCCCACATGTCCATCGTCGGGTGGCCCTCGACCATCCACTCCGCCACGGCCCGGCCGGAGCCGGGCCCGGCGGCTATCCCCGTCGAGTTCAGCCCCGTGCACAGGAACAGGTTACGCAGCTCCGGCGCCTCTCCCAGGATGTACCGGTTGTCCGGTGTGAAGCTCTCGGCGCTCACGTAGAAGCGGTCGATGCCCGCCTCTTCCATGGCCGGCACCCTGTACGTCGCGTTCTCCCAGAAGACCTTGAAGTGCTCCCAGTCGGGCTCGACGAGGCTGAAGTTGTAGCCGTCGTGCGGTCCGTCGGGCCACGGCTTGGCCGCGGACTCGAAGCCACCCATCAGGATCGCACCCTTCTCCTCCTGGTCGCGGCGGAAGTAAATCTGCTCGTCCGGGTCGCGCAGGGACTTCGCGTCGTGGGGCAGCCCCATCGGCCTGGTGACGAGGTACATGTGCTCGGCGGCCATGAGCGGCACCTTCACGCCCGCGCTCATCCCGATGTCTCTCGACCACATCCCGGCGGCGATCACCACGTACTCGCAGGCTATGTCGCCCATGTCCGTGGATACGCCCGTCACGGCGCCCCGGTCCTGCAGGACGCCCGTTACGCCGACGTTCTCGAACAGCCGCGCCCCGGCCATCTCGGCGCCCCGGGCCAGCGCCGCCGCCGCCAGGTGGGGCACCATCTGGGCGTCGCGGGGGATGTAGAGGCCGCCCACCAGGTCGTCGATGCGCATCATCGGCCACATCTCGCCCGCCTCGCCGGGGCTGATCGGCTCGATCTCGATGCCGTAGGACCTGCCCAGGGACGCTATCTTCCTGAACTCGTCCATCCGCCCCTGGGTCCGCGCGACCGAGATGCTGCCGGTGTGGTTGAACCCCGTCTCGACGCCGGTCTCCTCGGTGATGCGGTCGTACAGGTCGATGCTGTAGCGGGCGATGTCGATCAGCGTCCTGGAGTTCCGAAGCTGTGTGACCAGCCCGGCGGCGTGCCAGGTCGTGCCGCCGGAGATGTTCCTGCGCTCCAGCAGCACAACGTCCTCCCAGCCCAGCTTCGCCAGGTGGTACGCCGTGCTGCACCCCGCCACGCCGCCCCCGATGATCACGGCGCGGGCGTGGGAGGGGAGCTTCGAGCTCTGAGTTTCGAGTCGTGAGTTCAAGATTGCGGAATATTGTGATGATGCTGACGGCCTAATGCAAGGGGTTGCCGGATATGATCCCCGCTCCGTCATACCGGCGAAAGCCGGTATCCAGTACCTAAGGGGATTGCGAGGTGGCCTGGAGAGTGTTATCTGTTAGGCAGCAAATACGCGGCTAAGGAGATGAGCGGATGGCGGATTGTGGATATTGGCTGTTCAAGTCGGAGCCGTCGGCGTACTCGTTCTCGGACCTGATGGGTGAGGAGGACCGGACTGCCGAGTGGGACGGAGTGCGCAACTACCAGGCGCGGAACTTCCTCCGAGACCAGGTGAAGGTCGGCGACCGCGTGCTCTTCTACCACTCCAACGCGAAGCCGATTGCCGTCGTCGGCACGGCCACCGTTGTGAGGGACGGCTACCCGGACTTCACGGCGTGGGACCCGGACTCGGACCATCCCGACCCGAAGAGCACGCCCGAGAAGCCGATCTGGTACATGGTGGACATCAGGGGCGACGAGGCGCTGCCGAACCCGGTCACCCTGAAGCGGCTCAGGGCGGAGCCCGGCCTGGAGGAGTGCTCGCTGTTCAGGCGGCCCCGCATCTCGGTTCACCCGCTCACCAGGGCGGAGTGGGACATCATCCTGGACATGGCCCAGAAGGCTGAGGATTGAGTCTGCGTGACGCCGCACTCCCAGGGATGGTCCCGCTCGTGGGTCTCCTCCTGTCCCTGGCCGCGTGCTCGTCGGAGGTCGAGCAGACCCAAGCCTGCACCGAGGACGGACGCAGCCTCGACATGGGCTTCTACGCCTTCTTCGCCCCTGTCAGCTTCAGTGCCGACGAGGACCCCGATGCACCCGGGTTCGGCACGCACCTGGGCTACGAGGCCGATCTGCTGGACGCCCTCGAAGCGATGGAGGGCGCCGGGTTGTCCTTCTCCCGCAAGCCCATCGCCCCTTGGGACGACATCTGGCTCCGGTCCGCCGGCTCCGAATACGACATCGTGGGAGGCGGCATCACCATTCTCGACTCACGGACCCGTAACGCGGCTGGCGAGAAGGTCGTCGCATTTACGTCGGGCCATATAGACTTCCGGCAATCCCTCCTGGTGCGCGCCGGGGATGCCGAGCGCCTTGCCAGCCACGACATGCTGAAGAGCGACGTGCGTGTCGGCGTCCTTGCCGGAACGACAGGAGAGGCGCGCCTGCTCGTGCTGACCGGTCTGGCGGATGCCAGCGGCGTGCTGGTCTCCGGCACGCGAGTCGAGACGCCGCGAGGAGAGGTGACCGCTGACGGCACCGCAGACTACACCATTACAGCGGCTGGCGAGTCCTCGGTCCTCCAGGAAAGACGCCGTATATACCCGCCCTCTGATGACTTCCCACAGGTTGTCTATCTCGGTGGTGAGCTCGGAGAGAAGGAGCTTCTCGATTCGCTGGCGGACGGAAGCATAGACGCCGTGGCCAGGGGCGAGATCGGCAACAGGGACGCCGCCTATGGGCCCGACGCCGCCTTCGTGGTCACCGCACTCGACTCGGAGTCCGAATACGGCGGCTTCACCCTCGCCGCGAGTGATGCCGACCTGCTGTCCTGCATCGACGAGAAGATCGACTACCTGACGGACGACAGACGCATCGGCTACGCCGAGTGGAGGGATGACCCCTCAGTCTTCATGCGCCGCGCGGAGGCATGGCCCGCCGGAGAGTAGGCAGTGCGCCGCCCTCTGAGCAGTGCAGGCCGTGGCGTGCTGGGCAGTCAGCCGGTTACAGGGTGAGCAGGGGCTCGAGCTCCCGGAGGCTCCTGCGCCGCGCTTCGTAGTCGGGGAGGACGCGCGCGACCTGCTCCCAGAACGCCGCTGAGTGGTTGCCTTCGAGAAGGTGGCAGAGCTCGTGTACCGTCACGTAGTCGATCAGCGCCTGGGGCGCCATGGCGAGGCGTAGGTTGAAGCGCAGGCTCCCCTTGGATGAGCAGCTTCCCCACCGCGTCTTCTGGTCGCCGATGGAGATGCGCGTCGGCGAGGTTCCCACCCTGGGTCGCCAGCGCTCCACGGACTCCTGCAGCAGCTCGGCGGCCTGCTGCTTGTACCAGAGCACCAGCACCTGCCTGATGGCATATGCGCGGTGCTCCTCGGGAACCCAGGCCGGGCACTCTATCCTGAGGCAGTCGGATTCGAGGCTCACGGAAGGCTCCTCGTCGGTCGTGAGCTGCACCACCAGCGTGAGCTCGCGCCCGAGGTAGTAGAGCTTCTCGCCCGTCGCGAACTGCCTGGGTTGAGGCTCTTCGGGGCGCTCCTCGGCGAGCTTGCGGAGGATCCAGTCGGCCCGCTTCCTGACGATGGACTCGATCTCGGCGTTGGGTGTGCGCAGGGGCGCGGACACGCGGACGCTGTCATCGGGGTCGATGGTGATCGAGACCGTCTTCTTCCTGCGGGCGCTCCGCACCACCGTGTAGCGGATCACGGAGCCGCCGTGACGGATCGAGCGAGGGCGCGTCAGGCGGCGGCGTCCATCAGGCTGGCCTTGGACCGGCTTGCGATCTGGGCGAAGGCATCGGGGTCGTTGAGGGCGAGGTCGGCCAGCACCTTGCGGTTCACCTGCACGTCCGCGAGCCGCAGCCCGTGCATGAGCTGGCTGTACGACAGGCCGTTCGCGCGGGCGGCCGCGTTGATCCTGATCGTCCAGAGCCGCCGCATGTCGCCCTTCTTCTTCCTGCGGTGGGCGTAGGAGTACTTCAGGGCGTGGATGAGGGACTCCCTCGCGCGGCTGTACAGGGTGTGGCGGACGCCCTGGTGTCCGCGCGTCTGCTTCAGCACCTTCTTGTGGCGACGGCGTCGTGTGGTACCGCTCTTGATCCTGGTCACGGGTGGCTCCTGGTCCTGTGTGGGTGGTGTCGGGCAGGGGGCTAGTCGGGCAGTCCGTATGGAAGGAGCTTGCGCACGCGCCTCTCGTCGCCGGGCGAGACCTCCAGCTTTTGCGAGTAGAGGCGCCTGACGTTGGCGGGCTTCTTCCTGCGAAGGTGGCTCCTGTGCCCCTTCATGCGGCGCAGCTTTCCCGTCCCTGTGATGCGGAATCGACGGGCAGATCCCTTGTGTGTCTTAAGCTTGGGCACTTGCTGGCTCCGGTGTCTTCGTCTGCTTGGGCTGGGACTGTCTCTTCTTGGCCGGGCTCACTATCATCGACAGGAAGCGCCCCTCGAATCCCGGCACCTTTTCTACTTTAGCATCTTCCTTGAGGTCCTCGGCAACCTTTCTCAGGACCTGCATCCCGATCTCCGGGTGGGTGATCTCCCTTCCCCTGAACATCACCGAGACCTTCACCTTGGCCCCTTCGCCGAGCAGCCGCCGGACGACCCGCGTCTTAGCCTCCCTGTCGTGGTCTCCGATGCGGGTCTTGAACCTGACCTCCTTCAGCTCGTTCGTCGCGCCCCTCGACTTGTTGTCACGGCGCGCCTCCCGCTCCCGGCGCGTCACCTCGTACCGGAACTTGCCGTAGTCCATGATCCGGCACACGGGCGGCCTGGCTGATGGGGCCACCTCCACGAGGTCGAGGCTGCGCTCCTCGGCGAGCCGGAGCGCCTCGCGCGTGGGCATGACGCCCAGCTGCGAGCCCCTCTCGTCGATCAGGAGTACCTCCGGTATCCTGATCCTATCGTTGGTCCGATACTCCTTGGCTATGCGGCTACCCTCATCCCGGTCTACGTCGGCGCCTGTTCGGCGAGCGCCATTGAATATAGCATAAGACACGCGCCCGCAACAATAGCGCCGGAGGCCCATATTTTCGCTATCACTGTCTTGATTCGACGTCCTCGGTGATCCTGGCGACGGTATCCTCTATGCTCATCGCTCCCAGGTTCTTCCCAGACCGCAGCCGCACGGACGCCCCGCCCGATTCCACCTCGCGGTCGCCCACCACCAGCATGTAGGGCACCTTTTGCACCTGGGCGTTGCGGATCTTGGCGTTCATGCGGTCGTTCCCGTCGTCGACCGCGGCGCGCACGGTCGACTGCTCGAGCCGCGCCCTGATCTGCTGCGCGTATTCGTTGTGGCGGTCCGCTATCGGGATCACCATGGCCTGCACCGGCGCAAGCCACACGGGGAAAGCCCCGCCGTAGTGCTCGATCATCACTCCCATGAACCGCTCCATGGATCCGAGGAGTGCGCGGTGGACCATGTAGGGCTGGTGCTCGCGGCCGTCTTCGCCGATGTACCGCAGGCCGAAGCGTTCGGGCAGGTTGAAGTCGAACTGGACCGTGGTGCACTGCCACTCGCGCCCGATGGCGTCACGGATGTTGATGTCGATCTTTGGCCCGTAGAACGCCCCGCCCCCCTCGTCGATATCGAACTCCAACCCGCGTGCGTGGAGCGTTCGGCGCAGCGATTCCGTGGCCAGCTCCCACTGCTCGTCCGCGCCCACCGCCTTTTCGGGCCGGGTGGAGAGCATGAGCTCGTACTGGTCGAGTCCAAAGCTTCGCAGCAGGTGAAAGGTGAGGTCCAGGACGCCGTCGATCTCGGACTCGACCTGGTCCGGCCTGCAGAAGATGTGGGCGTCGTCCTGTGTCAGTCCTCGAACTCGCGTCAGGCCGTGGAGCACGCCGCCTCGCTCGTACCGGTACACGGTGCCGATCTCTCCGACGCGCATGGGCAGGTCGCGGTAGCTCCGCAGGCCAGTCTTGTAGTAGAGGATGTGGAAGGGGCAGTTCATGGGCTTGAGATAGTAGTCCTGGCCCTCCATGTCGATGTTGGCGAACATGTTTTCCCTGAAGAACTCGAGGTGTCCGCTCGTCTCCCACAGGGTCGAGCGCCCGATGTGGGGCGTGTAGACCAGGTCGTAGCCCCATGCGTAGTGCTCCTGCTTCCAGAAGTCCTCGATCAGCCCGCGTACCCGCGCGCCCTTGGGGTGCCACACGATGAGGCCGGGCCCCGTCTCGTCGTGTATGGAGAAGAGGTCCAGGTCCCTTCCCAGCGTCCGGTGGTCGCGTCGCCCGGCCTCCTCCAGCCTGTGCAGGTGCTCGTCGAGCGCGTCCTGGGACTCGAAGGCCGTCCCGTAGATGCGCTGCAGCGATTCGCGGTTCTCGTCGCCCCTCCAGTATGCGCCCGCCACGCTCAGGAGCTTGAAGGCGGGGATCCCGCCCGTCGAGTCTACGTGAGGCCCCGCGCACAGGTCCTCGAACCCGCCGTGCCTGTACGTGGTGATCGGCTCGCCTTCCGGGATCTCGTGGATGATCTCCAGCTTCAGCGGCTCGTCGGCGTTCATGTCGAGCGCCTGTTCCTTCGGGTACTCGTGCAGCTCGAAGGCCAGGTCCTCGGCGATCGTCTTCCGCATCGCCTTCTCGATGGCGCCGAGGTCGTCGTTGGTGAAGGGCTCGCTCGACAGGAAGTCGTAGTAGAACCCGTCCTCCGTAGGGGGCCCGATTGCAAGCCGGGTCCCGGGGAACATCCGCGTCACCACGTCGGCCATGACGTGGGCCGTAGAGTGCCTGATGCGTGTTCTAAGCTCTGCCAAGTCCTGATCTATGACCATTCCGATACCTCTGGATAAGTCCGGTCAAGGTATCCTACACTAGAAGTGGAAGCACTAGAAGTGGAAGGCGCTCCACGGCTTGAGCGCCGTGGCGAACATCGCGTCCGCCATCGACAGCGATCCCCCGGCAAGCTCTTCGACCCTGCCCGCCCTGCCCAGCAGGGTGAAGGGCACTGCGCCCAGGTACGCGGACGCCAGGTCTCCCGCCGACAGCGCCAGATCGGGCGCCCTGGAGGTCCGGGAGCAGGTCGCGCCGTCCGGCCCGGCTTCCAGCTCGTAGCGCCCCTCGTTCCACGGGCAGAACGGGTCCGCCACCCCGATGACCAGGGAGCCGGGCGCTCCGTAGCTTCGGGCGGCCAGGGCGGCCGGCACGTCAACCAGGCGTATCCACAGCCCGTCGTGGGTCCTGCGCGAGAGCCGCCTCGGGTCCGCAAGCATCCACGTCAACGGGTCGTCGGCTGGCAGGCATCCGGCCTTCACCTTCCAGGTGAGGTCGATGTCGAGGCAGAAGCGCCAGAGGGCCGCATGGGCGGACGGCGTAGCCCAGATCAGTCCTCCCACGTCGACCACGACCTCGTCGTCTTCAATGGTGTACCGGACGTACCCCTCCGTCCTGCCGTCCTCCTCGTACAGAACGTGAAAGAACGCGGCGCTCTCTTGCTGGCTCTGCCGGCTCCTGGCTATCCGCTGCCACCTGTGCGGAGTAGGGGGTATGGAGCCCGGGCGGTCTTTCAGGGCCCTTGCCAGGATGGGTGGGCAGATCTCGGGGACGGCGTCCGGCTCGACGAAGGACAGCCGCCCCCTGTGCTCGAAAGGCTGCGCGTACGCGGAGTGCCTGGTGTCGATGGACCAGCTCTCCTCGACCGTCGCAATGCCGTAGCCGTAGCGCCCGTATATGATGCTCTCGGTCGCGTATAGGGCGGCGAAGGGCTCACCCCGTTCGCGGAAGTCCTCCATCTGCCAAGCCATCATCATCCGCATGATGCCGCGCCGCCGGTGGGTGGGGAGCACTGCCACGTCGTCCACGCCGCCAGTGGCCGCGTCGCCACCGGGTATGTTCATGCGGCACCCGAAGGCGTGGGCCGTTCCGACGATCTTGCCGCCGTCGAACACGGCCAGCGAGCGGTCCTGGTCGGGCTTGGGCGGCTCGGCGGTCGCCTCGTCCCAGTGCCAGGCGAAACCCCGCGCGGCGGCGGTCATGAACTCCGCGTACTCGTCGTGCGCGATCACGCGCATCTCGAGGTTCAAGGGATGCCTTGCTAAGAAGGTTGCGACGCCGTAGCTCAGACGGTCCTGATGACGCCGACGACCCGGCCGCGGACCGACACGTTCTCGGCGGGCACTTCGATAGGCTCCATGGTCGAGTTTGCCGGGTGGAGCGTGACGGTGCCGTTGGACATCTGGAAGTGCTTCAGGGTCACCTCTTCCCTGTCCTCCAGGAACGCCGCTACCATGTCGCCGTCGTTCACGTTGTCCGCCGGCTCCATGATTACCAGGTCGCCGTCGGCCACGAGGGCGTCGATCATCGACTCGCCCTTGACCCTCAGCCCGAACACGTCGGTCTTGCCCCCGGTCATGAAGGCCGGGACCTCGACCGTGTCCAGCGCCTCCTGCCGCCAGGCGGATGAGGGGGGAATGTGCAGGGGCTCGCCCGCGGCGATGCTGCTCAGGACGGGCACGGCGATCAGGTTGTCGCGCTTGGGCGCCGACTTGCCTAGCAGCTCGATGCTCCTCGACACCTCGGCGGTGCGCTTCAGGTGTCCCTCGCGCTGGAGGATCCTCAGGTTGTAGTCCACGACCGAGGTCGAGCTGACCTCGCATCCGTGCTGGATGTCCCTCACCGTCGGCGGGTAGTGGTGCTCGTCGATGAAATCCGCGATGAACGCCAGCATCCGCTTCTGGCGGTCCGATAGCTTCTTCGACCTGACTCGTGGCATGGGCAATCTCCTATACTGGGGGCAAGGTACTTATGTGCGAAACAAATGTACCATCAGGATCGCGGCCTGTCAATAGCCCGTCAGCTAGCGGACCCGTTGAATCGCGAGGAAGATGGCGATTCCCAGGGCTATGAGGTCGAACAGGTTGAGCTGGAGCCCGGAAAATGCGGTCACAATGGCGAAGGCCGCGAGGACGCCGACGACCGCCGCTATGACGAGGGGCTGGCCCCGCTTCTTGTTGGTGGCCCTGCTTATGCCCTCGCCGACCAGGTAGCCCAGCCCCACCATGGCCAGCGTGAACACGTACGGGATGAAGAACAGGTTGGTGAACGCCCCGACAATTCCCAGGATGAGTCCCCCCAGGAGGCCGATGCCGACGCCCGCCGCGACTCCGCGCACGATGTATCCGGCCGATACGTCGTACGTGGGGAGCTTGGCGGGCTGGCCGTGCTCCTGGCAGCGGATCCCGACGGGGGCCTGGACCATGCACTGGGGGCAGACCGGCTTGTCGCAGCGGCTGCACCGTAGGTTCGTCGGTGTCTCCGAATGCATCGCGCAGTAGGTGGGCGCGCGCTCCCCGGCCATTCGACTACCTCCCGTCCTGCGGCATTCGGCCCGTCCATGCCTCCTGCCTGGGCACGTCCCTGTCCCACAGGAAGCGGTGCAGCAGGACGCGCGCTAGCCCGTAGCGCTCGGTCGAGGGCCGCTCCCAGTTCGCTGTCAGGCGCTTGAGCATGAGCATAAGGGCCATCCCCCCCAGCATGTACGCCACCTCGGGATCACGCCCGGCGAGAATCGCTGCGACCGGCAGCGCTACGAAGGATACCAGCGACCATATGCCCGTGTCCTTCATGACGACGCGGCCCATGAGCCCGATCAGAAGCAGGCCGACCGCCAACTCTATCCAGAGTCCCATACCGAGCAGTACGCCGATGCATATGGATATGCCCCGTCCTCCGGTCAGCTTCAGGTACGCCGACCAGTTGTGGCCCGCGACGGACGCTATGCCGACCGCCGCCTGGACGGCCAGGCTCTGTCCCATGAGATTGGCGGCGACCACGGGCATTGTACCCTTGAACAGCGTGTCGAACACACCCAGCGCTATGCCGGTCCGCAGGCCCACGTGCTCCATGACGTTCGACGCGCCTACGTTTCCGGACCCGTAGTCCCGGATGTCGATGCCCCTCAGGTAACGGGCCAGGAGAAAGGCGGAGGGTATGGAGCCGAGAAGGTAGGCCGCTGCGACTAGTGCGACGGCTGTCATGCGTATTCCTCAGCGCCGAACGAGGTCGGCCTGTGCCGCCCTAAGGGCCTCGACCGACGACGCCGGAGGGCCCACCTCGCCCGGGCGGGCCTCGCCGGGGTTGCCCGAGGCGTGGTAGTCGCTGCCTCCGCACGGTATCAGGCCCATCTCGTCGGCCATCGACTTCAGGAGGGCGACGACTTCGGGCTCATACACGCCGTAGTAGACTTCCATGCCCGCAAGACCCTCGTTCCTGAGCTCGGCCAGGACCCGTTTCAGCTCCGCGATGCCCTCCGCGTCCATACGGGGGACCGAGAAGGTGGGGTGGGCCATCACGGGGACCGCGCCGTTCGCCACGAGCATACGCACGGCCTCGGCGGGGGTCATCCTGGCCCGCTCCACATACGCCGGGCCATTGCGGCCGAGGTACCTGTCGAAGGCGTCCTTCGGGTACTCGACGTAGCCCGCCTCGACCATCGTCTGGGCTATGTGAGGCCTGCCGATGGCGCCGCCGTCGGACAGCTCCTCGACCCTCTCCCACGACACCGGCACGCCCAGTTCCCCGAGCCGCTCCACCATTCGGCGGGCGCGGCCTTCCCTGCCGTCTCGGAACGTGTTCAGAGTGCCCTGGAAGTCATCGTCTTCATGGTCGACGAAGTACCCGAGCAGGTGTATCTCGGCATCCTGCACGTCGGTGCTGAGCTCCACGCCGACGATGATCTCGAGGCCAGGGAAGCGCCTGGCGGCCCGGAGCGCCTCGGCTACGCCCTCCGTCGAGTCGTGGTCGGTGATTGCGGCGTACCGCAGGCCGCGGTCGGCGCACAACTCCACCATCTGGGTCGGCGTGAGGTTGCCGTCCGAGAAGGTCGTGTGCAGGTGCAGGTCTGCCTGGACCATCTAATGCCGCACGCGGGGGTAGGTTCCCGCCTCCGCGGGAACGACGGTGTGGTCGGATGACCGCCGGCCGCTTTTCACAGGTCGCCGACCGGGTCCCTTCTACCTTGCGTACTCGACTGAGCGGGACTCGCGGATTACCGTGACCTTGATCTGGCCGGGGTAGGTCAGCGTGTCCTCGATCTTCTTCGAGACGTCCCGGGCCATCTTGGTCGCGGCAACGTCGTCCACGGCCTGGGGCTTGACCATGATCCTGATCTCGCGCCCGGCCTGGATCGCGAAGCACTTCTCGACGCCGTCGAATGCCCGGCCCACATCCTCGAGGGCCTCGAGGCGCTGGATGTAGTGCTCCGCCGTGTCGCGGCGCGAGCCGGGCCTGGCCGCGCTGATCGCGTCGGCGGCCGCCACTATGAACGACTCCGGGCTGCTGTGCTCGTCGTCGTGGTGCTCCGCTATGGCGGTGCAGATGTGCTTGGGGATCCTGTTGCGCGTGGCGACGTCCGCACCGATCTCGGCGTGGGGGCCCTCAACCTCGTGGGTCAGGGCCTTGCCGATGTCGTGCAGGAGGCCGCCCGTCTTCGCCGCCCTGACGTTCGCCCCGATCTCGGCGGCGATCAGCCCGGAGAGGTGCCCGACCTCAATGCTGTGCTGGAGTACGTTCTCGCCGTAGCTGTACCGGTACTTGAGCCGTCCGAGGAGCCGGATGAGCTCGGCGTTCAGGCCGCGGACGCCCACGTCCATCATGGCCGCCTCGCCCGCCTTGCGGAGGGTCTCCGCCAGCTCCTTCTCGGTCCGCGCGACGGTCTCCTCGATGCGGGCTGGGTGGATGCGCCCGTCCGCTATCAGCTTGACGATGGACAGGCGGGCCACCTCCCTGCGGATCGGGTCGAAGCACGAGAGGGTGATGGCCTCGGGGGTGTCGTCGATGATGAGGTCGACGCCGGTGGCCTTCTCGATGGCCCTGATGTTGCGGCCCTCTTTGCCGATGACCCTGCCCTTCATGTCGTCGTTGGGCAGGGACACGGACGACAGGGACACCTCGGAGACCACCTCCGAGGCGAGCCTCTGGATGGCCTCTGAGATTATGGTGCGGGCCTTCTCGCTGGCCTCTTCCCTGGCGCGCTCCTCGGCGTCCCTGTAGTGGACCGCCAAGTCGTGCTCGATCTCCAGCGAAGCTCGCTCCATCAGCTCGGAACGGGCTTCGCTCATCGAAAGGCTGGATAACGCTTCTAGGTGTTCGACCTCCCTGTCCTTGATACCGTCGAGCTCGGTTCGAAGTGCATCGACCGCCTGTTCCTTCTCGGTAAGCTTGCGCTCTCGGCGCTCCAGGTTCGTGGCGCGTCTGTCAAGATTCTCCTCGTGTCTCGAGAGGCGTTTCTCGGACCGGTTGATTTCTGATCTTCTCTCACGAAACTCCGCGTCCCTCTCCGACTGCAACCTGAGGGCCTGCTCCTTGCCCTCGAGTACCAGCCTTCTCTGTTCCTCCTCGGCAACCTCCAGTATCCGTGAGACTTCCTGCTCTGCGGCGGTGAGCTTGTTCCTGCTCACCATTCTTCGGCCCAGAAACCCTGCGACAGCGCCTAAACCCAACCCGATCAGGACGGCGAGTACAGCGACAATGGCTGCTTCCATTGCTACTCACCTTCCTATTCGATTGTCCGGGGAGCCGTCCTTAGTCCGGCTCCGTGGCATGAATATTAGTTTGTAGCTACCGGGGGTGTCAAGAACAAGTACCTGCGCGCATTGCCCAAAATGCCCGAGTCCCTCAGGGTGAGGGCCCGATGCACGCCGGGCCCCGCAAGGGTATGATTGCGCCATGAATATCGGCGTGATCGGCGCTGGGGTATTCGGGCTTGCGTCCGCCATCGAGCTTCGGGCGCGCGGCCACGCGGTCACCGTATTCGACCAGGGCACGGTGCCGTACGAGGCCGCCAGCTCGACGGACGTCTCCAAGGCGATCCGGCGTACCTGGTACGCGGGGGACAACGCGACCTACGTGGAGCTGGTGGAGCGCGCCGCGGAACAGTGGCGAAGGTGGGAGGAGCGGTCCGACGCCAGCTTCTACCACACCGTCGGAGGCGCCTACGTAGTGGGCGGCATCGAGCCGGGCTCGCCCATGCAGGCCAGCGTCGATTTCCTGCGCAGCCGGGGCGCGGACATAAGGGTGCTCACCGCGCCCGAGGCCCGCGCGTGGTTCCCCCAATTTCGCCTCGCCGACCACGAGGTCTGCGTACACGACCCCTGGACCGGATACATCGAGAGCGCCCGCGCCGTCTCCCTCATGTGCCGCCTGGCCGGGGAGGAGGGCGTGTCGGTCCGGGAAGAGTCCCCCGTCGTGGCCGTGGAGGAGCGGGCCGGGCGCGTCGACATAGCCCTGGGTGACGGCCAGCGCGCCGGTTTCGACCGCGTCGTCGTCGCGGTGGGGGTCTGGATCGGCCGGCTCCTGCCCGAGATAGGCGCTCACGTTCGGGTCACCCACCAGGAGATGCTGCTCATCGAGCCTCCCGATCCGGGGCAATTCGCCGGCGGCGCGATGCCGGTCTGGTCCTTCGACCCGGGCGGCGAGGGCTGGTACGGGTTCCCACTGCTGCGCGGGGGATATGCGAAGGTGGCCATCGATCCTCCCGGGGACACTGTCGACCCGGACCTGGACCGCTCAGGGACCCCAGGGTTCAAGGAGCGGGCGCTGGCCTTCCTCGAACGCCGGGTTCCCGACCTCGCCAGGGGGAGGGTCGTCGGGGGCCGCTCGTGCCTCTACGCCACCACGCCCGACGACCACTTCATCGTCGACTGGGCGCCCGGAAGCTCGCGCGTCCTGGTCGCGGGCGGCGGGAGCGGCCACGGGTTCAAGTTCGGGGGGTCGATAGGCCCGGTGATCGCCGACGCGCTGGAGGACACCCACAACCCACTCGGAGACCGGTTCCGCATCGGCAACCGGTTTTCGCTGCCCGAGGCCGGAGGTTCTGCGAGCGACAGGGGGTACTCCAGACCGTAGGGGCGGGTTTCAAACCCGCCCTGGCACCACATCAAGACACGCAACGAATCGGAGGTAAAGATGACGAATACCGACGAGGCGCGACGAATCTACGACGACTCGATCGTCATAGACGGCCTGAACGTGAGCAACTGGGACAGCCCCGCCGTCTTCCGCAGCCTTAGCAACGGCGGCACCACCGCCATCAACGCGACCGTCGCGACCTGGGAGAACTTCCAGGAGACGCTGGCCCACGTCGCCGGCTGGGCCGGGCGGTTCGACCGGTACCGGGATACGCTGCTCCAGGTGCGTACCGTCGACGACATCATGAGGGCCAAGCGCGATGGGCTGGTCGGCGTGATCCTCGGGTTCCAGAACGCGTCGCCGGTGGAGAACGACCTGGCCCGCTTCGCCATCTTCAAGCAGCTCGGCGTCGGCATCATCCAGGCCACCTACCACGAGCGCAACCTGCTGGGCAGCGGCTGCTACGAGCGCCGCGACGACGGCCTCAGTAACTTCGGACTGGACGCCGTGCGAGAGATGAACAGGGTCGGGATCCTCATCGACCTCTCCCACGTCGGCGAGACGACGACCCTCGAAACCATCGAGCACTCCGGCAAGCCCGTGGCCGTCACCCACGCCAACGCCAAGTCCTACTACGACGTGCCCAGGAACAAGGCCGACGAGGCCCTGAAGCTGCTGGCCGAAAGGGGCGGCGTCGTGGGCGCGACGGCGATCACGTCGTTCCTGCGCACTAGGGAGTCCTCCACCCTCGATGACTACGTCGACGCCGTCGACCACATGGTGGAGCTCATAGGCATCGACCACGTGGGCATAGGCACCGACTTCACGCAGGACCAGTCGCAGCCGTTCTGGAGATACATCGGCTCCCAGCAGGGCACCAAGTACCCCGCGACCTTCACGGACCCGTCGGTGAACTTCGACGAGGTGCAACTCTACCCCGTAGGCCTCGAAACGCCCGACGAGATGCCCAACCTCGCCGGCGCCCTGCTCCAACGCGGCTACGGGCCCGACGACATCGGCAAGATACTCGGCGGCAACTGGCTGCGCCTGTTTCGTGAGGTGTGGTGAGCGAGCCTACGGCGTCATCGCCAGCGGGTGGTCCACCATCTGGCGGTCGACCGTAAGGAGCTTGAGTCCCTCCTCCTGGGCCTGCACGAGCAGCATCTCGTCGAACGGGTCCCTGTGGGGGATTGGCGTATCGAGCTGTCGCGCCGCGTGACTGACGGCCATCGGGAGGAAGGTCACGTCCTGCTCTTCGAGCGCCGCGATCACGTCAGCCGGGGTGAATGGGACACCCTGATCGCCGGAGCCGCGCGCCTGGAGCTTCAGGCGTATCTCCCATATCGACACGGCGCTCACGTATATCTGTATCGACTGGTTCGTGAGGATGAGCCGTTCGGCGTCCGAGAACCGCCCGCGCGACGCCATCAGGTTGTAGAGGTAGCTGGTGTCGAGGAGAACGCGCACGGCGGCCGCTTAGTCGAGGCCCAGGACCCGCCGGCTGAGGGCCGGGTCGTCGAATTCGTCCGGCCAGCCCGTCGAGTCTTCCTTGATCCCGAGCCGCTCGCACGTCGAGGCCAGCTTGTCGAAATCGATCCCGCCACTCTTGCGATACCGCACGAGCTCGACCGTCGGCTCCCCGTGCTTCGTGATGACCACCCGCTCACCGCCATAGGCCGCGACTACAAGCTCCGAGAGCCGCGCTTTCGCTTCCCGCAACGGGGTTTCCATGTGGCACTGCCTCCAAGGGCCGGACGTTTGCCTTATTATACATCAACTTGTAGTCTCTCACAAGACCACACCGTGACTACATGGTGCGTCTCTCCACCTGCCCGGCGCCCATCGTGTAGAATCCTCTGACCGTCCCCTGCGGAGGCTAACCATGACGCGCGACCTGATCGACCCGAAGGCCCACAAGCAGCTATTCCTGGACGACCGCGCCGTCGAGCGCCTGTACGCGATAGAGCGCACCCTGCACCAGCCCGACCGCAAGGGCGCGGTGCTGCGGCGCGACCGCGCGATGGGCCAGGTCCGCGTCGCGTCGTGGTCCGTGCCCATCTGGAACCCTGAGAAGGACCTGTGGGAGTGGTGGTACAACGGCCACTACGGCGAGACCGACGCATACTTCAACCACTACGCCACGTCCGCCGACGGCGTGCACTGGGACAGGCCCAATCTCGGGCTCTACGAGTGGCAGGGGTCGAAGCAGAACAACATCGCACTGGATCCCTCCGACAAGGTCGGCAAGCTCCATTTCCAGGCAGGCCTCGGCATCTACCACATACTTCGCGACGACCTCGATCCCGACCCCGGCCGCCGCTACAAGGCCCTGTTCGGCGCAAACGACAGGCGCCTCGGCGTATCGCCCGACGGCTTCGACTGGACCATGCTCGACGTGCCCCCGATACCCAGCAAGGACACCTCCAAGTTCTTCTACGACCCCTACACCGAGCAGTTCGTCGCCACGATCAAGCTCCCGACGCAGTGGGGCCGCTCGGTCTGGGTCACCACCAGCAGCGACTTCGAACACTTCTCCGAGCCGAGGCTCGTCCTCCACTCCGACGAGACCGACTGGGAGAACTGCCGCCGGCGCGTCCGCAAGATCGTCGAGGACCCCGCCTACTTCACCCCGCCCATCGTCGACGACGAAGACTACATCGCCGAGGTCTACCTCATGCCCGTCATGCCCTACGAAGGGCTGTACGTCGGCTTCCCCAACCTGTTCAACCCCTTCGGCGCGATACCCGCGCCCCACATGAACTTCACGCGGATCAACCAGCCCGAGCTGGCCGTCTCCCGCGACCTGTACAACTGGGAGCGCGTCGCAGACAGGGAGCTCTTCCTGCCCGTGCGCCCGTGGGACGGCATCGCCTACGACACGAGCCAGATCAGCATCTGCGGCGCGCCGATCGTGCGCGGCGACGAGATCTGGGTCTACTACAACGGCTACCGGATGCCGGGCTACAAGCACCTGTACGAGATCTACGATAGGAACAGGGAACTATTCAGGCTCCAGATCGACCCCGCCGTGTACGAGGACATCGGCGCGTTGTGCCTCGCCACGCTGAGGCTCGACGGTTTCGTGTCCCTCGACGCGCCCGAGGTGGGCAAGGTCGTGACCAAGCCCTTCACCTGGCGGGGCGAGCGGCTATTCGTGAACGTCGACGCCGCATGGGGCGAGATTCGCGCCGAGGTCCTGGATGCCGACAGCGCAGCGCCGGCCGAGCCCGCGGGCCCGCCCATCGGCCCCGACAACTTCCCCGTCGTCGCCGGCTTCGACAGGTCCAGCGCAGTCCCTGTCGCGGGCGACCACGTCCGCGCCGAGGTCCGCTGGGACAACGGCACGCCGCCCAGCTTCGAGCGCCCCGTCCGCCTCAGGTTCACCATGCGCCAGGCCCGTCTCTACGCCTTCTGGCTGGAGTAGGGGCGGACCCACGTGTCCGCCCGCCGGCCATTGCGCCCAGCCTTTGGCGTAGGGGCGGGTTTGAAACGTTTGAAACCCGCCCTCTTCTCACGCGCAAACCCGCTAGCTCACATATGGCCCCATGACGGCAACCTGGCGTAAGATGGCGCGGCGCGACACGGAGGCCAATCGACATGACCAATACCATTCGACGAAAGCTGGCGGCGGGACAGGCGATCGTGGGCACCCTGGCGGGGCTGGACCTGCGGGCCGCCAACAGGGCCGTGGCCGGGTCCGGCTTCGACTTCGTGCTCATCGACACCCAGCACAGCGCCATCGACCAGACCATGCTGAGCCGCATGGTCACCTCGATGGGCGACAAGGACGTCGTCGTCCGCGTGCTGTTCAACGAGCCGTGGCTGATCAACCAGGCGCTGGACATCGGTGCGGACGGCGTCATCGTCCCGCTGACCGAGTCGGCGTCCGACGTGGAGCGGGCCGTCGAGGCGGCCAAGTACCCGCCCCGGGGCGCCAGAAGCTGGGGAAGCTCCCTGCGCGCCGACAAGTACGGCGGCTCTGCGCCCTACTCCAGGGTGGCCAACGACGAGACCCTCGTGTGGCCCCAGATCGAGTCGGTCAGGTCCGTCGAGAGAATCGACGAGATACTCAGCGTCGAGGGCGTCGACGGCATCATGGTCGGCCCCGGCGACCTGGGCCTGACGATGGGCATACTGCCCTCCGAGTGGAACGACGAGCACACGGCCATGATCCAGCACATCCTCGACAAGTGCCGGGAGCACGGCGTCCCCTGGGGCATGTTCACGTCCACCTACGAGATAGCGGAATACTGGCTGGAGCGGGGCGGCCTCATCGCCACCGTAGGCGCCGACCTGGGCTTCCTCATGTCGGGCCTGGCCGCCATGGACGCCCGGGTCCGCGACCTCGTGGCAAGGGTCAACGCCGGATAGAAGATATAGGCGTCGGCGTGGCGCTGCCGGGCGGCGCGCACGCGGGGAGGCCCCTGTCCACCCTGTACTCCCTCGTCAGCGTGAGGTTGTAGGGCACGCAGCCCGTGAAGTCGTTCTTCTGGAGCCACAGCCTGTCCAGCGTCAGGCTGTTCAGCGCCTCCGGTATCTGGCCGCCCAGATCGTTGTCGGCCACGAACAGCCAGCGCAGGTTGCCCAGGCCGCCCAGCCCCGGCGGAATCGTGCCGGAGAGCTTGTTGGTGTACAGCCACAACTCCTCCAGCGCGTCCAGCCTGCCAATCGCCGCCGGTATCCGCCCGTTCAGCCCCCTCTTCTGGAGCTTGAGCTTGGTGACCCTCTGGGGACTCCCTCCAAGGGCGATGCCGTTCCACCGCGTGATCGGGAGCGAGTCCGACCAGTTCAGCGCCGCGCTGCCGCGGAGTTCGTCCTTCATGCCCAGCAGATACTCGCAGTCCGCCACCAGCGCCAGGTTGGACGTATCCGCCACCGCCGAGCCGCAGTCGGCTCGCACCACGACGGGCGCAGCCGAAGTCCCTGCCGCCGTCTCCGACCATGGGCCCGTCCCCGCGTCGTTGACCGCCCGCACCTGCACGTCATACTGTGTGCCGCCCGTCAGTCCCGTGAGCGTGTATCGCAGTGCGCCGCCGCCCGTCGTCCATGCGTCTTGCAGCACGGTCCAGTTCGAGTCCGTCGTCTTGTCGACGGATGTCTCGACATACCGTAGGTCGTAGGCTGTGACGGCAAGGCCGCCGTCGCTCGCCGGCGGGCTCCATGATACGACCAGTGAGTAAACTCCAGGCGTCACCGAGTCTATGGATGGGATCCCGGGTGGCGACGCCGGACAGAACGACAGGCCCAGTCTGTCCAGGTCGTGGTCGGGGTCATTCCCAGGGTCGTCGTCACCAACGTTGCGCAAACCCGCCGGTATGCACCCGGTCAGCCGGTTTCCTCCCAGCCACAGACGCTCCAGGTTGACGAGGCTGCCCAGTTCAGCGGGAATGGCTCCCGTCAACTGGTTCCAGGAGAGCATCAGATGTTGGAGATTGGCGAGGTTGCCCAACTCTGGCGGTATCTCCCCAGTCAGCTGGTTACCCTGTAGCCCCAGGTATTGGAGATTGGCGAGGTTGCCCAACTCTGGCGGTATCTCCCCAGTCAACTGGTTGTCCCTTAGCCACAGTCTTAGGAGATTAGTAAGGTTGCCCAGTTCTGGCGGTATCTCCCCAGTCAGCTGGGTTTTCATTAGTGACAGTACTTGGAGGTTGTCGAGATTGCCCAGTTCCGGCGGTATCTCCCCGCTCAGCTGGTTGCGCGATAGCCAGAGGTTTTTGAGATTGTCGAGATTGCCCAACTCTGGCGGTATCTCCCCAGTCAACTGGTTGCCCCATAGCGACAGGAGTTCCAGGTTGTCGAGATTGCCCAGTTCTGGCGGTATCTCCCCAGTCAACTGGTTCTCGGCAAGGCTCAACCAGGTGACCCGCTCCGGACTGCCCAAGACCACCACGCCGTTCCAATTCCTGATGTGAGTGTACGCCGCCCAGTTCAGCGTAGCGCTCCCCGCCAGGGTGTCCCGTGCCGCCAGCAGCGTCTCGCAGTCCAAGACCAAGCCAGAGTTCGCGGCATCCGTCACTGCGCCTCCAATGACGCAGGCAATGTCCCCACAAAACGACAGTCCAAGGTTGCTCAGGTCATTTTCACGCACGTCTCGTAGCCCATCGGAAACGCATCCTGTCAGCTGATTGCCGGAAAGGAACAGCCGTTCCAAGCCTGCAAGGCTGCTTAGCTCGCCCGGTATCTCCCCGGTCAACCGGTTCCTACGGAGGTCCAGCACTTCCAGACTAGAGAGGCTGCCCAACTCGGCCGGTATCTCACCGTTCAACCCGTGCCCCGAGAGCTCCAGTCCTGTCACGCGCAGCGGCGTTCCACCGAGGCTGACGCCGTCCCACCGCGTGATCGGGAGCGAGTCCGACCAGTTCAGCGTCGCGCTTCCCGCCAGGGTGTCCCGCGCCGCCAGCATCGCGTCGCAGTCCGACACCAGCCCCAGATTGCCCGCGTCCGTCACCGCACCGCCGGCGACGCAGGCATGGTCCCCGCAGGACGGCAGCCCAAGGGTACCCAGGTCGTTATCGCCCAGGCTGCCCAGGGCGTCCGTGATGCATCCCGTCAGCCGATTGCCTCTGAGGGACAGCGATTTCAGATTGGTCAGTCGGCCTAGCGAGGCCGGTATCGCCCCGCTCAACTGATTGTGGTCGAGGTACAGCCGTTCCAGCCTGGTAAGTCCGCCTAGCCAGGCCGGTATCGGACCGCTTAGCTGGTTGTTGCGGAGGGACAGCAGTGTCAGGCTTGATAGGCTGCCCAACTCTGCGGGAATAGTGCCCGTCAACTGGTTGCTGCCGAGGGAGAGCACTCGCAGGTTGGTAAGACTGCCCAGTTCTGCCGGTATCGCCCCGCTCAACTGGTTGCGCCATAGCACCAACGATTCAAGGTTGGCGAGATTGCCCAGTTCTGCCGGTATCTTCCCTGTCAACTGGTTGCCCGGTAGCGACAGCGATTCCAGATTGGCGAGGCTGCCGATCTCTGCCGGTATCTCCCCAGTCAACTGGTTGCCCCCTAGCCACAGGCTTCGCAGATTGGCGAGGCTGCCGATCTCTGCCGGTATCTTCCCGGTCAACTCGTTGTTCAATAGCGCCAGACCTTCCAGTTTGGTCAAGCTGCTCAGCTCCGGCGGTATCGCGCCGCTCAGTTGGCTGTTCTCCAGATAGAGCCATTGCAGGTTGCTGAGGCTGGCCAGCTCCGACGGTATCGTGCCGCTCAACTGGTTGGAGTCGAGCCCCAACCCGACGACCCGCCCGTCCCAGACCTGCACGCCGTCCCACTTCCTGATGTTGGTGTTCGCCGACCAGTTCAGCGCTGCGCTCCCCGCCAGGGTGTCGCGCGCCGCCAGCAGCGCCTCGCAGTCGGCGACCAATCCCCCGGCAGTGGCCCCCGAGACCGCGGCGCTGCCGGGGCAAACGGGGCTGCGCACGATGATGGTGACCGTCATGGTGGCGGTGTCGCCGTCGGCGTCCACGGCCGTTATCGTATAGCTTGCGGGGCCGGCCGCGGCCGATGCCGCCGAGACCCCTATCCGGGCCGGCGGGCCGGCCTGGAAGATCACGCCATCGCCCGGGGCGGGCGATATCGAGTACGCCAGTGGCCCGTTGCCATGCGCCGCCTCCACGAAACGGCTGCCGGCCACACCCGACGTGAAGGTGTACGAGACGCTGTCGTCCGTGAAAATCGGCGCCTCGTCGTCGATGACGGCCAGTGTCACGCCCTCGGGGCCCATGACCCCCTGGGCGTTCTCCGCCGCGCCGGACACGGTCACCATGTTCCTGGCGCCGGTCAGGACGTCGTCATCCACCCCCCGGATCTCCACGGGCCGGCCGCTCGCGGATGTCTGGCCCGCCGGGATGACCAGGGTATCTCTTACCTCATAGCCCCAGCTAATTTCCACAAGCTCGGCCGGCGACGCCGATACGACCACCGTGGTCTCGGCGCTCGACCTGCTGTCCAGCGTAGCGGTCACCAGGGCCGGGCCCTCGCCTTCGACGATCTCCGCCGGCGACAGGGACAGAGTCACCACCGGTGTCGTCTCGTCGTCGACGACCGCCAGCTCAACGGGGTCGGGCGCGGCCACGCGGCTGGTGCTCTCCACTGCAGCCGAGACGGTCACGACCACGTCGCCCGTTCGATGGTCGTTGTCGACGCCCGTGATCGTCACTGCTCCAACGCTCGTCGTCCGGCCCGCCGGAATGGTCAGCGTCCTGTTCGCGCCCAGGGCGACGGCGCCGGCCGGTGAGGTGGATACCGTTACTCTGGTATCCGAGCTCGACGGCCTGTGCAGGGTCGCAGTCACCGCGCTCGCCCCTCCGTTCTCGGAGAGCCAGTACGGCGACAGGGTCAGGTCCACCCTCGGTGTGGAGGTTGAGCGCCGTCGATAATTCGCGAGGACCTTGCGGTTGGCGTTGAGGGCACTCACGGCGTCGGCCGGCCCGTCCACGCCGGTGGATGGGTGGTCGGCCGGAACGCCCATCGGATCGCCTTTGTAGGTCAGCTCAGGGTTTGAGAAGTAGGGGAGCCATTCGCAGTAGAAATCTCCAACTTCACTACATTGGTTGGAGTAAGCCATAATCGTACGCCAGCGGGCCGACTCGGGAGCGCCCGGCTCGAATGCTCGCTGGTTCACGTAGCCAAAGTTCGATCCTTCCCCTCCTCCATCTGCGTACCTGTCGTGACGCAGGCCCATGCTATGGCCCAGCTCGTGAGCGAAGATTAGGGAGTCTAAGGTCCCACGGGCAGTGGAGATGGAGAATGCCTTATCGGCGCCTAGATCAATCGACTCCGCCTTGCCCGCACCCCCAGCGGTATAGATGGTTATCAGGTGGACAATGTCCGCAGCATACAGATCGCGCCACTCGTGAACCTCATCCATGTACCCATCCGATTCACCTGTGAGCCTAGTTAGATTAGTGGAAGTGTCGACACCCTCCTCATAGTCCACCTCTTTCTTCAACACCAGCCTGATCCGGTGAATCACACGGCTGTTCGCGTATGCCTGGTTGGTCTCCGCGACGAACAGGTCTATCAGCGTCTCGATTGCGGCCCTGCCCCCTTCGCGGCGCCTGGCGGCGGGCGTGTACACCACCATCACGTCGATCTCCGAGCCGTCGTCCCGGGGACCCGCGTCATCGCTCCGTGGGTCGCCCCCACTCCGGGGAGCGAGGCCGGGCCCGGGAGATGACGACCCTTCGAGGGGCTCCGCCGGCGGCGGCAGCGAGGACTCGTCGACCTGGCGGATGACGTACGCGCCGTCTCCGGCCGTCCTGATGGTGTACACCGCGCCCGGCGTCCGCACCGTGCCGGCCACCACGCTGCCGTTGACCACCAGGGTCATGCTCCCCAACTCCACGCCGTCGAGCCTGCCCCACAGCGAGTGGCCCGCCGCGGTGGGCTCGACGTGCTCGACTATGCTGGTGAACACCACGTCGTCGAACAGGTTCAGCACCAGCGCCCGGGGCGTCGTGGGCCTCCCTCCGGCGGGGCCCCTGGGGTCGACCGGCGTATCCGTCACCCGGTCGATCTGGCCGAAGTCGATCTCCACCATGCGGCTGGCCAGGGTCTCGATGCCGGCGGGCGGCGGAGTGCCGTCTACCTCGGAAAACAGGCCCCCGGACTGGGCGCTTGCAACGGAGCAGGCGATCGCGCCAGCAACCGCCGCCAGCAGCATGGCCGCGAGCAGCAGTACTGCGGCGAGATTAGGGCGGGCGCCCTTCGGTATGTCTGGGTCGTCAGCCATCCGGTTCATGCTCTTGGAGTATCATATCATGGCAGTTCGAGGAGCTATCAGCGAATGCCCGGACAAGCTGGCGGACCCGATGAAACCCCGCCGCTGGGCGCGTCGACCACCATTCGGTACACGCGGCGCGCCTACTCGTTTCTCGACAGGCTCGGGCGCAGCGACCTGCCCGCCTACCATAAGCTTCGCGGCACCATCATGCTGCTGGCGACCAGCCCCGGGATAGACGGCGCGTCAAATGTCCTGATGGACTTCGGGGGAGATTCTCCGACGCCCGTGCACGTGAGCAGCGACTGGTGGATAGTCTACCGCGTGGACTACGAATCGACAGGCGAGCAGACGCTGTCGGTCCTGTCGATCTGGGACGCGGGCTCGCCGCCACAGCGCCGCCTCTGACCTGGCCCTACGCCTCGACCCGCTCCTCGTACGCCCAGGCCCCGTCCTCTGCCTCGCGGATGCCCGCCGACGCCGACTCTACGAACTCACGGTTCGCCGCCAGCGTCCGCCGCACCTCGCGGGCCCTCGGCGACTGCTCCATCCGCAGGACGGAGTACTGCTCCGCGTTGGCGAAGGGCCGGGTCTCCTTCGACTCCTTCACTATCGAGCCGACGCTCAGCCCGCCGTATTCCCTGACGACCTCCATCACGACCTGCAGCTCCCCCGCGTCCAGGTCGCTCGAAGCGAGCTCCCACGCCTCTCCCGGGCTGTCGACCCAGTACCTGTAGGCATCCCCTCCGTGGGCGGAGGCGCCCACGGACATCCGTATTACGCCCCGGTCTACCAGCGCGCCGGCTTCGCCCACGATGGCGTTGCCCACGGCGTTGGGGCCGTAGTGGTCCCACATATACGCGTTGCCCGTCAGCGTCCGTCCGGTGGACTCGAAGAACCTGTTGTCCGCCAGGTACACCAGCTTGACCAGCTTCGTGCGGTGGGTCTTCTTTCTCCCCAGGGCCGCGAGTACGCACACTATCGCGGCCCGCGTCTTCCTGAGCTTCTCAGCAACCGCAACGTTACCGCTCATCGGCGTACTCTCCCATCGTACCGGCATCGTACCAGCATTGCACCGGCATTGTAGCACGGCGGGCGGCCCCTACGCCCCGCCCTTCACCGCGTCGAAGTGGAAGTCCGCCGCGGCGTACTCGCCGCCCCAGAGCCTGCGGCGGCCGGCGTTTTCGATGGACGCCAGCCGGCCGTCGTCGACGCTCCCGCCCCATGTCGGGTCCGACGCCGCGGCCGCCTCGATGCTGGATGCGCCCGATTGGGCCATGAAGTCGTAGAGCCGGTCGAACGCCCCGGGCGCGTCGGCCGTGGACGCGGCCAGCACGACCCTGATACGCGCGACGAACCCCGATCCGCCGAGGGTCCGCGACCCGCCGCGCGACTCGAACAGCACGACCGCCGCCGGAAGCTGGTTCAGCGCCCCCGGCGGGCGGCGGTGTACGCGCAGGCCGGGGATCACCTCCAGCAGAGTCGCCAGCCCGTCCACCGCGGCCACTATCTCGTTCGCCATCAGTCGCCCACCCCCAGGGCCGGCTTCCGGTACGACCCCAGCATCGCCCGCGCGTCCGCGTCCGGAGCGACGCGGCCATCGGAACCGCCCGCGCCGCTCGCGAGCCTCCACAGCCGGACCGTGTGCAGGAGCGCCGCCTCGACCACCGGCGCCGGGTACTCGAACACGTGCACCGCCGCCCCCGCGTCGTGGGCCGAAGCCGTGGTGCCGTTCACTCCCCTGTCCACCTTCAGCGTGCCGCTCGCGGCCTCCCGGACGTAGAGCTGCTCGCCGCCGATGAGCAGGGTGTGGCCCGCCGTCGCGCCGGAGCCGCTCGGCACCGTCACCTCACCAACCGACGAGTCGGCGACCGCGCCGGTCGTCCGGCCCTCGAGCCTCAGCCGGCGCTGCCATCCCCACTCGCCCGCTATCCGCACGTTGCCCCGGCCCGCGGGCCAAGCCCGCCTGCCGCGGCCCGGGGCGACCTCGATGGACGTGTAAGGCCGCGCCGCCGCTCCCCCTCCCTCCGGATCCGCGTTGACGGGCAGCAGCACGTAGTCCGCCGCGTCCCACGTCGTCCCGAAGGTCCCGTCACCGCCGTCGTCCGTCCGCACCCCGCCGTCGTCCACCCTCACCAGGTCCGGCAGCAGCAGCCGGGCGCCGCCGCCGTCGAACCGGCGCGTCGCCCTGGCCGCGTAGAAGTGGCGATTGCAGTACCGGTCGATCAGGCGGCTCACGCCCTCGGCCATGGCCAGCAGCCGGGCGTCTTCGCCCGACCCCGTGATGTTCAGGGCCGAGGGGCCCTTCAACGCCTCCAGCGTCACGTATGTATTCACCCTTCGCTACACTCCCGTGATGTTGTACTGGAGCGCCGTGTGCGTCGCCTTCGACCTGTCGCCCGAGCGCTCGGTGAGAGCGTGGCGCAGGCTGACCGTCACGACCGTCTGGCGCTTCTGCGTGTCCCTGTCCACGTCGATCGAGATCCTCCGCCTGAACCCCTGCATCCACTGGGTGCGGTTGAAGATCAGCAGGCGGCCCGTGTCCTTGTTGTTGCCGCCGTCCGTCACCTTGCCGTCCGTGTCCGCCAGGCGCATCTGCTCCGACACGATCACCGGGATGCCCTCCACGGCCCCCAGCATCCCCGTCAGGAGCGTCGCGTTCGGCCCCAGCTTGTCCATGGTCCTGTACTGGCTGATCGACTGGGCCCGGATGAAGGTGTTCACGTCCATGATCCACGCCAGCTCCGACGGCCTCGCGCCGTACTTGCCCAGCTTGGCCCTGATCTCGCTGAACATGTCGTCCGAGACCGCGTCGCCGTGCGCGTTGCTCTGCCCCGCGTTGTCCGCCAGCGGCAGGTGGAGTATCCCGTCGTAGCCGAGCAGCCAGTGGCCCTTCCCGGCGTCCGACTTGGAGATCGTCGCCTCGTCCGCGTTGATGTTGTTCGTACCCGACGCGTCCGCGTTCAGGACCACGTCGTCCAGGACCTGGGCCACGTTCCGCACCAGCCCGGCCCTGATCTCCGGCAGCATCGCCACCACCGCGTCCTCCTCCAGGGTGAACGAGTATGGCACGTGGCCGACCAGCTCGTGGGCCTCCAGCGTGGCGCGGCCCGTGGTCAGCGCAGTCGAGGCCGCGGCGCTGTTCTCCGTCCCGGGGTAGAAGTTCACGTCCCCGAGCTGTCTCGGGATCTCGAACGGGTTCGACGGCATGTCGATCGTCGTGATCAGCGGCGTGACCAGCGTCTCCAGGTTCACGTCCATCCACAGCTCCCGCGCCTCCAGCGTCGCCACCAGCTCGTCGCCCGAGCCCGCCGTCGTGCTGTCCATCGCCGCCCGCGTGAGCGACCGGAGCACCGGCTGGCTGAAGGTCTCGTGCTGGCCCGTCGGGCGCGGGCCGACCCGGTGAAGCTGGCTCAGCCGCGCGTCCGCCGCCTCGTGGGACTCCTGCACGACCGCCGCCGTCGCTCCCTCGGCCAGCGACCTCTTCGCCGCCTCGGCCCGCTCGACCCAGCCGGGCCCGAAGGACTCCCGCCGCTGGGACCGGGCTATGCGCCTCAGCAGGCCCAGGTCCAGCGCGTCCATGCCCGCGTAGGGCCCGTCGCTCACCACGGGCTCCTGTGCGGCCTGTCCGGCCAGCGCCCTGCGCCTCGGCTGGCGCTCCCGCTCCTGCAGGCGCGAGACCTCGCCGCGCAGCCGCTCGGCCTCCTCCTTCAGCAGCCCCACGTCCTCCGAGACCGGGTCGAACCGCTCCCGCACGAACGAGTTGATGCCGGCCAGCTCCCTCCTGATCGTCTCCATCTCAGTCGTCGTCATGCTTCCTCCTCCATGTTCTGATTCATTCCCAGCCCCTCCTTCACCTGGTCCACCAGCAGCCCGATCGCCTCGCGCCACTCCTCGTCCACCGTCCCCTCCTCGCACTCCAGCGCGTCGGCGATCAGGCGCCGGTGGGACTCCCGCAGCGCGTCCGGGTCGGCGGGCACCGCCACCAGCGACCACTCCACCAGCTCCGACGTCACGTCGCGCCGCCGGCCCGACTCGTCCGACTCGCTCTCCACCGGCACCCAGCTCACCGACGCCGCCCGCAGGAATCCCTTGTCCCACGCGTTCTTCACCCGCTGTGCGAAGGGGTCCTCCGCCAGGAACTCGAACTCCGCCGCCACGCGCCCGTCGCCGCCCTTGCTCAGCCCCAGCGTCCGGCCGACCGGCAGCCCTCCCGAAGGCGACCGCCCCACCACGTCGTGCGCCCACATCACCACCGGGTTCCGCATGTACGCCTCGGTCGACATCCCGGCCAGGTCCAGGTCCGGCGGATGCCGCACCCGCTCGTTCGCCGCAATCGTCACCACGTACCGCCCGCCGCCCAGGTCGCGGCTCTCCACTATGTCCAGAAATGCCGAACGCAAATCACAACCTCCTTTCCAAAAGAAAACCCCCGACCCGAAGCCGTCCGTCGGCTTCGAATCGGGGGCGCGTCTCGCCCTCGCCTCATTTACAGTAGCACGTAAGTTTCCATGCTGTCAAGCGCCCGGCGAGAGGGTCTCGACGAGGGGCGCTCCACGCTCTAGCTGCTCCTTGTCCCAGGTGACGAGGGGGGAGTCCAGGCCTCTCGCGACCGCTACGTACACCGCGTCCGCGCCCCTCAGGGAGAAGGTCGCCGCGACCAGCGCGCTGAGCCGGGCGAGGTTCTCGTCCAGCGCGACGGGGTGCGAGACGGAGAGCTCCTCCACGTACTGGGCGGCCCTCCTGCCGTTGGACGCGCGCCCCGTTCTGCGCGCGACCGCGCCGGCCACCTCGGCAAGCGCGAGGGCTGGGATCACGAGGGCTTCCCCCCGCCTGACGCGCTCCTCCACCCAGCGGCGGCTCTCGGCGTGGAAGGCGTCCCCTGGCAGGAACCTGCTCACCCAGACGCTCGCATCGACGACGTACAACTACAACTCTCGCCGGTCTTCCGAAACGGCGTCCGCCGCCGAGAGTCCTTCGGGCCAATACCTGGCGACTTCTTCGGCGACGCGGTCCATGTCTTCGAGAACGGCGAGGTCGCGGGCGAGCCGGGCCTCCGCGTCCTGGACGGGCTCCAGCCTGGCGACGGGCCGGCCCCGGTACGTCACGACGTACGACTCGTTGTTCTCCCGGACCCGGCGTATTATGTCGCTGGCCTGGGTTTTCAACTCGCGTATGCCCACTTCGGTCATGGCGCGCACCTCGTTGTGGTCACCGTAATGACTACATCTTACCCCAAACCCTCACGGTTCGCAAGCCCGCAAGGTGGACGAAGCGGTGCGACTGGATTACTATACTGTGCCAACTATCAGGAAGCGAGGCGCGGCCATGGTGATCACGGAAGCGGCCCCGAAGCGCGAGGTGCGCGAGGCGATGGAGACTGCGGAGCAGGCGCTGCCCGTCTACCGGCCCGAGGGCGGAGCGGGCGCAAGGCGGCCCGTCGAGCTGGCCTTCAGGACCTTCTTCCACGTCGTGGGGCAAAAGTTCATCCGCCGCCGCGAGCGCTTCCCGCTGGTGACCATGCTCGAACCCCTGGAGGCCTGCAACCTCGACTGCTACGGCTGCGGGCGCATACGCGAGTACCTGCCCGTCATCACCAAGACCCTCACCCTCGACCAGTGCCTGAAGGCCGTGGAGGACTCCGGCGCACCCATAGTGTCCATAGCCGGCGGCGAGCCGACCATGTACAAGCAGCTGCCGGAGCTGATCGAAGAGCTTGTCCGGCGGAAGATATTCGTCTACTGCTGCACCAACGGACTCCTGCTGGAGCGCACCATGAAACGGGTCCCGCCCTCCAAGTACTTGGCCTGGGTCGTCCACCTGGACGGGATGGAGGCCCGGCACGACGTCGCCGTCAACCGCAAGGGCGTCTGGAAGAAGGCGATGGCCGCCTCCAAGCTGGCGCTCGAGTCCGGCTACAGGGTCTGCTCCAACACGACCCTCTTCAGGGGGTCCGACGCCGAGGACCTGCACCAGCTATTCACCCTCGTGACGGACATGGGCTTCGAGGGCGTGATGGTCTCGGCCGGGTACGACTTCGTCGATGGGCCGGTGCAGGAGATGTTCCTGTCGCGGAAGGAGTCGATCGAGGTCTTCAAGCGCGTGCTCACCGACGAGGCGATGGAGCGCATCCGCTTCTACAACAACCCGCTCTACCTCCGCTTCCTGCGGGGAGAGCGCGACTACCAGTGCACCGCCTGGTCCAACCCCACCTACACGGTCCAGGGCTGGCGGGAGCCGTGCTATCCGCTGGCGGACAGGCATACGGAGAACGTGGACGACCTGTTCAGCCCCGCCCTCTGGGAGAGATACGGCGTGGGTGTGAACGGCAAGTGCGCCAACTGCATGATGCACTGCGGGTTCGAGTCTGCGACGGTGTACGAGGCATTCGGCAGCCCCAGGGGCGCGGCGTCCCTGGTGAGGGGGCTTGCCGGCAATCGCGCCAGGGTCGGAGCCAGCTAGACGGGTGGGAGGGTACTTGGCCCTGGTCGTTGCGCTGCAGGATGAGGCCCGGGGAGTCCTCGAGGCGGGTCACTGGCGGAGGGTCGCGCCGTCCGCGTCCCAGGCGGCATACGATGGCCGGGTCGGCGGCGTGGAGGCAGTGCTTGCCGTGAGCGGCGTGGGCCGGGCCCGGGCCGAGGCGGCGGTCCGCGAGGTCCTGGAGGAGCGCCGCCCCGACGCCGTGCTGTCCCTCGGCTTCGCCGGCGGGCTGGTTGACGGCCAGCGCGTGGGAGACCTGGTCGTCGCCCGTACCCTGACGCCCGCGGACGGCGGCCACGCGGGGGAGGGCGGACACGTGGGTCCGCCCCTACGGACGGACGGGAGGCTGGCTGACGAGGCGCTGCGGGTGCTTGCGGGGCTGGGACTGCGCCACGAGGCAGGGGCCTGCGTGACGGCCTCCCATATCGTATCGGATCCCGACGAGAAGAGGCGCCTGGGGCTCAGGACCGGTGCCCTGGCAGTGGAAGAGGAGAGCTTCTGGATAGGCGCGGCCTGCCGTGAGAGAGACGTGCCGTTCCTCGCCGTGCGCTCCATCGTGGACCCCGTGGAGCGTCCGCTGCCGGGCTTCGTCGCCTCGTTCGCCCTGGACTCAGGGCTTGGGAGCCGGTGGCGGCACGTGCTGCCGGTCATCCTCCGGCCCTGGTCGATTCCGGCGGCGGTCCGGCTCGGCGGCGCTGCCTCGGCGGCGCGGGACTCACTGACCGCCTTCGTCGTGGGCTTCGCGAGCTCCCGTACGAGGGTGGCCACTTGGTGAAGCAGCAGGTTCGAGAGGCCCGGGCGCCGTCCGCTCACCAGGGGTTGAGGGACGCGGTTGCGGAGGCGGTGGCCCGCTCCCTGGACTACTTCATACGCACCCAGGCCCCCGAGGGCTACTGGTGGGGCGAGCTGGAGTCCAACTCCACGATGGAGGCCGAGTACCTCCTGCTGACCCACTTCCTGGGCATCGGAGACGGCGATACGTGGAGGAAGCTGTCGAACCACCTGTTCAAGACCCAGCGGGAGGACGGCACGTGGGGGCAGTATTACGGCTCCCCCGGCGACCTCAGCACGACCGTCGAGTGCTACTTTGCCCTGAAGCTGGCGGGAGCTTCCCCCGACGATCCCCGTATGGCGAGGGCGCGCGAGTTCATCCTGTCCAGGGGCGGCATCCCGCGGACACGGGTCTTCACCAAGATATGGCTCGCCCTCTTCGGGCAGTGGAGCTGGAAGGCCGTGCCCGCGCTCCCGCCGGAGATGGTGCTGCTCCCGCCGTGGGTGCCCATGAACCTGTACGACTTTTCGAGCTGGGCCAGGGGCACCATGCTGCCCCTGAGCATCGTGCTCTCGCGGAGGCCGGTATGCCCGGTCCCGATCGGCGCCGCCATTCCCGAGCTCGTACCGAACGGAGCGAGCGGACACGCCGACAGGGTGGGAATCGGGGGCCTGACGGGCATGGCGGGATTCTTCCGGCTGGCCGACCGGCTGTTCCGGTGGTACAACTCCCTCCCGTGGCACCCGCTGCGGGAGACCGCCATCCGCAAGGCCGTCAAGTGGATAGTCGACCACCAGGAGGACGACGGCTCATGGGGCGGCATACAGCCCCCCTGGGTCTACTCGCTCATCGCCCTGAAGGTCCTGGGATATGGGGTCGATCACCCCGCCATGCGGAAGGGCGTCGAGGGGTTCAAGGGCTTCGTCATCGAGGAGAACGACTCCATGCGCGTCCAGGCCTGCGTGTCTCCCGTCTGGGACACGTGCCTGGCGATGATCGCCCTGGAGGACTCCGGCCTCGCCCCCGACAGCCCGGTCCTGCGACGGGCGGGCGAATGGCTCATGAGGGCGCAGGTCTCCGACGGAGGGGACTGGCAGGTCAAGGCGAAGAACACGCCGCCCGGGGGCTGGGCCTTCGAGTTCGCCAACAGGACGTACCCGGACATCGACGACACGGCGGAGGTGCTGATAGCCCTGAGGCGGGTGCGGCTGGAGGACGCCGGCAGGCAGGAGGAGGCGATCGGGCGCGGGGCCGAGTGGATGCTCGGTGTCCAGAGCAAGAACGGCGGCTGGGCGGCCTTCGACAAGGACAACACCCGGCGGGCTGTGGCCGAGATGCCCTTCGCCGACTTCGGCGAGATGATCGATCCCCCCAGCGCGGACGTGACTGCCCACGTGGTGGAGTCCCTCGCGCGCATCGGCTACCCGACGGACGCGTACCCACTGCACCGGGCGGTGGAGTACCTGCTGGGCGAGCAGGAGCCGGACGGCCCCTGGTTCGGCCGCTGGGGCGTCAACTACATATACGGCACCGGCGCCGTGCTCCCTGCGCTGGAAGCGATGGGACAGGACATGACGGGGGAGCCGGTGCGCCGGGCCGTGGACTGGCTGGCGGCCCACCAGAACGAGGACGGCGGCTGGGGGGAGAGCTGCGCCAGCTATGCCGACCGGATGCTGGCGGGCCGGGGGGCCGGCAGCACCGCGTCGCAGACCGCGTGGGCGCTGCTCGCGCTTATGGCCGCCGGGGAGTGGGAGCACCCGACCGTCGAGCGCGGCATTCGCTACCTGGCGGGCACCCAGCGGCAGGACGGGACGTGGAGCGAGCGTTGGTTCACGGGCACGGGATTCCCGGGCTACGGCGTGGGGCAGCGGGTCGACAAGGTACGGCAGCAGGGGAGCGAGCTACCCGCCGGGTTCATGATCAGGTACGACCTCTACAGGAACTACTGGCCGCTGATGGCCCTGGGGCGCTTCCGCCGGTACGCGGAAGAGGGGACGGCGAAGAGCACCGCCAACTGACGGGAGGCCTCCTAGACTGCCAAGGACCGTCAACCCTTGGCATATGTTAGGCGGTGGGTCTTGGCAGCCGTCCGTCCGTTGGCGTACAATAGCCTCCAAATCTGATGCATGGTGGCTTGTTGTGTCCCTGGTGCTATGAGGAATATCCTACTTATCGAGCCTAGCTACCCCAACAAGTATCCGCCGTTGGGTCTGATGAAGCTCGCCGCTTATCACGGCTCATTTGGTCGAGGAGACCGCGTCACCTTCATGAAGGGCGAAGACAAGGAAGCGTTGGAGCAAGCATGGGACCGAGTGTATGTCACCACACTCTTCACTTTCGAGTGGAAGCGCACAGCCTCGGCTATCGATTTCGCCATACGTGCGGCACACGATCAACGGGAGCGCGTCTTTGTCGGCGGCATCGCAGTCTCGCTCATGCACGACGCTTTCCTAAACGTACCCAGATGGGCCGGGGTACGTTTCATCAAGGGTCTGCTCGATGGCCCTCCCGCAGCGTCTCTAGCCCTGTCGGCAGACGAATATGAGTTTGGCGCTGACGACCTAGCCGGCACGCCGATCGAGGAACTGGTTCCCGACTATAGCATCCTCGAACATATCGACTACCGTTACCCTGTCCATGATGCCTACTTCGGCTACGCATCTCGTGGATGTGTGAGGAAGTGCTCTTTCTGTGGGGTGCCGAAGCTGGAGGGTGCGCAGCGAGAGATGCCACCCCTTACCAATCTGGTTGAAAGGGTGACTGAAAGGCATGGGGAGAAGAAGGACCTCGTGCTCATGGACAACAACATCACGGCGTCAACGCGTTACAGGGAGGTGATTGCCGAGATTCGCGATCTGGGCTTTACGCCCGGAGCCAAGCTAACTCGCGATGGTAACAGATCGGTCAAGCGGCGGGTGGACTTCAACCAGGGGGTGGATGCACGAATCCTCGCCAAGTCGGATATGTTCCTACGTGAAATGTCCACCATCTGCATCAGCCCGCTGCGAGTCGCTTTCGATCACATCGGTGTCAGGAAGGTCTATGAGAAGTCAATTCGCATGGCGGCGGACAACCAGATCACCTCCCTGTCGAATTACATGCTGTATAACTTTATGGACACTCCGTCAGACCTCTACCAGAGAATGCATCTCAACATCGACCTTAATGAAGAGCTTGGGGTCCGTATCTGGTCCTTCCCAATGCGCTACCAGCCCGTGACATTGAAGGATCGGTCACACGTGGGCAAGAAATGGAACCGATACTACCTCCGTTCGTTCCAAATTATGCTCCAGGCAACTAGGGGAGTTGTGAGCGGCAGCCCGTCCTTCTTCCTGAGAGCCTATGGAGAAAACGCCGAGGAGTTTGAGCGGCTGCTCAGGCTGCCGCACGCCTTCATATTCCATCGAGAGTATTTTGAGGATGGGGAAGGGCGAGCCCAAAGGGAGGAGTACGAGTCGCTTCGCAGGAGCCTTTCAGAGTCTCAGGAGAATGAGTTCGTGCATCTACTGGCCAATCCATCCAACGGGAATGGAATGGGCCCGAAACATTTCCGGGAGTTGGCGAATGACCAAACGATCGACCACCAGATACGACAGTTGATGGCATTCCATGGACTGGACACCAGACAGGACGCGAAGACGAACGGTCGCCAGCTCATGGAGAAAATGACCGGGAGTGGCACCTACCTTGAGGAGGACGAAGTCGTTGAAGATGCTGGACTCTTCGATCACGATGAAGCACTCGCAGTCAAGGGGACGCAGATCGTATGAGCGCAGACGTGACTGAGTTGGCGCCTGTCACCCAGAACACCCCAGCGCTCTCGGGTGCGGGACTACTCGGGCTTGTGACAACAGGGATGTACGATGCTCCGCTGTCCATGTACAGGGAGTACATACAGAATGCGGCAGACGCAGTCGCGGGGAGCGGGTTACCCGGAAGAGCAAGAGTGGATATCGCTATCGATGTCACTGAGCGCCGGATCAGGATTCGAGACCACGGCCCTGGTCTGTCTCGCGAGGAAGCGCTTGGGCGGCTGTTGCCCATTGGCCGCAGTGACAAGACATTGGGAATCGATAGGGGCTTCCGTGGCGTTGGACGGCTGGCCGGGCTTGCCTTCGCAAAGACAGTCTCATTCACAACACGAGCCAGCGAGAACCAGGCGGTAACCCGAATCACATGGCATAGCGATCGGCTTCCCGAACTGACCTCCACCGAGTCGGAGCTCGAGGAGGCCATTCTTGACTGCGTCAATGTGGAAACCCTGCCAGCTTCGGATTATCCTGAGCACTTCTTCGAGGTCGAAGTCGGAGATGTGGCGCGTCACTCCGCGGGACTGCTGCTCAATCGTGACGCGGTCCGCGACTATATCGGCGAAGTGTGTCCAGTGCCCTTGAGTTCCGGGTTCCCATTTGCCAAGGAAGTCGAAGGGCTATTCGATGGCACTGAGGCACCTCTCACGTTGGAAGTGCTGCTGGAAGGAGATCCAGATCCGATAGAGAGACCATATGGGAAATCAATCTGGCTCTCGGTAAATAAGGAGGCTGATTTTACGGATTTCCAGATGGTTCATATACCAAGCGTCGACCACAATGGTGAAGCGGCCGTTGGTTGGATCGCACACTCGCCCTACTTGGGCGCGATCCCAAAAGAACAGCGAGTGCGTGGCATCAAGGCCAGGGTTGGGAACATACAGATTGGTGGTGAGGCGGTGTTCGACGACCTCTTTACAGAGGAACGGTTCAATCGATGGTGTGTGGGAGAGTTGCATGTCCTGGACTCACGGATCATTCCCAACGCCAGACGTGACTACTTTGAACCTGGCCCCCATCTGCGGAATCTCGAAAACCAACTGACCCCCGTGCTACGCAATATAAGTACGCGGTGTAGACGGGAGTCCATGGCTCGTAACCGTGCCAGGAAGGCTCTCTCATCACTGTGCAACGTTGAGGACATCTGTGCTTTGGCAACGTCCGGTTATCTCACTGCAGAGGACTCGGACGGGTTGGTCAAAGAGGCATTGCGGGAAATCAAGGAACTTCGCAAGAGCATCGGTAAGGATAGTCTCGATAACGGCACTCTTGAGAGGCTCAGTAATGTGGAGGGAGAACTTAACAACTTTTCAGTTGATACAGAGCTGCATAGGTTCGATAAAATGACTCCCTCAGAGGTCGTTGTGTATCAGAGGGTATTTGGAGCTTTGGCGACTCTCTCGCCCTCACCGAGCTCCGCAATGGGGTTGATTGAATTAGTGTTCGCAGAAGCCTCCAGGGTCGGGCAAAATAGTTCAGATATAAATTCAGACTAGTTGATGGAGAGAAACAATATGGCTGCAAGAAACGGTCAATTCATGATGCTTCCGGTCGAAACGCTTGTGCTTGATACGTCCAATCCCCGGGTGGCGCGCTACATTGAGATGTACGGCGGCGAAGTGACCGATGATCAGATGAGTCTGGCTCTTGGCGCCGCCAATTATGAGCAGGGTGAGAGCACGACCACATTCCAGAGTCTGAGGGCATCAATCAGGACCCATGGAGGTGTAATCCATCCCATCTTGGTCAACAGAGAGGACGAAGACAGGCTTGTCGTCATCGAGGGAAACACCCGTGCCCTGATCTATCGCCAGTTCAGGAGGAGCGACGATGATAGTGATAGATGGGACGAAATCCCGGCAATCGTGTACGAACGGCTTGATGAAAAGGAGATCGATGCCATTCGGCTACAGGCCCATCTGGTCGGCCCAAGACAGTGGGACCCATACTCGAAGGCAAAGTACTTGGACTATCTCAGCAACTCCGAGCACCTGACAACTGATCAGATCGTTGATTTCTGCGGAGGGCAGAAGGCCGAGGTGCACCGATTCATCGACGCCTACAACGACATGGAGAACCATTACCGGCCACTCCTTGCCAGTGACGACCAGTTTGACCCGACGCGGTTCAGTGCTTTTGTTGAGATGCAAGCCCCACGGGTACAGGAAGCTCTCGTGACCTCGGGATACACAAAGGCAGATTTCGCTGGGTGGGTTAACGACCAGATTCTGTACCCACTCGACCGTGTCAGGAGGCTCCCTGCAATCCTCGCCAATCCGCAGGCGCGGAGCGTATTCCTGACTGATGGAGCACGTGAAGCAGAAAAGATTCTGGACACTCCCTCCACGGTAGAGGCGCTGAAGGACGCCACACTTACCCAGCTCGCCAATGCGCTGTTGGACCACATAGAAAAGATGAGCTACACAGACCTCCTGCGTCTTCGCGAAGACCTGAACACTCCCGATAATCTCGCTCTGACTGAGACCAGGGACCAGTTGGCTCAACTCTGCAAGCTCATCGTCTCACCCTCTTCAACCAGTGCCTGAATCAGAGGAACACTTAAACTTGGTTGCTATACTTCACAACTACATCGGGGATAGGTTCTGTGGAGGTCGGAGGGAACGTGTCCTTACCGACTCCGTTGGCGGTGAATCGCCTAATCGCCCGCCGCCTATTGGAGGGTATGTGCCCGACGCCTATGTCATGCTCAACGAACAGGGAAGAGTAGTCATCGGCGAAGCCAAGAGCATGAGGGACCTGGAGAACTCACATACCGAAGCTCAGATCATGGCATTCCTGAGAAGATGTGGGATGTCGGAAGGCTCGGCCTTCATACTGGCGGTGCCATGGCCTATTGAGAGACTCGCTAGGGCACGACTCGCGAACTTCCAGGCCAGAGAGGGATTGCTTCACGTTGAAATCGTCGTTCTGTCCGAAATGAATCGGCTGATGTTACAGCCACATCAGGAAGGTTGACTCATTGCAGAAATTGACACTAAAGAGAGAGCCAGACCTCACCTTGAAGCACGAGGCATTCGCATACCAGCTGGAGGCTGTCAATGCGGTCAAGGATCTCGAGTATGCCGCCATATTCCATGAACAGGGGTTGGGGAAGACGAAGGTTGCGATAGACCTCATTGTTTACTGGCTGTCTCACCAGCTATTGGACACTGCCCTGATAGTTGTTAAGAAGGGACTCCTTGACAACTGGCAGAGGGAACTTTCCTCTCACTCTCAACTCGTTCCTCGAATCCTGACCAACAACCGTGGTGGGAACTTCTATGTCTTCAATAGTCCCGCCCGGGTCATGCTTGCTCACTACGAGGCCGTGAAAGCCGAGAAGGAGCGGATGCATCTATTTCTCAGGACTAGGAATGTCGGGGTGATTCTGGACGAGTCAACCAAGATCAAGAACCCCGACGCTGCTCTCACCATGACATTCCTCGATCTTGCGCCTCTGTTCACCAGGCGGGTTATTATGTCCGGGACCCCAGTTTCAAATCGCCCGCACGACATCTGGTCGCAGATCAAGTTCCTTGACGACGGCGCGTCGCTTGGAGATGATTTTGGGGAATTCAAACGATCAGTGAACCTGTCGAACGACTTAGCCGGTGCTGAAAGTCGGCAGAAAGCCTTGGAGATTCAGTTACAGCGCATATTCCACTCGATATCGGGGTTTGCCGTAAGGGAGACGAAGGCAAGCGCCGAGATAAGCCTTCCTGACAAAGTTGTCCACTCTTTGGTGACCGAATGGGAGCCCCGGCAGCAGGAGTTGTACAGGCAGGTCAGGGAGTCTCTGCGAGCTATCATCTTCCAGGATGGGCAACTCATGGCCGACGAGTCGGAATTGGTGTTGAAGCGCCTGCTCAGGTTGGTACAGGTGACGTCGAATCCCAACCTGATTGATGCGAGCTACCGGGTCGAGCCCGGGAAGCTGGAGACCCTGCTTGAGCTGGTCTCATCAATAGTTAGAGATGGTGAAAAATGCATAGTCTGGACGTCGTTCGTTGAAAATGTCGAGTGGCTGGCAAGAATTCTGAGCCAACACAATCCTCAGCTAGTCCACGGACTGTTGAGTACTAGGGAGCAGACCGACGCGATTCGCACCTTTATCGATGAGCCGAGTGCAAAGGTGTTCATTGCCACCCCAGGCTCCGCCAAGGAAGGGCTGACTCTGACCGTAGCGAACCACGTCATCTTCTACGACCGGCTGTTCAGCTTGGACGACTACCTGCAGGCACAGGACAGGATCCATCGGATATCCCAAGACAGAGTTTGCCACGTTCACAACCTGATTATGCGTGACTCGATAGACGAATGGGTTGAGGCGCTGCTTCACTCCAAGCAGGTCGCAGCGCAGCTCGCGCAGGGCGACATCGACAGGGAGACATACCAGAAGGAGATGTCCTACGAATTTGGGGACATCCTGCGGGCCATATTGGATGCATAGACCAACTAGGAGGCATGGACAATGACTGATTCTGCATGGGTCAACGACACTCTTACGCTTGGTGGTCAGGAGATACCGGTCCGGAACGGATATCTTCCGATTCACGATCTCAAATTCTATCCGGAGAATCCAAGGATATATTCGCTAATTCAAAGGCCGGGTGTTGAACCGTCCCAGGAAGAGATCTTCAATAGACTGAGAGGGTCGGACCACGTCAAGCAGCTCTTTCAGTCAATCAGGGCAAACGGTGGACTGACAGACCCCATGCTTGTGAGGGATGGCGATCTCGTAGTGCTTGAAGGAAACAGTCGACTCGCCGCATACCGCGAGCTTGCTAGAAACGACCTCAAGACGTGGGGCAAGGCCAAAGTTCGGCTGCTCCCCGGCGACATCAGCGAGAAGCTCGTGTTCGCCCTGCTAGGCGAGTACCACATCATTGGCAGAAAGGACTGGGCTCCCTACGAACAGGCGGGCTACCTATACCGCAGAAACGTCACCCATGAGGTCAGTGCTCAGAGTATGGCAAGCGAGATGGGACTATCGGAGAGAAAGGTGAACCAGCTCATCGACACATACAAGTTCATGGTTGAACACGATGAGACCAGCGTTACACGGTGGAGCTACTACTTCGAGTACCTGAAGTCCAACATAGTGAAGAAGGCTCGTCGCGAAAACCCGGAGCTCGATGACGTAGTCGTTAGGAAGATTAAGGGCGGGGAGATTCCAAGCTCGCCGGATGTGAGAGACAAGCTGGTCAAACTCCTTGATACGGCCAAGGTGGGCCCGGAGCCGACCAAGATACTCTTATCTGGTGACAAGACATTTGATAGGGCATTTGAGAGCGCACAGGACCGTGGCGTCGACAATATGTGGCTGCGTCGGTTCAAACGTTTCAGGCGGGAAATGCAGGTCCCGGAATTCTTGGCCGACCTAGATCGAATGTCCCCGGAACAGCAGGACAAGTGCCTGTACGAGGTCACAAAGATTCAGCAGTCCATTGAACGCATTAAGAGGCAGAGTGGACGGTAGTAAAGTACGTGCAGACTCTGGGCAACTCCTGGCGGGTGTCAGCGAAGATAGCGAGCCCTTGATGCCCGGTTCACGTCATTCCGCTCTCCTCGAGGCCTCGGGATCGCGGGGGAGGTTCACGGTCATGACGGTGTACTCCCCGGGCTCCGACGCGGGCGCAATCCGGCCGCCGTGCTCCCGGATGATGTCCCGGGACAGGCTCAGCCCCAGTCCGGTGCTCGCGCTGCTCTCCTTGGTGGTGAAGAAGGGGTTAAAGATCTTCGAGGCGACCTCGGCCGTCATGCCAATGCCGTTGTCCCTGATGGTGATCTCCGCTCCCTCGTCCGTCCGTCGGCTCTCTATCTTCAGCTCCGGCTCGTACTCGTCCCCCGCCGACTTGGCCCGCTCGGCCATGGCGTGGCAGGCGTTGGTGACCATGTTGGTGAAGACGCGCGCCAGGTCCTCCTGCACCGCGACGATATCTCCCAGGTCCTCGTCCAGCTCCTGACGGACGGCGGCGCTGAAGCCCGGCTCCTGGGACTGGACCGCCTGGTAGGCCAGCCGGGCTTGGTCGGCCAGGAGCTGGTTCAGGTCGACCCTGCCGAAAATCCCCTTGCCCTTGCGTCCCAGTGCCAGCATGTCTTCGACGATGCGGTCGGCCCTCTCGCTGTGTGTGATTATGTGGCCCGTGGCCTCGACGAGGTCCCGGGTCAGGTCGTCCACCTCCTCCAGGTCGAGGGGTTCGTCCTCCTCCGACATCTCCCTCAGGGAGTCGACCATGATCTGGGAGGACTCGGCGAAGTTCCTGATGAACTGGAGGGGGTTGCGTATCTCGTGGGCGATGCCGGCGGACAGCTCTCCCAGCTCGGCCAGCTTCTGCTGGCTGACTATGCGGTCCTGGGTCTTCCTCAGCTCGTCCAGGGTCTCTTCCAGGGTGGCGTTCTTGGCCTGGAGCTCGTCGGACAGCTTCTGCACCAGGTCGAGCCGCATGGCCCGGATGGAGCTCTGCCTCAGCGTTTCCAGGGCCTCGCAGAGCTTGGACACCTCGTCCTTGCCCCACGGCTCGATCCGGTACTCGAAGTCGCCCATTCCCAGCCGGCGGATCCACATCTCGACCGCCACGGCCCGTACGCCTACGAAGAGGATGAGGCCCGTCAGGACCAGCATGAGCACGAGAGTAGCCGCGGCCAGGGCCACCAGTACGGCGTTGCCATTCAGCGCTGCCTGGACGTTCATCGCTATGAGCAGGCATATGATGGCAAGGACGAGCAGCCCCTGCTGCATCGAGTAGCGCCTTATCGAGAACCTCGAAAGCTCGAAGGAGTCGCTGGATTCGCCGGGCGGGTCGAATAGGGGGTTCTGGCCTGACATGGGTCACTTCCTCGAATCTTCAAGGTTCATGGGGCGTAGCATACACTACGCAACATGCCCTGCCAGAGACCGCTCATCCGCCGGAGGGTGCAGAGGGCGGGGGTTTGGTTGTAGAATGGGAGGCGCTCCCGCGCGGGGGCAATACGGCAGCAGGCTGGTTCGCCATGAAAAGAGCATATGGAATCCTGACATCCCTCGTCGCCGTTCTCGCCGTGGGTCTCCTGGCCGCGTGCGGGTCGGGCGAGGAGGAGACGGCGGAGCCGACCGGAATAGCGAGCACCGCCGCGGAGAAGGCGGCGGCCGCCCAGCCGGCCAACACACCGGTCACCAGACGGACGCCCGTACCGGCACCCAAGGAGCCAGCAGTGAGCAAGATCAAGCAGTACGACAGCTACCCGGCCATGACGATAGACACCGAGAAGTCCTACACCGCCACCTTCGAGCTGGCGAAGGGAGGCCAGTTCGAGGTAGAGCTCTACGCCAAGGAGGCTCCGAAGACCGTCAACAGCTTCGTGTTCCTAGCGCGGGACGGCTTCTACGACGGCGTCACCTTCCACCGCGTCATACAGGGGTTCATGGCCCAGGGGGGCGACCCCACGGGCACGGGCGCGGGAGGGCCGGGCTACAGCTTCGAGAACGAGGTCAGCCTCGAGCGCAGGCATGACGCCCCGGGCACCCTCTCTATGGCCAACTCCGGCGGCGCCGCGACGAACGGCAGCCAGTTCTTCATCACCTTCGTGCCCACGCCCTTCCTGGACGGCTACGAGGCGGACGGCACCCCCAAGAATTGCGCCCAGCGGGGTGTGTCCTGCCACACGGTCTTCGGCCGCGTCGTGGAGGGCATGGACGTGGTCAACGGGATCTCCATTCGCGACCCCCAGACCGCGAGGACGCCCGGCGACGCGATCAAGACGATCACGATCACCGAGGAGTAGAACCCCTCACTATCCGCACCGGTGAGCACTGCCCTTCGATAGGCTCAGGGCGAGCGTTCGCATAACAGAGAGGACCGCCCATTTCGGGCGGTCCTCTCGTCGAAGGCGTCAGGCTTGTTGGGAGTGCGGTGTCAGTCCGCGCTCGCTCCCTCGGGGATGCCTCCGTCGGGTATGCCCTCTTCGGGGACGTCTTCCATGGGCAGGCCGGGTGGCTGGGCCAGGAAGGTGTAGAGCTTACCGCGCGTGCCTATCCACGTCCTGTCCTGGATGACCGCCTGGTCGACCAGCGGCTGGTTGTTGACGCGCACCGTCGTCCCGTCACCCTTGCCCCTCTGGACGTGTATGGCTTCGCCAGAGAACCTGAAAGCCACGTTCTCGAGGCCCGGTATGTCGAGCTCCGAGCCATCGACGTGGCTCCGGCGGAAGACGGCGGCGAGGGGATTGCGCCTGAGCGCCGAGAAGTCGACGAGGCGCTCCTCCCTGTCGCCGTATATGTACCCGTAGGGCCGCGTCTGGAGTAGGAAGTAGATCCCCACGCCCACGATCGTCAGCAGGGGTACGATCACCAGACCGAGCCACGAGAGGGAAGCGGGCTCCCCTATCGCGTCCACGGGCGCGGGCTCGATGGGCTCGGCCGCCTGGGCCGGGGCCACGGGCTGCACTGCGGCAGGCTGCACCGTAGCGGGCTGCGCCGCGACAGGCTGCACTATGGCGGGCTGCGCCACGGCCGGCTTCTCGACCGGCGGGGCGGCGACCGGAGCTTCCGCGCCCCCGGATCGCAGCACTATCATCTCGGAGAGCTTGGAGAAGGTAGCGCCTCCGAACTCGGTCGTGAGCTGCAGCGCGACGGAGTACGTGCCCGGCTCCGAGACGGTCAGGAATACGTCGTACTCCCACGCCGGGCCGCTGCCGAAGATGCTCCTGGGCACGATCTCCACCTGGGCCTCCGAACCCGGGGCCGCGTTCACGATGGGGATCAGCGCTTCCTGGGGAACCGAGTACGGCGTGTTGTCGATGTGTACCAGTACGTCGGCGACGTGGGTCCGCTCTCCGGGCGCCAGATCCTTCACCTCGATGCCGTCCACGAGGACGCTTGGATACGCCTCCGCGCTGAAGGTGGCGAAAGAGGTGAGGGTGTGGTTGAAGTCGGACCAGGAGAGGTCTAGCTCCACCTCGTAGTCGCCGGCCGCGGAAAGGGGCTGTAGCTGCGTGGAGTAGATGCCGTCGCCCGCAACCTGGTCGGGCCCGGTCCCGTCGTCGAGCAGCTCGAGCTTCATCCTCGCGCCGTCGGGAGTGGTTACCCGTGCGATGATCCGTGCGTCTTCGAGCATGACCAGCCGGTCGTTCTCGGCGACGTAGGCCACCAAGGAGGACGGCTCGCGCAGGGGCAGCGCCGCGGAGCTCTGCAGGGCGATCCTGTAGGAGTTGCTGGAGTAGCTCCACACGGAAACGCTGCCGATTATGCCCTGTCCGTCCACCTTCCAGTGGCCGGGCGCCGGGTCCCGTATCTCCCAGACGACGGCGTTGGGGGACTCCACGACCCGGTAATCGGTGCGCTCCTCGGATATAGCGTAGCCGGACGGGTCGCTGAGCTGGAACGAGCCTTGGGGGGAGTCCCTGAAGATGAGGATCGACGTGCTGCTCGTGCCGGGCGCGACGCTGACGACCGAGCTGATGATCTCGTTGCGCGAGAGGGTCCTGCTGCCGACCTCGGTCAGCATTCCGCGCGCCTGCTCGCCGAGCACCTTGTCGGCGGCGGCGGAGAGCCCCACGTACGTGGCCAGGTCCACCATGCGCCCTCCGGAAGCCGAGGACGCCTCCCACAGGAAGCTCTTTGCCGATCTGGACGCGCCGGGCAGGCTGACCCCGCTGAGGCTCCAGCCCTGCTCCGCCATCCTGGAGACAAGGGGCCCGACGCCCTCCGAGAGGTTGTCGAAGTCGTTGTGAGGCGAGTCCCCGACCAGCACGTAGATGCTCGACCCCTCGCTCGCTCGCTCCTCGATCATGGCCGCGTAGGTCTCGGCCAGCGCCTTCCCCAGGTCGTCCGACCGGATGGTGACCGGCCATCTCAGGATGGCGTCGAAGTCCGCCCGCACCTGGTTGTAGGCAGGGTCCGAGGGTCGATGGGGGCCGACGAAGTGCGTGGCGTCGTCGGTGACCATCAGCATGAACAGGTCGTCGCTCTGGATGGTGTCGAGCAGGCTCACGAAGGAGATAGCGAGGTCTGCCGCGGCCTCCGACGAGCGCGTCGAGACGCCGTCGACCACGATCGTCGTGATCGGTCGCGAGAAGCCCGAGTCTGCCGAGACGTCCTGGGCCGCGGCCCACTGCGTGCCCGCGAAGAGAGCCAGGACGAGTATGAGGATTGCCGAGCGCCTTATCTTTCCCATATGAAAAACCTCCATATGATGACAGGCTAGACCCTCTTTGGAAAAATAGTCAACTAAGTTCTATCCAAAGTTTTGGCTTTGTTCAGAAATTTGGATTGCTCACCGACGGGGTCGATTTCAAGCCCGGTATTGGAAATTCCCAACATTATCCGTTGAAACCGGGCGGCTGTTCCGCTACAGTACGGGTGACTTCGGGTCGTTGTACCGACCAGCCGCGATTGCCGCATGAGCAGGGACGGCCTGCTCGCGTGGGGGAGGATGAACCTTGGTACTCTGGCGTGCACTCAAGCGCATCGAGAGTCACGCGGTGGGCATGACCTTGTCCGGTCTCCTGGCCCTCCTGCCCCTGATCGTCACCATCGTGGTCATCCTCTTCATCATCGGCCACACCGACTCCGCCGTACAGCCGTTCGTAGAAGGCCGGGAGATACTGGGCGTATCGGTGGACGTACCGGGCGTGGGGCTGGTCGTCCTCATAATCATCTGCTACGTCATCGGGCTGATGATCGCCACCATGCCGGGGCGGAAGGTGATGGAGTGGACGAGCGCGGTCCTGAACCACATCCCCATCGTCAGCACGATATACGGCGTCTCAGAGACGGCGATGGAGGCCCTCTCCTCCCAGCAGCACTTCAGCCGCGTCGTCTTCGTGGAGTGGCCACGGGAAGGCTCAGTCGCCATAGGGTTCGTGACCGGCTTCCTCACCCCTCCCGACAGGGATGAGTCGATAATCATCATCTACATCCCGACGGTCCCGAACCCGACCTCGGGCAACATAGCCTTCGTTCCGGAGGGCGAGATCCTGGAGACGGACCTCACGGTGGAGGAGGCCATGAAGCTAGTGTTCTCGGGCGGTATAGTGCTGCCCAACGAGATCGCCCTCATCGGCTCCGGGATCAAGGAGAGGCAAGGCTCCAAGTTCATCGGTCGATTCAGGGGCAGCGGCTCGGACTGAACCGGCATGATGGAACGGCAACCCGGGGATGCAGGTGCCGGACGATGAACCCCTTGAACGACGATAGCCGCGGCCCGCTGGCGCATATTTCGGTCTTGGACATGACTGTCAACGTCCCCGGGCCGTTCTGCTCGACGATCCTGGGAGACTTGGGCGCCCGCGTGATCAAGGTAGAGCCGCCCGGCGGCGACCCACTCCGCCACAGCCCTGGCATCTGGGCCAGCATCAACCACGGCAAGGATAGCATCGCCCTCGATCTCAAAACCGACGGCGGCAGGGAGGCGCTCCGCAGGCTTGCCCGGCGCGCGGACATAGTGCTCGAAGGGTGGCGGCCGGGCGTGGCCGAGCGGCTTGGGGCCGACTACGCCGCCCTGTCCGAGGACAACTCGGGGTTGGTCTACTGCTCCATCTCGGGGTTCGGCCAGGATGGGCCGTGGCGCGACAGGCCCGGGCACGACGTGAACTACCTTGCGCTCAGCGGCTACATGGGCCTGCAGGCGGCGGTCGAGGGGAGGCCGTGGCCTCCCGCCGTCCTGTTCTCCGACCTGGTGTCGGGGCTCTACGCGGCCATCATGACCCTGGCCGCCGTGGCGGGACGCGGCGCATCCGGCGCCGGCGCATACATCGACCTCTCGATGACCGACGCGGCCCTGGCCCTCATGGGGCTAGAGGTCGGAAGGGCAGGGGACCCGTCGGAAGACGGCCGCAGTCCGAACGTGACCTTCATCCCGCACTACGGGCTGTTCCCGTGCGCCGACGGACGGTGGCTCAGCCTCGGCATAGTCCACGAGGACCACTTCTGGGACCGCTTCTGCGGCGTGGCCAGACTTGGGCGCATGGCAGGGATGGACCTGGACGAGAGGCTGAGGGAGGCGGACTCCATCCGGGCCGCGCTCGCCGAGGTATTCCCCACCAGGACGGCCGTGGATTGGGAGGACGCGCTGCTCGCCGCCGACGTGCCCGCTGCCGCCGTCTCCGACCTGGCCGAAGTCCTGGGCAATCCTCACTTCATGGCGCGGGGCATGTTCGCCTCCGTCGGCGGGGCAACGTTCCTGGGACAGCCCGCGCGCTTCTCGACCGGGCCGACCGGCCCGTTCAAGGCCCCGCCGGGCCTGGGCGAGCAGTCCGACGACATACTGGCCGGGGCCGGATACTCGCAGGCCGAGGTCGAAGAGCTGAGGGCAGCGGGCGTGTTCGGCGCCATGGAGCATACGGCAGCGTCATGAGCCACAAGTACCAGATCGGCGACTATGCCGAGACGTACCGCACCTTCCGGCAGACGGTGCCGGAGACCTACAACTGGGCCTACGAGGTCTTCGACGAGTGGGGTCGGGACCCCAACAAGGTCGCGATGGTCTGGGTTGGACAGGACGGCACGTCGCGGGAGGCGACCTTCCGCGAGATGGGTGAGCGGTCGAAGCGCATCGGCAACGCCCTCGCTGGGCTGGGCGTGAGGCCCGGCGGCCGCGTCTTCACGATGCTCCCGCGCGTCGTCGAATGGTGGGAGATCATGCTCGGCTGCATGAGGGCCCGCATCGTGCCCGTGCCGGGCACGACCCTGCTCACGCCCAAGGACATCACCTACCGGATCAACATCTCCGAGTCGACCGTTGCCATCACCGACCCGGACAACGTCGATAAGATCGAGTCGGTCCGGGCCGACTGCCCCACCCTGGAGAAGGTGGTCGTCGTGGGCGGCAAGGGCCCCTGGCTCGAATACGAAGACCTCATCAAAGCCTCGTCCGCAGACCTCCCTCACCCTGGCAACCCCGCCTCGTACCCCTTGGTCATCTACTTCACGTCCGGGACGACGGGCCACCCAAAGATGGTGATGAACACCCACTCGACCTACCCCATCGGGCACGTGGCCACGGGCAAGTTCTGGCTCGACAACCGGCCTGACGACCTCCACTGGACGCTGGCCGACACCGGCTGGGCGCAGGCGTCCTGGACGTGCTTCTTCGCCCCGTGGAACATGGGCGCGGCCATCTTCATCTGGGACCACCGGGGCCGCTTCGACGCCGCGGGTACGCTGCGGATGTTCGAGGAGTACCCCATAACGACATTCTTCGCGCCGCCAACGGCCTACCGCATGATGGTGCAGGAGGACCTGGGCAGGTTCAGGCCGAAGGCGCTGAGGCACGTCGTGGGCGCGGGGGAGGCCGTCAATCCCGAGGTCATCGACGAGTGGCGCGACCAGACGGGCCTGCACATATGGGAGGGGTACGGGCAGACTGAGACGACGCTCCTGGCGGCCACGTTCCCGGGCATGGAGTACAGGCCCGGGTCGATGGGCGTGACGGCGCCGGGATTCTACATGGCGATCGTGGACGAGGACGGCGCTGAGCTTCCGGACGGACAGGAGGGCAACATGGCCGTCCGAACGGAGCCGGAATGGCCCGTCGGCCTGTTCCCCGGATACTGGCGCAACCCCGAGGCGAACGCCAGCGCCTTCCGCAATGGCTGGTACTACACGGGAGACCTGGCGACCCGCGACGACGAGGGCTACTTCTGGTTCGTGGGCCGGGCCGACGACGTGATCATCAGCGCCTCGTACCGCATAGGGCCGTTCGAGGTCGAGTCTGCGCTCGTCGAGCACGACTCGGTGGCGGAGGCCGCGGTCATAGGCAAGCCCGACCCCATGCGCAGCGAGATCGTGAAGGCGTTCGTGGTCCTGGCCCAGGGCAATAGCCCGTCCGACGAGCTGGTCACCGAGTTGCAGGACCACGTCAAGCGCGTCACCGCACCCTACAAGTACCCGCGCGAGGTGGAGTTCGTCGACGACCTGCCCAAGACGATCAGCGGCAAGATAAGGCGGAACGAGCTACGCCGGCTCGAGCTGGAGCGGTCGCGGTAGGAGCAGGCATGGACCCATTCCGGGACGAGCATGAGCTGTTCCGCTCGGCGGTGCGGCGCTTCGTGGAGGAGGAGATCGTCCCAAACGTGGACGAGTGGGAGGAGCGCGGCGAGATCCCGCGCAGGCTGTTCCGCAAGCTGGGCGAGCTGGGCTTCCTGGGCGTCGAGTATCCGCCGGAGTACGGCGGCGGCGGCGCGGACTTCTGGATGACGGTAGTCCTGGCCGAGGAGCTGGCCCGGTGCCGCGCCGGGGGCGTGGCGTTCAGCGTGATCGTCCACACGGACATGTCCTCGCCCTGGCTGGCCAGATTGGGCACCGACGAGCAGAAGTCGCGCTACCTGCCCCCGGTGATCAGCGGCGAGAAGGTGTGCGCCCTGGCCATTACCGAGCCGGGCGCCGGGTCCGACATGGCCGGGATATCCACCAGGGCGGAGCGCGACGGCGACGAATGGGTGCTGAACGGCTCCAAGACCTTCACCACGAACGGCGTGTACGGCGACCTGTACTTCGTGTCCGCACGGACGGGCAGGGAAGGGCCCCGCCATCGCCAGCTATCCCAATTGCTTGTCGAGCGCGACACCCCGGGGCTGACCGTCACCAAGAAGCTGGACAAGACCGGGATGCTGTCGTCGGACACGGCTGAGATCGTGTTCGAGGACGCGCGCGTTCCCGCGTCGAACCTCCTGGGGGAGGAGAACCGCGGCTTTCACCAGCTCGCGTCCGGCCTGCAGCGCGAGCGGCTCCTGGCTGCCGTGCTCAGCATCTCGGCCGCCACGCAGGCACTGGAGGACACGGCCGCGCACCTGCGCCAGCGCGTCGCGTTCGACCGGCCCCTCTCGGACCTCCAGGCCCTGCGCCACAGGTTCGCGGACATCCTGACGCGGCTCGAAGCGGCCCGCCGGCTCACGTACCACGCCGCATCCCTGTTCGCTGAGGGGAAGGAGGCCGAGGTCGCCGTGTCGATGGCGAAGCTCCATGCCACCGAGGTGGCCAACATGGTCGCCTACGAGGGCGTGCAGATGCACGGGGGCTACGGCTATATCCGGGAGACGCCGGTGGAGCGGTTCGCGCGGGACTACCGGCTCTGGACCATCGCCGCCGGCACGTCCGAGATCATGCGGGAGATCATATCCCGGCGTGCACTTGGTGATATTCAGTCCCATCTTGGCGGGAATTCGTGAAAATTCCCTCACGAACGGGAGAAAAAGGGCCGGGTCATTATTGGCACTCTGGACATAGCGATGCTAACATAGGTATGACTCGGACGAATCTTGGATTTTGATGGAGGATGACCATGAGGCAATTGGCGAAGTATGTCGTAGTCGTAGGGGCGATGCTGGCGCTGGTCGCGGCCGTCGCCTGCTCCGACGGCGACGGCGTGTCGCAGTCGGACTACGACGCGCTCAAGACAGAGCTGGACAGCACGAAGGCAGCCCTGGACGCGGCGCAGTCGGGGGCCGCTTCGGGCGACATGGTTTCGAAGGCCGACTACGATGCGCTCCAGAGGGAGTTGGACGCCGCCAAGGCATCCACGGGCGGCGAGATGATGGGCAGCCGCCTCGACACGGTGAAGCAGCGCGGCAAGGTCATCTGCGCCAGCCGCAACGACGTGCCCGGCTACGGCTCGCTGGACGCCGCCGGCAACAACGTCGGGTTCGACATCGACCTGTGCCGCGCCCTTGCGACGGCAGTCCTTGGGGATCCCAACGCCATCGAGATCCGGCTGATCACCGCCGCCGAGCGCGGCCCCACGATCCAGTCGGGCGAGGTGGACATGCTCGTGCGCACGGTCACCTGGACCACTTCGCGCGACGCCTCCTGGGGCAACTACGCCCAGACCATGTTCTACGACGGCCAGGGCTTCATGGTCCCGGCCAAGCTGGGCGTAACCAGCGCCTATGAGTTGGGCGGAGCAGCCGTGTGCGTGACCGCTGGCACCACCACCGAGCTGAACATGGCGGACTTCTTCCGGCAGAACGGCTTGGACTACAACCCCAAGGTCTACGAGGACACCGACGTGGTCCTCGAGTCCTACAAGAGCGGGTCCTGCGACGTGTTCACCAACGACCGCTCGCAGCTAGCGGCGCTCCGCAGCGCCCTGCCCAATCCCGAGGAGCACGTCATCCTGCCTGAGACGATCTCCGAGGAGCCTCTGGGCCCGGTCGTGCCCCACGGCGACGACCAGTGGTTCGACATCGTCAAGACCGTGATGGGCCTGCTCATCTTCGCCGAGGCATACGGCATTGACTCGGGCAACGTGGACGCCATTGCGGCGGGCGACAACGTGAAGGCGAAGCGCCTCCTGGGCACCGAGGGCTCCTTCGGCCAGGAGGAGCTCGGTCTCGGCCAGAACGTCGGCCAGGATATCATCAAGGCCGTGGGCAACTACGGCGAGATCTACGAGCGCAACCTCGGAGAGGGCGGAGTCGACCTGCCCCGCGAGGGTGGCCGGAACGCCCTCTGGGCCGACGCCCCCTGCTCCGACTGCCCGAAGGGCGGCCAGATCTACGCCGCGCCCCTGAGATAGAGCGAACGAAGGCCGAGCCCGCCACGGCCCAGTCGTGGCGGGCTCGAGGTGACAGATGCTCCGAGTCGACAGCAGATTCGTCGCGGCCTTGGGCCTGATCCTGGCCCTGGCCGCGCTCGCCGCGTGCGCGGACGAGAACGGCGAGCCCGACTCGGCCGTCGAGACGGCGGACGAGAAGGCCGCGGGCTCCCGGCTGGACGCGGTCCGGGCGCGCGGCAGCCTCGTCTGCGCCGCCGTTACGGACACGCCGGGCTTCGGATTTCTGGACGAGACGGGCAGGGCCACCGGGTTCGACATCGACCTCTGCCGCGCCGTGGCAGCCGCCGTCCTGGGCGACCCGGACGCCATCGACGTCCGCATGCTTACCGCAGCCGAACGGGGCCCGGTCCTCCAGTCGGGCGAAGTGGACATGCTGGTGTTCGTCACCACGTGGACCACGTCCAGGGACGTGTACTGGGGCAACTTCGTCCAGACCATGTTCTACGACGGCCAGGGCTTCATGGTGCAGGCAAGCCTGGGGGTCGACAGCTCGTACGACCTCGGCGGGGCGTCGGTGTGCGTCACCAGCGGCACCACTACCGAGCTGAACATGGCCGACTTCTTCCGGCAGAACAACCTGGAGTACGACGCCAGGGTGTTCGAGGAGTCCCAGGTGGCCCTGGAGTCGTACGCGAGCGGCGCCTGCGACGTGTTCACATCCGACCGATCGGCGCTCACGGCCCTGCGCAGCACCCTCGCCAATCCTCAGGACCACGTCATCCTGCCTGAGACGATCTCCGAGGAGCCGCTGGGGCCGGTCGTGCCCCACGGCGACGAGCAGTGGTTCGACATCGTGAAGACGGTCATGGGCATCCTCATCTATGCCGAGGCTTACGGCGTCGATTCGGGCAACGTGAGCACCATGGCGGGCAGCGACAACGTGAAGGTGAAGCGGCTGCTTGGCACGGAGGGGTCGTTCGGCCAGGAGGGGCTCGGGCTGGACGAGACCGTGGGCCAGGCGGTCATCGGTGCCGTCGGCAACTACGGCGAGATCTACGAGCGCCACCTGGGGCCGGGCGGCATTGACCTGCCACGCGAGGGGAGCCGAAACGCCCTCTGGGCCGATGCTCCCTGCGCCGGCTGCCCGAAGGGCGGCCAGATCTACGCCGCCCCCCTGCGCTGAGAGCCCCGCACGACTCCACCACGTAAGGGCTGGCCTCGTGTCGGCCCGGCAATCCGCCGGGTCGTCTTGTGGGGATAGCCCGCTTGTGCGATGATGGGCGCACGATGACATCGCTCACCTACCAGGGCATACCCGTATGGCGGCACGCGCGGATCCTGGGCTGGACCGCCCAGATCGTCTCGGCCATCATCGTAATCGCGGCCGTGGCGTTCTTCATCTACAACCTCGCGTCCGCCGTCGAGGAGCGGGACATCCCCCGCGGCTGGTCCTTCCTGTCCAGGGAGTACTCCACGCCCATCAGCGAGTCGCTGCTGCCGTACGAGGAGAGCGATACCTTCGCCTACGCCTTCCTGGTGGCCGCGACGAACACCCTCACCCTGTCCCTGGTGGGCGTGGCCTTCGCCACCGTGCTGGGGATCGTCATAGGCTCCGCGCAGCTTGCGGGCAACTGGATACTGAGCCGGGCGGCCAAGGTGTACGTGGAGTTCTTCCGCAACGTGCCGCTCATCGTGCAGCTCTTCTTCTGGTACATCGTGCTGCTCGGTCTCCCGCAGGTACGGGAGGGCTACGTGTGGTTCGACGCGATATACATGAACAACTCGGGCCTGTCGCTCCCCTGGCTCAAGGCGCAGGACACGGTGCTGGCCTGGGGGATATACGCCGCCGTGGCGGTCGCCGCGGCCCTGGCGGTCCAGCAGGTGGCCATACGCCGGGAGCTTCGCACCGGGCGACCGTCGTACCCGCTGGTCTGGGCTTCCGTCACCGCCGTCCTCATCGGCGCCGTCGCGTGGGTCTCGCTGGGCGCCCCGCTGGTCATCGATCTGCCCCGCCCGGTGGGACGCTTCGGCCACCTGCAGGGGGGCATCGGCCTGTCCATCGAGCTTGCAGCGCTGCTCGTGGGGCTGATCATCTACACGTCGGCATTCATCGCCGAGATCGTGCGGGCGGGGCTCCAGTCGGTGTCGCGTGGGCAGGGCGAGGCATCCCGGTCGCTGGGCCTCAACGCCATGGAGACGCTGCGGTACGTCACCTTCCCCCAGGCCCTCCGCGTCATCATCCCGCCGCTCATCAGCCAGTACCTGAACCTGACCAAGAACAGCAGCCTGGCCATAGCCATCGGCTACGCGGACCTGACCAGCGTCGCCAAGACCATGACCCAGACGGCCCCGGCCATCTCCATCTTCCTGATCATCATGGCCATATACCTGCTGTTCAGCCTCGGCTACTCCCTGATCGGCAACCTGTACAACCGGCACATCCAGTTCAGGGGAGGCTAGGCGATGGCGACCGAGCATACGGCGCCCATGCAGCCGCCCCGCACCGAGACGGGGTGGATCGGGTGGGCCCGGTTCAACCTGTTCGGCAGCGTGCCCAGCACGATCGTCACGGTCGTCTCGGCGCCGCTGGCCCTCTGGGCCTGCTGGGCCGGGCTGAGCTGGGTATTCACGACGGCGGACTGGACGCTGGTCACCAGCCGTCCCCAGCAGTACGTCATCGGCATATACCCGACCGAGCACGCCTGGCGCCCGCTGGTGGGCTGGCTGATGGTGTCGGTGCTGTTCGGCCTGGCGGCGGGGATGTGGAAGGGGGCCGCCCTGCGCATCGCCATAGGCTACGGCGCAATCGCGCTGGTGGTGGGGCTCCTGCCCTACGGCGCGCTGCACGAGGGCGTCAACATGCCCCTGGACATACGCCTGCTGGTCCTGGGCAACCTGCCCGTCCTGGCCGTCGCCTACTGGCTCGGGACCACCGAAGCGGTGGGACGGCCCCGCTGGCTCATAGTGGGCGGCCTGGTCACCTACGTACTGTTCCTCTCCCTGCTGGTCGGGCTGCCGGGCGTGACTGCCGTGCTGCCGGGTGTGACTGCCATGGAGCCCGTGTCGCCCAGGGTCTGGGGCGGGCTGATGCTCAACCTGATCCTGTCGGTGTCGGGCATCGTCCTGTCCTTCCCCATCGGGGTGGCGCTGGCCCTGGGGCGGCGCAGCAACCTGCCCGTGGTGAAGCTGATGTGCGTCGTGTTCATCGAGGTCTTCCGGGGCGTCCCGCTGATCACGCTGCTGTTCGTGTCCCAGGTGCTCGTGCCCCTGGCGCTGCCTGAGAACTTCCCCGTCAACTCGGTCACACGTGCTGCGATCGTCATCACCCTCTTCTCCGCCGCGTACATGGCCGAGAACATCCGGGGCGGCCTCCAGGGGCTTCCCCCCGGGCAGGCGGAGGCGGCCAGGGCGCTCGGCCTGCCCGGCTGGCGCGTGACGGTGTGGATACTGCTGCCCCAGGCCGTCCGCAACGTGATACCGGCCATAGTCGGGCAGTTCATCGGGCTCTTCAAGGACACGAGCCTCGTCTACATCATCGGAATGCTGGACATCCTCGAAATAGGCCGGGCCGTTGTCCAGGGCAACGTGGAGTTCGCCGACAACGGGCGGGAGCTGTACCTGTTCGTTGCCGTGATATTCTGGCTGATCACGTACACGATGTCGTACGCCAGCCGGAGCCTCGAGAGACACCTGGGGGTGGGCCAGCGGTGAGCCAGGAGGTGGTCGACATGGAGAATCAGAGTTCGGACGCGACCGCGACGGACGGCGGGCAGTCGAACGGCGCGGAAGACATCATAATCTGCCGCGACGTTCACAAGTGGTTCGGGAGCTTCCACGCCCTGCGCGGCGTCACCACGTCGGTGGCCCGGGGCGAGGTGGTGGTGGTCATCGGGCCGTCCGGGTCCGGCAAGTCCACCTTCATACGCACCATCAACCGGCTGGAGAAGCACCAGCGCGGCGACATCATCGTCGACGGCTTCGAGATGACCGACGACATCCGCAACATCGACGCCATCCGCCGGGAGGTGGGCATGGTGTTCCAGCAGTTCAACCTCTTCCCCCACCTGAGCGTGATGCGCAACATCACCCTCGCGCCGACCAAGGTGCGCAGGCTGCCCATGTCCGAGGCCGAGGACATCGCGATGGAGCTGCTCGAAAGGGTGGGCATTCCCGAGCAGGCGAACAAGTACCCCGGCGAGCTGTCCGGCGGGCAGCAGCAGCGCGTGGCCATCGCCCGCGCCCTGGCCATGCAGCCCAAGATCATGCTGTTCGACGAGCCCACGTCGGCCCTCGACCCGGAGATGATCAAGGAGGTGCTGGAGGTGATGCAGGAGTTGGCGGCGTCCCAGATGACCATCGTCGCCGTCACCCACGAGCTCGGGTTCGCCCGCGAGGTCGCCGACCGCATAGTGATGTTCGACGAGGGCAGCATCGTCGAGGACCAGCCGCCCCACGACTTCTTCAACAACCCCCGCCACGAACGCGTCCGCCGCTTCCTGTCCCAGATCCTAAGGCACTGAGCACGGCGGCCCCGGCCCCACTCCCCGTTCGCCTAGGTTGCCGTGCCAGAGGTGGGTCATTTCGGGGCTGGTGTCCAGTAGGTCTTCGAGCTTGCCTGTGGCGGCCACGCGGCCCTCGTGGAGTACGATTATACGGTCGGCCCGGCGGTAGGCGGCCCGCCTGTGGGAGACGACGAGGCTGGTCGTGTCGGGCAGCGTAAACAGCCGCTCCCATAGCTGCTGCTCGGTCTCGGCGTCGAGGGCGCTGGACAGGTCGTCGAATATGAGCAGGTCGGGCTCGCGGACGAACATCCTGGCGGCCGCGGTGCGCTGCACCTGCCCGCCGGAGAGCCTGACGCCGCGCGGCCCGATTACCGTGTCCAGCCCGTGCCTGAGGGTTGCGACGTCGGGCCCCAGGACGGCCAGTCTGACGGCCTCGTCGAGGGCCCCGGGCCGGGGCTCCAGGCCCAGCGTGATGTTCTCCCGCACGGTCTCGCTGAAGAGCACTGGGACCTGCGGCGTGTAGGCGCACCGGGGCGGGACCATGAACTCGTTCGGGGCCGCGACGGGCTCCCCGTTCCAGAGAACCTCGCCCCTGCCGGCTGGGAGCTGCCCCAGTATGGTCTCCAGCAGGGTCGTCTTGCCCGACCCGATCCTGCCCGTGACGACCGTGAACGAGCCCCGCTCCAGGCCCAGGTCGACGTCGTGGATGCCTCTGCCGGTCCCCGGGTGGACGTAGCTCAGTCCCCGCACCTCTAAATGCTCCAGGGCAAGCGGGCTCGCCGGACTGCCGGGATCCGGCAGCACGGCAGCCGCCTGGCGGGCTGGAGCCCTGGATACGAGGCCCTCCTCCTCGCCATCGGCGACAAGCTCCAGGAGGCGGTCGAGGGAGACCCGGGAGCGCCTCAGCTCCGCCAGCATCCTGCCCGCCGCCGCCGGAAAGGTGGACAGGGCATGGCCCATCGAGTAGCTCACGAAGAGCACGAAGTCGCCTATGGTGATGTCGCCCGCCACGAGGAGGGCGGCGGACACGATCATCACCGTGCCCACCGCGACCCGGACCGACAGGCCGGCGAGGAGGTTGTTCATGGAGTCGAGGAGTATCTCCTTCACGTACTCCCGTCGTCGTCGGTCTGCCAGGACGCTCATGCGGCGCACCACCTGCCGCTGCGTGGAGGCGACCTGGATGGCCAGCACGGCCCCCAGCATCTCGGTGACGAAGCCGGTCACGTCCCCGCTGGCCTCGCGGGACGCTTGGCGGGTCGTCTGGAAGTACCCCCTGAAGAAGCGGGTCACGAGCACCATCACCACGATCGGCGCAAGGGTGAAGAGGGTGAGCCGGAGGTTGATGCTCGCCATCACGTACAGGGCCAGGCCGAGGGACACCGTGAGGCCCAGGAACCGGGTCAGCAGGTACGTGGGCCCCAGGGCGTCCTCGGCGTCGGTGGAGAAGCGGTCGATGGTGTCGCCGGTGCTCGGCCTGTCGACCAGCGCGGGCCGCCCCATGATGGTCCTGAAGAGGTTCACCCTGACGAAGCCCCAGAGGGAGTTGTCCATCCACGTTTCCGACATCCAGTAGCCCCGCCCGACCACGGTCGAAGCGGCCTGGGCTGCGGCGAACAGGGCCACCAGGGTCCAGATGCCGCTTCCCACGCCGCCGCCCGTGAAGGAGTCGAATATCTCCCGCAGGATGAGGCCCTCGAGGAGCGGCACCACGTCGGCCCCTATGGCCAGGACGGACGCCAGGGCGAAGAGCGCCGGGCTCCGGAGTACCAGCCGGAGTGCGAATCGACCGAGGCTCATGCCAGCACCTCTTCGAGCCCCGACCGCAGCAGCGCCCTGAACCGCGACCCGTCGTCGGCCTCCAGGGCGGCGCGCTCGCCGTGCTCCTGAACCCGCCCCGAGTCGATTATCAGGACGTCGTCCACCCGGCGGACCGTGCCCAGGCGGTGGGCGATGATGATCCCGGTGCGGCCCTCCAGCAGCCTCCAGACGGCCCTGCCGACCATCGCGTCCGTGGCGGGATCGAGCCGCGACGACGCCTCGTCCAGTATCACCAAGTCCGGGTCCTTGAGGAATACGCGGGCCATGGCGACGAGCTGCGCCTCGCCGGCCGAGAGCCGGTCGCCGCCGCCCGCAAGCCGCGTGTCCAGCCCTTCGCCCAGGGACTCCACCCACGTCTCCAGCCCAAGCTCCCGGAGGGCGGCGAGCACGGTCGAGTCCTCAACCGTCCCGTCGAAGAGGGTGATGTTGTCCCGCAGCGTCCCCCGGAATAGCTGCACGTCCTGGGTGACCATGCCGAGACGGCTACGCAGGGCGTCGATCCCCACGTCGCTCACCGGAACGCCGCCCACGCGAACTGCACCCCGCTGCGCCTCGTACAGGCGGAACACCAGCCGCGAGATGGTGGTCTTCCCGCTCCCCGTGCGCCCCAGTAGCCCGAGCACCCGCCCCGGGCGCAGGTCGAAGGACACGTCCCTGAGCACCCAGTTGTCGCCGTGATAGGCGAACCGGACGTGGTCGAACTCGACCGACAGGGGACCGGTGGGCGCGGCCACGCGTCCCTCGTCGCGGATCGACGGGCGCACGTCCAGGATGTCGCGCACCCTCTGGATGCTGGCGCCGGCCATGTTCAGGTCGTCGACGTCGCGGGAGATCTGGAGGACGTCCCCGCGCAGCCGCAGCGCGTACAGCATCACCATCATCACCGTTCCGGCGGAGATCGCGTCGCCGAGGACGAGGTAGGCCCCCAGCCCAACGATGGCCGACACGCCCAGGCCGTATGCCATGCCGGACACGCCGCCCGCCGCGGTCGAGAAGAGCCTGGCACGGGTATCGGCCCTGATCTCCGCCTCGACCAGTCGCTCGAACCGCTCGACTTCGTACGGCCCCGCGCCGCTGGTCTGGATGTCCCTGATGCCGTCCATCCGCTCGCCTATGTAGCTGGAGACGTCCGCCGAGCGTTCGCGGCTGTCGAGCCACCTGGGGGCGGACATCCGCTGCCCGTAGACGTGGATGACGATGTTGACGGCCACGAAGACCGCGATGCCCAGCCCGAGCCGCCAGTCCTCGACCCACAAGATGGCGGTCACGCCCAGGATCATCAGGAAGCCGAAGAGCATGTGCACCGTGAGCTGGGAGAAGAACTCCGCCAGCCTCTCCACGTCGCCGTCTATGCGCTCCAGCAGCTCGCCGGGCGGGTGGGCGTGGTGGAAGGTGAGGTCCAGGCGCAGCACGTGCAGCACCAGGTCCGACCTCAGGCGATTGGTGGCGCGCCATCCCAGGTCGCCCCCGACGTACCTGGACGCCGCGAGGAGGGCCATGTACACGACCCCGACGACCAGGTAGAGTGCGCCCGCCGCGTAGAGCGGGCCGGCGTCGCCCCCCTGCTGCGCCGCGTCGACGAAGTCCCTGACTATCTGGGGATGCACGAGCTGGAGCGCCAGCGAGGACGCGAGCAGGAAGGCCAGCAGCAACGACCTGGGCCACAGGGGCGCCATGTATCTGGACAGGAGGCCGACGTATACCCTGACGGGTCTGAGACTGCGCAGCATCGGGGGGCCTTCCCTCCACGAGAGAATGGGGAGAGGCGAACGCGAAACGTTCAGCATATTACGGCTGCGCCGGTGCGGGCAATATTTGACTGTTACCGAGCCAAGCCTAATAATTGAATCGTGCTGCTACTCTCTCCGTGCCATATCGACGTGTCCCATGAGTGACAGGCCCACCGTTCAGCAGGTCGAGGACGTGATGGCCGCGGCTACCCGCGAGCTGGACGCCGCCGTCGACGCGGACGGCGTCGACCGGTGGCGTGTCGCGTACCTGGGGCGCAGCGGGCAGCTGACGCGCCTGCTGCGGGGGCTCGGCTCCCTCGACCAGGACGAGAGGCGTGCCGTGGGCGCTGCCGCGAACCGGGCGAAGGGCCGGCTGGAAGGGGACATGGAGACCCGGCTGCGCGGGCTGCGCGACGCCTCCCTGGCCGACCGGGTCGAGCAGGAGCGGATCGACGTCACGCTGCCCGGCTGGCCCGCTCCCCAGGGCAGGCTCCACCCCGTCACCCAGACTATCCGGGAGATCACGGAGGTCTTCGCGTCCATGGGGTTCGGGGTCGAGGAGGGCCCGGAGGTCGAGTGGGACAGGTACAACTTCGACATGCTCAACATCCCGAAGGACCATCCCGCACGCGACATGTGGGACACGCTCTGGGTCGACTACGTGGACGATGAGGGCAACCGGCCCATGCTGCTCCGGACCCACACGTCGCCGATGCAGGCCCGGATCATGGAGACCACGCAGCCGCCCGTGCGGGTGATCGTGCCGGGCAAGGCGTTCAGGTACGAGGCCACGGACGCGACCCACGAGTGGCACTTCCACCAGGTCGAAGGGCTGGCCGTGGACGAGGGCATCACCTTCGCCGACCTGAAGGGCACGCTGTTCGAGTTCGCCAGGCGGATATTCGGCGAGGAGCGGCGGGCGCGGTTCAGGTGCGACTTCTTCCCGTTCGTGGAGCCCGGCGTGGACATGGCCATAGACTGCTTCAGGTGCGACGGCAGCGGCTGCCGCATCTGCGGCGGCACCGGCTGGATAGAGATCCTGGGCGCAGGGATGGTGCATCCGTCGGTGCTGGAGGGCGTCGGCTATGACTCCCAGAGGTACACCGGGTTCGCCTTCGGGATGGGCGTGGAGCGCATCTGCATGCTGCGCCACGGCATCGGCGACATTCGCCTCTTCTACGGCAACGACGTCAGGTTCCTGCGCCAATTCTAAAGGAAGCGCCCGTAACGCAGCGGGCCCCAGGTTCATAGATGCTCGTACCCCTCTCATGGCTGAAGCGGTATGTCCCGGTAGACCTGCCGGCGGGTGAGCTTGCCCACAGGCTCACCATGGCCGGAACGGAGATCGGCGCGGTCGAGGAGACCGGGGCCGACTGGGACCGCGACAAGGTGCTCGTCGGCCACGTCTTGGAGGTGAACCCTCACCCGAACGCCGACCGGCTCACGCTGCCCACCGTGGACCTCGGCAATGGCGAGACGGCCACGGTTGTATGCGGCGCTCCGAACGTCGCGGCCGGGCAGAAGATCGCCTTCGCCCGCGAGGGCGCGATGCTGCTCAGCAACAGGACCGGCAAGGTCGAGCCATTGAAGGCGGCGAAGATCAGGGGCGTGCTGTCGTCGGGCATGGTGTGCTCGGAGCGTGAGCTTGGTCTCGGCGACGACCACGACGGCATCCTGGTGCTGGACGACGACCTGCCCGTGGGCACGCCCCTCGTGGACGTGCTGGGCGACGCCGTGCTGGACGCGGAGGTGACCCCGAACAGGCCGGACTGCCTCTCGATCCTCGGCGTGGCGCGGGAGGTCGGGGCCATCACCGGCGTGCGGGTCACGGAGCCCGACGCCGCATACCCGGAGGACGGCCCGCCCATAGCGGACAGGGTGACCGTCGAGATCGAGGACCCCGCCCTGTGCCCGCGCTACACGGCGGGGCTGGTGGAGGGAGTGAGCGTCGGGCCGTCCCCGGAGTGGCTGCGGAGCACGCTGGAGAAGGCAGGCCAGAGGCCCATCAACAACATCGTCGACATCACGAACTTCGTGATGCTGGAGTACGGCCAGCCGATGCACGCCTTCGACTACGACAAGGTGGCGGACGGCGCGATCATCGTCAGGCAGGCGCGGGCCGGCGAGCGGCTCGCCACCCTGGACGACGAGACCCACGACCTGCGCCCGCCCATGCTCGCCATCGCCGACCCATCGGGGCCGGTCGCCCTGGCCGGGGTGGTCGGCGGGGTCGATTCGAGCGTCACGGAGGGCACCACGTCGGTGCTTCTCGAGTCGGCGAACTTTGACCCGTCCAACACCCACCGCACGAAGCGTGCGCTCGGCAATGGCACCGAGGCGTCGTACAGGTTCGAGCGCGGCATCCGCGCCGACCTAGCCCCCAGGGCCCTCAGGCGGGCCATCAGGCTCATCCTGGATGTTGCGGGCGGCACCGCGGCGGTCGGCATAGTCGACGCGTACCCCGGACGCTCCGAGGCCCCCGGGCTGCGGGTCACCGGGGCGCGCCTGCGGAAGGTGCTGGGCGTCGATCTCCCGGCCGGCAAGGTGCGGGGCGTGCTGGAGTCGCTGGGCTTCCAGATCCGCGACGGCGGCGGCGAAGAGCTTGTGGTTACGGCGCCCTACTGGCGCTCGGACATCGGGATCGAGGACGACGTGATCGAGGAGATCGCCCGGATCGTCGGGTACGACGACATACCCACGACGGCGATGGCGACTCCCATACCCCATCACAGCCCGAAGCCGTTCGAGGAGCTGCGGGAGCGCGTCCGCGACGCCCTGGCCGCGGCGGGGATGCAGGAGGTCCTCACATACTCGCTGACCGACCGGGAGACCCTGGACATGGTTCGCGGCCTGGACGGCGTAGGCGATCCGCTGGAGTTGGCGAACCCCATGAGCAGGGAGCTACAGGCGCTGCGCACGAGCCTGCGCGGCAACATGCTGAAGACGCTGAGGGCAAACCGGCGGATGTCCCGGGGCGAGGGGCTGAGGCTGTTCGAGATAGGGCGCGTCTTCATCCCGAAGGAGGAGGCCAAGGAGCGGGACCTGCCCGACGAGAGGCAGATGGTCGTCGGCGCGGTGACCGGCCCCCGATTCGCGGCTTCGTGGCTCACCCAGCAGGCCGATATGGACTTCTACGACGCCAAGGGCGCCCTGGAGGCGATGCTGGTGGATACCGGCGTCGAGGCCGCGTTCGAGCCCGGCGAGGACGCGGTGATGCACCCCGGCAAGACGGCCCGGCTCGTGGTGGATGGCAAGCAGGTGGGCGTCATCGGCGAGGTGCACCCCTCGATCCTCCAGAAGTTCGACCTGGAGGATGCGGCGGTCGCCATGTTCGAGATTGACCTGGGGGCGCTCTTCGAGGCCGCCTCCGCAAGTCCGGTCGCCTACGTCCCGGTCAGCCGGTTCCCGCAGGCGGAGCGCGACATCGCCCTGATCGTCGACGAGGGCGCGTCCTCCGCGAGCATCCAGCAGGTAATCGACCGGCACAAGCTGGTGGCATCGAGCCGGCCCTTCGACGTGTACACCGGCGAGGGCGTGCCGGCTGGGAAGAAGTCCGTGGCCTACAGGATAGTCTTCCAGTCCGAGCGGGCCACGCTCACGTCGGAGGCTGTCGACCGGGCCCAGGGCGACATCCTACGCCAGCTCCAGCGCCGGCTCGGCGCAGAGCTGAGGACATAGAGTCGTCAGTGATGAATAAAGAGGAGCTTCAGAGCCTGTTGCTCGTGCTGCTTCAGGAGCCCGAGGACTTGACTGAAGATGAAGCGCGGGAATTGGCGGAGGGCCAGGCCGAGGTAGAGAGAGGGGAGTGGGTGCGGTGGGAAGACGTACGGCGAGAGGATGTGTGAGGCACGGGAGGCCCGCCTCGCAGAACGAAATTAGGCCGAATTGGTAGAGCACGTTCACCGGCATAAGCACGAGTCTATGATCAGCGTCGAGGAGGCGCGGGAGCGCGTGCTCGGCTACTTCGAAGTCTTGGAGCCCGAGACGAGGCCGATCCTCGAAGCGGAGGGGCAGGTGCTCGCCGAGGACGTCGCGGGGCAGTTCGACATACCCCCGCTGGACAACTCGGCCATGGACGGCTACGCCCTCAGGACCGAGGACATCCGCGGTGCGTCCGAGGCCTCGGCGGTCACCCTCAGGGTCACCGGGGTGGTGGCGGCAGGCCAGGTTCCCACGGGCCGCGTGGAGCCTGGGACGGCGATGAGGATCATGACCGGCGCGCCGATTCCCGAGGGCGCCGACGCCGTCGTGCCATTCGAGGACACCGACGAGGTCGATCGCAGGGCATCGGGCCGCACGCTCTCAGAGATAGGCATACGTGAGGAGGTCCCGCCCACGGCCAACGTCCGGCCCGCAGGGCAGGACGTGAGGGCGGGGGATCGGGTGCTCGAGAGCGGGACGATGCTGCGGTCGGCGGAGATCGGCGTACTGGCCGCGCTGGGCCGGGGCAGCGTCCGCGTCATCAGGCGTCCGGTGGCGGCAATACTGGCCACCGGCGACGAGCTGGTCGACGTGGGCCAGGACCTGCGGGCGGGCAGCATCTACGACGTCAACAGCTACAGCCTGTCCGTCGCCGTGCGGCGTGCCGGCGGCGTGCCGAGGCTGCTGGGCATCGCACGGGACAACCTGGACGACCTGGACGCCAAGCTGCAGGCAGGGCTGGAGGCGGACATACTGCTGACCTCGGCCGGCGTGTCGAAGGGCGACTACGACATCGTCAAGGACGTGCTGGCGCGGAGGGGCGAGATCGAGCTATGGTCGGTCCGCATGAGGCCGGCCAAGCCGCTGGCCTTCGGCGTGCTGGACGGCCATGGGGGCAGGCGGGTACCTCATCTGGGCCTTCCGGGCAATCCCGTCAGCGCGCTAGTGGGATTCGAGCAGATCGGCCGTCCGGCCATCCTGAAGATGATGGGGAAGAACCGGTTCGCCCGCCCCACCCTGCGAGCCACCCTTGAGGAGCCGATACGCAACTTCGACGGGCGCCGCGTGTACGCCAGGGCCATCGTCACCAGGAGGGACGGTGCCTACTACGCGCGGTTGACGGGGCACCAGAATTCCAACATATTGACGTCGATGGCGCGGGCCAACGGGCTGGCCATATGCCCGGAGGACGTTGCCGTGAAGGAGGCCGGCGAGGAGGTCGAGGTCCAGATGGTCGACTGGCCGGAGGACGTCTTCTAGCCGCTCCCCGGAATAGATACGCAAACCAAGCAGTAGAGGGATCGGGAGACAATGGACGAACCGAAGTACACGGAACGCAGGTACCAGCTGGACGTCGAGAACATTCACGGGAGCCGGGCGTCGCTGTCCGCGCTCGTCGCGGCCAGGAAGTGCTATACGCACAGGCCCGAGGGCAATGAGCATTCCGCCCTGGACACGAGCCCCGAGGAGCATATCCGGGAGGTCCAGCGGTGCTGCGCCGACGCGCCCGACTACCTGCTCCCCGACACGCCCATCAAGGATGCGGTGTTCAGGGTGTTCGTAGCACGGGGCAACGAGCCCCTGACCGCCCGGGAGATTAGCGACGACCTGAGCAGGCGGTGGGAGGCGGGCGCATACCCGCGAGACCTCTCGGTGCGCGTCGTCGAGAAGATACTCGACGACGCCGCGAACTACTTCATTCACGAGATGCCGGAGCCCAAGCCCGGCGCGCAGCTCATCCGCCGCCAGCCCGCGGAATAGCACAGGCTGGCGGTGTCGCCTCTGGCGCGACGCTACTTGCCGCTCACCGTGACGCCGGCCATGTCCTCGATGAAGTTGGCGATGGCCGAGTGGTCGGCGTCGGCCTTGCCGTCGTTGATGAGCGCCCCGAGCATCTGCTGGACCAGGCTCGTCACGGGCAGCGGGACTCCCAGGTCCTTGCCGGTGAGCAGGGCGTTGTGCAGGTCCTTCTGGTGCAGGCGAATCCTGAAGCCGGGCTGGAAGTTGCCGTCGATCATCATCGGCGCCTTTGCGTCCATGACGGTGCTGCCCGCCAGCCCGCCCCTGATCGCCTCGTAGACGGTGTTGGGGTCGAGCCCCGCCTTCTTGGCCAGCACCAGCGCCTCCGCGACCGCCTCGATGTTGGCCGCCACGACGATCTGGTTCGCCAGCTTGGTCGTGTTGCCCGCCCCATAGTCGCCGCACAGCACGATGCTGGCGCCCAGCACCTCGAACAGGTGACTGTGCTTGTCGAACACCGCCTGCTTTCCCCCCACCATGATGGCCAGGGTGCCGTCGATGGCCTTCGGCTCGCCGCCGCTCACGGGCGCGTCGAGGAATTCGACACCCGCCGCCTCGCACGCCGCCCCGATCTTCTGCGACGACGCGGGGGCGATGGAGCTCATGTCCAGCACCGCCGACCCGGCGGACGCGCCCTCCAGCACGCCGCCCTCGCCCATGATCGCCGCCTCGGAGTCGGCCGAGTCGGGCACCATCGTGATGACCACCGGCGTCCTCTCGGCCACCTCCCGGGCGCTGCCCGCGGCCTGCGCGCCGTCCGTCACGATCTCCTCCACGGCGCTGCCAACCACGTCGTACACGGTCAGCGAGTACCCGGCCTCCATCAGGTTCCTGGCCATGGGGCGTCCCATGATCCCCAGCCCTACGAATCCAACGTCCTTGTCTCCCACTTCATTCTCCTTTCGGTCCAAATCGGCATTTGCGACTTGTGCGAGCCTCGTCGCCCTATGCCCAAGGCGTACAGTTTATAGGACTCATGCGCGTATGGCGAATGCCCAACGAGACGCGGCTGACGTAGGCGGCCTTGTCCGGGCGTGACCCCAATATGCTACAATCGACCGTGCGGGCCTTAGCGCCCTCGTACGCTCCGCAGTAGCTCAGTGGTAGAGCGGTCGGCTGTTAACCGATTGGTCGCAGGTTCGAATCCTGCCTGCGGAGCCAGCCCCCAAGCGCCAACACGTTCGTCTTCCCTGCGTTCATCAGGAAGCACCGCGCATTGTTGCCCTCCGTCCGGTCTGCCCCTGCAGGTAGAGGTATTCCCCGGTTTTGCCTATAGGAATTAGTCCACACATGGCGCGTCCATATGTTAGTATCTCGTGACCTCAAATCTGCCCAATGGAGCACGAACGGAGCTAAGGTCGTTCGCCCTGAGCCTGTCGAAGGGGCAGTTCTCCACTGGTGCGGGTAGTCTGAGGCAGTCTCTAACGGAGGTGATCGAGTTGACCCACTCCCTGGTAATAGACAATCTCAAGCGGCGTCGGGTGCCGATTAATCTTCGGCAGAGCGGGAACAGCGATGCACGGATGCTGATATCGGCCCGCATCAGGAAGTCTCCGTGGTGGCACCTGTCCAAGGCGGCGGGGTGCCGGGCGTACACGACCTACAACCACATGTACCATCCGCGCTCGTACGTCAGCCCCGAGGACGGGGGCCTGCTGGAGGAGTACAGGTACCTCACCCAGCACGTGAGCATGTGGGACGTTGCCGTGGAGCGGCAGATACAGGTGAAGGGGCCGGACGCCGCCGACTTCGTCAACCTGCTGATAACCCGCGACGTGCACACCCTGATCCCGACCATGCAGGCTCGCTACGTGATCCTGTGCAACCAGCACGGCGGCGTCATCAACGACCCCGTGCTGCTGCGGGTCGCCGCCGACGAGTTCTGGTTCAGCCTCTCGGACTCCGACGTGCTCCTCTGGGCCCAGGGGGTGAACTCCCACGCGGGCTACAACGTGGAGATCAACGAGATCGACGTAGCGCCGGTCCAGATACAGGGCCCCAAGTCGGTGATGCTGATGGAGAAGATGTTCGGCCCGCAGGTGAAGGACATACCGTACTACGGCCTCATTCACGATACGCTGAACGGACACCCGGTGACGATCTCCCGCACGGGCTTTTCGGCTGAGATCGGCTTCGAGATATACCTGCACGACGCCATGCTTCACGCGGACGACGTATGGCCCTACATCCTGGAGCAGGGCAGGGAGTTCGAGCTCCGCGTGATTGCTCCCAGCCACATCCGCCGCCTGGAGGCCGGGATACTCTCCTACGGCCAGGACATGGACATAGAGAACAACCCCTACGAGGTGCGGCTGGGCTGGCAGGTGGACCTCGGCAAGGAGAAATTCATAGGGAAAGAGGCGCTGGCCAGGATCAAGGAGGAGGGGGTCAGGCAGCGTCTGGTGGGCCTGAAGGTGGGAGGCGAGCCGATCACCTGGTACAACGAGGACTTCTACCTCGTCAAGGACAGCGACACCGGCGACGACGTGGGCTACGTCACCAGCGCGTTCTGGTCCCCCAACGTCGGGTCGAACATCGCGCTGGCCGTGATGCCCCGCACCCACTGGAGGCGCGGCACTCGCGTCAAGGTCGGGCTACCCAAGGACGGCATAGTCGACGCCGAGGTGGTGCAGGTTCCCTTCTTCGACCCGACGAAGGAGCGCCCCAAGACGGTTCTCTGAAGCGCCTGCGTCATCCCTGGAGCAGCCGCATCGCGGTCTCCCTTGCGTGGTCGATCGTCCCGGCGAAGTGGTCTTCGGGTACACGCTGCAGGACGTTGAGGGCCTGGAGGCTCTCGGCTGGCTGGCCCGTGAGACCCATGACGATGCACTTGGTGCCCTCCGCTATCGCGGTGTCGATGAGCTGCTCCACGACCAGGGCGGCGCTGTCGTCCATGTAGACGGTGTCTGAGAAGTCCAGGATCACCACCTCGTGGTCCCGGATGTCGACGCTTATCGTGTTGATCAGCTTGATGGAGGATGCGACGGAGAAGCTGCCCCTGAGGGCGACCAGTCCGACGCGGGCGGAGAAATCGTCGATCTCGGCCATGGCCTCGTGACCCGCGAAGAAGGTCCGGTCCATCAGAGGGACTGAGACCACGCTGTCGAGCTCCAGCCGCTCGAACTGGCGCGCGCTGGCCATCCCCGCGGCGATCATGCCTATTGCAACGGCGGTGACTAGGTCGAGGAACACGGTGAGTCCCATGGTGATCAGCATCACCACCAGGTGCTCCCGCTGTACGCGATGGATGCGGGTCAGGAAGCGCCAGTCGATGATGTCCCAGCCGACCTTCATCAGGATTCCGGCGAGGACAGCGTGGGGGATGGCCTCGACGTACTTCCCCAGACCCAGGACGAGGGCCAGCAGGATCCCGGCGCGAATCGCTCCCGAGAGCTGCGTGCTACCGCCCGCCCGTATGTTCACGACCGTGCCCAGGGTGGCCCCGGCGCCCGGCAGCCCCCAGACGAGCCCGGCAGCCATGTTGCCGATACCCTGGCCGACCAGCTCCCTGTTGGGGTTGTGGCGTGTGCGCGTCATGGAGTCGGCCACCAGGGACGTAAGCAGGCTGTCGATGGAGCCGAGCAACGCGATGATCAGAGCCGGTTGCACGGCGAGAACCAGTACGTTGATTGAAAGGTCCGGCAATTGCACCGTCGGCAGACCGGTCGGCACTTCGCCGATGACCGGAACGTCGGTCAACCAGAGGACGCCCAGCAGTGTGCCGGCAATCAGCGCGCCCAGCGTGGGCGGCAGGAATTTACTGAGCCGACTCGGCCAGAACACGCCCACGGCAAGGGTGACGACGGCGACCGCCAGCGCGTTGACGTTGACGTCGCCTATCGCGGCCGGAAGAGCGCGGACTGCCCCCGTCGGTCCGCCCGGCGCGACGGACGCACCCAGGAACGGCAGGGCCTGCAGCAGGATGATGATTATCCCGATGCCAGACATGAAGCCGGATATTACCGAGTAGGGGGTGAAGGCGACGAATCGGCCTATCCTGAGCACGCCCAGGAGGATCTGTATCAGCCCGGCCAGGATGACTATCGTGAACGCCGTGGCCAGGTTGTCGGCATGGGCGGCGACGATGACCGCCATGACCACGGCCATGGGGCCGGTGGGGCCGGATATCTGGGAGCGCGTACCTCCGAAGACCGCCGCGAAGAAGCCGACGGCGATTGCACCGTATATCCCTGCCAGGGCGCCGAGGCCCGAAGCCACGCCAAATGCCAGTGCGACCGGGAGCCCCACCACCGCCGACGTGACGCCGCCGAAGACGTCCCCCCGGAAGGTCTGGAGGTCGTATTTTAGGTTTGGGACGAATCTACGGATGCTCTGCGACTTGCTCACCTTCGCTGCTGCGATGACACGGTGTATAGTTCACGGCCTGCATCATACATAATTTTCTATGGGATCACAGCCGATGTGCTATTATGCCGCCCTGTAGCGCAAGGGCATTGGGCGAGGCAAACCCGCGATGGCCGCCGACTCACATTCCGTCAGATTCGATCCCGACCAGCCGCTGATGCTCCGGGACGGCACCATAACGTACGTGGACGTATTTCGTCCCGACCGCCCCGGCAGGCTGCCCGCCCTCCTGCAGCGCACCCCCTACAACAAGAGCACGCCCCACAGCAGGGGCTACTCCTTGGACGCGATCCGCGCGGCCATGGCCGGTTACGCCGTCGTGATACAGGACATCCGGGGCCGGTACACGTCGGACGGCGAGTTCTACCCGTTCGTGGACGAGATGAGCGACGGGTACGACTCGGTGGAGTGGGTGGCCGCGCAGCCGTGGTGCAACGGTAGGGTGGGTATGTTCGGGTCGTCGTACGTGGGGGCGACCCAGTGGCTCGCGGCCAAGTCCAAGCCACCGTCCCTGCAGGCCATAGCGCCGGGGGTGACGGCGTCGAACTACCACGACGGCTGGGCGTGGCGCGGCGGGGCATTCGAGCTGGGATTCAACCTCTACTGGACGATAGGCTCCCTGGTCACGGAGAACTGGCGCAACCTGTCGACCCGGCTCTACCTTTCGCCGAGGCAGTACGAGATGCTGGTCGAGGCGAAGGACAGCGTGATGGACAGCTTCATGCACCTGCCGCTGAGCGACAACCCCGAGCTGCGGGGAGACATGGCGCCCTACTACTTCGACTGGCTGGACCACCCGGAGTACGACGACTACTGGAGGGCCGTATCCATCGAGGAGGCCCACTCCGAGATCACGGTCCCCGCGTTCAACTACGGCGGGTGGTACGACATCTTCCTCGGCGGCACGATCCGCAACTTCACGGGGATGCGGGAGACGGGCGCCAGCGAGGCCGCGAGGCGGGGGCAGCGGCTGGTCGTCGGCCCCTGGGTCCACGCGGCCATCGGAAACGACGTCGCGGGCGAGCGGAGCTTCGGCAGCGTGGCATCGTCGGCCTACGGGATCGACCTGCAGGGCCAGCTTCTCAGGTACTTCGACCACTGGCTCAGGGACGCGGACAACGGCGTGCCGGACGACCGGCCTGTGACCATATTCGTGATGGGCGAGAACGTGTGGCGCGAGGAGGACGAGTGGCCCCTCTCCAGGGCCGAGCGGGTTCCGTTCTTCATCCGCAGCGACGGCAAGGCCAACTCGCTGAGGGGCGACGGACGGCTGACCCGGGACGCCCCAAGCGGCGGCGAGCCGCCGGACGTCTACGTCTACAACCCCCTCGACCCCGTGCCCACGCGGGGCGGCCCGGTGATATGCGACGCCGGGGTCGTGCCCGCCGGCGCATACGACCAGCGAGTCGTCGAGTCCAGGCACGACGTTCTGGTCTACACGACCGCGCCGCTGGACGAGCCGCTGGAGGTGACCGGGCCGGTGACGGCAACCGTCTACGCGTCCAGCTCCGCGCCCGACACGGACTTCACGGCAAAGCTGGTCGACGTCGGCCCGGACGGCTACGCCCGCAATCTGACCGAGGGGATCGTCCGTGCGAGGGCGAGGGAGGCCGGACGCCCGTCGAGCACGATAGAGCCCGGCACCGTCTACAGGTACGACATCGACATGTGGGCGACCAGCAACGTCTTCATGCCGGGCCACCGGGTGCGGCTTGAGGTGTCGAGCAGCAACTTCCCGAAGTACGACCGGAACGCGAACACGGGCGGCCCAATCGGCAGGGACCGCGCTGTCGTCTCGGCCCTCCAGACCGTCCACCACAGCCCCGAGCACCCCTCGCACGTCACCCTCCCCATAGTGCCCGCGTAGTAGGGACTAGTAATTCATGCCGTGAATGATAATCATTCACCCACAAGATCGTTCGCCCTGAGCCTGTCGAAGGGCAGTTCTCCGCGGTTCAGGCTCCCTCTGCATAGAGCCTGAACCGGCCGTCGGCGTCGGCGATGGCCCGGTCGCCGGTGATGTACCACCCCCGTCGGAAGCGGTCGTTGTACTGCCGTGCGTCGTCCCAGTAGCGCGCGAACATCGACGGCCACCCCGGGTGGATGGCGAGCCGGCCCTCGACGCCTGGGGCGAGCGGCTCGAAGCCGGGGCCCAGCACGGCCATCTCGATGCCCGGCACCGGCGAGCCGATGGACCCCGGCGTGGGCTCGGAGCCCGGCGGATTCGCGGAGACGACCGCGCCCGTCTCCGTCTCCATGTAGCAGTCGTGCACTGGCACCCCCAGCACGCGCCGCGCCCGTGAGGCCAGCCCCGCGTCCAGCCGCTCGCCGGTGGAGACGGCGTGCCTGAGCGCCCCGCCGGTGGGCTCGCCCTCCGCGACGCCCTGCAGGTCCGATGGCGTGGTGAACGTGACCGTCACGCCGTGCTCGCGCAGGAGTTGCGGCCAGCGGGCCGGATCGAGCGGCTCCTCGTGGGCGAGCAGCGTGACCCCGTTCGACCACGGCGCGGCGATCCCGTAGGCCGCGCCCGCGAGGTGGTGCGGCGCTGCCGTGAACCAGTAAACGTCACCCTCGCGCAGGTCCAGCACCGTACGCCCGGTGGCGTGCTGCTGGACGACGGCCTGGTGGCGGTGTACGACGGCCCTGGGCTCCACCGAGAGGCCCTTCACCCTTGATGGGGGAAGGTTAGGATGGGGGTGGCCGGCGGTGAAGTGGATGGTCGCGTCGTCCAGCTGGCTCGTGCGCGCCGCGCGGTACTCGGCCGGCGCCTTGGCCATCTCCTCCTCGTAGACCAGGTCCGCGATGTCCGGCGGGCCGGGGTCGCGCCCGTTCTTGTTCACCACGACGATGTGCTGCAGGTCGAACAGCTCGTAGACGATGCCGCCCATCCTGCGGCGCAGGTCGGGCTGCGTGACCAGTATCTTGGCGGCCGTCGCGGCCATCCGGTCGCGCACCTGCTCCGGCCCCAGGCCGGGCGACAGGAACCCGGCGACCGCGCCGGACTTGAGCGCGCCCAGGTAGGCGAAGTACAGCTCCGGCACCCGGTCGAGGTATACCAGCACCCGGTCGCCCCGCACGACGCCCAGGCTGTCGAGCACGTTGGCGAACCGATCCGACGCGGCCTTGATCTGCCGGAAGGTGTACCGCTCCACCTCGACGTCCCGACCGACCCAGACCAGCGCCGCCCTGTTCCCCAGACGCCCCCTCGCGTGCCGGTCGACCATCTCGTGCGCCGCGTTCAGCCACCCCCCCGGCAGCCACGCCATCCCATCGAATTCTGCATCCCACATTACTCTTACCCTCTGCGCCCTCTGTGGTGAATCATAGACACGGAACCGCGTTCCTATATACCATAGCCGCGTCGATAAAAAGATGCTGGCAGGGGTGATATGGCTGAAGACGAACGGGAAGACAGGACGCTGGAGCGGGCCATGGTGGTCGTGGCCCACGCCGACGACGCCGAGTTCGGCTGCTCCGGCACGGTGGCGAGGTGGTGCGCCGAGGGCGTCGAGGTGGTCTACGTGCTGTGTACCGACGGCAGCAAGGGATCGAGCGACCGCGCGATCACGTCCGAGGAGCTCTCGGCCATCAGGATGAGGGAGCAGATCGCGGCGGGCAAGGTGCTGGGGCTGAAGGACGTGGTGTTCCTCGGCTACCCGGACGCCTACCTGGAGCCGACCCTGGCGCTCAGGCGCGACATCGCGCGTGAGATCCGCCGCCACAGGCCCGACGTGGTCATCTGCATGTACCCCATGCGCAGCCTCGACGGCGGCTGGGGCGTCGGCCACCCGGACCACATCGCGTCGGGCGAGGCGACGCTGGCGGCCATATTTCCCACCGCGCGGGACCACCTCACCTTCCCCGAGCTGCTGGAGGAGGGCCTGGAGCCCCACAAGGTGTCGGAGGCGTGGGTCATGGGCCACCCGGAGCCCGACCACTGGGTTGACGTGTCCGGCCACATGGACACGTCCATCGCGGCCCTCGCCGAGCACACGTCCCAGATCGGCGGCAGCAGCATCGAGGAGATCGGCGGGCGCATGAAGACCTGGCGCAGGGAGCGCGCCAGGGGCCACGGCATGGAGTACGCCGAGTCCTTCCGGCGCATCTCCTTCCAGCGCCGCCTCCGCCTCATGCCCCCCTCCGCGACGAGGCCGTAGCTCACGCCTCCCGCAGCAGCAGCGTGCCCTTCACCTCCGTACAGCCCTCGGATACCGTGATGGCGCGGCCCTCCACGAAGAACGCGCCGTCGATCCCCATGGCCGGGTAGCGCACCCGCACCCGGTCCGACACCCCGCGCTGGAGCACCAGCGCCAGGTTCGCCCCCGACCCGTTCGCGACCGTGAGCCGCAGCGTCGTCCGCGGCTCCTTCCGGCCCTTGAGCCGGCTGCGGATGGCCGCCAGCGCCGTGTCCGACTCCCGCGTCCACCGCGCCTCGATCGACCTCGTCCGGTCGCCGTGCGCCCGCCTGCTGGCCGCGTCGTCCGCCCGCAGGATCACCGGGTCGTCGTAGGTGATCGCGTTCAGCGTGCGCATCCGCAGCAGCGTCAGGTAGCCCGCCGTCGCGCCGAACGCGACCCGCACGAGGGTGCCCTTGCCGTTGTAGGTCGCCGTGTCGGGGTACGACACCGCGACCTGCGCGGTGATGTCGTCGCCCGAGCCGTCCCGCTTCGTGTTCGCCCTGTAGTCCGTGTTGGCGGTGGGCGTGAGCTGGCCGCCCAGGGTGTCGTAGTCCGTCCCCTCGGCCAGGAAGTCCCTCGACTCCGACGCGCGGAACGCCGGCTTCTCGGCCAGGGTCCACGCCGTGCGCAGCCCGTGGTTCGTATAGCCCCTGATCCGCATGAACACCACGTTCTCCACGTTGCCCGCCCCGTCGTCCCACACCAGGTCCGAGAAGTACGGGCCCGTCCCGCCGCCCGCGTCCGTGACCGTCGCCAGCGTGCCCGTATGAGGCCCCGCGCTCCGGTGGTTCCGCGCCTCAAGCCGCCACCGGCCGTGCCCGTCCACGTAGACCAGGCCGTCCTCCTCGTCCTGGAGCCGGTGAATCTCGTCCAGCGCCTTCACGCCCCAGATGGCCGGGCTGAACGTGTCGGGCACCAGCGCCGCGCCATCGTCCAGCTTCCGCCGCGCCGCGTCCACGCCCGCGTAGTCGAGGATATGGCCCAGTATCTCGCCCGTCGTCTGGGGTAGCTGCGCCGTCGCGTAGGTGTACAGCGTGACCGCGCCCAGCCGCTCCATCTCGTCGAACGCCCTGACGTAGCAGTACTGCGCGCCCCGCCGCGGCCTGGGCTGGATCGCGTCGATCCGCCCGTGGAACAGCGACGCCCAGCCGCCGAAGTCGCGCCACCCGTGGCCCGCCGCGCCCCCGGCGTACAGCCCGTGACTCGTCGCCGACGCGTTGAACGACGAGCTTGCCTCCAGCACCGCGTCGTCCTCCACGTACACCGACATGTCGCTACCATGCATGGCGACACACAAAAAATTCTCGGCGCCGTTGGGCCATGCGTGGGCGGCCGACGCGACCAGCGTGTCGCTCCCTCCCGCGCGCGCCTCCCTCACCTCGATGGCCGAGCCCGTGACGCGGACGTAGACGTACCCGGCCGCCGACCGCCTCAGGCACAGGCCGCCGTGGCTCGCCGTGCCGCTCCTGGTGAACCGGCAGCCCAGCGACACGTCCGGCGACCCGAAGTCGATCACCGCGACCCGCGCCCCCGCCTGGGCCGTGGCCCGGACGCCCGTGCCCGTGGGGGCGACCTCGAACCCTCCGCCGTGCTCCGCCCACGCTAGGCCCGCGCCCAGGTCGGGAGTCCGTCCGGCCAGCCTCGCGCCCGCCGTGCCGGACAGCGAGTCGAACGGGTAGGCGGCCCTGACCCACACGCGCCGCCCGGGCGCAAGGCTGCCCGCCAGGGGCGACGCGGCGTTCGGCGGGCTGTACCTGTGGTCGTCGTTCCGCAGCTCCAGGTCCAGCCGCGCCGACTCCATGTACCCCGACGCCAGGTCACGGAAGTGCTCCAGCGCCAGCCCCAGCACGTCCCCCGTAACGTCCGCAAACGAGCCCCCAAACGACCCGTCCCCCTCCCAGTCCACGCACACCACCCACTTGGCCTGCACGGTTCGTGCTCCTTTCCAAGTCTGCCATCCGTCCGTCCTGTAGGGGCGATTCGCGAATCGCCCCTACGCCCCGCAGTCATCCCATCTCGTACGGGCGGCCCCTCGCTCCCCCTCCCACAAAAACTCTCCCCTCTGCGCCCTCTGCGTCCTCTGCGGTGAAAATCCCTACACCTCGATCCCCCGGCGCACGTCCTCCATGATCAGGCGCTTGATCTCCCGCGCCAGCGCCCTCATGCGCCGCTCGTCGTCCAGGAAGACCGCGCCGCCGTTCAGGTTCACGGTGATATGCACCTCCGGCCCGCCCGGCTCCTGCCCGAACGGCGGCGGCCCCGCGAGGCCGGCCACGTCCGCCGCCAGCGCCGCCCGCAGGTCGTCCGTCCTATCCCCCATCGACCGCCGCCGGGAAGTCCAGCGCGCCCCCGTGCTCCCGCACGCTGCGCACCGACAGGTACGCCATCATCGCCTCCACCGCGTCCGCCGGCGTCTCCTGCAGGGTGTGCCAGCTCCACCCCGTGAGCGCCATGACCCGCGCCTCCTCGAACTCGTCCGGCACCCGCCCGGCCGCCATCTCCGTGAACAGCCGCTCCGTCCGCTCGCGCTGCTCCTTCAGGTCCCACAGGTCCGCCAGCGCCAGGCGGACCGCGCCCAGCGCCGCCGCCAGGTCGCCCGCGTCGATCCGCTCCAGCGACGCCGTCTCCACCGGCAGGTCGAAGCTCCACCCGCGCGTTAGCGAGACCAGCACCTCGTCGGCCAGCCTCTCCTGGGCGACCGGCCCCGTCCTGGCCCGCATCCACCCCCGCAGGTGCCGCCACCGCGGCCTCGTCTCCACGTCCCACCACCCACCCGAAGGCAGTCCCACACGCATGATTTTCCTCCTATCCAGGGCGCCCACAAGGGACGCCCCTACGCCACGCGATCATCCCATCTCGTAGGGGCAGCCCTCGTGGCTGCCCTCCCTATCCGCCATCACGCGAACACACCCCGGCTCACCGTGCCGTCCACCTGCATGGCCGCCGCCCACTCCACCCTGCTCCCGACGCGGCTCCGCAGGCGGTACGACGCCACCCAGCACGACCCCGAATACCTCACCGCTCCCGTCGACGCGCCCCTGGGGCCGTACTCGAACCGCACCGGCGACGGGTGCGCCCGCAGCGGGCCCAGCACCGCGTCCGGCCCGTCCGTCGCCCGGTCGTCGAAGATCCCGGCTAGCGCGAACGACACGTCCTCGATGCCCGGTACGAACCTTGCGCCCGAATCGCCCAGGGCCGTCACCTCGTTCAGGCTCCTGTCGCCCGGCAGGCCCCGCACCTCCGTGATGAACGCCGACAGGTCCCGCCGCGTCCCGCCCGCGTCGAATATCCTGAACCTCGACACCCTAGAGTCGAACAACGCCATCCCAAGCCCTCCCATGCCCCCGAACCAGGCCGCCTCCCCGCAAACACAAAAGGGACGGCCCCGCGCGGGGTCCGTCCCTCGCCAACCAGCATAGCACGCCAGTTCGCACAATGTCAACCGTTCCGGGGAGATTTCACCGCAGAGGACACAGAGAGCACAGAGGGGAAGAGGTTATGGGGAGAAAGGGCGTAGGGGCGGGTTTCAAACCCGCCCTCCCAATCCGTTCGCCCTGAGCCTGTCGAAGGGTCCGACGAACGGATTGGGCACCATCGACTGCGCGTCCCGTAGGGGCGATTCGCGAATCGCCCCTACGCCGGGCCGGGTTGGGTGTATAGTAGATACGGCGGGCCGGTAGCTCAGCCCGGTCAGAGCATCGGACTTTTAATCCGAGTGTCCTGGGTTCGAATCCCAGCCGGCCCACCATGACGCAAGGCGCTGGAGCATCAGAAAGCTGGTACACTGGTCAACCACGGGATTGAGCATCGGCAGAGGGAGACAGACTATGCAGGAACGGCCACCTGGCAACGGCTTGCACTTCCCTGACCTTTCGATCCGGGGCTTTCGCGGGATCAAGGATCTCTCGATCCCGAGGCTGGGCCGCGTCACGCTGATCACGGGGAAGAACAACACCGGAAAGTCTTCGGTCCTCGAGGCGCTGCGTATCCACGCGCACAACGCCGCCCCTTACCTCATATACGACATCCTCACGTCCCGTGAAGAGCACATCAGGGGGACGGACGAAGAGGAGCGCTCCTCCGACCCCGAGAGCCTGTTCCAGATATCCGCCTTGTTCAACGGATTCCCCGGACTCTCGGATGACTTCGCCCCAATCGTCATATCGACGAACGGCGGAACGCATCCTACGAAGCTGGTGATGCGGGTGGATTGGTTCGCCGAGGAGGAGAATTCCGAGGGGCGCATAAGGCTGGTTATGCCTGAAGACTCACCCGACTGGGAACCTGGGTACATGGCCGCGCTGGTAGTCGAGACGGAAGAGAAAAGACAGATACATCGCCTGGAGAGGTTTCTCCGCTATGCGCGCTCGACCCGGATGCCTCGTCCCGCGTCGTCCGACAAAGTGCGGATGCCGTGCATACACGTCAGTCCCTACGCGGGAGAAGAGACGAACACCCTGGAACGCCTGTGGGCAGGGGTTGCGCTGACTGACTACGAAAAAGACGTGGTAGAGGCGCTGCGAATTGTCGATCCGCGGATCTCCGCCGTCTCGATGGTGGCCGGCGAGGTCTCTTCCAGGGTGAGAACGGCGATGGTGCGCTCCGAGAATTTCGGGCGTCCGGTGCCGCTGCGCTCGTTCGGAGACGGCATAAACCGCCTGTTCGCCATAGCCCTGTCCATCGTCAATGCCCGCGGCGGGGTGCTGCTGGTCGACGAGTTCGAGAGCGGCCTGCACTACTCCGTGCAGCTGGACGCATGGCGCATGATATTCCGGCTCGCCCAGGAGCTCGATGTCCAGGTCTTCGCCACGACCCACGGCCAGGATGCAATAAACGCCTTTCGGGAGGTTGCGGCCGAATCCCCTGAAGAGGGGGCGCTCTTGCGCCTGACTCGCAGGGGCGATGACGTCATCCCCACGGTGCTAACTGAAGACGAGCTAGCGGTCGCAACCCGCGCCAAGATCGAAGTGCGCTGATATGCCTGGACGAAAAGTTCTGCTGGTAGAGGGCATCGACGACGAGCACGTCATAAAGCATATCTGCGGCAATCGCGGAATTCCGAACCTTGACGAAGTGAATCCTCAGGGAGGCGTCCCCGAACTCCTGGAAGCCGTCCCAATTCAGTTGAGGACCAGCAGTGAAGAGGGGGATGTAGTCGGAGTGGTCATTGACGCGGATACCAACCTGGACGCTCGCTGGCGGTCCATCCGTGACCTTTTTCTCAAAGCCGGATATCAGGACGTACCCGCCAACCCGGACCCGAACGGGACGATCTTCGAGCCTCCAGCCGATTCTGTTCTACCCAGGGCTGGTGTCTGGATAATGCCCGACAACAAGACTTGTGGAATCCTGGAGGACTTCCTCCGCTTCTTGGTTCCTCAGCCGAACGCCCTTCTTGACCACGCAATCAGCAGCGTAAAGACTGTCCCCGAGCAATGTTTCAGTGATCAGGACAGGCCCAAGGCGCTTATCCATACTTGGCTCGCGTGGCAGGAAGAGCCGGGCAAGCCCTACGGCACGGCCATCACGGCCCGCTTCCTCGATCCCGGCGTGCCTGAAGCCGACGTCCTCGTTTCGTGGCTGAGGAGGCTTTTCTTCCAACCCTAAGCCTCCGTCGTTGCCGTGTAGGGGCGATTCGCGAATCGCCCCTACACACACAGCGGCCGGGCCCCCATGTGGAAGGCCCGGCCGCCCTTGCTTTCCCCCTAAGTCTTCTTCCCCCTAAATCTTCCTCTTCCCCCTCTGTGCTCTCTGTGTCCTCTGCGGTGAATCCTCCCCCTACGGGCAGTAGCTCAGGTCCGTGTCCGCTACGTCGTTGTTGGTCACGCCGGACAGCGCCGACGGCACGCACCCGCTCAGGCCCGTGTTGCCCACCAGGTAGAAGTGGGTCAGCGTGTCCGCCAGGTTGCCAAGCTCGGCCGGGACCGCGCCGCTGAGCTGGTTGTTCCGCAGGCTGAGCTGCTTCAGGTTCGCCAGCCCGCCAAGCTGCGACGGGATCGCGCCCGTCAGGTCGTTGCCCGACAGCCACAGGTCCGTCAGGTTGCTCAGGTTCCCAAGCTGCGTCGGGATCAGCCCGCTCAGCCGGTTGTTGTGCAGCCTCAGCTTCTGCATGCTGTCCATGTTCCCTAGCTGCGGCGGGATCGGCCCCGTCAGGTCGTTGTCACGCAGGTTCAGGCCGCGCAGGCCCACCATGTACTGCAGCTCCGCCGGGATCGTCCCCGTCAGGTCGCTGCTGTGGATCCACAGGCGGCTCAGCCGGTTCAGATTCCCGAGCTGCGACGGGATCGACCCGCCCAGCGGGTTCAGGTGGATGTACAGGCCCCGCAGGCTGCTCATCTGCCCCAGCCACGACGGGACGCCGCCCGACAGCTTGTTGCTCTGGAGCTTCAGCAGCTTCAGGCTCGTCATCCCCGTCATGATCGGTATCGGCCCGGTCAGGTCGTTCCCCCACAGGCTCAGCGACTCCATCGCGCTCATCGAGTTCAGCCACGACGGCACCGGCCCGATCAGCGACATCTCCTTGCCCGACAGCCACAGGTACTTCAGGCTGCGCAGGCCGCTCAGGTTCGGAATCGTCCCCGAGAGCCGGTTGTTGTGCAGCAGCAGCTTCTCCAGGCTGCCCAGCCGGTTCAGCTCGGCGGGGATTTCGCCCGAGAGCTGGTTCGTGTGCAGGTTGATCTCCACCAGCATCGACACGTCGCCAAGCTCCGCCGGGACCGTCCCGTTCAGGCCCATGCGGCGCAGGATCACCCGCGTCACCCGCTTGGGCGTTCCGCTGAAGTAGACGCCGTTCCACTGCTCGATGGGCGTGTACTCCGACCAGTTCAGCCGCGTTCCGCCGTTCTCCAGCTTGTCCCGCGCCTCGCGCAGCGCCTCGCAGTCCCGCGCCAGCCCCGCGTTGGAAGCGTCCGGCACCGCGCCGTTGCTCACGCAGCCGAAGGTCACGTCCGTCACGGTTATGGTAACCGTGGCCGTGGCCGTGGCGCCGGCCGCGTCCGTGACCGTGATCGTCACCGAGTACGCGGGCTTCGTCTCCTGGTCAAGCACCGCCGCCGTCGCTATCTGGCCCGTGGCCGCCGTGATGGTGAAGGAGGCCGCGTCCGTGCCGCTCAGCGAGTAGGTCAGCGTATCGCCCTGGTCCACGTCGGTCGCCGTCACCGGCGCGCCCACGTTCGTCCCGGCCCGCTCGCTCTCCCTCACGCTCCTCGAATACGACGTGCTGGAGAACGTGGGCGGCACGTTGGCGATCACCGAGATAGTCACCGCGATCTCGGCCCTCCCCTTGCCGTCGCTCGCCACCACCGTCACCGAGTACGTCGTCCCCACGTCCGTCAGCGTCACCCCCGACTTTGTGCTGATCTGCCCGGTGTCCTCGTCTATGTCGAAGGACGCCGCGTCCGTCCCCTCCAGGGTGTAGGTGATCGTGTCGTCCGGGTCCTCGTCCGTCGCCGTGACCGGCCTGCCTATGGACGTGCCCGCCGCCGCGGTCCGGTGTATGCTCCGCGCGGCGCTCGCGCCCTCGGAGAACACGGGGTTGTTGTTCGCGCCGGGGGCGTTGGTCGTCACCGTGGTCGAGTTCGACCAGTCGCTGGTGCCCTCCGCGTTCGTCGCCCGCACCTGCACGTCGTAGAAGGTGCTGGCCGTGAGCCGGTCGATCGTGACCGACCTCGACGTGATGGTCGTGGCGGTGACCTCCGTCCAGGACGCCCCTCCGGTGGATTCCCTGTACCGGTAGTCGTAGTCGGTGATGGCCGGGCCATCGTTCGACGGCGCGTCCCAGCTCACCGACAGCCTCGTGCTCGAGGCCGCCGTCACGTTGGGTGGGTCGGGCGTGCCCGGGGCCTCCCCGGCTACGTCCGTGACGTTGATGGTCACCGCGGCCGTGGCGCTGCCGCCCCTGCCGTCCGACGCCCTCACCGTCACCGAGTGCCTCGCCTTGGCCTCGTGGTTCAGCGGCGCGCCGGTCCGTATCTGGCCGTTTGCGCCGTCGATGTCGAAGGAGGCCGCGTCCGTACCCTCCAGGCTGTAGGTGAGGATGTCGCCGTCCGGGTCGGTGGCCGAGACCGCGCCGACGCTCGTCCCCGTCTGGGCGTTCTCGGCCACGCTGAACGACCGCGTTCCGGCGGAGAAGATGGGCTTCTGGTTCTGCACGTCCGGGTTCGGCGACCCCGTGCCCGAGCTCGAATAGTCGCTCACGCCCTCGTCGCTCCTCGCCCGCACCTGCACCTGGTAGCGCGTGCCGGCGACCAGCGGCGCGTTCTCCCACTCGGTGATGATCGTGCTCCTGTCCAGGCCGTTGTGGGGCCAATTTTCGAAGCCCTGAGAGCCGGTACGGATGTGCACGTCGTAACCCGTAATGGGAGGCCCCGTGTTGGCGGGTTCGGTCCAAGACACGCGTATGCTGTCGATCGAGCCGGGCACGCCCGTCACGCTTGGGGCCGAGGGCGCGGACGGCTTCTCGTTTCTATCATCGATCTCGACGGTCACCGACTTGGAGGCGACGCTGTTCTCCTTCCTCTGCCCGTCGTCCACCTTCACTGTCACCGAGTACTTGTCCTTGGTCTCGTAGTCGTACTTCACGCCGGATTTGGTTCGTATCTGCCCGCCGCTGTTCCCGCTCCTGGTGATCTCGAAGGAGGCCGCGTCCGGCCCGCCCAGGCTGTAGGTCAGGCTGTTGCCGTCGGCGTCCGAGGCTGAGACCGGGCTGCCCACGTCCTGCCCCGACCGCTCGTTCTCGGACACCTTCAGCGTGACGACGGCTGACGTGGCGTCGAATTCGGGCCTGATGTTGCTCTTGCCGGTGGTGCCGCGGCCGGGCAGGGACCAGTTCGCCGTCGCGTCCGCCTCACCGTTCTTCGCCCGCACCCGCACCTCGTACTGGGTCTGCGGCTTCAGGCCCGTTATCGTGGCCTCCCTCTTCGTGCCCGTGTGGGTCAGAGCCGTGTACGCCGTGTTGTTCGCGCCCTGCTTGTACTCGCGGTAACCCAAGTCGTAGTCGGTGATGGCCGGGCCCGTGTTCTTCGGCTCGTTCCAGGTCACCTCCAGGCTCTTGCCCGATCCCGTCGTCGCGGTCACCCTCGGCGCGGATGGCGCGGACGGCGCCTCGTTGTCATCGTTCGTGACGGTGATGACCACGTCCCTGGCTGCGCTTCCGCCCTTTCCGTCGACGACCTTCACCCTCACCTTGTACTTGCACGTGGTGTTGTCCGGTCTGCCATTAGCATCCACGTTGTGCCCGCAGGGCGCGTCCTCGAAGTTCAGGCTCGACTTCGTCTTTATCTGCCCGGTACTGCTGATGATGGCGAACGAATTCCTGTCGGGGCCCTCGAGGCTGTAGGTCGGCGTGTCGGTGTCGGTGGCCGTTACGGCGCTTCCGACATTCTGCCCCGACGGCGTGTTCTCAGCCACGCTTAGTTCTAGTTGAGTTGTTGTGCTGTAAACAGGCGGCGCGTTGTCCTCCCGGTTGGTCCTGGCCGTGACCCGGGTCCAGGCGCTTGCTCCCTCGGTGTTGTCCTTCGCCCTCACCTCCACCGTGTAGGGAGTGTTGGCGTCGAGATCCAAAATGGTGGTGTTGGTGCCGGTTATGGTTCCGCAGTTGTCGGCTTCTTCGGAGCCGCATTTATCGTCCGAGTAGGAGCCGCCGCCCTTGCGGTACCGCACCTCGTAGCTGGCGAGGTTCGGGCCCGTGTTCGTAGGGGTGTCCCACGTCACCGCCAGCTTTGCTTTCAGGGCGCTCCCCGTCCCCTCCGTCGCGGGCGCGGTCACCGTCACCACCGGCGCGGCCGGAGGCTCGTTCACGTCGCGCACGATGATCTTCACCGTGATGGCGTCGTCGTCGGTGGCGGTCTCCTCCTCGTTCCTGTCCTCGTCCAGGCCGTCGCTGACCGCCACCTTCACCGTGTAGGTGCATACAGTCGGAGTGGCACTGGCATCGTATCCACACCCAGTAGAGTCCTCGTGATTCAGGGCGGCCTTGGTCAGTATCCTCCCGTTCGACTTGTCGATATCGAACTTGGCAACCTGGGCTCGTGCAGCGTCCGTATCCTCCGACTCGACCAGCTTGTAGGTCAGCTTGTCGCCGTTGCCGTCGCTGGCCGTGACCGCCCTTTCGACAGTCTGCCCGGCCCGTGTGTTCTCGGCCACGGTGCGCTCGATGGTGCGGTCGGCATTCCGGTTCTCGTTGCTGGGCCTGATGTTGAATATCGGCTCCTTGTTGGCGGCCCTCGTCCTCCCCAGGCCGGACGTGGACCAGAAGCCCGCGCCCTCGGTGGCGTTCGCGGCCTGTACCTGCACCTCGTAGGAGGTGTTGGGTTCGAGCCGCTCGTCGACGGCATTGGTGGTCGTATCGTCATCGGGCTTGATGACGGCGGTGGTGCCCGTGACCGTGACTCCCCGGTTCAGGAAGGCGCCGCTGTTGCCCTTGCGGTACCGCACGTTGTAGCCGGTGATGGCGGGGCCCGTGTTGGCCGGATCGTTCCAGCTCACGTCCAGGCTCCTGCTGGAGTTCGCCGTCGCAGTGACCTTCGGGGTTGCCGGCGCAGCCGCAGGCTCGTTCACGTCATCGACTTCGATCTTGACCGGTATCGCGTCGCTCGCGCCCGCCCCGTCGAAGACCGTCACCGTCACACCGTACCAGCATTTATCTTCATTGCCTGAATGCCGGTAGTAACACCCCGGGGCCTCGTAATCCAGGGAAGCCTTGGTCTTCATGCGCCTCGAAGACGCGTCGAACTCGAACAGGCCCCTGTCGGGTCCTTCGAGCCGGTAGACCAGGGTGCTCGCGTCGGCGTCGGTCGCGCTCACGGCTGCGCCGAAGGTCACTCCGGCGGGCGTGTTCTCGTCTACCTCCAGGGTGACGGCCTCGGTGGCGGCGAACTTGGGCGCAGTGTTGCTCTCCTTGTTGGTCGCCCCTGTCCCCACGAGGGACCATAGGCCGGGGGTTGACTCGTCTTTCCGTGCCCGCACTCGCACCTGGTAGGACGTGCCTGCTTTGAGGCCGGTTATCGTCGCAGTGTGGGCCTGGCCGTCGTGTGAGGACGTTTGGCTAACGTTGTCGCTGCCAGTGGTAGCTCCTTGTCCCTTGAAGGAAGTCTCAGTGCTCTCCTTATACTGCACCTGGTAATCTGAAATGGAGTCTCCCTTGTCCCTAGGCGCGTGCCAGACCACCTTCAGGGTCGTGGTCGATTCATCGGTTTCGGAGGTGTCGGGGTTATCCACCCCCGAGGTCACCACCGGCGGGACGGGCGCGGCCGGAGCCTCTTCCACGTCCCCGACATCGATCGTCACATCTCTGTTGGCAACGCCTCCCCTGCTGTCCTTCGCCTTCACCCTCATCTGGTAGGTATTGCTGTCATTTCCGGTCCCACCAAGCGGCCTCTCGTAGTCCAGCGCGGCCTTGGTGCTGATCTGGCCGGTCGCCGGGTCGATATTGAACGACGCCGCGTCCGTCCCTTCCAGGCTGTAGGTCAGCGTGTCGCCGTACTCCAGCGCGCCTGTCGAGTGGCTTTCGTCCTTGTCGGTGGCCGTGACCGGGTCGCCGATGTTGACGCCCGGCGGCGTGTTCTCCTTCACGTCCAGTTCCGCAGTACCGCTGGGGAAGTACGGAGTGCAGTTGGTCGCGGCAGCCGGAGTACAGTCTTCCTGCGCGTAGGCCACCCTGTCCAGGGGGAGCAGGTCCGCCGAGAGGGCGGCGAGTGCGAGGGCTCCCAGCAGCGCGAGGGTGACGATGGATGTTCTGTTCATCTTCATATGTTCGACTCCAGGGGGAGGAGGTTCAGGGCCCGTCTCCCGCCGCGCCCAAACAATGCGCCCGCAGGAAAACCCATGCACCTAGCCTACCCCCCCCCCACAGCCAAATGTCAATCAGAATGCACCCCCCCTTTTCCCGTCATTCCCGCGAAGAGCCTGCCCCCCGTGCAGACGGGGGCGGGAATCCATCCCCCAGGGCGGGGGGCCGGGGATGGGTTCCCGCCGGGGCGCGGGAACGACGGTAGTAGTGGGCCGCGTGCTCCCCCTCCCGTCATTCCCGTGCAGACGGGAATCCATCCCCGGCGGGGCGCGGGTGGGATGACGCACGTCGTCCTGGTGCGCTAGGATGGCGCGGCGATGAAGCTGCCCTGCGTGTATATCCTTGCGAGCGGGATCGATCAGGCTAATCCAGGAGGCCAACCCCACTTGGCGCGACCTCTACCCCGACATCACCTGAGCCCGCCCCTACTCCGTCATTCCCGTGCAGAGCCTGCCCCCCGTGCAGACGGGGGCGGGAATCCATCCCCGGCCGTCGCGCCCAATTCAACGGTGATACGGCCATGCATCCTTTCCTTGTCCGCGTGGGAACGGAGCGGCGCCGTTCCCCCATAGCCACCTTGCCGCAAGGCAGTGCGCCGGGGATGGGTTCCCGCCCCCGCCTTCGCGGGGGCAGGCCGGGGCGCGGGAACGACGATGCGGCGAGGGAGATGGGGGTTGACCTCCGGGGGGTGCCGAGGCTAGCATCGGGGTATGGATCGGGGGCGGGAGAGCCGATGGGAACCTTCAAGGCCCACGTGGGCGTGAACGACGGGAACGGCGGGGCAACCCACTGGGTGGATGCGCTGGTGGACACGGGCGCGACCTACACGGTGCTGCCGGGCTCGGCGCTGCGGGACTGGGGCGTGCGGCCCAAGGAGCGTCTGAAGTTCACGCTGGCGGATGGCCGCGAGATGCGGCTGCCGGTGGGGGACGCGACGCTGCGCATCGACGGTAGGGACATCCCGAACCGCGTGGTGTTCGGGGAGGAGGGGCAGTACCTGCTGGGGGCCACGACGCTACAGGCGTTCGGCCTGGTCCCGGACACGACCCACCACAGGCTCATACCAGCCCCCACCCTGCCACTCTAACCCAGGCTGGAGTGGTGCAGGGCTAGTTTCGGGGGCCGGGCGCCGGTGGGAGCTCGCCCCTTTCTACCATGCGGCGGATCTCCGCGGCGGTCTTGTCGGGGTATGCGTCCAGCATCTGCATCCAGGACTCATTCGCCTTGGCCTCGCCCTTGGCTCTGCCCCTGGCCACGCCCGCGTCGTACTGCATCTTCCTCAGCGTGTCTGCCGATCTCACGATCCGTTTCGGGAGCCGGGCGCCGGTGGCAGCTCGCCCCTTTCTACCATGCGGCGGATCTCCGCGGCGGTCTTGTCGGGGTGGGCGTCCAGCATCTGCATCCAGGACTCATTCGCCTTGGCTAGGCCTGTGGCCTCGCCCTCTGTCCTGCCCTTGGCCTCACCCTTGGCCTCGCCGGCGGCCATGCCTGCGTTGTATAGCTTCTTCTTCACCGTATCTGCTATCACGGTTGCTCCCTCCGTGAGAGTGTATGCGAGGATGGCCGCGCCTATCCATAGGGGCTCGACCTCCCGGCCTATCGTGGTCAGGTCCTTCCAGAAGTTCCCGCTCTTGTCGGCGGATATGATGGCCGACGCCGTACCGAATGCAGCCAGGGCGATGAAGATGACCCATGCCCAGAACTCCCGAAAGATGGGCATGTCGCGTTCCTCAGCCTCCCCCCGGTTGGTATCCCGATACTAGCGTCATTGCCCTCATGGGTCAAGCGGCAACCTGACCACACGGTCGCGTGTAGGGGCGATTCGCGAATCGCCCCTACGTAACGCTGCTCGCTTGCTCATGTCTCCCAGAGCCTGCGGAGGGGGACCGCGTAGAGCCCTTCTCCGAAGCTGGTGCAGGCCCCGCCGTCGTACAGTACGACGCCGCCGGCGAACCGGTCGCCCGCGGCCTGCCTGAGGCGGCGCAGCCCCCGGAAGTCCGACCCGGTCACGGTGCCCGACGCCTTCACCTCGACGCCCGCCAGGGCCAGCGCGCCCCGCTCGATGACGATGTCCACCTCCACCTTGTCCTTGTCCCTGTAGTGGAAGAACTCCAGGTGCGACTCGTGCCAGCTTGCCTGCCGCCGCAGCTCCTGGAACACGAACGACTCGAGCAGCTGGCCCAGCAGGACGCGGTTCTTCGCCAGGCCGCGCGCGTCCAGCCCGAGCAGGGCGCAGGCGAGGCCCGTATCGCCGATGTGCAGCTTGGGCGTCTTGACCAGGCGGCTCATGCGGTTGGCGTGCCAGGGCGGGAGCAGCTCCAGCATGAACGCCCGCTCCAGCAGCCTCAGGTACTCGTTGATGGACGGGCGGCTCAGGCTGAACGACGAGGCCAGGTTCGAGACGTTGACCAGGTTGGCGGTCTGCGCCCCGGCCAGGGCCAGGAGCCTCGGCAGCGCGTCCAGCATGGTGATGCGCGCCATGTCCCGCACGTCCTTCTCGAGCTGCGCCTGCACGTAGTCACGGTACCACGCCGCCCGCCGCCGGCCCGCCGGACGCGCCAGCGCCGCGGGGAAGCCCCCGGCCGCGATCCTCTCGCCCAGCCCGTCGCCCAGCCGCTCGGCGCCGCCGGCCTCGAAGCCGCCCCCGAACAGCGAGTGGAGGAAGCCCGGCGCGGGGCCCGGCGCCGCCTCCAGCTCGAGCTGGGACAGGGGGTGCAGGCGCACTATCTGGAGGCGGCCCGCCAGCGAGTCGGCCAGGGTCGGGACGCGCAGGGCGTTGCTCGACCCCGTCAGCACGAACCGGCCGGGGACCCGCCTGCGGTCGATGTCCAGCTTCAGCGCGGCGAACAGGCCCGGCACGCGCTGCACCTCGTCCAGGATCACCCGCTCGGGGAGGGCCGCGACGAAGCCCATGGGGTCCGTCTCCGCGCCGCTGCGCACCACGTCGTCGTCGAAGCTGACGTAGGCGTACTCCGCGCCCGCCGGGCTGCCCCTCCAGCCCGCGGGCCTCCCCGTCCACCTCACGTGGTCCGGGGCGCACACGACCTGGGCGAGGGTCGTCTTGCCGCACTGGCGCGGCCCGTGAATCAGCACCGCCGGCGAGTCCTCCAGCGCCTCAGCCAGCACCCGGTCCGCATACCGCCGGTAGAAGGGCACCTCAGCCATGCGTCTGATTGTAAGCCGACCATGCGTCTGATTGCAAGGCAACCATGCGTCTGATTGCAAGGCAACTATGCGTCTGATTGCAAGCCGAGCGTGCGTCTGATCGTAAACCGGCCGTGCGTCCGATTGCAAGGCAACTGTGCGTCTGATTGCAAGTCAACCGTGCGTCCGATTGCAAGCCGGGTGTGCGGTGAAATTTGGCCTGGCATGGGGTACCATCGTGGGCGACCTGGATATGAGGGAGGGGGCCCGCCATGCGCAAGCCGAAGCTGGTTTACTACAACGACCTGCGGCACTACCTGATGTACCGGTTCGACCCGCCGATGAGCCGCTACCGGTTCCGGCAGCCGGTGGACGAGGTGCTGGGCACGGGCGTGGACACGCTGTCGGTCGGGCTGGCGTCGGGCCAGACCTTCTGGCATGACACGAAGGTCGGGCTGAGGTGGGGCGAGCGCGTGGAGCGCCACAACAACGGCGTCATGTGGTGGCGGGCGGGCGAGAACCTGGAGCACGCGCTGCGGGAGGGCGTCGACCCGCTCAGGGTGGTCATCGACAGGGCGCACGAGAAGGGCCTGCAGGTGCTGTGCAGCCTCAAGCTGAACGACCCGTCGTACCTGGAGTCGGACAAGCTCTACTGGCTCGGCAGGCTGAAGTGGGACCACCCGGAGGTGATGATCGGCGAGGAGGACCCGGACGAGCCGAAGATCGCCACGTGCTCGGACTACGCCCGTCCGGAGGTGCGGCAGGAGCGGCTGGACGTGCTGGAGGAGGTGGTCTTCAACTACGGGCCGGACGGGATCGAGCTGGACGACTGCCTGAAGGACAGCCACCTGCGCGTCTTCTTCAAGCCGTCGGAGGCGCGCCGGAACATCCCCATCCTGACCGGGTTCGTACGCGACGTGCGCCGCCTGCTTGACCACGCCGGCGAGTCGAAGTGGGGCCGCCGGCTGGCCCTCGCCATGCGCGTCCACCCGACGGAGGAGGGCAACCTGTCGGCGGGGATGGACGTGCGCTCGTGGCTGGCCGAGGGGCTGCTGGACTTCGTCGTGCCGTACCTGGGCGGCCCACACGACAAGCTCACGGACTCCCAGTACTCCTTCGACTGGCTCGCGGAGGCGGCGCGGGCGAGCGATACGTGGATATACTCGCCCGCGGGCCGGACGCCGTACGACGACCGCCACCCCGAGCAGACCATCGAGATGTTCCGGGCGACCGCGTCCAACCTGTACGCCCGGGGCGCGGACGGCCTGTACCTGGAGGACCTGAAGTGGCCCCACACGCGCGACCAGTACATGGTGCTGCGGGAGATGGGCGACCCGGACATCTACGAGCGCAAGACCAAGCACTACATGTTCGCGCCCGGCATCGACGCGCCGGATTCTGCGCCCCTGGGCCGCCCGCTGCCGGTGACGATGACGGAGGGGATGACGGCCAGCATACCCGTCTACGTCGGCGACGACCTGGACGCGGCGAGGGCGGACGGCGAGCTGAGGTCGGTGGTGCTGGGCGTCCGCATCGTCCAGACGGGCCCGGACGACCGCTTCACGTTCAGGTTCAACGGGCAGGAGCTGGGGCTGGACCACGCCGAGGTCGCGACCTACTACGGCGGCGCGGTCCCGTACCAGGCGTTCCGCGCGGGGCTGCCGGAGCGGGTCGACACGTACTACTGGTACCGCTTCCACCTGCCGCTCGACCTGGCGCGGCAGGGCCACAACACCTTCGAGCTGACGATGGACCGGCGATTCGCGGCCCGCGTCGAGGACCGGCTCCTCCAGCAGATCGAGCTGGTCGTCAAGTACGTCGAGCCGCCCGTGCCTGTGGAGGGCCAGATGTAGGGCAGGTCAGGTAGCCAGCATCCTCGCGTCCATATCGACGAATCGCAGGGTCTGTCTCACGGGCGCACTGGCGCGTTCCAGGCCGGAGTGCTCCTCTTCAAGGTGCAGCTCCAGGGCCTCCTGTATCAGGGCCTCCGTCTCTTCCCGCGTCTCAGCGGCAGCCACACAGACGCCCGACAAGCCCTCCACCCAGGCTGCGTACCCGTTGTCGCTTCTACCGATCAGGACTGTGTATTCCACGGCAACAGGGGCGGGTCAGTACCCTCTGGTGTTCCGCTGGCCCCGCTCCCAACGACGGGCGTTCCGCTCGGTCATCTGCCCGGTTCGCACTTTCAGGAAACCGTTACCGTCGGTATTCCGGTTGTGCTCGCCCCGGCGACGCTTTGGATCGTTGGTTATTCCCGTGTGCTTAGCACCATCTTTGCCGTAGTATGTGTAACCAACTTTCTTGTTGCGGTTCATCGTCTCACCTCACATGGCAAACTTATGTGCGGCATAATTTACTGGTAAGCTCAACGGTCTGTCAAGTGGTATCCTTGAATGCTCCACCTAGCTCACCAGGTACGCCGACAGGGGCGAGGCCGCGAGCAGGCCCGCGTCGACGGGCAGCAGCACGCCCGTGACCCAGCGCGCGTCGTCGCTGGCGAGGAACAGGGCCGCGCGGGCTATGTCCCACGCCGTACCCTCGGTGCCGAGGGGCGCTCCCTTCGCCCGCTGGGTTCGCACCTCCTCGGACAGGTGCGGCGCGACCATCGGCGTGTAGATGTAGCCCGGCAGGATGCAGTTGGCGCGGATGTTGTCGCGCCCGTGCTGGACAGCCATGGCGAAGGTGAGGGTGACCACGCCGCCCTTCGAGACCGAGTAGGGCGTGAGGGCGGCGAAGGAGCCGGGCCGCACCGCCTCGACGGACGAGATGTTCACGATGGAGCCGCCGCCCGACTCGATCATGGCGGGGATGGCGTGCTTGGACGCGAGCATCATCCCCTTCAGGTTCACGTCCATCGCCGTGTCCCAGTCGCCCTCGTCCACATCGACGACGGTGCCGGTCTTGATTACGGCGACGTTGTTCATCAGCACGTCCAGCCTGCCGTACCGCTCGACGGCCGCCTCGACCATCGCCCGGCAGTCACCGGAGCTGGACACGTCGGCCTCGAACACCGAAGCCTCGCCGCCCTCCTCGGCGATGATGGCCGACGTCTCCTCGGCGCGGCCGGCGTCGCGGTCCACCAGCAGCACCCGCGCGCCCTCGCGGGCGAACAGCACGGACGTGGCCTTGCCGGTGCCGTACCCCGGCCCGCTGGAGCCGGCGCCCGTAACGATCGCGACCTTGCCCTCGAGCCGAGCCTTGCCTTCAGCCATGAGCGACCTCCGCCGGTGATCTGCGCCAATCTTCTCACACCACAGCCGTCTCTGGCGACCAACCCGTGTAATTGACCCTCCCGGCGGGCCGTTGCTATACTCGCCGCGCTTTCAACGCTGCCGCGCGGAGACTGCCATGCAGGTCGGCGAGTATCGCCTGAACGACCCCCACGACATCGAGACCCCCGAGTTCCTCGTGTACGAGGACATGGTGGGCCACAACATCGACGCCGTCATTCGCGTCTGCGGCTCCGTCGACCGCATCGTGCCCCACGCCAAGACCCACAAGTCGGCCGCCGTGCTCAAGCGCCAGATGGACGCGGGCATGCGCTCCTACAAGTGCGCGACACTGCGCGAGGCGGACCTGCTGGTCGAGCACGGCGTGGACGAGCTGATATTCGCCTACCCGCTGGTGCACCCGAAGAAGATCGAGCGGCTCGCCAGGCTCAAGAAGGAGCACCCCGGCACCGCCGTCAAGGCCATCGTCAGCACGCCCGAGCACCTGGAAGGGCTGTCCGCCGTGATGCGGCGCGAGGGGATGACCATGGAGGTGTACGTGGACCTGGACACGGGTATGCGGCGGACGGGCGTGCAGCCCGGGGCCGAGGCGGCCGACTTCTACGCGACGGCAGCGCGGACTCCCGGGATCAGCGTGCTGGGCGTGCACGTCTTCGACGGCCACACCCTCTACAAGCCCGACTACGACGAGCGCAAGGCCCTGGTCGACAGGAGCATCGAGTACATGCGCGAGGTGTGGGAGCGGGTGGCGGCCCAGGGGATCGAGGTCGTCGACAACGTGGCAGGCGGCTCGTGGTCGTTCCACCTCTACCTGGGCGAGGAGAACGTCAGGGTGTCGCCCGGCACGTGGGTCTACTGGGACTCGCGGAACGCCACCATGGCCGAGCTGCCGTTCAAGGTCGCGGCGGTCGTGCTGGGCCAGGTCGTCGACCGCGACCCGGAGATGGACACGGTGACGACGGACGTGGGCTCCAAGGCCTGCTCGCCCGACCAGCCGGTGCCCAACCGGTTCACGGTGGTGGGCCACCCGAAGGCCGAGCTGATCGCCCAGAGCGAGGAGCACGGCGTGGTGAAGCTGAACGGCGAGCGGCTCGACGTGGGCGATTTCATCCTGGCCGCCCCGGGCCATGCCTGCACCACGACGGTGAAGTTCCCCCACGCGAACGTGGTCGACGCCGACGGCAACATAACAGGCCGCTACGACCACACCGCAAGGGACCACTGAGGAGCCGTCTCAGTCGCCGTGCTATAATCTCCGCCGATTCCCTGCGCCCGTACCTGCTTCGGCGCCTCTAGGAGATTTCCGCATGGCCAGAGTCGGCTTCGTTGGTCTGGGACTGATAGGCACCCCCATGTGCATGAACCTCGTGAAGGCCGGGCACGAGGTCACCGTCTGGAACCGCACCGCGGCCCGCATGAAGCCGCTCACCGACGCGGGCGCGTCCGCCGCCGCATCGCCGAGGGACGCGGCCAGCGGCAGCGAGATCGTCATCACCTGCGTCTCCGACTCTCCCGACGTGGAGCAGGTCATCGTCGGCCCAGGCGGCATAATCAAGGGCGCCGCACCGGGCACGATAGTGATCGACATGAGCACCATATCGCCCTCGGTGACCCGCTCGATAGCCGAGCGCCTGGCCGAGAAGGGCGTTCAGATGATCGACGCGCCAGTCAGCGGCGGCGTGAACGGCGCAGAGGCCGGCACCCTGTCGATCATGGTCGGAGGCGACGGTGACGCCGTCGATAGGGCCATGCCCGTGCTCGAGGCTATGGGCAGCAAGATCACCCACTGCGGCCCGAACGGCATGGGCCAGGTCACGAAGCTAGCCAACCAGGTGGTCGGGCTCGGCAACATGGCGGCGATGTGCGAGGGGCTCGTGTTCGCGGCCAGGTCCGGCGCGGACCTCGGCGCTGTCCTGCAGGCCATGTCCGGCGGCGCGGCCAACTCCTGGATGATCGAGAACCTCGGCCCGGCCATACTGGACGGCTCCTTCGATCCCGGGTTCATGATCAAGCTGGCCCACAAGGACCTCAGGCTAGTCATGGAGTCGGCGACGGAGATGGGCCTGCCCCTGGTATCGACCCCCGCCGTAACCCAGATGTACAGGGCTGCGATAGTCCAGGGACACGGCGACGACGGAATCCAAGGCTACGTCAAGGTGCTGGAAGCCCTGGCCGACGTGGAGGCGCGCTCGACCCAATGCGAGTCCTGATCGACAGCCTGGAGGGCGGCGCCAGGAACGCCCGCGGCACCGTCGTCATCCTCGACGTATTCAGGGCGTTCACCACCGCGGCCGTCGCCTTCTCGCGCGGCGCAAGGGAGATCCTGCTGGTCGCGGGCGTCGATGAGGCCCTGGCCCTGCGCGACCGCGGCTTGGCCGACATCGCCGTTGGAGAGGTCGGCGGCATGATGCCCGAGGGCTTCGACTTCGGCAACTCGCCCTTCGAGTTGTCGCAGGCCGACGTGGACGGCAAGATCCTCGTCCAGCGCACGTCCGCGGGCACCCTCGGCGTCACCGCCGCGACCAATGCTGACAGGACCTACGTCGCCTCCCTCGTCGTCGCTAGGGCCACCGCGATGGCCCTGCGGCGGGAGTCCCCGGACCTCGTCACCATCGTAGCAATGGGCGGAGACGCCCTCGAACGCACCGACGAGGACGAGCAGTGCGCCATGTACATCAGGAACCTGGTCGAGGGCCGCAGCCCCGATCCCGAGGCCGTCCAGTCTCTCGTGCTCGCGGGCGACCAGGCCGCCAAGTACGGCGATCCGGCCCGTCCTCACTTCCATCCGGAGGACTTGGACTGGGCCCTGCGTATCGACGCATTCGACTTCGCCATGGCAGTGGAGCGCAGGGACGGGCTGCTCGTCGCGCGTCGCCTCGACCCCTGAACCCGCATGGCCGCTAGCCTAGCATCTGGAGCAGGAGGGCCATCCTGACCACAAGGGCGTTGCCCGCCTGGCGGTAGAAGGCCAGCCGAGGGTCCTGCACCTGCACGTCGAAGTCGCCGCTGCGCTGCATCGGGTCGAGGATGATGCAGCCGGCCTTGAGGCGCGACATCAGCTCCTCGTCGATGCGGAGGGAGTTCGCGCCCCGCGACCTCAGCAGCTCCGCGTGGGCAAGGGTACGCGGGCCGTTCAGGTAGATCGCGTCCATCTCGGACAGGGGGCCGGTGTCCGCCGAGTCGACGACCTGGAAGCGGACTCCCCGCTCCTCGCAGTAGCCGACGACGCCGGGGCTGGCCTGCCCGCTGAACGGCATCAAGGTGATGCGCACGTTATCGAACAGGGCAAGTCCCCTGAGCAGGGCGCTGACGTTGCGGTGCTCCAGCCGCCCGACTACGGCGATGCTGGTCCCGTCCACGCCGCCAAGCTCGTCGTGCAGCGTGTACACGTCGGCGAGGGCCTGAGTCGGGTGGTCGTCCCCGCTGCCGCCGCTCACTATCGGCAGCGCGTCCGCGCCGGCCGCCGTGTTCAGGACACCGCTCTCGCTGCTGCGGAGCACCACCAGGTCCATCCGCATACTGGCCAGCAGGGCGATCACGTTGTCGACGTAGCGCGGCGTGTTGATCGGAAAGAACTGCGACGCGTCCTCCGTGTGGTACGCCGTGCCTCCGAGGATCTCCGCCGCCCGCTCGAAGGACGTCCGCGTCAGGAAGCTGGGCTCGTAGAAGAGGCAGTAGATGGCCTTGCCCCTGAGAGCGTCGGACTGGAAGCCCGGGCTGCGCATCTCGTCGCAGAGAGGCAGCAGGGTGGACTCCATCCACTCCCGTTCGATCTGGGACGTGCTCGTGAGATGGCGCAGTGGGTTCAATCGGTCACCGCCCGATGCCCTTCAGCGGCCCGACGATCGAGTCTGACAGCCGGCTCTCTATCTCGGGTGATAGCAGGGCCAGGTGGCCGTCGTCGAAGCGCTCGCCCTCCGCGACCATCTTCTCGAAATACTCGTCGCGGGTCGCGCGATGGGCCGGGTCGTAGAACAGGTTGGTCAGCTCGTGGGGGTCCTCCTGGAGGTCGTACAGCTCGCAGAGGTCGGACAGGTTCCACACCAGCTTCCACCGCCCATCCGTCACCATCCGCTGGGAGTAGTGGCCGTTCCAGTCCCCGTGGTACTCGCTGTAGTTCACGTCCTTGTACCAGTCGGTCTCGCCCTGGGTCAGGCCCAGCATGGAGCGGCCGTCCAGCTTGCCCGATCCCATGTCGCGAATCTCCTCACCGGCCATCAGGTCCACTATGGTAGCGGTCGCGTCCATCAGGTTGACCGGCTGGCTGGCCCTCTTGACCTTGCTCCCTCCGGGAGGCTTGAAGAGCATCGGGACGCGGTATATCTCGTCGTACATGTAGGCGCTCTTGCTGTCGAAGCCGTGGGAGCCTGCCATGTCGCCGTGATCGGCGGTCAGGATGATCGCCGTGTCGTCGTACAGGTCCAGCTCCTTCAGCGTCCTCACCACCTCGCCGACTTGAGCGTCCACAAGCTCAAGGTACGAGAATCCGATGGCCAGGGCGTTCTTCAGGTCCGATCCCTTCCCCTCTGGTACTCCGAACTCCTGGACTGCCCGCAGCTTCTTCTGGTTGATAGGCTTGCCCTCGTAGTCGTCATACCTGTTGGGCCAGTCGGGAATCTCCTTCGGGTCATAACGTATTCCCCACTCCTCGGGCACCATCCAGGGCCCATGCGGCCCAGGCAGCGACGCGTACAGCAGGAAAGGTCGCTCGCCGGTACGCGACCGCATGAAGTCGGTCGAGTATTTGGCTACCTGCACGTCCGGGAACTCCTCCATGGGCACGTCCAGCGTACCGGCGGTCCCGAACGCGAAGCTCTGCACCAGCGGCCCCAGCGCCGTGCTGGGGTGGCCGTGTCCCGTCGCGAACAACGGCGTGCGTCCCGGGTAAGGCGGCCTGTGGGCGTGCTCGAACCGCGAGGCGAACAGGTCCGGCGGCGGCCCGATGTGCCACTTGCCGTAGTACGCCGTCTCGTAGTCCGTCTCGTCAGCCGCCCAGTCCTGCACCATCCTCATGTCGGGTCTCAGGTGGTGGCAGTAGGAGTACCGCGGCGTCGAGTTGTTGAACATGTGGTGCTTGTGGGCGTACAGCCCGGTCATCAGGCTTGCGCGGGCGGGGGAGCAGATGGCGGTCGGGGTGTACCCGTTCTCGAACAGCGTGCCGTCCGCGGCCAGCGCGTCCATGTTTGGGGTGCGGACCATGTTCCCGCCGTAGCAGACGAGCAGGTCCGGCCTGAGCTGGTCGCAGAAGAAGACGAGCACGTTGGGCTTCGTCGTTCGCACGTTGGCGGTCATCCTCGCGTCCTCCTCTCCCGGTCCCTCAGTCTCCCAGGGCCACCCGCCCCGTCGGCAGTCCGTACTCGTTTATCTCGACCACGCGGTCGTTCCTGTTCCAGTGTGTCGTCTGGCCGTCCTTGAACCGCTCGGCCTCGGCCAGCAGCTTCTCCCAGTAGCTGTCCCTCGTCTCCCTGGAGGACGGATCGTAGTAGAGGTTGGTCAGTTCGTGCGGGTCCTCCTGGAGGTCGTACAGCTCGTTCAGGTCGCCGTAGTTCCAGACCAGCTTCCAGCGCCCGTCGGTAACCATTCGTTGCGAGTAGTGGCCGTACCAGTCCCCGTGGTACTCGCTGAAGTTCACGTCCTTGTACCAGTCCGTCTCGCCCTGCGCCAAGCCCACCATCGAGCGGCCGTCCATCTCGCCCGAGCCGATGTCCCGCACCTCTTCCCCGGCCATGAGATGCGTGACGGTCGCCGTCACGTCCATCAGGTTGACCGGCTGGCTGGCGCGCCTGACCTGGGTACCGCCCGGCGGCTTGAAGAGCATCGGCACCCGGTAGATCTCGTCGTACATGTACGCCCCCTTGCTCAGATAGCCGTGGGAGCCGGCCATGTCGCCGTGATCGGCGGAGAGAAGTATAGCCGTGTCGTCGTACAGGCCCAGTTCCTTCAGGGTGGCGACGATCTCCCCAACTTGGGCGTCGACCAGCTCCAAATACGAAAAACACGCCGATAACAGGTGCTTCAGCGTCTCGTCCCGGCCGTGCTCCTGCCTGAGGTCCTCGTTGATCCGCAGCTTCTTCTGGTTGATGGGCTTGCCGTCGAAGTCGTCGTACCTGTTGGGCCAGTCGGGGATATCCTTGGGGTCGTACCGTATGCCCCACTCCTCCGGTACCATCCACGGCGAGTGAGGCCCGGGCAGGGACGAATAGAGCAGGAACGGCCTCTCGCCCGAGCGCGACCGGAGAAAGTCCGTCGAGTACCTGGCCACCTGCACGTCCGGGAACTCCTCCATCGGCACGTCCAGCGTGCCTGCCTTGCCGCCCCCGAAGCTCTGCACCAGCGGCCCCAGCCTTGTGTTCGGGTGGCCGTGGCCCGTTGCGAACGCCGGAGTGCGCCCGGGGTAGGGCGGCCTGTGGGCGTGCTCGAACCGCGAGTCGAACAGGTCCTGGGGCGGCCCGATGTGCCACTTGCCGTAGTACGCCGTCTCGTAGTCCGTCTCGTCCGCCGCCCAGTCCTGCACCATCCTCATGTCAGGCCGCAGGTGCTCGCAGTAGGAGTAGGGCCGCGTCGAGTTGTTGAACATATGGTGCTTGTGGGCGTAGAGCCCGGTCATCAGGCTCGCGCGGGCGGGGGAGCAGATGGCCGTGGGGGTGAAGCCGTTCTCGAATACGGTGCCGTCGTCGGCCAGCGCGTCGATGTTCGGAGTCCGCACCAGATCCCCGCCGTAGCAGCCCAGCAGGTCCGGCCTGAGCTGGTCGCAGAAGAAGACGAGCACGTTCGGCCTGGTGTCGGGTGAGCCTGCCATCAGTTTCCTCCTCTCGCCTTCGACCACGGACGCGGACGGGACTGCGCTTGCGCCTTATGCTACGAGACGGGCGGCCTGATATGGGCCCAGGGCCGGGCCTCCTCGAAGGCGGCCGATGCCGCGATCACGGTCTCCTCGTCCCCCCAGCGCCCAACGATGTGCAGGCCCACGGGCAGGTCCTCGCTGGTGAAGCCGCAGGGGATGCTGGCGGCGGGATGGCCGATCATGTTTATCGGGTAGGTGAATGGGAAGAACCCGCTGAACGTGTCCACGGCCTTCCCGTCTATCTCGGAGGGCGGCTCGCCCACTGGGAACGCGCCCGCCGACACGGTGGGCGACAGCAGCAGGTCGTACTCGTCCAGCAGCTTGCCGAAGCGTGCCATCAGCTCAGCGCGCTTTCCCAGGGCCCTGGCGTACCCCGGCCCCGTCACCGTCGCCCCGTACTCGATGCTGTTGCGCCCGTAGTCTGTGAGCAGGTCTCCCTTGTCCCCGATCATCGCCGCGTATCGCGCGTTGGATACGGAGCAGAAGAGGTCCCAGAAGGCGTCGAACGGCGAGTCCAGGGCGAAGTCCACCTCCTCTACGGTGCACCCAAGATCCTCGAAGACGAGGGCTGCATCGTGGCAGCGAGAGACCACCTCTCGCTCGACGGCGCCGTAGCCGTAGTCCGGGCTCCAGGCAATCCTGAGGCCCTCGATTCCAGAGTCGGCCGCGCCCATGTAGTCGCCGGGAGCGGCCCTGAGGCTGTTGACGTCGTTGGGATAGTGGCCCGCAAGCACCTGGAGCAGTAGGGCGGAGTCCCGCACCGTGCGCGACATCGGCCCCGACTGGCTGAAGTGGTTGGCGAAGGGCGGCGACGGCACCCCCGCGTAGAGCGGCACCCGGCCCTGCGTGGGCTTGATGCCGTACGTACCGCACAGTGCCGACGGTATCCGTATCGAGCCGCCGCCGTCGCTCCCCGTGGCTAGGGTGCAGAGCCCGGCGACGACCGACGCCCCGGCCCCACCGCTCGATCCCCCTGTCGTCCGCTCCGTGTTCCAGGGGTTCCGGCAGTGGTCGCCCAGCCGGTTCTGGGTGTGGCCCAGCAGTCCGAACTCCGGCGTGTTCGTCTTCCCCAGTATGACCGCGCCAGCCGCCTTCACCCGCTCGACCACCGCCGAGTCCACGACGGGGACTCGGTCCTCGAAGAGCAGCGAGCCGCTGGTAGTCCGCAGCCCAGCCGACATCTCCAGGTCCTTGACTGATACGGGCACGCCGTGGAGCGGGCCAAGCTCTTCGCCCCTCATTACGGCGTCCTCTGCCGACCGGGCCTCTGTAAGGGCGCTGTCGGCCGCCACCGTCAGGTAGGAGTTGAGCTTGCCGTCTAGCGCGTCGGTGCGTTCGAGGAACATCCCTGTCAGCTCGACGGGCGAGACCTCGCGCTCGGCGATGAGCCTGCGTATTTCGGTTGCGGGAGCGAATGCCAGGTTGCTTTCCATAGTGGCGGGAGTGTATCAGGGCCTGTGCCCGGTGGCTAGTGGCCGAGGCGGAAGATATTATGAGGGGCTTGGAATCGGGGGGGGGGGGGGTTGACAAGAGATACATTACAAATATACATTTACAGAAACAAAGGAAGGAGATTACCTATGGCCGTACGAAATACATTTTTCCAGCATGTCTACAACTTGCGTGAGCAAGAGGTACTCCCCCGGATATGGGAAAGGAGCCAACTTAGGGAGTACCTACAGAAGCCGACGGGGCCATTCTCGCATAACACGATCAAGGCCATCCCATCCAACTATTACATTACAAAGACCGGCAGTGAGATGGGATATCTCGTCCGAATGGGGGATGATCCCAAGGTGTGGCTGGTGGGACGCGGGCAGTACGAGTTGATAGCAGACCCGGATGACGACGCGGTGACCCAGGAAGCCGCGACGAGGCGGGCCGCGAGACTTGCCGCAGAGCTCAGAGCACGGAAGGGGCATCACCATGAACCCCCCGTGGCGTTTGCCGATCGTCCAGAACGCCCCGGCTTGCAAGCCGAGTCGGAGTCGGGCAAACCCGACCTGTATCCGTCGATCCCCGTCCCACTCACACCATCGGAGCACCAGACCCTGACGGGACGCCTTGCCGAACAGAAGGCCATGTACATTGTGAACAAGCACCTGAAAGACAAATACGGAGACCAGGCGGAAATCGAAGAGGATCGGGATGGAGCGGACCTCAGGGTTTCCGTAGACGGTCAGACCGAGAGGATAGAGGTGGAAGGGACGGAATCACCCACCTTGGCTTGGTCCCAGTTGGAGGTGTCCAGCCAGAAGTCGCACGACGCCCTGAGAGGAGGGGACACTTCGATGTACCGCGTGGTAGACGTCTCCGGCACGAACCCGCGCATCTACATCCTTACGCATGGACAGCACTTCACGATGGAGCCTGAGACTAGGTGGATTGTGAAGCGGGTCCCGCTGGGGGACGAACGCTATCCCTTGCGAGGGGAGCCATACCGATACGACCACCCCTACTATCCCGTTGCTGAGGACGACTGGGAGGCGCTGGAGTGATCGTCCTTGACACTCACGCCTGGGTGTGGTGGACGGTCGACCCTGCTCGACTGACCGAAGCTCAGCGCCGGGAGATCGCCCGCAACGAAGACGACCGGATTGGCGTCAGCGCTTTCTCGTGCTGGGAGGTGGCCAAGCTCTGCGAGTATGGGCGTCTGGATCTGCCCGTCGGGGTGGCTGAGTGGTTCCGCGCAGCCCTCCGCTACCCTGGCGTATCGCTCCTGCCCCTGACGCCGGAGATCGCCGTCGAGTCAACCACCTTGCCCGGCGCATTTCACCGCGACCCCGCGGATCAGGTGATCGTCGCCACGGCCAGGGTGCATGATTGCCCGCTGGTGACTTCCGACGACAAGATAGTCAGGTACCCGTATGTGCGGTCTGTGAGGTAGATGAGCGTCTACGGTTTCGGTCGATCAGCTTGACGGGTTAGTCTAGGTTCAACTGTCCTTGGCATCTAGTTCAGAAACGGCGAACGCATGCAAAGCTGCCGCCATGTGTATCGCCAACTCGGCACGCGGCCCTGATGGCTCGTTTCCTCCGATTGAGGCGTGACGCGCACCAACCGTTCCGCTACCTTGGCCGTAGAGCGAGAGGAATAGCTTCTTGATGTTCCCGGGCAACTCGGCTGGGAAGTCGTTGCTGGCGATGCTAGTCAGCGTGGCACTAGGACGCTCGTATATAATCTGCAGGACGGCCTCCACAGAGTTAACAGCCTCCTTGATGGCATTGGACCAGTCCGCTGGAAGCGCATTTCGGAATTCGCACGCGCGTTCGAACTGGCGGCGAGGCTCTGCGAATCTCTCACCCGTTAGAGCATGTTGGGCAACTCTCACCGCGTCATGAAACTCTTCGGTTCCCACACGGACAATGTTCCCTGACTCAAACCGATACCCGACACGCTCGTCGGCGAACAGTGCGTTCATACGCTCGTAGTAGACTACCGCTTCCTCTTCGGATAAGAACTGGCGGATCCTCTCTAAGGCATCGAAGAACTTGTGCCATGGCTCTGTTTCGAGCAGATACACTACTTCATCCTCTATGTTTGGGTAGTCGGTCCAGTTGCTCCTGTCAGGAATGACCCGCAGTGATTTACAGAGGATGAGTCGTTGCGCAGTAGGTGTCTGATAGCCTAGAACGTGGAGCACCTCGCGGAGCCCGTAACGAAGTGCGCCCGGTGCTTCGTCGTAGATCAAGGAAGATTCGCTTCGTAGCCCCTCGCGCACAGAGAAGGAGTTTTGTTCCATCGTACCTCCACATTGAGAGTGTACTTCGTCTGTGTACCAGACTGCTCACGATCCAACGCACAGTATTATACCCCACACTCTTCATAAACTGCTAGGAACTGGTCCAAGTGCGTTGGGGCCGTTTGAACTAAGAAGGCTAGCGGGCGAGGGCCAGCCCGAATACGGACGTGGCCCCCGCGTCCTTGAGCGCCGAGGCGCATGCCGACATCGTGCTCCCCGTCGTCACCACGTCGTCGATCAGTAGTACCCGCAGCCCGGTCGCGTCCCCGGTACACTCGAATGCGCCGTCGATGTTCTTGCGGCGCTCCTCCCTTCCGCTCATGGATACCTGCGGCGGGGTGTCGACGGTCCGCAGCAGCCGGTCGTCAGCCATAGGCACCTGGATGCGTCGGGAGACCTCGCGGGCGAGCAGGTGCGACTGGTTGTAGCCGCGGCTCCGCTCCCTCTTGGAGTGGAGCGGCACGGGCGCGAGCACGTCCGCAGCGAATCGTTGGGACTCCAGGTAATTTGCCAGCAGGCCTCCCAGCGTTGGGGCCAGCGCTCGTATGTTGGAGTACTTGAGGTCATGGACCATGTCGCGCACAGGCCCGGTGTACCTGTAGGGAGCCCTGATCCTCTCGTAGGCCGGCGCTTCGGCTCGGCACCACGAACAGACGGCTGTCTCGTCCGGCTCGGCGCACTTCCGGCAATATGGCTGTACCAGGCGCGGCAGGCGGGGCTCGCAGGGGGTGCACAGGAAGCTGCCCTCGCGGCCGCACACGGCGCACTCCGCCGGGAAGAGCAGGTCGAGACCGCGGCTGGCCAGCCGCCGCAGCAGGGTCACGCTAGGTCTTCTGGAACTTGACGACCTGCTGCGCGTCGCCGATCTCAGTGATGTAGATGCTGCCCTGGGAGTCGACGCAGATGCCATGGCCGGCGGTGATCGTCCCCTTGCCTGGGCCGCGGTCCCCGCGCCAGCGGGTGATCAGGTCGCCGTCGAGGGTCCAGATGCTCACGCCGCAGCCCCCGCCCTGCTCGACCACGTACACGACGTCGTCCTTGATCCAGACGTCGCCGGGCGCCACCAGGTCCACCCACTCGTCCAGGTAGTTGCCCACGTCGTCGAATATCTGGATGCGGTGGTTCTCGCGGTCGCATATGAGGACGCGGCTGCGACTGTCGACCCAGAGGTTGTGGAGCAGGGCGAACTCCCCGGGGCCGGTGCCCTGCCGCCCCCAGGAGAGCAGCAAGTCGCCCTCGGGGCTGAACTTGTGGACGCGGTGCCCGCCGTAGCCGTCGGACACGAAGATATTGCCGTCGGGCGCTATAGCCAGGCCCGAGGGCATGTTGAAGGGCTCGCCCACGAAGGACGGCGACGGGGCGAGCTTCTCGCCGAAGGTCCTCAGCTCATCGCCTGAAGGTGTGTATTCCGTGGCTATGTGAAAGTCGCGGTCCACCAGCCACACGTTGTCGTTGGGGGCTATGTAGATGCCATGAGGATTGGCCGAGAACTGGCCTTCACCCCACGAGGAGATGAAGTCGCCGTCGGTGGTCCATATGGTCAGCGGGTGCAGGCCCCGGCTGAATATGTGCACCTCGTCCTTGGAGTTGACCGCGCCGTCCGAAGCCATGCCGAGAGTCCAGTACTTGGGGACGTTCGGCCACGATGGGACGAGCTCGTAAGTGTAGTCGCCTTCTCCTACGGTTGGCATGTGAAGCTCCCTTGGACTTGGAGTGCCGAGATTCTATTCGCGGGACTGGCCGGGGTCAATCGGGGGTCGGGTCGTCCGATACCACCGCGAGCACCTCTCGAGCCGCCTCCAGGTCGTCCTCCGCGACCATGACGCGGCAGGGCTTGTGCGAGATTCCGATGTAGGTCGGCAAGAACGTGTCCCCCGGGTGGACTGTGGCACCTATACCCGCTTCCATCAGCAGGTTTTGCCAGAGTTCGGCCTGGGTCTGGTTGGGAGCCGTGGCGGCCGTCGTCCACTTCACCGTTCGACGACCCTGGTGCTGCCGCCCTTGCCGAGCGCGTCCTGCAGGCCGTGGAGCAGGTCGTCGGTGACGTCCACTTTGACGGTGGGCCAGTCCAGGGTGAATAGCCTGCCGTCCGCCGCGATCTCCAGGCCGATTTCGACGCTGCCTGGGCTGTCGAGCAGCAGGCTCTTGACGTCGTACAACATCTGCTGGTCGTGCTCCTGTTCGCCGCTCTCCCGCAGCTGGACGATGAGCTTGCCCGGCTGGGCGGGCGGCGGCTCAGGCTCCGCGGCTTGCCGGGTCTCGGGCGGTTCCGCGCTCTCGACCGGGGGCTGGGGCGCCGAGGCGACGGGCGGCTCCGGGCGTCCGTTCGGGCTCCGGCCGTTGGTGTGCTCGGTGGCTGGGGTGGGCTCCTCGACCGCGCCGGTCGCCCCTTCTTCTGGCATCTTGGAGGCGTCGTACTCGGCGGCGCCCTGGCACGATATGTTTGTCCGGTCGCCCCTCACCCTCACGGTGCCCTCCACCTCTACCAGCTTGCCCGGCTCCCACACGCCCTGCGTCTCCCTTATGACGTTCTGCCACACGAATACGTCGATGTCGCCCTCCAGCAGCGCCAGGTTGGCGATCACGTAGGGCTGGTCGTTCTTCGTCGTCCTCTCGCTGACCGACGAGACCTGCCCGACGAGCTGCACCTTCTCGCCGCTCTTGTCCTCGTCGATCTGGGACCGGGACACTATCGCCTCTCCTGGGCTTATCCCGACCAGGGTGTCGAGCTTGTTCCCGGAGAATGACACGCCCAGCAGCTCAGTCTCCCACTGCTGCTTTTCCGAGTCCGGCGTTCTCGCCGAGGGCAGGTCGATTCGGGCGAGGGGGACGTCCATCGACTCCCCCAGCATGTCGAACATGGAGGTCTGGGTCGAGTTCCTGAGGGCCGCCTCGCTCTGGGCCAGCGAGTGTATGCGGTCGAGGGTGTCGAGAATCGCCCCCCGGTCCCCGAACCGGTCGAGGGCGCCCGCCATCGCCAGGCTCTCCAGGGTCTTCTTGGTGAGGGAGCTCATGTCGACGGCCCTGCACATCTCCTCGATGGAGCCGGGCGTCTCTTCCGCCTCGGCCCGGGACTTGACGAAGGGCTCTATGGCCGATTCGCCCACGTTCTTGACGTTTGCCAGCCCGAACCGGATAGACGTGGACCCGTTCGACTTCTCGACGGCGAACTCGGTATGGCTGAGGAGAACGTCCGGCTGCATCACGCGGATTCCCAGGCGGCGGCACTCGGCTACGGAGGCTGCCAGCTTGTCGGTGTTGTCGGAGTAGGCGTTCAGCAGCGACACCATGTACTCCTCCGGGAAGTTGGCCTTCAGGTAGGCCGTCCAGTAGGAGATCAGGCCGTAGCTCACGGCGTGGGCCTTCGGGAAGCCGTATCCCGCGAATGGCTCGACCAGCGCGAAGACCTGCTCGGCCAGGCCGAGCGAGTAACCGTTGCCGGTCGCCCCTTCGATGAACTTGCCCTTCTCCTGGGCCATGATGGCGGGTACCTTCTTGCCCATCGCCTTGCGGAGCACGTCTGCCTCGCCGAGGGAGTACCCTGCGAATGCCTGGGCGATCAGGAACACCTGGTCCTGGAACACGATCACGCCGTACGTCTCTTCGAGTATCGGCTCCAGCACGGGGTGCAGGTACTTAACCTCGATCTCCCCGTGCTTGGCCTTGATGAACGTGTCGATGTGCTCCATCGGCCCGGGTCTGTAGAGGGCGATCATCGAGGCCACGTCGACCATCGAGCTGGGCTTCAGGTGCTTGATGTGGCTCGTCATGCCCCCGCCCTCCAGCTGGAAGACGCCCACGGTGTCCCCGTCGCCGAGCATCTTGAGGGTGCTGGCGTCGTCGAGCGGGACGCGGCGCAGGTCGACGTCCAGGCCGCGTGTCCTCGATATGAGGCCGCGCGCCTTCGCCAGTATCGACAGGTTCGATAGGCCGAGGAAGTCCATCTTCAGCAGGCCCAGGTCGGCGACCGGATCCATGGAGTACTGGGTGGTTGATATGCTGTCCTCGTCTCCCTTGGGCGGACGCTGCAGGGGGACCAGCGTGTCCAGGGGCTCCTTCGATATGACCACTCCGGCAGCGTGGGTGCTGGAATGCCTCGTCGTGCCCTCGACGGCCTTGGCCGAGTCGACCAGCTTCCTGATGCCCTCGTCGGCCTCGTATATCTCCCGGAGCTCTTCGCTCTCGTCCATGGCCGTTTCCAGCTTCATGTTGAGCCGGTTGGGCACCAGCCGCGCGACCCTGTCCACCTCGTCGTACGGCATCGCCAAGGCCCGGCCCACGTCTCGGATCGACGCCTTGGCCCCCAGGGTTCCGAAGGTGATGATCTGCGCCACGTGGTCGCGCCCGTACTTCTCGACGACGTAGTTCAGGACCTCCTCCCGTCGGTCGTCCTGGAAGTCCATGTCGATGTCGGGCATCTCGCGCCTCTCGACGTTGAGGAAGCGCTCGAAGACGATCCGGTACAGCAACGGGTTCACGTCAGTCACGCCCAGGCAGTAGAGCACCAGGCTCCCCGCCGCGCTCCCGCGCACTGCGAACGCGATGTCCCTCTCCAGCACGAACCGCGCTATGTCCCACACGACCAGGAAGTAGTTGGCGTACCGGGTCTGCGTGATCACCTGCAGCTCGTACGTCAGCCGGGCCTCTTCTTCCTCGCCCGGGCGGTCGATCCGCCTCCTCAGGCCCTCCCAGCACAGCTTGGCCAGGAACTCGTCGGCGTTCATCCCTTCGGGAACCGGGAACTCGGGCAGGTGGAGCCGGTCGAAGTCGAACTCCAGGCCGCACATCTCTGCTATGCGCATCGTGTTCGAGATGGCGTCGGGCGTGTCCGGGTAGAGTGCCGCCATCTCCTCCGCGCTCCTGAGGTAGTAGGAGTCCTCGTCCATCTTCAGGCGCTTTGGGTCGTTGACGTTGGTGTTCGTGTGGATGCAGATCAGGATGTCCTGGAGCGGCGCGTCCTCCTTCATGATGTAGTGGCTGTCGTTCGTGGCCGCCACGGGAATGCCCAGGTCGCGGTGGAGCTGCATCAGCCCCTCGTTGATCCGCGGAAGCTCCTCGATACCTCCGTGCTCCATCAGCTCCAGGTAGTAGTCGGGGAAGCGCTCCCGGTACCACGCGATCGTCGAGGCCGCGTCGTCCATGCGTCCGGCGGCGATGAGGCTCGGCACCTCTCCGCTGGGGCAGCCGGACATGACGATCAGTCCTTCGTTGTGCCTGTCCAGAAGCTCCCTGTCCACCCTCGGGTGATAGTAGAATCCCTCCAGGTGGGAGGCCGTGACCAGCTTGACCAAGTTGCCATAGCCCGCCTGGTCCTTCGCCAGCACGGTCATGTGGTAGGGCTTCTTGTCGTTGGGGTTCCGGTCGTGCCGGCTTCCCGGGGCGACGTACATCTCGCAGCCGATGATCGGCGTGATGCCGGCCGTCTTCGCGGCCTGGTAGAAATCGATGGCGCCGTACAGCCCGCCGTGATCGGTGATAGCCAGGTGGCTCATGTCGAGCCCTGCCGCCCGCTCGACGAGTGGTTCGACCCGGCTTAGCCCGTCGAGGAGGCTGAACTCGGTGTGATTGTGCAGATGCGTGAACAACCGCGATACCTCGATAGATTGGTGCTGGCGAGAGCGCCAGCGTGAGCCAATTATACGGGCGCGGCGACACCCAAAATCAAGGCTCTGGCGCGGGCATTTGGACCCATTTCACACACCATATGTTCGGTGTCCGAGCTGTTGAGACACAAGCGGTTGTGGCCTTTGGCGGCGATGGCTCCGCGCCCGCGTGCGGCAGCGCGGATTCACCCGCATTCCCGTTCACGCGCAGGCTAGTAGCCCAGCGGATGGGCCATTCGCCGCGCGCCATTCTCTGGGAGCTCGTCGTTGACACAACCGGCGGGATCGTGGCTAAGTAGAGGCACACGGTTAAGCCTCGAAGGAGAACAGGCGTGGCGGAGTCCGGCCATATCCTCGCAATCGACCAGGGGACCACGGGCACACGGCGCTCCTCCTGGACCGCCTTGGCGGCGTCATCGGGAGGGCCAGCCGGGAGATTGCCCAGATGTACCCTGAGCCCGGCTGGGTCGAGCACTCTCCGCGGGAGATACTCGACTCGTGCCTGTACGTCGTGGACGGGCTGCTTGCGGAGACGGGAGTCTCCCCAGGGCAGATCGAGGCCATCGGGATCGCCAACCAGCGTGAGACGACGCTGGTATGGGACCGGCATACAGGGGAGCCCGTCTCCAACGCGGTCGTGTGGCAGTGCCGCAGGTCGGCCCCCATCTGCGACGCGCTGGAGCGCCAGGGGATGGGCCCGTACGTCCAGAAGAAGACCGGGCTGCCCATTGACCCGTACTTCTCCGCGACCAAGATACGGTGGCTCCTCGACAGCGTGCCTTCGGGCCAGGCCCGGGCGGAGAAGGGCGACCTGCTCTTCGGTACGGTCGACACCTGGCTGCTGTGGAACCTCACGGGCCGGGCCGATCACGCGACGGACGTCACGAACGCGTCGCGCACCATGCTCTACGACATCGCCGAGCTGGAGTGGGACGACGGCCTGCTCCGCGCCCTCGACATCCCGCGAGCGATGCTCCCGGACGTCCGGCCGTCGAGCGGTATATTCGGCCGCACGCAAGCAGGCCTGTTTCGCGGGCAGGAAATACCGATTTCCGGCGTCGCCGGAGACCAGCACGCGGCGCTCTTCGGCCAGGCCTGCTTCCGGCCCGGCATGGTCAAGAGCACCTACGGCACTGGCTGCTTCGTGCTGGCCAACACGGGAGAGACGCGCGTCTCCTCGAAGTCCGGGCTCATAACCACCATCGCCTGGGACATAGGCGACGGGGTGACGTACGCGCTGGAGGGGAGCGTCTTCTCGGCTGGGGCCACTGTGCAGTGGCTGCGTGACGGCCTGGGGATCATCCGGTCGTCCGAGGAGGTGAACACGCTGGCGGAGTCCGTCGACGACAACGGCGGCGTGTACTTGGTGCCGGCGTTCACCGGGCTGGGCGCGCCCTACTGGGACCCCGGCGCCCGGGGAGCGATAGTCGGACTGACGCGGGGCTCGACGGCCGGTCACTTGGCCAGGGCCGCGCTGGAGGCGACTGCGTACCAGACGCGCGGCGTCGTAGAGGCTATGGCGGCCGACGCAAGCCTCGACATCGACGTCCTGCGGGTCGACGGCGGCGGCAGCGCCAGCCGGCTCATGATGCAGCACCAAGCAGACATGCTCGGCGTCCCGATCGAGCGGTGCGCCGTGGCCGAGACGACCGCTCTGGGCGCGGGCTACCTTGCGGGCCTTGCAACGGGTATATGGTCCGACACCGACGAGATCGAGGCCCTGTGGAGAAGCGACGCCGCATTCGAGGCCAGGATGCCCGCTGGCGAGCGAAACAGGCTCTACGGCGAGTTCCAGCGCGCGGTCGAGCGTGCCAGGGGTTGGGAGAAGAGAGGGTAGCTACGCCTTGGCTACTGTAATCCTCTCGCCGTTGGGCACACGCTTCAGCACGGTGGGGTCGCCGTCGATGCTGCCGATGACGTTGACGGCGCTCGCCGCGCGGATCTCGCTTCCCCGGCTCGCCGGTGTGCGCCCGAAGAACAGACACATTGCCGATCCTGGAGGCCAGTAGGCGACCGCCCCCATCTCGACCACCGGACCGGCGCCGGGCTCCTCGTCGGCGCTGACCGGGATACCGAAGTAGATCTCGTCGCCCCATGTGCTGGCAGCCGCCTCGAACGGCAGCGCCTCCCAGACCGCGTCTGCGGTGGGCGTATCGCTCAGTGTAGCCGTCACCTCGACGGCGCTGGCCGTGATGGTAATTGTCCTGTAGTCCATGGCACGTCCTATTATCGGCCAATCCCTCTGCTCGTACAACCAGACATCGGCCAGCGCCCAACCAACCGCTCGTGCGTTAGAATTGTAGTGACATGATCGATCTCGCACCAAAGACGAATGGGCTGCTGTCGCTTACTGCCGTGCTGGTCGTCCTGTCCCTGCTCGCCTGCGAGCGGCTGTCGGAGCAGGACCTCCAGCAGGTTGCCAGGCACAGGGTGATTGGGCAGCAGCATCTCACTGGCGGCAAGTACCAGGACGCCCTCGTCCAGTACGACGCCGCCATCGAGATCGACGACGGCAACGCCGATTTGTACGTCGAGCGGGCCAACGCGTACATCGGCCTCGGCGAGTACAGGAAGGCCATCGAGGACCTGGACGAGGCGATCAGGCTCGACCCCGAGAGCGTGCGGGCCCACTCCACCAGGGGGTACGCCTACGCCAGCCTCGGCGAGTACAGGAGCGCCGTCCGCGCCTACGACGAGGCCATCGAGCTGGACGACCAGGACGCGCGGCTCTACAACAACCGGGCCAACTCCTACGCCAAGCTGCGCGAGTACCACAAGGCCGTCAGGGACTACGACCGCTCCATCGAGCTCGACCCCACAAGCTCGGAGGTCTTCACGAACCGCGGCACCGCCCACGGCCAGATCGGCTCGCTGCGCGAGGCCATCCGCGACTTCGCAGAGGCCATACACCTCGACCCCAACAACGCCGCAGCCTACTACAACCGGGGCGCGGCCTACAGCGCGCTGGGCGAGTTCGACATCGCGTTCCGCCACCTGGACGAGGCCCACAGGCTCGACCCCGACAACACGGGGTTCCTGATGGACGCGGGCGACAAGTACACGGAGCTGGGCTTCCTGCGCGAGTCGGTTACGGCCTACGACATCGCCATCGAGCAGGACCCCGGCAACTCGCAGAACTACGTCGACCGCGCCGGGGCCAACGCCCAGTTGGGCAAGTACCGCCAGGCCATCGAGGACTACACCACGGCGATAGGTATGCTGCCGGACCTGGCCAAGCTCTACCTGGGGCGGGGCGAGGCGTACCAGGAGCTGCAGGAGTTCGAGCTTGCCCTCGTCGACTACGAGAAGGCGATGGACCTGGAGCAGGACGACTACCGCGCCTATGCCAACACGGCCCTGGTGCTGATGCTGACCGGCGAGCTGGACCGCTCCTTCCAGTTCTTCGACATAGCCATCGAGCTGTCCCCCAACGACCCGGCCCTCTACATCGACCGCGGCACGGCCTTCGCCCGGGACGGCGAGCTGTCCTCCGCCATCGAGGACTTCGACCGCGCCCTCCAGATCGACCCGGAGAATAGCAGGGCGTTCGTCGACCGCGGCATCGCCTACTCCAGGCAGGGCTCCCACGAGCGGGCGATAGTGGACCTGGACGAGGCCATCCGGCTGGAGCCGACGGACGGGCGCGCCTTCGCCAACCGTGGCATAGCCCGCGTGGGGCTGGGCGAGGTCGAGGCGGCGGTGGCGGACTACGACAACGCCGTCAAGTTCAACCCCTACCACCCCCTCGGCTACGTCAACAGGGCCATGGCCAACGCTATCCTCGGCAACGACGAGGCGATACAGGAGGACATAGCCCAGGCCGTCGAGCTCGGCTACGACGAGGCCCTACTGCTGGCCCAGATAGAGTCCGCGAAGCAACGTAGCCAGTAGCCGTGGCGAGCGCCGGCGGTTCATCCCACGTGGAAGCGAGATATGACGTCGTGGTAGTCGGTGCGGGGAACGCCGCCCTGTGTGCCGCCCTCTCCGCCGCGGAGGCGGGGGCGTCGGTGCTGGTTATGGAGAAGGCGCCGGAGTACCTGCGCGGCGGGAACACCTACTTCACTGGCGGGCTCTTCAGGTTTGCATACGACTACCCGCAGCAGGTCTTCGACCTCGTGCCCGACCTGACCGAGCGGGAGATAGCCAGGATCGACCTAGGTGAGTACCCACAGTCGTCGTTCGAGGGCGACATGATGCGCATGACCGGCGGTCGGGCCGACCCCGGCTTGGCCCGCGTGCTGGCGGCCCGGTCGTACCCGACGATGGCCTGGATGCGCGACCGGGGTGTGCGCTGGGCCCTCGCCTACGGGCGCCAGGCGTTCGAGCGCGGCGGCAGGGTGCGATTCTGGGGCGGCCTCATCGTCGAGGCCGTCGGCGGGGGCGTAGGGCTCTCCGACAGGCTCTTCGAGCTCGCCGAGAGGGCGAGTGTGACCGTGGCGTACGAGGCTGCGGTGGTGCGCCTCGAGACCGGCGAGCGCGGCGTAACCGGCGTGACCGCACGGTTCGCCGATGGCGAGCGCACCATCGGTGCGGGCGGGGTCGTCCTGGCGTCGGGCGGGTTCCAGGCCGACCCGGAGATGCGCGAGCGCCACCTGGGTCCGGCCTGGGTTTCGGCCAAGGTGCGCGGGACCCAGTTCGACACCGGCGACGGCATCCGCATGGCCCTGGACGTGGGCGCGCAGCCCTTCGGCGACTGGGGCGGCTGCCACGCCGTCGCGTGGGACCTGAACGCGCCGTCGTTCGGCGACCGGAAGATCGGGGACCTGTACCAGAAGCACTCCTACCCCTTCGGCATCGTCGTCGACGTGGACGGCAGGCGGTTCGTGGACGAGGGCGCGGACTTCCGCAACTACACCTACGCGAGATACGGGCGCGAGATTCTCACGCGGCCCCACGGCGCGGCCTTCCAGCTATTCGACGCCAAGACGACCGCGCTCCTCCGGGACGAGTACAGGATTCCCCAGGTGTCCAGGGCAGAGGCGGACACGATTCCCGGCCTGGCCGATGCGCTCGGTATCGACAGGAAAGGGCTGGCCCGCACCGTCCGGGAGTTCAACGACGCGGTGCAGCCCGGCGAATTCGACCCGACCGCCCTGGACGGCAAGGGCACCCGTGGGATCGACCCGCCCAAGTCGAACTGGGCGCTGCCCCTGGACACGCCGCCCTACGCCGGGTACGCGGTGACGTGCGGGATCACCTTCACCTTCGGCGGTCTGAAGATAGACGAGCAGGCCCGCGTCCTCGACTTGAACGACAGCCCCATCCCTTTCCTATACGCCGCCGGAGAGCTGGTGGGCGGCCTCTTCTACGACAACTACCCCGGCGGGTCCGGCCTGATGGCGGGCGCGGTCTTCGGCCGCATAGCCGGAGCGAACGCGGCCAGCCTGTAGAGAATGGGAGGGCCAATGACAACGGCGACTCGCCGGCACATCATCATTGTTGGTTCCGTGATGGCATACGTCCTGGTGCTCGTGGGGCTGGCCCTAACCTCAGTCCTGCTGTCGGATGCTCCGCCGGGACAAGAGCTCACGATGACGTACATCGCCCTCAGCACCATCGGCTGGACATACCATTTCGCCATACTAAGCTCTCCGGTGGTGCTGACGATCATTGCCGTCACCGTATTCGTGCTCTGGCGCAAGCGGAGAACCTCCGGCTGATTCGCCCACAGGGTGTACATGAAATACTTTCACTCAATAGCGGTGGCGCTCCTGCTCTTCCTGTTCGCGGGCTGCGGAGGCGATGGTCGGGCGGCTCCCCATCCGTTCGAGGCTATCCTCGATGGGGACGACGATGGGGACGACGCGGCGAAGCTCGAGGAGTCCGGGGATGGCGAGGTCCTCCTGCCACCGGTGGGCGCGACCCTCTCGCGGGAGGCCCTGGACAAGCTCGACTCCGTCGATCAGCGGATGAGGCGGGCATTCGAGCTGATCTGGGACAACAGGAAGGTCCTTCCCGAAGATGTGGACGGCCTCGCGCTGCGTCTGGAGGAGGCGCTTCTCGCCGCGCCGGACACGCTCCCGGACATCGCGGACCTCGGCCTCTCGGCACATTCGCTGGAGTTGCTCGACGAGATACCCGCGGCGAGGCGGTTCGTCATCGAGTGGCTCGCCGCCGAGGTCGTGCAGAACGTCGCCTGGCGCTCCAACATGGCCGCGTCCATAGACGAATTCCTGGGCCAGTTCCGCACCCTGGAGGACAGAGCGAACCTCGCCCGTCTCTACCTGCCGGCCCGGTCCGGCGCATGGCCCTTGGTTTGCAACTCCGTGCCCAGCTTCGGCTTATGGCTCACGTGGGCGCTCCCGGAGGTGTTCCGCGGCGTGCCGCCCAACCATCTCATGGCCGAGTGGCCACCACACAGGGACGCCCTCTCACCGGAGGCGCTGGCCAGGCTGGACGGGCTCGACGCCCGGCTCCAGGATGGGTTCGGGGAGTACTGGTACGGCACGGGGCCGTTGCCGATGGAGGCCAGGCTGATGGCGTGCCTGACGCTGCGCTGGAGCTACAAGCTGGAGCACATCGCGTTCACGGAGCTGCCGTCGCTCTCCTCGATCCTCTCGGGCGAGGCCCTGGCGAAGTACGACGCCCTTTCTGAAAGCGACAGGTACTTGATCGAGAGGGGTCTCGTGCACGTCATCCTGGAGGGCGAGATTTTTTCGGGCCGGTCGAAGACCGTATACCTCCACGCCATGTCCGCCGAGGAGGCCCTTGAAGCCGTCCGAGCATGGGCCGAGCGCGAAGTCCGCCCCTGGTAGGAGCGCAGGTAATCCCATCCGTCATTCCGGCGAAAGCCGGAATCCATTCCCCTTCGACGATGCCCAGATACGAGCATTGGCGGGATTGCCGGTTAGACCAGGGTTATGTGCGGGGTGTACAATGAATCCAAGAACTCGGAGGCAGACCCATGTGGTATAACCTCGACAAGCCCAGGATGATGTCGGAGTTCTGGAAGCGCCGAGTCAGCCCCTACGGGCAGGAGGGCGACCCCTCGGCCACGACGCCCATGCCGATGGACGATGACTACCCCGCGCCGCACACCGGACGGGGCGCGCTGAAGTCGGTCCTGATCTGGACGGCCGCCATCCTCGGCGTATTCGTCCTGCTGGGCGCGGTTCTCATAGTCCCTGGGCTGATCTTCTGAGAAGCTAGTGCCTTGCCAGCCGACTGGCTGCTATAGAGAACGAGAGCCATCCAAATTCGTCAGGTTGCCCAACGCCTTCGGTATCTCACCAGTCAGGCCGAGTGGGTTCCCTCGGCCCGCCAGAGATGTTTCACAAGCTCCACCACCCCGTTGACGTGTAGATTCTCCTGTGACCAATTTCGTAGGCTGTGCTTTGAGTCCACATGCGCTGCCTGTTCTGATCGTAGATGACATTCTCAGATAGACGACCATGCACTTCGGCAGTGATCTGCGATGGGGCCCCAGATCGCGCGGATAGCTTGGCGGCGTGGTTGGCAGCACGCCCCACCCATACGAGTTCGTTGAATCCCCTGATGCCGGTTCGCGCCACGAAGAGCTTGCTCGTGTCAATTCCGACTACTTGCCTCACCGAATAGCTAGAGGTCGGGTACTTGTCCCTGATTGCAGGATTGATAATCTCCCGTACGGCGAAATTGATCTTGAGTGCGGTCCGGGCTGCTCTGTCATCCCTATTGCCGCCCGTGTACACCGCCATGATCCGGTCACCGTCGTAAGCGGTAATGGTTCCGTTCTCGGAGCGAATTATTCTAGCGGCGCATGTCAGATAGGATTTATATACGTGCGCTGCGAATTCGGGATCCTCAGTGTCGACGAGTCTAGTTGAATCGTCCAAATCGGCGTATAGGACCGTTCCTTCCAAAGTAGCAGCATCGTTGCTGAGCTCTAGGTCGTTCAACTTGGGCACGCCTCGCCGATCCTGCGTGCTCCATCCGTCCTGGATGATCTTCCTCACTTCCGACCTGAGATTGTCTCCAAGCGTCATCGTACGCCCCCTTGAATACTTCAACGAGCTCCAGCATCGAGTATGTTGGTTCTCATCTGGCTGCAAACAGCTTCCATCACTTTGGGTGCATCGCCTTCCGGTTCAAGCGAGTAGGTTAGCGGCGTGATGCCGGCAAGGTCTGTCGGAATCTTGATGTCGAGGCCTTGTGGGTAGATCAGAAACGTGCGCGAGTGACCCAGCACCCCCATGAATAGCCCTAGCTCAAAAATGACGTTGTCTCTTGGGGCATCAGTCATAGTGCCACGGCTAAACACCATGTCGTCCGGTGATAGTATAAGCGCGGCGAAGTCAACGGTTCGCAATGTCTGCTCCAGTGACTCTATGGGGAAGGCCGATGGTGTGAACACACCTTCAGTCCACATTGTGACCTCTATTGGATCGCACTTGAACTCCACTCGGATCGCATCGGCTATGGGAATTGATTCTGCCGAACACCCCACGAACAGGGCGGGCCGAGAATTCACGGGCTCAACGAATCTGTTCCGTTGCCTAAGGCGGTGGGCCAATTCGCGGGCTACGTTGCGCCACAGGCGGGAATGGGATTCGGCCAGAGCCGAGAACGACCTCTCAGATAGACGTGCTATGACCACCCCGTCTTCCGCCACGACGGTGGCTGAACGCACCTGGCTCGGATCCACGAGCGCCATTTCGCCAACGTGCTGTCCCGCAGTCCTGATCGCAATCTCACGCCCGAGTACACGGATCGAGACCACACCCGCCAAGACGAAGCAGAGGTCGTTGTCAGTCCCCGATTCCTGCATCACCACGGCACCGGGTTCGAAGTTCTCGACTTCTACCGATTCGGCGATCAACTCCGCTAAGGCAGCATCGTCACCTATGATGCTCTGGATCCTGAGCGCCTCAATTAGCAGAGGCCGACCCTCTGGATCACTGAACCTGTCGAGCATACTGGACCACCCCCGCTCATCCGTGTACAGCCAGTGTATCAATGCATTGTCTGCACGCGCAACACCCGTTACCGGCAGGCATGTCGATCAAGTGACCGGTGGGTCGGGCCTGTACTGCGGTTGGCTGCTGAGTTTGAGTCTTGAGGATAGCATAGAAAGCGTGGTGTTAGCTTCTGCAAGTTAGCGCCATCGTACGTCAGGCTGTGGCTCCTTCAGTCACTCGTTGGATTACCACGCAGGGTCGTAGTCCTCCGCGCTGTTGTTGGTGAGGCGAGTTTGTCCCGAGCCGTTGGCGTTCATCACGTTATTTCCGAATTCCCGTCGCGATCGGAGGTGAACACAATGCGCTGGCCGTCTGGCGACCACGCGGGGCTGTAATTTAACGTGCTGTTATTGGTTAGGTTGGTAACGCCCGAGCCATCGGCGTTCATCACGTATATATCCAAGTTCCCGTCGCGCCAGGACTTGAACGCAATCCGCCGGCCGTCCGGCGACCATGTCGTTTCCCAATCCTCCGCGCTGTTATTGGTTAGGTTGGTAACACCCGAGCCGTCGGCGTTCACCACATATATCTCAGAGTTTCCGTCGCGATCAGAGTCGAACGCAATCCGGAGGCCGTCCGGCGACCATACCGGGTCGTAATCCTCTCCGCTATTGATAGTTGTGAGTTTGGAGACGCCCGAACCGTCGGCGTTCATGACATAAATGCGGCCCCCGGAGTTGAACGCAATCCGCCTACCGTCCGGTGACCATGTCGGCTTGTCATCCCACGCACCGCTGTCGGTGAGGCGCATCTGGCCTGAGCCGTCGGCGTTCATCACGTAAATCTTCGGGTTGCCGTCGCGGTCGGAACTGAACGCAATCCGTCGGCCGTCCGGTGACCATGCCGGGTCCCAATCCCGCGCACTGCTGTTTGTAAGGTTGGTGACACTGAAGCCATCGGCATTCACTACATAGATGTCCACGTTCTCGTCTCCATTGGACTCGAACGCAATCCGTCGGCGGTCTGGAGACCATGCCGGGGGGTTGTAGACTGGGCTGTGTTCGGTCAGTTGCCTGACGCCAGAGCCGTCGGCGTTCATCACGTATATCCCAGATGTGCCGTCGCGATCGGACATGAACGCAATCCGCCCGGTGGGAAAGTGCTTCGGCTGAGAGTCGCCGCAAGCAACCGCCAAGGTCAATACTACAGCCAAAGAAGCTAGAGCCAAGAAAGCACTAATGTTCATGCCAGCTCCCTAATCTCGGCAAGCCCAGGATGATGTGTTGTAGAAGCGCCGTCCCGCTGACGCTATCTCCTTCGATCACTACTAGGTAGTCCACGTCTAGCCTTGTCTCAGCAGTCCCGACACCCGGTCCAGGACGCGCTGGCCCACCTCGTACTTTGACATCAGCCCCAGCTCCTCCGTATTCCCCTCGCGGTCGATTAGGGTGACGCGGTTGGTGTCGGAGCCGAAGCCCGCGTCCTGGGCGGTGATGTCGTTGGCGGCTATGAGGTCGAGGCCCTTGGAGGCGATCTTGGCGCGGGCGTTCGCGATCACGTCGTCGCTCTCGGCGGCGAACCCGACCTTCACTAGCCCGTCGCCGTCGCTCTCGGCGGCTATGTCCGGTGTCCGCACCAGCTCCAGAGTGAGGGACGTCCGGTTGCCCTTCTTCATCTTCGACCCCGCCCGCTCGGCGGGGCGCCAGTCGGCGACCGCCGCGGCCATGACCACCGCGTCCGCGCTTTCGCATTCCGCCAGCACGGCGTCCCTCATCTCCAGCGCGCTACCGACGTGCACGACCCTCGCGCCGACGGGCGCCTGCAGCGCGTTCGGCGCGGCCACGATGACCGTCTCCGCGCCCCGGTCGATCGCCGCCTCCGCTATCGCGTAGCCCATCTTGCCGCTCGACCGGTTGCCGACGAAGCGCACCGGGTCGATATCCTCCTGGGTCCCCCCGGCGCTCACGACGACCTTCCGGCCCGCCAGGTCGCCCGTCCGGCCCAGCACGAGGCGCACGTAGCCCAGCAGTTCGGCCGTCTCCAGCAGCCGCCCCTTGCCCGTCAGCCCCGACGCCAGCCGCCCTTCGGCCGGCCCCGCGATGGTGACGCCCCTGGACGCCAGCGTCTCCACGTTCGCCTGGGTCGCGGGGCTGTCGTACATGTTCGCGTCCATGGCTGGAGCGATGATCACCGGCGCGGCTGTGGCCAGCACCGTAGCGCCAATGGGGTCGTCGGCGAAGCCGAGGGCCAGCTTCGCGATGGTCTGCGCGGTGGCGGGCGCGACTATCACCGCGTCGGCCCGCTCCGCTATGGCTACGTGGTCGATCAGCAGCTCCGAGTGCGGGTCGAACAGGCTCTCGGCGACCGGCCGGTGGGTGATGGCGGCGAAGGTGAGTGGCGCGACGAACTCCCTGGCCGCCGGCGTCATCATCACGTCCACATCGGCCCCTAGCTGCACCAGCTTGCTGGCCAGGTCGACGGCCTTGTAGCTGGCGATGCTGCCGCTGACGCCGAGGGCGACGTTCCGGCCCTCCAGCGGCCTCACGAGTTCCGCTCCTGGATGATGCGCAGCCCCGTCAGAGTCAGGTGCGGCGCGACGTGGTCGAAGACCTGCGCCTCCGACTCGATGAGCCCGGCCAGCCCGCCCGTGGCCACCACCGTGCTGCCTCCGCCAAGCTCCGCGTCGAACCGCGCGACCATGCCCTTGACCATGTCGGAGTAGCCGAGCACCAGTCCCGACTGGATCGCGTGCACCGTGTTCCGCCCAATGGCCGCTGGCGGCCTCTCCAGCTCGACGCGGCGGAGCAGGGACGCGCTGTGGAACAGTGCGTCGGCGGCAACCGCCACGCCCGGCGCGATGGCCCCGCCCACGTACTCCCCGCTGGCGCTGATGGCGTCGAACACCGTCGCTGTCCCGAAGTCGACGACTATAGCCGGCCCACCGTACAGCGTCAGCGCGGCGGCCGCGTCCGCTATCCGGTCGGCCCCCACGTCCCGCGGGCTGTCGTACAGCACCTTGATCCCGGTGCTCACCCCGGACCCCACGACCAGCGGCTCGGTCCCGAAGTAGGTCCCGCACACCTCGACGAGCACTCCGGTGAGGGGTGGGACGCCGCTGCACATGGCCACGGCGTCGATCTCGCCGGGTGATATGTCCTTCGACGCGAGGAGGCTGGTGATGAGCAGGCCGTACTCGTCGGCCAGCCGGGCGCGGTCCGTCGCTATCCGCCAAGTCGCGCCCGGCGCGTAGTCGGGCGGGCCGCCGGACTCGTCGAATACGCCCAGGGATATGTTCGTGTTGCCGATGTCGAGTGCGAGCAGCATGGCCTTGCCCGGTGCTGGTACCGTGCCATTATACAATGCCCCCTCTCTCAACTCGAAACTACAAACCAAAAACTATAAACTACAATTACCCACTATCCCACAGAGGAGGGCTGCCATGGCTACACTCAGGAAGGTCCGAGACATCGACATCTATCGTGACGAGACTTGGTACTGCGGGCCCGGGCCGAGCGTGGTCGTCTACCCCGACGACGAGATCGTGGTGGCGTTCCGGCGTTCGCGCACAGGGGGACATGGTCATCCGGCCGTCGAGGCGTGCATAGTCAGGTCCACGGACGGCGGGGACACCTGGTCGGAGCCCGTCGTGTTCGACTCCGGGCCCATCCGCAACCAGAACCTGACCCTGCTCAGCGACGGCACCCTCGTAGTCGCCATGCCCAGCGGCGACCTCGTCACGCGCGAGGTCTACGAGCAGTTGAAGGCGAACACGCCCCCCGGCAGGGATGTCAAGGTGAGAGAGTACCCCGGGCGGGAGCGGTCCATCGCCCCGGACCATGAGACCTACTACCTGGCCGAGCGCGGGCCGTACATCCGGCGCTCCACCGACCGCGGCCGCACCTGGGGCCAGCGCTACTACGTCGAGTCGGTGCCGGGCTGGGACCCCGTCATGCCGGGCTTCTCCGCCCCATTCGGGCTGAGGGCGCGAGTCATCGAGCTGGGCGACGGCACGCTGGTCTTCCCCATCCACAGCATGGGCCTGTCCAGCGATGCCGACCCCGACGATCCAGAAAACAGCATCTTCGCCCCGGTGCTGGTCGCCTCGGACGACGGCGGCATGAATTGGGAGTTCAGGGGAAACATCGCGCCGCCCCAGCTGGGGACCCACTTCAACGAGACCGAGGTCATCGAGACCCCGTCCGGGAACATCGTCGCCTTCATGAGGCCAACCTTCTTCGACGATAACGACAGCATGTTCATCTACACGGCGATCTCAGGGGACGGCGGAAGGACGTGGTCGCCGGCAAAGAAGGAGCGCGTGTGGGGCTACCCGACCAGCCCGCTCAAGATGCCCAGCGGCAGGACACTGCTGACCTACGGCTACCGCCGGCCCGACTGGGGCATCCGCGCGGTCCTGGCGGACGAGGAGTGCACCGACATCGACGATGCCGGGGAGCTGGTGGTGCGCGGCGACGGCGGCGGGCGCGATCTCGGCTACCCACAGGGCTGGCTGCTCAACGACGGCCGCGCGTTCGTCTCCTACTACTTCAACCACGAGAGCGACGGCGGCGAGACGAGGTACATCTGCGCCAGCATCCTGGAGGAGGCCTGACGATGGCACGCGAATTCACGGTCGTAATCGAACGGGACGAGGAGGGCTGGCTTGTAGGCAGCGTCCCATCCCTGCACGGGTGCCACACCCAGGCAAGGACGATGGACGAACTGCTCGAACGCATGGAGGAGGTCATCCAACTCTGCCTCGAGGTCCAGGGTGAGGAGGAGATCGGCTCTCTGGAGCTTGTTGGAGTACAGAAGCTCGCGGTATGAGCCGCCTGCCCAGAAGGACCGCGAGAGAGGTCGTACGGGCTCTCTCGAAGGCAGGGTTCGATGTCGAACGGATGCGAGGCAGTCACATTTTCCTCAAGCACCCGGATGGTAGGACCACAACAGTACCAGTGCATTCAGGTTCCACAATCGGCGCGGGATTGATGACTAAGATACGTAGAGACGTTGAGATGACACCTAACGAGTTCGTCCGGATGCTGGAAGCGTGACGTCGCTGCCAAGTTCCAATGAGGACGCGCCGAAGCCGGCCGAGGTTCTAAAGTCCCGCTTCGGGCACGACGGCTTCCTGCCCTTGCAGGAGGAGGTCGTGGGGAACGTGCTGGCGGGGCGCGACTCCCTCGTCCTCATGCCGACGGGCAGCGGGAAGTCGCTCTGCTACCAGCTTCCCGCCGTCATGCTGGACGGGGTGACCTTGGTGGTCTCGCCGCTCATCGCGCTGATGAAGGACCAGGTCGACGCCCTGAAGAGGCGCGGCGTGGCCGCCGATTTCGTCAACAGCACCATGACCCAGGCCGAGGCGCGCCGCGTGCAGATGGAGGCGTACCACGGCAAGCTCGACATCCTCTACGCGGCGCCCGAGCGCATCGCGCTCACACCTTTCCGCGACTTCCTCCACGCCCTGAATCTCAGCCTCATCGCCATCGACGAGGCCCACTGCATCTCCGAGTGGGGCCACGACTTCAGGCCCGACTACCGGAACCTCCAGACCCTGCGCGGCGACTTCCCCGGCGTGCCGGTAATCGCGCTCACCGCCACCGCGACCGAGAGGGTGCGGCAGGATATCGTCGACCAGCTCAAGATCCCCGAAGCCGCGCAGTTCGTTGCCAGCTTCAACCGGCCGAACCTCACCTACCGGGTGCTGCCGAAGCGTCGGAGCTTCGACGTGCTGGCCGGGCTGCTGGGCAAGCTCGAAGGCGGCTCGGCCATCGTCTACTGCTTCTCCCGGCAGGGCACCGAGGACCTGGCGTCGAGGCTGTCCGGGCAAGGCTTCGGAGCGTTGCCCTACCACGCCGGGCTGGATGACGATGTGCGGCGCGAGACCCAGGAGCGCTTCCTGCGCGGCGACGCGCCGATCATCGTCGCCACCATCGCCTTCGGCATGGGCGTCGACAAGCCCGACGTCCGGCTCGTCGTCCACTACGACCTGCCCAAGTCCGTCGAGGGCTACTACCAGGAGACGGGCAGGGCAGGGCGCGACGGCAGGCCCAGCGAGTGCGTCCTCTTCTACTCTTACGCCGACAAGTCCAAACAGGAGTACTTCATCGGGCAGATCGAGGACGAGGCGCAGCGCCAGAACGCGGAGGAGAAGCTCACCCGTATGGTGGAGTACGGCGACGCTGCGTCCTGCCGCAGGGCGTTCCTGCTCGGCTACTTCGGCGAGGCGTGGACGTCCGGTGGATGCGGCGCGTGCGACGTGTGCCTTGCCGCCTCCGAGGAGCCGGATCCCGCGACGACCTACGACGGCACCGAGATCGCTCAGAAGGTGCTCTCCGCCATCATCCGCACCCGCGAGATGTTCGGCGCGAACCACGTCGTGGCCGTACTCCGGGGGAGCCGCGCACAGCGTGTCCTCCGGGCTCGCCACGACCAGTTGAGCGTCCACGGCATCGCGCGCGGTGTCCCGGAGGACGACCTGAAGGACGTGATCGACCAGCTCGTCGACAAGGGTCTGGCCGCCCGCAGGACGGACGGCGACTACCCGACGCTGTACGTTACCCCTGAGGGCCGCCGCTTCCTCGATGACCGCGAGACCATTACACTCGTCAGGAGCTCGCCGGCCCCCGCGAGCGACGGAGGCGAGCCCGACGCGGCCCTGTTCGAGAAGCTGCGTGCCCTTCGCAAGAGGATCGCGGACGGGATGGACGTGCCAGCCTTCGTCGTCTTCGGCAATGCGACGCTGCACCAGATGGCCATCCACGTGCCCCTCGACCGCGACTCCCTAATGCGGATCAGGGGCGTGGGCCAGTCCAAGATAGACCAGTACGGCAACGATTTTTTGGTTGTCATACGCGAGCACGCCGCCACGCATGGTGTCAGGCCCTCCGGCGGAGCGCCGCCCGCGCCGCGTCCCAGGACAGGCGGGACGCACATGCAGACCCTGGAGCTCGTGCGCGAGGGCTCGAACGTCGCCGAGATCGCCGCCGCCCGGGGCATCTCGCAGCAGACGGTCCTGACCCACCTCGAGCGGCTGATGGACGAGGGCGAGTCCTTCGACATCACCCACCTGCTCCCTCCGCAGCACCGCTACGTGAGGATCGCCCACGCGCTCCGCACCAGCGACGACGGGCGCCTCAAGCCGGTGGCGGATCGGCTGGGCGGCGGCTACTCCTACGAGGAGCTGCGGCTCGTCCGGCTGCACATGCGCCAGACCGGGGGATAGCCCTTAGCGCGGGCTTAGAAGCCGGCTAAGGTTCCGGGTTAGGGAATGGGTATACAATGGGCGAATCAGTATACCGTCAGGAGCAGGAAGGTGGGGACCACATATGACGGCACAGAGATTGCCCGGAAGGTGTTGCATGCCATCATCTGCACAGGCGAGAGGTCCGGCGCGAACCATATCGTGTCCGTACTCCATGGGAGCCGCACCCAGCGCGTCCTCCAGCTTCGTCACGATATGCTGCGCGTGTATGGAGTAGCGCGCGAGAATTCAAGGTACGATCTGAAGGACGTCATCAAGCAACTCGTCGGCAAGGGCCTCGTCGCCCGAAGGACCTACGGCGGTTATCCAACACTCTACGTTACTGGCAGGGGCCGCCGCTTCCTCAAAGAGCGCGAAACCATCTCCTTCTCAGGACTTCGCCATTCCCCGCGAGCGACGAGCGGAGACTTGCATGAGCACCCTGTTGATAGGAACGAACACACCACAGTCGAACTGTCCGAATATCAGAGACGGGTCGCAACCCTGCTGGATCGTGTGATGGATAGGGAGGTGACACTCACAGCCGATGCGGCAGGTTCAGACAGAAACCTCAGGTATCGCGTGGAAGCTGTAATTGGTGCTTTGCGGGAACGTGAAGCCAATGTCCTGAGGTTTCGGTTTGGGCTTGGGGGTAGTAGTCCGATGACGCTTGAAGAGATTGGCAGAATCCTCGGAGTGACGCGAGAGAGGATTCGCCAGATTGAAGGGAAGGCGCTTAGGAAGTTACGGCAAACGAAGCACAGTACTCCACTGCGGGCACTGATCGAGACCAATGAGAAGTCAGAGGACTACGGTACTCCCAAGACCAACCGGCCCGGCTCTGGAACCCCTAATAGCTGTCGAGAACACACAACTGTCGGTTCGTACGAATATCAGGGACGGGTCACAACCCTGCTGTCTCGTGTGATGGGTCGGCCAGTATCGCTCACAGTAGATGCCGCGGCTTCCGATGATAGGCTGAGAAGTGACGTAGAAGCTGTCCTCGCAACTCTGGATGACCACGAGGCCGCTGTTGTGAGATTACGGTTTGGGCTTGAGGATGAGATTGGCAGTGTTCTTGAAGTGACGCGCGGGAGGATTCTCCAGATCGAGAATACGGCGCTGGGTAAGCTTCGATACCCGATGCGCAGGAACAAACTAATGGCCTTGATCGACACCGGCGAGAAGCCAAGAGAAGTTGCTGATGAGGATCAGCCCCGCCCTGAGCCCACGTCGGGATCGTATATGCATGGGATACACGACTCTTACCCACGCGACTATGAGGAATGGTCTCCTGAGGAGGAAAAACAGCTTGCGGTACTGTTCGAGTCGGGGCGTACCGTACTGGAAATCGTGTCCGAACTAGGACGGCGGCCTACCAGCATTGAACCAAGGTACTGGAAGTTTAGGACGGATGCCCAGCGTCGCCGGGATTACCTGCGTACCTTGGAGCTCGTGCGCGAGGGCTTGAGTATCTCAGAGATCATTGTACGCCGTGGTATCTCTGAGCAGTTAGTGCTAATTCATTTGGAACGGCTTACGGCTCAGGGAGAGACCTTTGACGTCACGCATCTGTTACCACCACCGTACCGCTACGAAAGGATTGCCCAAGCTCTAAGCACCGGGAATAGTGAGTATCTAACTCCGATTAGAGAAAAGCTTGGCGACGGGTATTCGTTCGAGGAGATCAAATTGGTCAAGCTGCACATGCGCCAGACCGGCGACGCCCGCTAACGCCCCATTAACCCCCGGTTCAACCCGGCGGGTATACAATGGGGCCACCACAAGACCGCGAGGAGCAGGACACCATGGGCAACCTTCCGTACACCGCAGACGAGATAGAGCAGAGAATGGGCGCCACCACCGCGGCCTTCCGCCTGGAGGACACGCGCCTCGGCGCGGGCGAGATAGCGGCCATCCGGGCCGCCGGCATCACCAGGATCGAGCTGTGCGGCATCCGCTCGCCCGAGCACTTCGACTTCGGCAGCACCCAGCAGGCCGCCGACGTGGTCCACGAGTGCCGCGAGCAGGGCGTCGAGATCGTCTCGGCCCATGGCCCGACCGTCGCCTATGCCTCCGAGGACGAGGACGAGCGCAGGGCCGCCGTGAAGGACGCCGCCCACGCGGGCCGGGTCGCCGAGGACATGGGCGCGTCGGTCATGGTCTGCCACTTCGGCACCACCGAGGAGTCGAAGAGGACGGTCGTGGACATGCTGGAGGAGCTCGAAGGCTCCACCATCAGGCTCGCCAACGAGAACGGCGAGGACCTGCGCGACTACATGGCCGTCGTGGACGAGATCGGCTCCGACCGCTTCGGCATGGTGGTCGACGTAGGCCACACCCGTGACGACGACGGCGTCAACCCCTTCATCAAGCCCGACCGCGCCCGCGAGACCCTCGCCCAGTGCGGCCCGCGCCTCATCCACCTGCACCTGCACGACTTCCTGGAGAGGGACCACATAGCGCCCATGGACGGCAACCTCCAGTGGGCCGAGGTGTTCGGCGCGCTGAAGGACATCGACTACCAGGGCCTCTTCATGTTCGAGGCCCTCTTCCCGCCGGACAAGATCGAGAACAGGCCCGACTACGTCCTCGCCAAGACCGCCGAGTTCCCCCAGGCCTTCGCCGCCAGGTACGGCTAGAGCCAACCCCAACACCCTTCGCTTGCTCGATGCGAGGTTGCACTGCATCGTTCGCCCTGAGCTTGTCGAAGGGCAGTGCTCAGCGAGACTGGTGTGCCTAGAGGTGATTGCTGACCTTCTGCCCGCATAGACCATGGACGAACGCGAACCCATCGAAGTAGTAAAGGACAAGGCCCACCCGCTCGTTGCGCCCATCGACGAGGCCCTCGAGGCCGGCGAGATCGACGAGGCCGAGTGGCACCGGCGCATCGCCGCGATCATCACGCCCGCATACCTCGCCGCCGACACGCCGTGGGAGCAGTCCGGCAAGAGCGGCGACGAGTGCCAGTGGGCCTACGGCCGCAGCCTCATCTGCGACGCCATACACAGGGACGGCTCCTTCCTCGACGTGGGATGCGCCAACGGCTTCCTCATGGAGTCGGTCGAGAGATGGGCCGCCGTGCGGGGCCGGCGCATCGAGCCGTACGGCCTCGACATATCGCCGGAGCTGGCCGATCTCGCCCGCAGCAGGCTTCCCGCCTGGAGCGATAGGATCCACACCGGCAACGTCTTGACGTGGCAGCCGCCCCATAGGTTCGACTTCGTGCGCACCGGCCTTGAGTACGTACCGCCCAGGCGCAAACGCGACCTCGTGCAGCGGCTCCTCGACGAGTTCCTGGTCGAGGGAGGCCGCCTCATCATCGGCACCTACCCCGGCGAGAGCGATGGGCCGGACTCGCAGGAGCGCGAACTCATAGACTGGGGGTTCACCGTGGCCGGCCACACGAGCCGCCCCCACCGCGACGCCCGCGTCGTCTACCGCGCCCTCTGGATCGACGCCTGAACCCTACAGCAGCTCCTTCAGCGCCGTCTCCAGCTCCGAGAGCGTCGCGAAGCCCTCGAATCTGGCCGTCACGGTCCCGTCGCCGTCGATGACGAAAGTCCACTCGATGCTCGGCAGGGACCACTCCGTGACAGCGGGGGAGATTCGGGCCCTGTCCAGGTCGCCCTGGATCTCGTGGGGGTTGTCGTAGAAGTCCACGTGGACGAAGTTCGCCTGGCCCTCGTACAGCTCCTTCAGCTCCTTCAGCACCTCCACCTGCGGCCCGCAGACGGCGTTGGTGCAGAACGCCGGGCTGGCGAACACCACGACCGTCGGCATCCCGCTGTCGATGGCGGCGGCGAGCGTCGTCCGGTACAGGTCCTCGTCCTGTAGGGAGCCCGTCGACAGCTCGGCGAGGCTCCCCACGTCGTCCAGTGTCCTCGTGACGCTGCGTATCGCCGGGTCGCCGACTCTTGGTGCGGACGTGGACTCGCCGACCTCGACGATGAGCTGGGCGACCGCCGGGAAGCCATCCTGTGCGACTACCTCAATCTCGACCTTCCAGGTCCCCGCGCGGTCGAAGTCCAGCTCGGCGGCGTACATCCCGCGGTTGCCGTAGGGCCACGGCTGGAAGTGGGCCGTCGCCCGCTGCACCACGTCGCTCTCGTCGCCCCGGTCCGGCACGAACCGCGTCGACAGCTTCGTCGTCGGCTCCGTGACGAACCCGGTCTGCGACGTCATGACGAACCCGAACCGGTTCGTACCCACGCCCAGGTCGCCCGTGCCCAGGATGGCCTGCAAGCCCTCCGCCGACCTGGGCCCATAGTTCAGCTTCGCCATGTCGGGCCGCACAGTCGGCTCGGGCGCCGGCTCAGGCGTCGGGGTAGGCGCCGCAGCGGATGCCGGGGGTGATGCCGGCACGGCGGTCAGCCCGGCCGCGCCGTCGCCGGTCGAGCACGCGGCTACGGCGAACGCGGCCAGCCCCGCCACCATCAGTGCGTACAGCTTCTTCATCGAAAACTCTCCGGCCAATCAGGCCGCTACATCAGCCGTCGGAGTCCTCCGTATCCAGGTACGAGCCGAAGGTGAACGCGAACACCGCCATCTGGTCGGAGTTGGAGCTGAGGTGCAGCTCGTGGCCGCCGTACTCGGGAAGCTGCACTATGTTGTACATGTCCGACGCGTCGACCCTGACGAAGCTGTTGCCCTCGTCGTCGAACACGATGTCGGACCCGGCCTCCGTCTCGTCCAGGGGCCGCCCGTCGATGGTGACGTGGACGTCGTACGGCTCGTCGCCCTCGCTGAGCACCACGTTGACCTCGATGGCGCGGAAGTTGATGGCCATGTAGTCCTCGTAGTTCTCCGTCTCCCGCGCGTGGATCAGCTCCTCGAGGCCGTTGTGCCACAGCCCCTGGAGGTAGATGTGGTGGTTCCGGTGATCTCCGGGATCCTCGTAGAGCAGGTCCTGGCTGGGTGCGCCGTAGAAGTCCTCGTGCATCACGTAGGGAGGTCTGCCCGCGCGGAGCGATCCGAAGTTCCGGATGAAGCCGGCGTAGAGCTCGCGGGTCTGCCTCTCGAAGGGGTCGGTGCCGGTGAAGGCGCGCTCGTCCACCGCCCGCTCGGGCTCCTCGCCGATCGCCACGGTAGCCAGGTCCGCGCCCGCCTCGTCGAGGAGGTCGCGTATATGCTCCTCCGTTTCGAGGTACTTACCCTCTCCGAAGTGGCTGTAGCGTATCGCGCCGTCCTTGTCTATCAGGTACTTGGCGGGCCAGTACTGGTTCTCGAAGGCGCGCCATGTCTGGTGGTCGTTGTCCTGGGCTATCGGGTACTTGAGGTCGTAGTCGTCCCGGGCCATGGCGACGTTCTCGGGCAGCTTCTCGAACTCGAACTCAGGCGCGTGGACGCCCAGGATGACGAGCCCCTTGTCGGCGTACTTGTCGTGCCACTCCTTTATGTAGGGCAGGGTGCGGATGCAGTTGACGCACGTGTAGGTCCAGAAGTCGATCAGCACGACCTGCCCGCGCTTGTCCTCCAGGGTGAACGGCTCGGTGTTGAGCCAGCCGTCCAGCCCTGCAAGCTCCGGCGCCTTCCGGTCGGGGCTGGGAGCGCCCGGGAGGAGGCTGGCAACCTGCTGGGTGGGCTCCGGCGTCGGCGTGTCCGCCGGAGGCTGCGTCGGCTCGGGCATCGCGGTCGGGACGCTCGTCGGGGCAGCAACGGTCGGAGCCACTGCCGCCGCGGGTTCCGGGTCCTCGGTGGAGCCGCAGGCCAACGCCAGCAGCGATAGGGCGGCGATCACCGCGATGACGAAAAAGCTTCTTCTCATGTCGTCTCCTTGGGCCCGGCGATGGCTACCGAAGGCCGCGTACGGACTGGGAATGGGTGGACGGCCCCCGGTTGGAGCCGTCTCTAAAGATTAGATGCGCTCACGCCGCGCAGGGTTGCTAACTGCACGGCTACAGTTGCCGACGCGGGGCTTGAAGTGAGGCGGGCGTGCCGATCCGCCGGACTGCCCGCCGAGTCGATCACGAGCCGCGCATTCTCCTGACCAAGGCCCAGGCCCCGGGCAGCGCCAGCGCTGCACCTACCAGCTTCACGGCGTCTCCACCTATGAACGGGTACAGTCCGCCACGTAGCGTCATGTCCAGGACGTTCGAGCCGCCCTGGGACTCGAAGTAGCTATACAGCCCTTCGTTGTTTGCTATGTGGGCTGCTAGCCACGGCAGCCCGATCAGATAGATGACGATATTACCCAGCAACATCGCAAGCAGCACGGTGGACCTTCGGTCCCAGCCTCGTTCTGCCAGGAGGCCCACCACGTAGGACGCTGCGACGAACCCGACGATGTACCCACCGCTGGCCATGCTCCATACCAGCCCGTCGCTTCCCGACCACGGCAACACAACGTGGAAGGTCTTTTCGGCCAGGAAACCGGAGCTCGGAGCGAACACAGGGATAGAGGCCATGCCCATAAGCATGTACAACAACATGCTCATGCCGCCGCGCCAGCTACCTAGAGCGCCCCCTGTGAGGAGAACGCCAAAGGTCTGCCCGGTTATTGGCACCACGGTGGTTGGGAACTTGATGGATATCTGGGCGCAGAGCGCAACCAGCAGCGCAAAGCCGACGATCAGCGCTGCGTCCACGGCTACGCGGGTAGCCCGCGACCCTGCCCGGACGTCGGGAAGGATTACGTCTATCAGGACGCGGGGCCGTACGGCAGCTTCCATTCCTCAGCCTCCTGACACTATACTTCGCGCTGCTTGTTGGCAGGTGTGTAGATGGAGCCCTCGGGCACGCGCGGCGCCCGCCTAGTCCGCAGCCGAAGGGCTGCTGGCAGCCCAACGGCGGCCAGTGAGGCGATTGCCCCGCTCGCAATGGCGGCCGGTCCCTTTAGCAGGAAGTCCCGCCGCGAGTAGCTGTCTCCGTTCTTCATAGACGTGTAACTCCGTGTCTCGTGTCGCCGCGCATTATAGCAGACGGCGGCTAGTCAGCACCCACACTTGATCTGGCTCCCATCACGGGCTTCGTCGCCGTGGGTGGCGTAGCCGTCACGCTTCCACCAGTCCAGCCCTCCGATCAGCTCCCGTACCTGGAACCCAAGTGTCAGCAGCTTCAGCGCCGTCTTGGTCGAGGCGTTGCACCCGATGCCGTCGCAGTAGCAGACATAGAGCTTCGATCTGTCCAGCGACTCGGTGGAGTTGAAGCTGATCTCTCGGTGGGGAAGGCTTACTGCGCCGGGGATATGCTCCTGGGCATAGGCGCTGCTGGATCGGCCGTCTACGACCACGATGGGTTCGTCCCTCTCCACGGCCTCGTAAAGGTCCGCCGAGTCCATCTCGTAGGCAAGCTTGCGTTGGTAGAAGTCCATCTGGTCAATGCTCATATGTCCCTCACTGTACAGCTTCATGCACGAGAGGGTAGCACGGACGGCGCCACGCGCTCCAACAGTAGGGTAGCGGCAGGCCGTACGATTGCAGAAAACCGAGGGCCTGCCACGCGATAGATACGTGGCAGACCCTCTTTGCCACCGGCGTGGCGGAGACCGGAACCTGCCCGGCCCCCGCTGAGCCCGCTCTACTTGACCTTGACCTCGAGGCGGCGGGCCTTCTTGGCCTCCTGCTTGGCGAACCTGATCGTCAGGACGCCCTTGCCGTAGCCGGACTCCGCCTGCGCCTCGTCCACCGTGTCCGGGAGCCGGAGCGCCCGGTGGTACGAGCCCGAGCGCCGCTCGCGCAGCAGGTAGCCGCCCTTCGTCGTCTCGCTCTCCGTCGCCGTCTTCGCGTCGATGGTCAACACGCCGTCCTCGACGTTGACCTCGATGTCGCTCGGCTCGACCCCGGGCAGGGAGGCGTGGACGACGAGGTCGTCACCCTCCTCCACCACGTCGAGCGGAATGTGCCAGTGCTCCCCGCCGGTGGCCTCAGTGGGCCTCTGGCCTAGGCCGCGCCACATGCGGTTGATGGCGTCCTCCATGCTCCTCATCTCCACGAATGGGTCCCAGCGCTGCAATACCATGTCCTTGCCTCCTTGTTGCTCTGTCCGTGGGGACTGCCGTACCGGCCTCCGTCCCTCACATGTGGAATTATACAAACTATGTGAGTAGCCTGTCAAGAGACTTATAGTAAACACAAGAAGATAGGTTGTGGGTGATACATCAAGTATGCTAGAATCCGCCATGAGGAGCCCATGGTCGCCAAGCCTCCGGCTTGGTGCGGGCGCGTCCGGGACGAGCTGGCAAATCATGGCCGACTACTACGCGGAGCTGGGTATCGGCAGGGGAGCCGACGAGAAGGAGGTGCGCGGCGCCTTCCGGCGGCTGGCGCGCCAGTACCACCCCGACCTCAATCCCGGCGACGAGAGGGCCGAGGAGCGGTTCAAGCGCGTCAACGAGGCGTACGAGGTCTTGTCCGACGACGAGAAGCGCAAGGCCTACGACAAGTACGGCGACAACTGGCAGCGCGCGGAAGAGATCGAGTCCCAGTTCGGCGGCGGGGCGTACCGCACGGCCGGGCCCGCCGGCTTCGGTGGGTTCGAGGACCTGCTGGGGGACTTCCGCTTCGGCAACTTCGAGGGCTTCGGCGCGGGTAGGCCGTCCATGGCCAAGATGGAGACCGATGTCGAGGTCTCCCTGGAGGAGGCGTTCGCCGGCTCCCAGCGCATCGTGACCATCTCCAGGGGCGGGCAGGATCGCCGCATCGAGGTGACCATCCCACGCGGCGTCGCCACCGGCTCGGTCGTCCGCGTCAGGCCCGGCCAGGGCCAGGAGCTGCTCCTCAACGTCGCAGTGACCCCCCACGGCCGTTTCACCAGGCGCGGCGCCGACCTCTACCTCGACGTGGACGTGCCCTTCGAGGACGCCATCCTCGGCGGCAGCGTCGACGTGAGCACCATGGAGCGCCCCGTCGAGTTGAAGGTGCCCCCGGAGAGCCGCAACGGGCAGAGGATCAGGCTCGCGGGCAAGGGCATGCCCGTCCTCGGCTCGCCCGACAGGAGGGGCGACCTCTACGTCGTCCTGCGCCCCGTCATGCCCCGGGGGCTGACCGAGGAACAGAAGGAGCTCGTGCGCCGTCTCAAGGATCAGCGCGCGGCCGGGAGTGACGTGCGATGACGAGCAGCCTGCCATACGACGAGCCCTGCTTCGTGATCAGCGTCGCCGCCCGCATCGTCGGCGTGAATACCCAGACCCTGCGCTACTACGAGAGCCTCGGCCTCGTGCGGCCCCACCGCACACGGGGGAACCAGCGCGTCTACTCCCGCCGCGACGTGGAGCGCGTCCGGCGCATGAGAGGGCTGATCGACGATCTCGGCATCAACCTCGCCGGCGTCGAGGTCGTGATGAAGCTCCTAGACCGCATCGACGACATGCAGGCCGACGTGGACAGGCTCGAGTCCGAGAACCGCCGCCTTAAGCGCATCCTCGAGACCGTCGAGGACCGCCCCTAGATGCCCGTATCCGTCCCGACCTTACGGAGCCCTTGCACAACGTCATACCGGGGGAAGCCGGTATCCAGCGACGCCCGGTACGCAACGCCCGCTTGGGTTTGCGTGTATACTGTCCGGTGACTCGGCGGGCGACGTGAGGCCCGCTGCATGGGAGTGCGAAGCGAATGGCCGAGGAACAGGCACAGGAGCAGGACGACCAGCTTAAGGAGTGGGTTCCCGGCCCTGGCGACATTGCGATTCGCCAGGTCCAGTGGGCCTGGATAGTCTCTTCGACGCCGTGGATCATCGTGGCGTTGGTGTTCCTCTTGCAGGGCTGGCTCGACGAGATAATGGCGGGCATCCTGATGGTGATCGTCGTGCTGCCACGCTTCTTCATGTGGCGGCGCACCCTGTACGGCATAACCGACTCACACCTCATATACCAGCGCGGCGGCATACTCTCGTCCAAGGCCTACCCGCTGCCGTACTCCCGCATGACCGACGTCAGGTCCAGGTACGGCATATTCGGGCGCGCCCTCGGCTACCAGGGCGTCGACGTCATGATGGACAACGGCGCCGTCGCCACCCTCTCGTACATACCCATCGTCGTCGACGCCGAGGAGCGCATCCGCGCCAAGATCGAGGAGCATGGCGGCTTTATAGCCTCCGACGCCGCGGCCGATACCGGTGACGACGCCCCCGAACGGCTCGACCAGCCGGAGGACGGCGACGACAAGCCCGATGCTCCCAGCCGCTGACGATTTCACGCTGATCCGGGCTGGCCTGCTCGTCGACGGCCTCGGAGGCCCTCCGGTCGAGCGTGGCGCGGTGCTCGCCAGGGGCTCGAAGATCGTCGCCGTGGGGCGTCAGCAGGATGTATCAGCCCCCGAGGGCGCCCGCGTCCAGGTCCTCGACTACCCCTCCGGCACGGTCATGCCCGGCATGGTCGACTGCCACACCCACCACAACGGCTTCGGCGACGGGCGCGCCGGCGACGATCTCGCAACCCTGCCGGACGAGGTCCTCGCTCTCCAGTCCGCCCGGAACGCCCGCACCTCCCTCTTTACAGGCGTCACCACCATCCGCGAGAACGGCCCCAAGAACGTCACCATGCTCCGCCTCCGCGACGCCATCGACCAGGGCATCACCGCCGGGCCGCGCATGGTCCTCTGCGGCCGCCCCGTCTCCATCATCGGCGGCCACATGGGCTACTTCGGCTCCGTGGTCACCGGCCCGGTCGAGGGCCGCGCCATGGTCAGGCAGCTCGTGAAGGAGGGCGCCGACTACATCAAGATCACCGCCACCGGCGGCAGCACCCGTACCTCCGACCCGCTCAGGCCGTCCTTCGACGTCGACGAGCTCACCGCGATGGTCGACGAGGCCCACAAGTTCGACCGGCTCACCGCGACCCATTGCACCTCTACCCAGGGCATCGTGAACTCCCTCGACGCCGGAGTCGACATGATCATCCACTGCATATTCAAGGAATCCGACGGCTCCTACGACTTCCGGCCCGACGTCGCAGACCGCCTCGCCGAGCAGGGCGCATACGTCAATCCCACCCTGCACGTGCTCAGGAGCCGCGTCTGGTCCGGCCTGCGAAAGCGCGCCGACTCCGGCCTCACCCCGGCCGAACAGACCCAACTCGACGACGACAGGCGCGGCTTCGACACAGCCATCGACCACTCCCGCAGGCTCCTCGAGCGCGGCGTGAAGATCATCACCGGCTCCGACTCCTCGTGGGGCGACTACCCCCTCGGTAACGCCGTCCACGAGACCGAGTGCCTGCGCATGGCCGGGATGCCCGGCATGGACGCCGTCATGTCCATCACCGGCGACGCGGCCCGCGCCATCGGCGTCGACGAAATCACCGGCAGCCTCCAGCCCGGCAAGGCCGCCGACATCATCGTGGTCGACGGCAACCCCGCCGAGGACCTCGACGCCCTCTGGTCCGTCACCGAAGTAATCGCCGCCGGCCACGTAATCGATCGAGGCTCCCAGGACTCCATCATGGCAACCAGGCAACCCCAACCCCCGCCCGAATAGTCCCTTCCCCCGGGCTGTGGGAGTAAAATCGTTCGCCCTGAGCTTGCCGAAGGGCAGTGCTCAGGCAATTCGCATCACAGGAGAAAAAATGGCTGAACGAAACGGCGGCTTCAGGCTCATACGCGCGGCCCGGCTCATCGACGGCTCCGGCGGCCCCCCCGTCGAGCGCGGCGCGGTCCTCCTCGAGGGCGACACCATCAGGGCCGCCGGGCCCGAGGAGACCGTCGTGCCCCCCGAGGGCGCGCCCGTCGAGGAGCACGTCTACGAGTCCCAGACCGTCCTCCCCGGCCTCATCGACTCCCACGTCCACCTCATCGGCATCGGCGACGGCAGGGCGGGGGACGAGCTCACCACCCTGCCCGACGAGGTCCTCACCCTCCAGGCCGCCCGCAACGCCCGCGCCCACCTCTACTCCGGCGTCACCACCGTCCGCGACTGCGGCGCGAAGAACCGCACGACCCTTGAGCTACGCCGCGCCGTCGAGATGGGCATCACACCTGCGCCCAGGCTCGTCCTGGCCGGGCGGCCCCTGGCCATCATCGGCGGCCATCTCAGCTACTTCGGCATCCAGGCCACCGGGCCCACCGAGTGCGTCGCCGCCGTCCGCCAGCTGATAAAGGAAAACGTCGACTTCATAAAGATCACCGCCAGCGGCGGCAGCACACGCACCTCCGTCAGGGGCAGGCCCTCGTTCAACGTCGATGAGCTCACCGCCATCGTCGACGAGGCCCACAAGTTCGGCCGCCACGCCGCCTCCCATGCCACCGACTCCCATTCCATCTCCAACGCCCTCGACGCCGGCATCGACACCGTCATCCACGGCAGCCATATCGACCCTGACGGCGTGCGAAGGTACAACCCCGGCATCACGGAGCGGCTCGTCGAGCGCAACGTCTACGTCAACCCCACCATCCACCAGGGCCGCGAGCGCATCTGGCAGCTCGAACGGAAGGCCGAGACCCAGCTCCTCACCGAAGACGAGCAGGCCGCCGTCGACGACTACAACCGCGCCTGGGACGACACGGCCGCCTTCTGGGGCCGCATGCACGGCGACGGCGTGAAGCTCGTCGCCGGCTCCGACGCCTCATGGCAATACTACAAGCTCGGAGGCACCAGCTTCCAGGACGAGATCACCGCGCACGTCGACATCGGCATGACCCCAATGGAGGCCATCGTATCCGGCACCGCCGACGCCGCCCGCTCATGCTGGATCGACGACCGCGTCGGCACCATCGAGCCCGGCAAGATCGCCGATCTCCTCGTGGTCGACGGCGACCCCTCCACCGACATCCGCGCCCTCAACCAAGTCGCCGACGTATACCAGTCCGGCCAAAAAGTAGACCGCACCAACCTGATCTAGCGACTGCGCCGTCGCCGCCCGTGATGGGCCGCGGACTGGGGGTATGGAGATGGCAGAGGCAACCGGCAGGATCGTAGACGCGCACATTCACGTATGGCCGGCGGACAGGGAGCGGTACCCGCTCTCGCCGGGGTTCGAGGAGTCGGACATGTGGATACCGTCGTACGAGGCTAAGGACCACCTGGCCATGGCAGGGCACCACGGCATTGGGCGAATCAACTTCGTGCAGATGACCTGGTACGGCACCGACCACAGCTACATCCTCGACCTGATAGCCGCCGAGCCTGACCGGTTCGTCGGGACGGGCATCGTTCCGGCGGTGACGGACATAGACGTGGGCAGCCCGGCCAGGCAGATGTCGGCGCTGGCGCGGGGAGGCGTGTACGCGTTCAGGGTCAGGGGCGGAAGCGCCAGGCCGAGCCTGCTCGCCGCCGGGCCGAGGTGGCTGGACCACCCCGGCTACCACGAGATGTTCGAGGCGGGGGCGAGGGAGAAACTGGCGATCAGCTTCCTGATGGACACCGTGGACATCCCCGAGGTGGACAGGATGTGCGAGCTGTACCCCGACACGCCCGTCATCGTCGACCACCTCTGCCGGATCGGGGCCGACGGCGAGTTCCGCGAGGCGGACATCGCGGCGTTCTGCGGCCTTGCGAGGCACCGTAGCGTGCTGGTGAAGGTGGGGCCGTTCAACCATCTCGGCTCCAAGGTGAAGCCCTACCTGGACGTGCTGCCGCTGGTGGAGCGCACCATCGACGCCTTCGGTCCTGAGCGGTGCATGTGGGAGAGCGACAGCCCCGCGCTGCGCCCCGGCAACTACGACGCCGACCCTCCGGCGGACTTCGAGGCTGGCTTGGCCCTAGTACGCGACCACGCCGGCCTCAGCGCCTCGGACCGGGACCACCTGCTATTCGGCACCGCCGAGCGCTTCTTCTTCGAGGGCCGCCCGCGTCCTGAGAAGAGATGAACCGCAGAGGGCAGGAAGGAGGGACACGAGGCCTATGAGCAGGGATACAGCCGATGTGGTGATCGTTGGGGGAGGGCTGGTGGGAGCCGCGACAGCCTACTTCCTGGCGCGTGAGGGCGTCGATTGCGTGGTCGTGGAGCGGGACGGCATCGCCAGCCACGCCTCCGGCTTCTCCTACGCCGCCCTGGGCACGTTCGACGAGGCGGGTATGGACGGCGCGCACTTCGACGTGGCGTCCCTGGGCATGAGCCTGCACCATGAGCTTGCGGAGTCGCTGCTGGACGAGACCGGCGTGAACGTGGAGTTCCGCGAGAGGCCGTCGCTGTCCCTGGCCTTCGACGAGGAGGAAGTCGTTGCCGCCCAGTCGCCCGAGGGCTGGGAGCGCAGGCGGCACTCGTGGGAGGTGGACACGCAGGGGTACGACGTCCAGTGGCTCGACACGGAGGAGGCCCAGCGCGTCGAGCCTCGGATAAACCCGGCGGCGCTGGGCGCGGTATACACGGAGGGCACATGCGACGTGAACGCGCAGCGCCTGACGCTTGCCCTGGCGATGGGCGCAGAGCAGCGGGGCGCGCGTGTCGTGAGGGCGACCGTCACGGGGCTATCGCGGGAGGGAGGCCGCGTGCGCGGGGTGACGCTGGACGGCGGCGAGATCGCGTGCGGCAGGGTCGTGGTGGCGACCGGGCCCTGGAGCGAGGCCGCCTCGGACTGGCTCGGCGTCCCGATACGGATGCAGCCCTGGAAGGGCCAGATACTGAGGCTGCGCCTGCCGGGGCCGCCTATACGAGCGTCCGTGGGCGGGGGTGACCACTTCGCCTCGACCAAGCCCGATGGCCTGACGTGGGTCGGCCCCACGTTCGAGGACGCCGGCATTGATGAGACGACGCATGATTGGGGGCGCGACGAGATCATGGCCGCCGTGGTCAAGAACGTGCCGTCGCTGGCGGAAGGTGAGGTGGTGATGCACACGGCCTGCGTCCGGCCCCTGTCGGCGGACAGGAAGCTCGTGCTGGGTGAGGTACCCGGCCTGGACGGCGCATACGTCGCCACGGGCGGTGGACGGCTCGGCCTGATGCTCGGCCCGGCCATGGCCAAGTTGGCGGCCGACCTGGTCGCGAAGGGCGCTACCACTGTACCGCTCGACGAGTTCGATCCCGGCCGCTTCGCGGAGGGTTAGCGGTGTCGCGTCTGTCGATTCGTCCGTACAGGGACGGCGACCTGGGCGTGCTGAAGGAGATCACGGTCGAGGCCTTCGACGGTATCGCGATCGACCAGATCATCGAGGGGCGCCACGGGCTGCTCAGGGGTGAGGACTGGCGGGCGCGCAAGGTGCGCCACATCGACGCGGACTTGTCGAGGGACACGAGCGCCATCTACGTGGGCGAGATCGACGGCGCCGTCGTGGGCTACGTGACCACGTGGACCGACGAGGCGTCGGGGATCGGACACATCCCGAACCTCGCCGTCAGAGTCGCCTTCCAGGGGATGGGCATCGGCCGCAGGCTCATCGACCACGCCCTCGACGGCTTCCGGGCCGCCGGGATGACCCACGCGAAGATCGAGACGCTGGAGACGAACGCTGTGGGCTACGGCCTCTACACGTCCATGGGCTTTGAGGAGCTCGCGCGCCAGGTCCACTTCCTGAAGAAGCTGTGACCCCGGATGGCTAAGGGCAGAGCGTGAGCCTTGCCCTTACGCACGGTGTGGCAGCGGATGGTGTAACATATCTATAAGGGCCTGCGTGATCCCCATGCTGACTATACCCCTTAGATCCGGGTGCCCCTTACAAGAGGTGGAGAAACTGAGATGAAGTTTCAATTGCGTACGACCCCCGTGCTGATCATTGCGGCCGTAGTGCTGCTGGGCGGGGCCCTAGGGGCGTTTGCCGTCGCCAGCGGGGTCCTGGCGTCCGAACCTGGGGAGACGCCGACGCCTGTACCACTCGAGCTCCCCAAGCTGCCGGACAAGCTACAGGTGCAGGACGGGTCGCAGCCGCAGGCCCTGCCGACGAACCCGTCTCCGGCAGTGACCCGCTCCGAGGCGGCGGCCAACCAGAGCCTGGGAGAGGTCTACACGTGGGAGGACGGCGACAGGACGCTGCGAGTAGTGCTCCAGGGGGACCTCGCTGTCCAGAGCACCTCCTCCATCACTTCCAACGACGAAATTGTGGCCAGGGGAGCCGCCAACAGCATCGTCCGGGCAAAGTCAGGGAACAGCCAGGACTCGCTTCCCGTCTTCCGCTCGCAATCGGGCGGCGGGCTGATGACACTGCCCGGCGGCGTGCTGCTGTCCTTGGACTCCGGGTGGGATCAGGCCCAGGTCGAGAGCTTCTTCTCGCAGAACGGCATAACGATGGACCGGGTAGAGGCAATGGAATTCCTGCCCAACGGATTCCTGGTTCAGACGGCCCCGGGCTTCCCGTCGCTGGAGCTTGCGAATTCGCTGGCCGCCCAGGACGGCGTTGAGGTTTCGAGCCCCAACTGGTGGACGCAGTTCGAAGCCAGGTAAGTCATCCGTCCACCGAGCGCAAATTCGCCAAGACCACACTGGCCGCGTACAGAAAGGACGCCATGCAATTCATGCTTTCCCATCGCTCGCCCTCGCTTCCGTCAGTGGCCAGGGCGCTCCTGATCGCCGCGACAGTCGCCTTCGGGTTCCTCCTCATCGCCAGCAACGCCGGGGGCCAGACGGGCGGCGACGACCACGGCAATACCTTCGGCACGGCTACGCTCGTGGAGCTGGGGACCTCGGTAGAGGCGCGCATCGACCCAGGGGACGACCGCGATGTCTTCAAGATAGATCTCTCGGAGGCATCCGGACCCACTGACCTGTGGGTATACACGCGGGGCGATTTCGACACCTACGGGGGGCTGTACGACAGCTCCGGGACCCTGGTCGCCCTGAACGACGATGGCTTCTTTGCGGGCCAGATACGCGCCTTCAGCATACGGAGCGTAGTGCCCCCGGGGGTCTACTACGTGATCGCCGTCAGCTACCTCGGGAGGCCGGGGGACTATACCCTCCATGCCCAGTCCGTCACGGACCCGGGGAGCACGATGGAGACGGCGAAGCCCCTAGTTCTCGGCTCGCCCGACGGAGGCAGGATCGACACTCCGGACGGCGCGGACTACTTCCGGCTGGACTTTACGGAAACCGGCCACGTCATCATCGATGCCAGGAGCTCAGTAGTCCTGCCTCTCGATGCGGCCCTGTTCGATGCCGAGGGCGAAGAGATTACCGCAAACATGTATCCGGTGGCTCTCAGAGGATTCGGATTGCTGTTCCCGATAGGTATCGAGATTGGTGAGGACTTCGAACCGGGAACTTACTACCTCAGGGTGACCGACCCGCTTGGCCCCTTCTTCGGAGAGTTCCTCGAGGAGGACTCGTACAAGGCGTTGCCCTACGCCATCTTCTTCGAAGAGGACACCGAATACGCCGAGCTTCTCGAAGGGTGCGTGGCCGATACCCGGGCCCTGAACGACCCGCTCATAAGCGATCCCCTCTATGCGTGCCAGTGGCACCTGGGCAGCAGCGAATGGGAGAACGTCAACGTCGAGCCGGTCTGGGCCCAGGGGATCAAGGGAGAGGGCATCAACGTCGCCGTGGTCGACGACGGGATGTACCACGCCCACGAGGACCTGAAGGACAACGTCGACGCCAGCCTCAACCACGACTACGCCGCCGACGAGGACGATGACGACAGCGACATATACAGCCGCTTCGCCCATCATGGCACCCACGTTTCCGGCATGATTGCGGCCAGGGACAACGACGTGGGGGTGCGCGGCGTGGCCCCGAGGGCCACGATCTACGGCTACAACCTCCTGAGCGGCGAAAACGCGACGGGCCTGAACGTCATCGACGCGATGTCCCGAAACGGGACCGTGACGGCGGTGTCGAACAATAGCTGGGGCCCGGGGGGCGGCCCCGAGCCCAGCCACACCTTCTCGTTCTGGAGACAGGCGGTGAACGTCGGGATCACGGAGGGCTACGGCGGCAGAGGCATCTTCTACACCTTCGCCGCCGGTAACGGGCACCTGCTGGGGGACGACTCGAATCTCGACGAATTCGCCAACAGCCATGCCGTGACCGCGGTCTGCTCCGTGCACAGTGAAGGGAGCAGGGCCGGTTACTCGGAGATGGGCGCTAACCTGTGGGTCTGCGCCCCTTCCAACGACCGCCCGGAAAGTCTCGGCGGTGCCCGCGGCATCCTGACGACCGAGAATTCAGACCGCTACTACCATGACTTCGGCGGGACTTCAGCAGCGGCGCCCCTCGTCTCGGGTGTCGCCGCCCTGACGCGCGACGCCAATGCCGACCTCACGTGGCGCGACATCAAGGTGATTCTCGCCGCGTCCGCCCGCAAGAACGATCCCGCAAGCTCTGGGTGGGAAGACGGGGCGCGCAAACACCCCGTCTCCTCCACGGACAGGTACCACTTCAACCACGAGTACGGGTTCGGCGTGGTCGACTCCGCAGGCGTCGTCGACCTGGCAAAGCGCTGGACGAGCCTGCCCACCATGCAGGAGACGACGGTGAAGTCGGACGAGCTAGACGTGGAGATTCCCGACGCTCCGGCCGGCGGCAGCGCGGCGACAACCACGCATACCCTCACGGTGGACACCGACATCGACTTCACCGAGTTCGTCGAGATTACGGTGGACTTCGAGCACGACTCTTTCCGGGACCTGGAGGTCTTGCTGGAGTCGCCCTCCGGGGCCGTCTCCAGACTGGCGGTTCCCTTCGATACCTACGACGGCCTCACTGCCATATTCGGCGTGGGCTTCGTACCGCTGTACGACCCATTCCAGTTCGGGTCTGCCAAGCACCTGGGCGAAGACCCCAACGGTGAGTGGAAGCTGCACGTGACCGACTTCATTCCCGCGGTGGACGGGATCCTCAACGGATTCGCCATCACCGTCTACGGGCACGAGCGAGCGCCCGGCGTGGCGACCGTGGCCTCGGTCGAGGCCAACGTGGGCGGAGAGGCGCTGGACGTCGCCTGGACGGCCCCAGGCGAGGCGGGCGATTCGGAGATCACCGCATACGACCTGCGCCATATCGAGGCCGGCGCCGACAAGACCGACCTGTCCGCCTGGACCGTGCTGGAAGGCGTCTGGGCGGCCGACTCCGACGGAGATCTGGGGTACACGGTCACCGGACTGATGGACGGCACACTGTACGACGTACAGGTCCGGGCCGTGAACGGCTCCGGGGGCGGCATGTGGTCGGAGGCCGTTGGCGGAACCCCGGCGTCGAGCCGGTGCGTCACCGGAGGCGCGGTGACGGACAGGGCGAACACCGGCCTGATATACGACTGCCAGGCCCTGCTGGAGGCGAGGGACACGCTGGCGGGCGACGGCTCGCTGAACTGGTCGGCTGACACTCCCATGACGGAGTGGGACGGCATCGTCATCCGCGGCGCATCGGAGCGCGTAACCCGGCTGGCCCTCAACGACAGGGGCCTGAGTGGAACCATCCCGTCCGAGCTTGGCAGCCTGGGCGAGTTGAGATGGCTGATGCTTCACGACAACCGCTTGTCGGGCACCATACCGTCCGAGCTTGGCAGCCTGACCAACCTGACTCTGCTTTGGCTCAGCAACAACCGGCTGGACGGGCAGATCCCGACGGAGCTTGGCGGGTTGCCCAACCTTGTACAGCTCAACCTCAATACCAACGACCTGAGCGGCGCTATCCCTGCCGAGCTCGGGGATCTGAGGAGCCTTGAAAGCCTGTGGCTGCACAGGAACGAGCTGAGCGGGCCTATCCCGGCTGCGTTGGGGCATCTGTCCAGCTTGCAGAGACTCTGGCTGTACGAGAACGACCTGTCGGGCAGGATACCGGCATCCCTCGGCGAGCTGGGCGATCTCGGAGCATGGCGCCTCAGCGGTAACAGATTCACCGGCTGCGTGCCGGCCGGGCTGGCAGCCGTGGCGGACAACGATCTCGACAAGCTCGGCCTGCCGACCTGTTCGGGCAACTGAACGCCGCGCGGAGGGCCGATTGCGCGTCCTGGTAACGGGCGGAGCCGGGTTCGTAGGCTCGCACATAGTCGACAGGCTGGTCGAGGGAGGGCACGAGGTCGTCGTGGCGGACGACCTCTCCTCCGGCGATCAGGCCAACGTCCATCCGCAGGCGCGACTGGTCGATATCGACGTAAGCGCCCCGGAATTCCCGGACGTGGCCGCCTCGTTCGGGCCTGACGCGATCAGCCACTGCGCGGCCCAGGCGTCGGTGCCGGGGTCGATATCCGACCCTCGGCGCGACGCCCTCGTGAACGTCGTGGGCGGCATCAACGTCTGCCGTGCCGCCGTGATCGCCGGGTCCTCGCAGCTCGTCTACGTCACCACGGGCGGCGCACTGTACGGCGAGCCGGAGTACCTGCCGTGCGACGAGAACCATCCGATTCGGCCCATCAGCCCCTATGGGCTGAGCAAGTGGACGCTGGAGCGGTACCTGCCCATCCTGCTGCCCGATTCCATGGGAGTGAAGGTCCTGCGCCCCGCCAACGTCTACGGCCCGCGGCAGGATCCCCACGGCGAGTCGGGCGTCGTCGCCATCTTCGCGTCGAGGATGGTGCGCGGCGAGCCCGTCGTCATATTCGGCGATGGTGAGCACACGCGCGACTATGTGTACGTGGGCGACGTGGTGGACGCCCACGATCTGGCCTTGGAATCGGGCGAGTCGCTGACGGTGAACGTCGGCACCGGGGTTGAGACCTCGGTCAACGAGCTCTTTCGCGCCATGGCGGACGAGCTCGGCTACACGATGCCGCCCCAGCGTGCCGACGAGCGCCCGGGAGACGTGAGGCGCATCTGCCTGGACCCGTCAAGGGCGCGCGAGCTGCTGGGCTGGCGTTCGGCCACCTCGCTGGCCGAGGGCCTGCGGATGACGTGCGCGTACTTCAGCGCCTCCACCCGCCCCGGCGGTAGACCGTGATGCTGCCCTGCCTGAACACGGTGTCCATGATCTCGCCGAACTTGGCCAGGCCGGCCTCGCCGTAGGCCTGGCGCTCCCGGTCGCCGACGTAGACGTAGTCGATGCCGTACTTGTCCAGGAGCCGCCGCGCCTCCTCCACGTCCTGCGTGGTATAGATGATCTCGATGTCCTCCCGCCTGCCCGACATCGGCTCGTGGGAGCCGCGCCACTGTATCTCGTGGCCGGCCCATCCCAGGACCGTGGGCACCCCTGTGCTGGACGATACCCTGCCGTGGGGCGTGTAGTCGTTCCCGAACGCCTCCAGCACCGCGGAGTCGCGCCCGGCGTCCTTGCGAATGAACTCGATGGCGGCGTACTCGTCCCGCGCCAGGTGCGCCAGGCCGTCCAGCGTTGGGTCGCGGCCCTGGGGATCGCCCTTGGTGGCGGCTGCCGCCAGCGGATAGTAGGCCGAGCAGGCCAGCAGCACCACGAGCGCGACCGTCCAGACCCGCGCGAGGGTGAGCGCGCCGCCCTCCGCGCCGTCCCTGAGTCTGAGCATGTGGAAGACGGCGTACCCGGCGGCGGCGGACAGGAGTATCCACGCCTGGTAGTAGAGCTTGAACACGGTGTTCATTCTCTCCCAGGCCCCGCCGAAGCTGTCGTCGACGTGCAGGAGTTCGGGGCCCATTATCAGCAATAGGCCGAGTGCGGCGAGCATCAGCGTATATATCAACCCGTGCGGCGGGTCATCCTGCTTCGACAGCCAGAGTGCCCCGAACACGGCCGCGCTGATGAGCAGGGCCAGCGGCAGCACCCACAGCAGCCTAGCAACCGGGCTCGCGTCCCCGCCGAAGCTCAGGACGGCCCATGCGGCGAATGGCAGGAAGCCCACCGACAGCGATATTGTCGAGGGGAGGCGCCAGCCGCGGTCCACCGTGGTCTTCAGAAACACGGCCACGATCATGGGTGCAACCGCGAGTAGGAACAGCGACCAGACGATCAGCATGTGCGGGGGCCTTGTGACGTACATGCCGACCGCGCCGATACCCGACACCTGGCTGCCGAAGGAGACCAGGTAGGGCGCTATCAGCACGAGCGCCAGAGCTATGACGGGCAGAGCGGCGGTCACGGTCCGCTCGATCAGACCTGCTAGGTCATCTTGGCGTGCCGAATATGTCCTGACGCCCGCCACGCCCACGAGGAGCGCGGCAAAGACGGGGAGGTCCCACATATTGGTGAACGCTAGAGCGCCGAGGACGAGTCCCATCGCGACGGGCAGCGCAGCGTTCCGGCCCATTGCCGCAAGGGAGGCCCGTCCATCCTTGGCTAATGCTGCTCTCGAGAGTAGCCAGTCCTGGCGGGGCGACCGCAGGTACGCCCAGAGCATCGTCAGGAACGCGACGACGAACGGGATGGACATGACGTGGGGGTGGAGGTCGCCCAGGATGAAGCTGAAGAAGGGGAACTCGTGGATGGTGTAGTCGAGAGTGATGCCCCCGTCCGAGGACCCTATGACCCGGGTCGCGCGCCACCACCACAGGTACTCCTGGGGCCTCCACGACTCGGCGGGGGCGGGCAGGGGTTCGTCGAGGCCGTCGACGGCGAGCCATTGCCAAAAGCTGTCGGAGCCGAGGCCGTTTGCCCTCATGAACTCCAGCACGCCCTCCAGGTTGGCGGCCAGCACCAGCAGCGCAGCCCCGGCAAAGCCGGCCGTGAGCGCGTACCTGAGTCCCCTGGAATCTGAGCGCACCATGCCCGCCACAAGGGAAAAAATACCCATTGCGGCCATGGCAGGGATGAGGGCGAGGGACAGGTTGTAGGCGACCGCCGGGTGAATACCGGTCAGCTTCGCGAGCGCCCCCATCATCCAGTAGCCGAAGTAGTAGTAGCTGATCGACTCGCCCCGCAGCCAGGGGTCCTCGGGCTCGCCCAGGTAGGTGCGGACCGATGCGTTCAGGAACCCGAAGTCCATCGGCTGCTCGGTGGAACCGATCGCGGGGTCGTAGGCACGGTACATCGCCCAGGCGGCGAAGACCATTAGGAACAGCGCCTCGGCCGTTAGCAGGGATCGCCACTCCTTCCTGGCAAAGGCGAGAATGGCTGGGCGCTGTCGCCACGCATACGTGCCGCTTGCTACGGCGAGCGCGGCGAGGATGAGCGCCAGGGTGATCTGCGTGCTGGGCACGAGCTGCGCGGTGCTCAGTATCCACGACAGGTATGCGACGGCGACGATGCCCAGCGGCTTGCTGATTCCAAAGCCCCGGTCGCTCAGCGACGGGAACAGGAAGAAGCAGATCGGGAAGGTGACGAGCCCGACGACCTCGACCGCCAAGACCCAGAGTATGACGTCGGTCATTGATCAGCGTTGCCCGGTAGCGGGCCGAGCCGGCCCTATCCTCACACGAGTCATGCGGCGTCGGGCGACGCGAACAGGGCGTCCACGAACTCCCCGGGGTCGAACGGCGTGATGTCCTCGAGCTGCTCGCCGGTGCCTATGTACAGCACGGGCAGCTTCAACTCCGCCGCGATGGCGACGACGACTCCGCCCTTGGCCGTGCCGTCCAGCTTCGACAGGAAGACGCCGTCGCACTGTATCGCCTCGGTGAACGCCCGGGCCTGCGCCAGGCCGTTCTGCCCGGTCGTCGCGTCCATCGCCAGGATGACCTCGACGGAAGCGCGGTCGTCATGCCGCGAGAGGACGCGCCGGATCTTCTTCATCTCCTCCATGAGGTTCGCCTTGGAGTGGAGCCGCCCAGCCGTGTCGATGATCACCACGTCGACGCCCCTGCTGCGGGCGGCCTGCAGCGTGTCGAAGGCCACCGCGCCCGGGTCTGCGCCCTGCTGGTGGGCTATCACGTCGGCGCCGACCCGGCTGCCCCACACCTGGAGCTGCTCGATGGCGGCGGCCCTGAAGGTGTCGGCCGCGCCCAGCAGCACCTGCTTGCCATCGTCGGCGTATAGCTGGGCCAGCTTGGCGATGCTCGTCGTCTTGCCCGCGCCGTTCACCCCGACCATCAGCACCGTGTGTGGGGCCTTGCCGTTCCCAGGGACGGAGCCTCCCCGCACGTCCAGGATCGAGACCAGTTCCTGCTTGAGGAGGTCGATTGCGCCCTCGGGCTCCGAGACTCCCTCCTCCCTGACGCGCCGCCTGAGCCTCTCGATCAGGTCCTGGGCCGGTCCCAGGCCCACGTCGGCGGCGATCAGCAGCTCCTCCAGCTCCTCCCAGAGCTCGTCGTCCAGGATACCTGAGCGAAAGAGGTCCGTGACGTGGGAGAACCACGTCCGCCGGGTCTTCTCGGCAGCCCGTTCGGTCTTCTCGCTCTTTCGGCGCCCTAAAAACTTGAGCATAAGGGCCAGCAACCTGCCAGCCATCACCTCGTAGGGGCGGGTTCCAACCTGCCCTATCCTGCACTGTGGGGAATATTGTAGCAGGAGAAGGGCAACGTTCGTGGCTGGCAATTCCAACACGAGTTTCATTTCCGGCAACAAATGATACAATTCGCCCCAGGAGTTTCCATTGTCTGCCCAAACCCAACACGAGTTTCATTTCCGGCAACAAATGATACAATCCGCCTCAGGAGTTTTAATTGTCTGTCAAAATCCAACTCGCGTTTCCTTTCCGTCGGCAAATGATACAATTCGCCCCAGGAGTTTCAAATGACCCCATTCCTGGAGAACAGCCCCGTGGGGCAGCTAGTTCCCGTAGGCGACGGGCAGGGAGCCTTCGTACCCAATCCGCTGCCTCGCTCCATCGGGATGGACCCATCCCTGGTCTACAGGCTCGACGAGGCAACGCGGGCCGTCGCCACTCTCGCCGGCGCGGGCGAGACCATACCGAACCCTCACCTGCTGACGCGGCCCTTCCTGCGCCGGGAGGCCGTCCTCTCGTCCAGGATCGAGGGTACGCAGGCTTCTCTGTCGGACCTGTACCTCTACGAAGCATCCAGAAAAGCCCGCATGGACGTCCTGGAGGTGCACAACTACGTCAGGGCGCTTGAAGAGGGCATAGACCTGCTGGACGACCTGCCGATCTGCCTGCGGCTCATCAACAGCCTCCATGCCACTCTGATGTCGGGAGTGCGCGGGGAGCGGGAGCGGCCCGGAGAGATACGAACCGAGCAGGTCTGGATCGGCAGGCCGGGCACTCCGTTGGAAGAGGCGAGATTCGTGCCCCCGCCGCCGTCGCACGTGCTCGATGCCCTTGGCGACTGGGAGCGCTTCGCCAACGAGGACATCCGGATGCCACCGCTGGTCCAATGCGCCTTGCTGCACTACCAGTTCGAGGCCATCCACCCGTACCGCGACGGGAATGGCCGGATCGGGCGCCTGCTCATAGTCCTGTTCCTGTACGCACGGAAAATCCTCCCGGTGCCGCTGCTCTACCTGAGCGCCTACTTCGAAAGGGACAGGCAGCGGTACTACGACGAGCTCCTCAACGTCAGCGTAACGGGGGACTGGGACGCCTGGCTCCACTACTTCCTGGACGGCGTCATCCAGCAGTCCAACGATTCGCTCCAACGCGCCAGGCAGATACGGGAGCTTCACGAAAGGTACAGGGACATGGTGCTGGACAGGCGCGGCTCCGCCAACTCGTTGAAGATGGCAGACCTGCTGTTCACCCAGCCCTATGTCACGACGCCTTCCGTCTCGGCAGAGCTGGGGATAACGCACGCCGGGGCCAGGCGCATCCTGGACAGGTTCGTCGAGATGGGGCTGCTGCATATCATCCCGAACACCTGGCCCCGGGTCTACGCGGCACGTGAGCTCGTCAACGTAATCGACGCCCCCGAGGCCAGGTCCACGTAGCCTCGCTCCGAATGTTACAATTGGTCGAGATGCACGTGCGCAAGGTGATTCTCGCCGACAACCTCGATATCCTCGCCGCTCTGCCGGACGACGGGGTCGATCTCGTCTACGTCGACCCGCCGTTCAATACGGGGCGCGTCCAGTCGCGCACGTCGATCCGTGCAGTCCGCGACGAGGCGAACGGAGACCGCGTGGGCTTCCAGGGGAACCGCTACCGGACCATCGAGGTGGGCACTGCCAGCTACAAGGACACTTTCGACGACTACCTCGGATTCCTGGAGCCGAGGTTCAGGGAGGCGAGGCGAGTGCTCGGCCCTGAGGGATCCTTCTTCCTCCACGTGGACTACAGGGAGGTCCACTACTGCAAGGTGCTCCTGGACGAGATATTCGGGCGCGACTCCTTCATCAACGAGATCGTCTGGGCATACGACTACGGCGCGCGCTCGAAGTCGAGGTGGTCGGCCAAGCACGACAACATCCTGTGGTACGCGAAGGACCCCGAGCGCTACACCTTCAACTACGACGACATCGACAGGGTCCCCTACATGGCCCCGGGCCTCGTCGGGCCCGAGAAGGCCGCGCGGGGAAAGACGCCCACCGACGTCTGGTGGCACACCATCGTCCCCACCAACGGCAGGGAGAAGACCGGGTACCCCAACCAGAAGCCCCTCGGCGTCGTCGAGCGCATCGTCCGCGTCCATTCGAATCCCGGCGACCTCGTGCTCGACTTCTTCGCGGGGAGCGGGACGACTGGCGAGGCGGCCGCCAAGCTCGGCCGCAGCTTCATCCTGGTCGACGACAACCCGGAGGCGGTCTGCGTCATGGCGAAGCGCCTGGGCCGGTACGGCACCGAATTCGAGGGATGCGCCTCCACTCTACAGGACACCGAATTCGAAAAGACACTGTTTCCCCTATGACCATGCAGCGCATCACAGACCCAGACGTGCAACTCCTAGCGGGAATAGCGGGCACACTACGTGCGGACTATTCGCCGGAAGACTTTGCATGGGATGGCAGTCCCTTCGCTTGGATCAGGACACGTCCATCGCGTCAAGTGGGTACGATCTGCGAGAAGCTGGTAGCGGGATTCTTGGCTGCCAAGGATTTCAATGTCATCAGGTCCCCGGACAGCGAGGCAGACAGGGTGGTCGAGGGACTTCGAACCGAGATCAAATCCTCCACGCTTTGGAAGAGTGGGGGCTACAGGTTCCAGCAACTGCGGGATCAGAACTACGACGTAGCTGTCTGCCTAGGCATAAGCCCGTTCGACGCGCATTGCTGGGTTATCCCGAAGTCTGTCATCATGGGCAACTGGGGTACAGCCGAGGGGCTCTCATCTCAGCATGGTGGCAGGGAGGGTAGGGATACGGCTTGGCTCGCAGTCGATCCCGACGATGTACAATCTTGGCTGCTGCCATATGGCGGTACACTGGCAAGAGCGGTCGAGATACTTGAATCGATCGCTCACCACCGATAGCGGAGGGATATAGCTTGCCTGACGGATACGCGCTGAACTGGGGAGCCGTGCTAATTGTCGCGGCGGTCGGCCTCGTGGCCGTGCTGGGCGCCTTCGCCGCCTCCTACCTGATAGCGCCCAGGCGCCCCTCGGAGATGAAGGACATGCCGTACGAATGCGGCATCCCGCCGGCCCCGTACAGCTGGTCCCAGATCAACATACGCTACTACGTGTTCGCGATCCTGTTCCTCATATTCGACGTGGAGGCGGTATTCCTATTCCCGTGGGCGATGGTCTACCTCAAGACCATCCCCCTCGTGTTCTACGAGATGCTCCTCTTCATCGCCATCCTCTTCTTTGGGGTCGTGTACGGGTGGAAGAAGGGAGTGCTACAGTGGAGATAGAGCTGGGACAGGACTACCGCCCGCACCTGGGCAACGAGCCGGGGGAGAGCGTCTTCGAGAGGGTGCTGCCCAACGCCGTCACGGCCAGGTCCAGCGACCTCTTCGCCCTGGCGCGCAAGTCCTCGCTCTGGACCCTGAGCTTCGGGCTGGCCTGCTGCGCCATCGAGATGATCAGCACCCACATGTCACACCACGACCTCGACCGCTTCGGCGTGGTCACCTGGCCCTCCCCACGCCAGGCGGACGTTATGATCGTCGCGGGCACGGTGGTGAAGAAGATGGCCGACCCGATTAAGCTCCTGTACGAGCAGATGCCCGATCCCAGGTGGGTGATAGCGATGGGTAGCTGCGCCACCAACGGCGGCCCCTACTACAGGTCCTACTCGGTGGTGATGGGGGTCGACCACCTGATACCCGTCGACGTGTACGTGCCGGGCTGCCCGCCCCGGCCCGAGGCGCTGATGTACGGCCTGATGCAGCTCCAGGAGAAGATCCGGCGGGACGCGAGGGAGCGTGGCAAGGAGCAGGCCTAGGGCGCAGGCCGAGGCGGGCCCGCGGCTCGACGAGCGCGGCCAGACCCTCTCGGCCCTTCTGCCGTCCGTGCTGCATGGCGTCGACGCGTCCTTCGGGACGGCCCTGGACGAGGTGGTGGTCGTCGTCGAGCCCGGCGACGTGGCGGAGGTTTGCCGGATCGCCAGGCAGGATCCGGCCCTCGACTTCGACTACCTCAGGTCCCTCTCCGTCGTGGACTACGTGGAGAGGCTGGAGGTGAGCTACCACCTGCTCTCGCTCGGCAAGCGCCACAAGATGGTCGTGAAGACCAACCTACCGCCCGACGACCCGCGCGTCCCCACCGTGACCGGCGTATGGCGCGGCGCAAACTGGTACGAGCGCGAGGGCCACGACCTCTTCGGCGTACTGTTCGAGGGCCACCCCGACCTGTCGCCGCTGCTCCTCTACGACGGCTTCGAGGGCCACCCCGGCCTCAGGAGCTTCCCGTTCCACGAATACGACGAGTGGTAGAATCTCATATGCAAGTCCACCAGCAGCCGACACAGCAAGCCGACGCCATCGACCTCATGGTCAACATGGGGCCGCAGCACCCCAGCACCCACGGGGTGTTCCGGCTCGTCATATGGGTGGACGGCGAGCGGATCGTCAGGGCCGAGCCTCATATCGGCTACCTGCACAGGGGCTCCGAGAAGCTCTGCGAGGGCGAGAGCTACGGCCAGGTGATTACCCTGTTCGACAGGCTGGACTACGTGGCGAACCTGAACAGCGAGCTTGGCTTCTGCCTCGCCGTCGAGAAGCTCATGGGCCTTGAGATACCGGAGCGGGCCGAGTACATCCGGGTCATCCTGTGCGAGCTGAACCGGATAGCCAGCCACATGCTCTTCTACGGCGTATACGGGCTGGACATCGGCGCGATGACCCCGGTCCTGTACGGCTTCAGGGAGCGGGAGCGCGTCCAGGCCCTGTTCGAGGCGGTCACCGGCGCACGCATGATGCACAACTACATCCGCGTGGGCGGCGTGAAGGAGGACCTGCCCGACGACTTCGGCAGGCGCATGGCGACCCTGACCGACCAGCTCCGGCGCGGCATCGAGGAGTGCGACGAGCTTCTCTCTGGCAACGAGATGTTCCTGGAGCGCACCAGGGGCGTCGGCGTCATCGGCCCCGAAGACGCCGTCGACTACGGCGTGTCCGGGCCGGGGCTGAGGGCAAGCGGCGTGGCCGAGGACGTGCGCGTGTCGGAGCCCTACGGCATCTACGACCGGTTCGAATTCGGCGTGCCCGTGGGATCCGCCGGCGACTGCTGGGACCGGTACTACGTGCGCGTCGAGGAGATGCGCCAGTCCCTCGCCATCATAGACCAGGCCATGGAGCGGATGGAGCCCGGGCCCATCATGGCTAAGGTGCGCCGTATCCTCCGCCCGCCGAAGGGCGAGGTCTACGTCCGCAGCGAGTCGCCCAGGGGCGACTTCGGTGTGTTCCTAGTGAGCGACGGCACGGACAAGCCCTACCGCGTCAAGGTCAGGGCGCCGTCCTTCGCCAACCTGCAGGCCATCCAGCACATGCTGAGGGACGCCTACGTCGCCGACGCCGTCATCATCCTCGGTTCCATCGACATCGTCCTGGGCGAGGTGGACCGGTGACCCTGTCGGACGTCGGCGTATACGGCCTCGGCGCGCTGGCCCTATTCGCGTTCCTGTCCGTGACCGTGCTGGTGCTGGTGTGGCTGGAGCGCAAGGCCCTGGCGCGGATACAGATGCGGATGGGCCCCATGCGGGTGGGCTTCCACGGCGCGCTCCAGCCGGTCGCCGACGCCGTGAAGCTCATATCCAAGGAGGACATCCTGCCGTCGTGGGCCGACAGGCGCATATACTGGCTCGCGCCGCTGGCCGTCTTTGTCCCGTCCTTCCTCATCTGGGTCACGCTGCCCGTGGCCCAGGACGTGGTCATCAGGAACATGGATCTGGGCCTCTTCTACATCACGGCAATATCGGTCCTGTCCGTTCTGGGGCTGGTGATGGCAGGCTGGGGCTCCGCCAACAAGTACGCGATCCTGGGGGGCCTGCGCGCTGCGGGCCAACTCCTCAGCTACGAGATCCCCTTCATCATGTCGATCCTCGCCGTCGCCATGCTCGTCCAGTCCCTGGACCTGCAGGACATCGTGGATGCCCAGGCCAACGTCGCCTACGCGCTAGTGCAGCCGCTGGGCCTGTTCCTGTTCCTGACGGCCGGGCTGGCCGAGCTTGGCCGTACGCCCTTCGACATCCATCATGCCGAGTCCGAGGTGGTCGGCGGCCCGTTCGTCGAGTACAGCGGCGCGCACTGGGCCATCTTCTTCCTGGCCGAATACGTCAACACCTTCACCGTCGCGGCGCTGACGACCCTGCTCTTCCTGGGGGGCTGGCGCTGGCCCGCCATGCCCTTCGACGGCGCGCTCCACTCGGCGTTGTCCGTCCTGTGGTTCATGGTCAAGTGCTACGCCGTGATCCTGTTCATATTCTGGATCAGGGGCACCTACCCGCGCCTGCGCATCGACCAGCTAATGGCCTTCGGCTGGAAGGTGCTCGTGCCCCTATCCTTCGCGAACATCGTGGTGACGGGTGTCGTGATGTTCTACGGCTGGCCCCTCTGGGTGCTGACGGTGCTGTCTCTGCTAATATTGGCGGGTACGGTCTACGCGATCACGAAGAACGCGGGCGGTCGGTCGGCGCGGGACACCGTAACGGTCCACCCGGCCAGCAGCCTGCGGAAACAGGCGTGAGACAACCCCCTCTCCCTCGACGGGAGAGGGTTGGGGTGAGGGTGAAAGAAATGGCAGGATTCCTCGAAGGGCTGAAGGTTACGCTGAAGACGGCGAGCCGCAAGCCCGTCACGGCCCAGTACCCGGAGCCCGACAAGCGGCTCGACATCGACGAGCGGTACATGGGCTTCCCCGCCCTGTTGTGGGACCACACGGTCGACGAGCCATACTGCACCGGCTGCATGGTATGCATCCGCGAGTGCCCGACCCAGTGCATGAGCGCGACCATGAAGGACAACCCCCTCCACGCCGACGGGAAGAGCCGGCGGCGCAAGATCGTCGACGAGTTCGAGATCAACCTGGGCCGGTGCATCGTGTGCGGCATATGCGTGGACGTGTGCAACTTCGACGCAATAGAGATGAGCCACGAGCACGAGCTGGGCAAGTTCGCCCGCAACGGCAACCGCTCCGACAAGGAGCGACTGCTCGAGATGGGTAAGGAGTTCCAGGACAAGACCGGCTGGGAGCCCACCCAGTCCAAGAACATCGGGAGAGTCGAGAAGTGAGAATATCCTATCCACCATGTCCCTAGTCCTCTTCTACATCGCCGGGGTGATAACGCTGGGCGGCGCCCTCGCGGTCGTCACGACCCGCAACATCGTCTACGCGGCCTTCGGTCTGCTCGCCTCCCTCATCGGCGTGGCCGGGCTGTTCCTGCTGGCCTTCGCCGAGTTCCTCGCCCTCGTGCAGATACTCATCTACGGCGGCGCCATCGTCGTCGTCATCCTGTTCACTCTCATGCTGACCCGGATCGAGGACTTCGAGCGTCTCACCGACAACGTGCATTGGCCCGCCGCCGTGGTTGCGGCGCTGGTTCTGTTCGGGCTGCTCGCCGCGTCGGCCCTGCTGACCGACGTGGCGGCGGGGGAGCGCGAGGCCGTCGGCTTCGAGACGGTGGGCAGGGCGCTGTTCGTCGACTGGGCCGTGCCTTTCGAGGTCGCCTCGCTCGTGCTCCTGGTGGCGCTGATCGGCGCGGTCGTGATGGTGCGGTCGAACGGTGACCGCCAATGATCGAGCTCGCCCACTTCCAGCTTCTCGGCGCAGCCCTCTTCGCGGTGGGTGTGTACGGCGTCCTGGCCCGCCGCAGCGCCGTGCTCGTGCTCATGTCCATCGAGCTCATGCTGAACGCCGTCAACCTGAACCTGATCGGCTACGCGGCCTTCGCCGACTTCACGGAGGCCCAGCGGGCCCTGGGCCAGGTTCTCGTCATATTCGTCATCACCATAGCGGCGGCCGAACTAGCCCTCGCCGTCGCCATAGTCCTGCGCCTCTACAGGAACCGGTCGTCCGTCAACATGGACCAGGTCGACCTGATGAAGTGGTGACGGAGCGATGACCATAGGTGTCGAATGGGCGTGGGTGATTCCCGCCCTGAGCGCGTCGGCGTTCGTCGTCGTGGCGCTCTTCGGGCGGTGGCTCCCCACGCGCGGCGCGTTCGTCTCCGTCGCCGCCGTCCTGCTGGGGTTCGTGCTGTTCTGGTTCGTGCTCGCCGACCTGCTCGCGAACGGCGGCGGCACCTTCGGCGGCGGCTGGCTGGTTCTGGGCGACGTGAACATAACCTGGGGCGTGATCGTCGACCGGCTGTCCGTGACGATGATCGGCCTGGTCACGTTCGTGGCCCTGCTGGTGCAGGTCTACTCCGTCGCGTACATGCGCGGCGAGCCCCGGTACGGCTGGTACTTCGCCGCCCACGCCCTCTTCGCCGCAGCCATGCTGGCCCTCGTGCTGGCCGACAACCTCGTCTTCCTCTACCTGGCGTGGGAGCTCGTCGGCCTGGGGTCGTATCTGCTGATCGGCTTCTGGCACGAGAAGCGACCCGCCGCCGAGGCGGCCAAGAAGGCCTTCATCACCACGCGAATAGGCGACGTGGGGCTGCTCATCGGCATCATCCTGCTCTACCGGGCGACGGGCACCTTCGACATCGGCGGCGTCATCCACGCCGTCGAGAACGGCGTGGGCGCGGGGCTAATCTCCCAGGCCACCGTGAACCTCTCGCTCTTCCTCGTGTTCCTGGGGGCGATGGGCAAGTCGGCACAGTTCCCCTTCCACGTCTGGCTGCCCGATGCGATGGAGGGGCCGACGCCCGTCAGCGCGCTGATCCACGCCGCCACGATGGTCGCCGCCGGAGTATTCCTGGTCGCCAGGCTGATGCCGCTGTTCGAGATGGCGCCGGGCGTGCTGCTCTTCGTCGCGGTGATCGGCCTGTTCACCTTCGCCTTCGCGGGAGCCCTGGCGCTCGTGATGACCGACCTGAAGCGCGTCCTCGCCTACTCGACGGTCAGCCACCTGGGGCTGATGATGCTGTCCCTCGGCGCGTTCGGGATGGCCGCCGCCATACTCCACCTGCTCATCCACGGCGTCTCCAAGGCGCTGCTGTTCCTCGGCGCGGGCAGCGTCACCCACGGCACGGGCAGGACCGATATCCGCGAGATGGGCGGGTTGTGGCGCGCTATGCCGATCACGGCCATCACGTTCACCATCGGGGCCGCGTCCCTGGCCGGGCTCGTGCCCTTCAGCGGCTTCTTCAGCAAGGAGGAGGCGCTCATCACCGTGCTCGACGAGAGGGGACTCGCGTTCTTCGTGCCCACATTCGCCGCGGCCCTCCTGAGCGCCCTCTACATGGCAAGGGTCACGTTCCTCGTCTTCTTCGGCGCGAACCGGGGTGAGGGAGAGGCCCACGAGTCGCCCTGGCTCATGACGGCTCCCCTGCTAGTGCTCGCGCCGCTGGCGCTTGTGCTGGGACTGGCGACCTACGGCTGGACCGACGCCTACCAGGGCTTCGGCTACTTCCTCTCAGGCAAGGCCGCCCATGCCTCTCCGGCGTGGCTGGCTGGCCTGTCGGGTGGGCTGGTCGCCGCGGTCATCTTCGTTAGCTGGACGAGGTACGTGGGCCGCCCCTCGTGGCTCCCGGGCGCGGCCCGATATGCCGATCCGAGGGACCCCAAGGTCTACCCGGTCACGGGCCATGCCCCGGCGTGGCGGGACAGGGTACACCGGCTCCTCGTCAACGGATACTACGTCGACGAGGCGTACCAGTGGGCCATCGATCGGGTATTCCTCGCGCTGGGCAGGCTGGTCGCCCTGTTCGACCGGGTCATCGTCAACGACACCGGCGTCGACGGCCCCGCCCTGTCCGTATGGCTCTCCGCCATGCGCGCCCGCTACCTCCAGTCGGGCCTCATGTACACCTACGCCATGGCCATGTCCCTCGGCGCCGTAGGCCTGGCTCTCCTCTGGTGGCTCGCCGCGTGACGGCTGGGGCCGGGGCACGTTGCCAACAGGCGACGGCAATTGAAGTGTCCGGCTTGGTGCTGGTATGATGGATGAGACTCAGGACAGGTTCCAACGACAGGGGATTGACATTGGCTACCGCAATGCGGCACCAGGAGATCAGCGATACGATGCTCGAACATGCCCAAGAGGAGTTCGAGAAGGGTGATCTGCTTCAGGCTTCAGAGAAGGCCTGGGGAGCGTTGGCGCACTACGTCAAGTCCATCTCCAAAGAGCGAGGCTGGCCTAACAGGTCGCACCAGGACATACGTGATAATGCCGCGATACTGATGCGCTACACGAGCGACCCCGGTCAATCTAGGGGAATGTTCCTGGCGATAGACGCACTGCACGTCAACTTCTACGAGGAGCACTACGAAGAAGAGACCGTGTGGCGTGGCATCGAGTGTGCGGGAGCCCTGATAGGCGCCTTGAAGAGCGCCGAGTCTCGCTTTCCAAGAGAACGCCCACCAATCAGGAGAGTCGGCAGAGTCGGATCTCGAAGACCAAGGAGACGGCCCTGACTGATTGCGTCGATCGGTCAGACCACCTGTACAGTTGGCAAACACGGAGTTGCTTGACCGCATCGCGGTCGATCCCGAAGTCATGGTCGGCAAGCCAGTGATAAAAGGGACGCGCCTGACCGTTGAGCACATGGTAAAGTTATTGGCACTCGGAATGACGATCGAAGAGGTAGCGGACGAATTCAGGGTCGAAAGGGAGGACGTTGAGGCTTGTGTACTGTTCGCGGCAACTCAGATAGGAGAGTCTCCATGAGGGGCGCGGCGAGGCAGTTCGCCAAAGTGATCTCGTGCGATTACTGCTCTACTCAGGGTTTCCCAAAGCTTCTCAGGGATGATACCTTCAATCTCCCTCAGCCAGGCTATATCGGGTCGAATTATAGAAGCACTGGCGTGCTCCTGATTGGACAGAATCCGGGCATTTCTCCAGGTTGGTTCAGTGTCCAAGATAGGGAGTTTGCCGATGCACAAATCGCACTGCGTGACGATCCCAGTGCGCAAACAATGGCAGATTACAAGGATGTTCTCGATAGAAACATGCCTGTTTGGGACGTGTTCAGGACTTACTTCCCCATCGCAGAATGTGACCTCCAACTCGAAGACATAGCGTATCTAAACGTAGTTCGTTGTAGAACAGAGGGGAATACTAGTCCGGGATCACGCATGACACGGGCCTGTATCGACAATCATCTTATAGGCTGGTTGGACTGGCTCCAACCTCGCGTCGTTGTGTGTATTGGGAAACGGGCGCACGACAGGATTGGAGCACTGCTCGAAGAACGAGGCATACCGAATGGAGTCGTAAATCGATGGCGGTCGCTTCCAAGGGCTGAACGCCAACAGAATCGGGCACAGGTCGTGGACCTTGTTTGCAGTGTAGTCTCTGGAAAGAGTCCTGAAGCGATAGAGGAACCAGAGGTTCTTGAACAAGCTCAGATGACCTCAGTTCGCACTGCACACACTGTCCAGGTATCTACGAGGCCACTGGCGAAAGGAGTAAAGACGATGAATAAGGAAGAGTACATTGACCTATTCCGGGCACTAGGCTTCCACAACATAGAGATTTACAAGACATTGAAGCACCGTAAGCCCATATCCTCACTCTATTTCAACCACAAGTACGGTTTCGTATCTTTTGTCGCATATGCACAAGACGAACATCGTTTCCCAGCTCATCTCTGGGAGCGGATTCCTCCCCAGAAAAAGAAGGACGATAAGCCCAACCTGATAACAATAGTCCCAAAGGCCGGCAGGGAGCGGCAGGCATTTGAGGACCTCCTCGCCTGAGTCGTGGACGCCTTCAATTCATATGTGCTCTTCGCCCTCATAGCCCTCCCCTTGGCAGGGGCGGCGGTGATGCTGGCCGTGCCGGGCGAGCGGCGGCTGGCGATCAGGTGGGTTGCGACCGCCGTCGCGTTCGTGGTCATGCTGCTGTCGCTCTACGTGTTCGTGGGCCACACCGACTTCGGCGCGCCGCGAAGGTCGATGGACGAGTTCGTGGGCCGGCCCCACGTGCTCCGGTTCGAGTTCCAGCGCTCCTGGGTCTGGCTCGACCTGGTACCCCAGGAGTGCGCGGTCGCCGAATCCACCCTGGGTGGATACATGGACTGCCTCCCTGGAACAGACGGTCACGGCATCGCGCTGGCCCTCGGCGTGGACGGCATATCGGCGCTGATGGTCATGCTCACCGGCATCGTCATGTTCACCGGCGTCCTCGTGTCGTGGAACGTCACCCACCGCACCAAGGACTTCTTCGTGCTGTACTTCCTGCTGCTCGCGGGCGTGTTCGGGGTGTTCGTCAGCCTCGACCTCTTCTTCCTGTTCTTCTTCTACGAGCTGGCCGTGCTGCCCATGTACCTCCTGATCGCCGTCTGGGGCAGCAGCACCGACTTTTCGACCTTCGTGCGCACCAAAGAGTACGGGGCGATGAAGCTGATGCTGTACCTGGTGGCGGGCAGCGTGCTCATCTGGGTCGCGCTGATGGCCATCTTCGCCCAGGCCGATCTGGGCACCTTCGACTTCGTCGCCCTCCACGAGTACGGCGAACTCCCGGTCACGTTCCAGCGCATATTCTTCCCGTTCCTGATGGTCGGCTTCGGCGTGCTGGCGGGCATGTGGCCCTTTCATACCTGGTCGCCCGACGGCCACGTCGCCGCGCCGACCGCCGTGAGCATGGTCCACGCCGGCGTGCTGATGAAGCTGGGCGCGTACGGCATCCTCCGGGTTGGCATGGGCCTGATGCCCGAGGGCGCCGAGACCTGGATGCCCCTGCTCATCGGGCTCGGCACGGTGAACGTCCTATACGGCGCTGTCTCGGCCCTGGGACAGCGCGACCTGAAGTACGTCGTCGGCTACTCCAGCGTTAGCCACATGGGCTACGTGCTGATGGGCCTCGCGACCCTCCACTACCTGGGGGTGGGCGGCGCGGTTCTCCAGATGTTCTCGCATGGCATCATGACGGCCCTCTTCTTCGCGGTCGTGGGCTCGATCTACGAGGCCACCCACACCCGCGACATCGGCGTCCTCGAGGGCATGGCCAGGCCGATGAAGACCACCACGGCCCTCTTCGTCATAGCCGGGCTCACGTCCCTGGGGCTGCCGGGGCTGAGCGGGTTCGTCGCCGAGCTTCTCGTCTTCCTGGGCCTGTTCCAGACCTACCCGATACTCGGGGCGCTCGCCGTCATAGGCGCGGCCATCACTGCCGTCTACATCCTGCGCCTGATCGCCAAGGTCTTCTTCGGCAATACTGATCCTTCGACAAGCTCAGGACAGGCTTCCTCGGCAGGCTTGGGACGGGCGGCCCAACTCGACATATCCAGAGTAGAGGGCATTGCGTCCTGGATCCTGGCGGCGTTCATCTTCCTCATGGGCCTGCTGCCGCTGCTGTTCATCAACGGCATCGACGAGAGCGTGGCGAGGCTTCTGGGCGCAATGGCGGGCGCCGGATGAACGACCTGACGCTGCTCATCCCGGAGTTCCTGCTCACCGCCCTGGCCTTCGTCGTGCTGGGCGCAGACCTGTTCCTGCCCGACCGCCGCAAGCAGGTCCTGCCTGCCATTGCCGCCCTGGGCCTCGCGGGGATCGTCGCGGCCCTGCTGGCGACGTGGCGCGGGGAGACCGGCAGCCTCTACGGCGGCGCGCTGGTCTTCGACGGCTACGCACTGGTCTTCAAGGTCTTCTTCGCGGCGCTGGGTATCGTCGTGGTGCTGTCGAGCGTGGAGTACGTGAAGCGCCACCTGAAGCACCCTGGCGAGTACTACGGCATCCTGCTCTTCACCGTGCTCGCCGCGATGCTGATGGCGTCGTCCCGCGAGCTTCTGACGGCGTACATATCCCTGGAGCTGCTGAGCTTCGGCCTCTACGTCCTCGTCTCCTTCGACCGCTATAACCCGAAGTCCAACGAGGCAGGCACGAAGTACATCCTCCTGGGCGCGTTCTCGTCGGCCCTCATGCTCTACGGAATCAGCCAGGTATACGGGCTGCTGGGCACGACCCGCTTCGACGAGGTCGGCGCGCTCCTGTCCCAGATGCCCGATCCGGGGCTCGGCGTGCAGGTCGGGCTGGCGCTGCTCATCGCGGGTCTGGCCTTCAAGGTCGCCGCCGTGCCGTTCCACATGTGGGCGCCCGACGCCTACGAGGGCGCGCCCGTGCCCATCACAGCCTACCTGGCGGTCGGGTCGAAGGCAGCGGCCTTCGCGCTCATCGTACGGCTCTTCGTCGACGCCCTCGTGCCCGCACACGGCGATCTGCAGGTCGTCATGGCAGTCCTGGCCGCGCTGACCATGGTGCTGGGCAACCTCGTGGCCCTCGTGCAGACCAACATCAAGCGCCTGCTGGCCTACTCCAGCGTCGGGCACGTGGGCTACCTGCTCCTCGGAGTCGCCGCCCTGTCGGCCCTCGACGCGGGCGGCTCGGCGGGCGCCGGGCGCGGGCTCGACGGCTACGCGCTGGTCGTGAACGGGATCATGCTGCACATAGTGGCCTACGCCGTGACCAACATGGCCGCGTTCCTGTGCGTGAGCACGGTGTACGACGCCACCGGCAGGGAGGACACCGCCGCCTACTCCGGCCTGGCGTCGCGCTCGCCCGGCCTGGCGATGGTGATGGCGGCGTCCCTCTTCTCCCTGGCCGGGCTGCCCATATTCGCGGGCTTCGTCAGCAAGTTCTACCTGTTCAACGCCGCCGCCTTCAGCGGCCTCCTCTGGCTGGCCGGCCTCGCCATAGCCGCAAGCCTCGTCTCCCTCTACTACTACCTCATGGTCATAAAGCGCATGTACGTCGACCCGGCCGAGGACGACGCCAGGCTGAAGCTCCCCCGCCTCACCACGGCCCTCCTCGCCGCCCTCTTCGCCGGCACCATCCTCCTGGGCATCTACCCCGCGCCCCTGATGCTGGCCATCGAGTACGCCAGCGACACCCTCCTAACCCTCTCGCCGCTCTACTAGGGGTGTAGATCTGGCATAGGGGCGGGTTTGAAACCCGCCTCCCCGGCTCTGGTTGGATATACTGACATGCTAAAGCCCATTTCTGAATAGGAGGACACAATGCAGGAACACCGCGAGATCGACATCTTCTGGCACAAGATCACGGATACCGTCGACGAGCTAGTCGCCTGCCTGGAAGGGCTCGACGGCGACTCCCTGGACTGGAAGCCCCTCGACGACGCCAACAGTCTCTACGTCCTGGCCACTCACACCATGGGCAACGTGCGGCACAACCTCCTGAACGTGCTGTGTGGGCTGCCCATCACCCGCGACCGCGACGCAGAGTTCGTGGCAAGGGGCGCCTCCGCCGCGGAGATCGAAGCGCGCTGGAACGAGCTGAAGGCCCGCATCTCCGAGGCCATCGAGGAGTTGCCGCCCGCCGAGCTGGACCGCGACAGGCAGCACCCCCACCACGGGATCATCACCGGCCGCGAGGTACTTGTCGTAGTCGCCGGCCACGCCGCCGAACACTACGGCCAGGCCCAGCTTACCCGCGACTTGGCCAAACTATCATGAACACCGTCGTCGACGGCCTGGTATTCGACCTGGACAATACCCTGCTCGACAGGTACGGCGCCTTTCGCAGGGTGGCCGAGAGCTTCTACGAGGAGTACCTTCGTCCCGTGGCGCTCGTGGAGCGGGACGAAGCGGTCGAGATGATGGTCCGGTGGGACGGCGACGGCTATCGCGACGGGGAAGGGATGCGCAGGCGGTGGCTCAGCGAGTGGCAGGACATCCGCGCGAACCTGGACTCGCTGGGGAAGTGGTACCGCGCTGAGATGGACCGTCAGATCGAGCCCGACGTGGAGATCAACCGATTCCTCGCCTGGCTGAACGAGCGGGGGGTGCCGTGGGGCATCGTTACGAACGGCTCACCGAACCAGCACCGCAAGTGCCGGCAGGCGGGCCTGAACAAGCTCGCCCGGTTCATCATCGTTTCCGAAGATGCCGGCTACGCCAAGCCGGACCCCAGGATATACAGGGATGCGCTGGAGGCGACCGGGCTCGCAGACCCCGAGCGGGTCATGTTCGTCGGGGACAACCCGGAGCACGACATAGACGGGGCCAAGCGATTCGGCATGAGGACCGCCTGGGTCCGCCGAGGTCGTCAGTATCCCCCTGACCTCATGCCCCCGGACCACGTCATAGACCACGTTACCGAGGTGTATAACATCGTTGATCTCGACTCTCTGTAGGGGCTGGTTTCAAACCAGCCCTCCCCTTTCGACTAGCCGGTCCGAAATCTCAGAAACCATGGGTACCCCATGACAGGCTGGCGCAGGCCGTAGAAAGGGAAGACAACGCGGCGCACCCACTACTGTCGTTCCGAACGGAGTGAGGAACCTAAGATCGCTGCCCTCGATACGACATCGATCCGTACCGAGACATCTTAGATTCCTCGCTGGCGCACAACATATGAGGCCCTACCCGACGTTGCGAGTAGGCTGTTAACCGCACGTCTAGACATGCCTCAGAGCGTGTAGCTACGCCCTACTCAAAGTCCTGGGGCTTCGGCGTGTCTTTGGGCGTGCCCAACTGAAAGTCCGTTGCTACCTCGGTATAATCCGAGCACCAGTCGTTTCTGTGAATCTTCCACGTGTATCCCGTCAGGGATAATGTGGCCGGGTCAACGACAAGAGTCAAATCGAGATGCGTATCCACGTCTCCAAACGAGTAGTAGGTGAAGTCTCGGTCAAAGATAACGCCAATGTGTAGTGAGTCATTCACTTTAGTAGCAGCCAGCCTGTTGGCCACCCGTGCTGGGTAAAGACTACTCTCGCGGAGGAGAAACCGAAGAGCCTCTGAGAGTTTACCATCCCAATGCCAATAGCTAGAGTAATCAGTCATGGTTTCTCTGTCTATTAGCTCCCAGTCACTATCTTGACTGGGCCTAGTGAGATAACGCCAGTCGGAGTCCTCTTCAGAATAATAGGCAAAGAACTGAATAGTATGAAAGTCATAGAACACCCATTGTACATCTGCGTGCCAGGCGAAGTTTCCTGCTGTGACTCTGATTGGGCCTCTTCTTTTGCCAAACGCGTCGCTGCCGCCACACCAGCCTCCACTTACACGAAAGCTCATGGAATTCTTTTGGATCAACGAAGCATAGATATCCCAAATGATATCAATCGACTCAATGCTGAGTGGCCGACTGTCAATCAGCGTATAATCCAAAAGTTCGTCGGTAATCACAACCAAGTCTCGAACTTCATCCATAGACATGCCCGGACGCACAAGAGGATGATAGTTTAGCTTGATTAGCTCAATATCAAGTGGAGTCATTATCTCAACATCACAGCATCCCATCATGCTTAGTGGGCGATTACTGTGTCCGATAGGAACAAGGACATGCATTGCTTCGTGGAGAATTACACCACGATTCCATATCTCATCATCAGATGGCTTTGTCCATATAATTCCTGATACCACTTCGCCATATCGTGTCCTGGTGCGAGCAGTTGCGAGTCCTCCCCATCCATGTAGGGCATCAATAGAGTCAAAGTGCCCTAGATTAAGAAGCTCTGTATCAGTTTGGCCTAAATATGCCCTGAAGTCAGCCTGTTCAAAAGAGTCTACCCACTCGAATTCTAGGCCGGTTAACGAGGACATCTCGTTAAGAACGGATTCAAGGAGTTCTATGTAGTTCGGAGGGCCGATTGCCCATACCTTAACAGGTACGTCACCAAGCCACTTCTCAACAATGAGGCCGTGGTCCAGTCCGCCACATAAAGCGTCATGCGTTTCCCACGACCATCCTTTCGGCGGGCGATCTGAGTAGCACTCCCATACATCGCGGTCGACTCCCAGGATGCGTTCGGGCACCTCCACGTTAAAGGTCAGCGGTTCGCTCTCGCCGTAGTCGAACGCTAGGGTCGTCGCCCCCATCGGGAGCCGCAGGGTGAAGCTGTGGGAGCTTGGTGCGAATCCGTCCGTCAGGGAGAGCCTCAACTCCTCACGGCAGTCCCTGAGTTCATCGCCCTGTGCCACGCACATAGCTGTGATCTCCCGTGCGCCGTCGAGCCGGAGCGTGCCCTCGTTGCGCAGGGTCGCCGTCACCTCGACGTCCGCCGTGCCGTCGGACCAGTACCCGGCAACCGTCGATTCGGCGTCTAGGACGAGCCTGACGACGGGCACGGGAGTCGGCGTGTTGGTCGGAGTGGGCGTGCTGGTCGGCACGGGAGTCGGCGTGTTTGTGGGTATTGGTGTGCTGGTCGGCACACGAGTCGGCGTATTGGTCGGGATGGGTGTATCGGTGGGCACAGACATCGGCGTACTGGTGGGTGTGGGAGTGTCTGTCGGTTCCGGGGTCGGAGTGTGAATGGGAACTGGTGTATCCGCCGGTTGCGGCGTGGGTGTGCTGGTGGAAATCGGCGTAGGTGTGCTGGCGGGTTCAGGCGCATCCGCCGGTTCCGGTGTAGGGATGGTGGTGGACGTGGGTGTCTCGGCCGGAGGTGGCGTCGGTGCGCCGGGAGTCGGCGACTGCGATGCCACGTCCCGCGCGAGCTTGTCGTCCACGCGCTCTTCGGGAGTAGGCGTGGCCGTCACCACCACGATTACCTGCTCGGGCTGGGCGCAGGCCGCTATGAGTACCGCCGCCAGCAATGCTGCAACAGTCCAGACTCTACTTGCATCCAACTGTCTCTCACTCATGTTGATTCTCCTTGTCTCCAGTCAACAGTTCGCCAATACTGAACAACAATACAAAAGTGCCCCAACAGAATGTCACAGCAGCCACGCCAAAAGCCCCAAGGGTCACCCACTCCAGATACTTGGGCGGAGAGGGCCCATCATTTGGAGACAGAAAGATTGGTAGCATCATGCCGAGTAGGCTGAAACCGAGAGCAGATAGAATGTAGAAGACGCCCGCTAGTCGTAGACTTGACCGCAGATATGAGTTGCCATAAGTAGAGAAGCCCCCGGCTATTCCGAAGGCTCCAAAGATGGCCATCACCTGCGCAAGTGTGAAGGGAGACCCTACTAAGTCGTAAGTAGCTTGCTCAGGATCACCGAATAACTGGACAAACCAAAGAAAGATGGCGGAGAAAGCAATCACTACGACCATCATTGCAGAGAAGCCGATAATCGCGTTGCGAGCGAATCGAAGTAGAATGGCCCACAAGTTGCCCTTCTTATTCATGACGTCTCCTGTTTTGTTGCTTCCCACTCGAATTCTGCGGCTGAAGGCTCCGCTCCGCTTTTGTGCGAGAAGGTAGACTATCACCAGCCCGACAACGGCTACGAAGACTCCCCTGTTGTTCCGTGTCATGCCCAATCTATCACCTCTCGCTTATGCTTCCCAAACAACTGCTCACTACGAGTAGTGGACCCGTCCGCTTCCGCTGTTCTCGGACGCCCACTTTTCGATGGTCCTGACGTCGATGGCGTAGGCCAGGCTGTCGTCATCGGGCAGTTGGTTTATGGGGAACCAGCGACCGCCGGAGCGATTGCCCATAGGACCCTTGATGAGGTGTACTGCCCAGCGAACGCTCAAGGGCCTCGGAGGGTGCATTCCTAGCCATATTTGAGCCTGGTGCCTGTTCTCGTAGTACAGCCGCTCAGGGGTGAACTCCACGCCGGTGGCCCTTCGTGTTCGATAGACAGCGACGCTGCGCCGATTCCTCTTCCCGGCTCTGCCGCCCGGGAGACTCCACTTGCCTGCCCTCCTGCCCGTCTTGAGTTGTACGAGGAGGATCTCGTTGCTGTCATTCACCACGAGGGCGAAGCCTGCCCTGCCCATCTTGCGCCGCCGGGGATAGTACACCCTGCGACTGCCCGGATTCTCGCCTGCCCACTTGCCCAATGCCCTCCTGTCCGGGCCGAAGGCCAGATTGTCGTCATGAGGAAGCATGTCGTTGCTGAACCACGCAGCGTCCAGGCATTCCTTCCTCTGGATCCGCAGGCGTCCGCCGATGCGTTTCCCACGCCATATCTCAAAGCGGTGTCGCTCGCTCTTGTAGTACAGGTCGTCGGCGGTCATCCTGATGCCCGTCTCTTCGCGTGTTTCCCTTACGGCGGTTTTCTTCAGGCTCTCCCCCCTGTCCTTATTCCCTCCCGGCAGGCTCCACAGACCCTTCTGCTTGCCATACCCCCGCTGGATCAGGAGGACCTCGTTTCTCTCGTTCACCACGAAGCCGAATCCCGCCGGCATAGCTCGCCTCCGCCACGAACAGATCGGGCATATTGTTCGCCGGATATTCTATCAGGCTAGGTCCACTGGATGATGTGGACGCAGGGCTATAGCGCCGAAGCCGCCAGGCGGTCCTCGTCGAACGCTAGCCCCAGGCCCGGCGCGTCCGGCATGACCAGCCGTCCCGACTCATCCACCCTTGGCACCTCCTCGAAAAGCGGAAACGCCCAGGGCATGTGCTCCACGTATAGGCCGTTCGGCGCTGCCGCCAGCGCGTGGCCCAGTATCTCGGGCGCAAGGTGCGTCACCACCGGCAGGTTGAAGGCCTCGGCCATGTGCGCGATCTTCATCCACTGGGTGATCCCGCCGGCGCGCAGCAGGTCCACCATCACGATGTCGATTGAGCGCGCCTCCAGCATGTGACGGAACGGCTCGATCCCGTAGGCGTACTCGCCCGCCGCTATGGGCGTGTCGAGCGCGTCCGCTATGCGTGCGAGCCCGGCGTAGTCCTCGAAATGCGTCGGGTCCTCCAGCCAGTAGAGGTCATGCTCGGCCATCTGCCGCCCCACCGAGATGGCCCTGTTCACGTCCCACGCCTGGTTGACGTCCACCATCAGGACGATGTCGTCGCCGACGGCCTCGCGCACCGTCCGCAGCCGCGCCAGCTCGGCCTCGACCGTCTCCTCCGCCCCCATGCGCAGCTTCATGGCGCGAAATCCCTGCGATACGAGCGTCGCCGCCGCTTTCGCAAGCTCGTCCAGGTCGAAGTGCCGCCACAGGTAGCCGCTCGCGTACGTGGGCGAGACGCCCGATCCGGCGCCCAAGAGCTTCCACACCGGCATCCCCAGCGCCTTGCCCCTGATGTCCCACAGCGCCGTGTCGATCGCTGCGACGGCGCGGGTTACCAGGCCCGCGGGCGACGCGTCGCCGGCCTTGAGGAGCAGGCCGCGCCCGATCTCTTCCACCGCGTGCGGGTCGGCGCCGACGGTCTCGGCAGCCAGAGTGTCCACCAGCTCCTTCAGCGCCCTCGTCACGAGCTTCGACGCGAAGCCCGCGTAGGCGATGCCCTCTATGCCATCGTCCGTGCGCAGGCGCAGCGTCACGAAGTCCGCCTGATCGCGAGGAGCGGTCGGCCCCGGCTCCCGCCAGATGCGGACCGCCAACGTTTCATAGGACGAAATGCGCATGGTCTACGCTCCCTTCAGGGCTACTATACTAGTCCAAACCCACTCTCCCCGGCCACTGCCGCCATCCCTGAGGTTCAATCTGTCCCTATAGATGATCCTACGCACTCTTGGCATTAGTAACCATATACGTTACTATCCATCAGTGAACCGATTTAGAAATGACGATGCTGAACGCCTCTTCGCCGGACAAACGGTTCGGCGACTACCGGCCGATATTCAGCGCCGGGCACGAATGAGAGTGCAACGAGTGGTGGCGGCCGCGGCGCTCACCGACCTTCGCGTACCGCCATCCCATCGGCTGGAAGCATTACGGGGAGACCGGGAGGGCCAGTACAGCATCCGAGTCAACGACCAGTGGCGCGTCTGCTTTGTCTGGACAGACCGGGGCGCTATGGAGATCGAAGTCACCGACTACCACTAAGGAGAAGCTTATGACCGTCCCTGAACCTATACACCCGGGAGAGCACCTGGCCGAGATCATGGAGGAGTTGGGCATCACCCAATACCGATTGGCCAAGACGATAGGGGTGCCCCAGATACGTATCCACGATATCGTTCACCGCCGCAGATCCATCACGGCGGACACGGCGCTGCGAATCGGACAGGCCCTGGGTATGACGCCCGACTTCTGGCTGAATCTTCAGCGGATGTACGATCTGGACGTGGCCCGGGCCAGTACCGACGTGAGCGCAATCGAACCGCTTGTCGAGGTATCAGCCTGAGGGCTATCGCAGCTCTTGGCGAAGCTGCTCCGTTGCACCGGCGTCCACCTGGTAGGTGTCCGGGTCGATGACGACGCCGTAGACCTGGCGGGCGTGGTGGGCGGTGACCTTCTCGTCGAGGTAGTCGGCCAGGACCATGGCCGGGTCGCGATCTAGCGGATTGCCCCAGCCGCCGCCGCTGGCGAGCTCGTGACGGATCAGGTCGCCCCGGCGCATGGGGGCCGTGCCCATGGTGGTCAGGACCCTCTCGCCGCCGCCGGGGTTGAGGATGTTGTACGACGGCGAGCCGGGCGAGCCGCCCTGGAGTCCGAAGGGCGGGTGTGCGCGCTTGTCGGACCTGAGCTGGAGCAGGGCCTCGTCGGCCAGGCAGCGGACGCTCCTGACCTCGGACAGCGCGCCCCGGTACTTGCCCGCGCCGCCCGAGTCGGGCAGCAGGCCGTACTCCTCGATCCTCACTGGCGACTCGACCTCTGCGATCTCGACGGGCGTGTTGGATATGTTCGCCGCCGGGTGGGCCACGCCGTCCGGCCCGTCGCCCGTGGGCCTCGCGCCCCGCGCGCCCGCGAACAGGTCCACGTAGGCGAACCCGCCCGTCTCCGCGTGGCCGCCGATGCTGATGATGGTGTTGCCGCCCTCGCCGTCGGCCGGCACCCTGTCGGGCACCGCCTGGGCCAGGGCCGCCAGCACCGTGTCCATGATCCTGAAGCCCGTGATGCCCCGCGCTCCGCAGGCCGCGGGCAGCACCGGGTCTACGACCGAGGCGATGGGGGTCCGCACCTCGATCAGGCGGGTGTACCCGGCCGAGTTGGGGATGCCCGGGTCCATCAGGAGCCGCAGCGCGCCGTAGACCGCAGCCTTCGTGAACGGGACCGGCGAGTTGATCCCCGCCTTCATCTGGCTCGACGAGCCCTCGAAGTCGGCCACCACGCGGTCGCCGTCGATGGTCACGGCCACCTGGAGCACCAGCGGCCCGTCGGGCACGTTGTCGGCGTCGATGTACCCGGTCGCGTGGTAGGTGCCGTCAGGCAGCGCCTCGATCTCCTCCCGCGCCAGGTGCTCGGAGTGGTCGATCAGCACGTCCATGTAGCGGCGCACGGTGGGCGCGCCGTAGCGGTCGGTGAGGCGCACCAGGCCCCGCTCGCCGGTGTGCGCGGCGGCGATCTGCGCCCTCAGGTCGCCCAGCACCTTGTCGGGCACGCGCACGTTGGCGGCCAGGAGCGTGAAGACCGCCTCGACCGGCTCGCCCCGGTCGTAGAGCCGCAGGGTCGGGATGCGCAGCCCCTCCTGGTATATCTCCGTCGAGTCGGTCGAGTTCGACCCCGGCACGATGCCGCCCACGTCCGTGTGGTGGGCCACGACGCCGGCGAACCCCTCCGGCTCGCCGTCGACGAACACGGGCTGTATCACGTAGATGTCGGGCAGGTGTATGCCGCCCGACGTGTACGGGTCGTTCAGGATGAACATATCGCCCTCGGCCATCGTGTCGCCGTACTTGTCGATGACCGACGCGACGGCGGCGGGGAAGGAGCCGAGGTGGCAGACGATGGTCAGGCCCTGGGCGACCACCTGCCCGTTGCGGTCGCAGAACGCGGTGGAGTAGTCCATGGCGTCCTTGACCACGCCCGAGTGGGCCGTCCGCATGACCGTGAGGGCCATCTCGTCGACCAGGGTGTCGAGCCCGTTGCGGATCACCTCGAAGGTGATGGGGTCGATGTCGCGTGGGAGCATGTCCAGATTATAACCCAGGACGAACGTGGGGAGTGGCTTGACGATGGACGCGGGCTACCTATAATGGTGGCCGATGCTCCGGGAGTGAGATACGTGACAATCGCAGACCATTCGTCGGCGACACCCGACTACACGATGGGCTTCAGTGAAGCGATCCTTCAGGTGCTGAAGCGATTCACTGCGGAAACTCACGCCGCCCACCTGCTCCCGCATCTCAAGCCCGGCCATCGCGTCCTCGACTTCGGCTGCGGCCCGGGCACCGTATCGGTCGGCCTGGCCAGGGCCGTGGAACCCGGCGAGCTTCACGGCGTCGACATGGAGGAGTCGCAGATCGACCTGGCGCGTGCCGTCGCCCGGGTGGGCGGACACGACAACGCGATATTCCACGTGGGCGACGTGACCGCCCTGCCATTCGAGGACGGCTTCTTCGACGCCGCCCACGGCCACGCCATCCTCATGTACGTTCCCGATACCCAGGCGGTATTGAGCGAGGTGAAGCGGGTCCTGAAGCCCGGCGGCATCGTCTCCAGCCGCGAGCTGATCAGCGAGTCATGCTTCACCCATCCCGACTTGGGCACCAACAGGAAGGCGTGGGACATGTTCGAAGACCTCATCGAGTCCGACGAAGGCCATCCGCAGATGGGGAAGGACATGAAGACCCATTACATCGAGGCCGGGTTCACGGACATCCGGGCGACCGCGTCTTTCGATTCGTACAGCTCGCCCGAGGACATCGCTTTCATCTACGGCTTCGCGAACCAGTGGTTCTTGAGTCCCGAAACCACGGAAGCGGCGATCAAGTACGGGGCGGCGTCGGAGAAGCTGGTGAACGAGATACGCATCGGCTATGACAGGTGGAAGGACCACCCCGGGGCCTTCTGCGGAGCCGCATACGGCGAGCTGACGGCCCGCAAGCCGTAACCCCGGCCGGCCCGTCCCCCGGCTCGACCTTCTCCCTTAGAAGGAAGAGGCCAGCACTTCTCCTCGACTCGCCTTTCCGACTTGGGAAACGGCGGGAGCCGCCTTCCTCTTCTCCCGAGGCTGCTTGTCACGTGCCAGGGCGGCGTGGTTGGCGAGTATCTTGGAGACGACGGCCAGGGAGGTGCGTACCTCCTCCTCGCTGATTCCCACCGTGAGACTGGCGTAGTAGTCCTGCACGCGCCGGGTGGCCTCGGTCGTCAGCTCCCTCCCCCTCATGGTCAAGGTCAGCATCACGACGCGCCGATCCCTGCGCGGGCGGTTCCGGCGCAGCAGGCCCCTCTCGACCAGCCGGTTCACGACCCGGCTTACGCGGGACGCGTCGACGGGCAGGATCTCCGCAAGCTGCGAAGCCGTGCGCCCCTTTCTTTCCATGCAGGCCCTGAGGAGCCCGAGCTCCAGGGTGGAGAGGCGATAGCTCTCGATCTCCTTCGCAATCCCCTTTCCAACCGCGTTCACCAGGCTGTCCAGGTACGCGCCCATGTCCACGTCCGGCGTCTCCGCAACGTGACCATGACTGCCCCGCGACTCGTCCTGCGAGTATGCCACTCTGTATCCTGCCGTAATGGATTGGGAAGGCTATCTCAGCTACGATAACAGAGAAGCTCGATAAGTGCAACTGTTGCTGAATGTCGCAATGGCTTGCAACAGCCCGCTAGTCGCCGCCCTCTATCTCCAGGACGATGTTCCCGGCGTCGTCGAGCCTGGCGGCGCAGACCGGGGGCACGACCGTCGTGGCGTCGTACTCCTCGACGATGAGCGGCCCCTGGACCGGCGCGCTGCCCAAGCCGTCCCGTCCGATGACGGGCGTCGTCATCAGGCCGTGCTCCGCGCCGAAGTATGCGCTGCGGTCCCGGCGTTGCGGCTCGGGTGCGCCGGAGCTGCCGGGGCGGGTCGGCGATACCTGGCCCGCCGTACCCATGGCCGTGAGGCGCAGGTTCACGATCTCGACCGGCTCGCCGGAGGCCCTGTGTCCGTAGGTACGCTCGTGCTCGTCGTGGAAGATCTCGGCCAAGGCGTCCAGGGCCTGGGAGTCGAGCCTGCCCGACGGGCACGGGACGGTCAGCTCGTATGCCTGCCCGACGTAGCGCAGGTCGGCGGCGCGCCGGGTCTCGATGCCGTCCGGCGGGTAGCCCTCCTGGGTGAGGTCGCGCACGGCGCGGCCCTCCATGCGCTCGTAGGCGGCGGTCACGGCGGCCGGGTCGACGCCGTCCACGGGCGCGAAGTGGGTCTGCACGAAGTGATACTCGGGTAGGGCCTCGAGCAGCCCGACGGCCGACAGGAGCCCCGGCGCGGGCGGCACGACGACCGTGCGGACGCCCAGGGAGCGCGCCATCTCCGCCGCGTGCACGGGACCGCTGCCGCCGAAGGCGATGAGCGAGAAGTCGCGGGGGTCGCGGCCCCTGTACGTGGACACGGCGCGGATGGCCCTGATCATCGTGACGTTGGCGACGACGTGCACGCCGTAGGCCGCTTCGAGCAGCGGCGTCCCCAGCGGCCCGGCGACCTGGTCCTGGAGCGCCCCGGCCGACAGGTCGGGCCTGAGCCGCACCGCGCCCCCGGCCAGCTCAGCGGGGCTGATGTACCCCAGCACCATGTTGGCGTCGGTGACCGTGGGCCGGTCGCCGCCCGCTCCGTAGCAGGCGGGGCCGGGCACCGCGCCCGCGCTGCGGGGTCCGACCCTGAGCGCGCCGCCGCGGTCGATCCAGACGATGCTGCCGCCGCCCGCGCCCACCTCGGCCAGGTCTACGACGGGCACCTTGACGGCGTGGCCCCCGCCCTTCACGAGGCGGCTGGACAGGGATATGCCCGCGCCGATCTCGTGCTCCGTCGTCCAGCTCAGCCCCCCGTCCTCGATCAGCGACGCCTTGGCCGTCGTGCCGCCCATGTCGAAGCTGATCACGTTGTCCAGCCCCACGCGCTCGCCGACCCGCTGGGCGGCCACGACGCCTGCGGCCGGGCCCGACTCGACGATGCGGACGGGCGATTCCGCCGCCCTGTCCAGGGACATCACCCCGCCGTTGGACTGCATGATCCGCAGGGGCGCGGCTATCCCGGCCGAGCGGGCCTTGGCCGAAAGGGAGCTCAGGTAGCCCTGGACGATGGGGCCCAGGTATGCGTTCACGACCGTGGTGCTGGTGCGCTCGTACTCCCGGATCTCCGCCAGCACGTCCACGGACAGGCAGCAGAAGAGATCCGGCAGCGCCGCCCGCACGATCTCGCCGACCCTGCGCTCATGGTCGCCGTTGCGGTACGAGTGAAGCAGGCACACGGCCACCGAGTCCGCGCCCTCGGCCCGTATGCGCTCGACGGCGGCGCGGACCGACTTCTCGTCCAGCGGCCTGACCACCTCGCCGCCCGCCCCGACCCGCTCCTCGACCTCGAGCCGCAGCCTACGCGGGACGAGGGGAGTCGGCGGCTCGTAGAACAGGCTGTAGAGGTGGGGCACCCTGAGCCGCCGCAGCTCCAGCACGTCCCGGAAGCCGCGCGTCGTGATCAGCGCGGTCCGCGCGCCCTTGTTCTCCAGCACGGTGTTGCTGGCGACCGTCGTGCCGTGGATGACCTCCCGGACCGACGCCTCGTCGACGCCGTGCTCGCCCAGCGCCTGCCCCGCGCCGTCCAGGATGCCCTCCGCGTAGTCCGCGGGCGTGGACGGAACCTTCTTCGTGTGGTATTCGCCGTCGGGGCCGAGCAACACCACGTCCGTAAAGGTGCCGCCGATGTCCGCCCCAAGTCTATATGCCATTTCGCTGGGATTATACCGCAGGCTGCGCGGCGGCCCTCACGACCACCTCGAAGCGGCGCATCCCGCACGAGGCGCCCAGCTCCGTGAACCGCACCACCTCGCCGATGCCGTCGACCTGCGCGCCCTCGGTCGGCGGCGGGTCGCCTGGGTCGCGGTACACCTGGCCTAGGGGCCGGCCGTCCTCGGACTTCAGGAACCAGGTCGCGGCGGCGTTCATCATGAGGACGCGGCCATCCGCTTCTGGATCGCCCTCGGCAGGTCCTCGGCGCTGAGCAGCGTCTCGTAGGAGTTGATGCGCTGGGTGCGGTCCGCGATCGGCAGCGCGACCTTCACGCCATTCCTGTGCGACTCCCGGACCGCGACGGCCACCTCCAGGTCATGCCTGCCGTCCTCGCCGGAGCTTGCCGGCTCGTCGCCGGTCTCGATGCAGTGCATGATGTCCCTGACCGCGCGGACGGTCGCGCTCTCGATCTTCTGGCGGCGCGGGAAGAGGCGGCGCGAGAGGCTGCGCTCTCCCTCCCTGACCCACAGCTCCATCTCCTGGGTGTCGTTGTGCACCCTGATGCGCCCGTCCGTGCCCACCACCTCCGCCTCGCAGTAGCTCCACCTGTCTTGGCGCACGAGCGCGCGCACGCCGTTCTCGAAGGCCAGGTAGGAGATGCCGCCCCGGTCGTCGTCCTCGTGGGGCCCGGCCGCTGTCTCGTCGTTCAGGTCGCCGAATACCCACTCGACCCGCCCGCTGCCCCCGGCCAGGAAGCGCGCCAAGTTCAGCATGTGGGAGTTGTGGGACAGGTTGCCGACCTGGTACACGGTGACCTGCATCACCTCGCCGATCGCGCCGTCGTCGATCAGCTCCCGCGCCATGCTGTACGAGGCGTCCCAGCGCCGGGCGCAGTTCACGGCCAGGACGATGCCCGCGTCCCGGCACGACTCGACCATCGCGTCGGCCTCCTCCAGGCTCATGGAGATGGGCTTTTCGGCCCAGATAGCCTTCACGCCCACGTCCATGGCGGCGATGGTGGTGACGATGTCGGCCCGCGGCCGGGCGGACGTGCAGATGGACACGATGTCGGGCCGCTCGGTCTCCAGCATCTCCCGGTAGTCGGAGTAGAGGTTCGTGACGCCGTGCTTGCGCCCGAAGGCCTCGCGCTGCTCCTCGTAGGGGTCCGCGCCCCCCGCGAATTCCACCTCCCCCACCGCCTCGTAGCTTCCCATGTGGCTCATGGGCAGGAGCAGGTAGGGACTCCCCACCACCTCGTCGTCGATCATCGTCGCGATCCTGCCCAGCCCGACAATAGCCGCCCTGTACCGTTTAGCCATGCGATCCCCCTCCACGAGAGTGGCCGACATTCTAGCAGGTATAGGGGCGGTTGGACTCAGCTACTCTCTGATCTGGATGACGACGCGGCCGCCATCCACGACTTCGACGTACAGGCTATGGCTGTCGAGCAGCCGCATGCCTACGAGAGGGATGGTGTCGGCGGCGTCTGCCTCTACGTATCTTGGCTGGCCGTCCCAGATCACGGCAACGGCGTAGTAGGGAAAGGTTACCTCGCTGCCGTCGGCCAAGGTCGCCCGGCTAGTGCCCCGGAAGTCCAGTCCCAACTCCGTCGCCAACGCTGGGGTCACGGTCAGGAATCCGGTGAATCCGGTGTCTATCACGGCCTCGATCTCCCTTGCCTGCCCCGCTGGGCCTTGCACGGCAAGGGTTACCACAGGCTCATAGGCGGCGTTCACCGATCCCTCTATCACTCGGCTCTCCGCACTGGGCGGCCCCCGAAGTGATGCAGTGCCCGATGCCCGACCCGCAGCAGCCAGACGTCGACAGCGTCCGGGCGCTGCGTGCGCAGGCGGTCCGTCGCGGCAATCACGTTGTCGCCAACGGCCCAGCTCCCGCTGTCCACGTCGATAGCCACGACTTCTCCGTGGTGGTCGGCCTCGACCAGCCGCCGGATGTTCCGCTCGTAGATCTCGTCACCGAGGCGGGCCGTCTCTTCACTGGGGCGGCGGGTGGGCGCTATCATCTCCGCGTCCCTCATACGTCCCCCTTTCAGGGCGTGCTCATGCGCTTGGGCATTCTACCAAACTAGGCCTTGCGGATGAGCATGAGGCCGTCGCGGATGGTGAGGATGACCTGCTGCACCCTGGGGTCGGCGGCCACGTGGTCGTTGAAGGCGGCCAGGGCCCTGTCGGACTCCGACTCGGGCTCCAGCACGCGACCGCTCCAGAGCACGTTGTCCACCGCGATAATGCCGCGTTCGTCGACGAGGTCCATCGCCCGCTCGTAGTAGTCGACGTAGGGCGTCTTGTCGGCATCGATGAACACCAGGTCGAATGGGCCGTCAAGGGCCCGCATAGTCTCGATGGCCGGGCCGAGGCGGATCTCGATCTTGTGGCCGTCGGGCCCCCTGTCGAAGTGCTCCCTGGCGACCCTGGCGTTGTCGGGGTCGATCTCGCATGTGACGAGGCGCCCGTCGTCGGGTAGGGCGGCGGCCATCATCTGGGCGCTGAAGCCGGTGAAGCAGCCCACCTCCAGCACGCGCCGCGCCCCCAGCGCCCAGGCGAGCATCTGCAGCAGGCCGCCCTCCATGGGGCCGGACAGCATCATGCCGTCGTCCCGTCCGGCGGTGTACTCGGCAAGCTCGGCCAGGTGGGGCGGCAGCGGCGTGGTGTGCCGCACGGCGTACTCTTCGATCTCTTGGGGCACGAGGGTCAGCATCGGCTTCTCCTGTACGGGCGCATCGCCATTGTAGCGGAACCACGCCCCACGCCGGGGTTGGCGTGTTAGAATTGCCGGGAACACGCGAACGCGAGGGTAAAGGCCCTGTGAGCTGGCTCTGGGACCCAGACGACTTCGACATGCGCATCAGCTTCGCGCGGGAGCACAGCCCCGTCGACTTCCTCACGTCCCTCGTGAGGGTGGTGATCATGCGGGTGACGCGGGTGCTGTCGTGGGTGCTGAGTCCGGTGGACAAGCTGATGCAGTTCATCGGCCACGGGCTCATCGCCGTCGTCCTGGGGATGCTCCTGCTCATCGTCATCCACGGGCTGTGGTTCATAGTGTGGCTGGCGCTGATCGGGTCTAGCTGGCTCTGGCTAAACCGCCCCTGGACGCGCCCCATCCTGGCAATCCCCGGCGTGCTCCTGGCCATCTTCGGGCACATATTCCTACTGCTGGTGCCCGACCCCCACAAGAACCCCAAGTACAACCTCGTAGCCCAGGACTGGCCCCTCAGCGTCCGGCTGTGGAAGCCCGCCGAGGCCTACTACGAGGTCTACCCAATGGCCAGGCTGTAGGAACTATCTCAAACGTTCGCCCTGAGCCTGTCGAAGGGCAGTGCTCAGCCAGTGCGGATATTCCTAGGAGTGCATAGTGGTTACGCCTGCGAAAAGCTACGTGTTCCGAGTCGTCGTCGAGCCGGACGACGACCGGTGGCATGCCTACTGCCCCGCCCTCGAGGAGCAGGGTGCGGTCACGTGGGGGCGCTCGGAGAGAGAGGCTCTCGACAACATTCGCCAGGTGGTCGAGATGGTCGTCGATGACGGAGCTTCCCCGATCATGTCATTCTGAACGGAGCGTAGCGGAGTGAAGAATCTAAGGTGGTAGCTGGCCGTGCAAGGTCCGTAGATTCCTCGCTGCGCTCGGAATGACATGACCGCCAATACCGCTATGCCCACTCCTCTGGCCAGTAGTCCGGCCAGATGGCCTTGCCCACGTAGCTGTCCCGCGCCCAGAACTCGCTCGTCTGCCGCGTGATGGTGCGGCTGTTCGGCATGTCCAGGTGGTCAGGCAGCGGCGAGATCCGGCCCGGCACCCCGACCACGAAGCTGCGCGGCGGCACGTCCCTGTTCACCACCGCGCCCGCCGCGATGAAGCTCCGCTCGCCGATCGTCACCCCCGGCAGGAACGTGCAGCCCCCGCCGATCATCACGTCGTCGTGCACCGTCGCCCCGCGGGGCGTGGGCGGCGGCTCGACCCGGCACGGGTACCGGTCGTTCAGGAACGTCGTCCCCGGCCCCACGAACACGTTGTCTCCGAACCACGTCCGCGACGGGATGTAGACGTTGGACATGATGCGCACGCCGTTCCCCATCCTCACCACGCCCTCGATGGTCGAGTGGTTCAGCACGGTGCAGTAGTCGCCGATCTTCACCATCGCCCGTATCACCGCGTAGTGGACCGTGTGGAAGTGATCGCCGATAGTCACGTCGCCGTATATCACCGTCCCCTTGTGCAGGATGCAGTTGTCGCCGATCCTCGCGGGGCCGCACTCCGGATGGTACCGGTAGCCCACTATCACGTCCGGGTCTATCTGCGGGTTGCTCCCGATGATGGCGTTGTCGAAGGACTGGGCGGGTTGAGACGACGGCATAACGGCCCTCCTGTCAGGTGAATCCGTGGCCCGGACTCTAGCCCAGACCCACACCCCGGTCAACAATAGGCTCCAAATCCCCCATCCAAGGTGGGACGCCCCAATGCAGGGTAGGGGCGGGTTTCAAACCCGCCCCTACAGTGCCGGGCGGCAATATGACACCGGAGTTGCCCAGCCAGCCGAGTTGTGCCAAGGTTCCCCCATGGACGTACTAGGCCGCAGGCTCGCCGACCCCTTCGACGCCTTCTGGAATCAGTACGGCCCGGAGATCCCCGCGTCCGTCCAGCATATCGAGCAGGGCCACAGCGCCGTATTCGGCGACCTCGGCGCGGACAGGAGCGCCCCGGACGAGCCCGCCTGGGCCGGGCTGCCCGGCGACGACCTCGCCTACCACGTGGCCCACGAGCTGACCCACCTGCTGCTGCGTGCCCGCGACTACCCGGTTGCCGCGCCCGGCAGCGACGCGCCGCCCGGCTCCGGGGCGGCCAGGGTCGCCGGCGACCTCCAGGAGATGATCGACCACGCCGCCCTGTCGGAGATACTTGCGCCGTTCGGGTTCGGCAACGACCACATCCTCGACCGCACGGCCGGGGGCGCATCGCGCGGCCTCTCGTCCAGCCTCGTCCCGGAGCCCGGCACCCCCTGGTTCGCCACGTGGGCCATCCGCTACTGCGACCTGGCCAGGGACCTGGGCCCGGAGCGGTGGCCGCCTATCCAGGCCCTGTACAGGGAGCGCGCCCCCGGCGTTGCCGAGCTTGGCGAACGGCTCATCGCCATAGTCGACGCCCGGGGCTGCGGCTCCCCCGGCAAGGCCCTATGGGCCATGCTCGCCGCCCGCGACGCCCTCGCCATAGACCCACGCGCCCTACAAATCATAGACCCCGCCGGCGGTATCTACTGATACACATCCCCCGTCGTTCCTCCCTTGTCGTCATTCCCGCGAAAGCGGGAATCCATCCCCGGCCCCGCAGCCTCTCCTACTCCGCGCTGTTCAGCTTGGTGCGTATTACACCCTTGACGAACTCTGGAAGCTCTTCATTGGCAGTGCGACAAGACCCAGGTTCGCCAGCTCTGGAGACAGGTACAGCGACTCGTAGGTGATGTCGTCCCGTCCAAGAAGAGTTGCCTGGGTCGATCTGCCCGCTCGAATCTCCAGGTGCGTCAATCCCAGCGAGTCAGGGAGCGGCTCCCCATACGTCTTGTCGCCGGTACGGCCGTCATATGACACCGCGAACATGATTCCCATTCGCGCCAGCTCTGCTATGTAATCGCAAAACTCGTCCCTGGCAACCGTCGGCAGATAGCGGGAATCCCTCTCCCCACAGACTCCCTGGTAAGGCGGGTCCATGTAGACCAGGTCTCGGTCGGTGCATTGTCTCAGGACGGACTTGTAGTCCCAGGAAGTCAGCCGGGTCCTGTCCCTCAACAGGGAGGATGCGAAAAGGATCCGCCGGCGCATCTCCTCTGGCCTGGCTCCTTTCCGCCTGTTGTCCGGCGTGTTGTTGAACTCGCCGTTGGCGTTGTAGCGAACGGCAGCCTTGACGCAGCGTGCCAGCAGGTACAGGAAGTCCGCGGCGTCGTGCTCCCTGTTGAACCTGTCGCGTATATGGTCGAAGTACGTGCGCTCTCGCCCTAGCTGATCGTGCCAGATGAATGAGTAGCGGTCGGCCAGGGCGTCGGGGCGGTCGATGATGGACCGCCACAGCTTGACCAGGGGCGCGTGGGCGTCGTTGATCCAGTAGCTCTCAGACTTGCCGCGCGCAGCCATCGCCAACGAAATCGCCGCCGACCCGGCGAAGGGCTCGACGATGCGCGTGACGGTCTCGGGAAAATGCCGCAGGATCGCAGCCGCGATCTGCCGCTTGCTTCCCTGGTATGGAACCGGCTGAGGTAGGTGGGCCAAGTCAATAGCACCCCGCATCCACGAACGAATGAGCTTCCATCGGCTAGATAATATGCCGACTTCCCAGGGCTGTCAACCATGCCGGGCGCCGTACAACCACCTTAGATTCCTCCCTTCGGTTCGGAATGACATGTCGTGCGGTTCGTGTATCCCATCTAAACGGTAACTTTCGAGTGACTTTAGATATGGCGGGCTTGTAACTTCCGAGGACTTCGTGCATTATCGCCTATGCCCAATGAGGACACGCGGAGGAGTAGCAGAATGTCCCGGAACACTCGTTTCTCGACGATACTGGCGGTGGCGGCCCTGCTGGCGGCGGCAGCCGTCCTGGTGATGATGGTCGGCTCGGATCGGGGCGCACCCGGCGGGGATGTGGCCTACGCCCAGGAGACCTGCGGCACCGCCGTGGCGGACAGGTCCAACACGGGCTTGGTGTCGGACTGCAACGCCCTGCTGGCGGCCAGGGATGCGCTGCAAGGCACGTCGGCGAAGCTGACCTCTTGGTGGACTCCGAACGAGCCCATCTCCAGGTGGGCCGGCATCACCTTGGGGACAGCGTCGCCCTATGGGGGGATTCAGAGAGTGACCAAGGTCAAGCTCCAGAAGCAGAGATTGAATGGCCGCATACCTGCTGAGATAGGCAGGCTGGATGCGTTGCAGGAGTTGTGGCTTTACGACAATGCACTCACCGGCACGATTCCCCCTGAGATGGGCAATCTGACGAATCTGCGCTTTCTGTTCCTCGCCAACAACAAGTTGAGCGGGCAGATACCTGAGACGCTGAACAGCCTGACCCTGGACAGGCTGTGGCTCCAGAAGAACGACTTCACGGGCTGCGTGCCCTACAACCTCACGCTGACGAGGGAGTACAAGGTGGACAGTGGGCTCCCCGCTTGCGCGCCGCCGGTGAACGCGACCCCGATGTCCTCCCGCATCGCGTTCTCGTCGGACCGAGACGGGAACTACGAGATATACGCGATGAATGCGGACGGTTCCGGCCAGACTCGCCTGACCGATAACCCGGCGTGGGACTATGATCCAAGCTGGTCGCCGGACGGAAGCCGCATCGCGTTCGTATCGGACCGGGACGGGAACAGTGGGATATACGTGATGAACGCGGACGGCTCTGGCCAGACGCGTCTGACAAGAAAATCGAGGAATGACTATGATCCAAGCTGGTCGCCGGACGGAAGCCGCATCGCGTACTCGACGAACAGTTATAGCAGTAGCTACGAGATATACGAGATACGCGTGATAGACGTGGACGGTTCCGGCAGAACGATGTTTACACCGAGAGATGGCTCTGCCCCAAGCTGGTCGCCGAACGGAAGCCGGATCGCGTTCGTGTCGGCCGACGGGATACGCGTAGTGAACGCGAATGGTTCCGGCCAGACTCTCTTGGTTGAAGGGAACGCCCTATCCCCAAGCTGGTCGCCGGACGGACGCCGCATCGCGTTCGGGTTGTACCGTGACGGGAACTATGACATCTACGTGATGAACGCGGACGGCTCCGGCCAGACCCGCCTGACCAATAATCCGGCGTGGGACTCTGCCCCAAGCTGGTCACCGGACGGACGCCGCATCGCGTTTCACTCGAATCGCGATGGGAAGTGGCAGATATACGTGGTGAACGCGGACGGCTCCGGCCAAGCTCGCCTGACCGACAACTCGGCGAATGACGGTACCCCAAGCTGGTCAACCCAAAGCGGTCTCGGGCCCGCTCCGACGTCTTCCCGCATCGCGTTCGTATCGTACCGTGACGGGAACAATGACATCTACGTTATGAACGCGGACGGTTCCGGCCAGACACGCCTGACCGATAACCCGGCGAGGGACTATAGCCCTGGCTGGTCGCCGGATGGACACCGCATCGCGTTCACATCGGACATAGATGGTAGCTCTGAGATATACGTGATGAACGCGGATGGTTCGGGCCAGATCCGCCTGACCAACACCTCAGCGTTCAACTATGACCCAAGCTGGTCGCCGGACGGGCGCCGCATCGCGTTCGTATCGGGCCGTGACGGGAACCACCAGATATACGTTATGAACGCGGACGGTTCCGACCAGACCCGACTGACACATAAATCGGGAAATGACTATGACCCAAGCTGGTCGCCGGACGGGCGCCGCATCGCGTTCGCATCGGACCCGGACCGTGACGGGCACCAAGAGATATACGTGATGAACGCGGACGGCTCTGGCCAGACCCGCCTGACCCATAACATAGCGTGGGACCGTTACCCAAGCTGGTCGCCGGACGGCCGCCGCATCGCGTTCACATCGAACCGAGACTATCCGCCGGATTCCTCCGGTTCAGTTATCTCTGAAATATACGTGATGAACGCGGACGGCTCCGGTCAGACGCGCCTAACCGATAACTCGGCGGTGGATGACCGGCACCCAAGCTGGTCGCCGGACGGCCGCCGCATCGCGTTCGCGTCGAATCGTGATGGGGACTGGGACATATACGTGATGAACGCGGACGGCTCTGGCCAGACACGCCTGACCGATAACTCAGCGTTTGATGGTTCCCCAAGCTGGTCTACCCAGGTCGATCCCGTGAACGCGACCCCAACACCAACGCCGTCTCCAACACCGGTACCCACGGCGGTGCCGACACCGACACCGACGCCAACGCCCACTCCGACGCCGACCCTGACGCCGCCCCCGTCCGACGACGTCATGAAGCGCATCCATTGCCGGTCGGACGACTTCGCTGCCGCCTTCGGAGACCGGTTCGACGCGACGTACAACGTCTCCGACGAAGGCGTTGCTGCCAGCTACTACTCCCGGAACGGGCGGGGCCTGTGGGCAACCCTGACCACCAGGTGGGTGAGCTCCAGCGACCCCGACACGGCGGTCGTGTGCCGGACGAAGGTGTACGACAATATATCCAGCGCGGCCTTCGACAACCAGTACGCCACGATGGTGGAGGAGGCGTCGGGCCACTGGGACGTCCTGCGCCGCCACAAGCTCTGCTGCGAGGAGATAGGGCAGTCCTACAGGGGCCTGCTCCTCGACATCGGGCGGAGCGCCGCCGTCGGCGACACGGTGCAGTGGCGCGATGCGGTGAGCCAGCGGGTGGCCGTCTCAGGCTTCCGCTGGAATCAGGTCATCGTCCAGGTGGCCGTCTACCACGACAACGCCTACCACCACGGGGCAGCGGACGCGATGGCCCGCAGGGTGGAGTCCAGGTTCGACGACACCATCTTCGACCAGATCGAGACCAGGCGCCAGTCGTCACCCAACGGAACGAGGACAAGCGCACCCACATCCGAGGACTCCCTCTACCTTGTACCACCGGCAGACAGGCGCTGATCGAGAGTGGAGCCCGCTACATCGTCAACGCGTACGGAAATAGGTAGGTTCGCCATTGGGGTAGTCCAGGCCCACCATCTGTACACCCCAATGGTCGAGCTATGAGAAATACCTACGGTGAACAAGTTCGTTGATTGTTCGCTGAAGGTCTGCCAAGAAGTTCTCATCAATGGTGTCCGTCCACCAGTGAGCGATGTCATTTCTGTACCAAGTTAGCTCCTTCAAGGTCTTCGTGCCCGCTACAACTTTATCGTCATCCTTGACCCCTCGGTAGTTCAAGTATTTCCTTCCTGCGTCCTGCAAGGCTTGCCACAACTGCAAGTAATGGAGTCGTTGGTAGGCATCGTCCTTGTACTCATCTCTGTACATTGCGTTAATTAACAGCGCCATGTGCGGAGTATCAATGTCCTGTTCCATGGCGGCAATGGCCCGACGTATATCAGATACCCTGTCTCTGTAAGCCGTGGTATCCATCCGCGTCGCTGTACTCAGTCTCGCCGACCCTGCCAGTCGCATCATCATCACGAAATGTCCGTCGTCTGTCACCAGACATTCCTGATCTACATATTTGCATATCGGATCCGGAGTGTGTTGACCGACACGGACGCTAGCCAGTACCGTGTTTACGAGTAGTTGACTGTTGGGCAGTTCGGGCCACGCTCCATCAGCGGTGGCCCAGGCGGTTATGAACTGCTCCCCCTCTCTACCGCCGACCAACATGGGTACTTTTTCGCCATCTCGCACAACCACCTCATCCGAAATACTGCATTCACCCTTGATCATCTCTACAGGCGCCAACTGGCTAGACTCCTCAATCACCAAGTACACCGGTATGCGGCCCTTCTGTTGTGACTCGATCTCCTCATTGGTCTCCTTGACCTCGTACCGCAAGCTAGGGCTGATGGCGTAATGCCTACTACACGTCGAGTTCTCGAAGTAGCCCACTAGATTTGAAGCCACACACGCCCGAACCGAGGACGACTCATAAATTGTGTGGTGAGGTTCATCACCATCTGGGTGGTAGTCGATTGCTGGGAATTCGAAAACTTGTGTTCTGCAATATCCACTGATTGTGCAATAGAACTCCTTTCCCTCGCCTGCAGCGTACATTGCCTGTACACCTGCTAGCGTCAAGGGTGCTTCGGGGGTGCCTTTTTGCAGAGACTTCTGACGATTCGCTACTGTTCGTTTCTTTCTGGACATGTGAATTTGTTCCCCTTCCTCTCCCGTGCTCTCTGTGCCCTCTGTGGTAGTATCTGGCCGGTTGTTCAGAAGCTCCCCTTGGTCACCGCCTCTATCATAGCCTGGATATAGCCGTTGGCGAACGCCCGGTCCCAGTGGCCTCACTCCATGTCCTGGTAGGCCCGGGGCACGTGGTCGTCGATGAAGAAGCCATCGGTCCCCCTCTATATCCACTCGAAGCTAGTTAGCCCGAGGTATAGGTCAATTCCAAAATAAGGCACCATGAAGGCGATGATTAGCGGCTTCCCCAAGAGCCCCGCTAGCAGTATCAGCCCCAGGATGATGCTTGTCTTCGCGGCAACGCTGAATAGAAATCGTCTTCCCTCTCTGCTCATGGCATTACCCCCATGCGAACTCTAGGAGGGCTACGCCTGCAAGGACGGCTCCACCCGATAGGGCGGATACCGCCACCGCGATGCCCTCTTGGATATATCGCTTGACATAATCGGGAAGCGTCTTGTCTTTACTGTAGTAAAGACTCCCTGCCGTCAACAGCAGTCCCGCGACTGCCATAACAAAGCCCGATGTCACTAGATACAGGCGCAAGAGGTCCTGTACGGTGATTGTCGCGGCTGGGACTGACTCACTTCCCATAGCGCGGCGATGGTAGCAGTGTACTACCGCTCTGGTCAAGACCGATGAGGTCAAGGTAACTGCCCCACAGTCCCTTAGCTCCCCTTCGTCACCGCCTCTATCATCGCCTGGATATAGCCGTTGGCGAACGCGCGGCCCCGGTGGCCCCACTCCGTGTCCTGGTAGGTCTGGGGCACGTGGTCGTCGATGAAGAAGCCGTCGAACCCCACCTCGTGGTATATGGTCATCGCCCTGTGCATGTCCACGTAGCCCGTGTTGACGAACTCCTCGTGGAACTTCGGCACCTGACCCGACACGTTGCGGAAGTGGACGTACAGTATCTTCCGCCGCTCGCCGAAGTGCCGGATCATCTCGTAGATGTCCTCGCCCTCCATCTCCGAGAACGTCCCCTGGCAGAACTCGATGCCGTTGGAGTCCGACGGGTATATCTCGACCAGCCGCTTGTAGGCGTCGAAGCTGCGGAGCAGCTGCGGGATGCCTCCCAGCACCGGCACCGGCGGGTCGCAGGGGTGTATGCCCAAGCGTATGCCCTCCTCCTCCGCGATGGGGGTGATGATCCCGATCCAGTGCTCCAAGTTCTCCCACATCTCCTCCTCCGTGTACTCCCGGTCGTGGGTGAGGGGCATCCCGCGCGCCTCGTCGTAGTCGAAGGCCGTGGCGACGGCCCCGCAGCGGATGTGCGCCGGCGTCGTCCGCCACACCATCGACGGCATCCAGTGGTAGCCGAATATAGGGATGCCCGCGCGGGCGATGTTCCGCACCGTGGCGATCATGTTCTCGATCTGATCGTCCCGCCCGGGCCCGCCGAGCATGATCTGGTCGTAGAACGAGATGGGCACGTTCTCCAGCGCCGACAGCGACAGCCCGTACTGCTCGACGGTCAGGCGCAGCTTCACCAGGTCGTGCAGCTCCCACCGCCCTCCTCCGCCCGGCAGGTTGGCGCTGTTCAGCAGCACGTCGGTCGCGCCGAACTGGGCGCAGAAGCGCAGATACTCCTGTGAAGGCTGGCTGAACTGCCCGAATCCCGCGCGCATGATGGACCTCCTGGCGCCGCCTGTCGCGGCGGATTATAGGGCTGGGGTCGGCGCCGGGGCAATCGCGCGCTGACAGCCACGCGGCCAGCGCATATACTAAACGCCACGCTGACCCAGGAGGAGAGAAATGGGCGAGCCGCTGACTATCCTGAATCTCGGTGGGCATCCGAAGGACGCGATCCTGTATGCGGGCGGCACCATGGCCAAGCACGCGGCCAGGGGCGACCACGTGTGCATCCTCGTGCCCACGACGGGCCTGTCCCACCACCTGGCCGCCATCGACGACTACCGCGACAGCGGCGACCTGCCCGACATGAGCGGGCTCGTGGAGGAGCGCCGGCAGGAGCTGGTGAATGCCGCGGCGGAGCTTGGCGTCACGGACGTGCGATTCCTGGGCTACCACGACGACATACTGCTCCCGCGTGAGGACGTGATCAACGACATCGCCGACGTCATCGGCGAGCTGCGGCCCAACGTTATCGTGACCCACTGGCCCTACGACACGGTGCCCGTCCACGCGGTGACGACCCAGATGCTCCTGCTGGCCATCGACCTGGCCTCGGGCATCCGGCCCGGCAAGCCCTACGCGCCGACCGGCGGAGACACGGGCGGCGAGGCGGCCCAGATCTTCTACCACACGCACCTGGGCCGCACCAACGTCCTGGAGAACCTGAGCATCAGGGTCCCCACGACGGTCATTGACATCACGGACACGATCGGCCAGAAGTCGGCGGCGATGAACAAGTTCGAGTCCCAGCACTACGGCGAGGACAGCCCCCTCCAGAGGAAGATGAGCATCGGCATGGACGGCACCGGCGCGGCCACCCACCTGCGCGTCTCGTACGCCGAGGCCTTCGTCGCCCACAACCCCGAGGTGTACGAGTACCTGCCCGTCAGCGAGTACCGCCGCAAGCTCGGCAAGCGCCCGCCCGAGGAGGTATTCGAGGCCATGACGCGCATGGACCTGTAGGGTAGTTGCAAAATGCTGTCAGTGATGTCATAATGCTGGCATGGTAGTGCAGGTCACCATAAGAGGCGTACCGGAAGAGGTCCGCGACGAGCTGGCCGTGCGCGCCGCGCTTCAGCGCCAGTCGATGCAGGAGTTCCTGCTTGGCGAGCTGGAGCGCATAGCCTCCCGCCCCTCCGTGAGCGCGTGGCTCCAGGATGTCCGCGCCCGCAAGGCGGCGACGGGAACCCGCATAACGTCCTCAACCATCCTGGCGGCGCGCGACGCGGACCGGGCTTGACGGCGGTAATCGACTCGTCGGTACTGGTCGCGGCCCTGGTGGACACGGGTCCCGAGGGCGCGTGGTCGGAATCGGTGGTCGCGGAGGGGCCGCTGGCAGGCCCCGAGCTTGCATTGGCCGAAGCCAGCAATATCCTGCGGCGGATGGAGCTGGCGGGCGACCTGTCGCGGCGGGAGGCTGCGGGGGCGCACGAGAACCTCTTGCGGCTGGACCTGGACCTGTTCCCCTTCGCCCCATTCGCCGGCAGGGTATGGGAGCTGCGGAGGAACCTGACCTGCTACGACGCCTGGTACGTGGCAATGGCCGAGGCCTTCGATTACCCGCTGGCAACGCTGGACCAGAGACTCGGCAGAGCCACCGGCCCCAGGTGCCAGATCATCCTCCCGCCCGGATGACTGCGTGGACAATGTCCATGCCCATGTCCACTCTGTATGGTACACTAGCGCCTGTAACAAGCCGCGCACGCAATACCGGAATGTGGACAATGTCCACCATGATGTCCACCGCACGGCCTCTTACCGGCGAGGAGGAACATGCCGAGCTGGGATGTGCATTTCAATGTGCGGGTCCGCACCGGGGACCCCGAGGTGCTGCGCCTTGCGGCGCGGGTCGAAGCGCTCGCATCCGTAATTAGCGGCATACCCATCCCGCCCCACGTCCAGGAGCGCCTGGACAGCCTCAACATCATTCGCGCCGTTCGGGGAACGACGGGCATCGAGGGCACGGAGTTCTCCGAGGAAGAGGTCGCCGAGATACTATCCTCGCCCCCCGGTTCGCTCGACGAGGCGTCCGGTCGAGAGGAGCAGGAGGTGCGAAACTCCGAGGCCCTCATGCTGGACGTGGCGGAGCGGCTGAGGCATAGTCCACGCGCCCCCCTTACCGAGGAGCTCATCCACAGCTTCCACGCCACCCTCACGCGGGACATCGCCTACGAGCACAACGAGCCCGGCAGATACCGCACCTACAGGGTAACCGTAGGTCGCTACGTCCCGCCTGAGACGGGCGACGCCGTGCGAAGGCTCATGGCCGAGTTTATCGAGTGGTTCAACACGGGGCCGCCCGCGAGATGGAATCCCGTCGTAAGGGCGATAGTGGCCCACTTCTACGTCGTCAGCATCCACCCATTCGGGGACGGCAACGGGCGGACCTCGCGCGCCGTGGAGAGCTACCTGCTATACCAGGCCGGAGTCAACGCGCGGGGATTCTACTCCCTCGCCAACTACTACTACCAGTACAGGTCGGAGTACGTGCGGCATCTGCGCCTCGTGCAATTTCGGAGCACCGACGACCTGACCCCGTTCGTACTCTTTGCCCTGAGGGGCCTGGCCGAGGAGCTGGAGGCGGTCCACCGGGAAGTGCTGGCGGAGGTGCGGATCATCTCCTTCAGGGACTTCGCCCGGGAGACCCTTAGCTCCAGGGGCAAGCTCGGCGCACGCGGAGAGCGCGCCCTCAATCTCCTGATCGAGATGGGCGCCGAGCCCATTTCGCTGTCAGAATTGAGAGGCCGGCGCCATCCCCTGTCGCGCCTTTACGTAGGCATGAGCAACAGGACGTTGACGCGCGACGTCAGGTTCCTGGAGCAGCAGGGGTTGGTCCAGGTGGAAGCCGATTCGCTGCGAGCGAACCTGGGGATCATGGACTCGTTCACCGCCTGACCCGCTGCCGCTCGCCCGTGTCCGAGGCCCGCTGGATCGCCTCCAGCAGGCGGTGCCGCGTGACCGCCGTGTCGAAGTCGGGCTCGACGGGCGTTCCCGAGCGTATCCCCTCCGCGAACCTGTGCCACATCTGCGCCACGTTGAACGGCGGGCCCTCTGGCACCGTGTCCGGCACCTGCGTCAGCCGCGCCGGTATGGGCAGCTCGGCGGGCGCCGCGTCCGTCCCCCTGCCGCCGCTCAGGCGCATCGTCCCCAGGTGGGGGTGGTCGTCCCGCTCCAGCACCAGCGTGCCCTCGCGCCCGTACACCACGAGCCGGTACCCGGTGCTGTGCCACGGTATCGCGCCCACGTGAGCCGACGCCAGCGCGCCGCTCTCCAGCCTGCCCGCGACCAGGATGTTGTCGGGCGACGTGACGTCGACCATCTTGCCCGTGTCGCTGTCGAGCCACTGGGGCACCTGCGTGCCGACCGAGGCCGACACCTCGACGAGCTCTCCCAGGCACATGCACAGGGCGTCGACCACGTGCCCGAAGGCGATGGTCAGCGTGGTAGCGCCCAGCTCCACTTCCTTCTGCCACGTGCGGTCCGACGTGCGGCTCAGCACGCCGGGCACGAACGAGGTCATGTTGACGGCGAGCACCTCGCCAACGTAGCCCTCGTCGACAAGCTCGCGGAGCCGCAGGAACTCCGGGGCGCACCGGCCCTGCAGGCCGACCATCGTCAGCACGCCCCGCTCCCGCGCCAGGTCGGCCATCTCCTCGGCCTCGGCCAGGTTCGCGCCCAGGGGCCACTCGGTGTAGACGTGCTTGCCCGCCCGCAGCACGTCCATGGTGAGCGCGTGGTGCTTGGGCACCCGGACCGACACGCCGATGGCGTCCAGGTCGTCGTGCTCCAGCATCTCCATGTGGTCGCTGAACGCCAGCGGTACGCCGAACCGCTCCGCCGACTCCCGCGCCGTCTCGGGGTGGGCCGTGCACACGGCGGCAAGCTCCACGTCCGGCAGCGCCAGCAGCGCCGGTATATGCGCCCGCGGCGACCACCCATAGCTAACATTAGCCCCAATCAACCCCACCCGCACCTTCTCAGCCATAACGTCCTCCTTCCCTAGACATTGAGGACTATGTCACGTGAGTCCTGTAGCTCATTGAATCTGTTCTTGTAGTGGAACATCAGCTTCCTCCTGGATTCTGTCAGTTTGTACTCTGTTCCACCTTCTGGTCTATAGGGAATATAACAGTTCATGTCCGCGTCATTGAGGACATCAGCGATGGATCTTCCAAAAGCGTCCAAATCGAGCGACTCGCTGAACTCCTCGAACTGCTCGCGCCAAGGCTGGATCGCCCTGTCTCTGTGAGAGGCTGCGTTGCGAGAGTAGTGAAGGATCTTCTCCACACGCCGACACAGGGCCTTCCTCTTGAGGAAATCGGCCACCACGTTGCCTATGGTAATTAGCCGAGTCTTCCCAGGCTTGTTCAGCAGTCGAAGCTCTTCCTCCAGGAGCGGATACCAGCTCTCATACCTGCGCTCTCGCTGCTTATCGGCAAGCCTGATTGTCATCCCGCCCTTTGCCAAGTCCGTCAGGTGATACGTCTCACCATCCCCGCAGAGGTACTCCCTAGTGCAGTAGTGGAGTATGAAATCTTCGACTGACCATGAGAAATTGCGCGCTATTTGAGGCGGGACTTTGCGATTCTGTCCCTGTACTCCAGTCGACGGTTCCATCGCAATCAGGACGTAATCGACAGGGCCAGGAGGTATGAAGTTGTGTGCATACGAACTCTCTATGCCCAACTCCGAGTTGTCTGCCTCGACTTGCTCTTGAAACTTGCGCTCTAAGGCTGCATACGCCTCACTGAATGTCATGAGATTCCCTTTTGTGTTCCTCTCCGTCTAGGCTCACGATCTGCTTTGGCAGCCCCCGTTCGTCATAGAGCAGGTCGCCGTGATCGACCGGCGGCCCCGCCTCTCGCAGCAACTTGGCGCAGCGCTTCGCTATAGCCCGCATCCTCTCAAGCCGGGCACTGGCGTCGTCGTTCTCGATGTCGTGGCTCATTGGATCTCAGGCTTGGAGCGTCTCGAGCTTCTCTACCAGGTCGGCGGTGCGGTCGAGGTGCGATTCTACGGCTTCGTTGGAGAGCCAGCCTTCGTAGAAGTTGGTGTGCAGGGCGCCGGCTAGGCTGAATCCGGCGCGGATGTCCTCGTCCCCGGTCTCCTTCACCAGGCGGTCGATCGTCGTGTATAGCTGCCGGTGGCCGTTGTGACTCCAGCCGCGGGCCTCAGCGACGGCCTTGACCGCCTGGGCGGCTGCGCCCCAGCCCTTCTCCGAGGCCTGCAGCAGGTCGTCCTCAGCCAGGTAGCGCCAGGCCTTGGCCAGGAATTCCCGGGATGTAGCGTCGTGGTACTCCGTGCGGGTCGCCATTGCCGTTGGATCATACCACACCCTAGTCGTCGTCCCCCTCCTCGCCCAGGCTCTCGTCGAGCAGCTCGATCAGGTCGCGCGTCTCCAGGCCCTCGGCCCCTTCGACCGAGCCCGCGCCCTCGACGAACATCTGGAGGCAGAACGGGCACGACACGCCTACCGTGTCCGCGCCTGTCTCCAGCACCTGCTCGGTGCGGGCGTGGTTGACGCGGCGCCCGCGGCTCTCCTCCATCCACATATGCCCGCCGCCCGCGCCACAGCAGAAGCCGCGCTCCCGCCGCCGCTCCATCTCCACCAGCCGTAGCCCCGGTATCGCCGCGGCCACCTCGCGCGGCGCGTCGTACACCCCGTTGTGGCGGCCCAGGTAGCACGAGTCGTGGTACGCCATCGACGCGTCTATCGTGATGACGGGCCTGATCCTGCCCTCGGCTATCAGCTCGGCGGCAAACTCGCTGTAGTGCATCACCTCGTAGCTGCCGCCCAGGTGCGGGTACTCGTTCTTGATGGTGTTGAAGCAGTGGGGGCAGACGGTGACGATCTTCCTCACGTTGTACCGGTCGAGGGTCTCGATGTTCTGCCGCGCCATGACCTGGTAGAGGTACTCGTTGCCCATGCGCCGCGCCGGGTCGCCCGTGCAGCCCTCCTCAGCGCCCAGGATGGCGAAGTCCACGCCCGCCCGCTTCAGGACCGACGCCATCGACCGGGCTATGCCCCGGCTCCGCTGCTCCAGGGCCGCCGTGCAGCCAACCCAGAACAGCACCTCGGCGTCCGGGTGCTCGGCCAGCGTCCTGACTCCCAGCCCGTCCGCCCAGTCGGTGCGGGTGTGCTGGGTGCCGCGCCACGGGTGCCCCCGCTGCTCCATGCTCATCAGCGCCGACGCCGCCGACTCCGGCATGTCTGCCTGCTCCATCACCAGGTTGCGGCGCATGTCCACGATCATGTCGATATGCTCGACGCCCACCGGGCACACCTGCTCGCACGCGCCACACGTCAGGCAGTCCCACAGCGCCTCCTCGCCCACCTGCTCGCCGATGACGGGCGGCGCGCCGGCGTCGTCTCCCGTCGCCATAAGGTGCTCCTTCAGGCCCTCGGCTATGTGCATGGGCGAGAGGGTCTTGCCCGTGAGGTTCGCCGGGCAGCTATCGGTGCACCGCCCGCAGACCGCGCAGGCGTAGCCGTCCAGCAGCTCCTTCCAGGTGAAGTCCGGCGCGCGGGCCGCCCCGAACGTCTCCGCCGTCTCCAGGTCGTCCGGCGTCGAGAGCGCGCCGCTCGCCTCCAGGTCGCGGAACAGGAATGAGAGCGGCGCGCCGATGAGATGGGCGTGCTTTGACATGGGGATGTAGACGGCGAAGCCTAGGATGACCCCCAGGTGCGCCCACCACGACAGCGCGTGCAGCGCCCCCGCCGCGTCCTCGCCGACGCCCGCGCCGCGAATGAGATCGCCGAGCGCCGACCCGATGGGCGCGGATGCCGGCCCGTCTCCGCCCGCCGCCGCGTAAAATGCCTCGGTCAGCAGGGTCAGCGCCATCAGCGCGCCTATCAGCACGAGGATGACGGCGGCCTCGGGCTTCTGGGTCAGGTCGAAGCTCAGGCGTCGCGGCGTCGCGGCCCAGCGCCGCGCCGCGCCCCACACGACCGCGACCAGCAGCACCACGGCCAGCACCTCCAGGTATGCGGCGAATATCCGCACGCCGGTCTCGGTGAGCAGCGTGGTCGAGAATTCCCGCCACGCGGAGTCGCCGTAGATGAAGACCACGTAGCTCAGGGTGAACGACAGGAACCCCCAGAAGATCAGGAAGTGGGCCAGCCCGGCCCGGTCCCGCAGTGGCGAGAAGCTCTGGAGCACCTTGCTCTGGCCCAGCACCAGCGGGACAGTCCCGATGAGCCGCCGCGCCAATCTGTCCGTCCGGTTTGCGGGCTTGCCCACCATCACCAGCCGGAGAACCCTGGCATAGAGCAGCCATCCAGCCACCACGAACGCGGCGCCTGAAAACAGGTACACGCCCACCCACGCGGGTATGCCCAGGAACAGATATTCAGGCGGTGTCATGGCACAAGGTTACGGCGTTCCACCCTGCTGCGCCACCCCGTAGGGGCGGGTTTGAAACCCGCCCTCCCCGGTCGGCGCCGTATCCGTAGGGGCGTCCCTTGTGGGCGCCCTCCCCTCTCACCCCGCCGCCCTCAGCAGCACCGCCACCGCGGTCAGCACCCACAGGGCCACCGCCGCGACGATGGGCAGGTCGGACGTGAACACCTCCTCCGGGCTCTCGCCCGCGCCCCTCTGCACCAGGTAGATGTACCTGAACAGGATATAGACCGCGAACGGCGCGGTCAGCATCATCGAGTGGTCGTCCGGCAGGTTCGGCGCGGTGAAGGTGTAGAGGACGTAGGTCAGCAGCGCAGCCGTGGCCGAGATCCCGATTAGCTGGTCGAGCAGCGGCCTGGTGTAGAGGTCGAGGGCCTCCCGCTGCTCGCCCGCCCGGTCCCCCGCGTTCACCAGCTCGCTCCGCCGCTTCGACAGCGCGATGAACAGTGCGCCCAGCCCGGCGCACGTGTACAGCCAGGGCGACACCGGCACGCCCAGCACCGCGGCCCCCGCCACCGTTCTGAGCACGAACCCGGCGCTGACCACGAACACGTCCAGCAGCGCCACCCGCTTCAGCGCGAACGAGTAGGCCGCCGCCGTCGCCAGGTATATGGCCGTGACCCACCCGAAGGCCGGTTCGATCACGAACGCGCCCGCCGTACCCCCGGCCGCCAGCAGCCCGCCCACCGTCAGCGCGACGGCCGGCGCCAGTGCGCCCGACGCCACCGGGCGCAGGCGCTTCCTCGCGTGCCGCCGGTCCTCCTCCGCGTCCAGCACGTCGTTGACCATGTACTGGCCCGACGACACCAGCGAGAACAGCACGACCGCGCCCGTCGCCTTCGCCAGCAGCGACAGCGCCGCCGCCGTGTCCGCCAGGCCCCACGCGTCCCCAGCCGTGAACAGCAGCGGGACGTAGATCAGCAGGTTCTTCGTCCACTGCCGCGGCCGCGCGGCCACCAGCACCGCCCTCAACGGACTCCGCTCCCGCGTCCAGGCTCCCGTCTCATGCGCCCTCCAATCCATCCGCCGCCAATGACAATACCACACGCGCGGTTGACGAGGGCCGTATGGGGCTGTAGAGTGGTGGACAGTCGACTTCCACCCGAAGGTACCTGTCTGACCTTTGAATTTCCTGGGCAATGGCCGCGAGCGTGACCGTGCGCTGGTCAATCTGGCCTACGTTGGGCTATTCGCCCCGCAGGTCCTCGTCCGCGCCTTCCCATTGCTGTTCCAGGAGGGCTGGGTGGGTGCGTGGGCGGAGCTGGAGGCCCACGTCGTCACTTCGGCTGCGATGTCGTTCATAGTCGCGGAGACAGGAGGCTATCTCATGGTACTTACCCAGCATCTACGGGATGCTCGCAGGGAGAGACTGGAGAGGATACGCAGGGAAGGTCTCGAGGAGGGCCTTGAGGCGGGCCTCGAGGCCGGGCGCGAGGAGGGCCGCGAGATCATCCTCCGGGTGATCCGGGAGAACCCGGGCCGCGCCTGGACCCCCGAGGAGTTGACCGACGAGTTGGAGAAGCGCGGGAACTAACCCATACCGTAGGGACAGCATGACGCCGCAGAACCCCCGTCGTTCCCGCGCCCGGCCTGCCCCCGTGCAGACGGGGGCGGGAACCCATCCCCACGACCCTGCCACCAGGCCCCATTCCATCCTGGCGCGGATACGGCGGCGGCGCGAGAGCATCGGCCAGATCGACCTGCGGGAGGAAACCCTGCGGACCCTGCGGAACGCCGGGCGCCCGTGATCGTCGTCGATACCGTTTCTCACCTAGGGCCGCCCACAAGGGGCACAAGGGATGCCCCTACGCCACGCCGTCCATCCTGTAGGGCTGCGTGACGCCGCAAACAATCCGTCGTTCCCGCGCCCCGGCGGGAACCCATCCCCGGCCCTCCGCCCTGAATTCCTGCCCGGGAGACCCTGCGTACCCCCGCGCATATGTCATTCCGAACGGAGCGAAGCGGAGTGAGGAATCTAACACCCTTGTCATCGAGCAGCCGCGATGACGCTTGCACAACCACCTTAGATTCCTCCCTTCGGTTCGGAATGACATGTCGTGCGGTTCGTGTAGGGGCGATTCGCGAATCGCCCCTACGTCGGGGTAAGCGCCCCTTGGATGAACCGCACTACCCTTCGACAGGCTCAGGGCGAACGGACTCCCACCAGTTGGAGTATAGCCGCTATCCGCCGGGCGGTGTCCGTGAAGTGCTGCACCTCCTCCGGTAGCAGTGCCCGGCCCAGGACTTTGTGGTCGCGGTAGGAGAGCCACTTCTTGAGGACCTGGTAGCCGCCCAGCTTGTAGTGCCAGACGGCGGCGGGGACGTTGCGCCAGTAGGCTCGGTCGTTGAGGTATATGTCGAAGGTGGTGTCGCCGAGGGTGTTGGGTGCTGGGTGTTGGGTTGTGCGGCCCTGGCCGGGCATTACGGCGTCGCCCTGGCCGAAGTGGCCCCAGCCGGCGGTGAGGGCGAAGTCGTCGCCGGCCATGTTGGTGGCGTCGATGGTCGATGGTACGGCGATGGCGGCGATCTCCGGGCGCAGCGCTCCCCCGGTGACGCCTGGCACGGGCGTGTCGGGGTCGAGCAGTGCGGCGAGCTTCCGGCCCCTGGCGGCCGATTCGGCGAGCCGGTCGGCGGCGCCGGCCTCGTTGCCGCCGGGCCAGCCGGGAAGGGGGATGCGCGGCCACTCCATGCGCAGCGCCCCGGCGTTGGCCTCGCGGTAGGCGGGGTCGTGGAGCACGGCCAGGACGTGGTGGAACAGGTCCTCCACGCCCAGGCCCAGCCGTTCGAGGTAGCCCAGCGCGTCGGGCGACAGGTTGGGGCGGCGCGGCGTGTCATTGGTAGCCTCTACCCCCAGGCCGTCGTCACGGAGCCAGAGAGGGAAGAAACTAGACAGCCCATTCCCGAAGTTGTCTGCAAGATTGTGGCACACTGTCCCGCGCGTGAAGTCTTCACGGGCTTCTTTCTCGCGAGCCTCTATCCATAGATTTCCTTCGAACACATGTGACCTGTAGTCTGGGCGGGGACGATCAAGTAGTCCGCTGTCAGCCTCCCAATAGAGACAACGTGTATCGAATGGCCGGTAGGCGTAGGGGATGAAGCCCGACTCTATTGGCCCACCGCGCCCAAGCAAGATGTCGCGAACCGCGTGGGCGTCGAATGTCCTCGTGGTATTCATCGCCGCTGGGTAACGCCGGGCGATCTCCTCGTGGCGAATATCAGGGTCGAAGTAGTCCGATATCCGCGTCCGCAGCCGATGCTCGTCCACATCAACCAGGAACGAGTCGCGGCTGGTCTTGACGCCCGGAAACGACGCCGGGAACAGGTCTGTGATCAATGGCCAAGTATGCCAGCTTTCGCTGGCGGCCATTGGCTTGAACGGGAGCCCAAGCCCCAAGTTGGGCTTCAGAGGCGAATAGCCTGCGTCTATGGCGGGGCTGTCAAGACTACTCAGCAAGGCTTGCCGCCTCTTGTCTGCCCTTGCTTCGTGGAAATCGCGGTACAGGACTTGCTTGCCAGCCGATGGTCTACCGGCCCTGGACTTCGATAGCAGCGTGATTGCAGTACCGACCTTGATTCCGGGCGACTGGCCTCGGAGTGCGAAGACAGTCTCGCTGGTCCGTCCGTCAGGTGCATACTCGGAGATAATGCGGTCGCCGTGCAGGTTGTCGATGCGGACCGTGTCGAAGGCCTCCAGGTATCGCTCCCTCATGCCGGTGAAGGACAGGCCGTCGAGCCACGAGTAGTTGGAGATGAAGCAGACGACGCCGCGCCCCGTCTTCTCGGCGATGCGCCGCTCGGCCATGCGGAAGAAGCGGACGTAGAGGTCGTTGAGCCCCTGGCCCTCGGGCCGCCGGACGCGCCTGGTGGTCCGGTATGCGGTCGAAAGCTCGCGCTCCTCGTCCACCGCCATGCCCGCGAATCCGTTGTAGGGCGGGTTGCCGAGGATCACGAGAATGGGCGAGTCCCGCTTGACGCGCTCGGCGCGGTCGCGCTCCTCCTCCAGCTCCGGGAAGGGCAGCGGCTTCTGGACGCTGGGCTCCCAGCCGGTGAGGGCGTTGGTGAGGAAGATGCCGGCGCGCTCGTCGCCGTCGCCGGCCAGGGGCGCGTCGAGGGCCCGCATGGCGAGGCCGACCTGCAGGTGTGCGACGACGAAGGGCGCGGGCATGATCTCGAACCCGAATACGCGCTCTGTCGCAGCCCGCTTCACGTGGGCCCCGGTCAGCGCGCCGAGGCCCCGGTCCTCGAGGTTGGACGCGATGCGGCGCAGCACCTCGGCCAGGTACGCGCCCGTGCCGCAGCAGGGGTCGAGGACGTAGACGTTGTCGGCGGCCAGGCCGTCGGCGATGCCCAGGTCGTCCTTCAGGGCGCGGTCGACGCGGGCTACCATGTACCGGACGACCTCGTTGGGGGTGTACCAGACGCCAAGCTGCTTGCGGAGCGCGGGTTCGAACGCCTCCAGGAAGGGCTCGTAGAAGTAGGTCACCGCCTCGCCCTCGTCGAACCGGTCGAAGAAGGCGTCGCGGTCGACGCGGTTGAGGGCCGCGGCGGTCCAGTCCAGCACCTCTACGAGCCCGAGGGACTGGAGGCGGGCGGGGTCGGATAGCTGCTGGAAGAGGGCGCGGAGGACGGGCGCGCGCAGGTGCCATACGGCAGTGCGCCAGTCGAACGCGCCGGAGGGGGCCGGTGTCCGGCGCGCCCATAGTACCCACGCGGAGAAGACTCCGTAGAAGAGGGTCTGCACCAGGGACAGCCGGAAGAACCGCTCGCCGCGCGCGTCCTCGAACCGGACGCCGAGGGCCTCCTCCAGCGCCGTGCGCACGGCCCGGAGGGATGGCGCGCCGCCCGCCGCCTCGACCCGCGCCAGGCCGTCGTGGGCGTAGGATGCGAGGAGCCGGGCCAGGTCTCGCGGCTCGGAGAGGGCGGCCGTGTGGGAGAGGGCGCGGGAGAGGTACTCCCCCAGGGCGACTCCGGTGTCGCGGGCGAAGGCGCGGGGCGTTTCGAGCCGGGCCTCGAACTCGTCTGGGGTGTCCGCCAGCCGGAAGGTCTCCAGCCTGGCCGGGTTGCCCGCGGCGTCCTCGCCCAGGAGCACGAAGTCGCGGGTGTTGGTGACGAGCACGAGGCGGTACCTGCGCCAGTAGCGGCTCACTTGGGCGCTATCGGCGGTGAGCCACGCGTCGTCGCCGGCGGGCTTGACCTCGACGACGCCGCACTCGGGAAGCTGGCCCTCGCGGGGCGTTCCGCGCCGGACCTGGCTGGCGGCGTAGAGTCCGAAGTCGGGGTGTCCGGCGCCCTGCTGGGCAAGCTCGCCGACGCAGTAGACCTTCGGCTTCAGGGTAGCGCCGACGGCTGCGAGAAGGTTGCTGAGGGGCGGGTAGTATGAGCGCTCGCCCGTCGCGCCGCCGGACGCGCGGATGCGGCGCAGGTCTGCGAGGTATTCCTCGACGGCGGCTGTGAGCCTGGGTGCGGTCATGGGGATACTGTATCGCAGAGAGTTGTTAGTGGATAGTGGTTAGTAGCGAGGGCAGCCACAAGGGCTGCCCCCTACGGACGGGACGGCGGGGTGTAGGGGCGTCCCTTGTGGGCGCCCTGGGAGTGGGACGACGGGGTTTAGCACTGGCCTTCGACGGGCTCAGGCCGAACGATCTCGTGCATAGCCCCGTTCGTGCTGAGCTTGTCGAAGCACAGTGCTCCGCGGTTCAGGTAGTCTGTGTAGGTGGGCGGTTCAGGCTATCACGGGCAGCATGTCCCTGGTGACCTGGTGGATCTGGGGCTGGCCTGAGAAGAAGCGGCGTAGCTCCTCGACGGCCATTGCGCCGGTGCGGTACGACTTGGCTCCCGCTATGTGGGGCGTGAGCACGACGTTGGGCAGGCTGCGCAGGGGGCTGTCGGGCGCGGCGGGCTCCGGGCTGGTGACGTCCAGGAACGCGAACAGCCGCCCCTTCTCCAGCTCCCGTATCAGCGCCGCCTCGTCGACGTTGTCCCCGCGCGAGGTGTTCACGACCACCGTGTCGTCCCGCATCGCCCTGAAGTGGCGCTCGCCCAGCATGTGGTAGGTCTCCGGCAGCCTGGGCGCGTGGCAGGTGACGGCGTCGCTCTCGCGGGCCATCTCGTCCAGCCCCGCAGGCTCCACGCCCAGCCGGGCGGCCTCGTCATCGTCCACGAAGGGGTCGTACAGCAGGACGAGGGCTTCGTATGACCGCAGCCGCTCGATGACCCGGCGGCCCACGTGGCTGGCGCTGATCACGCCCACCGTGGCCCGGTAGAGGGAGCGGACGTCGTCCCTGTCGACGGGCTCGTTGGCGGCCATCCGGCGGCTCAGGGGCACGACGCGCCGCAGCCCCATGGTGATGCACGCCATGGTCATCTCGGCCACGTCCTCGGCAATGGCGGGCGCGGCGCTCGTGACCGTCACGCCGCCGTACCACGCGTCGCCGGCGACCATCGTCTTGACCGAGCCCGCCGCGTGCGCCCATATCTTCAGCCCCGGCGCGGAGTCGACGATCCTCGACGTGAGTGGGGGCGTGCCCCACGACGACATGCAGCCGTCGGCGTCCCGCAGCATCGCCGCGACCTCGTCCTCGGTCATGTCCCGCTCGTGGGGGCTGAGTTCGACCCGGGCGACCTCCTCCAGCTTCGCCAGGTCGTCATCGCTCAGTATCCGCCGCCTCAGCGGCTCCCTAACCAGGATCGCGACCTTCGGCTTCGCCATGCTGGGCCTCCGAGAGAAAAAGCGAGAGCGATCCTGCTGATCTGAGGCTGTCAGCGGGCAACCTCTCAGCGGATCGCTCTCAGGTCTAGCCAGCGGGACGGTTGCCCGCGAGCAATCCCCTCACGAGGCTAGGTTACTGCCAGTTGTCAAGATAATCAAGTGCATGTACTCGTTCAGTACATATGAGACAGAGGAGCTGAGACCAAGCTCGGGTGGCACTGTTCAAGATACTCGGCCGGAGTGCGTCCGTCCAGGGAGTGGTGTGGGCGGAACGTGTCGTAGACGCGCTCCCATCCCAGAAGTGCCCGGTTGAGGGGGACCATCTCCAACTCCCCGTCGTACAGCTCGTAGAACTCCTCGGTATGGGTGCGCTGGGCTCTCTCCACGTGGCCGTTGAGCTTGGGTGAGCGCGGGGGAAGTACGAAGAGCTTGATGCCGTGGTTCTGGCAGGCGGACTCGAAGTCGGCCTGGAACTCCGAGCCTCCATCCACTTGTACAGCCTTGATCGGGAAGGGGAACCGCCGCCGCATCGAGTCGAGGAACTGGGCCGCCAGCGTGGACGTGGCCCGGGTATGCACCTCGAGCACGTCCCACCTGGAGACCACGTCCCTGGCGGTGAAGTGCTTGAGCACCACCCCTGGCAGGGGGCGGACATCCAGTGTGTCGACCTGGACTATGTCCCCAGGCTCTCTGGCACGATACTCCCTGGGCTTGCGCACCGCGTAGGGACGCTTGCGGGCCTGCCTGCGCGCAGGCAGGCCATCTCGTACCGGCTCTTTGAGTACGCCACGGGCCTTCAGGCGGGTCAGGATGCGGCCCACCATGGATGTGGACACCTGCCACCCCTGACGGGTCAGCAGTACCACCAGCTTGTCCTTGCCCCAGCGCGGATACTGCTCCCTCAACTCCAGCACCGCCTGGGACAGTTCGGGACTCCACGTGGGTTGTCGTACCCTTCTAGGACGACGGCTCTTGGTACGCAGACCCTCCGGCCCAGCTTCTCTCAGTGCCCTGTTCCACCGGTACAGGGTGGATCGTGGCAGTCCAAGAGCCTCCGCAGCCCCAGAGCTCGACACTCCCTGCTGTCTCAGGGTCTGCCAGACTCTCACCCAGCCCAATCGGTACTGGGCTTCGGCAGGCAGGTCTCCTGGACTCGTCTTGGCAAGCTGGTAGAATGGCCTGGGTAGTCCTAATACCCTCATGAAAGGGACCTCCTTCGGATTGTTCTCACCCAAAGGATGGTCCCTTTCTTGTCTGTTTACAACTTCACCCCGACTGTCTCACATCTATCTGAACGAGATCAGTGCATAACCGTCATTCCCGCGAAGGCGGGAATCCAGGGCGGCGGGGCCGGGGATGGGTTCCCGCCGGGGCGCGGGAACGACGGTGTTGGGGTGTGCGGGTCCCATTTTCTTACCAACGACGGGGTGGGGTAGACTGGCGCGGTGGGGATAATCAGGGTTCTGCTTGTCATATGCCTGGCGGTGGTGCTACAGGTCGGCGACGGCGTGCACTTCAACGCGGCCGAGAGGGCATCGGCTCGCTTCCGGTACAGCCTGGTGGCGTGGGAGGCGGGGAACCTGCTGGACAAGTGGACCCACAGGCTCGCCCTGCTCGCGCCGTGGGCGCAGGATGGGCCGAGGGGCCGGGACGCCCTGGACTCCTACCTGGAGCTTAGCCGCGAGATAGGCAGGCTCACCTACGAGATCGACAGGGCGGCCTCGGCCCCGGAGCACGAGCACGACCACGAGGAGCTTGCGCGGCTCCACGCGGAGCTTAGCGGCGTTCGGGCCGCCCGCATGGCCGTGCGAAACGACGCCGAGGAGGTGATAGAGGGGACGGTCAGCGCCGTGCTCTCGGAGCTTGGCCTGGGCTCCTACGGCCCGGTCGACTACCCCCCGGTGGACATACGGCTAGACGACCCGCCGTCGGTCTTCGTCACGTCGCCGCGCCACACCATATCCAGGGGCGACGAGGCGCTGGTGGTGCCCGGCCTGTCGGTCATCGAGCGCGAGGGGATAGAGGAGGCGCTGCTGGCCGAGGCGGACCTGTCGGCGCTGGTGAGCGACATAGGCGGCGTGGCCACGTACCCGGCGATTGTGCGGTCGGGCCTGCCCCTGCGGTACATCCTCCAGACGGCGGCCCACGAGTGGCTCCACCACTACCTGGTCGTCCGCCTCACGCCCCTCGGGCTGGGGACGTACCGGAGCAACGAGATGCTCACCCTCAACGAGACCCTCGCCGACCTGGCGGGCCGGGAGATCGGCGACCTGGCCTACGTCCGGCTTGGCGGGACCATCGACGTCTCACCCTCACCCCAACCCTCTCCCGTCAAGGGAGAGGGGGCTACGGATGACGGCAGGTTCGACTTCGGGCGGGAGATGCGGGCGACGCGGCTGCGGGTCGACTCGCTCCTGGCCGAGGGGAGGGTAGGGGAGGCCGAGGCGTACATGGAGGAGCGGCGGCGCGTCTTCGTCGAGAACGGCTACCACCTGCGCAAGATCAACCAGGCCTACTTCGCCTTCGCGGGCACGTACGCGGAGCAGCCGGAGTCGTCGGACCCGGTGGGCGAGGGGATGCGGCTGCTCCGGGACGCGTCCCCCGACCTCAGGACCTTCATAGTGGCCGTCTCGGGCATCGGCTCGCCGCAGCAGTTCGCGGCGCTGGTCGATGCGGTCGCCGGGCGGTGACGCCCGGCTACTCTCCCGTCGACGGAGAGGAGGCTATGATGCCGGGGTCGATGGGGCTGTCCGGCGTGCCCATCACGTCGCCCTCCCCCGGGCGGACTTCGCAGCCCGCGCCGTTGCCGACGAGGTTATGGCCCCCGGACCTGGCGTCGTCGGCCGACGTGAAGCAGTCCGGGCCGACCTTGGACTCGTTGGCGGCGATGATGGAGCTGGCGAGGGTCATCATGCCGCCGGCGATGTTGTGTACGCCGCCGCCCTCGGACGGCGCGCGGTTGCGGGCGACGGTGGTGCCGGTGATCCTGAGCCGCGCCCCCCAGTTGAATATGCCGCCGCCGTCGGAGCCCGCCCGGTTGTCCATCACGACCGCGTTGACGAGGGTCATCTCGCTGCGGGTGTATATGCCGCCGCCGCCGAACCGCGACGAGTTGCCGCTGATGGACGTGTTCGAGAGGGCGACCACGCCGCCCTGGCTGTTGTGCAGGCCGCCGCCCTTGCCGCGGATGGCCGAGTTGCCGACGACCGTGCTGTCGGTGACGGTGATGGTGGCGTCGTTGAATATGCCGCCGCCGTGACGCGCCACGTTGCCGGTCACGAGGCTGCGGGACAGGACGAGGGTGCCGCCCATCAGGTTGAATATGCCGCCGCCGTGGATCTCCGCCTCGTTGCCCCGCACCACCAGGTCGTCCAGGGTCAGGTCGCCCTGGTTGTAGATGCCGCCGCCCCAGGTGGCCCTGCCGCCCTCGATGGTCATGCCCGATATCTCGACCCGGTGGCCGGGCACCATGATGACGCTGACCGACTCGGCCGGGTCTCGCGGCACGGCGCGGACGAGGGTCGCGTCGGGGCCCGCGCCGGTGATGGTCAGGTCCCTGTCGACGAGCAGGCCCCCGTGCTCCAGCACGTACACCCCGGCGGGCACCTCCACTACGGAGCCGGGCTCGGCGGAGCGGACGGCCTCGCGCAGCCCGCAGGGGTCCGAGCAGGCCCGGGCCCGGCTGTCCGCGGTGGTGCCGACGCGAATGGTGCGGACGATGGGGCGGAGGCGTATGCGCTCCAGCGAGCCGTCGTACGCCGCGCTTCGGATGGACGTCGGGGGCGCGCCGGCGGGGACGGCGTCGCGGGCGTGCATCCGGGCGCAGCCGATCAGCGTGCCCGCGGCCGCGGTGAGCACGGCGGCTGCCAAGAGACGCACCCAGAGCCTGGTCCGGCGAGCTTCCACGTCCTGAACCCCCTCCCGCGCAGGCCCGGATTATAGCAGGGGGATAGTTTTTAGTGGTTAGTTGTTAGTGGGGGCGACCAGTCCGTTCGCCCTGAGCCTGTCGAAGGGCAGTGCTCCGCGGGCTCAAGACGGAGGGTAGGGTGGGGGCGCTTGTGGGGTTGGGCCGGAGGGCTTACACTGGCGGCCATGAGCTCCGAGGCTGGCAGCGGCGGCGGCGACGCACCACGCGGCGCGCCGGGCGGGCCGCCGAGGAGCAGGCGCCCGGGATCCGTCCGGCGACGCGGCGGCGGACTGGGCTACACCTTCAGCTCCCTGGCCATCCCGGAGTACAGGCTGCTGTGGCTGGCCGTGATCTTCTGGGTCGCCGGCGGGCACATGCAGACCGTCGTCAGGAGCTTCCTGGCGTACGAGCTGACCCGATCCGCCACCGTGCTGGCCATCATCACCGCCGCGCAGGTGATCCCGCTGCTCGCGCTGGCCCTGTTCGGCGGCGCGGTGGCCGACAGGATGGACCGCCGCAGGCTGCTCCAGGCGTGCCAGGCGACGACGATGGGCGCGACGCTGTTCGTGGCCGTGTCCATCACGACCAACACGGTGACCTGGTACCACCTGCTGGCGAGCGGCATGGTGCACGGCGGCGTCTGGGCCTTCATGTCGCCCGCGCGCCAGGGGCTGATCAAGGACCTGGTGGGGCGGAGGCGGCTCGCGAACGCCATCGCGCTGACCGGGGCCGGACTGAGCACGGTGTCCCTCGCCGCGCCGGCGGTGGGCGGGCTGCTGTACGCGTACCTGGGGCCGGCGGGGGTCAGCTACCTCAGCGCCGGCGTGGTGCTGGTCTCGGTCGTCCTCATAGGGTTCATACCGAGGCAGACCCAGGCGTCAGGCGGGCCGCGCGCCAACGTGATCGACGACATCCGGTCGGGGCTGGCGTACATGCGGCAGGACATGCTGTTGCTCGTGATAATCGGCACGGTCGTGGCGACGATGATGCTGGTCCACCCGGTGATGACCCTGCTGCCGGTGCTGACGACGGAGGTCTTCGACCGGGGCTCCGACGCGTACGGGCTGCTGGTCTCGATGCTGGGGGTGGGCTCGCTCGCCGGGTCCCTCGCGGCTGCGTGGCTGGGGAGGTGGCGCCGGGGGCTGCTCCTCGCCGGGGGCAACATCGCCGCGGGTGCGGCCCTGGTAGCGCTGGCGTCGGTGCCCCTCTGGTACGCGGCCCTGCCGATCATGGTCATCGTGGGCCTGAGCGAGGCCGGTCGGCGGGCGCTGAGCCAGGCGCTCATCATGGAGCGGGTCGACGACGAGCACCAGGGGCGGGTGATCAGCGTCTACACGATGTCCTTCGGGCTGACACCCATAGGCGTGCTGCCTGCAGGGTTCGCCGTCGAGCAGATAGGAATAGGGCCGACCATCGCGGCGCTGGGGGGCATCATGCTGGCGGTGTCGGCGCTGGTGGCCGGGACCCAGAAGGGCCTGCGGGAGCTGAACTAGGTAAAACCTTACAAGGCGTGTTGGGGAGTGCGTACAATGAATCTGGGCAGTCTGCCCCGACGACATATCGAACCGTATGGAGCGAAAATGCGCACAATAGTTACAGCGATCCTGTTCGTTGCCGTTGCCCTGGCCGTCATCGCCTGCCAGGGAGATGCCGGGCCCGCCGGACCGGCCGGGCCACCCGGGCCTCAGGGGGCCACCGGGCCTGAGGGCCCACCCGGGCCGCAGGGCCCCGGCGCAATCGGATTATCCGGGCCTCCGGGGCCCGCCGGAGAGCAGGGACTTCGCGGGCCGCAGGGACTCGACGGACGGCAGGGTTCCCCCGGCCTGTCCGGGCCGGCCGGGCCTCCGGGACCGCAGGGACTCGCCGGACCGCCGGGCGCGCCCGGCCCGGCCGGGGCCGATGGGGAACCTGGGCCTGCCGGACGGCAGGGACCCGCCGGGCCGCCGGGCTTGCCGGGCTCGCCCGGGCCTCCGGGACCAGCCGGAGAGCCCGCCGTCGTGGATGAGGCTGTCGTCGCGTCCGTCCTGGAGCGGATGCAGGAGGAGGCGGCCGCACCTCCGAGGTGGATGCCCGGCGACTACACCGAGTACCTGGTGGGGGAGGCCATCCGCATGTACGAGTCGGAGGGGCTCGATGCCACAGTCGCCCACTACAACACCAGTGAGAGCATGGACGGCCAGTGGTACATCTTCATAGGCGACGAGAACGACATGATGCTGGCCCACGCCGCCAACCCAGATCTCGTGAATCGCCCCTTTTCGTATGCCCGTGGGCCGAACGGCTACCCGGCCGGCGATGCGGTGGCGGCGTCCGCCCACGAGGACGGGGCATGGTTCTCGTACACCTTCCCCAATCCCTCGACGGGCGCGGCGGAGACGAAGCACTCCTGGGTGGTGCGGCACGACGGCCTCATCTTCGGGTCGGGCTGGTACGAGCCCGGGCCGCGCAAGTCCGACGTTTCCGAATACACCAAGAGCTTCGTGAAGCAAGCGATGAACCTGTACGACGCGGTGGGCCTGGAGGCGACCGCCGAGTATTACAACACCACGGAGAGCATGGACGGCCAGTGGTACGTGTTCATCTCCGACGAGGATGACATCGGGGTCGCCAGCGCCGTCAGGCCCGACCTCGTGGGCCAGCACATTTCGGCGGCGGTTGGACCGAACGGCTACCCGGCGGGTGAGGCTGTTGCGGCGGTTGCCGACGAGGACGGCGAATGGTTCTCATACACCTTCCCCAATCCCGCGACCGGCGCGACGGAGACGAAGCACTCCTGGGTGGTGCGGCACGACGGCTTGGTCTTCGGGTCGGGCTGGTACGAGCGCGGGCCGCGCAGGTCGGACGCGCCCGCCTACACGCAGAGCGTCGTGCGGCAGGCGCTGAACCTGTACGATGCCCTGGGGCTGGAGGCCGCCGTCGAATACTACGGCTCCGAGGAGAGCGTGGACGGCCAGTGGTACGTCTTCATCGTCGACGAGGACGGCTACACGATCGCGCACCCCAATCCCATATTCGTGGGGCGCGACCCCAGCCTCCGAATCGACGCCACCGGGTACTTCTACGGCGACGACCTGCTGGGCGCGACCGAGGCCGGGCGCTGGGTCGACTACGTGCTGGTGAACCCGGAAACGGGGGAGGACCGGCAGAAGCACACCTGGGCCGTGCGCCACGACGGCCTGATCTTCGCATCCGGCTGGTACGAGTAGCGGTCGGCAAGATGGGCAGCGGGAGCGGCCTCTAAGACCCCTTTGCGGTCTGCTCCCGCTGCCAGTCGTAGTCGACGGCCCCGTCGTAGAATTTCTCGGGGTTCTCCACGGCCCATATCTGCTTGCGGATGAGGTAGTTGGCCGGGTCCAGCTCGAGCCCCTCACGCCAGCGTGCGAGCGCCTCGGCAGTCCTGCCGGCACGGTAATGGTTCAGGCCCTCGCGGAAGATCGCGTTGGCCTGGGAGTGCCCGTCGCCCAGGCTGACGTCAGGCTCCACGCCGGGCCGCTCGGGGTCCTGTCCCGACAGCCAGCGTTCGAGGATCTCGGCCGTTTCGGGACGCTGTATGTCGAAGCCGCCCAGACGGCTGTACCGCACGGTTCCCTGTTCGTCGATGAGGAACCCGTTGGGGATTGCCCTGAAGCCGTAGAGGTCGCTCAGGACGTTCTCACTGTCGACGAGGGTGGTGAACGTCGCGCCGGCCCTCTCGACGTAGGAGCGCGGTATGTCCGGCGATTGCGCGTCGATGGCGACCGACAGGACCTCGACGCCGCGCCCCCGGTTCTCGTCGCTAAACCGCTGCCAGCCTGGCAGCTGCTCCCTGCACCCTCACCAGGACGCCCACATGAAGAGGACGACCTTCCTGCCCCGGTAGTCGGAGAGCCTTACGGCGCCGCCCGCCAGGGAGGGAAGCTCGAAGTCCGGGGCAGGGACACCCGCCGTTATCGGTCCAACTGCCGTTGCCATCAGGGTCAACCCTCCTCTTTCCAAGCTCTGCCGCATGATAGCACGGCCTCCGACCGACGACCCATGCGTCGCCTCAACATCGCCGTGCTATAATCCCGCCATGATCACTAGAGCCGTTGCCAGACCGGATGCGGCCGACGGGCAGCCTGTGGGTTGGAGGCTGCCCGATCCCGTCAGGACGCCCAAAATGCAGCAAGAGCCCATCGGATCCGAGATCCGCACCGTCCTACGCCTCCACTTCAGCCATCGCCCCGACGTGCTCGTGGGCGGCGAGGGCTACCTGTGCTGGAACACGCGCAGGCGGGAGGGCTGGCTGGTGCCCGACTGCGTGGTGGCCTTCGGGGTCGACCCTGACGCGGTGCGGAACCGGAACGGTTACGTGATCGACGACGTGGGCAAGCCGCCCGAGGTGGTGGTGGAGATCGCGTCGGAGAGCACGGGCAGGGACGACTACACGCGGAAGCGCGACGGCTACGCGGGCTACGGCGTGGGCGAGTACTGGCGGTTCGACCACACGGGGGGCAAGTACCACGACAGCCCGCTGGCCGGCGACGTGCTGGTGGACGGGGAGTACGAGCCGCTTCCGGTGAGCCGTGACGCTGACGGGGTACTCCGGGGTCACAGCCCGACGCTGGGGCTGGACCTGTGCTGGGACGAGGGGCGGCTGCGCTTCTACGATCCGTCGAAGGGCGAGTACCTGCGCAGCCTGTCGGAGTCCGAGACGCTCGCAGGTATGGCCGAGACTCGCGCAGGGATGGCCGAAGCCCGCGCCGAGGCGGCCGAGGCCGAGTTGGCGCGGCTCCGGGAGGAGCTGGGCAGCCTGCGGTCGGGATAGTCCACCCAAGCCGGGAGGGTCTCGTCTCACATGACCGCGTATCTCGCAAGAAGGCTCATTCTCGCCCTGTTCACCATCTGGGTGATCACGGTCCTGACGTTCGTCATCATCGAGCTGCCCGCGGGCGACACGGCGGACGCCGTCATGAACAACCTGATGGACTCGGGCTCCACATCGTACAGCCCCGAGGTGGCGGAGAACCTGCGGCGCTACCTGGGCCTGGACCAGCCCCAGTACATCAGGTACTTCAAGTGGATGGGGAACCTGCTGAGGGGCGACCCCGGGTTCTCGATGAACCCGCGTTCGGGGCCCGACGGCATCCGGTCGATCAAGGCCCAGATCGGCGACCGGCTGTGGATCACGGTGGCGCTGACCGGGTTCACGATCCTGGTGACGTGGACGTTCGCCATACCGGTGGGCATATACTCGGCGGTCCGGCAGCACTCCGTGGGCGACTACGTGTTCACGCTGGCGGGGTTCACCGGGCTGGCGGTGCCGGACTTCCTGCTGGGCCTGGTGCTCATGTACGTGGGGTTCGCCTACCTCAACCAGAGCGTGGGCGGGCTCTTCTCGGCGGACTACCAGAACGCGCCGTGGGACCTGTGGAAGCTGTGGGACCTGCTGAAGCATCTGTGGATACCCGCGGTGGTGCTGGGCACGTCCGGCACGGCGGGGCTGATCAGGGTGATGCGAAACAACCTGCTGGACGAGCTGGGCAAGCCGTACGTGGTGACGGCGCGGGCGAAGGGGGCCGCCTCCTGGAAGCTGACGCTGAAGTACCCGGTGCGGGTCGCCATCAACCCGCTGGTGAGCACGGCGGGCTACCTGCTGCCGTCGCTGATCAGCGGGAGCGTGATCGTCTCGGTGGTGCTGAGCCTGCCGACCCTGGGGCCCATCCTGCTCAGGGCGATCCAGCTCCAGGACCCCTACACGGCGGGGTTCATCATCCTGATGCTGGGGACGCTGACGGTGATCGGGACGCTGATCTCGGACGTGCTGCTGGCGATAGTGGACCCGAGGATCAAGATCGTGAGCCAGTAGGGGCTTACCCTGGGTGGTACTCGGCGAGAAACTCGCCGCGCAGGCGGCATGAGACCAGCTCGGAACCGGCAAGCGTGTCGTATAGGCCTTGGTCTGTGGTGACGAGGCAGTCCGCATCGGAGGCCATGTAGGCTTCGATGAGATAGATATCTTCCGCGGGGGCGTACGTCTGTAGCTCCTCCGGTATGTCGCGACGGGTCAGGAGTCGGGTGTCTACCGTGCGGCTCCCATCCAACATTAGCGAATAGAACTGCAGGCTGATATTCCTGAGTCTGGCATCTACTTGGCTCGTCAACCTGGAAGCCTTCTCCATCCAGCGGGCTTCTCTCGGCAATACCAACTTGTCGCGAGAAGTGTAGAGATCCCTGAGGAATGCGACCGTCTCTCTTTGGATATCCTTGCCGTTCTCTCCCAGCAGATCGTGGAAGATCCATTCATTCAGGACGAGGATCATCAGCTACGGATCGCGGCTTCCGAATCTATACCCAAGAACAGCGCGATGTCCTCGAACCCCGAAGCAACAAACGAGTCGAGGCCGCCCTGAACCTGGCCGTTAGACTTCGCCTCCTGTTTGGTGAACCTGCTCTCGTTGCCTTCCTTCTCCGCCAGGATGAACGAGACGTCCTCCACGTCGATCTTGCCGGCCGCTATCTGGGCGAGCAGGGCCACGACGAAGACTTCGCTGTGAGTGGACACGATAAAGCGCTTGCCATGCTCCAAAGCGATATCAGCCATGGCTTGGACCAGCCTTCGAATGATGGACGGGTGCAGGTGTATCTCGGGCTCCTCGATGGCGACCATCCTGGCTCCTGGGTTCAGGCATAGCGTGAGCATGTATGCAAGCTGGTTGACTCCGAATCCATCGTTGACCATCGAGACGGGAGTGCCTCCGTCCAAAGGGACAGAGTCGACCGTGAACGTGGCAGTGCCTATCTGTGAGCGGAATGCAACTCTCCGCTGTGCAATGCTCTCCACATAGCCGCTGACCCCGTACTCCAAGTAGCGATCATTTGCCAGGAGGGATGCCACCTCATCTTCCGTAGCCAGGTTGGGCGTCACGTTCGAAACGCCGTATATCGGCTTGGAAAAGCCGCGGCGGAGTGGAACGAACGAGGTCCCTCTCAACAGCTCCATCGGCAGGTTGAAGGAAGTGAGCAGGTCGGCTACCTGTTCACGGTTGGCCGGGTCGCCTCCGGCTTCGCCCGCGATAATCCCGTTCCAAGTCAATTGAATGTTGCTCATGTCGCCTTCAAACAGAGCCTCGTCACTATGAGCCATCACCGTGTGATGTGCCACTGACTGGTCACCATGGTACGGAAAGGGGATGTCCAGGCTCATTCTGTGGCCATCCTCAGGAATCCTGGGAGACTCCACTTCAATTGTGGACTGACCTCCCGATTGTCCGATTCTCAGGTTGAAGTATGCTCCTCCTCGTGGCGTCGAGGCGGACAGAGAGAGTGAAATCAGCTTGCCGGCGTCATGGCCCGTCACAACCTCGTCATGACCGCCCAGGCTCATCGTCGGATACGAAAACAGGCTGGGCAGGTTGCGACTCGGGTTGGTCAGGAAATTCTTGAGGGTCAGCAACCCGTAGATGAGCGAGGACTTACCAGCCCCGTTTGGGCCGTACACGACCGTCAGCGGCGCGATGTCCACCGAGACGTCGTGCAGGGAGCGGAAATTCTTCAGCTTGAGTGTGTAGGTGTCCGACATGTGGATACCTCGCGGTCGCGCCGCCATCTTCGTGATCCAGCGCCAATGGAGATTCTAGCACACCTCCGAGCGTTGTCGGATACGACGCCGGCCACTAGCCGTAGGTTTCGAGGCCCGTGCGCCACTTGGCGATCAGGTCCCAGTCGTAGGTTACGCCTAGGCCGGGGCCCTGGGGAACCGGGAAGTGGCCGTTGGCGTCGGCGGCGTCTAGCTCGTCCCGGTAGTCGTCCTTGTAGACGGGGACGTAGTTCTGGTTGGGGGCCTTGGGGTGGGAGCCCGAGAGCTCGTAGTAGTTGGTGTTGCGTATGGCGGCGGCACACTGGCGCTGGGCGGGGCCGGGGCTGTGGAACTCGATGTCGAGGCCGAGGCCCTCGGCGGCGTGGGCGATCTTCATCGAGCCGGTGATGCCCTCGCCCGCGATGTCGCCCCTGATGAAGTCGGTCGCCTCGGCCACCATGAAGTCGACGTGGGACTCGACGCCCCGGACGTGCTCGCTGATCAGGAGGGGCGTGCTGATTAGCTGGCGCAGCTTGCGGTGGGCGAACATGGACGTGCCCATGTCCAGGAAGGGGTCCTCGTACCAGAAGTACCCGGCCTCGTCGCAGGCGCGGCCGACCTTGACGGCGTCGCCGAAGGTGACGAGGGCGTTGTAGGGGTCGAGCATCATGTCCATGCTGCCGCCGACCCGCTCGGCGACCCTGTGTACGGTCTCGATCTCGCGGGGGACGTAGCCGTCTTCCCAGCCGTGGATCTTGTAGCCGGGGTAGCCTGCCTCGAGGCACTGCTGGGCGAAGTCGGCGTATGCCTCGGGCGAGTCGAGGCCGCCGGTGCTGCCCTCCTCGCCGTGCAGGGTGGCCACGTAGGTAGGCAGGGACTCCTTGTGGCCGCCGAGGAGCTGGTGGATAGGGGCGTCGTGGTACTTGCCGGCCAGGTCCCACAGGGCGATGTCGATGGGGGCGATGCCGATCCGGTTCATCCTCATGGCGTGGCCGACGCGGGCGTATATGAGCTCGCGGTGGAGGGCGTTGGCGCCGATGAGGATGTCGACGAAGGAGGGCAGGGCGGCGAAATCGGCGGCCATGCCCCCGACGTACTCGCCGACGGGGCCGGTGTCGGTGAGGATGCGGAGGGCGTATGCGGTGCGCTCGGACCTTGCGCCGGGGCTGTAGACGATGCCGCCCTTCTCGTCGCGGGCGATGTCCTCCTTATCGAACCTGAACTGGTGGACCTCGATGCCGGTGATCTTCGGGCCGCTGCCCATGGCGCACCTCCGTAGTGTGGGTGGGGAGAGTATACGCTAGGGGCGACCACGGAGGGGGAGAGTTCACCGCAGAGGGCGCGGAGGGCGCAGAGATAGGGAGTTATGGGGAGAGAGGGAGGGGCTGAATTGGGATTTGTGGGTTGGGGGATTAGAGGGATTGGGGGTTCTCGGCTGTTTTGACGGTTAGCTGTAGTCCGAGGGCGCGGGTGACCTTGAGGAGCGTGGCGATAGATGGGTTGCCGTTGGCCGACAGGGTCCTGATCAGGCCGGCGCGGTCGAGCCCGGCTGCCCTTGCTATAGCGCTCATGTTCTGTGTGCGGGCGATGGTGTCGAGGGCGGCGCGAACTTCGCTCCCGTCGCCGGGGTCCTCGTCGATGGCCATCTCCAGGTAGGCCCGCGACCGCTCGGGTGTGTCGATGTAATCGGCTGCGTCGAACTCGGTTAGCTCCAGTGGCATGTTTATACCTCCAACTCGACCTAGTCAGACTTGTAGAGGATCGTCTACAGTATGTCAAGGGCGTAGAAGCCCGGTGACATGGTAGAATCATTGCGTGATCTTGCGGGGGATGTGTTCAGTCTCTCCCTACTTGGCTGGGAGTTATACGATCTCCGAAGGAGGATACGACAGGATGGCAGAGTTTCTCACGACTAGGGGCATCTCGTACGAGCTTGAGAAGATCATCAAGAACGCCGAGGAGCGCCTCTACCTCATCAGTCCGTTCCTTAGGATTAGCAAAGATCTCAAAGAGCTCTTGGAGACCAAGCGCCCCTCCGTTGACATACGCATCATCTACGGCAAGAGCGAATTACGGCCCGATGAGAGTGAATGGCTCCAAGGGCTGGATGCTGTCAAAACCAGCTATCGCAAGGACCTTCATGCGAAATGCTACTTGAACGAGGATACGGCGTTGTTGACCTCCATGAACTTGTATGAGTTCTCGGAAAGAAACAACGATGAGATGGGGGTATCGGTATCGCGTGAGGGCGATCCGGAACTCTATGACGCCATATTCAAGGCATCGAAGGAGCTCTTGGACAAGAGCGAACAGGTTCGAGTGACCGTCGCACGAGTCGACCCGGTTGAAGACAACTCGAAGCAGCCGAGACGGTCAAGGGATCGAACGCCCGCACGGACGCCGAAGAAGGGTTTCTGTATACGGTGCGGAGACTCGATCTCCGCCGACGCCGAGCATCCTTACTGCGATCGCCACTATAGGAGTTGGAATCGGTACAAGAATCCTGAATACGAGGAGAAGTACTGCCACATTTGCGGTGAGGAGCACAAGGCGACCAAGAAGAAACCCGTGTGTCTTCGCTGCTACAAGAAGCACAAGAAGTGGGTAGACTCGACGATTGGTCAAGAGTAGTGCCTCGTAGCACTACCCTTCGACAGGCTCAGGGAGCAACGGGGTGACGGAGAGAGGGCGCGGGAACGAGGCTCCGCCCAAGCGTACTTGAGCCGCGGAGCACTGCCCTTCGACAGGCTCAGGGCGAACGTGTGGGTGGCTGAGCCGGGGAGGGCGGGTTTCAAACCCGCCCCTACGGCGCGACCGAGACCCGTAGTCGAGGGATGGGCAACCACGAGGGTTGCCCCTACGGCGCGGCGGTCAGGCGTCCTGGGTGTTCTGGTCGTCTTGGGTGAGGGGTTGGACGTCGTGGCCGTTGACCCTGGCGCACTTGTGGCCTGTGGCGTCCATGGGCTCGGAGCATAGGGGGCATATGGGGCGGCCGGCGGCGCAGACTTTGAGGGCCTCGGCGGCGAAGGTGCTGAGCTGGTCCCTGACGCCCCAGAGGCGGACGGTGGGGCCTACGTCGTCGCTCTCCTCGATGCCGGCGTCGTAGGCGTCGATGACGAAGCGGTCGCTGTTGCCCTCGTGGCCGAGGACCATTTTGCCTACGGTGAATTCGAGGTAGGGGCTACCGTCACCCTCACCCCAACCCTCTCCCGTCAAGGGAGAGGGGGAAGAGGTGTCACCCTCACCCCAGCCCTCTCCCGTCGAGGGAGAGGGGGAAGAGGGAGAGGGGGCGTCGCCGGAGGAGGGGAGGATGGCCTGGAGCCTGGTTATGGCCATGGCAAGCTGGAAGAGCTGCTCTTTTTCGAGCCAGATCATGGCGGAGCCGGCGACGTCCTCGACGAGGAGGCGGAATGTCCGCTGTCCCGGTTCGCCCAGGGCCTCGGGCCTGATGCTGGTGATGCTGGTGAATTCGGCGTTGGGTGGAGGCATGATTGAGTCTCAATGATATGCGGACGGGGGATGGGGGGCAAGGGGTGGGGAGAGTTGTTAGTGGATAGTGGCTAGTAGTTAGTGGGGAGGGATGGGTTCCCGCCGGGGCGCGGGAACGACGGAGGGGGCGCGTCTGTGCTGTGGTAGAATCGGCGCGATATGATAGCGGCCGCGCTTATCAGCCTAGACCGAGGGCAACTACCGGGAATGGATTCCGGCTCAAGGCCGGAATGACGGACTGTAGATGACCGGTCCTACTGTTGTAATTTGTATTGACGGGTTTGACCCGGAGTACCTGGATGCTTCGGCGATGCCGAACCTGCGGGCTATGGGGCGCGGGGGGTTCCTGGTGACGGGGCGGTCGATGATGCCGTCGGTGACGAACGTCAACAACGTGTCGATCGTCACGGCCGAGTACCCGTCCGAGCACGGGATATGCTCGAACTACAGGTGGGACAGGCGGACGGGCGAGGAGCTGTACGTGGAGTCGGCGGAGTACATCCGCTCGCAGTCGATGTTCCGGCGGGCGGAGGAGCTGGACATGACTTCGCTCGTGGTCACGTCGAAGGACAAGCTGCGGACCCTGGTGGGGGTGGACGCGACCACGTCGGTGTCGTCGGAGCAGCCGCCGGACTGGGTGGTGGAGGCGGTGGGGCCCGCGCCGGAGATCTACTCGCTGGAGGTGAACGGGTGGGTGATCGACGCGGGCAGAGTCATCATGAAGCGGCGGCCCGCGGACATCGTGTACCTGACGACGACGGACTACGCGATGCACATGAACGCGCCGGACCACCCGGATGCGATGCGGCACATGGCCATCCTGGACGACGCCATCGGGCGGCTGATCTCGGACCACCCGGACGCGACGGTGCTGCTGTCGGCTGACCACGGGATGAACGCGAAGAGCCGGATGGTGGACCTGAAGGCGGCGCTGTCGGCCGAGGGGATCGAGTCGAACCCGGTGCCGATCATCAAGGACCGGTACACGGTGCACCACTCGAACCTGGGCGGGTGCATGTTCGTACACCTGGACCCGGAGCGGGCGGACGACGCTATCGGGGTGCTGCGGGAGACGCCGGGCGTGGATATGGCGCTGGGGCGGGAGGAGGCGGCTGTGCGGCTGCACCTGAGGCCGGACGTGATCGGGGACGTGGTGGTGGACGCGGACGCGGAGACGGTGTTCGGGGACGCGGGCGAGGTGACGATGCCGGAGGGGCTGCGGTCGCACGGGTCGCGGCACGAGCGGGACGTGCCGATAGCAGGTTACAACGGGGATTTCGAGGGGTTCGCGTTCGAGGAGAACCGGGACGTGGGGCGCTACGTGTTCGAGCGGGTGCTGGGGGATTCTGAATAACCGCAGAGGGCGCAGAGACCGCAGAGGGTAAGAGTTAATAACCACAGAGGGCACAGAGACCGCAGAGGGTGAGAGTTATGGGGAGGGGAAGCCGGTAGACTGGTCTGTGCGAGCCGCGGTGCACTGCCCTTCGACAGGCTCAGGGCGAACGGGGGTGGGCCTGTCTGGCGATGGTGGCGGCTATGTAGCCTGCGCCGAAGCCGTTGTCGATGTTCACGACGGCGACGCCGGGGGCGCAGCTATTCAGCATGGCTAGGAGGGCCGCCGCGCCGCCGAAGCTTGCGCCGTAGCCTACGCTGGTGGGGACGGCGATGACGGGGGCGGAGACGAGGCCGCCTATGACGGACGGCAGGGCGCCCTCCATGCCCGCGACGGCCACGACGACGGAGGCATCGCGCAGCACGTCGAGCTTGTCCAGGAGGCGGTGCAGGCCGGCCACGCCCACGTCGACGAGCCGCACGACCTCGCAGTCCATGATCTGGGCGGTGAGGGCGGCCTCCTCGGCGACGGGGGCGTCGGAGGTGCCGGCGCTGGCGACGACCACGCCTGGGACGGGCCGCACTTCGGCGCGCCGGTCGACTACGACGACCCTGGCGGTCTCGTGGTAGACGGCGTCGGGCACGGCCTCGGCGACGGCGTGGGCGGCGTCCGGCGCGACGCGGGTCGCGAGGAGCCGGTCGGAGCGCGCGAGCACGGCGCGGGCAAGCCGGGCGACCTGGGCGGGGGTCTTGCCGTCGCCGAAGATCACCTCGGGGAAGCCCTTGCGAGCGGCGCGGTCGTGGTCGACCTTGGCGAAGCCGAGGTCCTCGTAGGCGTGGGAGGAGAGGCGCGCGGCGGCCTCGTCGGCGGTGATGCGCCCGGCCTGGAGGTCGGCGAGGATTTTTCGTATGTTGGATTCGATAAAGCCCGCACCCCCGCTACAGCCAGCTCTCTGATTCAAGCCCATCCACTCTGCGGAAGTGCCTGAGATTGCCCGTAACGAGCGTGAACCCGTGAGAGATTGTGATCGAGGCTATCATCAGGTCTGCCACGTCCAGCGGCTGCCCCTGGCGTTCGAGGCTTGCACGAACCCGGGAGTATGTCTCAGCGGCCTGAAACCCGAAGGGAAGTATTTGGAACTCAGGCCATAGCCGACGAGCAAACTCGGATAGCAGGTGCTCGCGGCGGTGACTCCTCTGGGCACCGTATAGCATTTCTGCGACCGTTACTGCTGTCGTGAATCGCTCATTCGGCCTTGTCGCATCGATTCTGGCAACAAGGTTCTGAGGGGGACGAGGACGGATCAGGTAGCTCAACATGTCCGTGTCGAATACGAACATCAGGCGTCCAGATTGACTGGGCGGGGCTTAGCCTGTCCGCGCTGCCTGTATATCTCCCTGACTATCTCGTCCCACTCTTCCTCGTCCTCCTCAGACAGGATCCCGACTGCGCCAAGGAGTCCCTCGGGCCGGTCGTCCTCCTTCGCAATGCCGCTCAGATCATCGGCGCTGACGACGGCGGCGACGGCCTTACCTCGACTCTTGATCACGAACCGGTCGCCGTTTCCGGCCACTCGCTCGACAATCTCCGAGAGCCGCTCCCTCGCCTCGCTCACGCTCAGTGTTTCCGTCACCGCTCACCTCCTACGACGCCCGCATCGTACCAGACCCGCCCGGTCGCCTTGTGTGCGTGGTATCATGCGTTCGAGGGTAGAGTATGCCACAAATTGCGGTGAAGCAGTCAGCCCTGGCCGAGAAGAGAGATGTCCTGGAGTCCGTCCTGGGCGAGATGGGCTCGGTGATCGTCGCCTTCTCGGGCGGGGTGGACAGCGCACTGCTGGCGGCGGTTGCCGAGAGGGTGCTGGGCGACGGGGCGCTGGCGGTGACGGCTCACTCGCCGAGCCTGGCTCCATCGGAGCTGGAGGAGGCGAGGCGCACGGCCCGGGCGGCCGGGCTGCGGCACAGGGTCGTGCGGACGCGGGAGGTGGAGCGGGAGGACTACCGGGCGAACGACCCGAACCGGTGCTACTTCTGCAAGGACGAGCTTTACACGGTGCTGAGGCGCATCGCGGATGACGAGGGGTTCCGGTTCGTGGCGAACGGCGCGAACGTGGACGACCTGGGCGACTTCAGGCCCGGACTGAACGCGGCGAAGCGCCACGGGGTGCGGTCGCCCCTGGTGGAGGCCGGGCTGGGCAAGACCGACGTGCGCGATCTGTCGCGGGAGATGGGGCTGCCGACGTGGGACAAGCCCGCCCAGGCGTGCCTGTCGTCGCGCATCCCGTACGGCACGCCGGTGTCGGTGGAGGCGCTGGACCGGATAGCGCGGGCCGAGGGCTTCGTGCGCGAGCTGGGCATACGGCAGGTGCGGGTGCGGCACCACGGGGCCGTGGCGCGGATCGAGGTCGAGCCGGGCGACATCCCGATGCTGACGTCGGGCGACGCGGGCCGGCGCGTGGCGGAGCACCTCAGGTCGCTGGGATACGCCTACGTGACGGTGGACCTGGAGGGGTTCAGGTCGGGCAGCATGAACGAGGTGCTGCGCGGGGGATCTGTGAACAACCGCAGAGGGCGCAGAGAACGCAGAGGGTAGGAGTTATGGAGACCACTGGTGGGTAGGCTGGAGGGGAAGTGCTGCCTGATTAGCGGGGGCGCGAAGGGGCTTGGGGCGGCCCAGGCGCGGCTGTTCGCGCGGGAGGGCGCGCGGGTGGCGGTGGGCGACATCCTCGACGCGGACGGCGCGCGGCTGGTCGACGAGCTGAGGGCCTCCAGCGCGGACTCGCTCTACGTGCGGCTCGACGTGACTTCGGAGGGCGACTGGGAGCGCGCGGTGGATGCCGTGACGGAGGAGCTAGGGGCGCTGGACGTGCTGGTGAACAACGCGGGCATCTACCACAGGGCGCCGGTCGAGGAGACGACCCTGGAGGAGTGGGAGCGGGTCATGGAGGTCAACGCCCGGGGTGTGTTCCTGGGCACGAAGTACGCCATACCGGCCATGCGGAGGTCGGGGGGCGGGTCGATCGTGAACATGTCGTCGGTGGCCGGGCTGGTGGGGAGCCGGACGCAGAGCGTGTACAACGCGTCCAAGGGGGCCGTGCGCCTGCTTACCAAGTCGACGGCGGTGCAGTACGCGACGGAAGGCATCCGCGCCAACTCGGTGCATCCGGGGGTCATCGAGACCGACATGATGCAGGAAGTGATACGCACGGAGGAGGAGCGGGCCACCCGGATGTCGCTCACGCCCATCGGCCGATTCGGCACGCCGGAGGACGTGGCCCAGGGCGTGCTGTTCCTGGCCTCGGACCAGGCGAGCTACATCACGGGGGCGGAGCTGGTGATCGACGGCGGACTGACCGTCCAGTGACCGTGCGGGCAGCCGCATTCGCCCTAGTCCTGCTGGCGGTCGTCGCTACGGCATGCACATCGACGCCGCCCGAGCCGACGCCGATTCCAGAACCGACGGCGACGCCAACGCCAGCCGTACGATCAGGGCAGGAGATATTCGCGTCCACGTGCACGGCGTGTCATGGAGTGAACGGTGAGGGGCAGCCGAACTGGCACATACGCAATGAGAACGGGACGCTGCCCGCGCCGCCGCTGAACGGCGACGGGCATACGTGGCACCACGCGGACGGCCTGCTATACCGGATCGTGAGCCAGGGCGGGAAGATATATGAGACGCCGGAGGTACCCGGCTTCAAGAGCGCGATGCCGGCGTTCGGGGAGCTGCTCAGCCACGAGGAGATAATCGCGACGCTGGAATACGTGAAAGGCATGTGGGGCGAGAAGACGAAGCGGGGCCTGTCGATCAGGGAGTCGCAGATGCGGCTGAGCGAGGGCGACCCGTATCCGACGAGCGGGGGTTAGGGTTATCGCTATAATTGACAAACGACACGCGGAGAGTTGGCTCGAGTGCCAGGGAGGATAGCAGATGAAGGCAGACGATGATTGGTCGGACTACCGCCTCGAGAGCGATCCCCGTTTCCTGAAGCGCGTGGCAGAAGCGCGACGAAGTCTCAGTAACGGAGAGGGGATCGATCTCGAGGACGTGGACGAGGCCCGCTCGCTTCGTGGGACCGGCTGGGAGGGCGACTTGGACGAGATGCGCTCCGGGCGTTCGCAGTGCGGCCGCGACGAATCGGCGTAAAGGAGTCTGAGGGCATGGCGCGAGTACATATTTTGGGTGCGGGGACGCCCACACCGACGCCCGAACGGTTCGGGTCCTCCTTCGTGGCGGAGGTGGCGGGCGAGAAGATCATGGTCGACTGCGGCCCGGCGGCGACCCACAAGCTGGTGAAGGCCGGCCTCTGGCCGACGGAGATCGACTACGTCTTCTTCACCCACCACCACTTCGACCACGACGTCGATTTCCCGTGCTTCCTGCTGTGCCGGTGGGACCAGAGCATCGGCAAGGAGGAGACGCTGCAGGTCTTCGGCCCGACGCTGACGGAGCACCTGACGTACGGGATCATAGGCGAGGAGGGGGTGTTCGCCCACGACTGGAAGGCGCGGGTGAGCCATCCCGCCAGCCAGCAGGTCCACGTGAACCGGGGCGGCACCCTTCCACGCAGGCCGCCAGAGGTGACGGCGAAGGACGTGGAGCCCGGCAGGATATTTTCCGGGAGCGACTGGGAGATGACCGGGGCGCGCGCCGAGCACGCCCAGCCGTGGCTGGACTCGCTGGCCTACCGGATCGACAGCCCGGAGGGGAGCATAGTCTTCACCGGGGACACGGAGCCGTGCGATTCGGTGGTGGACTTGGCGCGGGACGCCGACGTGATGTTCTGCATGTGCTGGGACGACGAGGAAGCCATGGAGGCGAACCGGGAGACCCACGGGGTCTGCGGAACCCTGGGGGCGGCGCGTATGGCCCAGGAGGCCGGGGTGAAGAAGCTCGTCCTGGCGCACCTGGGGCCGAACCTGACCCGTCACCCGATCATGGAGAAGGGGATAGGGGACGTGAAGAGCCGCTACGAGGGGGATCTGATATTCGCCGACGAGCTGCTGGTCGTGGACGTATAGGGCCAGGCCGTGGGCGAGATGGTGCTGGGCGAGGTGCTGATCCCGGAGGGGGAGATAGTGGGTGCTGTGGAGGGGCTGGCGGCCAGGATTGGGGAGGACTATGACCTGTCCGGGCTGGTGCTGGTGGGCGCTATGGACGGGGCGGTCTGCTTCCTGGCGGACCTGATGCGCGCGTTCGGTGCGTCCGTGGACGTGACGACGGCGCGGATGAGGCGGTATGACGGCACGGAGGCGGGGGAGATCGAGGTCGCATGGCTGCCCCCGCGCGACCGCATCGAGGGCAGGGACGTCATGATCGTGGAGGACATAATCGACAGCGGCGCGACGTGCGCGCTGCTGGGGCAGAGGCTGGCGGACCTGGGGGCGAAGTCGGTCGGGGTGTGCGCGCTGCTGGACAAGCCGTCGCGCCGCACCCACTCCGTCGAAGTCGCGTACCGCGGGTTCGAGGTGCCGGACGTGTTCGTGGTCGGCTACGGCATGGACTACGACGGGGCGTACCGCAACCTGCGGGATATTCACGAGCTGGACAAGGAGCTAGGATGAGGTTCACAGGCACGTTCATCATCGTACTGACGGTGTTCGTCACCGTGCTGATTGCCTCCAACATCATCGCGGTGAAGCCCATACAGATCCTGACCCTGCCGTTCAAGTTTCTGGGCAGCGCGGACGTGGTGCTGCCGTCGGCGATCATCATCTTCCCCATCAGCTACATCGTGGGCGACGTGCTGACGGAGGTGTACGGCTTCCGGGTCGCCCGCGGGGTGATCTGGCTGGGGTTCGGCGCAAACCTGCTGGTGGTCATCGCCCTATGGATTGCGGGGATCATCCCCCCAGCCGGTTTCTGGGAAGACCAGGCCGCGTACGACGCCATCCTGGGCCAGGTGCCCTGGATACTGGCGGCGTCGTTCGTCGCCTACCTGGTGGGCGAGTTCTCCAACTCCACGGTGCTGGCGTTGCTGAAGTACAAGATGGAGGGGCGGCTGCTGTTCGTCCGTACCATCGGCTCGACCGTTGTGGGCCAGGGGCTGGACTCATTCATCTTCATATACATCGCCTTCGGGGTGGGCGGCGACTGGGGCGCGGCGGGCCTGTTGAGCGCGGCGCTGGCCCAGTGGATCACGAAGATACTGTACGAGGCGGCGGCCACGCCCCTGACCTACGCGGTCGTGGGCTACATGAAGCGCACGGAGCAGATGGACGTGACGGACGCGCCCCGGTCCCTCAACCCCCTGGGGATATTCGCCTGAGCCGCACCGCGTGCTAAGATAGCATCTCAACAGGCGAGCCCCGCGCGGGCTCGCCCTTTAGGCTTTGAGGTGCCTGATGTCGCTCGGTGTGCTTGGCGCGCTGCTCGAGGGCTCGCCCGAATTCCTGCGCCTGTCCTCGGCGCTCGGGCGGAGCCGGTTCGGCTCGAGGTTGCAGGTGCTGTCCGAGGCCGCGCCCTTCGCGCTGGCCGAGGTGCACCGGGTCTTCGATGCGCCGATCCTGGTCGTCGCGCCGCGCCCGGAGGACGCGCGGCGCCTCTACGAGCAGACGCTGCTCTGGGCCGGTGACGATTCGCCCGTCCTGCACTTCCCGGAGACGGAGACGCTGCCGTTCGAGCGGCTCGTCCCCGACGTAGACACGTCGCAGCACCGCATCCGTACCCTGTGGGCACTCGCACAGGAGGGCGGCCCGGCGCCCATGGTGATTGCGTCCGCTACTGCCGTCGCGCAGAAGACCATTGGGCGCGAAGCCCTGGAGGGGAGCGTCCAGACCATAGGCCGCGGCCTGAGGGTCGATCTCGAGGAGATGGTCGACTCGTGGCGCAGGATGGGCTACCGGGTCGAGCCCACGGTCGACGTGCCGGGCCTCGTCGGTCGTCGCGGGGGGATCGTGGACATATACCCCGTGGCCGCCGGAGGGCCCGCCCGCATAGAGCTGTGGGGCGACGAGATCGACTCGATCCGCCACTTCGACCCGGAGACCCAGCGATCGACGGACATGGTGGACTCGGTGATGGTCATACCGGCCCGTGAGACGCTGCCGGGCCTGGTGGACCGGGAGCAGCTCGACCGGATGCTGGGCGCCATCGACATGTCCGGCTGCGGCGCGGAGACCAGGGAGCGGATATCCGGGGAGATCGACATGCTCCTGGAAGGCGTGGAGGCCGAGGACATCGACTTCTACGCGGGTTTCTTCAACACCGGCTCGCTGTTCGACTACTTCCCGGAGGATGCCCTGCTCGTGACCGTGCGGCCCAACGAGGTGGCCGAGGCCGCCTGGGAGAACGACGAGCGCGCCCACGAGCTTCGGCAGGTCAAGGAGCGCCGCCGGGAGCTGCCGTACGGGTTCCCGTCGTCCCACCTGCTGAACCGCGAGGTGGACGAGCGGGCGGCCCACGTCGGCAGGCGCCTGGACGTCACGCCCTGGGGGACCGAGGACCTGGACCAGGACGGCGGGTACGCGCTGCCCATCTCGTCGCCGCCGGACTTCCTCGGCAATCTCGAGTCGTTCGTCGAGGAGGCCGAATCGCTGGCGAAGGAGGACCACCGGGTCGTGGTGGTGTCGTCGGCCTCGAAGAGGATCGAGGAGGTGATGGGTGAGCTCGGCGTCGGCGCCCGGGCCGTCGAGGGGCTGGACGATATCCCGCGCCCGGGCACCATCACGCTGGTGCAGGCATGGGGCGCGGGGCTGAGCGACGGCGTGGTGCTGTCGGTCGACGGGCGGAGGCTGTGCGTCTTCAGCGACTCCGAGATATTCGGCATGACGAAGCTGCGCAGGACGTCGCGCCGCCGGGCGGTGAAGCGCGAGGCCATGCTCTCGGAGCTGACGCCGGGCGACTACGTGGTGCACGTGGAGCACGGCGTAGGCAGGTTCGTCGGGTCGGGCCGGGCGTCCCAGGACGAGGGCGACCGGGAGTACCTGATCCTGGAGTACGCCAGGGGCGACCAGTTATACGTGCCCATGGAGCACGTCGACCGCATCACGCCGTACGTCGCGCCGATGGAGAAGCCGCCGTCGCTGACGCGGCTGGGCACCCAGGAGTGGAAGCGGGCCAAGGAGCGCGTCGCCCAGTCGACCCGTGAGATGGCCGCGGAGCTGCTGTCGCTGTACGCGTCGCGCGAGCTTGCGGAGGGCCACGCGTACACGCCGGACACGCCATGGCAGACCGAGCTGGAGAGCTCGTTCCCGTACGAGGAGACGAAGGACCAGCAGGATACCATCGTCCAGGTCAAGTCCGACATGGAGCAGGCCGTGCCGATGGACCGGCTGGTCTGCGGCGACGTGGGGTACGGCAAGACGGAGGTCGCTCTGAGGGCGGCGTTCAAGGCCGTGATGGGCGGCAAGCAGGTGGCGGTGCTGGTGCCGACGACGGTGCTCGCCCAGCAGCACTACTCCACGTTCAGCGAGCGCCTGCAGGCGTTCCCGGTCTCGGTGGAAGTACTGAGCCGCTTCCGCACGGACTCGGAGCAGCGCGGCGTCGTCGAAGGGCTGGCGGCCGGCAAGGTGGACGTCTGCATCGGAACGCACCGGCTGATCCAGAAGGACATAGCCTTCAAGGACCTGGGCCTCGTCATCGTGGACGAGGAGCAGCGGTTCGGGGTCGCCCACAAGGAGCGGCTGAAGGAGATGCGGCGGGAGGTGGACGTGCTGACCCTGACGGCGACGCCCATCCCGCGGACGCTGCACCTCTCCCTGGCGGGCGTGAGGGACATGAGCCGGATCGAGACGCCGCCGGAGGAGCGGCTGCCCATCAAGACGTACGTGTCGGAGTTCAGCGACGAGCTGATCCGCGAGGCCATCAGGCGCGAGATCGACCGCCAGGGCCAGGTCTTCTTCGTGCACAACCGGGTCTACAACATCGACTACATGGCGGGCTATATACGGATGCTCGTGCCCGAGGCGGAGGTCGCCGTGGGCCACGGCCAGATGCCCGAGCACGAGCTGGAGCGGGCCATGCTGGACTTCGCGGAGGGCAGCACAGACGTACTCGTCTGCACGACCATCATCGAGTCCGGCCTGGACATCCCGAATGCCAATGCGCTCATCATCAATCGCGCGGACACGTTCGGCCTGGCGCAGCTCTACCAGCTTCGCGGGCGCATCGGCAGGGGGGCGCGGCGAGCGTACGCCTACCTGCTGGTGCCGGCGCACAGGAGCATCAACGAGGTCGCGGAGAAGAGGCTCAAGACGATGCTGGCGGCCACGGAGCTGGGGGCCGGGTTCCAGATCGCCATGAAGGACCTGGAGATACGGGGCGCGGGCAACGTCCTGGGCTCCCAGCAGAGCGGGCACATCGCCGCCGTCGGCTTCGACCTGTATACGAGGCTGCTGGGCGAGGCCGTCGAATCGCTCAGGGCCCGGATGGCCTCTAACGGTAGCAGCAATGGGAGCGGCGGCGGCGAGGCCCCGGCCGTCGCGCCGGAGCCGGCGTCCGTGGCGGAGACGCGGGCCGCCATCGAGCTCGGCATCCCGGCCAGCATCCCGGCGGAGTACGTCCAGGACCTGCCTACGAGGCTGGACGTGTACCGCCGAATAGGCTCCGCCGCGGCGTTGGACGACCTGGGGGAGATGGAGGAGGAGATGGCCGACCGGTTTGGGCCGCTCCCGTGGCAGGTCGAGAACCTGCTGTACGTGGCACGGCTCAGGCTGAAGGCCGAGGGGGCGGGGATCGAGTCGGTGTACCGCGACGAGAAGTACGTAGTGCTGAAGCTGCGCGAGGAGACGGGCGGCGCCCGGAGCGCCCTGCAGCGGGCCCTGGGGCGCGGTGTGAGGGTAGGTCACTCGCAGATACGGCTCGATCTCGCCGCCATATCGCAGGACTGGGAGCTTGCCCTCGTGTCCATCGTCGACGGCATCGGCGCCTTCCGGGAGCGCCTGATGACGGCGGTCCCCCCCGAGTCTCGTATGATGTCCCTGGACACTCAAGGCTGATCCGCGAGGGAGCGATCATGTATCCCACACATGGCTACTGGTGCAATACCCGCACATTCCCTACCAACTGTCCTTCGTGTGGCAGTGCGGTGTTCTTCTTTCGGTGCGACCACGAATCACGTGTCTTCTTCGACGCGCTTGGGTCCCCTTGGCCGCTGCACAACTGCTTTGTGCGCAATACCCGTGCGTCGAATCTAACTCCAGCCAAGCCCCGGCCATCTGGCAAGTCGGCGTTGACGACTTTGGCAGGGGTGTCCTTCAGTGTGCAAAGGCCTAATCATGGTTTGCTGTCAGGATTGTTCAGAGGCATTGACGGCGAGATTGTTCAGAGGATCAAGAGCAACGCGCCATCACTTCGAGATACCGTCAAGATGGAGCCCTTAGGCAGCGGACAGGAGACGCTGATTGGCGTAGTCTCAGACATCCATACCCTGTCATTGATCGATAGGTTCGACATTGGGGCTGACACTATAGGTGCGAATCTGCTCGAGCAGCAATTGGGCACCCTGAACGTAACTCAGGTCACGATTCTGGTCGATGACATTGCCATTGACCCGGCTGCCGAGGACTTCATGAGCTACACTGCGTGGTGTTCCGAGGATGTGTCGGAAGCACTCACCGTAGGCTCCGTGGTCAACGCCACTATCCTAGTTGAGGATATCTTGAAAATCGGCCGGAGATGGGTAGCCAAATCTCTGGAAGTGCTCTCGTAGCCTGTGTTGAAGGAGTTTGACGCAAATGCACAAGCGACTGCTCGCGCTCGAAGAGGAGAATATGCCGCTCCGCGTGGCCGTGATCGGGTGCGGCCGGTTCGGGTCGATGGTGGCCGCGCAGGTGCTGCGGGCGCCGGGGATGGAGCTTTCGGTCGTGTGCGACCTCGACGTCGAGCGCGCCCTGGAGGTCCTGCGCCTCTCTGGCCGCGACGCCGATGACGCCGTCATCACGTCGAAGGTCGGCGAGGCGAACGACGCGATGGGCGCGGGCGATATCGTCGTCACCGGAGATCCCGGCGTGGCCGTCCACTCGGAGGTCGACGTGGTGGTGGAGGCGACGGGCAACCCCGACGCGGGCGCGCGCCATATCTACGAGGCGATCATGGACGACAGGCACGTAGTCAACGTCACGGTCGAGGCCGACGTGCTGGTGGGTCACCTGCTGAAAGGGATGGCCGACAAAGCGGGCGTGGTGTACAGCCTCGTCTACGGCGACCAGCCCGGCAACATCGACGAGCTTTACGACTGGGCGGTCAGCACGGGCTTCGAGGTGGTGGCGGCAGGGAAGGGGACGCGCTACCTGCCGGAGTTCCGCCGGGGGAGGCCGGAGGAGGCGCTGACGCGCTACGGGCTCACGGACGAGGAGGCCGCCGAGTCGGACCTGAACCCCCAGATGTACAACTCCTTCCAGGACGGCACCAAGTCGGCCATCGAGATGTGCGCCGTCGCCAACATGACCGGCCTGGTGCCCGACGTGCCGGGGATGCACCAGCCCCCGGCGGGCATCGAGGAGATCCCGCAGCTACTCCGGCCCATCGAGGATGGCGGCATCCTGCACCGCAAGGGCGTGGCCGAGGTGGTGAGCTGCATCGGCGAGGGCGGCGTGGACGTGCCGAACCCGATGCGCTGGGGCGTCTACGTCGTCATAACCTCGGACAGCCCGTACCTGCTGGGTTGCCTCAGGGACTACGGCGTGGCGATGGACTCGACGGGCAGGTACGGCCTGATGTACCGCCCGTACCACCTGGTGGGGATGGAGGCGCCGATCTCCATCGCAAAGGCGGCCCTGTACGGCGAGCCTACGGGCGCGCCGGAGTCGATGGTCGGCGAGGTGGCGGCGACGGCGAAGCGCGTCCTGGGGCCGGGCGACGTGCTGGACGGGGAGGGCGGCAGCCTGGTCTACGGCGCGCTGGTGGAGGCGGAGTACGCGCGGGAGAGGGACCTGCTGTCCATCGGCCTGTCGGACGGGGCCAGGGTCACCGGCCCGGTCGCGCCGGACGCGATGCTGACGATGGCGGACGTGGAGCTACCGCCCGACACCTTCGTCGGCCACCTGCGCAAGGTCCAGGACGCCACGCTGGGTGTGGGACGCTAGTCCATGTCGCCCCAGTTTGCGCCGGTTTTTACGTCCACTTCCAGCGGCACTACGAGATCCATGGCGGCGGGCATTACGTCGTTCACGAGCGCCTTCATCTCGTCGAGCTCGTCCTGCGGCGACTCGAATATGAGCTCGTCGTGCACCTGGAGGATCATCATCGACCGTAGGGCGCGGGCGTCCATCTCGGCCTGGAGGCGCACCATCGCCAGCTTCAGGATGTCGGCCGCCGTGCCCTGGATGGGCATGTTGATGGCCATGCGCTCGCCCGCGGATCGCTGATGGAAGTTGGGCGAGCGTATCTCCGGGATGTAGCGCCGGCGGCCCTTCAGCGTCTCCACGTAGCCGTCGTCCCTCACGCTGCGCTTGATGCCGTCCACGTAGCGTTCGATCCCCGGGTACTTGCCGAAGTAGGCCTCGATGAACGCCTTGCCCTCCTCCGGCGTCAGGCCCGTCTGCTGGCTCATTCCGAACGGGCTGAGGCCGTATATGACGCCGAAGTTCATGATCTTGGCGATGCGCCGCATCTCATGGTCCACCTCGTCGATGGCGACCCCGTACACGGACGACGCCGTGGCCGCGTGGATGTCCTGCCCGCTCTCGAACGCCTCGATCAGCCCCTCGTCCCTGGAGAGGTCCGCCAGGATGCGCAGCTCGATCTGCGAGTAGTCTGCCCCGAGCAGCGTCCACCCGGGGGCGTCCTGGGCTACGAAGGCCTGGCGCACCTCGCGCCCCATCTCGGTGCGGATGGGGATGTTCTGCACGTTCGGGTCGTTGCTCGACACGCGCCCCGTTGCCGAGCCGGTCTGGTGGTACATGGTGTGGACGCGCCCCGTCGCGGGGTTCACCTGGCCGGGCAGGGAGTCCAGGTAGGTCGACTTGATCTTCGTGAGCTGCCGGTACTCCAGCACCCGGTCGAGCACCTCGACGGCCTTCGGGTCGACGCCGTCCGCCTGCCCGAGGTTGATCATCAGCCTCAGCCACTCCAGGGACGACGCGTCCGTGGCGTACCCGGTCTTCCGCTTCTTGGTCGGCGGCAGGCCAAGCTCCCCGAACAGCACGTCGCCAAGCTGGCGCGACGAGCCGATGTTGAACTCGTGGCCCACAAGCTCGTACATCCCCGCCTCGGTGCGGTCGATGTCCCGCTCGAAGCGGGCCGACATCGCCGTCAGGTGGTCCGCGTCCACGGCAACGCCGTTGCGCTGCATCCGCACCAGCACGGGAATCAGCGGCATCTCGAACTCCCCCAGCGCGCCGGCGACCCCCTTGTCGGCTGCCTCGGACGTCAGCGGCTCCCTGAGCTGCCAGGCCGCGTCGGCCCGGCCGCACGCATGGCCGGCGGCGTCCCCGATGGCCGCCTCCGCCATCGTGATCTGCTTCCTGCCCGTGCCGATTATGTCCGTGACGGGCTTGAGCTCGATGTCCAGGGACTCCAGGGCCAGCGCCTCGATGCCCACGGCCTTGCGCCCGCCCACGTGCGCCGCGATCATCGGGTCGAGGTCGACGTTCCGCACCGTAACCCCGTGGCGCGCCAGCACCGTCATGCCATGGTTGGCGTCGTGGGCCGATTTGGGTATCGACTCGTCCTCCAGCACGCCCCGGACCGCGTCCAGCGCGTCTTCGAGCGGTAGCTGGTCGCCCGCCGCGTGGCCCACCGGCACGTACCAGCCGGCGTTCGCCTCGTTCGAGAATGCCATGCCCACCAGGTCGCCGTACATCGGGTTCATGGCCGTAGACACGACCTCGAACGCGAACCCGCCGGGTGAGTCGAGGGCGTCGGCCATCTCGCGCAGTCCCTCAGGCGTGTCGACCACCGTGTACCGCGTCTCCCGCTCCTCGGCCTCGGGCAGTAGCTGGCCTTGGGCAGGCTCCGCGTCGCCCTGGGGATCCGGTATGCGGGACACGATGCTGAAGAACTCCAGCTCCTTCAGCTTCTCCAGCACCTCGGCGCGGTCGTACTCCCACAGCCGCATCTTGTCCATGTCCAGGTCGATGTCCAGGTTCCGCACTATGGTCGTGAGGAACTTGCCGCGCTCCAGCTCATCGACGTGGTCGCGGATGCTCTGCTGGGTCCTGGGCGGCTTCACCTCGTCCAGCCGCTCGATTATCCCCTCCACGGAGCCGAACTGGGTGAGCAGCTTGATGGCCGTCTTTGCCCCCACGCCCGGCACGCCGGGTATGTTGTCCGTCGTGTCGCCCTGGAGCGCCTTGATGTCCGGGACGACCTCCGGCCCGAGCCCCCCGTACCGCTCCTTCACCTTCGCCACGTCGTACATCGTGGTGCGCTGCACGCTGTAGCTGAGCAGCACCCGCACCCGTTCCGACACGAGCTGAAGCTCGTCCGTGTCGCCGGTCAGCACTATCGTGTCGACGCCCTGCTCCTCGGCCTTCCGGCACAGGGTTCCCAGCACGTCGTCGGCCTCGTACCCCTCCTCCTCGAACACGGGGATTCTGAATGCGCCCATGATCTCGCGCACCCGCTCGACCTGCTGGCGAAGCTCCGGCGGCATGGGCGGGCGCTGCGCCTTGTACTCGTCGTACTGGGCGTGCCTGAAGGTCGGCCCGGACAGATCGAAGGCGATGGCGCAGTGGGTGGGCTCCAGGTCCGACAGGTTGCGCAGGAAGGTGTTGAGGAAGCCGTATACGCCGCGCACCTCCTCGCCGGTCGTCCTGACGGTCATGGGGTTCTGGATGGCGTAGAAGGCCCTGTACACCATCGCGTGGCCGTCGAGCAGTATCAGCAGCGGCTTCCTGTCGGACATGGCCACCTACTCCTGTGCCCCGTTCACGGGCGTGGCGTGGACATCCCGGCCGTTCACGCCGCCATAGCCCGGCGGGTTCGCGAAGTCGAGCAGGTACTCGAAGGTCGTCCCCATGGTGATGTAGTTGCTCGGCCACCCGAAGATGCCGACCCGGTTTACGATGTTGGTGCGGTCCCAGATGATCGTGTTGCGGAGCTCGTAGCCCGCCTTCCTGAGGGCCTCGACCACCGATATGTGGATGGTGACGCGCTCGCCCTCCCACCACATGTCCGGCACGTTCACCACGCAGTGGCCGCCTGGCTTCAGGATCTTGCGCATACCGGCGAAGATTGCGCCCATGGCCTCCGAGTACTCCTCCAGCGGCATGGTGCCCAGGTCGCGCGGGTCCTGGGAGTACTGCTCGACCACGCCAAGCTGCGCGTTCTTGCGGTCGCGCCGCGACTTGTTCCGACGCTTCCTGTTCAGCAGGTTCGCGTAGGGCGGCGACGTGAGCACCAGCGACACGCTGCCCGGCTCCAGGTACTCGGCGATGCTGGAGGCGTCGTCGTGGACGGCCACCTGGGCGGTGCTCGTGAACGGATCCGCGCCGCCGAGCCGGGACTCCGTGAGGTCGATGTAGCTGCCGTGCAGGTCGAAGCCGACGGCGTTCCGGTTCGTATCCTGGGCGGCCACCAGGGTCGTGCCGCTGCCGACGAACGGGTCGAGTACCAGCTCGCCCTCGTGGGTGAAGAGCTCGATCACCCTCGTCGCCAGGGAGATCGGGAAGGTCGCCGGGTGCGCCTTCTTGTCGCGGACGTCCCGGCCCTGGTAGTTGAACTGCCACACGCCGAGCTGGTTCTTCAGCCACTCCTTGGCCGTCAGGCAGTTCAGGTGGTTGGGCTTGCACCCGCACAGCCGATCGCTGCCGACAGGCAGGCGCGCCCGGTGCAGGGGACTGCCCTCCCGGACCGCGCGGGGCAGCCCACGCCCCGCCTGCCTGTCGGCAGCCTCGCCCACGGTGCCGGTCGCCCGTTCGGTAGTAGTGATCTCGCTCATGGCCCCCTGCGTACGGGTGCATTGTATACCCAAGCCGCCGCCCATGCGCGCGAGGCCGCTCGTCCACGACGGCCTTGCGGGCCACGTACTGGACTTCATCGGGCTGGACGGCAGGGTGACGCTGTCTGTGGAGGTTGACGGGGCGAGTGTGGATGCGGCTAGGAACACGTTGCGTTGGTCTGTGGGTTCGCAGCCGTGGGAGGATGGGGACAAGCTGATGGTGCGAATCCGTGAGGGGTCGCCTTAGGTGAGGCCCATCGGCAATGGCCGGGGAGGGCGGGTTTCAAACCCGCCCCTACTGTCATTCGGTGGGTGGTTAGCGTGAAGGGCTATCTCCCCGATGCGCCGTTCTCGGAGGGCGGGGGCTCGTCAAAGGGTTCGCCGCGACGCTCGGCCTCAAGCCTGCGCCCGTTCCATGTGACCCACTCGGTCATGGTCTCCTCGCGACCCTCCTCGCGTCCCTCCTCGCGTCCCTCCTGGAGGCCCACTGCTCTGCCGGACTCGAATCGCTTTCTAAGATATCTCTCGCCTAGTATCACTGCTCCCTCCATGACCGTGAAGGTCCAGACTCCCACGACGACCACGACGGCTTCCATGCCCCTGATGACGGCGATGGCCGTCTCGAGCCAGCCGTCGCCGGTGTTGTGAGCCAACTCGAGCCAGATTATGCCCGCGAGGCATACGGCGCTCTGGGTCACGAATAGCAGGAGGAACCAGCCCTCCCACGAGCCGTCCCGCGGCCTCGCGGCATCCCCAGTGGCAGACAGGCGCTCATTCAATGTGGGGCGATTATAGCATGGGTCACCGCTGAGGCGGCGTCGGGGTTTGGTCTGGGACGGGTGCTAGACAACACGGCGGTCGGCGCGTAGCCACTCTTGGTGAAGCCCCTCGCTCAGCATCTCGCCGCAGCGGTCCAGGGCCGTGTTGCCGAGGGCCGCGGCCTTCGTGTCTACGACGGCCTTCGTGGCATCGAGTGACGTGCCTGCGGGGGCGTGGTGCTGGACGTAGATCTTGAGCTTGGGCTCGGTGCCTGAGGGCCTGACGGTGACGCGGGTCCGGCGGTCGTCGGACAGGTACAGCGTCACGATGTCGGCCGACCCGCCCATGCGGTATGCGTCGGGCGCCCGCGCGGCCTCGTCGAGCCTGTCGTCCATCGCGGTCACGGCCATCCCCGCCAGGCTGGACGGCGGGTCCGCGCGCAGGCCCAGCATCACCTCGGTCATCACGTCCCGCCCGGCGCTGCCGGGCAGCTCGACGAGGAGCAGCGCGTTCCGGTAGTAGCCGAACTCGCGGTATAGCTCGTCCAGGTACATGGGCACCGTCGCGCCCCGGTCTTTGAGCCGGGAGGCCATCTCGCACACGAGCAGCGCGCCGATGGCCGCGTCCTTGTCGCGCACGAAATCGCCCGCCAGGTAGCCCAGGCTCTCCTCCGCCGCGAACACGAACCTCGACGGGTCGTCCAGGCCGCCGATGACCTGCGCGATGAACTTGAACCCGACCAGCAGGTCGTCCACCGGCTCCAGGCCGAAGCCCCGCGCCACGTCCGCGATCAGTCCCGTCGTCACCAGCGTCTCGATCACCACCTCGTCGCCCCGAAGCTCGCCGGCATCCCCGCGCCGTGACAGGATGTAGTGGGTCAGGGCCGCGCCCACCTGGTTCCCCGCCAGGATGCTCACGCGGTCGGACTCCCAGTCCGTCCTGGCCGCGACGCCGATGCGGTCGGCGTCCGGGTCGGCGCAGATGGCGACGTCCGCGCCCACGGCCTCGGCGAGCCTCACTGGCAGCGCCATCACCTCGGGGAACTCCGGGTTGATGAGGTCGCCCGCCGCGGTCGGGAAGCGCTCGTCGGGCTCGGCCTGCTCGGGCACGACCGTCACGTCGAACCCCTCCTCGCGCAGCGCCCTCAGGACGTTGGTAGAGCCCGCGCCGTGCATGGGGCTGAACACGACCCTCGCCGACCTGCTCTCCTCCGCGGCCAGGCCCCGGACCGCGCCCAGGTACGCCTCGTCCACCTCCGCGCCGATGGTCGAGACGAGGCCCCGCGCCTCCGCCTGGGCCAGCGGCATCCGGCGTACCTCGTCCACGTCCGTGACGAGCTGCATGAACCGGGCGTCGTGGGGCGGCACCACCTGCCCGCCGTCGGACCAGTAGAACTTGAACCCGTTGTCGGTGCGCGGGTTGTGGGACGCGGTGATCTGCACCCCGGCGGTGGCCCCCAAGTGGCGCACGGCGAAGGAAATCTCAGGCGTGGCGCGCAGGCCGTCGAACAGGTGGGACCGTATGCCGTTGGCCGCGAACACCTCGCAGGACAGCTCGGCGAACTCCCTCGACTGCCTGCGGGCCTCGTGACCCACGACGACGCCCGCATCCCTGGCGGCTGGCCCGTAGTCGTCGATGAAGGCGCTCAGCCCCTGGGCCGCCTCGCCGATGGTGCGGGCGTTGATGCGGTTGGGGCCTGCTCCCAGCGGCCCGCGTATCCCGCCAGTGCCAACCCTGAGCCGGGCGGCGAAGGCGTCCTCCAACTCGTCCCAGCGCTCGGACGCGACCAGGGCCTCGATCTCAGGGACGAAGGCGGCGAGGCCGGGATCGGTCAGCCAGCGCTCCAGGTTGGCGAGGGCGGCCGGGCTCAACCTGCCCGAGGCCGCCGCGGCGTCGAGGGTCCGTCTGGGTGTGCCGCCAGCCATGCCCGACGGCGGGCCCTAGCGCCCGCCCGCCCGTCCCCAGTCCTCGCGGATGGCCTCGGCCCTGTCGGTTCGCTCCCACGGAAGGTCCAGGTCGTCCCGTCCGAAGTGGCCGTAGGCGGCGGTCTGCTTGTAGATGGGCGCCCTGAGCTCCAGGTCGCGGATGATCGCGCCTGGGCGAAGGTCGAAGTGCCTGTCCGCCAGCTCTACGATCACGTCGTCCGGGGCGTTGTTCGTACCGAAGGTCTCGATGGACACAGACATGGGCTTGGCCATCCCGATGGCGTATGAGACCTGTATCTCCAGCCGGTCGGCCAGCCCGGCCGCCACCAGGTTCTTGGCGACCCAGCGCGCCGCGTATGCCGCCGAGCGGTCGACCTTCGTCGGGTCCTTGCCCGAGAACGCGCCGCCCCCGTGCCTCGCCATGCCGCCGTACGTGTCCACCAGGATCTTGCGCCCGGTCAGCCCCGCGTCGCCGGTGGGGCCGCCGATCACGAACCGGCCCGACGGGTTGACGTGGTACGTCGTGTCGTCGTCGAGGAGGTCGGCAGGTATCGCGGCGGCGGCCACGTGCTCCTTCAGGTCGCGCTCGATAGTCTCCTGGCTCACGTCGGGCGAGTGCTGGGTGCTCAGCACCACCGTGTCGACTCTCTTCGGCTTGCCGTAGGCGTACTCGACGGTGACCTGGGACTTGCCGTCGGGCCGCATGTACGGCAGGAGGCCGGACTTCCTGACCTCCGCCATGCGCCTCGTGAGCCTGTGGGCCAGGGCGATGGGCATGGGCATCAGCTCGTCGGTCTCGTTGCAGGCGTAGCCGACCATCATGCCCTGGTCGCCCGCCCCGAGCATCTCGATGTCCGCGTCGACCGAGTCCACCTCGCCCCTCACCTCCAGCGCCACGTCCACGCCGCCGGCTATGTCGCTGGACTGCCGGTTGAGCGAGACGATGACCGCGCACGACTCGTAGTCGAAGCCGTACTCCGAGTCCGTGTACCCGATGTCCCTGACGGTGCCCCGCACCAGGTCGGGCACGTCGATGCGGGCCTCCGTGGTTATCTCGCCCAGGACGACCACCAGCCCGGTGGTCGTGCAGGACTCGCACGCCACGCGGCCCCTGGGGTCCTGGACCAGTATGGCGTCGAGCACTGCGTCGGAGACCTGGTCGCACAGCTTGTCCGGGTGTCCCTCGGTCACCGATTCCGACGTGAACATGTAGCTGGGCGACTCGCTAAGGCTATACGGCACTTCTACTCCTCCATCTCTTTGCGGCGTCCGGCTCCCGGGAGCTTACGTCCCGATGTGCCAGCTTTCGAGGTACTCCTGCTGCTCGTCCGAAAGGGTGTCGATGCTGATGCCCATCGCCGCCAGCTTGAGGCGGCCGACCTCCTGGTCGATGTCGCGGGGCACGAGATGCACTTTTCTCGCCAGGCTGCCCGTGCGCAGGGCAAGATACTCGGCGGAGAGCGCCTGGTTCGCGAAGCTCATGTCCATCACGGCCGAGGGGTGGCCCTCGGCGGCGGCCAAGTTTACGAGCCTGCCCTCGCCGAGCAGGTACAGCTTCCTGCCGTCCTGCATCAGGTACTCGTCCACCGAGTCCCGGGCCGCCTGCCTCCCGTCCGCCGACTCCTCGAGGGCGTCGAGGTCGATCTCCACGTCGAAGTGGCCGCTGTTCGCGATTATCGCGCCGTCCTTCATGGCCTCGATGTGGCGGCCGTCCACGGCCTTCATCCCGCCCGTTAGGGTGATGAATATGTCGCCGACGGAGGCGGCCGCGTCCATCGTCATCACCCTGTGCCCGTCCATCGCCGCCTCCAACGCACGCACCGGGTTGACCTCCGTGACGATGGTGCTCGCGCCCATGCCCTTGGCCCGCATGGCGACGCCCTTGCCGCACCAGCCGTATCCGGCCACGACCACGTTCTTGCCCGCCCAGAGCACGTTCGTCGCGCGGGTGATGCCGTCCAGGGTGCTCTGCCCGGTGCCGTACCGGTTGTCGAAGAAGTGCTTCGTCTCGGCCTCGTTGACGGCGATGATCGGGTACATCAGCTTGCCCGCCTCCGCGAGGCTGTTGAGCCGGATCACACCCGTCGTCGTCTCCTCCGTGCCGCCGATCATGCCGCCGAGCTTCTCGGTCCTGGCCGAGTGCAGCCTAGCCACCAGGTCCGCGCCGTCGTCCATGGTGATGTGCGGCCCGGCGTCCAGGGCGGCGTCGATGTGCGCGTAGTAGGTGTCGTTGTCCTCGCCCCTGACGGCGAAGACGGAGATGCCGTCCTCCCCGTCCAGCGCCGCGGCCACGTCGTCCTGGGTGCTGAGGGGATTGCTGGCGCAGAGGACGACCTCAGCGCCGCCGTCCCTGAGGGCCAGGGCGAGGTTGGCGGTCTCCGACGTGACGTGCAGGCACGCCGCCAGTGTCAGGCCGGACAGCGGCTTCTCGCGCGCGAACCTCTCCCTGATCAGCCGGACGACGGGCATCTCCCGCGCCGCCCACTCGATCCGCCGGTGGCCCTCGGGGGCCAGCGCCGCGTCCCGTATGTCTCCCGAAATCTTCGTTGCCAAGTCGTGCTCCTCTCCGTTACCGGCCCCTCGGGCCGGGCAGCGACTCGCCATCGCCCAGCGGGGCGAACGCCGTTATGTCCGTGAGCGCCCTGAAGCGCCCCTCGATGTCCCCGCGCCCCAGGGAGCTTACCCTGTCCAGGCTGAAGCTCTCCACCGCGAACGACCCCATGACCGTGCCCACGATGGCGGCCCTGCGAAACCCGGAAGGGCTCAGGTCGCCCGTGGCCGCCAAGTATCCCACGAACCCGCCGGCGAAGCAGTCGCCGGCGCCCGTGGGGTCCACCACGCCCTCCACCGGGTAGGCGGGCGCCGCGAACAGGCCCGACTCCTGGACTAGCAGGACCCCGTGCTCGCCCCGCTTGACGACCACGACGGCCGGGCCCATCTCCATGATACTCCGGGCGGCAGCGAGCAGGCTCGCCTCGCCCGAGAAGCTCCGCACCTCCGACTCGTCCATGAACAGCACGTCCACGCGCCCGACGACCCGCCGGAGGGCCTCCCGGCTGCCGTCGATCCAGAAGTTCATCGTGTCCAGCGCGACCAGCCTGGGCCTCCCGGCCATCTGGTCCAGCACGGACATCTGCAGCTCCGGGTCGATGTTGGCGAGGAACAGGTAGCCCTGCCCGCGGTGGGCGTCGCTCAGCCTGGGGTCGAAGTCGGCGAAGACGTTGAGCTGCGTGTCCAGCGTGTCCCTCGTGTTCACGTCCTCCGCGCCGTACACTCCCGACCACCTGAAGGTCCTTCCAGGCTTCGTCTCCAGGCCGGACACGTCGACGCCATGGGACTTCAACAGATCCGCGTGGGCGGGGTCGAAGTCGTCGCCGACGACGGCCACCAGCCCCACGTCCGTGAAGTAGCTCCCGGCGACCGAGAAGTATGCGCCGGAGCCGCCCAGGGCGTCCTCGCGGCGCCCCGCCGGCGTCTCGACGGTATCGTACGCCACCGAGCCGACCACGAGCATACCGCCCGGCGTAGAGTCGGCCACCCTATTCGTCGGAGCCGTGGCTCGCCGGGAGGCCGCGCTCAATCCACGCGTCCGTGCCGTCCTCGACGTTGAACAGCTTCTCCGTATCGAACCCCATGGCCGCGGCCATCTCGCACGCCAGGCCGCTCCGCACGCCCTGGGCGCATATGAACAGCAGGTTCTTGTCCGCCGGGAGCTCGTCGATCCGCGCCAGCACGTCGTCGACCGGCATGAAGACGGCCCCCTTCACGTGCCCGGCCTCGTACTCGTCGTCACGCCGCACGTCCACGACGACGGATTCGCCGCCTTCGTACATCTCGCCCGCCTCGTCCAGGCTGACCCGGTAGTAGGGCTCGCCTTGTTCACGTCTGGGCATCGACACCTCCATGCGGCTCCACGTACCGGCCTATCAGGGCCGACAGCCGCGCTCTCGTTTCCCTCCCGATCAGCTCGGGGCTTGTAATTATCGCATTCTTGAGGGCCGACGCGCATCCACAGTCCTGCTCGGACGGGACATTCGGCACCAGTGCGCGGATCACCCTGCGCGACGCGTCGACGTTCTTCAGCAGATTCTGCACGACAAGCTCGACCGACACCTCATCCTCCGTCTCGTGCCAGGTGTCGTAGTCGGTCACCAGGGCGAGGGTCGCGTAGCACATCTCCGCCTCGCGGGCCAGCCTGGCCTCGGGCAGGGCGGTCATGCCGATGATGGCCGCGCCCCAGGAGCGGAAGAGCTCCGACTCGGCCCGCGTCGAGAACTGCGGCCCCTCGATCACCACGCACGTCCCCCCACGGTGCGCTGTCGTCTCGCCCGACGCGGCCTCCCACACCACCCCGCTCAGCACCGGGCAGAAGGGGTCCGAGAAGGCGACGTGGGCGACGATGCCCTCGTCGAAGAAGGTCGCGGGACGGCCCCGCGTGCGGTCGATGATCTGGTCTGGTACGACCATGTCCAGGGGCCTGAACCGCTCCTGGAGGCTGCCGACGGCGCTTACCGATACTACCCGCTCGACGCCCAGGAGCTTCAGTGCATAGATGTTGGCCCGCGCCGGGAGGTTGCTGGGGGAGATCCGGTGTCCCCGCCCATGCCTCGGAAGGAACGCGACCCTCTCGCCGGACATCTCTCCGACGACGATGCTGTCGCTTGGCGGGCCGAACGGGGTGTCCACGTCCACAGCCTGGGCCCCCTCGAGGCCGTCCATCTCGTAGAGCCCAGACCCGCCTATGAACCCGATTCGCGCCGTACTCAATCGTCGAAGACTTCGCTCACCGCGCAGGTGAAACCGGGCAGCACGTCCAAGCCGTCGAGGGAGTCGTCCTCGGTAAGCGTCGTCACAGCGCGGCCGCTTCGGTACACGTCCACCGTCCGCGTCTCCGGGTACACCAGCCACACGAGGCGGACTCCGTGTCCGAGCCACATGAACGCCTTGTCGTTGACCTCCCGGATGGTGTCGCTGGGCGACACGACCTCCACCACCAGGTCGGGGGGCGTCTCCGCGTACCCGGTCACCCTCACGCCCGGCGGCATCCTCTCGGCCGAGAAGTACGCTATGTCGGGCTCGCGCACGGTATCCGGGTCGTGCTCCAGCCAGACGCCCGAGTCAGAGGCGGTGAGGCTTCCCAGCTTCCGGGGCTTGACGAAAGCTCCCAACAGAGCGCCCAGATTGACCACGATTGTTCCATGCTCAAACCCTTCCGACGTGGTCTCCCAAAGCACCCCCCGGATCAACTCCCCGCGAACCCCCTGGGCGTCGAGTCGCAGCAGGTCCTCGGCGGTCAGCAGCCTCGTCTCCACAGCCATTGCGCTCGTCATGTCCACTCTCCCACCCTAGAGCACGTAGACAATCATACTACAGCATCCTGGCCGCGCGTCGGTCTCTTGCCCTTCTCCCCTTGGTGGGAGAAGGTTGGGATGAGGGGTTCGAGGCGTGTCACTCATCGCTGCCGTAGCGCTCCCTCTGGTAGGTGACCCATCTGGAGACTGAATCGCCGCACTCCCGCTCGACCGCGTCGATCAGCGCCCCCGGGGAAATCGTTGCGAACGCGCGGTCAGGCTCCTTCAGCGTGGCCTGGACTACCTGCTCGACCGTCCCGAGGCCTGGGAACCGCTTGGCCAGGGAGGGCGAGGTGATCCTCTCCCTGTACGCCGTATTGCCCTTGGGCACAACCACGACCACCTTCGCGTCGGACACACCCAGCTCCTTATTTTTGACCATGCGGTCGGCTAGGAGCCTGAGACGCATGATCTGGTAGAAGGGCTCGTAGAGAAGCTCGTCCATCGGGACCCTGCCATCGAACGACGAATGATCGGCGTAATACAGAGGTTTGTATCTACGCCGCCGAGTCTTGCCGCCGGATTCATCCTCTCCCTTGTCCTCGCCCACGCGGTACTCCTCAGTGTACTTCCATTCGATGAGGTAGGCGCGGAGACCGGAGCATGTGCGGCCTAGCATGAAAGCGTCGACGCTTGTCACGTTGGCGCCGCGCGTCCGAGGTCCGTCCTTTTCCAGAGGATGATCGAGGCCGACCCACTCGATCTCCACCGGTGACTCGTTTCCCTCGTGGCGGATCGGCACGATCTCTATTACGTCGTCGTCGATTGCGCGGGCAATCGCCGCCAGTGCACAGGGGAGCCCGCGCGGCGGGAGAAGGAAATTCACGCACGCGACCTGGGAGCTGGCCATGTTGCGCGTCGGCCCTTCCCCTCTTGGAGTGTCGCCGCTCCTGCTGGAGTGGTGCCACTTGATCCCACGCTCCTCGAAGAACCTTTCTGCCCCGTCTTCACCCCTCAGGGTAGGGTAGAGGTTCTCGTGCTCGAAGCCGTGGGCCAGCAGGTGGCCGTGGCGTTGGCCCTTGTCGTCCGTCGGTGAACGCCCGCGGTGGCTTATAGTCGACGAGATTTTCCTGAAACAGGCCTGGCGCTTCCGAGCCTCATCCCCGAATTGGGACATCGCTCACCTCCTCCAGTTATGTCAGCGCACGCCGATCTACCGGAGTGGCGCGGTGCTGAAGATTACGCGGAACGGCTTGCAGTAGATGACGACCGCGCCCGCCGAGTCCAGGTCCGTCTCCGCCGGGATGGGGTAGTTCTGGTTGCCGATGTTGCCCTTCAGCTTGCCAAGCTCGACGTAGCCGTCCTGGTGGACTTCTTCGCGACTGCCGGGGTCGGGATGGGGCGTGAGTATCACGCGCAGATCGGGGCCGTTCGTGCCCTTGAAATCCTCCATCCGCAGCACGCCGGAGCCGTCGGCCAGCCTGTACACCGTCGCCGTGCCCTCGCCCTTGTGGAAGGAGTCCGCGCCCATGAACTGGCCGGTCTTGAGGGCCTCGGCCTCCATCATCGTGTCCATCATCGGCTCGGTCATCGGCAAGTCCACCTTGGCCATGGTCGCCATCACCTTCTCGGCCTCCGCCATGGTGACCCCGGCCGGCATCTCGGCGTTGGCGGCGAAGGGGAACTCCTCCTGGACCTCCGTGTCGAGGAACAGGGGCGCAAGCAGCCACCACGCAAACGCCGCGACGCCAAGGGCGACGACGACCGCCGCTCCTATCCACAACCGCTTCTTTCCTGCGAGCATGGGCCACCTCCTCAGTTCGTCTGTCCCAGCGTACAGTCTACCCCGGAAGCTCCAGGCGCTCCAGCCGGGGCAGCGGGCCGCCGATGAGCGGCTCCGCGTACGCCGTGAAGTCCGCAGTAGGCATGTGGGACGCCGTGTCGTACATGGCCGTGGGCAGGGTCTTGACCCCGCCGGCCACCTCTGCGAGTGGTGCGGTGCCAGTATGGCAGGCGTACACGTCGCCGGGCTCCCGCTTCAGGGTCACCATAACGTCGGCGGCCCCGTCCGCCGCGTACGTCACCGCCGCCCTCCCGGCCATCTCGGCTTCGAGGGCGTCGGTGCGGGACACGGTCTCGGCCAGCGAGCGCTGTATCGAGCCCGGCTTCTCGTACCGCACTCGCGCCCCCAGCCTGCGGCCCACGATTTCGGAGAGATGCCTGCCCGCGCCCTCGTAGTACGGGTGCCCGAAGTCGTCCACGTACCACGGCTCGCCGGAACCCAGGACTCCGTGCTCGCCCCGCGCGTTCTCGGCTGCGACGATGACCGCCGCCCCGTACTTGGCGTACGCGTCCTCCACAAGGCCCAGGAAGCGGTCCTCGACCACGGGCGCCTCGGGTACGACCACCACGTGCGGCGCGTCTCGCTCATCCCGCTTGCCCAGGACCGACGCGGCGGCGAGCCAGCCCGCGTCCCGGCCCATCACCTCCAGCACCGCGATGGGGGCCTCCCGGCCCATCGTCTCCACGTCCCGCCCGATCCCCATGGCGGCCAGCGCGATGAATCTCGCGGCGCTCCCGTACCCCGGCGAGTGGTCGGTGGCGAGCAGGTCGTTGTCGATGGTCTTGGGCACGTTCACGACGGACAGGGGCAGCCCCGCGCGTCGCGCTTCCAGGCCGAGCGTGTGCCCGGTCTCCGCCGAGTCGTTGCCGCCGATGATGAAGCAGTAGCCGATGCCCATCGCCTCGATCTGCCTCAGCGACGCCTCGATCTCCCCCGGGCCCAGCTTCCTGCGGGTCGATCCGAGGATGCCGCCGGGGGTGCGCGAGATGGCGTCCCAGCGCGAGCCCGGGATGTCACCGAGCTCCACGAGCCTGCCCTCGGCCAGGCCCTGGGTTCCCCTGGCCGCGCCGAATATCCGGCCGAACGCGGGGCTGCGTGCGGTGGTCCTGGCAACGCCCGCAAGGCTCATGTTCAGCACCGCGGTGCTGCCGCCGGACTGCATCACGAGGACGTTGTTGGGCCTGGCGGCCATGTGCGTCAGTAGGCCCAGAGGGCCAGCGCGCCCGCCGCAGCGAGGACGGCCAGCGACGCGAGCGTGACGACCGGGTCGTCGAGGGCGACCGCGCCGGCGTAGAGGAGCGGAGAGTCGATCACTATCGCCCAGAACGCGTACTGCTTCACCCTGTCCTTGACGATTGCCCCGGATGCATGCTGCCTGATCCTGTCGAACATTGCGCCCACCTACAGCAGATTGAGTATTATCCAGGCCTGGATGCCGACCAGCAGGACGATCAGCAGGCAGTAGGGGATCGTCCGCTTCATCACCTCCCCCTCCTTGCCCGACAGGCCCACGATGGCCGTTCCGACTAGGACCTTGGCCGGGGCGATGGCGCTGCCCAGCGAGCCGCCTATCGACTGCACCGCCGCGATGGTGACGGCGGAGACCCCGAGTGCGCCGGCCGTCTCCTGCTGGAGCACCCCGAACATCACGTTCGAGTTGGTGTTGCTCCCCGTCATGAAGGTCCCCAGCACGCCGATGAACGGCGAGAATACCGGGAAGGCCGTCTGCGTGATGTCCGCAATCGTCCTGCCCAGGAGCACGGTCATGCCCGTGTCCGTCATCACGACGGCCATCATCACCATGGTCGCGATGCCGACGCTGGTCGGCACGCACTGCGAGTAGGTCTTCCTGGCCGCCGAGAGCCCTGCGCCGGGCTTCCAGCTTCGCCGGGCAAGGAACACCCCGTACGTCAGCGCAAGCGACAGCAGTATCAGGGGAGCGGGATGCCGCAGCAGCCTGATCTTCGCGTAGCTGTCCTCCGCTTCCACCGCGTAGCCCGTGCCCGTCTCCGTAGCGGGGTAGTCCAGGCCCCAGAACAGCGACGCGCCCAGTTCCTTCACGGCGGGCACCTGGGACAGGATGTTGAGCGCCAGCACCGCGTAGTACGGCAGGAACGCCATGTGGAAGCTGGGCCCGCCCTGCGTTTCAGGGGCAGCGGAGCGCTGCTCCGGTTCCGTCGCTGTCGTCGGCGACGGAAGCAGCGGCGTCCTGGCGACCACCCATCCCACGCCGCACCCGACGACGCCCGACACCAGCGACGCCACCTGGGGAGCGCCGGCCCACGCGAGCGCCCACAGGCAGAGGGCCATCGAGCCGCCCATGACCAGGACGATCGGTGTCCCCCGCCGCAGGGACGCCATCCCGCCCTGGAGGTGGGCGACGGCGAATCCCGTGACGATGGTGGGCAGCGCGAAGAGCGCCGCCATGTGGGGGCCGATCTCCTCGCCCGGGATCTTCGTCACGAGTTGGATGGTGAAGTACGACGCGCCGAGGGACCCGAACGACACGGCCCACGCGTGGCCGACCAGCACTATCGCCGCGGCCCGCGCCGCGCCGAAGCCCATGAAGACCATCAGCGGCGCAACCACCGCGACGGGCACGCCGAAGCCCGCGATCCCCTGCATGAACCCGGAGAAGGCCCACCCGACGACCAGCGCCTGCGCCAGGGGATCCGACACCAGCCGCGTCATGGTTCGGCCGATCACGTCGATGCCCCCCAGTTCGTCCACCACGTTGTAGAGCAGCACCGACGTCCAGATGATCGACAGGACGAAGAAGCTCAGGCTCAGGCCCTTCGCGCTCCCTATGGCGAGCAGCCTGGGGTCGGACTCGAAGAACACCAGAGCGATGACCGCGACCACGAGGAACGCGGCCGCCCCCGCCCGCGGCGCGGACCACTTCAGCGCCAGGATGGACGCCAGCAGCGCCGCCAGCGGCAGCGCCGCCAGCAGCACGTTGACCAAGTTCAGCTCAGGCCCGTCAGCCACCTATGAACCGCCCGGGGTCGAAGTCCCGTATCGGCATCTCCGACGCCCCCGTGGCGACGAGGTCGGCGGTGACGCGGCCCATCGCGGCTCCGAGAATGATGCCCGAGCGCCCCCCGCCCGTGGCCACGTAGACGCCATCCCAGCCCGGCGCCGGTCCCAGGAGCGGCATGTAGTCCTGGGACAGCGGGCGGAGGCACGCGGTCTGCCTCACCACCTGGGCGTCGGACATGGACGGGACCATCTTCACCAGCGCGGCCATGATCAAGTTCCTGGCCTCGGGCGTGGTCGTCTCGTCGAAGCCCTCCTCCTCCTCGGTGGTGCCGGCCCAGACCAGGCCGTCCGGCTTGGTGACGGCGTAGTTGCCCGCCCAACCCATCGAGCACCGGTACGGAGGGCCGGACGCGCGGAGTCGGAGTATCTGCCCCTTCAGCGGGCGCACGGCTATCGGGAAGCTCAGCCACTCGGAGGCTGCGCCGCACCATGGACCCATCGCGATCACGACCTTGCCGCACGGCACGTGTCCATCCGCCAGCGTGACCCCTGTCACCCTCGCGCCGTCGCGCGTCACGCCGGTGACCTCGCCCCGCTCGAAGCGAGCGCCCCTGATCTCCGCGCCCTTCGCCAGGGCGGTCGTCAGGCGCTGAGGCTCCAGGTCGGACGTGCCCTGTATGTGGACCGCTCCCAGCGCCTCCTGGGAGACGCGCGGCTCGACGGCATACAGGTCGTCCCCCTCCAGCCAGGACACGGTGTAGCCGGCCTCCCGCTGCATTATCGGCAGGCCGCCCTTAGCGGCGGTGGCCTCATCGTCCGTAAAGCAGAGGACCATGGAGGGCCGGTCCCGGTACTCGATGTTGACGCCCGTCTCGTCCGGCAGCGTGCCGGCAAGCTCCCTGTAGAGCCTGACGCTGAGGCGGCTGAGCTCCTGCGTGGGGCCGTGGACGCCCGGCCCGGCCATCGCGCTCAGGCCGCCGTAGGCGTGGCCCGAGGCGTGGCTTCCGACGGCGTCGCGCTCGATGACGACGCTGGATATCCCGGCCTCACCCAGGTAGTAGGCCGTGGCGGCGCCCACTATGCCGCCGCCGATGATGGCAACGTCCGGCGAGCGGGTCATCGACTCGTCGACCCGCCAGGTGCGGCCCGTGAGTCCGAGGGCCATCCCGCTAGGGCGTGCACGATTGCCATTCGTCCAGGATCACCGTGATGCCCTGCTCCTGTCCATCCCGGATGATCGTCAGCTCCACCATGTCCCCGGGCCTGAGCGTGTTCAGGTGCTCGACGATGTCGGCGACGCTCGCGACGGGCTCGCCGTCTATCGCCGTAATGAAGTCGCCCCGCCCCGATGGGATCGTCCTGAAGTTGTCATATTGGAGTCCGGCGCGCTCGGCGGGACTGTCCCTGCATACCCTGCTGACGTACACGCCCTGCTCGACCGGCATCCCCATCACTTCGATCTGGCTAGGCGTCAGCCTACGGCTTTCGATCCCGAGCCTGGGACGCTTGAACTCCACGGGTTCCAGCAGGCTTGGAAGGAGCTGCCGCAGGGTGTTGGAAGATACCGCGAAGCCGACTCCGGTCTGCAGCAGGGCACTCGTTCCAAACCTGGAGGGGTCGATCTGGACCGCCGACACCACGCCTATCGCCTCGCCCCTGGAGTTGAGGAGAGGCCCGCCCGAGTTGCCGGGGTTCAGTGCCGCGTCGGTCTGGATCATCTCGGGGATCGGCCTGTTGAGGGAGCCGACCTGGCTCCTTCCCTTGCCGCTCACCACTCCTACGGTCACGGAGTTCGGGTTCTCGTACGGACTGCCGATGGCTATTGCAAGCTGGCCTGGAGTGACCCTGTCCGAGTCGGCCAGCCTCAGGGGTTCGATGTCCGAGGCCAGGTCCGGGTCCACCCGTAGGATGGCCAGGTCGTCGGCCCTGCTGCTGCCCAGCACGGTAGCGTCCAGGGTGCGGCCGTCGTGCAGGGTGACCGTTACGTCGCCATCCATGTCGACGATGTGGGCATTCGTGACGATGTGCCCCTCCGCGTCGACGAAGAACCCGGCCCCGCCTTGCTGGCTGAAGAGCCGGGACACGCCGATCTCCACGATTGCCGGGCTGGCGCGCTCGAATACGGACGTGACCTGTCCCTCGTCGAACAGGGCCGCGGGCTGAGTTGCGCTGAAGGAACCCCACGCCAGGGCCAGGCCCAGGAGCATCCCGAAGGCGACGAGGAATATGGCTCCCCAGATAGTGAGCCTCACCCCGTGCTGGTCCGGTGAAGGAGCCGGCACTTCCCGTTCCGGTGGATGGGTGTCGTGCTGGTGCATCCCGGCAACTCCTCGGACGGGGATGTGACCCGCCCGCCACGACATTATACACCCTCAAGAAATCTCGTTCGGCGGTTGACAGCCACATTTGAGCCTAATAACATCTTGTGATTCCTTCCGCGCGCGCCCGGTGGGGGCGTGCGCCCATAACATTCAGGAGGCGACGTCCGTTATGGCTACTCTTAGGAAAAGCGACATCGCCGCGAGGGTCGCGACCCGTCTCAAGGGGTCGAGCTCCGAAGGGGAGCGTGCCCTCAGCGCGGTGCTGGACAGTATTCAGGATGCTCTGGCTGAAGGCGACAAGGTCGTGCTGACAGGTTTCGGCTCCTTCTCCGTCAGGGGAGTGAAGGCGAGGCGGGTCAAGCCGATCAGGGGCGGCCAGCCAGGGAAGCTCATCACCGTCCCCGCACACAAGCGGGTCGGCTTCACCGCCGGCTCGAATCTGAACAAGAAGGCAGCCCAGGGTTAGGCCGGAGGCACCCATGCGCTACTACCGCGTACGCGACGACATCGGGAACGTTCACCTGACGGTGGAGTCCGAGCCCGGCAGGCTCGCGTCTCTCACGGCCCTCAACGACGAGGTCAGGGGCTTCGACGACCTGATGAAGGTGAGCTACGTCGGCGGCCAGTCCATAGACGACGTGGCCCGCAACGTGCTCGGGAGCGGAGACGGCCCCGCCTTTGACCTCGACTCGGTTGTCGAGTCGTCCAAGGCAGGCCCGGGCGGGGCGAGGATCATACGCCCTCTCGACCCCGACGAGATCTGGGCGGGCGGCATCGGCAACTACCCGGTTCCCGACGAAGCCGTCAGCGCCATGCCCGACTTCACTAGGACTGCCTACGAGGCCGACCGGCCGCCGGTGATGTACAAGGGCGGGCCCACGAGGCTGGCGGGGCCGTACGACGACATCGGCATCCGCTCGGACACCACGTCCGTCGCCGAGGGCGAGCTCGTGCTGGTGGTCTACAAGGGCAGCATCGTGGCGTACAGCACCGGCAACGAGGTCGCCGGCGGCCTGATGGGCCAGACCATCTGGTGGATGGTCCCCAGCAAGGTCTTCACCGGCTGCGCCTCCCTCGGCCCGTGCGTCGTGACCCCGGAGACCATGCCCGACCCGATGGGGCGGGACATGGAGCTGACCATCACGCGCGACGGTGGCGAGGCGGGCTCCTCCACCAACACCACCGACCACCGCAGGCCGCCGGAGGAGATCGTGAAGTGGGTGACGGCCCACGACACTCCCCCCGATCTGGTCATCATCTACACCGGCGGCTGCGTGGCCGACGGCCCCCTCGAAGACGGCGACGTCGTCCGCATCAGCCTCGACGGGATCGGCGCCGTCGAGAACAGGGTCACGGTCGTGTAGCAGACCCTGCGCAGCTGCTGACAACCATGCCGTACAAACCGATAGACGACTACGGGGTTATCGGCGACCTGTACACCGTTGCCCTGGTGGGTACGGACGGCTCCATCGACTGGTGCTGCCTCCCGCACTTCGACTCCCCCGGCATCTTCAACGCCATCCTGGACGACGCCAAGGGCGGCCGCTTCAGGATACACAGCGTCGGCGACGGCATCACCCGCCAGCTCTACCACCCCGACACCAACGTCCTCATGACCTACTTCACCGGCACCGACGGCGTCGTGCTCCTCGAGGACTTCATGCCCCTGGAGGGCTCGCGGGCCGGCCCCGAAGGCCGCCACTCGCCGCGCATCGTCAGGAGGGTCACCGGCGTGCGCGGGGCGAAGCGCATGAGGCTCGAGTGCCTGCCCGCCTTCGACTACGCCAGGGCGGCCCACCGCGTCGTCCCGGCCGACTCCGGCGTCGTATTCCGGTCCGACTCCGGCCTGGCCCTCGGCCTCGCCCTGCCCGACGGGTGCCCCGTCGACGTGAGCGGCGATGGCGCGGTCACGTCCGAGTTCGAAGTCGCCGCCGGCCAGACCTTCACCTTCGTCGCGGGGCTGGTCGACGACCGCACCGGGCCCCTCGAGCGCCTGGACGAGGACGCTGGCCGGACCCTCATGGAGGGCACCCTCGCCTTCTGGAAGCGGTGGCTCGGCGGCTGCACGTACAAGGGCAGGTGGCGCGAGATGGTGCAGCGCTCCGTCCTCACCCTGAAGCTCATGACCTTCGCCCCCACCGGCGCAATCGTCGCCGCGCCCACCTGCAGCCTGCCGGAGACCCTGGGCGGCTCCAGGAACTGGGACTACCGCTACACCTGGATGCGCGACGCCGCCTTCACCGTCTACGCCTTCATGCGCGTCGGCCTCACCTACGAGGCCCAGCAGTTCATGCGGTGGGTCGAAGCCCGCGCCAGCGAGCTCGAGGGCGACGAAATCCCCGCCATCATGTACCGGCTCGACGGCGGCCACATCATCGGCGAGGAGGACCTCGACCACCTGGACGGATACCGCGGCTCGAAGCCCGTCCGCGTCGGCAACAACGCACACCACCAGCTCCAGCTCGACATATTCGGCGAGCTGATGGACTCCGTCTACCTCTACAACAAGTACGGCGCGCCCATCTCCTACGACTTCTGGACGCACCTCAGGAGCCTGCTCGACTGGGTCGCCCACAACTGGCGCAGCGCCGACGAGGGCATATGGGAGGTGCGCGGCGGACGCCAGCAGTTCGTCTTCTCCAAGCTCATGAGCTGGGTCGCCCTCGACCGCGGCCTCCGGCTCGCCGAGAAGCGCTCCTTCCCCGCCAACCGCCACGTCTGGCTCGAAGCCCGCGACGCCATCTACGAGGCCATCATGGACAGGGGCTGGAACCCCCAGCGGCGGGCCTTCGTACAGTACTTCGACTCCGACGTGGTCGACGCCGCCAACCTGCTCATGCCCCTCGTCTTCTTCATATCGCCCACCGACCCCAGGATGCTCTCGACCATCGACGCCGTCCTGAAAGACCTCACCCAGGACGGCATGGTGCAGCGCTACGACGTGGCCGAGGCTGCCTCCGACGGCCTCGCCGGCCAGGAGGAGGGCAGCTTCAGCATGTGCACCTTCTGGCTGGTCGAGGCCCTCACCAGGGCCGGACGGCTCGACGAGGCCCGCTTCATATTCGAGCGGATGCTCGGCCACTCCAACCACCTCGGCCTCTACTCCGAGGAGATAGGCGCAACCGGCGAGGCCCTAGGCAACTTCCCCCAGGCCTTCACCCACCTCTCCCTAATAAGCGCCGCCTACAACCTAGACCGCGCCCTGGGCACCGGCGTCTAACCCCCGTTCGTTCTCTGGATTCCCGCCTCCGCCGGACTGACGGATGTCGGATCGCTCGTCCTGAGCCCGCCTGTCCTGAGCCCGTCGAAGGACAATGCTCCCCCGAAACTCCCAACTCTCCCAACTCCCCCTCTTCACTAACAACTAACAACTAAAAACTAACCACTACCCACTATCCCCATCTCCTCCCTAACCTCCTCCGCCGTCATGATCCCCGCCTTCACGTACCCGATCCGCCGCTTCGCCTTGTCGTTCTCCGTCTCACGCAGCGCCTCCACGTCGCTCAGGTCGAACCTTGCCCGCAGCGTCCCGTCCCCCAGGCTCGGCATCAGCCCCGCGTTCAGCGCCTCCTCGTAGAACCCAAGCTGCGGCACGATCGTATCCTCCCAGAACACCCGCCGCGCCGTGTTGAAATTCGAGAAAGTCACGTGCTCGATGTCCGACAGCATCGGCTTCGGCACACCGTACACCCGCGACACGTCCTCCAGGCTCCACTTCATGCTCTGGACGTACTCCATCTCCCGCGGGCTGAACCCCAGGCTACGCACGCTCATCCCCCCGCTCATCAGCGCCGGACGCCGCACCCGGTCCACCCCCTGGAACCGCGACTCCCACCGCTCGTAGAACTCCTCCACCTCGTCGTCCGTCGGCGTGTCCTGCGTCTCGACCAGTATCCCCGGCGCGCTGTCGTTCAGCAGCGCGCTCCGGCTCGCCCGCAGCGCGTCCAGCCCCACGTCCGCCGACAGACGCAGCGGAGCCATCGGCGACAGCCCCGCGTACTCCTCCAGCGGGTTGAAATACCGCATCCACACCACGTCCTCAGGCAGGTACGACGCCGCCTCCTGCCCGTTCGCCATGTACACGAACCCCCGCACGTACGTCTCCTCGTCAGGCACCACCCGCATCCGGTCCGGCCGCAGCGGCCATATCTCCGCCACCCGGCCCATGCCGTCCCGCTCCAGACCCCAGAACGCCGACCCCCACAGCCCCAGGTACGTCTCCGTAGCCCGCCACAGCGCACCCCGAGTCCAGAACGGATTCGGCCGGTCCAACAACCGCTGCGCCGCATGACCCGCCCCCACCACCCTCTCCCCATCCGACCTATACACCACCAACGGAGCCCGCGCCACCGCATCCTGCCTCAACTTAATCGCCGAATAAACCAACGCCGACCGAGGATAATACTCCCCATACGACCCCACCGTCCCCCTCCACCTGGCCCCATCATCCCACCTCTCGCCCTCCAGCCCCGCAGTCCTCCCTCCGCCTCTCCTCCCTCCGCTCCTCGATCCCCTCACCCTCGCCAACATCCGCACAATCCTCCCCATCACCATCATCTCCCTCCCTTCCATCGCTCATCACAACCGTCGTTCCCGCTCCCTACAATCGTCGTTCCCGCTCCCTACAATCGTCGTTCCCGCGCCCCGGCGGGAACCCATCCCCGGCCCCCCGCCCTGGATTCCCGTCTCCACGGGAATGACGCCCAAGCGCCTCACCTCCCCCTCCCACCCAACACCCAACACCCTAAACCCAAATCCTCACCCGGCTCCTACGAACCGCGAACGTCATCGCCACCGCGTCCGCCTCGTCCGGCGACTTCGCCAGCCTGTACTTGCTCTCCAGGCTCACCCGCTCCCCCTCCCGGTGGAACTTCCGCGTCGACACCTGCTCGATCAGCTCCGGGTCGTTCGGCGTATCCAGGTCCCCCGACTCGTACCTGTTCCGCATGATCCACCACACCTCCGCCCCCAGGTTCGCGTGATACCGCGGGTTCGACGCCGCCGCCCCCGCCACGAACGCCACCAGCCGCGGCCCCCGCAGGCGAAGCTGCCTCAGCCGGTCCACCACGCCCCCGCCCACGCCCGTCTCGTCCACCACCAGGAAATCCGCCCCCTCACGCTCGCAGTACCCCTTCAGGAACTCCGCGATCTCCATCGTGTCCTGGCCCTTCATCCTGTGGACGATACGCACGTGCGCCCCCTGCCGCCTGGCCACCACCGTCCGGCTCGAGCCGTACCGCGCCACGTCGCACGCCACGATCACCGGCCCGTCCGGCTCCAGGCTCCGCGCCGCCGCCTCCTCCGCCCACGACCGCTTCACCACGATATCGTCCTGGTCCTCCGGGAACTCCGCCAGCACCGCGCTCACGAACCTCGGATCGTCCCGGCCCCATTCCGCCTCCCGGTCCGCCACGTCCTCCGGCGTCATCATCCCCGGTATATAGTCCTCGCCCTCCTTGAAATTCGGCGTATCCTCCGCCCGGATCCTCACCCTCTCGTACAGGTCCTTCTTCGAGTGGTGCGAATCGTAGAACGTCCCCGGCGACACGTACGCGTTACCCACCAGCAGCAGCCGCTTCGGATTCAGCCGCCGGATCGAGTCCATGTCCAGCTCGTCCACCGCGTGAGCCTCCGTCACCACCACCAGCAGATTCGGCGAGTGGAACCCCTGCAGGTTATACGGCGAGTCCGTCGCGAAACCCAGCGCGAACGTCTCCGCGTCCACCTCGTACCGCGACGACCTGAACATCTTCCCCTTCAGCCTCCCCTCCGGCGCATGGTCGTACGCCCATCGCATCTCACGCCACACGATCTCGCTCACCTGCCGCGACGTCGGCCCCGTCACGATCGCCTTCGCAGGGCTGTGCGCATTCACCCACCACAGCACCACACGCGCCGCCGCCCAGTCCTTCCCCGACCCGTTGCACCCCACCACCGACACCCGCCGCGACCTCTCCACCGCCCGAAAAACCTCCTCCTGCTTCCCATAAGCCCTCTCCCCCAACACCCCCCGCACAAACCCCCCCACCCCCACCTCATCCCCCTCAATCCCCTCAACCTCCCCCTCCATCTCCATCTCCCCCTCCATCCCAATCTCATCCCCCGTCCCCTGCTCCACCTCCCGTTCCTCCCGCTCCCCCTCAGTCCCCTCCATCCCATCCATCTCCCCCTCAATCCCCTCAACCTCCCCCTCCATCTCCATCTCCCCCTCCATCCCAATCTCATCCCCCGTTCCCTCCTCGTCCGCCCCAACCTCCCCCTCAATCCCAATCTCCATCCCGTCCTCCCTATCTCCTCTCCCCATAATCCCTCTCCCCCTCTGCGCCCTCCGCGCCCTCAGCGGTGAAAAAAGAAAAGGGACGAACCCACGGGTCCGTCCCTCGTAACCACTATAGAACAACCGTCCTCACCCTGTCAAATTCCCCTCCCCACTAACAACTAACCACCAAAAACTATAAACCCTCCCCAACAAAGAAAGCCCCCCCGGACTCCGGGAGGGCTCCTTAGGGGAGTATTGCCCGTCGGACGGGACCGGGTCTCACAAACCCGGAATCGCTAGCAAGCCCTAGCATTGCGGTTCGACTCCGCTACTCCCCGCACCGCAACTGAACCCATCCTAACACACCCCCCCACCATGTCAACCTCACCACGCCCAGGGCGCCCACAAGGGACGCCCCTACAACGGGCCCATCCTCTCCTCCCCCTCCCATCCTCTCCTCCCCTCTCTCCCAACTAACAACTAACAACCAAAAACTACCAACTCTCCCGTCCTCTCCTCCCTCTTCTCCCCCAAAATCTCCCCCTCTGCGCCCTCAGCGCCCTCTGCGGTTAAACCTCCCCCCTCCCGATCGGCGCCCCCACTATCGACCCATACTCCGTCCACGACCCGTCGTAATTCCGCACCTTCGCGAACCCCAGGATCTGCGACAGCACGAACCACGTATGCGACGACCGCTCGCCGATCCGGCAGTACGCGATCACCTCGCCCTCCTTCTTCAGGCCCGCCCCCTTCACGTAGATCTCCCGCAGCTCCTCCACCGGCTTGAACGTCCCGTCCTCCTCATTCACCGCCCGCAGCCACGGCACATTCGCCGCGCCCGGGATATGCCCTCCGCGCTGCGAACCCTCCTGCGGCAGGTGCGCCGGCGCCAGCAGCTCCCCGCTGAACTCCTCCGGCGCCCGCACGTCCACCAGCCCCGTCGTATTCGCCGTCGACGCCGTCTCCAGCACATAGTCCCGCGTCGCCCGGATGCTCATATCCGGGTCCGACGCCCGGTACATCCGCTTCTCAGGCGTCGGGACCTCCGTCGTCATCGGCCTGCCCTCCAGCGTCCACTTCAGCCGGCCCCCGTCCATGATCCGCACCTTCCGGTGGCCGTACAACTTCATCTGCCAGAACGCGTACGTCGCGAACCAGTTGTTATTATCCCCGTACAGCACCACCTCCGACCGCTTCGTGATCCCCGAGCCCCCCAGCAGCCGCTGCATCTGCTCCTTGCTCAGGATATCCCGCGTCACCGTATCATTCAGCTCCGTCGTCCAGTTCCACCCCACGGCGCCCGGAATGTGCCCCTGCTCATACGCCGCCGTATCCACGTCCACCTCCACAACCACCAGCCCCTCCTCACCCAGCCGCTCCGCAACCTCCTCAGTACTCACAATCGACTCCCGCCTGGCCACCCGAGCCGCCATACCTCTCTCCTCCTCTATTTCCGCGAGACCCCCGGCTCCCGCCGGACTCCCTCGCCCGCTCTCCGCGAGGACCCCGGCCTCCGCCAGAACCCCTCGCTCCTGCTCCTCAATTTTCGAAAACCGCGCCATCGGGTCCCTCTTCCTCTTCCCCCATTTGGGGGGAAGACTGAGATGGGGGCTCCCCCTCCGAACGCCCCCATCCTAACCTTCCCCCCAAATGGGGGAAGGAACAATCCCCCTCTTCTCCCAACTAAAAACTAACCACTACCCACTAAAAACCCTCCCCAACCGTTCGTCCTGAGCCCGTCGAAGGACAATGCTCCGCCTACAACCGTCATCCCCCCGTAGGGGCGGTTCGCGAACCGCCCCTACACCACGCCATCATCTCCCTCTTCTCTCCCCCAAAATCCCTCTCTTACCCTCTGTGCCCTCCGTGTCCTCTGTGGTAAAACCCTCTTCAGCTCCCCGGCACCCCGCAGAAAACCTCATAATCAATCAGCTCCCTCACCGTCGGCTCATCCCCGCACAGCGGGCACCCCGGGTCCCTTCGCACCCGCACCTCCCTGAAATCCATATCCAGCGCATCGATCAGCAGCAGCCGGCCCACCAGCGGCTCGCCCGTCCCCAGCAGCACCTTCACCGTCTCCGCCGCCTGGATCGACCCCACCATCCCCGGCAGCATCCCCAGCACGCCCGCCTCCGAGCAATTCGGCACCTCCCCCGGCGGCGGCGGGTCAGGGAACACGCACCGGTAGCACCCGTGCCCCGGCATATACGTCGTCGCCCTGCCGTCGAACATCAGGATACTCCCGTCCACCAGCGGCTTCCCACTCAAATACGCCGCATCATTTATGAGGTACCTTGCCGCAAAATTATCCGCCCCGCTCACCACCACGTCGAACCCCGCCATCATCTCCATCGCATTCTCCGACGTAATCGGCTCCTCGAACGTCACCACCTCCAGGTCCGGGTTATACGCCAGCAGCGTATCCCGCGCCGACGCAACCTTGCTCCGGCCCACGTCCGCGTCATGGTGAAGGATCTGCCGCTGCAGGTTCGTCACGTCCACCACGTCATAGTCCACGATCCCCAGCGTCCCGATCCCCGCCAGCGCCAGGTAAATCGCCACCGGCGACCCCAGCCCGCCCGCCCCCACGATCAGCACCCGCGAATCCAGCAACCGCCGCTGCCCCGCGCTCCCCACCTGCGGCATAATAATATGCCGGCTATACCTCCGCACCTGATAAGCCGACAACACCCCCACCCGCCCCGATCCCGCCGAAGGGCCTGGGGCTCCCCCTCTTACCTCTTCCCCCATCTGGGGGGAAGACTGAGATGGGGGCTCCCCCTCCCGTTCGCCCTGAGCCCGTCGAAGAGCCTGCCCCGTACCCGATACGGGGGCAGTGCTCCCCCGCTCACCCGTATCCGTACCCGCAGCAACCATCTCCATCTCCTCCCAACTAAAAACTAAAAACTACCAACTATCCCCACTCTCCCCCCCAGTATACCCCTAGGAGAGGTTGCTGAGGAAGTCGCCCAGGGGGATATCGAGGCTGATCAGGATGCCTCGGAGAGTGCTCTTGGGCATTTCCTTCCTGCCGAGTATGACGACGCCTGTTCGGATACGGCCGTCGGGGGTCCTCCGGTGGTAGGAGGCGTGGCTTCCTCTTTTCTTCTTGCCGGGGTAGGCTCCAAGCCGTTCGATGGCGGCGACGACCTGGCGGCTGGAGCATAGGGGGAGCCTGCTCAGGGGGATGTCAGGCATGGAGGGGGATTCGGACGGAGGTCTGCTGCGGGGTGATCTCCTCTATGGTCGGGGGCAGGAGCTCGATGCCTTTTTCCCGGAGCGTCCGCTCCCTCTCGTTGACATCGTCGAGGGCGTCGAGATGGACGAGTACCGCTTCGTGAATGTTGTCCAGGGCTTCCTGGGCCGTGTCGCCGCAGCTCGTGGTGCCAAGCTCGACGCAGAACGAAGCGTAGTGGCCGCCCTCCCTTTCGACGACCATCGTGAGGACGATCTCGCCCTGTACCTTGTCCTTCACGGCGCTGCCTCCCTCCTGAGCGGAGTCATCATAGCATACACGGGGCCGCCTGGGTGCTATCCGTCTGGGTGCTATCCCTTAATCTCACGGCGCTGCCTCCCTGCTGAGCGGTGTCATTCATAGCATACGCGGGGCCGCCTGGGTGCTATACCTTAATATAGAGGGCTGAAGGTGCCGGGCGCCGCCCCCCCAAAATCCCTCTCTCCCATCCCCCTCTCCCCAAAATCCCTCTCTCCCATCCCCCTCTCCCCAAAATCCCTCTCTCCCATCCCCCTCTCCCCAAAATCCCTCTCTCCCATCCCCCTCTCCCCCAAAAACCTCTCTCCCCCTCTGTGCCCTCTGTGGTAAAACCCTCCCTCTCCCTCTCTGCGGTGAAACCCTCCCCAACCACTTGACATCCCCCCGCGCGGGATGGTAATCTTCCGCCATCCATGTTTAGGCAAGTGAGGATACGCATGTTCAACAGACCATTCAGCACTGTACTGACCCGTTTGGCCATCGTCGCCGCAATCCTGGCGACGCTGTTGCTCATGGCTCCCGCGGCGTCAGCCGCGACCAAGACGATCTCCTACGCGGAGAACGGGACCGACCCCGTGGCGCGCTTCTCGGCCACCGACCAGGACGGGGACGATATCGTCTGGTCCCTGACCGGAGACGATGCCGCCCGATTCACGATCGACGGCGGGGTCCTGGCATTCAAGAAGTCTCCCGACTATGAGAAGCCGAATTCGAAGGCTACCGGCTCCCTCTCGGACAGGAACGTCTACAAGGTGACGGTCAACGCGTCCGGCGGCTCGCAGGACGTCGAGGTCACGGTGACGGACGTGGACGAGGCGGGCACGGTGAGCTTCAGTGGCGAAGGCCGGTTCCAGCCGCAGGTCGGCAGGAGCCTCGAGGCCAACCTGAGCGACCAGGACGGCGGCGTGTCCGATGCCACGTGGCAGTGGGCGCGGTCTGCCGACAAGGAGACGTGGACCGACATCGCGGGCGCGACGTCCCAGAACCGTTCGCCGGTGGGTGCCGATGAGGGGATGTACCTGCGCGCGAGCGTGGCATACACGGACAGCTTCGGGTCTGGCAAGACGGCCTCCGGCGTGACCGCCAACGCCGTGGAGGCGCGGACGGTGGCGAACGCCAAGCCTTCGTTCAGCGGCCAGGACGACGACGACAACGGAGCCACGCCGGTTGATGGCATCCAGGTGAACCGGAGCGTGGACGAGGGTACGGCTGCCGGTTCCAGCATAGGCAAGCCGGTGTCGGCCTCTGACGCCGACAATGACGTGCTGGTCTACACGCTGAGCGGCGGCGCCGATAAGGCCAAGTTCAGCATCAGTGCTTCGACAGGCCAGATCAAGGCGAAGACGAAGCTGAACTTCGAGTCGGGCGCAGGGGCCGCTGACAACTGTACAGCCGATGACGCTTGTGTGGTCACGGTGACGGCCACGGACCCGTCCGGGGCTTCTGCAAGCCAGGACGTGAAGATAGAGATCGAGAACGTGAACGAAGCGCCTGCCTTCACTGCCGGGGCCAATGTTCTGAAAGTGCTCAATGTCCTGGAGGGAACCACTGCTCTCCGGCAGGGCACCGGCTCCACTGCAGTGGGGGACACGCCTTACGTGGCGACCGATGAGGATACTGACGACACTACCGTCACCTACGCGGTGGAGGGCGCCGACCAGAAGAACTTCAACGAGGCAGCCTCCGGAACACTGGCCTTCGCAACCGGCCACACTCCGAACTACGAGGACAAGAGTTCGTACTCGATAACCGTCGTGGCTACCGCCGGCGCGGGTGGTCGCCTGCTGCGCACCAGGGTGGACGTGAAGGTCAACGTGGTGGATCAGGAGGACACCGGGAGCGTGGGCCTGTCCCAGCGTGAGCCCCAGGTGGGCCGGGCTGTGGTCGCCACGGCCAGCGACCCCGACGGTGGCGTGATCGTCTCCGCGTGGCAGTGGCAGCGGTCTGACGTAGGCGCTGATGACAGTGACGGCAACCCGACGGCGGCTACCTGCAGCACTGCGGCATATACTGGCACTGGCTCTGGCACCATCTCTGGTGCGTCCTCGGCGGTCTACACCCCGAAGGCTGCTGACGTAAATCGGTGCCTGAGGGCGACCGCCACCTACACGGACAACATCGGCACGGCTTCGGCCACTGCCGTGGAGACGTCGGAGCGCGCGGTGCAGGCGGCCGACCCTGCCAACACCGCGCCGGAGTTCCCCGACCAGGACCCGACCACCCCTGGCGACCAGTCGGACTCGACGAGCCGGAGCGTGGCGGAGAACACGAAGGAGAAACAGCCCATCGGGAATCCGGTGAGTGCCGATGACACCGACCTGCTGCTGTACACGATGAGCGGTGCGGACGCGGACTCCTTCTCCATAGACAAGAAGACCGGCCAGTTGAAGACGAAGGGGAAGCTGGACTACGAGACGAAGAACGTCTATACGTTCACGGTGACGGCAACTGACCCGTCGACCGCGACGGACACCATCACGGTGACCATCAACGTCACCGACGCGAACGACGGCGCGGACATCACCGGGGTGAAGTCGGTCTCCTACGAGGAGAACGGTACGGACCCGGTGGCGACCTTTGTCGCTGCGGACCAGGACGAGGACGAGATCGTCTGGTCCCTGGACGGGGACGACAAGGCCCGCTTCAAGATCGACGGCGGGGTCCTGACCTTCAAGAAGTCTCCCGACTACGAGAAGCCGAATTCGCAGGCGAGCGGATCCCTTGCGGACAGGAACGTCTACAGGGTGACGGCCAAGGCATCCGGCGGCAAGCTGGACGTGGTCGTGACGGTGACGGACGTGGACGAGGCGGGGACGGTGAGCTTCGGTGGCGAAGGCCGGTACCAGCCGCAGGTCGGCAGGGGCCTCTCGGCCAGCCTGACCGACCAGGACGGCGGCCTGTCCGATGCCACGTGGCAGTGGGCGCGGTCTGCCGACAAGGAGACGTGGACCGACATCGCGGGCGCGACGTCCCAGAGCCGTTCACCGGTGGGTGACGACGTGGGCATGTACCTGCGCGCGAGCGTGGCGTACACGGACAGCTTCGGGTCCGGCAAGACGGCCGAGGGTGTGACCGCCAACGCCGTGGAGGCGAGGACGGTGGCGAACGCCAAGCCCTCGTTCAGCGGCCAGGACGACGACGACAACGGGGACACGGCGCTTGATGGGATCCAGGTGAACCGGAAGGTGGATGAGAACTCTGCCGCCGGTTCCAGCATAGGCAAGCCGGTGTCGGCCTCTGACGCCGACAATGACGTGCTGGTCTACACGCTGAGCGCCGGCACCGACAAGGACAGGTTCAGCATCAGTGCCTCGACGGGCCAGATCAAGGTGAAGCAGAAGCTGAACTTCGAAGGGACCAACGGCTCGGACTCGACCGACAACTGCGGAGGCGGCACCGCTAACGCCTGTGTGGTCACGGTGAAGGCCACGGATCCGTCCGGGGCTTCTGCAACCCAGGAAGTGAAGATAGCGATCCAGGACGTGAACGAGGCGCCTGTCTTCGATGCTGGCTCCAATGTCCTGAAAGTGCTCAACGTCGTCGAGAACACCTCTGCTCTCCGGCAGGGCGCAGGCACCACTGCTCTGGGTGGTGATAACTATGACGCGGACGATAAAGACGCAGACCTGAGCCTCGGAGGAAACGCGACGAGTGCAGACAACGAGGCAGACGCTGCCCTGACGTTGGAAGGTACTGACGCCAAGTACTTCGACCTCACCGACCAAGGCGCGTTGACCATCGACACGAATCAGGACAATGACGACACGACGGAGAACGACTACCTTCCGAACTACGAGAAACAGAGCTCGTACTCGATAACCATCGTGGCTACCTCCGGTAAGGGCGCCCGCCTGCTGCGCACCAAGGTGGACGTGACGATCAACGTGGTGGATTCTGAGGATGCCGGGACCGTGACCCTGTCCCAGCGTGAGCCGCAGATAGGCCGGGCCGTGATTGCCACGCTCAGCGATCCCGACGGCGGCGTGATCGTCTCCAAGTGGCAGTGGGCGCGGTCTGCCGACCTCGTAACCAATCAGACTTGTGCGGGCGACGCCACTGGCTGGGCTGACATCACCAACGCGTCCTCGTCGGTCTACACCCCGACGGATGATGACGATGGGGCCTGTCTACGGGCGTCCGTCACCTACATGGACAACATCCCCGGGGATTCGATTCCCCCCGACACCAACGACGACGATGGAGACAACGATGATACTGATCAAAACAGCGATGGCATAACCATCGATGCGGTGTCGGAGCGCCCGGTGCAGGAGAGCGATCCTGCCAACACCGCGCCGAAGTTCCCCGACCAGGACCCGTCCACTCCTGGCGACCAGTCGGACTCGACGAGCCGGAGCGTGGCGGAGAACACGAAGGCGGGGGTGACCATCGGAGGGCCTGTGTCAGCCGACGACACCGACCTGCTGCTGTACGCGCTGAGCGGTGCGGACGCGGCCTCCTTCTCCATAGACAAGAAGACTGGCCAGTTGAAGACGAAGGCGAAGCTGGACTACGAGACGAAGACGACGTACATGGTGACGGTGACTGCGACGGACCCGTCGGGCGCGACGGACAGCATCGACGTGACCATCAACGTCACCGACGTGGACGACGGCGCGACCATCATCCTGCGGCCCACGGTGAACACCGATCCGGCGTTCGACGCCGACACGGCCAGCCGGAGCGTGGGCGAGAACATGGCGTCCGGCGCGAACGTCGGCGACCCGGTGACGGCTACGGATGACGACGCAGGCGACTCGGTGGCCTACAGCTTGAGCGGCACGGATTCGGCATCGTTCATGATCGACTCGGCAACGGGCCAGATCACCACGACCATGATGCACGACTACGAGACGACAATGTCGTACATGGTCACCGTCACCGCGACCGACCAGGAAGGCGCGACGGACACCGTCGCCGTGACCATCAACGTCACGGACGCCCACGCGGGCTGCGCGGTGGACGACAACACCGGCCTGACCAACGACTGCGAGGCGCTTCTGGACTCGAAGGGCGATCTGCAGGGGACGAGCACCGCGCTGAGCGGCTGGATCGACCACGCGCATACGCCCATCGGGGACTGGCAGGGAGTCACGGTCGACGACGATTCGATGCGGGTGACTGGCCTCGACCTGAGAGGCGGCAACCTGAGCGGCACGGTCCCGGCTGCCCTGGGCAGACTGGACGCGCTGGAGACGCTGAACCTGCGCAGCAACTCGCTGACGGGCAGCATCCCGGCGGAGCTGGGCGGCCTGACGAACCTGACGTACCTGAACCTGCACTCGAACGACCTGACCGGCTCGATACCGGACCTGAGCGGCCTGACGATGCTGGAGGAGCTGTACCTGCAGAACAACGATCTTACGGGCGGAATCCCGGCCTGGCTGAACGGCATGACGAGCATCGAGGAGCTCTGGCTCTGGGGCAACCCCCTCGGCGGCGAGGTCCCCGACCTGAGCGGCATGTCCGGCTTGGTGAGGGTGAAGCTGCAGAGCACGGGCCTGACGGGCGGAATGAAGTCGACGTTCAACGCGAACCTGCAGTACCTGAACGTGGGCTCGAACGCCCTGGGCGGCACGATACCCGACCTGAGCGGCCTGACGAACCTGAGGAGCCTCTGGCTCCACGCGAGCCAGCTTACGGGCGAGATACCGGCGTCCCTGGGTACGCTTACGAACCTGCGGACTCTGAACCTGCGCAACAACCAGTTGAGCGGGAGTATCCCGGACCTGGGCGGCCTGGATAACCTGACGCACCTGCGGCTGCACCGGAACACGCTGAGCGGCTCGATACCGGGCTCGCTGGGCGGGCTGGAGGCTCTCCAGTACCTGTGGCTGCACGGCAACGGGCTGACGGGCACGATCCCGGCAGAGTTGGACTCGCTGGCCGATACGCTGGTCGAGATCAACCTGATGGAGAACAGCTTCGACGCCGACGCCTGCCTGCCGGCGGCGCTGGCAACGGCCCTGGCAACCGGAACGGATAACTCCGGCCTGGACGCCTGCGCCACCGAAGACGGCTCCTAGAGACAAGCCGAACAAACCTCGAAAAACCAGGGCGGCCCCCGAACCAAAGGTTCAGGGGCCGCCCCTCTTTTCCCACCTCTTCCCCCACCTGGGGGGAAGACTGAGATGGGGGCACCCCCCACCCTGATCTCGTTCAGATAGATGTGAGACAGTCGGGGTGAAGTTGTAAACAGACAAGAAAGGGACCATCCTTTGGGTGAGAACAATCCGAAGGAGGTCCCTTTCATGAGGGTATTAGGACTACCCAGGCCATTCTACCAGCTTGCCAAGACGAGTCCAGGAGACCTGCCTGCCGAAGCCCAGTACCGATTGGGCTGGGTGAGAGTCTGGCAGACCCTGAGACAGCAGGGAGTGTCGAGCTCTGGGGCTGCGGAGGCTCTTGGACTGCCACGATCCACCCTGTACCGGTGGAACAGGGCACTGAGAGAAGCTGGGCCGGAGGGTCTGCGTACCAAGAGCCGTCGTCCTAGAAGGGTACGACAACCCACGTGGAGTCCCGAACTGTCCCAGGCGGTGCTGGAGTTGAGGGAGCAGTATCCGCGCTGGGGCAAGGACAAGCTGGTGGTACTGCTGACCCGTCAGGGGTGGCAGGTGTCCACATCCATGGTGGGCCGCATCCTGACCCGCCTGAAGGCCCGTGGCGTACTCAAAGAGCCGGTACGAGATGGCCTGCCTGCGCGCAGGCAGGCCCGCAAGCGTCCCTACGCGGTGCGCAAGCCCAGGGAGTATCGTGCCAGAGAGCCTGGGGACATAGTCCAGGTCGACACACTGGATGTCCGCCCCCTGCCAGGGGTGGTGCTCAAGCACTTCACCGCCAGGGACGTGGTCTCCAGGTGGGACGTGCTCGAGGTGCATACCCGGGCCACGTCCACGCTGGCGGCCCAGTTCCTCGACTCGATGCGGCGGCGGTTCCCCTTCCCGATCAAGGCTGTACAAGTGGATGGAGGCTCGGAGTTCCAGGCCGACTTCGAGTCCGCCTGCCAGAACCACGGCATCAAGCTCTTCGTACTTCCCCCGCGCTCACCCAAGCTCAACGGCCACGTGGAGAGAGCCCAGCGCACCCATACCGAGGAGTTCTACGAGCTGTACGACGGGGAGTTGGAGATGGTCCCCCTCAACCGGGCACTTCTGGGATGGGAGCGCGTCTACGACACGTTCCGCCCACACCACTCCCTGGACGGACGCACTCCGGCCGAGTATCTTGAACAGTGCCACCCGAGCTTGGTCTCAGCTCCTCTGTCTCATATGTACTGAACGAGTACACACCCTTGACCGCACCTACTCCCTGGAGTAGCATGGCAACGAGGCCCGGGAGCGAAAAGGCAGCACGGTGATACCAACCGACAAGGAACGAATCAGCGCAATCGAGTCAAGACTTGACGCAACCCTGCCTCACCTGGCCACCAAGGCCGACGTGTACAAGATATCCGCTCAGCTCAGTCTCATTGCGATTGGGATTGTCGGCATTGTAGTTACCGTGCTGAAGTTTGTTCTCGAGGGAGGAAGCTGATGACGGACTTCCTGACGCTATACTTCATAGGCTTGGCGGCGTGGGTTGCCATCATGGTGGTGCTGCTGTACACCCTGCCCCTGGCGGCCCTCATCTTCTCCCTGGCGACGGTCGTCGGCGCAGTGGTCTGGACCAAGAGAGGCCTGCCAGGGTAGGGCGAGACATGGGGCGGCCCCGGGTGTAGGGGCGGTTCGCGAACCGCCCCTACAGGCATTGCAGCAACGCCCGTTCGGAGCCTGGACCTTCACGGTCATGGAGGGAGCAGTGGTACTATCCGAGCGATACCTGAGAAAGCGATTCGAAGCAGGCCTCCAGGAAGGCGAGGCTAAAGAGCGCCAGCGGTGGGTCGCCTGGGAGCAGCGCCGCAGGCAGGCCCAGGCCGAGGGCCAACCCTTCGACGAACCCCCACCCTCCGAAAGAAACGGCGCCTCCGCAGGCTAGCCGCCGAAGGGCCCCTTCCCCCTCCCCCTCCGGCCTCTTCCCCCACCTGGGGGGAAGACTGAGATGGGGGCTCCCCCCCTCCGTCATTCCCGCGAAAAGCCTGCCCCGTGCCCCGACACGGGGCGGGAACCCATCCCCAACCCCTGGATTCCCGTCTACACGGGAATGACGATTGGCGGGGATTGCGGCGAGGCCCGGATGGTGCTACAGTGTCCCCGTGGAGCTGGAGGGAATCGAACCCTCGCGTAAGGGGTGACTAACCGGTGTACGCCCAAACCTGGCAGCCCCAAACAGAGCCCCCGCATCACAACGGGGGCTCTGCCCATCCTACCACCGCCCCCCACCGTCATTCCGGCGAAAAGCCTGCCCCGTACCCGATACGGGGCCGGAATCCATCCCCGGCCCCTCCCCTCTAACAACTACCCACCCTCCCCAGTATGGTAGGATGGACGGTGAGCCCCGTGGTATGAGGACAGCAACGGTGATACAAACCGACAAGGAACGAATCAGCGCAATCGAGTCAAGACTTGACGCAACCCTGCCTCACCTAGCCACCAAGGCCGACGTGTACAGGATATCCGCTCAGCTCGTTCTCTTTGCGATTGGGATCGCCGGCATTGTAGTCACCGTACTGAAATTTGTTATCGAGGGAGGAAGCTGATGACGGACTTCGTGACGCTATACTTCATAGGCTTGGCGGCGTGGGCTGTCATCATGACGGTGCTGCTGTACACCCTGCCCCTAGCGGCGCTGGTCTTCTCTCTGGCAACGGTCGTCGGCGCGGTGGTCTGGGCCAGGGGAGGCCTGCAAAGGTAGTAGTAGTCGGAGCCTGGACCTTCACGGTCATGGAGGGAGCAGTGGTACTATCCGAGCGATACCTCAGAAAGCGATTCGAGTCCGGCAGAGCCGTGGGCCTAGAGGAGGGCGAGGCTAGGGGCGAGGCCAGAGAGCGCCAGCGCTGGGTCGCCTGGGAGCAGCGCCGGAGGCAGGCCCAGGCCGAAGGCCAACCCTTCGACGAACCCCCACCCCCCGAAACAAACGGCGCCTCCGCATCGTAGGGGCGGTTCGCGAACCGCCCCTACACCTCCCCCTCGTCATTCCCGCTCCCCCCCCCTCCGTCATTCCCGCTCCCCCTCCGTCATTCCCGCGAAAGCGGGAATCCATCCCCGGCCCCTGGATTCCCGTCTACACGGGAATGACGAATGGTGGACGCCCCGGCCCTCTCCCACTAACCACTAACGACTATCCCCTAGTCCCCCCCGTCATGGGTGTGGATGTAGCTGACGAGTACGCTGTTGACGCCGTTGAGGCGGGCCTGCTCCAGCTCCGCGTCCGAGACGCGCTTGCCGTTCTCCTCGATCTTGGCCTCGAGCCTGTCGATCCTGGCCTCGAACCTGTCGATCCTGGCGTCGACCCCTGCCACCTGCTCCCTGATCTCCGCGGAGAGCCTGTCGCCCTGGGCCTCGATCTTGGAGTCGAGCCTGTCCATCCTGGAGTCGAGCCTGTCGATCTTCGCGTCGAAGCGGCTGGACTGCCATATGAAGACAGCCGTCGCCAGGAAAATGGAGATTACGATGGCCGTAGCCCCAATGTATTCCGCAAATTCCAAGCCAGCACGCCCCCTAGAAGCGAGGGCATAATACCATACCCGCCCCTCCCACTAAAAACTAACCACTATCCACTATCCCCACTATCCCCCAATATGATACATCTCCACCTTCGCCCCCCCGGCCGTCTCCGACGTCCTGATCTCCGAGTACCGGTCCCCCCGCACCCGCCACACCCCCGTCACGATCCCCGCCAGGTCGTCGTCCGTCGCGCCGGACCTCATCGGGCCGCGCAGGTCCGTCCCGTCGCCCGAGAACAGGCACGTGTAGATCGACCCCTCGGGCGACAGCCTCAGCCGCGTGCAGTCCCCGCAGAACGGCTGCGTGACCGACGCGATGACCCCGATCTCGCCGCCGCCGTCCCTGTACCGGTACCGCGCCGCCACCTCGCCCCGGTACGCGCTGCCCACCGGCTCCAGCGGCATCTCCGCGTCGATGGCCGACACGATCTCCGCCGCCGGCACCACCTCGTCCATCTTCCACCCGTTCAGCGTGCCCACGTCCATGTACTCGATGAACCGCATGACGTGGCCCCCCTCGCGGGCGTACCGCGCCAGCGCCACGATGCCGCCGTCGTTCATCCCGCGCCGCACGACCGCGTTGATCTTGATGGGCCCGAACCCGGCCCGCGCCGCCGCCTCGATTCCGTCCAGAACCCGCGCCGTCCCGAACCCGCGCCCGTTCATCACGCGGAACACCTCGTCGTCCAGGCTGTCCAGGCTGACCGTCACCCGCCCCAGCCCGGCCGCCCGCAGCGCCCCGGCCTTGCGCGGCAGCAGGTACCCGTTCGTCGTCATGGTCAGGTCGTCCAGCCCGGGAATGGCCGCGAGCCGGGCGACCAGCCCCTCCACGTCGTTGCGGACCAGCGGCTCGCCGCCGGTGATGCGCACCTTCCGCGCCCCCAGGCCGACGAAGATGCGGGCGACGCGCTCGATCTCCTCGAAGGTGAGCAGCTCGGCCTTGGGCAGGAACTCGTACCGCTCGCCGAATATCTCGGCGGGCATGCAGTACGGGCACCGGAAGTTGCACCGGTCCGTCACCGATATCCGAATATCCCGAAACGGCCTCCCCATCGTATCCAAAACCCCTCCGTCATTCCCGCGCCCCATATCGTCATTCCCGCGAAAGCGGGAATCCATCCCCGGCCCCTCTCCGTCGTTCCCGCGTCCCTTATCGTCATTCCGGCGAAAGCGGGAATCCATCCCCGGCCCCTCTCCGTCGTTCCCGCGTCCCTTATCGTCATTCCCGCGAAAGCGGGAATCCATCCCCGGCCGCTCCGACCAATTCGGCGAACCCATCATCCCTCCCCCATCTCCATGAGCGCCGCCGCCGCCTTCCGCACCGCAATCCCCCGATGGCTCACCCGGTTCTTCTCCCACGGCGCAAGCTCCGCCATCGTCCGCCCCAGCGCCGACACCAGGAACACCGGGTCATACCCGAACCCGCCCCCACCCCGCACCTCCCGCACAATCACCCCCTCGCACACCCCCTCATACAGCGCGACCCCTCCTGCCTCTTCCCCCATCTGGGGGGAAGATTGAGATGGGGGCTCTGCCTCTTCCCCCACCTGGGGGGAAGATTGAGATGGGGGCTCGCCCTCTTCCCCCCCACGCGGGGGAAGATTGAGATGGGGGGGCTCCGCTATAGCAATCACGCACCTGAACCGCGCCCCCATGTCCGCCGGGTCCACCCCCTCCAGGTTGCGGAGCAGCAGGTCGATCCGGTCCCGGTCCGAGCCGGGCGCGTACCGCGCGGACCGGACCCCGGGCTCGCCGCCCAGCGCGTCCACCTCCAGGCCCGAGTCGTCGGCCAGGGTCAGCATCCCGCTCAGCCGCGCGTACCCCTCGGCCTTCATGGCCGCGTTCTCCGCCAGCGTCGCGCCCGTCTCCTCCACCGCGCCCGTCACCCCGGCCTCGTCCAGCGATACGCACCTGAACGGCACATTCTCCAGCAGCGCAGCCAGCTCCCCCAGCTTCCCCGCACTCCGAGTAGCAATCAACAGCGTGCCCTCATCCATACCGCAATCATACACCACCCGGCACGGGCGGTTCGCGAACGACCCACCATGGACGCCCCGCCCGGTGTAGGGGCGGTTCGCGAACCGCCCCTACGCTTGTCATTATCCTGATAGCCCTGCTAGTATGGCTCGCAAGGATCGGCGGGAGGCTGGACGAATGACTTTAGGGACGGTCGAGGAGCGCGGCAGCCCCCCGCGCTCAGAGTCGGAATCAATGGACCACGTGGACGCCAAACTGGACGCCGACCAGTATGTGATCGGCACGCTCGTGCAGATGCTCGCGTTCGGGTATGAGGATTCGGCGAGCCTTGGCGAGGAGATATTCTCCCTGATCCGGGCGCACGGCAGCCGGACATACGGTGACGACTCCGAGAATATGCGCGTGTTCCAGGAGAGGGTGGACTACTACGCCCGGCGCTGGCAGAGGGGGGCGTGGAAGTGACTCAGGGTGCCCCCGGCAGCGACTTCGAAGTCATGTTACAGAGAGCCCTGGTGGATAGGGAGCTGACCGTAACCACGCGCCACACCGACGCCCTCGCGGGGAAGATTGCCACGGTCGATACGAAGGCCAACTTCATCATGGTTGGGCTGGGCGTCATCCTCACCATCCTGCTGTCGACGTACGCCGCCACTGCGTTCTTCACGTGGCGAATGGTAACGGCTCTGCTCGCCGAGCTCTCCAGCTAGGCGCCCCCATCCGTCATTCCGGCGAAAGCCGGAATCCATCCCCAACCCCTGGATACCCGCCTACGCGGGTATGACGGATGCAATCCTTACCCTCTGCGCCCTCCGCCTGTCCTGAGCCTGACGAAGGGCGCCCTCTGCGGTGAAACATCTCCCCCTCTCCCCGAAAATCTCCCCCTCTCCCCATAAACTCATACCCTCCGCGCCCTCTGTGTCCTCTGCGGTGAAAACTCCCCCTTGACGAAATTCGTCGCATGGGTTACAATGTCCCTGCGTGGATGAATTCGTAGAACGCTAGAAGGAGGTGGCAGGGTAGTCATGATTCAGTTCAAGGCGTGTGAGAGATGCAAGGGCGATTTGATGCGGGTTCGAGACATGTACGGCGACTACGTGCAGTGCCTCCAGTGCGGCTACGTGCACAACGTCCAGAGCGAGCGCGCCCACTTCGAGGTGCCGCGCGGCCGCCAGAGGCCCGGACGCCCGAGGAAGCAGAAGGCCAAGCGCCCCGCCGCGTGACCGCGTGAAGATCACCCACGTCACGAGCGAGGTCTTCAGGTGGGACCGGCCGGCCATCTGGAACGGCAACCACCTCTACGGCCCAGGCCGCCTGCACAAGGTCACCGTATTCACCGACGAGGGCGTGACCGGCGTGGGCTGGAACGGCGGCACCGCCGCGGAACGCCCCCTCGGCCTGATGCCGGGCTACGTCGACTACTTCAGGCCCCTGCTCGTCGGGCGCGACCCGCTCGACACGGCGGGCCTGGTCGACGCCCTGGGCACGAACCAGATCAAGATACTCGGCCCGGCCGGGCTCAACACCCAGGTGCTGGCCGCCATCAACATCGCCTGCTGGGACATCCGCGGCAAGGTCGAGGGCCGGTCGGTCCACAGCCTCCTCGGCGGCGCGCAGAAGCGGATCAGGACCTACATCGCCGGCGGCTACTACGCCGAGGGCAAGGGGCTGAGCGAGCTCCAGGACGAGCTGCGCTACAACGTCGAGGAGCTGCACTCCACGGCGGTCAAGATCAAGATCGGCGACCCGGTCGCGGGCTTCGACCTGGACATGCAGCGCGTCGAGGCGTCGCGCGACGCCGTGGGGCCCGACGTGGCGCTGATGGTCGACGCCAACTGCGCGCTGGACCTGGAGTCGTCGCTGCGGTTCGCCCGGGCGCTGGAGGAGTACGACGTCTACTGGTTCGAGGAGCCGATGCCGATCCACGACTACGACGGCCACCGTCGGCTGGCCGAGGCCACGAGCATCAAGGTCGCGACGGGCGAGAACGGCTACACGACCGCCCACTTCCGCACGCTGCTCGAGAGCCGGGGCGCGTCGATCCTGAACGTGGACGTGACCATCTGCCCGGGCTACGACGTCGGCCTCGAGGTCGCGGAGATGGCGCGGAGCAGCGGAGTGACCATAGCGCCCCACGGCTGCCAGGAGCTCCAGCTCCCCCTCGCGGCGGGCGTCGCCCACGGCGAGTTCCTGGAGTACTACCCGACAGAGGTCGACCCGCTCCGCGCCGAGATGTTCCAGCCCAGGCTGGAGCCGGACGCCGACGGCTACGTAACCGTCCCCGACCGCCCCGGCATAGGCTTCGAGCTGAACATGGACCTCCTCAACCGCTACCGGGTGGGGTAATTTCGTTCGCCCTGAGCCCGCTCCCAACGTTCGCCCTGAGCCTGTCGAAGGGCAATGCTCCGCCAACCGACCTGTGTAGGGGCGGTTCGCGAACCGCCCTACGGGTTGGCGAGTGTCACGAAGAACCCCAATGACTCCGGGTTGCTCATCGCGTCGGTGCTGATGGCCTGGGCGGGCGGCTCGCCGGACAGGATCCGCTTCACCGGCACCTCCAGCTTCTTGTTGTTCAGCGTCTTGGGCACCGACTCGACGCGGTAAATCTCGTCCGGCGCGTGGCGGGGCGATAGCTGCGAGCGCAGCCGCCGCACGATCGCCGAGCGCAGCCCGTCGTCCAGCTCGACCCCATCGCGCAGCACCACGAATAGAAGCAGGCGCCCGCCACCCTCCGCGCCGCCCGTGTCCACGACCAGGCTGTCGATCACCTCGTCCATGCCCTCGACGACCCGGTAGAACTCGCTCGTCCCCATCCGCACGCCACCCCGGTTCAGCGTCGAGTCGGACCGCCCGTATATCACGCACGAGCCGCGCCCCGTGATCCTGACCCAGTCGCCGTGCCTCCACACGCCGGGGAACTGCGAAAAGTAGCTCTCGCGGTACCGGCGCCCGCCGTCGTCGTTCCAGAAGTAGACGGGCATGGACGGCATCGGGCGGGTGATGACAAGCTCGCCCACCTCGTCGACGACGGCCCGCCCGCCCGCGTCGAACGCCTCGACGCTCGCGCCCAGGCAGCGGCACTGTATCTCGCCCGCGCGCACGGGGAGCAGGTCGCACGAGCCGACGAAGCCGGTGCACAGGTCGGTGCCGCCGCTGAACGAGCCCAGCAGCAGGTCCGCGCCGACCCTGTCGTACACCCACGCGAACCCCTCGGGCGACAGGGGCGAGCCCGTCGACCCGACGCTCCTGATCCGCGATGTGTCGAAGTCGCGCCCCGGCTCCACGCCCGCCTTCATGCAGGCGTATATGAACGGCGCGGCGGTCCCGAAGTAGGTCACGCCGGCCTCCTCCGCGAACCGCCAGAGCGCGCTCATGTCGGGGTACGCGGGGTCGCCGTCGTACAGCACGGCGGTCGCGCCGTGGAGCAGGCCGCCGATCAGGAAGTTCCACATCATCCAGCCGGTCGTCGTGAACCAGAAGAAGCGGTCGCCCGGCCCGATCTCGATGTGCAGCGAGAGCACCTTGAGGTGTTCCAGCAGGATGCCGCCGTGCCCCTGGACTATCGGCTTGGGCAGGCCGGTCGTGCCGGACGAATAGAGGACCCAGAGGGGGTGGTCGAAGGGCACGCGCTCGAACGCCAGGTCGCCCGGCTCCGACTCCAGCTCGCGCCACAGCATGGTCGATTCGAGCCCGCGCAGGTCGGGGTCGTCGGACAGGCGGGGCAGGATCACGGTCCGCACCGGCCCGGGCAGGCGGGCCTGTATCTCGGCCACGGCGTCGAGGCGAGGGAATGCGCGCCCGCCGTACGTGTAGCCGTCCACGGCCAGGAGGACCTTCGGCTCGATCTGGCGGAAGCGGTCGACGATGCTGGTGACGCCGAACTCCGGCGAGCACGCAGACCAGACCGCGCCCAGGCTGGACGCGGCCAGGAACGCGATCACCGTCTCGGGGACGTTCGGCATGAGCGCGGCGACCCGGTCGTCCCGTCCCACGCCCAGGCGCCGCAGCCCCTGGGCGACCGCGCCGACTCGCTCGCGCAGCTCTCGGTACGACACCGCCGTCACCGGGCCCGACTCGGAGCCCGCGAGCAGGGCAGGGTGGTCGTCGCGCCTGCGCAGGGCGTGCTCGGCGTAGCTCAGCTCCGCGCCGGGGAACCAGCTTGCGCCGGGCATCCCGCGGTCGTCGAGCACCCGCTCGTAGGGCGAGCCGGACGCGACGCCGAAGTAGTCCCAGATCGACGCCCAGAATCCGTCCAGATCGTCGACGGACCACCGCCACAGCGCGTCGTAGCTGTCGAAGCGCAGGCCCCGCTCGGCGGCGAGCCAGGCCACGTAGCGGGCGATGTTCGACCCGGCCACGCGCTCCGCCGACGGCTCCCACAGCAGGTCGCCGTCCCTCACCGGCCCGGAGTTCTGTCGAGGCATCGCCCGAAGCCCCCGCTCAGGACACCGCGTTGAACTGGGTGCGGTAGGTCTCGGCGTTGTCCTGCGGCTCGTAGCCGATCCGGTCGCGGGCGTGGTCGATGTCCCAGAAGCGCCAGGTGTTGCCGGACACGCCGTAGAAGATCTCGAATCCCAGCGACTCGGCGTCCAGGGACTTCTGGACGAGTTGCGACAGGTCGCCGTAGGAGCACCATGTCGCAAACGCGCGGACGCCGCCGAGGGGGGTGTTGCCCCGCGCGAATGTCCCGATTCGCAGGCACGCGAACTCGATCCCGTACTCCTCGAAGTAGTAGCGCCCCAGCGACTCGCCGTACTGCTTGGCGACGCCGTAGTAGCCGTCGGGCCGTATCGGCATGGTGTGGTCCACACGCTGGAAGCCGCCCGGCTCCAAGCCCTCGTAGCGCCCGGCTACGAGGGCCGAGTATGGGTGGTCGCGCTCGTACATGCCGGTCACGTGGTTCGAGCTGGCGAAGACGACCCGGCCTACGCCGGCCTGCCTCGCCGCCTCGAACACGTTGTAGGTGCCGATGATGTTGTTGCCGATGACGCTGCCCCAGGGCGCGCCGGATGAGGGGTTCGCCGCCAGGTGGATGACGGCGTCGGCGCCGTCGAAGGCCGGGCGGATCGACGAGAGCTCGGAGACGTCGCCGATGGCCGAGTCGAACCCCTCCACCGGCCGCACGTCGACCCCGCTCAGCTCGTGCCCGGTCAGCGCCCCTCGCAGTACGCCTCCGATCAGCCCGGCCGCACCCGTTATCAGCACTCGCATTCGCCGCACCTCCGTCCAGCCTGGTTCGGGCGCCATTGTAATCACGCGACCCCACGCGGGCAAGACGACCGCGCTGGGCTGATTGAACATGGGGCGTGCTCCCGCTACAATAGCTGTAGTCGGAATTCGCAATTCCTCGTGGAGGTTCCTCCTTGGCAAGGCCCCTCATGAACCTGCCCCGCGCGGCGCTACCCCTCGCTGCCGCCATCCTGCTGATCATCCTCGCCGGCTGCGGCGCGTCCTCCGTGACCGAGTCCGTCTCATTCCCCGACTCGCCGCCGCCGCCCGGCCCGGCCCCCGCCAACCTCGTGGCCCTCAGCATGGCGTCCTACGTGACCGGCGACGCGGCGCCCGTGGTCGAGACCGTGCTTGCGCCGCGCGACCCCGAGGGCACGCAGTTCGACGTCAGGATGAGGGACGAGGCGGGCAGCGGCGCCTACCTGTTCAACCCCGGCGAGCTGACCTTCGCGGTCGGGGACTCCATCAACTTCGTCATCGAGTCCGAGACCGAGTTCCATACGTTCAGCGTCGAAGAGCTTGGGATCGATGCCTCGGCCGACGCGGGCGAGTCCGTCGAGTTCAACTTCAAGTTCGACCGCGCCGGCACCTTCGCCCTCGTCTGCATCCCCCACGAGTCCCAGGGCATGGTCGGCACCATCACCGTCCGGTAGGGGCCGTAATGGGCGCGACGTACAGGGACTTCGGCGGCGACCCCTTCCCCACGCTGGTCGTCGGCAGCCTGCCCCGGCCCCTCTGGGTGCGCGACCTGATCGAGGACCGCAAGTCCGGCAGGATGACACCCGATGAGGCCGACGCGCTCCTTGACCACGCCATCCCGTCGGCGATCAGGATGCAGGAGCGGGCGGGGCTGGACTACGTATCCGACGGCGAGTGGCGCCGCGAGAGCTACGTCAAGGTATTCGCCGAGGCGGTCGATGGATTCGAGCACGACCTGCTCATGGCAGGCACCGGTGGCAGGACTCCCGTCCTCACCTACCCGGCTGTCGTCCGCAGGATGGAGCAGCACCGCTCGCTTGCGGGCGGCGAGGCGGATTTCCTGCGCCGCCATACCGAGTCCAGGACCATCGTGGCGATCCCTTCGCCCTACACCGTGGCGTGCAGGCTGTGGAGCGCCGAGCACTCGGCGGCGGCCTACGCGACCCGCGACGACTTCATGGACGCCTGCATCCCCATCATCCGGGAGGAGGCGCGGCACCTCGCCGCGCTCGGCGTGGACGCCATCCAGATCGACGAGCCGTGGCTCGGGTTGCTGGTCGACCCGGACTTCAGGGAGCGCGACGGCATCACCGACGTCGACCGCGAGATCGAGCTGTCCGTCAGGTGCGTGAACGAGGTTGCCGACGCCGTCGATGGCGTGCCGATCAGCGTCCATCTCTGCCACGCCCACTTCGCCCGGAAGCACGGGACCTCAGGCCCATACGACATCATCATGGGCGCCCTGGGCGAGATGCGGGTCGAGCGCTTCGCCATGGAGCTCGCCACGCCCGACGCGGGCGGCATAGCCGTGCTCAGGAACTTCCCCGACGACAAGGTGCTGGGCCTCGGCGTCATCGACCACACGGACATCCACATCGAGACGCCCGGTGAGGTAGTGGAGCGCGCCGAGGCGGCGATGCGGTACGTATCCGCCGACCGCATATCCCTGAACCCCGACTGCGGCTTTGCCCCGTCGAGCATCAACCCCATGGACTTCGACGAGGCGTACCTAAAGCTCAGTGCCATGTGCCAGGGCGCGGGTATCCTCCGCGAAGAGCACGGCTAGGGCCATCCGCGCCGGCCCGCGCCCCTACTCCAGCTCGACGTCTCCGCTGGCGCCTCCGGTCTTGCGCACGAGCCTGACGGACCGGATCGTCGTGCCCCTGTCCACGGCCTTCACCATGTCGTAGACGGTGAGCGCGGCGACGCTGACCGCCGTCAGCGCCTCCATCTCCACGCCCGTCTTAGCGGTCGTCGCGGCGGTCGCCTCTATCTCCACCGCCGACTGCTCCTCGTCGATACGCAGCTCCACCGAGACCTTGTCCAGGGGCAGCGGGTGGCAGAGCGGGATCAGCTCCGCCGTCCTCTTGGCGGCCATGATTCCCGCGACCCGCGCCACGCCGAGCACGTCGCCCTTCTCCAAGGCGTTCTCGGCGACGAGCCGCAGCGTCTCCGGCTGCATCGCGACCGCGCCCCTAGCCACGGCGACGCGCTGGGTCACCGCCTTTGTGCCCACGTCCACCATGCTCGCCCTGCCCTCGGTGTCCACGTGGGTCAGGTGTGAGCCCCCGCCGACACGCACGGCGAGTCTTGCCTGTTCGCTCGCCAGCCTGTCCGCCCTCTCGTTCATGGGGTGTCCGGCATGGCCCCGAATCCACTCCCAGGTCACCTGGCGGGCAGCCGCCTCCCGGTCGAGCCACGCCCACAGGTCCTGGTTCTTCCTCCGCTTCCAGCTCTTGGTCATGGTGTTGACCACGTACTGGCTGTCGCTGTAGACGGTCACGCGCGAGCCCTGCGGCACGGCGGCCAGGCCCTCTATTACGGCCGTCATCTCCATGCGGTTGTTGGTCGTCCGGCGTTCCCTCCCGCACATCTCCTGCGTGTACCCGTCCCGGAGGATGATGGCGGCCCAGCCCCCCCGGCCAGGGTTCCCCAAGCATGCGCCGTCCGTGAATATCTCGATCATTGCCGGGCCCTCCGATGAATCGGGTTGTCGGGCCATTGTACGAGATACGCGGCCCGGCCACATGCCCGGCGCGGTTGCGGTATGCTGTAGCGGACTAACACCATCGGGGGAGGCGGCGAAATGGAGCAACGGGATCGTGTCCGGTACAACCTGGCCTGGGGCGGCGCCGCGTCGCCAACCCCGGAGCGCGACCGCAACCTGTCGGTGGGCGAGTACTTCCGGCGCCGCTACGCAAAGGCGCCGAGGTCACTCTCCTTCGACGCGGCCTCGCCGGAGGAGATGGACGAGTGGAGGCAGGCCTTCTCCGCGAAGCTGAGGGAGTGCCTCGGCCCCTTCCCCGAGTCCTGCTTCATGGACCCCGAGGTGATCGAGTCCGTCGACACCGGTCCCTACCGGCGCGAGAAGGTCCTGTACAACTCCGAGCCCGACATGGCGGTCGTCGCCTATGTCTTCGTGCCCAACGACATCGCGCCGGGGGAGCGGCGGGCCGGTATCCTCGCCTGCCACGGGCACGGCAACGGCAAGGACGACCTGGCGAACATCGATCACGGCGAGAGGCTCAGGCGCGACAAGATCGCCAACCTCAACTACGACTACGCCCACCAGCTTGCCCTGCGGGGATACGTGGTGGTCGCGCCCGACTGGCGCGCATTCGGCGAGCGCCGCCTCGGGGGCGACTTCGGCCATAGGGACGCCTGCAACGTCTTCTTCATAAAGGGGATGCTCATGGGCGTGAACCTGCTGGCCCTCAACGTGTGGGACGCCCTCCGCAGCATCGAATACCTCCAGCTACGGTCCGAGGTGGACCCGGGCCGGATCGGCTGCGTGGGCCTGTCCTACGGCGGCACCATGACCCTGTACGCGGCCGCCCTCGACGAGCGCGTCAAGTGCGCGGTCGTGAGCGGCTACCTCAACTCCTTCGGTGCCTACGCGATAGGGTTCGGCAACACCTGCGGCGCACAGACCCCTCACGGGCTGCTGGAGTACGGCGAGTCATCGGACGTCGGGTGCCTGATCGCGCCGCGCCCACTGCTCATAGAGTCCGGGATCCAGGACGACGGCTTCCCCATCGAGGCCAGCCGGGAGGCCGCCGCGGCGGTTAGGCACGCCTACGACGTGGCCGGGGTGCCCGACCGGTTCGACGTGGACGAGTTCGACGGCGGCCACCAGTGGAGCGGGCGCAAGGCCTACGACTGGCTCGACAAGTGGCTCCGCGACACCGGCGCGTAGGGAACCTGTGAGCAACCACAGAGGGCACAGAGGCCACGGAGGGGAAGAGCTATGAGGAGGGAGAAGAGGGAGGTGGTCCCGAAGGTGGGCAGGGTAGCGCCGTGAAGCAGGGGTTCGTGCTGCTGGGCATATTCGTCGCGGCCATATGGGTTGTGGCCGCGGTCGATTTCCTGATGGACAACCGGTTCGCCGGCTACGGCATCGTGCCCCGAACCGTGGACGGACTCTGGGGCATACCCCTTGCGCCCTTCCTGCACGGCGGCTTCGGCCACGTCATATCCAACACGGTCCCGCTGCTGATGCTGGGCGGCCTAGTGGCCGCGCGGGGCTGGCAGACCCTGCTCGGCGTGACCCTGTTCGTGGTCTTGCTCGGAGGGGCGGGCGTCTGGCTGGTGGCGCGCGGCGGCTACCATATCGGGGCCAGCGGCCTCGTGTTCGGGTACTTCGGGTACCTGGTCGCGCGTGGCTGGTACGACAGGCGCATCGTCTCGATACTCATCGCGGTCGTCGTCATAGTGGTGTACGGCGGCCTGATATTCGGCGTACTGCCGACGGGCGACCGGGTGTCGTGGGAGGGCCACCTGACCGGGCTCATTGCCGGTGTACTGGCCGCCAGGTTCGACAAGCCGGACCGCCGGGAAGATACAGAGATGCCGCCGGAGGAGTCACGGCCCGTGTAGGGACGGTTCGCGAACCGCCCCTACGGGAAAGGAACCGGTGTACGGGGCAGGCTTTGAACGGGAATCCGTCCCTGGCCGCTCGTGCTACAATCCCCTGGCGCATCCTCGCGCGGATGGAGCCTGAGACGGCATCACGGAGGAGGCCGGCTATGACCACCCAGAGCGCACTCGCACAGCCGCGCATAGAGCAGCTGCCCGACCCGCCACGGGAGCCTGACATGGTGCAACGCAAGACCCTGAACTCGATTGACAGCACGCTGCTGGCCTACTTTACCGGGTCCGACGACGTGCTGATTACTGGAGAGATCTACCTCGTCCTCGACGCGGGCGACCCGGTGGAGCTGTCTCCGGACTTCATATTCGCGCGGCCGCTGATCGACCCTGAGAGGGTCATCCGTCGCAACGGCTACGTGATAAGCGAGGTTGGCAGGCCGCCGGACCTGGTCCTCGAGGTGGGGTCACGGAGCACGGGCAGGCGGGACTACGCGGAGAAGCCCGAGGGGTATGCGGCTCTGGGAGTGGGGGAGTACTGGCGCTTCGACCCTTCGGGCGGCGAGTATCACGACGCGCCGCTGGCGGGGGACCTGCTAGTAGATGGGGAGTACCGGCCGCTGGAGGTAGTGGCCGAGCCCGACGGGCGGCATTGGGGATACAGCGCGGCGCTGGGGCTGGAGCTGTGGTGGGACAACGGCGAGATACGCTTCCGGGACCCGGTGAGCGGCCGGTTCCTGCCGACGATCACGGAAACGGTAGAGGCGCGCCAGTCGGCTGAGGCGCGTGCGGAGGCCGAGCGCGCGGCGAGAGACTTCGCGGAGGAACGTGCGGACGCGGCTGAGGCGCGTGCGGAGGCCGAGCGTGCCGTACGACAGGCCGCAGAGCGGCGTGTTGCCGAGATGGAGGCCGAGCTGCGCCGGCTGCGCGGCGAATAGCACGCCAATCACACCGTCGTTCCCGCGAAGGCGGAAACTCATCCCCGGCCGCTCGTGCTACAATCCCCTGGCGCATCCTCGCGCGGATGGAGCCTGAGACGGCATCACGGAGGAGGCCGGCTATGACGACCCAGAGCGCACTCGCACAGCCGCGCATAGAGCAGCTGCCCGACCCGCCGCGGGAGCCTGACATGGTGCAACGCAAGACCCTGAACTCGATTGACAGCACGCTGCTGGCTTACTTTACCGGGTCCGACGACGTGCTGATTACGGGAGAGATCTACCTCATCCTCGACGCGGGGGACCCGGTGGAGTTGTCTCCGGACTTCGTATTCGCGCGGCCGCTGATCGACCCTGAGAGGGTCATCCGTCGCAACGGCTACGTGATAAGCGAGGTTGGCAGGCCGCCGGACCTGGTCCTCGAGGTGGGGTCACGGAGCACGGGCAGGCGGGACTACGCGGAGAAGCCCGAGGGGTATGCGGCTCTCGGGGTGGGGGAGTACTGGCGCTTCGACCCTTCGGGCGGCGAGTATCACGACGCGCCGCTGGCGGGGGACCTGCTGGTAGACGGGGAGTATCTGCCGCTGGAGATAGTGGCCGAGCCCGACGGGCGGCACTGGGGATACAGCGCGGCGCTGGGCCTGGAGCTGTGGTGGGACAACGGCGAGATACGCTTCCGGGACCCGGTGAGCGGCCGGTTCCTGCCGACGATCACGGAAACGGTAGAGGCGCATTGGGCGGAGGCGGAGGCGCGTCAGGCGGCGGAAGCGGCGAGAGACTTCGCGGAGGAACGTGCACAGGCCGCAGAGCGGCGTGTCGCCGAGATGGAGGCCGAGCTGCGCCGGCTGCGCGGCGAATAGCGCGCCAATCACACCGAGAAAGAGCCGACATGCTAGTATTCCGTCATGACTAGAAAGCAGGAGGACTTCCTGAACCGCGCTCTGGCTCTGCTCCTGCGCCAGCACGGCGTTGCTGCCGACTACGAGCAACGCGCCGGACGCAGGCGAATGGACGTCGTAGCCAACGTAGACGGTCTGCGCATTGTGCTGGAGGGGGAGCGGGGTTTCCATCGAAAATCCCAGGCAATTAAGGATGCCGACGCGAGGTTGCGACAGCGCCTCACCGTGGTCGTGTTCGCACTCTGCTATCCCCAAGACGCCACTGAGGAAAACCTAGGCGACGGTACTCTCACCTGGACACTCCGCGTCAAGCCTGGAGATCCCGCCGAACACTGGGCCACTGGTGATGTGGCAATGCTGGCCCGCGCGGTGCAACAGGCACCTGATTCCCTGAGCGGCGCGGACATAGCGGCTCAGAAACTCTCCGATGCCCTGGATGCGGCCGTAGGGCAGCTGAGCGCCGGTGACCGCCGCAATCTTGCCCAGGCCCTCGACCTGCCCGCCAACAAGCCGGGTACCGGGCAGAAAGGCGACACAGGCAGCGGTTACCTCGTCGCCGCCAAGAGGGGCCTTCTGGTCGTGGCTACAGCCATGCTATTCCACCACCGCCTGCAAGGACACTTGCCGTCACTGCATCCCGAGGGATATGACGGGGAGTGGCCGCCTGCTTCTCCTGCCGTATGCGCAGAGCAGGGCGCCGTAATCGGTGCCTTTCAGGAGGCTTGGCGTGGAATCCTTGCCGTGGATTACCGGCCGGTTTTTCAGACAGGCCGCGCGGCGCTAGGGGCCATATTAGCCAATCCCGATAATGGCCTAGCCGTCCGAAATCTCGCTCAAGTAGTGAGCCAAATATCAGAAGAGGTCGTCGGACTGCGCCACGACCTGCTAGGGCGCATCTTTCACCGGGTGCTGGACACCGCCCGCTATGACGGCTCATTTTACACCTCAACCGCCGCCGCTGTGCTGTTGGCGTCACTGGCCCTCCAGGAGCAGGACGCCGACTGGAGCGATCCCAACGCCATTGCCGCCCTGAGAATCTGCGATCCGGCCTGCGGCACCGGCACCCTGCTTATGGCAGCCGCCGAGCGCATCCGCGACCTGCGCAACGCCGCTGGCCAGGGAACCCCAGAGGATGAAGAAGTGCTGGACTTGATGGTGGTAGAGGATGTGCTATGGGGCTACGATTCCAACTTGACGGCGACCCACATGGCGGCCTCCACAGTAGGGATGCTGTCGCCCGCAACCCAGTTCAGCCATATCAACATTCATCGTGTCCGGCTAGGGGTGTTCGATGGGGTGCCTTACGTCGGCTCTTTGGAGTTTCTCACCGGGCAGGCGCGGCTAGCTGGGTGGCCTGATTTGGCTGAGAGAGTGGAAGACGATGAGGCAGCCCCTCTGCCTCCGCCTTTGGACTTTGTGATCATGAACCCGCCCTTCACTCGTGACAGCCTGCGGTATGACCAGTTCAGCGTTGCCGAGGAGTTGGCGGTGAAAGGGCGCGAAACGGAGCTCGTAAGAGGCCTCCCAAATAGTGCGGCCGCTCGACAATCCGGTTCTGCGAACTCCTTCATGGTCTTGGCAGAGAACATACTGAACGATGGCAGAGCCATCCTAGCAGTTGTACTGCCAACGACTATAGCTACAAATCCTGCCGCATTTCATACACGGCGTTTCCTTGCCCAGCATTTTCATGTGGAGACTATCGTTAGCTCCCACGATCCAAACCGGATCTTTTTTTCGGAGAACACCAGTATCGGCGAAGTGCTGATTATCTGTCGCCGGTGGCAGGGTGACGGACCAAAGCCGCCTACTCGCGTATTCAACCTCGCCCGTAATCCGGAAACGCCTCTGGAGGCGCTAGACACGGCGGACAGGATTCAGCGGGCTGCACGGGGGAATGGCTCTGCAGTCCGGGATTTCACTGTTCAGGAAGTTGATGCCCAGCGCATCGCCAAGGGCGATTGGGCCGCCGTCAACTTCCTCTCGCCCTTCCTAACAAATACCTTCCGCCTGCTTAGCGAAGATAACCCTGCAAAGGTTCTCACCGTCCCTTTGAGTAAGATAGCCGATGTAGGCCCGGAGGGGAGAAGGATACGGGACGCTTATACTAGGTCAAGGATGCCGACACAGTCGGGTCGCCGCGCCCTCTGGCATCACAAGTCGGAAGTAACGCAGTCGATGGTGGCAGAGACCGACGTGTACATCGAGGCCAAGCCATCCAAACGCTCCATGGCCGACGGCTATTGGGAGCAGCGGAGCCGCCTGTTGCTACCCCACCGCCTCCGGCTTAACGTGGCTCGTGTCGCCGCTGTGATGCTCCCGGAGCAAGCCGTAGGTTCGATCTGGACGCCCTGTCGCACCCACGATCCAGACATAGCCAAGGCCGTATGCCTATACCTTAACTCTACTCCGGGGTTGCTGGCGCTGCTAGGTGCTCGCGATAATCGGGTGCCGTCATACCCGTCTTTCTCGTTGGACACATTGCGCTCGGTGCCCATCCCCGATCTCACCGCATTAGGCGAGGCGGAGCGGGGTATACTGTCGAACTGGTTTGACTGGCTCCAACACGAAACGCTGCAATCCCTCCCCCTAATGGCCGACGATCCGGTACGGGCGCAGATAGACGATGCCGTAGTTCAGGCGCTGGGGTTAGATACCGAGTGGATTGCCGATATACGCCGCCATCTGTCACGTGAGCCTTCGGTCACAGATAGACGCCTTGAATAGGGTACAGCAACGAGTACCCGCGCCTTGGTCGGGTTAGGATTGCCAAGTTAGGGCAGGACTTACAGAAGAGGGGTATGCCGTAGTCACTCGTGACGCCGACATACCCCATCTCCTACGCGCTGCCTTCTATCCTCGATTGAGCAGGGGTTTTATCAAGGCCACTGCAACCGGGGCAATGAGACCCAGCAAGAACACGCTCTCTACGTGGGCGTCGTAGCCAGGCCACACATCCGGGAAGGCAAAGTCCCAGAGTACGACCCAAAGCAGGGCTGCCATGATTCCAGTCGTTAGTGACTGGGCGGTGAGACGTCGGATGTTCATCAATCTCTCCTCTCTGCACCGATTCCTTGGTGCAATTGCTATTGACGCGCGCTGGCGCCTACTGCGACTAGAGGAGGTGTGTGCTCATTCCAACTGTGGGTGGTCGCCCGACAGATATGGCGTCTGTCGGACGTCCGTACGGTTCCAGTGGGTAAGCCAGCGAATGGAGCTACTGCTGGGATCTGTTGGTGCGGGAGCCACAGGTGCGTCTAACAGCACCAATCTTGCTGACTCGCATATTTTGGTGAGTATCCTGATGGTTAGGTGGTATGTCGATACTCCTGTCCAGTCCCGGCAGGGTAGGTAGTGCAAAGCGAGGACAAGGCTGGCCAGCGTCAAGAGCTGGATCTGCATGTCGATCAGGGGCCCGGAGGTTGACCCGACAAAGTCGAGCACGAGTTCACTCACGGGCAGTCCAAAGGGGATTCCCAGTCCTACGATTAGGAGGATGCACCAGACCCCAATGAAAGAAGGCATAGCCAAGACGGGGGCAAGCGACGAGAGGAGCGTCCTTAGCCAAGCAGCCTGCTCTTTCTTGGAAAACATAAGGATCATGTTCTAATCATAGCACAAAGTCAATTGCCTGAAAATGGGGTGTCTGTTAGGCGGTTCTGTCGGTAGGGGACTCTGGTGAGATTGCTTGGATTCGGTGTGCGCCGTCGTAGACCCTGCTTCTTCCAGCCGTCGCCGGTCTCCTAGCGCCTCCTGGCCCAGACCACTGCGCCCGCTGCCAGTACTAGCACCACGATGCCCGCGCCGCCGCCTATTAGGGGCAGGAGGATCGCGCTGTTGGAGGCGCTGCTGCCCTCGACGATTACCAGGCTGTCCGCGTCCTCCGGGAGGATCTGCAGGGTCTTCAGGAACTCGACGACCGCCGCCTGGTCGTCGTGGGAGAGGGCGGCGAACCTGTCGCGGGCGTCCTGGGCCTCGCCGCCGTGGGCGAGGATGGCCTCGGATATCAGCGTCGCCCTGCCGTGGTGAAGGAAGGGCGGCTCGCTGGCGAACCCCCACAGCTTGCGGGTCAGCCACTCGTCCGTCGGCACGCCGTCCTGGATTAGCACCTCGTTGTCCAGCAGATCGCCCATCTTGTGCCGCTTGAGGTCGGTGAAGGCGGGCACCAGCACGCTTCCGTCGGGCTGGCGCTCCAGGTGTGGGCCGGGCCCCGCGACCGTGAGGTCGACCAGCAGGGGGGAGTTGACGTCGTTGGGCTGGAGCTTGCCGCGCGGGTTGAACGGGCTCGGCTCGGCGAATATGGGACTGTCGACCCGAAGCTCCGGGACGTGGCACGAGACGCAGTCGATGGACGAAAAGAGCTCGCGGCCCTTCTCGACGGCCGCCCTGGCCTCCGGGTCGGCGGGGAGGACCTGGCCTGGGACGGGCAGGGTGGCCTGGAAGACGACGAGGGCCGTCATGTCCCCGCGCGTCAGCTCGTCCACGTAGCCGTCGCGGTCGAAGTCCACGCCGTCGCGGAACTGCTCCGACGCCTGCATCCCGAAGTGGGAGTTCATCGCCTTCACGCCGAACTCGCGGAGCGAGACGACCACGCCCTTCTGCTGGAAGGGCCGAATCACCAGGTCGTTGTCGACCCCTTCGAGCTCGCTGAAGTCCAGCGTCGCGTCGCGGTGGGCCGTGATGCGCCCGAAGCTGACGCCCTTCGTCACCAGGTCTACGGTGACGTCGCTGCCGGTGCGCTGCGCCTCCTCTATCGCCTCCTCGGCGGCGGCCTTGAGCTCGACGGTCATCTCCCGTGCCAGCAGCTCGATCCAGCCCGACCCGAACAGGCCCAGCGAGCCCCGCTCGTTGCCGATGGTCATGAGGTCGTGGGTCTCGTTGTTGTCGCCGGGCCCGCCGTCGAAGGTGGCGAAGGGCAGCCGGTCCGCGAGCACGAAGACGTTGGCGGCGTTGCCCGCGCCGCCGCCCGCGCGCGGGACCGTATGGCACTCCAGGCAGGTGTTGGCGTCGGGCGCGGAGATGCGGTTGAAGTTGTCGGGGAAGTCGTGCCGCGGGCGCGGGTTGCCGATGCTGACGTTGTTCCTACGCTCCACGTCGGCCGTCTCGGGCCTGCCCGCGCCGTCGAGAGTGTTGAAGGGCGCTTCGAACAGCAGCTCGCCGCGCCGGATGATCTCGTCGATCGACAGGTCGCCGCTACTGATCGCCTTCTGGTCCGTGTGCTCGGCGATGGCGGGCCGTTCACCGATCGTGGGCGGCTCGGAGCCCTCCGCGGCCCCGCACGAGGCCAGGACGACGGCAGCGGCCGGCAGGAGCGCCGCCGCGATTATGTTGCGTGCCGCACGGTCGATCATGACTCCAAGATACCACTAGCGCCGGAAATACGCCCCAACGTCTGCGCGTCAGTTCGGCTCGGTTATGGTGATCCTCCGGTTGGGCTCGACGGACGAGACTGTCTGGACTGCGCCGCTGGGCCACCGGACGACGATCTCGTCCACCGATTCGGCACTGCCCAGGCCGAAGTGGGGGGCTATCATCGGGTGGCCCATGAAGCTGCGCCCGCTCGCCACCTCGCGCACCTGGGTCACGCCGCCCGCCCTAACGGTAATACGCGCGCCGATGCCGTCGCGGTTGCTGCTCGTGCCGACGGTCTTGACGACGAGCCAGTTGTTCCCGTACTCGCACCGGTTCCTGTAGAGGGTGGTCTCGCCGCCCAGGTTGCCGACGAACAGGTCGAGGCACCCGTCGTTCTCGATGTCCAGGTAGCCCAGGCCCCTGCCCACGCCGGGGTCGTCGGCGCCGCTGACCACCGACAGGTTGTTGAACGTGCCGTCGCCCCTGTTCCGCAGCAGGACATTGTGCTGCTCCCGCAGGTAGCTGGGCACGTCGTCGACCCCCGGCAGCCTCAGGTAGCCGCTGACCATGTAGATGTCCTCGAAGCCGTCGTTGTCGTAGTCGAAGAAGACCGAGCCCCAGGTCACCCGGTCCTCCGTGCCGATCTTCGACACCTCGACCCCCGCCGGGCCCGCCATGTCGGTGAAGGACCTGCCGTCGCCGTTGTTCCTGAGGAGCACGGTCGCGCCGATGTTGGTCATGAAGATGTCGAAGTGGCCGTCGTTGTCGTAGTCTCCGACGGTCATGCTCATCCCGTATATGGGGACGCCCGCGCCCGACTCCTTCGACACGTCGGTGAAGGTCCAGCCCCCGTCGTCCGACGGCCCGTCGTTGCGCCACAGCACGTTGGGCTGCACGTTCGGCCCCCAGTCGTTGACGACATAGAGGTCGGGGTCGCCATCCGAGTCGTAGTCGAGCCAGCCGGGCTGGAATCCCGCGCCCCACAGGCTGCCTATGGCCTCGCCGTACAGGTTCTTCTTGCGCGGGCCGGTGTCGCCGAGCATCGGGGTCACGTCGGTGAACGACCCGTCGCCGTTGGCGTGGTACAGGGCGACGATGCCCACGGCCAAGTAGAAGTCGCCGCTGACCAGCGTGTCGGGGTCCAGCTCCTTCAGGTGGCGCACCACCATCAGGTCGAGGAAGCCGTCGCGGTCGTAGTCTCCCCAGGCGCACCCGGACGAGCGGAGGCTCCTGTCGTCGTCGCCCACCTCGGCCTGCTCCGTCACGTCGGTGAAAGTGCCGTCGCCGTCGTTGCTGAACAGCTTGCTCGTGCCGTAGTTGGTCAGGAACAGGTCCTTGTCGCCGTCGTTGTCGTAGTCCGCCGCGCACCCGCCGTTGGAGTGACCCTCGACGTCGTCGACGCCGGCGGCCGCGGCCACGTCGGTGAACGTCCCGTCGCCGTTGTTGCGGAACAGGGCGTTTGCGCCGATGGAGTCGGTGACGTACACGTCCTCCAGGTCGTCGTTGTCGTAGTCGAACACGACCACGCCCGCGCCGACGGGCTGCACCTCGGTCTCGACCTCGTGGTGCCTGAACCGCACGCCCGCCGAGTCCGTCACGTCGACGAATATGGTCTGCCGCTCGCCGCTCGCCGTCCGCCGCTGCCGGGTTGGGTTCGGGGTGGAGGTCGCCACGGCCTGCGTCGGCTCGACCGTCGGAACCGGTGTGGGCTGCGCGCCGCCCCCGCAGGCTGCGGCAGCTGCCGCAAGCGCCAGCACGACACACAGGCCCAGTGCGCGTATTCGCCCGAAGTGATGCTCCATGGTGTAGGATTCTACAACCGGTCGCACCGGCGGGGAAGTGCGGCAGTTGAACAGCGGAGGGTTCACCCTCACCTCAATCCTCTCCCGTGAAGGGAGAGGAGGGCTGTCAGGAGGTTCGCAATGTCACATATTCGCATAGGCAAGGGGTCCTCGAAGGGCGGCTACCTGCTGCCGTCGCTGGACTACCGGGCGTGCCAGGCCGTGCGCGCGAATGACCAGGTCTTCCTGGTCGGCGCGACGGGCCTGAAGCTCGACGGCAGCGGCTTGGTCGGCGAGGGCGACCCCGCCGCACAGGCGGACCAGGCCATGAGATCGGTGCGCACCCTGCTCGAGCAGGCAGGCGCGCGCATGGAGGACATCTGCAAGGTCACGACGTACGTCACCGACATCGAGCACCGCTGGAAGGTCTACCCCGTGCTGGCCGAGCACCTGCGCGGCGTCAACCCCGTCTCGACCGGGCTGGTCATCTCCGGCCTGGCGCGGCCAGAGCTGGACTTCGAGATCGACGTCTTCGCCGTGATTCCCAGGGACGGGGGCGAGCATCGGCGGTTCCGCCTGTTCAACACCAGTTCGAAGGACCCGCTATTTGATGGACTCGACTACGGCCTGGCCAGGGCCGTGCGCGCCAACGACCTGGTCTACCTGCAGGGGCAGACGGGCTGGACCTTCGAGGGGGACTTCGTCGGTCTGGGAGACCCGGCGGCCCAGGCGGACAACGCCATGCGGTGCGTCAGGGCCCTGCTGGAGGAGGCGGGGGCGCGCATGGGGGACATCTGCAAGGTGATCACCTACGTCAAGGACGCCTCCCACCGCAAGGCCGTCTACCCCGTGCTTGCCGAGCACATGAGGGGCGTGCGCCCGGTATCGACGGGCCTCGTGGTGGAGCGATTCGGCCGCCCCGAGGTCGACTTCGAGATCGACGTCTTCGCGGTGGCTTCCTAGGTCAAGGGGAAGCACGTTCGCCCTGAGCCTGTCGAAGGGCAGTGCTCCACCCGCAGATAGACCTAAAGTCCCAGGCTGAGGCTCAGCGCATACCCCACGCGACTCATGGACTCGTCGTCCAGTCTTCCCATCAACTGTCCCAGGCGATCCTTGGCGATCGTCTGGATCTGTTCACACTTGACGATGCTGTCCTTGGGGAGCCCACTATCGTCTGAGCTAATCGTCACCTGGAATGGGTAGGTCCTGCCTCTGCGCGTGGTCACTGCCGCCACTATAGTCGTCGAGCTGTGCTCATTGCCGACGTCGTTCTGGACCACGAGCGACGGCCTGATCCCGGACTGCTCGGAGCCGCGTCCGTTCGACCAGTCGACCAGGTAGATTTCGCCTCTACGGATCATTGCGCAGCATGACCTCGCGCGTAAGGTGAAGGGCCTCTTCGGCGTCCCTGCGGTTCTCCGAAGCCATCTCGATGTAGCCTTCCCTCATAAGGGCATGCACTCGTGCCTCCTCCGCCTGCTCCAGCAGTCGCGCCACAACGCCGCTCCGGGTTGTCGACCATGTCTCTGCCAGGCGGTCGGCAAGGGCGAGTGAGTTCTTGGGTAGGCTTATCGTGACCTTCTCGACTCTTGTGCTAGCCATACTTCACCTCAACCATGTGACCTATCATACCAAAGGTATGACCAAGACTACCACCCATCGTGACGTAATGTCAGGCGTCGAACGGCTAGGTGCGGCGCACGGTTAGGGCGGCGAGGGCCAGGATGCCGATGGCGGAGCCGCCCAGGATGGCCAGCTCTATGCCGATTTCTCCCAGGGTCGCGCCATCCAGCATGATGGCCTTCATGCCGTCAACCGCATAGGTGAGCGGCAGGACCTGGCCGACTGCCTGGAAGTAGCCGGGAAGCTGTTCGGACGGCAGTACGGCCCCCGAGAGGAATATCTGCGGCAGCAGGATGATCGGGATGAACTGGACCACCTGGAACTCGTTCCGGGCGAAGGTCGAGATGAAGATGCCGAGGCTCACCCCGCCGATGGTGACGACGACCAGGAGCACGAATATCTGCCAGAGGGAGCCCTGGTAGTCGATCCTGAGGGCGAAGATGGTGTAGAGGAGGATGACGACGGACTGTATCCCCGCGAACAGCAGGAATCCGAGCAGGTAGCCGGCCAGGATGTCCCCCCGGCCGACGGGCGTGGTCAGCAGCCTTTCGAGGGTGCCCTGGGCCCTTTCCCGGAGAAAGCTCACGCCGGTCAGGAGGAAGGTGAAGAAGAGGACGAATACGCCGATCAGGCCCGGGGCGATGCGATTGAGGATGTCGCGCTGGTCCGCGAAGGAGAACCCCACCAGCGACATCACGATTATCGGCGCGACTACGATCAGCGCCGCGGAGCGGTGGTCGCGCGAGATCTGGCTGACTATCCTGACGGCTATGGCGAGGGTGCGGTCGATGGTCACGACGGCCCTCCCTGCCTGACGAAGTGGAGGAACGCGTCCTCCAGGGTGGCGTTGTCCCCCGCGGACTTCCGCAGATCGTCGGGCGTCCCCAGGGCCACGATGCGCCCCTCCTGGATGAAGGCGAGCCGGTGGCAGTGCGCGGCGTCGTCCATCGTGTGGCTGGAGATGATCAGCGTCGTGCCCGAGGACGACATGTCGCGGAACTGCTCCCAGAACGTGGCCCTGAGCTCGGGGTCGAGCCCGACGGTCGGCTCGTCCAGCACCAGCAGATCGGGCTCGTGCACGAGGGCGATGGCGAGGCTGACCCGCTGGCGCATCCCGCCGCTCAGGCGCGTGAGCGGCTCCTTCTGTCGCTCGGTCAGATCGACCCATTCGATGGCCCGGTCGACCGCTTCCCGCCGCCTGGAAGGCCGAGACAGGCCGTACATCCGGGCGAAGAAGTCCACGTTCTGGCGGGCGGACAGCTCCTGGTACAGCGCGCTGAGCTGGGGCATGTAGCCGATGCGCCTGGTGACGCTGGATGAGGGCGCTTCGCCTAACACCCGGACCGAGCCGGAGGACGGCTTCTGGAGGCCGATGAGCAGCCGCATCAGGGTCGTCTTGCCTGCGCCGTTCGCGCCGAGGATGCCGAAGATCTCCGACTCGTGCACGGCCAGGGACAGCCCGTCTAGGACCTTGAGCGGGCCGTAGCTGAACTCGACTCCGTCCGCTTCGAAGACTGGTGGCATCCTGGCTACCCTCGCGCAGAGTAGCAGGGCGCCGTCCTTCGGGCAAGGGACGGGTCTTGCGAAGACGTAGGGGCGGTTCGCGAACCGCCCTACCGTTACTGCTGCTGTGCTAGACTACGGCCACAACATCGAGGGGGGCGTCACACCCCGGAGGTATCCCGATGGGTAGAGTGAACAAGGTCATCGAGCTTTTGGAGCAGGACCAGCCCGTAATTTCGACCGGCGCGGCGGAGCTTACGTACGAGGCCGGGCTGGCGCAGGCCCAGACGTGGTCGGACATGATACAGGTGGAGTTCGAGCACCACGCCTTCGACACCATCGGCCTGTACCAGTACATGAGGGGACTCCACGACGGCGGCCCGACGCCCAGCGGCCACCCGACGCCGACCGTCATATGCACGCTGCCGTCCAACTGCATCAGCCCCGAGGAGGTGCGGTACAACGCCTGGCAGACGCGCCACGTCCTCGCGGCAGGAGTCCACGGCATCCTCCACACCCACGCCCGCAGCGCCGAGGCGGTGAAGTGGTTCGTGGCGACGGCCAGGTACCCGTTTCAGACCATCGGCATGGACCTGGGCATACCCGAGGGCCTGCGCGGCGGGGGCGGGCAGGGGCAGCCGGCGGAGCTATGGGACGTGGAGCCTTCGCGCTACGTCAGGATCGCCGACCCCTGGCCCCTGAACCCGGAGGGCGAGCTGTTCCTGGGACTGAAGATCGAGGACAGGCACTGCCTCCCGGACGCCGACAACATCGCCGCCGTGCCGGGCATCTCGTGGGCCGAGTGGGGGCCCGGCGACATGGGCATGTCCTTCGGCGATCCCGACGGCCACGACCCGCCCTATCCGCCCCACATGGAGCAGGCGCGCGCGACCGTCAAGTCGGCCCTGGACAAGGCCGGCGCGGCCTTCTACTGCTCGTGGAAGGACGAGTCGATGACCGAAGAGGAGATCGTGCTCCACCTGATCGAGAACGTGGGCGCGAAGATCGTCCCCGGCCCAAGCGCCGAGGTCGCCGACTCCGTAAGGCGGAAGTACGGCCGCGCCATGCCCTGGTAGTTCAACTAGGGGAAGCCGCGGGAGCCGGGCTCCCACGGATTGGCCGCCGGTGACGGCTCCCTCTCGCCCCGGAACCTGAACGAGTACAGCGCGGCGTTGTCGAGGTGGAAGCGCAGCCGTATGGGCAGGCCCTCCAGGCCGCCGAGGTATGGGTTGCCGTTCCAGGTGACCACTAGGCGCGCATCGTCGCCGCTGAAGGCGTCGCAGTCCTGTCGGGAGTACCCCGGGAGTGGCACGGAGTTTACGTCCAGCACCTCCACCGCAAACCGCCCGTGGGGCCTAGTCCCGTCTGCAGCCTCGACGGGTGCCCGGACGTTGACCTCCAGCCTGTCGCCCTTGAAGCGGATGGGCCGCGTCGTGACGGACGAGCCGAGCCCGCAGCCGTCCAGCGAGACGAACCCGTCGAGCCTCATGGTCGCTACGCCGATCGACTCGCGCCGCCCCAGGTGGTGCTGTGGATGGCGAGGGTCGTTGGCGGTGTTCGCGACGCTGCCGCCGGAGTAGTAGATGTAGATCACGTCGTCCTTCACCAGGGGCTTGTGCAGCGCCACGTGGTCGCAGTCCCAGGCGTCGTACATCCCCCGTCGCATGAACTCGAAGAACGGCGTGGCCCTCCGCCAGCGGAGCCCATCCCTGCTGACGACCAGCTCCGTCCTGTACTCCGCGAACTCGCTGCCGTATATGCTGCGCCACAGAGCGGGGTCGACGTCCTCGACCACATGGGAGTAGGCCGTGTCGATGAAGCCGACGTAGAGGTCGTCGGTATACAGGACTGCGGCCAGGTCGATGCCGTGGCTGGGGCTCCAGTTTGGAGGGTCTCCCGGCTCCCGCGCCAGCACATCCGTCGTCCCGCCCCAGGTCTCGAAGTCGCGGCTCTCGGTCCGCATGACGGCCGCCTTGCGCCGGGTGGTCCTGCCGTCCACGTCGGCCCGGATCCGGCCCCCCTTCCTGTGGAAGTGGACGTAGCGCTCCAGGCGCGGGTCCCAGCCGAACAGGATGCCGTTGGGCGCAATGCCCGGCTCGAACCGGTGCGGCGTCCCCACGTTCATCTCCCACCTGATGCCGTCCGGCGAGTACGCCTTCGACAGGCCCCACGCGCCGTCCACGTGGTCCATGTACACCATCTTGTAGCGCCGCGCCGGGTCGGGCTCGTCGTAGTCCTTGACCAGGTTGGGACGCCTGATGAACCGCATACCGTCGCCGGAGGGCGGCAGCAGGTTGTTGCGGATACTGCCGCCGAACTCCGACGCGTCCAGGTCGGGCTTGCGCCACTCCAGCCCGTCGTCCGAGACGGCGTAGCAGGCCCGGTAGCCGCCGGGGTCTTCGCCGCTCTTCGCGCCGGGGCGCAGGGAGATGGGCCCCGACGCCCTGTACCACATCTTGAAGACTCGCTCCTCCGAGTCGAACAGCACGCTGCCCCCGTACATGTACACGCCGCCGCCGTCGGTCTCCCACGGCCTGTCCGCTTCCAGGATCGGCGGGCCGTGCCTGACGGGGCGGTGCGGCTGCCTCTGCACGTTCGACGAGGCGGCGACGACCATGTCGTCGATGAAGAGCTGCTTCGTGCTGCCGATGTCGAGCGCGGGGCTACCCACCGGCCCCGCTCCCCAGGAACCCCTGCTCGCAGAGCCAATCGACTACCGAGTCCAGGGCTGGTATGGGCACCCTCGTGCCGTCGTGCCCCGGGATGGGCAGCAGCTCGCGGGTGAACCGCGAGCCGCAGCCCCGGCGCTCGTACTCGTCCGACAGGCGGGCGATCAGCGCCTCTATCTGGTCCTGGCCCACGCGCTCGTCGGCGTAGCCCGTCTGCATGTACAGCGGCCTGGGCGCGAACCTGTCCGCCAGGTCGTAGAGGGAGTGCCGCATGACGACGGGGTTGCCCTCCATGCCCTGGAACTCCTTCATGCGCGGCCAGTGCACGACGGGCTGGTGAGCCACCCCGGCGGATACGTCGGTATTCCTCGCCATGGCCTCGAGGGTGACGAAGCCATGGCGCGAGCTTCCCATCAGAACAACGCGGCCCGGCGTGGCCCATCCCCTCGACAGCGCCCCCGAAATGGCGGCCGCCATGCGTGCCTCGATACGGGCGAAGTAATCGACCCCACTGGCGGCCATCGTCGCGGAAGTCCACATATTGTCGAACCACCTCCCATGCACCAGCAGGATCCCCGCGCCCCTGGCCGTCAGGCGGTCCAGCCACTCGGACATGACGTTGGGCTTGATCTTCATGCGGACCGGGTCCTCCACCACCGCCAGGGCCTGCGTGGGGATGACGCACAGGGCGGCCTCGCCGCCGAGGTCGGGGTTGGCGTTGAAGTTGCAGGACACCAGGTCCCCGTCCACCGGAATCCGGCAGGGCTCCCAGGCCTCCGCGATGTACTGCCTGGAGTTCAGCGGCCTCTCGGTCACTGCGTGTACCGCTAACCTCCCAGGCGGTTTATCCCGTCCAGGGCGGCCGTCTTGTAGCACTCGGCCAGAGTCGGGTAGTTGAAGACCGTGTCGACGAAGTAGTCGACCGTCCCCTCGTGGGCGAGGACCGCCTGCCCGATGTGGATCAGCTCGCTGGCCCCCTCGCCGATGATGTGGACGCCGAGGAGCTTGCGGGTCCTGGTGTGGAAGAGCAGCTTGAGGAGCCCGGAGTCGTCGCCGATGATCTGGCCCCTCGCTATCTCCCGGTACTGGGCCCTGCCCGCCTCGTAGGGCACCACGTCCTCCGTCATCTCCTCCTCCGTGCGGCCCACCATCGAGATCTCGGGTATGGTGTAGATACCGTATGGGAACAGCTCAGGGACGCTGTTCGCGGGGATCCCGAAGGCGTGGCAGGACGCGATCCGGCCCTGCTCCCCGGAGGTCGAGGCGAGGCTCGGAAAGCCGATCACGTCGCCCGCGGCGTAGATGTTCGGCACGGCGGTCTGGTAGAATTCGTTGACCTTCAGCCGCCCGCGGCCGTCCGCCTTCAGGCCGACGGCGTCCAGTTTCAGCGACTTGGTGGCTCCCGTGCGGCCCACGCTGTAGAGCGCCGCGTCGGTCACGATGTCCTTGCCGCTGATCAGCCTGATCCGCACGTGCTCCCCCCGGTCGTCCTCGAACGTCTCCACCCAGGTGACCTCCTCGTCCAGCCGGAGGGTCACCCTCTTCTGGCGCATGTGGTAGACGAGGGTGTCGACGACCTCCCGGTCGACGAAGTGGAGGAGACCCGGGTAGCGGTCGATGAGTGTGACGCGTATCCCCAGGGTGGCGAAGATGCTGCCGTACTCCAGCCCGATCACGCCCGCGCCGACGATGGCCATGGTGCGCGGCAGCTCCGCCATGTTCAGGATGTCGTCGCTCAGGAGGATGCGCTTCCCGTCGACGTTCATGTCGCTGGGCCGGGCCGGGGACGTGCCGACGGCCACGACCACCTTGTCGGTGGTGATCGGCTGGTGGCCCCTGCCGTTCACGGACGCCAGGTCGATGGTATGGGCGTCGACGAAGGACGCTTCGGCGGTGATGAGCTCCACCCTGTTCCGCATGAGCTGGAGCCGCAGCGTATCCTTGTTCTGCTGCATGACGTGGTTGGTGCGGACGGTCAGGTCGTTGATGGTGATATCCTGCTTGACCGAGTAGGACTCGCCGTAGATGCTGCGCTCCCTGTACCCGGTCAGGTACACCACCGCCTCGCGGAGGGTCTTGCTGGGGATGGTGCCCGTGTTCACCATGACGCCGCCGATCTCGGCGTGGCGCTCGACCATCGCGGTGCGCTTGCCCAGCTTTGCGGCCTGCACCGCGGCCCGCTGGCCGGCCGGGCCCGACCCTATGACCACCATGTCGTAATCGTATTCAGCCATCTCTCACCGCTCGCCCCACCAGGGCGTGGAGTCCCAAGCCGCTACATTGTACACGCTGCGCCGGGCCTGCGAACGTTGAGGGCGGCGGCTTGCTGCCCATATAATCTGCCCCATCATGCGCCTTGCGGATATCGGCGAGACCGGCACCATCGACGTGATCGCGCGGACCATCGCGGCTCGGGCGGGTGCGGCTTCGGGAGGGCAGGGCGCGGGCGGGTTCAGGCTCATCCGCTCGGTGGGAGACGACGCCGCCGTCTGGCGAAGCGGCCCGGGGACGCGGGTGCTGACTACCGACACGATGGTCGAGGGCATCCACTTCAGGACCGACCTGGCGTCGTGGCGGGAGATCGGCTGGAAGGCCCTGGCGGTCAACCTGAGCGACGTCGCGGCGATGGGCTGCGAGCCGAGGGTCTCGGTCGTGAGCCTAGGCCTCGATCCCGATATGGACGTGGAGGCGGTGACCGGGCTGTACGAGGGGATGCTCGACGCCTGCGACGTCTACGGCGGCGAGATCGTAGGTGGCGACGTCGTGAGCTCGCCCGCCCTCTTCGTCACCGTTGCCATGGTCGGCGACGCGTCGACCGTCGACGGCCCGGTGCTGGACCGCCGCGCCGCATCCGCCGGCGACCTCGTAGCCGTCACGGGCGCCCTCGGCGACTCCGCGGGCGGGCTCCGGCTGCTGCTGGCGGGAGACGGCGACCGCGACTTGGGGGAGCGCTCGCTGGCGCGGCGGCACCTGCGCCCGTCGCCCCGCATCGAGGAGGGCCTGATGCTCAGGCGGCTCGGCGTGCGTGCGGCCATGGACGTGAGCGACGGGCTGGTCGCCGACGTGGCGAAGATGTGCGCGGCCAGCGGCGTGGGCGCCGTCATCGACGCCGACCGGATCCCGGCCGGCGAGGAGCTCAGGCGGACGTTCCCCGGCGACTGGACGGACCTCGCCCTAGCGGGCGGCGAGGACTACGAGCTTGTCTTCACCGCGCCCAGCGAGACCCTGGAGCAGGTCCAGGACATGCTCGACACGCCGGTGACCGAGGTTGGCCGCATCGTGGACGGGCAGGGAGTCGAGGTCGTCGGCGCCCCAGGAGCGGGGGCGGCGAACGGGGGATGGGACCACTTCCGCAGCCCCGCCGAGTGACGAGAGGAGGACAACGACATGAAAGCAGCCGTATTGTACGAGGCCAACACGCCGGTCGTGATCGAGGAGCTGGACATGGAAGAGCCGGCGCAGGGTGAGGTGCTGGTGAAGCTGGGGGCGTCGGGCGTGTGCCACTCCGACTGGCACGTCGTGAAGGGCGAGTGGACCCACCATCCCCTGCCGACGGTGCTGGGCCACGAGGGCGCGGGGGTGGTGGAGGCGACCGGCCCGGGTGTGACCAATGTCGAGCCCGGCGACCACGTCATCCTCTCGTGGAAGGCCAATTGCGGGCTGTGCGAGGCGTGCCAGAAGGGCTGGCCGAACGTCTGCTACAGCCCGCTGCAGAGCCCTACTTACCGGAGGCGCAGCGACGGCGCAACGGTCAACCGTCTGGCCCAGCTAGGGACCTTCGCCGCCTACGCGACTGTCCCGGAGATCGCGGCGGTGCCCATCGACAAGGACGTGCCCTTCGGACAGGCCGCGCTGGTGGGGTGCGGGGTCACCACGGGCGTCGGCGCGGCCATCAACACCGCCCGGGTGCAGCCGGGCACGACGGCGGCGGTGTTCGGTGCGGGCGGAGTCGGGCTGAACGTCATGCAGGGCGCGGAGATCGCCGGTGCGACGACCATCATCGCCGTCGACATTCTCGACAACAAGCTGGACATGGCGATGGAGTTCGGCGCGACCCACGCCGTCAACGCCTCGAAGGAGGATCCCGTCGAGCGGATCATGGAGCTGACGGACGGAATCGGCGCCCACTACGCCTTCGAGGCGATAGGGCTGGTCGAGGCGCCCTTCGTCCAGAGCATCCAGTGCACGCGCAGGCGCGGCGTCACCGTATGGGTCGGCCACGCGCCGGAGGAGACGCCGGTGACCCTAGACGCGCGGGAGCTGATGCAGGAGAAGACGGTGATCGGCTCGATGTATGGGACCGCCAGGCCGCAGATCGAGTTCCCGCGTCTCCTGGCCCTCTACAAGGCCGGCAAGCTGCGGCTGGACGAGTTGATCACCCGCACGTACCCCCTGGAGGAGGCGGACGCCGCCTTCGAGGCGCTAGGCAGGGGCGAAGTCGCCCGAAGCGTCTTGACCTTCGACTAGCGGCGGCCAAGAGCGCCTAAGGCGATCACCCTCACCCCAACCCTCTCCCGTCAAGGGAGAGGGGGATTGGGAACGCTAGCCGACCTTGGCGCGGACCGACGACTCGAAGGCGGTCATCTCCGAGAGGGTCTGGCGCGGCCAGGTGCGCTTCCAGTCGTCCTTGACGTTGACCCGCAGCCTCGGACCGAAGCCCTCGATCTCCATCTCGATTGCGTCGCCGTCCTGGATCGGGCCAAGCCCCTGGTGGTTCGTGCCCGCCGAGACGACGTCGCCGGGCTTCACGGTCGTGACCCAGGAGACGAACTCGACCACCTCGTAGACCGACCGCGCCATGTCCGACGTGTTCAGGTCCTGCCGTATGTCCCCGCTGACCCAGAGCTTCACGTCCAGGTTCTGGGGGTCGGCCACCTCGTCGGCGGTGACTATCGCAGGCCCGATGGGCGCGAACGTGTCCCACGACTTGCCCCAGAAGAAGCTGCTGTTGCCGTTCGGGTCGATTCCCCTGGCCGACACGTCGATGAACTGGACGAAGCCGAAGATGTGGTCCGCCGCCTCGTCCGCCGAGACGTGGTCGGCCGTCTTGCCGATGACGATCCCCAGCTCCCCCTCGTGGTGGAAGTGGGGCGCGGGGCAGTCGGGCAGCACCACGGTATCCCCGTCGCCGATGATCGCCGACGGCGACTTGAGGAAGGCGTCCCGGTCGCCGTAGGGGCCCGTCGGCTTGCCCTCCTTGTAGTTGCCCGCCATGCACACCAGCCGGCCCGGCTCGGGCAGCGGGGCGCGCAGGCGCACGCTGTCGATGGGGACGCCGTCGGACGCCGCCACGGCGCTCTCGATGCCGCCTCGCAGGCCGTCGAAGCCCCCGATGATGCCGTTCATCCACGTCTGCCCGTCGATGTGGGGCACGTCCGACACCGCGCCGGATATGTCCACCACCGAGTCGCCCTTCAGGACGCCGGGCGTGAAGTCGTTGAAGAGAACCAGTTTCATCTTTGCACTTCCTCTCTCTTTGGGTGCGCTAGCTGGCGACCCTGTTTGATAGCGTTCCGACACCCTCCACGACGCCCTCCACGAGGTCGCCGGGCTGGATGAAGATCTCGTCCTCGGTGCCCGGCGCGAGTGGGACTACGCCGGTGGCGATCATGTCGCCCGGCTCGATGGTCGTGAGCCTGGAGATGTAGGCGATCTGGTGGGGGATGTCGAAGAGCATCCGGCTCGTGTTGCCGTCCACCCGCACGTCGCCGTTGACCACGGTGGTCACCTGCAGATTGGTGGGGTCTCCCACGTCCTCGGCCAGCCTGATCCAGGGGCCGACGGGACAGAAGCCGTCCAGCCACTTGCCGTTCAGCCACTCGAACCAGTCTTCGCCGTGGGGGTCCTGCGCGGCCGCCCTGTCGGTGCTCAGGTTCAGGTCGCGCCCGGAGAAGTCGTTGATGATCGTGTAGCCGAAGACGTGGTCCATCGCGTCTTCCAGCGAAACGTCCTTGCCGGGCTTGCCGATGACCACGCCCAGCTCGATCTCCTCGACCGTGTTTATGGTGGCCTTGCCCTGGGTGTTCGGGATGTCGTCGCCGTGGCCGATCAGGGCTGTGATGGGCTTGATGAAGAACTTGGGTATCTCCACGTCCACGTTCACGTCCCGCAGGGAGTCGTGGGGGTGGTAGTTGCCGGCGAGGGCGAATATCTTGCCCGGGCGCCCGACCGGGGGAAGCAGGCGCACGTCCTCGAGCCTGTGGGTCCTGAGGGACGTGGAGGCGACCTTGCAGAGAGCCTCCTTGTCCAGCAGGAGCAGGGCGCCCACGTCTCCGCCGGAGCCGTGGACCTCCATCACGTTGTCGTCGTCGTCGATCACACCAACAGCGGGGCCCGAGTATCCGGGCGCGAGAAAGCGCGCAAGCCGCATCGAGTATCCTCCTCAGGGGTCATGTGGGTCAGCCTGCCGCCAGACTGCGGCAACGGCGGCCCAATTCTATACGTGCGCCCCACGAGCGTCAACAGACCGTAGGCCAACGGCGGTGACGGTGAACCGGTTGACATCGGTCCTTCCTATAGGCACCGCTAGAGCGCCTGGTCACGCCCCCTCGAGGAAAGCCCACAGGGCCTCGAAGCTCGCGCCGGTCAGCGGCTCGTGCCGGAGGATGCTGTTCACGTCGTTGCCGCGAGAGGCGTCGGACATGAAGGCGGGCGCATGTTCGAGGGCCCGGCGCAGCTCCTCGCGCGACACGTCGATTTCGTTCGGGCGCCACCGCACCATGCAGGTGTCGAGCCACCCGGTGAGCGTCTCCACGTCCTCCTCGCAGTACCAGGCGATGACCACTGCGCCCAGCGCCACGAACTCCCCGTGCACCCACGTCCTCTCGTTGATCTCCTCCGCGCCCAGCCAGAAGGGATGGTCGGCGGCCGTTGCGGCGGGGTGACGGACGTTCCGCTCGTCCCTGTTCCGCACTGCCTCCATGATGAGATGCACGCTGCCGGCCGTAAGCTCGCCGGCCTCGTCCAGGGTCTTCGGGAACCCCGTCACGATGTGGCGGAAGTGGTCGGCAGTCGCGGACAGCGCCGACTCGTCGTAGGGCTCGCCGACGCCAAGCCTGGAGTTGCGCCGCCACTCGCAGAAGGCCGAATAGCTGCACAGCACGTCACCCAGGCCCGCCGTGTTCAGGTAGTAGGGCGCCTTAAGCACCAGGTCGTAGTCGACCAGGACGTGGTCGAAGTCCAGCCACGGCCACGTGTCGACCGAGCCGACGGTGCTGTGGCCCTCCCACTTGGCGAAGAAGCTGTGGATTATGGCCCCGGTCGACACGATGGTCGGAACCAGCACCAGCGGCAGGCCCTTCTTCAGCGCGACGTACTTGGACGCGTCCACCGCAACGCCTCCGCCCATCCCCACGATGAGCTCGACGCCGTCCGGCACGATGTCGGTGATCTCCTGGAGGTGCGACCAGTCGAGCAGCCGGGCGTACCCGTAGCCCTCCGGCTCGCGCTCCAGGAAGGGCCACGCCGCGCGGTGGGCGCTGGGAGAGGTGACAGCGAAGTATGCGGGCCACTTTCCGCTCTCCCGGGCCAGCAGCCCGCTGCCGTATCGCAGGTCGTGCTGCGCCGCCGTTCTGGCCTCCCCGCCGCCCGCGCCGCTCCAGCTTCCCCTGGGTTCCTTCATGGCCGCTAGCTCACGTCCACGAGCTCGAACTGGTGCAGGTACATCCGGTCGCGCTCGTCGGGGTACGTGTGCAGGACACCGATCATCCGCGTGTCGTCGAGGTACGCCATGTCGGGGTAGCCGCACAGGAAGCTGGGGGCGTGGTTGGGGTCCGCGTGCGCCGCGTAGAGCTGCCCCACGAACCGCCAGGACTCGCCGCCGTCCTCCGTGACGCTCGCGCTGACGCCTCTCCGTGAGGGATCCTCGTCCCGGTAGGCGCAGATCACCGCGCCGGAGCTGAGGCGCTGCAGCTTGATGTTCGCGCCGAGGAACCCCGTGTAGCGCAGGGGCGTCCAGGTGCGCCCGTCGTCGTCCGAGTGGGAGAAGACGCTCCGCTTCAGGTTATGCTCCCGCACCACTGCGAGGAGCCGCCCGTCGTCGAGCCGGACCACGTCGGTGTCGCTGTAGTTGCGCTCGGGGTCGTTGGCGATGATGACGGGCATCGTGAACGAGTAGCCGTCGCCCGGGTCGCAGATGGAGACGCCCGAATGCCACTGTTCGTCCCTGCCCATCGTCCCCATCGCAGCCATCAGGAATCGCCCGTCCGCCAGGGGGTGCGGGTTGCTCTGGCCGTACACCTCCGTCCACAGCGGGAAGAGCTTCAGCTCGTCGCCCGGCTCCGTCCACGTCCGGCCGCCGTCATGGGAGTCCATGAACCCCGTGTACCAGTCGTAGAACGGCTCGTCGCCCCCGAGGGACCGGTCGATCTTCACCCTCCCGATGATTAGGCGGACCATGTCGTCCGAGAAGCGCACGAGCCCGCCCATGTTGATGCACGTCCACCCGGGCACCTCGTAGACGACCCGGGGCTCCGACCACGTCGCGCCCTGGTCGTCCGACTCGGTCAGCATCACGCCGCCATCCAGCCGGCCGTCGCCCTCGTTCAGCGAGAAGGTCATGAGCAGCCGGCCACTTTCCAGCCTGGCGAGGCTGGCGCACTTGCGATGCACGGGCCGGTCGTCCGGGAAGAGGGTGCGTGAGGACGTGACCTGGATGGGCGCGTCGTCGTGCAGGTTCGGGTTCGGCTCGATCATGGTGTGTCTCCTATTATGGGCTCTCGTTCGTCCACTGCTCGTACAGGTCCTGGAGGGCGGCGGTCGTTCGCTCGATCCGCCTGCCGAGCCTGCGGCCCCGCCGGTGCTCTCCGCGATTGAAGGCGTCCGCCGCCTGCCGCTCCAGGTCCAGCTTCTCGGCTTCAGTCTCATGGATGCGCCGCTCCAGCGACGCGACCCTGTCCCGCTGCTGGGCTCGCTCGACCCTGGCCCTGACCCTGCTCCTCTCCCTGGTCTTGACCCGTCCCCGCACGGGGCTCTCCACGGTCTGCCTAGCGTACCAGAACTCGCTGAAGTTGCCGTCGAATGAGACGAGCTTTCCGTCCCGAAGCTCGACCACCCGGTCGACCACCTTGTCGAGGAAGTAGCGGTCATGGGACACGACGAGGATCGTGCCCGCGTAGTCTTCCAGGGCCTCCTCGACTGCCTCGCGCGTCGGTATGTCGAGGTGATTGGTCGGCTCGTCGAGCACGAGGAGGCTGGGTCTGACCGCCATGAGGCGGGCGAGCTGGAGCCGGTTGCGCTCCCCGCCCGACAGGTCCGCGACCCTCTTGTCCAGGTCCTCCCACCCGAAGAGGAACCGCCTGAGCAGGCCGAATGCCTCGTTGCTGCTCATGGGGGCGGCGGCTGCCATCTCCTCGAGGGTGGTGCGCTCGCGCCCGAGCACCTCCTGCTCCTGGGCGGCGTAGCCTACCCGGATGCTGGGGCCGATTCGGATCGTACGGCTGTCCCATGCGCCGTGCTCCACGATGTCCCTGAGCAGTGTGGTCTTGCCCGCGCCGTTGGGTCCGACCAGCGCAACACGCTCGCCGCTGGCGATATGCAGGTCGGCGCCGTCGAAGAGCTGCCGGTCGCCGAAGCTCTTAGTGTAGTCGCGCACCTGGAGGGCGATGTCTGAGCGGGTCGCCTCGGTGGCGAAGTCGGCGTTGATGGCTCTCGTGCTGAGCACGGGCTTTTCCACGGCCTGCCGCTTCTCGCGCTCCAACTGCGACTTGCGGGCCCTGAGGCGCTTACCCCAGACGGGATCGGCCTTCGACCTGGCTATCTGCTCGAAGCGCTTCACCAGCGCCTCGAGTTGGGCGAGGCGCTTCTGGTTGACGACGTAGTCGCGTTGCTGCGCTATCAGCCGGCGCAACTTCTCCCCCCGGTAGTCCGAGTAGCTGCCGCCGTATGCATTGATGCGTCCGCCCTCTAGCTCCAGTATCCCGCCGACGACCCGGTCGAGCAGGTAGCGGTTGTGCGAGACGATGAGGACGGTCCCTCCGAACTTGACCAGGAAGTCCTCCAGCCAGGCGACGCCGAGGTAGTCGAGGTGGTTGGCGGGCTCGTCGAGGAGGAGCAGGTCGGGCTCGGACAGGAGGGCCTGGGCCAGCGAGAGTACGTTCTTCTCGCCGCCGGACAAGGACGCGACCCGTTGCTGTTCCTTGCCGCCGAGGCCGAAGGCGTCGAGCAGCGTCTGGGCCCGCCGCGGCCAGGAGTCCCCGTCGATGTTGTCGTACGCGTCGCGGGCCCGCTGGTAGGCGCGAAGGGCCCTGTCCACGTCGGCGGGGGAAGAGCGGGCGAGGGCTTCCTCCTGGGTGTGGAGGGCGTCGGCGATGGGCCTGTACTCGCCGAGGAGCCAGTCGATGACGCTGGCGTCGGTGTCGTGCTCGAAGTGCTGGGGCACGTACCCGACCCTCACGCCGGGGTCGAGGTAGACGGAGCCGCCGGTCACGGGCTCACGGCCGGTTAGGACGCGCAGGATGGTCGTCTTGCCCGATCCGTTGGCGCCGATGAGGCCGAGCTTCTGCCCGGAGTTGATTTCGAAGGACGCGCCCGCCAGGACGGGCTGGGCGCCGTAGTGGGTGGTGACGTTGTGAAGGCTGGCTATCAATGGCCGGACAGGAAGGCCAGAAGCTCGGCCGTCACCTCGTCGGGGGCCTCTTCGGGCAGGAAGTGGCCGCAGTCGATGGCCCGTCCCTGGACGCTCTCGGCTCGCTCGCGCCAGACGTCAAGCATCTGGAGGCTTGCGCCCGTCTGCCAGCCGCGCCGCTTGGCCATGTTCCCCGCCCACAGCGCCAGGACCGGGCAGGTCAGCTTCCGGCCCCTGTCGGCCTCGTCGTGTACCAGGTCGAGCTCGACCGAGCGGTAGTCCATGCACGTGGTGCGTATCGTCTCAGGGTTGGAGAAGCAGCGCAGATACTCGGCGTATGCTTCCGGGGTTATCGCGCCCTCCACGGCTGCCCATCGCTCCAGCAGGAAATCCAGGTACAACTTCGCGTTGCTCCCGATCATGGTCTCCGGCAGGGGAGACGGCTGGCGCATCAGGTGCCAGTGGAACCAGGCGAAGGACAGGGACGCGTCCATGTTCTCGAAGGCTGCCTGGGAGGGCACGACGTCCAGCGAGGTGAAGGTGCGGACGCGCTCGGGGTGGTCGAGCGCCATGCGGTGCCCGACCCGAGCGCCCCTGTCGTGGCCGACGACGTGGTACGAGTCGAAGCCGAGCGAGTCCATCACCTCGACCTGATCCTGCGCCGTCGTACGCTTGCAGTAGACCTCCAGGCCGCCGTCCGAGGGCGGCTTGCCGCTGTCGCCGTAGCCGCGAAGGTCGGGCGCGACCACCGTGAAACGCTCGGCCAGTCGCGGCGCGACCTTGTGCCACATGACGTGGTTCTGCGGGTAGCCGTGCAGCATCAGCACCGGCTCGCCGCTGCCGCCATGGACCAGATTGATGGTGGTGCCCGAGGTCTCGATCGTAGTCCTAGTGAACCCTTCGAACATTCTTTCCCCTCCCAGGTAGGCTAGGTTGTCTGTGCTGCCGGCGCGTCCAAGTCGATTTCGCCCGAAGCGATTCGCCTCAGTGTGTCTACGTACAGGCTGTGCTCGACAGCAAGGACTCTCGTAGCCAACGCTTCGGGCGTGTCATCCTCTTGCACTGCGACCCTGCGCTGGGCCAGCACGGCCCCGTGGTCCAACTGCTCGTCCACGAGGTGGATCGTAGCGCCGGTGACCCTTTCGCCGGAGGCCAGGACGGCCTCGTGGACGGCGATGCCGTAGAAGCCGCGCCCGCCGAACCTGGGCAGGAGGGCCGGATGCACGTTGAGGATGCGGTTGCGGAAGCGGGAGATCGTCGCCGGTCCAAGCTTCTTCATGTATCCGCCGAGCACGACCAGGTCCACGCCGTGCCGCTCCAGTATGCCGACGATGGCCCGGTCGCGGACATCGTCGGCGGGGTGGGTCACCGTGCTGACGTGGTAGTGGGGGATGCCGGCGTCGTCGGCCCTGCGAAGGGCCCTGGAGCGGGAGTTGTTGCTGATGACCACGCGGGGCTCGGCGCTCAGGCGACCGTCGCGGCAAGCGTCGATGACCGCCTGCATGTTGCTCCCCCCGTGAGAGGCGAGGAAGCCAAGACCCAGCCGCCGACCTGGGACTCCACTCAATCCCTTGGCCCCGGCCTTCAGACCAGCCCGGCGATGACGTTGCCCATCCGGGTGGTGCCCACCACGTCGCCGCCGTCCGCGGCTATGTCGGGTGTTCGGTAGCCCTCTGCAAGGACGCCTTCGACGGCTCGCTCCACGGCATCGGCTTCTTCGTCCAGACCCAGGGAGTAGCGCAGCATCATCGACGTGCTCAGGACCATGCCGATGGGGTTGGCGATGCCCTGGCCGGCGATGTCCGGGGCGCTGCCGTGGATGGGTTCGTAGAGGGAGACCACCCGCCTGCGTCTGCCGCCGCTCGCGGGGAGGGAGGCGAGGCTGGCCGACGGCAGCATCCCCAGCGAGCCCGCCAGGACCGCCGCCTCGTCGGAGATGATGTCGCCGAAGGTGTTCTCGCCGACGATCACGTCGAACTGCCCGGGAGCCCGGATGATCTGCATCGCCAGGTTGTCGGCGTACATGTGCTCCAGCTCGACGTCCGGGTACTCGGCCGCCAGCTCGACGGCGATCTCCCGCCACAGGCGCGAGGTCGCCATGACGTTGGCCTTGTCGGTCGAGGTGAGCTTGCCCCTGCGCCCCCGCGCAAGCTCGAAGCCGACGCGCAGGATCCGCTCGATCTCCCTCTCGGTGTATTTCAGCGTGTCGACGGCCCGGCGTCCGCGCGACGTGTCCCACCGCTTCTTCGGCTTGCCGAAGTAGAGCCCGCCCGTGAGCTCCCGCACCACCATGATGTCGACGTCCTTCAACAGGTGAGGCTTGATGGGGCTGGAGTTGACGATGGCCGGGAAGACCTTCACGGGCCTGAGGTTCGCGAACAGGTTGAGGCCCTTGCGGATGGCGAGGATGCCGTCCTCGGGCCTGGTCGCGGCGTTGGGGTCGTCCCACTTGGGCCCGCCGACTGCTCCGAAGAGCACGCCGTCGACGCCGTCGCAGACCTCAAGCGTCTCGTCCGGGAGCGGGGTGCCGAAGTCGTCGATGGCGTTGCCGCCGATCCTGCCGTAGCGCAGGTCGAAGTCGTGTCCGAACTTGGAGGCCACCGCGTCGAGGACCTTGATGGCCTCGGTGGTGACCTCGGGGCCTATCCCGTCTCCCGGCAGTACCGCGATCGTCGAGTTCATCGTGCTCTCGCCAGTATGTCCAGCATCTCCTTCATCTCGCCGATGTTGTGTCGGATGAGCTCTTCGGGCATCGCGTCCTCGTAGTAGTTCTGGTGCAGGCTGTGGGCAACCGATACCAGGGTGTTCAGCCGGGGCTCGTTCATCTCTCTGGCCAGGCGCTCAACGACCCTGTTCACGTCGGCGTGCGAGCGATAGCGCCATCCCCGCTCCTCGGCAATCGCCTTGAGGCGATGGGCTACGGCGCCCCACGTCTTCTCGGAAGCCTGGAGCCTGTCGCCCATGGCCAACTGCTCCTCGGCGTGCTCCAGCAGCCGGCGGCTATGGGTCTCGTGGCTCTCTATCGGCGTATGCGCAATCGTCATGCGACTACTCCCCGCAGTCCGTTCGTGTCGTCAGTAGTATAGCCCATCCGAGTGGCCCAGGCGCTCATGGAAGGCGCGCGCCGAGAATCCACCACAGTGGGATGTAGTGGGCGGGCGAGCCCTGGCCGTACCTGCGGCCGGTCTCTATGTCCCTGCACTCGAAGTAGCTGCCGCCTGGGGCCCGCATCCCATTGATCCACGCGCCCAGGTACTCGTAGAGCGGCGTGGAGGTGTAGACCTGCTCGCCGGCCGCCAGGTCGTAGTGCTTCATCATGATGGCCACGGCGATGTTGGCGCGGCAGTTCACGTGGTCGGAGGTGGAGGCGTTGTGACGGAAGTCGTTGGCATTGTGCTCGTACCTGCGGGAGAGCTCGGCGAGCAGGGCGTCGATGCCGGGCCCGATGGTCGACTCCAGGTGCTCGGCGCCCGTAGCCGCGAGGAGCAGGGTCATCCTGACCGCGCTCATGAAGGGGAAGTCGTGGGGGGCCTCCTCGACGAACCTGTCCACGACCCACTCGATGATGGGGTCCTTCTTCGAGGCGAATTCCGGCAGGGCGTCTTCCCATGCCCATGCCGCCAGTGCCGCGTGCTCGGCGGTCATGTGCGGGAAGCCGCCGGACGTGTAGTCCCACCGGTCGAACATCGCCGCCATGCTCTCCCTGGCGGGCTCCAGAACCGCGTCGTCGCCCGTCACGCGGTAGTAGAGGCCGAGGTCGAAGAGGTTGGTCGGCGCCTCGTAGCCCTCGTCGACGGTCATGTTCTGGCGCTCCCAGTCGGCCGGCGGCTGCACGGCAATGGGGTGGTCCCACCACCAGTCCATGCCCCACAGTGCGCCCAGGCGGACGTCGAGCATCCTGTAGAGGATGCGCCGGGCGGCATCGATGCAGCGGTCGTCTCCGAGCAGGCCGCCGGTGACGGCCAGCGTGCCCGCAAGCTGCGCCCTGTACACGCCGCTCTCGGCCCACAGGGACTCCTCCGGGCGAAAGAGGCCCTTGCCGTCCACCCTGGGCAGGACGTATTCGATGACGGCCCGCGCGGCGTCGAGTCGGCTCCTGTCTATGCGCTCTATCATGGTGTCCATCCCGTCCAGGGCGCCCACAAGGGACGCCCCTACGACGCCCCATCCCGTAGGGTGCAGCCCTTGTGGCTGCCCTCCGTTGCGGGAGTGTATTTGCGGTTGCCTGGCCTGTCAATGGAGAATAGTATGGGCGGGCTTCGTGCGGGAACAGGAGGCCGGATATGGGTAACGTGCGGGAGATCGGTTCGAGGCTTGAGCTGTTCGTGGACGACTGGTTGATCGAGGAGATGGACGGGGCGTCGCTGCGGCTGCACCAGCCCGTGCCGCGCGAGGTCGTGCTGCAGTTCGACAGGCCTTGGGAGTCTCCGGTCAGCGCGTGTTCCACCGTGATCGTGGACGAGGGGCGGTACAGGATGTGGTACAGGGCGGGGGCCGATGCCGTCCAGCGCGTCGCCTATGCCGAGAGTGATGACGGCATACGCTGGGAGCGGGTGACGGCCGGGCTGGTGGAGTTCGACGGGTCGACCGACAACAACATACTGCTGGACGGCTCGGTTGCCAAGCAGATGGCGGTATTCAGGGACGACAACCCGTCTGCAGCGGACGAGCAGCGGTACAAGGCCATCTCGCGGATCCGCCACGTCGACGGCGAGCGGGACGCGATACGAGGGCACTACTCACCCGACGGCATCGCCTGGCAGACATTCGACAGGGATCCGCTGCTGGTCGCGCCCGACGACGGGACCCGGCCCATATTCGACTCCCACAACGTGGCCTTCTGGGATGGGCTGGCGGGGCAGTACGTGATGTACATGAGGAGCTGGATACCGGACACGGACTCATTCCGGGGCGGTGGGTTCCGGTCGATTCGCCGCAGCACCTCGCAGGACTTCCTGAACTGGGAGCCGCCGAGGCAGATCGACCTTGGAGACTCCACGCGGGAGCACCTGTACACGAATGCATGCGTCCAGTACTTCCGCGCACCCCACGTCTACATGATGTTCCCGCGCCGCTTCGTGCCTGAGAGGCAGTTCCACGACGAACCGATACCGAACGGCGCGTCCGATGGCGTCTTCATGACCAGCCGCGACGGCATCCGGTGGGACCGGCGGTTCATGGAGCCCTTCCTGCCGCCGGGCCCGGACCCGGACAACTGGACGGACAGGAACATGACGGTCGGCGTGGGCGTGGTGCCCACGGGCCCGGCGGAGATATCGCTCTACTACAAGGAGCACAACCTGCGCCCGACGGCCAGGTTCAGGAGAGGATCCCTGCGGACGGACGGCTTCGTCTCGGCCTATGCGCCCTTCGGAGGCGGCGAGGTGCTCACCAAGCCGCTCACCTTCGGCGGGAGCGAGCTCGTCCTCAACTACGCCACGTCGGCCGCGGGGAGCCTCAGGGTGGAGGTGCAGGACATGGAGGGCAGGGCGTTGGAGGGCCGCTCGCTGTCCGACAGTGCCGAGATATTCGGCGACGAGATCGAGCGGGTCGTGAGCTGGTCGGGCGGCAGCGACGTGTCCGACCTGGCCGGGAGGCCGGTGCGCCTGCGCTTTGTCCTAGAGGAGGCGCACGTCTACTCGCTTCGATTTCGTCATGGCTGACCTTTGCATGGGATGCCGTGTAACAGAGTTGTAACAGGTACGAAACAGGGGCGAAACATCGGCGCCCTAGAATTTCTTGACAGTCAACGAGGTCCAAAACAGGTCCCAACGCCCGGATGGAGGATAGAGATGGACGTTTACAAGGCGGAATACATCTGGATAGATGGGTCGGAGCCGGTGTCGAAGCTCCGTTCCAAGGGCAAGATAGTGCCGAAGGGGGAGGAGCCGCCGATCTGGGGATTCGACGGATCGAGCACGAACCAGGCCCCGGGCGAGAATTCGGACTGTGTTCTGCGGCCGGTCTTCACGTGCCCGGACCCGATCCGCGGGGGGGACAACATCCTGGCGATGTGCGAGGTCCTGCTTACCGACATGTCCCCTCACCCTTCGAACACCAGGGCGGCCTGTGCGGAGGCGGCGGAGAAGTACGCCGATTTCGACATGTGGTTCGGGATCGAGCAGGAGTACACGTTCTTCGACGGCATCAAGCCCCTGGGTTGGCCGGACAACGGCTTCCCGGCCCCACAGGGCGGATACTACTGCGGAGTAGGCTCGGACGAGGTCTTCGGCCGGCCCATCGTCGAAGAGCACATGGACGCCTGCATCGAGGCCGGCTTACAGATATCGGGCATCAACGCGGAGGTCATGCCGGCCCAGTGGGAGTTCCAGATCGGCCCGATCGGAGCGCCCGCCGTTGCCGATCAGCTTTGGGTTGCCCGGTGGCTCCTGTACCGCATCGGTGAGGACGTGCACATCGCGGACGGCCCCAACAATGGCGTCAGCGCAACGCTCGACCCCAAGCCCATGCAGGGCGACTGGAACGGAGCCGGCGCCCACACCAACTTCTCGACGAGGCAGATGCGCGAGAGCTACGACCCCTGCGTAGCGGCCGCGGAGGCTCTGAAGTCCAACCACGAGGCGCACATCGCCGAGTACGGCCACAGGATCGAGGAGCGGCTTACGGGCCTTCACGAGACCTGCTCGTACAAGGAGTTCCGGTACGGGGTTTCGGATCGCGGCGCTTCCGTCCGCATTCCCTGGCAGGTGGAGCGTGACGGCAAGGGATACATCGAGGACAGGCGGCCCAACGCAAACTGCGACCCGTACAGGGTGACCCGGCTGATTCTGAACACGGTCTGCGGAGCGGCTTCCTAAACAGGTAATCGCAAAGCAGTGAGGGCCTGCGCCGCCCGTGGCGCAGGCCCTTTGCTTTACCTCAGCCAGGAAGCTGCTTGCAGGTTGCGCATCGAGGTCAGCATGATCCGCAGAGACTCGGAAGCAATAGAGTTCGTCCTGCACGAGGCCAGGGACAACGACGTCAAGTTCATACGCCTCTGGTTCACGGACATACTGGGCGGGCTGAAGGGCGTCTCGGTCACGGTCGAGGAGCTCGAGAGCGCGCTGACGCGTGGGATGGGCTTCGACGGCTCGGCTATCGAGGGTTTCGTGCGCTCTGAAGAGAGCGACATGTACGCCCTGCCGGACCCCACGACCTTCACCATCCTTCCCTGGAGGCCGCGCACCAACGCCGTCGCCAGGATGTTCTGCGACATAGTGACGCCCGACGGCAAGCCATTCGAGGGCGACCCCAGGTTCGTCCTCCGCAGGAACCTGGAGAGGGCCGCGCGGCTCGGCCTGACCTACTACGTGGGCCCCGAGATCGAGTACTTCTACTTCAAGAGCTCGGAGGGCACCGAGCCGCTGGACGAGGGCGGGTACTTCGACCAGGTCCCCCAGGACACGGCGACCGACCTGCGCCGGGAGACGGTCCTCACCCTGGAGGAGCTGGGCATTCCGGTCGAGTTCAGCCATCACGAGGTCGCGCCGGGCCAGCAGGAGATAGACCTGCGTCACACGGACGCCCTGACGATGGCTGATACGATGATGACCTACCGCCTGGTGGTGAAGGAGATCGCCACGAGGCACGGCTGCTACGCGACCTTCATGCCTAAGCCCATCTACGGCATAAACGGGAGCGGGTTGCACACGCACCAGTCCCTCTTCGAGGGGGGGCGAAACGTGTTCTACGACGGCGACGACCCATACAAGCTGTCCGCGACGGCCAAGGGGTTCATCGCCGGACTCCTCCGCCACGCCCGCGAAATCACGTCGGTCACGAACCAGTGGGTCAACTCCTACAAGCGCCTGGTGCAGAGCAGCGTCGAGGAGCCCCTCGGCTACGAGGCTCCCGTGTACACGTCGTGGGCCATGGTGAACCGCTCCGATCTCGTCCGCGTGCCGTCCTACAGGCCGGGCCGCGAGGAGTCGCGGCGGGTCGAGTACAGGGCCCCGGACCCGGCCTGCAACCCGTACCTGGCGTTCAGCGTGATGCTGGCCGCTGGGCTGAATGGCATAGAGAACGGGTACGAGCTGCCTCCTCCGGCAGAGGTCAACCTTCGCACCAGCACGGAAGAGGAGCGCCGGGCGCTGGGGATAGAGATGCTGCCGGACAGCCTGGGAGAGGCCCTGCGGCTGACCGAGGAGAGCGATCTCGTGCGGGAAGCCCTAGGCGAGCACGTCTTCCAGAGCTTCATCCGAAACAAGCGGCTGGAGTGGGACCGGTACAGGACCCGCGTGACGGACTACGAGATAGAGCGCTACCTCACGATGCTGTGAGCTAAGGGAGGGTATGGCTTGCGGATACGTTCCAAACGCCTTGTCACCATATGACTGCTGTGCTATGCTTCCCCGCCAGTAATCGTAGCGGTGGTTCTGTGAACGCCGACTACTTGAACACAGCAGAATTGAGCTGCGAGAGTCGCAGCGGTTGGGCCTTCCTTCAACGTGGGCAGTAGCTACCATATTCGCGACCTCCCGGCACCAAAGAAGCAGGGGCTGTACGACCCCCGTTTCGAACACGACGCCTGCGGCGTTGGGCTTGTCGCCCACACCAGGGGACTGAAGTCCCACGACATCGTCGCCAAGGGCCTGGAAGCGCTTATCAACCTGGGCCATAGGGGTGCGTCCGGGGCGGACGCGGAGACCGGCGACGGGGCTGGAATCCTTCTCCAGATGCCGCACGAGTTCTTTGCCGGGCAGGCCGAGCGCGTGGGATTCGAGCTGCCAACCGCGGGCGGCTACGGCGTGGGGGTTGCCTTCCTGCCCCAGGAAGAGACTCAGCGGCGCGCGTGCGAAGAGGCGGTCGAGAGCATCGTCGGGGAGGAAGGCCAGCGGTTCCTGGGGTGGCGGGACGTGCCCGTCAGGCCCGAGCACATCGGGACCCTGGCCGCTAAGGTGCAGCCCCGCATCAGGCACTTCTTCGTTGGCAGGGGGACGCTGGCCGACACTTACCCGTTCGAGAGCAAGCTGTTCGTCATCAGGCGGCGGATCGAGAAGGCCGTAGCTGCGATGGGCCTGCCCGACGGCGCCGACTTCTACATCCCCAGCCTGTCTTCGAACCGCATCGTCTACAAGGGGCTGATCCTAGCACACCAGCTAGAGCCCTTCTACCCGGACCTCTCCGACGAGTCGATGATTACGTCGTTCGCCATGGTCCACTCGCGCTTCAGCACGAACACCCTGGGGTCGTGGAAGCTCGCGCATCCCTATCGCCACGCGATACACAACGGCGAGATCAACACGCTGCAGGGGAACGAGAACTGGATGGCCGCCCGGGAGTCCATGCTCTCGTCGGAAGCCTTGGGCGACGACGTAGAGAAGCTGCTGCCGCTGATCACGTCAGGCCAGAGCGACACGGCGACGCTCGACAACGCGATCGAGCTCCTCCTGGCCTCCGGGCGCTCCCTCCCTCACGTCATGGCGATGCTCATTCCCGAGGCATGGGGCGCGCACATCCCGATGGAGCAGTCCAAGAAGGACTTCTATGAGTACCACTCGTGCCTCATGGAGCCCTGGGACGGCCCCGCCCTGGTGATAGCCACCGACGGCACGAAGGTGTGCGCGATCCTGGATCGCAACGGGCTCAGGCCCTGCCGCTACCTCATTACGACCGACGACATTCTCGTGATGGCCTCGGAGACCGGCGTGCTGGACATACCGCCCGAGAACATCAGGTTCAAGTGGCGGATCCAGCCGGGGCGCATGTTCATGCTCGACACCGAGGAGGGGCGCATCGTAGAGGACTCCGAGATCAAGCAGTCCCTGGCAGGGAGGCGTCCGTACGGTCAGTGGCTCGCCGACAACAAGGTGGAGCTGGACGATCTGCCGGAGCCCGCCCGCGTCCACGGTCCGGACCTGGACACCCTGGTCGAGCGCCAGGCCGCCTTTGGGTATACGCGCGAAGAGCTGAACATGATCATCGAGCCCATGGGCTCCGGCGGCACCGAGGCCGAGGGGTCGATGGGCAACGACACGCCGCTGGCAGTGCTCTCGGACCAGGGGCCGCTCCTCTTCTCCTACTTCAAGCAGCGCTTCGCCCAGGTGAGCAACCCGCCGCTCGACGCCATCCGCGAGGAGCTGGTCACGTCCACCGAGACCTTCGTCGGGCCGGAGGGCAACCTGTTGGATGAGTCCCCGGATCATTGCAATCAGCTAAAGCTGTACGAACCGGTGCTGACGAACCACCAGCTCGAAAAATGCCGCAACGTCGACTCCGGCAGGCTGAGGGGCGCCACTCTGTCGACGCTGTTCAGGCCGGGGGATGGCCCCGGATCGCTGGAGTCGGCCGTGAATGCGCTGTGCGAGGAGGCTTCCCACCTCGTGGCACAGGGCTACACGATCCTGGTGCTCTCCGACCGGGGCGTCGACGGTAGCCGCGCTCCGATTCCCAGCCTGCTGGCGACGGGCGCGGTACACCATCACCTCATTCGCGAGGGAACGAGGTCGGGCGTCGGGATCATCGTGGAGTCGGGGGAGCCGCGGGAGGTTGCCCACTGCGCGCTGCTTCTCGGTTACGGCGCGGCAGCCGTCAACCCGTACCTGGCGTTCGAGACGCTGTACGAGATGGCTTTGGGCGACGGCAGCGTCGAGATAACGGACTATGCCAAGGCCGAGAAGAATTTTATAAAGGCCGTGCACAAGGGCGTCATCAAGGTCATGTCCAAGATGGGCATCTCGACGCTCCAGAGCTACCGGGGCGCCCAGATCTTCGAGGCGGTCGGACTCAGCCAGAGCCTCATCGACCGCTATTTCACCTGGACTCCTTCGCGCATCGGAGGGATAGGGCTGGAGGAGATAGAGGCCGAGTCGGCGAGGCGCCACGCGACCGCGTACCCGGAGCATGAGGTCGCGGGGGCGTCGGCCCTGCACGTGGGCGGACAGTACCAGTGGCGCCACAACGGCGAATACCATATGTGGAATCCCGATTCGATAGCCAAGGTACAGAAGGCGACTCGCCTCAACGACCCCAAGACGTTCAGGGAGTTCACGAGCCAGGTGGACTCCGAGAGCCGTCGGCTGTGCACCATCCGCGGCCTGCTCGAATTCAGGTACGACGGGGAGGGGATACCCCTGGATGAGGTGGAGCCTGCCTCGGAGATCGTGAAGCGGTTCGCGACGGGCGCGGTGTCGCTGGGGTCCATCAGCCGCGAGGCCCACGAGACGATGGCCATCGCGATGAACAGGATTCAAGCCCGAAGCAACACGGGCGAGGGTGGGGAGGATCCTGCCCGGTACGGCGAATCGCACAACAGCGCCATGAAGCAGGTGGCGTCCGGCAGGTTCGGCGTGACGAGCGGATACCTTGCAAGCGCCAGCGACCTCCAGATCAAGATGGCGCAGGGTTCGAAGCCCGGCGAGGGCGGACGCCTGCCCGGGCACAAGGTAGACGAGTACATCGGGATGATCCGCAACTCGACGCCGGGCGTGGAGCTCATCTCGCCGCCGCCGCACCACGACATCTACTCGATCGAGGACCTGGCGCAGCTCATCCACGACCTGAAGAACTCCAACCCGTCCGCGCGGGTCCATGTCAAGCTGGTCGCAGAGGCTGGCGTGGGCACCATCGCGGCCGGCGTGTCCAAAGGTCACGGGGACGTGGTGCTCATCAGCGGGGACAGCGGGGGCACGGGGGCCTCGCCCGAGTCGTCGATCAAGTATGCCGGGAGTCCCTGGGAGCTGGGCGTGGCCGAGACCCAGCAGGTGCTGGTGATGAACGACCTGCGCGGTCGCATTGTTGTCCAGGCCGACGGCCAGCTCAAGACGGGGCGCGACGTTGCGGTCGCGTGCCTGCTGGGAGCGGAGGAGTTCGGGTTTGCGACGGCGCCGCTCATAGTCATGGGCTGCATCATGCTGCGCAAGTGTCATCTCAATACCTGCTCGGTCGGTATCGCCACCCAGAACCCGGAGCTGCGCCGGAAGTTCGCGGGCGAGCCGGAGCACGTCATCAACTACTTCTTCTTCGTGGCCGAGGAGCTACGGGAGATCATGGCGCGGCTAGGCTTCAGGACGGTCGACGAGATGGTGGGCCGGGTCGATAAGCTGGTGCCGCCCCCCGACGTCGAACACTGGAAGGCGAAGGGGCTGGACTTCTCCGCGCTGCTGCACCGCCCCGACGTACCGGGATCGGTCGCCACATACTGCCGCGACGATCAGGACCACGGCATCGAACGCGCCCTGGACAACAGGCTGATCGAGATGGGCAGGCGCTCCATCGAGTCCGGCCTGCCAACCGTCATCGATCTGCCGATCAGCAACTCCAACCGCACGGTTGGGGCGATGCTGAGCTACGAGGTGACGAAGAACGCCGGCAAGGAAGGCCTTCCCGACGACACGATCCGGATCAACCTGAAGGGGGCGGCGGGCCAGAGCTTCGCGGCCTTCATGAACGCGGGCATCTCCATGTTCGTGGAGGGCGACGCGAACGACTATTTTTGTAAAGGGCTGTCCGGCGGGCGGGTCGTGCTGGTACCGCCGGCCGGGGCCACGTTCGTGCCGGAGGAGAACATCATCGTCGGCAACGTCGCGCTGTACGGCGCGACCGGGGGGGCCGCCTTCATCCGGGGTATTGCTGGAGAGCGCTTCGCCGTTAGGAACAGCGGGGCCGAGGCGGTCGTGGAAGGCGTGGGCGATCACGGCTGCGAGTACATGACGAGAGGCAGGGTCGTCGTCCTCGGCCCGACCGGCAGGAACTTCGCCGCCGGGATGAGCGGCGGCGAGGCTTACGTGCTGGACGAGCGCGGCGAGTTCGAGAGCCTCTGCAACCCCGACATGGTGGACCTGGAGAAGGTGGAAGATGACGAGGACGTCGAGGCCCTGAGGCGGCTGGTGGAGGCCCATCATCACCACACCGGCAGCGCGAACGCCCGGCGCGTCCTAGACGACTGGGACGCGGCGCTGCCGAGGTTCGTCAAGGTCATGCCGCGCGACTACAAGCGGGTGCTGGCCGAGCGGGCCAGGGCAGCCGAGCACTCGGCCGATCTCGTGGAAGTGGGCGGCGATGGGTAAACCCACGGGGTTCATAGAGTTGGAGCGGGTGCCCCCGCCCAAGCGGCCTGCCGTCCACAGGGTGCAGGACTACGCCGAGTTCTACGACGACTGGACGGAGCAGGAGGCGAGAGGCCAGGGCGCAAGGTGCATGAACTGCTCCGTGCCCTTCTGCCACCAGGGCTGCCCGCTGGGCAACCTGATCCCCGAGTGGAACGACCTGGTCTATCGCGGCCAGTGGAAGACGGCGCTCGACGTGCTCCACTCGACCAACAACTTCCCCGAGTTCACCGGGAGGATATGCCCCGCGCCCTGCGAGGCCTCGTGCGTACTGAACATCAATCAGGACCCGGTTACTATCGAGTACATCGAGAAGGCCATATCCGACCGGGGCTGGGACGAGGGATGGATCGTCCCCCAGCCGCCCCGTCACCGTACGGGCAAGAGCGTAGCGGTAGTCGGCTCCGGTCCCGCAGGTCTCGCCGCGGCCCAGCAGCTCAACCGGTGCGGCCACTCGGTCACGGTCTACGAGCGGGCCGACTACATCGGCGGCCTCCTGCGCCTGGGGATCCCCGAGTTCAAGCTGGAGAAGCGGATCGTCCAGCGGCGCGTGGACCAGATGGCGCAGGAGGGCGTGGCATTCAGGACGGGCGTGCACGTTGGCAAGGACTACCCGGCTGCCGACCTTGTCGAGCAGTTCGACGCGGTCGTGCTGACGGGAGGCTCCACCCACGCGCGGGATCTGCCGGTGCCGGGCCGCGACCTCGACGGCATCCACTTCGCCATGGAGTACCTGCCGCAGCAGAACAGGCTCCTGGAAGGGGAGACGATAGACCCGGCGGAGCGCATCACCGCCGAGGGCAAGCGCGTCGTGATACTGGGCGGCGGCGATACGGGGGCCGACTGCCTGGGAACGGCGCACCGGCAGGGGGCCGAGGTGGTGTACCAGCTCGAGCTTCTGCCGGAGCCGCCCGACGTGCGCCGGCCGGGCAACCCCTGGCCGGAGTGGCCGCTGATACTCCGCACGTCGGCAGCCCATGAAGAGGGCGGCGTCAGGGACTACAATGTCCTGACCAAGAGATTCTCCGGGTCCAACGGCAGGGTGGAGACCCTGCACGGCGTCTACGTCGACTGGGGGCCACCCGACGAGACGGGACGGCCCGCCATGATCGAGCTGGAGGACAGCGAGTTCGAGTTGAAGACGGACCTCGTCCTCCTGGCGATGGGGTTCATCCATCCCGAGCACGACGGGATGCTGACCGAGCTGGGCGTGGAGCTGGACGGGCGGGGGAACGTCAGGGCCGACGAGAACAGGATGACCAGCGCGCCCGGCATATTCGCCGCCGGCGACATGGCCCGGGGCCAGTCCCTGGTCGTGTGGGCGCTCGCCGAGGGTAGGGAGGCCGCCCGCGGCGTCGACGAGTACCTGATGGGGTCGTCCGACCTGCCGCGCGTCCTCACGTCCGCCCGGTAGCCCGGCGGCCCATCACCACCTGAGAACGAGGACCGACATGTCGAAGCACACCATCTCACTCATCAGCAGGGGCGAGACGAGCACGGACATCATCGAGGAGCAGCTCGAAGGGCTCGACTACGAGCTGAACGTCCACGTCTGCGGCAGCAGTGGCGAGGCGATCGAGGCCATGAGGGGCGCGGACGTGGTCATCAACCACGGGGTTAGGCTGCCCCGCGAGGTGATCCGCGAGATCGACACGGCGAAGGCCGTGGTGAGCATGGGCCACGGCTTCGATCACATCGACCACGAGGCGGCCGCCGAGCACGGGGTGATGGTCGTCAACACCGCCGGGTTCGTGACCGAGCAGGTGGCGAACCACACGATCATGCTGCTACTGGCCTGCGCCAAGAAGCTGACCGAGCTTCACGACTATGTGAGGGCGGGCAGGTGGGGAGTCGACCCGGCCCCGGACGCGGACACGTACCCGACCATCGACGGGCAGGTGCTGGGCATCGTGGGGCTTGGGAACATCGCCCGGGCGACCGCGAGGCGGGCGTCGGCCTTCAACATGGACGTGATCTCCTACGACCCGTACGTCGCGCCCTGGCACGCCAGGGAGTACAGGGTCGAGCTGGTCGACAGCCTGGAGGATCTCGCGGGCCGGTCGGACTTCGTGGCCGTCCTGACGCCCCTCAACGACGCCACCCGGAGGCTCATCGGCGAGAGCTTCTTCAGGGCGATGAGGCCCACGGCGTACTTCATCAATACGTGCCGTGGGCCGGTCGTGGACGAGGTGGCGCTGATCAAGGCTCTCGAGAGCGGGGAGATCGCCGGCGCGGGGCTCGATGTGTTCGAGCAGGAGCCCACGCCCGCCGACAACCCCCTGCTGAGGATGGACAACGTGATAGTGACGCCTCATACGGCGGGGACGTCGTCCGTGTCGGGCCGGGACGCCAACGTCAGGATAGGGCAGGAGGTCGCGCGGGTGCTGCGCGGCGCATGGCCCATGTCGCTGGTCAACCCCGAGGTTATGGGCAGGATCGGGGAGCGCCGAGCTGCGGTGAACTAGACGGCAAGTGCGGTGAGGTTCGCTTTGACAGGGCGGGCGCCCTGTGCTAGATTCAGGCGGACACATTCCAGTGATGGAGGAGTGCGATGGAAGGCAAGCTGAACGTCGAGATCATCTACTGCGTACCTTGAGGCTACCACGCTGAGGCGGCCTGGATGGCCAACGAGTTCTTTGCCGAAGGTGGAAGCGACATAGCCACGACGATGACCCCCGGCGATGCCGGCATCCTGAAGGTGATCGTGGAAGGCGACACGATCTTCGACAAGGCGGAGGAGGGCGGCCACCCGAACCTCGACCGCGTCAAGATCATGCGAACGGCCATACGCGAGAAGCTGGACGCAGCGGCAGGCTAAGTATACGAAGGGCCCCGGACATTGTCCGGGGCCTTCCTGTGCTTCTCCCGGATGTGATGGCTTGTAAGATTTGATGATGTGCGACTTCTGTGGCTTTGAACACCGTGAGGGAGCCAAGTTCTGCGGGAACTGCGGTCGGCCAGTCGCGGGTGGTGTGGTATGTCGCGCTTGCTCCACTATGAATCTGGACGCCAATCGCTACTGCGATCGCTGTGGCCACCTGTTGGAGCTTGCCCCGGAAAGCATCTCACGCGAGATTGCTACCCAGACATCCTCTCAGCGATTCGTCAAGAGACTGCCTTTCATTCGTGTCAGCCGTGTCAGCATTGTGCCCTATTTTCAGTTGCTACAGGAGCGATTGGCCCCCTACGCTAACTTCTTAGTAGTAGCGGGGGTGTTGTCCGTCGTACTTGCGCAGGGACTCTTCCTTTTCTCCGAAGCGGATCCCGGTCCACCAGGTAATGGGTCGCTCGCTTTGGGACTGGGGATAATTCTCTTTGCTATTGGGTGGTCCGTTCGCGGAGATGTCCAAGGAAGCGGCGAACTACCACGAACTGTGAATCGAGCCATTTGCATCTCGGCAACAGGCCGAACATTCCTGGCTATCGGGCTGGCCATCGCGGCTATGGCTATCCTGTTGTATCGTCTTAGTACAGGCTCCACCTCGGCAGTCGACTTGGTCCCGTGGACTTTGGCTGTGGTACTAGCTGGTATCGCACTAATCCCGAAGCCCCGCATGCATTTGCCTGTATCTTGGCGGGCTCATACCTTCGATGTGCTGGTCGTCGTTGGGATTGTCACTTCGTTCATCATAATAAGCTCACATGATTTGCAGCATTGGTACTATTCTGCTATTGGCGATGAGTACACGTTCTACCTGCACGCCAAGGGTATCATAGCTGATGGTATAGTGCGGCCATTCAGTCAAGCAGGTGTGTATGCTCTACATCCTGTGATGAGCTCCATACAACAGTCTGTAGTGATGATGATATTCGGACAAAATCACTTTGGTTGGACATTCAGCTCAGTCTTGAGCATCGCTATCTCTATCCCTGGGATATACTTGCTTGCCTACACTCTGGGAGGCCGGAGAGCCGCAGTAATATCGACTGCCCTCTTTGCATCTAGTCATTATCTGCTCGCGTTCACTCATATCGGTTACAACAATTTGGATGCACTACCCCCAACGGTTTGGGCGATGGGTGTATACGTCCTTGGACGAAGGAAGAACAGTCCTCTGCTGCTCTACTGTGCGGGTGTCATAGCAGGCCTAGGGTTCTATACCTTCCTTGCCGCTCGTATAGTCCTTCCCATACTGGTGCTATCCACCTTGGTTAGCAGGCGTAGAGTAAGGGAGTTTGTTCGCCTCTGGCCATTGGGCATCGGGTTTGTATTGGCCGTCATCCCATCCATCGTGGTCAACCAGAGCGAATTGATATCTGGGATGTTAGGCGCAGTAGCGGGTGGCTATTCCGAGGCGGTCACAGGCGATGTATTCGAGCGTATCAAAAGCAACATCACGACGAATGTGCTGGCATTCAACTACAGCACTAACATCTCTCATTACGTATCAGGCCCTCTCATGGACCCGATTACGGGGCTTTTGGCCGCTCTCGGTATCGGTTTTGGACTGGGCAATGCGAGACAGGGATACCTGCGGCTGCTGCTCATATGGTTTCTGGTAGCTATTGTTGCGACTGGGGTATTATCCCCGTATCCGCATGTCGCGGTCACTCGTCTGTTTGTAGTCATACCGCCTCTGGTCATACTGGCGGGTATCCTTGCGGATCGGCTACTACAAATGCTAGACACGTCTGGATTGCTGGGCTGGCTGAAAGCAAAAGTGCCTACGATACTGGTATCGATTCTGATAATCGTCGTGTTTGGACTTAATGTATGGCAATTCCGGTTCGTAACGCCGTTGGTCTTCCATAATACACAGGAGGCGGTTGCGATAGGTGCTCTGCACTCCGATACGTGTGTGGGCGACATGGCAGGGTCTGTGATCATAGGCAGGCATACGGAAGCACTGCTCCAGCTTGCGTTGCGCTCCTACTATCCTGAAGGACCGCTGCCTGAATTCTTAGATCATGGTGAACTTGGAGAACGAGATATTGTAACTGGAGAAGTGCGATGTATCATATTCATGAACCCGGATGAGCCCGAAGCGCGCTCGTCATTGGCGGACTTGATTAATGAGAATCCTGACGGAAAAATTGTAAGCTTTTCAGACAAGTCTGGGAAAGCATCCGTTCAGATATTCACACCGCACTCGGGATGACTTCTGAGTACTGCTCACGATTGGTTTGGAGACGCTCCTTCCAAGTACGTGGTCCGGTCGAAGGGATTCGGCACAGGGAAGAAGATGAGCAACTCAGCCTCTCCGCTCCCCACGACGGTGAAGCTGTGCTCGACGTTTGGAGGAATCGCGAGGGTGTGCTCCGGGCCCACGACCCGGGTTTCGTCCCCAAGTCGCACCTCCAGCTCGCCCTTGAGTATTACGATCAGCTCGTCGTCCTCGTGGACGTGCAGGGGCGCTCCCGTGCCGATCTGGGCTATGGAGTACGACAGGTTCGTGCTCATGCCGGTCTCCGGCCCCACAATGTCCCACTTTTGGTAGTTGGGCCGCCATGGCACCTCAGGCACTGACCTATGGTCGATAATCGGCATTCCTTATTCCTTAGATGCTTGGGTGATAGTATAGGATTGGGCCGGGCAAGTTCAACCGCATGAATCTCGGCCGTAAGCGGGGTACCCAGCCAGACGTGCCTGACGGAGGGAATGAGCCTTGAAGATCGTCTTCATGGGTACGCCTGAGTTTGCCGTTCCTGTGCTCGAGGCGCTGGTTTCGGGCGGGCATGAGGTTGTGGCGGTGTACAGCAGGCCGGACAGGCCGTCGGGCAGGGGGAAGAGGACGTCGCCGACGCCCGTGAGGTCGGCAGCGGCAGCGATGGGCCTGCCGGTCCGCCAGCCGCCTTCGCTGAAGTCGGTCGACGCTCAGAGTGAGTTGGCGGCGCTGGCTCCCGACGTGATCGTGGTCGCGGCCTACGGCCTCTTCCTTCCCAGGGCGGTGCTCGACCTGCCGCGGCACTTGTGCCTGAACGTCCACCCCTCGCTCCTGCCGAAGCTGCGCGGTCCGTCTCCCGTGTCGACGGCCATCGTCGAAGGTGAGACGAGCACCGGCGTCTCGATCATGCATCTGGACGAAGGCATGGACTCCGGCCCGGTGCTGGCCCAGCGCCGGACGCCTATCGGGGAGTCCGAGACGGCCGAGGCGCTGACGGCGCGGCTGTTCGAGATGGGGGCCGATCTACTGGTGGAAGTACTGCCGGACTGGGCGGAGGGCCGCATCCGGTCCCGCCCGCAGGACGAGTCGCGGGCCACGACCACCAGGCTGTTGACCAGGGAGGACGGGCGGACCGACTGGAGTCTGAGCGCCGACCGGATCGCCCGCCGGGTCCGCGGGTACGCGCCGTGGCCGGGCGCGTACACCTACTGGGGCGGCAGGATGCTGAAGATACTCGACGTATCTCCCGACGAGCGAATCGCCCCAGGCCGCCCTGGTACGGTTGTCGAGTCGGCTGACGGCGACCGGATAGAGATTGCGACCGGCCGAGGCACGCTCCGGGTGACCCGCTTGCAGCTTGAGGGGCGGCGCCCGGCGAACGCCCGCGAGTTCCTCCAGGGCAATGGGGCGATAGTCGGCGACGTGCTCGATTCCTGAAGGCGTCGGTCCTATTGAGTCGCTTAGCACTGGCCTTCGACAGGCTCAGGCCGAACGCACTTCCAAGTAGCTCTGCGGCAGTTGCTGACGCCCCTGCACGGCTCAGGGCGAACGTGCTTCCGTTTAGTTCTAGCCTCGAGGCAGTGGCAGCTCGACCCTGGTGTTGCCCCGGTCCTGGGAGAGCAGGGCGGCGAGCATGATCTCCAGGGTGTCGCGGGCGCGCTGTGGCGGAGAGCTGCTCACGGCGTCGTCCGTCACCATCGCAGCCAGCTCGCGCACTGCCGGTACCAGCGCGTCACCGAAGAACTCCGGGTAGCCTGGATGGTCGAATGAGGGGTCGTGTGTGAGCGGCCCCTCCACCTCGTCGGCCAGCCACCGGGACGACGAGGAGTCGTCGAGCCTAATCCTGCCCTTGGGGCCCTGCAGGTCGATCTCGCCGAAGGCCGGAGTCATCTTGGCCGAGTTCAGGATCGCCCTGACGCCGTTCTCGTACTCGATTATCAGGGTCGAGCCGGGGTCCAGCGCGGGGTCCTTGCCGCCCTCACCCTTGTACACGATCCCGTAGTCCTCGAAGCCGCGCTCGTGGGCCGCGATGACCCATACCGGCTTGGCCTCGGCGAAGAAGCTGATCAGGTCGACGGTGTGCGTCCCGTTCCTGAAGAGCATCGAGCGGTGGCCGCCCATGTGCGCCACGATCCGCGTCAGGCCGCCGAGGTCCCCGTTGCGCACGGACTCCCGTGCCGCCTGGTAGTTGGGTACGAAGCTCCGCGTGTGGTCGACGGACATCTTCGTGCCGTTGCGCTCGACCGTCTCCACGATCCTGTCGGCGTCCTCCAGGTTGACCGTGAGCGGCTTTTCGCAGAAGACGCCCCTGACGCCGGCGTTGGACGCGTCGCAGACCGGGTCGGCGTGGAGGTGGTCGGGCACCGTCACGCTCACGACGTCCAGGTTCTCGACCTCCAGCATCTCCTGGTAGTGGCCGTAGGTCGCGACCGAGCCCCTATCCAGCTTCGCGCGGTCCCACATCTCGTCGATGACCTGGGGCATCAGGTCGCACACCGCGGCCAGCTCGTACTCCGGCGAATTCGCGTAGGCGTACGCGTGGCTTGCGCCCAGCCGCGCCCCGATCACTCCTGCTCTCAGCTTGCCGTCGCTTCCCATTCTCGCCCCCGTTCTCAGGTTGTGTGCCGGACACTATATACGCTGTGGGTGGCCTGCACAATCTCGCTTGCGTGCGGCCTCGGCATGTCAGCCATAACCGGCGGGCCAGGATGTGGCGTTGTACAAGAACCGTCGCTATAATTAGGCCAAGACTCTAGACAGAGGGACTGGCGTGACCGGCTCACATCTCCTGGCAATGCTGCTGGCCGTGGTCATAGGCTATCTGCTGGGCTCCCTTCCGATAGCGGTGCTGCTCAGCCGTAGGGCCGGCGTCGACATCTTCGAGGTCGGCACCGGGCTGCCGGGCGCCTCCAACGTAATGCGCAACGTGGGCCGCGCGTCCGCCGTCCTGGTGCTGCTGGGGGACATGGTCAAGGGCGCACTCGCCGTGGTCGTCGCCAAGTACCTTGGAGTCGAGGCGCCCCTGGTGGTGATTCCCGCTGGGGCTGCCGTGCTGGGCCACTGGCGCTCGATCTTCTCGAGGTTCCGCGGCGGCGACGGCCTTGCGACCCTCGGAGGGACGATCATCGCGCTCTTCCCCGTGTTCGGCGTGATCTCGGTCGCCGTTGCCATGGTCGTGTCCCTGGGCGGCCAGAAGCTCCCGTACACCTCACTGATGGGCATAGTGTTCGGATACGCCACCCTGGCCGTGCTGAACCTGGCGCTCGACGGCCAGTCGATGGTCGTGATGGGTATCGCGGAGGAGGGGGATCGGGCGACGGCGCTGGGCGTCGGCGGCATATCGGCCCTGGTTCTCGCCCACGCGCTCAACGGGCACAGGCGCCGCCGGAGCATGGAGGCCGAAGAGGTCGACGAGATGCGGGCGCCCGACAACACGGGCTCCCGGTCGGGCTAGCCGGCCATGCAGGCGCACGTCGTGGTGCGCGTCACGCCCTGCATCGAGTGAATCTCCAGCTCCACTATGTCCACGACGGACTCGACGCTGTCCGCCCCAACCTCCGCTATGACGTCATAAGGGCCGGTGACCCGCGCCACGCTTCGCACGCCCTCCAGCTTCGATAGTGCGCTCACAAGCTCCTGCGAACGACCCGCGGACACCTCGATCAAAACGTACGCACGTACCACGAATCACCTCATGGGCCTTGGTTTCGCCCCATTATACAGGGTGTTAGAATAGCTGCGGCAAGGACGGGCCACCACCTGGAGGGGACGGGTCATACACATGGCAAGGATGACGGGAAAACGGGCGATGATGGAGATGCTCAAGGCCGAGGGCGTCGAGTACGTCTTCGGCAACCCGGGCACGAGCGAGTCGGCCATCATGGACGAGCTGGAGGCGCACCCGGAGCTTGAGTACAAGCTCGTGCTCCAGGAGGGTGTGGCGATGGGCATGGCCGACGGCTACGCGCGGGCCTCCGGGAAGCCCTCGTTCATCAACCTACACATAGAGACGGGCCTCGCCAACGGGATCAGCCTGCTGCACAACGCCAGGGAGGGCGGCACGCCTCTGGTGCTCAGCGCCGGCAACCTGGACATACGCGAGCTCGCACGGGGGCGTACGGACCTGGCGGGGATGGTGCGCCTGTTCACCAAGTTCACCGCCGAAGCGACCCATCCCGAGCAGATACCCAGTCTGATGCGCCGGGCATTCAACGAGGCCAAGACGCCGCCGACCGGGCCGACGTTCGTCGCGTTCTCCGCCAACTCCCTCGACGACGAGGGCGAGATGGATATATACCCGTCGCCCAGGGGCTACTTCAGGACGGCCCCTGACGACCAGGCGGTGGAGGACGCCGCGCGCATACTTGCCGGGGCGAGCAACCCCGTCATAGTGGTGGGCGACCGCATTGCCCAGTCCGGCGCCAGCGCCGAGGCGGTGCGAGTGGCAGAGCTCACGGGGGCGCAGGTCTACTCGGCGTCATACTCGGAGATGAACTTCCCCTCGTCCCACCCGCAGTACCTGGGCGGCGTGAGGCTCGGATTCCCCGAGTCGGCGGACACCGTTGGCAGGGCGGACGTCGTGCTCGCCGTGGGCAGGATGATGTCGGCCTACTACATGTTCTCGGAGCCGGCCCTGCGCTTCTTCCACCCGGACGCGAAACTGCTGCACATGGACGTCGACTCCGCCGGAGTGGGCACGTCGCTGCCGACCGAGGTGGGCCTGATCGGCGACCCCAAGACCGGCCTGGCTGCCTTGGCCGACGCTCTTGACGGCACTATGACGGGCTCCGAGAGGGAGGCGGGCAAGGTCAGGGCGGTTGGTGTAGCGGAGCAGAAGCGCGCGGCTATCGACAGGGCGGAGCAGAGGCGCAAGGCCAGGTGGGACGTGAGCCCCATGTCCGCCGAGCGCCTGATGGCCGAGGTAGCGGCGGTCGCACCCGAGGACTCGATCATCATAAACGACGCCGTGACCTCCGGCGCTGCCCTACTGGACTCCTTCGACTTCGACGAGCCGGGCAGCGTGTACGGAGGACGCGGCGGCGCGCTCGGCTGGGGTATGGGCGGCGCCCTGGGGGTGAAGCTGGCCAACCCGGACAGGCCCGTCATCGCCATGGACGGCGACGGGAGCGCGATGATGACCGTCCAGGGGCTGTGGACGGCGGCCAACGAGAACCTCCCGGTCGTCTACGTCGTCTGCAACAACTCCACCTACCGCGTCCTCAAGCTCAACATGAACCTGTACAAGACCCACATCATGAAGGAGGAGACTCCGGTGAGCCGGTACATGGGCATGGACTTCCCGCTCAGGCCGGACTTCTCGGAGATCGCCGGCGGTATGGGAGTGCACGCGCGGAGGATAGAGGACCCCGCCGACGTGGGGCCCGCCGTGACTGAGGCGCTCGACCTAGGCAAGCCGGCCCTCCTGGACGTGGTGATCGATGGGTCGGTCTGAAATGGCCAAGGCATCGCCCCTTGCGGAATACCTGGCGTCGGCTCCTCCTGACGGGGTCGACGCCGCGTTCGTCGCCTACCTTGCCTCGCTCCAGAGCATTAGCGCGGTCGATCCCGACGTTGCGCGGAGCATAGTCTCCGAGCTTGCCGACCAGCGCGGCAACCTCAAGATGATCGCGAGCGAGAACTACTCGTCGCTGGCGGTCCAACTCGCGCAGGGCAACCTCTTCACCGACAAATACGCCGAGGGGTACCCGTTCCACCGCTTCTACGCCGGCTGCGACAACGTGGACGCCGTCGAGAGCTTGGCGGCGGAGCTGGCGGTCCGGATCTTCGGCGCAGACCATGCATACATGCAGCCCCACTCCGGGGCTGACGCGAACCTGGTAGCGTACTCCGCGATCCTCTCGGCACGAGTCCAAGACCCGTTCGTGCGGAACCTGGAGGCCAGGGACGTAACGGCATTGTCTGACTCCGAGTGGGCCGAGCTGCGGGCCGCCCTGGGCAACCAGCGCCTCCTGGGCATGGACTACTACTCAGGCGGCCACCTGACCCACGGATACCGCCACAACATCTCGGCGCGCCTCTTCGAGGTCGAATCGTACAGCGTCGACCGCGAGACCGGCCTCATCGACTACGACCGGGTCCGCGAACGCGCCAGGGAAGTGCGGCCCCTGATACTCCTGGCCGGGTACAGCGCCTACCCCAGGAAGATCGACTTCAGGATATTCAGGGAGATCGCCGACGAGGTCGGCGCGGTCTTCATGGTCGACATGGCCCACTTCTCGGGGCTGGTGGCGGGCAAGGTATTCGAGGGCGACTACGATCCCGTCGCCCACGCCGACGTCGTCACGTCGACCACGCACAAGACGCTGAGAGGACCCCGCGGCGGGATGGTCCTGTGCACCGACGAGTTCGCCGAGTACGTGGACAAGGGCTGCCCGCTCGTGCTCGGCGGCCCGCTTCCCCACACGCTCGCGGCGAAGGCCGTCGCCTTCCGGGAGGCCAGCGCCCCCGAGTTCCGAGACTACGCTCACAGGATAGTCGCCAACGCCGCGGCACTGGCCTCGTCCCTAATGGATGAGGGTCTGCAGGTGCTGACCGGCGGCACCGACAATCACCTGATGCTCATCGATGTGACGCCGTTCGGCCTCACCGGGCGCCAGGCCGAGTCGATAGTGCGCGACGCCGGGGTCACCCTCAACCGCAACTCGCTGCCCTTCGACGCCAACGGCCCGTGGTACACGAGCGGCCTCAGGGTCGGCACGCCGGCCCTCACCACGCTGGGCATGGGCGAAGGCGAGATGGCTGAGATTGCGTCCGTGTTCAAGCTGCTGCTGTCGAGCAGCCGTCCCACCAGGATCACGAGGGGCCGGAACGCGGGCACCCTGAGCAAGGCGCGCTACAGGACCGAGGAGGCCGCCCTCAGCGATGCCAAGTCGCGGGTCTCCGACCTGCTGGGGCGCTTCCCCGTGTACCCGGAGCTCGACCTGGACTTCCTGCAGAGGTCCTTCGTCTAGCCGCTACCCGCCCTCTAGGGCCTCCAGTGCCTGGGCTGCGGCCTCGCGTTCGGCGTCGGCCTTGCGCGTCCCCGTTCCTCGACCCATGACCTCTCCTTCGATTGCGACCTCGGCGGTGAAGACCGGCGCGTGGTCCGTGCCCCCGGACTGCTCGGTGCGGTATGAGGGCGTGGCCCTGCCCTGGGACTGGGCGGCCTCCTGCAGGGCCGACTTGGCGTTCCGCGGCCCACCTTCGACGGCGGCGCGGTCCATCTCTCGCAGGACGGCTCCGGTCACAAAGTCGTGGGCGGACTCGTACCCCTGGTCGATGAAGAGCGCCCCGACCACTGCCTCCAGGCCGGCGGCAAGGGTATTGCGCCGTTCCCGGGTGCCGCCCTGGTCCGCGCCGCTCCCCATGTACAGGTGACTGCCCAGGTCCATGCCGCGGGCCACCTCTGCGAGGGTCTCGCCGCTTACCATGTTGGATCTGACCTGCGTGAGCTCTCCCTCGGACCATCCCGGGTTGCGGCGGAACAGGTGCTCGGCTATGGCGACGCTTATCACGGCGTCGCCCAGGAACTCCAGCCTCTCGTTCGATTCGGCGAAGACACCCGGATTCTCGTTGAGGAACGAACTGTGCACCAGGGCGAGGCGCAGCAGGTCTTTGTCACGGAAGGCAACGCCGAGGCGACGCTCCAGCTCGTCGAGGTCGCGCATTTGGACCACTTCCTCCGCCCGGCTACACCTCCCGGTACTCGCCCTCGACGGTGCCCCCGGAGTCGCCGTCGGCTTCGGGGGGATCGGTGGGCCCCTGGCCGCCCTGCTGGCTGTAGACGATCTCGCCCACCTTCTGGACGGAAGCCTGGAGCGCGGCCACGGCCGCCGTGATGGCCGCCATGTCCTCGCCGTTCAGCGCGTCGCGGACCGCTTGGACGTTGGCGGTCACCTCTTCCTTGAGGTCGTCCGGGACCTTGTCCTCGTTGTCCTTCAGCAGCTTCTCGGCCGCGTAGGTCGCGCTGTCGGCGGCGTTGCGTGTCTCGATCTCCTCCCGCTTCTGCCGGTCCTCCTCCGCGTGGGTCTCCGCGTCCTTGACCATCTGGTCTATCTCGGACTCGCTCAGGCCGGAGCTGGCCGTGATCGTGATCCTCTGCTCCTTGCCCGTGCCCTTGTCCTTGGCCGAGACCTCCAGGATGCCGTCTGCGTTGATGTCGAATGTCACCTCCACTTGGGGCACGCCCCGGGGGGCGGGAAGGATGCCGTCGAGCATGAACCGGCCTATGGTCTTGTTCTCCCCGGCCATCGACCGCTCGCCCTGGAGGACGTGAACCTCCACGCTGGTCTGACCGTCGGCGGCGGTGGTGAAGGTCTCTGTCTTGGCCGTCGGGATGGTGGTGTTCCTGGGGATGAGCGACGTGGTGACGCCTCCCAGGGTCTCGATGCCGAGGGTCAGGGGAGTCACGTCCAGGAGCAGCAGGTCCTGTACCTCGCCCTGGAGCACGCCCGCCTGTATGGCCGCGCCGACCGCGACGACCTCGTCCGGGTTCACGCCCTGGTGGGGCTCCTTGCCGAACAGGTCGACGACGGCCTTCTGCACCGCGGGCATCCGGGTCATGCCGCCCACGAGGATGACCTCGCTTATGTCTCCGGCCTCCGTGCCCGCGTCCTTGAGCGCCTGCCTGCACGGCCCGATGGATCTCTGGACCAGGTCGTCCACCAACTGCTCCAGCTTGGAGCGCGACAGGGTCATCACCAGGTGCTTGGGTCCCGATGCGTCCGCCGTGATGAAGGGCAGGTTGATCTCGGTCTCGGTCAGCGTCGTCAACTCGACCTTCGCCCGCTCCGCGGCCTCGCGAAGCCTCTGGAGGGCCATCCGGTCCTGCTTCAGGTCGATGCCTTGGTCACGCAGGAACTCGGCCACAATCCAGTCCATGATGCGCTGGTCGAAGTCGTCGCCTCCCAGGTGGGTGTCCCCGTTGGTGGCCATCACCTCGAACACCCCGTCGCCGATCTGCAATATCGTTATGTCGAAGGTGCCGCCGCCCAGGTCGTAGACGGCGATCTTCTCGTCGGTCTTCTTGTCCAGCCCGTACGCGAGGGAGGCGGCAGTGGGCTCGTTGATGATCCTCAGGACATCGAGGCCCGCTATCCGCCCCGCGTCCTTAGTGGCGTTCCGCTGGCTGTCGTTGAAGTACGCCGGTACGGTCACCACGGCCTGGGTGACACTCTCTCCCAGCTTGGCCTCGGCGTCGGCCTTCATCTTCTGAAGGATCATGGCGGCGACCTCGGGCGGCGCGTAGCCCTTGCCGCCCATGCTCACGTGGGCGTCCCCGTTCGAGTGCTTTGCAACCTCGAAGGGCACGAGCTTGATGTCCCTCTGCACGTTCTCCTCGTCGTAGCGGCGTCCCATGAACCGCTTGACGGAGAAGACCGTGTTGTTCGGATTCGTGACCGCCTGGCGCCTCGCCGTCATGCCGACGTACCGCTCTCCGGACTTCTCGTTGACCGCGACTACCGACGGCGTCGTGCGCGCCCCCTCGGCGTTCTCCAGGACGCGGGGGTCGCCGGCCTCAATGACGGCCATGCAGGAGTTTGTCGTTCCCAGATCGATTCCCAGAACCTTCGGCATTACTCTGCCACCTCGCTTTCCTCGCTGTGCTGCTCCACTCGCTTCGCAACGACGACCTGCGCCGGTCTCAGCACCCGGTCACGCTGCCTGTATCCCTCTCGTACTACGCTGATCACTTCTCCGTCCGACGCGGATGTCGTCTCCTGGTACATGACGGCCTCGGACTCGTGCGGGTCGAACGCGCTGCCGACAGCTTCGATCCTGCTGACGCCCTCAGACTCCAGCAGGGTAGTCATGCTCTTCTGCACGAGCCTGAGGCCCTCCGGCAGGCCGGGCGCGACCGCGTCGTCAGGCACGTGGGCCATGGCCCTCTCGAAGTCGTCCATCACGGACAGGACCCTGAGCAGGATGGCGGTGTTTGCGCCGCGTCTCGCCTCCTCGCGCTCCTCGCCCGCCCGCTTCCTGTAGTTCTGCAGGTCTGCCTGGGCCCTCGCCGCGATTAGCCTGAACTGGTCCTTCTCCCGCAGGGCCTCGGCAAGCCGGTCCTCCAGCGAAGGCTCCTCATCGAGGGCGTCGTCTTCCAACGGTCCCCGTTCGGCCTCTTCGCCCATGCTCATGTCCTGTGTTCCGTCTCCCATGTCTCTAGTAGATCACCGAACCTGGACGTGCAGGGCCTCGAACAGCTCGTCGAGCACCTCGTCGACGTACTGCCGGAGCCTCGCGTCGTCCACCTTCGCCACACCTGCCCTGGCTTCGAGCATCCTGTTGAACAGCCCGATGACGAGCTGCACGCCCGCCACGTTCAGCCCAAGCTCCCCAACCAGGTGCTTGATGAGCCGAAGGCGGGCTATGTCCTCCTCCGAGTAGAGGCGCAGCATCCCCACGGTGCGGGACGGGCGCACGAGCCCGGCCCTCTCGTACTTGCGGAGGGTCTGGGGGTGCATCTCCAGGATTCGGGCGGCCACGCTGATGATGTAGACGCCCTCGATCTGCCCGGGCGTCCCCTCTTCTATGTACCTGCGGCCTCGCTGCATCCGATCCGTCCTAACCTCCGGCTGCCCTCTGCCGTTATAGGTAACAACAGGCAGATGATCGGGCAACCCGGCTATGGATCTACGATTCACATACGAGTGTACATCTTGATACAATCCGTGTCAAGTTGTGTAATACAGCGCTCCGAACAGACATCAACAGCGGGCTAAGGACCCGCGAGGGAGGTTACGCCGATGGTGATTTTCAAGGCTTGCCCGAGGTGCAGGGGAGACATGCACGTCAACCGTGACTTCTACGGCGACTACAGGGAGTGCCTGCAGTGCGGGCTCATGGAGGACATCGTGAGCCCGGAGCGGGCGCGGCTGCTCGAAGAGGTCGGCGTGAAGAAGGGTGTGGTCGACGCGGCCTGACCGCTCACCGCTCCCCCCGTACCTCAAGAGAGGGGCTCCCACGCGGGGCCCCTCTTCCGTTTACCTGAGGCTCTCCCAGAAGCGCTGCTCCTTCCAGGGGTCGCCCTCCATGTGGTAGCCGCGCTGCTCCCAGAAGCCCGGCGCGTCATCCGCCATCAGCTCCATGCCGTTCACCCACTTGGCGCTCTTCCAACCGTACCGTTTCGGCACGACCAGGCGCATGGGGCCGCCGTGATCGGGAGCCAGCGGCTCGCCGTCGTGCCGGTACGCGAACAGCACGTCCGAGTCCCGCAGTACGTCCAGCGCCACGTTGGTCGTGTAGCCGCCGTAGCAGTGGATCATGGCATACCTGGCCTCGGGCATTGGCGTGACCAGGCCCAGGACGTCGTCGAAGAGTACGCCCTCCCACGTGTTCTCGAGGCGGCTCCACTGGGTCACGCAGTGGAACTCGGCGTCGACCGTGGTCTTTGCCAGGCCGGTGAACTGCTCCCAGTCCAGCACTATCTCCTTCTCGACTAGGCCGAAGACTCTGAAGCGCCAATCGGCCAGGCTGACGCGGGGCGTCGGGCCGAAGGTCAGCACCGGGAACTTCTCCGTGACGAACTGCCCTGGCGGGGCGGTCACGCCGTCCGGGTTCCGCTTCACCCTGGTCAGTCTGCCAAGCTTCTGTAGCATCGGTCACTCCTCGCTTGCGGGGATATGCGCGGCGCTGCGGTCGGTCACAGGTCCTCCGGGCGATAGATGAGCGAGCCGCCGTACACGCCCAGCCTCGTGTCTCCCAGGATGTCCCACGCGTAGTAGACGGTGACGATGTTCCCGTCGTCCATCTGGACGGAGCTGGGGTACCCGCAGTCCCGGTCGCCCACGTCCCCCACCAGCATCAGCCTGTTGTCCCTGTCCCACGTCCTGCCGTCGTCGCTGCTCAGCATCCCCTGTACGCCGTATGGCGGCAGGCGCCGTCCATACGTCAGCAGCAGGCGGCCGTCCTGGAGGCGGATCACGTCGCCCGGGTGCTCGTTGTTGTCGGTGACGCGCACGGGCTCGGTCCAGGTGCGCCCGTTGTCGCCGGAGTCGATCTGCCACAGCCCGGTGGCACCCTCCTGGGTTCCCCGGAGCATGACCATGAGCCGTCCGCCGCCCAGGTCGCACAGGGCCGGCTCGCCGGTGCCCTCGCCAAGGGTGACGCAGTCCGTCCACGTCCTGCCGTGGTCGCTGGACCGGACTAGGAACGAAGCGCCCGCCTGCCGCGGCCGCCCGGTCGTGCTGATCGCGTATCCCATCAGCATCTCGCCGCCGTCCAGGGTCAGCATCTTGTTGAAGGCGGACGCGTACCGGTGGTCGTCATCCGGCCCGGTCCTGCCCGCGTAGCTCCACTCCTCGTTGCCCTGGCCCTCCACGAGCTCCGCCTCGCTCCACGTGGCGCCGCAGTCGGTCGAGCGGGACATCCACATGGCCGTGTAGCCGCCCTTGTCCTTGTCGGGCGTCCAGTTGCCGCCCACGTACCTGTCCGCCCTGATGAAGCAGGCGAGCAGCGTGCCGTCCGCGGCCACGCCAAACGCCGGGTTGCGGTCGTCCGGGCCCACGTCCGAGATTACGGACGCATGGCTCCAGGACTCCCCCCCGTCCGGCGAGGAGACGAAGACGAGGCGCCCCCGCGCGCCTATGTGAAAGTCGCCGTCGCGCGTCACGACCCCCAGGTGCCCGTTCGGCAGCTTCTGGAGCGCGGGCCAGAACCCGCCCATCGTCGTCATGACGTACCGCTTCACCGGCAGGGGCCGGTAGACGGCGCTCGATACGGGTAGCTCCCTCTTGAAGTACATAGCCGCTCCTTCCTACCGGAGGCTCCATCGCGTGGCCATCATGCAGGTCTTCTCGCCCTCGTTCTCGACCTGGTAGTAGACCGTCAGTAGCTCGCCCGGCTCCATCTCGACGGTGGCCGGGTAGCCCAGGTCGCCGTTGGGCGCGTCGTCGCGCAGCACGATCTCGTTCTCGATGTCCCAGGTGACGCCGCCGTCGCTGCTCAGGCAGGCACGCTCCCCGAAGGGCTCCTTCCTGATGCCGTATGTGACGAGAACGTCGCCGCTCGCCAGCCGGATCAGGTGTGGGGGCCACCCCCAGATCGGCGTGGCGTGGGCCGACGTCCACGTCCTCCCGCCGTCCAGGCTCTCGGACTGGTGCATGTACCACTCGTCGTACCGCTCCTTCGTCGGCTCGTACCGGATCAGCGTCACGATCCGCCCGTCGGGAAGCTCGACCAGGTGGGGCTCGTTGAAGTGCCTCGCGTCCGGCAGCTTCTCCTCAGGTATCGGGATGATTCCGGCTAGCTGCCACGAGCGGCCCTCGTCCTTGGACTCTACGGCCGCGACGGTGGGCCTGCCGTCGAACCTCGCGTTGCCGACCATCATGAGCCGGCCGTCATTGAGCTGTATCGGGCCGTGGGGCGCGGTCACGATGGTGTCGACCTGGGGCTCCCACGTCCTGCCGCCGTCGGTCGAGCGCCTCGACCAGACGCCGTGGTACCTGTCCCTGTCGCGCTGCGGTATCTTCCGCCAGTGCCTCACCCACGACATGTACTCGTCCGGGTACTGCTCCCTGTACCGGGCCGGGTCGGAGTACGACGTGCCCGTGAACCACGTGATGACGAGTGCGCCCGTCCTAGTCACCAGCAGGCCCGTGTCCCGGTCGTCCAGGGGCGAATTGTTGACCGTCTCGGGCTCGGTCCACGTCTCGCCGCCGTCGGTGCTACGTATTAGCTGGTTCACCCCGTAGGGGCAGACGTGGGTCTCCCGCTCGCCGGAGAAGACGGCGAGCAGCTCGCCGTCTCTGGTGCGCCCAATGGTCGGCCACCCCAGGTAGTTCTCGGGCTGCTTGCATATCACCCTGCTCCAGTGAACGACCGCTCTCGCGCCGGACATCGCCATCCTCCATCGTGAGATTCGACGATACGGTAGCACGCTGGCCGCACAAGTCAATCGGGCTCCGACGGCAAAGCCGGGCGGCGTGCTACAATGAGGGTTGCCCCCGAGGAAGTGGGGGCGCGTTTGTGTAGAGGGCGGGATTGTCCTGAACCCCTTGAATTGGAGGCGCCTCAGATGGCCCGTACGTTCGTTTCGCGCGAGATATTCCCGGAGTACGTCGAGCGGATCAGGACCGAGACGGACGCGGAGATATGGGAGGACGAGCTTCCGCCTCCCCGGGACGTGCTGCTGGAGAAGGTCCGGGGGATCGACGGTCTGCTATGCCTGCTGACCGACGGCGTAGACGCGGAGCTGATGGACGCGGCCGGGCCGCAGCTCAGGGTCATCAGCCAGATCGCCGTCGGCTACAACAACATCGACATCGACGAGGCGACGAGGCGGGGCATCCCGGTGGGCTACACGCCGGAGGTGCTGACGCAGACGACGGCCGACGCGACGCTGGCCCTGATGCTGGCCGCGGCGCGGCGCATCACCGAGGGAGAGCGGGCCGTCCGCGCCGGCAAGTGGCGGACGTGGCACCCGCTCCACTTCCTGGGTCACGACCTGTACGGCGCGACGCTGGGTATCGTCGGCATGGGGCGGATCGGGCTGGAGGTGGCGAAGCGCTGCCTGGGGTTCGACATGAAGGTCCTCTACTACGACCTCAACCGGCGGGAGGACCTGGAGGCGGAGTATCCCCTGACGTTCGTGGACCTGGACACGCTGCTGCGGGAGTCGGACTTCGTGTCGCTGCACACCGTGCTGAACGACTCGACCCACCACCTGATCAGCGACGACGCGCTGGCCAGGATGAAGTCGAACGCGGTCCTGGTGAACGCCGCCAGGGGGCCCATCGTCGATCCCGCGGCCCTGTACAGGGCGCTGTCGGAAGGTCAGATCGCCGCGGCCGGGCTGGACGTGACCGACCCTGAGCCCATACCGATGGACGACCCGCTGCTCACCCTGGACAACTGCGTCATCGTGCCCCACCTGGCGAGCGCGAGCGTGGCAACCCGGCGCGAGATGTCGCGTATATCGGCGACCAACCTGCTGAACGGGATCCGGGGCGAGAGGCTGCTGACCTGCGTCAACCCCGAGGTGTACGACGGCGCGGGCTAGGTCACCCAGGGGATGAACTCGCGCCACTCGTCCAGGATGGGGCGGTGGCGGAAGAGGGCGTAGGGCTCGGGGCGCGGCGCGGCCGGCTTCCTCCGCAGGCGCATTCGAGCCTCGGACGGCGTGAGCCCCGCCTTCCTGTGGTTGCACTGCACGCAGGCGCTCACCACGTTGTCCCACTCGTGGGTCCCGCCGCGCGAGCGCGGGACTATGTGGTCGAGGGTCAGGGTCTTGCCCCGCGCGCCGCAGTATTGGCACGCGAAGTCGTCCCTGTAGAAGATGGCGCGCCGCGACAGCCTGCGCCGGATGATCGGCTGCTTCACCATGTACACCAGCCGTATCACGGACGGCACGGCGAAGGTGGCCGAGACCGTGCGTATGTCGCCGCGGCCGTTCGCCATCAACTCCGCCTTGCCCAGCCCCACCAGCACCATGGCGCGGCGGACGTTGCAGATGTTCAGAGGCTGGTAGTTCTGGTTCAGGACGAGTACGGGCGCGTGGATCATGGTCATTGCTGTTGGGTTCGATCTATCTCCGACTGAAGATTTGAGACCGCCTGTTTGAAGCTGGGCGGCACATAGCCCAGCGCGTTGCCGGGCAGCCTGTCGAACACCTCCAAGTGTACCGAAACGAGCTGGGAGCCGACCAGTGTGCCCTCAAGGCTCTCGACCGCTCCTTCGACCCGCTCGAACGCGACGCCGACCACGGCGTCGTCGTAGCCTGTCCCGTACGCGAGCGCGGCCAGGCCGAGGACCAGGGCGCTGGTGAGCGCAACGCCGATGAGGAACCCGAGGAGCAGCCCTCCGCCGCGGTCGACCACGCTGGACAGCCCCAGCGTCGCCAACTTCAGTACGAAGGCGAGCTTGGACAGCATCCGCGCGATCAGGAGGGACGCGCCGATGATGACGGCGTAGGTGAGTACGGTGAGGATCGTCTCGTTCTGGACTGTCCTGTTCAGCAGGTCCCCGACGTCTCCTTCCATCGAGATCAGGCCGCTCAGAAAATCGCCGACGCCGCCGCTCAGCCGTCCTGCCACCAGGCCACCCACGTAGACCGCCGCAGCTACGAGGACGGCTTTGATCAGGCCCAGCTTGAGACCGACGGCGGCACAGACCGCCAGCGTGCCCAGCAGAACGAAGTCGAGCCAGTTCATCGCACTCCCCGCGATTGGCTGCCCAAGTTTATCATAGGTGCTTCCGGCTACGACGACCCGGTTCGGCTTGACACTTTTTCGTGCCCGTTGCTAGCATTGGCCCAGGAGCGCTGGCGGGCTCCGTTTCCTTATGACAATGGACAGACAGGCTGCCGTTATCCTGGCCGCCGGACGCGGCAACCGGATGAGGTCCGGGTTGCCCAAGCCCCTCCACCGTGTCTGCGGCAAGGAGATGGTGGTCCTCGTGGCGGAATCCGCGCGGGCCGCGGGATTGGACCGCGTCGTCCTCGTAGTCGCGCCGGGCGCGGCGGCCCTCAGGGACCTCCTCGGCAGCCATGTCGCGTACGTGGAGCAGGCCGAGCCCCTGGGCACCGGACACGCCCTCCTCCAGGCCCGGGACAGCCTGGAAGGCGTCGACGAGATAACGGTGATGACCGCCGACGCACCCCTCGTGCGCCCGGAGTCCCTCGAATCGGTGGCGAACGAGCACCGCAGGAGCAGTGCCGCCCTCACCCTGCTGACGGCCATGATGGACGAACCCGGCGACCTGGGCAGGATAGTACGCAACGGCAGCGGGGTCAGCGCCGTCGTCGAGCACGGGGCCGCGGACCACGAGACCCTGGCGATTCGCGAGGTGAACAGCGGCATATACCGTATGCGTACGTCGTGGCTCTGGCCCGCCCTGGAGTCGATCGCGCCCTCCGATAATGGCGAGGTGCTCCTGACCGACCTGGTAGAGGCGGCAGTCGAGTCGGGCGACTGCGTCGCGGCCGTGGTCGCCGGGGAGCCCTTGGAGGTGATGGGCGTGAACAACCGCGTGCAGCTCGCGGAGGCGGAGGCCGTCATGCGTCGGCGCCTGCGCGACCGGTGGATGCTGAAAGGTGTTTCGATGCCGCATCCGGGGTCGGTCTACGTCGATGTCGACGTCGAGATTGGTGAGGACACGGTGATCATGCCCAACACCCACGTCACGGGGCGTTCGCGCATCGGCCGCCGGTGCAGGATAGGCCCCAACAGCGTGGTCGCGGACTCGACCATAGGCGACGACTGCCATGTCCAGTCCTCGGTGGTCACCGGCGCGAAGATCGAGGACCGCGTCGAGGTTGGGCCTTTCAGCAACATCAGGCCGGGCACCCACGTGGAGGGACATGCCACCATCGGCACGTCGGCCGAGGTCAAGGGAAGCCGCATAGGCAAGGGCGCGCGGGTCCACCACTTCAGCTACATCGGCGACGCCGACGTGGGCGCCGGGGTCAACGTGGGTGCAGGTACGGTTACCTGCAACTTCGACGGAGCGGACAAGCACAGGACGCGAATCGGCGATGGGGCGTTCATCGGATCGGGTACCATGCTCGTGGCCCCGGTCGAAGTGGGAGCGAACGCCCGGACGGGGGCAGGAGCAGTCGTAACGCGAGACGTGCCCGGGGGGGCGCTCGTCATCGGCGCGCCTGCCCGAGAGCGCGACGTGAAGAGACTCTAAGTTGGAGAGCGACAGTACGTTACCCTGGGTGGCCCTGGCCATCTCGGGGATAGGGTTCTTCCTGGCATCCTTTGCCGAATCGAGCATCGCCTCGGTAAGACGCGAGCGCGTCCAGTGGCTCGTCGTCCACGAAGTGCCGGGGGCCGCCGCACTCGAAGCCCTCCACTCGACCGCGCTCGGGCCTTCCGGCTCGGCGGCGCTCCTGAAGTACGTGCTGCTCGGCGCGACCCTGGTATCCGGCGTCGCCCTCGCCATGGCAATCGGCGACGTTCACTGGGCGGTGGCGTACCTCGCCGGCGGGGCCGCCCTCGGCTTGGCCGGGATCCTGCACGTCGCGGCCTCGGGCCTGGCCATGCTCTACGGAGAGCGGGTGGCCCTCAGGCTGGCAAGGCCCGCCAGGGTACTGGCAAGACTGCTGGCGCCGGTGCTCACCCTGGAGGAGAAGGCGGCGCGAAGCCTGACGGCCCCCCTCGGCGAGGAGATCACGCCGCCGTCGAACGGACCGGCGGAGGGGCTCGGAATAGATGGCGAAGAGGAGATCCTGGACGAGCACGAGGCGCGAATGATCCGGGGAGTGGTCGACCTCGACCGCACCATCGCCAGGGAGGTAATGGTGCCCAGAGTGGACATGGTCACGGTACAGCTGGGCGCACCCATGACTGAGGTCGTGAGGACGATGATGGAGTCGGGCCACAGCCGCATCCCGGTCACCCAGGGGGACGTGGACCACATCGAGGGCATAGTCCACTCCAGGGATGTCCTCGGGCTGCTGGGCGATGGGAACAGGGCGCCCCGGACGTTGACGATGGACATGGTGCGCAAGCCCCTCTTCATCCCGGAGTACAAGACGCTGGAGGAGCTGCTGACCGAGTTCCAGGAGACCCAGCGCCACATCGCCATCGTCGTGGACGAGTACGGGGGCGTGTCGGGCCTGGTAACCATCGAGGACCTGCTTGAGGAGATCGTCGGCGAGATCACCGACGAGTTCGACGTCGCCGACCCGGGGGTCGAGCGGGTAGGGGAGAACGAGTTCATGTTCGATGCCCGCATCGGCATCGACGAAGCCGGCGAGATACTCTCGACCGACCTGGAGGGCGACGGCTTCGACACCCTGGGCGGGTTCGTGTACCAGCGCCTCGGCAGGATAGCCAAGACCGGCGATCTGGTCGTCCACGACGGGCTGGAGATCGAGGTGCTCTCGACGGCTGGCCGGCGGGTCAAGCGTCTGCGCGTCACCAAGACCAAGCCTGACGAATCGCCGTAGTGAGCCCCGGCGCGAGCCCGGTGGCTTTGCGTCGTCTCATCAGGCCGGTCGCTCAGGGTTACGGTAGAATCTGTGCATGGCCCGCCTGATCGCTCTCGTCTACGCGGCCTCGCTGCCGTTCGTGTTGTCGTGCGCCGGTGGACCCGGTTCGCCGCCCGATTCGACACCCACGCCCGCCGAAGCCTGGGTCGTGGTGGACGCCCCCGCGCCGGATGGGAAGGCCATGCTCCCCCCGGCCGCGCTGAACCGCGTCGAGATGACTTTCAGCACCACGTCGGACAGGGCAGCGGTTGACATATCGACGCCCGGCAACGTCCTGACCGTGCGGCTTGTCAGCACGTCGGACGGCCTCGATGAGGTTGCCGTGTCGACGAGCGGCATGGTCCTGGGCCAGGCGCGGTCTGGCGCTGAGGGTGGACGCCGGGTGAGCATGACCGTCGAGTACACGGTGGACGAGGCAGCCCTGCGCGGGTCGATGGAGCTGCGCCTGGAGAAGGGGCCGCTGGGGAGCAGCGAGCTGAGGGTCGTGAGACTGACGCCGCTCGGCGTGCAGGTGCTGAGGCACGTCAGCCACCGAGACACGCCGAATCTGCCGCCCGGCGAGCCCATGACGGTCGTGATTCCGTGGGTGGGTGAGTAGCCCGCCGCTCAGCCGGCCCTCCGCACTTCCTGGGCGAAGCGGCGTATCTTGGAGGCGTCCTTCACGCCGTCGGTCTCGACCCCGCTGGACACGTCGACGACCCACGGGCCCACCTCCGCGATGGCGCGGGCTACGTTGTCGGGCGTCAGCCCGCCCGCGAGCACCAGGTCGTAACGTGCGGCAAGCTCGCTGGCGACGCGCCAATCGAAGGTGCGCCCCGTTCCACCCAGTGCGCCCCGCTCGTACTTGTCGAGCATGGGCGTGTGGCCGGAGCCGATGACCTCCTCGATCTGCCGCGCCGCTGTCTCGACAGCGGCTTCCGTCGGGACGTCGTCGCGAACCTTGATCTGCCGTATGACGGGCGCGGCGACCTCATCCCAGTACTCCCGTGGCTCGTCGCCGCAGAGCTGCGCAAGCTCGAGGCCGCACTGGTCCACGATGCGGTTGACCTCGTCGACTCGCTGGTTGGCGAAGAGGCCCACGAGCGTGGGTACGCGCTCCCCAAGTGTGCTGCGGAGGCGCCCGACGATGGACAGGGCCTGTTCCGGCGTGATCATGCGCCGGACGCCCGGCACGAAGTTCAAGCCCAGGAAATCTGCGCCGGCGTTCGCGGCGACCAGCGCGTTGTCCGCGTCGCGGAGGCCGCATATCTTGAACTTGGTCACACCAGCTCCCTCAGCTTCGCCCCCGGGTCATCGGACGTGACCAGCGCCTCGCCCACGAGGATTGCGTGAGCGCCCGCCCGGGCCACCCTCGCTACGTCCTCCCTGGAGTTGATCCCGCTCTCGCTGACCACGATGCGGTCCGGCGGGACGTTTGGAGCGAGGCGCTCGGTGACCGCCAGGTCGGTCCTGAACGTGTGCAGGTCCCTGTTGTTGATCCCGACTATCTCCGCGCCTGCCTCGAGGGCCGTTTCGAGCTCGCGGTCCGTATGCACCTCGACCAGGCACTGCAGCCAGAGCTTCTTCGCGGCGTCCATGAGCTCGGATATCTGGGATCGAGAGAGCATCGCCACTATGAGCAGCACCGCGTCGGCGCCGTGGGCGCGGGCCTCCCACACCTGGTACGGGTCGAACAGGAAGTCCTTTCGCAGTACCGGCACCTGTTGGAGAGCGCCGCGTACCGACGCCATGTCGGCTAGGCTGCCCTGGAAGAATGGCCCGTTGGTGAGGACGGAGATCGCCGCCGCGCCGTTGTCGGCGTAGGCCCCAGCGAGGCCCGCCGCGTCGATGTCGCCGCGCAGTACCCCCTTGGATGGTGTGGCGCGCTTCACCTCGGCGATGACCCTCGTCTCGACGCCCATGAGCGAGCCGGCGAGATTGAGCGGCGTCCGGCGTCCGGCGTCCCGTATCCGCCGTTCGAGGTCGCCCATAGGCGCAGAGGCCCTGCGCCGTTCGAGGTCCTCCCGCTCCACGACGACGATCTTCTTCAGTATGTCGGGCGTGTCAGGTTCCAAAGGCCCCCTCGGAGCGCCTCGGCTTGTGAATCGATGCCGGGCCCGTTCATGCTCGCGCACAGCGTGCTCAATTGTACGTGGAAGTCGAGCCGCCTCGCCGGGGTCCACCACTCCAGGAACTTGTCGTGCGCATAGCTGCCCAGCCACCGCTCGAAGGCTGCGAGATGCGCGAAGACCTCCCTCATGCCCTCGTCTCCCGACCTGTCCCGCCAGCGCAGCATCAGGAAATGGGCGGACCGGTGGTCGTTTATCTCGCCCAGCCGCTTCTGGAGCTCGGTGAGCACGGGCATAACGTCGTCGAAGGGGGACTCCGGGGCGCCGTCGAGCGCTTCCAGGGAGTAGCGAACGCGCTTCTCGGCGATCCTCATCCTGTGCAGGGCCTTGGGGTCGGTGAGGTCGTCGAACGAACGGTCTACGAATCGTTGAAGCGATGGCAGAAGGGCGGTACCAGCCCAGTCCTGGAGCAGGGGTTCGGGACCCTGCCCGCGCCACTCCACCCGCTCCGACAGCGACCGTGCACGCCGGCCAAGCCAATCCTGCTTCCTGGCCTTCCTGTGGGACCGCCTGATGGGTTTCTGGGCCTTGGCGCGCTGGACTTGTACACGGTCGACCGCGGCGACAAGCTGGGCGGTGGCGCCCCCTGCGGCCGCGAGGCGCGACAGCCTCTCCTCAATGACGTCCAAGTCTCGTGCGGGGCCGGCGGCCCTGCGAATCCGGTTCAGGCGTGTCTGCATCTTCCTGGATGCGGTCTGCGGGAGCCAGGGCTCGAAGAGCCGCAGGGTCGCCGCGGCTCGGCGGGATGCCACGCGGAGGTCGTGGACGTACTCCACGTCTCGCTCAGGGTGCTTCGCCGCGCGCGGGAGGAGCCTGGCAACACGCTTCAGCCGCCGGTCGACGGCGCTCGCGGCGAGCAGACTGACGGGCCCGTGCCAGCCGTTGGACTCGTGATGCCTGCCCTTGGTCAACTCAGGTTCACCATCTGCTTCGGCGTCATCGACCACTCGACCCAGCCGCATCGCCCGTATCTGGGCGCAGGCAAGCGCAGCTTGCACAGGGCGCCCTTGCGGAGACGGATCACCGGCTCCGCGTTCCCCGTGGTGAGGATGGATATGAGGCCGCTCAGGTACGGTTCGTGGCCCACGATCATCACGCCGCCTGTCGACGAATATCCGGTGGCAAGCTGGCTGACTAGCCGTGACGGGCTCCCGTTCGGCGCCAAGGCGTCCGAGGTCACCAGCCGACCGGTCATCTGCAGACCCTCGTGGACTATCTCGGCCGTCTGGGCGGCCCGTACAAGGGGACTGCTCACGATGACGTCGACGGACAGCCCCAGCGAGCGGAGTCCTCGGACCTGTCGAGCCATCCTCCGTACGCCCTTCGGGGTGAGCGGGCGTTCGTCGTCGTTGGTGTACTCGGCGCTGCCACGGTCCCCCGCAAGCCCGTGCCTGAGCACGTACAGATCCATCTGGTCTCGACTCCTGCGCCGCTCCAATACTTACCCGGCCCGACCTCACGCGGAAGTCTATGCCGCGACGATTGACCTGTCAACGAAGGGGACCGGATGGCCTGCCCTACCTCTTCGGACAAGTCAAAAATATGGTATAATCGTACGTGTGTTGTACCGGCCCCACGCCGTCGCACCGACCTCTAACGGGAGCGCCTCATGGTAACCAAGACCGAATACGGTTTCATCATGCCCAAGCAGCTCGAGGAGGAGATGCGCTCGTCCTACATGGACTACGCCATGAGCGTCATCGTCGCCCGGGCGTTGCCGGACGTGCGGGACGGTCTCAAGCCCGTGCAGCGCCGGATCCTCTACGCGATGCAGGAGCTTGGCATGAGGTCCAACTCCTCCTACAAGAAGAGCGCCAGGCTCGTCGGTGAGGTGCTGGGCAAGTACCACCCCCACGGCGAGGCCGCCGTCTACGACGCCATGGTACGCATGGCCCAAGACTTCTCGATGCGTGTGCCGCTGGTCGACGGCCAAGGGAACTTCGGCAGTATCGACAACGACCCGCCGGCTGCCATGCGATATACGGAGGCGCGCCTGAGCTCCCCCGCCGAGGAGATGCTCGCCAACCTCGACGAGGAGACCGTCGACTTCATAGACAACTTCGACGCGAGCCTTACGGAGCCGGTGCTCCTTCCCGCAAGGCTCCCGAACCTGCTGCTCAACGGGGCGGCCGGGATTGCCGTGGGGATGGCGACGAACATCCCGCCCCACAACCTGTCGGAGCTGTGCGACGCGATATACCTGCTGCTCAGGAATCCCGAACCTACGACTTCCGAGCTCATGCGGCGCGTTCATGGGCCGGACTTCCCGACCGGCGCGACCATCATGGGCACCGAGGGCATCCGTGAGGCCTACGAGACCGGGCGCGGCCAGATCGTCGTCCGGGGCACCGCGACCATCGAGCCGATGAAGCGGTCAGGCCGGATGCAGATCGTCGTCACGGAGCTGCCGTACCAGGTCAACAAGGCCACGCTGATCGAGAAGATCGCCGGGCTCGTCAAGGGCAAGCGGCTGGAGGGCATATCCGAGATCCGGGACGAGTCGGATCGCCGGGGCATGCGGATCGTGATGGAGCTGAGGTCCGGCGCTCAAGGCCTGGTGATCCTGAACAAGCTCTTCAAGATGACCGCGATGCAGAGCACCTTCTCGGCCAACATGCTGGCGCTGGTCGATGGCACGCCCAGGGTGATCACCCTGCGCGACGCGCTCATGGAGTTCATAGATTTCCGCCGGGTGGTCATCAGGCGCAGGGCGCAGTTCCAGCTGCGAAAGGCGCAGGAGCGGTCCCACATACTGGAGGGCCTCAGGGTCGCGCTGTCGAACCTGGACGCCGTCATCGCGCTGATCCGGAACGCGCCGGACGCCGAGACGGCCAAGAGCCAGCTCATGGAGTGGTACGACCTGTCCGACCTGCAGGCCCAGGCCATCCTGGACATGCAGCTCAGGCGGATCGCCGCTCTGGAGCGCGAGAAGATCGAGAGCGAGTACAGGGAGCTTCAGGCCACGATCAAGGGCCTGGAGGAGTTGCTGGAGGACCCCGAGAAGGTCGACGCCGAGATCAAGAAGGAGACGATGGCGCTCAAGAAGAAGCACGGGGGCGAGCGTCGCACCATCATCGGTGAGGACGTACGCGACTTCAGGCGTGAGGACCTGGAGCCCCACGAGCAGATCGTGATCACCCTCAGCCAGGGCGGCTACGTGAAGCGCATCCCCGCCAGCACGTACCGCAACCAGCACAGGGGAGGCAAGGGCGTCGTCAGCATGGCGACCCGCGAGGACGACCCCGTCGAGCACATCTTGGTCTGCGACACCCACGACACACTGCTCTTCTTCACCAATACGGGGCGGGTGCTGCCCCTGAAGTCGTACGAGCTAAGGGCCGACACGACGAGGAATTCGCGCGGCGTGCCGGTGGTCAACGTCATACCCCTCACCGACAGGGAGCACGTGAACGCCGTAGTGGCGGTGCCGGACTTGGGCGTGGAGGGGCGCTATCTCGTCCTGGCCACGAGGAAGGCGCTGGTCAAGCGTGTCACGGTCGACCAGATCGCCAACGTTCGCCGGGCCGGGCTCATCATCATGAACCTCCGCGACGACGACGAGCTTGTCACGGCGCGCCTGGCCTCCGAGGAAGACGACGTGATGATGGTCACGCGGCAGGGGCAGTCCATCCGCTTCGCCCTGGCCGAAGTCACGCCCCGCCTCAGGGCTGCCGGCGGCGTGAAGGGCATGGAGCTCCTCGCCCGGGACGTCGTCATCGCCATGGACGTGGTGGTGCCGAACAGCAAGCTTCTCGTGATCAGCAGGAAGGGGTACGGCAAGCTGACGGACCTCAATCGGTACCGTCCCCAGGGGCGAGGCGGTCAGGGCGTCAAGACGCTGAAGGTCACGAGAAAGACCGGACAGGTCGCCGCCGCACAGGTGATAACGGACAGCGACGAGCTCTACGTCGTCTCCTCGAAGGCCAAGGTGCTCAGGACGAACCTCTCCGAGATCCGGAGCACGGGCAGGGCGGCACAGGGCGTCACGATATTCAAGCTGGACCAGGGCGACTCCGTGGCCTCGATAGCCTGCGTCGGCGAGTTGGAGGTCCCCGCCTCCGCGACGGGCGAGATCAAGGTGTCCGCCAACGGCAAGCGCAACGGCAGTATCCCCAGCGGGAGATGACACGCTGCCCCGGTGGGCGCGCTCATAGCCTTGGGTCGACCGGCTCGCTCTCGAGAGCGAGTACCCCGAAGGCGCACTCATGCACCCGGTAGAGCGGCTCTCGTTCCACGAAGCGCTGTAGGCCCTCTACGCCCAGTGCGAACTCCCGAAGGGCGAGAGACCTCTTTGCGGAAATGCCCCTGTTTCGCAGACGATCCAGGTTCTCCGGCAGGGTGTACTCCGGTCCGTAGATGATGCGCAGGTATTCGGCTCCCCTGCACTTCATGGCGGGCTGTACCAGGCCGCGCTTGCCCTTCGAGACGAAGGCCGTCGGCTTCACGACCATGCCCTCACCTCCCTTGCCCGTCAGCTCCTCCCACCAGCGCGTGGCCTCGGACTCATCGGACGTGTCCAGGCGCACGACCCTGTGCTCGGTATTCCGGAAGAACGCCGGATCGGCTTCGTGCAGGCGCGCGGCCACTTTCATGTGCCACAGGTGGTCCTTGTCGGTGTGCAGCCGGCCTTCGCTCGCGAGCAGGTGGAAGGGCGCAAACCGGATGTCGGCGAGCGACGTCACCGGCCAGCAATACCGTGCGTAGGAGGCTCTGTAGAGCTGGGCGAGGCTGAGCCGATCTTTGACCCTGGCCAGAGCACCGGCGTCGTCGATGCCGCGCTCCGCCGTCTGGCGGAGGAGGGACTCGGCGACCGTGAGGCCGGTCTGCGCAGCCGCACCGACAGCGGCGTACTGTTCGCGGAGCAGCTCTTGCGCCTTGAGGGACCACGGCATGAGCTCGCTGTCCAGCACCACCCAGTCGGTCCCCAGCTCGTCCCAGAGCCCGGCGTGCGAAATACCCGCACGGACGCGTTCCAGGAGCTGCGCCTCGAGGTCGCGGTCTTCGAAGAACCTTCGCCCTGTCCGCGTGTAGCAGGCGCCGATACCCTCGGCGATGCCGAAGCGCCGCTCGATGGCATCGGCGTCTTGCCCAACCACGACGACGGCCCGTGAACCCATGTGCTTCTCTTCGCAGACCACGCTGGACACGCCGTTGTTGCGGAAGTAGGCGAACACCTCGGCTGGATGTTCGAGCAGGCCGGGGAGCTCCGATGTCTCACATGGGGATATTGTGGGCGGAAGGTAGACCAGCCAGCGGGGGTCCAGGGCGAAGCGGCTCATCACTTCGAGGGCCGCCGCCGCGTTCTCTTCTCGCACGGTGATGTTGCCGCGGAGCCGCGTAGCAACGACGCGCTTCCCGATCACGTCGCCTATGTCGAGGACGTTCGCCGGGCGAGCACCGTCCGTAGCGGTGGCCTCTCCCGGCTGGGCGGCCTCGGCGAGGGGTCTCACCGGAGCGTAGTAGACCCGCGCCGCCGGAACCGACACGAGCTCCCTTTCGGGGTACCGCAGCGCGGTCAGCTTGCCGCCGAATACACAGCCCGTGTCGATGTTGATGGTGCGGTTGAGCCAGGCGGGCTCCACGACCGCGGTATGGCCGTAGACGACCATGGCTTTCCCGCGATAGCCGGCCGCCCAGTTGGCGCGTATTGGGAGTCCGAACTCGTCCGTCTCCCCGGTGGTCTCGCCATACAGGCAGAAGTCCCGGACGCGGGCTGACGCGCGGCCCTGGTACTCAGCCTTTATCCCCGCGTGGGCCACCACCAGGTTCCCGTCGTCGAGCACGTAGTGGCTTATCAGTCCGTCCAGGAACTCGGTGGCCCGTTGTCGGAACCCCCGGGACTCCGTCTCCAATTGCTCAAGGGATTCCGCCAGTCCGTGGGATACCTGCACGTTCCTGCCCTGAAGCTTGCGGACGAGCTTGGACTCGTGATTGCCCGCCACGCAGAGCCCTACGCCGTCCGCCGTCATGGACATCACGAGTCTGAGCACGTTGGGGACGCCCGGGCCGCGGTCCACGAGGTCGCCGACGAATACGGCCTTTCGCCCCTGGGGATGCGTTACGGAGAACAGGGTCTCCCCGGAGGCGTCGGCGCGGGTCTCCACCCGATACTCCAGGCGTTCCAGGAGGGTGACGAGCTCGTCGAAACAGCCGTGCACGTCGCCGATGATGTCGAATGGACCGCGCTCGTGCCGGAGGTTGGTCCACATGGGCGCCCGCTCGATGGTGACCGCTTCAGCCTCCTCAGGGGAATCGAGCATGAACACGTACCGGAAGCCTTCGCGCTTCAGCCCGCGCAGGGACCGCCTAAGCTGCGAAGCCTGCTGGTATACGACCCGGCGCCCGAACGACCGGTCGGGGCGCTCCCTGTTGCGGGCCAGGCACAGGGCCTCCGGCATGTTCAGCACGATGGCCACCGCAGGGCAGTCATGCTCCCTGGCTAGGTCCACCAGGGACTTCCGCGCCTGCGGCTGTACGCTGGTGGCATCGATGACGGTGAGGCGACCGGCGCGCAGGCGTGTAGCCGCGATGAATTCGAGCACCGCAAAGGCATCGGGCGTTGCGGCCTGGTCGGTGGCGTCATCCGCAACCATCGCCCTGCAGGCGTCCGAGGAGATCACTTCCGTGGGCTTGAAGTGGCGGGAGGCGAAGTGGGACTTACCCGAGCCCGTGGGCCCGACGAGCGCGACGAGACATAGCTCGGGAATGGTGATCTTCATCGGGTAAAGACGGCCATCTGGGTCGGTGCGCCATGGGCGGGATGGGCCGGGCCGATGCCCTGGAAGCGTACGTCGCACTTGCGCCGGTCCGCGACCCGGCTCGACCAGTCCTGGAATTCCCCCCGCGTCCACTCGAAGCGGTGGTCCCCGTGCCTGAACGCCCCGTCGGGCAGCCCCTCGAATAGCACGTTGTACTCCGCATTGGGCGTGGTGACGATGACACTGTCGGGTTTCGCGGTCCCGAATACGGCCTCCTCGAAGGCGTCGAGCCGCGTCGGGTCTATGTGCTCGATCACCTCCATGGCCACCGCGGCGTCGTGGCCCGAGAGCCGTCCGTCCGTGTAGGTGAGGGAGCCGTGCAGCAGGGTGACGCGGTCCCGCTGCTGGGTGGGCAGCCTATCGAGGCGCAAACGCCTGCGCGCCGTTTCCAGCGCCCGGTGTGAGACGTCGAGGCCGGTTATCGACCGGATCGAAGGCTCCTCGAGCAGTCCCCCGATCAGCCTGCCCTCGCCGCACCCGAGATCGAGCACCCTGGAAGCGCCGGCGTCGCGGAGCGCGGCCAGCACTGCCCGCGTACGCTGCTCACCCAGTCGAAGGGTGGCTTCGAGCTGCTCCTCTTCCCGTTCGTGCCGCGTGGCAGCGGCGCCTGGGTCGGCCGGCCCGGCGTCGAGCAGTTGGACCAGCGCCTGGTCGACGAGGCTGCGCTGGTGCTTCAGGTATCGCCTGGATATGAGGGTTCGCAGCGGATGGCTGGCCAGCCACCCCTCGCCGAAGCGCAGCAGCTTGGCCACCTCGTCGTCGCTGATCCAGTAGTGCTTTTCGTCGTCGAGGACGGGCAGCAGCACGTACAGGTGGGCGAGCAGGTCGCGGAGCCGGGCCGTCGACGCGAGGCGCACGCCGAAGTATGGGCTGGCGCCCCACTCGGGGAAACGCTCATCCAGCCGGAGCTCCTCGACCTCGACGCTGTAGCCAAGCGGCTCGAACAACCTCCTGATGAGGTCGGCACCTTCACGGGATGGCGCCACGGGGAGATGTGCTTCCAGCGGGATGGCCGTTTCCGCGAGGTCCGGCCGGTCCCTGCTTTTCCCCGCGAGCGCGCTGCCGAATACCGAGGAGATCGCCACGCTCAGGTGTGACGACGCCACGTAGGGACGGTCGTTCACGTATTGCCCAAGCCAGTCCCCGGCACCGGGGGCACCGGGCTTCGACCGTACAAGACCCACCGGATCGATGCTCAGCAGGAGCGCCGCCGTGCAGCGATGGCCGTCTGCTTCCGGGTACAAGACATCCGCCCGCCCGAACGGGAGGTCGAACGACTGGAATCGTAGCGGGTTCTTGTGCAACAGGAACCCAATATCCGTAGCAGGCTGGTATGTCGTGGAAATGGTGAGCAGCATGAATCTATGATTATACAGGTGATATCTTTCTTCTGATGTCGTGCTTTCTCCAATCAGGGACATGAGCACTCATCAGAGCCTTGAAGAGCTTCCCGTGGTTCGGGACCCGCAGGTGCAGCAGCTCGTGAGCGATAACGAAGTCCTGGAACTCGACGGCCTGGCTGCCCAGGTCGGTCGCAAGGGTGATCGTGCCGGCCGTCGAGCAGGAACCCCACTTTCGGGTCATGTCCCGGACTCGCACGCGCGGCGCTGGGACGTGGAGGCGCTCTGCCCAGCACTCCACTCGCTGTCGCAGGCCCCCGGACCTGTCGTCATGCCTCGGCATCGGCGTCTCCGCCCAGCAGTATCGCCAGGGTCTGGTCCACGATCCGGCCCCGCTCGCCGCCTTCCACCCTCAGCAACGGGTTGTACAGCGAAGTCCTTAGCCGTCGCTGCTCGTCGGCGTTGACGGCGGCGTTGGGAAAGCGGTCCACGAGTGCCTGGGCCTCCTCCGCGAACTCCGTTGCGCTCACCCCGGCCGCTTCGAGTGCGGGGTCGTCCTTCAGCGTCCAGTACACCCCGAACGCCCTGGGTGACAGCGTGCTGTCCCTCGCGGCGGCGACGGCAGCCTCCTTCTCCCTGGCGAGGGCCTCCAGTATGTCCATCGCCGCGAGCCCGGTTGTCGTGCGCTCTTCGAGGCCCTTCAGCACGGACTCCGCGCGTTCCTTGAGAGGCCGTAGTACGGACTCCAGCTCCGGCTCGCTCTCCACCTCCGCCTGGAGGCCGCGCACCAGGTTGAACACCTTGGCCTCGTCCGGCCCCGACTCGTTCCGCAGAGCGGTGAGGGTGCGCAGGTCGAAGTTCACTGCCTTGGTGAGGTTGCCCAGGCCGTGTATCGTAGCCGACTCTTCAACGAGACGCTGGGTCTTGTGCGCCAGATCCGCCACGAAGTCGGGACGGTCGGCGTAGGCATTGCGGACGACGGCGTAGAGACGGGTTAGACGCCTGAAAGTGTCGATGTGGTCGCGCAGCTCCGAGGATGGCGAGAGTATCTCCCACAACGCCTCGATGTCCTTGTACGCCTCGAAGAACCCCTTGCGAGCATCGGGATCGAGAAACCGCGTGTACACGACCTGCTCCAATCGCTCGTCCGCGCCTCCTCCGGCGGCGGCATAGGCTGCCCGCGTCTCGGCCACTCCGCCGCCGGTCGCGTTGTCCAGGTATCTTGCCTTCGCCTCGGCAATCTTGTCGTGGAAGTCGCGCATCAGCAGCTCGAGGTCCTCGATCACGCCGCTCACGTCGGACGAGTCGAACTGCAGCGCCTTCCTCAGGTCCCGCAGCACGCCCACGAAGTCCACGACGAGGCCGATGGGCTTGCCGATTCCCTTCGCGTCCACGTACGGCCGGTTCACTCGCGCAATCGCCTGCAGGAGGACGTGGTCGCGCATCGGCTTGTCCAGGTACATGCAGTACAGCAGCGGCGCGTCGAAGCCGGTCAGCAGCTTGTCGGTGACGATGAGCAGCTTCGGGTCCTCGCTCGCCTTCTTGAACGTCAGGCGGACGTCCTTCTCCCGCTCCTCAGAAAGCTGAAGCTCGGCGACGAGGGGCCTCTCAACAACGTCGTTGGTGTTCTCCGAGTACACGGGCACGGTCCACTCGGGGGGCAGCAGCTTGTCCAGCGCCCGCTTGTACTTGGCGCAGGCCTCCCGGTTGACCGCTACCAGGAACGCCTTGTAGCCGAGGGGCAGCACGTTATCCTGCAAGTGCCTGGCTACGAACGCCGCGACCTTCTCGATCCTGTCGTCGGCTGAGAGAAAGGTGCGCAGGCCCACGGCCCGGTCCAGCACGCGGTTGAGCTCGTCGACGTCGGTGACGCCCTCCATCTCCGCCAGGGCGAAGAACTCCCGGTCGAGCTGCTCCGCCGGCACCCTCATCTCGCTGGGCGCCATCGTGTGCCGGATCGGCAGCGTCGTCTCGTCCTCGATGGACTCGGCTATCGAGTACTTGTCCAGGTAGCCCTGCTCGTCGTCGGCCCCGAATATCTTGAATGTCCCCTCCCCGTGCTCCGTTCGCGCGATGGGCGTGCCGGTGAACCCGACGATGGTCGAGTTGGGCAGCGCGGCCATCAGGTACGTCCCAAGCTCCCTGGCCACGGAGCGGTGGGCCTCGTCGATGAACACGTAGATGTTGTCCCGGGGGTTGGCGTCCTTCTCGATGCCCTCGAACTTGTGGATCATCGAGATGATCAGCCCTCTCCTGTCGGCGGCCAGCATTCCCCGCAGCTCTTCCTTCGAGCCGGCGCGCTGGACGTCGATGTCCTGCTGCTGCATCTCCCCGAGCAGCCGCTCGACCCAGCCCGCAAGCTGGCCCTCCAGCTCCGTGCGGTCCACTACGACGACTACCGTCGGGTTGCCGAATTCCTCCCTGGCCTCCAGGACCAGCCGGGCGGCGGTGAGCAGGGTAAAAGTCTTGCCGGCCCCCTGGGTGTGCCAGACGAGCCCTCGGCGTTTCACGGTCTCGGCGCACCGCTCGACGATGCGGTCCACCGCGCGGCGCTGGTGCTGGCGCAGCACGGTCTTCCGCGTCTCGCCGTCCTCCACGTAGAAGAGGATCCAGTCGCGCAGGGTGCGCAGGAAGTCCGTCGGCTCGAAGAAGGACTGGACGGCGAACCGGTAGCTCTCCTCCGGGCTCTCCTTCCACCGCGCCATGTAGCGGCGCGACAGGTTCCAGGTGACGCCGTACCAGTAGTCGAGCAGGTGGGTCACGTTGAAGAGCTGGGCCGCTCCCATCAGCTCCGGCGTCTCGACCTCGTAGCGGCGCAGCTGCGTGACGCCCCGCTCTATGGCGTCGGCGTCCGTCGGGTTCTTGTGCTCGACGATGGCGGCCGGCACGCCGTTGACCACGAACATCACGTCGGCTCGGTTGCCCTTGCGGGCGGGCGGCTTGAGCCGCCACTCCCAGGTCACGTGCAGGACGTTGGCGCCCGGTTCGTCGAAGTCGATGAGCCGGACCTGCCGTTGGCGGTTCTCGGCCTCGTCGTACCACTGCCGCTCGCCCCGCAGCCAGGCCAGCATCCGGCGGTTGCCCTCGACCGTCGGCGGGAGCGCCTGGATGTTCTCGACCACCGAGCGGACGGCATCGTCCGTCAGCCAGGGGTTGAAGCGTCGCAGCGCCCCTTCCAGCACGCCGCGAAACAGCAGCCCGGCCTCGCCCCCTCGCATGGCGAGGGCGTTCGATGGCGACAGCGGCGTCCAGCCGACCTCCGCCGCGTGGCGGACCATCGGGAACTGGACGGAGCCTGCTTCGGTAATCCTGAGCTCAGTCATGGACGCCCCTTATATCGCCCCCATAACGCCCCTACCTCGCCCCTATCGCGCAGTATCGCGCACCCATCGCGCCCCTATCGCGCAGTATCGCGCACCCATCGCGCCGGTATCGCGCCCCCATAACGCCCCCATAGGCCCCCTATAGACCCCCTTAGGCCCCGAGGGGTCTCACTCGCCACTCCTACGCGCCGCCATCGTGCCAGTATCGCCTATCGCGCCCCTATCGCGCCCCTACCGCGCCCCTACCGCGCCCCTATCGCGCCCCTATCGTGCCAGTATCGTGCCGCTATCATGCCCCAATGTGCCGCCAGCGCGTCAGCGTCCCGCGATTCGTAGACATGGCCAGTCCGCGCTCTCTCAACTCCTCCAGCGTCCTTCGCACCTGGCGCTCGCTAACTCCGGAACCCAAGCGTGCGTGAATCTCTCGCCTCGGCAGTCCCTCCTCCGCGCCGTCCAGCAGCGCGAGTATCATCTCCCGCCGCTCGGCGGGACTGGGCGCGCGGTTGGGCCGCTCCGGGACCGGCACGCCGTGCCGGAAGCGCACGGTCACCGCCCCGCCGTCGTCCTCGATCTCCGGGACCGGAAGCCCGGCGCTGCTCGACAGGTCCGCCATCTTCAGCGTCCCGCTCCCCCACTCCTCGATAATCCCGCGCCGGTAGAAGGTGCGGGCGATCAGCGGGTTCCAGGGCCGCGACTCGTGGGGGACGAACAGCTTCTCCGGCGTCAGGCCGAAGTGCAGCGACCCCGAGGACGTGACCTCCAGGCGGTCGTCGTAGACCGCTATGCCCACCGAGCCGCCCCCGATGGAGTAGTCCCGGTGGCACAGGGCATTCGCCAGCGCCTCGCGCGTGGCCAGGGGCGGGTACAGCGGCTCGTCGATCCGCTCGAATCGGTTCGCCTCGAACCGCCCGGCGATGGGCAGGGTGTCGCGCAGGAAGCGCTCCGCGTTCGCCAGGAGCGTGAAGGCGTTGCCCGTGAACTGGCGATTGTCCAGGAACTCCATCCGGTCGGCCCCGCGAAAACGGGCGACGCGGAGCAGGCACTGGGGCATCTCGAACTCCAGCCGCTCCGCACTGCCGAACAGCACCGCGGCCGCCCGGAGCAGCACCCCGTCTCGCAGGAGGCCCAGCCCGCGCAGCAGGTCCGGCGGCTCCCCGCTCACGGGCTCCTCGAGCCGCCCCCGGCGGACCGCCTCAGCGACCGTGCGGCGGATCTCCGCCGCGTCCAGGTCGTCGACCGACCACCCGTCGGCGGGCCGGTTCTCCCAGCGCTGCTCGCTGTGCATCCGCTCGAACAGCATCCGGTTGTACTCGTCGGACGACATTGCCACCGTCGTGTTCCCCACCCGCCGGTAGGCGCTGCCCCGGTAGGTGTACGGCCTCGACGTGCCCTGGGTTGCGGTCACCACGATCACCTCGCGGTCGCCGCTCACCGGGATCCGCTCCACCGTCGGGAACGCCGGAGGGTCGATTCGCCCAAGCTCGGCGCTCAGCTCCTCGATGGTGCGCTCGCCGACCTGCTGGCCAGCCACGACCCCGTCCGGCCTCACGCCGAACAGCACCTGCCCGCCGCGCTGGTTCAGGAAGGCGCACACCGTCATCGCCGCCTCCCGGCGCGTCCCGGTAGTGGCCTTGAGCTCCAGCGTCTCAGACTCGCCGGAGGCGACCAGGGCCTCTATCTCATCGGATTTCATTGGCGAATCCATTATAGAATCGTTTGACAGCCAACGGACGGCTTGCTATCATTCGGTCAAAGGTTCCCCCCCGATGACAAGAGCCCAAGGGGCTCTCTCCGGAGACGGAGTAGTTGGGGGGGTCGTTTTGTTTCCCGGCGGGCATCAGTAGTAGTACGTCGTTCCGGTTCGGAAGATATCGAAATCGCTGCGCACTGCAGGCCCAATGAGGTCGAAGTAGGCGCTATCCCCTTTCTCATGCTTCCTGAAGACCGCCCAACAGCAGTAGTCCGCGACCTGCAGGCCGCAGTGGGAGCGGGAATCGTGGTGCAGGATCCGGTACCGTGAGCCCTTGGGCAGCATATTCGCCAAAGTGGACTTGATGACCTTTTCGATGGCACGGCGCCGCTTTTGCAGCGGGATGGTGTCCGTGATGATGATGATCTCCTGGGACTGGGCATGAGACGGTCTCGCTAGGACGTACTTGAGAAGATAGCCAAGCATTTCCGGGTAGAAACGACTCTCGACCGTTAGGGCAGGGCTGGTCTTGGCTTTCTCCACACGTAGACTGTCGATCTCCATGCCGTCGAGTCGGTGTTGTATCAGGCCGAAAACCCTGTTGCGTACATGCGTGTTGTCATTGGCGCAGTGGAAATGCTCCTGCTCCAAACCGTACTCGATGCAGTCATACTTGTAACCGTCCAGCGCGTCGTTCATCTGGAATGGCCGCTTCATGCTCACGCTGGTCAAAACAAAGTAGCGGGTCCCACTGGGACTGAAGTCTAGGTTCCCCGACTCGTCCAGGAATACGTACACGCGCTCATTCATCGGCTGGCCCGCCCAAGATAGCACTGTACTGCACCTCCGCCGTGTCCAGCACCTCTTGCCTGAAGTAGCGGCTCAGGTCCTCGGGAGTTCGCAGATCGACCTTGCGCCCCGAGAAAAGCGCGGACAACTCCAGCTCCATGGCGGCAAGGCCAAACAGGCCGGGAGTCCGTCCCTCCTCGAACTCCACCAGCACGTCCACGTCGCTCTCCGGCCCGAAGTCCTCCCGCAGCGCCGAGCCGAAGACCGACAGACGCCGTATCCCGTGCTTCCGGCAGAAGCCCGGGAGGGCGTCTCTTGGGATCGATACCTGTGAGTTCATTGCCGTCTCCTACTACCCGGCACGCTCCGCAAGCAGCGCTCGCACGGAAGGCACAAGCTCCTTTGGAATCTCCATTATAGCCTGTGTGGAGTCCTCGAATGCGGCCTCGTCCCCGGCAACCTCCTCGTCCTCGGTCAGCGAATCATAGTGCCGAAGGACGCGCTGGACGCGCTCTTCGTTCCATCCCGGCGGGAAATTGGGCGTGTTTCTCATCTTCCTATCCTTCTCATGCGCCCTCATGCGCCGCATGAGAAGGGCCGAGTTCGGCCTGCGCGGTGCTCCGACATCGCCTCATCTGCCAGCCGCCCCAGCAGGTCCTCCGATTCGGGACTGCTGAACAACTCTGCCCACTGCCGCGCCGACTCCAGTTCAGCCAGCAGGAAGCGAGCGAACTTGTCCTGTTCCGTCTCCGAGAGTTCGGAAGCCCTCTCAAAGGCTTGCTGAAGAAGCTCGGTCATTTAGTCTTTCTCATTGAACTCATTTGCTCTCCAATCAAACGCCGGTCCGTGTCACACCGAACGGCACTCGTCGCCCTAGTTCAGAAAGAGCGCAGACAGTTCATGGCCGCCTCGCGGTGCGTCCCGGTAGCCTCCTTGAACTCCAACATCTCGGATTCACCGGATGCGGCTAGGGCTGCGATTCGCTCAATGTTCATCTACACACACATTTCCTACCCGAAGATGTCACGCTTCAGTTCGTCGTACACGGCCATCCCCGGCTGAACGAGCGGAGCGAGGGTGTCGCGCATAAAGGTCTTAGTGTTGTTCCCGGGATTGGTGAGTTCAAGTATGGATTTGCATGCGTTGTAGATGTCACCACTGGATGGCTTTAGGTCGTCAGGAGCATCTCCAGTCCTCTGGATAATGATGCGCTGCTTTTCAGCTAAGAGGTCATTGACCTTATTGGACCTTCCTACTGAATGAGCTAATATCTGTAGAACTTCGTTGTCGAATAGGTAGGATTCAAGATTGCGGCGCGATAGTACCCGCACGCCGATCCTCTTCAACTCGTCAACTTCTTGTGGTGACCTTGCGTCGCGGTCAACGAGCCTTACGACATGCGTACCCTGCGTCAACATACCTAAGGCATACGCGATACCACGCTTGTCACCAGCGACTTCTGATGCATTGCCTCCAGGAATGAACTGCGTTTCTGGGAATTCGGTCTGAAAGGTACGCTGGTAGCAACGAGCATCGTGAGAATAGTTCTGTCCCGAGTATGAATTCATTGGCTCGCCCTCGCAGATCACCACCCTCTCAGGTACGAGCAGTGCTGCGAGGTCGTCTAGCGCCACTTCGTAAGCTCTTTGCCAGAACGCTCGGTTGGTAACCGTAGGCTCAATCACCTGAGGTTGATCAAAGTCGCGTTCACCGAAATCAAGGAAGATGACAGTTCCGGGCTGTTGCGCTTCTATATCTCGGGCACGGCGCATCATGCCTACAGAGTGAGTCGCCAGCATTAGTTGACAGGTCTCAGGGATTAGCTCATACAGCACAGACAACAATTCCGCTTGAAGACGAGCATTCATATGAGATTCAGGCTCGTCGATACAGAACAACGTATCGTCGTAGGAACGCCTAGCAATAGCAAGATCTAGAATTAGGTCAAAGGCAGCCTTCTCTCCACCCGATAGATTCATGAAAGCAAAACCTGTACTGGTGCCCTTAGAAAAATGGAAGGTTCCATTCTCCAAAGGATTTCCAAGACTGTCCAGTGCGAGGTCTGGGAACAACCTAAGCAATGGACCCCGTACTGCACCGATACTCTGCTCTAGGTATTCATCGAATGTTGTGGAGCCACCTCCATACAAGTCAACCAGACCCTGACTGGCCAACCGTTGATAATTCCTCCCAACTGCCGCGTCATTGTCAATCATTCGGCCGAATGGAGTTAGATCCAGCAGGTCTCCCTGTCTTTGAAGCGTAGTGATTCTGAATTCAGGATCATTTCGGTAGGCTGACCTTACGTAGAGGGACTTCTTTACCGGATGGGACTGTGAGTCATGGAACTGCACCGCCGAGAGACTATTGTCCCATCCTCCCAGGTCAGGCCTGCCAGCTTTGACATGGTAGTCCGCTGACCATATCGGTCTTTTTTGAGATGCCCATCTATGCCAAGTGTGAAGCGCATCAAAGAATGACGACTTACCGGAACCGTTCGGTCCAGCAAGCATAATGAGGCGAGTAGTTTCCGGTATGCCCTGGACGGTCATATCTGTGAAACGCTTGAAATCCTTGATTGTGGCGCTCTTGATTCTCATAACCCAATTCCCTGCTATCTGTCTGCAGTGACTTCTGCAGTGTCGTCGTGCAACATTGCAATACCCAACTCCCCCACACGTATATCCCCCGTCATCAGTTTGTGTAGCAGCGTCTTGAACAGCTGATCCATTATAGCACGCTTGCGGCGGTGCAGGTCAATCTTGCGGTCGATGGCGTCCAGGATGCTCACGACCTCACGTTGCTCGTCTGCGGATGGATGGGGGATCGACAACCCCGCCAGGCGTGATCGGGAGAGGTTGGGGATAGTTGTACGGTTGCCGGCGCCCTCGTACGCGTTGCGATGCTTGAAGCCCTCTTCGAGCCATGCCATCACGAAACGAGGTTCCGTTCGGGAGGCGTCGATGGGACGCAGACAATGGAGATGATTCTGAAACAGGCAATGTTCTATCTCGCCATCCCACACCGCCGCGCGGCCTATATCTCCACCCTCGCAGACAAGCAGGTCGCCCGCTGTCAACAGCTTCTCCTGTACGGGGTCACGTTTGAGATGCATCCGGCTGACCGCCTGAAGGTCAATCTCTCCCCAATAGACGTTCGACGTTCGGAGAAATGGTGTCCCGTCTCCGTTGGTGGCCAGATTGCCCTTGAGCGATAGACCCTGCTCAATCTCGAAAATGTCGCCGATGTGCACCATCTCCCAACTCTCCGGCACCGGCCCGATCTCCGTCTCCTTCTGCGCCTCGCCCCTCAGCCCGCGCGTGAACAGCGTCCGCATCGCGGCGCGCTTGAGGGTTTGAGTCGTCTCAATCGATTGTGTCTCAACAGCCATTAGCTGTTGAATCATCTCTAAGATGTCTGAGACAGTCGTTTGTTCTTCGGAATCGAACTTTGGGAACGGCAGATCAAGGAGTACGTCGGCGGGTATGCGCTGTCGCCCGGTCGCGCCCTCCATGCGCTCAGCGACATGATGGCGGACATCGGGATGCAGCAAGTAGAAGAACAACAATCGCCTGTCTTGCCCTTCCTTGCACGGTCGAAGCGGGATAACCTCGGTAGTGGCAATGCCGAAGGGTGTCGGTAGCCCGGTCGCGAGAGCCTGCTTGCCGTTTTCAAACGACGGCGTAATCTTGGCAATCAGGGCGTCGCCGCGCTCGAAGTAGGTCCCACTCCTGATTTCACCTGGGGGCCTCATCGTGTAGTCGGCTGTATATGCACCGCCTTGAGGGATGGCGTCCATCGGTACGAACGGGACCGCAGGCAACGAAGCCATATCAAGTCCACGAGGCTTCTTCGTGACTTCGTACGCGTCACCCAACCGCAGCCACTGGCGACCTTCGGCAAGTTCAGTATCAAGCAGACTCATCAGCAACTCCAGCCAGGAGTTTGTGCAGCGACGCCGAAAGCTGGTGGGCTTCCCTGTCAAGTGTGGCAAGCTCCGCTAGCAGGTCACGAACCGAACCCACCTCTGTCGAGCTCGTCTGCCCCACCCACCGGCTCGGGCTGAGGTTGTAGTCGGCCTCCGCCGCCTGCTCTCGCGTGATGACGGCGACCTCGCCCTCCACCGGCTCGCCCTCCAGGAACATCGCCGCCACCGGCTGGATGTCGTCGTCCGGTATGAAATTCTTGGGGCGGCCCTTGCCGACGCGCCTGCCGGCGTTGACGAGCACGATCTTGCCTTTGCGGGCCTCCGGCTTGCGCCTGGACAGGACGACGATGATGCCGGCGGCGCTGGTGTTGTAGAAGAGGTTGTCCGGCAGCAGGATCACGCCGTCGACCAGGTCCCGCTCCACGAACCACTTGCGGATGTTTCGCTCCCTGTCCTCGTGCCTTGCGCCCGAGCCCCGGGTCACCGCGCCCGTGTCCAGCACCACGGCGGCGCGCCCGCGCTCGTTCAGGCAGGCGAGAGTGTGCTGGAGCCATGCCCAGTCGCCCCTGCCGGTGGTGACGCCCCCGGCGGCCCGGAAGCGGTCGAAGGGGTCGTTCTCGAAGATGTCCGGGTTGAAGTCCTGGTTCCACATGGGATTGGCGACCACGATGTCGTGGCCGGATATCCGCCCGGCGGCGTCCTTGAACTTGGGGTTGATCATCGTGTCGCCGCGCTCTATCTCGACCTCCATGTCGTGGATGATGGCGTTCATGTGGGCGACGGCGTAGCTGTCGGCCTGCAGCTCCTGCCCGTAGAGCCTGAGGGGAACGCGGCTGGTGGGGTCGGCCTCCCGGGCGACGAGCTGGAGCTTGATGAGCAGCCCGGCCGAGCCGCAGGCGTAGTCGTGGCACGTCTCGCCGGGCCGGGGGCGCATCAGGTGGGCCATGAGGAAGCCGACCTCGGTGGGGGTGAAGAACTCGCCCGCGCTCTGGCCGGAGCCCTCGGCGAATTTTCTGAGAAGGTACTCGTAGGCGCGACCCAGGAAGTCGGGCTGCACGTCGGCGAGCCCCAGGCGGTAGCGTGGGTCGGAGAAGGTCTCGACGACGGCGGCGAGGCGGGCCGGGTTGAGGTCGCGCTCCCCGTTGCGCTCCGAGGCGAAGTCCACCAGGTCGATGACGCCTGAGAGGGTGGGGTTGTAGCGCACGACGGCGCGCACGGCCATGGTCAGGTGCTCGCCGACGTCGCGGGGGCGGGTGCTGCGGCCCCCGGCGTCGAGGGGCCAGTCGTGGGCCTCCCGGCCGTTGACCACGCCCCAGCGGGCCTCCGGCGGCAGGTAGAAGCGGAGCAGGCCGTGGTCGCTCTCCGCGATCTCCTGCGCGATCGCCCGGTCCCCGAACTCCTGGGCCAGCCGGTCGATCTCGTCGTCGAACACGTCCGAGAGGCGCTTGAGGAAGAGGAGGGGCAGCAGGTAGTCCTTGAACTTGGCCGCGTCCTTTGCGCCCCGGATGGAGCAGGCCGCGTCCCACAGCATCTGCTCCATGGGCTTGGTGGACGGGACTTCGGCCTGCCGCCGCCGGGACCGCCGCCGGGTCACGCGGGCGGCGGACTCCGCCTCGTCGACGCCCGGCCCGGCTGCGTCGACTCCGGCCTCGGCAGCCAGCGCGGCGATGGCCGTCCGCGCCGCCCTCTGGGGCGTGGTCGCGCCGCCCTCCCAGCGGTTCACCGTGGCGAACGACACGCCAAGCCGCTCGGCAAGCTGCTCCTGCGTCAGGTCCAGCCTGGCGCGGATGGCCTGGAGGGTCGGCGCGATAGCCTGCCGTTCTGCTATATTTGCCATGTTTGCAGTATAACGGCAGGCAAATGGGAAGTCAAAGGAAGACAAGCCTGGTACCCCTGCCCGGACTCGAACCGGGGCACACGGTTTAGGAAACCGTTGCTCTATCCGCCTGAGCTACAGGGGCTTGTGCGCGGCTGAACCTCTATTGTAGCGCGAACGCCGCCGTCTCGCACTATCGGGATGGATTCCCGCCTGCGCGGGAATGACGGCAAGCGCCTGCTATATCTTCGGGGCGCGGCTGAGGACACGGGCGCGGCCATTCTCCATGACCACGATGTCCTCGATTCTCACGCCGCCCCAGCCTGACAGGTAGATGCCGGGCTCGACGGTGAACACCATGCCGTCCTCGATGGGGTCCTCGCCGGTCGGGCCGACGCGCGGGTACTCGTGGACGGCGAGGCCCACGCCGTGGCCCAGGCTGTGGCCGAAGTTGTCCTCGTAGCCCGCCTCCGAGATGATGTCGCGCGCTATGGCGTCGACCTCCTTGCCGGTCATGCCGGGCCTGACCCGCTCCTCGGCCTCGATCTGCGCCCGCAGCACCGTGCCGTAGACCTCGGCGAACTTCTCGTCCGGCTCCCCCACGACTATGGTGCGGGTCAGGTCGGCGCAGTAGCCGTCGTACTTGGCCCCCATGTCGATCACGACAGCCTGGCCTTCTTGGATGGGCGTCTCGTCGGCGAGATGGTGGGGCAGCGCGCCGTTTGGGCCCGCCGCGACGATGGTCTCGAAGGCCAGGCCCTCGGCCCCCTGCTCCCTCATCGACTTCTCCAGCTCCCACGCTACCTCGACCTCGGTCACACCCGGTTCGACCGCCGCCGACACCTCCTCCAATGCCCTGTCGGTGACCTCCACGGCCTTCGTCAGGATTTCGAGCTCGTCCCGGTCCTTCACGGACCTCATCTTGTCGACGACCTCGCTCGTCTCCACGAGGGTCAGGTCCGTCGATTCCTCGTGTTCGTCGATTGCCTTCTTGAAGGCCGAGTGGGTCGCGACCGTGACGTCGCTGGCCTCGAATCCGATGCGGCCGACCGCCGTCTCCGCCGCCAGCTCGGGCAGCCACTTCCACGCCTGCCCGGGCGTCATCCGCTCCACCCGGTAGCCGGGCGACTGCCTCTCGGCCTGCTCCGTGTACCGGAAGTCCGTCACCAGCACCTGGTCCCTCTCGCTGATCAGCAGGTACCCCGCCGAGCCCGTGAAGCCGGACAGGTAGCGCCGGTTCTCCGCGCTGGAGACCAGCATCGCGTCGATCTCGTTCTCGCCCAGCCCTTGCCGGAGCCTTTCGATCCTCGCCGCCGTGTTCATCTGCCCTGTTCGCCCTCCTCGATCTCCTCGACTATGAACCTGAGCCCGTATTCGTACCCGCGCCAGCCCAGCCCGGCGATCTGCCCGATCGCCAGGGGGGCGATGACCGAGTGGCGCCGGAACTCCTCGCGGGCGTGGATGTTCGATATGTGGACCTCGACCACCGGCAGGCCCGCGTCGGCCAGGGCGTCGCGTATCGACAGCCCGTAGTGGGTCAACGCCCCGGCGTTGATGATTATACCCGAGGCTTCGTCCGCAGACTGCTGCACGAAGTCGACGATGGCCCCCTCGTGGTTGCTCTGGAACAGCTCGACCTCGACCCCAAGCTCGCCGGCAGTCTCCATGATGCGCCCCTCGATCTCCGTGAGCGAGGTGGTTCCATAGGCGCCCGGGTCGCGCCTGCCCAGCATGTTCAGGTTCGGTCCGTTGATGACGAGTATCTTCATGGCTCTTGCTCTTCCTCCACGCCGGCCCTGGCCCGCGGATGCGACGACAGGTACACCTCTCGCGCCTTCGACTGTGTTACGTGAGTATATATCTGCGTGGTCGCCGGGCTGGAGTGCCCCAGCAGCTCCTGCACGACCCGCAGGTCGGCCCCGCCGTCCAGGAGATGCGTGGCGAAGGAGTGGCGGAGCGTGTGGGTATGTACGCCCGACGCCAGGCCCGCCCTTGCCGCGTACCGGCGCACCTTCTCCTGGATGCTGCGCCGGCTGAGGCGCGTGCCGAACCGGTTCAGGAACAGCGCCGCGCCGCTTCCGGGCTGCGACAGACCCGGGCGCACGTCCCTCAGGTACAGCGCAATGGCGTCGTGGGCCGCCGACCCGATGAGCACCACGCGCTCCTTGGCTCCCTTGCCGACCACCCGCAGCTCCCTGCTGTGCAGGTTCAGGTCGTGGACGTCCAGGTCGTGTACCTCGCTGACCCGGAGCCCGGCCGCGTACACCAGCTCCAGCAGCGCCCGGTCACGGACGCCCAAGTCGTCGCTCGTGTCCGGCGACGATACGAGCGTCTCGGCCTCGTCCTGGGACAGGAAGCGTGGCAGGCGCTTGTCCCGCTTCATAACCCCGCGCCTGGGCAGCGGGTCCTTGTCGATCAGCTTCTCGGCCAGCAGCCAGCGTAGGAACGAGCGCAGGGCGCTCAGCTTCCGCACGACGCTCGACCGCTCGTACCCAAGCTCCACCAGCCACGCCAGGTAGCTACGCAGCCCGTACCTGTCCAGCGCCCTCAGGTCGGAGATACCGCGCCCCTCCATGTAGTCGAAGAGGGGCTTCAGGTCGGTCCTGTAGTTCCTGACCGTCAGCGGCGCAAGACCCCTTTCGGCCTCCAGGTGCGTCGTGAACCGGTCGAGGAGCGATGCCCATTCGGTGCCATTCATCACGGGAGATTTTGTACACCGCGCCCGCCCCAACTTGGAAGGCTAACCGGGCGCACTTTCCCCCCAATGATGGAAATGGACCATGCACAGGGCCGCTGACCACTAGGGCTTCACGATGGTATCATGCTTTGACGAGACATTGGTTCGCCACAGGTGCGAGTGCTGTTGGTTGGGAGTGGAGCGCAATGACCATTGAAGACGCCGATCTGGCAGAACTCCTGAGCGACTTTGAGTCGGACTTGGTAGAGTTCAAGGAGTCTTTGTCGGGTGACGCGCCCACGAAGATCCGGGAAGCGATCTGCGCCTTCGCCAACGACCTGCCCGACCGTCGCCGGTCCGGCGTCGTGATTGTGGGCGCCAGGGACGATGGCACGGTCACGGGCCTCCCCATAACGGATAGGCTGCTCCAGCAGCTGGGGGACATGAAGACCGACGGCAACATCCTTCCGCCTCCGTCCATCACTGTCGAGAAGCGCTCTCTGCGGGGCAAGGACGTCGCAGTAATCAGCGTGCAGCCATCGGACTCGCCGCCGGTGCGCCTCAGGGGAACGGTACAGATCCGGATAGGGCCCCGGCGCGGCATAGCAACCCCGCAGGACGAGCGCATTCTGAACGAAAAGCGGCGCTACCGGGACATCCCCTTCGATATACACCCCATACCCTCGGCCAGGCTGGAGGATATCGATCTGAGCTTCTTCGAGTACCAATATCTCAGGCAAGCCTTTGCGCGCGAGGTGCTGGAAGCCAATGAGCGCAGCCGGGAAGAGCAGATGGCAGCCGCAAAAATGGTCGCCTCAGCCGACGATCCAACTCCCACCGTCCTGGGAATTCTCGTACTGGGAAAGAACCCGCAGGACTTTCTGCCAGGCGCATACGTACAGTTCCTCAAGTTCGATGGTGCGGAACCCGTCGCCGACATAGTTGACGACGAGGACATCCGCGGCTCCGTACCGGACGTACTGCGCCGCCTGGATGAGAAGCTGAAGAGCCATAACAGGACTGCCGTGGACTTCGTCTCCGCTCCGCTCGAAAAACGAACAAGCCTCTATCCCATACCCGCCATTCAGCAGATCACTCGCAACGCGGTGATGCATCGCGCGTACGAGGCGACCAACGCGCCGGTCCACGTCCACTGGTTCGAGGATCGAATTGACATCATGAGTCCCGGGGGGCCCTTCGGGAGAGTGACCGCCGACAACTTCGGTCTCACGGGAGCATTGGACTATCGCAACCCCAACTTGGCCGACGCCATGAAGACACTGGGCTTCGTCCAGCGCTTCGGTCTGGGTATAACCACTGCCCAGCGCCTCCTGAAGGATGCCAGGCACCCTGAAGCGGAGTTTATCGTCGATCAGAGCGGCGTATTGGCAACCATAAGAACGGCCTTGTACCGCGAAGGAGGCCTGGAATGACCGTTCCCGTCATCACCTTCTTCAACAACAAGGGTGGAGTCGGCAAGACTTCGCTCGTCTATCACCTGGCATGGATGTACGCCGACCTTGGGATAAGTGTCGTTGCTGCGGACCTCGATCCCCAGGCGAACCTGACCGGCATGTTCCTAGACGAAGATTACCTGGAAACACTCTGGGTGGAGCATGGGAGAAGGAAAACGGTCTACGGCGCTCTCCAGCCACTCCTGGAGGGAACGGGTTATATTGAGTCGCCTCACCTCGAGAGGCCGGAAGAGCGCCTGTCCCTCATCGTTGGAGACCTCAAGCTGTCTGCCGTCGAAGATGAACTCTCTAGCCAGTGGCCCGCTTGCTTGGATCACCAGCCCAGGGCGTTTCTTGTCATATCGGCCTTGTGGCGCATTATGCAGGCGGCAGTGGAAGAGAGCGAGGCGCAGCTCGTCTTGGTGGACGTGGGACCGAACCTCGGAGCATTGAACAGGGCGGTACTGGTTGCTACCGACTACGTAGTCGTGCCCCTCGCGGCGGACATGTTCTCTCTCCAGGGCCTCCGCAACCTTGGTCCAACCCTGCGGGATTGGCGGCAGGGATGGCAGGACCGCCTCGAACGCAGCCCGAAAATCTCTTTTCCTGCTGGCCTTCCTGCTGGCCTTCCTGATGGCGCAATTCGGCCCGCTGGCTACGTCGTTCAGCAGCATAGCGTCCGTCTGGGCCGTCCGGTAAGGGCATACGACAAGTGGGTCAACCGCATGCCCGAGGAATACGCCGTCAATCTGCTTGAAGACGGAGTGGGGCCTTATCCACCTTCACCCGATCGGGACCAACACTCGCTAGCTACGGTCAAGCACTACAGGAGCCTCGTGCCGATGGCCCAGGAAGCGCGCAAGCCCATCTTCAAGCTCACGGCTGCCGATGGAGCACTGGGCAGCCATGCCGCCGCGGCCGCCGCGGCCTACGATGACTTCGAGGCTTTGGCACGGAACACCGTGCTGAACATCCTCGATCTCTAGCAGTCTGGGCGGGAATCTATCCCCACCAGAGTCCACTAGGACGCTAGCTCGACCATCTCCTCCTCCGGCACAGGACCCCTGAACCCGCAGGCGGCACATCGGGCATTCTGCCTGCCGGAGGCGACCAGCAGCTTGCCGCAGTCCGGGCACGGCTGTGGCAGGGGCCGCTGGTTCGTGGTGAAGGTGCAATCGGGGTAGTTGGTGCAACCGTAGAACTTTTTGGGCCCGCGCCCCTTGCCCCGGCCCTGGCGCTCCACCAGCTCGCCGCCGTCCTCGGGGCAGTCGACCCCCGTGCGCTGCATAAGCGGCTTGGAGTTGCGGCAGTCGGGGAAGCCACTGCACGACAGGAACCTGCCGAACCGCCCGGACTTGATCACCATGGGCCGTTCGCACTTCTCGCACACCTCGTCGGACTCCTCGTCGATCTGGTCGCGCGGGACCCGCTCCGCCTCCACGAGGGCACGCTGGACGGACTCGGTGAAGGGCCCGTAGAACTCCTTGAGCACCGGCGTCCACTCCCTCTCGCCGCTGGCGATGTCGTCCAGCTCCTCCTCCACGCGCGCCGTGAACCCCACGTCCATGATGTCCGGGAAGTGCTGGGTGAGCAGGCCGCTGACGGCGATGCCGAGCTTGGTCGGCATGAGCCTGTTCCGGTCCTTGCGGGCGTAGTCCCGCGCCAGCACCGTCGCGATGGTGGGTGCGTAGGTGCTCGGGCGACCGATGCCCTGCTCCTCCAGGGCGCGCACCAGGCTCGCCTCCGTGTACCGCGGCGGCGGCTGGGTGAAGTGCTGCGACGGGGTTATGCCGCGAGAGTCCAGCACGTCCGCCTGCGCCAGCACGGGGAGCGGGGCGTCGCCGTCCTTGTCCTTTGCGACGTCGTCCCGGTCCTCCAGGTAGAGGCGGCGGAAGCCTGGGAACTTGATGACCGAGCCGGTGGCGCGGAAAGCGTAGACGGCCCCCGAGCGCGTACCGTCGGCCTCGATATCCACGGTCGTGGCGTCCAGCAGCGCGTCGGTCATCTGGCTCGCCAGCATCCGGCGCCAGATCAGGTCGTAGAGGCGGTGCTGCTCGGACGTGAGATGGCGGCGCACCGAGTCCGGGTCGCGCCGCACCGACGTGGGGCGAATCGCCTCGTGGGCCTCCTGCGCGCCCTTGACTCTCTTCGTGTAGAAGCGGGGCCGTTCCGGCGCGTAGCCGGGGCCGAACCTCTCCCGTATGTAGTCCCTCGTCTCGTGTACGGCGCTCATCGCCACGTTGGTCGAGTCGGTGCGCATGTAGGTGATTAGTCCGACCGATCCCTCGCCGCCGATGTCGATGCCCTCGTAGAGCTGCTGCGCGACCGCCATGGTACGGCGAGTCGTGAACCTCAGCTTCCTGAACGCCTCCTGCTGCAGGGAGCTGGTTATGAAGGGCGGGGCCGGCCTGTTCTTCCTCTCCCTGGTAGCGACCTTGGCGACGCCGAACGCCGCGGGCTCCAGGTCGGACGTGATCCGGGCGGCCTCTTCGCCGTTGGGTATCGAGATACGCCCCTTCTTGCCCTTGACCGCGCGAAGGTCCGCCTTGAAGGCCACGGGTTCCTTGGCGCCGTCCGCCTTCGCCAGCAGGGCCTCGATGGTCCAGTACTCCTCGGATACGAACGCGCGGATCTCGTGCTCCCGGTCGACTATCAGCCTCAGGGCGACCGACTGCACACGCCCGGCGGACAGGCCGCGGCGCACCTTCTTCCATAGCACGGGGCTGAGGTCGTACCCCACCAGGCGGTCCAGGACTCGCCTGGCCTGCTGCGCGTCGATCAGCTGGACGTCGATGCCTCGGGGGTGGTCGAACGCATCCTTGACCGCGCCCGCGGTGATCTCGTGGAAGACCACGCGGCGCACCTTCGATTTGGCGATCTTCGCCGCCTCTATCAGGTGCCACGCGATGGCCTCCCCCTCCCGGTCCGGGTCGGTCGCGAGATAGACCGTGTCGGCCGCCGCGGACGCCTTCTTCACCTCGGCAACCACCTTCCGCTTGTCCGGCAGCACCGAGTACTTCGGCTTGAAGCCATTGTCTACCGCGACCCCGATCTCGCGCTTCGGCAGGTCGCGCACGTGGCCCATCGAGGCCATCGCCTCGTACCCTCTACCAAGGAATCGTCCGACCGTGCGGGCCTTCGCGGGCGATTCGACTATCACCAGGTCCTTTGCCATTGTCTCCTAAACAGCCTGATACTCTGCAGGCGTCTCCTTGATTCTAATGTAGTTCATCCCGCCCACCTGCCGGACGACCCCCTTCAGCTCCATCATCGCCAGCGCGCCGCTGACGAGGGAAATGTCCATGCCGCTCGTGCGGACCACCTCGTCGATGTGCACCGGGTCGTAGGTGACGAACCCCAGCAGCGCCTTCTCGTTCTCGTCCTCCGGGAAGTGGGCGGCCATCTCGATCTGCTCGCCCACGTACGAGAGGTTCAACTCCTCCAGCACGTCCCTGTAGTCTATCACCAGCTTGGCCGCCGAGTCCCTGATGAGCCGGTTGGTTCCGCGGCTTGTGGGCGCGAAGATGTTGCCGGGCACCGCGAACACCTCCCGGTTCTGCTCCAGCGCGTGGTGGGCCGTCAGGAGCGCGCCGCTCTTCTCACCGGCCTCGATTGCGACGGTGCCCAGGGTCATGCCGCTCATTATCCGGTTTCTGCGCGGGAAGTGCTGAGCGCTGGGCCGCGTCCCCAGCGGGTGCTCGGATACGAGCGCGCCGTTCTCGACGACCCTCTCGGCGAGCTTGGCGTGTGACGGCGGGTATATGACGTCGACGCCGCTGCCGAGCACGGCGACGGTCCGGCACCCGGCTTCCAGTGCCGCCCGGTGCGCAACCCCGTCTATTCCCAGGGCGAGTCCGCTGACAATGGTGACGCCCGACTTCGCCATATCCTGCGCGAGATTGTATGCCGCCTCTCGTCCATACGCCGACGGCTTGCGTGTGCCGACCACGGCTATTGAGCGCTCGTCATCCGGAGACAGCTCGCCTCGGACGTACAGCACCGGCGGCACGTCGTAGATCTCCTTCAGGCGGGCGGGGAACTCGTCGTCGTGCCAGGTGTACGCCCGTATTCCCGCATTCACGACCTGCTCCAGCTCGGCGTCGGGATCGATGCTGAGCTTCCTGGAGGCTACGGTCGTGGCGGTCCTGCTGTCCAGGCCGGCGGCCCTGAGCTCGGCAAGTCCTGCCCCCCAGGCCTGCGCCAGCGTGCCGAAGTGCGCCTCCAGCATCTGGATACGCACCCTGCCGATACGAGGGACCTTGTTGAAGGCCAGCCAGTACTTCAGCTCATCGGGTTTCATGACGGCCACAGATTCTAGCACAGAGGACGCCGCGTTATAATGGCCCTGATCGCTATACGGCTCATGCAAAGCCAGATGGCAGGAACGGGCGGGTCGTAGCACTTGACGCCTTGCGGGGTGTAACTTACGCTACTTGAAGAGTTCCCGCGCGTCACGACACGGTTATTTCCCGTATGGTAGGGAGGTGTACATGGCTCCCCGTATCCTGGACCGGATCGACGAACCCAGCGGCCTGAAGACACTCACTCTCGAAGAGCTCGAGCAGGTCGCTCAAGAGGCGCGCGACACGATCATATCCGTGATAACCGAGCGCGGCGGCCACCTGGCGTCGAACCTCGGAGTCGTCGAGCTCACGCTGGCCCTGCACCGCATCTTCGACAGTCCCAGGGACAGCATCGTCTGGGACACGACCAACCAGACCTACACTCACAAGCTGGTGACGGGGCGGCGGGACGACTTCCAGAACATCCGGCTGGAGGGCGGGCTTTCCGGTTTCGGGGAGCCGATGGAGAGCCCCCATGACACACTCTGCGCGGGCCACGCGGGCACCGGACTCTCCATCGCCCTCGGCATCGCCGAAGCTTCCTCCAACCGCAGGATGGACTCCTGGACCATCGCGGTCGTCGGTGACGGGGCGATGACCTCAGGCTCCAGCTTCGAGGCGCTGAACAACATCGTCCACCTGAACCCGGAGAAGCTCATCGTCGTCCTCAACGACAACGGGATGTCCATCTCCGAGAATATCGGATTCCTCACCAACTGGCGCAAGCGCGTCATCACACACCCGGAATACACCGCGATGGTCGAGCGGATGAAGGCCCTCTCGAGGAAGGTGCCGACCGGGGAGCTGATGTACAGGCTGGCCAAGAGGCTCAACACGGGCCTCGACGGGCTCATCGTCCCCACGACGTTCTGGACGGAGATGGGATTCCACTACCTGGGGCCCGTGGACGGCCACGATTTCAAGCAGCTGGAGGAGACGCTTCGCCAGGCCAGGACGCCGACTGGCTCCGTGCCGCTGATCCACGTCGTTACCCATAAGGGGCACGGGTACGAGCCCGCCGAGGACGACCCCGTCAAGTTCCACCAGCCAAGCTCACCGCTGGGAGACGCCTCGGGCGCCCCCACCTACTCGAAGGTCTTCGCCCAGACGATCTCAAGGCTCATGGGCCAGGACGATTCCGTCGTCGGCATCAGCGCGGCCATGCTGGAAGGCACCGGCCTGGCGGAGGTGCAGCGCGATTTCCCGGACAGGGTCTTCGACGTCGGCATCGCGGAGCAGCACGCCGTCAGCATGGCGGCGGGCATGGCCTCGAACGGGCTCAACCCCTTCGTCTCGATCTACTCCACCTTCATGCAGCGCGCTTTCGACCAGGTGGTCCACGACATCTGCCTCCAGAACCTGCCCGTCACGCTGATCGCGGACCGCGCCGGCATCGTCGGCGAGGACGGCAAGACGCACCACGGCGCGTTCGACATCTCGTACCTGCGCTGCCTCCCCAACGCCGTGGTAGCCGCGCCGATGGACGAGAACGAGCTGCAGCACCTCGTCTACACCGCCTACAGGCACAATGGCCCCTTCGCCATACGCATAGCCAGGGGAGCCGCCGTCGGCGCTCCCCTCGACGACGAGCTCAGGGATCTGCCCCTCGGCAAGGGCAGGGTGGTCCGGGAGGGCGGCGACGTGGCCGTCTTCGCCCTGGGCAAGCCTGCCAGTGCAGCGGTCGAGGCGGCGGAGATACTTGCCGAGCACGGCGTCTCGTGCCGCGTGGTGAACCCCATATTCGTGAAGCCCCTGGACATGGAGCTGCTGCTGGACGCGGCGCGAAGCTGCGGCCGCATAGTCACTGTGGAAGAGAACGTGCTCGCCGGAGGGTTTGGCTCGGCCGTACTGGAAGCCCTCTCGGAAGCGGGTCTGGAGGACGTGGCAGTCCACCGCATCGGTATGCCGGACTCCTTCATCGAGCACGGCACCGCAGCCGACCAGCGGCGCAGGCTGCAGCTGGACGCCCAGGGCATCGTGGACCAGGTCCTGAGCGTATTCTTCCCTGAGGCGCCGCCCCGCGGGGCTATCGAGGGAGCGGTGGCGCGAGTTTAGGGACTCCTAGCCCAGCGCGCCAGGGCCTTGTCCGGGTTGGCTATCTCCTCCACGGACGTGTAGTAGTAGTCCTCCCAGCCGTCCCTTGGCATACCCGTGAACAGCATCAGGTTGAGGGGGTACGTCTCGCTCTCGACGACGCGGCGGAAGTCGTCCCGGAACAGGAAGGTGGGCTTCCTGAGCGCGACCGCCATGCCCAGCTCGACCATCACGCCCTCGTCCGGTGGAACGCCGTTGACGACGGCGAAGATGGCGTCCGCCGCCTCCACGTCCCTGAAGTCGCTCTGGCCGACCCGGTAGGCCCAGCCCGCCTCCAGGAAGTCGACCTGGTTGTTGCGGGCGAAGGGCTCCCACACCTCCAGTCCAAGGGCCTCCAGCGCTGCCACGATGAGCGGCAGGAGGAGCTGCTTCTGCTGGGTCGAGAAGCCGTAGGGGTTGGCCAAGTAGACGGTCTTGCCCATCCTGGAGCTATACGGCCAGCCCGTAGAAGTCGATGGCGTTCCCGCCCATGAGCTTGGCCCGCTCTTCGTCGCCGATGTCGCCGACGGCCTCCAGGGCGGAATTCACCACGTCGTCATAGCTCGAAGCGAGCAGGCACACGGGCCAGTCGCTGCCGAACATGAGCCTGTCGAAGCCGAAGATGTCCACCACGTGGCGGACGTACGGCTTCAGGTCGTCGTACTTCCAGTTGTCGTGGTCGGCCTCCGTCACCATGCCGGAGACCTTGCAGTAGACCCCGGGTATCTCGGCGACCCTGGCGATGTCGGTTGCCCAGGGCTCCATCCCGCCGCTCGCTATCGGCGGCTTCGAGATGTGGTCGATCACCATCTTCAGGCCCGGCACCTTGTCCGCGATGGGAGGGACCTGGGGCAGCTGGTGTGGCCTGGTCAGGACGTCGTACCTGATGCCGCGCTCCGAAAGCTCCCTGAGTCCCCGGATCGACGCCGGGCGGGTGAGCCACTCCTGGTCGGGGTCGTGCTCCACCCCATGGCGGACGCCGACGAGTCCGGGCCGCTGCATGAGCTCGTCCAGCACCTTGCCTACCCCGGGATCGACAAGGTCCACCCATACTACGGCCCCTGCGATGTAGTCCTCCGTCTCGGTGAGATCGAGCAGCCATCTGGCCTCGTCAAGGGACTCGTGGGCCTGAACGATGACCGTCCTCTCTATGCCGTTCCGCTCGAGGAGGGGGCGCATGTCGTCGGGCAGGTAGCTATGCTTCAGGACGTTGTCGCCGGGCGGCATCCAGGCGTAGTGGAGCTTTTCCAGGTCCCACAGGTGATGGTGGCTGTCTACGGTTACCTGGGACATGCGGTCACTCCCCGTCGAACCAGTCGATGTCGAACGCCTCCTCCATCGAGGTCCACCACTCGCCCGGCCTGGCGGCCGGCGCCCTCTGCTGGAACGTCCGCATCAGCTCGTCCCACTTCTTGGCACTGCCCGTCTCCATGTACTTGGCGAAGTCGCGCACGGGCTCGAAGTCGTCCGGCGTCTCCAGGTGCATGAAGAGCCGGTTGCCGGTGATGTAGATCTTCATCTTCGTGATGCCGAGGCCCCTGAGCCCCTCGATCACGTCGGGCCACACGTTCCGGTGGTACTCCAGGTACTCCTCGATGACGGCCGGGTCGTCCTTCAGGTCCAGGGCCATCCCGTATGACTTCATCGGCGTGCTCCCCCTCTAGCGGTAGTGGCCTCGCGCGGGCAGGTCCCAGATCGCCTCGAGCGCGCCGTCCCGAATGGCGAACAGGTAGTCGTGGACGTTGACGGAGCCCCCGACGTCCATCGGTACGCACCATATCCGGTCGCCCAGCTTCAGCCCGTGGTCGAGGTCCTCGGGCACCTGTATGCCGCCGTGCTCGGCGCTGAGCCCGCGGCACACCGCGCCCTCGACGCCCTCGATCCCCGGGTTGCCCGCGTCGCCGCCGATGGCCTTGCGCCCTCCGTCCGTGATGATGTTGCCGGGCTCCGGCATACTCGTCACGCAGGTCATGACCCTACCGGCATTCTCGAGCTGCGGACGGTGCGCCCTGTACTTCTCGTCCATCAGGGCATACGAGCCCGCCGGCACCTCGGTCACGCCGTCGACCGCGCCGACTATCTCGTAGTTGTGGGTGCCGCCGATGCTGAGGACCTCGACGCTCATGCCCGCGGCTTCCACGGCCTCCCTCGTGTCGACCATGACTCCGGCCCACTTGAGCGACTCGGACTCGAGCTCGTCCCGGCTGTCGCGGAGAATCGTGCCCTCGTACGTCATCAGGCCGGCGAAAGCGAGCCCGTCGGCCCCGTCCACCGCCCGCGCCAGATCGACAGCGTCCCCCGGTTCCACACCCATGCCGTTCTGGCCGGTTCGGACGTAGACGACCACGTTGAGTGTGGCCGACGCCGCCGATGCGGCCTCGGCCAGGACGTCGACCGCCGCGGCGCTATCGGCTGCGACGGTAACCTTCGCCGTCCTGGCCAAAGCGCACAGCCGCCTGGCCTTGAGCGGGGTGGAGACCACGTTGGCGACGGATATGTCCCCAAACCCGTACCTCGCGAACACCTCCGCCTGGCCCACGGTCGCCGTGGCGATGCCTCCGACGGTCCCGCCCGTCGCAAGCTGCCTGTGGGCTATGGCCGGGCTGCCGTGCCCGCTGACGTGAGGCCGCAGGCCCGCGACGCCGTCTCGGAAGAATGCCGCCGCCGTCTCGATGTTCCGGTCCAGCTTATCGACGTCGACGACGAAGGCCGGGGTGTCCAGCTCCACCTCCGGGGTCCCAATCGGCTTGAATATAGGTCGTTCCATGAAGTTGCCGCTCCAACGGAAATTCAGACGCCCTGCCATCTCTACTCAAGTGGGCTTGCAGGGCGGGCTAGAGAATAGCACACCGGCTTCGGCGCAGTCCATCGGGGCCGTTGGCCTGTGTCGTGCCGCGTGTTACCATCCATGCAGCATACGGACCTGGGTTGCGGCACAGTGGCGCAAGACTCACACACCATCGGCGGTATCTCCCTGATCCAGGGGGAGAGCGTCGACTCTACCATATACCTGAATGGCGTGATCGGCAGCGACGGATCCGGCACCCTGGTCCTGACCGACAGGCGGCTGATACACGTCGGCGCCGCCGGACGGAGCCGGACCGCGTCCTTCGTGTCCATCGACGACGTGACATCCGTGGAGGTGACGAGCACGAGGCGCCGGAGCCTGATCGGCCTGGCCTGGGCCGCTGCGGCGCTGCTCGTCGCGGCCATCGTGTGGTCCACGTGGGATCACATGGTGTTCTCGTCCGTCGCGGCCGCGGTGCTGGCAGGGATGGGCATATACCTGGCCATCGACAGGCTGTGGGGGCACGACAGTGTCCGGGCCACGTTCCACTCGGCCGAGGAGCAGATCGGCATCTCCGTCAAGGACGCCGGGGGCGAGGCCGATGCCCAGATCAAGACCCTCGCCAACCGCCTCTTCGAGCTCAAGGGCGCGGCGGAGCCTGACGTAAGGAAGTTCGCTCCGCGCTGAGGGGAAGCACGTTCGTCCTGAGCCTGTCGAAGGGCAGTGGTCCGCGTTCAGATAGTCTTAGATCGCCTCTCAGCCCAACCGGAGGCGGGGCTCCACGTCCATGCCCCACTGGTACTCCGAGCCGCCACGCAGGTGAAACCACCCCGCCGCGCCGATCATCGCCCCGTTGTCGGTGCACAGCGCCGGAGCCGGGACGACCACCGGCACGGGGGACGCCGCCATCAACTCGCGCCTGAGGGCGGTGTTGGCCGCGACGCCCCCGCCCAGGATGACGCCCCTGACGCGGTACTTGCGCGCGGCCTCGACGACGCGCATTACGATCGAATCCACAACGGCATCCTGGAACGCCGCGGCCATCTCGGCCACCTCTCCGGCGTCTAGCTCCGAGCCCTCCGCGGGCGGGTACCAGCCCCGCTCCTCGGCCCTTCTCACCAGCGCCGTCTTGAGGCCGCTGAAGCTGAAGTCCAGCGAGTCCCTGACGCGCGGCCTGGGCAGCTTGGGCTCGGTGCCGAGGCTGGACTCGGCGGCCTTCTGGATGGCCGGGCCGCCGGGAAATCCCAGCCGCAGCACTCGGGCGGCCTTGTCGAACGCCTCCCCCGCTGCGTCGTCCCGCGTACGCCCCACAAGCGTGTACCGGCCATGCCCGCGCATGAGGACCAAGTCCGTGTGTCCGCCCGACGCGATCAGGCAGAGGAGCGGGAACCCGGGCTCGGCCTCCGGGTTGGCGTCGTCGAGCCAGGCCGCGTACACGTGCCCCTCGAGGTGATTGATCCCGATCAGCGGGAGCCCCTCGGCCAGGGCCAGCCCCTTCGCGGCGTTCACGCCCACGAGCAACGACCCCGCGAGCCCGGGGCCGTTCGTGACGGCGATGCCGTCCAGTTCCCCCAGCCGCGTACCCGCGTCGCCGAGCGCTTGGCGCACCACCGGCACGAGCGTCACCAAGTGCTGCCGGGACGCCACCTCCGGGACTATCCCGCCGTATTCCGCGTGAAGCTGCGCCTGGGAAGCCACCACGTTCGAGTGGATGTGGCGGCCGTCCTCTATCACGGCGGCGGCGGTCTCGTCGCAGGACGTCTCTATGCCTAGTATCTTCACGGGAGCTTCGTACCTCGTGATCGTGCCTTCGAGGCGGTACCGGGGTCGCGCGCCCGGCGGTCTAGAGCAGGCGCCCGGACTCCAGGTCGAGCAGGCGCTGCTTGAGATCCAGCTGCACTGAGCCCCTTCCGAAGCCGCGCAGGCTGCCGTCGCTCGCGACCACCCGGTGGCACGGTACTACAAGGGGCAGCCTGTTCCGGGCCATCGACTGTCCGGCGGCCCTGGGCGCGCTGGGGCGCCCCGCGCGGGCGGCGAGCCACTTGTACGGGCGCGTCTCGCCGTACGGTATCGTCATGCACGCCGTCCACGCGGCCTGCTGGAACGCCGGCGCATCTCCCACGTCTAGGGGCTGGCTGGCAAAATCCACGGCGGCCCCCTCGAAGTACTGTGACAGCAGTTCGACCAGGCCGGAGAAGCGACCGGGGTCCTGCTTTGCTCCCTCGGCGTACCCATCCAGGATGGCGGCGCACTCGTCCGGAGACTCCTGGGGGAGCGTCGTGCGGCGGAGGCCGCGCTCGGATGCGGCGGCGCCCACCCAGCCGAACGGCGTCTCGAATATGTCGAAGACGAGTTCGCTCATGCTACGGGTTCGCCTCCCATGGGCAGGAGCCGCCTGAAGGCCCGCCCGGTCAGTCCGCCTCTCAGGGATCTCCAGAGCCGGGCGAGCTCCTGCCCGTGATCCTCCGAAGGTTCATGGTTGCCGTAGCGCTGGGCCGAGAAGGCCGCCGTCACCGCCATGGCGGCGTCGGATGCCGAGGGCACTGCGGCGGCTATGGCGCTGCCGTACTCGTTGGGTGTCTGGTGGGGGCGCCTCGGGACTCCCGCGAGCTTGCCGAGCCTTCCCATCTTCTTGTACAGGGTTTCGGGGTATACGGACCCGGCGAAGCCGAGCCTCCAGACGCCCCACGCCAGCAGGGCCAGGACGGCGGCGGCCGCCGCTATGGCGGCCATGCGCAGGCTGAGCTCCAGCCCGGATGCCAGTGACGACGAGCGCGGCTGGCCCTCGGGCCTGTCTATGTCCCCGATGCAGTCCTCGTCCTCCAGCATGAAGGCCTCGTCCTCGTCCACGATGCCAAGGCAGGGGTCCTCCACGGCCGGGTTGCCGGAGCCCTCGGCGGGTTGTTCTTCCTCCACCAGGGCCGCGGCCTCTTCTTCCACCAGGGCCTCGCCCCTCGGCTGGAGCGGCCAGGCGGGCGTGGGCTCGAAGTCGATCCACCCGTGTCCGGGGAAGTAGACCTGCACCCAGCTATGGCTGTCGGCGTCCTTGACGGCCCGGAAGTCGGTTCCCTCGATATCTACTCCCGGGGCATAGCCGGCCGCGAGCCTGGCCGGCACCCCGGACGCCCTCATGATCACCGCCATCGAGGACGCGTAGTAGTCGCTGTACCCGGCCCTGGTGTTGAAGAGGAAGTGGTCCACGCCGTCTGCGCCCCTTGGGGGCCTCTCTATGTCCTGGGTGTACTCGAAGGCGTCGCTCCTGAGGTAGTCCTGGACCGCAAGGGCCATGTCCATCGGATTGTCCGCGCCCGCGGTCACCTCAGCCGCGAAGTCGCGGACCCGCTGGGGCAGGTCCGCGGGAAGCTGAAGGTAGTGGTCCTTCATGTAGCCGCCGTACACCGCGGGGGCCTCGCGAAGCTCTTCGACCGTCGCGAGGGAGACGTAGCCGGTCATCGAGTACGACTGGCCCTCATTGAGGCGGTTCTGCGTACGCCAGCCGACCACGTCGGGGATGGTAGGCTCCTTGCGGGCGATGGTCACCGTATCGATCCTGGTCCTGTTCGTGGCCTCGATGCCGGGCGAGACGCCGACCAGCGACAGGTCCTGGGGCAGCATCTGGGCTATCTCCGCCTCCACGAATACGGTGCTGAGCGGGTTCAGCATGCGCCTCAGGTCCTGGGCTATGGTTCTTACGTCTTCGGGCAGGCCCCGGTCGTCGGTACCCCGAATGTCTATCGTGAAGCTCTTGGGCTTCAGGGTCTCCACTATCGCGTCCCGGCTGATCCACTCGACGTTACCGCCCATCCAGAGGTTGTTCGTGTCGAATTGCACGATGACAGTCTGGTTCACCTCCGTCCTCTTGAAGGACTCGTGGGGAGGGGGCGGGAGGCCGTTCGGGCCGACCGCCGTGTTTTCGCGGTCTCCCGCGATCCAGCCCTGCGGCGTGTACTCGCTGTAGGTGCGGTTGAGCCAGTAGGCCGGGTACTCCGACCTCGCCTGCATGACGATATCGCCGCCCAGGGAGACGGGGCCCTTGAAGGCCAGGGTGTCGCCGAAGTAGCGTCCCGCCACGTCCTTGCGCGACGCGATGGGCGAGAATAGGCGGGCGAACTCGTCCTCCATGTTCCCTATGGGGGAGCGCGCGGCATTCCATATGTCTACGGCAGTCCTCCAGACGTACACGTTGAGAGGCAGCAGCGCCGTGGCCAGCACGACGACCACGCACAGGCCCACGCCGACCTGTATGGAGAGCCAGCGCCCGGTGGCCATGAAGCTGAACCCACCCTCGCGCCAGTCGGCGAGCCGCTGCACGTACGTCATCCTGATCACCAGGAGCATGGCCAGGAAGATGAAAGCGAAGAACCGCGTCTCGAATCCCTCGGGCAGGAAGCTGAGGTTGGTCAGTATGGCCACGCCGCACAGCACCAGGCCGACCCATATGTTGTTCGACCTGAACAGGAACCAGGTGCTCGCGTAGCCAAGCACCCAGGCCAGGGAGAGAAGCACCAGGGAGAACGGCAACAGATCCGTGCTGATGCCGCCTGAAGTTGCGGCGGCGTACCATTCGGCAAGCCGCTCCCAGACCTCGCCGAGCCGTCCGATGTCGCGGGCGTCGGCGAGAGTGGAGGCCTGCCACAGCACGGCCACGAGTCCCAGGCCAAGGCCGGCGGCGTGGAGAATGGGCCACGGCAGCCGTATCTTGGCCAGCACGAGCCCCGTGACGCTCGACCAGACGATCAGCGCGAGAAGCCCGGGAGTCTCCACCCAGTCGGCCTCCAGGACCGTGAAGCCTGTGATGACAGCCGCGCCGAGTATGAGAAGGAACGTGTCCCACCCCTGGGCCGGGGTGTACCGCTGCACGAACCTGAGCAGGGGGCCGCGCTCGGGGTATCCGCTCTCGGCGGCGGGGAGCCCTACGGCTACGTCCGCGGTGCTCATGCTTCCACCGCCGCGGCTATCCCGGGCTGCGGGCCTCTGACCCAGCGCCCGCTACCAAGCGCGGTCGAAATGTCGTCGCCCTTTCGCACCACATATGCGGCCAGACCGCTCTCGGCAAGTGGGCCCAGGACCTCCGTGGTCTCGAAGTCCGCCCCGAACGACGCCGCGTCCACCAGCACGACCACGAGCTTTATGCCGCGCCGCATCATGGCCCTCAGCGCCGTAGTCCACTCGATGCGGGGCGACGACGTGATTACTATGACCGTGCTCAGGTGGGTCCACAGGGGCTCGTCCTGGGGGAGGTTGTCCTCCAGCGGTGTGCTGCCCTCGGCCTTGCTCAGTGCTAGATACTCCATGATCCTCTGGTACTGGCCCGTGCCCGTTTCGGCCGCCAGGAAGTAGCGCTTGTCCCCGTACGCCAGCAGGCCAACCGGCAGGTTGGCCTCCAGGTACCGCTTCGCCAGCGAGGCCCCTATGGAGACGGCGTACTCGTCCGTGCTCTCCTCCAGCTCGCCGGCGTGGATGCCCTGCTCCAGGTCGACCAGCACCCAGACCTCGGCGGCCCGGCCGAGGTCGAACTCCTTGGACATCAGCTTCCCCATCTTCGCGGAGCTGGCCCAATGAACGCGGCTGAGGCTGTCGCCTGGCGCGTACTCCCTGACCGAGGATGCGTGGGGCGTAACCGTGTGGCTGCGCCTGCGCACCGAGCTGTCGCCGCTGATGTCGGCCGGCGGTATCTCGAACTCCGGCAGGCTGTGGGTCCTGGGGAATATCAGCACTTCCTCGGCCTCGCCGAACCGGCGCTCCCGCCTGAACAGCCCGAACGGGTCGCCGTTCGCGACTTCGACGGGGCCGACCGAATATGCGCCCCTCTTGCGGGCGCGTATCTCCAGCGGCCACGTCTGGGAGTTGCCGCCGTACAGGCTCACCACGTTTCCCCCGGAGTGGCCGGGCATGTTCGTAAGGTCCCGGACTTCCAGGGCGTGCTTGGGCACGTGGCTGTCGTTCCTGATCGTGATCTCCTCTTTCAGCAGGTCGCCCACGAGCGCCTGGCGCGTGCCGCGCTCCGCGCTCGCGCCCAGCCTGCGCATGGACAGCCAGTTCCAGAAGTAGCCGACGATGGCAGTCCCGATCAGCAGGTAGAGGAGTCTGTAGAAGAGGCCGAATCCCGTCGCCATGCCGGTCACGGTCGTTACGACCGCGAGCACGACGATCAGGTAGAACCTCGCCCTGGGTCTAACGCCTAGGTTCATCCTTGCCGCCTACCCCCGGAGCCAGCCCCGAGCCTGCGCTCCCGGGACCGGCATGTCCTCGACCAGCTTGGCCACGATGCTCTCGGCCGTGGCGCCCCGCATCCTGGCCGATGCCGAGGCGATTATGCGGTGCGCCAGCATCGGCACGGCCAGCTCCTTGACGTCGTCCGGCAGTACGTAGTCGCGTCCCCGGATCATCGCCAGCGCCTGCGCCCCCCTGAACATGGACAGGGACCCGCGCGGCGAGCTGCCCAGGGAGATGTCCTCGTGCTCGCGCGTCGCATCCACGACGGACACCACGTACTGGCGGATCAGGTCGTCGACGTACACGTCCTTGACCGCCTCCTGCACGTTGACGATGTCGTCCTCGTTCACGACGGACTCCAGCGAGTCGATGGGATGGGCCCTCTCCTGGCTCGTGACGATGGCGAGCTCCTCCTCCATGGTAGGGTAGCCAAGCTCGACTTTGAGGAAGAAGCGGTCCAGCTGGGCCTCGGGCAGCGGGAAGGTCCCCTCGTACTCGATGGGGTTCTGGGTGGCCATCACCATGAAGGGCCTGGGCAGCGGGTGGGTCACGCCTTCGACGGTCACCTGGCGCTCGTCCATGGCCTCAAGCAGCGCCGACTGGGTCTTGGGGGTCGCTCTGTTTATCTCGTCGGCCAGCACGATCTGCGCCAGCACGGGTCCCTGCTTGAACTCGAAGTCGCCCGACTTCTGGTTGTAGATCGACACCCCGGTGATGTCGCTGGGCAGCAGGTCGGGCGTGAACTGGATCCGGCTGTAGTCGCACCCCGTCGACCTGGCGAGGCTGCGGGCCAGCATCGTCTTGCCCACGCCCGGTACGTCCTCGATCAGGATGTGCCCCTGGCATACCAGGGCGACGACCGCGAGTTCGACCGACGCTTCCTTGCCTATGATGACCCTGTTGATGTTGTCTACTATCCGGTTGGCTTCGCCTCTTTCGACCTCAACTGCCTGCAACTCATTGCTCCTTTAGTCGACACAAGCCGTACGGCTTGCTCGCAGATACGAACCTGATTGTTCTGGTGGATTCGTGCCCGAAGCCGTTCAGGGCCTGTGGAGCGGCTCCGGGTTATTGGGCGCAATACTACCCAACGCCCCCTTGCGTGTCCAGTCTAGGGCACGTCCATGCGGCGCAGGCGGCGCACCGTCAGCCAGTAGAAGGCTGCCGACACCAACACTACGCCCGCTATGGCCGCCGGCAGCTCAATCGTCAGCTCCTGGAAGGCGTCCAGCCGCGAGTCGTCGATGCCTTCCATCAGCGTCAGGGTGTACGCGCGTATGCTCAGGTACCGTATGCCTCCCAGCAGCGAGCTGAGCAGGCCCTCCCAGAGGAACACGTACACCAATGCGAACCCCAACGGGTGGTTGGTCACGAGGCCCAGCCACGCGAATATCACCGAGTAGCCCACGACGCCGGCGAAGAGGCCAACTCCGACGGCCGCAGCCGTTCGGGCGTCGCCGTCCAGCCCTATCAGCGTGACGGCGATGCCGCTTACGATCAGCACAGGGGCCGCTATCGCGACCGGGGCAAGAATCTTCCCCAGGGCAATCGACCACCGGGAGACGGGGTTCAGCACCAGGTAGCCCAGCGTGCCGTCCTCGACCTCGTTTCCGAAGCTGGCCGTGGCGAAGGTCATGACGACGATGGGCAGCACTGCGGCGACGATCATCCCGTCCAGGAACACCCTGGCGGCGTCCTGGATGTCGTTCGCCGACCTGTCGCCCGCGTCTCCTGTGATACGGAACGCCAGCGCCACGGCGACCGGTATGGCCGCCACGAGGATTATGATCGCGAGACGCCACTTCCCGGTTAGCTGGCGCATGGATAGCTGGAAGATCGGCCCCAAGCCTACCCCTCCACCACGTAGCTGAAGACGCTCTCCAGCGACTCGTCCATGGGCTCGACCCGCAGGAGGCGGAGCCCCATCTCCCTGGCCGTCAGCGGCACGGCCCTCTGGAGCGCTGCCACGTTTCGGCTGAGAACCAGCACGGCCCCGTCGTCCATCGATACCGACTCCACCGACTCCAGGCGCATCAACGCCGACGCCATCGACCGAGGCTCCTCGCAGAGGATGCGCACCTTGTACGGCTGCTCGTCCAGCTTCTCGCGGATCGCGCGGAAGTCCCCGGACGCCGCCAGCTTGCCGCTCACCATGAGCAGGTGGCGGTCGGCGACCGTCTCCACCTCCTCCAGGATGTGGGACGAGATCAGGATCGTCCTGCCCTCCGACGCCAGCCGCCTCATCATGTCGTGGAACTCGATTCGCTGGCGCGGGTCGGTGCCGTTCAGCGGCTCGTCCAGCAGCAGCACCTCCGGGTCGTGGACGAGGGACGCCGCCAGTCTCATGCGCTGCCTCATCCCCCGGGAGTAGGTGCCCAGGGAGCGGCCCTGCACCTCCGATAGCCCCACGTACTCTATGGCCCTGTCGACTGCGGACGCGGCGTCGGCGAGGCCGTGGAGCCTCGCCGCCAGCTCGACGAACTTGCGCCCGCTGTAGAAGTGGTAGACCGCCTCGCGCTCCGACATCATGCCGAGCCTGCGGTACAGGTCGGGGTTGTCGCGCGTCGGCTGGCCCAGCACCTCGATCTCACCCTCCGAGCAGCCGGCGAGACCGGCCATCATGTGCAGCACCGTCGTCTTGCCCGCGCCGTTCGGGCCAAGCAGCCCCGTGATGCCCGGCTCCACCTCCAGCGACACGTCGTTGACCGCGACCACGTTGCCGTACCACTTCGAGACCGAACGCAGCGATATGGACGCCACTACAGCGCCGCCTTCTGGTAGCGCCGCAGCAGTATGGCGGCCGGCCCCGCCGTCAGCAGGATGTACCATGCGATGGGGATGGCTTCATTGAGCTGGTTCACCTGCTGCACCGCGTCCGAAGAGTCGGGGACCTCGCCGAAGATCCTGTCGCTGACGTACGAGGGAACGCTGCCGAAGTCGGCAAGCCCGATCCACTTGGCCCACCTGCCCGTAACGGCCTCGCAGCGGTCCACGACGGTTACACCGTTCTCGATACGCATCTCGCGTTCCGTGCAGGTGGTGAGCGCGTTTGCGGCCGATGTGGATATGATGAACAGGCCGATGACGAATCCCGCGGCGTAGGCCCTGCGGGCCGTGAAGCCGGATACGGCAAGCGGGATCGTCGTCACGAAGACGGCCACCGCCGCCCCGGCCGCTAGGAATCGAGGCACGTCGAGCCAGTTCTCCCGGATGTAATCGAGGGGCTCCTGCGCCGCGAAGGTGAACCCGACGAACATCACGATCTGGCCCGAGTAGACCAGCGCCAGCACTATGGTGAAGAACGCCAGCCAGCGCCCCGCAACGTAGTCCGTCGGGGTCAGCGGCCTCACCAGGTATAGCTGGAGCACCTGGCTGCGCCTGTCCGCGCACAGAAGCTCCGGCGCGATGATCGCGGAGAATACCAGCACGAGAATCGAGACGATGTCGTAGTAGTCGGCGTGGCCCGGCACGTCTACGACCTCGGACACGCCGAAGTCCTCCGCCAGGGACGCCATGAGCACGAACACCGCCGCCGGGACCATGGTCGAAGCGAACAGCAGTATCGGCAGGATCTTGGCGCGCGTGCCGCGGCCCAAGCCCAGCGCGGTGCGGACGCCGTTCGTCCACAGGGCGAAGCGGGCGCGGTCGCGGCCCTCGCGCGGCCCCTCGTAATGCCGGTACCCGATGTCGTAGACTTCGCCCCGGGGCTGAACCGCCAAGCGCTATCTCCTGAATATCTCCGTCAGACGGTGGCGCTGCGGTGCCATACGCCGCAGCCTCGCGCCGGACTCGACCACGGCGTCCCGGACGGTGTCGTAGCCCTCGTCGTCCACGCCGTCTATCACGATCGACATACCTTCGAGGCTGGCGTCGAGCCCGTTGCGTTGCATCAGGGCGAGAAGCTCGTCGCGCCGGTCGTCCACCTCCACGTACAGGGTCTCCGTCTCCTGGGTGAGGTGCGACACGGTGTCGTCCTCGACCACCCTGCCGCCCTCCAGCACCACGATCCTGTCGCAGGTGCTCTCCACGTCGCCCATCAGGTGCGACGAGAGCATGATGCTGATGCCGAACTCGCTCCCGGTGCGCCGTATCAGGGCCAGCATCTCCTCGCGTCCCAGGGGATCCAGCCCGGCCGTCGGCTCGTCGAGCAGGACCAGGACCGGGTCGTGGACGAGGGCCTGGGCGAGCTTGACGCGCTGCTTCATGCCGGTGGAGTACTCGCCTATCGACCGGTAGCGCTCCTCGTCGAGCCCGACGTGCCGGAGCGTGTCCGCCGCGCGTGTCCGGGCGTGGGCGGGAGGAAGGCCGCTCACCTGGGCCATGTGGGTCAGGAACTCCGACGCCGTCAGCGACATCGGGAGGCAGTCGTGCTCCGGCATGTAGCCGAGCCGGGCGCGGACCTCTATCGACTCGTAGGGACGCTCGCCCAGCACCTGGGCCGAGCCGGAGGTGGGCTCGATGAGCCCGAGGAAGAGCTTGATGGCCGTGCTCTTGCCCGCGCCGTTCGGCCCCAGCAGCCCCGTGACGCCCTTCCCAACCTGGAAGTCCACGCCATCGAGAGCGACGACCGCCCCGTAGTGCTTCGTCAGCGCCTGCGCTTCCAGCAAGAACGACATGCGCCAATCATAACACTGGCCCGACGCGCCTGTCATTGGCGCGAATCCGGCCTCTGGCAGTGCTGGATTTGGGCGAATACGGTGCGCGGTTTCGTTGCAGTGACGCGGGAGGGTGGTGATATAATTGTCCTCAGTATGTAGACCCCACGCGGAGCGCTGAGTGAAGATAACCCAGGAAGAGGTGGTGGACCGCCAGGCCGTTCTCCAGATAGAGCTAGAGGACGAGGACATGGCACCCTATCTCGAACGGGCTTATCGCCGGGTCGTCCAGAGGACGAACGTTCCCGGCTTCCGCAAGGGGAAGGCCCCCCGCTCGATAATCGAGGGCATCCTCGGCAGGGAGACCCTCGTGTCCGAGTCTCTCGACGACGTACTCCCCGCGGTCACGCACCAGGCGATCTCCGAGCAGGAGCTGGACGTCGCGGGCACACCCAGCGTGGAGCTTGTCGCCCTCGCGCCCGTAACCTTGAAGGCCACCGTCCCCCTCACGCCCGCCGTAGACTTGGGCGGCTACCGGGATATAAGGGTGGAGGAGGATCGGGTCGAGATTTCCGACGAGGACCTCGACGCGGAGATCGAGAGCCTCCGTCAGGGCGCGGCGGTCTGGGAGCCTGTCGAGCGGGCCGTCGAATTCGGCGACCGTATCACCATGTCGGCCCTGGGGCACGTGGGCGAGGAGTCCATCATCGATGCCGACGACACCGAATACCCTGTAGATGAGGAGGCCGCCCTCCCGTTCGACGGGTTCGCCAGGGAGATCGTCGGCGCGGAGATAGGCTCGCCCTTCGAGTTCCACCTGCCCATACCGGGCGACTACTTCAACACCTCCATTGCCGGCAAGGAGGCCCACTTCCGCATCACCGTGAAGGAGATCAAGGAGCGCAGCCTGCCTGACCTCGACGACGAGTTCGCCAAGGGCGTGGGGGACGGCTACGACACTCTCGAAGAGCTCAGGGAGTCCGTTCGGTCACGTATGGTGACCGAAGCCGAGGGGGCCCGCGACACCAAGCTGAGGGAGGATGCCCTGGATAAGCTGGTCGAGGGCGCGGAGTTCGACATTCCCCCGCTACTGATCGACCATGAAATCGAACACATGACCGAGAGGCGCGACCAATTCGTCAGCCAGATGAACGTCACGCTCGACGAGTACTACAAGTTCACGGGCAAGTCTGAGGAGGAGCAGCTTGAGGAGATGAGGGAGCAGGCGGTCGACCGGTTCAGCCGGACCCACGCGCTGTTCAATCTTGCCAGGGCCGAGGGCATCGAGGTCTCGGACGAGGAGATCGAGCAGAGGATCGCCGACCTGCGGGAGGCCGCCTCCGGTGATGGTGGTGGCGTGGATGAGAGCAGACTCGACAGCCCCGAAGCCAGGGCCACGATTCGCGAGTCCATGCTGGTCCAGAAGGCCATGGATCGGCTGGTCGAGATTGCCGGGGGCCAGACGGACGGCACGACAGCTATGGAAGAAGAACCCACAGACAGCGAAGGAGAAGCCCAATGATTCCCAACGTGAGCAATATCATCCCCATGGTCGTGGAGAGCGGCGCAAGGGGCGAGAGGGCGTACGACATCTACTCTCTGCTGCTCAAGGAGCGCATCATCTTCCTGGGCACGGCCATCAACGACCAGGTCGCCAACGCCATCATCGCCCAGCTCCTGTTCCTGCAGCGCGAGGACCCGGACAGGGACATCGAGCTCTACATCAACTCGCCAGGCGGGTCGGTGTACGCGGGTCTGGCGATATACGACACGATGCAGATGATACGGCCCGACGTGGCGACCTACTGCGTGGGGACCGCCGCCAGCTTCGGCACCGTCCTGCTCTGCGCCGGTACCAAGGGTAAGAGGTACGCCCTCCCGAACGCCACCATCCACATGCACCAGGTGATGGGGGGCGTGCAGGGCCAGGCAGCCGACATCGAGATACACGCCAAGGAGGTCCTCAGGCTGGAGGCCGCTCTCTGCAAGATCATCGCCGAAAGGACCGGCCAGCCCTACGAGAAGATCGCCGCAGACTCCGACCGCGACTTCTTCCTCAGCGCCGAAGGCGCCAAGGAGTACGGCCTGATCGACGACGTGCTTCCGACCCGGGCCGGAGAGCAGGAGCAGGCCGCGGACTAAGCAAGCACGAACGGACTTATACCAGGATCGTTCGCCCTGAGCCTGTCGAAGGGCACTTCTCAGAAGCCACAAACAGCCGGAGGCCAACAAGAGGATATGACAACACCCAAGGGCGGTCAGCCCAGCTACCATTGCTCCTTCTGCGGAAAGGCGCAGGGCCAGGTCGAGAGACTGATTGCGGGCACGGACCGTGTCGTCTTCATATGCGACGAGTGCGTCGTCCTGTGCGGGCAGATCCTCACCGACGACCGTCCCACGGTCTCCCGCGACTCGGCCGGCATGAAGGGCAGGGGCGTGTCCCCAAAGTGGCTCTACGACAAGCTCAACGAGTACGTGGTCGGCCAGGACAGGGCGAAGAAGGTCCTCAGCGTTGCCGTCTACAACCACTACAAGCGGGTCTGGTCCAACCAGAAGACCACGGACGTCGAGCTTCACAAGTCGAACATCCTCCTCACGGGGCCCGCCGGCTCGGGCAAGACGCTGCTGGCCGAGACCCTCGCCAGGGTTCTGGACGTACCCTTCGCCATCGCAGACGCCACGTCCCTGACCGAGGCCGGCTACGTCGGCGAGGACGTCGAGAACATCCTGCTTCGCCTCATCCAGGCCGCGGACTTCGACGTCAGCCGCGCGGAGCAGGGGGTCATCTACATAGACGAGATAGACAAGGTAGCCAGGAAGAGCCCAAACCCGTCCATCACCCGCGACGTGTCGGGCGAAGGCGTGCAGCAGGCCCTGCTCAAGATTATCGAGGGATGCGTCGCCAGCGTCCCGCCCCAGGGAGGGCGCAAGCACCCCCACCAGGACTTCCTCCAGATCAAGACCGACAACATCCTATTCATGTGCGGCGGGGCCTTCGAAGGCCTCGCCGACATTGTCGAGTGGCGCATCACCAAGGACCGCACCAAGATCGGGTTCAGCTCCCCCAACCTGTCGAAAAACGGTGATGACGAGGAGTACGACATCCTCGAGCACCTGACCGCCGACGACCTGCTCAAGTACGGCTTCATCCCCGAGCTCGTAGGCAGGCTGCCCGTCACCGTGAGCCTCGCCAAGCTCGACCGCGACGCCCTCGTGAGCGTGCTCACCGAGCCCAAGGACGCCCTCGTGAAGCAGTACCAGGCCCTGTTCCGCATGGACGACGTGGAGCTGGAGTTTACCGACGAGGCGCTCAGGGCCGTGGCCGACGAGGCCCTCAAGCTCCAGACGGGAGCCCGCGGCCTGAGGGCGATCCTCGAGCAGACGCTCTTGGACGTCATGTACGAGATACCTTCGCTCAAGGACGTGACACGCTGTACCGTCGACGAGGACTCGATACTCGACGGCACGCCGGTATCCCTCGAAACCGCCGACGCGGAGCTGTTCCAGCTACCGTCGCCTGAGCAGAAGTCGGCCTAGATAGGGAAGCTCGTTCGCCCTGAGCCTGTCGAAGAGCCTGCCCCGTACTCGATACGGGGGCAGTGTCCTGGCAACGCAGACTGTCTTGAAGTATTCTCTACCGGCTCAGGCCCCTGTTGTTCCCCACCTCGGGTATGAGTTCGAGCGCGCGTTCCCGGACCGCCGGGTGTCCAAAGTTGAGCGCTATCCCCAGGTCGGCCAGCGCAGCCTCTATATTACCCATCCTCGCGTAGATCTGACCCCGGAGCAGGTGAGCCTCGCCGCTGAGTGGGTCCAGCTCCACCGCAATGTCTAGCTCGGCGAGCGCGGACACCAAGTCGCCCTGCGCGTACAGCCGCTCCGCTTCGTAGATATGCGAGCTTGCGTTGTCGGGCAGCGTCAGCGTTGCGACAAGTATCCCCGCAATGGCTATGACGCACACTGCGGCCGGGACTATGATCCTCCGGCGGGAGATCCAGCCCGCCGTCCAGGAATGGGCGGAGACGTTCCGGGCTAAGGTGTGTCGCGGTATGACTGCCAGTCCCAGCGCCGCCCCTCCGATCAGGCCGCCGACGTGGGCCCAGTTGTCGACGCCGGGGGTGGTGAGTCCGTTCAGCAGGTTCATGGCGGCGAGGAAGAGGACGGTTGTGATCTCGCGCTGGCCCAGCTTGCCGAATTCCTGCCTGTTCGCGACGAGGTAGACGGCGAGCGCGCCCAGGACTCCGAATATCGCCCCACTGGCACCGGCTGAGCGTACGGCAGGACTTGCCAGGTAGCTGAGGGCGCTTCCCGCCAGCCCCGATCCGACGTAGACCGCCATCATCCGAAGGGGGCCGCAGGCGCGCTCGAACGCCGTCCCGAACACGAACAGCCCCAGGCTGTTGAAGGCGACGTGGACGAAGCCGACGTGGAGGAAGATGGCGGTGAGCAGCCGCCAGTACTGCCCCTCGGCGACCAGCGGGCCGAAGAGGGCGCCGAACCTGTCCAGCACGGTTGGGTCCTGGGAGCCTCCGGCGCGCTCCATTAGGGCGAACACGACGAGGTTCGCGACAAGCAGAATGTACGTCGCGAACGGCGTGCGGTCTGCCCCCGGCAGTGTCCACCTGGAGATCAGCAAGGCGGCCCCCCGGCGTCCGTGTCGGGTCTAGCGGCGTCCACGGAGCTCGATCATCAGGGCCAGGGCCTTGGAGCGGGTCGTTCGGTCGCCGGGCCGGCTGTACCTGATGGCCGCGCCAAGATCGGAGACCGCGCCGTCGATGTCGCCCCGCTCGGCAAGGATGATCCCGCGCAGGTAGTATGCCCTTGCCAGGGACCTCTCCATGCGTATGGCATCGCTCAGCCTGGAGAAGGCGCCGTCGCTGTCGCCTGCGTCGATGTGGCGCTCGGCCATGAGGAGATGAGTGTACGGATTGTCCGGCTGGGTGATTACGCCTATCGCCGTCCCGACCGCCAGTACCGCTGCTGCGGCGGGGACCGCCCACCATCTGAACCGGGGCGCCAGCTTCCATCGAAACCCCACGCGCTGGCCGGCGGTGTCGAACACGGGGCTGAAGGTCGGAGAGAGCGCCAGCCCCATCGCTGCGCCTCCTGCCAGGCCGCCCAGGTGCGCCCAGTTGTCTATGCGTGGAGTCACGAGGCCGTAGCCCAGGCCGATACCGGCCATAACCGCGACCGCGGCGAGATTTATCCTGGCCAGCGCCCCAACGGTCCTCCCCTGCACGCCGAAGAATGCTCCCAGCGCGCCCAGCACTCCGAATATTGCGCCGCTCGCTCCCGCCCCGATGACTTCCGTGTTCAGCGAAAAGCTGAGTACGCTCCCCGACAGGCCCGCAACGACGTATACCACCATGAACGGCAGATGCCCGTACGTCTTCTCTACCAGGCTGCCGAAGAAGAGTAGGCCGAGCCCGTTGAACAGCATGTGCGGAACGTCGGCGTGTAGAAAAATCGCCGTGAAGAGGCGCCAGTACTGTCCGTCCGCAATCAGCGGGCTGAACATCGCCCCGTAGTCCAGCAGGACCTCGGGATCGTCCCCGGCCCCGGCGCGCCGTGCGGCGGCGAACACCAGCAGGTTGGTGGCCAGCAGGGCATACGTGACCAGGGGACGCCGCCGGATCGCGGACCTCAGCGTATGGAGCGGGATTCTCATCCGTTCATGAATGCGGCTGGGGCTTGACGCCCGAGAGGGCACCATACGTCCTACGATACATTAGGCCGATGTTCGCCCTCAACCGGAGCAGCCCAGCCCCGTCCCGTATCCCGCCGCGAGGCTTGCCCCGGCAGGGGACTTCAATGTACTGTTCACGGCGGCGCTGCCCCGCTAGAATGTTCCCGTAGGAGCAACCCGCTGCGCAGTTGAGCCTGGGAGGCAATTCGGCCCGTGACGACCGCATCTCAGAATCCCCGCTACGAGGCGCACGAGAACCCGCCTCTGCGGACCACCCTGGGTCTCGGCTCCCAGTTCAGCCTGATAGCGTCAGCCGCCCTGCTGGTGACCCCCGTCATCGTGGCCAAGCAGTCCGGGCTGGGGGACGACTACCTGTCGTGGATGGTCTTTGCCTCCCTGGTCGTCGTGGGCCTCTCCACCCTGGTGCAGGTACGGGGTATCGGGCCCATCGGGTCGCGAGCCGTGCTGCCCATGTTCACGGCGGCCTTCTCCATACCCTTCTGCATCTCTGCCGTTGCCGACGGAGGACCGGCGACGCTGACAACCCTCGTCCTGGTCTGTGCGGTGCTGCAGCTGGTCATCTCCAAGTGGCTCTTCATCCTCAGGCGAATCGTCACGCCGACACTGGGCGGCATTGTGATGATGATCCTCTCCATCACGCTGGCCTCAGTCGTCTTCCACCTATTGGACGAGACATCCCAGGAAGAGCCCACGGCTGCCCCGCTCACCGCCCTGGCCACGCTGGTGGTCGTTGGAGCGCTCATGCTCCGCGGCACGCCCGTGCTGCGCCTCTGGGCGCCGATGATCGGCATAGCGGTCGGATGCGCTGTTGCCGCCGCCTTCGGCATCTACGACATCGACAGGGTCTTGCAGGCGCCCTGGATAGGGCTGCCGCAGGAGACGTGGGGTCTGGAGCTCGACTTCGGCGTCACTTTCTGGGCGCTCATGCCCTCTTTCCTGTTCCTTGGCGTGATCATCTCCATCCAGGTGAACGGGGAGTCCATCGCCCTGCAGCGCGTCGCGACGCGTGAGGCCCGGGCCATAGAGTTCCGCGAAGTCCAGGGCGCCCTTTCGGGGGCGGCGATCTGCAATCTGATCGCCGGGGCCTTCGGGGCGGTGCCCAACGCGGCCCACCCGGGCATAGTCGCCTTCACCCAGGTCACCGGTGTCGCTTCCCGCATGATCGGCTACTGCATCGGCCTCATGTTCATCGCGGTGGCCTTCCTCCCCAAGGTGTCCGGCCTGCTCAGCACGCTGCCCGGGCCGGTGATGACCGGGTACCTGATCATGGTCACGGGGACCCTGTTCGTCGACGGCGCTCGAACGGTGATAAGTACCGAGCAGGTCAGGCAGAGGCTCATCGTCGCGGGCGTCGCCTTCTGGATTGCCGCGCCGTTCCAGTTCAAGCTCTTCACCCTGCCGGATGTCAAATCGATCTGGGGCGGTGAGATACTGGACGGGTTGCTCAAGAGCGGCATAACGACCGGGGGCATCGCCGCCATCGTGATGCTGCTCTTCCTGGAGATCACCAGCCGCCGGAGTATGCGCTTCCAGTCGCGGCTGCATGCCGACGTCCTGCCCGAGCTAAACGAATTCATCGCCGAGTTCGCCGATCGCAGGGGCTGGGATAGTGACATGAAAGACCGGCTGAGCGCCGTCGCCGAGGAGACCCTCCTGACCCTCGCGCCACTGGACCTCCTCGCGGATGATGACGAAGAAGACGACGGCCGTCGGCTGGTCGTCCTGGCCTCCAGCGATGGCCCTGTGGCCGACCTGGAGTTCATCGGAGGCGGCGACGACGAGAACCTCGAGGACCGGATACGACAGCTCCAGCAGCACGACGAAGAGACCCCGGCGGAGAGCGAGATCTCGCTGCGGCTGCTGCGGCAGTACGCCTCGTCCGTCCGCCACCAGCAGTACCACGACGCCGACATCATTACGGTCCAGGTCGGCCCTCCCGGCACGCGGTAGCCGGTGCAGATCGTGCGATTCGAGGTGAGCAGTTGCGTATAGTAGATCAGGGAATAATCTCACGGCGCACCGGGCGCAACGCGTACATGCCAGGGATAGAGCCGCTGCCCGACGGCTCGTTCATCGCCTGCCAGTTCACCGCGTCCCACTTCACGGCGTCCGACGCGAAGATCGAGATACTGCGCTCCACGGACGGGCTATCGACCTGGACGAACGAGGGCGAGATCAAGGGCCCGGGAGCAGCCGAAGAGGGGTGGTCGTACAGGGGCGCCCGGATATACCAGGTTCCCGGCGGGCGGCTCCTCATGAAGACGACGCGCTTCGATACGGGCCGGATCTCCCAGACCTTCGACGCCGCGTCCGAGACCCTCCAGCAGCCCGAGAACATCATCCTGTGGTCCTACGACGCCGGACGCACGTGGTCCGCTCCGCAGCTCGTCGATGTCCCCATCGACCTGTCGAAGCTCACCGCCAACGGCTCGGGCGACCTGCTCCAGATAGCCCCGGACCGATGGATGTACCCGCTGGAGACCTGGAAGCCCGTCGGCTACGGCGGCCCACCCGACCAGAAAGCCCTCGCCCTATTCTCGTCCGACCAGGGCGCCACGTGGGGCGACTTGACCGTCGTGGCGGACGACACCAGTGGCGAGATGAACTGGTGGGACCACGTCGGGACCATCCTGCCCGACGGCCGGATATACGAGACGGTCTGGGCCCACGTCTACCGGGAGGTGAGGGACCTCCCGAACCACTGGATCATCTCGGAAGACCAGGGCCGCACGTGGTCTGCTCCGCGTCCGACCAACCTGATGGGCCAGATGTGCGCTCCGGTCGCCCTCCCCGACGGCAGGGTCGCCGCGATATATGCCTACCGCCGCGAACCCCAGGGCATCAGGGTCGCGGTCACGGAGGATCTGAAGCACTACACGAACGAGACCGTGGTATTCGACGCCGGCGACGAGGCTATCCTGGGCAGCCCGGACGACACCAGCCTCGCCCTCAACATGGCCCAGGGATTCGGTCGTCCCGGCGGCAGGCTGCTGCCCGACGGCGATCTGCTCGTCTTCTACTGGGGCACGAGAGACGGCGTCTCACATACCCGCTGGGCGCGGATCAGGACATAGGAACATGAAGATTACTGACGTGAAGCCCCTCATTGCCCGGGGCGCAGTGCGCAACATGATGATCGTCAAGATCGAGACGGACGCCGGCTACTACGGCTGGGGCGAATCGGGCCTGGTGGGCCGGGAGCTTGCCGTCAGGGGCGCAGTACAGCACTATCGCGAGTTCCTCATCGGAAGGGACCCGCGCAGGATCGGCGCGCTATGGCAGGAGATGTACCGGAGCCAGTACTTCGAGGGCGGGCGTGTGCTCACGGCGGCCATCTCGGCGATCGACCTGGCCCTGCACGACGTGGTAGCACGCAGCCTCGACGTGCCCGTCTACCAGCTCCTCGGTGGGGCGCAGCGTGACTGTGTGCCCTGCTTCACCACGTCCCACGCGCCCATGGGGCCGGCCGCCGTCGAGGACGCCAAGAGGCTCGTCGCCGACGACTGGCCCTCCATCAGGTTCACCTTCGGCGTGCCCGACACGGGGGGAGACCCGGCCCTCTTCGAGCCCCGCGAGTCGATAGCCATGACCGCCGAGTGGATGGTGAAGATGAGACAGGCCGTCGGGAGCGCCCCCGTGCTGGGCATGGAGTACCACCACAGGCTCAGCGTCGCGGAGGCGGCTTCGTTCTGCCAGCGGATGCCCTCGGGCACCCTCGACTTCCTGGAGGAGCCGATCCGCGACGAGGCTCCCGCCGCTTACGAGGCCCTCAGGCGCATGACCGACGTGCCCTTCGCCATCGGCGAGGAGTTCGCCAGCAAGTGGCAGTTCCTCCCGTACATCGAGGGCGGGATAGTCAACTTCGCTCGCATCGACATCTGCAACGTGGGCGGCTTCACCGAGGCCATGAAGGTCGCGGGCTGGTGCGAGGCCCACTACATCGACATGATGCCCCACAACCCGCTGGGCCCCATCAGTACGGCGGCCAACCTCCACTTCGCCGCGGCGGTGCCCAACTACGCCTGGCTCGAGGAGCGGACGCAGGACCTGGTCTTCGGCCCGGAGATGTTCCCGGTGCAGCCGCAGATCGACGGCACACGCTTCCCGGTGCCGACAGGCCCCGGACTTGGCGTGGAGTTCAACGAGGAGTCCGCATCCGCGCCCTTCGAGTTCTGGGAGGCGCAGCACCTCCACCGCCGCGACGGCTCCTACACAAACTACTAGCGGCCGCGCATGGCGTTGAAGGGCAACGACCACGGTAGGGGCGGACCCACGTGTCCGCCCGCACAGGGCCAGGCACACGGTGACGTAGGGGCGGGTTTCAAACCCGCCCTCGAGGAGGACGCAATTCAACCATGCACATCTGGAACCCGCCGCACTAGCGGCGCGTCGTCATGACTGAAATACCCCACAGTGCGTCGGGCAAATCCGCCATGCGGGTTGCGCGGGAAGCCGCCCTCAGGGCAGGGGAGATACTCGTCGAACGTTTCCGCACGTCCCTCACCGTCTCCTACAAGGGCCGCGGCAATATTGTCACCGACGTGGATACCGAGGTCGAGGAGGAGGTGCTCGGCATCCTGCGGAGCGAGTACCCGGACATGGGCCTGCTCGGCGAGGAGTCGGCCGGCACGCGCGCCGACTCGGGCTACGTCTGGATCGTCGATCCGCTGGACGGGACCCGCAACTACGCGTCGGGCATACCCTTCTTCTCGACGGTGATCGGCATGGCCCTCGACGGCGAGGTGCTGGTCGGCGTGAACTACGACCCGGTCCGAGGCGACCTGTTCGAGGCCGAGCGGGGCGGCGGCGCATTCCTGAACGGGCAGCGCGTCGCCGTGTCGGAGCGGACGGAGCTCTCCGAGTGCATCATCGGCACGGACCTGAGCTACAACAACCAGGGCGCGGCCAACGGCCTCGAGGTGATCCGGGAGATCTGGCCGGGAATGCAGACGGCGCGCATCATGGGCTCGGCTGCCCTGGGGCTGTCCTACGCGGCCGCGGGCCGGACCGACCTCTACTTCCACCACCAGCTTGAACCGTGGGACCAGGTCGCCGCGCTGCTGCTCGTCGAGGAGGCGGGCGGCGTCATCACCGACCGGACGGGCAGCAGGGCAGGGCTATACAGCGACGGCATCGTGGCATCGAACAGGGCCCTGCACTCCGAGTTCATGCGCCGCACCGAAGGCATGCCCTGGCGCCAGCCCACTAGAGCGATTGTCTAGTAACTGCGTGGTAGTTACTGACACCCCGGCACGGTCGCGCGGCGTAAGTTTGATGGTTGGAGAGCACTGGCCTTCGACAGGCTCAGGCCGAACGTACTTTCACGTGCTGGGCTCGCTACTCGTTCGTGCTGAGCTTGTCGAAGCACAGTGCTCCGCAAGTGCAAGTAGGTTGAGGTGGTCTATCGGGACTACGGCGCGCTGAACGCTAGGAAGGACTTCTCCGACCCCGGCACCAGGGACACCCGCGCACCCGGTGCGACGGCCTCACGAGACTGCTGCCTGCACCTCAGCGCCGCCCCGGACGGCATCTCCACGTCCAGTACGGTCGCCTCGCCGAGGAACTCGCGGGCGCGGACTACTGCCGGTCCCTCCCGGTCCGGCTTCACCTGGAAGTCGTCGGGGCGTGACAGCAGGACCACGCGAGCCCCTTCCCTCAGCGCGCCGTTGGTGCTCCTGAACGGCAACCTGCCGATCTCCGTGGCGGCCATCCCGTCGCGGATCTCGCCCGCAATGAAATCGCCGGTCCCCACCATCTTCGCCACGAACGGGGTCGCCGGGGACTCGTAGATCACGTCGGGCGCGTCCACCTGCTCCAGCCGACCATCTCTCATCACGCCCACCCGGTCGCCTATGGCGAACGCCGTCTCCTGGTCGTGAGTCACGATGATCGTCGCGGTGCCGCTCTCGCGTAGTATGCTCCCCACCTCCCGCCGCATCTCGCGCCGCAGGCCCGCGTCCAGGTTGCTGAACGGCTCGTCCAGCAGCACTGCGGCCGGTCGGGGCGCGATGGTGCGGGCAAGGGCGACCCGCTGCTGCTGGCCGCCGGATAGCTCGTGCGGGTATCGCCCCTCCAGCCCGCCGAGCTTCACGAGCTCGATGACCTCCGTGAGTCTCCGGTCGCGCTCCGATGCCTCCAGCCTGTGGAGGCCGAACGTGACGTTCTCGGCAACAGTCTTGTGGGGGAAGAGTGCGTACTCCTGGAAGACCATGCCGACGTTCCTGCGGTCCGGTGGCACGTGTTGCGATGCACCCGACACTACGCGGCCCTGGATGCTGACCTCCCCTCCGTCCGGCCTCTCGAATCCGGCGATGAGACGCAGGAGGGTCGTCTTCCCGGACCCGCTCGGGCCGAGGATGGAGAGGATCTCTCCCGTCCCCAGGGCGAGGCTGATTCCGTCGACGGCGGGCGCTGCGCCATAGCTCTTGGCGACGGCCTCGCACTCTATGACGGGAGGTCTCATAGCCCCTTCGCGTCGAAGTATTCGGGACGCTCACGGGTTGCCAGGTATGCCATGGGAACCGACGACATCAGGATGATCATCAGCGCCGGAACGGCGGCCCGCGCGAAGAAGGCCTCCGACGATGCCGACCACACGGCGGTCGCCAGCGTCTCGAAGCCCAGCGGGCTCAGTATGAGGGTGGCGGGAAGCTCCTTCATCGACACCAGGAAGACGAGGGCAGCCCCGGCCAGCACGCCCGAACGCGTTAGCGGCACCGTTACCCGCGCCATCACCTGCCCCGAGCTCCACCCCAGGCCGCGCGCCGCCTCTTCCAGGCGTGGGCTGACGTGGTGCAGCGCGGCCTTAGTCGCCCCCAGCGCGGTGGGGAAGAAGAGCACCACGTAGGCGAACACGAGCAGCCAGGTCGTCTGGTACAGCGGCCGCGCGTAGTTCGCGCCGAAGAAGACCAGCGACAGGGCGACGACCACCCCGGGCAGGGCGTACCCCGTGAAGGTGAGGCGCTCCAGCAGCCGGCTCACGCCCCCGGGATGCCGGACGACCAGGACTGCCAGCGGGATCGACAGCGCCGCCGCGGCCCCGCCCGCCAGCAGCGACACCAGCACCGAGTTCCGCGCCGCCTCCATGAACAGGAACAGCGGCTCGCCCGACAGTGCGCCCCTCACCAGCCACTGGATCAGCACAATTGCCGGTACGCCGAGCGACAGTGCCGCTACGACGCCGCACAGCAGGAGCGCGGGCCACTTCCACCGGCCCAGCTTCACCACCCTGGGGCTGCGGGGCGCACCCGAGCCGTTCCGGTAGTACCTGAGCCGCGCCTGGGTCCGTCCTCCCAGCACGAGTATCAGCATGGCCATCGCGACGACCACCAGCGAGAGCACCGCCGCGATTGAGCGGTCGAACGAGGACTCGTACTGCTGGAAGATCACCCACGTGAAGGTCGGGTACCGCATGAGCGACACCGCGCCGAAGTCGCTCAGCGTGTACAGGGCCACCAGCAGCGAGCCCCCGGCTATGGCCGGTCGAAGCTGCGGGAGGGTGACCCGCAGCAGGGCGCTCCACTGCCCGTGGCCCAGGCTCCGCGCCGAGTCCTCGGCTGCCGGGTCCAGGCTGCTCCACGCCCCGCGCAGCGTCAGGAGCAGGTACGGGTAGCTGAGCAGGGCCAGGGTCAGCGTGGCGCCGCCAAGCCCGTACACCTCGGGAAGGCGTCCAATGCCGAGCGGGTCGAGCGCCTGCTGCAATAGCCCGCCGGGGCCGAGGGCCGAAATGAACAGGAACGCCCCGACGTAGGTGGGAATCACCAGCGGCAGCACGGACACGACCGACCACGTGCGGCGCATCGGCAGGTCCGTCCTGACCGTGAGCCACGCCAGCGGAATGGCGATGGCGGCCGATACCGTCGTCACCGTGACTATCAGCAGGGCGGTCCTGGCGAGGGTCCGGGCGGTGTCGGCGCGGAACAACAGGTCCCAGGCCTCGCCGCTGGCTCCCGCGCTCCGTATCAGCAGGTAGCACAGGGGCAGCACCATCGCCAGGCCGACCAGCATCGCGGGAGCGAGCACGATGGGCGGCGCCCCCAGCGCGGGTAGGCGATGCCCGAGGACGAAACCCGGCAGGGGCCGGCGGCTAACGGCCTGCATCGTCGCTGCCCGGTCTGCTCATGCTATGGCTGTACGGTCGTTTGCTCTTTCCCATGGACAGGCTAACCGAAAGAATATGTGCCCGGCTCCTGGGGGCCTTGACGATGCGAAGTGGCGCGCTTCCTGCTGGCAAGTCCAGCGATTGCATATCGATTTATTCCATCGGTAAGTATGTATATCCACGAAAAGAAAGTCAAGGCTTTTCACCCAAGTTCCCCACCGTCATACCGGCGGAAGCCGGTATCCATCCCCGGCCAGCCATGATTGAATCGCACGCCCGGATTTGATAACTTCAAGGGAGCCCATACAACGAGCGAGCGAATTGGCCGCAAGCAAACCAGGATCGAAGAAGTCCAATGAGGAAGAGACCCGCCTGTCGATGTCGGCGGAGAACTACCTCCTGTCGATATTCCGCCTCCAGGAGCAGCAGCCCAGGCTGAGCCTGACCCAACTGGCCGACCACCTCAGGACCCTGCCCGTGGCCGAGGGGCTCGGCACCTCCCTCCCGTCCGTCAGCGCGATGATCCGCCGCATGAGCCGCGAGGGTCTCGTCGAGTCCGACCAGGACCGGGGCATCGTGCTGACGAGCGACGGGCGCGTCGCCGCCGAGAGCATCGTGAGGAGGCACAGGCTGGCCGAGCGTATGGTCGTCGACCTCCTCGGGATGGACCTCGCCAAGGCCCACGTCGAGGCCCACCGCCTCGAGCACGCTATCTCGCCTGACCTGGAAGAGAGGATCGTGGAGAAGCTCGGCAACCCGTCCACGTGCCCGTTCGGGCATCCCGTTCCGGGCAGCGGATACACCTCTCCGGCGAACGCCGTGTCCCTCGACCAGGCCGAGCCGGGCGCCGACGTGGTGATCGACAGGGTCCCCGAGGACGACCAGGCCCTGCTGGAGTACATGGTCGCCAACATGCTCATCCCGGGCGCGACGGTCCGAGTCGAGGAGGCGGCGGCCAGCCGGGGCGTCATCACCATCGACTGCGACGGCAGCCAGCTTGCCTTCAGCTACGACGTGGCCTCCAAGATCTGGGTCTGTCCGTCCGAATAGCTGACGCATGCCTGAGCTGTCCATCATCCAGATGCTGAAGGACTTCGGCATCACTTCTCCCGGCTCCCAGGCCGCCGCCAGGAGTGCGCTGGTCGAGGCAGGCACCATATCCGGCCGCCCCAACCGCGTCAACATCTCCGCCGAGAAGGCGGGCCCTGCCCGGTCGGCCCTGGAGGCGGCTTTCCTGTGGCACTGCGGCAACGGAGACTGCCGCCGGGCGGCCTCCTCGTCCTCGGCTCCCACCCTGCCGGTGGATCGGCAGTCCTGCCATATCTGCGGCGGCTCCGGGGACCGCAGCGCCCTTCGGCGGCTGGGCAAGACTGCGGCAAAGGCCGGGGTGACGCGCATCCTGGTCGTCGGAGGCACGGAGACGAAGTGGCGTGAGATTCGCTCCGGCTCCCCCGCCGGCCTGGAGTGGCGCTTCGTGGACGGCGTCAAGTCCCGCGACGACCGCCACTTCCGCGGCGACCGGCGCTGGGCCGAAGTCATCGTCCTCTGGAGCAGCACGCCACTGGACCACCGGGTGTCCAGCCACTTCACCGGCAAGAACGACGGGCGCGTCGTCACGGTGAGCAGGCGGGGCATCGCCTCCCTCGCTGACGCGGTGGCCGCCCGTATCAGGCGGAGTTAGCCATGGCGTCCCAAGCGCCTGCGTCCCCAGCCGTCGAGACCTGCGACGTCCTCGTTGCCGGTGGTGGTGGCGCGGGGCTGTCGGCGGCCGTCGCGGCTGCCGAGCGGGGCGCTGGCGTCGTGCTCGTCGAAAAGGCGGACGACCCAGGCGGCGCGACCGGCATGTCCGTCGGCACCATCTCAGCGGCGGGCACCCCGCTCCAGGAGGCCGCTGGCATCAGGGACGACGTCGACACCCACTTCCGGGACTACCTGCAGCTCATTCCGCCCGGCGCAGCGCCCGCCGACTACGACCTCGACCTGACCCGGCTGCTCATCGAGTCGGCCCCGGGCGTCCTGCGGCGGATGATCGACATGGGCCTCCGGTTCACCGGGCCCCACCCCGAGCCGCCCCACTCGGTGCCGCGCATGCACAACGTCGTGCCCGGCCCGGTGGCATATATCGAAGCCCTCCGCCGGGAGGCGGAGCGGGCGGGAGCGGCCATCAGGACGCGGACCCGCCTCGTCGAGCTGGAGAGGAGCGGCGCGGGCCGCGTCACGGGCGCGCTCCTAGAGGATGTAGGGACGGGCAGGCGAATCTTGCTGCGGGCGCGCCGCGGCATCGTCCTCGCCACCGGCTACTACGGCGCGAACGACGACCTGGCCCGAAGATATGGCCGCCCGCCGGAGATGGAGGACGCCGGGACCCTGCCGGAGGACGCGACGGGCGACGGCATGGTCGCGGCCATGGACGTCGGCGCGGCAGTCGCGGCGATGGACGGCGGGTCGTCCCCCAGCTTTAGGACGCCCAGCCCTCCCTACGTGCGCCCGGAGCCACACCTGTTCGACGCGGGCGCAATCCTGGTCGACTCCGAGGGCCGCAGATTCGCCAACGAGCTCGACAACCCGGAGGCCGCGGCGGCCCGGCTGCCGGGCGGAGGGCCGTTCATCGTGTTCGACTCCCAGCTTGCCGACAGGGTCGCCGTCGCCGAGGAGGACTCGGGACCGGGCCGGAACGGCTGGCACGAGCGCGGCAAGCTCTTCATATCCACGTTCCCGGCCATCGCCTACGCCTACCTGGAAGACTACCGCACCAGGACCAGCTACTACTACGAATCACCCACGGCCTCGGGCTTGGCTGAGCGGATCAGCGTGCCGCCCGACGCTCTACGGCAGACTATCGACGAGGTAGGCCGCATCGCGAGTGGCGAGGCGCGCGATCCATTCGGCCGCGACAGGTTCGGGCCCGGTCCCTTCAGGCCGCCCTTCCACGCCATCGGGCCCCTGCGGACATTCATATCGGCGACCGGCGGCCTCAGGATCGACTCCGACATGCGGGTCCTAGACAAGTCCGGCGCGCCCATCGACGGTCTGTACGCCGCCGGTATCAACGCCGCCTCCAACGCGCTAATAGCCGGTCACGGCCACGCCCTCGTATGGGCCTTCGCCACCGGCCGGATCGCCGGCAACAACGCCGCCGCCGAGCCTGTGACCACATAGAGGGTAATAGATGAGCGCACAGGCAGACCGCTATACATATAGAGTGATCTGGTCCGAGGAGGACGAAGAGTACGTTGGTCTCTGCGCGGAGTTCGGGCTACTGAGTCACTTGGACGATACCCCTGAGAAGGCATTTGCGGGCATCCGGGATATGGTAGCCTTCTGTGTGGATGACCTGCACAAGGAGGGCGCATCCGTGCCGGAGTTTCAGCCCAGGAGAAAGTACGTTCGCCCTGAGCCTGTCGAAGGACAGTGCTCCAGCAGTGCAGATAGTTTGAGATAGCCCAATCTATTCCACTACCGTGTCACTATCTGCTGGATACAAGAAGATCTTGTTACCTTGACGTTTACGAACAATATCCCCGTGCTTATCAAGCCAGCCAATCAGCGTCGCCACCTTCCTACCATCAACGACTGATATGAGGTTCTTGACCTCTGATTGCAGGCAACCGGGGTTGGCAATAACTGCTTGGCGGATATCTTCAAACATCTTCAAGTCCTCAAAATGCTTGTCAACAACACCAGCGTACAGCTTTAGTGCAGGAGTTGTGCGCACTACCTCACTCATGCGTTCAAGTTCCACCACTTTACCCTTCAGCGCAAGCACCATGCCACCTGTTTTCAAGATTGGGAAGTGATGCAGATTGGATTCTGTGGAGGCATCCGCCAATTGATCTATGCTCTGGCAGATGAATGTCACAGCCTCGTCGTAATTTTCTACGGCAATGGCCTGCTGCATTAAACTCATAGTGTCATAGTATTCTGTGTATGAAGGTATAGGGGAATCTTCCCCATCGTACCAATCTCCTACCTCCAGTGGTTCGCCGGCTTCCACAGCGAATTCAATAGGGCTATTGCAGTGAGGGCAATTGAAATATAGGTTCTGAGTGTAGGTATTCTTCTGTACAGTCATAGAAAGTTCCGTTATTATCCTGACTTGAGGTCGTCAGGGAGTTGGTAGTCCTGGCGCTCTGACCTACCTCCATGGCCTTGATGCTTCCAGAGCCATTCTCCCATAGTATATCATAACCTGGCCTGATGAGATATGAATTGCAACGAGTGTTGCCATGTGACGGAATTTCGTAGACTTCTTGGAGGGCCGACATGAGTCTGGATCGTCAACTGGTCACCCATGCCCACACGATGCTAGATCGGTTGGCGAAGGACCTGGGGTCACTGGACCACCTGTGCTTCGCATTCCCCCAAGTGCTGGTGGAGGGCTCTCAATCCTACGAGGATCCCTCTGTCCTTGTGGCGGCAGCAATAGCGAGGGCTGTTAATCCCCCAAGTGGTACGATCGCGTCAACAGTCGACTCAAAGCACCCTGTGCCGTCGACCTACGTACGGCTGGACGGAGTCTCGGGTCTGGAGATAGAGGTGCCAACGAAGAATGCCAAGAAACTGTTGAAGCGCAAGCGCTGCCTGGTCATCGAACGGTGGCGAGGCAAGAAGTCGGGCGACAGATATGTCTGTCGGGTCACAGATGAGATCAGGGACGGAGTAGGCAACAGGACCATAGCGGTGGTGGGTATTCCACCCAGGGGCTTCGACTGGAACCTGGCAGTCGTCAGTGCTATGCAAGAGACTGCGCGCGAGATAACGGCCAAGCGTCAATCCCTGTCTCAATAGGACTGGCCTAGCTCCAAACTGAGACACTATGCAAGAGTATGGATCTGATGCAGGCTTGCTTTCGACGAATATTGTCGTCACTCCGGTGGTTGACACGCGCCCATCCCGGCTATACGCTGGCGGCACTTCGCAGATGGAGGGGGCTCGGGCGTTTATGGACTTCGGCTTTACCATTCCGACGCGGGGGCCGCTGGCCAACCCGGAGGCCATCTCCGCCCTTGCCCGGCGCGGCGACGAGCTTGGATTCGGCTTCCTGGCGGTCAGCGACCACGTCATCATCCCCAACAGCATCAGGTCGCTCTACCCGTACAGCCCCACGGGCGAATTCGGCACCGACGGGTCGTGCATGGACCAGCTTGCCCTGCTGAGCTTCCTGGCGGGCATAACGACCCGCATCAGGCTCCTCAGCTCCGTGATGGTGCTGCCCCACCGGAACCCGCTGCTGGCCGCGAAGATGCTGGCGACCGCGGACGTGCTCTCCGGCGGCAGGCTCACGGTGGGCTGTGGCGTCGGATGGATGCGCGAGGAGTTCGAGGCGCTGGGCGCGCCGCCGTTCGAGGAGCGGGGGCTGGTCGGCGACGAGTACATCCGCGCATTCCGGGAGTTCTGGACGAGCGATGCGCCCGTGTTCGACGGCAGGCACGTCAGGTTCTCGGACGTGACGTTCGCACCCAAGCCCGTGCAGAAGCCGCACCCGCCGATCTGGATTGGGGGCGAGAGTCCCCCGGCCCTCAGGAGGGCAGGGAGGCTCGGCGACGCCTGGTATCCCATAGGCAGCAATCCCAAGTTCACCATCAGGACGCCCGCCCAGTACGCCGAGGCCGTCGAGCGTATTCGCGGTCACGCGGAAGAGGCAGGGCGCAACCCCGACCGGATCGACCTGGCCTACAGCGTCGCCGGCACGGCCATACCGGCGTCCGGCGCGCGACCAACCGGGAGGCGGCCGTTCACCGGCGCGCCCTCCGACGTGGCCGCGGACATAGCCGCGTTCCGCGACGTCGGCGTGCGGCACATGAGGATCGGCCTCGAGGCCGACTGCCTCTCCGAGATGCTGGACAACCTGGAGGGGTTCGCTGCCGACGTGATGCCGCTGGTATCCGAACCCGAGGAGTAGAGATGAAGGCCGTATACATCCGAGAGCACGGCGGACGCGAGGTCCTGACCTACGGCGACATGCCCGACCCCGTCATCGGGCCGAACGACGTCAAGGTCCGCGTCAGGGCCTGCGCGGTCAACCGCGTGGACGTGTTCACGAGGCTCGGCGTCAGGGGCACCCGGCTGGGCCTGGACCAGCCCCATATCCTGGGGGGCGACGCGGCGGGCGACGTGGTCGAGGTCGGCTCGGAGGTGACGCGGGTCAGGGTGCGCGACAGGGTCGTCATCAACCCGAAGCTCACCTGCTCCCAGTGCCAGTTCTGCGTCGCGGGCGAGCACGAGTTGTGCATCAGCCCCAGTATGCTCGGCTCGACGACCAACGGTAGCTACGCGGAGTACGTGAAGGCGCCGGCCGTCAACGCCGTCAGGCTTCCGGACTCCGTCTCATACGAGGAGGGGGCGGCGCTGCCCACGGTCTTCCTGCCTAGCTGGAACATCCTGGTCAGGCGGGCGCGGCTCCAGTCCTGGGAGACGGCGCTCATCCTCTCGGCCTCCAGCGGTGTCGGCACGGCGGCCATCCAGATCGCCAAGAACGTCGTCGGGGCCAGGGTAATTGCCACGACGAGTACCGACGAGAAGGCGCGCAAGGCGCGGGAGCTTGGCGCGGACGAGGTGATCGTCTACTCACGGGAGGACATCCGGCAGCGCGTCAAGGAGCTGACCGACGGGCGCGGCGTCAACGTCGTCGTCGACCACGTGGGAGCGGAATTCTGGCCCGCAGCCTCGGCCTCCCTCGCTCCGGGGGGGCGCTACGGCATCTGCGGCGTGACGACCGGCTACCAGGTCGACCTTCAGATCGGCCTGCTGTTCCTGCGCAACCAGACCGTCTTCGGCGTCTTCATGGGCCGCAAAGAGGACCTGCGCCAGATCGTCGAGCTGGCGGGCAAGGGCGTCGTCAGGAGCGTGATCCACCGCACCTTCCCGCTGCGTGATGCCGCGGAAGCGCACAGCGTGATGGAGTCGCAGAGCCTGTTCGGCAAGCTCATCCTCAAGCCGTAGGGGCGTCCCTTCTGGGCGCCTTGGGACTACCCGGCCTGGATTGCCTCGAGGACCTCGTCAGCGTGGCCGTCCGGCGTGACCTGCGGCCAGACCTTCTGCACGCGCCCATCCTCGTCGATCAGGAAGGTCATGCGGAGGATGCCGATCATCCTCTGTCCGCGGACCTCCTTCTCGCCCCATGCGCCGTACGTCTTGATGACCGAGTTGTCCTCGTCGGACAGGAGCTCGAAGTTCAGGTCGTACTTGCCGATGAACTCGTGGTGGGAGTCCATCCCGTCTGCGCTCATTCCGAGGACCACGGCGCCGGCGGCCTCTATGCTGCCGAGCCCGTCCCGGAATCCGCACGCCTCCACGGTGCACCCCGGCGTATCGTCCTTAGGGTAGGTGTACAGCACCACCTTCTTGCCTCTCAGGCCGGACAGGGTCACGTCCGAGCCGGACGAGGAGGGTAGGATGAAGTCGGGAGCCATGTCGCCAGTCTGTATCGTCATTGTCAAGTCACTCCTTTGTGGGTTCGATATGTGAACGGAATGGGTCAGGACCGGCCCTGGCGCTCGTGCCATGCCCGCTGTTCTGGCACCATCTGGCCGTCTATGTAGAGCCGGTGGTCGCCCTGGATCTCCTCGATCTCCTCCAGCTCCTGCGCCGAAAGCTCCCAGCTTCCCGCCTCCGCCAGCACCGCCAGGTCCTCGGGCTTCCTCGCGCCGACGATGCTGGTGTAGACGGCGGGGTGCGCGACCGGCCACGCGATGGCAAGCTGCACGATGTCCCGCCCCCGGTCCTTCGCCCATGCCTGCAGCCGCTGCGTCACGTCGTACGTCCGCTGGAACGACTCGCCCTTGAACGCGGGCCATCCCGAGCGCTCGTCGTCGAGCGGGAAGGTGTCGCCCGGCTTGTAGCGCCCGCCCAGCAGCCCCTTGGCCAGGACCGAGTGGGCCATGACGCCGATGCCGTTGCGCTGGTAGGCGGGCAGCAGGTCGTCCTCGACCTCGCGGAACAGCATGTTGTACCTGGGCTGGCCGCTGTGAATCCGACCGAATCCGGCCGCCTCCTCGATCTGCTCGGCCGAGAAGTTCGAGATGCCGATGTACCTGATCTTCCCGTCGTCCCTCAGCCTGAGCAGGTCGGCCATCGTGTCTTCGATGGGCCGCTCGGTGGCCCGGTGGAGCTGGTACAGGTCCACGTGGTCGGTGCCCATGAGCCGCAGGCTGTTGTTCAGCGCCTCGTGGATGTGCTCCGTAGAGTGGTCGTCGCCTGAGACCTTGGTCGCTATGAAGAGCTCGTCGCGCCGTCCCTTGATCGACTTGCCGATGATGGCCTCTGCGTTCATGTAGCCCTCGGCCGTGTCGATGAACGTGAGGCCGGCGTCCATCGCCGCGTGCATCGTCGAGATCGCCCGCGACTCCTCGTACCCGCCGTACGCGCCGCCCAGGGGCCAGGTGCCGAAGCAGACGACGGGGACCTCCGGTCCATCGGTGCCCATACGCTTGAGTCTCATGCCTGCTCCTGAGCCCGGAACACGCGCCGGGGTGATAGCCCGTTAGTCTAGGAGCACCGCCGCGGATATGTCAATGCTCCCCAGCCACGAGCCGATGACGGATACTTGCCAGATCACAATATATCATCCACCATTTGGGCGTCTATCGTCCCGCCTGGAATCAGAGCGCCTGACAGTACCGACTTTTCTAGTACACGCCGACACCCCCTGAACAACTCTGAAGAAGTCTTTATTTGCGTCGCTTCAGCTATGGCAAACAGCGCATTTTCATCAAAAGGGTACTCGTCCGGGTCGTCTACATTGGATCGATATCCCTTCAGAACCTGCTTGAGGAACGTCACCGCCTCATGAGAATCGAGCGGCTCTATTGCTAATGGATCCCGAGACATCCGCCGTATTACAGGCTGGGTTAGAAGTCCATAGATATCACGGACGTCGCCAGTCATTCCAAACAAAAAGCAGCAGTTCTCAGGACAAGCGTTGATGAGGTCGCGGATCCCTTGATTTATGCTCAGGGCCTCTTGTGGACGAAAATCGCTCACAGTCTCTAACTCATCAAAGAAGAAGTAAAATGCTTTGTTGCGAGCCAGCACTTCTCCCCCGCTGAGAGCATCAGTGCCCCTAGTGCAAAGATTCACGTATGCACCTAGACACTTGGACGCATAATATTCCGAGTCAATGGGCCCGGTCATGTTGTATTTACTATAGCGACGCGTTGCCCCCTGTCCCGAAAGCTTCTGACCAAGCAAAAGGGCAAGCGGTTCTTCATAAGAACCATTTTTGATCTCTCTAAGAAGAAGGGTGAGAGGGGGGTAAGCGGGTGTGATTCGCGGATCGTGATAGATCCGGTCAATTATCTCATCCTGCTCTTGGCGCCTGAGGTCAGGGTTTTGCCGCTTTGCCGTTTCTTCAACAGCGAGATCTAGCCACTCAGCGGTTTCCTTGATGTGATCTTTTAACGACTCCATTATCTTGCAGTACAGAGCGACGAAATCCATCTTAGCAGCGACCTTCAGTGTCTCAAGATAGACGCATGGGGAATCGAAATCAGCCTTTTGGCTATCGGTAATCCAATATCGAAGATACCTGAGAGCATGCGACTTGCCAGTTCCCAGTTCACCGTGCAGTATTGCGAACTCTGATAGGCCGACCCGGTCCGATCGGCATGATTCGACGACATCCAGCAACTGGCGCCTAAGCTCTTCATATCCCGCCCACACTGTGACCTTTTCATTAGGCACTAATGTGAATGGGTTGCTTGTCAGTTTGGCGATTGTCAACGTAGTAGACATTTTAGGATGGTCCTTTTGCTTGAGCGATTTGAGCACGGTTGTTCGCAGCCCAAGTCGGGTAGTCTAGCGTATCCGGGTGACCGATTAAACGGGTTTCGATTACTCGAGAAGTGGACGAACAGACCAGAGGATCTCCTGTCAATAATGCCAGTTCGAGCAAGCTGCGACGACTTGATTCTCTAGTGCCAAAGCCCGCACTAGTCAGGTTGGCGGAACCGACAATTAGCATCTCTGATTCGGTGCTATCTTGGAATAAGTATGCCTTTGCATGGAGGTCATCGTGGAGGTATACTGTGGCCCCATTCTTGTCCAGTTCCTCCAATAGCACAAGCTTATCCCTAAAGGCTTGTCTTGTACCATTATTGCCTGGCGGTGGGGTGGTCATAACGACCACCCTCGCTCCCAGCGCCAACTGTCTGAGCAGAAGACTTGACAGCCGTCCATTTCCCCAGAAATCATAGTCTTGCATGTTGTACGAGATAATTGTGGCCTTATTAAGCTGTCTAAACGCCCCAATCCACTGTAGAACCTCCTTAGCAACATCGTCGCCTAGACAAGGTGTCGCAGCCGGTATGTCATCAACTGTGGGCAAGGTTTGGTCTATTATACTACGAATATCCTCTCATTGCAATATACCCACTGCGACCCTGTCGCTGCCGCAGTCCAAATATCCTGTCAGGATGGTCGCGCCCTACATGGCTTAACTGTTCTTCAAATACTGGTTTATCTATGTACCGACCTTCTATTGCTAACTGTGCGGATATGACGTTGTATATTGATTCAATGGTGGCCTCATTGAATACGTGAAGTTTGACGTATGGGTAGATGGCTTCCACAATGCTTAGGTATTCTGTGGACGAGAAGCGTGCTGAAGAAGTTGGTTCCCTGAAGGCTTGAGCGATCGACCGCCAGAACATGCCTTCTCGTTCTTCAGATCCTGCAACACCCAGTTGTTCCATCATATCTGTGGAGAGAGGTAGTACAATTACGGACTCAGAATAGCAATACGCTCCTTTGAATGAAGCCAGTAGCCGATGTCCACTCTCAGTTATGTGGTATTGGCGATTGTCTCTTTGTTCAATGCATCCGAGATCTCTAAGCCACCCTCGTCTGGGCTGCACAGTATGATTGTAGAACATTGCGACCCTCTTTTCTGCGCTGAGTCGTGGATGTTCTCTATATGAAGACCAGGTTCGTACCTGCTTCCTACCAACGTCAACCGCTGATTCTAGCCTTTCTCTTGATTCGGATATTTCCTGGAGGACAATGTCTCTGGCGAGTCTAGACTCTACATTCTCTTTGGCCCACCTAGTACGCCATTCTAAGATCTGCAACAATCGTTCCATAAGCATGTGGCCAACATCCTCTGACGAGGCGTCGCCGCTAAGTATGTCCAAGAGGTTCAGAGTCGCATCGCCGTCCGCTTCAAGCACTGCGTTTAACAACAGAGCCTTCTTCATCTCATTGGAGTTGTCGATCTGTTGCACGGCGTGTAGAGCGTAGCCTTTGTCCGAAGGCATAAGTTTGGTCCCAACCCTATCAATGAGGCCAAGGGCTCCTGCGACCTCCAGCACTCCATCAGCATATTTGGTCCCATGGACCTTTTCTTCTTCCATGATAATGGCGCGGAGGGAGACATTAGAGGCGGGAGCGATCTTATGGAGATAGGACACGACTCTGCCAAACCTGAATATATCGTGTAGTCCATTTGTGTAGCCTATTCTCCGAGACAGCTCTCTTCTCAGACGATGTCTTTGCTGACTCAAGCTGAGCATACTCATCAGTATTTACCTAAACTACTGTGGGTTCATCGCCGCCGTGAGCCGAAACCCGCGGTCTCATGGCTACCAGAATTGCTCTGTTGGTCTCTGCGTCCGCGACCCACGCTTCTCCAGTCTCCAAGGCTCTTATTAGCGCTAGGCGATCCGATACTTGGGTAGTGCCAAAGGATACATCCCGCGGAAAGTCTGCTGGTACACGTGCAAGGGCAGCTGAAATGTCTGCATCGACTACCAAGCGATGGGCAATGAGGAGGTCGACTTGGCTAACTACGCGCGAGTCGACTGCGGAAGGCTGTTGCGTCGCGAGAACTAATGAGAGTCCGGCATCGCGTCCACGTTTGACGTACTCTATCAGGGTTGGCTTTGCCGCTGTGTGACTATCGGATGGGCATATCAGATGCGCTTCGTCAATGAGTGTCCAGATACCTTGTGGAAGTAAATCATATCCATCGTGCATGCTACGGCCGAGTCGTTCAGCTGTCTTGCGCTCGGTGTGATATCTTCCCATAAGCCGGAAAACCTTCTTGGTAATGATACTCACAACCAGTGATTTCGTGGCGTCATCCAGATTCCGAAGAAGGAAGATACTCAGTTGACCGGGCTTGACTATTTGGAGAACGTCAATTCCGCCCTTTCGAAATATCTTGCTGTCTCTTAGTGCTTCGAGTTTCCATAGCACGGCGTCACGTGTCTGCCGTTGCGACTGCTCGCTGAGTTCGACGTCTTCCATGAGGCACCTAATCAGGTCGTCAAGTTCGTACTCCATCTTTGCTGGTACTCGGCGGCTCCCTCTTCCACCAAACTCCTGTACGTTGTAGCCCTCGACGTTGACTTTCCTCAGAAGATTTCTGATAACTTGACCCTGAGGAGAGTAGACTTCTAGGCCGAAAAGTCCACACCAATCCTCAAGTTCGAGTTCGGCGGGATCAATCGCAAACTCAAGCATATTGGGATGGATTGATGGGTCGCCAACAGGAGTAAAGAGTCTCGCGGATGGTATCTCGCTGGCTGGGATACCCCATCGCCCCAGCTGAGCGAGTTGCTCTCGGTCCTCCTCCAGTCTCTCATCCGGCGCATTGAGAAGAGCCCAGAACTGGTTCTGAGTATCGAAAAATATCGTCGTTATCGATGGAGTTTTTGTGGTGATCTTTGAATCGCTCCCCAGTGCCAAACCCTCAGCTAAAATGCCAAGATCGTAGCTCTTTCCAGTTCCACGGCGTCCACACACGTACACTACATGTGGTGTACGAATATCCAACCAGACATTGGTATCAAATTTATTTGATACTCGGGCCTGTTCAATGCATTTCCCAAGCAGTAGCAAGGCGCTTGTGTCACCACGATTACGGCGTTGGCCTATGAGGAGATGCCGCCCTCGGGACAAATAAGACGCCCTCTCAATGGGTTCCGATACCTCAATCTTTCTAATGTTACCTATGTGACCAAGGGACGGAAGATCAGTCATTGTTCGTCACTTCTCCACAAAGAGGAACGAACTCAACAACGGTAACCATATCGGTGTCAATTAGGCTTGGCTTGGCTGCCCTCAGACGTGCCGTTAGCTGTTCCAGATCGGACAACCCACCCATTGTAGCATCTCGTTCCGTCAGGCTGCTGAAGCGCTTACGTGTGCAATTAATAACCCGTACTAGTTCTCTATCATTCCCATTAGAGAGCATCACTAGTCCATTGTGGAACAATCTGCTACCTATGCAAATGGTTGTGTGCTTGCTCCCATTGCGTGCAGTGTACAGAAAATCCGAATGGACGAGGAGCGATGGAACTCGAACTCCTCTACGCGTTCGCACTCCCAGTGTCCTGGCGTACTCACCTCCCATGAATACTGAATTGTGTGATGAACTACTAAGCCTAACCACTTTGTCCGGGGCTAGCGAACGTATGAAGGGCCGTGGATTAGATGAAACCACGATGAGTGTCACGCCATGTTGTCTAGCGGTCTTCTGAACGTTCAATGCAACAAGATTGGCCGTTACTTCATCTAGGTTTGTGCAGAACTCATCTGCGATCCATACATTGCATTTTGATGCCAACATCCGGGCAAGCATCGCCCTGTACTGTTGACCCCTGCTGAGCTCCTCAAACCTCTTTAAGTAGAGGAACGGTTCTGAAAGGCCTGCTAGTCCTAGAAAATGCAAGCCATCCCTGACCCCTGTACTCGAGAACAACTCTATGAGTGACTTGCGGGACCGTATGGGTTTGAATGTTGATGGAAGGAAACCTTTCGGCACCTCGATGGTGCCTTCAATGTTGGTCTTGCTGAGGTTGACCTCACCTAGCATGGCTTCTATAAGCGTTGTCTTGCCAGATCCCGAAGGACCTTCGATCAGCAACACATTGCCTGGCTCCAACTCGAAACTCAGGTTGTGTATTGCAGTAGTACGAATATTAGTTGGAGAGATGTCAAATGCCTGCTGGATTGCGTGTGTCGCTTGAGTTCTCCTGACATGACTCACGTAAGTGATTGTCAAGTGGGACACTCGCAATGGAGTCTCAATAGGGGAAATCTTGATACTCGGTTGATAGGAAGGGTCCGCCGGTCTGAGAACTTCAAGCCGGTTGTCAAGGAACTTGCTTGCGGATTCGTTGAGACCCATCATGAATGTAGGCTTGGGCAGCGAAACGATTCCATGGAAAAGGTCAAAGTCTTTGAGGACGGACTGTGATGATAGTCGGTCTAGCCTCCTAATAAGCTCGCTTGTGTTGATTTCCTCTTCCTTCATCAGGTGAAGCGAACGGTTCATCCGATCAACTTGTTGGTCTAGAATTCCAGAAATGTTCTCAAATTCATTAGTGTTTTCGACTCCATCACCGAACCGTGCTATCAGGTAGCTCATATCCTTTGCAACACGGTTTAGATTGCCGTCAGTTTCTCCAACATAGCGCATTCCAGCTTGTTGTACAAACGGCACGAATTTCAACATGTCAGCCGAAATTTCGAGAAAATATGGCATTTTGCCGGCGACTTGCCATCTATTGCGGGCGAAGATAGCTGCGTGCTCCACCAAGAGTCTCCCTATTCCAAAGCCTCTGAATTCAGGAGAGACTACGGTTCTGGCGATCCTGACTATTCGGTGGATGTTGCGTCTAAGAGTTTGGATGTTCCATGAATTCCATCTGACATCTCGCAATTCAAATGGAGCATCAAGCACCCTCGCTCTTGCTTTGTTCATGAAGAAAGGTGTCGCTAGTTCAATAAACCCAATGACTCTTGGATAGGCAGGGTCAAATGTCCGGACAATCAATTTTGCAGTTCGGCCATGGATGGTGTGGCTCCTGTAATGGAGATCTGCTAAGTGCTCGTAGGCCATGTGTTCGTCGGGTTCTGTGATCTCCTTTACCAGAACGTCTAATCTCAATCCTCCCAACTTAAGGGTACTGGAGGCTGCGTAGACGGGAAGCACCTGGCACATACCATCGTCGCATGGCACGTACATTCTGTTATCGCTCTGTATCACTGCATCCCCTGTGGTCAGACAAGCTGACCTAGGCACATCCAGCCACATGGGCCCTGGTTCAAGTCTGAGCCTCTTGAGGTGTCCCTTCCAATTGACCGACGACACCGACATTCTACCGGTGGCCTCGGATTTAGCAAGTAATCTGTCCTGAGTCTGTGTCAACGTCCTCTCGCTAAATTGGCGCGTGGCTAATATAATGATTGTGCTCTTAGGCTCACACGTATTCTACAGCCAATACGTTGTCTAGTCTACTCTCTAGCGAGGGGCATTTGGGAGACAATTCACTGAGCGACCATATGTATCCCTCAATTTGTCTGTAGGCACAGCCCTTGCCATTACCAACCGCTCACCTGGCGCGGACCGCTACAGCCCTCCGCGACCCGAACTTCCGGCTCCTGTGGCTGTGCAGCGTGCTCTCCCTCGCCTCCCGGTCCATGGAAGCGACCCTGCTGACGTGGCTCGTCCTGGAGATGACCGACTCTGAGCTCAACGTCGCCCTCGTGGGCGTGTTCGGGTGGACCCCGCTGCTGACGCTCGGCGTGGTCGGAGGGGCCCTCGCCGACACCACGAACCGCAAGAGGCTCTTCGCGACCACCCTTGCGGTCAATCTCGCTACGGTGGCCGCCCTGGCGGTAGTCCTGGCAATGGACAGGGTGCAGGTCTGGCACGCCTACGCCGCGGTCCTGGTCACGGGCTCGTGCTACGCCCTGGGCATGGCGTCGCGCCGCTCCCTCATCCACGACATAGTCGGACGCGACAGGGTGACGAACGCCGTGGCGCTTGACACGCTGGGCGGGAACACCAGCGCCATGCTGGGCCCGGCTTTGGCGGGGTTCCTGATCGGAGGCGCAGGCGTAGCGGCCGGCTACGTGGTGCTGGCCGTTTCGCTCAGCGCATCGCTCCTGCTCCTGTGGAGACTCCAATCGCCGCACCACGCCCGCCGCAGCTTCGGCGACCTCCAGATGGGCAGGACGCTCGTGGCCGGGCTGCGGTACGTCGCGGGCCGGCACACCCTGCTGGCGACGGTGGCTATCGCCTTCGTGATCAACGTCACCGTCACCCCCTACGTGAACATGACCCCCGTCATGGCGAGGGACGTCCTGGTGGTGCCGCCCGAGCTGATGGGGATGTTGCTGAGCGGGCACGGGATGGGGGCGCTGGTGGGGGCGCTACTGGTGGCCTCGGCGGCGGCCATCCGGTATCACGGGCGAATCTACATTGCCGGCTCGATGCTGCTGCTGATCGCGGTGCTCGTGTTCTCGATTTCCAGGTCGTATGCCCTCTCGCTGGCAGTGGTGGTCATCGCCGGGCTGGGCAACGCGGGGTTCAACACCATGCAGATGTCGCTGACGATGCTGCTCCCGAGGGACGAGATGCGCGGCGCCGCGCTGGGCGCGATGAGCCTCGGCATCGGCGGCGGTCCCATCGGAATGCTGATCACGGGCGTCGTCGCGAACGCTGTCGGCGCGCCCAGCGCCCTGTCGATCAACGCGGTGGTGGGCATCGGCGCCCTCTCCCTCATCGCCCTGATCGTCCCATCAATGCGGCGCGAGACCGTCCCGGATCGGGACCTCAGGCAGCCTGAGCGGCGGTGACATGAAGCGAGGAGTCACGCGGATTGGTAGATGGCTGGCCGATAGCGGGGAGGGGGAATCGGCTTGCCTTGTTCTCTTGCGACTTCGATCCAGACCGCCATTGCCTTGCGGACCTCTGCCAGTGCTTCCTCAGGACTCTCACCAAAGGCAGAGCAATACTGGAGGTCTGGAATGTCCGCTACATAGCACTCATCCTCCTCACTGTAGAGTACGTTTATATGGTAGTCCTTCATCCTAGTCCTCCAACGGTAGATTGTAGCGCTCCACCAAACGGAGAAGCTGACGGATCTGGTAGGGCTTGGCCTCGCCCCTTACGGGTTGGAGATTGATGTTCTCAACGATGTCTGGTCGTGAGAATATGTGGTGCCGCCCGGATGTCCGTGCGAGATCGAATCCGAAACCCTCCACGAGATCAACGAAGTCCGCGAAACCAACATTGTAGACCTCCCCACGACTTAGGCGCCTGAGTAGGCGTCGCCTCTTCATTGCCCAAGTGACGATCACCGCCAGGGACTGCGCTTCGGACGGCACGCCCGACCACCGGAGATGCGGGCTTCGATTCGGCGCGAAGGTCACGTGTCCCTCGTCCGCAGGTACGCAGAAGGCGAACCGTCCGGGAATGGGGCCGTCGTTCGGGAAGGACGGGAATCGAGCTTCACGGGAATTCTCCTTGGTGATGTGGGCGCCCGCATTATACCCAGCGGAGGCTATCGGCGGGTGACGCGCCCCCGCAGCGCCAGCAGGGCCAGGGTGAAGCTCACGACACCGACGCCGGCGACCGATATGAGGCCCTTGGCGATCTCCTCCATCTCCCATCCGACGCTGACTATCGACCGTAGCGAGCCGAGCAGATAGGTGACGGGATTGTACGTTGCAAGCGTCGCCATCCAGCCGGTCATAGCCTCCAGGGGGATGAACACCGGCGTAAGGAACACGAATGGGAAGAAGATGATGAAGCTCGTGTTGACCGCGGCCGGGTTGCCGGTCTTGAGGGCGATGGCGTAGGGGAATCCCGCGTAGACGAGGCTCCAGAACGCGGCTATCCCCACGAATGCGACGACCCCCAGCACGCCGGTCTCGAAGCGCACGCCCACGGCGAACCCCATGATCAGCACCGGGATCGACATGACGATCACCAGCGCGACGTCTGCCACCATCAGCCCCAGCAACAGAGCAAGGCGGCGCACCGGAGTCATTGCCAGGCGGTCGAAGTAGCCGCTCTGGATGTCCAGCACCAGCGTGACCGCTCGCGATATGCCGGTAACGGCGAAGAGCAGGGCGACGGGAAGCTGGAAGGCCTTGAAGTCGACGATCCCGTCCTGCTCGACGATGTCCTGGAGTGCGCCAATGTTCACCGCAAAGAAGAAGACCGGTACCACCAGCGCCGGTATGACCGTCTCAGGATCGCGCGCCACCGACCGGAGCGCCCGCCGCGACACCGCGAGGGCGTCCCGGAGAAAGCCTCCCCGGCGAGCCTGCACCTGGAGCCGTTCCGACGCCGTCATGCCGCCGCCTCCTCGCCCACCTCGGCGTCGACCTCCAGGCGTGCCCCCGTGTAGTGTAGGAACACGTCGTCCAGCGTGGCGGTGCGCAGGGTGATCTCCTCGACGGTCGAGCCGGACTGGTCGAGGGCTATCGCGACCGGCCCGATCACCTTGGACCCCTCGTCCACGCTAAGCGTGATCTCGTCTCCATGGACATCTACGCTCTCGACGCCGCGGACCCTCTCGCATGCCTGGGCCGCGCCGCTCGTCTCGCCGTCGATCCTGGCTACAATCACGTCGGAGCCGATGGAGTGCTTCAGGTCGGCTGGCGCTCCCTCGGCCACGATCCTGCCCTGGTCGATTATCCCGACGCGCTGGGCGAGATGGTCGGCCTCCTCCAGGTACTGGGTGGTGAGGAAGATGGTGACGCCCCTCTCGCGGTTGACCCGGCGGACCTCGTCCCAGACCTTGACGCGGCTGATGGGGTCCAGCCCCGTCGTGGGCTCGTCCAGGAAGAGGATCTGCGGGTTGTGGATGAGGGCAGCCGCCAGGTCGAGCCTCCTCTTCATGCCGCCTGAGTAGGTGCCGACCAGCCGGTCCATGGCCTCCCCGATATCGACCAGCTCCGCCAGGTCATCGATGCGCTGCCTGACGACCCTGCCTCTCAGTCCGTATAGGCGGCCCTGGAGATCGAGCAGCTCTCGCCCGGTCTGCCTGTCGTCCAAGGCCGCTTCCTGGAGCGCGGCCCCGATCTTCAGCCGAACTTCAGTCGGCTCCCTGACGATGTCGTGCCCGGCAACCTGAGCCGAGCCGCTGGTGGGCAGCAACAGGGTCGTCAGCATCCGTAGGACCGTCGTCTTGCCGGCGCCGTTGGGTCCCAGGAAGCCGTAGATCTCGCCTCCGGGGATCGCCAGGTCCACCGAATCGACGGCCCTCACCCCGCCGAAGCTGCGCGAGAGGGCGCCGGCCTTAACTGCGAATTCGGTCAAATGTAGTCTCCCATCGCGCTACGGGTCCAACGGCAGCCTGACGGTTCTGTTCTCGGCTGCCGACAGTAGGGCGGCGAGCGTCACCTCCAGGGTCGCGCGCGCCTCTTGGGCCGAGCACATCGGCTCGGTGTCGTTCAGCACGCAGCCCACGAAGTGGTCAACCGTGTCGTAGAGCTTGTCTGGGCCGTACTTGATGGCGGAGGCGCCGGACCTGCCGTAGGAGACCCATCGGGGCCGGTTCGCGTCCACGTACAGCATCCCGTGAGTCCCCATGACCCTGATGGTCATGTCGCCGCCGTAGCCGTTGAGGTGCGGCACCGGCGTCCGGCCTATCGAGGTCGTGGCGATGATGCCGCGCTCCATGTTCATCGTGATGAACCCCAGGTCCTCGACGTTGTTCTCCTTCGCGTTGTCGAAGAAGTAGGAGCCCGTAATGCAGTAGACGCTCTCCGGCGCGCCGGGCACCAGGTAGAGCAGGGCGTCGATGGGGTACATGGCGTGGTTCATGATTTCGCCGATGGCCGCCGCCTGGCTCCCCGCGCAGACGACCCAATCGCTGTGGATCGCCCACGGAAGACCCACCTGGCCCGACCGCAGCGCCTCCCGCGCCTCCAGGATGGACGGCGCGAACCGGTAGTTGTGGCCCGCCATCAGCTTCACGCCGTGCCTCTCGACGCTGCCCACGATCTTGTCGGCCTCCGCCAGCGTGTTCGTGATTGGCTTGTCGATGAAGATGTGCTTGCCCGCCGAGGCGACTCTCTCGACCAGGTCGGCCCGCCGGTCGAACGGGCTGGTTATGGTGACCGCGTCGACGTCGGCTCGGTCCAGCACCGCGTCGAGGTCCTCGACGAAAGGCACGCCGAGCTCGTCCGCGCCGTCGCGGTTGCCCTGCTGGGTCTCCTCGGGCGTCGTGCGGGCCGTGGCCGGGGGCGGGTCGTCCTCCGTAACCGCTACGATCTGCGCCCGGGGGTTGGCGTGGAACGCCTCCGCAAAGCTGCGATTCATGCCGTTGAGGCTAAGGACTGCGACGTTCACGGTGTCTCCTGGCATATCTTCACTCCTTCGTTTACCGTCCCTTCGGTGACTGACGAGGCGAGTGTGCCTGCCTACGCCGGTCTCGCGTTCATGCCGATAGAATCTGCCTGACTGCCAGCGAGACGTCTCCGAGTGCCGCTGGCGACAGCTCGCCATTCAGGCCGACCAATCCAGTCCTGGCGTATGAATCGCCTTCAGGCTCCGAGTACGTCTCGACGGCCTCGGCCCGAAGGTCTACGATCCAGACCTCGCGTATTCCCGAACGTGCGTAGAGCGGCAGCTTCACCCCGCGGTCGGATTCGACGGTCGTGTCCGACACCTCGATCAGCAACAGTACGTCCTCCGGCATGGGGTGTCCCTGCGAGTAGTAGTCGTCGCGCGGTTCCAGCAGCATGAGGTCCGGCTGCGGCTCCGTGCGGCCGCCCAGCCGCACGGGGTTCTGGACCCATACCACGGCGCGTTGCCCAACCAGGGCGGTGAACAGGTGTGTCAACTTCGCTACAACGGATGCGTGCAAGCTGCCGATTGGGGCCATAGCCACTATCTCTCCGTCCAGCAATTCGACGCGGTCGTCCTCGGTCAGGATGCCGGCCTCGGCCATGGCGTAGTACTCGTCCACGTCGAACAGGCGCCGCTTGCCGTTGGTATACTTCTCGAATATCTCTCCGTCCAGCAATTCGACGCGGTCGTCCTCGGTCAGGATGCCGGCCTCGGCCATGGCGTAGTATTCGTTCACGTCGAACCGGCGCGGTGTTGTTTCAGTTGTCACCATCGTCCTCCCCGGCGCTCAGACCCGATTCCGGAGACGCTTTCGGACAATAATACCAGCCATATCAGCCCATGCTCACCGAAGTCCTCATCCGTCTACAGCTCGACCACCTCTCCAGTCCTGATCGACTCCTCGGCGGCCAGGCACATGGCCAGCGCCGTCCGGCCCTCAGGGCCGGTGACGGGCGGAGGAGCGCCCCCGGCCACGCTGTCGACGAACTCGCCGATCATGCGCGTGAAGCCGTGCTGGTAGTCGGGCCCCGTGAAGTTGAGTCCGTCGTCGCCGTCCACCCAGTAGCTCTCGTCCTCCGTGCCGGTGCTCAACTCCCCCTCGGTGCCCAGCAGGATGATCGACTTGAACTGGTTCGAGCGGGGCATGTTCGCCCGGCTACACTCCGCCACGGCTATCGCCCCGTTGTCGTACTTGATGGTGAACATGAAGTAGTCGTCCATCTCCAGGTGGCGCGACGTCTGGTTCAGGGCTTGCCCGTAGATCGAGATGGGGCTTGCTCCCATCCACCAGTTGCACAGGTCCGCAATGTGGCACCCGTTGGTGACCACGTTCCCGCCCGTGTCGCCCGGGCTGATCCGGTTGCCCGTCCAGTCCTGGTTCCAGAACCCGCCGCCCGAGACGTACTTGAGGTAGACGGGCGACCCGATCTCCCCCGAGTCGATGGCGCCCTTGGCCGCGACGCTGTAGTCGTAGAAGCGGTGGGTATGGCCCACCATCAGCGTCACGCCGTTCGCCTCCGCCGCCGCGATCATCCGGTCGGCGTCCTCCAGCGTCGTGGCTATCGGCTTCTCCACCAGGATGTGCTTGCCGTGCTCGGCCACGGCGACCGCGATGTCGCCGTGGGTCCTCTCCGTCGTGCAGATGTCCACCGCGTCCACGTCGTCGCGGGCGAGCACCTCCATCATGTCGGTCGTGCTCTGCTCTGCGCCGACCTCGGCGGCGGCCTCGGACGCCCGGTCCGCCATGAGGTCGGCGACGGCCACCACATTCGCGTCCGCCTGGGGAATCCACCCGGCCCTGTGCCTCCGGGCGACCCCGCCTGCTCCGATCATTGCCACGTTGATCATGTCCAGCCTCCTCGATCTTCCGTCATCTCATCCTGCGCAGCCGCTCTTCGACCTTCGCCTGCGCTTCCAGGAACGGCCTCTTCAGGTAGGCGATGTGGTCGTCCTCGCCGTGGTGGTGGGTGACCGTCCCGTGGCGGTGCTGCAGCGAGCCCGCCTCGATGTACCTCATGCTGCCGTCCAGCACCGCGAGCATGTGCCGCGCCGTCGCCTCGTCGAACATCCACCAGTCGCCGCCGCACGCTACGTAGACCGGCGACGTGTGGGCGTATATGCCCCGCCGCCAGGCGTCGTAGTGGGTGTCAGCTATGAGCCTAGCATGGTCCTTCAGTGACCACGACGGCGGGAAGCCGCTGTTGAAGTTTCCGTCCGTGAAGTAGTCCGGCCCGCCGCACCGCGCCGCTATCCAGGTATGACCCGTGACCGCGATCCGCTCCCTGATTGTAAGCCTCCGGGTCCCCTCCCTCGACTCGGTCGATGCCACGACCCTGCCCGCCACCACTATGTCCAGCCGGTGCAGGGGAAAAATACTCTCGGCCGACGCCTCCACTTCCACCGTGCCGGGCCCCGTCAGCTCGACCGTGTCGCCGATCTCGCGCCCGTCCACCGAGAGCCGGATCATCGGCCCGCTGGACAGGAACGTCGCCCCGCTGGCCACGGCCGTGCACCAGTTGTCGTAGTTGAAGTCCTGGCCGTCCGGTATGCGCGCGTAGGTACGTGAGAGGCCGACCGTCACGTCCGCGGACATCTTGTCGGTCCCGCCCACGAGCGGCATCCTGTACCCGCAGTTGAGCGCGCGGTAGTACCCGTCGTGGGCGTTCTCGTGCATCCGGATCATCTCCATGCCCTGGACGCGCCCCGTGGCGGTCAGTGCGACCAGCTCCCCGCCGAAGTTGCCTATGTGGGGCGCGATGACGGTCCCGCCCTGCTCCAGGCACGCGTCCGCCCACTGGCTCAGGGTCATCTCCATCGTGCCCGCCAGCTCCGCCTCGCCGGGCCCGTCCGTGCACCAGGGCATCACCGGCTCCTTCAGCCCCCACAGTATCAGGTGGCCCATCACGTGCTGCCGGTTCTCCTGCGAGACGTACACGATGGTGTCGCCGGACCGCGCCACGTTGGGCTCCCCCACGAAGTCCTCCGTGTTGGTGAACAGGCTTCCCCACTGGGACTGGAGCAGGTTGACGACGTTCAGGTCCTCGCCCGCGGCCTCCGTAACTGCGCCCTGGGATGAGAGGAAGTGTACGTGCGAGTCGCCGCTGTACCAGCCCTCCGCGTTCATGTTCGACCACCGCTTGATGCGTAGCGTCAGCTCGCGCTGGCCGGGCTCGATCCGCACCTTGGCCCTCAGGGGGTCGTACTCGAAGCCCCGCGCCACGTCGACGATCACGTCGCCCCGCGGCAGCCAGCCCTGGCAGATGCCGTCTATGTACGCGTAGGTGATCTGGCCGAGCCGGACGTCGCCGCCGATGTCGAAGTTGTCCGTCGGCAAGTTCGAGTTGAGCCTGTTGTGATGGCCGTACGGCTGGTACGGCACGCCTTCGGGCGAGCGGAAGTGGACCCTGCACGGCACCGGTCTGCCCGTCTCGTCGTCCAGTACGGTGACGCGCACCCAGTTCCTGCCCGGGTCGACAAGCTCGACCCTGGCCTTCGGCGTCTCGGCGGAGCCGTCCCGGTCCACGTCGCCCCATCGCACGCTGCCCAGGTCCTCGCCGTCCTGCTCCAGGCTCAGGCTTGCGGACGGCGTAGCCGACACCTCGACGTATGCAGGGCTCGACGAGATGCGCTGGGGCTCGCCCCAGCCGCGGTACGAGTCGCCCAAGAACTCGTGGTCGGGCATCGTGGGAAGCGGATGCGGGTACGTCACGTCGCCCCGGTCTACCCCCACTTCCAGCGAGAAGGGCCTGCCTGCCGCCCCCTCGTCCTTCAGGGTGATCCGGGCCGGGCGCATCCCCTCGCGCGGGAACGGGTGCTCGTCCGCATACCCCAGCGTAATCGCCGCCACGATGAAGCGCGACCCGCGTGGGATGATCTCCAGCGCCTCCACCTCCCGCTCTGGATCGGGGCTTCGCCACACCCACAGGTAGTAGCGCTTGGTGAATGTCGCAAGAGCCTCCATGGGTCGCCGGCCGGAGTTGGCCCATCTGCCCTCATACCTGTGCATCAGGGTCGGCTTCGCGTCGATGAAGGCGTCGTAGGGGAAGCGTCCGGCCCCGCCGATCTGGAACCCGGCCTGTATGGGCGCCCGGTCCTCGCTCCCGCCAGCCTGGTGGAATACGTACTCGGCGACATCCGTCCCCAGCGAGTCGTCCGGCGCATCCACGACGCGGTGCGCGACGATCACGTTCCGCACAGCCTTGCCGATGGGCACGGTCACTCTGCCCTCGGAGCCGTCCAGGGCGATGAAGCAGGCGCCGTCTGACTGCCCCTCAGGCGCTCCGACCAGGAACGGCAGCCCGCGCATCGTGACATGCCCAAGCTCGACGTCCGCGCCGCCCTCCAGCAGGTCGGCCCCGCCGTTGCAGAGGGAAAAAATATCCAGCGGCTCGTAGTCCATGCTCACACGCCCGTAGACCTGATCTCTACCTGGTCGAGCCCCTCGCCCAGCGGCAGCGGCACCATCGCGCCGGTCCTGTGCGAGATGTGCATCGCCGTGATGATCTCCAGTGCCTTCAGCCCGTCCCGCCCGGTGCCGACGCTCTCCCGGTCCTCGATGAAGCAACGCACGCTCTCCAGCGCCGCGCCGTAGAAGTAGTCGTCCAGCTCCAGCGACTTCGGCATGTCCGGGATGTCCTGCCACTGGTACGTCGCGCCGTAGCTCTGCCCGGGCGTGTCCACCAGCGGGGCGTACTGCCATATCCCCCGCTGCTCGCAGAAGTGGAGCCTGCCCTCCGTCCCTGCAATCGTCGTCCACGATTCGGACTCTCGCCTCGTCGCGATGCAGTTCACCCACACGACCACGCCGCCCTCGCAGACGACCATTCCGCCGCCGCCCGGATCGGCTACCGGCTCGTCGCTCAGGAAGCCGCTGACCAGCTTCGGCTCAGCGTCCGTCCAGTAGAAGGCGTAGTCGACGCTGTGCGTGCCGTTGTGCAGGAGCGGCCTGGCCCCCGACGTCTCGACCGTGCGAACCTCGCCGATCAGGCCATCGTCGATCATCTTCCGCATCTTCTGGAAGTGGGGCAGGAAGCGCCTCGTGTGCTCGGTGATCAGCCGCGAGCCGGCCGCGTCGCACGCGTCCACCATCTTCCGTGCCCACTCCACGCTGATGGCGATGGGCTTCTCCACCATGATCACCTTGATCCCGGCCTCCGCCGCCTCGATGACCGGCTGGTGGTGGTAGAGGTTGTGCGTCGTCACGCTCACCACGTCCAGCCCCGCCTTCTCGTACATCTCGACCGCGGTGTTGTACCGGTGCTCCGGCGCGATCTCCCACTCGTCGCCGAACTGGTGTAGCCGCTCCTCGTTGATGTCGGCAATAGCGACCAGCTCGCACTCGTCGATCCGCGTATACCCGCCGGCGTGCGAGTTGTACCTTCGACCAAGCCCACCGACGCCGCCCGCTCCCACGATCCCTACACGAACTTTCGATGCCACGCGACCCTCCTTAGCTGCGGTGCCCTTGTCGATGGTCAGGCGGCCGCCTCTCAGTCTGTGTGATGGCCCGCACTATATCACGACAGGAGGGTTGGCACATGGTCTACCGCGCGACCCTGCCGAGTTACGAGTTGCGGCAGGGCGAAAAACGTTCGTCCTGAGCTTGTCGGAGGACAGTGCTCCGTACCGCAATTGGGCTAGGGTAGATCGCTGTCCCGGCTGGCCGATAGCCTGTAAAGCCCCCCTACTGCCAGGCCCACTACGAAGCCCCCGATGTGGGCGAAGTACGCGACCCCGCCCGTGTTCGCGACCTCCGGCCCCAGCGAGCCCAGCCCGTTGAACAGTTGCAGGAATAGCCAGATCCCCAGCAGTACGTAGGCGGGCACCCGGATGCTGGTGATGATGCCCACGATGACCAGCGTGTCGATGCGGCTGGTGGGGTAGAGGACCAAGTACGCGCCCAGGATGCCGGCCACGGCCCCGCTTGCGCCGACCATCGGTATGGTGCTGGAGGAATTGGTGACCGCCTGCGCGAAGACCGCGGCCACACCCGCTGCCAGGTAGAAGACCGCGAACACGGCTGATCCCATGCGGCTCTCCATCGAGTTCCCGAACACCCACAGGTAGACCATGTTCCCCGCCAGGTGCATGAACCCGCCGTGCATGAACATCGAGGTGAAGATCGTCCCCCACGCCGGTATGGGCGTGGCGACGTCGACCCGGTAGGCGGCGAGGCCGCTTCGCACCAGTATGGTTTCGATCTGTGCGCCGCCCAGTAGCTCCGATGGTATGGCGCCGAACCTGCGCGTGAACACGAAGGCGCCCAGGTCGTCCAGCGAGAGCTGGTATATGAACACCAGCACGCTCGCGGCGATGAACCCGATCGTCACGACCGGAGTGCCGCGCCGAACGATGTCAGGATCGAAGAGCGGAATCATCTACCATCCGTCATTCCGGCGCACGCCGGAATCCAGTCCCCGGCCGCTCCGATCCGTTCGACGATGACGAGGCCATTCACCCCGACTGCGGGTTGATCGCCGGGATCTCCAGCTCGTGGATGATGTCGACGAACCTGGGCAGGTCGTTGTCGATGATCTCCTGCAGCGCCTCGAACTGCACGTCGAGGCGGCCCGACAGGTCCTCGAACACCTCGTACGCCTGCTTCGTGGGCCGGTAGTCGGCGCTTGAGGGCACGAACGCGATCTCCCTGATCTTGGCGTCCAGCTTCGACGGCTTGCTGAGCCGGTCCACGCCTCCCAGCGTGTCCCGCTGCACGATCTCGCCGTCCACCGCGTCCAGCTTCCCCTTCAGCTCGTCGGCAGCGGCGGACACGGCGTCCTTCGCGCTGTCGTCGGTCGCCCGCGCCACCCACGCGTCCATCTGCCCCCGGATGCTGGCGATCCTGTTCGCGGCCTCGTACGTCTCCGACACCTTGTCCCTGATGCGCATCAGCAGGTCGAACTGCTCGCGCAGGTCCTCGTCGGTCGCGTCCGCCGCCGGGTTCCGGCGTATCTCGAACTCCTGTGCCTGGGACGTGCCGCCCACGTCGAGCCGGACCTTGTACGTGCCCGGCGGGGCCACGGGCCCGTCGAACCCGTGCACGTCCACGTCGTCGATCTCCGGCTTCGTCGCGCCGGGATACCGCGTGTCCCATGTGAACCGGTTCATGCCCGGCTCGATGCGCACGGAGGGGTCCGCCTGCTTCACGTTGCCGGTCTTGGTCGTCGCCGATCCTTCGGAGTCCTTCTTCTTGGACGTGAACGACCTGATCTCGTTGTCCTCGGCGTCGAGGAAAGTGAGCGTCGCCTCCTCGGGCTTCGGATTGAGGTAGTAGTGCACGACCACGCCGCTCGGCGGGTTCTCGCCGCAGTCCAGCATCACCCGTATCGCTTCGCCGTCCGGGCCCGCCTTCTCGTAGAATGCGCCGCCGTAGCCGAGCCCGAGCATGTAGTTCTTGCCCTCGCCGCCGGGCCTGCCGCCGCCCACCGGGTGGGGATCCCGGAGCGCCGGCCCCGGCTGAAGCAGGACGGCCTCACTATCCGCGTCAGCCCCGGTGAGCTGCCGGAGTGCGGGCAGGTCGTCCATGATCCAGAACGACCGCCCGTTCGTCGCCACCACCAGGTCGTCGCCCTTCACCACCAGGTCCGAGATTGGCGTGATGGGCATGTTGCCCCGCAGGGTCTGCCACGACCCGCCGTCGTCGAACGACACGTAGACCCGCGTCTCCGTGCCCGCGTACAGCAGGCCCCGCGTCGTCGGGTCCTCCCGGATGACCCTGGTGAAGTCGTCCTCCGGGATCCCGTCCGTGATCTTCGTCCAGGTCTGCCCGTAGTTACTGGTCTTGTACAGGAAGGGCCGGGTGTCGTCCCACTTGTACCGCGTTGCGGCCATGTACGCGGTCGCCGGGTCGTGGGGCGAGACCTCGATGATGTCGATGCGCGTCCACTCGGGGATGTCGCTCGGGGTGACGTCGTCCCAGGAGTCGCCGCCGTCCCGCGAGATGTGCACCAGGCCGTCGTCCGAACCCACCCAGAACACGCCCTTCTCGTGCTGCGACTCCGCGAACGCGAAGATCGTGCCGTAGTGCTCGACCATCGTCGTGTCGAGGGTCAGCGGCCCTCCCGACGCCTCCATCTTCGACTCGTCGCCGCGCGTCAGGTCGGGGCTGATGATCTCCCAGCTCTCGCCCCCGTTGTCGGATCGGAAGATGCGCTCGCCCGTCACGTAGAGCACGTCCGGGTCGTGGGGCGAGAAGACGATCGGGTACGTCCACTGGAACCGGTACTTGTGGTCCTTCACGCCCGTGCCCCACTGGTACTCCGGCCAGACCGAGACGATCCGTGTCTGGCGGATCCTGTGGTCGTACCTGAGGAGAGAGTCGCCGCCGCCCGGCGAGCTGCCGATGGCCCCGGAGAAGACGACGTTCGGGTCCTTCGGGTCGACCGCGATGTGCCCGCTTTCGGAGCTGCCCACCGCGTAGCAGTCCGACCAGGGGATCGCCCCCGTGTTGGTGCGGCTCGGCACGCTGATCGCGCTGTTGTCCTGCTGCGTCGCGTACACCCGGTAGGGGTGCTGGTCGTCGGTGGTGAGGTGGTAGAACTGCGCCGTGAGCTGGTTGTAGATGGTCGACCACGTCTCCCCGCCGTTGAAGGTCACGCACGCGCCGCCGTCGTTGCCCTGCACCATCCTCTTGGGGTTGCGCGGGTCGATCCACAGCTCGTGGTTGTCGCCGTGGGGCGTGGTGACCCTCGTGAAGGACTTGCCCGCGTCGGTCGATTTCCACATGTTCAGGTTCAGCACGTAGCAGGTGTTGGCGTCCTGCGGGTCCGCGTAGACGTGGCAGTAGTACCATGGCCGCTGGATCAGGTTGCCGTCGTCGTTGACGTGCTCCCACGTCTCGCCGCCGTCCTCCGAGCGGTACAGCCCCCGCTTCTCCGCCTCGATGATCGCCCAGACCCGGCCCGGCTTCGCGGGGGAGGCCGCGACGCCGATCTTCCCCTTCACGCCGTCCGGCAGCCCCTGGTTGCAACTGATGTCCGTCCACGTGTCGCCGCCGTCCGTGGACTTGTACAGCCCGCTGTCCGGGCCGCCGCTCGTGAACGTGTACGGCTCCCTGAGCACCTCCCACATGGCCGCGTACATGATGCGCGGGTTCGACGCGTCCAGCGACAGGTCGATTGCGCCGGCCTTCTCGCTCTTGTACAGCACCTTCTCCCACGTCTCGCCGCCGTTCTTGGACCTGAATACCCCGCGCTCCTCGTTAGGCCCGAACGCGTGGCCCAGGGCGGCCACGTAGACCAGGTCCGGGTCCGTAGGGTGGACCCGAATACGCGAGATGTGCCGCGTGTCCTCCAGCCCAACGTGCTTCCACGTCTTGCCCGCGTCGGTTGACCTGTAGACGCCGTCGCCGTGGGTCACGTTGCCGCGGATGCAGGCTTCGCCCGTCCCTGCGTACACCACGTTGGGGTCCGAGTCGCTGACGGCGACCGCGCCCACGGCCGCCGTGTTGAAGTAGTCGTCGCTGACGGGCTCCCAGTAGGTGCCGCCGTCGGTCGTCTTCCACACGCCGCCCCCGACGGCTCCGAAGTAGAACACCATCGGATCGCACGGGTCGCCTGCGGCGGCCACGACACGGCCGCCCCTCGGCGGGCCGATGCACCGCCACCTCAGGGATTCCATCAGGCGGGGATCGACGCTGCCCGTCGTAGTCATCTGGCACCTCGCGTGAGAATATCGAGCGTTACGGCACGGCCCATCTTCTCACAACAGCGCCCCCAACGCCACCGGCCCGCATCCCACCCGCATCACGCCACCTGTCCGCATCCCACCCGCATCACGCCACCGGCCCGCACCCACCCGCATCACGCCACCGGCCCGCACCCATCCGCATCACGCCACCTGTCCGCATCCACCCGCATCACGCCACCGGCCCGCACCCACCCGCAATCCACGCCCACCCGACGACGTAGGGGCGGGTTTGAAACCCGCCCTCCCCGGCCCCTGTCCATCAATGCAGGTTTTATACACGTACAAAATAATTCCGAAACATAACCCCATATCACCTTTCGGAACGACTCCCCCAATGAATACCCTCATACGCGAGCTTCGCGGCCAAGGCCGCTTTGCTCAGGCTCAGGGGGGAGCCAGGGCGCGCGTGTCGACTGATCAGTCGGCCGATGCGCGCGTCCTAAACCCTCTTGGGCGGCTCAGGAGGGTGCAGTGGTAGCGCTCCGCATACCGGAAACGGAAAAGGGCGGCCGCGTCGCCGGTTCGCACGTCCGCCACGAGAGGTGGACGGCGTCGATGATGCTCGCCGCCGCGTACGTGGTCGCCTTCGTGCGCCGCCAGATGAGGTTCTACAGGCTGCTGCTGCGCGACCCCAGGACGCCCACGATCTCGAAGATCCTCCTGGGCGCGGCGCTCGGATACGCCATCTGGCCCCTGGGCCTTGTGCCCGACTTCATACCCATCGTCGGATACGTGGACGACATAGTCATAGTGCCCGCGCTCGTGTGCATAGCCATCCAGCGAGTCCCCGACCACGTCGTGGACGCCTGCCGGCGAAAGTCAGTGAGGCTCGAGGCCAGGTAGTCCCGCACCCTCAACCCAAACCGTAGTTCCCGCGCCCCGGCGGGAACCCATCCCCGGCCCCACCACTCCCCCTCTGTGCTCTCCGTGCCCTCTGTGGTGAAAACCGTCCCTTCCCCTGTATCATGTCCCGCACCATGGGAGACCCGCACATATCCGTCCGCGGCCTGGCCCACTCCTACGGGAGCAATGGAGGGGCGACCGCGGCCCTCGATTCCGTGGACCTCCATGTCGAGCGGGGCGAGTTCGTGTCCGTGGTCGGGCCGAGCGGTGGCGGGAAGACCACCCTGCTCAGGTGCATCGGCGGCCTGATCGAGCCCGGAGCGGGCCGGATCGAGGTCGGTGGACGCCCGGCGGCCCGGAGGAGCGGGGAGATCGGCTACGTCTTCCAGGATCCCTCCCTCCTGCCGTGGCGGACCGTGAGCGGGAACGTGGCCCTGCCCCTCGAAATAGGCGGCGGGAGGGCCGACCCGGCCAGGGTGGCCGAGACCCTCGACGCCGTCGGCCTGTCGGGCTTCGGCGGCCACTACCCCCACCAGCTATCGGGCGGGATGGCCCAGCGGACCGCCTTCGCCCGCGCCCTCGCGATGGATCCCGACGTGCTCCTCATGGACGAGCCCCTCGGCGCACTCGACGAGATCACCCGCGCCGACATGAGCCTCTACCTGCTCTCCCTCTGGGAGCGCTCCGGGAGCACCGTCGTCATGGTCACCCACAGCGTCCCGGAGGCCGTGATGACCTCCGACCGCGTCGTGGTAATGTCCAGCCGGCCCGGCCGCATCGTCGGCGCGGTCGACATCCCGCTCCAGCGCCCGAGGGAGCGGTCGCTGGAAGACACGCCCGAATTCCTCGCCTGCTCGTCCCGGGTGAGAAGCCTGCTGCTCGCGGGGTCCAATAATGGCGCGCCCGATCACTGAGCGGCCCGCGTCTGAGCCGTTCAGCGCCGGCGGGGCTGCGCCCAGGCCCTCGGGTCCGGCGCTGCGCCCCCTCGCGTGGTACGTCCTGCCGCCCGCCATCGCCCTGTCCCTCGCCGCGGCGGTGTGCGAGGCATGGACGCGCCTGGCGAACGTGCCCACCTACATCTTCCCGGCCCCCAGCGCCGTCGCCGCCAGGCTCGCGGGAGACGCCGGATACTTTGCCGTCCACGGCGCGGTGACGGTACTCGAAGCCGCCGCCGGCTTCGTACTCGGCTCGGCCATCGCCGTCGCGCTGGGCGTGGCCATGTCCTACTCCAGGGCCGCCGAGCGCACCCTGCTGCCCATAGCCCTGCTCGTCAAGGTGACGCCGGTGGTCGCGGTCGCGCCCCTGTTCGTCATCTGGTTCGGGTTCGGCTCCGGCCCAAAGGTCCTCATAGCCGCCCTGATAACCTTCTTCCCCGTCATGGTCAACACCCTGATCGGCCTCCGGTCCGTCAGCCCGGGCGCTCTCGACTTCCTCCGCTCCCTCGACGCGTCCGACCTGGAGATACTGCTCAAGCTCCGCGCTCCCTCGGCCCTCCCGTACCTCTTCGCCGCCTTCCGCATCGCCGTCCCCCTGTCGGTGATCGGCGCGGTGGTGGGGGAGTGGTTCACGGGCGACAGGGGCCTGGGGAGCGTGATAATCGTCGCCCACAACAACATCGACATGCCCACCCTGTTCGCCGCAGTCGTCACCCTCACCGTAATCGGTGTTACCCTTACGGCAGTCCTGGCATACGCCGAGCGCAAGGTGCTCTTCTGGCATGAGTCATTCATCACGACGTAGGAGGCCGCCCGGCCAGCACTCCGAGACCCGGTGGGGTGCGGTTCGCCGTATGCCCGCGACGACGCCGTTGACGCGGGCGCTCATGGCGCTGGTGCTGGTCGCCCTGCTGGCGGCGGGCATCGTGTGCACGAGCGAGCCCGACAAGGTCGTCTTCATGGCGGGCTTCCGCGCCCAGGCGAACCTGCCCTTCGTCGCCGCCTACGTCGCCCAAGAGAAGGGCTACTTCGAGGAGCAGGGCCTGGACGTCGAGATTCGCCACGCCGCAACCGGCGAGCACCTCAAGCTGCTCCTGTCCGGCGACGTGGACATCACCACCGCCGCAGCGTCCTCCGTGCTGAAGCGCCGCTCGGACCCGGGCCTGCCCATCGTCGCCTTCGCCCTATTCGGCCAGGAGGGCCAGCAGGCGTATGTGGCTCTCGGAAATTCGGGAATCAACACACCCAAGGACTGGGAGGGGCGCACTTTCGGCTACAAGATCTCCGTGCCGCCCGACTACCTCGCCATCCTCGAGGCCAACGGCGTCGACCGCTCCACCATCAATGAGGTCAAGGTCGGATTCGACCCCAGGGTCCTCACCGAGGGCAAGGTGGACGTGCTGGCCGTCTTCAACTCCAACGAGCCCGACACCATCAGGCGGCTCGGCTTCTCCGTGAACACCTGGGAGCCCGAGACCTACGGCGTCCCCAACCTCGGCCTCACCTACATCACCAGCACGGACATCGTAGACGACAGGCCCGAGGTCGTCAGGCGCTTCCTGAAGGCCACCATGCGCGCCATGCAGGACATCCGCGACGACCCCGCCGGCGCAGTGGACATAGTCCTGAAGTACGCCCCCGACGAAAGCAGGGAGCACCAGGAGTTCATGCTCAGGACCGAGCTCGAAGACTCCATCAGCCCCCTGACCGACGCGAATGGCGCGGGCTGGATGACCGGCGGCCAGTGGCAGCGCCTCTACGACATGCTCCTCCAGTACCAGGCCATCCCCAACCCCTTCGACTACACCACCGCCTTCACCGACCGCTTCCTCCAGGACATCTACCAAAACGGCAACCTCGACTGGCCATGAGCCCTACGTCATCCACCCTCTCGTCATACCGGCGAAAGCCGGTATCCATCCCCTAGGTCCCACACAGCCCTGCTATAATAGGTGACGCAAATCACAGGTGGGCATGATGGCGACTGCGCCGACAATCGACAACATCTTCACGGAGATGAATTCCAAGCTCGGGCTGCTCCTGGAGGACGGCCTTGAGTACAGGGCGGCCTACAAGCTCCCGCCCCGGCTGAGCCGGATGCTCGGACTCAGGCGTGCGCGGACCGTCTACCCCGTGGCCGTGCCGCAGACTCACGAACCGAGCTTCATCTACAGCGTGGAGGATGCCGAGGAGAGCGGCCTCATAACCGCGGAGCAGGAGATGAGGCTGAGACTCACCGACCTCGTCTTCCATGCCCGGCGGAAAACGGATGGGGCTAGGGTATGGTTTGCCGTGGAGGTGTCCGGCGCAGTCGGCCCCAGGGACATTGACAGGGCCTCCGAGTCCGCCGCCGCGCTCCAGACAGTCTTCGGCGAACAGGCCGAGGCGGTCGTCATGGGACACCGCATCAGGCTCCACGACCACCAGAGGGCCGAGGAGGACGGCGTGGTCGTGGTGATAGAGGACGACCCGTGGTCGTAATCCGACCGGGTAGAGGGAGCGCGGGACATGCCGACGCTTGACTTCAAGGGCAAGCAGCATATCTACGCCCACCACCTGGCCGTCCCGTACCGGCCGCTAGAGCCTGACGCCGACCGGTCGCTGGGACCGGGCGGCGCGGACGACAACCTGATCGTCCACGGCGACAACCTCCACGCCCTGAAGGCCCTGCTGCCCCGCTACGCCGGCAGAGTCAAGTGCATCTACATCGACCCGCCATACAACACCGGCAACGAGGGCTGGGTCTACAACGACAGGGTGAACAGCCCGCTCATGAAGGCGTGGCTGAAGGACGCCGGCCCGGTAGATAACGAGGATCTGGAGCGCCACGACAAGTGGCTCTGCATGATGTGGCCCCGCCTCCACCTGCTCAAGGAGCTTCTGGCCCAAGACGGCGTGATCTTCGTCTCCATCGACGACAACGAGCAGCACCACCTGCGGATGCTGATGGACGAGATTTTCGGGGAAGAGAATTTCGTTGCCAATATAGTGTGGCACCACAGGAAATCAAGCCAGAATGACATCGACGTTTCGCTCTCCCACAATCACATAGTCTGCTATGCGGTTGATAGGCGCTCCTTCTCATTCAATGCTGGCGATGTTGACGAGAGTAGATTCTCGAATCCTGACAACGACCCCCGCGGGCCGTGGGTGGCTGACCCAATGGACGCACCCAACATTAGGGAGAATCTAACCTACGAGATTGTAAATCCAAACACTGGTGCCGTTTATTTGCCACCCGAGGGTAGATGTTGGAGATTCACACGCGAGCGATTCGAACAGGCGTTAAATGACAACCGAATTCTATTCGGCAGATCAGGAACAGCTAGGCCGCAATTTAAGCGATTTCTCTCGGAGGCTCGTCAGAGGGGGACCAATATATTTACGATTTGGAGTGACGTAGGGACAGCCACTGATGCTACTAGGCAATTGCAACAGATCTTTGGGCGAGGGCAGTCGTTCTCCACTCCGAAGCCGGCTGATTTGATTGAGAAGATCATCAGAGTGACCACGAATGAAGACTCTATTGTTCTCGACTCCTTCGCCGGCTCCGGCACGACCGCCCACGCCGTACTGGCTCTGAACAAGGAGGACGGCGGCAACCGAAAATTCATCCTCGTCGAGTGCGAGGACTACGCCGACACCATCACTGCCGAGCGCGTGCGGCGGGTGATCAATGGCGTTCCCGGCGCCAGGGACGAGTCGCTGCGCGAAGGGCTGGGCGGCTCGTTCACCTACTGCACCCTGGGGCCGCCCATCGAGATCGAGGGGATGCTGACGGGCGAAGGCCTGCCGTCGTACCCTTCGCTGGCGGCCTACCTGCTGCACACGGCGTCCGGCATCTCCGCCGGGGCCGCGTCCCTGGAGCGCCGGAACGACGACGGCCTCTTCTACACCGACGGCGCGACGGACTACTACCTGCTGTACGAGCCGGACGTCGACTGGCTGTGCGGCAACGAGGGGATGCTGAACGAGGAGCGGGCCAGGCGCATCGGCGCGGCCAGCCGCGGGAATAAGCGAAAGGCCATCGTATTCGGCCCCGGCAAGTACATAGGCCAGCGCGACCTGACGCCAATGGGGATCACCTTCTGCCAGCTCCCCTACGAGATGCATCGCCCGGTGCGGTAGATGGAGCTGAAGGACTACCAGGCAGCCGCCCTTGAATCCTTCGTCCGCTGGCGGGACGCGCTGGCGGACGAGAGGGCGAAGTCCGAGACGGCCATGGCCGCGCTCGAAGGCGTGGACTTCGACGTCCCCGACGACGTCCGCAACTACCCCAAGCGCGCCTGGCAGCGTCTGGCCCAGTCCGGCGGCGTGGCCGAGTCCGCCGGGGAGTCCGCCGGAGAGTACGCCAGCCGGACGGACGACGCCGGGCGGCCCATCCCCCACGTCTGCTTCAAGGTGCCGACGGGCGGCGGCAAGACGCTGCTGGCCGCCGCCGCGCTGGAACGGCTGAACCGGCAGACCGGCCTCACGCTGTGGATAACGCCGACCCGCGCCATATACGAGCAGACTAGGGCCGCCCTCAGGAACAGGGAGCACCCCTACCGCCAGATGCTGGAGCGGGCCAGCGGCGGGCGGGTCAGGCTGATGGAGAAGGACGACCTGTTCACCCGCGCCGACGCGGCCAGCTACCTGTGCGTCATGCTCCTGATGCTGCCGGCCGCCAACAGGCAGAAGGGCAGGGAGTTCCTGCGGATGTTCCGCGATTCGGGGCGCTACCCCACGCTCTTCCCGGACAGCGACGACGCGCTGGGCGACGCCAGGCTGCTGAACGATCACCCGGACCTGGAGCGCGCTTCTGAGAACGGCCCGGTCAAGCACAGCCTGTTCAACGTGTTCAAGATGCTGCGCCCGGTCGTGGTGCTGGACGAGGCCCACAAGGCCTACGGCGCGAGGAAGCGCGAAGCCAACGACGAGTTCGTGCGCTCGGTCAACCGCCTCGACCCGAGCATGGTCATCGAGCTTTCCGCCACTCCCAACCGGGGCATCAGCAACCTGCTGGTGGACATCACCGGAGTGGAGCTGAAGCAGGAGGAGATGATAAAGCTGCCCGTGCAGGTGAAGTCGTCCACCAACGCCGACTGGCACAACACGCTGGCCGAGGCCCACGACGAGCTTGAGCGGCTGAACGCGGAGGGCGAGTCGCTGCAGATGAGCGAGGGGCGCTACGTCCGGCCCATCGCGGTGGTGCGGGTGGAGCGGACCGGAAGGGACCAGCAGGACGGCGAGCGCATCCACTCCGAGGACGTGCGGGAGTACCTGGTGCAGAGCTTGGGCGTTCCCGCCGAGTCCGTCGCGGTCAAGTCGTCGGAGCTGGACGAGCTGCGCGGCGAGGACCTGCTGTCGCCGTACTCGCAGGTGCGCTGGATAATCACCAAGGCCGCCCTGATGGAGGGCTGGGACTGCCCCTTTGCCTACGTGCTGGTCATGCTGGACAACACGCGGGCCCAGCGGGCGCTCACCCAGCTTGTCGGGCGGGTGATGCGCCAGCCCCACGCCCGGCGTACCGGCAGGGAAGCCCTCGACCAGTGCTACGTCTACTGCTGCAACGTCGACGTCGGCACGGCGGTGAGCCAGGTCAAGAACGGGCTGGAGCAGGAGGGGCTGACCGGCCTGGGCGACATGGTGCTGAACGACTCGTCGGAGTTCGAGCGAGTCCCGTTCCAACGGCGCGAGAAGTTCCGCAACACGGACATATTCCTGCCGCTGGTCCTGCACAGGGACGGCGAGGAGTGGCACGAGCTGGACTACCAGCGCCACATCCTGCCGCGCGTCGATTGGGGAGCCATCGAGGCGCCGGACCCCCAGAGCAGTCTGCCCGACCGGGCCAGGTGGCAGTGGGCGACCGTCGACGTGGGAGACGCGCTCCCGGTCTTCCACGCCGACCGGGACCTGTTCATCGACAAGACGGTGCGAGTATCCTGGTTCGCCCGGCGCCTGTCGGACGTGGTACCGAACCCGTGGCACGCCGCCCGCATATCCGGTGAGCTGGTGGACAAGCTGAGGGAGGCGGGCGATTCCGACGAACAGACCCATGACCGGCGCTCGTACCTGGCGTATGCCCTGCGGGAGCACGTCACCCAGGCGGTGGAGAAGCAGGCCGAGGGCGTGTTCAGGGACAAGCTGAGCGTCGGCGAAATCCGGTTCGACCTGGACGCGGGCCAGCCCAACTTCCGCATGGTGGACACCTACGAGATACCCGCAGCAGGCGGCCTCGGAGGGCTGCTGGCCCGAAGTGACCACCAGCCCATGCAGATCAGCCTGTTCGAGCCGGTCTATGAGCGCCAATTCGATAACGAACTGGAGCGCAACTTCGCAAAGTACCTGGACGAGCAGAAGGCCATCCAGTGGTGGCACCGCGTGGCAGTTCGCCAGAGCGGCGACTACTATCTGCGTGGCTGGAAGCAGGACCGCATCTGGCCCGACTTCGTGGCCATGGGCGGGGAGACCGAGGGCAAGCCCCACGTCCTGGTCTTCGAGACGAAGGGCGAGCACCTGCGGGACAGCCCGGACACCGACTACAAGCGCCGCGTGCTGGACACCCTGCAGGACGCCTTCAACTGCGGAACGATGACCGTGCGGGACGGCCCGGCCAGAGGCACCTTCAGGCTGGTGTTCAGCGAAGCGGAGTTCCCGGCGGCCCTGGCCGAACTGAACAGCCAGTACACCGCCTGAACCGCCCCCGGCCCTCCGTCAACCCGTGAAAGCCTCCGTCATACCGGCGAAAGCCCGCCAAGCCTTCTCCTCCGTCATACCGGCGGAAGCCGGTATCCATCCCCGGCCCTGGACGCGCCGCCCCGATTCCGTTGACCGTCTGATGGGCGTGTGCTAGGCTTCGATTGTGAAATCCGGCGCAATCTCGGCCCTGTCCTACCTTGCCCTTGCGGCCCTCCTCGTTGCCATTATCCAGGTGACCCTCGGCGGGGTCGTGAGGGTTACCGGCTCCGGGCTGGGGTGCCCCGACTGGCCCCTGTGCGACGGCCGGGTGATCCCCGTATTCGAGCGCGCGCCCCTGATCGAGTTCAGCCACCGCGTCGTGGCGTCCGTCGTGGGCCTCCTGTCGCTGTCCGTGGCTGTACTGGCGTGGCGCAGGTACAGGACGGAGCCCTGGGTGCTCATGCCCAGCATGGTGGGGCTGTCTCTTGTCATCGTCGCGGCCCTGCTCGGCGCGGTCGTAGTCTGGACCGAGCTCGTCTGGTGGGTCAGGCTGATCCACCTGGGGCTGGCGCAGGGCGTGGTGGCGTGCATGGCAATCGTTACCCTGGTCGCGTGGAGGGCCGGCCTCCCCGACGAAATATCCCGGCCCGACGGCAGCCCTCTCGGAGCGCTCGCCCTCATATCGGTCGCCGGAGTGTTCCTAATCATCCTCTCCGGCTCGTACATGGTCGGCTACGGCGCGGGCTCCTCGTGCGGCACGTGGCCCCTCTGCCGCGGCAGCTTCCTGCCCGACGGCGCGGCGTACCTCATACACATGGCCCACCGCTACATCACCGCGGCGGTGGGGCTCGTGATGCTGGCCGCCGCCGCAGTCGCCCTGAGGCCTTCCGTGCGCATACCCGGACTTGCGCCCGCCGCGTGGCTCGTGGTCGCCACCCTCGCGGGACAGGTTCTCCTCGGCGCGTGGACCATATGGGCCGGATTCACGATGGAGATGCGGGCCGCCCACCTGGGCGGGGCGACCCTGATGTGGACGGCCGTAGTCGCCCTGGCCACCCTGCACGGCCTGTCGAAGAGTCCCCCGAACCTCGCACCAGCCCCCGGCGTACGCCCGCCCGAACCCGTGAGGCAGGCGTCGTGATCGCCATAGCCGCAACCCCCAGGGCCGTACTGAGGGACTACGTCACCCTCACCAAGCCGCGCATCGTCCTGCTGCTCCTGTTCACGGCGCTGGCGGGCATGTTCCTGGCCTCCGGCGGTCCGCCCGACGTGGGGCTGGCGGCGGTAGTGCTGGTCGCCGGCGCGCTGGCGTCCGGCGGCGCGAACGCGCTCAACCACTTCCTGGACAGGGACATCGACGCCCGGATGCGCCGGACGAGGGACCGCCCGGTCGCCGCCATGCGGGTCCAGCCGCGCGAGGCGCTGCTCTTCGGGCTGGCCGCCAACGTCGTCGCCTTCGTCCTGTTCGCCACGCTGGTGAACGTGCTGAGCGCGGCGCTGGCCCTCGGCTCGACCCTCTTCTACGTCTTCGTGTACACCATGGGCCTGAAGCGGACCACCCCGCAGAACATAGTGATAGGGGGCGCCGCCGGGGCGCTGCCTCCCGTCATCGGCTGGACGGCGGTGACCGGCAGCATCGGGCTTCCCGCCCTCTACATGTTCGCCATCGTATTCTTCTGGACGCCGCCGCACTTCTGGGCCCTGGCCCTGCTGCTGAAGGACGACTACGCGAAGGCGGGCGTGCCCATGCTCCCGGTCGTGGCCGGCGTCGCCGAGACCAAGAGATCGATCCTCCTCTACTCGGTGCTGCTGCTGGCGCTCACGTCCATGTTCTTCGCCACCCGGGCCGTGGGGTGGATATACCTGGGCGCGTCCCTGGTGCTGGGGCTGGTGTTCATCTACCGCGCGTTCGTGCTGCTGAGAGCCCCCGGCGCAGAGAAGGCCGCCGGCACGTACGTCTACTCCCTCGCCTACCTCGCCCTGCTATTCACCGCAATAGCCGTCGACGCCTCGATCAGGTAGGGAGGGCGCCCACAAGGGACGTCCCTACGACTACGCGTCCACCCGTAGGGGCAGCCCTTGTGGCTGCCTAGGCCAGGCCGCGGACGGCGTCGGCCACCAGCTCGACCTCGTCCTCGGTGTTGAAGAAGTCGAGCGACGCCCGCAGGCAGGCCGGGTACTTCACGTCGCGTATGACTATGCGGTGCGTGTCCCAGAGCCGGAGCGCCGTCTCCTCCGGGTCCCTCCCGGTCACCGTGAACGTCGTCAGGCCCGATTGGCCCGGCCCGTCCATCGGCGAGAGCACGTCCACGTGGGGCATGGCGGCCAGGCGCTCCTTCAGCATCGCCGCAAGGTCGGTCGCCCGCTCCTCGATACTTGCGATACCCACCTCACGAACGAACCGGATGCCCTCGACGAATCCGGCTCGGAGGGGCGCGCTCGACGTGCCCGCTATGAACTTGTCGATGTTGTCCGTGTCGGGGTCCACGCCACCGTCGTGGTCGTACGACGTGACCCACTTGCCCGAGACCCGCACCGGCTCGACCAGCGGTATCATCGACCTGCGGATGTACAGCGCGCCCGTGCCGTCCGGCCCCAGCAGCCACTTCTGCCCAGGCATGGCGTAGAAGTCGCAGCCGATCTCGCCGACGTCCACGGCAACGTGGCCGGCGCCCTGCGCCCCGTCGACCAGCATCCATATACCGCGCCCGGCCGTGAGCTTCCGTATGGCCTCGACGGGCATGCGCAGGCCGGTCGAGTACTCGACGTGGCTGAAGAAGACCATGCGCGTCCGATCGGTGAGCGCGCCCTCGACCTTGTTGAGGATGGACTCGTGGGACTCGCCGGGCGCGACCGTCAGCACGTTGACCTTGACGCCCCGGAGGCGCTGTAGCTGGTAGCAGGGCAGCAGGATGGACGAGTGCTCCAGGTCGCACGTCACGATCTCGTCGCCCTCGCGCCACGGCAGGCCGGTCATGACGGTGTTTATGCCGTCGGTCGTGCTCGAAGTCAGCAGGATTTCGTCGGCGGACGCGCCGATCAGCCCGGCCACTGCCTCCCTGGCCTCCAGGTCGATGGCCTCGCCGCTGTCCAGCACCTCGACCGAGGTCGGCCCGTTGTAGCTCTCGTACTCAAGCCGCCTCGAGACCGCGTCCACCACCGACACGGGCGACGGCCCGGCCCACCCCGTGTTGAGGTAGGTCATCCGCCGCGTCGTGGGTATCTGCTCTCGGAGCTTTCCGACGTCCATGGGAGGCCCTACTGGAGGGGCAGGTAGACCGTCTCCCCCGTGCGTGCGCTCACGTGGACCGCGTCCGTGAACTCCATGTACTTCACGCCGTCCACGAAGTTGGTGTGGGTCACCTCCTCCAGGCCGCGGATGGCGTTCACGAACTCCTCCTCGACGCGCCAGTGGCCCTCCTCTTCGGGCGGTATCGCGATCTCCGACATCCCGGCGTCCCCCTTGCGACCGCCGTGGAGGGTGAGCGAGTCGACGTCCAGCCGGACCGTCCCCTCGGTGCCGTACAGGGTCAGGGTGTCGGGCTGTCCCAGGCCCAGGACGGTGCTCATCCTGATGTGCATGACAGGCCCGGACTCCATCTCGCTGATGATCTGGAGGTAGTCGGGCACCGTGATGTAGCGGGTAGCCCCCGAGTCGTCGGACCTGGACCTGACGTGGACGCGGGTGACGGCCCTGACGCTGCGGGCGGGGCCGACGTAGCGCATGATCTCCTCGTACCAGATGCCCAAGCGCATCATGTTGTTGCCGCTCACGTCCCGGTCCTCGCGCCAGTGCAGCGGCGTGTGCGGGTCCGGGAAGTCGCCGCCCAGGGTGATCTCCACGGACATGATGTCGCCCATGTACTTGTCGGCGATCAGCTTCTTCAGCGTGTTCTCGACCTTCAGGGACAGCGGGCCGGGGACGATCTGCGTCGTCAGGTTCGGCTTGGCCCTCGACGCGGCCAGCATCGCCCGCGCCTCGGCCGAGTTCATAGCCATTCGCGCCTCGCACAGCACGTGCTTGTCGGCCTCCAGCGCGGCCAGCGTCAGCGTCTTGTGCATGTACGGCCAGGTGCCGATGCAGATGGCGTTCGTGTCGTCCGCCGCGATCAGGTCCCGCCAGTTGTCGTACACCGTTGGCAGGCCCCACTCGTCCGCGACCCGCTGGCTCGACTCGCGGCTCCGGTTCGCGACGCTCACCAGCTCCACGCCGTCTATCGCCCCCAGCTTCGGAAGGTGCTGGAGCTTCGTATTCGCGCCCGCGCCCACAAATCCGACTCGTATGTCACTCACGATCTTCCTCCCAAACCAAAATCCTATTTCTTAATCTCTGCGCCCTCCGCGCCCTCTGCGGTGGATCTCTTACGGATAGTGCAGGCGGCCCCGGCGCCCGGTCGGGGTCCTGAACAGGTGGCCGCCCGCAGTCGTCACGTACAGCGTCGTCAGGTCGTCCCCGCCGAACGTGCAGTTGGTGGGCCGGTCGGCGGGCATGGGGTGCGTCTCCAGCACCTCGCCGTCCGGCGCGAACACGTAGATCATCGGCCCCGGCCCGCTCTGCTCGAACCCCGCCGTGGCTACGATGTTGCCCTCCGTGTCGAGCACCATGCCGTCGATGCCCCTGTGTGCGCCGAAGTCGTGCAGCACCGTGTGCTCGCCCAGGCTGCCGTCGGCCAGCACCGGGTAGCCGCGAAGCTGGCGGTACTCGTCCTCGCGCCGCCCGCTCTGGGCCACGTACAACACGTCGTGGCCTAGGGAAAAAAGAAGGCCGTTGGGCCGGGTCGTGTCGAACGTGGCGCGGGTGATCGACCATGACCCGTCGCCGCCCTCGTCGAGCCGGTACACCGAGTCGTGGTCGAGGTCCTTGTTGGATACGTCCTCGCTCCACGGCCCGGCCGCGCCCTCGTAGTACGGGTCCGTGAACCAGACCCGGCCCTCCAGGTCGATGGCCACGTCGTTGGGGATGTTCAGCCGCTTGCCCTCGTACCCGTCGGCCAGGACGGTCGTGGAGCCGTCCTCCTCGTAGCGCACCATCCGCCTGGCGTCACCCTCGCAGGCGTACAGCGCCCCGCCCGGGTCGAGCATCAGGCCGTTGGCGTAGTTGGTGCCGGACCGGAACACGGTCGAGGAGCCCGTCTCCGGGTCGAACCTCAGGATGCGGCTGGTCGGGATGTGGGTGAACAGGAGGCCGCTGCCGTCCCACGCGGGCCCCTCGGTCACGCCGCCGTACGGCCCGTCCACCAGCTCGAAATTCCAGGCCATGTGATCCTCCAGGGCGTCCGCTGCGGGCGGGCCTGATTGTATCCCGATACCGTCGAACCCTGTCAAGCCGCTATAATGGCCTCACGCGGACGGGGCCATTGGAATCGTTCGCCCTGAGCTTGTCGAAGGGCAGTGCTGTCAATGCAGGTGGTCTTGAGCCCGGGGGGTGTTGAATGAAGATAGGCGCGCACGTATCGACTTCCGGCGGACTCGACAAGGGCATAGACAGGGCGGGGGAGATCGGCGCGGAGGCAGTGCAGTTCTTCGCGTCCTCGCCGCGGATGTGGCGGTTCAGGGCGCCCAAGGAGGCCGAGGTGCTCGCCTTCCGCGAGAAGTCCGAGTCGACGGGCATCGGCCCGGCCTTCATCCACGGCAGCTACCTGGTCAACGTCGGCGGCAACCCCGAGCTCGTGGGCAAGTCGGTGGAGGCGCTGGTGAGGTCGCTGGAGGTCGCGTCCCAGCTTGGCGCGGTCGGGGTCATCTTCCACGGGGGCTCCCACAAGGGCGCGGGGTTCGACGCCGTGTTCGACCAGGCCATCGACGCCCTCAAGCTGGTGCTGGAGCGCACGCCGGACGACGCCCGGCTCATCATCGAGAACAGCGCCGGCATGGGCGCTCACATAGGCTCGTCCTTCGCCGAGATAGGGCGGATGGTCGAGGCGCTCGACAACGACAGGGTGGGGATCTGCCTGGACACGCAGCACAGCATCGCCGCGGGCTACAACATCATCGAGCAGGCGGGGATCGACGCCGCGCTGGACGAGTTCGACCGCGAGATCGGTCTCGACAGGCTCGTCGTCGTCCACGCCAACGACTCCAAGACGCCCCTCGGCTCCGGCGTCGACCGGCACGAGAACATAGGCGAGGGCAACCTGGGCGAGGCCGGATTCGAGACGATCATGGGCCACCCCGTCTTCCGCGACGTGCCCTTCATCCTGGAGGTGCCCGGGTTCGGCGAGGAGCGCAAGGGCCCGGACAAGGAGAACGTAGACCGCCTCAAGGCCGTCCGCGGCCGGGTCGGCCTGACGGAGTAGGCAATGAAGGCGTCGATCAGGCTCGGTTCCATAGCTGGCGTGGAGGTGGGGCTCCACTACTCGTGGTTCCTCGTGTTCGTGCTGCTCTCGTGGAGCCTGTCCGTCAGCTTCCTCCCGGACCGGTACGCCGGATGGTCCGCGCCCACCTACTGGATCACCGGCATCGCCTCGACGCTCCTGCTCTTCGTGTCGGTGCTGGTGCACGAGATGGCCCACTCCCTGGTAGCCCGTGCGAGGGGCTTTCCCGTCAGCGGCATCACCCTCTTCGTGCTGGGAGGGGTCAGCAACCTGAAGGCCGACGCCCGGAAGGCGAGCGACGAGTTCGTGATCGCCACGGTGGGGCCGCTGACCAGCTTCGTGCTGGCGGGGGTGCTGTGGCTCCTCTGGCTCGTCGTGGGTGACGGCAGATCGCCCCTCGACGCGGTCCTCTTCTACCTCGCCTTCATAAACGCCCTGCTCGGCGCATTCAACATGCTGCCCGCCTTCCCGCTGGACGGCGGCCGCGTGCTCCGGTCGGCCATCTGGGCCGTGACCGGCAGCCACACGCGGGCTACCAGGATATCGAGCCTCGCCGGCCAGGTCGTCGGCATAGGAATGATGGTGCTAGGCGTCGTGCAGTTCCTATGGGGTGGCAACCTCATCAGCGGCATCTGGCTGGCCCTCCTCGGCTGGTTCCTCCAGAACGCGGCCGGGCGCACCCAGAACGAGGCCGACGTGCAGGCGGGCGTCTTCGGCGTAAAGGTAAAGGACGTGATGGCCTCAGACGTCCCGACCATCGACCCCGGGGCGAGCATCCAGGACGCCGTGTTCGGGTCGCTGCTGCGCCGGGGAGAGAGGGCGCTGCCGGTCTGCGACGGCGGCATGGTCGTCGGGCTGCTGTCGCTGACCGACGTCAAGAGGCTCCCGCGCGACCAGTGGCCCAGCCGGATAGTGCGCTCGGTGATGAGCGCCGCGCCGCTGGTGACCGTCGGGCCCGACGAGGACCTGGCGCACGCCATGGACCTGCTCGCGGGCAACGGGATACACCAGCTTCCGGTGATCGAGGATGGGAAGCTGGTTGGGCTGATCAGCAGGTCTCACGTCATGCAGTACCTGTACTCCGTCAGGGAGCTGGGAATCTCGCACAGATAGGGGGACGCCGTGTACACGCCAGTCAGGGTTGCGGCCATGTCGCTCAAGCCGAGGAAGTGGGACAAGGCCCACAACGCCGACAAGCTGGAGCGGTACTTCCGGGAGGCCGCCGCCGGGTCTCCCGAGCTCATCCTTGCCACCGAAGGGATGCTCGACGGGTACGGCGTTATGGAGGTGCTGGAGGGCCGGCGCATCGCCGAGGACATGCTCGCGGTGGCCGAGCCCATCGACGGCCCGTACGTCGAACGGTTCCAGAGCCTGGCCAGGGAGCTACGGACGTGCCTCTGCTTCGGGTTCGCCGAGCTGATCGGCAACGACGTCTACAACGCGGCGATATTCATCGACGCGGACGGCGAGATACGCGGCAAGTACCACAAGACCCAATTTGCCGAGGGGACACACCCGTCCTGCAGCTTCAACCGCATCGGCTCCACGCTCCGGGCCTTCGACACCCCCTTCGGGCGGGCCGGGTTCGTCATATGCAACGACCGCTGGAACCCGATGATCGTGAGGACGCTGGTGCTGGACGGCGCGCGGCTTATCCTGATCCCGTCCTACGGCTCCAAGTCGCGGGACCAGAACGAGGCCGTCCTGGCCCGCGCCCGCGAGAACGGCGTCCCGATCGTGGAGGCGAACGTCGGGATGAACCTTATCGTCAGCAAGGGTGAGATCGTGGCCTACGAGTGGGGCAACGACCGCATCACCACGGCGACGATCGAGATTCCCGCGGCGCCCTCAACGCCGCTGGCCCGCGAGTACGAGCGCCGGTATCTCGACCTGCAGGGCCCCGAGATGGCCCGACGCTACCGGAGGACGCAGGAGCGTATAGCCGATCAGGGCTCCACTCTCTGAAGTCCCGGCATCAGGTCGAAGTCCTTGTCGTAGCTGACAATCTCCGTCATGCCCTGCTGCTCCATGTGAGCCGCGGCCACGGCATCCTCGAAATCGAGGAATGGAGACGATGCGTAGATGTCCAGGGCTCTTACGTACACGCGCTTTTGCGGAAGCCTGAGGCCCCGGAGAGTCACTATCGGCACAAGCCGGGACCTGATCTCTTCGTGGCTCAGTCTGTAGGGAGCACGGCGGGACGAGAGCACGTAGACGACCTCGCAGACGATGGCCTCGCAGGTGAACAGCTCCTCCTCGCCCTGCTTCACTCGTTGGAACAGCCCGTAGCAGGCTTCTGCCTTGGCCTCGTCGTCCCTGGTCAGGTAACGAAGAATGATATTCGTGTCTAGGAACCTCATGCCTCGCCCAACTCTCGGACGGTATCCTCGGCCTTGGCGTCTTTGGCGTTCCTGGAGACCGCCTTGAAGTCTTGGGTGGGTCCGGCGGGCTTCACGGAGCCATAGGCCGACTCCAGGTCGAATGACGCGGCGGCAAGGCGCACATCGCCTTCTTCGCCTATGGTGAACGCCACCTTGTCCCGGGGCTTCAAGCCCAGCAGACGCCGCACCTCGGCGGGAATCGTTACCTGGTTCCGCTGTGTGGTCGTCGCGGTGATCTCTCTCATATGTCCCCCAATGCTATACTGACCATGCAATGATATGCCATTGTACCATTGCAAAGGAGCTGGGCTATGGAAATCGATCCTGGAAACCCTGAGATCCGGCAGGGGCTGGATGGCGGGGTTCGGCAGGGGCAGGCGATCTCGCTGGCCAGGGCGGAGGAGATCGCGGGCGAGGTCCGTGAGCTCATCAGGGCCGGAAAAGAGCGCTCCGCGTGGGAGCTGATCCGGCAGCTCCACCCGGCCGACATGGGGAGCATCGTGGCGGGCCTGCCGCGCACGAGCAGGGACGCCATGCTCCGCGTCATGTCTCCGGAGACCGTCGCGTGGATGCTGCGGCAGATGAACCCAGTCGAGGCGGCGCGGGTCGGGACGCGATTCGGCTCCCGGATGCTCTCCTTCGTACTGGGGCAGCTCCATCCGCAACAGGCCCTGGCGACGCTGCGGAGGGTTCCCCTCCTGCGGTCTCCGGAGGTGGCCGAGTCCCTGGAGCAGCCCCTGGCGGACGCGGAGCTGCTGCCCCACGAGGCCGACACGGCGGGGGCCCTCATGGTCGCCCAGCCTCCCGCAGTGGGGATCGACGGCGGGGCCGAGGCGGCGCGGGACAGCCTCAGGGCGCAGGGCGAGAACCGGCACAAGCTTACCCACGTCTACGTCGTCGGGGACGGCCACGGCCTCGCCGGCCAGATCGGCATGGTAGACCTGGCGCTGGCGGGGGAGGGGACGCCGGTCCGGGACCTGGCCGCCCCGGTCGTGGCCGCGGTGACCGTGGACACCCCCGTGGACGAGTGCGCCCGGCTACAGCGCCACTACAACCTCACCCAGCTTCCGGTGGTCGACGGCGACCGGCTGATAGGCGTCATCCTGGCCGAATCGCTGCTGGGCGCAGCCATCGAGCAGGACACGCGCCAGATGCAGCAGGTGGCGAGCGTGGCGGGCGAGACCGTGGACGGCCCCCTAGCCGCTTCGGTCCAGACGCGCCTCCCCTGGCTTACGATCAACCTTGGCACGACGTTCCTGGCCGCCGCAACGGTCGCCCTCTTCGAGTCCACCCTGACGCAGGTGGTCGTCCTCGCCGCCTTCCTCCCCGTCGTCGCGGGGCAGGGCGGGATAGGCGGCACCCAGACCCTGACCCTGATCGTCCGGGCAATCGCCCTTGGAGAGCTGGTCGGCGTCGGGGCGCGGCGGCTCCTGACGAGGGAGGCCATCCTGGGCGTCCTCCACGGCGCCTGGCTGGGTATCCTGGTCGCGGTCGTCGCCGTCCTCTGGAAGCAGAATCTCGGCCTGGGGCTCGTGCTGGGGCTCGCGATGTTCGGCAACATGATCATAGCCGGGTCGGTGGGCGCGGGCGTGCCTCTGTTCCTGCGCCGGATGGGCATGGACCCGGCCGTCGCTTCCGCGGTGGTCGTCACCACGGTCACCGACGTGGTGGGCTTCCTGCTGTTCCTGGGCATCGCCAGCACATTCATCACCCTGCTCACGTAGCGTGGGTGAAGCTCCTACCGGTCCGGCCGCAGCTCCCCGGCCATCCTGGTCAAGGCCGCGCCGTACAGGAATATCAGGCCGGCGATGTATCCCCACATCATGAGGACTACCACGGACGCAGCCGGTCCGTAGACGGCGTTCCTCTGGCTGGAGAGGCCCATGAACCAGAAGAAGACGTGCTTCCCGATCTCGAACAGGACGATGGCGACCATTGCCCCGAAGGTGGCGTCCCTCCACTCGACGTGGACGTTCGGCAGGCGCCGGTACACCACGGCGAATACGGCCGCCGTGAGCACTACGGGGACCACCGTCGAGACCACTCCCAGCAGGACGACGGAGGTGGTGGAGACTCCCCCCGTGGCCTCCACGATCCCCTCGCCGAAGCTGACCACGACCTGCAGGAGGGCGGTGAGTCCGAGGGACAACAGGAACAGGACTGCTACGAGGGTTGCGATTGCCACCTGGGCAAGGGTTACCTGCACCACTCTTCGCGATTCGATCCCGAAGACCCTGTTCACGGCCCTGTTCGCCGCCATGAACAGGCCGTTTGCCCCCAGTATCAAGCCGGCCAGCGCCACCACGCCGAGGGCCAGGGACCCGTTGAGCAGGTTTTCCACTGCCTCGCGTATCAGCTCGTCCGAGGCGGGGAAGTAGTAGATGAGCATCGACGTAAGCCTGGCGCTGACCGCTTCGGGATCGCCAAAGACGGCCACCGCCATGATTGCCAGGGCGATGAGGGGAAGCAGGGACAGTATCGTGAAGTAGGCGAGGGAGGCCGCGAGGTCGATTCCCCCCGAGCTAAGGAGGAGCCGGGCCGACCTGATCATCGCCGCCCCGCGCCAGGCCGCGCGGCCCCTGGGCAGCTCGCTCGACAGCCGCTCGGCAACCTCCGAGAGCTGCCGCTCCAGGCCCGGCGCCGCGGTCAACCCGGGCTCCAGCACCCTCCTCAGCACCGACTGCCTGACCCTGTCTCCGTGGGACTGGCTGACCTGGTACGCGGCCTCCACGGCTCCCGTCGCCGCTGCCACGACCACCTCTTCGACCTCCACGTCGGCCCCCTCGGCCTCCTGGAGAGCGGCGTCCACCGCCTTTTCGGCCATGCCCGCCACTTCGGGAAGCGCCTGCTCGGCGACGGTATCGTGGGCGATCAGGGCGTAGGCCGCGTCCCGCGTGGCGGCGGCCACGTCCCCGCCGGTGGCGGCCACGCCGGAGACCACTCCCCCGACCGTGGCCCTGGCCGCGTCCCCGACATTGCCCCCTGCCTCCACGACCGCTTCGACGGCCCCCTCCACGGCCGCGGCCGCGGCCTCCGCGCTGTCGATGCCGACCGAGGCCGCGCCGACTATCGCTCCCTCTACCGCGTCGCGGCCCACGTCTCCGATCCCGGCGCCTGACTCGCTTGAACCCCTGATAGCGCCGACCACGACCTCCCTGACGGCGGGCGTGGTGACCGTCACCACCTGTCCCGTACCTTCCACCACGCCGACGACGGAGTCCCTCACGAATGAGCCCGTCTCGCCGCCTATCTCGCCGACGGCCCTGACCGCGCCCTCCACGGACTCGCGGGCCAGGTTGCTCGCTCCCCGCCCGACAGAGTGGGTCCCCCTGACCGCTCTCAGCGCGGCGGAACGGACGGCGAAGCCGGTGACCCGGCGACGAGCCTTCTTGTCCTGGTCAAGGATCTCCTTGACTTCCAGGGCCACGCGTTCCGAGGGAGCACCGGGTCGATTCATGCTCTTCCAATTATCACATTATCTGGCGTAGGATGTGCTCTTGCCGGGAACAGCCTGCGGAGGCAAGGAAATGAGACTCGAAACTACGATTACGCCGCCAGCCACGATGCCGAACGGGTTGCAGGGCACGGACGACGGGCTGTGGGTGTGCGACCAGGCGACGGACGACCTCTACCTGCTGAACGACGATCTGGGGATCGTCAGGACGGTCCGCACGACGGCCGAGAACTCGTCGGGGCTGACGGTCGGCGACGGCTCGTTCTGGATCGGCTCCAACGGCGCGTCCCTGGCCCGCTACCGGAGGCCGGGCGACACGGGGTTCTCCGGCGTCGTCAGGTGCGACTACGAGACCGGCGAGGAGGTCGCGCGCTTCCCGACGCCCGACGGGGGCGGCATACACGGGGTGGAGTGGGTGGACGGCCTGCTGTGGATCACGGCCTTCAACCCCAAGGCGCTCGTCCTGATGGACCCGTCCGACTGGACGGTGCTCACGAAGGTCGAGGTGCCCCACGAGCGCCTTCACGGCCTGGCATGGGTCGGCGACGGCATATGGTGCGCCCATACGTCGGACAAGATCATAGTCAAGTACCACCCGGAGACGGGCGAGGAGATGGACAGGATCACCTACGCGGGGGACGACCCGGCGCCCCACGGCTTCACCACCTGGAAGGGCAGCCTGTGGAGCTGCGACGCGAACTGGCCCAGCCCCGTCCACCCGGACGGCCCCAGCATCAGCAGGATCGTGCGGTGATTCCGTAGCGGTCGAGGAAGTCCTCCAGCGCCCCGATGAACCCGGGCGGGTTGTCGCCGGGCACCAGGTGGCCCGCGTCGTCGACGACCGCCAGCTCGCCGTGCCTCAGGCGCCGCACCGTCTCCTCGGCGATCTCCTGGGTGAGCACCTTGCTGTACGCGCCGCGCACCACGAGGGTAGGGCACTCGACGCTCTCGACGTAGCCCCACTGCCGCTCGACGAACCCGGGGCCGGGCTGGGGGCGCGACGGCGACCGGAGCACCTTGTCGTACTTCCACGTCCATCTGCCGCTGGGCAGCCGCTTCAGGTTGTGGGCCAGACTGCCCCTGATCTGCGTCCGGGAGCGCCGGGGGTTGTAGCCCTTGACGCGCTCCACGAACTCCTCGAAGGTGTCCAGCTCGTCCACACGCTCGATGAAGGTGCGGATGGCGCTCGCGCCCGACCGCCCGGACACCGGCGCGATGTCCACTATCACCAGCGCCCTCACGACCTCCGGGTGCAGGGCGGCGAACGAGAAGGCGTTCCTGCCGCCCATGGACAGCCCGACCATCACGAGGCCGCGCAGGCCCATCGCCTCGACGAACGCGCCGACGTCGCCCAGGTGCGCGTCCAGCGAGTAGTCGCCGTCCGGGGCCCAGTCGCTGTCCCCGTGCCCCCGCTGGTCCAGGGCCAGGACACGGTACCGGTCTCCCAGGGCGAGGGCGGCGAAGTCCCACGTGTGGGCGGACTGGGCCATGCCGTGCAGCATGAGCACCGGCGGCGCGCCGGGGTCTCCCCAGTCGAGGTAGTGGAAGTCCATGCCGCCGAGCCGGATAGCCCTGTCGGCGGGCGAGGTCTCGCGGGCGAACCCGACGCCGGCGGCCCTCGCCGCCTCGAATAGAGAGGCCCCGCCAACCTGCTCTTCGGACGTCAAGCGGCCCCGCCGCGGCGCATATTCATGGGCCAAGTCTATGGCCGAGCCCGGCACGGGTCAAGATTGGATTGACAGGGCGGCCAGTTAGGGACGTTCGCCCTGAGCCTGTCGAAGGGTAGTGCTCCGCGGCTCAAGGTTGAATGCTGTTGACAGCGCCCCCTACTATCTTTAGGCTCAATGCCGACACCAGCGCATCGGAGGCACAGTTGAGCACGACGAGCGTCGACCAGGGAGTGCAGACCGTCCTGGACCTGTTCGGGACCATTGTGGGCGCGGAGGGCGGCTCCCTCGAATTGGTGGACCTGTCCGAGGGGCGGCTGACCGTGCGGTACAACGAAGGGACCAACGAGGAGTGCCCCGAGTGCGTGCCCAGCCACGACATGATCCGCCAGATGATGGAGCCGTCGCTGAAGATCCACGCCCCCGGCGTAACCGAGCTAGAACTGCTCTAGCGCCCGCCCAACCTATCCCAGGCCCCGTCGTTATACCCTGTAGAGACAGGAACGGAATAAGGAGAGAAGCGAAATGACCACCACGAAGGCGATACTCGCGGTTCTCGCAGTAGCGGCCCTGCTCGGCGCAGGGGTGGCCTGCGCCAACACCGCGCCCGTGGACCAGGCCCCGGCGCCGGCCCCGTCGGCCCTAGTCCAGACCTCCAGCACCTCGTCGAGCTCGTCCGACTCCGGGGGAATATGGGTCACCGGCAGGGCGAGCGTCAGCGTCGAGCCCGACCTGGTCCTCCTCAACGTCGGCGTGGAGAGCATGGCGAAAACCGTGGCCGAGGCCCGCGCCGAGGCCGCCAAGTCCATGGCCGCCGTCGTCAAGGCGGTCAAGGCCCACGACATCGAGGACAAGGACATACAGACCCAGTCCTTCAACATATGGCCGCAGTACGACTGGGGCAGCGACCGGCGGACCCTCGTCGGCTACACCGTGAGCAATACCGCCACGATCAAGATACGGGCGATCGACGACGCCGGCCCCATAATCGACGACGTGGCCAAGGCCGGCGGCAACGCGACGCGCATAGACGGCATCCGCTTCACGGTAGAGGACCCCTCACCCTACATGACGCAGCTTCGCGAGGACGCCGTCAAGGACGCCGTCGCGAAGGCCGAGCACTTCGCGGGCCTCATGAGCGTGGCGGTCGGCGACGTGCTGTACGTCAGCGAAGGGGGGACGCCGTCACCCGCGCCGCGCGCCTTCGCCGAGTCCGCCGCACTGGCCCGCGTAGCCCACGACACCTCGATAAGCGCCGGGGAGCTCGAGCTCAGCCTCACCGTCCAGGCAGGCTTCGAGATCCGGCAGGTGGTCTTCTCCACCCAGTAACGGACACTAGGAAAGGGCGGCGCGGTCGCTAGGTCCGCGCCGCCTTCAGCAGGAGGCACGATGGTCCTCAGCGACCGCAGCATCAGGGAGGAGATCGCCGCCGGGCGCATAGTCGTCTCGCCCCTTGGCGAGGGGTGCATCCAGCCCGCCAGCGTGGACGTGCACCTGGACGAGAGCCTACTCGTGTTCAGGAACTCGCGCCGGCCGTACATCGACATACGGCAGGCCCAGGACGGCGACGGCCTGACTGAGATGGTCGAGATCGACGGCGAAAGCCCCTTCATGCTCCACCCCGGCGAGTTCGTGCTGGGCAGCACCACCGAGCACATCGAGCTGCCCGACGACCTGGTCGCCAGGCTGGAGGGGAAGAGCTCGCTGGGCCGCATCGGGCTGCTCATCCACTCGACCGCCGGGTACGTGGACCCGGGCTGGAAAGGCCACCTCACCCTGGAGCTCAGCAACGTGTCGAACCTGCCCGTGACCCTCTACGCGGGCATGAAGATCGGGCAGATCTCCTTCCTGCGCCTGACCACCCCGGCCGAGAACCTGTACGGGTCCGCCGTGCTGGGCAGCAAGTACCAGGGCCAGACCGTCCCCACGCCCAGCCGCATCCACCGCGACTTCACGGACGGGCGTCCCCGGGCCTGACCCATGGGCTACATGTCACACGCCCTCGAGCTTGCGAGGCGGGCCGAGGGGCGCGTCAGCCCGAACCCGCCCGTTGGCGCTGTGCTGGTCAGGGACGGCGAGATTGTCGGCAGCGGCTGCACCCAGCCGCCGGGCCGGAGCCACGCCGAGGCGGTTGCCCTTCGTGACGCGGGCGAGGCGGCACGCGGCGCGGTCCTCTACACGACCCTGGAGCCGTGCAGCCACCACGGTCGCACGCCCCCGTGCACCGACGCGATTATCGAGGCGGGCGTGGCCGAGGTCCACGCCGCCATGCTCGACCCCAACCCGAACGTCCGGGGCGGCGGCATGGCCATACTGGCGGAAGCCGGGGTTCGCACCCGGCTGGGCGAGGGAGAGGCGAAGGCTCGCCGGCTGCTGGAGGCGTACGTCAAGTACGTGACCACCGGGACGCCCTTCGTCACGGCGAAGTTCGCCATGAGCCTCGACGGCAAGATAGCCACCAGGACCGGCGACTCAAAGTGGATATCCGGTGAGAAGGCGCGGCGGCAGGTCCACCGCCTCAGGGCCGCCTCCGATGCCGTGATGGTGGGAATCGGCACGGTGCTGGCCGACGACCCGCGTCTCACCGCCCGGGACAGGAACGGCGAGCCGCTCGACAGGCAGCCGCTCCGGGTCGTGGTCGACACCCGGGGCCGCATGCCCCCCGGGGCGCTGATGCTGGGAGAGCCGGGCCGGACGCTCGTCGCTGCGTGCGGCCTGGACGATGCGGCACGCTCGGTGCTGCGTGACGCCGGAGCGGAAGTCATCTCGCTCCCGGTCGAAGGATCCTGGGTGGATCTGGCCGCACTGATGGACAACCTGGCTTCCGAGCAAGGGGTTACGTCGCTGCTCGTCGAGGGCGGCGCGGCGATATTGGGTTCGCTGTTCGACCTCGGGCTGGTCGACAAGGTGGTAGCATTCGTGTCGCCGGTCATCGTCGGGGGCGAGGCCGCGCCCACGCCCGTCGCGGGAGCCGGGTTCGATAGGATGGCCGACACGCTCAGGCTGGAGCGGGTGCGCTGGGACAGGTACGGGCGCGACATGGCTATCACGGGGTACTGCTGACCATGTTCACGGGCATAGTCGAGGAGGTCGGCGCAATCGCGGGGATCAGGCCCGGCGGATTCAGCATCCGCGCCTCGAAGGTGCTGGAGGGCCTGGACGTGGGCGACAGCGTGTCGGTGAACGGCGCGTGCCTCACGGTCACGGAGCGCGGCCCCGGCTCCTTTTCGGTCGACGTGGTGCCGGAGACGCTGCGACGCACCAACCTGGGCTCCCTGTCGGAGGGCAGCCCCGTCAACCTGGAGCGGGGGGTCCGGGCCGGCGGCCGCCTCGACGGCCACGTAGTGCAGGGCCACGTGGACGGGGTCGGAAGGATCGAGTCCGTCCGGGACGACGGCGACGCCGTCATGGTCGCCGTCGGGGCCGCCCCGTCGATCATGCGATACGTCGTCGAAAAGGGATTCGTCGCCGTGGACGGCGTCAGCCTGACGATTGTGGGGTGTGACGAGGAGCGGTTCTCTGTTACCATTATCCCGCATACCCGCGAGCACACGATCATGGGCACTCGAAAGCCTGGTGACGAGGTGAACCTGGAAGTGGACATCCTGGCCAAGTACGTGGAGCGGCTGGTTCGCCGGGAACCCCCGGCGGCGGAGTAGTACCGGATGCCTCACATAACGATCGAGCAGGCCATCGAGGAGATAAAGGCCGGCCGGCACCTGATCATCGTCGACGACGAGGACAGGGAGAACGAGGGCGACCTCGTGATCGCGGCCGAGAAGGCCACGCCCGAGGCGGTCAACTTCATGGTCACCCACGGGCGGGGGCTCGTGTGCGTGCCCATGACGACGGCCCGCCTGAGGGAGCTCCAGCTTCCCATGATGGTGCAGGACAACACCTCGCGGCTGACGACGGCGTTCACCGTGTCGGTGGACGTGCTGGAGGGCACCACCACCGGCATATCCGTGTACGACCGCGCCGCCACCATAAGGGCGCTGCTGGATCCGGATACTCAGCCCGAGGACCTGGGCCGCCCGGGCCACGTATTCCCGCTCCGCTATGCCGAGGGCGGCGTGCTGGTGCGGGCAGGGCATACGGAGGCCAGCGTCGACCTGGCGCGGATGGCGGGGCTGTACCCGGCGGGGGTGCTCTGCGAGGTCCTGGCCGAGGACGGGTCGAAGGCGCGGATGGACCAGCTCGAGGAGTTGTCCTCGCGCTACGACATCGGTATCATTACCATCGCCGCGATAATCAGCTACCGGCGCAGCCACGAGAAGCTGATCGAGAGGGTGGCCGAGGCCCGCATACCGACGGACCGCGGCGTGTGGGAGGCCGTATCCTACCGGAGCCTGGTGGACAAGGACGAGCACGTAGCCTTCGTCATGGGCGAAATCTCCAGGGACGAGCCGACCCTCGTCAGGGTCCACAGCGAGTGCCTCACCAGCGACGTGTTCGGCAGCATCAGGTGCGACTGCGGAGAGCAGGTGAAGCTGGCACAGGAGGCCATCGCCGACGAGGGCAAGGGCGTATTCCTGTACATGCGGCAGGAGGGACGCGGTCTGGGGATCCACAACAAGCTGAAGGCGTACCACCTGCAGGACGACGGCCTGGACACGGTCGACGCGAACGTGAGCATGGGCTTCGCGCCTGACATACGCCACTACGGCATAGGCGTGCAGATACTCGAAGACCTGGGCGTGGGCAAGATGAAGATTCTCACCAACAACCCCCGCAAGCTGGCCGGGATGGACGGGTACGGCTCTCTCGAGGTGGTCGAGCGAGTCCCCATCGTCGTGAGGGCGAACGAGGAGAACATCCGGTACCTGCGGACCAAGCGTGAGCGCATGGGCCACCTCCTCGACGACCCCCAGTACGGCGCAGCAGGCCGTTAGATGCGCGAGCTGAAGGGAACGCACGACGGTCAGGGTCTCAGGATCGGCATCGTCTCAGCGCGATTCAACGAGGTCATAACGGCCAGGCTCCTCAGGGGCGCTCTCACCGCGCTCTACGAGAACTCCGTGAGCCTGGAGGACATAGACGTGGCCAGGGTGCCCGGCTCCTTCGAGGTCCCGCCGGTGGCCAAGGCCATGGCTGCGTCCGGCTCCTACGACGCGGTCATATGCCTCGGGGCGGTCGTCCGCGGCCAGACGGACCACTACGCCCACATCTCCAACGAGGCGGCGCGCGGCATCGCCAACGCGGGCGCCGAGACCGGCGTTCCCGTCATCTTCGGCATCCTCACGACCAACACCATCGACCAGGCGCTGGACAGGGCGGGCGGCGCGGGCGGCGCGTCCGTCAAGAAGCTGCTGTCCCGCAAGAAGTCCGGGCCGCAGGCCGGGGCTGCGGAGGGCAACGTCGGCTACAGCGCGGGCCTCGACGCCATAGAGATGGCGAACCTCATGAAGCAGATTGGGTGAAAGTCTCTATAACGTAATCTGATATCTGTATCTAAAGTCATCGGTTCCTGATGGTATCGTCTCCTAGCCCTGTGATAGAATCTTCACTATTCACTGGGAAGGGGAGACCCCCATGAGGAACCGAAGATTGGCCCGACGGCGCTCGATGGCGATCTTGGCCGCTTTGCTGCTGGCGCTGATCTGCGTCCTCACTATTTCCCCCTCCTTGGTGGATGCCCAATCCGCGCCGGGAGCGCCGTCCATTAGCTCCGTGACCGCCGGCGACCGACAGCTCACCGTGAGCTGGAGCGCCGCCAGCGCGCCGAGCGACAAGCCCGTCGTCGACTACCAGGTGGAATACCGCGCCGGAACCAGCGGCGACTGGTCGACCGCCTCCTCCTTCAGCATCTCCTTCGTCTCCGCCGTGCAGACCGGCAGCGACACGACCTGGGCGCACAACCGCAACCCGCTCGACCTGGGGCCGGTCACGGGCAGCGCGGCGACCTATATCGAGCGCACCAAGGGCGGACGCCACAACCTCGACGGCGTCTACCGCGTCAAACAGGCGGTGGCGGCGGTGCAGTTCACCGTCAACGGCACCACCGACGGCGCGGGCACGCTGCGCTCCAACTACACCAAGTCGCCGATCACCGACCTGCGCCACAGCGGCAGCAGCATGGGCGCCAACGTCGTCAACACGTCGGGAACCAGCTTCGAGCTGACCGGCGTCGCGCGGGACCTGCTGGCCAACTCCTACATCTGGATCGACGGCTGGGACCAGACCTCGGCCAACACGAAGTTCCCCGAATTCGAGGATGTCGCGATCAGCGACCGGCGCCTGCGGATCGACATCGCCACGGCCTCGACCGCGCTGAACACCAACATCAGCAGGCTGACCAACCAGCAGAGCTACCAGGTGCGGGTGCGCGCCCGCACAGCGACGGCTGGGGCGCGTGGTCGAGCACCTCCAGCGGCACGCCGCTGGGCGTCGCCCACGCGCCGACCGGCCTGTCCTCGGTGTCGGGCAACAACCGGCTCGCCCTCAGCTGGAGCGCGCCGACCAACACCGGCGGCTACGCGATCAGCGACTACGACATCCAGTACCGCGCCCTGTCCGGCGAGACCTGGGGGAGCTGGACCGACTGGCAGGCGAGCACGGTCAGCACGAGCACCAGCGCGGCGATCACCGGCCTGGTCAACGGAACCAAGTACCAGGTGCGCGTGCGAGCCGTGAACAGCGCCGGCGACGGCGACTGGTCGCAACCGCTCACCGACACGGCCGGCAAACCCTCGCAGCCCAGCTTCGCCCTCTCCACCGTCCGACGCCCGCTGCCGGCCGGCAGGTCGGATCGCGGCGGCCTGCTCTCGATGGTGCTCAATGCCCCGGGCAACGGTAGCGCCGTCAGCGACTACGACCTGCGCTACCGCGCATCGGGCACGAGCACCTGGTTCACTTACCGCGACCGCCAGCACGATTCGGGGCGGCTGTCGGGCAGCGATACGTCGAGCAACAGCGACCCGATCGACTTCGGCACGTTCAGCAACCGGTCGGGCGCGGTCGGGGTGGTGCGCGAGAGTCTCGGCTCCGGCTACGTCTACAAGTTCACCAAGGCCGTCGACGAACTCTGGATTCGCGCCAGCGGCACGATCACCGGCGGCGGCACCGTCGTCGCCCATTGGCACACCTCGAAGCCGACCGCCGCGCAGGTCTCCACGCTGGGAACGCAGATTTTCTCCGCGACGACCGAATCCGTCAACAACACCTTCTGGCAGGACGGCTGGGTTACCAATCTGCCCGCCAACGCCTACGTCTGGTTCTACACCACGGACTCCGAGACGCTGACCAAGCGCCGCCTGCAACTCGACTTCACCGACAACACGGCGCAACCGCCGCAGGTCAACGACTCCGGCACGCGGAGGACCAGCGAAACCGTGGGTGTCTCGAACAACGTCGTCGATCCGATCGACTTCGACGCCTTCACCACGCCGTCGGGCGGCGTGGCGGTGACGCGCGAGAGCGTGAGCAACAAGGCCGGCTACTACAAGATCGGCGCCGCCACCGAGCGGCTCTGGATGCGGGTCAGCGGCAAGTTCAGCGGCAGCCCGGTCAAGGTGATCGCCTGTTGGCTGACCAGCAAGCCGACCAACCCCTTGTTTGATTGCAACGATTTCCAACACCCAGAGCGGGTGTTGTTCACTGTGAAGAGCCAACTTGTCGGCGGGATCGCCACCTTCGATGCGTCGGTCTGGGTCTATAACCTGCCCGCCAACAGCTACATCTGGTTCTACACCGAGGGGCTGACTGCGCCAGAGAATGCGAGCACGCTGGCCGAGCACCGCCTGCAGCTGGATTTCGACCGCGGGCGGATCGTCCTCAGCGGGCTGCGCAACGGCACGACCTACGAACTCCAGGCCCGCGCCAAGAACGCGCGCGGCTGGGGCGCCTGGAGCCCGTCCACATTTGGCACGGCCGGCGCGCCGACGCCGCCGGAGATCAACACGCTGCCGAAGAACGCCTCGCTGGACCTGAGCTGGGCCGCCCCGTCGGACAACGGGTCGGCCGTCAACGGCTACGACGTGCAGTACCGCGCCGGATCATCGGGATCTTGGACATCGTGGCCGCACGCCGGCACGACCCGCAGCGCCACGATCACGGGGCTGACCAACAACACCGAGTACGAAGTCCGCGTCCGCGCCAGGAACGCAGTCGGGAACGGCCCCTGGTCGACCGTCACGGCCACGCCCGTCCCGCAGAAGCCGGACGCCCCCGCCGCGCCCACGCTCACCTCCAGCGGCACCACGATGACCGTCGCCTGGACCGCCCCCTCGGCCAACGGCGCGGACATCAGCGACTACGACATCGAGTACTCGTCCGACGGCGGCGCGAACTGGACGCCCCACCTGCACAGTTCCTACACGTCGACGCTCACCACCAGTGACACGACCTCCCAGAACGTTCCGCTCGACTTCGGCGCGCTGAATCCGACCGGCCTCACGATCACCAACGAGTCGGTCAGCAACAACGCAGGCGTCTACAAGGTCGGCCAGACGCTCGGCGCGCTCCAGGTGCAGGTTAGCGCCATCGCAACCCAGTCCGGGACCCTCAGCGTCTACTACGCCGGCACCAAGCCGATTGCAGAAACGCTGCACACTCACGGCACGAAGCTCTTCAGCCTCAGCCTCAGCCAGAACGTCTCGAGCGGCTCCGGCACGATACCCGCGCCGGCGGCGAACTCGTACTTCTGGGCCGCGAGCACGCAAGATTTGCCGATATCCACTCGCACCATCCGCCTCGACTGGCCCACCGTCTCCACCAGCACCAGCGATACGATCTCCAGCCTGACCAACGGCACGACCTACCGGGTCCGCGTCCGCGCTCGCAACTCCGTCGGCGCCGGCGACTGGTCGCCCGCTGCGGCCCACGCCATCGGACGGCCCAGCGCGCCCGCCGCGCCGACGCTGACCAGCGACGACACGGAGATCATCGCGAAGTGGAGCGCTCCCGCCAGCCCCGTCCCGATCATCGACTATGACGTCCGCTACTGCTCGTCGGCCTGCAACGTCGACGCCAACTGGACGCCGATCGCCGACGTCACGGACAGCACGGCGCTGAGCGCCACGATCGGCAGTCTGAACAACGGAACCACCTACTACGTGCAAGTGCGGGCCGAGGCCAGCGTCGGCGCCGGCCCCTGGTCGCCCAGTGCCAGCATCAAGGCCGGCCTGCCCGAAGCGCCCTCGGGGATCGGGTTGGAGTCGGGCAACGACACGCTGGTCGTGACCTGGACGGCGCCGTCCGGCAACGGTTCGCTGCTCACCGGCTACGACTTGAGATATTCGTCCGACAGTGGAACCAACTGGACCGAGGTGTCGGTGAGCACCGTCTCGCCGAACCCGAGTCACAGTCTGTCCGGCCTGACCAACGGCACGACCTATCAGGTGCAGGCGCGAGCCAAGAACCAGTACGGCGCCGGTCCCTGGTCGGACTCCGGGACGGAGAAGCCCGGCAAGCCATCCGCGCCCGGCGCGCCCACCCTGACCGCCGGCGACCACAAGCTCCTCGTCAACTGGTCCGCGCCCACCGACAACGGCTCCGTGATCAGCGATTACGACGTGCGCTACAAGGAGAGCAGCGCGTCGGCCTGGACGGAGATCGACGACACCACCGACAGCGCCGCGACGGATGCGGTGATCACCGGGCGCACGCCGGAGACGACCTACCAGGTCCAGGTCAGGGCGACGAACACCCACGGCGACAGCGCCTGGTCGGCGTCGAGCACGCTCGAACTGCCGGTCTCGCCCGTGCCGCCGCAGTATGGCCCGCGCTACTGCGATCCGGCCGCTCTGAACCAGGTCTGGGTCGACTACGACTGCTTCATCAAGGCCGGCCACCACGGCGTCAAACAGTTCGACGCGGCCCGCATCGTCTCCGGCCGCGACTACGTCGAGCTGTACGACTACATCAGCTCGGCGCAGACGGTCGTGGCCCTGGGCTACAACCCGCAAGGCGGCCTCGCCGTCGTCGAGACCACGCTCAACGGCGTCGTCCAGGACACCTTCCAGATCGACGTGATCCGCTTCAGCATTCGCGGTGCCGAGCTGTCCGGCGATCTCAAGGCGGGCCAGTGGTCCACCCTCACCGTGCGCCTGCACAGCCCGAGCAACGGATCGCCCGACAAGTACATGACCAACGGCAGCGATTTCGCCCGCAGCTGGGTGCAGCTGAGCCTGCCTGACACGATGACCGGAGAGGATCACCTGGGCGGCAACACCACCAACCCGATTCAGGTCGTCGACCAACACCGCGACAGCGTGACGTTCCGCATCCAGGCAATCAACTCCGGCGAACACACCGTTACGATCAGCGCCTTCCGTCCCTTGCCCGACGCCGGCTGTCCGACGGAGGGCGAGCTGCGCTGCTTCCTGCCGCCCGAGCCCGGCCTGACCGAGGACTACGTCGCCGCGGCGCAGGTCACCGCGCAGGCCACCTTCGCCGCGCCCAACCCGCCCGCCGCGCCCGCCAACCTGACCGCCAGCGCCGGCGACGGGAGCATCACCCTCAGTTGGGACAACCCGCAAAACCCGACGATCACCGGCTACGAGTACAACGTCAATCACAACGACACCGGCAGCGGCAACTTCAGCGGCTGGAGCGCCTGGCAGAGCATCGACGGCAGCGACGCCGCGACCACCAGCCACACGTTCAGCGGCCTGACCAACGGACGCGAGTACCGTTTCCACGTGCGCGCCGTCAACGCCGGCGGCGCTGGTACCGGCGCGCCCAACGCGGCCCCCTGGTACGCCGCCGCCACGCCCGAAGAGCCGCCGGATCCGCCCGGTCCGGTGTCGTCGGTGACGGTCACGCGCACCGACGGGGAGCTGCACGCGAGCTGGGACGCCCCCGACCGAGCGACCAGCTACCACGTCACCTACCGCGCGCACGACGGACACTGGCAGCTCGCCGCCCTCAACCACACCGGGACCAGCATCACCATCGACGACGTCGACAACGCCAAGACGTACTTCGTCGGCGTGCGTGCGCGCAACAGCAGCGGCGACAGCGGCTGGCGCAACTCGCCGCCCGCCGGGCCGTACACGCCGCCGCAGACGCCCGATCCGCCCGGTCCGGTAAGCTCCGTCTCCATCACCCGCGCCGACGGGACGCTCACCGCATCCTGGGACGCGCCCAGCGGCGCGGCCAAGTACCACGTCACCTACAACGACGGCACGGGCTGGCACGCACCCGTGCCCGGCCATGACAACATCACCGCCACCAGCATAACCTTCGGCGCCGACAACGCCAGGACCTACGTCGTCGGCGTCCGCGCCGGGAACGCCGGCGGCTGGAGCGGCTGGGTCAACTCACCCGCCGCCGGCCCCTACACCCCGCCGAACACGACGCAGCCGCCCGATCCGGTAGGCTCCGTCTCCATCACCCGCGCCGACGGGACGGTCACAGCATCCTGGGACGCGCCCAGCGGCGCGGCCAAGTACCACGTCACCTACAACGACGGCACCGGCTGGCACGCTCCCGTGCCCGGCCATGACAACATCACCGCCACCAGCCTCACCTTCAGCGCCGACAACGCCAGGACCTACGTCGTAGGCGTCCGTGCCGGCAACGCCGCCGGCTGGAGCGGCTGGCGCAACTCACCCGCCGCCGGGCCCTACACCCCGCCGCCGGTCAACCCGTAAGTCTCCATAACGGGAGGCTGTAGCTGCGGAGGAGGACGTGCGCCGCCGCCGTTCGTGGGCGTCCGACTGGGCCAATTGACATCCGGCGCATAGCCGCGTAGGATGTAACATGTTCATCGCCCCTGACACTACGTGCGGTCAGGGTAGCAAGGCCACCTTTCGGGGTGGCCATTGCATTTGTGGGACTTTCCCCGTGGACGCCCGCCTCGATTGCGGACAGGGCAGCCACAAGGACTGCCCCTACCCCCTGACTCCCCAACTCGAAACTAAAAACTAAAAACTTCCCCCCGCTTGACTCCTAACGGAAAAACCGTTACACTCCTGCTATGAACAATGCAAAGCAGGTCATAGATCGTTTCGGTGGGCAGTCGGCGTTGGCGGCCCTGTTGGGCAAGCGGCAGAGCACCGTGCAGCACTGGGCGAGGACGGGGAGGATACCCGCGCAGTGGCACGGGCGGCTGATCGAGCTTGCGCGGGAGAAGGGCATCGGCCTGGAGCCGCGGGACTTCGTGTCGGTGGACGGCCCGCAGGTCGCCCCGGCGGACGGAAAGCTGGGAGTGCTGCTCGTCGGGCTCGGGGCCGTCTCCTCGACCTTCATAGCCGGCGTCGAGCACATCCGGCGCGGCACCGGCCAGCCCATAGGCTCCATCAGCCAGATGGCCACCATCCGGCTCGGCAAGCGGCCCGACAAGCGCACGCCGCTCATACGCGACTTCGTTCCCCTGGCCGGCCTGGACAGTCTCGTGTTCGGCGCGTGGGACCCCATACCCGATAACGCCTACGACGCCTCGGTCAAGAGCGGCGTGCTCGACCGCCACGAAGAGCTGGAGCCTGTCGCCGATTTCCTGAAGTCCGTCGAGCCCATGCCCGCCGTGTTCGACACCGAGTACGTCAAGCGCATCGACGGCTCCAACACCAGGACGAGCGCCTCGAAGTTCGCCGCCGTCGAGTCCCTGCGCGAGGACATACGCCGCTTCAAGGCCGACAACGGCTGCGACAGGCTGGTCATGGTCTGGTGCGCCTCGACCGAAAAATTCATTGAGGAAACGGAGACGCACAGGGACCTGGAGAGCTTCCTGGGCGGCCTCTACGACGGCGACGAGACCATCGCGCCGTCGATGGTCTACGCCTACGCGGCCCTGCTGGAGGGCGTCCCGTTCATCAACGGCGCTCCGAACCTGACGGCGGACATCCCCGCCCTCGAAAAGCTGGCCGCCGACGAGGGCGTGCCCATCTGCGGCAAGGACTTCAAGACCGGCCAGACCCTCGTGAAGACCGTGATCGGGCCGATGCTCAAGGCCAGGATGCTCGGCATGGACGGCTGGTTCTCCACCAACATACTGGGCAACAGGGACGGCGAGGTGCTGGACGAGCCCCAGAACTTCAAGACGAAGGAGGAGTCCAAGCTGGGCGTGCTGGAGTACATTCTCCAGCCGGAGGTCTACCCCGAGCTGTACTCCGACGCCTACCACAAGGTCCGCATCAACTACTACCCGCCCCGTGGAGACAACAAGGAGGGATGGGACAACATCGACCTGTTCGGCTGGCTGGGCCGCCGGATGCAGCTCAAGGTCAACTTCCTCTGCTCCGACTCGATCCTGGCCGCGCCCCTGGTGCTCGACCTCGTCCTGTTCATGGACCTGGCCCAGCGCGCCGGCATGGGAGGCGTCCAGGAGTGGCTGTCCTTCTACTTCAAGAGCCCCCAGCACGCGGCTTCCGTCTACCCCGAGCACGACCTCTTCATCCAGCAGACCAAGCTGAAGAACACCCTGCGCTGGATGATGGGCGAAGACCAGATCACCCACCTGGGCATGGAGTACTACAGGGAGTAGGCCCCTAGCCGCTCGTGACCGGCTCGTGGAACCCCGCCTCCGGGTCCGTCGGGTTGCCGCCGAAGAACAGGTACGCCATGTCCACGTCGCCGGTGTTCTCCGTGTAGTGCTTGAGTCCCGGCGGCGTGTATATCCAGGCCCCGCGGCCCACGACCCGCTCCTCGTCGCCGACGCGCATGATCCCCTCGCCCGCGATGACGTAGTAGTACATGGGCGTATGGTGGGCGTGGGCCTCGTAGATTCCGCCGGGCTTGAACACGTTGACGCCCAGCAGCCTGTCGTAGTCCCCTGAGCCCGGCAGCCGCTCGACCATGCCGCCCATCCTGATCGACCGGTACGTGCTCCCGTCGATCGCCAGCAGCGTATGGCCGTGGGACTCCTCCTGGAACCGCATCCACTCGTCCTCGGTGAATATGTACTTGGGCATACCGGCGCCTCCTGGTCTGTAAAGTACTTCATCCTACAACCCACACTTTCGCACACCACCCCAGCCCAACGAAAGCCCTTCCCCATGTTAGAATAGACGCCATGGGCGTATTCACCGTACCCTTGCAGGTCGGAGATCCTGGCGGCGAGCGGTTCACTACCGTGGAGGCGCTGGTCGATACGGGCGCATCCATCACGTCGGTGCCGGGCTCCATACTCGACTCCCTCGGCGTCGAGCGCTCCGAGACGCGCTCCTTCGGATCGGCCCTTGGCGAGCAGGTGAAGCTGGACGTGGGGGATACCGTCGTCATAGTGGACGGCCAACGTGTGACCACCCCCGTGGTGTTCAACGGTGATGGGACCCAGCCCCTGCTTGGCGCGATGACCCTGGAGCGAGCCTTTCTCGGGGTCGATACCCACAGGCAGAAACTCGTCCACGTCGACGGCTTCCTGGGATCCTGCTAACCTTTTCGCGGCGCCCACGTTTCATATAACTGGACTGGCAAGACTCAGATAGTGATTCGACAGTGATCGAGGTTACAGGGCTAAGCAAGTCGTACGGGTCCATACAGGCGCTGGACAACGTCTCCCTGAGGGTGGACGAGGGCGAAGTCGTTGGTCTGCTGGGGCCCAACGGCGCCGGCAAGACGACCCTGATGAAGATCATGACCGGCTACCTGCAGCCGGACAGCGGCGGCGTGGTCGTCGACGGGTTCGACGTGGTGTCGGACACGCTGAAGGTCCAGGAGCGCATCGGCTACCTCCCCGAGAACGCGCCCCTCTATCCCGAGCTCTCGGTGCAGGCGTACCTCAGGATCATGGCCGACCTGCGGCGGGTGCCCCGGAAGTCCCAGCCGGAGCTGATATCCCGGGCCGTCCGCGCGACGGGCCTCGAGGACATGCTCGCGCGGCCCATATCCCAGCTCAGCAAGGGCTACCGCCAGCGCGTCGGGCTGACCCAGTCGATCTTCCACCAGCCCAAGGTGCTGATCCTGGACGAGCCGACCATCGGGCTAGATCCGACCCAGATCATCGAGGTCCGCGGCCTGATAGGCGAGCTTGCGAAGAACAGCACGGTGTTCCTGTCCACCCACATCCTGTCGGAGGTGGAGGCGATCTGCGACCGCGCCTTCGTGCTGCTCAACGGCAGGGTGAGGGCGGACGCGCGTATGTCCGACCTGTCCGCATCGTCGGTCACCGTGCTGGTGCTGGGCAAAGACGCCGGGGACGTTACGAAGGCCCTCGCCGGGCTCGACGGCGCGGTCGACGTGACCTCCGAGAACACCGCCGACGGGCGGAGATACCGCATCGCCGGGCAGCAGGAGACCGACCTTCGTGACGACGTCTACGGGCTCGCCCGCGAGAAGGGTTGGCCCGTCAGGGAGCTGCGGCGCGAGACGCGGACCCTCGAGACCGTATTCAACGAGCTAGTCTCCACCTCGGACGACGGCGCGGGAGAGATCGAATCCGCCGCGGCGGACGGGGAGGGTGAGGAGTGAGCGGCGCCTGGACACCGGTGTGGGCGATTGCCAGGAAGGAGCTCCGGGCCTACTTCGGCTCGCCGCTGGCGCTCATCTTCATCGGCGTGTTCCTCGCGGCCACGCTGTTCCTCTTCTTCTGGGCCGAGACCTTCTTCGCCAGGAACATAGCCGACGTCCGCCCCCTGTTCCGGTGGATGCCGGTGCTGATGATCCTGCTGGTGGCGACCCTGACCATGCGCCAGTGGAGCGAGGAGCAGCGCGCCGGGACCCTGGAGATGCTGCTGACGCTGCCCGTGCGCACGGCTCACCTGGCCCTCGGCAAGTTCCTGGCGGTCGTGATCCTGCTTGCGACGGCCCTCGTCCTCACCCTGTCCATTCCGGTGACGGTCGAGCTGCTGGGCGACCTGGACTGGGGCCCGGCCATCGGGGGTTACCTGGGCGTCCTCCTGCTGGGGTCGGCCTACGCCGCGATCGGCCTCTTCGTGTCGTCCAGGACGGACAACCAGATAGTCTCGCTCATCCTGACCGTGCTGATCGGCGGGCTGCTCTACCTGGTGGGGACTGAGACGGTAACCGTGTTCGTTGGCGGCGGCGCGTCCGAGATACTGAGGGCCATCGGCAGCGGGAGCAGGTTCGAGAGCATCGAGCGGGGCGTGATCGACCTGCGCGACGTCATCTACTACGGCTCGGTCGCGGCGCTCTTCCTTGCCCTCAACGTCGTGTCGCTGGAGACGAAGCGGTGGAGCAGGGGAAGCGACGCCGCGCCCATGCGCCGCGGGGCGATAGCCGCAGCGGTCCTGATTGCGGCCAACCTGCTCGTGCTGAACGTCTGGCTCTTCCCGCTGTCCGGGCTGAGGGTCGACCTGACCGCCCAGCGCGAATACAGCCTGACCGCACCTACCATGGACGTGATCTCCAACCTGGAGGAGCCGCTGCTTCTCAGGGGCTACATCAGCGACCGGACGCACCCGCTGCTGGAGCCGCTGATCCCCACCATACGCGACCTGATGCGCGAGTACGAGATAGCGTCGCGCGGCAGGATAGAGGCCGAGGTGCTCGACCCGCGGACCGACGAGGACATCGAGGCCGAGGCGAACAGGTCCTACGGCATCGAGTCCACCCCGTTCGCCGTGACCGAGCGCCGCGACTCGTCGGTGGTCAACTCCTACTTCGACATCCTCGTCCGGTACGGCGACCAGTTCGTCGTCCTCAGCTTCGCGGACCTGATAGAGGTCGACCAGAGCGGGAACGACGTCTCGGTCAGGCTCAGGAATCTGGAGTACGACCTGACCAGCGCAATCAAGAAGGTGGTGTCCGGCTTCCAGAGGCAGGACGCGGTGTTCGCGGAGCTGGATGAGCCGCTGCTCCTGACGGCCTACGTCACCGAGCAGACGCTGCCGGAAGCACTGGTCGAGGCGCCCGGCCACTTCGCGAGGGTCGCGGCGGAGCTGGCGGCCGAGTCCAACGGGAAGCTCGTCGTGAACGTGGTGGACCCGGACCTGCCCGACAGCCCGGTTACCCGCGAGCAGATCCAGCAGACCCAGGGCATAGCTCCCAGCCTCGTAGAGCTCGGGTCGACGGACTCCTACTACTTCCACATGGTGCTCCAGAGGGGCACGGACAGCGTACTCGTCTACCCGGGCGGCGAGGCCACCGAGGCCGATATCCGGTCGGCCATCGACGCGGGCATCCGCAGGGTCGTCCCGGGGCTCCTGAAGAGCGTCGGGCTATGGGTGCCGCCGAACGACCCGGTGCCCGGCTTCTTCGGCCAAGACGTTCCGCCCATTTCGAGCTGGGCCTACGTCCACCAGCAGCTATCCCAGAACTACAACATGGTGCTCGCCGATCTGTCCCAGGGCGTGGCCCCCGACGTGGACGTGCTGGTGATCGTATCGCCCCGAAACATGGCGCCCAAGGAGATCCTGGCCATAGACCAGTTCCTCATGCGCGGTGGCTCCGTCATCATCGCCTCGGGCAGCTTCATAGTCTCGCCCATACAGATGGGCACCGGCATCGGCATCGAGCAGGTGAAGGAGGGCGTGGACGACATGCTCGCGTCGTACGGCGTCGAGATCGGCAGGGAGCTGGTCCTCGACACCCAGAACGAGCAGTTCCCCATCCAGATCCAGCGAAGGGTCGGCGGCGTGACAGTCCTGGACATAGAGCGCATCGCCTATCCCCCCTTCGTCGACATACGCAGGGACGGTATGGATACGGAGAGCCCCGTGACCGCGAACATGCCGGCCGTCACCCTACAGTGGGCGTCTCCGCTGACCATCGACGAGAACAAGAACAGGGGCCGCGACGTGCAGGTGTTCCTCAGGTCGTCCGGGGCCTCGTGGCTGCGAGAGTCGGCTGAGGTGGACCCGGACATGGAGGAGTACCCAGGTATTGGCTTCCCGATCGAGGGCGACCAGCGCTCCCGCCCCCTGGCCGTGACGATCCGGGGGGTCTTCACCAGCTACTTCAGCGACAGGCCCTCGCCCTTCGAGGACGATCCGCTGGGAAGGAGCGGGCCAGGCCTGGTGGACCAGTCGCCTGAGTCGGCCAAGCTGGTCGTGTTCGGCAGTTCGGAGTTCCTGGACGACATCATCCTGGACCTGTCCAGGAGCGTGTCGGCGGACAGGTACCTGCTCAACCTGCAGTTCATCGAGAACGCCGTGGACTGGGCGCTGGAGGACGACGACCTGCTGGGCCTGAGGGCGCGCGGCACCTACACCCGCCTGCTTCAGCCGCTGGAGGAGAGCGAGCAGACGATCTGGGAGGCGGCCAACTACGCTATCGCCCTGACCGCGCTGCTGGTGCTAGGGCTCGTGTGGAACATCAGGCAGCGGGGAGAGCCGGCGATGGTTCTGGTCGATGCGAGCGACGAAAGCGAGGCCCAGGATGATGAATAGGGTCCTGGCCGGCGCGCTGGTATTGCAGATCGCGGTGCTCGCCTTCGTGTTCTGGCCCGAGTCCGTGCCCGAGGCAGGCCCGGTATTCCCCGACGTGGAGCAGGGCAGCATCGTCCGCGCCAGGATCGCCGGGCCGGGCGGCGGCGTGATCGAGGTCGAGAAGAGCGGCGGCGGGTGCGTCCTCACCCAGGCCGATGACTACCCCTGCAGGACCGACAGGCTGAACAACCTGTTCGACACGCTCGAAGGACTGGTGGCCGACAACGTGGTGACCACGACTTCGTCCAGCCACCTCCGTCTCAGGGTATCCCCGTCCAAGTTCGAGCGGCTGGTGGAATTCGATACCGACGACGGGCAGACTTACAGACTCTATCTCGGCAGCGCCCTTACGGTAAGCTCCAGCCACGTCCGCGCCGACGGGCGGGACGAAGTCTACAAGGTGTCCGAGCTCACCACGTCGGACGCGCCGGTGAACGCGCTCGGCTGGATAGACACGGAGTACCTGTTCGTCCCGCAGAGCTTCCTGACTACGGTGACGATCGACAACTCCAAGGGGCGGCTGGAGCTGCGGAAGGACGATACCGGCAGGTGGACGCTGCCGGGCATCGAAGAGGGCGAGGAGCTGGACTTGGGCAGGGTCAACTCGCTTCTCACGCGCGCGGCGTCGGTCTCCCTGCGTGAGCCCCTGGGACGCCAGGAGCTGGAAGAGTACGGCATCGGCTCGCCGCAGGGCTCCTATACCCTGGAGTCGGTCAGGGACGACGGCACGACCAGGACCGTCACCCTCACGGTGGGCGCGTCGGGGGAGGGCGCCTACTACGTCAAGTCGAGCGAGTCCGACTACTACGTCATCGTCTCCGACTTCGAGGTGGACGACATGCTGGAGGCCGACAGGGCCTACGTCCTGAAGCCGCCTCCCACGCCCACTCCCGAGCCTGCGCCCGCCGGGACTCCAACACCCTCCGGCGGCTGAGTTTACTTCAAGACGCGGGTGAGCACTGGCCTTCGACAGGCTCAGGCCGAACGATCTCGTTCAGGGTCTACGCGGGGTAGTCGATGCTCAGGATTCGCTGGGGCTGCCAGCGGCGGGCGGGGGCGTCGAAGGCGACTATGCCTATGAAGCGGCCGTCGGTCGTGTAGACCCGCCGCCTCTCGTTGTTCGGCGCGGGCGGGACCTTCAGGGTGGGGGCCAGGGGGCGGCCCTGGCGCAGGTGCAGCTCCTCTCGCTTGCCGACGATCAGCGCCCGCATCCGGTCGACGATGGAGTCGGGGGCGCGTACCACGCGCTGCCAGTCGGCGTCGTCGAAGCTAGATTCGGCCTGCTCCAGCGACGCGGCGTCGGCGACTTCGAAAGGCCCGTTCTTCACGCGCACGAGGCTCTTCAGGTACGCCCCACACCCGAGGTTGGCCCCGAGGTCGTATGCCAGGGACCGCATGTAGAAGCCGCGGCCGCACTCGACACTCACCTCGACCAGCGGCGGCGACCAGTCGACGACCGAGACGTCGGTCACCTCGACCCTGCGCGGCTCCCTCTCGACCTCGACGCCGGCCCTGGCCAGGTGGTACAGCCTCTTGCCCTCGCGCTTCAGGGCGCTGTACATGGGCGGGACCTGGAGGATGACGCCTCGGAACTCCTCCAGGGCGGCCTCGACGTCGCCGGCAGTCACCCCGGAGGCGTCGGTCCGGCGGGTGACCTCGCCCTGGACGTCGTAGGTGTCCGTCTCGATGCCGAGCTCGACGACGCCGCGGTAGGTCTTGGCCCCGTCGACGAGGTACTCCATCATCCTCGTCGCCTGGCCCATGCACACGGCAATGACGCCTGTGGCGAAGGGGTCCAGGGTACCGCCGTGGCCGACCTTCTTGACGCGGCTTGCCCGCTTGATCCGCCTGACGACGTCCATGCTCGTCATGCCCTCGGGCTTGTCGATGACGAGCACGCCGTCGATCCGGCGCTCCGGCCCGCGTCGCGGCTGCCCGCTCATCCGGCGGCCCTCTCGGATGCCGACAGCTCGTCGAGGAGCCGCAGCACCTCGTCGCCCGCCTGCACCGAGTCGTCGACGTGGAATATGAGCTGGGGGATCCTCTTGAGGCTCAGGCCGCGCAGCTCCCGACGGATGACGCCGGCGGAAGAGCGCAGCGCGGAGATGGTGTCCGAGCCGCGCTCGTCCAGGATGCTCACGTAGACGCTGGCGCGGGACAGGTCCGCGGAGCACTTTACCCTGGTGACGGTATGGAGGGATGAGAGCCGGGGATCGGCGAGGCCGGTCGATATGATACGGCTTATCTCCTGGCGAAGGAGGGCGTTGACTCGCTCTAGGCGACGGCTCATGGGCGGGTACCTCCTATGGCCGACAGGGAAGGGCGGGTTTCAAACCCGCCCCTACGGTTTGGCAGTTCGCGGGTGGGAGGCGGCGGTCAGACTTCCTCGATGCGGTGGGACTCTATGGCGTCGCCTTCCTGGAAGTCGGAGAACCCATCGAGCACCAGTCCTCCTTCGAGGCCGGTGGCGACCTCGCGCACGTCGTCCCTGAAGTGGCGCAGGCTGGCAATCGCGCCCTCGAACAGCTTGTTGCCGCCCCGGAAGACGTGGATGGTGCCCGACCGGGTTATCCTACCCTGGTTGACGTAGATGCCCGCCGCCCGCCTGCGCCCGCCGACTCCGAATACGGCCCTGACGGTGGCGACGCCCTCGACGACCTCCCTCGTCTCCGGCGCAAGCAGGCCGGAGAGGGCCAGGCGGATGTCGTCCGCGAGATTGTAGATGATGTCGTAGCTGCGTATCTCTACGCTTTCGTGGGCGGCGAGGGTCTGCGCGCCGGTCTCCGGCTTGACGTTGAACCCCACGATGATCGCGTTAGAGGCGGCGGCCAGCAGAACGTCGCTCTCCGAGACCGTGCCCGTCTGCGCGTGGATGACGTTCACCCTGGTCTTGTCGGTATTGAGGGCCTGCAGGGCGTTTCGGACCGCGTCGATGCTGCCCTGTACGTCGGTCTTGACGATAAGGTCGAGCGCCTCGGCGTCCCCGGACTCCATCATGGAGTGGACTTCGGCGAGGGTGATGCCGGACCGCTTCTTGTCTTCGCGGCTCTGCATCTGCTTCTCGGCGGCGCTCCTGGCGGCCCGATCGCTCTGGGCGACTTCGGCAATGTCGCCGGCCTCGGGCAGGCCGCTCAGGCCCATCACTTCGACCGGCACGGCCGGGCCAGCCTCCTGGACGGTGTTGCCCCTGTCGTCGTGCATGGCGCGGACGCGTCCATACACCGCGCCGGCAACGAGGAGGTCGCCGACCCTCAGGGTCCCCGTCTGGACGAGCAGGGTGGCGATGGGGCCCCTGCTCCTGTCGACGTGCGCCTCGACGACCACACCTCTGGCGGACCTGGAGGGGTTGGCCTTCAGCTCGGCCACCTCGGCAACCACGCTGAGGTTGTCGAGCAGGTCGTCGACCCCCTCGCCCGTGAGCGCGGACAGGGAGACGGCAACCACGTCGCCCCCCCACTCCTCGATGAGCAGGTCGTTTTCGGCGAGCTGGCGCTTCACGCGCTCCTGGTCCGACCGCGGGCTGTCGATCTTGTTGATGGCCACGACGAGGGGAACGTCCGCAGCCTTCGCGTGGTCGATGGCCTCGATGGTCTGGGGCATGATGCCGTCGTCGGCGGCCACCACTATGACGGCTATGTCCGTGACCTGGGCGCCCCGCGCCCGCATGGCCGTGAAGGCTTCGTGTCCGGGCGTGTCGAGGAAGGTGATCCGCTCGTCGTCGCGCTGGATCTGGTATGCCCCGATGTGCTGGGTTATGCCGCCCGCCTCGCCCGCCGTGACGTTCGAGCTGCGTATCTGGTCGAGGAGGGTGGTCTTCCCGTGGTCCACGTGGCCCAGGATGGTGACCACCGGGGGCCTGGGAGCCAGGTCGGCCTCGGCCTCGCCCTCGTGGGATACGGCGAGGGAGCCAGGGCCGCGGTCCTCTTTCCTGGGCGCCCTGACCCTGAGGCCGAAGGACTGGGCGATCATCGCGGCCGTCTCGAACTCGATCTCGTCGTTCATGCTCAGCATGAAGCCGGACCGCATGAGCTGCTTGATCGTCTCCACGGGGTCGACGTCCATCAGGCTGGAGAGGGTTGCCACGGTCACGCCGGCCGGTATCTCTACCAGTGGCGCGGCCTGTGCGCCGCTGCGCGAGTCTCGCTCGGTTGTAGTTGCGCGGTTCGTCATCTGTCGTTACTCGGTCAGTCTAATCGCTTCCATGGAGGAAACCAGGTTGCCCCACTCGGCGTCCGTCAATACCCGATGGAGCGCGTGCCCCAAGCGCCCGCGCCCGCGGAGGTCGTGGCGGGTGTCGCCGCTCCTGCACAGGTATGCGCCGCGTCCGTGGGCCTTGCCCGTCGCGTCCACCTCGAGGGATCCCTGCCGGGGGGCGACGATGCGTACGAGGCTGCCCTTCGCCGTCTTGGCTCCGCAGGCTACGCAAGTGCGCAGGGGAACCCGCCTGGTGGGGGTCTTAGCAGCCATCCCGTCACCGCCTTCTGTTCTGCTGTCCGGCTCCTCCTCGCCTGCGCCTGCGCCTTCCCCTGCGCGGGCCGTCGGGTCCGTCCAGCTCCGCTATGTCTTCCCTGAATCTTATCACGCCCGGTTGAGCGGCCGGCACGTTCCGGACCGACCAGACGTCCTCGGACAGGTCCTCGATCGACGTGGCGGTCTCCGCGGCGCCGACGAGGGCCTCTTCCTTCTCGGGCTGGGCGTCCTCCTCCACGTCGCTCAGGAGCTCTCTGAGGACGACCTCTTCGAGGACCTCGACGTCGTCGGGCTCTTCCGGCTCCGGCTCTTCGACCTCGGCGGCCGGCTCCACGATCTCGGGCTCTTCCGGCTCCGGCTCCTCGACCTCGGCGGCTGGCTCCTCGACTTCAGGCTCCGGCAAGGGCTCCGCTACGACAGGCTCCTCGACCTCGGCGGCCACGTCGGGCACCTCTTCGGCGGCCTCTTCGATCACCTCCGCGACGGGCTCGGGCGCCTCCTCGGGCTCTTCCACGACCTCGGCCGCGGGCTCCTCGGCGGCTTCGGCCGCTGCCTTGAGCCTGGCCTCCTCCTCTGCCAGGGCGGCGGCCCGCTCCAGCTCCTCCATCTCGACGTTACTCTTGATCTCGACCTTCCAGTCGGTGAGCTTCGCCGCCAGCCTGGCGTTCTGCCCCTCCTTGCCGATGGCGAGCGAGAGCTGGTTCTCGGGCACCACTGCAATAGCCGATTTCTCTTCCTCGTCCAGCTTGACGCGCATGACCTGGGACGGGCTCAGAGCCCGGGTTATGTACGCCTTCGGGTCCTTGGCCCACGGGACCACGTCTATCTTCTCGCCGTGGAGCTCGTTGACTATGTTCTGTATGCGGATACCGCGCAGGCCCACGCATGAGCCGACGGCGTCGACGCCCTCCTGCTTGGCGAAGACGGCCACCTTGCTGCGGGAGCCAGCCTCCCGGGCTATGTCGATTATCTCGACGGAGCCGCTGTAGATCTCGGGCACTTCCATCTCGAACAGCCGCCTGAGCAGCAGCTTGTCGGCGCGGGAGACTATTATCTCGGGCCCCTCGTTGGACTGCCTGATGGATTGCAGCAGGACCTTCACCTTCTGGCCGACCCTGTACCTCTCGTACGCGGGCTGCTCGGCTTGTGGCAGGGCCGCCTCGGCACGCCCCATCTCGACCGTGATCTGCCGCGGCTCGATCTTCTGAACGGTGACCGTGAATACCTCGCCCTCCTTGTCGGAGAACTCCTGGTAGACGAGGTCCCTCTCGGCTTCCCTGAGTCTCTGCATGACGACCTGCTTGGCCGTCTGGGCGGCGATGCGTCCCGCGCTGTGGGGCAGGCTCTCCGTGCGCACCACGTCGCCGACCTGTGCCTCGCGCTCTATCTTCCTGGCGTCGCCGACGGACAGCTCGAACTGGGAGTCCTCGACCTGCTCCACGACGGTCTTTACGACGAAGACGCTCACGTCGCCGCTGCCGGGGTCGAGCTTTACGGATATGTTCTGGCCGGCCGCGACGCTGTCCCGCTTGTAAGCTGAAGCAAGGGCGGCCTCGATGGCGGAGAGCACGATTTCCCTCGGCAGGTTGCGCTCAGCGGCCAACTGTGTCAAAGCGATGATGAAATCGCTCTTCATATCCCTCGCTACCTCCTGACTGGACAGTTGCCCATCAATAAAAAAAGTGGGCTTCCCCACTTCTTGCTCGACAGGTCACAGAGGTCCCAACTTCACTGAGAGTATACCATATGTCGGGCGCCTTCGGGAGGCTGGGACTGTGACATCTCGAAACGGTTCGTCGTTCTGGGTCGGCGTGGTGCTGGGAGCCCTGTGGGCGATGGCTGCCGTTGCCTGTTCCTGGGAGGGCGACGGTCGGGGCGACGTGCTCGTCCTGGCGGCGGCGAGCCTGCACGATCCCATGGAAGAGGTAAGGACCGCCTTCGAGAGTGACACGGGCATCTCGTTGGCGGTCAGCTACGGCGGATCCCAGGCTCTCGCCCAGCAGGTTGCCAGCGGCGCGCCCGCGGCCCTCTTCCTGTCGGCGGGCGTTTCGCCCGTCGCGTTCCTGGAAGAGCGGGTGGACCTGGCGGGGGAGCCGGCGCACATCCTGCGCAACCGGCTGGTCCTAGTAGTGCCAGTGGGCGGGGGAGGGCAGCCGGACAGCATCCCGGACCTGGCCGGCGAGGGGGTGGATCGCATCGCAGTGGCCGACCCCGCGGTCGCTCCGGCGGGCGGGTATGCCCGGGAGAGCCTGGAGCACCTGGGATTGTGGGACGAGCTGCTCCCCAAGATGGTGTTCGCGGCGGACGTGAGGGCGGCGCTGGCGTACGTGGAGTCCGGCAATGCCGAGGCTGCGTTCGTCTATGCGACGGACGCGGCCTCCTCGACGTCGGTCGAGGTGGCTGCCGCCGCGCCGGAGGACAGCCATTCGCCCATCGTCTACCCGGCGACCGTGATCGCCGGGTCGGGGCACGAGGATGCTGCGTCGAGGCTTGTGGAGTACCTGCGCGGGGCCAGGGCGCGGGAGATATTCGCCGCATACGGGTTCACGCCGGCAACGGATTAGGCTGTACCATAGGCCACAATGGACATCGCACTCCTGGAGCTGACGCTTCGCGTGGCGCTCCTTGCCACGGTCATCAACCTTCCCCTCGCCGTGCTTGCCGGGTGGCTGGTCGCGCGGCGCAGGGTTCGCTGGAGCTTCCTGATAGACGTGGGGGTGTCGCTGCCGCTGGCCGTCCCGCCGGTGGTGGTGGGGTTCCTGCTGCTCCTGCTGCTGGGGAGGGAGGGCCCGGTGGGGTCGCTGGTACACCGGGCGCTCGGCATGGACGTGGTATTCACGTGGGTGGCGGCCGTGCTCGCCTCGGCGGTGGTCTCGTTCCCCCTCGTTGCGCGGGCGACGATTACGGCGATGAGTGAGGTGGACGAACGGCTGGAGATGTCGGCGCGGACGCTGGGGGCCGGCCCTCTGCGCGTCCTGTTCACGGTGACGGCGCCGCTGGCGTACCGGGGCATAATGGCGGGGGCGCTGCTCGGGTTCGTGAGGGCGCTGAGCGAGTTCGGGGCCACGATCACCGTCGCCGGCAACATCCCCGGCAGGACGCAGACCCTGCCGCTGGCCATCTATTCGAGCGTGCAGGTGCGCGACGACGCCACGGCGATTACGCTGACCGCCGTCTCCATCGTCCTGGCGGTCTGCACGCTGGCGGTGCACAACTGGCTGCTGTCCCGTGCGTGGAGGGGCCGGACGCGATGAGAGAGCATAGCCCGGTTCCACTAGCGGACGATGCTGGGCAGAGTGTCCTCAAATTCGACGTAGCCAAGAGGCTGGGCGACTTCGAGCTGCGTTGCTCGGCTGAGCTCGGCCCCGGTATCACGGCGGTGTTCGGGCCGTCCGGGAGCGGCAAGACGACCCTGCTCAACTGCGTGGCGGGTCTCACCAGGCCCGACCGGGGCGAGATCGAGGTGCTGGGGCGCACCGTCTACTCGTCGTCCGGGAGGGTGGGCGTTCCACCCGAACGGAGGGGCGTCGGCTACGTGTTCCAGGACAGCGCACTGTTCCCACACCTGAGCGTGGGCGACAACATCCGCTACGGGCACAGGCTCACGCCGGAGGACCGGCGCGTCGTCTCCCTGGAGCGGGTCGTCGATATGCTCAGGCTGGAGCGCCTGATGGACCGCGGAGTCTCGGGCCTGTCTGGCGGGGAGCGTCAGCGCGTGGCGCTGGCAAGGGCCCTGGCGGCGTCGCCCCGGCTGCTGCTGCTGGACGAGCCGGTATCGTCCCTCGACCTCGCGTTCAGGGGCCTGATACTCAGGTACTTGAAGCAGGTGCGCGCCGAGCTGTCCATCCCGATGGTGTACGTGTCCCACTCCATATCCGAGGTGATGGCCCTTGCCGACGACGTGCTGGTGCTGAGCGGCGGGTCGAAGGCCGCCCAGGGCCGGCCATCGACGGTGCTGGCGGACCCGCGGCTCAGCCGTATCGGGGACTACGCGGCGCTGGAGAATCTCATCGACGCCGACGTGGTGGGGAAGCGGGCCGACGGATGGCAGGCGGAGCTGGAGGCGGGCGGGTCGCGCCTGCTCGCGCCCGGCGTGGAGGCGGAGCCAGGCGAGCGGGTCACCGTCTCCATAAGGGCGTCGGACATACTGGTGGCGCTCGACGTACCCACTCGCATCAGTGCCCAGAACGTGCTGCCGGGCGTGGTCGAGGAGATCCACCCCCAGGGGCCGCGCGTGGTGCTATTCGTGAACGCGGGGGCGCGGATGATGGTCGAGATCACGCCGGACGCGCTGCGGTCGCTGGGCCTGTCCGTGGGCGACCGTGTCTATCTGGTCGTCAAGAGCACGAGCATCGTCGCGCTGGAGCCGGGCGGGGAGCCCGCATAGCAGGGGTGGCTGGTGCCCAGGGAGGGACTCGAACCCCCACTCCCTTAGCGGGAAGCGAATTTTAAGTCCGCCGCGTCTGCCGTTTCGCCACCTGGGCCTGTAGCTTGTAGGGGCAGACGCCCCATATTATAGCCGAAGGACGGCTAGTCCTCCTCTACGTAGTAGACGCCCTCGATGTCCATGGTCGTGGGGCCGCCGCCGCCCACCGGCGACATGAAGTAGGCGCACAGGATGCGCTCGTCGTCCACGTAGGTGAACGCCGGGTAGCCCGAGAAGGAGCGGCCCGGGTAGGTGGGGCGCACGCCGCGGCCCAGCCACACCATGATGGGGCTGGAGTTCCAGGAGCCCGCGCCCGCGCCGTCTTCGCTGAAGATGCTGATGCCCACACCGACGTAGCCCTGGTCCACGTCGCCCGTCCAACGGTAGCCGCACAGCAGCGTCCCCTTCTTCGTCAGGAAGAGGGCGGGCGAATTGCCGTAGATTGCGCCCGTGGTGAAGTCCGGCTCGCTCCACGTGCGCCCCAGGTCGTGGGACTCGGTCCAGTAGAAGGGCGCCATGCCGTGGCCCGCGGGGGACAGCTCGTTGACGACGATGGCTATCATCCTGCCGTCGGGCAGCTCGATGGCGTCGTTGTAGAAGACGTGGCCGCTGGCGACGGTGGCGAACTCGGTCCACGTCCTGCCGCCGTCGTAGGAGCGCAGGTGGCCCGATATGTGGTTCCTGTGGCCCCTGAAGTGGCCGCAGACGGGGAAGATCACCACGCCGTCGGAGAGGGTGCGTATCTTGCCGTAGGGCGCGAGGGCGGCCCAGTCCACGCCGTCGATGCCCTGGCCCGCCGGCTCGGGGCCGTCCCAGGTCGCGCCGTCGTCGGTCGAGCGCATCATGTACGTGCCCCGAGTGGGGCCCATCGCGGGCAGCAGGATGGTGCCGTCGGGAAGCTGGGCCATGCCGTAGTAGGGCACGAGGGTATCGGGGATGCCCGGTCGCCTTCCCCGCACCTCCACGATGGGCTCGCTCCAGGTGCGGCCTCCGTCGGTCGACCTGAGCACCTCGCCGACCCAGCTCGAGAAGCCGCCGCCCTCATTCTCCATGTCGGGCCTGAACCGCCGGTAGGATGCCAGGATGTCGCCGTTCTTCAGGCGCTCCAGGCCGGGCGTGGATACGCCCCCGGTGGCGATGATGGTGCGGCCGGTTCTACGCAGACTTGCCATGTGAGCCTCCCTAGTTGGTCGAGACAGGCCCGCATTATACATGCTGGACGATTGACGTCCGGCGTCGAGATCGTGGACTATCACTAGCGAGAGGGGGAATTCGGGATATGTTGAAGCGAGCAGTACATCCGGGGAGGGTACTGGAGGACGAGCTGGCGGAGATGAGTGTGACCCAGGCGATCTTTGCCCGCCAGATCGAAGTGCCTCCCAACCAGGTCAGCCAGATAATAGCCGGGAAGCGTTCCGTGACCGGCGACACGGCCCTGAGATTCGGCCACTGGTTCGGCGTCGATCCTCAATTCTGGCTGAATCTCCAGGCGCAGTTCGACCTCGCCGTTGCGGAGCGAAAGGTCGGAGACGCCGTGCGAGAGCTACCCACCGCCGCGGCAGGCAGGTAAACATAGCTGCCCTTCCGTAGTCCAGAACAGCTATTTCGGGAATGGAGGTGAGCAGCCGGGCTTAGTCGTCTTCGCAGGGCTTGCCGCGCCAGACCAGCGGCTTGCCGGTCTCGGCGTCGAAGACATGGTCCAGTTTGGGAGGATTATTGAGGTCGGCGCAGGCTTCGTCTAGCTGGGTCTGTGTCAGACCGATGACCGGGCTTGGGTTACTTCCACTGTTGGGATTGTAGAAGAACGTGCCGGATATATCGGTGCTGGGTAGAGTAGTGCCGGACATATCGGTGCTCAGAATCTGTGCGATCGAGAGGTTCGACTCGAAAATCTGTGCTCCTGTCAGATCACATTCGGTGAGTAAAGTAGAGGACAGCTCCGAAAATCTGATTCGGGCCTGACGCAGATTGGTACCCCGAATGTATTTGCCGGATAGATTAATGCGATCAAGCCCCGCACACGCCAGATTCGCTCTATGGAGCTCGAACAAGGGCTTGACTTGCTGGTGTATCAGCGCGCCAGACAGGTTGACTCCCGGCGCTCTAGCGTCGGTGAAGTCTACTTCTCTTAGCTTCGCGCCTTGCATGACTGCATCATCTAGCATCGCGCCGGACAGATTCGCTTCAGCAATATGTACACCGGAGAGAGAGGCGCCTATCAGATTTAGGCTGAATCCCTGACTCTTTTCGATTTTGACCCGCCTCTTGTCTCGGGAGCCTATAGTATCAATGGCGGCCTGCACATCCTCTCTGGGCGACGTAAGCCCATCCGCGTTACGTTCGTCCAGCTTCTTCTCATAGTCTTTGTCCTCCATCGGATTGCGAGTGAAGGCACAGAACAGCTTCATGACTTGGACATGGTATTGCTCAGGATTTTCCATAGCAAGCTGTTCAAGGGCGTATATGCCGCCCAAGCGAACGGTGAGGTCTTCGCTACCAAGCATCTCGGCACCCTTCTGGTAGCGTTCGTTCAGCAGGCTCTGCTGCGCGGTGTCGGCTTGGCGCTCCGAGACTATGCTACGCCAGAGAGCGAATATTCCCGCAATGACGCCTCCAAGTACGAGGGCCATATTGCGAATGGTTGTGCTGTTGGAGTCCTCCCCGCGTAAATCTGTCCAATTGGCAAGTGAGAAGGAAACACCGATTCCTAATACCACGAGTATCACGGTGGTCCACAATGGCCAATCCCATTTCTCCTCAGCCACCACTTGTGCCACTACTTGCATCGCTATAAGACACACACCGGCTAGTGCCAGCACAAAAAGAATTAGGGCGAGTGGAACTTGATCACCTTGTGGGCTGTTCCAATGAATCCATAGTGCGTAGACGGTGAGGGCCACTGCAAGTATAGCGTTAAAGGCGATGTACAGGAAGCGACACCATTCCCAAACACCCATACTACGGGCGGACGACCAGAGCCGCTCTAGTGAGAGTTGCAGTCCGCTTTTCACATTGAGTCTCCTTGCTTCTGTATCACCAGTTGCATTATAGCAGCTAGCGTTCAAGGCTCGCAACTGCACGCTGTAATAGGGATTCGTCGACACCCAGCCTCGATGCCCAGTCGATGTCAGCCTTGGCCTCGCCGACTTTGCCAAGCCGTCCGAATGCCCATCCTCGGAGCAAGTAGGCGAGTCCATAGTTGGGGTCGAGCCTGATGGCGTAGTTGAAGTCCTCTATGGCCTTGCGGAGCTCTGCCAAGTTAAAGTAGGCAACCCCCCTGTCGTAGTAGGCGGTGGCGTGGTTTGAGTCAAGCCTGATGGCGTAGTCGAAGTCCTCTATGGCCCTACGGAGCTCGTCTGTGGCCTTGTGGAGCTCGCCCAAGTTTGCATAGGCAAGTCCTCTGTTGTAGTAAGCCTCCGCGTAGTCAGGGTAGAGTCTGATGACAGCGTCGAAGTCCTCTATAGCCCTGTGGAACTCGCCCAAGTTTGCATAGGCAAGTCCTCTGTTGTCGTAGGCCTCGGTGTAGTCAGTGTCGAGTCTGATGGCGTAGTCGTAGTTCTCTATGGCCCTACGGAACTCTCCCAATCCAGCATAGGCTTTCCCCCTGTTGTTGTAGGCCTCGGCCAGTTCAGGATCAAGCCTGATGGCCGTGTCGTAGGCATCGATGGCCTGTCGGTACTCGCCCGTGATGAAATAGGTATTCCCTTTGGAGAGGTAGGCGCCGGCGTCGTTTGCGTCAGGACTGGCTGTTGGGGCTGGCGTAGCTGTTGGGCTAGGTGACGGCGTGAGCGTTGGGGTAGGCGTAGCTGTGAGGGCGGGCGACGGTGACGGTGTGAGCGTCGGGGTGGGCGTGGCTGTGGGAGCAGGCGATGGGGTAGGTGTGTCTGTGGGGGCAGGCGACGGGGTGGGTGTGAGCGTTGGGGTAGGCGTGTCTGTGGGGGCAGGCGACGGGGTGGGTGTGAGTGTTGGTGCGGCTGCCGGGGCCGGAGAAGGGGGTGGTGGTGTGGGAGTGGCGGGCCGTGCATCTCCGCCGCAGGCTGCGGCGAATGCGAGGACCGCGAGGGTGAGGGCGGGTAGGAGCAGCCTGGACCGAGAGATTCGAGGGGCGCCGGGCATGGTCATTGTTGTCGCTTTCACCCTCTCGCCTCGGCGTGACTATAGCACGTCGGGTGTCGATTATGCCACATCCGGGGAGTTTTACCACAGAGGGCACGGAGGGGGAGGGAGCTTTGAGGGAGGCGGGATGGGTTGAGCTGCGTAGCACTGCCCTTCGACCCTTCGACAGGCTCAGGAGAGCCAGGCCCAGGGCGAACGGGGGGTGTCATTCCGAACCGAAGGGAGGAATCTAAGGTGGTTGTGCAGGCGTCATCGGGGCTGCTCGGTGGCGAGGATCTTAGATTCCTCACTCCGCTTCGCTGCGTTCGGAATGACATGTGTGGGGTACGTGGACCGGGGATGGGTTCCCGCCCCCGTCTGCACGGGGGCAGGCCGGGGCGCGGGAACGACGGAGGGGATGCGGGAATGGCGGGTCTGAGACCGGGAGCGTTACCACCCGGCCGGTTTAGTGATGGCGCCGACGTGGTCGGTCAGCTTGTCGGGAAGCTGGCTCCGTCTCAGGTGGCTCTTCCAGAGACGCTTTACGTAGGTAGCGGCACCAGCCAGCTCCGCGGGGCTTGCGTTCCTTGGGTCCGGATTGACGAGAGTGACGCGAAGGCCGAGGTCGTCCCTGACGTACCGCATGGCGCCGGCGAAGTCCGCGTCGTTGGATACGACGACCGCCTGCTCGTACTCTCCGTTGAATCCGTCCACCAGGAGGCGCGTGGCAAGGTTCACGTCGGACCCCTTCTCCTCCGAGTCCCTGACGAGGACGTGGGCGGGCAGGCCGCGTACCGGCTCGGCCAGCGGACGGCGCTTGACGCCGGACCGGAATGCGCCGTAGTAGGCGTCGAAGCCGGGCAGGGTAGCCAGCGCCCTCAGGTATACCTGCTGTCGCTGGGGCTGCGAAGGATTGCCGGGGCGGGCATCGAGCCTGGCGGTGAAGTAGCAGATCCGGTGTATGGTGTCCCGGGGGAAGAGGGTCTCGCCGAGCTTCCGCAGATCGAGCCATCGGAACGGGGTGTCCTTCAGGGCGCGGTAGTAGAGATTGAAGCCGTCTATGTACATGTTGGTGATCAATCGGCGCTCGCTTACAAAGACAGAGACCGCCGCGGAGGGCGGTCTCGACCCTACCGCCGAAGCGATAGGGGTGGTACGTGAACGGTATCAGGAGAGAGGGCGGCTGTCAACACGATTCTTGAAAGAAAGACAGAGACCGCCTCGGAGGGCGGTCTCGACCCTACCGGCGAAGCGGTAGGGGTGGTGCATGAACGGTAACAGAAGAGAGGGTGGCTGTCAACGCTATTTGGGAAAGGGCGGGCTTTTCGCTGGGCGACGGGGGAGGGCGCTTTGGCGGCGGCACGCCGGACAGGCGCACGGTTAGCCCGGACCATCAGCTGCGATACGTTGATGTCATGCCCAATGCGCTTCACGAGGCACACCTGGTTGGGAGTCAGCTCCAGCGCCGCCTCGGACGCCTTGCGGTTTGAGTCATACACGCCGACCAGCTTGTCGTTCGACACAACCGCCCACTTGCCGAAGGACTCGGTCTCCAGATTCTCGCGTATCGTCTCGTAGAACGAATCTTGCCGTTTCAGGGCATCCCCAGTATCTTCCACGGCGAGCCTCCACCGACCTTCTCCAGCATATCGTAACCCAGAATCGCCCAGAGGCCAACCGACTTCAGCCTCATGACGGGGATGGGTTCCCGTCTGCACGGGAACGACGGAGGGGGATGCGGGTTGCGTGGGGGGGAGGGCGTGGAATAGACTTCGGGCCGAAATCTGGGGAGCGAGGTCTGGTGATGCCGAAGCTGGCCGCGAATCTGACGATGCTGTTCAACGAGGTGGACTTCCCGGACCGGTTCGAGGCCGCGGCGAGGGCCGGTTTCAGGGCGGTGGAGTTCGCGCTGCCCTACGATTATGAGAAGGACGACCTGGCGGAGCGGCTGGAGCGCAACGGCCTGGTCGTCGCGCTGCACAATCTCCCGGCGGGGGACTGGGCGGCCGGGGAGCGCGGAATGGCCACGAACCCGGCCCGCGTGGGAGAGTTCCAGGACAGCGTGGGGCTGGCGGCGGAGTACGCGAAGGCGCTGGGGTGCGGGAAGATCAACTGCCTGGCGGGGATACCGCCGGAGGGGGCGGACCCGGACGAACTGAGGGCGACGTTCGTGTCGAACCTGGGGTTCGCGGCGTCGGAGCTTGGGGCGGCGGGGATACGGCTGCTCATCGAGCCGATCAACACGAGGGACATACCGGGCTTCTACCTGAACTACTCGGGGCAGGCGCTGTCGATCATCGAGGAGGTCGGGTCGGACAACCTGGGGCTCCAGTACGACGTGTACCACATGCAGATCATGGAGGGCGACCTGACTCCCACGATGAGGGAGAACGCGGGCAGCATAGGGCATATCCAGATAGCGGACACGCCCGGGCGGCACGAGCCGGGCACGGGCGAGATCAACTACCCCCACGTGTTCTCGGTGATCGACGACATGGGATACGAGGGCTGGATCGGCTGCGAGTACATTCCGCTCACGACGACGGAGGAGGGGCTCGGCTGGGCGGAGGGGTACCTGCGGTGAGCCGGGTGGCAGGCGGCCGGGGACTGGATTCCGGCTTTCGGAGACCTTGCACAACCGTCATTCCCGCGAAGGCGGGAATCCAGGCGGCGGGGCCGGGATGGGTTCCCGTCTACACGGGAACGACGTACGGGTTGCGGGGGTGTTATAGTCAGTAAGTGATAGAGCTTATTGTCAGGAGATTGGGCGCCAACTGGCGGCTGGTCGCGGCGGTCTTCGTGGGAGTGACCGTGGCGAGCAGCCTGGCGGTGGGCGCCCCCGTCTATCTCGAGACGCTGAACCGGATGAGCCTGGACACGGTGTTCTCGCGTACGACCGACCACTTCCTGAAGATACGCACCTACGTGCCCTTCGTTCCGCTCCAGGAGGCAAACCTGGACGCGGCCGACGAGACGTTCGGCGACATCCGCGAGTCGAGCCTGTCCGACGTGGGCGAGGAAGTGGTGCGGCACCTTCGCACGGACCCCATGTTCCTGGGCACGCCGGTGTTCCCGCTGCCAATCACGCGCCCGCCGTCGGACGCGCCGAGGGGGTACTTCCAGGTGCTCTCGGACCTGGAGCACCACGTCAGGATCGTGGAGGGACGCGCCGCGACGGACAGGGTAGAGGAGGGGGACGGCGGCCCGATACTGGAGGGCGTCGTGGCGGCGCGGCTCGCCAACTTCTTCCGGCTGCTCATCGGCGACACGATAGTGCTCGCCAGGTCGGTCGACCAGCCGGAGCGCGTCTACGTCAGGGTTACCGGGTTCATCGAACCGATCGACCCCCGGGACCCCTACTGGCCGCTGGGCGCGAATCTGTTCCGCATCGGCCCGCGCTCGGACGACGCCGCGTTCCAGATAGACCGGACCACCGATACCGACGCCGAACAGCTCCTGGAGGACGCGGAGGTGCAGACTCAGCTCGGCGTCTTCGTCTCGCAGGACGTGCTGCTGGAGACGGTGGGCAGGGTGCTGCCGTCGACGTTCTCCACGCTCGACTACTACGTGGGCGTGGACAGGGAGACCCTGAAGCGGCTGGAGCTGGAGGAGATCAGGCACAGGGTGGCGGAGTTCGAGAAGGGACTGTTCGACCGTCTCATAGGCTCGTCTGCGTTCACGGGCATCACGGGCATCCTGGACGACTTCGAGGAGCGGAGCTTCTTCTCGTCCATACCGCTCCTGCTCCTCATAGCGATAATGCTGCTGGCGGCGCTCTACTACCTGTACATGATGGTGAACTACCTGGTGGAGGCGCGGAGCGACGACATCGCGTCGCTTCGCACGCGGGGCACGAGCCTGTGGCAGGTCTTCCGGGTCTACTCGATGGAGGGCCTCGTACTGGTGTCGATTCCGGCGCTCGTCGCGCCCTTCCTGGTCATGGGGGTCGTGACGGCGGCTGGGATCCTGCCGTACTTCGACGAGTTCACCGACGGCGGGCTGCTGCCCATCAGGCCGACCCTCGCCCCGTTCGCCGTGGCCTGGGGCGCTGCCGCGCTCTGCCTGGCCATATTCGTGCTGCCGGGCGTACTCGGCGGGCGCACGGCGCTCATCGCCCAGAAGCTGAGGACGGCGCGCCCACCCCTGCTGCCCCTGTTCCAGCGGTACTACCTGGACGTGGGGCTGCTGGCCCTGGGTGGGCTGCTGTTCTGGGAGATACAGGCGAGGGGGCACCTGGTCTCGGGCGGGCTGTTCGAGGACGTCCAGGTCAACGAGGCGCTGCTGGCGGCCCCGATACTGCTGCTGGCGGTGGTGGCCCTGCTGTTCATGCGCTTCTTCCCGCTGCTGGTGCGGTTCCTGGGGGGAGAGTCGCCGGCGCTGGTCCACGTGTGGGCGGGGGCCACGCTGACGGTGCTGTGCGCTGCGGTGGTGATACGGGAGATAAGGGTCGAGTACAACCTGGAGTGGCTGCCCCAAGCGGCCCTTCTCGCGGGGTTCGGGGCCGCGTATGCCGCTGCGAGCGCCGCGCGGGACTGGTCCGTCAGGCTCCCCGCGGTGGGCATCGAGGCCGTGCTGGCCGGGCTGTTCATCTGGATGGAGAGGCCGCCGCCCAACGAGCTGATGTTCGTGCCTGTGGCCCTCCTGGCCGCCGTCGTACCGCTGCAGCTTGCGTACTGGGGCCTGACCTCGCTGATGAGGCGCGCGCCCGTCGGCGTGTCCATGACCCTGCTCAGGATGTCGCGCAACCCGCTCCAGTACACCTGGATGATGTTGCTGCTGGTGATGCTCACCGGCCTGGGGGTGCTGTCGACGACGGTCGGGGCGACGCTGGGCATCAGCCAGGAGGAGCAGATACTGTACGACCTCGCCGCCGACATCCACGTTACGCGGGTCGCCCCGCCCGTTCACATGGGGCACGGCGAGTACAGGGACCACCTGATATCCATACCGGAGGTCACGCAGGTCGCCCTCGGTCACCGGACGCAGGGGGAGATAGGGGAGACGAGCTCGAGGACGCTGTTCCCGTTCCTGGCCATCGAGTCCGAGTCGTTCTCCGACATCGCGTGGTTCCGGGAGGACTTTTCCGAGCAGTCACTCGTGGGGCTGATGGACAGATTGAGAGTCACCGGAGCGCCCGTCCCGGCGATGATCCCGGAGGAGGCGTCCGGGATTGGCGTGTGGGTCAAGCCCGAGCGGCCGTACCCGTCGATCTTCGTGATGATGTCGCTGGAGGACAGCAACGGCATCGTCGAGACGCTGAACCTGGGTGCCATGGGCGAGGAGGGCTGGCAGCTTTTGTCGACGGGACTGCCCCGGGAGATGGCGAGGCCCATCAACCTGCTGTCGTTCCAGGTGTTCGAGTTCGTGCACGGGCCCTCAGGCACGCCCGGCTCGGTGATGATCGACAACATATTCGCGGCCCTGCCGGACGGCGAGGCGGTCATAGAGGACTTCGAGGGGCCGATCGACTGGTCGCCGTTCCGGGTGTCGCTGTCGTCCGGCGACGGGGTCGAGGCCGTGCCGGAGTCGAGATTCCCCGGCAGCCGGGCGCTGCTGTACCGTTTCAGCAAGGACACCGACTTCGGCATGAGGGGCATCCACAGACTCTCCCAGAACGGCCGGATACCCGTCGTGGTGCACAGCCTCTTCGCCGAGTCGACGGGAGTCCGGACCGGCGACTCCTTCGTAGTGGAGATAACGAGCCGGAAGTTCCCGGTCATCGTCCAGGGCATCGTGGACTACTTCCCGACGCTGGCCCCGGAGGGGATCGGGTTCATGGTGGCGGACATGGAGACGTTCCTGCGCTACCTCAACATGATCGGGCCCGGCCTGCGGTTCACTCCCAACGAGATATTCGCCTCGACGGTCTCGGACGGGGAGATCGGGGCCATGGCGGGGATGCAGCGGATGGACATTACGCCGGACCAGATCGAGAGCACGGCGCAGCGGCTCGCCACGACGCGGGTCGACCCCCTGGTGATCGCGGGGTGGAAGCTGATGGTGCTGGTGTCGGTCGGGCTGGTGGTGCTCCTGGCGGGGCTGGGCTACGCCGTCTATCTGCTGATGTTCACGTCCCGGGCCAAGATGGAGCTGGGGACGCTCCAGACGATGGGTCTGACGCGCGGCCAGCTAATCGGGCTGCTGGGGCTGGAGCACCTGGCGATCGTGGTCGTGGGCCTAGGGCTGGGAAGCTGGGCAGGCTTCCAGATGAGCAGGATCATGATCTCCTCGCTGGCGGTCACCGAGACGGGAGACCCCGTGATTCCGCCGTTCGTCATGAACACCCAGTGGTCGCTGATGGCGCCCGCCTACGTCGCGCTGGGTGGCCTCATAGTGCTCGCGCTGTTCGTCGTGCACCGCACCGTCAGCAGGGTGAGGCTGAGCGAAGTATCGAGGCTGGAGGTCTGATGGGCGTCTCGTTGCGTCTCCGGGGAGGGCGGGTTTCAAACCCGCCCCTACGGTGTGGTTATCGATGACGCTTGGGTTCTGGCTCACCCGGTTCCTCTCGACGTGGCAGCTAGTGGGACGGCGCATCCTCGCCCACTGGCGGCTCCTCTCGCCGGTGGTGGTGGGAGTGCTCCTCGCCTCGGCCATGATGGCCGGCACGGTGCTCTACTTCGACTCGCTGAGGGACCTGGCGCTCCAGTTCACGCTGGACAAGCTGCCCGAGGCGGACGTGAACGTCATCCTGGTCACGGAGAAGGGGCCGACCAATGCCGACGAGTACGACGCCGTCTCGTCGATCCTGGTCGAGCGGATGGACCCCCTTGTCGGGTGGACGGCCAGAAGGGTGGGACGGACGGGCAAGTCGGCGGTCTTTGCCGTCGCGCCCCCCGACCAGGCGGACGACCCGTCGGTGTGGGACGGCGACGGGCGGGCGAACTTCATATTCGTCACGGGCCTGGGGCGCGGCGCGGCGATACTCCCAGGCGGCAGGATGCCCGAGGCGGGCGCCGCAAGGGGGCCGGGCGAGCCGCTGGCGCTGGAGGCGATGGCTCCGGCGGACCAGGCCGAGGCTTTCGGGCTGACGGTCGGGGACAGGATCGCGGCCATCCCCGCGACGACGGGGCCTACGCCCCACGTCCTGGTGACGATCACCGGGCTGTTCGAGGCGCCGGAGGACGCGACGGCGCTGCGCGACTTGGACGAGCGGGTGCTGCGGCGTGGGACGCAGGTCAACTTCAGGCAGCTCCAGCTCTACATATCGGAGGAGACGTACCTGGAGACGCTGGGGCCTTCGTTCCCACGCCTCGACAGCATCTACGCCTGGCACCTGGACGTGGACAGGGGGCGGCTGAACTCGCGCAACTCCCGCGATACGCTGGTGGGTCTCATCTTCCTGAGCGACCGGCTGGGGTCGAGCCTGTACGGGTACGAGCAGATCACCGGACTGGACGACGCGCTGCGCGAGTTCGAGCGCCGGCACTTCTTCACCAAGCTGCCGATGCTGGTGGCCATGATCCTGATCGTCATCGTGATCCTGTACTACATCGTGATGATAGCGTCGATGGTCGTCGCGCGGCAGCGTGGCGAGATCGTGCTGATGCGGAGCCGGGGGGCCACTTCGACCCAGATATTCATGGTCTTCCTGATCGAGGCGGGGACGCTCTCCCTGGCCGCCGCGCTGGTGGGGCCGCTGATAGCCGGGCTCGCGATAGGGTCTCTCGGCTACACGCCCGCGTTCTCCGAACTGACGGGCGGGGACGCGCTGCCGGTGGACATATCCGGGGCGTCGTACGGGCTGAGCGCGGTGGGGGCGCTTCTCGCGTTCGCCGCCCTGCTGGTGCCGGCCCTGCAGGCGTCGAGGGTCGGCGTGGCCCGCTACCGGCAGGAGTCGGCGCGGCCCGCACGCCAGCCCTGGTTCCAGAAGTACTACGTGGACGTGGCGGTGCTGCTGGCGGCGCTGCTGATGTTCCGGCAGCTCTCCGAGCAGGGGTCCGTGGTGGCGACGAACGTGTTCGGCGATACGGTTGTGGACCAGATACTGCTGGCGATGCCGGCGCTGATGCTGGCCGCTTCGGCGATGGTGCTGCTGCGGCTACTGCCCCTGGGGCTGGCGCTTGGCAGCAGGCTCATGTCCAACAGGCTGTCCGTCGGCCTCGCGCTGGGCCTGTGGCAGATGGCGCGGAACCCGACGCACTACGCCAGGCTGTCGATGCTGCTGATCCTGATGGCCGGACTGGGGGTGTTCGTGGCGAGCGTCGGGGGTACGCTCCAGCTCAACTACGAGGAGCGAGTGCTCTACTCGACGGGCAGCGACATGAGGGCGGAGGGCATCTTCCTGGAGCCTCGCGGCCTGACCCTGCCGTTCGCCAACAAGTACGAGGAGATAGAGGGCGTCGCCCGCGTCATGCCGGCGTACAGGGGCGGCGGGTTCGACCTGAGCAAGACGCCCGGCAAGCGGGTGGGCATCCTGGCGGTGGACAGCGCCAGCTTCGGCGACGTGGCGTGGCGGCGCCCGGACTTCGCGGAGGAGCCGCTGGACGAGATGCTGGAATCGCTGGTCTATGCCGCGCCACCCGAGGGGATAGCCGTGCCCCTCGACGCCGGCTACGTGCAGGCGAGGGTTCGGGCGGACCGGCCCCATGACTCAGTCGTGATGGTGCTGCGAGTGCGGGACGCCAACGACCGGCACTTCTCGTTCTCGTTCGGCCCGCTCACGCACACGGAGTGGACGGACGTCTCGGCGAACCTGCGGGGGCGGCGGTTCTCGTCGAGCAACCGGTGGGTGATCCCGGTGCCCCCGCTGCGGCTGCTGTCCGTGGTGGTGAGCGAGCGGAACGACCGGCGGCAGCTGGAGCCGGGCTGGGTGCTGATCGACGAGCTTCGTGCGGTGAGCGAGAACGGCCGGTCCGTCGTGCTGGAGGACTTCTCCGGGACGGACGGCTGGAGCGCCCTGAGGACGACGACGGAGTCGGTGTCCGACTCCCTGCGGAGCTCGACCAACGTGGGCGGCGGCGGGTCGGCGCTGTTCTCGTGGGTGGGCGGTATGAACAGGACGAGCCGGGGGATCCACGTCGGCGAGGCCGTGTCGCCCGTGTCAGTGCTGGTGTCGGACAGGTTCCTGAAGCAGTCCGGCCACGTCGTCGGCGACGAGTTCGACGTGACCGTCGGGGGCGGTCGCATGCCGGTGCGCATAGCGGCCCAGGTGGACTACTTCCCCACGCTGGACACGGTCGGAGAGCCGTGGATCGTGGCGGACCTGGAGTCCATAGCGCTGATATCGAACATAGAGGCCACCTACGGGGAGATCGTTGTGCCCAACGAGGCCTGGCTGGTCACGGAGGAAGCACTTGCCGACAGGGAGGCGCTTGGGGAGCGGCTCAGGGTGGAGCCCTTCGCCAGCACGACGGTGTACGACAGGAGCGACCTGCTGAGCACTACGCAGGTGGACCCGCTGCTGGACGCGGGCTGGCGGGCGCTGCTGAACGTGGCCTTCGTGACGGTGCTGATACTGAGCTGCATCGGCTTCCTGGTTCACACGTACGTGTCGTTCAGGGAGCGGGAGGGGCAGTTCGCGCTGCTGAGGGCCGTCGGCCTCTCGATGAACCAGCTTACCCTGCTGATCTGGATCGAGCAGGCGCTGGTGGTGGCGGCCGGCCTGGCCCTGGGCACGTGGATGGGCGGCCAGGTGGGCGCGACGATCATGACGTTCCTGGGGCACGACGACACGGGCGGCAGGGTGCTCCCGCCGTACACGCTCGACGTGGACTGGGTGACGCTGATCTCCACGTACGCGGCGATCGTGGTCGTGTTCACGGTGATAATCGCCGTGGTGGTGGTGGTGGTGCGGCGGCTCTCGCTGCAGCAGGTGCTGAGATTCGGCGAGGGTTGACGGCGCGCTTCGGGGTGCCCCTACAGGCCGCGGCGGCTCTCGGCATGGCGCTGTGGCTGGCCGCCTGCGGGGGCGAGGACTCCGGCGACCCCTCGGTCCAGCCGGTGACGGTGGTGATCGCGGTCAGCGAGTCCAGGATTGCGCCGGCCATCGGCGGGACGGAGGCGACGGGCGTGTTCCTGGTGGTGCGCTACGTCCTGGCGAACGGCGCCGACGAGGACGTGCGGGTATCGCAGGACGACTTCACGCTGGTCGGGCCCGACGGCACGGCACTGGCCCGCTCGGAGGCCGGCATGGACGCCTGGGAGGAGTCGCCGGGCGGCTACGAGCTTACGGATACCGTGCTGCTGAAGCCGGGCGGAGCACCGAGGTCGTGGGTGTCGGTATTCGATGTGCCGGAGCGCGACGCGCCCGGCCCCTGGAGCCTGCGGTACAGGGACGAGCCGCCGGTTATGGTGCCCGCGCCGTCGGATCGGTAGGGCCGTGGCTGGTACAAGATCGTTCGCCCTGAGCCTGTCGAAGGGCAGTGCTCTGCGGCTCGAAGATGCTGTCCAGATTGACAGGCACTGGAGCGACGCCTACTAATCTGGGACAGTTCATCGGAGACGGACTTTGACCCCCGGCGAGCAGGGCAAATATAATCTCGGCACGAAGTGGTGAACGGATTGGACGCAGCACAGACTGACATACTCGCGGAATCGACGGCGGCCGTTCGAGGCGACCATGCAGGGCCGGATGACAGGCTGATGCTGGAGATGTACCGGCAGATGGTGCTGTGCCGTGCGCTGGACGAGCGGGTGTGGCTGATGAACCGGCAGGGGAAGGCCGCGATTGTGGCGTCGGCCCAGGGACACGAGGCCGGGCAGATCGGCAGCGTGGCGGCGCTCAGGGTCGGCGTCGACCGCTTCTACATCTACTACCGCGACTTGGCCGTGCTGGTGAGCGTGGGCCTGACGCCGGCCCAGATCATGTCCGGGTTCCTGGCGAAGACGGGCGAGCCGCTCAGCGGCGCGCGGCAGTTCCCGACCCACGGGGCCCACGCGGGGTTGAAGGTCATCAACCTGTCCAACGTGGTGGCGACGCAGATACCGCAGGCCGTGGGCGACGCGCTGGCGTCGAAGATGCGGGGCGAGGACGTGGTCACCATCGTCTACTTCGGCGACGGAGCGGCGAGCGCCGGGGACTGCCACGAGGGGATGAACTTCGCCGCCATCCACAAGCTGCCGGTCATATTCTTCTGTGAGAACAACGGGTACGCCATCTCCGTGCCGCTGTCGAAGCAGATGGCGGTGGACAGCGTCGCGGGCCGGGCCGAGGGCTACGGGATGCCGGGGGTCGTCGTGGACGGCACGGACATCACGGCGGTCTACGAGGCGACGGCCGAGGCCGCGAGACGCGCCCGCGCGGGCGATGGGCCGACGATCATCGAGGCGATGGTCGAGCGCTACCTGCCCCATACCAGCGACGACGACGACAGCCGGTACCGTCCCAGGGCCGACATAGAGGAGGCGAGGAAGCGCGACCCGGTGAGGATGCTGCGGGAGCGGCTGATGGCGGCGGGCATCCTGGACGACGAGACGGACGAGAGGTTCGCGGCGGAGGCGAAGCGGGCGGTGAACGAGGCGACCGAGCAGGTCGAGGCCGCGCCCCATCCCGACACGTCGGACTTCCACGCCCACGTCTACGCGGAGAGCGCGGGAGGGCCGTCATAGCCGAGATGTCGGTCATAGAGGCGGTGCGGGAGGCCATGCACGAGGAGATGGCCCGGGACGACCGCGTCTTCGTGATGGGCGAGGACATCGGCGCGAGGGGCGGCGTGTTCCTCGCGACGGACGGCTTCGTGGAGGCGTTCGGCGAGGAGCGGGTGATCGATACGCCCCTCGCGGAGTCGTCCATAGCGGGCATAGCGGTGGGCGCGGCGATGAACGGGATGCGCCCCATCGCGGAGATCGAGTTCGCGGACTTCATATGGCCGACCTTCAACCAGGTCGTGGGCGAGGCGGCCAGGGCGCGGTACGGCAGCGAGGGCACGGTGGGCGTGCCGATGGTACTGCGCGCGCCGTACGGGGGTGGGGTCCGGGGCGGGCTGTACCACTCCCAGAGCCCGGAGGCGTACTTCGCACACACGCCGGGGCTCAAGGTCGTCGCCCCGGCCACGCCGTACGACACGAAGGGGCTGCTCAAGAGCGCGGTGCGCGACGCGGACCCGGTGGTCTTCCTGGAGCACAAGCGGACGTACCGCCTCGTCAGGGGCGAGGTGCCCGACGGGGAGTACACGCTGCCGATCGGGGCCGCCGACGTGAAGCTGGAGGGCGATGACATCAGCGTCATCACGTACGGCCTGATGCTGCACCTGTGCCTGGAGGCGGCGCGCGACCTGGAGGACGAGGGGGTCAGCGTCGAGGTGCTGGACCTGCGGACGCTCAGGCCGCTGGACTCCGAGGCCATCCTGGAGACGGCCCGCAAGACCGGCAAGGTGCTGATCGTGCACGAGGACACGAAGGCCGTGGGCATCGGCGGCGAGGTCGCGGCGATCGTTGCGGAGGACGCCTTCGAGTACCTGGACGCGCCGATAATGCGGCTGGCGGGGCCGGAGGTCCCGGCCATGCCGTTCAGCCCGCTCCAGGAGGCGATGTTCATGCCGGACACCGAGCGGATCGCGGAGGCGATGCTGGAGCTGGCGCAGTATTGAGTCTAGGAGGGCGAATGAAGACAAGGGAAGACCTGCACCGCTTGGTAGAGGAGCTTCCAGAAGGGGAGGTTCAATCGGCAGGGAGGTATCTGGAGTATCTGCGGAACCTTTCGGATCCACTGGTCTCTTTGCTTCTGGATGCGCCGTATGATGATGAGGAGACTTCCGACAGGGAGGCCGAAGCTGCCGGAGAAGCCTGGGAAGAGTACCTGAAGAAGGGGGGCCGCGAGTGGGAGCAGGTCCGCAGCGAGGCATACAGGCGATGAGGACGGCACAGCTATGAGAATAGAGCTTCCGCACGTGGGCGAATCGGTCACCGAGGGCGTGATCGGGAAGTGGCTGAAGCAGGTCGGCGATAGCGTCGAGAAGTACGACCCGCTGGTCGAGGTGGTCACCGACAAGGTGAACATGGAGGTACCCGCGCCGGCCACGGGCACGCTGACGAGCATCCTAGTGGAGGAGGGAGCGACCGTGCCGATGGGCGAGGCCATCGCCGAGATGGCCGTGGAGGGCGGCGAGGCCGAAACTGCCGCAGAAGCCACTGTTGCGGCCAGCGATGATCAGGCCACCCAAGAAACGCCCAGCGACGGTCAGGCTAGGGCGGACAGGGTGGGCACGCTGCTGCGAGACGTAGCGCCCGTTGGCCCTACGGGCTCTGGCGGTCCGATCTCGACGGGCGCGGGCATGGTGGCTTCCCGCGGCGGGCGATACTCTCCGGCGGTGCTGCGACTGGCGGAGCAGCACGACGTCGACCTGTCCCAGGTCACGGGCACCGGCATCGGCGGGAGGGTGACGCGCAAGGACGTCCAGTCTTACATCGACGCGAGGGACTCCAAGCCTGCGGCCATGGAGGACGGCGAGAGGGTGCCGCTCACACCCGTACGCCGGATGATCGCCGAGAACATGATGAAGAGCGCCACGACCATCCCGGAGGCATGGACCCTCGTCGAGGCTGACGTGACGGGGCTGGTGAGGCTTCGGGAGCGGACTAAGGCGGACTTTGCGCGGCGCGAGGGCGTCGATCTCACGTACTTGGCGTTCGTCGTGAAGGTCGTTGCCGAGGCGTTGAAGGAGCACCGGATGGTCAACTCGTCCTGGGACGGCGACGCGATCATCCTCAAGAAACGCGTGAACGTCGGCGTAGCGGTCGCGGCGCCGGACGGGCTGGTGGTGCCCGTGATCCACGACGCGGACAGGCTCAGCGTCGCGGGAGCGGCCCGGGCTATCGACGACTTGGTTATCCGCGCCCGGGGCGGGAAGCTCGGCCTGGGCGACGTCCAGGGCGGGACCTTTACGATCAACAACACCGGCGCCCTGGGGTCTGTGGTCGGCAAGGCGATCATCAACCCGCCCGAGGCCGCCATACTGAACACCGAGTCGATAGTGAAGAGGCCGGTGGTCGTCGGCGACGCCATCGCCATCCGCTCCATCATGAACCTGTGCCTGACCTTCGACCACCGCATCCTCGACGGCGCCGAGGCCAGCGCCTTCATCGCAGACGTGAAGCGCCGCCTGGAGGCAATCGACCCCGAGCTGAGCGTGTAGGGACCACGCTCTATCACATCACTAAGGTAAGCGACTTGTCTACCCCCATGGCCCAGGTGCGCAGGCGGCGTGTGACGCGATTCATAGGAGTCGTTTTGGCGGCCCTCCTGCCGTTCGTAGCAATGGTGGAGCCAGAGTCCGCCAGCTCCCAGGCGCCGGCGACCGGCTCTGACCGGGCCGCCTTGGTCGCCCTCTACAACGCCACCGACGGCCCGAACTGGAAGAACAACACCAACTGGCTGAGCGACCGGCCCATCGGCAAATGGCACGGCGTCACCACCGACGCCAGCGGCCGGGTCGTTGAGCTGGGCCTCCGGGACAACCAGTTGAGCGGGGAGATACCGCCTGAGCTGGGCAGCCTCGCCAGCCTGCAGAGTTTGGATCTCCAAGACAACCGGTTGTTCGGGCGGATACCGGCCTGGCTTGGCAGCCTGACCAATCTGAGAATGTTGAACCTCAGCTGGAACCACCGGCTACACGGGGAGATACCGTCGGAGCTGGGCAACCTCGCCAAACTGGAAAGGCTGTTCCTCGGAGCAAACGGCATCGGAGGCAGCATACCCTCCGAGCTGGGGAACCTCACACGCCTAAGGGAATTGTGGCTTGGAAACGGCCTTGGCCTCACGGGCGAGCTCCCGCCCGAATTGAGCCGGCTTACGAAGCTGGAGGTAATCGATCTGGGCCACAGCGATGTGAGCGGCCCCCTCCCTGCATGGCTGGGAGACCTGACCCGCCTCCGCTCGTTGTATCTGGATGGCAATGAGTTTACAGGCCAAGTGCCCGCCGAGCTGGGGAACCTGAACCGCCTGGAGCTGTTGACCCTCCACGGCAATTCCGGGATGCTGGGAGCTCTCCCGCAGACTCTGACAAAGATTACAGGTCTCGACTGGCTGACATTCCACGAAACGGGGCTTTGCGCTCCGCTCGACGAGAGTTTCCAGGCATGGCTTCGCAGCATCCCCGACTACCAGGGCCCCAACTGCTTCTCTGGATCCGGGGGACGTGTGATCATCCGGGATATGTTCGGCAGGGAGGTGAACGAGACGGGAATAGTTCTCGTCGACTGGGAGGGGCTTATCGCCAATCCGGCAATGAAATACTCCGTCGAGCTGCCCGGAGCGACGGCGACTCTGAGCTCGACCGAACCGAGGCTGTATTTCGACCTCCCCAGCTTGGTCGGAGCGAATGGACCGACCAAGGCGTTGGCCTCCGAAGACCCCGCTCAGGCGGTCGAGTTTCGTATCTCGATCTTCCCGGACCGGGACACGTCCGACGAAACTCACACCTTGACGATTCGATATGTGGGCGGAGGCGGCAGGGTGAGCACTCAGACGATAGACGTACACGTGATAGACCAGGACGTTGACCGTCCACTGGAGTTCAACATCATCCCCGACTACAGCTACGACGATACCGGGATGTTTGACGATCCGGCCGCCAGAGAGGCGGTTCAGCGGATGGCTGACGACTGGGCTTATTTCATAGCGGATATGGATCTGGATGAGGTGCCTGTGGGCGAGGAACAGATGTGGATATGGTACCCAGAGGAGCAACGACGGCAAGGACTGGGCGACGGCATAACCGTTACAAACGACATCGCCTACACCGGATTTCTGATGCATGTGTATGGATACTACAACGAAAAAATTACCGCGAGCGGAGGACCGTCCTGTGACGGGAGCAACCAATCGTCCGGCGAGGTCGAGTTTCCCATCAAGCGCTCGGGCAGTATTACTTTCGACCCCAGAGGCAATTACGATACGTTTGGCTGGACGACCTCCGTGGATGAGGATACTTGGTGGCGTGGATCCGGTCTGGGCCCGACGCCGAATGACCTCTATCCAATCGCTCTTCACGAAATGGGACACGCCCTAGTCTTCAATGGTTGCCAAGACGGTTTTGCCGGGTTCCACGAGGCCAGAGAAGTGCGTGACGCGGCGGTGAAGACTTACTATGGGTCATATCCCCGCACGGACCGCTATAGTCATTTCATTGAAGGAACGATTGACCCGGCAAGCAGACGAGGCGCTTTCGGCAACGAGAACGGTGCAGAAGTGGCACTGGGACGCTGGATTGTGACGAAACTGGATTTGCTGGTAGCCCAAGCCATTGGCTACACGCTTCGGGATACGACTCCATTCCGCGAACTGTCCCTACTGGACGAGCCGCTGGCCGAGGGAAGAGTGGGCACCCTCTATACACACACTATGAATGCCGTCGGAGGCATACCGGCCTACTACTGGACGATAGACTCGGGCGCCCTACCCGACGGACTGTCGCTCGACTCGTTCACAGGGACCATATCCGGCATCCCCCAGGAGTCCGGGACATTCGAGCTCACCATCCGGGTCCGCGATAACACGGAGGGGAACCCCGGGGTGACGCACACCGCGACCCTCAATATCGAGCCTCCACCGGACGACTGTGCCGGAAGTGCGGTGGCGGATGCGTCCAACGCCGGTCTGGTGTCGGACTGCCGGGCTTTGCTGGTGGCGCGGGACGCGCTCCGGGGCGCTGCGGCGCTCAACTGGGGGCCGGACACCCCCATCGCCAGATGGAACGGCATTGCCCTTGGAGGGAGTCCCCAGAGGGTGACCAAGGTGAAGCTCCAGAAGAGGGGATTGACCGGACATATACCGGCGGCGCTGGGTGGTCTGGAGATGCTGGAGGAGCTGTGGCTGTACACCAACGAGCTCACCGGCAGCGTCCCTCCGGAGCTGGGCAACCTGACGAACCTGCGCTGGCTGTTCGTGGCCGACAACGACCTAGGCGGGCAGATACCCGATGGGCTGAACAGCCTGAGCCTGGACAGGCTGTGGCTCCAGAAGAACAGCTTCACGGGCTGTGTGCCGTACAACCTCACGTTGACGCGGGAGTACAAGGTGGACAGGGGGCTACCCGCCTGCGCGCCGCCGGGGACGGGACCTTCGCCCACGCCGACTCCGACGTCCACTGTGGGAACGCCAACGCCCACCCCGACCGCGACGCCGACTCCGACGCCCTCTGCGGGAACGCCGACGCCCACTGCAACGCCGACGCCCACCCCGACGGCGCGGCCTGATACGTGCGGCGCCGCGGTGACGGACAAGTCGAACGCCGGCCTGGTGTCGGACTGTAATGCGCTGCTGGCGGCTCGGGACACCCTGCGGGGCACGGCGGCGCTGAACTGGTCGCCGGATACCCTCATCGCCAGGTGGAACGGCATCGCCCTTGGGGGGAGTCCCAAGAGGGTGACCAAGGTGAAGCTCCAGAAGAGGGGACTGACCGGCCAGATACCGGCGGCGCTGGGTGATCTGGCGATGCTGGAGGAGCTGTGGCTGTACACCAACAAGCTCACCGGCAGCATCCCGCCGGAGCTGGGCAACCTGACGAACCTGCGCTGGCTGTTCGTGGCCGACAACGACCTGGGCGGGCGGATACCGGAGGCGCTGAACAACCTGAGCCTGGACAGGCTGTGGCTCCAGAAGAACAGCTTCACGGGTTGCGTGCCGTACAACCTCACGTTGACGCGTGAGTACAAGGTGGACAGGGGGCTCACCGCCTGCGCGCCTCCAGGAAGCACCACCGCGACTCCGACGCCCTCTGCGGGAACACCCACGCCCACCCCAACACCCACGGCACGGCCTGACACGTGCGGCGCGGCGGTGACGGACAAGTCGAACACCGGCCTAGTGTCGGACTGCAGCGCTCTGCTGGCGGCCAGGGACACCCTGCGGGGCACGGCGGCGCTGAATTGGGCGGCGGATACCCCGATCACCCAGTGGGATGGGGTCACCGCTCGGGGGACACCACGACGCGTCACTGAGTTGAGTCTACCCAGAAGATGGTTGAATGGTGAGATACCGCCTGAGTTGGGTGGCCTGTCCAGCCTGACACGGCTGTCACTGTGGGAGAACCATCTGAGTGGAGAGATACCGGCTGAGCTGGGTGGCCTGTCCAACCTGACAAGATTGTACCTCAACGGCAACCAGTTGAGCGGGAAGATACCGTCCGAGCTGGGTGGCCTCTCCGGCCTGGAAGTGTTGGATCTCGGCGGCAACCAGTTGATTGAGGAGATACCGGCTGAGCTGGGTGGTCTGTCCAATCTGAAGGAGTTGTGGCTCGGGTGGAACCAGTTGAGTGGAGAGATACCGGCTGAGCTGGGTGGGCTCTCCAGCCTGGAAGCGCTGGACTTCAGGTACAACCAGCTGAGCGGAGAGACACCGGCTGAGCTGGGTGATCTGTCCAACCTGAAGGAGTTGTACCTCGGGCGGAATGGGTTGATCGGGGAGCTTCCTCAGAGTCTGACTGGTCTGACGAAGCTGGAGAGCCTCAGCTTCGATAAGAACGCCGGGCTCTGTGCGCCAATCTATGCGGCGTTCCAGGCGTGGCTCCAGGGTATAGCCTCGGTCAGTGGCAGGAGCTGCGCGGAGGACTCGCCGGAGGACCGTGCAGTGCTGGTCGCGCTGTACAACGCCACTGATGGGGCAAACTGGACGAACAACACCAAGTGGCTGAGCGACGAGCTGATGCGCGAATGGCACGGTGTCACCATGGATGGCGAAGGACGGGTTTCAAGCTTGACACTGCCGGGGAACCAGCTGAGCGGGGAGATACCGTCTGAGCTGGGTAATCTGTCCAATCTGGCATCCCTGGACCTTGGCGGAAACCAGTTGAGCGGAGAGATACCGTCTGAGCTGGGTGGCCTGTCCAGCCTGGAGGTGCTGGATCTCAGCCGCAACCAGTTGAGCGGAGAGATACCGTCTGGGCTGAGTGGCCTGTCCAGCCTGACATCCCTGGACCTCGGGTGGAACCAGTTGAGTGGGGACATCCCGGCCGAGTTGGAGGATCTGGGCGACACGCTGACCAGGTGGCGCCTCGTCGGCAACAGCCTCACCGGGTGCGTGCCGGCTGCGCTGGTGGCGGTGGAGAACAACGACTCGGCCGACCTGGGGCTGGAGGTGTGTGCGTCCGTCGAGCGTCCGGTGATAGCGTTTGCCTCTGACCGGGACGGGGATTCCGACATATACGTCATGGAAGCCGACGGGTCCGGTGTGAGACAGCTGACGAACGATAGCGGGTGGTATTTTGCCCCTGCCTGGTCGCCTGACGGGCGTTGGATAGCGTTCGCATCTGACGTAGATGGGGATTGGGACGTATACGTCATGAGGGCCGACGGGTCCGGGGTGAGGCGACTGACGACATACCATACCGGGGACGATAATTTCCCTGCCTGGTCGCCTGACGGAGAGTGGATAGCGTTCGAGTCCTGGTGGAGGGCTGGGGATTCTGGCGTAGGCATATACGTCATGAGGGCCGATGGATCCGGCGTGCGACGACTGGTGGACTTGCCAGGGAATGAGTTTTCCCCTGCCTGGTCGCCTGACGGAGAGTGGATAGCGTTCGAGTCCGACCGGGATACTGCCGTAGGACTCGACGGGACATATGACATATACGTCGTGAAGGCCGATGGAACAGAGGTGAGACGACTGACGACTCATGAAGGGAGGGACATGAATGCGGCCTGGTCGCCTGACGGGGATTGGATAGTGTTTCAGTCCGACCGGGACCAGGACTGGCGGAATTTTGACATATACGTCATGAGGGCCGACGGGTCCGGCGTGCGACGACTGACGAACGCTCCCATGGAGGATGTCTTCCCAGCCTGGTCGCCTGACGGGGATTGGATAGCGTTTCAATCTTTCCGCGACGGCGATTTCGACATATACGTCATGAAGGTCGACGGGTCAGGGGTGAGGCAGCTGACGAACGTTGCCGGGGGTGACGCCTTCCCAGTCTGGTCGATGCAATCTACTCGACTTGCCGGAGACACGCCGCCGCCCGCAGCCGGCCCATACTACACCCAGTTTGTCCCCGTAGCCTCAGTTACGGTCAAAGCCGCCGCTAAAGTAGATCCCGCGGCATTGCAAGAGGCGGCGAAGATGCTCCGGGTGATGTTGGACGGCCCGCAGGACAGGTGCCGTACGGGCGCTCTGGCGATAGTTCCCGATGGGGACCCTCTAACTGCATTGCCCGAGTTCGCTAACCTGAGGGGAACGAGAGACCATTGGGGTCAATACCGTGACAGTACGAGGTCCCCCGGTGCCGGCGGTACTGTAACAGCAACTCCAGAGCAACTCCTGCGCCCCGAACCGGGCTATCCCCCAGATCGTGACATTCACGAACCCGCGCACCTCCTGCAGTTCATATGCTTCGCGCGGGAGGACTGGAGGGTATGGGAAGGCTTGCACAGAAGAGCTGTCGACAAGGTCCTTGCGGACTTCGGGTTCGACAGGCCTCCCTTTACTCAGGGCCTCATGGTCGACGTCTATGAGTTTTTCGCCGGGCTCTCGCAGTCTTACTTCTTTCAAGGTAGACCGCGGAGGCACGTGAAGCAGTACTTCCCCGAAGTATTCGCGTTCCTCGAAGATTTCTATGGTGTCCTGACACCGACAGAGACGAACCGCCCTGGCTGGGTCCAATACGTCACTGCTTCAGGCGTCCCAGTCCCGTGGCTTGTGCCTGCTGGACAGACGTATGAGCACAGCGCTCTCGGGTACCACATAGACCTGCTCCCGGGGTGGGGAGTCGAAAGCGAGGGCGCTGGATGGGTTTCGTTGTCCGACGGTGAAGCCTATCTCACCAGTGAAGCCTATATAACCATCGAATACACCCGCCTGCCCGACGGTACGGACACCGGCGACGAGCTCATGAGGCTTGCACAGTCCCGAGTCGACGAATGGGAGCAATCGACGCAAGGGTGGTACAAGTCGGAAGTCAGGTCGTTCGAGCGAGTGGTATCCGACGGACAGGAGTCCTACTGGATCCACTACTATGGACATGAGTCACCTGAATGGGAGGAAGACATAGGCCGGGTTGAACGGGTGTTGATTGCGTCCCACGGCGGAGGGAGTTACGGCGTCGTCCTGCAAGGAGGACACAGCCGCGGTGGAAATTACCTGGTTCGTGGGGACCTGGAGACCATGCTACGCAGCTTCAGCCCCTAGCAGGCTGTCATCAGGAGGTGCTTGACTTGGAGAATGGGGCGCAGCGGGAATCGAGAGGGCTGGGAGACTACGTGGACTGCCGGCTGCTCGTCGTATTGCTCCTGTGCTGTCTCGCTCTCTGGGCTTGCGGTCGGCAGGAGCCCGTTCCCACGCCGACTCCCGAATCCACCGCCACTCCTGTACCGACGCCCACTCCCGCCGTAGCTGCCGCCCAGGTGCGGGACACCGTGTCGAAGGAGGATATCGAGGAGTGGACGACGATTCCCCCGGGGAGCGACGCGGCGGCGCCGGAGGAGAGGCCACAGGAGCCGGGAGGCGCCATCGGGTTCTCCCGCTACGTATTCGAGAGGGTGGGCGACAGCGTCCTCACGACCCTTGTGGAGGGGCCCCGCGACGGGCAGGTGCGCGCTCCCGTCTCCTACGAGCAGTTGAAGAAGCTGCGGGACGACGGCAGCTCGACCGCAGAGCTGCGAATGACTCCCGACGAGCTTGGGGCGCTGGTCGACCAGCTCGACGTCGTGCGGGAGGCGACGGAGAAGTACACCGACATCGAGGAGGCCCTCGCGGACGGCTACGTCCAGTCCACCGAAGAGGTGGCGAACATGGGCGCCCACTTCGTTCAGCCCTGGCGGATGCTGGACGGCAAGTTCGACCCGAAGCGCCCGGAGATCCTGCTTTACACCGGCGACGAGGAAGATAATTGGACGCTGGTCGGTACCTCGTTCGTGCTGCCCCTCAACGTCGTTGGCCCGGACCACCCGGATGCCTTCGCCGGCCCGCTCGACAACTGGCACGTACACTACGAGCTATGCACCGGCTCGGACTTCGACTCCCGCTCGTCCACTGAGGAGGAGTGCGAGGAGGACGGCGGCACCTGGGTGCCGGTGTACGGGTGGATGATCCACGCCTGGGTCTGGGTGGACAACCCGCTGGGCGTCTTCAACATGTGGAACCCGAATGTCGAGCCGGTCGCCCAGGCATCGGACGTCCGCGAGGGCGTAACCGTTGGGGACGAGCTCAGTGTCCCCATCCAGAACTTCGCATACGGCGATGCGACTGTCAGGGCGGGGGAGAGCCTCACGTGGACCAACGTGGACGGCGTAGGCCACACGGTGACGGAGGGTTCGCGCGGCAGGGGGGAGGGCGGGTTCGACTCGGGCTACGTCGCGCCGGGCGGTTCGTTCGAGCTGACGTTCGATGAGCCCGGGCGCTTCTCCTATACGTGCACGCTGCACTCGTTCATGTCGGGCACGGTGCTTGTGACTCAATAGTACTGGACAGGGGCGGCTGACGCTGTACAATACGCCCAGCAAATCCGGGTAACGGAGGCAAGCCATGCCGCAGACCAACGGAAGCAACGGCTCGCACGGGGACCGCAAGCTGGTCGTAGTCCAGCAGTCCGGCGGCAACGACTACCTGAACAGCGTGGTGCCCTATACCAACGGGCACTACTACGACTTCCGCGCCCTCACCCATCACGACCCTGAAGACGTCCTGAAGATCGACGACACGGTCGGCTTCGGCCCCACTATGGGCCCCATCAAGGAGCTTTGGGATCAGGGCAAGGTGGCCGTGATCAATGGTGTAGGCTACCCGAACCCGGACAGGTCGCACTTCCGCTCGATGGACATCTGGCACACTGCCGAGCCGGAGGCGATCAGCCAGGAAGGGTGGCTGGGCCGCGCCATTCGGGAGATGGACCCGAAGGGCGAGAACGTGCTCACCGCCGTCAATTTCGGCGTTGGGCTGCCGCGGGCGTTGGGCTGCGACGGCGTTCCGGTGGCGTCGGTCGGCAACCTGGCAACCTACGGCCTGTTCCCGGACATGGAGGACGAGTGGCTGCGGGAGTATGCGCTGGAGGCCTTCGGCAAGATGTACGGCGCCGCGGCCGGGAAGGAGGCCGTGATGGGCTTCCTGGGCCAGACTGGCACCGACGCACTCAAGGGCGCAGACATCCTCAGCACCGCGCCCGAGCAATACTCCTCGACCATCGAGTACGGCAGCAACGGCATCGCCAAGAGCCTGAAGGACGCGGCCCAGGTGATGTTCGCCGACTTCGGCACGCGTATCTTCTACGCGACCCACGGGAGCTACGACAACCACGCCGGGCTCAAGACGGCCCACCCGCAGCTCTGGACGGAGCTTGGACCCGCGGTGACCGACTTCATGGACGACCTGGAGGAGCACGGGGAGGCCGACGACACGGCCATTCTCATATTCTCCGAGTTCGGCCGCAGGGTCCGGGACAACGGCAACGGCGCGGATCACGGCTCAGGCGGCGTCGCGTTCTTGGTCGGGAACAAGGTCAAGGGCGGTATGTACGGCGAGTACCCGTCCCTGGCTGAGAAGGACCACCTGGACGGGGACCTGCACTTCAACAACGATTTCCGCGGCATCTACACGTCGATCGCAGAGGACTGGCTCGGCCTCGACGCCGCGCCGATTGTGAAGGGCCGGTTCGAGTCCTTCGACCTGTTCGAAGAGTAACAGGAGGAGTTGGATGAGTGACATAGGGCTGATTGCTCACCTGATGCGACGGGCCGGATTCGGGGCGAGCCGTGGCGAGGTCGAGGCATACGCCGCCCAGGGCTACGAGGCGACCGTCGAGTGGCTCCTGCACCCGGGCGACCCCGGCGACTTCGGCGAGGACCTGGCGAAGCGGAGGGCCATCGGCTTCGATGAGGGCGGGGCCGCGTTCGAGCTGTGGATGGTCCGCATGATCCATAGCAACAACCCCCTCGAAGAGAAGATGGCGCTCTTCCTTCACGGGCTCTTCCCCGTCATCTACATGAGCCAGGGGCGGGCCCTGCTGAACCAGCTCGACAGCTTCAGGCGCCACGCCTTCGGCAGCTTCAGGGACCTGCTCGTCGCCCTCTCGTCGGACCCCGCGATGCTGCTCTTCCTGAACAACAACGACAACCACGCGGACGCCATGAACGAGAACTACGGGCGAGAGCTCGTGGAGCTCTTCTCCATGGGCGTCGGCAACTACACCGAGAGGGACGTGAAGGAGTGCGCCCGCGCGTTCACCGGATGGACGCTGGGCAACGCCGACTACATGGCCGTGCGCGCCGGCAAGAACTCCTTCGACCCCTACGGCTCCATCGCGTGGCACTACGAGTACAGGCCGGACGACCACGATACCGGCGTCAAGACCTTCCTCGGTGAGACCGGCGATTTCGACGGTGAGGACATCTGCGACATCATCGCCAGGCAGCCGGCCTCGGCCCGCTTCATCTGCACCCGGCTCTTCCAGTTCTTCGCGGCGGACACCGTCGACGCGGGGGGCCGTCGCACCATCGACGAGATGGTGGAGACGTACTATTCGTCCGGGTACGAGATCAGATCGGTCCTGCGTACGCTGTTCAACTCCGACTACTTCAAGTCCGAGCAGGCGCGCTATGCAAGGGTGAAGGGGCCCGTCGAGCTCGTGATCAACGCGGTCAGGATGACGGGGGCCTCGCCGAACCCCGCGGCCGGGTCTGCGGGGGCAAACGGCGCAACGGGCCCCATGGGGCAGGCGGTGTACAGGCCGCCAAGCGTCGAGGGCTGGCACGAGGGCAAGGAGTGGATCGAGAGCGGCGCGCTGATGGAGCGGGTCAACTTCGTCGCCAAGCTGTTCCGAGACCCGAGCAAGCAGGGAGTGCGCGACATCATCGACCGCATCGCCAGCAGCAACGGCGGGGTGTATTCGCCCGAGGAGACGGTCGACCTGTGCCTGGACCTGATCGGCCCGGTCAGGGCCTCCGAGGAGACGCGGGCTCACCTGGTCGAGTTCGCCTCCGTGGGCGGTGACGTGGACCTGCGGGGCGACGACAGGGGCAAGTCCGAGGTCCGCGTCGGCGAGATTCTCGCCCTGATTACCGCGACCCCCGAGTACCAGTTCGCGTAGCATGTTCAGCCTGGAGTACGTCAAGACCATCGGCGGCGGCCGGAAGATCCGGCCCTACGACATTGCCTTCTCGGCCGATGGGAAGTACTACGTCCTCAACCACGCCACGGGCTTCGGCGCGGGACGCTTCACCGTCTGCAACTTCGACGAGGACATCATTGTGGAGCTGCCCGACAACGCCGGAGACGGGACCTTTGCTCAGCCGGTGGCGATAGCCTTCGACCGCGACGAGAGGATGTTCGTTCTGGACGAGGCCAAGCATCGCGTCACGATCCTGGACAAGAACGCGGAATTCCTGGGCGAGTGGGGAGCGAACGGCTCCGGGGACGGTGAGCTGGACAGGCCATCCGCCCTGCGATTCGACCGTAACGACGACTGCTACGTGGCCGACCAGATGAACCACCGCGTGCAGAAGTTCACGAAGGACGGCGAGTACCTGCTCCAGTGGGGCAGCTTCGGAGACGGCGAGGGGCAGTTCAACATGCCCTGGGGCCTCAACCTGGACTCGCATGACTGCGTGTACGTCGCGGACTGGCGGAACGACCGCATCCAGAAGTTCACGCCCGACGGCGAGTTCCTGGCCGCGTTCGGCGAATCGGGCAGGGGAGACGGCCAATTCGACCGGCCGTCGTGCGTGGTGGTGGACGACGAGGGCTACGTCTACGTGGGCGACTGGGGCAACGAGCGGGTGCAGGTGCTGGATCCCGACGGCGGGTTCGTCGCCAAGCTGCACGGCCAGGCCACGCTGTCGGTGTGGGCGAGCCGGTTCATAGACTCGAACCCGGACGAGAAGCGCACCCGCGAGGCATCGAACCTGTACCCGGACCTGCCGCACGAGCTGAGCTCCCCCTTCCACGTGTCGTCGCAGACCGAACCCCACTTCTTCGGCATCACGTCGCTGCACGTCGACGACCAGGACAGGCTCTACGTGGTGGACAGCCGCCGCCAGCGCTTCCAGATATACCAGAAGCGGCGCTGACCGTGTCATCTGGGATGGATAAGATGCTTCGTCCGATCCACGTAGAAGCCCGCGAGGGGTACCGCATATGGCTCAGATATTCGGACGGAGCAGTTGGAGAGCTTGACCTGTCCCATCTCGCTGGTCGGGGTGTATTCGCAGCTTGGCAAGAGCCGGGGTACTTCGAGAGGGTCCATATCGCTCCCCACAGAGCCATAGCATGGGATGGGAACCTTGAGCTTTGCCCGGACGCGCTCTACATGGAGCTCACTGGCAAGTCGTTCGACGAATTGCCGTCTGGCGTTGAAGTGACAGTTCCCAGTGCCTGAGCTGTGCCGCTTCTACGGGGTCGTCATACGCATGTATGCCCTCGACCATGCGCCTCCCCACTTTCACGCAGAGTACAGCGGCCATGAGGCCTTGGTTGCGATCGGCGATCTCACCGTAGTGCGAGGCCGCCTTCCGCCCCGGGCCCGCAGGCTTGTAATCGAATGGGCATCACTCCACAGGGCCGAGCTCCTGGCAGCGTGGGAGCGTGCAAGACGTTTGGAGCCGCCCGGCAGGATAGACCCTCTGGAGTGATGCGGCAGGACTCCGCCATCGAACGAGCGAGGTAGGACTACCGGTCCTCCCAGGTTGGCGCGGGGTAGAGCACGCCGGTTACGGCTGCGTTGGCGGGGGCCACCACCGGCGCCTCGCCGTCCTGTATCTGGATTGCGCCCATGGGCTTGGCCGTGTTCTTGCCCGTCGAGTCGAACTTGATCGGGCCGTAGAAGGTGGACGCGTCCAGGTTCCTGAGGGCCGTCCGCACGGCGTCGGGCTCCAGCGAGCCTGCGGCCTCGATGGCCAGGTGGAGCGCCAGGGCCGCGGCCGTTGAGCTGGCGGACTGGTAGACGGGCAGGGCGCCCCACTTCTTGCGGAAGCGCTCGGAGTAGTCGTACGCGGAGCCGAAGTACTCCCCCCGGTAGCTCATGGACCACTCCCACTGTGTGGGGCCTATCAGGTAGTTTGCGTGCGCTCCGACCTCCTCTATCAGGGCCGGGTTGGTTGGGCCGACGGTCATCACGGTCGCCTTCGGGTTGAAGTCCAGCTCCCTGGCCGCGCGCACGAAGAGGACGGTGTCGTTGAAGTAGCCGCCTCCGATGAAGACGTCCGGCTCCAGGTCCTTGAAGCCGGACACTATGCCGCTGACGTCGGTCACGTCCTGGGGGTATGCCTCGACTGCCAGCACCTCCATGCCATATCGTTCGGCCCACTCCCCTGCGCCCTCGGCCACGCTCCTTGGGAAGAGGGTGTCGGCGTAGGCGATCACGACCGACCTGGCGCCCTGGTCGGCGAGCAGGCGCAGCGCGGACTCGGTGTAGCTGCCGGCGGGCGTGAGCACGGCGAAGAGGTTCTCGAACGACTGCTCGAAGAGCGTCTCGGATGCCCCGGTGCCCTCGACCATGATGACGCCCCGCGATTCGGCCACCTCGATGGCCGATTGAGTGAGCGTGGAGCTGTACGGCCCCAGCAGGAAGTCGACTTCGTCCTCGTCGATGAGCTTCTCGACCAGCTTCGCAGTGGTGTCCGGGTCGCTCTCGTCGTCGTACATGACCAGCTCGACCTTGTGGGGCTTGCCGTCCACGTCGATGCCGCCGCGCTCGTTGACCCACTCCTCCCAGAGGAGGTAGCCCTCCCGGGTGTGCTTGCCCTCCTCGGCGTACCTGCCGGTCTCGCTGACGGCGGCGCCGATCCTGATGACCTTCTCCCCAGAGGAGCAGGCCGCCAACGCCAGGGACACGGTTAGCAACAGTGCGACAGGCAGGACGATGCGAAGCATTTTTCCTCCATGACACAAGGTCTACGCGGGGGTAGCCCGCATAGAACATCCTACCATGTCTGAGCGCGGGGCCTGGGATCCCTTCAGTCGAGCACGGCGGTCGCCTCTATCTCGATGCAGAGGCCGTCCTCGGCGAGACCGCTCACCTCGACGATGGCGTTGGTCGGGTACTCGCCGGCGAAGTAGTGCTCGAATATCTCGACCTGCTCGCCCTCGATGGGCCAGTAGTCGGACCTGTCCGTGACGTAGGTCGTGAGCTTCACGATGTCCGTCGCCCTGCCGCCCTCCGCCTCGACCATCCGCACGATCCTGTCGAGGACCGCCCTGAGCTGCGCCATGGGCGCGCCGCCCTGGGCCTCGGAGCCCCGTGCAGTCGTGCCGGATATGTAGAGGGTGTCGCCGGCCCGGACGCCCCTGACGTAGGTGGGCCCGGCCGGGTAGATGTCCTCGAAGTTGTTCCGAACTATCTTCATAGCAGTACCTAGCTCCTTCCTTAAAGTGTGTTCGTGGTGAGCAAAGTGCGTTCGTGGTGAGCCTGTCGAACCACAAATGGGCTATAATCGCAGCAGTTTAGCCTAACGACCGGCCTGAGGCATACCCAATTGCAGCCCAGACGTGTCCTCAGACCGACCGACCTGCCACAGTTCGCCTCCCTGAAGCACGCCGACTTCCGCAACACGTGGCTCGCGGGGATGTGCTCCGGCTCGGCGATGTGGACCTTCATCATCGCGACCTCGTGGCTCGTGTTCGAAGCCTCCGAGTCCTCCGGGTGGGTCGGGGTGACGACGTTCGCGGCGATGATCCCGTTCCTCGTCGTCTCGCCGGTGGGGGGGCTGCTGGGTGACGTATTCGACCGCCGCAGGCTGGCCTCGTTCACGTTCGTCATGGGAGGCGTGGTTGCCGGGGCCATGGCCGTCCTGGCGGCGAGCGGGCTGGTCGAGCTGTGGCACGTGGCCCTGTTCGCGCTGGTGAACGGCACCGTCCGGTCGGTGCAGGAGCCGTCCATGGCGGCGCTGGTTCCGAACCAGGTGCCCAGGCGCGACCTGCTCAACGCGCTGGTCCTGACCAGTTCGTCGAGGCACGGCGCCCGCTTCCTGGGACTGCTGGTCGCCGCGCCGCTGCTGGAGGTCGACTACCTGGGGGTCAAGGCCGTGCTGGGTCTGAGCGTGGCCTTCCAGTTGTGCGGGGGCCTGCTCATGTCGCGGGTGAAGACCGTGTCCACCGGCGAGACGGAGTCCGAGCATGGCATCCTTGGGAACATCGTCGACGGGATGGTGCACATCTACACGAACCACACCCTCGCCCTGTTCGTCATCCTGGTGGCCTTCCACTGCGCCCTCGTGATGTCCTTCGAGTCGATGATGCCCGTCTTCTCCAGCGAGAGCCTGGGAGCTTCGGGCGCATCGGTCTTCAACTACCTGATGATGGGGTTCGGCGCCGGTTCCCTCGTCGGGATGATGGCGCTGGCTGGCGTCCGGGATGACCGGATGAAGGGGCGCATCCTGCTGGCGACCGGCGTTGCCAGCGCCGTCACGCCGGTGATGCTTGCCCTGTCCGCGAACGTCGTCACGGCGGTGATTCTCGCCGGGGCGATGGGCGCGGCGCAGGCGACCTTCATGGCCCTCTCCAACACCTACGTGCAGATGATGGTGCCCGACGGGCTGCGGGCCCGCATTTCGAGTCTGTACATACTCCACGCGGGCGGCGTGATGGCCTTCGCCAACCTGGGGTACGGCTTCCTGGCGGACGAGCTCAGCGCCCCTCCCATCCTCATCGTCACGGGCGTGCTGTTCCTCGCGGTCGTCGTGGCGCTCAGCGTCAACCAGCCGGCCCTGCGGCAGGTGTACCGGACGGGCAGGGTCGCAATGGCGTGGTAGGAGGTACGATGTGAAGGTGCGCAAGGCCGTTGTGCCTGTGGCGGGGTTCGGCACCAGGTTCCTCCCTGCGACCAAGGCCGTCCCCAAGGTGCTGATCCCGGTGCTCGACACGCCGCCGGTTCACCACGCGGTGCAGGAGGCGGCTGAGGCGGGCATCGAGCACGTCACGCTGGTGGTGTCACAGGGCCAGGAGGCCATCGCCGGCTACTTCGGGCGCTCCGGGGACCTGGAGTCCGCCCTGGAGCGCACGGGCAAGACCGAGATGCTCGAGCAGGTGCGGGGCATCTCTGAGATGGCGGACATAAGCTACGTGTACCAGCACGAGCAGCGCGGATTGGGCCACGCCGTCCTATCTGCGAGGTCCATAGTCGGCCACGAGCCATTCGCACTGCTGCTGCCCGACGACGTGATAGTGGGCGGGCCGTCCGCGATAGGTCGGATGATCGAGCTGCACGCCGAGAGGGGCGCGAGCGTCATCGCCCTGCGGGAGGTGCCGGACGAGATGGTGCCCAGCCTCGGCATCGTCGAGGCGGAGCGGGTCGACTCAAGGACCCACCGAGTGCGCAGCCTGGTCGAGAAGCCCACGCTGGAGGACGCGCCCTCGAACCTCGCGATCATAGGCCGCTACGTCCTCACGCCGCAGATATTCGACGCGCTCGCCGAAACGGAGCCCGGCGCGGGCGGCGAAATCCAGATCACCGACGCCATGGCGAAGCTGGTCCGAACCCAGGGCATATACGGCTACGAGTTCCCGGGCGTCCACTTCGACGTGGGAACGCCGCCGGGCCTCCTCAAGGCATCGATACACGCTGCACTCCAGCGCGAGGACACGGCGGGCGACCTCCGGGCCTGGCTCCGCGAGGCGCTAGAACGACGAGTAGCCGCCGTCCACGGGGATGGCCGCGCCGGTGACGTATGACGCCGCGTCGCTCGAAAGGAACACGGCGAGCCCCGCGAGGTCTGCCGGGCTGCCCCACCTGCCTGCCGGGATGCGGCGGTTGATGAGAGCGAGGCGGTCCTGGTTGTCGGGGTTGGTCCAGTAGCCGCTCGTCAACTCGGTCCTGATCCATCCCGGCAGGATGGCGTTGACGCGGATGCCCTCTCCCGCCCACGCGATGGCGAGGCTGCGCGTTAGCTGGACCACGCCGCCCTTGCTGGCGGAGTAGGACGACACCCAGTCGCTGCCGAATATCGACGTCATCGATCCGATGTTCACGATGCTGCCGCCGCCGGCCTCGACCATGTGCGGGTAGGCCGCCCGCGCGCACAGGAAGGTGCCCTTGAGATTGACGTCCAGCACCTGGTCCCAGTCGTCCGAGGAGTATTCCTGGGGTTGCTTGCGTACGGCGATGCCTGCGTTGTTGACCAGGATGTCCAGCCGCCCGAATTGCCGGACGGCCGCGGCAGTAGCGTCGGCGATGGAGTCCTCGTCGGCGACGTCGACCTGGAGTCCGATCACCTCCGAGCCGGACCCGGACAGGCCCTCGACGGCCCGCTCCGTCTTCGACCGGTCGCGGGCGGCGATGGCCACGGACGCGCCCGCCCTCGCCAGACTTTCGGCGATGCCGAGTCCTATGCCGCCGTTCCCGCCCGTCACGAGGGCTGCGCGCCCCGCAAGGCCGAACATGTCCTGGGGTAGAGTTTCCAAAGTCCTCACCTCGTGCTAGGCTTGAACGACAGTGCGGGCCGGCAGCAGCTTCGGCCCACGTCGCGGCGGCCAGCTTACCATAGCTGATGCATAGGGACACCAGCCCGTGCTACGGCATCTGGAGATCAGTGCGCAATGTGCGGAATAGTAGGCTATACGGGAGCCAGGCCGGTGGCTCCCATACTGTTCGACGGGCTTGCCAGGCTCGAATACCGGGGCTACGACAGCGCGGGCATCGCTGTGGTGGAGCCGTCGGGCCGCATCGCTAGGCGCAGGTCGAAGGGAAAGCTGAGCGAGCTGGTGGCGGCGACGTCCGGGCGTATGCCGGACGGCAGTATGGGCATAGGCCACACTCGGTGGGCGACCCATGGAGGCCCGACCGACGACAACGCCCATCCCCACACCGACTGCCGGGGCGAGATCGCCGTCGTACACAACGGCATCGTCGAGAACTTCGCTGAGCTGCGGGAGGAGCTGGAGGCGCAGGGCCACGTCTTCTCGTCCGAGACGGACAGCGAGTGCATCCCCCACCTCATCGAGTCCTACGTGGCCCGGGGGCTGTCACTCGAAGACGCTGCGATCAGGGCCGCGGGGCGGATCCGCGGGGCCCAGGCGGTGGTCGCGATCTCCAGGGGAGAGCCTGACAAGCTGACGGCGTTCAGGCAGGGCAACGCGGGCGGCATCGTCGTGGGCTACGGGGACGGCGAGATGCTCGTGGCGAGCGACCTGCCGGCGCTGCTGCCCCACACCAGGACTGTCGCATATCTTGCGGGGGGCGAGGCCGTCACCGTGACTCCCACGGAGGCCCGCTACTCGACGCTCGGTGGCAGGGCCATCGACAAGAGCCCCATAGCCGCGCCGTACGACCCTATAGCGGCGGTCAAGGGCCAGTACAAGCACTACATGCTCAAGGAGATCCACGAGCAGCCGGAAGCCGCGCTGAACGTGATGAGGGGCAGGGTTTCGTTCGACACCCAATCTGTGAGCCTCGACGGATTCCCCCTCACGGCCGATGAGGTGATGCGGCTCAGGCGGGTCATTCTCATAGGCATGGGGACGAGCATGCACGCGGCGATGGCGGGTCGCCACTGGATCGAGTCCCTGGCCCGCATCCAGGCGGACTACGACAACTCGTCCGAGTTCCGGTACCGCGACCCCGTCATCGGGGAGGACACGCTGGTCGTGTCCGTAACCCAGTCGGGCGAGACCGCCGACACCCTCGCGGCCATGGGCGAGGCGGCGGCCAGGGGCGCCCGGCAGGTGACGCTTTGCAACTACGAGGGCACCCAGGCGACGCGAATCGCCGACGGCGCGATCTTCATCCGGTCCGGCCTCGAGGTCAGCGTGGCCGGGAGCAAGACCTTCACCTGCTCGCTCCTCTCCCTTTACATGCTGGCGCTCCACCTCGGGGCGACCCGGGAGGTCCTCGGTCACGACGACATGCAGAGGCTGGTCGGCGAGCTGGCGCAGCTTCCCCACCTCATAGGAACCCAGCTTGAGGACGAGTCCACCTACCAGCGCCTTGCCCGGAAGTACGCCCTCCACTCCGACTTCCTGTACCTGGGGCGCGGCAACCAGTACCCCATTGCGATGGAGGGGGCGCTGAAGCTGAAGGAGATCAGCTACATCCACGCCGAGGGGTATCCCGCCGGAGAGATGAAGCACGGGCCCATATCCCTGATCGACGAGAATATGCCGGTGGTCGCCCTGATGCCGCAGGGGCCGCTCTACGAGAAGATGCTGAACAGCGTCAGCGAGGCGAACGCGCGGGGCGCGCGGGTCATCGCAATAGCCTCGGAGGGCGACACCCTCATCGCGGACCACGCCGAGGACGTGGTGTACGTGCCTAGGGTCTCGGAGACATTGGCCCCCGTGCTGACGGTCGTGCCCGTCCAGCTTCTGGCATACCACATCGCCGCCCGGAGGGGGGTCGACGTGGACCAGCCGCGAAACCTGGCCAAAACGGTCACGGTCGAGTAGCCGCCATAACCGTCGTTCCCGCGCCTCGGCGGAACGGCGGCGCGGGGTGCGGCTATGGTATACTTCAATCGGCCCCGCTTCGCGTGGGCCTAATTCTCGAAATAGAGGGTGAAGGGCTCCACATGGTAACGCAGGTCGAACCAGGGATCGCAGAGGCGGCGGCGGTGCCGCAGATATCTATGAAGTCGCTCCTCGAGGCCGGTGTCCACTTCGGACACCAGAAGCGGCGCTGGAACCCGAAGATGAGGCAGTACATCTTCGCCCATCGCAACGGGATCCACATCATCGATCTGCAGCAGACGCTCCAGCACATCGAGCGTGCGTGCCAGTTTATCGAGGACACGGTCGCCGAGGGCAAGAAGGTCGTGTTCGTGGGTACGAAGAAGCAGGCGTCCGACACCGTCGAGTCCGAGGCTCAGCGCAGCGGCGCCTACTACATCAACACCAGGTGGCTCGGCGGGACGCTCACGAACTTCAAGACCATACAGGCCCGCATCGACTACCTGGTACAGCTGGAGACGATGAAGGAGAAGGGCGAGTTCCAGGTCCGGACGAAGAGGGAGGCGCTCAAGCTGGAGGACTCGATTGCGCGGCTGAACAGGTACCTGGGCGGCATCAAGGAGATGACTGAGATGCCCGGCGTGCTGTTCGTCATCGACGTGGGCAAGGAGGCGATAGCCGTCGCGGAAGCCCGGCGGGTGGGCGTACCCATCGTGGCCCTCGTCGACACGGACTGCGATCCGACCCTCATCGACTACCCCATTCCCGGGAACGACGACGCAATCAGGTCGATCAGGCTGGTGACTACCCGCATAGCGGATGCTGTCATCGAGGGAAGGAACCGGCGTGAGACGGCGGCCGCGGAGTTTGCCGAGGGAGGCCCCGAGCCGGCAGACGCTGCAAAAGAGGCCGAGCCCGCCGCCGAGGCTGTAGTCCCAGCCGAAGCGACACCAGAAACGACACAGGCCGGGGGATAGAATTGGCAGTCACCGTAGAAACGATCAAGGCCCTGAGAGACATGACCGGGGCCGGCATAATGGACTCCAAGCGCGCTCTCGAAGAGGCTGACGGCGACGTGGAGGCGGCCCGGAAGATACTCAGGGAGAAGGGCATAGCCTCCGCCGCCAAGAAGGCGTCGAGGGACACCAACGAAGGGCTGGTCGAAGCCTACGTCCACAGCGGCGGCAGGGTGGGGGCCATAGTCGAGCTCAACTGCGAGACCGACTTCGTCGCCCGCACCGAAGACATGAAGACCCTCGCCCACGACGTTGCCATGCAGGTGGCCGCCATGTCGCCGAAGTACGTGGGCGAGGGCGATGCTCCCGAGGACGAGGAGGGCAACCCCCAGGAGACTTGCCTGCTCAGCCAGCCCTTCATCAGGGACAACGGGGTCACCGTCCAGGACATAGTGAACGAGACCATCGCTAAGGTTGGCGAGAACGTCAGGGTTCGCAGATTCTCCAGATTCTCCCTCGGAGAATAGCGGTTGGCCGATAACGGCGCACAGCACGCCAGGGTGCTGCTCAAGCTCAGCGGCGAGGCGTTCAAGGGCAGGCAGGGTTACGGCCTCGACGCGGAGGCCGTCGGGTACATGGCCCGCGAGATAGTGAGCGCCCACGAGATGGGTGTGCAGGTCGGCGTCGTGGTTGGCGGTGGCAACATCTGGCGAGGGTCGGACGCGGAGCTGGAGGGAATGGACAGGGCGACTGCCGACTACGCCGGAATGCTGGCGACCGTCATCAACTCCCTCGCTCTGCAGGACGCCCTGGAGAGGCGTTTCGGCGTCGCCACCAGGACCCAGTCGGCCATCAACATCCAGGAGGTCGCCGAGCCCTACATCAGGCGGAGGGCCATCAGGCATCTCGAGAAGGGCCGGGTCGTGATCTTCGCCGCCGGAATCGGCAACCCCTTCATGACCACCGACACGGCCGCCGCGCTGAGGGCCGTCGAGATCGACGCGACCCTGCTGCTCATGGCCAAGCACCACGTCGACGGCGTATATGCCTCCGACCCGAACGTCCACCCGGACGCTGCCAAGTACGACTTCATATCCTACAGGCAGGCCATCGAGCAGCGCCTCGAGGTGATGGACGCCACTGCGTTCGCGCTCTGCGAGGAGAACAACCTGCCCATCGTCGTCTTCGACCTTTTCGAGGAGGGCACCATCAGGCGGATCATACAGGGCGAACGCATAGGGTCGATGGTGGCCCAGACCAGGGCAGGCTAGCTGCGGCTTACCGCGACGGGCTGTCACATCCGGCCAATCTTTCCCAGGAGCGAGTGAAATGGCCGACGAGAATGAGACTTTGGCAGATGCCCAGCAGAGGATGCAGAAATCGGTCGACGCCCTCACCCGCGAGTTCAACGCGGTGCGGACGGGAAGGGCCAGCCCGGCCCTCGTCGACAACCTGATGGTGGACTACTACGGGACGATGATGCCTCTCAACCAGCTTGCGTCCATATCCGTCCCCGAAGCCCGCACCCTCCAGATCGAGCTCTGGGACAAGAACGCCCTGGCGGAGGTAGAGCGGAGCATACTGAAGTCGGACCTGGGCCTGACGCCGAACAACGACGGCGCGATAATCCGGCTCAACCTGCCCGTTCTCACCGAGGAGCGCCGCCGTGACCTCGTGAAGCTGGTGGGCCGCAAGCTGGAGGAGGGCCACGTCGCCGTACGCAACATCAGGCGCGACGGGCTCACCCGCCTCCGGCAGATGGAGAAGGACAAGGAGATCGCCCAGGACGCGGGCCGCCGCGCCCAGGACAGGCTCCAGCAGCTTACCGACGGCTTCATAGACAGGATGGACGGCATAGCCAGGGACAAGCAGGCCGAGGTGATGGAGGTATAGCCGGCCACGTGTCCACGCTGCACGAAACCGCGGTCGATGCGAAGGCCGCTTCTCCGGCCTCGCTCATCCCTGCCCACGTGGCCATCATCATGGACGGCAACGGTCGTTGGGCCGCCGAGCGGAGCCTGTCGAGGGCCTCGGGTCACGGCGCCGGGCTGGATAACATACGGCGCATAGTCAGGTTCTTCGCAGGGCGCGGGGTGAAGTACCTCACCCTGTTCGCGTTCTCGACGGAGAACTGGGGGCGTCCCGACGAGGAGGTCGATACCCTGATAGAGCTCCTTCGACGGGCGGTTCGGGACGAGACGATGCCGCTGCACGAGGAGGGTGTCCGCATCAACCATCTGGGTCGGCTGGACAGGCTCCCCGAATCTCTGGGCAAGGCCATAGGCGATAGCGTCGAGTTGACCAGGCACAATGACGTCATGACGCTCAATGTGGCCTACGATTACGGCAGCCGCGCCGAGATCGTGGATGCCGTGAAGGCGATAGTGGCGGACGGCCTCTCCCCGGACGACATCGACGAGGGTGTGCTGGCCCGCTACCTGTACACGAGCGGCCTCCCGGACCCCGATCTCGTGATTCGCACGGCGGGCGAGATGCGCCTGAGCAATTTCCTTCTCTGGCAGGCCGCCTACGCCGAGTTCTACAGCACCGGCGTACTGTGGCCCGACTTCGACGAGGCCGAGGCCGATAAGGCCCTGGCGGAGTACGGCCGGCGCAATCGACGATACGGTAAGCTCTCCCTCGACGGCGCGTACGACAGCCGGTAGCACCGTGCCGCGCACCATCAGCAGGCAGATGGCCCTAAGGACGGCCAGTGCCGCCGTGGGCGTCCCCGTCCTGGTTGGCGCGATATGGGTCGGCTCTCCATACTTCTCCGTGCTGGTGGCCGCCGCGGCGGCGCTGGGTGCCTGGGAGCTGACGAAGATGGCGGAGAACGTCGACAGGCGCCCGCCGCCTCTCGTCACCGTCACCTGGGCCGTGTGCCTGGTGGCGGTTGGGTACATCCTTGCCCAGGACTTCTCGGGCGACAGGATACCCCTGCCATTCGCCGGACGGAGCCTGTCGGGCTACAAGACACCCTGGATATTCGTCGTCGCGGCCTTTGCCTACGTGACCTGGCAGGTGCGCTACGCCCGGAGCCGCGTGTCGATGAGCGACGTCCGCCTCGCCTTGGGGATCGCGCTGTACACGGGGGGGCTGCTCGCCTTCGGCCCCCTCCTGCGTGGCCTGGAGCAGGGCCGCGAATGGGTGCTGCTCGCGGTGCTGGTCACGTTCGCCGCCGATACCTCGGCCTTCTTCGTGGGACGTGCGGCGGGACGCACTCCGCTCGCGCCCCGGACCAGCCCCGGCAAGACCCGGGAGGGGGCCGTGGGAGGTCTGGCTGGCGCTGCCGCCGCGTGCATCGTGCTTGGAAGGCTGTTCCGCCTTCCCGCCGCCCTTCCGGCGCAGTTCCTGCTCGGGCTGCTGATGGGCGTCACGGCCCAGGCTGGCGATCTGGCCGAGTCCTGGATGAAGCGCAAGGCCGAGGTGAAGGATTCCGGGACATTGATTCCCGGTCACGGGGGCATCCTGGACAGGCTCGATTCCATTGTACCCAATCTACCCCTCGTGTATATTTTTGCCATGTGGGTAGCTCAGTGAAGGGCCTTGCCATACTCGGCTCGACGGGCTCCATAGGGACCCAGACCCTCGACGTCGTAAGGGCGTTTCCGGGCGACCTGCGCGTTGTCGGCCTGGCGGCGAAGCGCAGCGTCCGGCTCCTCGAAGCGCAGGTCAGGGAGTTCCGGCCCAGGCTGGTCTACTGCGAGGGAAACCCTCGCGACGTGGCCGCTGCCCTGGACGGCGGGGCGATCCAAGCAGGCATGATCGAGATGGCGCTGGACCCCGAAGTCGACACGGTCGTCACGGCCACCGTCGGCGACGTGGCCCTGCTCCCCACCATCGAGGCACTCAGGGCAGGGAAGCGGGTCGCGCTGGCGAACAAGGAGTCCGTCATCATGGCGGGTCCGATGCTGACACGCATCGCGGAGGAGCACGGCGGCGAGATACTGCCGGTCGACAGCGAGCCCAGCGCCATATGGCAGTGCATCCAGGGGGACGAGCGCGGCATATCGGGCCTGGTGATCACGGCGTCCGGCGGCGCATTCCGAGGCTGGGCCAGGTCTGATCTGGCGGACGTTACGCCCGAGCAGGCCGTCAACCATCCCACCTGGAGCATGGGGCCGAAGATCACGGTCGACTCTGCGACCCTGATGAACAAGGCGTTCGAAGTGATAGAGGCTCACTACCTGTTCGGCATCCCGTGGAAGGACATCAAGGTCGTAATCCATCCCCAGAGCATCATCCACTCGATGGTGGAGTTCGTCGACGGGACGACGAAGGCCCACCTTGGGCAGCCGGACATGCGCCTGCCGATTCAGTACGCGCTGTTTCACCCGGACAGGGTGCGCAACGACGCCATCGAGCGTTTCGACCCTGTGAAGACCGGCAGCCTGACGTTCGAGGCGATGGACCCCGAGCGGTACCCGTGCTTCGAGCTCGCGCTGGACTACGCCAGGCGGGGCGGGACGTGGCCGGCGGCGCTCTGCGGCGCAGACGAGGCCGCAGTGGACCTGTTCCTATCCCGCGAGATCGGGTTCCTCGACATACCCGTCGTCATACGCGAGACCCTGGACGGGCATCGGCCCGTACCCCACCCAACGGCCGAGCAGGTGCTGGAGGCTGCCAGGTGGGCCGACCGGGCCGTCAGAGACCTTGCGTCTGCCCGGCATACCATGAATCATAGTAGTCATGCCTGACCTGCCCAGCTGGCTCCTCATAGTCCCGGTCCTGGGGCTGCTCATCTTCGTGCATGAGCTGGGGCACTTCACGACTGCCAAGCTGTTCGGGATCAAGGTCACCGAGTTCGGCTTCGGCTTTCCCCCGCGCGTCTTCGGGATCCCCTTCAGAGGCACGGTCTACTCGCTCAACCTGATACCCCTCGGCGGCTTCGTGAAGATGGTCGGCGAGGAGGATCCCACCGACCCTGACAGCTTCGCCCGCCACTCAGTGCTCAAGCGGCTCATCGTCCTCTCGGCAGGATCGATCATGAACTTCGTCCTGCCCGTCGTCATCTTCACCATCATGCTCATGCTCCCCCACGACGCCCTGGTAGGCGGTTCCGTGCTGATCACCTCGGTGGCCCCCGGCTCGCCGGCGGAGCAGGCCGGGCTGCGCGGGGGCGACGTGATCCTGGCGGTCGACGGTAAGCCCGTCATATCGCCTGGCGAGCTGGTGGAGACGGTCAGGGGCGGGAGCGGCCAGCCTATCGAGCTCAGCCTCAGGCGCGCGAGCAGGGTGATGGGCCTATCCCAGTCGCCGGAGCTTGCCACGTACGACACGGTGAACGTTACCCCGCGCGTATCTCCCCCCAGGCTCAGGGTGGTTGCCGAGGTCGCCGATCCCTCCTCCGAGATCGGCCTGTCCGATGCCCGGCGCTACGATCCCAACCTGGACGTGGGCGATACGATGACCCAGGGCGCAATCGGGGTGATGATAGGCTTGGCGAATCCCAAGTTCGGCACCAAGACCGAGCCGGTATGGTCCGCCGTGCCGAACGCCGTCGGCATGATCTGGTCGATCCTCACGTTCACGTGGGGCGGCATCACCGAGGGAGTGGCTACGAGATCGAACCCCGGCATCGCCGGCCCCGTCGGCATAGCCCATGCCACCGGTGAGGTCGTCGAGGAGCTTGGCGTATCCTGGATATTCCGCATCGCGGCCCTGCTGAGCGTCAGCCTAGGCGTGGTGAACCTGCTCCCGATACCGGCGCTGGACGGCGGCAGGATAGTATTCGTGGTCCTCGAGTTCTTGCGAAGGGGCAAGAGGATATCGCCGCAGCGGGAGGGGCTGATCCACCTGGTGGGCTTCGTCGTCATAATTGGGCTGATAATTGCGATCACATACTCGGACATAGTCAGGATCGTCAACGGAGAGAGCTTCCTGAGGTAGCACGAGCGCGGGAACGGAGGCTGAACATGGGAACGCGACGAATATCGAAGCAGATCGACGTAGACGGGGTGAAGATCGGCGGCGACGCCCCCGTGGTCGTGCAGTCCATGACCAAGACCGACACGCGGGACGTCGAGGCCACGGTGCTCCAGATTCGCGAGATGGAGGAAGCGGGCTGCGAGATCGCCCGGTGCGCCGTGCCCGACATGGATGCGGCCCTCGCCCTCGCGGAGATCAAGCGCCGGTCCAACATCCCCATCGTCGCCGACATCCACTTCCACTACCAGCTCGCCCTGGAGGCGCTGAATAGCGGCGTGGACTGCCTCCGCCTCAACCCGGGCAACATACGCGACAGGGGCAAGGTCGAGACGGTCGTCCGCGAGGCGAAGGCTCGCCAGGTGCCGATTCGCATAGGCGTGAACTTCGGCAGCCTTCCACCCGTCGGCGCCATAGGCGTGACCCGCGGGATGCTCCGCCACAAGGACGGCGTCAACAAGCTGCCGAAGATCGGCGAGGCCGAGTTGGGGCAGTACACCATCGTCGACCACATGGTCGAGACGGGCCTGTGGGAGATCGGGATACTGGAGGAGCTCGACTTCGACCTGATCAAGATCTCCCTCAAGGCCTTCGACGTCGACACGACCATCGAGGCGTACCGCAGGATGGCGAAGCTCGTGCCGTACCCCCTCCACCTGGGCATCACCGAGGCCGGCACGGCAAGGTCGGGCAGCATCAGGAGCGCCATCGGGCTCGGTGCCCTGCTGTACGAGGGCATAGGCGACACGATCCGCGTCTCCCTCAGCGACGAGCCGCGCGAGGAGGTCTACGTTGGCCTGGAGATCCTCAAGTCCCTCGACCTGCGCAAGGAGGGCGCGGTCCTGGTGGCGTGCCCGAGCTGCGGGCGCGCGGACGTGGACGTGAGGAAGCTCGCCAACACCGTCGACGACCTGCTGTCGAAGGTCAAGACGCCCATCAAGGTCGCGGTCATGGGCTGCGAGGTCAACGGCCCCGGCGAGGCCAAGGACGCCGACGTGGGCATCGCAGCCGGCGCGGGCCGCGCCATCATCTTCCGCAAGGGCCAGAAGGCACGGATCGTCGACGAGGCCGACATGCTCCCCGCCCTCATGGAAGAGGTCCGAAGCGCCGAGTCCGATATTCTTGCGCCAGCCGGGGGGTAGTCTTGACATCCTATGCGGGCGGCGTGACACTTGACTAAGGTAAATGCAATCGTGGATGGTTCGTGATGGCAAGACGTGACGTTGCCGAGTTATTGCCCAGCCGAGACGCCGTAGACAGTGGTCCCGCACTGTTCTTTCCCAGGGAAGCGAGGCCTCTGAGGACCCCGTTTCGGTCTCATGCCCTGCATCTCCTGTATTGGGCTGCGCTGTCTGAGCTGGGCGGGCGCCTGCGGTCTGCCACGGTTTCGGCGTGGAGCGAACCTGGAGAGGCTGACAGCGAAATACTGCTGCTCAGTATCCTGGCCGACGCCGACGCTGCTAGACTCGAAATGGTTCGGGATTCGGTCCTTGCCGTCATTTCTGAGGAAGCCGCCGATTGGAGTGAGGAGGAGCGGCAGGACTACAGCAGGCGCATATACTTCGAGTTAGAACCGTACTGAGAATGAAACCTCTTGACTTCTACTATCTCGGCTTGGATATGGGTGGTGACAATTGAGACTGTCGAGGCTGTTCGGCAAGACCCTCAGGGACGACCCGCACGAGGCTGAGCTTGCCTGCCACAGGCTGATGCTGCGGGCCGGGTTCATTCACCAGGTCTCGTCGGGCGTATTCAGCTACCTGCCGCTGGCCTGGCGCTCCCTGCGCAAGATCGAGCAGGTCATTCGCGAGGAGATGGACGCCGCCGGGGGGCAGGAGCTTCGCATGTCGGTGCTCCAGCCCAGGGAGCTGTGGCAGGAGTCCGGCCGCGACGAGGACTACGGCGACGGCATGTTCCGCCTCAGGGACCGGCGCGACCGCGAGCTTGTCCTTGCGCCGACCCACGAGGAGCTGCTCACGACGATGGTCAGGGCCAACGTCAAGAGCTACCGCGACCTACCCCTCATCCTCTACCAGATACAGACGAAGTTCCGCGACGAGCCCCGGCCCAGGGGCGGCCTGCTGCGCGTCCGCGAGTTCGACATGAAGGACGCCTACAGCTTCGACGTCGGCCAGGAGGAGTTGGACGCCAGCTACGACGCGATGGAGCGGGCGTACAAGCGGATCTACGCGCGGTGCGGCCTGGACGCCATCATGGTCGAGGCCGACAGCGGCACCATAGGCGGGCGCGACTCCCAGGAGTTCATCCTGGTGGCTGACTCGGGCGAGGACACCGTTATGATCTGCGAGGGCTGCGGCTACGCCGCCAACGCCGAGAAGGCCGTCTTCGTGAAGCCGCCCCTGGACGCCGAGGAGCGGAAGCCCATCGAGACCGTCCACACGCCCGGCCTCCGCACCATCGACGACCTGGCCCGGTTCCTCGACGTGCACCCGAACAGGACCCTGAAGGCCGTGTTCTACGTCGCCGACGGCCAGGTGGTGTTCGTCACCATTCGCGGCGACCTGGAGGTCAACGAGGTCAAGCTGCGCAACGCCCTGGCCGGCGCTCCCGACCTGCGCCTCGCCTCGCCTGCCGAGGTACGCGGCGCCGGCCTCATCGCGGGCTCGGCCTCTCCAGTCGGCCTGTCCGGCATCAAGGTCGTGGCCGACGACTCGGTGACGCTTGGATCGAACTTCGCGGTCGGGGCCAACCGGGAGGACTACCACCTGCTCAACGCCAACTATGGCCGCGACTTCGAGGCCGACATACTGACCGACATCGCCCTTGCCGAGGAGGGCTCCGTATGCGCAGAGTGCGACGACTCGGCCTTCAAGTCAGCGCGGGGCATCGAGGTGGGCCACATCTTCAAGCTGGGCACCAAGTACAGCGAGGTGCTCGGCGCGGTCTTCCCCGACGAGAACGGAGTCCAGAAGCCCATCGTCATGGGCTGCTACGGCATAGGCGTCGGCCGGCTCCTGGCCGCGGCTGTCGAACAGAACCACGACGAGAACGGCATGGTCCTTCCCGCCAGCATCGCACCCTTCCAGGTGCTCCTGACCGCCCTGAACGTCCGCAACGCGGACGTTGCGGAGGAGGCAAGCGCACTCTACGACGAGTTGCGCGCCGCGGGCCTCGACGTGCTATACGACGACCGCGAGGAGTCGGCGGGCGTGAAGTTCAACGACGCCGACCTGCTCGGCCTGCCGGTTCGCGTCGTCGTCAGCCCGCGCAACCTGAAGAACGGCGAGGTGGAGGTCAAGCCCAGGTCAGGCGGCGATGCCCGCATGGTCTCGCGAGACGCCGCCGTCGCCAGCGTCAGGGAACTCCTGGCAGGCTAGGCTCTTCGGTACGGAGAAGTCAAGATGCGTAACGAATTCACCGCAGTGATCGAGAGAGACGGCGCGTGGTACGTGGCCTACTGTCCCGAGGTGCCCGGGGCCAATGGCCAGGGGACCACCAAGGAGGAGGCGCGCCGAGACCTCGCCGAGGCTATCGCCCTAATCCTCGAAGACCGCCGAGAGGACGGGGCATCAAAGAAGTAACTGGCAATGGACGTAGGGCATGGACATAGGTAGTCAAGAGTGGGACACCGGGCGTGATGGACCGTGGGTCAGCAAGACTGATGTAGTCCAATACACGAGGTGCCCTTACAAGGTCTTCCTAAGTCACCAAGAGAGTATCCCATATGAGGACTTCCTCAAGCCGGAACTACGCAACTTCCTCTTTTCCGGTGGCATAGAGTTAGAGACAGAGATCGTAGAACAGGCCCTGTCGGAGGAAGGACTTACGATAGCTGAGTCTGTCGAGGACACCCATAGTCAAGATGGTTTGGTAAGAGTCCTAAGCCCAGTTCGCAATCACGAGTTGGGCATTGTAGGAATGCCAGACATGTTGGTGGTCGAAGACGGCGCAGTTGTCCCGATTGAGGTCAAGAACCACTCTCAAGTCAAGCCCACCGACTGGATAGAGTTGGCATTCTATTGGCGCCTCCTTGAACCAGTTCAAAAGGGAAGGGTAGGTCAACCCAAAGGCTACGTGACGCTGAGCAATCGACATCGTATACCACTTGGTCTGTACGATGGCCACTTTGTAGAAGTAGATCAACTCATACATCAGGTTCGCCGGACCAAGCTTGATGGTGCCCACCCCAAGCTAGTAGAGGAGTGCGACTACTGCGTGTTCAGAGATGATCACCTGCCCCTGATTCATCGAGCTCAGGATGTTTCACTTGTTTCTCAAGTGGGGCCGAGGAGGCGCGGATTCTTGGGAGAACTGGGCGTCGACACCATTTCTCAGCTTGCAGAAGCAGATTCCGAGGAACTACACGGCAAGTGGCTGGAGAATGGTAGACCGGATCCAGGGTTAACCCAACTCCGGGAGATGCAAGCTCATGCCAAAGCTTTACTGACCAACGAGAGCCAGATCGTGGGCCGTGGTCCTGTGCCTGAACTTGGGAACGCGCTATTGCTGGATTTGGAGTACTTTCCCGACTTGATATTTGTCGCCGGTGTGCTTGTAATTGAGAATGGCAAAGAGATTGCTCTTCATCAGGAATTCGCGGATAGCTCACAGGATGAAAAGGCAATCCTGTTGTCTTTAACAGATCTCTTGAAATCGTTTGCATCCTATCACATTGTGACATGGAATGGCATCGGAGCCGACATACCGACACTTTCAAAGGCATGGTCAAGACTACAATTGCCTCGATCTGACCTGAAAGACATGCGGCAACGGCATGTGGATCTGTTTCACATAGTCAGGCAGAACATCCGTCTCCCCATTACGAGCCTAGGATTAAAGGAAGTGGCCGACTACTTTGGATTTGAGCGCGTTCATGCAGACGCAAGTAGCCTACTGATTCCATTCAAATACTCGGAATTCTTGGCCACGGGAACGTCAACCCTGAAGCAAGAAATCCTCGACCATAACGCCGATGACTTGCACTCTCTACTACTTGCGTGGAGTAGATTGCGGGATCTCTATGTGAGTTCCAAGTGATGCTTCCCCTGTAGCCGATTTCTTGAGTCTAGAGCCGCAGCTCCGCCCGCGGCTTTCGCAGCGGCTCCGGCAGGCTCGTGTCCGCCATGAACTTGACCAGCCGCTCGTGCACGTCCCTGGCGACGTCCGGCTTGGCGCCTATTGCGTCGGCCTGCTGGCCGGGGTCGGAGGGTAGGTGGTATAGCTGCGACATCCCCTCGTCGATGCTGTAGAGCAGCGACCACTCGTCGGTCGACACGGTGGTGACCGGCGCCATGCCGAGCCTGCGCCTGATGTTGTCGACCGAGTCCACCGAGTCGCCGGGGTTGGCGAAGGGCACCGTCGACACGGTGAAGTCGCGGCCCGGCAGCGAATGGTCGTGGACCTTCGGCAGCAGCGAGACGCCCTCCACGTAGCCCGGTATCGCCTTGCCCATCACGTCCAGCACGGTCGGCATCACGTCGATCGCCGAGGTCAGCCCCCGGTACACGCCCGGCCGCGCGCCGGGCACGTAGACCAGCAGCGGCACCAGCACGATCTCCTCGTATAGCGGTGAAAAATCCCACCTAGCGTTGGGGTCGCCGTGGCCGTACAGGGAGCCGTCTGGCTGCTTCGCGAATGTCATTTTGCCGAACTGCCCGCCGTGCTCGCCGAAGTAGAAGCCGTGGTCCGACGTGAAGACGATGGCCGTGTTCTCCATCAGCCCCATGTTCTCGACCGTGCGGAGCAGGTGTCCGACCCAGGTGTCGACCATCGTCACCTCGCCCTTGTACGTCGCCAGCGCCTTCCTGACCCGCTCCTCCGTGAATCCTGGCGAGTCCTGCCAGCGGCCGTATATGGGCTGCACCACCTCGCCGTCGTAGCCGGGCATGTACATCTCGGTGTAGTAGCTGGGCGCGTCCCACGGCTCGTGGGGGTCCCACGTGTCGACGTACAGGAAGAAATCCTCCTTGTAGTGGAGCTGTAGCCACTCCATCGCGCGGGTCATCGTCTGGGCCACGTTCCGGTCCGCCTCGAACCGCCAGGCCTCCCGCGCGTCCCGCGATTCGTGGTGGTGCGCCTCGATGAGCCGCGTCACCGAGCCCTCCTGGCCCGTGTACATCGAGAACGTCTGGAAGCCCTTGTCGTAGTTCATGCCGCCGCGCAGGTAGAAGGGCGTGTCGACCATTGCGGCGGTGTGGACCCCCTCCCCGGCGAGCATCTGGGCCAGCGTCGAGGCCTCGTCGGGTATCGGCTCCCAGCCCATGAACGACATCGTCCACCGGCCCGTGGCGTGGTCCGCCCGCGTGGGCATGGTGGGGAATCCGGCGGCGTAGTGGCGCTCGAACCGCGTGGACTTCGCGGCCAGCGCGTCCAGGGCCGGCGTCCTGATCTCCGCCTTGCCATAGGCCCCCAGGTGGTCCTGCCTGAAGGTGTCCGCGACGATCCATATCACGTTCATTCCAATGCTCCCGGCGGTGATGTCCATACCCTACCACTTACCCGGCCATCGCTGCCAATGCCTGAGCGGCGGAGCACTGTCCTTCGACCCTTCGACAAGCTCAGGAGAGCCAGGCTCAGGACGAACGATCTTGTGGCGACATGCTCAGGGTCAATATGGGGCTGCGTGCTACAATGAGATTACGCTGTGACACGCACTGAGACGCCGTACGCTTGGAGTCGCATGGAAGGCCCGGGCAAGCTCATATACATGGACCACGCCGCGACCACTCCGGTTAGGCCGGAGGTCGTGGAGGCGATGCTGCCGTACTTCGCGGGGAGCTTCGGCAACCCGTCCAGCATCTACGCGCTGGCCCAGGAGTCCCAGAAGGCCCTCGACGACGCGCGCGAGACGGTGGCGCGCGTCGTCGGCGCACGGGTGGGCGCGATAGTCTTCACGAGCGGCGGCACCGAGTCCGACAACGCGGCGATCAAGGGCGCGGCGTACGCCCAGCTTGGCGCGGGCAACCACGTCGTAACCACGAGCATCGAGCACCACGCCGTCCTCCATTCCTGCGAACAGCTCGAACGCCACGGCTTCGACGTGACCTACCTGCCCGTCGACCGGTCCGGGATCGTAGACCCCGACGAGGTGGGCAGGGCAATCACCGACCGTACGACCGTCGTGAGCGTGATGCTGGCGAACAACGAGATCGGCACGGTCGAGCCGGTGGCGGAGATATCCCGCGTGGTCAAGGATGAGGCGAGGCGGCGCGGGACGACCATCGTCGTGCACACCGACGCCGTGCAGGCGGCCGGGTTCCTGGACCTGGACGTTCGGAAGCTCGGCGTGGACATGCTGAGCCTGTCGGCCCACAAGTTCGGCGGGCCCAAGGGCGCCGGCGTGCTGTACCTGAAGCGCGGCGCTCCCTTCGAGGCCCAGCAGCAGGGCGGCGGCCAGGAGCGGGAGCGCAGGTCTGGCACCGAGAACGTGCCGCTGATCGTGGGCATGGCCGAGGCCCTCCGCCTGGCCGAGGAGGAGCGCGCCGGTCTGGGCGCACACTGCGCCCGGCTCAGGGACCGCATCATCGCGGGCGTCGAGGAGCGGGTGCCGGGCGCCCATCTCAACGGCCACCGCTCGGCGAGGCTGCCCAACAACGTCAACTTCTCCTTCGAGTCCGTCGAGGGCGAGCCCGTGCTCCTTGGGCTGGACTTCGCCGGCATCTGCGCGTCGAGCGGCAGCGCCTGCTCGTCGGCCTCGCTGGAGCCGTCCCACGTGCTCACGGCCATCGGCCTCGACCCCGAGCTGGCCCGCGGCAGCCTGCGGCTGACGGTCGGCGCGGACAACACCTGCGAGGACGTGGACTACCTGCTGGACACGCTATCGGGGCTGGTGGAGCGGCTGCGCGCCATGCCCTCCCTCGCCGCCGCACACCCGTGACAAATGGTATGATGGAATGGACTAAGGACTGGAGGAATTGATGGCTCACCCACAGGAAGTAACGGACGACACCTTTCAGGCCGAGGTACTCGACGCGGAGGTACCCGTGCTGGTCGATTTCTGGGCCGAGTGGTGCGCGCCGTGCAAGATGATCGCCCCCATCGTCGACGCCTTGGCCGACGAGTACGACGGCAAGGTCAAGTTCGCCAAGATGGACGTCGACACCAATCCCCGGACGCCCACGAGCTACGGGATCCGGAGCATACCCACGCTCCTGATCTTCAGCGGCGGTTCGCCTGTCGACCAGGTAGTCGGCGCAGTGCCCAAGGCGGCCCTCAAGGGGCGCCTCGAGAAGGCCATCGCCTAGCGCGCAGGAGCCCCGGACGCCTCATTCGATGGGGCGGCAGGCTAACGTCGGCGGTATGGGAGCGGATGGGTCCCGGTGGGCTTCGCGGACTTCAAATCCGTTGGCCCCGGCCCTTCGGTCGGGGCGGTGGGTTCGACTCCCTCGCGCTCCCGCCACACTCCGCCTCGGGCGCAAGCCTGGTTGACGTGACCAAACGGAGTGACCGCAATGGCAATACCGGCAACCCATCGACCGATCCTGGTAAACGACGACGGCTGGATCATTAGCGAGGCCCAGCCCCCCCTGACGGCCCGCGACCTCAAGGAGAAGATGGTAGACACCTACGGCGGAACGCCTGTGGGTGCTCTGCTGTGGTGCCTGGGCAACAGGGAAGTCTACGACTTCGAGACCCGCGTGGGCGAGATGTTCGGCGCCGGCTACGACTCCCTGGAGGGACTGACCGCCAGCGAGGAGTACACGCTGTTCGACGACCGTCACCAGGCGAACCGCGCCGCTAATATACGCAGCCTCATCGACGAGCGCGGCGGCCCGCTGACTGCCATGGTGGAGCTCTGCCGGGAGGCCGGTCTGGACATCTTCCCGTCGATGCGGATGAACAGCCACTACCACATCGACCCCGACACGCCGAGGGCCGGGCGCTTCCGCCGTGAGAACCCTGGGGCCCTGATCGGAAAGCCGGACGAGACGATTCCCCAGGGCAGTCTCGATTGGGGTGTCCGGACCGGCGTCGACTACACGCATCCAGAGGTCCGCCGGCACATGGCCGGGGTCGTATGCGAGCTCTTCGAGCGGTTCGACGTGGACGGCGTGGAGCTCGACTTCATGCGCCATCCCACGTTCTTCCCCCTCAAGTACGGCTACGCGAACCGGCACCTGATGACGGACCTCGTGCGCCACGTCAGGCGGAGGATGGCCGACGTAGGCAAGGGCAGGAGACGCCGCTTGGATCTCGCCGTCCGGGTGCCGCCGACGCTGTACGACGCGAACAGGCTGGGGCTCGACGTTGCTGCCTGGATGGCCGAGGGGCTGGTGGACATGGTGATAGTGGGCGGGGGGTTCATCCCCTTCGAGACGCCCGTCCGGGAGTTCGTGGAGGCCGCGGAGGGCACCGGCTGCCTGGTGTACGGCTCCATCGAGCGGCTCAGGCCCGCCTTGGACGATGAGCTTATCCGCGCGATCGCGGCGCACCACTATGACCACGGCGCTTCCGGCATATACCTCTTCAACTACTTCACCAAGCCCCCGGAGTGGAAGAGGAGGATGTTCGCCGAGCTTGCGGACCCGGCGGCGCTTGCCAGGCTCGATAAGCGGTATCAGATGGAGAACACGCGGTTCCGGTGGGACTACCGCCGCGACGTTTCGGACAGGGACCTGCACGACTACGCCTTCCAGAACGCGGTGCCGATCTCGCAGCTTCCGGTTGCGCTGGCCGAGACGCTCACGCAGGCGGGGCCGACGCTCCGCTTCGACATAGCCGACGACGTGGCCGCGGCATCGGCTGAGGGGGCGCTGAAGAGCTGCGTCCTGAGCCTGAAGCTCACGGGCCTGAGCGGCGAGGACGAGATGGACGTGTGGCTCAACGGCGAGCAGCTCGGCTCGGACATGGGCAAGACGACCTACGGGGACTGGAGCCGCGTGGAGTGGAGCGGGTTTCCCACCAGGCTCGCCAACGCCAGCTACTCGGGAGCGACCGTAGAATTCGACCTGACCGGCCCGCCGCTGAGGAAGGGCGAGAACGAGCTGGAGGTGCGGCTGCTGCGCGGCTCCGTCCAGAAGTCGACGCACGTCGTGCTGGTTGACGTAGAGCTGGCGATCAGCTACGCGTAAGGCACACTCTATTCGCCCAGCAGCCCGGCAATGTCTTTCTCGATCTGCAGCCGTGCGGCGATGACGTACTCGTCGGTAGTCGGGCCGGCGACCCGCGTCTCGAACCCGTGGGGGCCGAACCCGGGGACGATGCGCTCCCGCACTCGATACTCGGGGTCGTTGAAGTAGTACGGTCGCGTGCCCCTCAGCGGCTCTGGCAGGTCGTCCCCTTCGGTGCGATAGATCGCGGGGTTCGCAAGCACGACTGTGGGAGTGTCGTCGTCCATCTCCGGCGGACGGCTGGCGACGACCATGTCGCCCATCAACACCTCGGACTTGAGCTCCGGCGACCAGTGGCGGACCCGGTAGGTCGGCCCCGGCCCAACGTAGTGGCGCATCTCCCGCCTGGTGACGACGTATTCGTGCCACTTCCTGAGCTCCGGGAAGTGATGAGCGGGAAGGGTGCTTTCCGCCTCGTACACAGACCCATCTCCCTCGGCCCTGATGTCGTTGAACACCATGAACCAGTTCAGGATGTCACGCACTCCCCGCGCGAGCTTGCTGTAACGCTCCGTCCGCCGCGGGCTGCACTCGTCGACTACCACCACGTGAGGCTGGCTATCGCTCAGCTTCACCCAGAATTCCGGCGGGAACCCGGAGCGGTTCCAGCGTCCCTCCCAGTGGGGCACCGTCAGCCGCATCGAGTGGTGGGACTGGACGCGCCAGTAGCGGATGTCGAAGTCGTCCTCCAGGTACCGCTCCAGCGGCTGGACGACCCAGTCCCTCCCGTACCGCTCGTTTCCGAACACGACCACCGGCCGCGTAGTGCCGGCCTTGAACCGGCGCAGGAACTGCAGCAGGCAGACGGCCTCATACGCCGCGCGGCGGGACTCCCGCACGTCCTCCTCGGTCAGCTCTACCGGGTCGTCGTGGGGCTCACCCAGGTCGGTTAGCGAATCGAACAGCGCCCGTTGACCATCGGGCTCATCCGGCCAGTCGCGTTGGCGTCTGCACTCCGAAACGAACCGGTGATACTCCAGCTCCCGCATCAGCACGTCGCCGGCATCGAATCTCCCGCGCCTCGACCTCGACCTCAGCTCGTCCAGGTGGTGTATCGCCTCGTGGACGTCCTGCGCACCGGCGAGGAATCCGGACAGGGCCGGCGTCACCGTCACGCCGTCGTGGTTCTGCACGTTCACGCGCGACAGCCATCCTCCGATCGCATGCAGCCGCGCTGCGGCCTCATCGCCTCCCAGCCTCGCGAATTCGCCAATCTGGTCGAGGGAGAGCCCCAGCTTGTACTCGGTGTTCAGATCGGAGAGGGTTTTGTCGCTCATGCGGATCAGTTAGAAGCGGCCGTCAACAGGCTCTCTATATCGCGCCGACTCGCTCCACGTCGAGGCCGGCGGGCCGTTCGAACTCCTTGTACCGCACCCGGATCTCGACGCCGTTCACGCTGCGACTGAATCCCGCCGTCTTCTCCTGGCGCTTCGTCTCCACCTCTAGGGTATTGTAGCCTTGGACGACGTCGTCCGGCTCCAGGGTATAGGAGAAGAAGTGGGCTGACATGCCGAAGGGCGCCTGCACCTCCATGCCCGCCATCATGTCGGTGACGATGCGGAGCGCCCGTTCATCGGTGACTTCTGCCTCGTCCAGGGGCAGGATCCGCCCGTTGAAGCGGATCTCGATCTCGTCCTCGACGCAGAAGAAGGAGAACCGGATGTTGAGGATGGGCCTGCGCAGCTCACCGTCGGCTTTCGCCCCTTCGAGCTTGTCGGCAACCAGTACCTTGAGGGTAACGGTCTCGCCGGCCACGAGGTCGGCTGGGAGCTGGCGGTCGGGCGTGGTCGTGTCCTCGCCGCTCTTGCCCTCTCGCGGCGCCAGCATGTACCGCTTGTTCCGGCGCTCGTAGACCTCCGGGTTGCCCGCCTCCCGGAGGATCTGGTACTCGCGGTCGGCGAAGGGCCAGGGATAGTACCCGTCGAATATGCCTGCCCAGCCATGGTATCGGAGCGACTGGCGCAGCGCGCGGAACATCTCGGCGTCGGGCTTGCCGGCGCGGTGGTCGTAGATGCGTCGGGGAGGGCGGTAGTATGCGGGGACGCCGGCGCTGTTGGCCGCGTCGGGCAGCCAGCGGTCTGAGATCCCAGTGTCCAGGAGGTTCGCGCGCTCGCTGCCGACCACCATATCGACGTCGCCCTCGCGCATCCATGCCGCCACGTCGAGCCCGATGTCTAAATTCGCCTGCTCGTCGGCGTGCACCCGGGCCATGATCGGAATCTTTCGCCCCTGCTGCTCTCCAACCGAGTCCACCAGGTTGCGGACCTCAGCGACGAACCGGTTCATCGTCGCCATGCCCCGTTCGGTCTCCTCCATCCTGAAGTAGAGCGGGAAGAACATGAAGTCGAGCTCGATCCCGTCCGCCTCGTAGTCGACGAGCATCTCGCGGATCATCGCCTTCTTGTCGTCCCATACGAGCTCGTTCGTATAGTCGTAGGCCCACCTGGTCCGGTGATTGGGCCAGCGAGGGTCGTCGATGCCGTGGCAAACGGCCTCCTCATGGCGCCATCGCAGCCAGCCGCACCTTTGGTCGCCGGGAGCTTGTGCATCCTGGAGGCGCAGGCTCGGAAACACGGTGACGCCTGTCCGCCGGCCCTGGCCGATCACCTCTCGCACCTGGTCGGTGCCCTTCTCGCGGGCCACCTGCACCATCCGCATTATCCGCCAGTCGATGTAGTTCTCCCAGACCTCCTTCGCCTCCCCTATGACCCGCCCAACCTTGCTGTCGTGGAAGTAGACGTCCCCATACCCCAGGCCCAGCACCAGCAGGTCTACGCTCGTGCCGAGTACCTCGTCCACCGGCTGGCGAAGCTTGGCGATGCTCACGGGCGGCTCGACACGCTTGCCGTGGAAGTGGTGCGCGTCGTTGTAGTAGATCAGCCGGGGGCGAAAGACCTGGCCCGGCCCTGAAGTCCGTGCTGCGGCGGTCATCTGGAGCCTCCTGACATCGTTGGCTGGCTAGCGGAACGTGAGCACTTCGGCGGGGTTGGAGACCAGGATGTCGTGGACGCCCTCGGGAGTGAAGCCCCTGTGCAGCATCCTGGGGGCTATGTGGTCCAGTATGTACGAGTAGCCGTGGCCGCCGTACTTCTCCAGGCGGTGCTTCCCGCATATGTCGTGCGCCACGACGACTTTTCGGCCATAGCCTTCCGACGATATCCAGGCGATGAGCTCCAGGCGCTGGTCGTCGCTCGGCATGTCGACGTTCAGGTTCGGGGAGTAGTACGACCCGCCCCAGCCGAACAGGTCCCACTCCATGTAGCAGCCCGACTCGGCGATCTGCTTGAGCGTACCGCGCTCGAAGACCGTCCTGTCCAGGTGGCCCATGATCGTATGCGACAGGTCGGCCCCGGCCCGGTCCAGGATGTCGATGACCTCGAGTGGCGCAGTCTCGTCCCGGCCGGGATGTATGAGTAGCGGCGCGCCGGTCATGCGCTGCGCGCGCGCCGACGCCTTCAGCACCTTCCGTTCGTTGTCCGTCAGCGGCCAGTCGCAGCCGACCTCCCCTATGATGCCGGACCTTATGCCCGTCCCGTCGGCCCCGTCGGTGATGTCCCCGACTATCCGGTCGAAGATGTCGTCCTCCGCCAGGTCGTCCATCCCTGGCGGGTGGTGCGTGTTCACGTAGTATGAAGCGCCCATCACGATATTCACGCCCGTGGCGTTGGAGACCCTGGCAAGCCCGATCGGGTCGCGGCCTATTCCGATGCTCGACGCCTCGACCAGCGTGCCCCCGCCATACTGCTTGAACAGCCCGACCTCTTCGATGGCCGTCTGGACGTCCGCAAGCCGTCCATTGTCCCGGTTCGGCTTCATCCGGTGCCGTATCCTGCCGAGTATCTCCTGGGAGACGGGCTTCTCGTAGAAGGCCTGGTCGCTCGCGCTTGGGAACCACGTCCTGACCCAGGAGCCGTCGAACAGGATGTGCTCGTGGGTCAGCGTCCTGCCAAGCTGGCCGGGATCGACCGGCCCGAGCACGGTCTGCACCCTCCCGGACAGGTCATTGCTGGTCATGGTTCCCCCTTATACCAGTTCGTAGTGACCAATCCCTGAATCACCACGCCGTAGGGGCGGGTTTGAAACCCGCCCTGCCCCTGCCTAGGCACACCGCCCCTCGGCTCAATAGTCTACACTCTCCGAAGCTGCGGCGTGCGCCAGGTAGATTGACAAGGTAGCGGGCTACCCCTATCGTCTTTCCTGGTGATCCTATGAACGTCATGGACAGGCTGGGGAGCTGCGGGTCCATAGTCGAGGACGAGTTGGCGAGGCTTCGCGGCCTCGACACTGTCAGGCGGATCTGGCAAGGCGACCACACCCTGTGGAAGCCTTCGCCCGACGAAATCACTGACCGCCTCGGCTGGCTCTCGCTGCCCGAAGAGATGAGGGCCGAGGCGTCCGCCTTGGCAGACTTTGCCGACGAGGTCCGGCGCGACGGATACGCGCACGTCGTTCTGCTCGGCATGGGCGGCAGCAGCCTGGGGCCCGAGATGCTGAGGGGAGCTTTCGGGTCCGCGCCCGGTCGCCCCGAGCTCGTAGTGCTCGACTCCACGGTGCCGGGATGGGTAAGGGCCGTAGCCGGTAGCATCGACCCGGCCCGAACGCTCTTCCTCGTGTCCTCCAAGTCGGGCACGACCATCGAGCCCAACGTCCTCTACGACTACTTCAGGAGCCTCGTGGATGACGCGATTGGCCGCGACAGGGCAGGGAAGAGCTTCGCGGCCGTGACCGACCCCGGCACCGCTCTCGAGGAGCTTGCCCGTAAAGAGGGCTTCAGGCGGGTCTTCCATGGCAAGTCCAAAGTCGGTGGGCGCTACTCGATACTCTCCAGCTTCGGCCTCGTGCCCGCGGCCCTGGTGGGCATCGACGTCGGGAAGATGCTCGACCGGGCGGCCGGTATGCGCGGTGCCTGCAAGGCAGCAGACCCGCACGCCAACCCGGGAGCGGCCCTCGGTGCTGCAATGGGGCGGCTCGCCCTCGAAGGCCGGGACAAGCTCACCATATTCGCCTCGCCCTCGATAGCCGGGTTCGGGCTATGGGTCGAACAGCTCGTCGCCGAGAGCTTGGGGAAGGAGGACAGGGGCATCGTCCCGGTTGCTGGCGAGGCCGCGCTCGGCCCGGACGCCTACGGAGACGACAGGCTCTTCGTACACCTGCGTCTCGAGGGCGACGACAACTCGCCCGTCGACGCGGCCCTGGAGGACCTCGCGCGGTCCGGCCATCCGGTCGTCAGGCTGGACCTGGGCGATCTCTTCGACCTGGCCGCCGAGGTATTCCGGTGGGAGTTCGCTATCGCCGTCGCGGGCGCCGTTTTGGAGGTCAACCCATTCGACCAGCCGGACGTGCAGGCCGCCAAGGATATGACGAACAGCGTTCTCGCCGAGTTCGAGAGCTCAGGCGCTCTCCCCGGTGCGCCCGATACGATGCCCGCACCCGACCTGCTGTCGCTGGTATGCCCGGGTGACTACGTGGCCATCATGGCATACGCGCATCAGACCCCAGAGCTTGACGCCGCCGTAGATCGTCTCCGACAGGCACTGATGACCCGTTTCCGCGTGGCGACGACAATGGGCTACGGCCCCCGGTTCCTCCACTCGACCGGACAGCTCCACAAGGGCGGCCCCAATTCGGGCGTATTCCTGCAGCTAGTCGAGGACACCGGCGCCGACGTCGATATTCCGGGCCGGCCGTTCTCCTTCGGCGTGCTCGCCTCCGCCCAGGCCCTGGGAGACCTCCGCGCCCTCCAGGCCGCGGGCCGCAGGGTGTCGAGGCTGGCCTCGGAAGGGTGCGTCGCAGCAGTCATGGCTCTTACCGGCTCGCTCTCTGCCGGTGTCTAGCTTCGGGGCATGTCCCCGCCAGCTTCCATAAATTCGGGTGCGTAGCGCACCAGTCGGGGTTCGCCGCCCTTGCTCAGCGCGCCTCTCGTGAGCTCTACGGCCTGGAACGCCGGGCCGGCCCCGAATTCGCTCGTTAGCCCAAGGTCGCTGGCCCGGACCAATCCGAACCGTGAGTAGTATTCAGGTGCTCCCAGCAGTACGACCGCGTCGCAGCTCCTTGATCGGCACCCGGCGAGCCCCTCGCTCACCAGCCGCGACCCGATCCCCTGTCCCTGGTAGTCTGGCAGCACTCCGATGGGTCCCAGCGCCGCCCATCTCGATTCTCCTCGTCTTGGCTCGACGGTCACGGGCGAGAACAGGACATGCCCGACTACTCGGTTCTCGACTTCTGCGACCAGTGACAGGATCACACGGTTCGCATCGCGCAGCATGTCGACCAGCCTCGGTTCGATGTCCCCACCGAACGCCTGCTCGTGGACATGCCGTATGGCAGGGGCATCGCCCTAGTGCTCCTCGCGGATGCTCACCGGCCCTGCTTCGGACATGTCCATCGTACCCGCGAGTATAGTGGATGTTGAAAGGCCGGGCGTCGGGTAGTATCATTCCCGCCTAACGGAGGTGCGCCGTGCTTGCCTACATCGCCCGTCGCCTGCTTCTCGCCGCTTTCACCATCTGGACCATCACGGTCCTCGCCTTCATCATCATCCAGATACCCGAGGGCGATGCCGTGGACCGCTTCCTGGACCTGGTAATCGCGGGCGGCATGGGCATCGACTCCGAGGGCGTGTCCGAGGAGCTGCGCAACTACCTGGGCCTCGACCAGCCCCAGTACATCAGGTACTTCAAGTGGATCTCCAGCCTTGCCCAGGGCGACTTGGGCCGCTCATTCCAGTGGGGCTGCGGATACCTGCCGCGGGAGGAGCTTGTCCGGGAGGTGGTAGGCGACAGGATATGGACGACCGTCGCCCTCACGGGGTTCACCATCCTGGTGACGTGGACCTTTGCCATCCCCGTGGGCATCTACTCTGCCGTCCGCCAGCACTCGGTCGGCGACTACATCTTCACCCTGGCGGGCTTCACGGGCCTCGCGGTTCCCGATTTCCTGCTTGGCCTCGTGCTCATGTACCTCGCCTTCGCATACCTCAACCAGAGTGTCGGCGGCCTCAACTCGGCCGACTTCAAGGATGCCCCGTGGGACTTCGCCAGGATGTGGGACTTCCTCCAGCACCTCTGGGTACCCGCCGTCGTACTCGGGACGTCCGGCACGGCGAGCCTGATCCGCATCATGCGGAACAACCTGCTCGACGAGCTCAGCAAGCCCTACGTCGTCACCGCCAGGTCCAAGGGCTTGACGTCATGGCGCCTCATAATGAAGTACCCCGTGCGAGTCGCCATCAACCCGCTGGTCAGCACGGTCGGGTACCTGCTCCCCGCGCTGGTGAGCGGCAGTGTCATCGTGTCGGTGGTCCTGAGCCTGCCGACCCTCGGCCCGGTGCTGCTCGACGCGATCAACCAGCAGGACGTCTACTTGGCGGGATTCATCGTCCTGATGCTGGGTGTGCTCACCGTGGTGGGTACGCTGATCTCCGACCTCCTGCTTGCCGTAGTCGACCCACGAATCAAGCTGACCACCCAGTGAAAATCACCGACATCGAAATCCACGAGATTACCCCGCCGTTCCATGCGTGGAACAGCGAGGCCCTGACCCGTTACCAGGGCTCCGACTTCCGGTGCCGCACCATGTTCGTGCTGCACACGGACAACGGCCTGGAGGGATTGGGCGACGGCCTAGGCCGGCGCACGCCCGCCGACGATGAGTGGGTGGAGCGGATGGTGGGCACCGACCCCTGGGACTGGATCGCCCACCCGGACCTTCCCACCCGCCTGGCCCCCGCCGTCTACGACGTCGTCGCCAAGTACAACGGCGTCCCCGTGTACAAGCTGTTCGGGCAGAGGTTCGCCGGGCGGCCTGTGCCTAACTCCGGGTGGATGACGAGGCGCGTTCCCGTCTCCGCCTGGACGGTCTCCCAGACGCCCGCGAAGATGGCCGAGGAGGTCCGGTTCGCTGCGGCGTCGGGCCACAGGTGGCTCAAGTACCACACGAACCACTTCCACAACGTGGTCGCCCAGACCGAGGCCATGCAGGAGGTCGCGCCGCCGGGCTTCAGGGTCCACTACGACATGAACTTCGACGGCACCGTCGAGCAGATAGTCGACGTGTCCCGCAAGCTCGAGAAGTACCCGGTGGCCGGCGCTATCGAGGACCCGCTGGCCAACGAGGACTTCGAGGGCTACAAGCAGCTCCGCCTCCGCTCGCGAATCCCGATCTACTTCCACCACCTGCCGCTGCAAGGGCGGGAAGCCCTGCTCGGGCTCGCCGACGGCTACATGATGGGACACAGCCCCATCGGGAAGCTGATACAGCGCGCGGGCCTGTTCGAGGCCGCGAACGTGCCGTTCATGATCCAGAATACGGGCGGCAACGTCACTAGGGCCTTCGTCGTTCACATGGCGTCCGTCTTCCCCACGGCCACGCTGCACCACGTCACCGCGACCGATCTCTGGGCCGAGGACGTGGTCGCGCCCGCGCTGAGGGTCGAGGGGGGCACCGTCGCCGTACCGGAAGGCCCCGGGCTCGGCGTCTCCCTCGACCGCGACGCCCTCGACCGCTTGAAGCAGGCCAGGCCCGACCCGTACCCGCGGGCCCTGGTGCGCCTGCGGTACGAGGGGATACCGGCCTTCTACGCGCGGGTGCCCATAGGCAACCTTGGGGGCAGCGACCTCCTCGACGCCTTCGGGGGCGGGTACGACCAGCCGGTCGACATGGACTACTGGGACGACGACGGCTCGCAGGCGTTCGCCGCCCTGTGGGAGCGCACTGCGGAGGGCACGACCACGCAATCCCTTCCCCCCGAGGGGAAAGGTGTTTCGGAATCCCTTCCCCCCGAGGGGGAAGGTTAGGATGGGGGCTCTTCACAACTCGGCGACCGACGAGCAGATCCAGGCCGTGATGTTCAGGATCGGCGACGTGAACCCCTGCACCATGTGCGGCACCGCGCTGCGGTACGGCGACTACGAGTGCCCCCACTGCGGCGCCGACATGGAGGACCAGCTCCGCCGGTGGGCCCGCGACCTGGTCGACGAAGTGCTGTCGGCACACCGGGACTGAGACCGGCGTAGGCGTGCTCGACTACTACGACGTCGATTCCCTGCTGACCTCCGAAGAGCGGCAGGTCCGGGCCAGCGTCCGTGACTTCCTCGAGGCCGAGGCGCTGCCCAACGTGAGCCGGTGGTGGGAGCGGGGCGAGTTCCCCAGGCATCTGGTTCCCGGGTTCGCCGGGCTTGGACTCCTGGGCGCGAACCTGCCCGCCGAGTACGGCTGCGCGGGGATCGGGAACGTCGCGTACGGCCTGATCATGTACGAGCTGGAGCGCGTCGACTCGGCGCTCCGCAGCTTCGTCAGCGTGCAGGGCGCGCTCGTCATGTACGCGATCTACGCCCACGGCTCCGAGGAGCAGAAGCGGGAGTACCTGTCCAGACTCGCCCGCGGCGACCTCGTTGGGTGCTTCGCCCTGACGGAGCGGCAGGGCGGCTCCGACCCTGCCGCGATGGAGACGACCGCCCGGGCGGTCGGAGACTCGTTCGTCATATCAGGCGCGAAGATGTGGATCACCAACGGCGCCATCGCCGATCTGGCGGTCGTATGGGCCAGGGACGAGATCGGCGCGGTCCGAGGCTTCCTGGTACCCACCGGCACGCCCGGCTTCGAAGCCCACCCGGTGCCGCGCAAGATGAGCCTCCGCGCCTCCGACACCGCCGAGCTGGTGCTGCGGGACGTGCGGGTCCCTACGTCAATGGCCCTGCCCGGAGCCACAAGCCTGCCGGCGGCCCTGTCGTGCCTGACCCAGGCCAGGTACGGGATCGCGTGGGGCGCGCTGGGCGCCCTGGATGACGTGTACGCGGAGGCGCTGGCCTTCGGCAAGGGCCGCTCGACCTTCGGCAAGCCCATCGCCGCGAGGCAGCTCGTCCAGGCCAAGCTCGTGGACATGGCGGCCGCCCACACGCGCGGCCTGCTCCTGGCCTGGCGGTTGGGACGGCTGAAGGACGAGGGCAGGATGACCTACGCGCAGGTCTCGCTGGCCAAGCGCGAGAACGTCCGCGCGGCCCTGCGGGGCGCCCGCTCGGCGCGGGACATCCTCGGCGGCGCCGGCATCACCCTGGACCATCGCGCGATACGCCACATGCTCAACCTGGAGACAGTTGACACGTACGAGGGGACCTACGACGTGCACACCCTCCTGCTGGGCCGCGACATAACCGGCTTCGCGGCCTTCGACTAGCCTCCGTCGTTCCCGAGCAGTCGGGAACCCATCCCCGGCGGAGCAGTTCGCCACCCCATTTGCGGCCGCTGCTACCCCTGACGTACCGGGAAAAAGATCTCCGTGCGCCACTTGGACGAGTCGGGCTCCATGCCCGGGTCGGTGACGTACACCTCCCACGGCGCGCTGGCGGGCACGAGGCCCTGCGAGGACATCCACCCGGTCAGCGCCGCCCACGTCTCGCGCAGGCCCTCGTACGGGCCCGTATGGGTGACGGTCGCCACCGTGCCCGCGGGAAGCTCCCCTGCCTGGACCCGGCCCTCGCCCGGCACGGACGAGACAACCGGTATCCCGCACTCGACGTCGACCTCGCCGCCGTCCATCCCGTGGTAGATGGCGAAGGGCAGCCCGGCAGGGTGCTGCCCATTCCGTTGCATGTGTGTCATCACCTCGCCGAACAGCGGTCCCATGATCTGGCCCAGCTCGCTCATCTTGGCCGTGACGCGGACACCCAGGATGGGCTGGGCGCCGATCTCCCTCGTCCCGAAGTCGAGCGCCACTAGACGGGGTTGTCCTTGAAGGTGATCTTGACGTTCTCGCGCGGCGCCTTGCCGATGTCCACGAGGGCGTCGGTGACGATCTTGGCGATCTTGTCCTTCTGCTCCTGCGTCCTTCCAGCATTCCAGTCGATAGTTACGTCCGGCATCTGTCCCTCCTCACTGATTGCCCGTCGATTGTACCAATAGGTACGAAGGTTGCAACACCACCTATAGCCCCGGTCCTCGCCCGGCCCGTGGGGCATATATCCAGCAGTGCGCATCCCCCGCACTCCGGGCTCTTCCGGCACGACGCCTTGGCGTGGCTCACGATGAGGGCATGGTATTCGGCGAACATCACGGCGTCCGAAGGTAGCTCGTCCATGAACAGCCGCTGGTGGTGGGCATAGGGCTGCTTCTCGTCAGCCACGCCCAGCCTGTGGAGCAGGCGGCGAGTGTACGCGTCTATGACGAAGATCGGCTTGCCGAGCGCGTACAGCAGGATGTCGTCGGCCGTCTCGTGCCCGATGCCATGTACGGCGAGCAGCTCGGCGCGGAGGGTCTGGGCGTCTCGGGACCGCATCGCGTCGATGTCGTCGTCGAACCGCTCACCAAGGTACGAGGCCAGCGCCTTGAGCTTCCTGGCCTTGGCGTTGTAGTACCCGGACGAGTAGACGAGGGCCGCCAGCTCTTCGACGGGCGTATCCCGGATGGCGGAAGGGGACAGCTTCGAGGCGGCCTTGAGTCTGTCGATCGCCTTCTCGACGTTGGACCACGCGGCGGACTGCGTGAGTATCGCGCCGACCATCACCTCGAAGCGCCCCTCGGCGGGCCACCAGTGCTGGGGTCCGTAGGCGTCGAGGAGCCTCCGGTAGACGACCTCCAGGCTCGGCGTGCCCGTTTCAGAGGACAACGGGTACCCTGTTGCGTATGGCGATCTCCCCAAGGCTAACCGAGCAGCCGTACGCCATCGCCTCGACCCCTCCGTTCACCGCCTGCCTGAGAGTCTCGCAGAAGAGCGGGTCCGACTCCTCGTCCGGCACCAGCCGATCCGCGTCCGACCTCTGGATCACGAACACCACGGCGGCCCGATGCCCGCTCTCGACTGCGGCGAGGAGCGACCTGAGATGCTTCGCGCCCCTCGTGGTGGCCGCGTCGGGAAATAGGGCCGAGCCCTCTTCGACCTTGTTGACGGACTTGGTCTCGATATAGAGGCGGCTTCCGTCACGGGAGAGCAGCAGATCGACCCTGCTGTCGCCGAGCCTGATCTCCCTGTCGACCCTGTCGTAGCCCGCGAATTCCGTCAAGTGCCGCCGTTCGATAGCCTCCGCCAGCAGCTTGGGCGGGAGGCGGCTGTCCACCGACACCAGCGTGCCTCGATGCTCGACGAGTGTCAGGTCGTAGCGAGTCCTCCGCGCGCCGCCCGTTGCGGGCGTGATGAAGGCCGTCGCGCCCGGCTCCAGCAGCTCCGACATCCGGCCCGAGTTCGGCACGTGGGCGAGCACCCGGGCGCCCAGCCGCTCGACGACCACGGCGAAGCGGTTCGGTCGCTCTACGAACCTCGCCTGCTCCGGTTCTCCCAGCACGGCCATGGAAGGCTAGGCTCGTTCGCCAATCCAGCGCACCTGCGGGAACCTGGCGCCCGCCGCACGAACGAAGCGCCGGTCGGCCGTCCACAATTCGCAGGAGAGCGCCTCCGCAAGCGCCAGGTAGGCCGTGTCGTACGCAGATTTCTGGTCCAGCCGCAGGGCCAGCGAAAGGGCCCTCTCGTACATGCCTTCCACCTCTTCGGTAGCTACGATGGACAGAAGTACTCCGAGTATGTCGGATGCGTCCAGCGGGTCCACTTCTGCCTGCCGGACCTTCCGGTGGATGACATTGGTGACCTCTGCCCTGAATAGGGGAGGCGCGACGATCAGTTCGTTTCTGCTCTGCCAGACGTCCCAGAGCTCCAGGGCCTGTTCGGTGTACTCCTCTTCGACTCCCCACTTGATGGCTAGGCAGGCATCTACGACCACGGGCATGGCGGATTGCTCGACGACTCTATGCGTAGGGCGAGCCTGACCGCTCGGCCCTGATCTCCCTGAGCATCTCGACGCTGTCCGTCGCCCTCTTGCCGGTCATGGCGACGCGTCTGCGTAGGGCATCCAGGCGTCCTCTTGCCGAGGATGTCAGGCGGCCTGTGGTGTATGCGCTCTTGTACATAGTATCGCCTCGTGAAGTATGATCCCCTGAAGTGGAAGTGTAGCCCTCTGTGGCGTCGCCCTCCTCCATGGGCTCCGTGAGTCCGAACAGTTCCTCCAGCTCTTTCGAGCTTATCAGCCGCGCTCTGCCGTCCCGCGGGTCGGGCTCGGTGTGCAGGTGTCCTTGGCTGATGAGGTTGTGGAGCTTGGACCTGCTGACGTTGTAGATGGCGGACGCCTCTTTTATGTTGAGGTGTCTTTTCTTGTCTTCCTGTTGGTACATTCCTTCCAACGCCTCTTACCCCCTGTCCCCGATGATATGCATTGTATCTTATTTATCCTCTCTTGTAAAGTCTTGTGCTCATATGTGTATATTTGCGTGTTGATGGCTGCGTGGCTTGCCCTCGGCGGTATACTGCCTGAGCGAGGTTGTCGTATGCTACCATTCCCAGGGTCGCCGTGCTGAACCGTCGGCTACTCAGCGCCATGCCCTCCACACTCGATACATTCGCGCAGCGCCTGCAGGCCGCGATGGCTGCGAGGCGAAGTCTCCTCTGCGTTGGGCTCGACCCCGACCCGTCCCTGATGCCGGTGAGTGACGTGGCCGCCTTCAACGCGGCCATCGTCGACGCCGTCCGGGATATCGCCGTCGCCTTCAAGCCGAACTTGGCCTTCTACGAGGCGCTCGGGGTTAGGGGTATCGCGGCGCTGGAGCGGACGGTCGCCGTGATCAGGGAGCGCGCCCCCGGCGCCATTGTCATCGCCGACGCCAAGCGCGGCGACATGGCGAATTCGAGCGTCCACTACGCTCGCGCTCTCTTCGAGACGTGGGACTTCGACGCCGCCACCGTGAACGGCTACTTGGGCGGCGATGCCCTCGAACCCTTCCTTTCGTACCGGGACAGGGGCGTGTTCGTACTCTGTCGGACCTCGAACCCAGGCGCCCGCGAGTTGCAGGACGCCGAGCTGTCGTCGGGCGGCCGCCTGTTCGAGGAGGTGGCGGCGCGCGCGTCCGAATGGAACGCCAGGGGCAACGTCGGGCTGGTCGTCGGCGCAACCTACCCCGCGGACCTGGCGGTCGTGCGCGGCCTGTGCCCCGACCTGCCCGTGCTGCTTCCAGGTGTCGGGGCGCAGGGCGGCGACCTCGAGGCGTCGGTGCGGGCGGGGGTAGACCGCCATGGCCGCGGCCTCCTGGTCAGCGTATCCCGCGGCGTCATCTACGCGTCGCGCGACCCCGCGTCCTTTGCGGAGGAGGCGAGACGAGCCGCCCTGGACTACCGTCGACGGATCGACGACGTGCTCCGCGTGGGGGGCAGGTCATGGTGATGGACCTCAGGCTTGGTGACGTGGTCCGGCTCCGAAAGCCGCACCCCTGCGGCGGGTTCGAGTGGGAGGTCGTGCGGCTCGGCGCGGACATCAGGATCAGGTGTCGGACGTGCGAAAGGCTCGTCATGCTCGCCCGTTCGGAGCTACGGAAGCGCACCAAGAGCGTCGAGAGCAGGAGCCGCCTGCCCACGGCCACCGGGCCGGCTGGCCGGTAGTAGCTCGCCGCGTGGCCCTCCGAGAGAGGCCGCTCTGTTTGACACCCTTTCCGCTACGGCCTTACAATCTCTGAGTGTCGGTACGCAGGAGGGTCTCGATGACACAGCAATCCATGACCGAGATGGTAATTGACAGCATCCGCGTCAACATCGTCAACTACCAGCAGCGCGTCGTGATCCTGAAGGTCAAGGAGACCAATCGATTCCTCCCCATCTGGATAGGCTCGTCGGAAGCCGACTCCATAGCCCTCAAGCTCCAGGACATACCCGTAGCGAGGCCCCTCACCCACGACCTGCTCCAGTCGACAATTGCGACCCTCGGCGCCACGGTTAGCCGCATAGTCGTATCGGACCTGACGGATGACACCTTCTTCGCCAAGATAGTGCTGCAGGTGAACGGGACGTCGCTCGAGGTCGATTCGCGGCCCAGCGACGCGCTGGCGCTGGCGGTACGCACCGAGGCCCCCATATTCGCCCACGACGAGGTGATAGAGCGGGCCGCCGTGCAGATGGACGAGGAGGGCAACCCCGTTTCCAGCCAGGAGGAAGAGGAGGAGACCCCCCAGCCTCTTCGCGAAGAGGAGTTGAAGAGCCTGTCGGCCTTCACCGACTTCGTCTCGACCCTGGACCTGGACGACATCGGGGGCGGCGGGAAGACCCCGTCCGACGCCGAGTCCGGGACGTAGAGGGACCTCCTGCCATGTCGTCCCGAGCGACAGCGAGGGACCTGGGGCGGGGGTTCCCTCGACCATGCCAAGAGACGACGCCATTCTCATCCTCTAATCTGGGACAGGTTCAGTTCGGCGCGCTCCTTGACAGCGTACCGTCGTGGTGCTAGTTTAGGCATGGTGGATTGGCAGTCACGACGGGTGACTGCCAGTTGCTTGTTTGACCGGGGAGGCCCCGTTTGCCAAGATACGACTACCAGTGCGAATCGTGCGGTCACGAGTTCGAGCTCAGGCAGAGCTTCTCGTCGGAGCCGGTCGCCGACTGCACCGAGTGCGGCAAGACCTCCCGGCGCCTCATCCGCGCCGTCCCGGTCGTGTTCAAGGGCTCCGGCTTCTACGTGAACGACTACGGCAAGGGCTCGAACGGGCGGGCCAGATCGAGCTCGGACGAGTCTTCCGAGAAGAAGGACGCCTCCGGGAACGGGAAGAGCGAGACCAAGTCCGACTCGGGCGCCAAGTCCGAGTCCAAGAAGGAGAAGGTCTCCTCGAGCTAGGGGAGCCGTTCAGGTGCGGGCCCTCCTTCAGCGCGTAACCGGCGCGTCGGTCACCATCGACGGCGAGACCGCCGGAGCCATCGGCCCGGGCCTAGTCGTACTGGTTGGAATCTCCCGCGACGACACCGAGGCCGAGGCCGCCCACGTGGTCGACAAGGCCGTCAACCTGCGCATCTTCTCCGACGACGAGGGCAAGTTCCAGCACTCCGCCCTCGACATCGGCGCAGACCTCCTCGTGGTGAGCCAGTTCACCCTCTACGGCGACACCCGCAAGGGCCGCCGCCCCAGCTTCACCAGGGCAGCACCCCCGGCGGACGCCGAGTCCCTCTTCGCCCACACCCTGGAGCTGTTCCGTGCGACGGGGCTGAGGGTCGAGACGGGCCGCTTCCAGGCATACATGGACGTGGCCCTACACAACGACGGCCCCGTCACCATCATGCTAGACACCGCCGATCGCGACCGCCCAAGACGCGGCTAGCCCGACTATGGCACCCGCGACTCAGCTCACGGGCCGCTTGTCCTGGTGATGGACCGCGTCACCATAACCATCGACACGCAGGGCGGCTCCCGCCCCAGCGAGATACTGGCCGACCTGCGCGCCGTGGCCGAGACCCTCTACTTCCCCATGAGGCTCGTCGGGTTCTGGGACAGCCGGGCTGACATCCACCTCTGCCCCCAGGAAGAGCGCCGCGAGCCGTGCCCCCACAGGCTGCCCGCCAGCGACGCCGGCCGCGTCGACTACGAGACGACCATCGCCAGGGAACGCAGGGGCAGCCTCCAGGTATCATTTCCCCATGCGGGGATAGCCATATACCTGGCGTGAGCCGTCCGGTACTGGCCTTGTGGCGGCTCCGGGCTTATCATGTACTCTGGATAGATGAGCTACTCCGTACTCAGCATCATTCGTAACGGACTGAGCCACCACGAGAAGTGGCCCAGGGCCTGGCGCAGTCCCCAGCCCAGGCGCGAGTACGAGGTCGTGATCGTCGGGGGCGGCGGCCACGGACTCGCCACCGCCTACTACCTCGCCAAGGAGCACGGCATCACCGACGTCGCCGTGCTGGAGAAGGGCTACGTCGGCGGCGGCAACACCGGCCGGAACACCGAGGTCGTCCGCTCCAACTACCTGTGGGACGAGGCCGCTCACCTCTACGAATTCTCCCTCAAGCTCTGGCAGGACCTGAGCCGCGACCTGAACTTCAACCTTATGTACTCCAAGCGCGGCCTCCTGAGCCTTGGCCACAGCCCCCACGAGATGCGGGACATTGCCAGGCGCGTCCACGCCAACCGGCTCAATGGCATCGACAGCGAGCTGCTCACCCCGCAGGAAGTCAAGGAGCTCGTGCCCATCATCAACATCTCCCCGGACGCCCGCTACCCGATAGCGGGAGCGTCGCTCCAGCGCCGCGGAGGGACCGCCCGTCACGACGCCGTAGCATGGGGGTTCGCCAGGGGCGCAGACGCTCGCGGCGTGGACATCATCCAGAATTGCGAGGTCGTCGGCATCCGCCGCGAGAACGGCCGCGTGGTCGGCGTCGATACGACGAAGGGCTACGTGGGCGCGAAGAAGATCGGCGTGGTGACGGCGGGCAGCTCCGGCGTCCTCGCGGACCTGGCGGGCTTCCGGCTCCCCATCGAGAGCCACCCCCTCCAGGCCTGGGTCACCGAGCCCATCAAGCCCGTGCTGGACCAGGTGATCATGTCGAACACCGTTCACGCATACATCAGCCAGACGAGCCGCGGCGAGCTCCTGGCCGGGGCGGGCATCGACTCATACCTGGGTTATGGCCAGCGGGGCAGCTTCTCGGTCGTCGAGCACGCGGTCGCAGCCCTCGTCGAGCTGTTCCCCATATTCAGCCGCCTCCGCCTGATGCGACAGTGGGCAGGCATCGTAGACACCTGCCCCGACGCTTGCCCCATCATCGGCGCGACGCCCGTCGATGGCCTCTACTTCAACTGCGGTTGGGGCACCGGCGGGTACAAGGCCACGCCGGGGTCCGGCTGGGTCTTCGCCTACACCCTCGCCAACGAGCGGCCCCACGAGCTGAACGCGCCCTTCTCCCTCGACAGGTTCACCACGGGCAACCTGATAGACGAGCACGGAGCGGCGGGGGTGGCCCATTGACTCCGCAGGACGGGAGTGAAAATTGCTGCTGATCGAGTGTCCCTGGTGTGGCCCCCGGGAGGAGTCCGAGTTCACCTACGGCGGTGAGGCACATATCGTCCGTCCGCCGGAGCCCATGGAGGTGAGCGACGAGGAGTGGGGGCAGTACCTCTTCTACCGCAAGAACCCGCGCGGCAGCCACTTGGAGCAGTGGTGCCACTCCTCCGGCTGCAGGCGCTGGTTCAACGCGCAGCGCGACACCATGACCTACGGCGTGGGGAGCGTCTACCGCATGGGCGAGACGGCCCCCGGGGGTGCGGAGTAGTGCAGCCCAACAGGCTCCCCACTGGAGGGAGGATCGACCGCGCCGCGCCGCTGCGATTCGCGTTCAACGGCCGCGGGTACGAGGGCTACCGGGGCGATACCCTCGCCTCGGCCCTCCTGGCAAACGGCGTCCGGCTGGTGGCCCGCAGCTTCAAGTACCACAGGCCCCGCGGCATCGTCGGCGCGGGCGTCGAGGAGCCCAATGCCCTGGTCCAGCTTGGCACGGGTGACCGTACGCTCCCCAACTACCTGGCGACCCAGGTAGAGCTGTTCGACGGACTGGAGGCGGCGAGCGTCAACGCCTGGCCGTCGGTGGACTTCGATCTCCGCGCGGTGAACGGCCTCGCGTCCAGGTTCCTCCCGCCCGGCTTCTACTACAAGACCTTCATGTGGCCCAGGCGGTTCTGGCCCTTCTACGAGCGCCAGCTTCGCAAGGCGGGCGGCTTCGGCGTCGCGCCGTCCGGGCCAGACCCCGACCGCTACGACAAGATGAACGCCCACTGCGACGTCCTGGTGGTCGGCAGCGGCCCCGCGGGACTCGCCGCAGCCCTGCGGGCGGGCCGCACCGGCGCGAGGGTCATCCTCGTCGACGAGCAGCAGGAGATGGGCGGCAGTCTCCTGGCCTCCGGCGCTGAGATCGACGGCAAGCCGGCCTCCGCATGGGTGGAATCGACCCTCGCGGACCTCGCCGCGATGCCCGAGGTGCGCCTGCTCCCGCGCAGCACGGCCTTCGGCTACTACGACCACAACTTCGTCACCGTCCTCGAGCGGGTCACCGACCACCTCGGCCCGGTCGACACCCTCGCTCCCAGGCAGCGCATATGGCGGATCAGGGCGGGCCGCGTCGTACTGGCGACCGGCGCAATCGAGCGCCCCCTCGTCTTCCCCAACAACGACCGCCCGGGCGTCATGCTCGCCTCTGCGGCATCGACCTACGTGAGCCGCTACGGGGTCGCCCCCGGCAGCCGCGCCGTAGTATTCACCAACAACGACGGCGCATACCGGCCCGCCCTGGACCTCGCATCCGCCGACGTGGAGGTCAGCGCCATCGTGGACCTGCGGCCCGATCCCAGCCCGTCTCTCGTAGCCGAGGCTTCCGGGAAGGGAATCGATGTGCTCCCAGGCCACACCGTCACCGACGTGGACGGCGGCAGGGGCGTGGAGTCCGCGGGAGCCATGCGCCACGACGGGTCTTCGGCCCACGGCGGCGTCAGGTGGATGGAGTGCGACCTGCTGGCCATGTCCGGCGGGTGGAACCCCGCGGCCGGCCTATACTCCCAGTCCGGCGGCAAGCTGCGCTTCGACGACGGGAAGGCCTGCTTCGTCCCCAACCTGTCCGCCCAGGCCGAGCGCTCGGCCGGCTCGTGCAACGGCACCTTCGATCTCCAGGGGTGCATCGCCGAGGGATGGGCGGCCGGTGCCGAAGCCGCCGCTGCCGTAGGGTTTGGAAACGGGCCGCCATCGACTCCACCCTCTGCCTCGGCTGAAGCTGAGCAGGGCCGCGTCCGTGCCCACTGGATCGCGCCCGGCAGGAAGACGCCTGTGCGTTCCTCCAAGAGCTTCGTCGACTTCCAGACCGACGTGACCGCCGCCGACGTATTCATCGCCGCGCGGGAGGGCTACGAGTCCATCGAGCACGTCAAGCGCTACACGACCCTCGGCATGGGCACCGACCAGGGCAAGACCGGCGCCGTCAACGGCGTCGGTGTGCTCGCCGAGGCCCTCGGTGCGCCCCTCGGCGAGGTGGGCACGACCACCTTCCGCCAGCCCTACACCCCGGTCACCTACGGCGCAATCGCGGGCAGGGAGGTGGGCCCGCTCTTCGACCCGGTGCGAAAGACGGCCATCCACGAATGGCACGTCGAGGCGGGCGCGGAGTTCGAGAACGTCGGCCAGTGGAAGCGCCCCTGGTACTACCCCAGGCCCGGCGAGTCCATGGACGACGCCGTGAACAGGGAGTGCGTCGCCGTGCGCACCGGCGTCGGAGTCCTCGACGCCTCCACCCTCGGCAAGATCGACATCCAGGGGCCCGACGCCGCCAAATTCCTCGACCGCGTCTACGTCAACGGCTGGAGGCGCCTGCGCATGGGCCGATGCCGGTACGGCTTCATGCTCGGCGAGGACGGCATGATCATGGACGACGGCGTGACGGCCAGGCTGGCCGACGACCGCTACCTGATGCACACCACCTCGTCCGGGGCGGCCGCGGTGATGGCTTGGCTGGAGCGGTGGCTCCAGACCGAGTGGCCCGACCTGAAGGTCTACATGACATCGGTCACCGACCACTGGACAACCGTGTCCATAAACGGCCCCCACGCCCGCAGGCTCCTCGCGAAGCTCGCCACCGGCGTCGATCTGTCCAACGACGCCTTCCCCTTCATGTCGGTTCGCGATGGCGTCGTCGCGGGCGTTCCCGCCCGGATCTTCCGCGTGAGCTTCGCCGGCGAGCTGTCATTCGAGGTGAACGTCGACGCCAACTACGGGCGCGGCGTCTGGGAAGCCGTGATGGAAGCGGGCGAGGAGTTCGGCGTCACGCCCTACGGCACCGAGGCCATGCACGTCCTGAGGGCCGAGAAGGGCTACGTCATCGTCGGCCAGGACACCGACGGGTCCAACACCCCCGACGACGTGGGCGCGGGCGGAATGGTGTCGAGCCGCAAGGACTTCCTCGGCAGGCGGTCCCTCACACGCCCGGACATGCTGCGCGACGACAGGAAGCAGCTTGTGGGACTGCTCAGCGACGACGGCGAGATGCTGCCCGAGGGCGGCCAGATCGTAGCCGCTCCCTCGTCCGCTACCCCGGTCCCCATGCTCGGCCATGTCACCTCCAGCTACTACAGCGCCAACCTCGGCCACCCCATCGCCCTCGCGGTGGTGAAGGGAGGCCGCGCCAGGCAGGGCGAGACCGTGTACGTCCCCCTGGCCGACGGGCGCAACCTCCGGGCTAGGGTGACGAGCCCCGTCTTCTACGACCCCCAGGGGGAGAGGCAGAATGTCGACTGACGCCGGGCGCACGTCGCCCCTCGACCACTTCACGAAGACCACCGGAAGCGCGGTGCCGGTGGGACGGGCTGGCGTCGTCATCTCCGAGCGGCCCTTCCTGGGCCATCTCAACCTGCGCGGAGACCCGTCCGACCGCGCCTTCATGGACGGAGTGGAGCGCGCCCTGGGCCTTGCGCTGCCCGTCGAGCCCAATACCGTCTCGGTTGGCGACGCGCTGCAGGCCCTGTGGCTCGGCCCCGACGAGTGGCTGATCGTCACTCCCCGGGACGAGCAGGTCGCGGTTGCGGATGCCCTCGTCGAGGCGCTCGTGGGCGTGTTCGCGTCCGTCACCGACGTCACCGGCGGCCAGACCGTCGTCACCCTCTCCGGCGAGCGCTCGCGCGACGTGCTCGCCAAGGGCTGCTCCCTCGACCTGCCCCCCCGGAAATTCGGCGAGGGCCAATGCGCCCAGACCCTCGTAGCCGGCGCAAACGTCACCCTCCGCTGGGCGGGCCCCGAGCCCTCCTACGACCTCATAGTCCGCCGCAGCTTCGCCGACCACCTGGTCCTATGGCTCCACGACGCCGCCCTGGAGTACGGCATTGTAGTAGAATGAAGACCACGCCCTACTTTGAGGAGCGTGTCCTTCGCAAGCGACCTTACTTGGTGCGGGAGTGGTGCATACGAGCCCTGGAGAATCCCGTGCGCCGCGAGGTTCAACCCAATGGTAGGGTTCGCTACTGGACGTACATCGACGAGATAGGCAAGTACATCCGGGTGGTGACTCTAGAAGATGGCGAAACTATCCACAATGCATTTCCTGATAGACGTTTTTCGATAGGAGGATGATCCGTGAAGTTCCACTACTATGCGGATACGGACTCGCTCTACATCGATCTATCTGATCGCACCAGCACCGACTCCCTGGAGGTCTCGCCAGGCGTCGTCATAGACCTGGATTCCGAGCACCGCATCGTCGGAATAGACATCGAAGACGCCAGCAAGGTTGTGGATCTCTCCTGCCTGGAAGCCGAGGCGCTGCCCGTAACCTGACCTACAGCCCCGTAAGCCGCGGTTGCAGCGGCCTCTCCTCCTCCCTCTCGAACCCCGACACGCCCACGCCGATCAGCCTGAACTCCCGCCCCGGCCTGAGCTCCCGCCGCAGCAATGACGCCGCCGTCACCGCCACGTCATCCGCCGAGTCCACCGGGTCGGGCAGGGTTGCCTGCCGCGTGAACGTCGTGAAGTCCGCGAGCCGCAGCTTCAGCTTGACCGTGCGGCCCCGAAGCTCCGCCCGCTCCAGCTGCCGCCACACCCGCAGGCTCAGCTCCTCCGCAAGCTGGTGCAGCGCGTCGGCGTCGGAAGTGTCGTGGGCCAGCGTCGTCTCCGCGCTGACCGACTTCCTGTCCCGGTGGGTGACCACCGGGCTGTCGTCCTGTCCCAGCGCCAGGCCCCTCATGTAGGGCCCGGTCTTGCCGAACCTCCTCGCCCACCACTCCTCCGGCCTCTCCGCCATCTCGCCGATCAACTCGATGCCCTCGGCCCTGAGCCGCGCCGCCGTCTTAGGCCCGACGCCCCACAGCTTCTCCACCGGCAGCGGTGCAAGGAAGCTCCGCTCGTCGCCGGGCACCACCACCGTCAGCCCGTCCGGCTTGTCCATGTCCGACGCGATCTTCGCCACCGACTTGCTGGTGGCCGCGCCAACCGACAGGGTGAGCCTCACCTCCGACGCCACGCGAGCCTTGAGCCGCCCGGCTATTCCCCTCGGCGTGTCTCCGCCCGATACGGAAGCGGTCACGTCCAGGAACGCCTCGTCGAGGGAGAGCGGCTCCACCAGCTCGGCCGTATCCCTGAAGATCGACATGACCTGGCCCGAGACCTCCTGGTACAGCCCGAAGCGCGGCGCGACCCGGACCGCCGCCGGGCATCGCACCAGGGCCGTGCGCATCGGCATCGCCGACCTCACCCCGTACCGCCGCGCCTCGTATGACGCCGCCGCGACCACGCCACGCCCCTCGGGGCTCCCCCCGACGACCACCGGCTTGCCCCTCAGCGCAGGGTCCTCCCGCTGCTCCACCGATGCGTAGAACGCGTCCATGTCCGCGTGCAGGATGTGCCTCACAGTCGATTCCACTCCAGCCACCAACGCCATAATACCAATTCGGTTGTCCCTTCCCCCATTTGGGGGGAAGGTTAGGATGGGGGCACGTTCGCCCTGAACTAGGGGGTTGACTCCACGCCCACGCCATGAGAACATATGTATCCTACACCGAACATATGTATCACCACAAGGAGGACCACATGCTGATCAAGAGAGCCCCCAACACCTACGAGAAGATCCAGGCACTTGGCGGCATGGCGTCGGACGACATCCTGTCGCGCCCCGAAAATCCGCGCTCGACGCGCCGGGACAGGGGGCCGTACTCCGTGCCCCGCAACAACCCGGCGCCCGGCGTCTACAGGTCCGCGCTCCCGAACGGGAAGTACGTCAACCTGATGAGGGTGATGTTCACCGACTTCTGCAAGATGGACTGCGCCTTCTGCCCCAACAGCCACTGGGTCCCGCGCAGGCGCTTCGCCTTCAAGGTCGACGAGCTCGCCAACGCCTTCATGGAGATGTACCGGCGGCACACGGTGTCCGGGCTCTTCCTCAGCTCCGGGGTCGCCGGCACAGGGTCGAAGACGACCGAGAAGCTGGTCAAGGTCGTGGACCTCATCCGCAACAAGCACGGCTTTCGGGGCTACATCCATGTGAAGGTCATGCCCGGCACCGAGGAGGAGTATGTCGAGGCCGCCTACCGGCTCGGCACGCGCCTTTCGGTCAACCTCGAGGCGCCGAACCCCGAGCTGATGAGCAAGCTGAGCGCGATGAAGGAGCAGCGGCGCGACATCCTGGCGCCCATGGAGTGGATCGACCGCCTGACGCGCTCGGGGACCAACGGCGCGGTCGGCCAGGCCACCCAGCTCGTCGTCGGCGCGGCGGACGAGACCGACTGGGACATCTTCGAGCGCATCGACCAGCTCTACGGCCAGTGGAACCTGAAGCGGGTCTACTACGCCGCCTTCCGTCCCGTGCGCCACACGCCCCTCGAGGAGCACCCGCCCACGCCCCTGCAGCGGGAGCATCGCCTCTACCAGGTCGACTGGCTCAAGCGGGTCTACCGATACTCCAACGACGAGCTCAAGCTCGCCTTCGCGGACGACGGCCTCCTGCCGCTGGAGCTCGACCCGAAGACCTCGATTGCCGTGTCCAACCTGGACGCCTTCCCGGTCGACGTGAACGCCGCCAGCCGGGAGGACCTGCTCAGGGTGCCCGGCGTCGGCCCCACGTCCGCGAAGCGAATCCTCGCCAACCGGCGCAGTCACAGCATCGACACGTGGCGCGACCTCCAGGCCATGGGCGTCGTCCGCAAGAGGGCGTGGCCCTTCCTGTCGCTCCCCGGCTACCGCCCGCCGCAGGAGAAGCAGCTCAGGCTCGACCTCTTCCGCGCCGAGGCCGAGAAGCCCCGGATGTCGAGTCCGCCCGCGTCCAAAGTCGCGCCCTGCGGCGAGGAGCGCTCATGCGTAGGCTGCCCCCTCTACGGAGCCCCCGGCCACCCCGGCTCCCCCGCCCTCGCAAGCAACGCGGCGTAACCCATGTCCCTTCCCCATCCGTCATTCCGGCGCAAGCCGGAATCCAGTCCCCGGGGGTGGGCTCGTTACGAGGTGACTCAGCTAGTGAACCTCTGGATAGCCGACGGGGAGGCTTTGGCATCGGGGCGCCCCACCTTGATTCGCCACCCCATCACCAGGATTGCCAGACCAAGCATGACGAACAGGATCCAGTGGGTTAGCTGCATGTAGTACTGGGTGAGGGTCTTTTGCGCCGTGAAGGTCGAGATTATCGGCGAGCTGGTGGTGAACCTCTCGGCAAAGACGGACACCCAGTTGATAGTGCCCACGGCGACCATGACCAAGCCGGTTATGCGTGTCGCCCAAACTGCCCAAATTGCCCATCTCGTTCTCATGGCACTCCTCCAATGTCCGTCTCCCCCTAGCTCATCTCCCCCGGCAGCTCCACCGCCGCCTTGGCCAAGCGCTCGGCGAGCGGCGCGTGGCCCGGCTCCGCCAGGCCCGGGTCCGCGTCCAGGATCGACGCCGCCTCCTGCCGGGCAAGGGCGGCGATGTCCTGGTCGGTGATGCTCGCGACGCTCAGGTTCGGCAGCCCGCTCTGGCGCGTCCCCAGGTAGTCGCCCGCGCCCCGCAGCTTCAGGTCCTCGTCCGCCAGCTTGAAGCCGTCGTCGATCCGCTCGACCAGCTTCAGCCGGTTCTTCGCCTCCTCCCCCGGGTCGTCCGCCAGCAGCAGGCAGTAGCTCTGGTGCATCCCCCGGTTCACGCGCCCCCTGAACTGGTGAAGCTGGGCCAGCCCGAACCGGTCCGCACCGTCGACCAGCATCACGGCGGCGTTTGGCACGTCTATGCCCACCTCTATCACCGGGGTCGAGACCAGTACGTCCAGCTCCCCGTCCTTGAAGTCCTCCATCACCTGCTCCTTCTCGTGCAGGCCCATCCTCCCGTGCAGGAGTCCCAGGCGCAGGTCGGGGAATACGTGTGCCGAGAGGCGCTCGTGCTCCTCCGTGGCGGCCCGGCTCTGGATGGCCTCCGACCCCTCGATGAGCGGGCACACGATGAATGCCTGTCTCCCAGCCTCGACCTGCTTCCGCACGAAGCCGTACGCCGCGTCGCGCTTCGTCGGCTCCACCCACCGCGTCCTCGTGCGCAGCCTCCCGGGCGGCATCTGGTCGATGGTCGACACGTCCAGCTCGCCGTACAGCGTCAGGGCCAGGGAGCGCGGTATCGGCGTCGCCGACATCGACAGCAGGTGCGGGCGCTCCCCCTTGTCGCGCATGGCCGCCCTCTGCATCACCCCGAACCGGTGCTGCTCGTCCACCACGGCGACGGCGAGTCGGGGTATCTCCACCGCGCCCTGTATCAGCGCGTGGGTGCCGATGAGCATGTCGATCTCCCCCTCGGCGATCATCTCGTGCATCGTGCGCCTGACCCTGGCGCTCAGGCTCCCCAGCAGCAGCCCGACGCGCACCGGCCGGGACAGGCCCGGCACACGACCCTCGGCGACCGCCGACCCGCCCGGCGACGCCGACATGAGGCCGGACAGGGTGAGGAAGTGCTGCTCGGCCAGGATCTCCGTCGGCGCCATCAGCGCCGCCTGGTATCCGTCGAGCACGGCCATGAGCAGCGCCGCCGCCGCGACGACCGTCTTGCCGCTGCCCACGTCGCCCTGGAGCAGCCGGTTCATGGGGCGGTCGTGCCTCATGTCCGCCAGCACCTCGTCGAGTACCCGGCTCTGCGCCCCCGTCAGCTCGAAGGGCAGGGAGTCCAGGAAGCCGTCGATTCGACCCCGTTTCGCGTCGATGGCGATGCCCGACTCCTCCGCCTGCCAATCGCGCTTCCGGCTCAGCACCGTCATCTGGAGCATCATCAGTTCGTCGAACGCGAGCCTGTGCCGGGCCGCCGACTTGTCCGCGTCGCTGTCCGGGTAGTGGTACTGGGCGATGGCGTTCCGCAGCCCCATCACCCCCGTGCGGTGCAGGGACTCGTCGGGAAGGTACTCGGCGACCTGGGAGATGGCCGCGTCCAGGGCGTTCTTCACCGTGCGGCGGATGGTCCGCTGGGGCAGCCCCTCCGTGGCCGGGTAGACCGGCACCAGGCGCCCGGTGTGTACCAGCTCTTCCTGCCCCTTCACCGGCTCGAACTCGGGGTCGTCCCTGAAGATCGGCGTACCGTGGTAGGCCGACACCCTGCCGCTGACGACGATCTCGTCGCCCGGCTTGAGGCTGTTTGCCAGGTACGGCCGCTGGCGGGGTCTGGCGTGCCTGATCCACGTCGCCCGCGCGTTGCCGGTGCTGTCCCCCAGGACCGCCTGCACCGACCACAGCGTCGGCCTGAGGGGCTTCGCCGTCACCTCCCACACCGTGACCACGACCGTCTGCACCTCGCCCATGACAAGCTCGCTGATGGTGCGGACCTTGGCGTAGTCGTTGTGGCGGTGGGGGAAGTGGTACACCAGGTCCCGGACGGACTCGATGCCGAGCTTCTTCAGCCTCGCGGCCACCCGGTCGCCGACGCCCCGGAGCCTGGCGGCCTCGTCGTCCAGGGTGACGGGCGACGGCCTGGCCCTGCGGGGCGGGGCCCGACGCGGCGTCTTCTTTGCCCTGGAGCCGGAGGGCCGCCCGCCGTCGAGAGGTTCGAGCCTCTTCAGCGCCTCCGCGACCCACGCCTCCCGCTGCACGGGTGTGAGGACCGAGTAGGAGCCGGCCTCGTCCAGTATGGGCCTCAGCTCGGCGTCCCACCGTTGCAGCAGCTTGTCCAGCCCTCCCGCGACGGCGCGGTCCTGGTACCCCTGCTCCCTCTCCATCTCCAGGATGTTCAGCAGAGGCTCGATTATCCGGCTGTTCCTGGTCATGGCAGCACCGCACACATCCCCGTAGGGGCGGGTTTGAAACCCGCCCTCTCCCCGATTCGTACTCGGTACCGCGTCTTCTACGACCCGGCCTGCAACAGCGCTATCCCGATGGCCCCGGGGCCCGTGTGGACGCCGAGCGCCGGCCCGAAGCGCGTGGTGGAAGGCTCCATCCCCTCCGGAAGCATGTCCCCCAGGTCGTCCGCGACCTCCTTCGCCGTGTCCGGGGTGGTGCTGTACAGCACGGTCAGGGCCTCGACCGGCGCAAACTCGCGCGTGGCCTCCTTCAGCTTGCCCAGGGCCTTGGCGAACGTCCGCCCCTTGCCCAGCGGCTGCACCTCCCCCTCCCGGATGATGATCATCGGCTTGATCTTGAGCACCGAGCCGAGCATCGCCTGGGCCTTGCCGATCCGCCCGCCCTTTTCCAGGTACTCCAGCGTCTCGAACAGGCACAGGCACTGGGCCCGGGCCGACGCGTCGCGGGCTATCGACGCGACCTCGTCGTGGCCTGCCCCCCGATTGGCCGCCTCGGCGGCGGCGAGGACCACGAGGCCGATCCCCATCGACGCCTGCATGGTGTCCACCACCTCGACCGGGCAGCCCGCCGACGTCTGCTCCGCCCCCTGTATGGCCGAATTGTAGGTGCCGCTCAGCCTGGACGAGACGTGGATGGACACGATCCCGTCGGCGCCGTCGCCGAGGCCGTCGTACACCTCCTTGAAGTCGCCCGGCGACGCCTGCGAGGTCTTGGGAAGCTCCGCGCTGTCGGCCAGCATCGAGTAGAAGTCGTCCGGGGTTATCGTGACCCCGTCCTTGTAGGTCTCCGTGCCGAAGTGGACGTTCTGCGCGACCACCGTGATGCCCAGCCGTTCCGCCGTCTCCGCCGTAATGTCCGAAGTGCTGTCCGTTACGATCCTGACTGCCATGTTACCCCCTGTCCTTGCCGTCATACCGGCGAAAGCCGGTATCCAGTCCCCGGCCCCGGTCATGCATATGACCGGGCCTCATTGGTACTACTCCATAGAAATGAGAAAATGGTAGTGGGGCTGTCCCCCCTCCACCAGCTCGACATCCACGTCGTCGATCTCCGAATCCAGCGCTTCCCTTATGCGCCGGGCCTCGGCCTCGTCGATGGGCGCGCCCCTGTACAGGGTGACCAGCTCGATCTCGTCCTCCCGCGCCGCATCCACCAGCGCCCTCACCACCGCCTCCACGTCGTCCCCGGCCGACACCACCTCACGCTCCAGCATGCCCACGACCATGCCCTGCTCCACCCTCACGCCGTTCATGGTCACGCCCCGGACGGCCTCCGTCACCTGTCCCGTTCGGACCTCTTCCATGGCCTCGCCCATGTTCGCCGCGTTGCGGTCCGCGTCCGCGTCGACGTTGAGCTCCAGCATGGCGGCGATCCCCTGGGGTATGCTCTTCGTGGGGACCACGCGCACGTCCTTGTCCGACCTGATTGCGGCCTGCTCGGCGGCGGGCACGATGTTCGAGTTGTTCGGCAGCACGATCACCGTCTGCGACCGCGCCGCGTCGATGGCCTCCAGCAGGTCCCCCACGCTGGGGTTCATCGTATCGCCGCCCGTCACGATCCGGTCCGCGCCGTACCCCCTGAACAGATCCACGAACCCGTCGCCCCATGCCACCGCCACGACCGCCAGGCCGGCGGTCTCTTCCTCTCTGCGGTCGGCGGAGAAGCGCTCGTGCTGGACGTCCATGTTCTCGACCTTGACGCTGCCGAGCGCGCCCAGGCCCGCTCCCAGGCTGATGACCGGGCCCGGGTCGTCCACGTGGACGTGGATCTGGACGCTGGCCGAGTTGCCCACCACCACGGCGGACCTGCCCATCTCCGAGACCCTGGCCCGCAGGTCGTCGGGGTCGAGCCCCGTGCCCTCCACGAGGAACTGGGTGCAGTAGCCGTACTCCTCCTCCTCGACCGCGTCGAGAAACTCGTGGGATACGGCCCCCGCCGGCCCGTCTATGCCCACCGGCTCCGGCGCGGCCACCTCGTCCGGGCCCGCCTCGCCCGCGGCGTACCGCCTCGCCCCTTCCAGTATGACCAGCAGGCCCTGGCCGCCCGCGTCGACGACGCCCGCCTCCCTGAGTACGGGCAGCAGGGTCGGCGTCAGGGCGACCGACTCCCTCGCCGCGTCGCACATCGCCGACAGGAAGCCCGGCATGTCCACGCCCTCCGGATCGGCCTCGCTCGCGGCCCGTGCCACGTCGGAGACGACCGTGAGCATGGTGCCCTCCTTGGGTTCGCCGACGGCCTTGTAGGAGCGGTCGCGGGCCTCCCGGAGCGCCGAGGCAAGCTCGCGGACTCCGAATTCGGGCGAGTCCTCCAGCCCGACCGCCAAGCCCTCGAAGAACTGGGAGAGGATGACGCCGCTGTTCCCCTTGGCTGCTTTCAGCGCCCCGTCCGCGAGCGTGCGGGCGACGACGTCCGCCCCGGCCCCGTCCAGCGAGCGCGTCCCGGCCACCGAGTCCTGGAGCGTCAGGAACATGTTGATGCCGGTGTCGCCGTCCGGCACGGGAAAGACGTTCAGCGCGTTGATGGCCTCGACGTTGGACTCCAGCAGGCGCACCGCCGAGGAGAACATCGCGCGCAGGTCGTCCCCGTCCAGCCTACCAGGTGGAAGATTTGGGGTCAGTGCCATCGTTGCCGCGCGGCTACCTCGTATGGTATGCTGGTTCGGGTTCGATTCTACTAGACACTTTTCGCCAACGTCAAAGCACATACCATGGCCAGATGCACCATTTGCCACAAGTCCGGTCAGTCCGGCAATAACGTCAGCCACTCCAAGCGGCGCACCAAGACCCGCTGGTCGGCCAACGTCCAGCCAGCCACCATCTACGAGAACGGCACTCCCAGGCGCGTCAAGATCTGCACGCGCTGCCTCCGCTCCCAGTACAAGCAGCGCGTCCGGGCATAGCAGGGGGTACGGGTGATGTCGACCGTCGAGCAGCGCGTCAGCTACATTGAAGGTGTGCTCCCATCCCTGGCGACGAAGGCCGACCTGGCCGAGTTGAGGGCCGAGTTGCTGAAGGAGATGGGGAAGCTGGAGACCAGGCTCATCAAGTGGATCGTGGTCGTCCAGTTCCTTGGGCTCGGCGCTGTCGCCGCCATAATGAGATTCTTGACATAGCCTGAGACCGAAGCCGAAGGCCAAAGTGGGAGAACCATGGCTAAGCTCAAGCACATCGCGATTGCAACCCAGGACACCGAGTCCACCACCAGCTTCTACCGAGACGTGTTCGAACTCGAAGTGGTAGGCAGGGTCGACGGCGAGAACGCCGAGGGCTACTACCTCAGCGACGGCAACGTCAACATCGCCGTTCTGAGATTCAAGAACGAGGTGGTCGCCGGAGACCAGGGCATGGCCTACTCCGGTATTCACCACATCGGCTTCCAGGTCGATGACGCCGAGGCCGCCGACGCCAGGCTCCGCAAGAACGACTCCCTGCCCAAGGTGGAGGTCAACGAGGCCCTCCACGCCGGCATGGGCGGGGGCCACGGCGGCCGCAACGTCGAGCTCAAGTACACCGGCCCCGACGGCGTAATGATCGACATCTCCCAGGGCGGCTGGGTAGGCGCCGACTAACACACCCGCCCCGACCACAGCTCGTTCGCCCTGAGCCTGTCGAAGGGCCGAAGGGCAATGCTACGACCATAGAGCAACGGTCTTGTCCCTTCCCCCTTGACGGGGGAAGGTTAGGATGGGGGTGATGGCGCCCCAAGCCCGTTCGCCCTGAGCCTGACACCATAAGATCGTTCGCCCTGAGCTTGTCGAAGAGCCTGCCCCGTACTCGATACGGGGGCAGTGCTCCGCCAGAGCAGGATAGTTAGGTCTACCCCACCAGCGTCCAGTCGAAGAAGACCCCCATCCACCCCGACGGGCCCTCCACAATCCTCCGGTACATCTCATCGGCCTCCGCCGGATCGGCCACGTGGCTGATCAGGTGGCCCACCTTGAGCTCACCCGACTCCATCATGCGCATGATGGCCTCCCGGTCGCGCCGCTGGGTCCAGCGATAGTAGCGGTGGCTGTCATGCACGTTCCCGTACGACCCCCTGACGTCCAGCTCCCTGCGTAGCAGGTCGACCTGCAGGCCCAGGTGCGCCGTCCCGGGTGGGCTGCCCACCAGTACCACCTTGCCGTGCTCTGCGGCGGCGCGCATGCAGTCTGCCAGCACGTCCGGATTGCGGTTCGCGTGCAGCACCGATTCCGCTCCGCCGCCCGTAATCTCCTTCACGGCCTCGGCGGCGTCTTCCCTCGACGCGTTGACGGTGTGAGTCGCGCCGCTCTTCAGGGCAAGCTCCAGCCGCGCGTCGTCCAAGTCCACGGCTATCACCGGGTACGCACCCGACAGCCGGCAGAACGCCACGGCAAGCTGCCCGACCACGCCCGCGCCGAACACCGCCGTCTTCTCGTCGATCTGCAGCTCAGCCCGGCGCACGCCGTGCAGGGCCACGTCGCCGAGCCTCGACATCGCCGCCTGCTCGTCCGTGATCTCGCGCGTGATCCGCTGAACGTGGATCGGGTCGCCGGGGTCGTCCTCCCGCTCGCTGACCCAGTGGGTGCCGTGGTAGCCGAACGTGAATACCCGGTCGCCCGGACGAAAGTCCTCCATGCCCGCCCCCGCCTCCACCACGCGCCCCACGGTCGTGTACCCCAGCGGCCGCCGCTCGCTCCTCGGAGGGGCCACCGCGCCCCGCTCGCTGCCCGCGCTCACCAGGCTCCTCGTCACCCGCACCAGCACCTGCCCCGGGCCCGGATCAGGATACGTCAGGTCCTCCATCTCGATCCTTCCGTCGACCGCTGCGAGACGCCGTCCTCGAGTTGGCATAGCCTGCTCCTGGGGCTTATGGATAGGGGCGGGTACATGGTACACCGAATCCAAGCCCACCCCGCTGCACAACCGTCATTCCCGCGAAAGCGGGAATCCATCCCAGGCCTAAAGGGTTGACATATCAAATTAGTATGTATAGACTTAGTAAAACTTTTAGTGATAGCGAAGCGTTGAAGGCAATCCTACCTTCCCAAGAGTCTGCGTCGTCCGGCGCCTCCATCGCACAACCCATGTTTAGCTCCAGGGTTGCGCGAACCTTACTCGCCCTTGTCCTGGCCTCGGGAGCCCTGCTCATCGTCGGCTCCCTGGTCGACTGGTCGGAGATCCGGTCCGCGGTTGAGGTCCTTCGCAGCCGTCCGTGGCTGCTGGCGGTCCTGCTGGCGACCTACACGGGGGCGGTCTGGCTGAGGGCCGTCGCCTGGAAACGCCTGCTCACCCGCCCCACGGGCCTCTACGCCCTCTTCGGAGCCCTCCAGGCCTCCCTGCTCGTGAACCACCTGCTCCCCTTCAAGGCGGGCGAGGCGGCGAGGATATACCTGGCTGCCCGGCGCGGCGTACCGGTCGCCGAGGCCGCGGCCACGACCATGATGGCCCGGCTCCTGGACATGACGGCGCTCATGATCATCGCGGCGGGGCTTGGAGCCCTCGTGGTCTCCGACGCCAGGGGCATCGGCATCGAGGCCCTGCTGCTTCCGGCGGTCGCCGTCGCCGCCATCGGCGCGGTCCTGGCGCTGCTGAGATCGAAGCGCCCATACCCCTCGCTGCCGCGCCCACTCTCCGCACGGATAGATATGTTCAGGACACACCTGGGGCGGATGTCGGCTCGGCAGGTCGGCATCGCGGCCCTGTGGACCGTCCCCGCGTGGCTGCTGGAGGCGGGGGTGGTCCTGGTGGCTGCGGAGGCCCTGGGAGTGGAGCTGTCCCTGGCCCAGGCGGTTGCGGTCACCGCCTTCACCATAGCCGCCCAGGCCTTCCAGCTCACCCCGGGCAACGTTGGGGTGTACCAGGCGAGCATGACCGGCGCCCTCTACGCCATCGGCGTACCGCCCGACCAGGGCCTGGCCCTCTCGGTCCTCACCCACGGGCTCAAGTTCGCCTACTCGTACACCATCGCCGCCGCCTTCACGCTGACGGTGCTGAGGATGTCCCTGGGGCTCAGGGGTCTGGGCGCGCTTCGCGGCTCGGCGGATGGGGAGAAGGGAGCGTCCCGCTTCGAGATTGTGGCCGCCCGCCTGTGGAACGTATTCAACGAGGGCAAGCCCTTCACGCCCGTCTTCGTTCTCGGCATCCTGCTCCTGCTGAGCCTGCCCCACGCGGGCGACGCCGGCTACTGGATGCGCGCGGGTGTTGCGGTCCTCGCGCTTGTTCCGCTCTTCGTCCTCTACTACAGGTTCGACTTCCCCCTCAGGCTGCGCGTGGCGCTGTGGGCCTGCCTGGCCCTGTTCGTCGTCCTGTTCCGGTTCTTCGACCCCGGGGCCGTCGCGCTCATGCTCGGGCTCTACCTGGCCTTCACAGTGATCCTCTGGGGCACCGTCTACTACAGGCTCCGGATCGGCACGTCCTGGTTGAACTTCACGCGCTTCTGGCGGCTGGTGCTCGAGAACCCCGACCCCACCAGCGGCAACTTCCTCGAACAGGTGCCCAAGGCCGCCCTGCTCGTGCTGGCGTTCCAGGTGATGGTGGAGCGCCCCGGCATCGGGACCGTCGCTGCCTTCGAGCTCTTCGTGCTGGCCGTAGGCGTTACGGCCGTACTCGTACACCAATGGTTCTTCACGTGGGTCCCCACCCCATCCCTGGCGCCGACACGCCTGCGTGCCACTGCCTCCGGCCGCAGGCTGTCGCGCCGCTTCATTTCCGTAGTGATAGACGGGTGCAGGGCCGACCGCCTCCTCGAAGCCGACACGCCGTTCATCGACCGTATCAGGCGCGAGGGGGCCGACTACGTAAACACCGCCACCGTGTACCCGGCCCGGACGGTGACCGCCTTCAGCTCGATGTTGACCGGCGCCCCGCCTGGGGTTCACGGCATGAGCAGCAACTTCGTTCCCAGCCTGGGCGTCAAGTGCGAGTCGATCTTCGACACGCTCCGAGCGTCGGGCATGACCGGCAAGCTGGTCGGGATCGCTCACCTGGTCGACGCCTTCGGCCACGAGGACGTCGAGACGGTGACCGCCGTGACCGACAACGACGACATCGACGAGGCACTGGCGGCCAGGGCTCGCGCCGTGCTGGAGCGGGACGATCCCGACCTGCTGGTGCTCCAGCTCCTCAGCGTCGACCAGACGGGCCACGCCCGCGGCAGCTACAACGACGAGTACCTGGAGAAGATCGAGGCCACCGACCGCATAATCGCCGGGTTCTTCGAGTGGTGCGAGCGCAACGGCTACCTGGACGACGCTACGTTCATGATCACGTCCGACCACGGCCAGGGCATAGGAATCGGCGGTCACGGTCACATGAGCCCCTCGGAGGTGCACGTGCCGTGCGTCCTCTGGGGCAGGGGCGTCGAGCGGACCGGCTCCGTCGAGGAGCCCAGGTCCATCATGGACGTTGCCCCCACCATCGCCTACTACCTGGGCGCCCTGCCGCCGGCGGACTCTGTGGGACAGGTGCTCGGCATGGCGGAGGACTCCGAGACTCCTAAGCCCCTGGCCGTTATCGTGCCCGCCTACAACGAGGTCGAGAACCTGCCCGAGACCTTGCGCCGGATGCCCCGGGCGCAGGTCGCGGACATGAAGGTCATCGTGGTCGACGACGGCTCGACCGACGGCACGGCAGAAGCGGCTCGCCTCGGCGGGGCCGACGTGGTGGTGCGCCACGAGCGCAACCGCGGCCTGGGCGCGGCGCTGCGGACGGGCCTGGAGACCGCGCGGGAGATGGACGCCCGCGCCGCGGTGTACGTCGACGCCGACGGCGAGTACCCGCCGTCGCAGATCCCCGACCTCCTGGCCCCGGTCGAGGCCGGCGAAGCCGACTACGTCCTCGGCTCCAGGTACCTGGGATCGCGCGACGGCCAGACCCTCACCCGGCTGGTCGCCAACTACGTCTTCACGGCTTTCCTCTGCGTGGCGTCGGGGCGCGTGATAACCGACGGCCAGACGGGCTTTCGCGCCTTCTCACGCCGCGCCCTGGAGAGGGTCGAGATCATCCACGACTACAACTACGCGCAGGTGATGACTCTCGACCTGCTCAAGAAGGGAATGCGCATGCGCGAGGTGCCCATCTCGTACACGCGCCGCACCAGGGGCAGCTCCTTCATAGGCCCGTCATACCTTTGGAGGGTTCCAGTAGCGATGGTCAGGGAGATGCTGGCCCCGTGACATCGGAAATCAAGGAGGATTAGTAGATGAAGGCAACAAACTGGTTGGCAGGCTTGGCGGTCGTGGCGTTGATTGCTCTGGCATTGGGCTGTGACAGAGGAGAAGACCGTCCCACGGTTGAAGTCATCGATGGCGGGACCGGTTCGGTGAGCGTGTCCGGCACCGGAACTGGTTCAGTCAGCGGCACCGGGACCGGCTCAGTCAGTGGCACCGCAACCGGCTCGGTCAGCGGCACTGCGGCGGCGACCGGCGACGTTGCGGGTACCGAGGTCGAAACCGGCGAAACCGGGGGGCTGAGGATTCCCACCGGCCTCAACGCCGAGACCAGCGGCCCCTCCAAGTCCGACGGCTACTTCAACCCCACGACGAACCGGGAGATATACCAGAAGATCTCCACGGACTACCAGGAGATTCTCAAGCTGACCAACGTGGTCAACCAGGGCATGCCCCTGCCGGCGGCGGAGATCTGGCTCCTCTACGAGGCGGGGTACCATACCCGCCTCGGCCCCCAGAGCCGTACCCTTCGGAGCTTTGCCGCCGGCTCCACCCCGGCCAGGTTCTTCCCCAACGCGGCCGAGTTCTACGGCTCCGGCACCTTCCTCGACAGTCCGATCCAGAACGCCGTACGCATGCGCGGCGAAGCGGAGGGCTACACCGATGCCCAGCGGCGCCAGGCGATCGGCAAGGGCCTCCTCAGGGTCCTCTACCACTGGGCCAAGTTCTACATGATCATCGGCGGGGAGCGGATGAGGTCCGGCCTTGTCGACGAGGCATGGGCCGTCTACGTCGGCGAGGAAGTCGACGGGGCATACCCCAATTCGCTTGCCGCGGTGGCTCAGGCGCGCGAGGGCAACTTCGGCAGGCAGGGCACGATCGACGTCCCTCTCCGGCAGGCCATGGAACGCGCCAGGCAGGCTGCCGACGGCGGCGACGAGGCCGCGTTCGAGGCTGCCGCCAGGGACGTCTACTCCCGCTTCAACGCTATCTTCTACCTCAGCACCGTGCGGTACATCGGCCGGGTGATGGACGACGCGGAGGCCGGCAACCACGATGCGTTGGGAACCCACCAGGTCGAGGCCCTGGCGTTCTACCAGTCCATCCAGCCCGAGGTTGCCAAAGCCGACCCATCGGCGGACGAGACCATCATGGCATACCTCGAGTCCGCCCCGGTGGGGATTACGACCGCGTCGCGCGACGCAGCCCTGGCAGCCCTCAACGGGACGGCTTCCGCGCTGCTGCTGGAGCAGAGCGACCTGGTCGCCAAGTACGCGGACGATACCGGCGACGGGTCCAGCGGCGCGCCGTCACCGGATACCGGCGAGCTGGATCTCTCCAGGAGCGTGTTCATACCCGTGGGACAGGATGCCGAGACGAGCGGCCCCACCAAGTCCGACGGCTACTTCAACCCGACCACCAACAGGGAGATATACCAGAAGATATCCTCGGACTACCAGGAGATTGCCGCGCTGACCAACCTGGTCAACGAAGGCCAGCCCCTGCCAGCGGCGGAGATACTGCTGATGTACGAGGCCGGAGTGCACACCCGCCTGGGCCCCCAGAGCCGGACCCTGCGCAGCTTCGCCATAAACCCGCGCCGCGCGAGCGACTTCCCTGTCGCCGCGGAGTTTTACGGGTCCTCCTCCTTCCTGGAGACGCCGGTGAACAACGCGATTCGCAAGCGCGGCGAGGCCGCGGACTACACCGATGCACAGCGGCGCCAGGCCATCCAGAAGGGCGTGCTCAGGATCCTCTACCACTGGGCCAAGTTCTACATGATAATTGGCGGGGAGCAGATGAGGTCCGGCCTGATCGACGAGGCCTGGGCCGTGTACGTCGGCGAGGAAGTCGACGGCGAATACCCCAACTCCCTGGCCGCACTGGCCCGGTCCCGCGAGGGCAACTTCGGACGGGAGGGCACCGTCGATATTCCTCTCCGTGAGGCAATGGAGCGGGCCCGGCAGGCGGCGGACGCGGGAGACGAGGCGGCATTCGACGCGGCGGCCCGGGACGTGTACTCTCGCTTCAACGCCATCTTCTACCTCGCCACCGTCAGGTACATAGGGATCGCACAGAAGGACGTGCAGGAAGACAAGGACCCGGGAACCCACCAGGTGGAGGCCTTGGCGTTCTACCAGTCCATCCAGCCCGAGGTCGCCGGGGCCAACCCGGTTTCCGACGAGACGATCATGGCTTACCTCACCGCCGAGCCGGACCAGATCACGCCGGAGCTGCGCGATGGGGCACTGGCTGCCCTCAACGAGACGGCCTCGGCGCTCCTCTTGACAGAGGATGACCTGATCACTAGCTTCGAATGACCGCTTAAGGAGAGGCACGATGAACAGTTTCGGACGGCTGGGTCTGGGGTGTCGTCGACTGGCGCCCATCGCACTGTCGTTGGCGCTGCTGGCAATGGGGGCGCTGACCGGCTGCCAGCGTGGAGACGATACCCTGACGGTGTACTCAGGCAGGACCCAGAGCCTGGTTCACCCGCTGCTCGAATCCTTCTCGGAGGACACGGGTATCGAGATAAGGGTCAAGTACGCGGGCAGTGCGACGATCGCCTCCACGATCCTGGAAGAGGGGCAGAACACCCCCGCCGACGTCGTGTTCCTCCAGGATCCGGGGTCCCTGGGCGCACTGTCCGCGGCCGGATTCCTGGGGGTGCTGCCCGACAAGATCCTCGAAAAGGTGGACTCCCGCTTCAGGTCTCCTAGGGGAGAGTGGGTTGGCACGTCGGGGCGCGCCCGTACCGTGATCTACAACACGTCCGCCATAGACCCGGCACGTGACCTCCCGGCCTCGATCCTGGACTTCACCGATCCCGCGTGGAAGGGAAGGGTCGGCTGGGCGCCGCCCAACGGGTCGTTCCAGGCATTCGTAACGGCGCTCAGGGTCCAGCAGGGTGACGCGGTGGCGCGCGCCTGGCTGGAGGGGATGAAGGCCAACGACGTACGCGACTATCCCAACAACATCTCCACCGTGGCCGCAGCAGCCAGGGGCGAGATAGACGTGGGGTTCGTGAACCACTACTACCTGGAGCGGTTCCTCCAGGAGGAGGGCCCCGGGTTCGGGGCGCGCAACCACTTCCTGGGCGGCGGCGACCCCGGCGCGCTGGTGCTTGTGGCGGGAACCGGAATCCTGAAGGCGTCGGACAACAGGCGCGCCGCCGAGAGATTCATCGAGTACCTGCTGTCGGAGTCATCCCAGACCTACTTCGCATCCGAGACGAAGGAGTATCCGCTGACCGCGGGCGTGGAGCCGCAGGGCGAGATGCCCCCGCTGGAGTCGCTGGATCCCCCGGACGTGGACCTGAGCAACCTGAGTGACATACAGGGCACCCTGTCCCTGATGCGGCAAGTGGGCGTGCTGCCGTGATCCAAGTCCCCGGGGCCGTCCCCCGGGTACCCTCGATGGCGCCGGTCGCGGCGAATATCCGGTCCCACGTTCGAGCTCGTGAAGCCCTGGTTGCCGCCGCCGGCCTGTTCCTCGCGCTGGTGTCGGTCTACGCGTTCTCGGTCGGGATCAGGGCGACCCGGGGAGCGTCCATAACCGGCGACGAGCCGTTCTACCTGCTGACCACCCAGAGCATCATCGAGGACGGCGACCTCGACCTGCGCAACCAGTACGCCGCCAGGTCCTACGAGTCGTTCTTCGACCACCCGGACGGGCTGTGGAAGCAGTCCGGCCCGCTGCCCGACGGCACGCTGCTCAGTCCCCACAACCCCGGCTTGTCGGTGCTGGTCATACCTGGATTTGCCCTGGGAGGATTGGCTGGGGCCCAGGTTCAGCTCCTGCTGATCGCGGCGACCGCTATGGCGCTCGCGTTCCTGCTGGCGGACCGCCTGACGGGGCGGCGAGCCCTGAGCTGGCTCGCGGGGCTGGGAGTGGGCACGGGCGCGGTTGCCTTCATCCACTCCACCGAGATATATCCCGAGTTCCCGGCGGCGCTGGCCCTGGTGGTCAGCCTCCTCGTGGTGACCAGGAGGGATGGGCCGGGGCCGCTCGACGCCGTCTGGCTCGCGGCCGCCCTCACAGCGATGTGCTGGCTGGGGGTCAAGTACGCCCCGCTCGCCCTGCTGGTGTCCGCGTACTTCATGGCCAGGGCCGACCGCAGGGGCAGGGTTGCGCTGCTGCTCCTCGGCGGCGTGTCAGCCGGCCTGTTCGCGTGGTTCCACCTGGCGACCTTTGGGGGGCTGACGCCGTACTCGGTGGGGGTCGTCTACTACGGGCAGTCGACGATGGAGATTCTCGACAATCACGTCGAGCTGCGTGAGCGGGTCTACAGGCTGTGGGGCCTGTTCGTGGACCGGCGGTTCGGAGTGGGCCGGTGGTCGCCGCTTCTCCTCGCCGCCATACCGGGTTTCGCGCTGCTCGCGTTCGGGAGGGCGCCTCAGCGATTGGTGCTGGGGCTGATCGGCGTCCAGGTGCTGATTGCGACGTTCGTGGCCATCACGATGATGGGCTGGTGGTTTGCCGGGAGGACGCTCGTAACCGTGCTGCCCCTGTTCGTCGTTGCGGTCGCGGTGGCCGTCCAGGCGGCTCCTTGGTGGGGTAGGGTCGCGGCGGCCTGCCTGGGGGTCTACGGCGTACTCATAACCGCCGGACTGGCCCGCGCGGCCCTAGCGGGCGAGGTGACGATAGCAGTGGACCCGTTCGACATGGGCTACCCGCCGTTCCAGGGCGTATCATGGCTGTTCCCCGACTACCGGGCCTGGACGTGGGAGACGTGGGGCCTGACGGCGACGTGGCTGGTGGTGATTGTCCTGTCCCTGACCCTGGCAGCCAGGCACGGAATGTTAGAGAGGAGACGCACGAGATGAGTGCAGGACGAGCCGCTGATCCCGCCGCCCGCAGGGCGGGGATACTGCTGATACTCACCGCCGTACTCACGGCGGCTGCGGTCGTGGGGCGGGTCGCGGCGGACGCCGACCATGAGACGCTGGTCGAGTCGGTGGCAGCCATAGCCGAGAGCAGGGCGCTGTACGGCGCGGGCGGCGCGGGGCGGCTCCTGTCGGGCGTCACGCTGGTCGTCGGCGCGTGGCTCCTGTGGAGGACGTGGATCATCCGGGAGCGGCTGGGCACGCCGCTCGTGCCCTGGCTGTTCGGCGTGTCGGGGCTCTTCACCGCCGTGTCCGGGGCATGCGCGGTCGCCCTCGCACTGTCCGCGTCGTCGCCTGCGGAGGTGAGCGCGGCCATCGAGACGACGGCTGCCCTCAGGTGGGTCATGGGCAAGGTCGGATTCTCGGCTGCCGGGTTGGCCCTGGTCGTCGCGGCCCGCTATCAGTGGATGGTCGGGGGCACCCTGAGGCGCATCGCGCCCGTATCGGCGCTCCTGGGCATCGGGATGCAGCTCATCTGGGTGGAAGCGGCGACCGACATCCACCGGGTTACCGGGACGTTGTTCTTCCTGTGGCTGGTCACCATAGGGGTGATGCTGGCGACGGGCAGGGTGGAGCGACACTTCAGTGCGATGCTGGAGTCATCCTAGCGAGCCCACCCGACTCAATCCGGCGAAGGGCGGGTTTCAAACCCGCCCCTACGGTTGTGTGCAGCCGGGGACTGGATACCGGCCCCGTATTGGGGTACGGGGCATGCTTTCGCCGGTATGACGGAGTGGTTACGCGAAGCGTTTGAAGATTACGCAGGCGTTTTGGCCGCCGAAGCCGAAGCTGTTGGACATTACGGTGTCGACGCGCTGGGTGCGTGACTCGTTGGGCACGTAGTCGAGGTCGCACTCGGGGTCCGGGGCCTCGTAGTTGATGGTCGGGTGGATCCGGCCGTCGAGGATGGTCTTGATGGACGCGACGGCCTCGAGGGCGCCTGCGCCTCCCAGGGCGTGGCCGATCATCGACTTGGTGGAGCTGATGGGAATCCGGTAGGCGTGCTCGCCCAGGGCGGCCTTGATTCCGAGGGTCTCGGCCAGGTCGTTGAGCGGGGTGGACGTGCCGTGGGCGTTGATGTAGTCGATCTCACCGGGGGCGATGCGGGAGTCGTCGAGGGCCGCGCGTATGGCCCGCGCCGCGCCGCTTCCGTCCTCGTCGGGCTGCACGGCGTGGAAGGCGTCGGACGACACGCCCTGTCCGACGATTTCAGCCAGGATGTCGGCCCCGCGGTCCAGGGCGTGCTCAAGGCTCTCTATGACCAGCAGGGCCGCGCCCTCGGCGGGCACGAACCCGTCGCGGTTGGCGTCGAAGGGGCGGCTGGCCTTTTTGGGGTCGCCGTCGAAGCGCGACAGGGCCTTGATGATGTTGAATCCGCCCAGGCCAAGCTCGCATATGCCGGCCTCGCATCCGCCGCCCAGCACCACGTCGGCGCTGCCCCTTTTCACGACCTCGGCGGCTTCCCCGATGCCTTGGGTGCCGGCGGCGCAGGCCGTGATGATGGTCGATGTGTAGCCCTTCAGCCCGAAGATGCGGCTGACGTTGGCGGCGGCCATGTTGGGCAGGATCATGGGTATGAAGTGGGGGCTCATCCTCATGCCGCCCCTCGCGACGAGCATCCGGGAGTTCGCCTCGGTGGTGGGGAATCCGCCGTTGCCGTTGCCCATGACCACGCCCAGGCGTCCGCGGTCGAGGGAGTCGCAGTCCAGCCCGGCGTCCTCTATGGCCATGCCCGCGGCTGCCACGGCCAGCTGGGAGAAGCGGGCCATGCGGCGGGCGTCGCGCCTGTCGACGTACTGGGACGGGTCGAAGCCGGAGACCTCGCCGGCTATCTTGCTGGGGAAGCCGGACGTGTCGGCCAGGGTGATCTCGCCGATGCCGGACTCGCCCCGGACGAGGGCCGCCCAGAACTCCTCGACGGACTCGCCGAGGGGCGTGACTGCGCCCATGCCGGTGACGACGGCCCGTTTATGTCCATTCGTCGCCATGCTGTTCATTCTACCAAGCCTTCGTATTGTCGTCCGGGGACAGGGCGGGTTTGAAACCCGCCCCTACCGAGATGTGGGATTATTAGGTCCGCAGTCCATCGTATATCTCCGGGTCGATGTTTTCGATGTGTTCGATTACCTCGGCGGCTACGGCGAGGGAGCCGGTTGCGAGGACGAGGTCGTCGGGGCGCGCCTGGGCGGTGGCCCATTTGGCTGCCGCTCCCACGTGGTCGGACACTAGGGCGACCTGGAGACCCGAGGCCCGGGCGGCTTCGGCCACGGTGTCGGCGGTTGCCGACTTGGGGTGCCTGGACCTGACGGCGGCGACCAGCGGCGACAGGGCGGCGATCTCGGCGAGCATCCCCCCGGCGCTGTGGCTGCGGGTGGCTCCGAATACCAGTATAAGCCTATCGAAGTCGAAGTAGCGGCGGACGGCCTCCCTCAGGTGGGCGACGGACTCCGGGTTGTGGGCCCCGTCGGCGAGGACCCGTGCGCCGTTGGCGGACATGAGCTGCATCCGGGCGGGCCATCGCACCGCCGCAACGCCGTCGACGATGGCCTGGTGGGAGACGGGGCGGGGCAGGGTCTCGACCGCGGTCACCGCCGTGGCCGCGTTCTCGCGCTGGTAGTCGCCGAGGAGGGGCGTGTGCAGGTCGTACGCGCCCGCCCGCGTGCGCAGCCCGAATTCCTGGCCGTCCAGCCCGGCGCTGCGCGGCTCGATGTCCGTGACCTGGGCGACCTGGACGAGGCTCGCGCCCCGCTCGGAGGCGACCCTGGCGAATACGTCGATAGCAGTGGCGGACTGGGGTGAGGCGACGACCGGGACGCCGGGCTTGATTATCCCGGCCTTCTCGCCGGCGATGAGCTCGATGGTGTCGCCGAGGACCGCCACGTGGTCGAGCATGATGGGCGTGATGACGCACACCTCGGGGCTGACCACGTTGGTGGCGTCCAGCCTGCCGCCGAGCCCGACCTCGATCACCTGGAAGCCGGCGTCGATCTTGCTGAAGTGGAGGAAGGCCATGGCGGTGACGAACTCGAAGAAGGTGAGGTCGCCGTACTCGCCCAGCGCGTTGACGCGCTCGGCTTCGGGCCAGAGGTCCTCGACGAGGCCGGCGAAGGTCTCCACGCTCACGGGTTCGAGGCCGACGCGTATCCGCTCGGTGACCCTGTGGAGGTGGGGCGAGGTGTAGAGCCCGGTAGTGCAGCCCTCGGCGGCCAGTATGGAGGTGATCATCGCGGCGGTGCTGCCCTTGCCCTTCGTGCCCGCCACGTGGACGGTGGGGACGTCCAGGTGGGGGTTGCCGACTCGCTCCAGCAGCAGGCGCATCCTGTCGAGGTGGAACGTGCCGTGGCCGGGGCTGTGGGTGCCGCGCTCGAAGTCGGCCAGGCCCATGATCCTGACGAGGGCGTCCTCGTAGGAGAGGCGGGGCCTGACGGGGGTGTTCGGGGCGGCGGCCATGGGCTAGTGGTCGCGCACGTGGGCGGGCATCATGCCGAGGTTGATCTTGAGGGCGTCGCCGTAGGTGAGGCGCTTTACGTAGTCGATGTTGCCCCGCATGGGACGGGGCGCGAAGCCGAAGGCGGCCTGTACGGAGTCGAGGGCCGTCGTGTTGTCGATGCCGAGCATCTTTAGCTGCTCCGAGGTGACCGGGGGCCTGGGCATGAAGGCTTCCATGACCTGGACGAGGGTGAGGAAGACCTCGAGGGGCACGTGGACCTTGGCCGTCTTCACGCCGAGGGTCTCGGCGATGACGTCGATCATCTCGTCGTAGGTGTGGTGCTCGGGGCCGCCCAGCTCCAGCACGCGGCCGGCGGTCTCGTCGTCGTCCACGGCGGCGGCGAGGCACCTGGCGGCGTCGCCGGCGGCGATGGGCTGGAACCGCGCCGTGCCGTCGCCCGCTATGGGCACGACGGGGGATGCCTTGGCGAGGGCGGCCAGGACGTTGAAGAACTCGTCGCCCTCGCCGAATCCGACGGAAAAGCGCAGTATAGTGCTGGAAATCGGCGAGCGCTCGACCTCCTGCTCGGCCATCCACCGGCTGTAGAGGTAGGGGACGGCGGGATCGGACGACGCGCCGATGGTGCTGGCGTGCACGAACCGGCGGGCCCCGGCGGCCTCCGCGGCCCTGAGCAGGTCCACGGTGCCGGCGTAGTTCACCCGGCGGAAGGTCAGGTCGCCGGTCTCACGCACCACGGCGACCATGTGGACGACTGCGTCCATGCCCTCGCAGGCCCGCTCCAGGGAGCCGGGGTCGAGGACGTCGGCCCGCACGATCTCCACGTCGAGGCCGTCGAACATTGCGCCGCGCGATGCGGATCTGGCCATCGCCCGGACGGAGTGGCCGGCGGACGCAAGGGCCCGCACGACCCTCCGCCCGATGAACCCTGTGGAGCCGGTTACGAGGACGCGCAATGGTATGGTCTCCGTGCGCCGCGCAGTGTGATCACGGCCCGAGCGTAGCAAGGGGCATTATGGGCGTCAAGCCGCACGGCCGGGGAGGGCGGGTTTCAAACCCGCCCCTACGAGAGCCTTTGCCCCAGTTGGGGGTGGTAGAATGGCGAGTGTAGAAGTGCACCTCAAAGGGGGACGCATGAGAGACGCAGGCAGCCAAGCACTCACGCAAGGGGCCGGGGACAGGGGGCTTCCAACCCGTCCGCGGGATGAGATCGCCCGCCTCGGCGACGATATCTACGAGCGGGACGTCCGCCCGCAGGTTGAGTCGGACCACGATGGGGAGATCGTATCCATCGACGTGGATACCGGCAATTGGGCTATTGGCAACGATCTCCTGGCGGCAGCGGACCAGCTTCGGGAGCAGCGCCCTGAGGCTGTCAACGTCTGGTCCTTAAGGGTAGGCCATCGGGCGGTGTACAAGTTTGGGGGCGGATCCCTGCGGAGCGCCCAGTGATCCGGGGCGTGGTGAACGCTGCCTACGAACCCATCGTAAGACTTGCAGTGCAAGGCCCATCGGGGCGGAGCCGAGAGATAGAGGCAGTCGTCGATACCGGCTACAACGGGTACCTGACGCTACCGCCAGCGCTGGCCTCGGCACTGGGATTGCGCTTCGTGACAACCAACCCGGCGTTCTTGGCCGATGGCAGCGAGGTGACCTTCGATGTCTACAGCGTCACGGTTCTGTGGGACGGACACCCCCGGGATGTCGATGTCCATATGTCCGACGCCACCCCTCTCATAGGTATGCGGCTGCTTCACGGCCACAACCTGGACATCGACGTCGAGGACGGCGGCCACATCGTCATCCAGGCCAAGGAATAGCCCCACCCGGCCGGGGATGGGTTCCAGCCTTCGCAGGAACGACGTTAGTGTAGCACTGGCCTTCGACAGGCTCAGGCCGAACGTTTGGGGGCCATACGGGGCGCCCCTTTCTGGGGCTGGGGCTGGGTGGGCTAGCGCTGGGTGTTGGCGGACATTATTTGTACCAGCTCGCGGACGGCGGCGGCGGAGTTTTGGAGGGCGGCGGATTCGGTGGGGGTGAGGTCGAAGTGGATGATCTCCTCTACGCCGCCCGCGCCGAGCTTTACGGGGACACCCACGAATAGGCCGTCGATGCCGTACTCGCCCTCGAGGTAGGTGGTGCAGGGTAGTATCTGCTTCCTGTCTAGGAGGACGGCCTCGACCATCTGGACGACGGCGGCGGAGGGGGCGTAGTAGGCGCTGCCGGTCTTGAGGAGGCCGACGATCTCCGCGCCGCCGTCCTGTGTGCGCTTCACGATCTGGTCGAGGCGCTCGGGGGGTATGAGGTCGGCGACGGGCTGGCCGCCGACGGTGGTGCTGCCCACGACGGGGACCATGGTGTCGCCGTGTCCGCCCAGGACCCAGGCGGTGATGGAGTCGACGGAGACGCCGAGCTCCAGCGACAGGAAGGTCCTGAAGCGGGCGGTGTCGAGGATGCCGGCCTGGCCGACGACGCGGTTCTTGGGGAAGCCGCTGACCTGGAAGGCGCGCTGGGCCATGGCGTCGAGGGGGTTGGTGACGAGCATGAGGACGCAGCCGGGGGAGCGCTCGACGACCTCCTCGACGACGCCGGTGACTATTTTCATGTTGGTGAGGAGGAGGTCGTCGCGGGACATGCCGGGCTTGCGTGCTATGCCGGAGGTTATGACGACGACGTCGGAGCCGGCGGTCTCGTCGTAGCCGTTTGCGCCGACGACGTTGGCGTCGGAGCCGACGACGGGGCCGGATTCGAGCATGTCGAGTGCCTTGCCCTGGGGGAGGCCCTCGACGATGTCGACGAGGACGACGTCGGCGTGGCCCCTGTCGAAGATTCGCTGTGCGGCGGTTGCGCCTACGTTTCCGGCGCCTACGATGGTTACCTTGCTGCGCATTTTTTCTCCTCTGTACGGCTGGGGAGGGCGGGTTTCAAACCCGCCCCTACGTCACATGGGCCAGCCCCTGCGGGTGCCGGGGATGGATTCCCGCCTTCGCGGGAATGACGGGTGCTACGTGGCGTGGGAGGACCATTTGGAGTCCAGGTTGGGGTCTTCTATGGTGTCGAGGACGTACTGGCCGAAGTCGTGGGAGGTTGCGCCGTCGTCGCGTCCGGTGGTGCGGAGCTTGCGCTCGTACATGCCGCATACGTCTATGGCCATGTGGAGCCTGCGTCCCTGGTCGGCGAAGCCGAGGTGCTCCAGCATCATTGCGCCGGCGCGGAGCATGGAGCTGGGGTCGGCGTACTGGGCCCTGTTCTCCTTGACCATGCGGGGGGCGCTGCCGTGGATGGCCTCGAACATGGCGTAGCGCTTGCCGACGTTGGCGCTGCCTGCGGTGCCGACGCCGCCCTGTATCTCGGCGGCCTCGTCGGTGAGGATGTCGCCGTAGAGGTTGGGCAGGACCATGACCTCGAACTCGCTGCGGCGCCTCAGGTCGAGGAGCTTGGCGGTCATTATGTCGATATACCAGCCGTCCCACTCGATGTTGGGGTATCGCTCGGCGATGCGTCCGGCGACCTCGAGGAACTTGCCGTCGGTGGTCTTGACTATGTTGGCCTTGGTGACGACGGTGACGCGCTTCCTGCCGGTCCTGGCGGCGTGGGCGAATGCGGCGTCGATGATGCGCTCGGAGCCGGGGGTGGTGATGACGCGGAAGTCGATGGCGAGGTCGGGGGTGACGTTTATGCCCTGGCTGCCGACGGCGTAGAGGTCCTCGGTGTTCTCGCGGAAGAAGGTCCAGTCGATGCCCTCGGCGGGCAGGCGTACGGGGCGGACGTTGGCGAAGAGGTCTAGCTCCTTTCGCATGGCGACGTTGGCGCTCTCGATGTTGGGCCAGCCATCGCCCTTCTCGGGCGTGTGGGTGGGGCCCTTCAGGGTGACGTGGCAGGCCTTGATCTCGGCCATCACGTCGTCGGGGATGGCCTGCATCTTTGCGGCGCGGTTCTCGATGGTGAGGCCCTCGATGACCCTGAACTCGACCTTGCCGCGGGCGACCTCGTCCTCCAGGATGCGCTCGAGGACGCCCTGGGCGGCGGCGCTGATGGTGGGGCCGATGCCGTCGCCGCCGATCATGCCGATGACGATGGGGGATATTGCGGAGTAGTCGGCCCATTCGCCCTCCTGGCGGAGGCGCTCGACGCGGGCTAGCTGTTCGGCGAGGACGGTTCCGAAGTGTTCTTTTGCGGCGTGTATGGTTGGGTTGTCAGTCACGTTGTGTGGTCCTTTTCTGTGGGAGTGTCCGGTGTGGTCGGCCGGGGAGGGCGGGTTTCAAACCCGCCCCTACGGGTTGGTGATAAGGGACGGAGGTCAGTCGGGGGTTATGGTGGCCAGGGTGTCGCCCTTGCGGACGGTGGAGCCTACGGGGGCCGGGAGGGTTTTTACGACGCCGGAGACTGGGGCGGGCATGGAGTTTTCCATCTTCATGGCCTCTAGGACTACGATGGTGTCGCCGGCGCTCACGGGCTGTCCGATCTCGACGGCGTAGGCGGAGACGATGCCTGGCATGGGGGCGGCGACGGGGACGTCGGGCGACGCACCGGGGCCCTCCAGGGCCTGGGCTGCCGAGGGGCGGCGGTCCGCGGAGTCGTCGTCACCGGCCGGGTCGACCTCGACGCGGAAGTATTGGCCGGCGACGTGGACGTTGTAGGTCCTGGCGTTGTCGCTCAGGGGAGGCGGCGGGCCGCCGGGCATCTCGACGCGCGGGGCGGGCTCCGGCGGCTTCTCGGCGCCCACGGCCTTGATCTCGTCGGGCACGGGGTCGAGGCCGTGCTTGATGCGGAGGAACTTCATGCCGGTGGCGGGGTAGAGGCCGTAGGTGAGCACGTCGTCGAGGTCGGTGGAGATGTCGCTGACGGCCTCGCGGGCCTGGGACATCTCGGGCTCAAGGAGGTCGGCGGGCCGGCCTGTGGTGCTGGCCCGCCCGTCGCCGCCGAGGACCATCTCGGCGACGCCGGGCTCGACGGGGGCGGGGGCGCGACCGTACAGGCCGGAGACGTAGTCCTTGATCTCGTCGCTGACCATCTGGTAGCGCCCGGCGAGGACGTTGCTGACGGCCTGGGTGCCGACCATCTGGCTCATGGGGGTGACGAGTGGGGGGTAGCCCAGCTCCCTGCGGGTGCGGGGTATCTCCTCCAGGACCTCGGGCAGGCGGTCGAGGGCGTCCATCTGGCGGAGCTGTGAGGTGAGGTTGCTGACCATGCCGCCGGGTATCTGGTGGCTGAGGACCCTGGCGTCGATGACGGCGGCGCGGGGCGTCTCCATGTGCTCCCGGTACTTCGGCAGGATTTCCTCCAGGTGGTCGCCCGCCTCCAGCAGCGCCTCCAGGTCCAGCCCTGCGTCCCTGTCGCCGCCGGCGAGGGACATGATCATGGGCTCGACGGCGGGCTGTGAGGTCCGCAGGGCGAGGGGGGCGAGGCAGGCGTCGACCACGTCCACGCCGGCCTCGATGGCCTTGAGGCAGGTCATGGATGCCATGCCGCTGGTGTAGTGGGTGTGAAGCTGGACGGGGACGTCGAGGGCGTCCTTGAGCGCGCCGATGAGGGTGTAGGCGTCGTAGGGGGCGAGGATGCCGGCCATGTCCTTGACGCAGATGCTGTCGGCGTCCATGTCGCGGAAGGCTTTGGCGCGGTCGAGGAAGTAGTCGAGGTTGTATATGGGGCCGCTGAGGCCCGTGCCGCCGGTGACGGAGTAGCAGATGGTCATCTGGAGGTGCTTGCCCGCGCGCTTGACTGCGGCGGCGGACCGGGCGAGGTTGCGCTCGTCGTTGAGGGCGTCGAAGACGCGGAACACGTCAATGCCGGACCCGGCGGAGTGCTCGACGAAGGCGTCGACGAGGTCGTCGGCGTAGTTGCGGTAGCCGACGAGGGACTGGCCGCGCAGGAGCATCTGGAGGGGCGTGTTGGGCATGAGGGCCTTGAAGGTGCGGAGGCGCTCCCAGGGGTCCTCGGCGAGGAACCTGGTCGCGGCGTCGAAGGTCGCGCCGCCCCAGACCTCCATGGAGTGGAAGCCGACGGAGTCGAGCTTCCCGGCGATGGGGACCATGTCCTCCATGCGGAGGCGGGTGGCCATCAGGCTCTGGTGGGCGTCCCTGAAGGTGGTGTCTGTTATTTTGATGCGCGGCATGTATGTCTCTCGGGGCAGGCTATCCTTGGAGGCACTTGCGAACCGCCACATGAATTATACCCAATTGGCTCGCCGTTGAGGGACTCAGGACAACCCAACAGCCCTACAAGGCTGTGCTAGAATAGGTTTGCGCCCGTAGCTCAGTGGATAGAGCGCCGCTTTGCCGAAGCCGGAGGTCGGGGGTTCGAGTCCCCTCGGGCGTATATTGAGATTGACAGGCCAAGACACCTGTTGTATGTTATAGGTGCTTCGGCAAAGCCGCTCGGTGAACTCACTGAGTGAAAAGGGATCGAATAGTCGGTCTCACGATACAGCCCACCCGGCAACCCGGGTGGGCTGTTCATTATGAATCAACTTCCCAGCCGTACCTTTATGTCTCTCTCCAGCTTTGCGTCGCGGCCGCCTGCCACGTCGACCGAGACGACGAGCCGCCAGGCGAAGGACCATGACCTGGCGGCGTCGCCTTCAAGGGCCCTAGCGTCTTCGAGTCTCCGGGGCGGAGCGGCGTCGATGGGGAGGCGGACATCGAGGCTTCGCGATTCGCCTGCCTCCAGCGTCGCGCCGGAGAGTAAGGCGGCGCTGCTGTGTACGTAGCTCTCGAGCCGCTCGTCGCCGACCTGGCTCGAAATATCCGGGCGCGGCGCCGCTACGCCGGGGTTGGCATACCGCCCGGGCCCCGAGACGGTGTATGTCTCGGCGAATTTCTGGTCGCACAGGAGCTCGACGCCGGCCTCCCGGATGGCGATGCGGCCCTTGGCGGTCATCTCCACGCGCACGGCGATGGTCTCGCCGAGCCGGTATGAGCGGTCGTTGAAGTCGAGGGCCAGGTCCAGGGGGTCTAGCCGGTGTACCATTTGCGTCCTACCTCTACCAGAGTATTTTTCAACCGACGACTGGAGCGTTCGGTAGATTAGCCCGCGAACTTCCAGCCCACGTCGAGGGGGTGGGTGGGAGTTCTCATGGGGCGCCATGGGGCGAGCTTCCAGGGGTTGAGTCGCCTGGAACGGAGGGCCTGGGCCGCGGCCTCTTCGTCGTCGGCGTATGCCTGGACGGCGGCTAGGACGGCGGCGAGGAGATGTGGGTCGAGTCCGTTGGGGCTGGTCATAGGGGGATGCTGCCGTGCTTCTTGGGGGGGAGGACCTCGCGCTTGTTCTCCAGCATCTCCAGCGCGCCGATGATCTTTGTGCGGGTCTCGGACGGCTCGATGACGTCGTCGATCAGGCCGCGGCCGGCGGCGACGTAGGGGTTCATGAGGCGGTCCTGGTACTCGGCGACGCGCTGGGAGCGGAGGGCGTCCGGGTCGGGGGCGGACCTGAGCTCGTTGCGGTGGATGATGTTGACCGCGCCCTCCGCGCCCATGACGGCCACCTCGCCGGTGGGCCAAGAGTAGTTGACGTCGCCGTGGAGGTTCTTGCTGCTCATGACGATGTACGCGCCGCCGTATGCCTTGCGGGTGAGGACGCTGATCTTGGGTACGGTGGCCTCGGCGTAGGCGTAGATGAGCTTCGCGCCGTGGCGGATGATGCCGCCGTACTCCTGTGAGGAGCCTGGCATGAAGCCGGGCACGTCGATGAATGTGACGAGGGGTATGTTGAAGGCGTCGCAGAACCTGACGAAGCGGGCGGCCTTCACGGAGGCGTTGATGTCGAGCACGCCGGCCATGACCTCGGGCTGGTTGGCGACGATGCCGACGGAGCGGCCGCCGATGCGGGCGTGGCCGACGACTATGTTCTGTGCGTAGGAGGCGTGGACCTCCATGAAGCCGCGGTCGTCGACGATCCCGCGGATCACGTCGAGCATGTCGTAGGACTGGGTAGGGGAGTCAGGGACGATCTCGTCGAGCCCCTCGTCGCCGCCCGCGGGGTCGGTCCTGGTGCGCGGGGGCTCCTCCATGTTGTTCTGGGGCAGGTAGCTGAGGAGGAGGCTTATTGCGCCGATGCAGGCGATCTCGGAGTCGATGTCGAAGTGGGCGACGCCGCTCCTGCTGGCGTGGCTCTCCGCGCCGCCGAGGGCCTCGTGGGTGATGTCCTCGCCGGTGACGACCTTTATGACGTCGGGGCCGGTGATGTATAGCTGGCCCTGGCCGCGCACCATCATCACGTAGTCGGTGAGGGCGGGGGAGTAGCTTGCGCCGCCGGCGGCCGGGCCGAATACGGCGGAGATCTGGGGTATGACGCCGGAGGCGCGGACGTTGCGGAGGAAGATGTCGCTGTAGCCGGCGAGTGAGTCGACGCCCTCCTGGATGCGCGCGCCGCCGGAGTCGATGAGGCCGACCATGGGCGCGCCGGTCGCCAGGGCCTGGTCCATCACCTTGCATATCTTCTGGGCGGCCACGTAGGACAGGGAGCCGCCCATGACGGTGAAGTCCTGGGCGTATACGAAGGTGAGGCGGCCGTCGATCTTGCCGTAGCCGGTCACGACGGAGTCGCCGAGGAACTGCTGCTCGGCGAGTCCGAACTCGGAGGACTGGTGTACGGCGAAGCGGTCGATCTCCTCGAATGTGCCCTCGTCCATGAGCATGGCTATGCGCTCGCGTGCGGTGAGCTTGCCCTTGGCGTGCTGTGCGTCGATCCTGCGCTGCCCGCCGCCGAGCTGGGACTGCTCGCGCTTGCTCCGCAGCTCGTCGAGTCTCTCCTGGACCCTGCTTCTCACGACCATGATTGATTCGGCCCCGCATCCCGTGGAATAATCGCCGGGTTCCAAGTTACCAGATGGGGGGAAGCCTCAGCAATAGACCGGGGAGTTTTCACCGCAGAGGGCGCAGAGGGCGCAGAGGGGGAGAGGGATTATGGGGAGAGAGGGATTGTGGGGAGAGAGGGATTATGAGGAGAGAGAGTCGTGGGACCATCTGAGAATGTTGTTTGGGGCAGTATGGAGATTGGCGGCTCCAGCTTCGAGTGGGGTAGCCGGACGTACGTGATGGGGGTGATCAACGCTACGCCGGACTCGTTTTCCGGGGACGGCGTGGGGTTGGACGTGGATGCGGCCGTCGAACAGGCCCGGTCGTTCGAGGAGTGGGGCGCGGACATCATCGACGTGGGCGGGGAGTCGACGCGGCCGCCGTCCATATATGCGGGATCGGAGCCGGTCACGGCGGACGAGGAGCTGGCGCGGGTGCTGCCGATCATCGGGGCCATCGCTGAGGGGACGGGCGTGCCGGTCAGCATCGACACGTACAAGGCCGAGGTCGCGCGCCAGGCGGTCGGCGCGGGGGCGTCGATGATCAACGACGTGTGGGCGCTGCAGCGCGACCCTGACATGGCGCGGACGGCGGCGGAGCTTGGGGTTCCGGTGGTGCTGATGCACAACCAGGAGCACACGAACTACGGCGACGTGGCGCCGGACGTGGTATCGCGGCTGTCGTGGCTCGCGGACCGGGCGGTGGAGGCGGGGGTGCGGCGCGACAGGATCGTGCTGGACCCGGGCATGGGGTTCGGGAAGACGGCGCAGCACAACCTGGAGATCCTGCGGAGGCTGGGCGAGTTTCGCGCGACCGGGCTGCCGCTGCTGGTGGGGATGTCGAGGAAGTCGACGATAGGCTACGTGCTCGACCTGCCGGTCGACGAGCGGGTGGAGGGCACGGCGGCGACGGTGGCGCTGTCGATAGCGGGCGGCGCGGACATAGTGCGGGTGCACGACGTGCGGGAGATGGCGAGGGTGGCGCGGATGAGCGACGCGGTGGTCCGCGGCTGGAGCGGCGGCTGATGCGGGCCGAGGCGTACCTGGCGCTGGGGTCGAATCTGGGGGACCGGCGAGGGAACATCCTGCGCGCCGTCGATTTGCTGCGCGGGGTATCGTCGGGGCTGCGGCTCTCGCCGCTGTACGAGACGGAGCCGGCGGGGTTCGCGAGCCAGCCGGCGTTCCTGAATGCGGCGTGCGGGCTGTGGACGAGGCTCGACCCGTTTGCGCTGTTCCACGAGGTGCGGCGCATCCAGGACGAGGTGGGAGGGCCGCACACGTTCCCGAACGCGCCGAGGGTGCTGGACATCGACCTGCTGCTGTACGACAGGCTGGTCATCGAGACGCCGCTGCTGACGATCCCGCATCCGCGGATGGCCGGGCGGGATTTCGTGCTGCGGCCGTTGGCGGACCTGGCGCCGGGGTATGAGCATCCGGTATTGGGGGTGACGGTGGCGGATCTGCTTGGGGGGTTGGCGATTCGCGGCGTGTGTCAGGCGCGCTGGTCGGGTGGGAGCAGGTCGGGGATGCCTGCTGAGATGGGGTAGGTCTCGGCGCACTGGGGGCATTGGAGGGCACCTTCGACGATGTCGCCGGTGTCGGGGTCGGACTGCGTGATTGTGAGCTCCAGCTTGCCCTTGCATACGGGGCAGACGAGTATGTCCATCAGGTCGGGTCTCACGGGGCGGTCACCTCAGCCCTTTCTCGAACAGTACGCCGAGCAGGTCGGATAGCAGGAAGACGACGATGCCCAGGTAGACGAGGGCATTGTAGCCCGACACGGCCCGCAAGGCCCGCTTCATGCCGGTGACGGGGGGCTCGTCGGTGGGACCGAACGCCTCTAGGAACTCGGACCGGCGGCGCTGGGCCCGCACCTGCAGGAACATCCAGAGAGACAGGACGACCTTTACCCCGAGGGTGACGGCGTAGGCGGGGCCCACCGCCTCCTCGGTCAGGCGGTCGAATGCCAGGACTGCGCCGGTGGCGATGAGGACGATGATGCAGGCGTCGACGAGGGTCTTGAACTCGGCGCCCGCGACGGATGTGAGCCCGCGCGGCGTGCCGGGGTTTCGCCTGATGGCAGGGCGGAGCACGATGAGATAGAAGATGCCGCCGCCCACCCAGGCGGCTGCCGACAGGACGTGGAGCCATCGCACGGCCAGCAGGAAGATGTCGAGGGCGTTCATGGTACGGGGATTATAGCCGCGTCTATTCGAGCAGGGGTGCGACTATCTCTTCCAGCTTGTCCTCGGTGAGGACGCCGGCCCAGGTGCGGACGACCTGGTGACTCCTGTCCAGAAATACCGTCGTCGGATAGTTGACGGCATTGTAGGCTTTCAGTATCTCACCCTCGGTGTCGGGTCCGATGGCGTAGGTTATGCCGAACTCGTCCACGAACTCCTGGCCCTCCTCGATGGTGTCGAGGGAGAGGGACTGAATGCCGATGAACTGGAGGCCGTCGTCCCGGTGCTTCCGCCAGGTGGCCTCCAGGTCGGGCATCTCCAATCGGCAGGGCGGGCAGGACGGGTACCAGAAGTTTATGACGACGGGCTGGCCGGCGTACTGGGAGAGGCGCACGACCTCGCCCTTCTCGTAGTTCTCGTTGCCGAAGACCTCCAGCTCGAAGTCGGGCGCGGCCTCTCCACCCCGTCCGGCGGGGACTCCCGATGTCGTGCAGGCGGCCAGTATGAGGGCGGTCAGGGCCACGAGGGGCAGGATGGGCCACCACCTGTGCAGTTCAAGGTTCAACGTGTCGTCCTCCACTTGGGACGGGTAGTCTGCGAGAAGCCCTTTGTATATTCGATGTATCGGCTGGGACGGGCGATGCAGCCCGGGGTGTACTACTCGTCGGGCTCGCTCATGAGGGCCGTGGCGTGGCTGATGAGGGTCCTGGCGCGGTCCTGGGGCGTCTTGCGGCTCTCCAGGTAGAGGCGGAGGGCCTCGCGTGGCTCCAGGGTCTGGGCGCGGCCCGGGCCGAGCCGGGTGCGTGCCTGGTCGGCTATCTCGCGCGATATCGCCGCGACGTAGTGCGCGCCCTCCAGCGCGCCGCGAATCTCGCCGTCGCGCAGGTGGCCCACCAGGTCGGCGGGCACCGTGATCTTGACTTGCACGACGGCGCCCTCGAAGTGGCGGCCCTGGATGGCCCGGACGACCGTGGCGGTTGGGTCGAGGTCGTCGCGTGGGATGTCCACGGATACGGTGAGGAAGCGGCGGGCATTCACAGGCACGAACTCGAACCCCGTCTCGCGTTGGCCCTGGGGCAGGGAGGGGTCGAGCTCGACGACGCAGAAGCCCTTGTCGTCCTTCTCCTCGCCGAAGTCGACGCGCTCGAGACTGCCGGAATAGACCACGCGGGGCTCGCGGCCCCACTCCTGGTGGCGGTGGATGTGTCCGAGCGCCACGTAGTCGAGCTGGGGCATGGCGACGTTGCTTCGCAGGAGGACGTGGTCGCGGCCCAGCATCATGGACTGCTCGGAGCTGGTCTCCGCCTCGCTCACCGAGACGTGGCCGGCCAGCACCGCGGGAATGGTGGGGTTGAGGGACTCGACGCGGAGGCGGACGGCGTCGGTCAGGCGTGCCTGTATCGCCTCGTTGATACGGTCAGGGGTCAGCCCGCGCGTCTCCTCGTTGGCCAGGTAGGCGCTGCGCCTGATCCAGGGGAGGGCGATGATCTGCACGGGGCCGGACTTCGTTGGGATGACGTACGTCCTCAGGGTGTCGCCGGTGTAGACGTTGCGGACGTCCAGGGTGCGGAATATCTCCAGGGCGCTGGCGCGGCTCGCGGTGAAGGGCATGTCGTGATTGCCCACCAGCAGGAATACGGGCACTCCTGCCGAGGCCAGCCGGGCCACGCGCTTGGCGAACTCGCGCTGGTGGGTCTGGGTCGGGTCGCGGCTCTTGTAGGCGTCGCCGCAGAACAGGGCCAAGTCGGCGCCGGTGTCGATGGCGTAGTCTACGACCTCGTCGAGGGTGGACAGGAAGTCGACCAGGCGGCTCGACAGCCCGGTCTCGGGGTCGGGCTTGCCGTAGTTCTCGACGCCGATATGTACGTCGGCAAAGTGGACTATACGCATGGGAGCTGTGGACTAGATCATCCGTGTTCCAAGGCTAGGGTGAGAATAGCATCCTCAGTTCCGTCAAAGAAGACTTCAAGAGCGTCTCTACTCCGCAGCAGCAACTCGCCGACTAGATCTGTCCCGGCATTCCCTACTACAAGCCAGACCACCTTGGGAGGGTGGCCTCGCAAGAAGCTGAGTTGGCGGAAGTCGTCATCTTTTGACACGATCACAAATCCACGTTCAATTGCATAGTCCCATATGGCTGTATCCGGCTGGCCGTGCAGTCCTACATGGTAGACGCTGGCCGTGCCGGGAAAGGCTTCCGAGAGTCGAACTACGAGCCTGTGGCTGAGATTCTCGTCAAGTAGGAGTCTCACACTGTAGAGCCAGACGCAAGTCGACGTTCGCGGGCGGCGGCGAATGCAAGCGCGGCGCGGACGTGCCGCGGCGTCAGGACCGGAAAGTCAGTCATGAGCTGGGCCTCGGTCATCCCTCCGGCGAGGTACTCAAGCACGTCGTAGACTGTGATGCGTGTTCCTTTGAAGCAGGGCTTGCCGCTGCGAACACCCGGCTGTATCTCAATGTAGTCCTCTGTATTCATGGTGCTGGTCCTCTCCCTGATCGGGATGGAGTGATTTTCTCGGCAAGCAATGCATCAAGTCAAGAGAGACGGCGGCGGAGGTCGTCGACCAGTGTGTCGATGGGTACGCGGTCCTGGGCCATGGTGTCGCGGTCGCGGATGGTGACGGCGCGGTCGTCGAGGGTGTCGAAGTCCACGGTTACGCACAGTGGGGTGCCGACCTCGTCCTGGCGGCGGTAGCGGCGGCCGATGCTCTGGGCGTCGTCGTACTGCACGAAGCCGTCGATGGCGCCCGAGCTACGGATGATGTCGTGGACCTCGTGTGCCGTGGGCGTGAGGCGCTCGTTGCGGCTGAGCGGGAGGACGGCGACCTTGACGGGCGCGAGGGCAGGGTGGAGCTTCAGCACGACGCGGGTTTCGGGCTTGCCCTTCGCGCCGACGGTCTCCTCCTCGGTGTACGCGTCAACCAGGAAGGCCATCACGGCGCGATCGACGCCCGCGGACGGCTCTATCACGTAGGGCACGACGTGCTCGTGGGCCTCGTCGTCGAAGTATGCGAGGCGCTCGCCGGATGCCTCGGCGTGGGCGCGGAGGTCGAAGTCGGTGCGGTTGGCGATGCCCTGTATCTCGCCCCAGCCCCAGGGGAACCGGTACTCGACGTCGGTCGTGGCCTTGGAGTAGTGGGAAAGCTCATCGGGCTCGTGGGGACGGAGCCGGAGCCGGTCCTCATCCAGCCCAAGGGAGGTGTACCAGGCCACGCAGTCGGCGATCCATCGCTCGTGCCAGCCCTCGTCCTGCCCGGGCTGTACGAAGAACTCGATCTCCATCATCTCGAACTCGCGGGTGCGGAAGATGAAGTTGCCGGTCGTGATCTCGTTGCGGAAGGCCTTGCCGATCTGGGCGATGCCGAAGGGTGGCCTGCGCCGCGAGGCCGTGGCCGCGGTGTTGAAGTTCACGAAGATGCCCTGGGCGGTCTCGGGCCTGAGGAAGGTGAGGCTGGCGTCGTCCTGCACCGGGCCGAGGTGGGTGGTGAGCATCTGGTTGAACTGGCGGGGCTCGGTCAGCTCGCCGCCGCAGTCGGGGCAGGCGGGCTCCTCGAGCTGGTCCGCACGCCAGCGCTGGCGGCACTCCCGGCAGTCGACGAGCGGGTCGGCGAAGTGGTCGGCGTGCCCGCTGGCCCGCCACACGTCCGGGTGCATGAGGATCGAGGCGTCGAGGCCGATCATGTCGTCGCGACCCCAGACGAAGTGCTTCCACCACGCCCGCTTCACGTTGTTCTTCAGCTCGACGCCGAGGGGCCCGTAGTCCCAGGTGGAGGCCAGGCCGCCGTAGATCTCGCTGCTCTGGAAGAGGAAGCCCCTGCGCTTGCATAGGGAGGTGAGTGTCGTCAGGTCGAGGTCGGTCTGTGTGTCTGTCAATTCATACTCGCAGTGGTGGTCTGATTGCGCTCATGCGCGACTACGATTATACCAATTGCCCTATGAGGCCATACATACGTAATCGGGTTGCTTCCTGCGGCCCGGCAGGAAGGGCGGGTTTCAAACCCGCCCCTACGGTTGGCAATTCAACGGATTCTCAATGGGAGGATGGGTCGCGGTTTGGGCCTAGCCGCCTTTTGCGCCGGTGATGTCCCTGCGGTGGAAGACTAGGAAGGCGGCGGCTGCCAGGGCTACCGTGTAGGCCAGCAGGATGAGGAAGGCCTGCGTGGTGTCCGACGTCATCTGCTCGGACGGGACGCCGTTGCCGGAGATCTCCACCTCGACTAGGGACACCTGCATCCACTTGTCCACGTTGGTGCCGAGGAGCGCCTCCGAGATGCCCTCGAACCAGTCGAAGTTCCTGAGGAGGGGAACGAATATGAGCTCGACGACGAAGTAGCCCATGCCTATGGACATGCCCGCGGCCGAGGACTGGGTGAGGACGGTAAGGAAGGCGGCTAGGGCGACGTATGGCGCCAGGCCATAGACAGCCTTGGCGAAGGTCACGGCGGCGTCGGTCCACTCGCCGGAGTCGAACAGGCCACCCGACTCGGCCGGGGGAATGACGGCGGCGATGATGCTGGAGAGGGCCGTCGTCGCGCCGACGACCAGGAATCCGGCGGCGGCAAGGAGCACTATCAGCACGAGCTTCGAGGACAGGAGCGGCCAGCGCCCGGTGCCCCTGGTGAGCGCCGTCCTGAGGGTCCCCCAGCCGTACTCGGTCCCCAGAGCCGACGCGGTGAGGATCAGTATCAGGAAGGCGGCTATGTCGAAGATGCCGCTGATGGTGTTGGGGATCGCGCTCGGCAGTGCGAATCCTTCGCGTATCGACTCTCGCGCTTGGACGTTGGCACAGCTCTCCTCGCCGAAACGCTCCACGTCCGCCAGGAACTCCCTGCGCTGGTCTTCGGGGAGCTTGTCGATGCCCTCGGGGGTCTGTCCGTTGACGATCTCCGCGCACGTGACCGAAACGGATATGGTCTCGCCATCCTGCTCATAGGTGGTGCCGAAGGAGCCGCTGCCTCCTGACATGATCTCCTGCAGCGCGTCGTTGTGGTATGCGACGTAGCTGACCCACACACCGACCTGCGCCAAGATGATTGCAACGGCCAGGAGTATCCACGGCATCCAGCGTCGCCGCTGCTTGTACCACTCCCATGCCGTGAGGCGCAGGACGTTAGCTATCATTCGGCCTCTCCCTCTGCTCCGTCGTCGCCCGTTACCTCTAGGAAGTACTCCTCGAGGGAGGTCTGGATGGGCGACAGCTCGGACACGTATACCTCCGCGCTGCTCAGGGCGGCCGTCAACTCCCACGAGCGCTCGTGAGGCGCGGACACGAGGAGCCCGCCGTCCCTCGGCGTCACGTCGTCCACCCAGTCAAGGGCGGAGAGTATTCCGGCGGCCCTGGCGTCGTCGGTCGTCCTGGCGCGAATCTGCTCGCGGCCGCGGGACTGGATCAGCTCGGCCACCTCGCCCTGGGCTATCAGCTTGCCCCTGGAGATTATCGTCACGCTGTCGCAGACCTGCTCGACCTCGTTGAGGAGGTGGCTGGACAGGAGCACGGTCCTGCCGCCGGTGCCCAGGCTGCGTATCAGCTCTCGTATCTCGATCATGCCCTCGGGGTCCATGCCGTTGGTAGGCTCGTCGAGGAACAGGAGCTCCGGGTCGCCGAGCAGGGCATAGGCGATGCCCAGGCGCTGCTTCATGCCGAGGGAGTAGGTCTGGAATCGGCTGTCGGCGCGGGCCAGGAGGCCGACCCTGTCGAGAAGGGAGTCGATGTCGGAGGGGGAGCCCCGGCCCGAGATACCCTGGAAGTAGGCGAGGTTCCTGCGGCCGGACAGGAACGGGTAGAAGGACGGGGTCTCCACGATCGCGCCGATCCGACGCAGGGCTTCGTCGTGACGGCCCGTCGAGCCGAACAGGCTGAAGCTGCCGGAGGTCGGCCTGACGAGGCCGAGGAGCATACCCATGGTGGTCGTCTTGCCGGACCCGTTGGGGCCAAGGAGGCCGTAGACGTGGCCACGCAGCACCTCCATCGAGAGGCCGTCGACCGCGGGTATCTTGCCGTAGTGCTTGGTCAGGCCCTCGGTGCGGATTACGAAGTCGTCCATGGGGTCCTTGCCTCTGGCGGATATGCTGCCGCCGTATCGTTACTCGCCAGCTTCTCTCTGGGAGAGATTACACGTAATGCTACAATGCAGACATGCGGTTGTCAAGCCTGCGAGACTGCCCTTCGTGCAGAGGGCGACAACACAACCACTGCGGGGTGTGACCCCAGTCCATAACCCCGTCCGTCCAGAATTAGGTGGAGGATTGGGTCGAAGGGGTGACCGCGCTGCCTTCCTCGCCGCCATTATGGGGCCGCGCTCTCGGAATACGCTCGAAGGCTCCTTCGAACATACCCTCCAGCCTGGCCTGGCCCTGCTTGACGCTGGAGAGGCCCTCTTTGACGCCGGAGAGGTCGCCATCCATACGGGCCAGGCCCTCCTTGAGGGTGGAGATATCGGCCTCCATCCGGGCCTGGCTCGCCTTGAGAGTGGAGATATCGGCCTCCACGCGGTCGAACCGGTCGTCCACGCGGTCGAACTGTTTGTCCACGCGCTCGAACTGCTTGTCCATGCGGTCGGCGAGCCACTTGATCGTGCCGAACAGGGCTACCCCAAGGGCTATGATCGCCCCGAACAGGGCTATGATGCCTGCGAACTCAGGTGTCATGTCGCTCCGCCCTCCACGGGCCCATTCTTACAGGAACAGCGGCGCGAACACAAGGGCGACGATGGACATGAGCTTGATGAGGATGTTGAGGGCCGGGCCGGAGGTGTCCTTGAAGGGGTCGCCCACGGTGTCGCCGACGACCGCCGCGGAGTGCTGCTCGGAGCCCTTGCCGCCGTGGTGGCCGGCCTCGACGTACTTCTTGGCGTTGTCCCAAGCGCCGCCCGCGTTGGCCATCATGATGGCCAGGAGGAACCCTGTTGCGATTGCGCCTATGAGGAGGCCCGCCAGCGCCTCGGGGCCGAGAATCGCGCCGACGGCTATGGGGGCTATCACGGCCAGCACGCCCGGCAGCACCATCTCACGCATTGCGCCCTGGGTGCTGATGTCCACCGCCCTTGCGTAGTCGGCCGGGGCTTTGCCCTCGATGAGGCCCTCGATCTCGCGGAACTGGCGGCGCACCTCGCTGATCATCGCGTTGGCGGCGCGTCCCACCGCCTGCATGGTGAGGGCGGCGAACAGGAACGGCATGATGCTGCCGACGAGCAGGCCCATGAGCACGTTCACGTCCTTCAGGTCGAACACGTCCACGCCGGTCACCTGGGAGTAGGCGGCCATGAGGGCGAGGGCAGTCAGCACCGCCGAGCCTATGGCGAACCCCTTGCCGGTCGCGGCGGTAGTGTTGCCCAGGGAGTCGAGGGCGTCGGTCCGCTCGCGCACCTCGGGGTCGAGGTGGGCCTGCTCGGCGATCCCGCCGGCGTTGTCGGCGACGGGGCCGTAGGCGTCGGTCGCCAGGGTGATGCCCAGGGTCGAGAGCATCCCGACCGCGGCCAGGGCGACGCCGTAGGTGCCGGCAAGCTCGTTGGTGAGCCACATGGCGATGACTATGACGACGCCCGGTATGAGTGTGCTGACCATGCCGAGGCCGATGCCTGAGATGATGACGGTGGCCGGGCCGGTCTCGGACTGGGCGGCGATGCCCTTGGTGAAGCGGAACTCGTAGGAGGTGTAGACCTCGGACGCGGTGCCGATGATCTGGCCCGCGACCAGGCCGGTGAGGATGACCCAGAACAGCTCGAAGGGCAGGCCCAGGGCCTGGATGGCGATGCCCGATCCAATCAGGATGAGAACCCCTGCGCCGAATATGCCGGTGCGCAGGGTCCAGAGGAGGCGCCCCATGTCCGCGCCCTCCTTCGTCCTGACGAGGAAGGTGCCGATGATGGAGGCGATGATGCCCATGGCGGCCACGAGGATGGGCAGGGTGAACATGGCGGCGTCGAAGTTGGCATTCGTGTCGCTGATGTCGTCCAGCTTCAGGAAGGCCGCGCCGGTCGCGGCCAGGGCGATGGTGGCGATTATGGAGCCGACGTAGGACTCGAACAGGTCCGCGCCCATGCCCGCCACGTCGCCCACGTTGTCGCCCACGTTGTCGGCGACCGTGGCCGGGTTGCGCGGGTCGTCCTCGGGGATACCGGCCTCGACCTTGCCCACGAGGTCCGCGCCCACGTCTGCGGCCTTGGTGTATATGCCGCCGCCGACCCTGGCGAAGAGGGCGATGGACGACGCGCCGAAGCCGAACCCGGCGACGATGCTGACGTCCTTGAAGAGCAGGTATATGGCCGTCATGCCGAGCAGCCCGATGCTCACGACCGAGACGCCCATGACCGCGCCGCTGTTGAATGCAACTTGTAGGGCAGCGTTCAGGCCCTGCTGGGCCTTGACGACAGTACGCGAGTTGGCCCGGATGGCGATGCTCATGCCGATGAAGCCGGCGAGGCCCGACCCAATTGCGCCCACCAAGTACGCGATAGCCGTAGGGGGGGGAGCGGCGAGCACCACGAACACGATGACCACGAAGATCGAGAGGAGGCGGTACTTCCTGAAGCGGGTGGCGATGCTCCTGAAGCGGGTGGTACTGCTCATGAAGCGGGTGGCGATGCTCATGCCGATGAACCAAGCGAGCCCGGACCCTATTGCGCCCACCAAGTAGGGGATGGCCATAGGGGGTGCGTCGTGGGCGTCTATGCGGCCCAGGAGGTCGTAGTCGATGAGGGCCGCGAGCACCACGAAGACGATGACGACGAATATCGCGAGGAGGCGGTACTCCCGCGAGAGGAAGGCCATCGCGCCCTCCTGGATGGCGCGGCCTATGAACTGTACGGTTTCGTTGCCCTTGTCCTGCCGGAGAATGTTGAGGGCGAGCAGCAGGGCGAATACGAGCCCGATAGCTGCCGCCGCGAAGGCCACGATGAAGATCACTTTAGCCTCTCCATGAAAAAGCCTCCCACGGCGGGAGGCCGTAATGTGCGGGGAGCCCCGCTCTCGACGGGGGAAAGACTAGCACAATCAGTTGTTAGTGGCTAGTGGTTAGTTGTTAGTGGGGAAGAAGAGGTTACGTGGTGTACTTGATGCGGGGGTCGACTACTGCGAGGAGGATGTCGGAGATGAGGGTGCCGGCGACTGTGAGGATGCCGAGGAGGAGGACGATGAAGCCGGCGGTGTGGACGTCCTCGCCCTGTATCGCGTAGAGGAAGACGGGGCCGAGGGTGGGCAGGCCCAGCACGACCGAGACGATGACGCTCCCGCTGACCAGCCCCGGCAGCAGGTAGCCCACGGTGCTCACGAGGGGGTTGACGGCGACCCGCACCGGGTACTTGAAGATGACGCGCCACGAGCTGAGGCCCTTGGCCCTCGCGGTCACCACGTAGGGCTTAGCCAGCTCGTCCAGCAGGTTGTTGCGCATGATGCGGATCAGGCCCGCCGTGCCGGCAGTGCCCAGCACCACGGCGGGAATCCACAGGTGGGCCAGGAGGTCGCGCAGCTTGGCGATGCTCAGGGGCGCGTCCTGGTACTGGGGCGAGAATAGCCCGCCGACGCTCTGCCCGAAGTAGGCCAGGGCGACGTACATGAGCACGAGGCCGAGGAGGAAGTCGGGCACCGCCAGACCCGCGAAGCCGACGAAGGTGAAGACGTAGTCGCCGACGCTGTGCTGGCGGACGGCGGAGTAGATCCCGATGGGTATGGCGAAGGTCCAGGTCACGAGGACCGTGAAGCCGGTGAGCACGATGGTAGTCCATATGCGGTTGCTCACGAGGCTCTTGACGGGCACCGCCGCTAGGTACTGCTCGCCCGGCTCGGAGATGGCGAGGCCCATGTCGCCCCTGAGCAGCCTGCCGAGCCAGATGGCGTACCGGACGTACTGGGGCTTGTCCAGGCCGAAGTGGCGGCGCACCTCGTCGGCGACCTGCAGGTCCACGGCGGTGCCCATCTGCATCTGCCTGTCGAGGAAGTGCTTGACGTTGTCGCCGGGGGGCAGCTCTATGACGACCCAGGCGAGGACGGATATGACCCACGCCGTGAAGAGGGCCAGGAGTATGCGTCGGACTATGTACGCGGTCATGCCGTGTCGCCTCCGGGCATCAGGACTCGGGGCCGATGCGCTCTTCGAACTGGGCGAGCCTCGCCTCGAGGCGGTCCTGCCTGAGGGCCAGGGTCAGGTCGCCCCTCGTGCGCTCCAGTATACTCCGGGCGGCGTCGGTGCTGCGCCGCAGGCCGCGCGTGACGGCGTCGGGGTAGTCGACGGCGACGAGCACGGTGTAGATGTCGTCCATGACGCCGAGGAGCTCCTCGCACCGGCTGAAGTCGCCGCGCCTGAGGCCGTCCAGGATGAGGCGGCGCAGCTCGCCCACGACCTCGGCGAGGCCGTTGAGGTATGGGGCTGCGCCGACGCCCAGCTCTTCCGGGCCCTTGAGCGGGGAGCCCTCGGCGATGGCGAGCACGGCGCTGGCCTCGGTCAACTCCTTCAGCGCATCCTCGACGTAGCCGCCGTAGTAGACGTTGGGGTGGCTCTCGCGGAACGGGGCGAGCCGCGCGGCAAGGTCCGCCGCCTCGCCGGCGAGCCTGCGCGCCTCGTCGAGCTCGCCCCTGTGGGCCGCCCTGATGGAGTTGGCGGAGCTGCGGACGACGCGGCGAGAGAGGGTCAGGGCCTGCTCGCGGGCCTCGTGGGTCTCGCGCAACGCCGCGTCCGCGGACTCGGCGATGGCCTTCAGGGCGTTCACATAGTCCTCCTCTTCCTTCATTGATCCGTATCTTACCTCTGTGCCCTCTGCGCTCTCTGCGGTGAATCTCCCTTCACCACGGGGCGCATGGCCATGACGTGCTCGGGTCCGGTGGCGCAGCAGCCGCCTATGATCTGCGCGCCCATGTCCTTCCACTCGGCGGCCAGCGCGGCGAGCACGCTGGGAGGGTAGGCGCCGGTCTGGAGGATGTCCGGCCCGGCGCTGGGAAGCTGGTTGGTGAGCTGCGGGCGGTTCACCAGCGGGCCGGTCGGGTTGTAGCCGATGTTGGGGTACGCGCCCACCGGCCCGTCGAAGGCGTCGGCCAGGATCGGGAGCCCGGCCGATATGGCCTCGGGGTTGCTGCACATGATGAGCACGGCGTCGACCGGGTGGCCCTCCAGGGCGGCGGCGAGGTCGCGGATGTCCTCGCCGAACTGCATCCTGCCGTCCTGGTGAAGGTGCCTGATGCCGAGGAAGACGGGCAGGCCCACCTCGGCGCAGGCGTCGACAGCCGCCACGCAGTCCACTATGTAGCCGACATACTCGGCCAGTATCACGTCCGCGCCCGCGTCGGCGAGGATCCGGGCGTGGGGGACGTACTCGTCGCGGAACGCGTCGGGGCCGAGAAGCTCGACGTCCGGCGCGTCCTTGCCTATGCGGAAGTAGAGGGTGGGGGCGGCGATGCCTCCGGCCACGTAGGCGCCGGGGTTCCCGGCGTCGCGCGCCATGACGGCGTTGTCGGCGGCGGCCTTCGCGTAGTCCCCCCAGCGGTCGCGCATCCCGATGCGCTCCATGGCCGACGGGGTGGTCCAGAAGTTGTTGCTGATGATGATGTCCGCGCCGACGCGCAGGTAGTCCTGGTGGACCTGCCGCACCACGTCGGCGTTGTCGATGTTCGACGTGGCCGACCACGCCTTCAGGGCGTCGGTCGCGTCCTTCAGCACGTCGACGCCCCTCCGCTGCAGCTCCGAGCCGGTGCCGCCGTCCATCAGCAGCGTCTCGCCAGCCTTCAACCTGTCGACGATGTTCCGATCGGGCATCTCGCTCTCCTGGGCAGGTTGTCGTATTCGGCCATAGTATACAGATTCGATGTCTATTCGGATGTTGGGGTAGGACTCGGAGATGCCTCCGGTATGGTCAGTCCCCGCATTGGTGACCACTCTGAGTCCCCTGATGCGTATCTGGCACGAACCATAGCCTCATACGTATGACCCGGTTGTACGCTTATCCGTGTTGTCTGGCGTTGTGTCTCTTGTTCATTCCATGGAATGACGACCCTCGTCCCGTACAATTCTCTAACCGCCAAGATCCATCCTCTTAGTCCGCAATTCTGGCATGGAGCCTCCCACGTAATAGTGAGTAGGCCTTCGTTGAGTTCGAGGACAGGCGCCTCTACCGGCAGAGTATGGGGCTGAGGGGTCGGTACGGCCGTAGGTAGGCGCGCCGATGCTTTGACCACGAATGTGACGGTCGCCTTCGACGAAACACCTGCCGAGTTCGTAGCGGTCAATGTGATCTCGATGGTCTGGCTTGTGTCCTGGGCTGCAGGGGCAACCCAAAAGATGTTCAGCGCATCAAGAGGCCCCTCAAAGCGGCCAGGACCACTCCAGAGGACTGATTCATAGTTCTCGACTGTAGCGCTTAGGTGCAGTCCTTCGCCGCCCTCGACCTCCCTGCCTTCAGCGGTGATGGTGACAACCGGTAGTGGCGCCGGTGTGGGGGTCGCTGTGGGTGTGGGAGTGGCTGTTGGCGCTGGAGGTGGCTCACGCACAGTCAACTGAACTACAGCCAGTTGCTCATGAGTTGCGGAGTCTACCAGGGCTACCTCGGCCTCCCCTGGCAGACAGCCCCTTATGACGACGGTCATGGGCTGTGAGAACTCGATGGAAGTAGTAGAGCCACAACTATCCACTCCGACATGATCGGTGACCTTCAGGTAGTACCTCCTCACCGACCGCAGCTCCCTCACGGTCACCCTGATTGACTCACCCACGTCCAGCGCAGCAGCAGACACCTCCAGCTCGCCGCCGGGCAGGGGCGTGGGAGCGGGTGTTGGAGTAGCTGTGGCCGTTGGCGTAGGTGTGCTGGTAGGCGTTGGCGATGGGGTAGGTGTGCTCGTAGGTGTGGCGGTAGGCGTCGATGTGTTCGTAGGCGTAGGCGTCGGGGTAAATGTGTGGGTGGGCGTCGGCGTTGGGGTGTAAGTGGGCATCGGTGTCAGGGTAGGTGTGCTTGTGGGCACCGGCGTCTGAGTAGGCGTGCTAGTGGACGTTGGTGTGGGAATCGGAGCCGGCGGAGGCGCCGGAGTTGGGGACGGTGGGGGTGTGGGTGCAGCAGGGACAGGGGTGTTCGTAGGCGTTGCAGTCGCCGGGGCAGGTGTGGGCGTTGGGACCGGCGTTTCGGTCGGCGGCGCGGCGGCAATCATGGGAGTAGGCGTTTCGGATTCAGGCGCGAGGCCGGGTATCATGCTCGATACGCCACCGGTTGTAACCTCCACGGTCAAGACAGTTCCTACAAGGAGTGCGGCCCCGGCCAGCAGCAATTTGGGCCAGAGAGGCGGCTTGGGCCTCACCCTGATGGTGTAGGTCGTGGTAGCCACCCCGTCCTGTGCGGTCACGACTATGCTGATGGCTTTGGAGGCACCCGGAGTCAGGTCGATGGCGGCGCTGGCCGAACCGGAAGGGACGGGGACGCCCTCCACGGTAACCGTCGCACCCGGATGATTGACTGTGGGAGTCACCTTCACACTGGCAACGGAGTTGCCAACCCTGGCTACGTAGTCGGTAGTGGCCGCAGCGAAGGCGGGGACCAGCGACACCGGGTTGGTCCCGTCGGAAAGCTCCAGGCCTCTCAGGGACGGCTGACGGGTCACTCTGATGGTGTAGGTCGTGGTAGCCACCCCGTCCTGTGCGGTCACGACGACGCTGATGACTTTGGACGCGCCCGCAGCCAGGTCGATTGCGGGGCTGGTCGAACCGGAACGCACGCGGACGCCCTCCACAGTAACCGTGGCACCCGAATCGTTGACTGTGGGGGTCACCCTCACACTGGCAACGGAGCTGGCAACGCTGGCTGCGTAGTCAGTGTTGGCCGCAGCGAAGCCCGGGTTTAGCGAAACCGGGGTGATCCCGTCGGATAGCGTCAGCCCTCTCAGCGTGGCGTCGGATGACGGCTGACGCGTCACTTTGATGGTGTAAGTCTTGGTGGCCACCCCGTCCTGTGCGGTCACGACGACGCTGATGGCTTTGGACGCGCCCGCAGGCAGGGCGATGTCGGGGCTGGCCGAACCGGAGCTCACGCGGACGCCCTCCACAGTAACCGTCGCACCCGGATGATTGACTGTGGGGGTCACCCTTACACTGGCAACGGAGTTAGTCACGCTGGCTGCGTAGTCAGTGTTGGCCGCAGCAAAGGCCCTGTTCAACGAAACCAGGTTGGCCCGGTTGGATAGCGTCAGCACCCTTAGACTTGCGTCGGATGACGGCTGGCGCGCCACTCTGATCGTATAAGTCGTGGTGGCCACCCCGTCCTGTGCGGTCACGACGACGCTGATGACTTTGGATGCGCCCGCAGTCAGGGCGATGGCGGGGCTGGCCGAGCCGGAGCTCACACGGACGCCCTCCACGGTAACCGTCGCGCCCTGGTGATTGACTGTGGGGATCACCCTCACACTGGCAACGGAGCTGGCAACGCTGGCTGAGTAGCTAGTGGTGGCCGCGGCGAAGATCCTATCCAACGAGACCAACTTGGTCCCAGCGGATAGCGCCAGCCCGCTCAGGCCCGGGGGTGGCGACCGACGTGTCACTCTGATGGTGTAAGTCTTGGTGGCCACCCCGTCCTGTGCGGTCACGACTACTCTGATGACTTTGGACGCTCCCACAGTCAGGGGGATGGCGCGGCTGACCAAACTGGAACTTACGCGGATGCCCTCTACTGCAACTGTCGCGCCCTGATCACTGACTGTGGGGATCACCCTCACGCTGGCAACGGGGTTGGGAACGCTGGCGGCGTAGTCAGTAGTGGCCGCAGCGAAGTCCGGGGTCAACGAGACCACGTTTGTCCCGTCGTATAGCGTCAGCCCCTTGAGGCTGGCGTCAGAGGACGGCTGACGCGTCACCCTGATGGTGTAAGTCTTGGTGGTCATCCCGCCCTGTGCGGTCACGACGACGCCGATGGCTTTGGGTACGCCCGCTGTTAGGGGGATGGCGCGGCTGGCCGAACCGGAGCTCACACGGACGCCCTCCACAGTAACCGTGGCACCCGGATCGTTGACTGTGGGGGTCACCCTCACACTGGCAACGGAGTTAGGAACGCTGGCTGTGGTCGCGGCGAAGACCGGATTCAACGAGACCGGATTGGTACCGCCGGATAGCGTCAGCCCGCTCAGGGTGGCGTCTGATGGCGGCGAACCCGTGTCGGGCGCCCGCTGCGGGCCCGAGTCTGCCGGCATTTCTAGCAGGGCTTCCACCCACTCTCTGGGCTTGGGCCGGGGTTTGCCTTCGTGTCTCTTGTCGAAGACGCGCAGGAACAGCTCTTTCTGCTTGCCAGTCAACGTCTCCCAAGCTTCGTTGTACGAGTCGGGAGCGGTGACGCCCCTGCTGGCTGGCGGGAACAGCCAGGCGCCGATCCGGGCGCCGTTCGTACTGTAATCTTGGGCGTGCCTGCCAGTGACGGTGTAGGGATGGTAGCCGGTGAGCAACTGGAAGATGAGGACGGCAAGTCCGAAAAGGTCCTGCTCCTGGGTGCGGTTGGCGTAGTTGGCCTGGACCTCCGGAGCCTGGAATTCGGGACGACCCATGTTGTTGGAGAACTTTCGGCCGGTGGCCGGATCGGTGAACCCGTATGAGTCGCAGTCCATCAAGGCTACGTCGTTCTGCCGGTTCGCCTGGGCGTTCTTTTCGTTAATATCCCCAATGACGTAGCCGGCCTCGTGAACGGCTTTGTAGCCTAGGGCAAGATTGCTCGCGATGCGCACGCGGTCGTCAATTTGTATTTCGCGGGCCTGGTCTGCCCCGGTGGTCCGGGCCGCACTCGGGTTGTAGTACTCGACGATTGGAGTCCAGGGAAGAGTGTAGTCCAGCTTGGGCATGACATAGCCGGCGATGGCCCTGTTTTCCATGACCATGCGTTGCGGCCACGTGATGCGCCAGTTAACCCCCAGTTCGGGGGTGACAGGGTTACTCACCAGATATCGGAGTTTGGCTTCGGCATCCTTGGGCGCCTTGCCCCGATGCCAGATTTTCACCGCCGAACTGGGATCGCCCTTCACTTCGCACACAATACCCTCGCCGCCTTCGCCGATCTTCTGGCCCGGCGCGACGGAGTTGCCGGCTTCATCTACGAAGCGTCGGCCGGCGAGGGGATTTTCGGGTGTTGCCAAAATGATACCTGCGGACGTAGAAGTAGCCGAAAAGGATGGCTACCCACGCCGCAACCTGGACGATGATGACGCTGCCGGAGTAGCCCGCGGTCAATTGGGCAAAGCAGCCGGCAACACCGCGGTCAGCGCGGCGTGGGTGAATCCGGGTGCCTAGAAAGCCAGGTAGTCGGGATCGGGCAGACGGATGGTGTCGCCGGGCTGGGACTGGGAGACGGCGGACACGGAACGGGAAAGCCACTGGATGGAGCCGTCCAGCTGTTCCATGTTGGTCAACTCAACGGCTTTCCTGGGGGCAAGCTTGTCGAGCTCCGACATATCGGCAGGCAGATCCGGCGAGCTGATGCCGAAACAGAAGAACGCGATGCTGCGGTTCTGCTCCATCTCGGCGAGGCGTGCGGCGGCCTGTTGCAAGTCCGCTTCGTCGTCGTGTTCCGGGTAGCCGTCGGTGAGGAAGTAGGCCAGGCTGCGGTAGTAAGCGATGCCACCCTCGCGGTAGCTCTGCTTGCGGGCCTCGGTAATGTCCATGGCAAGGTTCACGGCCTTGGAGTAATTGGTGCCGCCTTTGACAGAGAGCTCAGGCGGCTCGAAGTCGGTGCCGTTGGTGAAGTCGAGAACTACCCGGGCTTCGTGGTCGAACTCAATCACTGCCACGTCCGCCCGCAGGGCCGTAACCGAGTCTTCCTGGATAATATCGCGGAACTTGACCAAGGCCTGGTTGAGGGTGTCAATCTTCTGGCCGGCCATGGACCCGGAGACGTCCAGGATCAGCAAAATTGAACACCGGGCTTCCGGGTTTATCGCGAATTCCGACTGGTCGTACACGCCTACAGAGTCTTGAACGCTCATTCTTGGTCCTCCTTTCGGACTCTAGAAATTCAGAAAATCGGGCTGGGGCAGGCGGATGCCTTCGCCGGGCTGGGACTGGGACACGGCGACCACGGAACGAGAAAGCCACTGGATGGAGCCGTCCAGTTGTTCCATGCTAGTCAGTTCCACCGGCGGGCGGGGCGCCAGTTTGGTAAGCTGGCCCACCGAAGTTTGCATGACTCCTTCCCTGACGCAGCGTTCCACAAGCTCAGTTGCGCTGGTTTCAACCATCTTGGCGACCTTGTCCAAGTCGAGTCCGACGTAGCTTTCGCCGGAGCTGCCAAAGGCGCCGGCCCCTTCGAGGTCTGACTGACTGAACCCGATCAGGTTGTAGAACTTTGGCATATTATCGCCTGTGACCCTCCAATCGGGATAGCCTCTGTCGTTGTCGATTATGAAGGAGAAGAAGGCGACGCCGCGATTCTCTTCCACTTCGACCAGACGCCGGGCCGCTCGGTCCAAATCGGCGGGGGCGTCATCTGGGATGCCGTCGGTGAGAAAATAAGCCAGGCTGCGGTAATAGGCGATGCCACCGTCCCGGTAGCTCTGCTTGCGCGCCTCGATGAGGTCCAGGGCCAGGTTGACGGGTTGGGAGTAATTCGTATCACCGGAGACCTCGAGGAGCGGAGCCTCGAAGTCGGTGCCGTTGGTGAAGTCCTGGACTACCCGAGCCACGTCGTTGAAGGCAATAATCGCCACGTCGACCCGCAGCGCGGTAACGGAGTCTTCCCTGATGATGTTGCTGAACTTGACCAAGGCCTGGTTGAGGGTGTCAATCTTCTGGCCGGACATGGACCCTGAGACGTCCAGAATCAGCACGATGGAGCACCGGGCTTCCGGGTTGTCGGCGAACTCCATCTGGTCGTACACGCCCACCGTGTCCCGTATGGTCACTGCTGTTCCTCCTGCGAACTTCGGCTGCTCCGGGCGGCGATGGCGATGGTCACGTCGTCGGTGGTGCGGGACTGGACGCGCTCGCCGCTGATGAATTCTTGGAGCCTTTCCGGAACCACCTCCGGTTCGTCGGTGTGGGCTAGGTCGTCCAGCATCGGATTCCAAAAGCCCATGAACGCCTCACGTTCCGGCATTTTCAGGGCGAGGTTTTGCAGGCCGTCGGTAATCAGCGCCAAGGCGTCGTAATCACAACCGGAAGCGTGGCCCACGTAGGCTATCTCGTGGGGTTTGGGGCACGAGGTGATGAAGGTCGTCTCGTTAGCGTACTCACCGCTGTGAGCCTCGCACAGGGTCGTGGCCGCGCCGCTGTCGATGTTGAAGGCGATGACGGCCCCATCGCCCACCTGCGCAGCGGTTAACAGGCTGTCGCAGGCGAAGGCGACGATGAGTGTGGACGCCAGTTCACGAGACAGGATACCTTGTTGCCGACCGTGATGCTCTACCTCGGTCTTGGCCTGCTCGATCGCGTCGCGCGCCAGCGACTCGGCCAGATGTTCGCAGGAAGCCGCCGCCGGCTGTTGGTTGATGCCGTCAGCGATTGTGGTCACGGCGGCATCGACGGCAATCCCAGAACCCTCGTCGGAACGCGAGGCCGAGCCGGCCCCGTCGGCGACAGCGGCTATCACGACTTCGCCAATGCCGGACTTAACGATCTGACAGGCCACTGCGTCCTGGTTGGGGAGACCTTCCCTCAAGTGTGAACTGCCGGGAGCAGTGGCCTTTGCTATACGCCAGTGTCGTTCGTCAGACATTTCACCTCCCGGCTATGGTTTGCTGTGACTGTACATCTTGCCTACGTTACATAATATAACATCTCCTGCATGGTCGCTCCCTCTGCGAGATTGCCGAACAGGCTCGATACCGTCACCCTGGTCCCACGGAACACCCAGGCCCCGCTGAGCTTTTCAGGGCGGCTCTCCACCGCGGGCACATCTCCCAGTTCATCATGGGGTCACCTCCCTGGTCCATTGTCCATATTGTCCACTATGGGAGCGATGTTTCGTCTATGAACCGGGGAGGGCGGGTCACAAACGGGTCACAAACCCGCCCCTACGATCTGAATGGGAGGGCTGCGGCTGCGATGGCCTCGACCATGTCCTGTGCGGCCCTCTTGGGGTCGTCGGCCAGGGTTATGGCTCCGACGGCGCAGATGCAGTCCGCGCCCGCTCGCACGACCTCGGCGGCGTTGTGGCGGTTTATGCCGCCTATGGCGACGATGGGCCGGTCGGCGGCTTCTCTGGTCCTTGCGATCAGCTCCGTGCCCACGACGGGGCGCTGGCCCTTGCCCATGGTCGATGTGGGGAATACCGCGCCGACGGCGAGGTAGTCCGCGCCGGCGTCGAGGGACGCCGCGACCTCCTCGATGGTGTTGTTCGAGCGGCCTATGATCGTGCCGGGCGACAGGATGCGCCTGGCCTCGGCCACGGGCACGTCGTCCTGGCCCAGGTGGAGGCCGTGAGCGCCGCTCTCGAAGGCCAGGGCGGGGTCGTCGTTGACGATGAAGAGTGCGCCGCGGCTCTCGCAGAGCGCCCTGATCGCGCGGGCCGTCGGCAGCACCTCGCCCGCGTCGCCCGTCTTGTCCCGAAGCTGGACGAGGGACGCGCCGCCTTCGAGCACGGCCTCCGCTACCTCCAGGACCGGCCTCCCGCGTGTCGCCTCGGGGTCCACAATCACGTACAGCCCCTGCACGCGGGCGGCGGTCTCGGCGCGCATGCTCAACTCAGCCTCCTTCCCAGGCGGCCAGCTCCTCTTCGGGAAGCGGGTCGAAGAAGCTGTCGGGTATGGTGACTTTGCCCTTGAGGGTGTCGGGGCGCCGCTTGCCCATGCGCCGGTATGCCTCCAGCCGCGCGACCGGCGTGCCGTTGCGGGCGATGACGACCTCCTCCCCGGCCTCGACCTGGGCCAGCAGGCGCGACAGGTGGGTCTTGGCTTCGTGGACGTTCACCACTGCCATTATCGAGCCTCCCGGGTGTGCTGTTAGCTAAGTGTATGACTAATATGGGGCCGGTCTCAACTTGGCGCCCTACCGGGGATGGGTTCCCGCCGGGGCGCGGGAACGACGGACTTGGGCGGCTACTGCTCGATGGCGTTTTCGATGATCCTGACCTGGGGCGGGCGCCCACGCTCGAACTCGACTGCGGCGAGGTCGATCCGCCACTGCCTGTCCTGGGCGCGGTGCTCTTGGAGGTACGCCTGGGCCGTGGCGATGATGTGGCGGCGCTTGGCGGGCGTGATCGACTCCTCGGGCAGGCCCATGGACGGGCCGGAGCGGGCGCGGACCTCGACGAACACGATTGTGCCGTCGCGCTCTGTCACGAGGTCGATCTCGCCGGCCTTCGAGCGGTAGTTGGCGGCGACCACGACGTGGCCTAGGGATTCGAGATGGGCCCTGGCCACGGCCTCGCCCCGGCGGCCCAGCTCCTGGCGGGCCCGGCTCATGGCGCGTCCTCCATCAGGCGAGGTTGGATGAAGGGCGAGAAGGTGCGGCGGTGGATGGGGCAGGGGCCGCGCTCCCCGACGGCCCCGAGGTGCTCCGGCGTGGCGTATCCCTTGTTCGTCGAGAACCCGTAGCCCGGATAGCGCTCGTCCGCCTCGTCCATCATCCGGTCGCGGGCGACCTTGGCGACAATGGACGCGGCGGCAATGGAGAGGCACGTGGCGTCGCCCTTTATGATGGCCGTCTGGGGCAGGTCGACGCCCGGCAGGGGGAACGCGTCGATGAGCAGGTGCTGGGGCGTGACCGGCAGCGCGTCGAGGGCGCGCTCCATCGCCCTACGGGTCGCCGCCACGATGCCGACCCTGTCGATCTCCTCGGACGTCGATACGCCGACCCGCGCGGCCAGGGCCTTGCTCTCGATGACGGGCGCAAGCTCCTCCCGCTGCAGCCGCGTGAGGGCCTTGCTGTCCCGGATGCCGCGCATCCAGGGGCGCCTGGGAGGGTGGGGCAGTATCACCGCGCCCGCCACGACCGGCCCCGCGATGGGCCCCCGGCCCACCTCGTCGAGCCCGGCCACCAGCGAGTATCCCGCGGCCAGCAGGGCGGCCTCCTCCTTGAAATGGGGGACCGGGCCCGACCCTTCGACAGGCTCAGGGTGAGCGGGTGGGGTAGATTTCACCGCAGAGGACGCGGAGACCGCAGAGAAACACTGTGGGGAGCAGCAGAGCGGGTAGTCAAGCCGTTACCCCGAGCGTCTCCCGGGACCGTGGCGGGCGGGACGGCTGCCGGCGGCGGGCTAGTCTCGATGTAGCCGCCGCCGATGACGCGGTCGCCGTCGTAGAAGACGACGGGCTGGCCCGGCGTGACGGCGCGCTGGGGCTCGTCGAACCTCACCTCGGCCCACTCGCCGTTGGGCAGGAGGGTCGCGGAGGCGTCGGATGCCTTGTACCGGATCCGCGCGCTGACCCGGACGGCCCCCGACGGGGGCTCGCCGGTCGTGTAGTTGACGCGGGATACCCAGAGGCGGTCGCGGTAGAGAGCGCCCTCCGGGCCCACGGTGACCCGGTTGGTCGCGGCGTCGATCTCCACGACGTAGCGGGGCGAGCCGGTGTTGCCATTCAGCCCGATGCCGCGGCGCTGGCCTATGGTGAAGAGCTGGACTCCCGGGTGCTTCCCGAGCACCGAGCCGTCGACGTCCACTATCTCGCCGGGCCTAGTGCGGCCCCTGCCGCCGACGAACTTGCGGTAGTCGCCGTCGGGGATGAAGCATATCTCCTGGCTGTCCGGCTTGTCGGCGACGGGCAGGCCGGCCTCGGCGGCGATCCGGCGTATCTCGCCCTTGGGGTATTCGCCGATGGGGAGCAGGAGCCGCCCAAGCTCGCCCTGGCTCAGGGTGAAGAGGACGTAGGACTGGTCCTTGGCGGGATCGGCGCCCTTCAGCAGGTCGTAGCTGCCAGGGCCGCGCCTGATGCGGGCGTAGTGTCCCGTCGCAATGTGGTCGGCGTCCAGGAACATGGCCCTTCGCAGGAAGAAGTCGAACTTGATCTTGTCGTTGCAGGCGAGGCACGGATGGGGCGTCCGGCCCCTGTCGTACTCCCTCACGAAGTAGTCGACGACGTGCTGCTGGAACTCGCGCTCGAAGTTCTGGACGTAGTGGGGCACGCCGATGACCTGGCAGACGCGCCTGGCGTCGTCCGTGTCCTCGACGGAGCAGCAGCGCTTGCTCGAGGCGGGGACATCGCCGCGCTCGACGGTCCACAGGCGCATCGTCACGCCCACGACGTCGTAGCCCTGCCGCTTGAGCAGCAGGGCCGCGACGGAGGAGTCGACGCCGCCGCTCATCGCAACTATCACGCGTCCCCTTGTCATAGAATCAGCGTACCATATGAGGGTGTATTGCGTATGGGTGGACGGGCGGTCTGGTGTAGAATTGGGGGCGAGGCTTGCAAAGGACGCCCGGCGGCGTCAATCCAAGGGTTACCGGAGGAGGGCATGAGTTACGCGGAGATGGAAGAGGTCGAGGCCGGCCTGAAGTTCAAGTCGACGAGCGGTCTGCTCGTGGAGACGACGGGCGTCTCGCTGAACGTCGATTCCCACGACATCAACGTTCACGAGGTGGTGATCCTCGAGGGAGTGGGCGAGGGCAACACCTACTACTACAACCTCGATTCGGCAGAGCTCCTGGACGAGTAGGCGCACTCGGACAGGACTGGGAGGTCCGCTGTTGCTCGGATCTTTGTTCGGACGCAAGAGGAAGAAGCCGCAGGTTGACGCATCCGCCAGCGAGAACATCAGGGATGCTGAGAAGGGCGACGTGTTCACCGTGGCCGACCATTCGCTGGAGTACGAGGACTCGTACTTCATAGTCGAGCAGGTCAACAGGTACAGCAGCGCCCCGGGCAGCTGGCGCGAGGTCCTTGGCGCCGACGGAGAGAGCAAGGTATGGGTATCATGGTCCGAGGAGGCCGGCGCCCAGTACGTCACCGTCTGCCCGGACGACCGGCCGGTAGGGCTCGAGGCCCTGGGGCTCACCGAGGAGGACATGGTCCGCCTGGACGACGAGCATTCCATCAGCAACTACGTCACGGTGGACGGCACGGACTTCTACTACCGGTTCAGCGCCGAGACGACCCTGTACGAGGACGGCGGGGGCGGGCAGGCGTTCTACATGTGGGACCTGGTGTCGGAGGACGACACGCGAGTGCTGACGATCGACAAGTGGGAGGGGCTTCCGTTCAGGGCCCGTTTCAGCGACGTGGTCCCGCCCGAGAGCATTACACTTTACAAGCAGCTAGGAGGACCTGATGGTTGACGCGCTGGTTGACACTCTGGAGTTCTTTCCGCGGGGGCTGGTCTACGTCGGCCTGGGGGTCGTGGTCCTGGTGCTTGCGAAGCTGGCGCAGGACTTCCTGACGCCGTATCGAATCAACGAGCAGCTTAGCCACAAGGACAACACCGCGCTGGGGCTGAGCATCACGGGATACTTCCTCGGCGTCATCATCGTATTCGTGGGTGTGCTGTACCAGCCGCTCACAGTGATCCGGGACGACCAGTGGCAGCTCACCGGAGACTTCTGGTTCGACGCGCTGGAGGTCTTGCTGTACGCCGTGGCGGGCATTCTCGTGCTGAACGTGGCGAGGATACTGGTGGACAAGCTGGTCCTGTACAAGTTCAAGACCGAGAAGGAGATCATCGAGGACCAGAACGCCGGGACCGGCGCGGTGGAATTCGCGGTGTACATAGCCGTTGGCCTGGTGATTGCGGCAGCTACGGCGGGCACCGGGGTCTCAGCGGATGAGGCGACGATTGTCGAAAGCATCATCCGGTCGGTGGTCTTCTTCGTGCTCGGAATGGCGGTGCTCGTAGTGTTCGCCCTCTTCTACCAGTTGACGACGCGGTTCGACATCCACGAAGAGATCGAGAAGGACAACGCGGCAGTCGGCATCGCGATGGCGGGGAACCTGATCGCGATCGCCCTGGTCATCTTCAAGGCGGTCTTCGGGGAGTTCGTCGGCTGGACGGAGAGCCTCGTGGCCTTCGCGGTATTCGCCGTGATCGGGTTCGTGCTGCTCTACGTGGTCCGGATCATCGTCGACTTCGCGCTGCTGCCCGGCACGCGAGTGGCCGACGAGCTGGCCGTGGACCGCAACCACGGGGTGGCCTTCATCCAGAGCGGCGTGGTAATCAGCGCGGCCCTGATCCTGTACTTCGCCATCTAGTCTGCATGTCATTCTGAATCGGTAGGGGCGGGTTTGAAACCCGCCCCGTCCCCGGCGGGCCGTCGAAGTCTGGACCGCCGGATGGCCGTCCTGGCCCGGTCGGCGGCTTCCTCGGCCTCCGACACCTCCTCCATGTAGGCGAGCCCGGCCTCGATGATGTCGTCCAGGGCCGATTCGCCCGGAGGCTCGGTCTCGACGGTGTAGGCGAGCAGGGTGTCGAAGAACGCGTTGGGGTCTTCGGACTGGGCCCAGTCGTCGATCCACTCGTCCACGTGGTCTATGCCCACCACGTCGAAGGAGGTCGAGACCGGGTCGAGGCCCTCAGCCTCGTAGACATGGTGGCGCATGTCCTCGCCTCGTCCGGCGCCCACCTCGATAATGCCGGCCTCTTCGTCGAGGAAGATGTCTCCGAAGACGTCGTAGTCGCGGCGCAGGTTGCGGCGCCGCTCCTCCAGCATGTCCAGGGCCGCGGCCCCTTCCGCCGTGAGTTCGCAGGACTCGTCGAGCAGGCCGGCGCGACGGAGCCTGTCGGCGAGCGCCCGGAGACGTACGCTCCCGCTCTCCGGGCGGCGGGCTTCCTCGCGGCCGCGAGTTGAGGCGAGCAGCGCCTGCGTCTCCAGGTGCTCCCGAAGCTCGTCCCTGCTCCCCCAGTAGCCCCGGCCGGCCGAGTAGGCCAGGGGAGTGAAGCGCTGCTCGATCACTAGGTCCAGCAGCGCGACCTCCGGCCCGCCGCCAGACCCGAGCGTAGCTCTGCATAGCCCACCGACGGCATCCGTGGGCTGGGCCTCGGGGCCGTGGTTCACGAAGAACCTGACGTCGCTCCGACTGCTGCCCGCGCTCCTGAGGATGCCCTCCAGCTCTTCGGTCAGATCCGGCAGGTCGGGATTGCGAGCCAGGTCCTCGTCGGACGGCCGCCAGCCATCGCCTCCGCCGAAGAGCCGTCCGAGCAAGCTGCCGAGCGACTCGTCCACGTCCACGCCGGACACCCCGGCGTCGAAGGCTTCGTCGAGGGGCATATCGCCGAGGGTGATCCTGAGGCGGATGTTTCGGCGGCCTGTGAATGGGCGTAGTGGGCCTGGCTCTTCGCCGTCAATCAGCTTTCGGTACTTCACAGACATGGGAGGCCGAGGTTCGCCAGCTCGCGGCTGGTATTGGAGAGCGCCAGACTCTAGTCGAGGCCCAAGAGATTGATGGCGTTCAGCCCCAGCACCTTGCGCTTGGCCTCGGTGCTGATGTCGGCGTTGACTATGCGGCCCACCTGGTTGCGGGCGTCCATGAGGGGCATGTCGGAGCCGAAGAGCACGCGGTCCTCCCCCGCGCCGTTGACGAGGTCGGTGATGGTCGTGTGGTCTCCGAAGGAGGTGCAGGTCTCCAGGTAGATGTTGGGGCAGGTCAGAGCCGCCTCGACCGCCTGGGCCTGCCCGACGCGGGTGTTGCCTGAGTGGGCAAGTACCCAGTTGATGTTGGGGTAGCGCTCGGCCAGCGGCACGAACCTTCGAGGCTCCGTGAGGTCATTGTCGCCGGCATCTGCGGACGAGTGGCTCATGATGGTGACGCCCCTGTCGTTGCACCACTCGAACGCGGGGAAGTAGCCTGGGTCGTCGATGGGCTTCTGGTAGTAGTTGGGATAGACCTTCAGGGACTTCAGCCCAAGCTCGCCGAATCCCCGCTCAAGCTGGGGCACGACCTCCTCCGGGTATAGGGGCGATATGACCGCGACGCCCACGAAGCGGTCGGGGTACCGCTCGGCGAAGCTGGCCGCCACCTCGTTGCCGTGCGCCACGTCCGAATGGAAGATGCAGTTGATGTTGCACCTGTCGACGCCCGCCGCGTCCATGATGCTCACGAAGGTGTCGATGTCGTCGAAGACCGCGCTGTTGCCCCAGCGTCCGGCGTGGGTATGGAAGTCGAATACGGGTGTCTCCATCACTTCTCCAGCCCCAGCAGGCGGTCGAGGTTGCCCGCACATATAGCCGCGAGGGTCGAGTCGTCCAGGTCGTTGGTGTGCAGGTTGTAGAGCTGGTGGCCCATGGACGAGTCGGGGAACCTGGAGCCGAACAGGATGCGCCCGCCTCCGGCCGCGTCCATCAGCCGTGCCACGCCGTCGGCTATCACGAACCGCGACATCTCCACGTATGTGTTGGGCACGGAGCGGAGGAGAGGGATCACCCAGGGCACATGCCGGTAGTGGACCTCGGCGAGAATCACGGCCAGCCGGGGGTGGGCCTTGGCGGTGTCGTGAAGCTGCGTGACGTCCACTTCGTCGACGGGGATGGAGAGCGGGATGCCCTCGGACTCCAGCCACTCCAGCCAGGGCCCGGCCACCCAGTCGGTGAAGGGGTAGGAGTGGGCGATGGGCGCGATGCGCACCGACCGCACGCCCCGGCGGGACACCTTGGCGGAGAAGTCGGCCAGGCTCCCGGTCGCAGGGTTGGCTACGAACTGGGGGACGAGCCTGGGCTGCCCTTCGATCATCTCCATCAGCAGCGCGTTGCCGTCGACAGTGTCGAAGTCCTCGGCAAAGGGGGAGTAGACGAGGGCGCGCTCGACCCCGCTGCTGTCCATGGCCTCCAGCAGCCCCTCGGTGGTGTCGCTGACCACGCGCCGGTTGTGCCGCCGGCCAAGGGCGACGTTCGCGTCGAATACGGGCACACGGGGGCGGAAGTCGAGCTCGACGTTTCCCATGACGCAGAGTGTAGCAGCACCACAGGCCCGCTACAAGATCCGTAGCGCGTGGTATCATGCGCGGGAGACTATGATAGGGAGGGTGCCATGAGCAGCAAAGACGTGGAGCTGATGGGCCACCTCATGCGCCGGGCCGGGTTCGGCGCGGGGCTTGCGGAGCTGGAGGCACGTGCGGCCAGGGGCTACGACGTTACCGTGGACGAGCTGGTCGCGGCCGACAGCCAGGACGGCATCGACGACGACCTGCTCTTCAGGTACCACCCGGACCAGCAGGGAGGGCTGGGGCTCTCCGGCGCTGCCGCCTACTGGCTCTACCGGATGGTGAACACGAGGGGGGCGCTGCATGAGAAGATGACGCTCTTCTGGCACTCGGTGTTCGCCACCGGCTACCCGAAGGTGACCCAGGGCAAGATACTGATGAACCAGCTTGCCATGTTCAGGAAGCACGGGATGGGCAGCTTCCGCGACCTCCTCGTGGAGCTGTCCAGGGATCCTGCGATGATCATGTGGCTGGACAACGAGGACAACCACGCGGGCGCGATCAACGAGAACTACGGGCGCGAGCTTCTCGAGCTCTTCTCGATGGGCGTTGGGAACTACACGGAGCAGGACGTGAAGGAGGCCGCGAGGGCCTTCACGGGCTGGACGGTCGCCAACACGGAGTACATGACGATGAGGGCCGAGCGGGACTCGCTGTGGCCGTACGGGAGGCTGGCCTACCGGTTCGAGTACAGACCGGAAGACCACGACGACGGCGAGAAGGAGTTCCTGGGGCACAACGGGCGGTTTGGCGGCGAGGATGCGGTCGACATCATCTGCAGGCAGCCCGCGACGGCGCGGTTCATCGCCCGACACCTGTACCACTTCTTCGTAGCCGACGAGCCTCCCGTGCCCCAGTGGCCCTACGAGGCCCCGCGCGACCCGGCAGCCATCGATCTACTGACGGAGGTGTATTTCGGCAGCGGCTACAGCATCGCCGAGATGGTGCGGGCGCTGCTGAAGTCCGACTCCTTCAAGTCGGAGGAGGCACGGTACCGGAAGGTGAAGGGCCCGGCCGAGCTCATCGCGGGAGTGCTGAGGCTGACAGGTGAGTGCAACGGGCCGAGCCTCGCGACCCAGGAGAACACGAATCCCATGTCCTTCATGGGCCAGACCCTGATCAACCCGCCGAGCGTCGAGGGGTGGCACCAGGGGACCGAGTGGATCGACACGGGTACCTCGGTGGAGCGGGTCAACTACGCCGCCGAGCGCCTAGGCAACGCGGATGCCCCCGGAGTCCGTGAGATGATAGCCAGGATGTCCGGGTACGCAGGCGGCCCCGAGGCTCTGGTGCAGCGCTGCCTGGACGAGATGGGCGCCATCTCGGTGTCCGACGATACCCGGGCGGCGCTGGTTCAGTACGCGCGGGGTGCGGACATAGACGCGGAGAATGGTGAGGGTGTACAATTGATGGAGATGGTCGCGGCGACGCCGGACTTCCAGCGGGAGTAGGAGAACGGAGATGACAGCCATGGAAGAGTTGGCGAAGATCGACAGGGTAGACCTCAGGGAAGTCTGGCTCAACGAAGCGGCTAACTTCACGCCGTGGCTAGCCGAGAACATATCGCTGCTCGGCGAAGCTCTAGGCATGGATATGGAAGTGGAGACCACCGAGGCTCCCGTCGGGAGCTACTCGCTGGACATACTGGCCCGCGACGTGGGGAATGGCCACTCGGTGATCATCGAGAACCAGCTAGAGATCACCAATCACACCCATCTGGGCCAGCTGCTCACCTACATGGCCGGATTCGACGCCAACGTGATTGTGTGGATCGCGAAGGAGTTCAGAGACGAGCATAGGGAAGCCCTGGATCTGCTCAATCACCGCACGGGAGAAGATACACAGTTCTTCGGAATAGAAGTCGAGCTGTGGAAGATCGACGACTCTCGCCCGGCCGTCAATTTCAAGCTTGTAGCTACGCCGAACGAATGGCGCAAGCAGACGATCAGCAGTGTGCGTGTTGCGGGTAGCTCGTCGCCGAGAGAAGAGCGGTACAGAGCCTTCTTCCAGGAGCTCATCGACACTCTCCGGGAAGACTATAGCTTCACGAACGTACGCAAGGCCCAGCCTCGGCATTTTTCCTCCTTTTCGGCAGGACATGCGCGACGAGTTCAGTACGTCGCCGATTTCCCTTCTGGAGAGAGGACCAGAATCGCAGTTTATATTGACAATGTGGACAGGGACTGGAACAAGGGGCTGTTCGACCGGCTGCACGAAATCAAGGTTGATATCGAATCCGAGCTTGGAGAACCTCTCGAATGGGAACGCCTGGACGAACGCAGGGCATCCCGGATAGCCGTGGTGCGGCAGGGAGCCATCGACGACACTGATGAGACGCTGCAGGAGATCCGAGAATGGATGGTCGGGCGGCTCCTGAAGTTCAAGCAGGTGTTCGGCCCGAGGCTGGATGAGTTGGCAGGGTAGGCCGAAGCAGTGCAGGGCGAGGTCACCATGACACAGACGAGAGAGCAGACAGGCGAGAGGGTGTCGATCACCTTCAAAGACAGTGTTGTCCACAGCCGCGCCGACACGATGAGCGGTATGCCCGTCTTCAAGGGCACTCGTCTACCTGTGAAGAACCTATTCGATTACCTGGCGCATGGATACTCCTTGGACGTTTTCCTGGATCACTTCCCTACCGCAAACCGCGAACAGGCAGTGAGGGCGCTGGAGATGGCCAAAGAGGCTTTGGAGACCTACGCCTATGAAACTGCTGTTCGATGAGGGAACGCCTTGGCCGTTGAGGCACTATCTGCCTGGCCATGAAGTATGGACGACTCAATATAGAGGATGGGACGGCAAGAGCAACGGCGAGCTCTTGGCATTGGCAAGGGACGAGTTCGACGTCCTGATTACCGTCGATCAAAATATACCATACCAGCAGAATATAGGTGAAGGGGATGTGGCAGTGGTAGTCCTCGCAGCAAGAACCAATAACGTCAACGACCTAAGGCCGCTGGTTCCTGAACTGCTGCACCAATTGCACTTCCTGAAACGTGGTGAGATCGTCCGAATTGAGGCTTGATAGCTTGGTGGAAGACGCAATTCTCGAATACGCATTCACGCTGGGCGTGGCGGCGATGGAGGGCCGGGGGTTCTACTACCCCGTGGACATCGGCCTGGGAGCGAAGGGGCGGCTGTACGTCCTGGGGCGCTCCCATGAGGGCGATACGCGGGGAATCCAGGTCTGCATGATGGACGTGGACAGCGAGTTCTACGGGACGTTCGGCTCCGTGGGCCAGTCGGACGGTCAGTTCATATGGACGACGGCCATCGTGGTCGATTCCGACGGCCTCGTGTACGTCAGCGACGAACACCTGAACCGGATCAGCGTATTCGACGGCGACGGGCGGTTCCTGCGCAAGTGGGGGACTCCCGGTTCCGGGCCCGGCGATCTGGACGGCCCGTCGGGGATGGCGCTGGACTCCGAGGAGAACGTCTGGGTCGCCGACCACCGCAACCACCGGATACAGAAGTTCACCCGTGATGGTGGCTTCGTGTCGGAGTTCGGCTCCCAGGGCAGCGAGGAAGGGCAGCTCGACCTGCCGTGGGGAATCGCCGTGGCGCCGAGCGGGGACGTGTACGTCGCCGACTGGGGCAACGACCGCGTCCAGAGGTTCACCCCGGACGGCGACTTCGTAGCCGCCTACGGCCAGCGCGGAGATGGGGAAGGGCAGCTCCGCAGGCCCTCCGGCGTATCCGTGGACGAGGACGGGTACGTATACGTCGCCGACTGGGGGAACAACCGCGTGCAGCTACTCCACCCCGACGGCGCGTTCGCCGCGTCGGCGCGTGGGGAGGCCACCCTGTCGCCCTGGGCGCACGACTTCCTGGACTCGAACGTCGAGGAGAGGGACGCGCGGTCCGTGTCGGACCTGGAGCCGGACCTGGAGTTCCTCGGCGGCGACGTGAACGAGGAGTCGTACCACACCGAGAAGCTGTTCTGGGCGCCGGTGTCGGTCAGGCTGGACTCGACGGGCAACGCCTACGTGGTGGACCGCAACAGGCACCGCATCCAGGTGTACAGGCGAAGTGGGGGCGAATCCGAGTCCAACGGAGGTGACGGCAAATGGTAGTGGCTGTGCATGACAGCCTGGCAGGCGGGCCGGTAAGCAAGGACAGCCTGTCCGGGCTGGCGAGCGAGATGGCATTCTCCGCCGAGGAGTACCAGGGCAGGGTAGACGGTGTGAGACGGGCCATGAAGGAGGCCAACGTCGACGTGCTGCTGGTCAATCATCCACCGAACGTCTACTACCTGAGCGGCTACCAGAGCTTCGCCATGTACAACGGCGAGACCGTCATCGTGCCGCCCGAGGGGCCGCCCACGCTGATAGTGCACCCGCCGGAGCTTGGCACGGCCCTGCTCCACACCTGGCTGGACGAGGCGCACGGCTACCCCAAGGACTGCGGGCGGGAGGAGTACGTGGCGAAGCTGCTCGCGGAACAGGGGCTGGCCGGGCTGCGAGTAGGCGTCGAGAAGGACCTCGCCGGCATGACCGCCGACTCGCTGGAGCGGCTGCGCGAGGCCATGCCCAGGACAGAGATCGTGGACGGTTCGGGCATCGTATCGACCGTCAAGATCGTCAAGTCGCCCCAGGAGATCGAGTACCTGCGCCAGGCCGCGCGGATTACGAGCGCCGGCATCACTGCGGCGATTGAGGCGGCGGGAGAGGGCGCGAGCGACAACGACGTGGCCGCGGCGGGCAACCGCGCCATGTTCGAGGCCGGCACGGAGTACATGTGCCTGTCGCCCATAGTGACGAGCGGGCGCCGCTCCGGCATCCTCCATTCGACGCACAAGCGCGTTCCCCTCACCAGGGGCGACAACCTGTGCATGGAGTTCGGCGCCTGCGTCGAGAGATACACCGCGCCCATGATGCGCACGGTGGCCATCGGCGAGCCGTCCCCCGGCGGCGCCCGGCTGGCCGATGCCTGCCTAACGGCGCTCGACAACGTGCTGTCCACCCTGCGGCCTGGCATCAGCGCGGACGAGGTCGCTCGGGCTGGCTGGGAGGGGATCGACATGGCCGGGCCCGGCCATGTCTTCCACGGCGTGTTCGCCTACGCCGTAGGGGCGGGATTCCCTCCGACGTGGGGCGACGGCACGGCGGGCATATCGCTGGGCAACGAGACGAAGCTGCGCCCGGGCATGGTATTCCACCACCCTGTCGCACTCAGGAGGCTGGGGGAGTACGGCGCGATGTTCAGCGAGACGACGTTGATCACGGACGACGGCTGCGAGGTGCTGACGGACGTGGAGCGCAAGCTCTTCGTCAAGTAGGCAGGTACAGTCAGGAGAGAGCCATGAGCAGTTCGACCTCCATCGGCATCGTGTGGCCGGGTCCGCCCACGCCGGAAGACATCGCAGAGACGCGGCGGTTTATGCCGCCCGGCGTGGGGCTGCGCATGGTCGGGACGCGCCCGCCGCGCGACGCCGACCTGTCGGTGGGAATCACGATCGAGCGGCTGCTCCGTATGCCGGGCGACTCGAACATAGAGGACGCCGCCGAGGAGCTTGTACCGATGGGCGTGGCCTCCATCGTCTACGGATGCACGTCGGCCAGCTACATACGCGGCGTGGGCGGCGACACGGACATCGCCGGCCGCATCAGCAATGCCACCGGCCTCCCGGCGACCACGACGTCGGGTGCGGCGGTGGCGGCCCTGCGGCGCCTGGGCGTGCGGCGCGTTTCGGTCCTGTCGCCTCACGTGGACGAGCTGAACGAGCGGCTCTTCCGATTCTTGGGCGACAGCGGCTTCGATGTCGTACACCTGCGGGGCCTGAACAAGCTGAGCGGCATCGAGGATATACCCCAGGACGACATCCGTGAGCTGGTGCTCCAGCTCGTGGACCGGCCCGACGCCGACGGAGTGTTCATTAGCTGCACCGGCATGAGAACCTCGTCCATACTGGACTCGCTGGAGGCGGACACGGGCAAGCCCGTCGTGTCTGCCATGCAGGCGAGCGTGTGGGACGTCCTGCTGAAGGCGGGGATTACGCCTGACGTGGCCGGCGTCGGGAGCCTCTACCGCCAGCCGGCACTTCAACCCGCGTGAATGCATTGACTTCTACCCCTTAACGTGTGTAATGTGCATACACAACGCTGCTTTGGGAGGAGTGCTGCCCAGTGGCTAGGGTCCAGTTGGTTATTCCCGATCAGGACCGTGACAGGTTCGCCCAACAGGCGCGCAGAGAGGGTATGACGTTCAGCGCGTGGCTGAGGGTCGCCGCCCACGACAGGCTCGAAGAGAGTCAGCGTTCCCAGCGCTTCGAGTCGCCTGAACAATGGGAAGAATTCTTCAAGATGTGCGACTCCCTGCCTGGACCGGAGACCGAGCCGGATTGGGAAGATCACCTTCGCGTCATAAATGAGTCGCGGCTAAGTGGCTCAACTGGCACGTGATCTTCGTCGACACCAACGTCTTCATGTACGCGGTGGGACGGCCTCACCCTCTACAAACTCCAGCCAGGCTGTTCCTTTCGGAATCCAGTAGGAATCATACGCCTCTCTGCACCTCTGCGGAGGTATTGCAGGAGTTGGCACACAACTACCTACTGGCCAGGAGACCCGAGGCACTCGACGCAGCCATGGCGCTAGTGGCCGGGTCAGGCATGGAAGTGTGGCCACTGGAGGAGGCGGACGTCATCCTCGCAAGGGAACTCTACGACCTTCACCCTGCGCTGTCGGCACGGGACCTCTGCATCCTGGCGAGCTGCAGACGGCGCGGCGTAACCGACATCATGACCTACGATCGAGCCCTCGCCGCAGCCATGAAACCCACAAGAAGGCCAAGCTAGGCTACTGCCAAGTCTCCCAGCGGTCGCTGTCGATGCCTGGGGCTTCGCTCTTCATGCCCGGAGGCTTGTTGCCTCCATGGAAGTCGCCCTTGTGGATGTTCTTGTCGCCGTAGAAGCGCCTCAGGTCCTCGGGCAGCTTGGCCACCTCGTCGACGGGCCACTGCTCGACGTCCTGGATCGGTCCGCCCCAGGCGGGTCGGTAGGCTATCGCCAGCATCTCCCGGGCGTACTCGCCGGTGTTGGGGAAGTTGCCGTGGAAGACCCTGTGGTTGATCAGTACGGCTGAGCCGGCCTTGACCGGGACCATGACCTCGTCGGGGTGGCTCTCGTAGCGCAGGTACGGGTTGCCGTCCGAGTGCATGCTCAGGTGAGAGCGCGGCACGACCCGGAAGGGCGAGACCTCGAGGGTCAGGTCCTCCAGGTAGTTGAGCACGCGGACGAGCACCGGCACGCTGCCCTCGTACCCGAATATCTGGGAGCCCCAGGGCTGCCCGTCGGTGTGCAGGGATATGCCCGGGTGGCCAGGCTCGGAGCGTGCGTAGGCGTAGCTCATGGCGATCAGGTCGTCGCCGAAGAGCCGCTCTAGGAACGCGACGGTCGGCGGGTTGGCGACGAGCCTGGTTATCGCGCCGCCCCTGAAGGCGATACCGCCCGCGGTTCGCTGCCGCTCCGAGTAGTCTGCGCCCTTGGTGTGGATGTCGGCGGCCTCGGCCCTGAGCACCTCGAGCTGCTCCTCAGTCAGCACGTTGGGTAGCACGAGGTACCCCTCGACCTCCAGCATCCTGACCTGCTCGCCGAAGGTGAGCTTCGTCCAGTCCCTGTCGTCCACGCGCGGCTTGTGAGTCGTTGCTGTCGCCATGTGTCGCTACTCCTGTTGGTCTGCGCGGCTAATGATACTACTTTGGGGCGCGGCGCGGGAAGGCAGGGCGGGTTATCATAGTCGGGCACTGAGACCGAGACTTCGAAGGAGCTACCGATGAGCATATCGCAGACCTATGACCTGCTGATACGGGCGGGGCGAGTATTTTGCGCCGACACCGGGCTGGACGGCCCGGGGGCCGTCGCGGTCAGCAATGGGCGTGTGTCAGCCTCGGGCGGGGACGTGGACGGCACGGCTCCGGAGACCCTGGACTTTCCCGACGCGGTGCTCCTGCCGGGCTTCGTGGACCTACACGCGCATCCGGCTCCGTCCCACTGGAAGTATGGGATAGACCCGGACGCGCTGATGCTGCCCAGGGGCACGACGACCATCCTATCCCAGGGAGACGCGGGGGCGAGCAACTGGGACCGCTACAAGCGGAACGTGGTCGAGCCCGCGTCGATGCGCATACGCATGGCCATCAGCGCGGCTGTAGGCGGCGAGGAGGAGCAGGGGGCGGTCTTTCGAAACTTCGACGACGTCGACGTGGAGGCGTGCGTGAGGGCCATGGAGGGCGACCCCGAGCTGATCTGGGGCATCGCGATAAATGCTTCCAGCGCCGCCACTGCCGAACACGACCCCAGGCTCGTGCTTGGCAGGGTGCTGGAGATGGCGGAGCGGACCGGCAAGCCGCTGCTCTACGGCGTGCGCTGGGACCCGTTCGACTGGCCGGTGGACGAGCAGCTTGCGCTGCTCAGACCTGGAGACGTGGTCACCTACTGCTTCCACGTTGGCCCGGGGGGTCTGGCGCCAAGCGGCCGGGTGGTCGATGCCGCGTGGGAGGCCCGGGAGCGCGGCGTGAAGTTCGACATCGGGCATGGCATGTCATCGTTCGATTTCGGCGTGGCTGAGACGGCCGTCCGCGAGGGCTTCCTGCCGGACTCCATCTCGACGGACTTCTACGCTCGCCACGCCCACTCGTCGCCCCGACACGACATGCCCCGCACGATGTCCAAGCTGATGGCGGTCGGCATGTCGGACGCGGAGGCGTTCGAGCGCGCCACGCTGCGACCCGCGCAGACATTGGGGCTGGCCGGCGAGGCGGGCACGCTGAGGCCCGGCTCGGTGGCGGACCTCGCGGTGATACGGTGGAATCCCGACGCGGCGCCGCTGGTGGATGTGGATGGGAACGAGCGGCCGGGCGGCTGCTGGGAGCCGGTGGCTACGGTACGGGCCGGGCGGGTGATTCCGGCAACCACACCTGATTAGAGCCGGTCGGCGCAGGCCAGACATGGCCCCACAAGGGAATGGACTAGCGAGCGTCGGCGCTTCGGACGCGGTCGCACATGTCGGCGCTTCGGACGCGGTCGCACATGTCGGCGATGGTGGCGGCTGACAGTCCTATGTCGTGCTCCGACGCAGACTCCCGAAGTGCCTGGAAGATGGTTTGCAGCTTGACGCTCGACGGGTGCTCCGGGTCGGCGTAGTCCTGGTCCTGGTGGGTGTTGGTGACGTAGGTAGGGAAGGCCGTGCCGTCATCGATGCTCCGCGCAATCACGTTGCGGACAACGGCGCGGTGGTCGTAAAGGCGTGAGGGGACGTAGGGCCACTCGAATCCGGGTTCGCGCCGGTCCCCTCGCCCCATCGGCCTCGAGGGGTCCGCGGAGATGGGCACCTCCACGAACTCGCTATCGCCCTCGATGTGGCGAAAAGATAGGTTGGCCCTGTGCGGGTAGAGCTCCGCCCCCGCCCAGATTGCCATCGCCTCCGGCAGGACCCTCCCTGGACACGACACGCTTCCGCCCTCGAACCCAAGCTCCACAAGCACGCCGAAGGTCGCGTCGTTGGCCGAGAAGACGCCGCCTCGAAAGAACATGGGGTGCTGGCCGATGGCGTCTGACCAGACCTTCGACGCGGCGGATATGAGCTCAGCCTGCTGTTCGGCCGTGAAGGAGCCCAGGTCTCGGGGATACCGGACGTCGTCGAACTTGTAAGGGTGGAGGTGCATACCCAGGCATGCCCCGGCGTCCTGAAGCTCCAACAGGAGTCCGGGCTGTGCGACTGCGACTTCCGGGTGGGCGAACAGGGTCACCGGGTAGCCCTCCCTGTCCGCCGCTTCCGCGTATCCCCTGATCGAACGCTCGCCCTCCTCGTGTGTGGCGGGCCCGCTGCCGGAGAGCTCGATGGCCAGAGGCGAACACTCGAACAGGGTCGGCTCGCAGTCCATCGTCAGGATGACATTGACGTCTGCACGCATGTGGCACTCCAGACCTTTCGTAGCATAAGAAACGCCTGGCCTAAAGCCAGGCGTTCAGGTTTCGCGCATGTTGCATCGTCTGCTAGCCGGAGCCGTTGGATCCTCCGTGGGTGGCGATGAGGCCCGGCAGGTCCAGATCCTTCGCGCGCCAGCAGGATACCCAGCGTCCCGGCTCTATCTCTTCAAGGGACGGCTCGTCGGTCTTGCACTGGTCGACCGCGTACTCGCAGCGCGGGTGGAAGTAGCAGCCGGACGGCGGGTTCGCGGGATTGGCAACCTCGCCCCTCAGTATGATCCGCTCCGCCCTCAGCCGCGGGTCCGGGATGGGCACGGAGGACAGGAGCGCGGAGGTGTAGGGGTGCTTGGGGGAGTCGAAGATGTCCTCCGAGTTGCCCAGCTCGACGATCTTGCCCACGTACATGACGGCGACGCGGTCGCTGATGTGGCGTACGACGCTGAGGTCGTGGGCCACGAACAGGTAGGTCAGGTTGAGCTGCTCCTGCAGGTCCTCGAGCAGATTGATCACCTGGGCCTGCACGGAAACGTCGAGGGCCGAAACCGGTTCGTCCGCCACCACCAGCCGCGGGTTCAGCGCGAGTGCTCGCGCGATGCCGATTCGCTGGCGCTCGCCGCCGCTGAACGCGTGGGGGAAGCGGCGCATGTACTCCGGCCGGAGGCCCACGAGCCTCAGAAGCTCGGCGACCCTGTCGGCCCGCTCCCGGCGGCTGTCCATGCCGTGCACCAGGAGGGGCTCACCAACTATGTCGAGCAGGGTCATGCGGGGGTTGAGCGAGCCGAAGGGGTCCTGGAAGATCATCTGCATGTCGGACCGCAGCTCCCGCAGCGGCCCCCTGGACAAGTCCGTAATGTCCACTACGTCGTCGTCCTTGGTCCTGAAGAGGATCTCGCCGCTGGTCGGTTCGATGGCCCTGAGGATGCACCGGGCGGTGGTCGTCTTGCCGCATCCGCTCTCGCCCACGAGGCCGAGGGTCTCGCCCGGCTTCACCTCGAAGCTTACGTCGTCGACGGCCCTGACCTGTCCGACCGTGCGCTTGAGGAAGCCCTTCTGAATGGGGAAGTGCTTCTTCAGGTTCCGAACGTCTAGGAATTGTACGTCCTGGGTCGTTGCCATCAGCTAGTCACCTCTGCGGGAGGATGGTGCAGGAAGCAGCTCACCGACTGCTCGGAGTCGCCAATCTGCTGGAACTCGGGGACGTGAACGTCGCATACGCCCTCCATGAACGAAGGGCAACGGGGCCGGAAGGTGCATCCCGACGGCCGGTTGAACGGGTGGGGGATGGTGCCGACGATGGAGGGCAGCCGTTCGACTCCCTTGGCGTAGATGCTTGGGATCGACCTGAGCAGCCCCTGGGTGTAGGGGTGCTGCGGGTTGTGGAACACGTCGTCCACGGGGCCGGACTCGGCCTCCCTGCCCAGGTACATGACGACTACCGCGTCGGCCATCTCCGCCACCACTCCCAGGTTGTGCGTGATCAGGATGACGGCCATGCCGTTCTGCTCCTGGAGCTCCCTGAGCAGGTCGAGGATCTGGGCCTGGGTCGTCACGTCCAGGGCGGTGGTGGGCTCGTCGGCGATCAGGAGGGCAGGGTCGCAGGAGAGGGCCATGGCGATCATGGCGCGCTGCCTCAGGCCTCCGCTCAACTGGAAGGAGTACTCGTGGATCCTCTGGGCCGGGTTCGGTATGCCCACGCGGGTGAGCAGCTCGACCGCCCTCTCCTCGGCCTCCTTCTTGTTCACGTCCATGTGGAGCCTGATCGCCTCCATCAACTGGTTGCCGATGGTATGGACCGGGCTGAACGACGTCATCGGCTCCTGGAAGACGAGGGCTATGTCGCTGCCCCTGATCGACCTCATCAGCCCGCTGTTGGGCTGCTGCTTGGTTACGTCGACCTCCTGCACCGCGCCGTTGACGTCGCGCCGCCAGATGATCTCGCCCTCTTCGACCCTGCCCGGCCGGTCTATGATGCCAAGTATCGACCGGCCCACGGTGCTCTTGCCGCACCCACTCTCGCCCACGATGCCTAGGGTTTGGCCCGCCTCGACGTCGAAGCTGACGCCGTCTACGGCCCTGACCAGGCCCTCGTCCGTAGGGAAGTACGTCTTGAGGTTCCGGACCGAAAGCAACGCATTGTTTCCGTTCTCAGCCATGTGCCACCTACTTGCCGTAAGGATCGGCTGCGTCGCGCAGACCGTCGCCCATGAAGTTGAAGCTCAGTATTACGATTATGACCGGTATCGCCACGAACATCAGCCACGGGTAGACGGCCACCGTCTGCGGGTTCTGGGCCTCCTTCAGCATCACGCCGTAGCTGACTGCCGGAGGAATGAGCCCCAGTCCAAGGAAGCTGAGGGCCGTCTCGGAGATGATCATGCTGGGTATGGTCAGCGTGATGTGGGCGATGATGTGGCTGTAGAAGGACGGCAGCATGTGGCGGAACATGATCCGCCCCTCGCCGGACCCGGCGAGCCGGGCTGCCATCACGAAGTCCTCCTCCCTCATCGACAGGAACCGGCCTCGCACGACACGTCCGAGGGTGGTCCACTGGAAGATGGACAGGATCACCGTAATGGCGAAGTAGACCCTCAGGACCGGCCACTCCCGCGGTATGGCCGCCGACAGGCCCATCCACAAGGGGAGCGTCGGCACCGCTATCATGATCTCGATGATGCGCTGGATTATGGTGTCGATGAAGCCGCCGTAGTAGCCGGAAGCTCCACCGAGGATGATGCCGATGAAGAGGGCGAGGGTCACACCCACAAGCCCGATGGACAGGGATATCCGGGTTGCCAGCATGAGGCGGGACCACTGGTCGCGCCCCACCGAGTCGCTGCCCAGCAGGAAGAGGGACGGGTGGTCGCGTATCTTGTGCTCGGGGTCGGAGAAGCCGATCAGGTGCCGGTTGGTCTTGATGAAGCCCAGGAAGCTGTACTCGAACCCCTGGGTGAAGAAGCCGACCGGGTACCTGACGTCCTCCACGATCTGGTAGTCGCGCCTGAAGGTCTCGGGGTCCCTGAAGGACTTCAGCCCGTTGATGTGGGGGCGGAAGCTGCCGTCGGCGAAGAACCTGAGCGGCTGGGGCCGGAGGAGATGGAACTTGGTGGCCGTGGCCGCCGGATCACCGAACCCCAGAAACTCGGCGAGGGGGAACGTGATGTAGAAGACCCCGATGACGACTGTGGCGGCTATGGCGAGCTTGTGCTTGCGGAAGCGCCACCACATGAGCCTCCACTGGGAGGCTACGAATACCTCTTCTTCCTCTTCCAGCCTGCCTACGGTCTGCGGGAGCGCTGCCTCTGCCATATTTTCCACCTATGTTGTCGTCTAGTGGCCGGACTGGCCGAGAGCGGTCTCTTCGGATCGTACCTTCAGCCCAAGTATGAGTCGGCGGAAGCCTATAGCAATGCACAATGCCGTGTCAAGCCGTCCGCCCGGACGGGACACTGGCGCCGATTACCTAGCCTCTCCCCCTACGAACCGGGCCTTCGATACCGCGCCGCACTCTATATCATAGGGGGCTTGTCCCTGTCAAACATCGGACGTCTGAGCGCATCGGCGCCCCGGGTGCCTATGATATACTGTCGATGATTGCGCCTGATGTCCGCACCCATCGCCGGCGCCCAGGAGTCGCCCCTCGCCATGCCCCTGTTCGAAGACCTGAAGGTATTCAGCGGCAACGCCCACAGGGGCCTTGCCAAGGACATCTGCTCCTACCTGGGCGTGTCCCTGGGGGCCTGCGACGTATTCAAGTTCAGCAACGACCAGACGTTCGTAAAGATCCTGGAGAACATCAGGGAGAAGGACGTCTTCCTGGTGCAGACCCTGTCGGCGCCCGTGAACGATCACCTGATGGAGCTGCTGATCATGATCGACGCGGCGCGGCGGGCGTCCGCCGGTCGCATCACGGTCGTGATCCCGTACTACGCCTACGGCCGGACCGACAAGAAGGACCAGCCCCGCGTCGCCATAACGGCGCGGCTCATCGCCGACTTCCTGAGCGTGTCGGGCGCCGACCGGGTTCTGACGATGAACCTGCACGCGGGGCAGATCCAGGGCTTCTTCAACATTCCCCTGGACGAGCTGACGGCCATCCCGATGCTGGCGGCCGACTTCAAGGAACGGGGCATCTCCGATCCCGTGGTCGTGGCCACCGACGTGGGGGCGGCCAAGAGGGCGCGGGACATGGCGGACCACCTGGGCGCTCCCATCGCGATCATCGAGAAGCGGCGGTCCGGCAACGACGAGAAGGCCGAGGCGGCGAACCTCATCGGCAACGTGGAGGGGAAGACGGCCCTGATCGTCGACGACGAGATCGACACGGGCGGCACGGTTACGGCGGCCGCGGAGATACTGTCGCGCCACGGCGCTGACGGCATCTACTGCTCGGTGGTGCACCCGCTGCTCTCCGGCAGTGCGGCCTCCAGGCTGGCCGACAGCCCCTTGAGGGAGCTGTTGGTGACGGACACGCTGCCGATTTCCGACGAGAAGCGTATCGACAGACTGAGGGTACTGCCCATCGCCTCCCTGCTGGGGGAGGCCATCCACCGTATCCACAGCGGGCTGTCCATCGGGGCCATGTTCGAGCACTGACCGTTACCGGGAGGCCAAAAATAGCTACCGCAGTGCGTCATAGGGATATCAGCGACACCCTCCTTGAACATTCCACGATCGAGTTCGAGAAGGGAGACCTGCTCCAGGCGTCTGAAAAGGCATGGGGAGCGGTGACCCATTTCGTGAAGGCCGTTGCGCACGAGGAAGGTTGGGAGGATGGCCCCCACTATATGGTGATGAGGAACGCCCAGAGGCTGCTCGGGGGTTCCCCAAATCGAGTTGAGAACATGAAGCGTCTGGCGCTGGCAAAGACGCTCCACGTCAACTTCTATGAGGACGATCTGGACAGGGACATGGTGGAAGTCGGCATCGAGGGCGTCAGGATGCTGATAGACGATATGGAGATAGCCGTAGCCCGACTGCGCCGCCAGGGATTGCGCCGATGACGAATTCCCAGCTTGGAGGGTTGTCCGTATTGGTCGCCGTTGGGGAATGAGTGCATGGTGGGAGGCCGTGAACCCGAATGCTTAAGTCCATAGCCAAGCTGATCGGCGGCTCCTCGGAGAGGTCCGTCAAGAAGCTCCAGCCGTACGTGGACGAGGTGAACGGGCTGGAGCAGGACTTCGAGGCCCTCACCGACGAGGGGCTGCGCTTCACGACGGAGGAGTTCCGGGCCCGGCTGAACGATGGCGAGGAGCCGGACGACATCCTGCCCGAGGCCTTCGCGGCGGTCAGGGAGGCGGCGAAGCGTACCCTGGGCCAGCGCCACTTCGACGTCCAGATCATCGGCGGCTACGTGCTCCACCAGGGCAAGATCGCCGAGATGCGCACGGGCGAGGGCAAGACCCTCGTCGCAACCCTGCCGGCCTATCTGAACGGGCTGACCGGCAGGGGCGTCCACGTCGTCACCGTGAACGACTACCTGGCCCGGCGTGACGCCCAATGGATGGGGCAGGTCTACGATTTCCTGGGGCTGTCGGTGGGCGTCCTGCAGCACGACTCGGCGTACCTGTACAACCCTTCGGGCAAGGGCAAGAAGGGGATGGTGCGGCTTCGTGAGTCGGAGCGAAGCGAGGCCTACGCCGCCGACATTACCTACGGCACCAACAACGAGTTCGGCTTCGACTACCTGCGCGACAACATGGTCGTAGACCGCTCGCAGCGGGTCCAGCGCGCGCTGGCATTCGGCATAGTCGACGAGGTCGATAACATCCTGATCGACGAGGCGCGGACCCCGCTGATCATCTCCGGCCCCGCCCAGGAGTCGACCAAGGAGTACTACCAGTTCGCCAAGCTGGTACCGCGCCTCGATGCCGACAGGGACTACACGATCGACGAGAAGCACCGGGCCGTCTCGCTGACCGCGGACGGCATGAGCAAGGTCGAGAAGCTGCTCAGGGTCGACAACCTCTACGACCCGGCCAACCTCAGGCTGGTGCACTTCGTTGAGAATGCCCTGAAGGCGCGGACCATATTCGAGCGGGATCGTGAATACGTGGTGAAGGACGGCGAGGTCGTCATCGTCGACGAGTTCACGGGCAGGCTCACACCCGGCCGCCGTTTCTCCGACGGTATACACCAGGCATTGGAGGCCAAGGAAGGGCTGGCCGTCCGGCGGGAGACCATCACCTACGCGACCATAACCCTCCAGAACTACTTCCGTATGTACTCCAAGCTGGCGGGCATGACCGGCACCGCGGCCACCGAGGCTGAGGAGTTCTGGAAGATATACAAGCTGGACGTGGTGGAGATACCCACCAACCTGGAGATGGTGAGGAGCGACGAGCCCGACCTCATCTACAAGAACCAGAAGGCCAAGTACGATGCCGTGGTCCAGGACATAGAAGATCTGCACCGGGTGGGCAAGCCCGTACTCGTGGGGACTACGGACATATCGAAGTCGGAGCTGCTGAGCGAGCGGCTCAGGCGCAAGGGGATACGTCACGAGGTCCTGAACGCCAAGCAGCACGAGCGTGAGGCGTCCATCGTCGCCCAGGCAGGCAGCCCCGGCGCCGTGACCGTCGCCACCAACATGGCGGGCCGCGGCACGGACATCGTGCTGGGGGGCAATCCCGAGGGGATCGAGATCGACGCGGAGGAGTGGGCGACGGATCACAAGACGGTGGTCGAAAGCGGCGGGTTGCACATCATCGGCACCGAGCGCCACGAGGCCCGGCGCATCGACAACCAGCTACGGGGACGCGCGGGCCGCCAGGGAGACCCCGGCACCACGCGCTTCTACGTGGCCCTGGACGACGACCTGATGCGCCGCTTCGGAGGCGAGCGAATACAGTCCGTGATGGACTGGGCGGGACTGGAGGACGACGCGCCTCTCGAGAACAAGATGATCACCAGGTCCATCGAGGGCGCGCAGGTGAAGGTGGAGTCGCACCACTTCGACATCCGCAAGCACCTGGTCGAGTACGACGACGTGATCAACACCCACCGCGCGGTCATCTACGCGGAGAGGGACAAGGTACTGAGCGGCTCGGACCTCAAGGCCAACATACGGGAGATGGTCGAGAGCGAGGTGAGGGAGACGGCGAAGCGATACCTGGAGGATGCCCCGCCCGAGGACTGGGACGTGGAGACCATGCTGGGCGAGCTCGGCACGATATTCCCGCTGAGGGGCGAGCTTGCCAACCCGGACGCCGTTGCCCAGATGCGACAGGAGGAGATTGAGGACGGCCTCGTTGCCCTCGCAAACGAGCTCTACGCGGAGCAGGAGGCGGTTCTTAGTCCAGGGATTATGAGGGACCTGGAGCGCCAGGTAATGCTGCGGGTCATCGACGCGAACTGGGTCCCGCATCTCACTTCGATGGAGAACCTGAGGCAGGGGATAGGACTCCAGGCGTACGGCCAGCGGGACCCGCTCGTGATGTACAAGCGGCAGGGGATGGAGAAGTTCGAGGAGCTCAAGGGCCGCATCCAGTACGACATCGTGCACACGATCTACCATCTGCAGATCGTCCCCACCGGCGCCAATGGCAGGGCATCCCGCTCGCGGAACGGCGCCAAGGGCGGCGCTTCCAAGAGCATCATGACGAGCGTGGTCGGGGACCACGGCAGGAAACGGGCAGGGGCGGGCTCTCGCAAGATCGGGCGCAACTCGGCCTGCCCGTGCGGTAGCGGAAAGAAGTACAAGCGATGCTGCGGCGCATAGGGAGCGGGTATGAGTAGCACGGCGCCGGCGAGCACGTCGGAGAGGACCGTCGATCTGCTGGCGTCCTCGCTTGCGGACGGCAAGGACTGGCCCACGGCTCTCGTGGAGGCAATGGCCGTGTGGCCGTCTGCGCGGGAGACCCATAAGGGGCGCGAGCGCAACTACTTCATCTCCGGCGAAGCCTTCGACTGGCTGACGCTGGCCGAGCGCCTGCTGGACACTATTCGCAAGCAGGTGCCCGAGGACGAGCGGGAGGACCTGCTGTTCCACGGCCAGTTCCCGCCTCCGTTCGACATGGACCGGTTCAAGGACATCATCGGGCTCGACAAGTACCGCGGCTATCTCAACTACTACTACGGCGTCACGGTCGAGGAGGCCCTGCAGCTTGCGGTCGAGCTGGAGGTGATGAAGCAGTACGCGAGCAACGGCCTCCACTACAAGGACGAGGCGTCGGAGGTGGCCTTCCGCCGGATATACCGGCTGTCGAGGGACGAGCTGCTGGCCGATTTCAGGCGTGAGAACGGGCTCTCGATGCGGCGGTCGATCGACATGGCCGAGTCGAAGGAGTTCACCTACTGGCTGTTCAAGTACCGGGTCAAGAACTGCGACAAGGCACGGATAGCCAGCGACACGCGCAAGGGGCTGGACCAGCTCGAACGGATGCGAGGCGTCCGGGCGTCCAACGCGGTCGCGCCCCCCGACGAGGGTGAGCACTTCGCGTCCGGCGAGGGCCTGGGGGCCAGGTCGAAGTGGGGCTAGGCCGCTAACCGCTCAGCCTGGCAAGGGTCTCCTCGATGCGGTCCCGGCGCTGCTGGGCCGTCGCGAGGCGCTCCCGCTCCCTTTCCACGACCTCTTCCGGCGCCCTGGACAGGAAGCGGTCGTCGTCCAGCCGGTTGGACAGCCGGGCCAGGTTCTTGGCGACGTCCTTCAGCTCTGCGGCGAGGCGCTCCCGCTCCCGGTCGAGGTCGACGAGCCCGCCGAGGGGGACGAGGACCGTGCCGCTGGAGAGCACCAGCGATACGCTGTCGTTCGAGTCGCCGCCGCCGGTGGCCCCGTCGAGGACGAGCGGGTCGACCTGCGCCAGGGTCTTTATGGCCGCCTCCTCCGCCTCCAGCGCGCCTGACATCGCCGACCCCCGTACGACGGCCCGGACAGGCTGGGAGGGCTGTATCTTGAATTCGGCCCGCAGATTGCGGATCGCCCGGACCATCTCGACGACCGCCTCGATCTCGGCCTCGGCCTCGTCGTCGTAGGCATCGTCCTCGGTCTCAGGGTACCCGGCGACCATGAGCGCCGGGCTGCCGGCCTCCCCGTCCATGTACTGGACCAGGTTCCCCCATATCTCCTCGGTGATGAACGGCAGGAAGGGGTGCAGGAGCCGAAGCACGCGTTCGAGCACGTAGGCGAGCACCGGGATGGGCGACTCGTCGCCGGCCCTCATCCTGATCTTCGACATCTCCAGGTACCAGTCGCAGTACTCGCCCCAGAGGAAGTCGTGCACCTCGCGCTGGGCCTCGCCGAACTGGAACTCGTTCATGTACCCGTCGACCCGGGCGGCCACCCGGTTCAGGCGGCTGACGATCCAACGATCCTCGACGTGGGTCGTGTCCGGGCGCTCCCATGACGGCCGGACGCCGGAGCGGTCGAGATTGGAGACGACGAAGCGGGCGGCGTTCCACAGCTTGTTCGCGAAGTTGCGGCTGGAAGCGATCTTGGCGTCGGTGAGCCGCATGTGGTTACCCGGCGACGTGCCCGTCGTCAGGGCGAATCGGAGGGCGTCCGCGCCGTAGGTGTCGATCTGGTCGAGGGGGTCCCTGACGTTGCCCTTCGACTTGCTCATCTTCGCGCCCTCGGGGTCCGTGACGAGGCCGTGGAGGTAGATCGTGTGGAAGGGGATGTCCCCGGCGTTCTCCATGCCCATCATCATCATGCGGGCGACCCAGAAGAAGAGGATGTCGTGGCCCGTCTCCATCACCGTCGACGGGTAGAAGTAGTCGAGGTCCTCGGTCCGGTCGGGCCAGCCGAGGGTCGAGTGGGGCCACAGTGCCGAGCTGAACCACGTGTCCAGGACGTCAGGGTCGCGCTCGATGGCCGTCGAGCCGCAGGCCGAGCAGGCGTCCGGGTCTTCGAGGGCCACCGTGGTGGCGTCGCAGTCGCCGCAGTACCATGCCGGGATGCGGTGGCCCCACCATAGCTGGCGGCTGATGCACCAGTCGCGGATGTTGTACATCCAGTTGAAGTAGACCTTGGCGAACCTCTCGGGGACCACGCGGACCCGGCCGTCCTCCACGGCCTCGATGGCAGGCTTCGCCAGCGGCTCCATCCTCATGTACCACTGCTTGCTGACTAGGGGCTCGACCACCTCGTTGCAGCGGTCGCAGCGGCCCAGGGAGTGGTGCAGCGGCTCTATCTTCTCCAGCAGGCCGTCCCGCTCCAGCTCCGCGACGATGCGGGTGCGCGCCTCGAAGCGGTCGAAGCCCTCGTACGGCCCCGCGTTCTCGTTCATGGTGCCGTCCAGGTTCATCGCGGTGACTAGGTCGATGTCGTGGCGGCTCCGTATGTCGAAGTCGTTGTGGTCGTGCCCGGGAGTAACCTTGAGTGCGCCGGTGCCGAACGCCGGGTCCACGGCCTCGTCGGCGATCACCGGGATGACCCGCTTGAGGACCGGGAGCACGGCCGACTTGCCGACGTACTCCGAGTAGCGCTCGTCGTCCGGGTTGACGGCCACGGCCGTGTCGCCGAGCAGCGTCTCCGGCCGCGTGGTGGCGATGGTCAGGGCGCCGCTGCCGTCGCTCAGGTCGTAGCGGATGTAGTAGAGGCTGGCGTCCTGCTCCGCGTGCTTCACCTCCAGGTCGGAGAGGGCCGTGGCGCAGCGGGGGCACCAGTTGACGATGCGCTCGCCGCGGTAGACCAGCCCCTTCTCGTACAGGTTGACGAAGGTCGTGCGCACTGCCTTGCTCGGCCCCTCGTCCAGGGTGAACGCCTGCCGCGACCAGTCGCACGAAGCGCCGAGCCGCTTGACCTGCTCGTATATCCTGCCGCCGTACTGGTCGACCCACCGCCAGACCGTGGCTATGAACTCCTTCCTTCCGAGGTCGTGCCTGCTCAGGCCGTCCTTCGCGATCATCCGCTCGACGACCACCTGCGTGGCGATACCGGCGTGGTCCGTGCCCGGCAGGTACAGGGTCGGCTCGCCCTTCATCCTGTGCCACCGGCACATCAGGTCCTCCAGGGCGATGGTGAGGGCGTGGCCGTAGTGAAGCTCGCCGGTCACGTTGGGCGGAGGCATGATGACGGTGAAGGGCGCCTTCGAGCGGTCGATCTCAGGGGTGAAGTACCCCCCCGCCATCCACGACTCGTATATGCGGCCCTCGGTTGCGCCGGGGTCGTAGGCCTTGGGCATCTCTCGATTGTGTGCTGGCTGTGTCAAAGGACATCTCCTACCGTTACCACGTCATTATACCAATGAAGCCATTGCGGACGCCCTCACATGCCATGGTTTACACTGTGCGGGCAATGGGGCGCACAGAGGACGCAATAAGGTGGCGTGCACGGGATCTCGGGTTCGATCTGGTGGGCATCGCGTCGGCGGAGCCTTTCCTGCGGGACGAGCGGGCGGCGATAGACCGCATCCGCGGGGGCCTGATGGACGGCCTGCCGTGGTACACGGAGGAGCGGGTAAGCCGGGCGAATCGTCCCGAGGCGCTGCTGGAGGGAGCCAGGTCCATCCTGTCGCTGGGCACCAGCTACAACACGGGAAGCCCTAGGCCCGGGAGCCCCGGCCCTGTGGGCAAGGTAGCCCGCTACGCGTGGGGGGACGACTACCACGACGTAATCAAGGCGAAGCTGAGGCGGCTCGCGTCCGGCCTTTCAGACATAGCTGGCAGGGAAGTACGCACGCGGGTATTCGTAGACGATGGGCCGATGAACGACCGGGCGGCGGCGGAGCGTGCCGGTATCGGCTGGTTCGGCAAGAACACGAACATACTGACCCGGAGCCACGGCTCCTGGGTCTTCCTCAGCCAGGTGGTAACGGACCTGGAGCTGCAGCCGGACCGGCCGCTGGCCAAGAACTGCGGAGACTGCGTGATGTGCATCGACGACTGCCCGACGGGGGCGATCGTCGCGCCCTACGTGATCGACAACAGGCGGTGCATCTCGTTCCTCACCATCGAGCTGCGCGGGTCGATACCCCGTGAGCTGAGGCCGCTGGTCGGAGACTGGGTGTTCGGCTGCGACATATGCCAGGACGTCTGCCCCGTCAACCGGAAGGCCTCCGGGAGCCTGGAGCCGGCCTTCCGCCAGCGCCACGACTTCGGAGCGCCGGCGCTGATCCCGCTGCTGGACCTGGACGACGAGGGGTTCCGCGAGCGGTTCCGCAAGAGCCCGATCAAGCGGGCCAAGCGCGTGGGTCTCCAGCGCAACGTCTGCGTCGCGCTCGGCAACATCGGCGACGCGAGCGCCGTTCCCGCGCTGGTGGGGGCGATGGGGTCGCCCGACGCCCTGGTGCGCGAGCACGCGGCCTGGGCGCTGGGGCGCATCGGCGGGCCGGAGGCCTCAGCCGCGCTCGGAGCCTCACTCGACGCCGAAGACGACCCCTCGGTCAGGCGCGAGTTAGAGCTTTCGCTGGATGAGATGGCGGCGCACACGCCGGGCTGACCGGCCGTTGACTGTGGTTGTTGCAGTCTCTATCCTAACGTTACCTCATGGGAATCTGAGCAACGGTGGACTTCGACGCCTACGATCTCGACCCTTCCATATATGACGAGATGTTCCTGCCGGACGGCACGCCCAGGGAGCATTGCGGGCCGCTCAACGAGACGCTGACGCAGCTTACTTCCGAGGAGCTTGTCGGAATCCAGGAGCGGGTCACCCGCTCGTTTTCGGACGAGGGCATCACCTTCACGGTCTACGGGGACGATGAGGCCGACGAGCGCATCATTCCCATAGACTGCCTGCCGAGGGTGATGTCGGGCGCCGAGTGGCGGAACATCGAAGAGGGTCTGACGCAGCGCCTCAAGGCCCTCAACCTCTTCCTGGACGACGTATACGGGAAGTCCCGGATCAAGGACCTGTACGGCAAGCCCCGGATAGTCCACGACGGCGTGGTCCCCGACGACGTGGTCCGCGACTGCCCCCAGTACAGGGAGGAGATGCGGGGCTTCTCCGCCCCCCACGGGACCTGGGTCGCGATATGCGGCACCGACTTGGTGCGCACCAACGACGGCTTCCGCGTGCTGGAGGACAACCTTCGCGTACCGTCGGGCGTGTCCTACATGCTCGCGAACCGGAAGGCGGCCAAGTCGAGCCTGCGCCGCCTCTATCGAAGGTCGAGGGTGCGGGAGGTGGAGAACTACGGGCGCGTATTGCTGGAGACGCTGAGGGAGCTGGCTCCGGAAGGGCGCTCGGAGCCCACCATAGCCCTGCTTACCCCTGGTGTGTACAACTCGGCCTTCTACGAGCACATGTTCCTGGCGCAAGAGCTGGGAGCGGAGCTGGTGGAGGGCCGCGACCTGCTGGTCAGCGACGACTTCGTATACATGCGCACCACCACGGGCCTGCGCCGGGTCGACGTGATCTACAGGCGCGTGGACGACGACTTCGTCGACCCGCTGGTATTCCGCCCGGACTCGCTGCTCGGCGTACCGGGGCTGATCCATGCATACAAGCTCGGCAACGTGGCCCTGGTGAACGCGCCCGGGACCGGCGTCGCCGACGACAAGAGCGTCTATGCCTACGTGCCGGACATGGTCCGCTACTACCTCGGCGAGGATGCCATCCTCGAAAATGTCGAGACGTACCTCTGCCGCCGGCCGGAGGACCTGGAGTACACCCTCGACAACCTCCAGGACCTGGTGGTCAAGCGAGTGGGCGAGTCCGGCGGGTACGGGATGCTGATCGGGCCTCACTCGTCGGCCGGGGAGCGCGACGAGTACGCCGAACAGGTGCGCGCCGACCCCGCGGGGTTCATCTCCCAGCCGACGCTCGCGCTCTCCCGCTCGCCCTGCCTGATCGATGGGCGGGTCGAGCCTCGCCACGTTGATCTCCGCCCCTTCGTCCTCCACGGACGCCGGACCCGCATCGTGCCCGGGGCGTTCTGCCGCGTCGCCCTGCGCCGGGGCAGCCTCGTCGTGAACTCCAGCCAGGGCGGGGGCGGCAAGGACTTCTGGGTGCTGGAGGACTAGCCGTATGCTCTCGCGCAGCGCACAGGGCCTCTACTGGATGGGCCGCTACCTGGAGCGGACGCAGCACCTCTGCCGCCTGCTGGAGCTTCAGGCGTCCGCGCTGGTCGACCGCCCCGTCAGGGAGATATACTTCGGCTGGAGGCGCATCTACGCCAGCGTGGGCAGGGAGCCCCCCGGCGGGGTCCTGGAGATCGACTTCGACGACGACTTCACCCTGGCGGATTCCTACACCCTAGCCGACGACCTCACCTTCGAGAGACTGAATTCATGCTCGATATGGAGCTGCCTGGCGCTCGGACGCGAGAACGCCCGCCAGATGCGCCACTGCATCAGCGGTGAGATGTGGATGGCCCTGAACCTGTCCTACCTTAGGGTCCAGGGGTTGAGCATGCAGGACATCTGGACGACCTCGCCGGAGAGCTTCTACATACAGACATCGGCGGAGATCAACACTTTTCTTGGCATAGCTTCGACCACTATGTACCGCGATGATGGGTGGCATTTCATGCGGCTCGGGCACTTCATAGAGCGCGCCCAGCTCTCGTCTGCTCTACTCCTGGCCCATCTCGCTGCGGGAACGACGAACAAAGAGGACTCCGACGACGACTGGACGAGCCTTCTAAGGGCCTACCGCGCCTTCGATGCGTACAACCGCAGGTACAGCGTAGAAGTGCATCCGGGTCGGGTGCTGGAGCTCCTTGTCATCGACCCCATGCTTCCCAACTCGCTCTGCCAGTCCATAGACTCGGTTGCCGCCGAGCTTGCGGGACTGGCCCCGGGACCGGACACGGGTCCCAGCGTCGCCGCGCGCCGGCTGGTGGACCGCATCGGGGCGATGGTCCACGACTACTGGCCCGAGCGGGGAGACCATGGCGAATTCTTGCGGCAGGTGAACGACTACTGCCGGGAGCTTCACTACCTTCTGACCGCCGCATACTTCGAGTATCCCGTCGAAGGGTTGGAGCCTCACCCTACCACTGGCGGTGAAGGCCAAGTCGGGAGCGGCTAGGCGCCTCCCTCTGCCTGGCCGGACTCGGGCGTCGTCTCTCCGGTCTTCACCACGTGCGCTTCCTCCAGCAGCTTCAGCGCACGCTCGAGGTCATGTGGGTGTTCGCCGAACATGGATGTGGATATGACGGCGTGCTCCTGGGCCTGTCCTCTGGATGCAAAACTGCCTGCCACAGGAGAGACGTCCGTATAGTCGCGTCCCGCGGCGAACCTCACGTAGTCCCGGGCAGGGGGCAGGATCACGCCCCTCGTGGGATCTGCGCCCAGCCAGCCGTCTTCGGGGTGGATGAACTCCAGCCACGAGTGGGTTTCGCCCCTCTGCCCGGTGAGCAGCCCGCTCACGTATCGGCAGGGCAAGCCCAGGGCGCGGAGCATTCCCAGGGCAAGGTGGGTCTTGTCCTGGCACACGCCCTCCAGGGTGGACGCCACCTGATCGGCAGTGGTTGCGACTGTGGTCCGGCCCCTGAGGTAGCTGACTTCGTCGTATACCCAGCCGGTCACCCGCCGTACCGTGTCCAACAGCGAGTCCGAGTTCCCTGCGACGTTCCGGGCAAGCCCGGAGACTGCCGCGGGGTCGATCAGCGGTGAGGGTGCGGTAAGCTCGGTCGCGCCCGGAGGCTCTATGGCCTTCGCCATGCTCACGTCGTTGGGCGATGGCAGGTCGGATGACAGCCTGACCAGCCCGGCAGTGGCAATCACGAGGCTCGTGTGATGCTCGGTTACGCGGTACCTCTGGACGGTGTTGCCGAAGCCGTCGCGGGAGGTCTCCCCAATTCCAGGCGGGAGTACCCAGAGCTGCGAGCCCAAGGTGTCCTGCACCTCGTCGTCCCTGGGGAAGATGCGGAGACGATTGTCGTTTTCGAGGACTACGTCCGAGTAGTCGTAGCGTGCCGCATATATGTAGGAGACGGTTAGGTCCCTGTCGGGCTTCCGTTCTTGGGGCGCCGGGCTGCATGGCGTTCCCATTACACTACCGATGTTCAGTTCGGACTTCAGAGGGGATTACGCCAGCGGAGGCCGGGAAAGCGGCTGAAGTCGGTGTCGTTGGAGTGGACCTCTGCCTGGTACTCCATTGCGAGGGAGGCGATGTGCGCATCCGTGACGAGGTTCGCGCCGACGCCTGCTGCGTCGAGATTGCGCCGTAGGTGGGTTATGTGGTCCGCGCTCGGGTTGATCGGCGAAACGTGTGGGAATCGGAACCACTCGCGCACGAAGTCCACGGCTTGCCGCGGCGCTGCTGGACGGGTGAGCACCTTGGGATGAGTTATCAGCCTTACGAAGCCCGTCGCCACGACCCAGGGAACCCCGACCCGCTCTCCTCCGTTGATCAAGTCCTCCCACCAGCGCCTGGCGGGGTCGTGGAAGGGCGACCCGTCGTTGTAGGCGTAGAGCAGGAGGTTGACGTCGGGGACTATCACCCTGTGCCTGGTCTGGCGAAGTCCTCGACCTCGAGCTGGTCGTTGAGCTGGTTCAGCTTCAGTGGATCGACGCCCGGGGCGAACCCGCTGTGGATTGGGTTGACCCGGTAGGGTGCAGGGTCTTCCCTCACGGCGGGCGACATTCCACGGCGCAGCACATCATTCACCACCTGCTTGAACGGCAGATCGAGAAGCCGGGCACGCTCTCTGAGCATGCGGGCAAGGTCGTCTTCTATTGTCAGCGTGGTCCTCATGGAGACATCATGATGCATTTGGCTCCTGATGTCAAGATGCCTACTGGTTCGTGAGCTTCACCCTCGGGTCCACGATGGCGAGCAGGATGTCGGAGATGAGAGTTCCCACGACCGTCAGGATTCCCAGGAGGAGGACGATGAAGCCGGCAAGGTAGATGTCCTCGTCCCAGATCGCGGTGAGCAGCACCGGGCCTATCGTCGGCAGGCTGAGGACCACCGAGACGATGACGCTGCCGCTGACGAGGGACGGCAGCAGGTAGCCGACCGTGCTGACGAGCGGGTTGATGGCCACCCTCGTCGGGTACTTGAGGATCAGTCTCCAGGACGCGACTCCCTTGGCCCTCGCAGTGACCACGTAGGGCTTGCTTAGCTCGTCGAGGAGGTTGTTGCGCATCACGCGGATGAGCCCGGCGGTACCAGACGTGCCCAGGACTATCGCCGGTATCCAGAGATGGTTGATCAGGTCCAGGAGCCTCGCCGGGCTCCATGGGGCGTTTACGTAGTCGGCCGAGAAGAGCCCTCCGACGCTCATGTCGAAGTAGGCATAGAAGATGTACATCAGGACCAGGCCCAGCAGGAAGTCGGGCACGGCCAGCCCGCTGAAGCCGACGAAGGTGAAGATGTAGTCCCCCACCGAGTGCTGCCTTACGGCCGAGTATATGCCCACGGGTATTGCTAGGGTCCACGTCACGACGATGGTGAACCCCGTGAGAGCTATGGTCGTCCATATCCTCTCGCCGACGATCTTCTTCACGGGCTCCTGGTAGGCCAGCCCTCCGCCGGGGGCGCCGAACGCCAGGCCCAGGTCGCCGTGGCGTATCATCCGCCACATCCAGTTGCCGTACCTGTACCAGAGCGGCTTGTCGAGGTTGAGGTAGGTGCGCATCTTTTCGAGCAGCTCCTGGGCCATCGACTCGGACTCGCCGACTACGTGGACGGTCCTCGCGTAGCGTTTCGTGGCGAGGTCGCCCTCCGGCAGCTCGATGATGACGAAGGCCAGTAGGGATATCATCCAGATGGTGAACGCCGACAGGATCACTCTGCGCGCTATGTAAGCAATCACGATATCGCCTCCGCTTCGGCCTGGCTGGTGCTTGGCCCGTTCGATTCGCGGTCAACTCGGCTTCGTGTCCGGTATTATACGGATTCAGGCCACACGTTCAACCTGTATGGACTCGCTCCAGTCATGAAGTCGTGCATCGTCTACGCGGCGGCCGTTCTGATGGTCGCCACGGCCTGCGCCGACCAGGGTATTCCGCCGCCTTCTCCCGCTCCCGCACCAACCGCGGAGGCGACGGCGGAGCCCGAGGGCCCCCTGTTTGCCGATGTCACCGAGGCTGCGGGCCTCATGTTCCGTCACCATGAGGACTTGACCGAGATGCAGCCCGTCGGCGGGGGTGTGCTCGTGCTCGACTACAACGGCGACGGGCTGCACGATGCCTACCTCACCGACTCGCTCGGCCCGAACGCGCTATTCAGGAACAACGGGGACGGCACCTTCACCGACGTAGCAGTGCAGGCCGGGGTCGCCGACCCGGACGGCCACTCCAACGGTGGGTGCGCCGCCGACTATGACAACGACGGCGACCAGGACCTGTACGTGACCAACCACGGCCCCAGCAGGCTGTTCAGGAACGAGGGCGACGGCACGTTTGCGGACGTATCCGCGTCGAGCGGCGCGGGCGACCCCGACCCGTCACTCAAGTCGACCGGCTGCGCGTGGGGCGACTACGACCGGGACGGCCTCCTCGACCTGGTGGTGGTGCGCCACTTCCACGAGCTGACCTCACGCACCCTGGTCGAGGGTGCGTTCCACGAGGAGGTCCGCAGCCTTGCCCTGTACCGCAACGCGGGCGGCGGGGCCTTCACCGACGAGACCGAGCTGCTCGGTCACACGCTCCCGCCCTCCCGCAGCAGGTACGGCGAGCCCTTCGGCAATCTCTGGGGAGCCGGATTTCAGCCGGGCTGGCTGGACTACGACGACGACGGCGACCCGGACCTGTACGTAGCCAACGACTGGGGGACGTTCACAAATCCCAATGTCCTTTGGCGGAACGACGGCCCGGCGGATGATGGGAGTTGGCTATTCGTGGACGTTTCCGAGGAGTCCGGCGCTGGCGTGGCCATCGAGGCGATGAGCGTTACGGTGGGCGACTACAACCTGGACGGCCGGTTCGACGTGTTCGTCACAAACGTGGGCGCCAGCGTTCTCCTGCAAGGCTACGGTGAGAGGTTCGAGAACGTCTCCGCGGACGCCGGGACTGAAGTCGCGATGATCGGCGTCGAGAAGCGTGTGACATGGGGCTCGGCTTTCATGGACTACGACAACGACGGGCTGGAGGACCTGTACATAGTAAGCGGCTTTCTGAAGCCGACCGTCAACCCACAGAACGCACCTCCATACATGAAGCGGCAGCACAACAAGCTCCTGCGCAACAGGGGAGACTCTACCTTCGAGGACGTCTCGGCCCATAGCGGCGCCGACGACCCCGGAGTCGGCCGGGGACTGGCCTACCTGGACGTGGACGGGGACGGCTGCCTGGACCTGCTCGTCGGCAACATGGGCGGCAGCGCCAAGCTCTTCAGAAACACCTGCCGCACCGGGAACAGTTGGCTCATGGTGAGTCTCGTGGGCACGCAAAGCAACAGGGACGGAATCGGGGCTAGGATCACCCTGGAAATCGCGGGAGGAAGGACGCAGATACGGGAGGTATCAGGCGGACGCAGCTTCATGAGCCAGCATATGAGGCCGGCCCACTTCGGCCTCGGCTCTTCCACGAAGGTCGACCGGGTGACCATCAGGTGGCCCAGCGGCACAGTCCAGACCCTGACCGACGTCCCGGCCAGCCAGCGGATCACCGTAACGGAGCCATCGGACTAGGTTCCAGTTACCCCTACGGGGTCGGACGAAAGCCGAAAGAATAGAGCTTAGCCGAGGTGAGGTAGAACTTGAGCCGTACGGTCTGTCCTCTGAGATGGTCGAGGGAGACGTAGTTCTCCCACGTGACGCGGTGGCGCACCGAGTCGCCGTCGAAGATAGCGCAGTCCAGGTGCCGCATCCCGTCGACCTGCATACCGTCCGCGCCCAGCACGGTCACCGCCAGCGCGCCTCCACGGGCATCCGCGTTGACTTCGAGCACCCCGCCCTGGCACTCGAACGGCTGCGTGATCATCCATCCAGTCTCGGGGCCCGCGTCCAGTGAGACAAAGCCGTCGAGGCGCAGCTTGCTCAGAAAGCCCCGCGCGTTCCTGTACTGGCTCCCGTGGTCGCCGTCCGACCCCGACATATAGAACCAGAGCTCGTCCCCGACCCGCACCGGCTCCTTGGCGCAGGCAACCATGCCCTGGTCGAGGCTGCCTCGCGGCCCGATGGGGATGAACGACTGGCGGTCGCCTGCCCGCGACCATTCGACGCCGTCACGGCTGACCGCAAGCTGGACGTCCATCGTGCCGCCCATCCTGCCGTGGGGCTCCTCGGCGTATGTGTAGTAGCCCCACGGCAGTCCCAGGTACAGGCCCTCGTACTTGAACACGGGCATGTTGTAGAACTCCAGGTCCGGCTCGTCCTCGTCCGGCGCCAGCACGACCTCCGGCTCGCTCCAGTCGGTGAAGTCGTCGCTGACCGAGCGGCCTATGAGCCGCCTGTTGATGCCCTTGGCGGCGTTGCGCCCCGGCCTGATATACGCCACGTACTTCCCGACGTTCTCATCCCAGCCGAGCAGCGAGTGGGTATCGCCGGTGCCGGTCAGCACAGGGTTGCCCTCGAAGGGCGTCCAGCGAATGCCGTCCGGCGAGAACGCCACGGACACCGAGGCTGTCCTTGCCGGGCGCGGTATCGAGAAGTCCCAGTAGAGCATCTTGTAGCGCCGGCCCGGGTCCGGGTCTCTCTGGTCGTGGATCACGTTGGGCACGCACGCCTCCTCCATGATCCGGTTGTTGGCCGTGCTCCCGTCCACGTCGATCAGCCCCAGGTTCGGCTTGTGCCAGAAGATGCCGTCCATGGACGTCGCGTAGCAGGCGGGGTACCGATCCTGGTACCAGCCTTGGTACCAGGCCCTGAACGAGCCGTCGTCGTCGCGCATGACCGTGCCGACGAATCCCGCGTCCCTCTCCCACGGCATCGACGGCCTCAGGATCGGGTTGCCCGCGTACTTCACCGGCCGGTTGAGTGTCTTGACGATGCAGCACGTCTCCGAGACCGCGCCGTCGTCGATGAAGAGCTGCCTGTTCCGGTACGGGTCGATGGAAGTCATAGTACCTCCTCTAGCGGCTCGCCGTTTGCCGGCGCGACACTGGGCGAACCGTTTCACCGGAGGGCATCTTCAGATTGCCGCTGAGGTAAGCCTTGACAAGCTCCGGGTCGACCTCGATGGCGGGGCGCATCCTGGCGAAGTCCTCGGCTGTCAACTCCGGATTGTCAGGGTCTCGGGCGATACCAGCGTTGATGGCCGTCTCTTCGCCGTACTCCACCTCTATCTCTGCAAACGTCATGTCGCTTGCCACGAGCTCGTCGAAAGTCAGCTTGGGCTTATCTGGGTTGCCGAACTGTCTTGCTCCCCTCTCTGCCATGATCCTTGCGTATTCGACAAAGGGCAGTTGGTCGAGTTCCATCTCGACATCATTGTGAGTGCTCATATTTTCTCCTCTCCCTCGGACTGGCACTGCGCAGGCTTATGATACGCCGGCTGGCGCCTCGATAAGTGTACACGACGGAATAGAGCCGATCCCCAATGTAGCCTGTGGAGATATAGCGTAGTTCGCCGCGTCGACTGGACAGGCTTGTGTGTGCGGTCTCCCAGGAAAATGTCTTTGCTGCTTCAAAGTCGATGTTGTGCTTAGCTATATTAGCTCGGCGCTTTGCCTCATCCCACTCGTACCCCGTTTCCATGCGCCTATCATACACCTCTGGGTGGATGTATCGGAAGCTAGGGTATATGATTCCAGCGGAGGTGAAGCAAGTGACCAAAGATACCTCGGCTACGGATAGGCCCCTCGACGTTGGAAACCGGAAGCAGCTGTTTATCGACGACCGCTTCATCGACGGGAGCGAGGACGTCGATCTGACCATGAACCCGCCGCACATGGGCGAGGAGCCGGTCCTCGTGCCCGACAGGCCCTGGGAGACGCGCATAGGCGGCTACAACACGGTCATCAGGGAAGGGGACCGCTTCCGCATGTGGTACGACTTCACGCCGCCGGACGGCGACCCGTCCGGGATTACCCGTGGCGTCGCCTATGCGGAGTCGTCCGACGGGCTCCACTGGGATAAGCCTGAGATCGGGCTCGTCGAAATCTGTGGGACTCGTGCCAACAACGTGGTTATCCCGCGCCTGCCGGATGCCCCGCGCGGCGAGACCGAGGGCGGCACGGTCATGCTCGACACGAACCCGGACTGCCCGGACGAGGAGCGGTACAAGTTCTGGACGAAGGTGCGCGACATCCCGCCGGAAGACCGGGCGCGGGGAATGACCGAGCCATTCTGGCAGATGTACTCGAGGGACGGCATCTACTGGAACGTCTACCCCGACCAGGTCGATACGCCTCAATGCGACACCCAGAACGTACCGTTCTGGGACGACCGCCTGGGCAAATACGTGGGCTACGGGAGGACCCGCAGACCGTACATGGGATTTCGCGTCCGCGGTATCGGGATGATCGAGTCCACCGACTTCCACGACTGGTCCGAGATGGTGGAGGTCTACCGGGCCGAGGCTTCCGAGTGGCGCTTCACCCCTCCGTCCGAGTGTGCCGAGCGCCTGGGCGGGTACGTCGACGTCTACACGAACGCCGCCTGCAAGTACCCCTACGCCGAGGACGTCTACCTGATGCTGCCCAGCTTCCTCTACCACTGGGAGTGCGTCGAGGTCGTCCAGGCCGAGGGTGACGAGGCGGGCGACATGCACGTCAACTTCCCGGACACCTCGGACGTGCGGCTGCTCACCAGCCGTGACGGGGTTTCCTGGACGCAGGCCCCCGGACGCAGGCCGTTCCTGCGGGTAGGTCTGAAGGGCGGCTCCAGATCCCGGCAGCTATACACGGCCCCCGGCTTCGTGCGGGTGGGTGACTCGCTATGGAACTACTGCTCGGGCTCGAACCGTAACCACTCGCACCAATTCGACGAGGAGTCCGACGGCATCAAGTACGGCATCTACGTGAACGAGTCGCGGCTGGACGGCTTCATCTCGGCGGACACGCCCTACGGGGGCGGATGGCTGGTCACGCCGCCCATCGTCTTCGACGGGAGCAGGCTGGAGTTCAACGTCGACACCAGCGCGGGGGGCACGGCGTCCGTCGAAGTGCAGACGCCGGAGGGCTCACCCATAGATGGCTTCTCGCGGGAGGACTGCGACACCATCAACGGCAATTCGACGCGAATGCCGGTCACGTACCGTGGCAGCGCCGATGTAAGCGGGCTTGCCGACAGGCCCATCCGCCTTCGGATAGAGACCTACGACGCCAAGCTTTACGCCTTCCAGTTCAAGTGACCGGTCAGCCCCCGGGAATGTAGAGGCTGCGGTCCTCGACTGGCAGGGAGACCCGCGCGCCACCCTGCAGGTGGGAGTGGGCGATGCCGAACTGCGTCTCGACCGCCTGCATGGTGACGTCGATGTTGCCGGTCGTCCGCTCACCGGTCTCCAGCTCGTTGATGATGTTGCGGATGGTCGCGACCGTCGGGCTGTCGCCTGTGGGGATGATCTCCGTCTCCTCGACGGACGAGGCGCCCTTGCCCGATCGCCGGATCTTGAAGAACGAGCCGTTCTCCCATGAGTATGCCTTGCCCTCCGTGCCGTACACCTCGATGTCGAGGCTGCCTATGGGGAGGTACGTGGCCTCGACGCCTCCCTCGTAGCCCACCCGGAAGTGGCCGACCATGGGGTCCGCGATCTCCTCCCCGGGCGGCGGGACGAAGCTGTGGCTCGCCTCGTCGTAGCTCGGGTATGACCGGGGCCGGACGGCGGACTGGCCGTTCTCCAGCAAGTCCCCCTTCTGGACGAGGGTACCCTCGACCCACAGTGGCGCCGGATCCCCGATCTGCATCTGTACGAGGTCGATGGTGTGCGGGTGGTGCTTGATGATGTCGGTGTACGTGGGCATGACGACGAAACGCGGCTCGCCGATTGCGCCGTCCGCGATGGCTGCGGCCATGCGGACGAACCCGTCGTGGTGCCGCCGCATGGCGCCCCAGTTGAAGGCGACGCTGTTCGACGTCACAGCATCTCTGACGTTGTCGGCCTCTTCGAGCGAGGCGCACAGCCCCTTCTCCGCGTATATGCCCTTCACGCCATTCTCGGCTGCGAAGATGATCGGCGCAGCCCTGTGGACCGAGGCCGTGGTCACGCTGACGATGTCGGGCCGCTCCTTCTCGATCATCTCGCGGTAGTCGAGGTAGGTGTTGCTTACCCCGAAGCGCTTGCCGAACCGCGCCAGCCTCTCCTCGCCCCTGTTGGCAACGGCCACCACCTCGGTCTCCTCGATGGAGGCGTAGGAGCTGAAGTGTCCGTAGGGGCTGGAGAACGCGTTGCTGGGAATCTCGTCCTCGATCAGGCCTCCCATTCGACCCGTACCGATGATCGCGACCTTGTACTTTGCTGCCATGTGCATGCTCCCCTTGAGCCGGATTGGCAGCACTCTAGCAGACGGCTTGGCTGCCTCGCAAATAGGAGTTGCGCGTACACTGCCATGGTGGTATGATGTAATGAGCACATGGGGAGTAGACATGCTATGAAGCGAACCCAGATACAACTGGACGAGCCCACATACAAGCTGGCGCGGCAGAAAGCGTTCGACGAGGGCGTCTCCATGGCGTCCGTGGTGCGGGAGGCGCTGAGGCAGTACCTAACCTCGAACCAACCCCACACCCCGACCATCGATGACCTGGGATTCGTAGGAATAGGACGTTCGGAGCAAGGAGACCTGATGCCGGTGTCCGAACGCCACGACGAGGCGCTGGCAGAGGCGATCGCGCGGTGATATTCCTGGACACGTCGGCAGTCTACGCCATTGCCGACGTTGCGGATCCCAACCACGCACGTGCATCGGAGCGGCTTCAGGTCGCCTTAGGGAAACCTGAAGCCGTGCTGATCCACAACTACGTCATCCTGGAGAGTGTTGCCCTCATACAACGAAGGCTTGGCCTGCAGGCGGCCATAGCCTTCCTCAAGGGGGTGTACCTCCTTCAGGTCCACTGGGTGACGCAGGATGAGCACCAGGCAGCCGTGGAGATGCTGGAGCTGCGCAACAGGCGCACACTCAGCCTTGTAGACTGTGTTAGCTTCGTGGTGATGAAAGAGCGCGGCATCACCACCGCGCTCGCTTACGACTCTGACTTCGACCGCGAGGGATTTCATACGCGATGGAGTGAGGCAGGATGATCTACGAGATTCGCACTTACAACATCAGGCCGGCCATGGTGCCGGAGTACCAGAAGCGTTTTGCCGCGAAGCTGGAGGGCAGGCTGGACTTCTCGCCCTTGGCGGCTCACCTGTATACGGAGATCGGGCCCATCAACCAGGTCGTGGCCATTTGGCCCTACGAGAGCCTGGAGGAGCGGAGGCAAATCAGGGCCGCCGCCGAGGAGGCCGGCGTATGGCCGCCGGACACCGGCGACCTGGTTGTGTCGATGGTGTCGGACATATATACCCCCGCGCCCTTCATGCGCCCGCTGGCTCCCCAGAGCCCCGGGCCCATATACGAGCTTCGCACCTACACCTACCCGCCGGAGGACATCCCCGAGATACTGCGTGCCTGGGGCGACAGGATCGAGGCCAGGGAGGGGTTGTCGCCCATGATCGGCTGCTGGTACAGGGAGTCGGGCGGGGGAGGCAACTTCGCCCACATGTGGGCCTACGAGACGTTCGAGGAGCGCCTGCGCGTACGCCAGGAGGCCCGCGACAGGGACATCTGGCCGCCGCCCACCACCGCAAGGCTCGTGACGCAGGACTCGAAGATTCTGCTGCCAGCGTCGTTTTCGCCGTTGCAGTAGGGTGCGGCGATCTCTTGCCTGAGGGCTTGGGCCAGTGTTGAGGTTCGGCAGCCCAACCAGGGTAGCGCCCGGTCTGCACCAGCTACGGGCCGTCGCGTCGCGAGTCACCATCGTCACGGCGGGCAAGAGTGCACTGGTCATAGACGCGGGGGCCAGGGGAAGCGTCGGCATAGTGTTGTGGGGGCTCGAAGCGCTGGGAATCAGGCCTGAGCAGGTGTCGGTCATAGCGATCACACATCACCACCCCGACCACACTGGGGGACTCGCAAGGCTCTCCCAGGAGACGGGCGCGAGGGTTGCGGCCCACCGGCTGGACGCCGGGGTCATCGCTGGCCTAGAGCCCAAGCCCGACCCGTACAGGAACGAGCTCGTTGCCGGGGTGACGCGCCCCATCGTAAGGGTCCTCTACGGCGATGGTGTCAGGGTAGATACGCCTCTCGAGGACGGCGACGTATTGCCGTTCGAGGAGGAGGTGCGCGCAGTCCACGTGCCCGGCCACACACCCGGCAGCACCTGCTACTACATACCGTCGAAGGGGGCCGTTGTCGTGGGTGACGCTCTGCAGCGCCGCTTCCGGAGACTGGGGCCGCCAGCCGAGGGCGTGACGGCCGACAACCGGATGGCCCGCGAGTCGCTGAAGCGGCTGCTCCCCCTGGACTTCCACACCATATGCTTCAGTCACTACCCGCCACTCGAAGAGAATGCCCACGGGGAGCTTGAGCTGCTGGTCGAAAGGATGACCGTCGCCTCCACGCCGTCTCCGTGATGCGCTATCATTTGCGGCCATGAGAGCCAGGTGCCTGGCTCCATCCCATGCCCTGCCGATCAGGAGGCCCTGAATGGCTAAGGACGGTTCCGTAGAGGCGACCCTGGTCGATTTTCTCCAGGTACGCGCAGAGGAATTCGGCGACCGCGACGCGCTGCTCTTCAGGCCCGGCTTCCGCTACCAGCGCTGGTCCTACGCCGACCTCTGGGAGGGCGCCGGGCGCATCGCCGCAATGCTGCAGGCACGCGGCCTCGCCAAGGGCGACCGCGCCCTCATCTGGGGTCCGAACTGTCCCCAGTGGGTGCTGGCCCTCTTCGGCTGCCTGCGCGCCGGGGTGATCATCGTACCGCTCGACCTCAGGAGTCCCCGCGAGTTCGTCGAGAATGTCGCCTCCAGGGTCGACGCCAGGCTCTCGTTCGTATCGCGGGTGACGCCCAGCTACCACGGCGAGCTCGGCGTCCCCGAAATCGACTTCGAGGAGCTGGAGGCGCTGTCGGAGGACATGCCCGCGCCAGCCCCGGTGGACATAGGCCCCGACGACCTTGCCGAGGTGATGTTCACCTCCGGGACCACGGGCGACCCGAAGGGCGTCATGCTCACCCACCGCAACATCACCGCGAACATGGCCTCGGTCGTGCAGGTCGCCCCGGGCAAGGAGTCGGACCGGTTGATGTCGATCCTGCCGCTCAGCCACATGCTGGAGCAGATGGGCGGCCTCTTGGTGCCGATGACCGCGGGGGCGAACATCACGTACCCGGTGGCCCGCCAGGCCACCGTGCTCTTCAGGACGATGAAGGAGCGCCGCGTCACCACGATGGTTCTCGTCCCACAGCTACTCGATCTGTTCATGAAGGGGATCGAGCGTGAGGTCAGAAGGCAGGGCAAGGAAGCGCTCTGGGCCAAGCTGATGAAGGTCGCAGCACTTGCGCCGTTCCCCGTGCGCCGGGTCTTGTTCCGCCAGGTACACAAGAAGCTCGGCGGCAAGCTCTCCTTCGTCTTCGCCGGAGGCGCGCCGCTGGACCCGGACCTCGGCGCCAAGTGGAACCTGCTTGGCGTCGACGTGGTACAGGGCTACGGAGCTACCGAGACGTCCCCCGTCATCACCTGCCATTCCCAGGACGACCCCCGCTACGACTCCCCCGGGCCGCCGGTGCCCGGCGTCGAAGTGAGGATTGCCGACGACGGAGAGGTGCTCGTGCGTGGCGAGAACGTCACCCAGGGTTACTGGAACGCGCCCGAGGCGACCGCATCCTCCTTCCAGGACGGCTGGTACAAGACGGGCGACCAGGGCGAGTTCGACGACGAGGGCTACCTGCACCTGAAGGGGCGGAAAAAGGACATGATCGTCCTCGGCAGCGGCCTGAACGTCTACCCCGAGGACATCGAGGCTATGCTGGTCAAGCACGATGCGGTGGAGGACGCCGCGGTCGTCGGCCTGCCGCGCCAGTCCGGCCCGGAGGTTCACGCCGCGCTGCTCATGCCGGATGCCGAACGAGCCGCCGACGCGGTCGCGTGGGCCAACGGACGGCTCGCCGAGCACCAGCGGGTGCGCGGATTCACGGTCTGGCCGGACGAGGACTTTCCACGCACTCACACACTCAAGGTCAAGAAGGCCCTGCTCACCGACGTGCTGCTCAGCGAGGACGGAGCGGAGTCCGACGCCACGGTGCGCCAGCCGGCGCAGGAAGGGCCGTCGCTGGCGGGGGTGATTGCCGAGATCGCCGAGGTTCCCGTTGCCCAGGTTGCAGACGACAAGACGCTCGACGGCGACTTGGATATGGACTCGCTGAAGCGTGTCGAGCTCCTGTCCGCCATCGAGGAGGAGCTCGGCGTCTACCTCGACGAGTCGGCAATGGAGCAGGGCACCACCGTCGCGACGCTGGCAAGGATGGTCGACGAGGGGTCCAGGACACCCGATGAGAAGAAGTTCGTGCGGTGGGGTATGAGCTGGTGGTGCAGGCCGCTCCGGGGCGCCATCCAGCGCGTCGTCATATTCCCGGCCCTCAGGCTGCTGTACGGCTTCAGGGTGGTGGGAGCTTCGCGGATAGAGGGCCTGGAAGGTCCGGTGCTGTTCGCGGCAAATCACTGCCTGAGGCTCGACAACGGCCTCATCATCAAGGCGATGCCGCCGCGTCACCGCAAGCGCCTGTCCATCGCGGCCTGGGAGGAGCTGTGGAGCAACCCCGCGTACCGCATCACCCATCCGCTGCTCGGGAACGCCTTCCCCTTCTCGAAGGAGGGCGCGGTGCGTGCGAGCCTGGAGAACATGGGCCGCATCCTCGACGACGGCTGGTCAGTCCTTATCTACCCCGAGGGCGAGCTGACGGTCGGCGGCCCTATGCAGCCCTTCAGGGGAGGCACGGGGCTAGTAGCGGTCGAGTCGGGTATACCCGTCGTGCCCCTCAAGCTCGACATCCTGAAGATCGGCTCGCCCACCGGCTTCCCTATGTTCAGCAGGGGAGACGTGGAGGTGCGCTTCGGCCCTCCCATCAACTTCCCACGCGGCACAACCTACGAACAGGCGACCGCCAGGTTAGAGGAAGCAGTGAGGGCACTATAGAATGGCGGCCGAGAACTAATCACCGCTCGAGTCTATGGTATGGGGGCTTAGACAGGATGCGCGCAATGATTGAGTCCCTCTTGCGCCTGATTTCCTGACACTTCGGACTGGCTGGCTCGTACAGGTACAGTGGTTCAGGGATATACTTGGGACTATTCGACATTTCGACGATTGGGACCATGAAAGCCCAGTCATTGGCCAAGTCGATCCACTCTCCATCGAGCTTTAGGTCTTCGATGTCTATCGCATCGAAGAGGTACTTCTTGAACGTTCGTAGGTGCTGCCAGACGTTGCTTCCCCACGATCGTGGGTTGTCGAAATCTACTGGATAGGAAGCCTCCTTGTCCAGCCTCAACATTGAACCGACCGTGACATCGGCTCCATCGTCGTATTCCTCTTGTACCCTGGCCAGGGCTCGCTTGCCAATGAGGGCGTCGTCCGCATCCAGAGTGATTATCACGGTTTCAGGGTCGGTGCAGAACCTCGTGACGGCTTTCCAGATATTGTAGAGTGTGCCCTGCCTGGTCGCATTCCGTACGAACGTGACTCTGTTGACATACTTTGCAAACAGCATCTCAGCGTAGTCGCCGAATCCGTTATTCGAAGCATCGTCAATCACGACGGCTCCCCACTCGCAGTCCTCCTGCGCAACAAGCGATTCGAAGCACCGCCTGAATCTCCCAGGGTCTACGTTACGGCCACATACTATGAAAACGAAGCGCTCACCTCGTTTGGGACCAGACCAGTCTGCGATTGAGCCTACCATGTCCACGCTTGCAAACTGCGCTCCCGGAATGTGCCCTCCCTCCACGGCGCCAACGGCATCGAACAACTCATCAACGTCGGTCTTGCGGTCATTCGGTACATGGACAAAGGCCGTCGTGGGATCTCCACTCCGATACGAGCGATAATCGCTAGAGGAAACAAAACGATCGAAGGCACGGTGCCATGGCATCACAAACCGGCCTCTTTCGAGCTCGTTAGATATGGGCAGTACGGACAGGAGCCGCTCTCTGTCAAAAAGGCAGCCTCTTGCCTCTACACGCCAGTCTCCCATGGGTCCCTCTGAGGTGTAAGGCAGATACCCGGACCGGTAGATGCTGAGCGGTACGAAAAGGGCCTGGGGATCGCGTTGAAGAACGTTTACCATCTCGCTTAGGTAGTCGTGGTTCCTATCGCTTCTGGCTATCAGCAGGTCGCTATCGATCTGGAGCACGTAGCTACCAGTGCATTCATCGAAACCATATAGAGTGGCGAAGAGTTGTTGTCCATTCTTCGAATGTGTCTCGTTCGACTCGACATCGAACCACTTGTGGTAAGTCCTGCGGATGGCTTCATGTTCCTGAGGAGGATAGATCACACGGTCTACGACGCCATCCTCGATGAGGCGAGCCATCGCGGCGCGATGGGCCTCTGGGTTTGGATGGTCATATTGGCGGGAGTAGGGCCCTTCAAAGGGATCGACAACGACGACTTTCTCTGCGAACCTGACAGGCTCCTCGAGTTGCCGAACTTGGTGGCGGATAAGTCTCTCGATGATCCTCCACTCCATCAGGCAGGTCTTGATAAGCAGTGATACTCGCGGTCCCTCATCAACCATGGTACCTAGTTTAAACACCAAGTGATCGGACGCCGGTCGTAGGGATCGAGTGTCGGCTCCATCAAGTTCCAGAATGTCCTCGATGTGCAGCCCTGCACTGGTGAAGGCCCGTCTGTAGATATCCAGACTTCTATGCACTTCCATTCGACAGTTGCCGTTTGAGACCAGTCTTTTGGTGTAGTGGAATGTCTTTTTGTAGTCGTGTACAGGCGGGAGCTGTTTCTCCGAGAGTTCGGTTGACGCCACCGTGAGATGAAAGGGATTGCACACCGCTACCAAGACCGTCCCGGAGTCAGTCACTAGGCGCCTCATGTCACACAGAAGTACGTCCAACTCCCCAGGATCGCTGATGGTACACAGCACCCGGCTGCAGACTACGATGTCAAACTTTGTCGAGTTTACTATGAGGTCGTACAGCAGTTCGGCCCCACCGTATTCAACGTCACTGCCGTACTCTCTGCATCTTGAGATCATTGCGGCATCGGTATCAAACCCAGTGCATGTGATTCCCTGCTTAGAGAGCCGTTCAGTCAACCACCCATCACCTGACCCGTAGTCCAGCGCAGACTTCGGTTGCTGTGAAAGGACCATCTGTGTCATTGGTTCATAGAACAGCTTGTCAATCTCACGCTGGGCTAGCGCGTTCATGAAGTGCTCTAGTCCGGCGAGCTCGGGCAAAGTGGTGTCTGTCAATGCATTTGTCATAAGGAGCTTGAGGTCCGACCGGAAGTAGAAGCGGTAGGTGAGAAATGCACGACGGCACATCTGCTCGAAATCCTCCTTGCTTGCTGGAATTATGTCTGAGCCATAATCGATTAGCTTTAGACCCGAGGACGTAACCAGAAGATTGTCGGGGTGGATGTTGCGACATGAGATCCCGGCATCACGACACTCGCGAAGCAGAGTCAAAATATCGTCTAGGTGTCCGCCCTGATACCTGGTTCCTGCCTCGTACGGATAGACTATGACGATGTAGTCGCCGTGCTTGTGTATCTCCTGGATGTCGGGCAGCGTCCTGTAGCCGGACAGTTTGCCGATGAGAGATTCGAGAAATGCGACCTGGTCATCCCTGTTGCGAGCCTTCCAATAGTGGAAATACTTGTAGACTAACCGGCCGTCCGTCAGCACAACGCCTTCTTCACCGACTCCCAGACATGTGAGGGGACCTGTTCCAAATTCCTCTCGTACATACGTCTCTGCAGCTTGGCGAAGCTCCCTTTTGGGCAATTTTGTATTCGACCGATGACTGTCTACCTCGGCAGGCAAGCTTCTAAGGAACTGCTCGACCGGTTCAGTATTGATGTTGTAAACAAGTCGCCTGAAGTCTGTAAGCTGTCTTTCGGTATATATGGATCCGAGAGCTTCCACGAAGCCCTGTAGTTCGGCGATAGAGGCATTGTGAGCGTGCGATCTGAGCCACCAAGCTTGTGAGCAATCGGTGGAGTTTTTGTCATAGAACCGGCGTAGAGCTGAGACTATTCCCATGACCCTAATGAAGCTCAGTTCGAAGGCGCGCGATCGCTCGCGAAGGTTCTTGACGTACAACTTTGTCGCACGTGCGATGTCGTCGTCATTAAATCCAAGGTTATCCCTTCCATATGGGTTCTTTCCCTCTCGCTGGCGCCGTTGACCCTTCTGTACGAAGACGTCGTGTAGAGATGAGTAGAGGGCGAATCCACGAATGTCTTGGGCTAATGTCTTGAAGTCAGGTTTGGGGCTGGTGACCGCTCCCCTGTCATGTCGTATTGGGAGAGGCGCTTTTACGATCTTGCACCCTCCGACGAACCGATTGAGTAGACTCCATACCATGTCGCTACGCCGGGTATCTGAGCCATCGATTGTAGGGACGGTGTTGGGGAACTCCCGTAGTACTTGGAGATCGAACACCAGCGTGGTTGGCCCCCTGTTCACAGAAGGAACCAGGCAAGATACCGGGTCGTCTCGCGAGGTCTGTACCAACGGCCTGAAGACCTGACTCCCTCTCAGAATCTCAGGCAGACGAGACACCATCTCCTCGAACACATGCTCAACACATGGGTTACTCCCTCTTGGCTCGTACCAGAAGGGCGATTCAAGATGGTCGGTCTCGATCCGTGATAGATCGTAGTAGTAGTCGCGGTGGGTTAGGCGAATTAGCCTGTTCTCATCTCGACGGTCTGGGTACTTGGCGTCTGGACGAAGAGAGGCCAACTGTTGGAGGTTGTAATAGAGGTCGACAAGCTGTGTTCGCATGCAGCTCAGGAATGGTAGAGGCGGCTCCCCCGTGACTTCGCCGATAACGACATAATTGCCGCTCTTCCTAAGCCGCTTTATAGCAGATACGTAGTCAATGTCTTCGACGCGAATGTCACCGTCTGACCCGTAGCAGAGTCCTTCCAGAATCACGTCATCGTCCAGGATCCACACGACTGATCCTTGTATTGGCTTCGCTTCTAGGAACAGGTAGTGCTGGAGCATCGTCCGGCTCAAGGCGATACTCTTGCGCCCCGATAGCTCCGCGCCAGCGGCGAATTTTCCTGCGCGAGCGTCCACCGCCTGTTGTTCCAACGTTTTTATTTCGACATCGAGCCTCTGTCGCGATGCTTCGTTGACGACTTCCATGAGCTCTGTCCTAGAGCGGGCGTCATGGCGGCCATTCTCCAAAAGGACAACCTTTAGTGTCACGTCACTTCGTCGAGCGATCTTATTGACAAGGGTGTTGAAGAGATTGGCAACACTGCCTATCTCTGGCGACGTGATCGCGCCGACCACCAGATTCAAGTGCCCGTCTACGCTTGAATCATTGAGAATCGGCTCAGCGGGCCGGGGCACTATGTCATCTGCAAGGGGATCGCAGCCAAACATGGCCCGGCTCCTGTCTACGAACGCCTCCTGCTGTTCTTCTGACATCCGTCCACGGTATTTACGGAAGAAAGATCTCAAACCTGCGCACTTCGCATCCCCGCCGGGTGTCGACAGGCGGTTCCGGTCGTGCTCGGCATAGTGGTGCACTAGGTGTTCATTGAGGGTGCCGTATCTGATGGAACCGAGGTCCGTGAGTCTGATACAGAGGTCGCGGTCGGTCGTACTTGCTAGTGCCTCGTCGAACCCTCCGGCTTCGAGCAGCTTCTGGAGCCTCACAAATAGGTTGGACCCCTGGATGTGCGGGTTGCGAACGAGTAGATCATTCACGTCGAGGCGGTTCGGGATTGTCAGGAGTGTGCCGTCATGGCCGACGGCATCGTAGTAGATGATCCCGGCGGCAACCATATCCAACTCGCGCTCTGACACAGCCTCTTCGCATCGCTGTAGGTAGGTACGTGCCCACGAATCATCGTCGTCGAGTATGGCTACGAACGCCAACGGTTCGGTGGCCTGCAACCAGGATAGGGCCGTGTTCCAAGCACCTGCCGCACCTCGTGTTCGGTAGTTGTTCAAGTAGACGGTCTTCGTTACGCCAGTGCTGAAGTCGGCCACGATCTCCTCGTTGGTGCGTCTGACCTTAGGGTCGGAGTCGTCGACCACAACCAGGAAGTCCGGAGGCCGTGTCTGGAGTGCGATCGATGCCAGAGCCCTATTGGCTAGGAGTCTAGGCCGATTATGGGTAGCGACGACAGCTGCAATGGGAAACATGGTCCCTAGACGTGGTTGGCGTGGCCCATCCCCGGTTGTCACTGGATTCGGCATGGCTTCACCGATATTGTATCCGACTTTTGACGAGGACTGCACCCGCTCCGGCTAGGGTGATGACGGCGCTGGTGGGGTTGTCGTGGAGCCACCAGCCCGCCGGGGCGGCCAGCACAAAGAACAGGAGGCCGGAGTAGCCGGCGTTCTTCGACAGCCTCAGGAAGACGAGGGCGGCGGGCGCGGCTATCAGCGCGCCCTGCGGGATCAGCCCAAAGCCGGCTCCGATCGCGACCACCATGCCGGTGCCTCCGCGTAATCCCCAGAAGACCGGCAGGAAGTGCCCGGCCAGCACTCCGGCGGTCCCCGCGACTCCGGCCCAGACCGGCAGGTCCAGCAGCAGCGCCGGCAGCGTGGCGGCCGCTCCCTTGGCGAGGTCGAGGACCATGACGGCGGCTGCGTACCTGGCCCCCATCTCGCGGAAGATGTTGGCCGCGCCGGGGTTGCCGGTGCCGGTCTCCCGTATGGGGAAGTTGGCCAGGCGTGCCACTACGTCGCCGAAGGAGACCGAGCCCAACAGATAGGCCGCGCATCCCCAGAGAACGTATACCCAGGCCGTGTCCATCTCGCCTCCTCGACTCTCCGTCGCCGAAATTGTACTCGATTCCCTACCGGGCGTAGGCGCGATACAATGTCACCATGAATCGCCCGGTGCGCGGAGGCTTGCGATGAAGGTCGAGGCTGTCCTGTTCGACGCGGATGGCGTCCTCCAGCATCAGAACGCGACGCTCCATTCCCTGCTGACCGACGTCCTGTCGCTGCCACCTGAAGAGGTGGAGGCACGGTACCACGAGGTGTGGGAGGCGGAGAGTCCGATACTGACCGGGCAGGGCAGCTTCACGGAGACGATGTCCGACCTGCTGGTGAAGTGGGGCAGGCCGCCCGGCCACGCCGACATCTTCGTACAAGCATCCAAGGACATACGGACCGACGAGGCTGTCGCGAGTATTGTCCGGGGACTGCGCGGCGCCGGGGTGCTATGCTGCCTCGCGTCGAACCAGATGCGGTACAGGGCGCGCTACATGTCCGAGACCCTCGGCTACAGCAGGCTGTTCGACAGGGAGTTCTACTCGTGCGACATCGGGCACAAGAAGCCCGACGCGGCCTACTTCCTCGCTATCCTGTCGGCCCTCAAGCTCCCGCCCGAGCGGGTTCTCTTCATCGACGATAACGAGGCCAACGTGGCCGCGGCCCTCGACCTGGGCATGAACGCCGCGGTCTTCCAGCCTGCGCCCGGGGTCGAGCCGGGCTCTCTGATGCGATCAATACTGTCGGAATACGGCCTGGAGGCGGAGGACCAGCCATGAAAATACGAGTCGGCGTTGTAGGCGTGGGGCATCGTGGGATCCAGATCGCGAGGTCCGCGGCCGCGCTGGATGACGTGACCGTGGCGGCGCTGGCGGACCTGGACGAGGGCCGCCTGAATGACGCCGCGAGTGAGTTCGGCGTCGACAAGACATTCACCCTGCTGAGCCAGATGCTGGAGAGCGTCGACCTCGACGCCGTGCTGGTGCTGACGCCCGACCTGGCTCACAGGGACCAGGCCATCGCCGCGCTGGAAGCCGGTAAGCACGTACTCGTCGAGAAGCCGCCCGCCTACACGGTGGAGGACACGCGGGCGATGGCGGACGCGGCGGAGGGGGCGGGCAGACACCTGATGGTGGCCTGGAACCGTACGTTTGGCCTCATCAGGGCCAAGGAGGTCTTCGGAGCCGACGGGCCGGAAGTGGTGATGGCGGACTATGTGCGGCCAGGCCCGGCTTACCTGGCGCTGGTACGCATCCATATCGTCAACCCGCTCCACTTCATGTGCGGACTCCCCGCCGATATAGTGGCCCAGGGCGAGATGCACGACGAGACCCAGGAGGGCAACCTGCTGGCGAGCATCCGATTTTCGGGCGGTGCGTTGGGACAGATGACGGCCAGCCACGGCACCGGCGGGCATAGCGAGCGGTTCACGGCGTACGGCGGCGGCTGGTCGGTCTTCATCGATCAGACGAGCAGGGGCAATGGCCGGGTAGTGCGTGACGGAGAGGTCGTAGAGGAGCTGCCGGCGGTGGATACAGTAGCCGCGCAGATGCGCCACTTCATCGACTGCGTGAAGACGGACACCGAGCCACTCAACTCCGGGCGCGACGCCGTGGAGGTCATGGAGATGACCCACGCCATCATGGACGCCGCGGGGTTCGGGGTGCCTCCGCCTCCCGGCGACCGGCGTGGGTGGCTCCTGTGGTGCGGCTGCGGCGCGAAGGTCGTGCCCGGCGCTGACTCGTGCCCGGACTGCGGCGCGGCCTGGGGCGGGTGGTCGCTGACGACCGAAGACGTGATGCGGGTCTGACGGTGGTGACGAGATGAGCTGGGGTCGCCGCATACTAAGGTTCGCACGTCGCGCCCTGGTCGCGCTGGCCGTGGTCATGGTTGTCATAGTCCTTCTCGTCGTGGTGACGCCACAGGGCAGGGCGGCCTTCCGGGCGGCGCTCTTCATACCCGAGGTGCTCCCCGACCTGGCGGTCAAGCCCCAGTCCTGGTTCTCCCGCGAGCCTGTCCTCGAAGAGGTCGTGTTCGACACGGCATCTGGCCCGGGCGTGGCCGACGTCTACAGGCCGGGCGGAGGCGGGAAGCACGGCGCGGTCGTCTTCTTCCAGGGGGTCGTCCCCGGGGGACGCTACGACCCCAGGATCGTCGCCCTCGGCAAGGGGCTGGCACGCTCGGGCATGGTCGTGATGATCCCGTGGTCGGAGACGCAGGAGACCAACCGCATTGTGGTCGACGACGTGGACGTGCTGGTGCGCGCCTTCCAGCACCTCCGCTCGCTCGATTACGTCGACCCGGACCGGGTGGGCATGGGCGGGATTTGTGTGGGCGCGTCCCTTGCCATGGTCGCGGCCCAGGACGAGCGGATACGCGGCGACGTGAGCTTCGTCAACTCCTTCGCCGGGTACTACGACGCCGAGGACTTCGCGAAGGCCATCGGGAGCAGGAGCCGCTTCGATGAGGGCTACGACTCGCCGTGGGAGCCCGACAAGCTGACCTACGGCGTCTTCCGCGACCACCTGATAGAGGGCGTCGGGTCGGACGATGACCGGCTGCTGCTTACCCAGGTCTACGTGGAGGGTAAGGCATCAGAAGGCGATCTGGAGCGGATGGCGCCCGACGCGCAGGCCGTCCGCAGACTGCTGGAGGGAGTGCCACACGACGAGGTCGACGGGGTGATCGCGGAGCTGTCCCCGGCGACCGCGTCCTTCTTCCGGGACATCTCGCCGAGCACGGACATCGAGAACCTGGAGGCGCGCGTGCTGATCATGCACGACACCGCCGACAGGCTCGTCCCGTCCGAGGAGTCGCGGAGGCTCGCCGGGGCGCTTGAGGAGGGGAACGTGTACCACACGGAGTTCTCCTTCTTCCAGCGCCAGATCCAGGTCCACGTGGGCGACTCAGGCGAGACGGGGCCGCTGGACTACGCTCGCGAGGCGCTGAAGCTGTACATGCACATGTACAACATCATGCGCATAGTCGATTGACCGCCCGGCGGCCATGACCGTGTCCCTCGGCCCGTCACGGCGCATAGTCGCGAGCGCCCACTACAAGTGGCTGGCGTACTGCGCCATAGCGACGGGGATATTCCTGACCGTGATGGACCAGTCCGGCGTGAACCTGGCCGTGCCGCGCATAGCCGAGCGGTTCGTCCTCGACATACCCACGGCCCAGTGGATCGTGCTCGGCTACGTCCTCAGCACCAGCGCGCTGCTGCTGCCCATGGGGCGAGTCTCGGACATGCTGGGACGCGAGCGGGTCTTCATGTCGGGCCTGGTCGGCTTCATCGTGCTGGGAGCGCTGGGCGGCGCTTCCCAGAGCTTCCAGGCGCTGATCGCGGCCAAGGTGCTGCAGGGAGTCGCCGCGGCCGCCATCCAGGCGAACGGCATGGCGATGATCATGGACGTCTTTCCCAGGTCGGACCGGGGCCAGGCCATCGGCATGTACATGACGATCATCGGCACGGGGTCGGTGACCGGGCCGATTGCCGGGGGGCTGCTGGTCAGCGCATTCGGCTGGCGTGCGGTATTCTTTGCTGGCGTGCCGGTCGGGCTCCTGGCCTTCCTGGCGGCTGCGTTGGTCCTGCGTCGCACGAGGCCGGCCCTGGAGGCCATGAGCTGGCGGCGCACTTTCGACTGGACGGGCGCCGTGCTCTCGTCGGCTGCGCTGGTCGCGTTCCTGCTGGCCATGACCAACGCCTACAGGCTCGGATGGTCGTCGCCGCAGGTAGTGTCGGGCCTCGTCTTTGCAGTCGTGATGATCGCCTCGTTCGTCTTCTGGGAGCGGCGCACTCGCCAGCCGATGCTCGACCTGGGGCTGTTCCGCACCGCCCTGTTCTCCATCGGGGTATCGGCGCGGTCGCTGTCGTTCCTGGCGAGCTCGTCGGTATTCTTCCTCATGCCCTTCTACCTCATCCAGGTACTGGACTACTCGGCCAGGGACGCCGGGCTGATGATGCTCCCGGGCTCCGTGCTCATGGCGATAATGGGACCCGTCAGCGGGAGGCTGTCGGACAGGATCGGCACGCGGTGGCTGGCGGCGGCTGGCATGGCAGTGTCCGCCTCGGCGATGCTCATATTCTCCAGGCTGGGGGTGGACTCGCCGCCGATTCACGTGATGGCCGGGATGGCGCTGGCGGGTGGGGGCATGGGGATCTTCTCGTCCACGAACACGAGCGCGATCACCATCGGGCTGGGGCGCGAGCGGTACGGCATAGTCTCCGCGCTCCTCAACGTCACGCGCACCGCGTCGAACGTGACCGGAATCGCCATCGCGACGACCATAGTGGCGTTCACGATGGCGTCGATGGGGTACGAGCCGAGCCTGGCGGCGGTGTCCGAGGGCGGTGGGCAGGGTCTGAGGGAGGCGTTCGTGGCCGGCATCCACAGGGTCTACCTGGTGGCTGCCGGCCTTACGGGTGCGGCGATGGTGCTGTCAGTGGTCAGGGGCGAGTCTAAGGGTGGGGACTAGGGTGTGCTGGTGAGCACTGCCCTTCGACAGGCTCAGGGCGAACGATCTTATTTCAGGCTCAGGGCGGATTGGGGTTTCTCAGGGCCATGACTACGAGGCCGGCTTGGTGGGTGGGGCCGTGGCAGGCGTCGTACCTGGTTAGGAGGTGCTCTTTGCAGGCCAGTATCCTGTTTGCGGCGTGCTCGTGGGCGGCGGCGAAGCGTTGTCCGATTTCGCTGTCGAGGCTCCACTCCGGGTCGAAGGCCCACTCGACGCCCGCCTGGCCAGCCGCCGCGGCGTACTGTCTCCGCAGGCGCTCCAGGGCACGGTCGCTCCTGTAGACGACCGGGGCGACCATGAAGCCGCCGGAGATGTACAGGCCCAGCTCGTTGTCGAAGACCTGCACCAGGTCCACGTCCGGTATCCAGCCCTCCAGGGCGAAGTAGAGGTCCTCGGGTATGTCCTGGGACACCCTGTGGTAGTAGAAGTCCTCCGGGCTCATGGCCATCTTGACGCGCAGGGCCTGCTTGTCCTCGTAGCCCAGGAATCGCTCCGCCGCCTCGTTCCGCTCGAACAGGAAGGGGATGTTCCCGTTGGTGACGTCGACCAGGGCTGTCCGGCCGTCGATGTGGTAGAGCAGGGCGGCGTGCTGCCAGTAGCGCATGTGGCGCTTCGAGAACCTGAAGTCGAAGGTGGTCAGCATCTCGCGTAGCTGCGCCTCGGGGACCGGTCCGGGCACGTCTGGGCCGGCTATGAGGTACTCGGACTCGATGCCGTAGTGGTCGGTGACGAACTTGAGCGCCTGCACCTTCTCGGAGCATATGCCGCCGGCGCCGTCCATGATGTTGCGCAGCGTCTCGTCGCCCGTCTTGTAGACCAGCCTGCGGCCCGTGAAGCGGGAGTAGTTCTCGAAGTCGCTGGTCCAGATGCGCCGGGCGACGGCCTCCACCAGCCTCAGCCTGCTCGCCGGCGAATCTAGCCGGAGCACCGCCTCGGCCCCGGCGGGGCCGTACCGCGCCTCCAGGCAGTCCAGGACGAAGGCGGCGTAGTCGTCCGCGTGCCTCTCCCAGCGCCTGCGGTGGAAGCCGGGCCAGCTCCGGTCGTAGCCGACGCTCTCGCGGTATATCTCGACGTCGAACAGGATCACGTCGCGGCCCTCCGAGGTCATGCCGACGCCGGCCGGGGCCGTATCGGGCTTGATCAGCCTGCCGTCCTGCCTGAGCAGCAGCCCCGGGTACACGTCTCCCAGCCTGCCGTCGTCGGAGCAGCGGTAGACGTAGTCCTGTATCGCGCCGAGGGCCTCGGCCGATTCCACGGTCATGCGCCGCTCGGCAAGCAGGGCGTCGACGTCCGGGTTCTTCACGTACCGGTCGAGCATCTCGCCGACCGGCAGCCCGGCCTCGTCGGGCCGGATGCGAACGGCGAAGTACCGGCCGGTCACGAGATCGGTGACGCGGAGAAGGGTGTTTTTTCCCGTCTCCCGCACGCGGCTACCTGGCTGGGCCCCGCTCCATCGAGTAGGGCTGCCAGCGGCGCAGGCCGGTCCTTTCCAGCACGGTCGGGTTGACGCACGCCATGGGCCAGCGCCCGGAGAGCACGAGGGCTATCTCCTCGGCGACGCGCCGCCGCCTGCGGGGGTCGAACCTGGCCGAGGCCGACGCCACGTGGGGGCTGATGGTGACGTTCTCCATGTGGAGCAGGGGGTTCTCGGGGTCGGGCGGCTCCTGCTCGAGCACGTCGAGGCCTGCCGCGTCAATCCACCCCTCCTCGAGGGCGCGGATCAGGGCCGCCTCGTCGACGGTGGAGCCGCGCCCGTTGTTGATGAAGAGCGAGTGGGGCTTCATCAGGCGGAAGTGCTCCTCGCCCAGCATCTTTTCGGTCTCAGGCGTGCCGGGTGCGTGCATGGAGACGATGTCCGAGCGCTGCAGAAGCTCCGTCAGGCCCACCGGCTCGACGCCGTACTCGGACATGACAAGCTCCTCGACGTAGGGGTCGTAGGCGAGTATCTGGAACCCGAACGGGGCGGCCCTCTTGGCCACGGCCCGCGCCACGTGGCCGAAGGAGATCAGGCCCAGGGTCTGGCCGATCAGCCTGGGGAACCTGTACAGGTACGGCCTGCCCTCGGACCACCGGCCGTCGCGGGACATCCTGTCCATCAGCGTGATGCGCCTGTAGGTGGCCAGCATCAGGGCCAGGGTGTGGTCGGCGACCTCCTCGATGAAGGTGTCCGGGACGTTGGTGATGGGGATGCCCTTCCTGGTGGCGGCGTCCACGTCGACGCTGTCCGTGCCCACGCTCCCCACGGCGATGATCTTGCAGGCCTCGAGCCCGCCTATCACTTCGCTGGTGAGGTTGCGCCCGGCGATGATGGCGTCGGCATCTCTGGCCTGCGCTACGTATTCGTCGTTCGAGCCGGCGTCCACGACGACGATCTCGGCGCCGATGGGCCGCAGGGTCTCCATCTCCAGCTCGTAGGACGAGGTCCATGCGCTGCCGGGCAGCGCGGATGCAACAACCTTGAACTTTGCCACGTGTCTCTACCCCCTCGAATCGGTAGTGTCGCGCGGCATAGGATATGGGAAGCCGTCGCCACGTGTCCAGTTGGGCCGGCTGGGCCGCCCCGCCGCTAGTTCTCGGCTTTGCTGAGATCCTTGCCGGGGCCGAGCCTGGCGGGCGACTCCTTCTCCGGGAGTATCAGGGTAAAACCGGCAAGCGCGATGCAGGCGAAGAGACTGACAGCAGCCACCATGCCGCCCGCTATGTCCGCCAGGGGAATCCCGAAGAGGAGGAACATCAAAGTGAAGGAGAGGACGACGGCGATGCGCCCAGTCGAAGGGGCGGCAAAACGGCGCCGTGCGGGGGCGTCTCGGAGGGTCTCCCTCACCCTGGCCTCCACCCGGGCATCGATCGCGTCCTGCACGCGGGCCAGGAACGACTCGATAACCTCGTCCTCCAACTCATGGCCCAGCTCCTGCCGGGTCAGGAGCGCCACCTTGAGCTCGTCTTCGACGTCGGCCAACGGGTCTTGGGTTCTTGCTTCAGTTGGTGGCATGGGGGTCTCCCTGATGGACGAAATAGACAGCTATGTAATGCCGATAGGATAAAAGCACATATGTCACTGAGTTGTCAACGCCAACGGCGGGAACCCTGTGTATGGGAGGGCGGACACGTGGGTCCGCCCCTACGGTGACCGAAGCAATGGAACGCCCGCCGGGGCCGGGGAGGGCGGGTTTCAAACCCGCCCCTACGATGGCGAGGTATGGCAGGCCCGCCGGGGATGGGTTCCCGCCGGGGCGCGGGAACGACGACATAGGTCGCGGTTCAGGTAGTAGAGGGTGCAGGCTCTACGTGATGGTTGCGCTGGTGAGCACTGGCCTTCGACCCTTCGACGGGCTCAGGGCAGGCAGGCTCAGGCCGAACGATCTCTTGCATTGGTGGGGTGGCCCCGCCTGGTCCCTGGTGTGTGGGCTGGCGGGGCTGGGTCAGACCCAGAGTAGGGTGCGCTTGGGCGGGGGGAGCTTGCCTTCGCGGCGCATCCTGTCGGCGGTCATCTCCTGCCGGATGCTCTCGGTGGCGGGCGTGGGCCGGCTCTGGCGCCTGGGACGGGACGGTTTCCGGATGGGCGTGGGGGAGTATGGGCAGTACTGGTAGATGAGCTTGCCGTACCTGTCGGGCTCCAGTCCCGCGATCCAGCGCTTGGCGTATTCCTCGTCCTCGTCGTCGTCTCCCTCTTTCAGGAATGCGACGACGAGCTCGTCGTACGCCTGGATGAAGTTGTGGATGGGGTGCTCGGACTGCCACATGGATCGGGCGATCTTGTGGTTGAGGCTGTAGCAGGGGTGGGGGAGGTTTCTGGTATGTAGTTTTTGGTTGTTAGTTTTTAGTTGTTGGTTGTTAGTGGGGAGGGGGTCGTCCTCGTCCTCGCCGTTCTGGATACCGGCTTCCGCCGGTATGACGGGTGGGGTTGATTCGGCGGAGTCCGGGTGTGACCCTTCGGCTGTGCTCAGGACAGGCCCTTCGACAGGCTCAGGGTGACCGGGGTCGGGTGCTTCGACAGGCTCTGGGTTGGCGGCGTCTGGCTGGGTGCGGAGCTCGTCGCGGGCTATGTGGGCTATTAGCTCCTGGGCGGCTCGCATCCTGTGGTGGGGGCCGAAGCCCTGGATCGCCCCATTCATGACGTTGATTAGGTAGCTGACGGCGACCTTGCCGTGGTCGGTGCTGGCGCGGACTATGCCGGTGACGCGGGGGTCGTCGGTTATGGATGGGGCGTCGAGGGCGGAGGCCAGGTATTCGATGGCCTCGTGGCGGTTGTGGCTCCGGCAGTCCCCGGCGCAGACCGGCTTGGGGTCGCGGGGCTTCCTGGGGCGGATGCGCTTGGGACTGCGGCGCTGGGCGTGTACGCACTTTTCGCCGCTGATCACTTCTATGAACTCGGCGACCAGGTCGGGTGCGACGGCCTGGAGCTGCGCTGCGGCCTCCATCCTGTGGCAGGCCTCGAAGCCGTCCTCGTCGCGAGTGCCCTCGACGACGTCGAGGTAGAAGCCGACGATGAGCGCGCCGTTGTTGGTCTCTCGGCGGACGATGTCGGCGAGGGTCGGTATGTCGTTCTGGTTGTCCATACGTTCTACTATAGGGCATTGAAACGGATGTGTCAAGGGGGAGTTTTCACCACAGAGGACACGGAGGACACAGAGATGGGGGAGTTATGGGGGAGGGGGAGGTGTCTGATCAGGATTCTCAGGATTAGGGGATTCTCTGGATTGGGAGGCAGATATGAATATTATGGAACGACGACGAGACTTCTCCCGGTTGGTCGTGACGATGGTTGGGGTGCTGTGGTAGGCTTCGCGCAGCGGGAGTACCAGGGAATACCTAGCCATGACTACGATGCGGAGCTTGGAGCGGGTGCCCATAGAAGACGTGCGGGCGGCGCGGGGGCGGATTGGGGACGTGACGCTGCGTGCGCCGCTGGTGCGGATGAACCTGGACGATTCGGAGTCCGGCGGGAACGAGGTGTACCTGAAGCTGGAGAATCTCCAGCCGAGCGGCGCGTTCAAGCTGCGGGGCGCGGTCAACGCGATCAGGCTGGCGGACGAGGCGCAGCTGGAGCGCGGGGTCTGGACGGCGAGCTCGGGCAACATGGCGCTGGCGGTGGCGTGGGCGGCGCGGCACTTCGGGCTCAGGTGCGTGTGCGTGGTGGCGGACGTCTCGCCCGACGCCAAGCTCGACGCGATCCGCGACCTGGGGGCGGACATCGTGAAGGTGCCGTGGCTGGAGGTGCTGGAGATATGCCGGGTCCACCGTCGGGACGGGATGGACGGCCTGTTCCTGCACCCGTTCAGCGATCCGAGGGTCATGGCCGGCAACGCGACGGTGGGCCTGGAGATCGTCGAGGACCTGCCGGACGTGGACGCGGTGCTGGTGCCGTACGGTGGTGGGGGCTTCGCGGTCAGCGTGGCCTCGGCGGTGAAGGCGCTCAGGCCGGAGGCGCGCGTGTACGCGGCGGAGGTGGAGGCCGGGCCGGCGTTCGCGGCGTCCCTGGCGGCGGGCAGGCCGACGGAGATCGAGCATCCGACGTCCTTCGTGAGCGGCATCGGCTCGCCCATCGTCTTCGAGGACGTGTGGCCGCTGGCGCGGGAGATCCTGGACGGCTCGGTCGTGTCGACGCTGGAGGAGACTGCGAGCGCGGTCAGGCTCGTGGCGCAGAGGGCCCGGGTAGTGGCCGAGGGCGCGGGTGCGTCGTCGGTGGCGGGCGCCCTGTCGGGCGGGGCGGGCGAGGGGAAGATCGCCTGCGTCCTGTCGGGGGGCAACATCGACGCCGGGAAGCTGGCCGAAATCCTGCGCGGCGGCGTGCCGGGCCACTAGCCCCGGTACTACCACAGAGGGCACAGAGAGCACGGAGGGGGAGAGTTATGGAGAGGAAAGAGCCTGTGCCCGCAGTCATTCGCCACGAGCCCGTATCCCCGGACGACGCCAGGGCCGCATCGCGCCGCATTTCGGGCAGGGTGGTGCGCACGCCGCTGGTTCGGCTCAACGCGGACCCGGGCCCGGCGGAGATATTCCTGAAGTTGGAGAACCTACAGCCGGTGGGGTCGTTCAAGCTCCGCGGGGTCACGAACGCGGTGCTCCAGATCCCCAGGGACGAACTGGCCGACGGCGTATGGACGGTGAGCGCCGGGAACACGGCCCAGGCGCTGGCGTGGACGGCGCGGGATCTGGGCGTCCCGATGACGGCGGTCGTGCCGGAGAACGCGCCGGAGACCAAGCTGGCGAACATCGAGCGGCTGGGCGGCAGCTACCTGAAGGCGCAGTTCGAGGACTTCGCCCGGGTCTTTGCCACCCGCTCGTACCCCGGGGCGAAGGGCCGCTTCATCCACCCGTTCAGCGACCCCGCGGTGATGGCGGGCAACGCGACCATCGGCCTGGAGATAGTGGAGGACCTGCCGGATGTGGACGCGGTGGTGGCGGCGTACGGGGGCGGCGGCCTCTGCTGCGGTATCGCATCCGCCACCAGGTTCGCGAAGCCGGACGCGAGGGTGTACGCAGCGGAGGCTGCGACGTCCGCGCCCCTGGCGGCGGCCCTGGACGCGGGCGAGCCGACGAGGATCGACTACTCCCTGAGCTTCGTGGATGCCATCGGCTCGCCGATCGTGCAACCGGAGATGTTCGCGCTGGCCCGGCGCCTGCTCGACGGGTCGCTGGTGGTGGACCTGGAGCAGGCGGCGGAGGCCGTGCGCCTGCTGGCGAGCCGGAATCGGGTGATCGCGGAGGGCGGCGGCGCGGTCCCGGTGGCCGCCGCGCTGGCGGGGATTGCGGGCGGGGGCAAGGTCGTGTGCGTGGTGTCGGGGGGCAACATCGACCCGGGCAGGCTGGCGACGGTCCTGGATGGAGGCGTGCCGTGACGAGGTCCGAGCTTGCGCTGAATGGCGGCCCTAGGGTCCGGGAGCGGCCCTGGCCGGACCGCCGACGCTTCGGGCCGGACGACAAGGCGGCGGTGGACGCGCTGTTCGACGAGAGCATCACGACCGGGCAGCCCTTTCGCTACGACGGGCCTTCCGAGGAGGCCTTCTGCCGGGAGTTCGCGGACTTCATGGGCGGAGGGTTCGTCGACGGCGTGAGCTCCGGCTCGACCGCGCTGTACGTCGCCCTCAAGGCCCTGGAGGTCGAGCCGTTCACGGAGGTGATCGTTGGGTGTCTCACCGACCCCGGCGGGATGATGCCCATACCGCTGCTGAACTGCATCCCGATGGTGGCCGACGTTGCGCCAGGGTCCCTGTCGCCGGGCCCGGAGCAGATCGAGGAGATGGTGACGCCGTACACGAGCGCGATAGTGGTCGCGCACATCGCCGGGTACCCGGCGGACGTGAGGGCCATCGCCGAGGTGGCGCGACGGCACGGCATACCGCTCATCGAGGACTGCGCGCAGTCTCACGGGGCCCGGCTGCACGGCAGGTACGTGGGCACGTTCGGCGACGTGGCGACGGTCTCGACCATGTGGGACAAGCACATGAACACGGGCGGGCAGGGGGGCGTGGTGTTCACGCGGGACGAGACCTTGTACCGGCGCTCGCGGCGGGCGTCGGACAGGGGCAAGCCGTTCTTCCTGCCGGAGGGGTCGACCAACGAGGCGGCATCCCTGAACGTGAACCTGAACGACCTGGCGGGGGCGATAGGGCGCACCCAGGTGGCGAAGCTGCCGGGGCAGGTTACGCGCCGCCGCGAGGTGGTGGGCGCGCTGGAGGTCGGCATCGCCGACCTGGGGCTGGAGTCGGTCGCGATCATGCAGCCGATACCCGGGGCGGCGCCGTCGTACTGGTGGCTGCCGGTCAGGGTCAACGCGGAGCGGCTGACCTGCGACCGGGACACCTTCGTGGAGGCGCTGGCGGCGGAGGGAGTCCCCGCGACCGAGATAGGATGGGGCCTGATGCCGCACCGGATGGAGTGGTTCAGGCAGCGGCGGGTGTTCGGGACGAGCCGGTATCCCTGGGCGTGCCCGGACTACCGGGGGGACGGCGACCGGGAGTTCCCGTGCCCGAACGCCGACGCGGTGATGGGCGACTACATGAAGCTGCCCGTGCACGACGGTTGGGCCGAGGACGAGATCGGGGACGCGTTGACGGCGATGTCGAAGGTGGAGCGGGCGTTCAGCCGATGATTTGGCAGCGGGGGACGATTGACCGCTGGCACTTCAGGGCTATAATCTCGCCGACGCACTTGAACGCTAGGAGATGGGGATGACGATTACCAAGGCGAATCTGGAGCAGTTCGAGGAGGAGGGCTACTTCGTTGGCGAGGGCATCCTGGACCCGGACGAGGACCTGCAGCCCGTGATCGACGAGTACGACGGGCTGCTCGACCGCTTGGCGAGGGAGTGGCACGCCGCCGGTACCTTGAGCAGCGCCTACGAGGACATGCCATTCGGGGAGCGGCTCAGCCACGTCGCCCGCGAGACCGATGGATCATACGCCGGATCGATCGACATCTCGCTGCCGCAGAAGAACATCGCCCACGATACGCCGATGCACCACGGCCCGGCCGTGTTCGAGCTTCTCAGGAACCCGAAGCTGCTGGACGCCGTCGAGCAGTTCATCGGCCCAGAGATATTTTCGAACCCGGTGCAGCACGTCCGCATCAAGCCGCCCGAGAGCTTCCTGCCCGAGGCCGCGAAGCTGGGGTCGCTGTCGGGCCGGACCTTCTGGCACCAGGACCTGGGCGTGGTGACCGAGGAGGCGGACGAGACGGACATCCTGACCGTCTGGCTGCCCGTCACCGACGCCACGGAGGAGAACGGGTGCCTGGTAGTAGGACGGCGGAGCCACCACAGCGGCCTGGGTCTGCACTGCTACACGGGCGACCCCAGCAAGCAGGGGATCCCCGAGGACCACCTGGTAGGGGAGCGGGTGACCGTTCCGATGAAGAGGGGAGACGTGCTGTTCATGGACAGGCTGACCATGCACGCGTCGCTGCCCAACGTCAGCGACGAGATCAGGTGGAGCTTCGACCTGCGCTACAACCGTACGGGGGACGCGACGGGGCGCTCGTGGTTCCCAGGGTTCGTGGCGCGCAGCCGCTCGAACCCGGAGTCGGAGCTTAGGGACGCGGACGAGTGGGCGGAGTCGTGGCGCGAGGCCCGATCCAGGCTGGCGGAGTCTGAGAATCCGGGGTTCCAGCGGTGGGACCCGAACGATCCCCAGTGCGCATAGGGTAGGGCTGGGTGAAAACAACAGGCAAACAACGGACCGGCAGCCGGCTGAGTGAAAACAACAGGCAAACAAACAGACCGGTAGCCGGCTGAGTGAAAACAATAGGCAAACAAACAGACCGGCAGCCGGCTGAGTGAAAACAACAGGCAAACAACAGACCGGGGCCGGGCCGGGAGTGAAAACAACAGGCAAACAACAGACCGGCAGCCGGCTGAGTGAAAACAACAGGCAAACAACAGACCGGGGCCGGGCCGGGAGTGAAAACAACAGGCAAACAACAGACCGGCAGCCGGCTGAGTGAAAACAACAGGCAAACAACAGACCGAGTGGTGCCGGAGTGAAATCCCTCCGGTAACTACCCGGTGCTACGGAAGCCTGTCCAGGCTGGGAGATATGTACGGCTACGATACCCTGCCTCAGGGTCTCGTATGATGATAGTCCCTGACTCCAGAGCTTCTTTGAGAAGCCTGGATGCTTGGACGGTGTTGGTAATACCAAAGCGCTCTCGGAGTGATGAGTTGTTCATGGGCTGTCCCATCACGTAGCGTAGGCAGGCGTGCATGTAGCAGGCCCGGATCCGCTCGGCCTTGCCCATCCTGGACAAGGGCTTGTGGGCGAACAGGACGGACCTGGTGGAACCTCCGGGCGCTTCGAACAGTGGTGCGGGTAGTTGGAACGCCTCCACTTCCGCGACGACCTTGTCAATCCCACTGCCCCGCTCCTCGCAGATACGAAATCGGCGCATCAGCGATGCCAGAGTCTCGTTGCGGGACTTTGGCGGAGTGTCCACGAAGCGGTCCGTGTCCACCAGCGGCTCGCCGGGGCTGGTGATCTCCATGCGGTCGTCGAATATCTCCACCATGGGCCCCGCGCCGGTGACTGAGAAGTCCTGGTGGATGAGGGCGTTGGATACGAGCTCGCGCACCGCTATTGCGGGGAACATCGGCACGGCCTTGCGCAGAGACCTCTCTATCACCTCGTTCGAGGATACGAGGGCCATGACGTGGTCGACTATCGCCGTGAAGGCGGCGGCGTAGCCCTTTGTCTCTTCGCGCTCCGTCGAGGCGTCGAAGCGGCCCACACCTCTGTACTTGATAACCCGTATGGCCTTGCGCCTCAGACGAGGAAAGTCGCCCAGGCTTCTGGCCAACAGGATGGCACCCAGGTTAGTGACGTTCCAGCCGCCCGCGTCGGACGGCGCAATCAGATCGTCCTGCCGGAGCGCGTCCAGGATAGCGGCGCGGCCGTCCGGAAGCGGGATTTGCAGCAGGTCGAAGTAGGCCGGGTAGTCGAGCTTGAGCAGTACATCCTCGTCACTCTCACGCTCGGCAGCTAAGCCTTCCTCAAAGCCCACCCGGTCGAAAATACGCCAGAGGTCACGCGCTTTCTCGGGGAATTCGCGGAGCTTCTTCGTGACACTGCCAACCCGGATGAATTCGTTCCCATCGAATGCGACGGGGTTTCGCGACGCGCGGTCGATCTCCAATAGCACGACACGCCGCTCGTCGACCGCGACTTCGTGGAAGCGGAAGTCGATGCGCGGGCTCAACTTCCTGAGCACCCAGTTCTCCAGCGGCTCGTTGCCTTTCTTCTTGGCTGCGTACGAGAAGCTCGTACCCACTATCGCGTGGGTCTGGTCTTCGATGCCCCAGACGATGTAGGCGTTCGGCTTGCCGTTGAGGGCTGCGCCGTTGGACAGGGCTGAGATAAGCTCACCGACGCGCTGCGGGTCATCGAAGCTCGTCTTGAATTCGACCCACTCGGTCTCATGGGGCAGCCTGCACAGCTCCCGCACCAAGCCGACGAGGTATTCGGGATCGCGGGGTGGAGTCACGGCTCCATAGGGCAGCGGGTCTGGTTCTCGCGTTCCGCTAGAGGTTGTACTGGGGCTCGATGTAGTCGTCGAGCTTGTTGTATATCTGGACGCGGGCGCGCTGGGTGTCGGCCACTATGATCCTGGAGCGGTGGCTGTCGAATTCCAGGCCCACCGGCAGGGCGAAGCGCCACTCCGGCTCCAGCGTGTAGACCCGGCGGCGCGCCTTCACCACGTCGGCGTTGGCGTCGACCATCATCTGCTGCCACATCGCCATCCGCTGGGCGTCGCCGATGAGGCTGGTGACGAACGCGCCGTCGGGCGCGAATATCTGGACGCGGTTGTTGGCCCAGTCGCAGACGTATACGTCGCCGTCCGGGTCGACCGCCACGTCCGACGGGCGGTTGAGCTCGCCGCGGCCGGCGCCGTAGCCGCCGAACGAGGCGATGTATGCGCCGCCGGGCGCGAACTTCTGGACTCGGTGGTTCTTGTGGTCGGCCACGTAGACGTTGCCGTCGGGGCCGACGGTGATGCCCCAGGGCGAGTCGAGCTGCCCTTCGCCGCTGCCGTGCTCGCCCCACCCGGCGAGGTATGCGCCGTCTGAGGTGAACTTCTGCACGCGGTGCGCCGCGCCGTCCACGACGTAGAGGTTGTCGTCGGCGTCGGACGCGATGCCCGACGGCCGGTTCAGCCCGCCCGGGCCGCTGCCCGCCTCGCCCCAGTGGCCCAGCAGGTTGCCGTCGCCGTCGTGCACGACGACCCGGTTGAGCCACTCGTCGCTAACGTAGACGTTGCTGCGGCTGTCGAGTGCGATACCGGTCGGCCAGATGAACTGGCCGTCGCCCTGGCCGTACTTGCCGAACTCCTTGATAAGCTCCTCGGTGCCCCACTCGGGGCCGATGGTGTACTTGCCGATCTTGGCGGGGCTGCCAGTGCGGTCCCACGGCGTGTCCGGGATTATCTCCGACGGGCGGGTGAGGAGGTACACGGTGTCGTCCGTCGAGACGGCCACGCCGATGACCATGGCGAGGTCGCGTCGCCCCGCCGCGTGGGAGAAGTCGTATACCCTGTTGCCGACTACCTGAGTGAGCATCGCGATTGCCCCTTCCTAGCTTGCGGCCAGCACGTCTAGCTTCTCGAACGTGCCGTTGACGATGGGTACTGGGTCCATCCGCATCCAGTCCTCCAGGATGGTCGTGTAGAGGCCGCGGAAGTCGTAGTTGGGAACCGGATCGCCCTGCTCCAGGTCTTCGAGCCTGATGGACGGGTACTCGCTGTACTGGCCACCCTTCACGGGCTCGCCGATGAGGAACGCCGCGCCGGCGGCTCCGTGGTCGGTGCCTGAGCCGTTGTCGTGGGTGCGGCGCCCGAACTCGGAGAAGAGCATCATGAGCACGTTGTCGGCCGCGTCGTGCTGCCTGAGGTCGTCGAAGAAGTCGCGTATGGCGGCGGACAGATCGTCCCACAGGGTGCTGAGCATCCCCTGCTGGTTCGAGTGGCTGTCGAAGCTGCCGTGGTCGGCGTAGAAGATGCGCGTGCCCAGGCCGGCGAGATGTATCTGGGCGATGCCCTTCAGCTTGCGGGCTATGGGCGTGTCGGCGTACTCGACGGTAGACGAGTAGCGCTCCGGGGCCTGCTTCAGGATGTCTGCGCCCTTGAGGGCGTCGAGCCCGGTCTGGCCCAGGAAGTCCATGACGGGGCCGCTGCCGATGGCGGGGGAGTAGAGGCGCTTGTACCGGTCGACGATGCGCTCCCGCTGCTCCCTGTCGGAGATGCCGGTCATCAGCCCGTAGCTGTCCAGGTCCTCGACGCAGGCTACGGGCACGCCCGGGAGGGACAGGGCGCGGAACATGCTGGGTCCCATGCTGACGGCGGTGACGACGTTCTCCTTGTCGGGGTCGAGCTCGCGGGTCACGCGGCCCAGCCATCCCTCCGTGCCCAGGGTGTCCGGCTCGCACGTGTGCCAGATGTCCATCGACCGGAAGTGGGAGCGCGGGGAGTTGGCGTAGCCGATGCCGTGAACGATGGCCACCATGCCCTCGTCGTACAGGTCCCGGACCGGGCCCATCTTGGGGTGCAGTCCGACCTTGTCGTCCAGCCGCAGCACCTTCTCCTCCGGGATGGCGACGGTCGGTCGGTAGTCGTGGTACAGGGGGGCGGCGTACGGCACGACGGTGTTGAGGTAGTCGTTGCCGCCGGTGAGCTGTACTACGACGAGCACCGGGTCCTTGTGGCCGTTGTTCATGTCTGGGCCTCCTCGTTGTGAGTGGCGGACAGGGCTGTCTTGCTGCGCCTCCGCGATTATACCCCGATCAGTCGTCGGAGAACATGCCGAGCAGGTTCAGCAGGATGATGAAGATGTTGAGCGCGTTCAGGTACAGGCCGATGCTGCCCGTGACGGCCACCTGGTTCGCGGCCCGCGCGTCCCCGGCCATTGCGGCCTCCTGGGCGAGCTCCTTCATCTGCTTGGTCTCCCAGACCGTGAGGGCCAGGAACAGGGGGAGCAGCGCCAGGTTGATGAGCAGGAAGAGGCCGTCGGACCGGAGCAGCAGGGCATTGATCAGGCTTATGACGATGAGGCCGATCAGCCCGATGAACAGGATCGGCCCCCACCTGGACAGGTCTCGCTTCGTGGTCAATCCGATCGCGCTCATGGCGACGAAGACGCCCGCGGTCAGCATGAACGCCATGCCGATGGTCTCGGTCGTGAAGGCCATCAGGATGGGCGAGAGGAACAGGCCCTCCATGCCGGTGAAGGCCAGGTAGAGGACAGTGCCGAGAGCGGTGTTGCCCCCTGAGACGACCCTCTGCGCGGCGATCAGCGTGCCGAACAGTACGCCGATTGCCAGGAGGTAGCCGATCCAGCCGAAGCCGAATATGATCTCTCCCACGCCGGCCCTGTCGCCGATCCAGACGGCCGCGCCCGTGGTGATTATCCCGAGCGCCACGAGGCCGTACATGCGCGCCATGGCGTCGGTGTAGATGGCGCTTACGGCGTCCCTGTCGGGGACAGGATATGCCTGGTAGTGCATTCCCATGAATTGCCTCCTCACTTGCGCGTTCGCCCTGAGCTTGTCGAAGGGCAGTGCTCCGCGAGTGTAGTCTCTTAGCTCACCAACTCCGCGGTGACGCTGAGGTCCACGTTGCCCTTGAGTGCGCCGGAAATCGGGCAGCCGTCCCTGGCTCCCTCGGCCGCCTCGGCGAACGCGGCGGCGTCGATGCCGGGGACGTCGCCCTTCACTGTGAGGGCGCTGGACGCGACCTTCCACCCGCCTTCGATTTGCTGGAAGGTGACCTCGGCGCTGACCTCCAGCTTCTTCGGCGGCGTGCCGGCCCTGCCGAGGCCAGCCGACAGCGCCATGCAGAAGCAGGAAGCGTGGGCCGACGCGACCAGCTCCTCGGGGCTGGTGCGCCCGCCGGAGTCCTCGGTCCTCGACGCCCACGTAACGGGCATGTCTGTGAATGCGCCGCTCGATACCGCGCTGACCACGCCGCTGCCCGACAGCAGGTCGCCGTCCCAGGTCGCCTCCGCCCGTCGAACTGCCTGAGCCATGAATCTCCTCCTAAGCCTCTCGTTTGCCTACAATCCTACCATAGCGCGTGTCCGGGGTATGCTACCATCGGATGGTGGACCGTACACACATCCGCAACTTCTGCATCATCGCTCACATCGACCATGGCAAGTCGACTCTTGCCGACCGCCTGCTGGAGATGACCGGCGCCGTGGACGCCCGGCAGATGGTCGAGCAGCACCTCGACTCGATGGAGCTCGAGCGGGAGCGCGGCATCACCATAAAAGCCCAGGCCGTCCGGCTCGACTACGCCGCGCGGTCGGGCGAGCGCTACCAGCTCAACCTGATCGACACGCCGGGACACGTCGACTTCTCGTACGAGGTGTCCCGCAGCCTGGCGGCGTGCGAGGGTGCTCTGCTGGTGGTGGACGCGACCCAGGGCATACAGGCCCAGACCCTCGCCAACGTCTACCTTGCCATCGAGCACGACCTGGAGGTCATACCGGTCATCAACAAGATCGACCTGGACGTGGCCGAGCCGGAGCGCGTCGCCGAGGAGGTGAAGCAGGCCTTCGGGTTCAGGGACGACGAGATACTGATGGCGTCGGCCAAGGATGGGGAGGGCGTAGAGGGGATTCTGGAAGCGGTGATCGAGCGGATACCGCCGCCCGGCGGTGACGACTCCGAGCCGCTGCGGGCGCTCATCTTCGACTCCAAGTACGACCCGTACAAGGGCGTGGTGGCGTACGTCCGCGTGTTCGACGGCACGGCCCCGGCGGGCTCGCGGATCAGGATCATGTCGAGCGGGGCCAGGAGCGACACCCTGGAGGTCGGGTGCTTCAAGCCGGCCCCGACCAGGGTGGATGGGCTGAGGGCCGGTGAAGTCGGGTACGTGGCCACAGGACTAAAGACGGTGGGCGACGCCCCCGTCGGGGATACGCTGACCCTGGCGGAGGATGGGGCGGCCTCTCCCCTCGACGCCTACAGGCCGCTCAAGCCGATGGTGTTCGCCGGGCTCTACCCGGCCGACGGGGAGGACTACCTGGAGCTTCGCGACGCCCTCGAAAAGCTGAGGCTGAACGACGCGGCATTGTCCTTCGACCCCGAAAGCTCGCTGGCGCTGGGGTCCGGCTTCCGGTGCGGCTTCCTGGGGCTGCTGCACATGGAGGTCGTCCAGGAGAGGCTGGAGCGCGAGTACGAGCTGAACCTCCTTGCCACGTCTCCAAGCGTGGCCTACCAGGTCCTGACGACCGACGGCGAGATACACGAGGTCGACAACCCGGCCAAGCTCCCTCCTGCCGACAGGATCGACGAGGTCCAGGAGCCGTGGGTGGACCTGACTGTGCTGACCCCCGCGAACTTCATCGGCACTATGATCGAGCTGGTGACGGACCGCCGGGGCGAGCTGAAGAGGACCGAGTACGTTCAGTACGGCGCCTCAGTGGACGATGGGGCAGGGAATGGACGGAAGCCGGGCGTGTCCCAGACGCGGGTGATGCTGGAATTCGCCATGCCGCTGTCTGAGATGCTCATCGACTTCTACGACCAGCTGAAGTCACGGACCCAGGGCTACGCTTCGATGGACTACTCCCTCGGCGACTACCGGGCCGAGAACCTCGTCAGGCTCGACATACTGGTCAACGGCGAGCCGGTGGACGCCCTGTCGGTGATCGTGCACCGGAACATGGTGCATCCCAGGGGCAAGGAGCTTGTCACGCGGCTGAAGGACCTGATACCCAGGCAGCTCTTTGAGGTGCCGATCCAGGCGGCGGTGGGCAGCAAGGTGTTCGCACGCGAGACGGTGCGGGCCCTCCGCAAGAACGTGCTGGCCAAGTGCTACGGCGGCGACGTGACGCGCAAGCGCAAGCTGCTGGAGCGCCAGGCCGAGGGCAAGAGGCGCATGAAGCGCGTGGGGCGGGTCGAGATACCACAGGAGGCATTCCTGAGCATTCTGAAGGTGGAGCGGTAGGAGACGGAGGTCGAAGCATGAAGAGCGGCGCGGCCACCGTGGAGGAGTACCTCGATGAGCTGACGCCCGAGCGCCGCGAGGCCGTCTCGGCTGTCAGGGAGGTCATCCTCGCCAACCTGCCGGACGGATACGAGGAGATGATGGACTTCGGCATGATCGCCTACTCGGTGCCGCTGGACAGGTACCCCGATACCTACAACGGCCACCCCCTCAGCTACGCGGCCATAGCGTCCGAGAAGAACTACGTGTCCGTCCACCTGATGAACATCTACGGCGATGCGGAGACCCAGCAGTGGTTCGTCGACAGCTACAGGGCCACCGGCAAGAGGCTGGACATGGGCAAGTCGTGCGTTCGCTTCAGGAAGCTCGACGACCTGCCGCTCGCCCTGATAGGGGAGGCGGTCGCGCGCACGACGGTCGACGATTGGATTCGATACTACGAGGCCGCTCGCCCTCCGAAGAAGCGGTACGGGTCGAAGCGGCGATAGCACATCCCTGGGATCAGCAGTCGACCGCGTTCGACAAGGAGGTCTGCGTTGGTTCTCCTCATGGTGGCGGCAGGAGGCCTGATAGGGGCTTCGCTGCGCTACCTTGTCGCGACGTGGGTACAGGGCGCCACCGGAGACGGCGCATTTCCCTATGGCACGCTGGCGGTGAACGCGGCGGGCTGCCTGATAATCGGCCTGGTCGCCGGATATGCCGAGGCCCGTCAGTCGCTGAGCGCCGAGGCCCAGGCGTTCCTGGTCGTCGGCGTACTGGGTGGATTCACGACCTTCTCCGCCTTCGGTATCGACACCATCAGGCTCATCCGCGACGGAGCCTACCTCGCCGCATCCGCCAACGTGGTCCTGCAGGTCGCGGTGGGCCTGGCTGCCGTAGTCATCGGGCTGCGACTGGCGCAGTGGGCCTACGAGAGGCTGGCGGGCGGGTAGCGCGGGAATCCAGGAGGAGGAGGCCTCACCGTACCCCTCTGACGCGCCAAGACGTTGGTCTTCAATCGGACATAGGGCATGATTCCTGTACTCCTTGTAGACGGCCATAACCTGATGCATCGGGCCGAGTTCGGTTTTCCCGCGCGCATTCGCTCGAGGAGTGGGCGGGACATTACGTCGGTATTTGGATTCTATGCGCTGTTGGGTTCTGCGATCAGGGCGCTGGGAGTCGAGGAATACGGCATTGTCGTCTGCTCCGACTCTCCTGACGCGGTACGGAAGGCCTGGGCAAGAGCGTCGATTTCCAGCGCGCCGGACCAACCGCTTGAGGACTTCAGGGACCTCCATCTCGTCAAGAAAGCGGCGGAAGCACTCCAGGTGAGCTGGTTCGAATGTGCCGATCACGAGGCCGATGATCTGATCTCCACGCTGGCAGTCCGACTGCACCCGTCACCGGTGTTCATCATATCGACCGACCGCGATTTCTACCAGCTGGTCGACGATAGGGTGAAGATTCTGAAAGGCGCCAGGCTGGGCCGACCGGACATAGTCGACCGCGACGATATCAGGGCTCGGTACTCTGTGAGCCCGGAGCAGTGGTGCGACTACCGGGCCCTGACCGGCGATCCGGCCGATGGAGTGCCTGGAGTCCCTGGTGTCGGACCAAAGCGCGCGGCTGGTTTGCTCTCTGAGGGACAGTCTCTCGAGGACATACTTAGCGCTCCCGCTACAGGAGGGGGGTGGATGTCTTGGATCTACTCGAACCAAGAGCTGCTCCTGGAGTGGAGGGATATGCTGAGAACGGCAGACGATTGTGTGGCTGTTGCTTCGGCAGAGGCGAGGGTCTCCAAGATTCCGCCTGCAAAGGATGTGGTTGGCCTGCTGGGTTTGTGGGACGCCTGAATGCTGGCAAGGATGTTGGGGTCGTCGACGCGGCCGTCCAGCCAGAAGCCCTCAATCTCTCTGGGCAGGATCACCGGCATAAGGTCGTGTATCGGCATGAGCAGGTCGTTGGCCGCGTGGGAGCGATGTTGTATGCGGACTCGAAGGTCAGCCAGCCACCGTCGAACTCGAACCGCCGCGCCAGCTCTCCCAGGTCCGCTATCAGGCTATATCTACCGCACATCTCACACTCACCACCGAACGTGGCCTGTCATCTCTGAAAGTCTACACGGGCACTGCTTCGCCAGCGTCCGGCCTGGCGGCGGTGCCGTCCCGCTGGCGCTCCGCCCGCATGATGTCCAGCAGGTCCTCGACGTCGTCGGGTCGGGTAGGAGCCAGGTCGGTCGTTTCGTAGGGGTCGGCGTCGATGTCGTAGAGCTCGATGCCCTCGAAGCTGCCTTCATGCTCGCGGGCGATCAGCTTCAGGCTTCCTGAGAGTACGGCCAACTCGTTGGCCCGGAAGCACCAGTATATGCTCCTGTCGCGCTGGGTCGCGCCAGATGAGAAGCCCAGCATCGGCCCGGCGTCGATGCCGTCCCACTTGGGGTCGCCGGTGGGCTCGCACCCCACCAGCCCGGTGAGAGTGGGCATCCAGTCGGATACGTGCATCGGCGCCGTGACGCGGCTCGGCTCCAGGGTTCCTGGCCAGCTCATGAGCGAAGGCGTGCGTATGCCGCCCTCGTAGAGCTGCGCCTTCTTGCCGCGCAGGGGCAGGTTGCTGCCCAGCCGGGGCGATGCCTCCTGGTGGCCCGGGTATAGCTGGGCCTGCCCGAGGGTATCGCTCTCCAGCGCGCCGTTGTCGGACGTGAAGACGACGAGCGTGTTGGCGACCTGGTCGGTCCGGCGCAGAGACTCGACGAGGCGGCCCACCGCGTGGTCCATGTGGCTCGCGTAGGCTGCGTACTCACGGTACGACCGGTCTCGCCCGTAGTCGGGGTCGTACTCGCCGTCCGCATACCTGTCGAGCCAATCCTGGGGAGCCTTCACGGGGACGTGTACCGCTGTGAAGGGCACGTAGCAGAACCAGGGGCTGCGCCGCGCCTTGATCCACTCCACGGCCTCGTCGACTATCAGGTCCGTGACGTGGCCTCGCTCGTCGACCGGCTCTCCGTTCCTGTGCCAGGTGCGCGAATACGGGCCCGTCTTGTAGCGGTGGTTGTACGGGTCCACTCCGCCCGCCAGGCTGCCGTACGACCAGTCGAACCCGAACGCGTTCGGGACGTATGGCGGCGAGGAGCCCAGGTGCCACTTCCCGAACAGTCCGGTGTCGTAGCCCGCATTGCGCAGCGTGGAGGCAAGGGTCTCGTAGCCGTCGGACATGACGGGGTGGTTGGACGGCACCGTTGCGTGGGGCCCGAACCGGCTCGGGTATCGCCCCGTGAGCAGCGCGGCGCGGGTGGGCGTGCACATGGGCTGGACGTAGTGGCGGTCCAGCTCCACCCCGGTCTCGCCCAGCCTGTCGATGTTGGGCGTGCGGATATCCGAGCCGTGGTATCCGACGTCTCCCCAGCCCAGGTCGTCGGCCAGGATGAAGAGGATGTTGGGTTTGTGTCCACTCATAGCACGGGCTCCCACCTGTGGCTTCTGATCATGTCAGCCGGGTTGAGACTAGAGCATAGATGGACTTTCGAGCATGGGCAATCGCCTGAGAGCTACCAGATATGCGTCGGCAGCGGTGTCGTTTAGGTTGTGCTATGTGAGTGGGCCGCGCTACAATGGACGGCAGGGTGAAGCAATGTCAACTTACGCAGTGGTCCAGTCGGGCGGCAAGCAGTACAGGGTGGCCGAGGGCGACACGATCCGCGTCGAGTCCATCGGCGAGGCCGACGGCGGGCAGGTCGAGATTGGCGACGTGCGGATGATCTCGCGCGACGGTGAGGTGGTGCTAGGGTCGCCCACGGTGGAGGGCGCAAGCGTCACCGCCGAGGTCGTGGGGCAGGGCAAGGGGCGTAAGGTCGTCGTCTTCAAGTACAAGCCCAAGGTCCGGTACCGCCGGCGCAAGGGCCACAGGCAGCAGTACACCGATCTGAAGGTGACCGGCATCTCCTACGCCGGCTCCGGGGAGCAGGAAACCGATGGCTCATAAGAAGGGCGGCGGAAGCACCAGGAACGGCCGGGACAGCAAGGGGCAGCGCCTCGGGGTGAAGCGCTACGCCAACGAGTACGTGACCGCCGGGTCCATCATCGTGAGGCAGCGCGGCACCCGCATCGTGCCCGGAACCAATGTCGGGCTGGGCAAGGACCACACGCTGTTCGCCCTCGTGGACGGCACGGTCAGCTTCGAGCACCAGACGCGCGACAAGAAGAGGGCGAGCGTCTACCCCCTGGAGGAGGCGCTGACGTGAAGGCCAACATCCATCCCGCCTACTACCCGGAAGCGGTCGTGAGATGCTCGTGCGGGGCGTCGTACACGACCGGCTCGACTAAGGAGGAGCTCCGGGTCGAGATCTGCAACCAGTGCCACCCGTTCTATACGGGCGAGCAGAGGATCGTCGACACCGAGGGCAGGGTAGAGCGGCTGAAGCGCCGCTTCAACCTCCAGTAGCCTAGCCGCGCGAACCGGCGATGAACCAGCCGAAGGGGTGAGGAGCACTCACCCCTTTTTGCTACCACGAGCACGATGGCTTCCAGCACACCGACATACGGCGGACAGGCGGTAATCGAGGGCGTCATGATCCGCGGGCAGCGCCACGCGAGCATCGCCGTCCGCAGGCCCGACGGGACGCTCGCCATGAAGTGCGAGCCGCTGGGCCAGCTCTACACCGGCCGGCTGCGCAGGGTGCCGGTGCTTCGGGGCGTGCTCGTGCTTGCCGAGACGCTGACCCTTGGGATGCGCGCCCTGATGTACTCCGCGAACGTGGGCGCAGAGGCGGAGGGCCAGGAGATCGGGAAGGGCCAGATGGCGGCGACGCTCACCTTCTCGATGGTCTTCGCGATAGGGATTTTCTTCCTGCTGCCGGTTGTGGCAAGCCGCCTGGTCGAGGGTCCCCTGGGCTCCGACCTGCTCAGCAACCTCGTGGAGGGGCTGATACGCCTGGGCCTGTTCGTCGGGTACATAGTGCTCATCGGGCGAATGGACGAGATCAAGCGCGTCTTCATGTACCATGGGGCCGAGCACATGACGGTCCACGCCCAGGAGAACGGCGTCCCGCTGGACACCGAGTCGATCCGGCAATATCCGACGGCGCACCCCAGGTGCGGCACGGCCTTCCTGCTGACGGTCATGGTCGTCGCCATAGTGCTCTTCACCTTCGTGGGACGGGAGCCGCTGTGGTGGCTGCTGCTCTCCCGCATCGTGCTCGTCCCGGTCGTCGCGGCGGTGAGCTACGAGCTGATACGGTTCAGCGGGTTCCACTCGTCCAACCCGCTGGTGAAGCTCATCACGGTGCCCAATATCGCCCTGCAGGGGCTGACGACGCGCCAGCCCGACGACGACCAGATCGAGGTGGCGGTCGCGGCCATGGAGCAGGCCATAAGAGCGGACCAGGGCAGAGTGGAAGTCCCGGCATGACGCTGTCCTGCCCGGTCACGGGGGCCGCTGCGTGAACGGCATAGACCTCAGGAGCGACACGGTAACGAAGCCTACGCCCGAGATGCGGCGGGCCATGTACGAGGCCGAGGTCGGCGACGACGGCCTCGAGGGCGACCCGACGACGCGGCGGCTCCAGAAGCTCGCGGCCGAGCGGGTCGGGATGGAGGCTGGCCTCTTCGTGTCGAGCGGCTCCATGGGCAACCTCGTGGCCGCCCTCTCCCACGTCAGTCCGGGTGATGCGATGTTGATAGGCCAAAGGTCGCATATGTCGTGGAGTGTGGACCAGGCACACGGACACGAGACCTACGGCCAGGTCGCCGTGCGCATGGTCGACGAGCGGGACGGGATGCTTCCCCTCGAGGACGTGGAGCTGGCCCTGAAGGACGAAACGGAGTCCGGCGGGCGCATGAGCCTCGTGTGCATCGAGAACACCCACAACGCCACCAACGGGATGCCGTTGGAGCCGTCCTACACCGGTGCGGTGTCCGACACGGCGAAGCGCCATGGGGCGGCGCTCCACGTAGACGGCGCCCGGCTGTTCAACGCGGCCGAGGCGCTGGGAGTCCCTGCATCCGGGCTGGTCGAGTCCGCCGACTCGGTATCGTTCTGCCTGTCGAAGGGGCTCGCCTGTCCCATCGGCTCGATACTGTGCGGTAGCGAGGAATTCATCGCCGAGGCCCGGAAGCAGCGGAAGATCGTTGGCGGGGAGATGCGCCAGACGGGCATTATCGCCGCCGCGGGCATAGTCGCCCTGGAGTCGATGGTCGACCGGCTGGGGGAGGACCACGCGAACGCCCGCCGGCTCGCCGAGGGTCTGGCGAACGTTACTGGGGTCGGCGTGGAGCCCGACCGCGTCAGGACCAACATCGTCTTCTTCGACACGGTCGACAGGCCGGTCGACGACGTTGTGAGCGCGCTGGGGGACAGGGGAGTGCACTGCTTCAACATCGACGGCCGCATCCGCATGGTGACCCACTACGAGATTTCGAGCGATGACGTGGACGCCGCCCTGGACGCGGTGAAGCAGGTGATGGAGGGCTGACATGGGCGATTCCAGGGTGGTGATACTGGGCAGCGCCAGGACTCCGATAGGCAAGTTGAACGGCGCGCTGTCGGGCGTACCGGCGACCGAACTGGGAGCGGCGGCGATCCAGGCCGCAATCGAAAGAGCCTCCATCGAGCCAGGCGACGTCGACTACACGATCATGGGCAACGTGCTCTCAGCCGGGCTGGGCCAGGCCCCCGCGCGGCAGGCCGCAATCGGTGCGGGCATCCCCGATGGCTCCTCGGCGCTCACGGTGAACAAGGTGTGCGCGTCCGGCATGATGGCCGTCGTGCTCGCTCAGATGATGGTGCGGTCGGGGGATGCGGACGTCGTCGTCGCCGGCGGGATGGAGAACATGAGCCGCGCCCCCCACGTGCTGGAGGGGAGCCGGACGGGCCGCCGCCTCGGCGACTGGAAGATGGCGGACTCGATGATCCACGACGGCCTGACGTGCTCGTTCAACGACACCCACATGGGTACTCTCGCCGAGGGCACCGCGACCGAGTTCGAGGTGACCCGGGAGGAGCAGGACGAGTTCGCGGTCAGGAGCAACAGGCGGGCCGCGGCCGCCTCGTCCGACGGCGCCTTTGCCCAGGAGATCACGCCCGTCGTTGCCAACGGGCGGAGGAGCCGCACCACCGTCGAGGTCGACGAGGGCCCGCGCCCGGATACCAGCATGGACGGACTGGCCGGGCTGCCCGCGCCCTTCTATCCCCATACGTCCGTCACCTCCGGCAACTCCTCCCAGATCTCAGACGGTGCCGCTGCCCTCGTCGTCACCCGAGAGAACGCGGCCCGGTCGATGGGCCTGGAGCCCGTCGCCGTGATCGAGGACCACACCTACGTGGCCAACGAGCCGGCGAGGCTCTTCGAAGCCCCGGCTGAGGCGATCCGCCGGCTCTTGCAGCGGGCCGCCATGAGCATAGGCGACGTGAACCTGTTCGAGGTGAACGAGGCGTTCTCGGCCCAGGTCGTAGCCAACGGCAAGGCGCTGGACTGGGACTGGGAAAGGGTGAACGTCAACGGCGGCGCAGTGGCCCTGGGCCATCCCATCGGCGCGAGCGGCGCCCGCATACTCGTCACCCTGCTGCACGCCCTGGAGCGGCGCGGCCTCGAGTCCGGCGTAGCGGCCGTGTGCCACGGCGGCGGCGGCGCAGTCGGTATGAGGCTGTCGAGAGTGTCTTGACCCTTCGGCGGCCTGCGTCAGCTACGGGCTTGACAAGACTAGTCTGACCAGTTATAGTAAAAGGCATGGGCATTACCTATTCGACCTACGAGGCCAAGGCGCGGTTTTCCGAAGTCATGCGACGTGTGCGCGAGGGCGCTACGGTTACCGTGTCCTACAGGGGGGAGCCTGTGGCAGAGATTCGTTCGATCAGCAGCAGCCACTCGACGATCGAGGAGCGCCTGGAGGATCTTGAGCGGCGTGGGGTGCTCGTCAGCTCGGGCGAGCGCAGTAGGCCGCTTGCGGCAGTAGCGAAGCGGCCGGGCGCCGTTGCCCGCTTTCTCGCCGAGCGCGACGGGTGAGCATCGCGTACATAGACACATCCGCTCTGGTTGCGGTCGCGTTCCGGGACCACGATGACGTCGAAGGCCTTGAAGCGCGCTTGGCGAATTTCTCGCGTCTCATGTCCTCGAACCTTCTCGAGGCAGAGCTCCGCGCGGCATTTGCGCGTGAGAAGCAGCGATTCGATGCGAGCCTGATTTCGGGCATCGATTGGATATTGCCTGACCGGCCGTTGGTCTGGGAATTTGCTACCGCACTGGAGGCAGGCTACCTGAGAGGCGCCGACCTCTGGCACGTCGCCACTGCGCTCTATGCCGTCGTAGAGCCAGTGGACATCTCATTCGTCACCCTCGACGGACGGCAGCGCGACGTGGCCGAATCGCTGGGGTTCCAGGTCTGACTCAGACGCCCTCGACGACGATCACGTTGGCCTTCGCGGACCGTTCCCGGATGGCCTTGAGCTCCTGGAAGTCCGCGGAGCTCAGGAGTGCCTTCGCCGCGTCGGCGCTGTCGAACTCCACCACCACCAGGCGTTCGGGACACCAGTTGCCTTCCAGAACCTCGAGGGTCCCGCCTCGCACCAGGTACTTGCCCCCGTGCGCCTCCATGACCGCCGCCACGCGATCTCGGAATTCGGAGTACAGGGCCTCGTCGATGACCTCGTTGTTCACGACCAAGTATGCTGCCATCTCAACCTCAATCCCCTTCTGGCGTCACTGTCACGTGACAGCGCGCGAGTATTGTATCATGCTTCGACTTCCACCCTGACTATGTCCACGCCGTGATACTTCCGGTGGCGCACGGAAGAGGCATAGTGCCGCAATAGCCGGAAGGAGACCTCGTGCTCGCGGATCTCGGACTGTTCGTTCAGGTATGCCAGACGGTCTTCGAGGTTCTCCTCGTCGAAGACCGCCATGAATTCCATCTCCACGGTCTTGCCCGGTCGCGCGACGATTATCAGGCGGGGCACGTCATCGCCTCCGAGTTCGTCGCCGCCGGACTCCAGGAGGCTCGATAGCGTCTCCTCACCCGCGGCGCGCAGGCGCTCCGTCGCCGCGTCGCTCCAGCCGGTCCTGGACGCAAGCTTATGAAGGAAGGCGTCGATCTCGGGCAGAGCGGAGGTCTCCAGCGTGGTCTCCAGGCGCATGCGCCGCGGGCTGGACAGTTCGATGAACGAGGTCAGCAGGATCGCGGACAGGACGCCGACCGTCATGCCGTTGCCGAGCGACGCGCCCCAGGTGGTCCCCAGCAGGTCCACGAGGAAGTTATGGCTCTGCAAGCCCACGCCAACCGAGAGTGACAGGCCCACCACCATGGCCTTCTGCGGATCGAGCCCGTCCTGGAAGACCATCCTCATGCCTTCCACGAAGAGCAGCCCCATTATCATCAGCAGGAAGGCCCCCATCACGGGACTGGGAAGGGTCAGGAGGATGCCCGCCACCTTGGGGAGGAACGCCAGCATTATCAGCATGGCCCCCATCGCGAGCCCAAGGCTGCGCGCCGCGACCCCGGTGAGATTGATGAGCGATACGTTGGACGGCGTATAGACTATGGTGGGCAGCGTCCCCGTGAGCCCGGCGAGCAGCGTGCCCAGTCCGTTGACGTTGACCGCGCCCTGGACCAGGCGAAAGTCGGTCGCCGGCGGCCTGCGCCGCGAGACCTGTTGCAGGACGACGCCGTCGGCGCTCATCTTGATGGCGACTACCAGGCTCACGATCAGGAACACCGGCAGGAGGGTCCAGAACTCGGGGCCCGGGCTCAGGTCGAATCCCGGCCACGACGCTATCTCAGGCACGAAGAGCCAGCCGGCGTCGATCACCCTCTGGGGGTCGTACAGTCCGAAGAGAGCGGCGGCCACGGCGCCCGAGGCGAGTCCTATGAGAGTCGCCCACAGCTTCCAGACTCCCGAGGCTCGCATGGCCAGCATGGCCGAGACTACCAGCGTCACCACGGCGACGGTCGGCCCCGCGGCGGTCGGCGTTCCATCGGGCACAGCGCTCACCCTTCCGACCGCGATCGACATGACCGTGACCGCTATCAGCATGAGCGCCGTCCCGGAGACGACCGGCGTGATGATCCGCCTCAGCAGCGGAAGCCATGCGGCGAGCGCGAACTGGACCAGCGAGGACACGACGATGAGGCCCGTCAGCATGGAGGGCCCGCCCGCGTTCAGGGCCAGGACGCAGACCGCTATGAATTGGGGCCCCGCCCCAGCCATGAGCGCGTGCCCCGCTCCCAGCCGCCCGGCGCGACCCGCCTGCAGGGCGGTCACGGCTCCGCCGATTACCAGCGCCGCGAAGACGGCCCACGACAGGTAACCCTCGTCCAGGTCGTCGACCGCCGTGAAGGCGACGGTCACGAACAGGACCGTGTTGGTCAGGGCGATCATGACGCCCTGGAGGGCGACGCCGATCGTCAGGAGCGGCGGGCACGGATCGTCCGGCTCGTACCTGATGTTCTCGTTTACCCGCGCCATCTTCGGCCTCGCAATCGGGCGCTGCTCGGAAGCTGGGCGTCATCATATGGATTTCGCGGTACGCTGGCAACGCCTTGCGGCATCTGGTATACTGCCGCCCAGCAGGACATAGACTCTGGGGGAGCTTGGGTTTCCAGGCTGAGAGGTCCCGAGATGCGGGACGACCCCTCGACCTGATCTGGGTAATGCCAGCGAAGGGAACGACGCGCATCGCGCAATCGCAGGCCACCCGCAAATCGGGTGGCCTCTTGTTTTGCGCGATACGCTGGAGGTGTGGCGATGATAGACAGCATGTTGGCGACGCTGATCGCACTGGGCACGGCCGCAATATTCGTGGCCGCGGGCGTGCTGTACGTCCGCAGGCGGGCCCTGAGCGTCGAGGACTACCTGGTGTCGCGCAACACGGCGGGCCTCGGCCTCGCCACCGCCACCCTCGTCGCCTCCGGCATGGGCGCGTGGATACTCTTCAGCCCCGCCGAGACAGGCACCTGGGCCGGCATGGCCGGCGTCGTAGGCTATGCAATAGGCGCGGCCGCCCCGTTCGTTGCGTTCATTCTGCTGGGGCCGCGGATGCGGCAGCTCATGCCGGAAGGCCACTCGCTGACGGAGTACGTGTGGCACAGGTTCGGGCCCGTGATGTACGTCTTCATCCTGTGCGTCGTCGTCTTCTACATGCTGGTGTTCCTGTCGGCGGAGCTTACGGGCATATCCCTCGCCTTCGACCTGATAGCGGACACGGAGCTGGGAGTGACGGCCCTGATAGTGGGACTCCTGACGGTGGCCTACACGGCCTACGGAGGCATGAGGGCGTCCCTGTTCACCGACAGGATCCAGTTCTACCTGGTCATCCCCCTGCTGATACTGGTGCTTGCGGCAGCCGCGTCTGCCTTGGATGGGTTTGGGGACGCCTTCGGCGCGGTGTCCAAGGACAGCCCGGAGCTTCTTTCGGCCTCGTACCGAGGCGGCATCGAATTTGGCATCACCCTCATAATCGCCGTCTTGGCGGCCAACATGTTCCATCAGGGCTACTGGCAGAGGGTCTACGCCGTGCGGAATGAGACGACCCTGCGCCGCAGCTTCCTGGTAGCCGGGCTGGTGAGCGTACCCCTGGTCGTGGTTACGGGAGTGTTCGGGATACTGGCGGTAGGCAAGGGCGCGTCCGAGGCCCACGACTCGGTTGCCATGTTCTCGCTCATCGTCGAGACCATGCCGGACTGGTCTGCCGTGGTCGTCCTGCTGCTCGCGCTGATGCTGGTGATGAGCAGCATGGACACGCTCCTGAACGGCATAGCCAGCACGATTACCAGCGATCTGGCGCGCTACAGGCCCGACCTGGCGGGCGGCTCGCTGCTCCGCTCGTCCCGAATCATAACGGCGGTGCTGATCATCCCGGCCATATTCGTCGCATCCCAGGGCTGGAGCGTGCTCTACCTCTTCCTCATAGCGGACCTCGTGTGCGCCGCCGTGCTATTCCCGGTCTTCTTCGGCATGTACACGCGGAGCTTCAGCGCCGTGGACGCGCTGGTCAGCAGCGTTGCCGGACTCGTGGTCGGCGCGCTGCTCTTCCCGCTGCCTGACTTCAGCGCCTGGAACTCGCTGCCCCTGTCGGGCAGCACTCTGTACAGCTTCGGGGCCGCCCTAGGTGTCTCGACGGTACTCAGCATCGTGCTCAACTTCGTCGCGGCCAACAGGAGGGTGGAGGAGTACGACTTCACCCGTCTGGCCCGGCAGGTCAAGCTGATCGCCGATTGATGTATCATCTACCGGCAGAGCTATGGATGAGACAAAGGGTGAAAGACGGGAGAGGAAGCGGCGCAAGCGCCGGGAGATGCGGGTCGTCGGCCGCAGTGTTCGCCTGTTGCAGGATATCATCAGACGGCGTGCCAAGGATGCCGAGAGCAAGGACGGGCTCCGTACTTCCTAGCGTGGGGCCTGCCGACCCGGCCCGCCGGGCGTTCGGCCTGGGTGCGTCGGCATGACGCCCGTTCCGCGCGCCATGACCATAGCGGGCTCCGACTCGGGAGGCGGCGCCGGGATCCAGGCCGACCTGAAGACCTTCGCGGCCCACGGGGTCTACGGCGCCTCGGTCCTGACCGCGATCACGGCCCAGAACACGCTCGGCGTAACCGACGTGCTGGAGCTGCCGGTGTCCCTGGTGGAGTCCCAGATGAAGGCGGTCATGTCGGACATCGGCGCCGATGCTGTCAAGACGGGGATGCTGTCGAGCTCGGCCATCATCGAGGCGGTGGCCAGGAGAATGAGCGGGCCAGGCATCGGCAATCTTGTCGTCGACCCCGTAATGGTGGCGAAGGGCGGCGACAGGCTGCTGCGGGAGGACGCCGTAGACGCGCTCAGGACGCTCCTCGTTCCCCTCGCCACGCTGGTGACGCCGAACGTACCCGAGGCGGAGGTGCTCACGGGCCGCGTCATAGGGGACGTGGACGATGCACGCGAGGCCGCTCGGGACATCGTCGCCATGGGAGCCGGCGCGGTAGTCGTGAAGGGCGGACACCTGGACGGCCCCGCGTCGGACATCTACTATGACGGCGACGAGATGAAAGTCCTCACTGCGCCCCGCATCACCACGACCAGCACCCACGGCACCGGGTGTACCTTCGCGTCGGCCATCGCCGCGGGGCTCGCCAAGGGCATGGGTGTCCGCGAGGCTGTGGCCCAAGCCAAGCGGTATGTCACCGAGGCGATCCGGCACGCGGCCCCAATCGGACGAGGCTACGGCCCCCTCAACCACTTTCCAGGCCTGGCGAGCTGATCAGGAGCGAATCGAGTGGCGCTATTCCTGACCGAAAACGACGTCGACGGCCTGCTGACGATGGACGCCGCCATCGAGGCGCTCGAAGAGGCGTTCCGGCACCAGGCGGCCGGCACGGCCTCGAACAGCCCCAGGCGGCGCATCCGGATGGGCGGCGGCATGCTCCACTTCATGGCCGCCGCCGACAGGTCGACCGGCGTGACGGGTATGAAGTGGTACGGCGGATTTGGGGCAGGGGGCACACGATTCCACGTCCAGCTCAGCGACTCCGAGACGGGGGATCTGCTGGCGATCATAGAGGCGGGCAGGCTGGGCCAGGTACGCACCGGAGCCGCCAGCGGGGTCGCGACCAGATACATGGCGCGGGCCGACGCGCGGACCGTGGGCGTGATCGGTTCCGGCTACCAGGCCGAGACGCAGCTCGAGGCCATATGCCGGGTCCGTCCCGTCGAACGAGTCCGGGTCTTCAGCAGGAACCCGGAGCGGCGCAATGCCTTCGCGGACAGGTCGGCGGCGAGTCTCGGTATCGAGGTGACTGCCGTCGACTCAGCCGAGGAGTGCGTACGGGATGCGGATGTCGTGGCCGTGATCACGTCGGCCACGTCGCCTGTGCTGAAGGGCGATTGGCTGGCCGAGGGCGCTCACGTCAACGCGGCGGGCGGCAACCACTGGCTGCGCCGGGAGCTCGACGGCAGCGCGGTCGCGCGGGCGAGCCTCATCGTCGCCGACGACGCCGAGCAGGCCCGGTTGGAGTCCGCGGACCTGATCCATCCCGTCGAGCGGGGGGCGCTGACGTGGCAGAGGGTACGCGAGCTGTGGGAGGTGGTGTCGGGAGCGGTTGCCGGGCGCGCCTCACCGAGCGACGTCACCCTGTTCGAGTCCCAGGGCATCGCCCTGGAGGATATAGCGGCCGGATACCGCGTCTACCGGCTTGCAAGGGAGCGTGGAGTCGGCACGGAAGTGCCATGACCGAAGGACGCCGCAAAATAGGAGACCGGAGGCAGAGATGACCGGCGAAAGCACGGGCATGGTGCAGACGGTGCTGGGGGCCGTCCATCCACACGAGCTGGGTGTAACGCTGACGCACGAGCACCTGCTAATCGACCTGGCCTTTCACAGGGAGCCGCCCACCGAGGCGTTCCTCCGGGAGATCTACAACAGGCCGGTCACGCTCGAGACGGTCGGATACCTGAAGCACTACGGCTACGCGAACCGCGACGACGCCCAGCTCCTGGACATACAGACGGCCATCGACGAGATCGGCCTGTATAAGCAGCACGGCGGCTCCTCCGTCGTCGACGCGACGAGCATAGGAATCGCGCGTGACCCCGTGGCGCTGGCCCGGATAGCGAGGGCCACGGGGCTGAACATAATCATGGGCTCGTCCTACTACGTCGGTTCGAGTCACCCGCCGGACATGTCGGAGATAACTGAGGACGAGATCTTCGAGAAGATCGTCGAGGATGTCACGGTGGGCGTAGACGGCACGGAGATCAGGTCAGGGATCATAGGCGAGGTCGGGTGCAACTTCCCGCTGTCGGACAACGAGCGGAAGGTGGTGCGTGCCTCGGCCAGGGCCCAAGCGGCGACTGGAGCTCCCCTGCTCATACACCCGGGGCGGGACGAGACCTCGCCGCTCGAGATCATCGAGGTTCTGCAAGACGTGGGCGCCGATCTGTCCAGGACCATTATGGGCCACGTCGACCGGACCGTGTTCGTGAGGGAGAACCTCAAGGCAATCGCCGACACGGGCTGCTACCTGGAGTGGGACCTCTTCGGCAGCGAGCAATCGCTGTACGTCCACAACCTGTCGATCGACATGCCGAGCGACGCCAGGCGTATGGACGACATTGCCTGGGTGATCGAGCAGGGGCACGGCGACAGGATCGTAGTCGCGCAGGACGTGTGCAACAAGAAGCAGCTGATCAAGTACGGCGGCTACGGCTACGCCTACATCCTGGCGTCCATAGTCCCCCGGATGCGCCGCCGCGGCTTCACCGAGGAGTCCATCAACCGCATACTGGTCGACAACCCCGCCCGCGTCCTGCGCTTCGCCGAGCCGTCCGGATAGCTACAGCGTACTTGGGTGATATACTGTAGCCACTGTGGGACGAGGTGGGGGAACCATGAGTGAAGAGCTCCGCAAGATGACCAAGTACCGGAAGCTCACAAGGGTGAAGCTGGAGCGTTTCACCGCCTTCTCGGACTTGGACCTGGAGCTCTCGCCTGGCATCAACGTCTTCGTCGGGGCAAACGGAACGGGCAAGACGCACCTGCTGAAGGTGTGCTACGCGGCTTGCGACGTCTCGAAGACAGGGGACTCCTTTGCCGAGAAGCTCGTCCGGGTGTTCCTCCCGTCCGGTCGCGCCATCGGGCGGCTGGTCAGGCGACGGCGGGGCGGCACCAAAGCTGCGGTGGAGGTATTCCGCGGCAACCTGAAGCTCCGCGCCTCATTCTCGAGCCGCGTCGTGACACCGAAGTCCGCCACCGTAACGGGCGCTAAGAGTTGGGGAGAGTCGCCTGTCAAGAGCGCCTACATCCCCGCGAAAGAGATACTCTCCAACGCGCCCGGCTTCCTGTCGTTATACGCCCATAGGGAGACCCACTTCGAGGAGGTATACAAGGACCTTCTCGATCGGGCATACCTGCCGCCGCTGCTTGGCGCTCCCGACAAGCGGCGCAGGCCGCTGCTTGACAGCATTCAGGAGACCATTGACGGGAAGGTCTACTACAAGAACGAGGAGTTCTTCCTGCGCAGCAGGCAGGGCGATCTCGAATTCACCCTGCTGGCCGAGGGGATGCGCAAGCTGGGGTTGCTGTGGCTGCTGATCCAGAACGGGACGCTGCTGGATATACGAGGCCAGGTCACGGGCTCCGTGCTGTTCTGGGACGAGCCGGAGACCAACCTGAACCCGAAGATGGTCGGCCCACTGATAGACATCCTGCTGAAGTTGCAGCGGGGCGGCGTCCAGGTGTTCATGGCGACTCATGACAATGTAATACTCAGCGAGCTCGATCTTCGGATGGAGCCCGGCGACACGGTTGTGTTCCACTCCCTCTATCGAGGAGAGGATCGGGAGATTGCCTGCCGCACGGCGGACAGCTACCTTGGCATCGAGCCGAATGCTATCGCAAAGACCCTCACCGACCTCTACGACAGGGAAGTGAGGCGCAGCTTGGGGGACTTGGGGTTGTGACTGTCCTGGAGGAGGGCAGCCTGCAAATCACCGTCGCCGGTGCGGTGAACGCACGAAGGTTCGACGGCGCTGGCCATGGATTGAGCCACTGCATGAAAGCAGTGGACTTCGTCGTAGAGCTTGCCGACCGGTATCTATTCATCGAGCTCAAGGACCCACAGAATCCGAAGGCCCAGATGGGAGATAGGCAGAGATTCATCCAAGGATTTCATAGCGGTCAACTCGACGAGGATCTCAAGTACAAATACCGGGACTCGTTCCTGTACGAATGGGCATCAGGAAGAGCGGACAAACCCGTTGATTATCTGGTGTTGATTGCATTGGATGATCTGAAACCGTACCAACTGAAGACTAGGACAGAGGCATTGAAGCAAAAATTGCCCCTGGATGGTCCGAATTCGGTGCCATGGCCTAGACCATTCGTCAGAGGTTGCGCCGTATTCAACATCGCTTCTTGGAACCGGAACCTTCCCCAATATCCCGTAAGCCGCCGATCACAGCAGCCATGATGGATAGCCCCCCGGAACCTACATCGTGACGGCAGGGCAGGGTGTCCCGAGAGAATCCCAGGCCGCACGGGGCCGCGGCCTTCTGGCCGTCGTGGTCGTCGCCGGCCACGCCATCAAGCATGTCTTCAACTCCGGCATGAGGGCGATCCTCATGCCCGAAATCAAGATCGGCCTGGGGCTGACCGGCTCCCAGTTCGGCGCGCTCCTGACCGCCAACCAGATCACCTCGTGGGGCACGACGGTCGGCGCGGGCTACCTGGGCGACCGCTTCAGCAACAGGGCGGCCCTGATGCTCGGCATATCGCTGGCGACGACCGGCGTCTCGTTCTTCATCGCCGGGCACGCGGCGACCTACGCCGTCATGTTCGTCGCCATGCTGCTGGTCGGTATGGGCCCGTCCCTCTACCATCCCCCGGCGCTGGGTGAGCTGTCCCGCCACTTCCCGGACAAGCGCGGATTCGCCATATCGCTCCACGGCATGGGCGGCAACGCAGGCGAGGTGCTGGGGCCCATCGTCACCGCCGGGCTGCTGGGCCTCGCCTCCTGGCGCGGGGTCCTGCAGATCAGCCTCGTGCCGGCCGTGTTGGCCGGACTGGTGATCTGGCTGGTCATGCGCACCATAACTAGCCGCAGCCCCCAGTCGGCCTCGACGCGGGCGTACTTCTCGACCATTGGCGAGGTCCTCAAGAACCCCGTAATGGTCTTCGTCGTGGTCATAGCGGCCATCAGGAGCGCGGGCGACGCGCCCGTCACGGGCTTCCTTCCCGTCTACCTGAGGGAGGACCTGGAGTTCTCGGAGCTTCGCGTCGCCGTCTATCTGTCCCTCTCCCAGGTGGCCGGACTCGTCACGCAGCCCGTGTTCGGCCACGCCTCCGACACCTACGGGCGCAAGGCCGTGCTGCTGCCCGGCGTCGTGGCGGTCGCCCTCCTGTCGTTTGGGTTCGCGGGGGTCGAGGCGGGCGTGGTCCTGATGCTCCTCGTCATCGCAAAGGGCGCGTTCAGCTTCCCTCTCCACCACATGTTCATCGCGGCGGGGATGGACGTGGCCCGCGGCAACGTCCAGTCGACGGTGGTGTCCCTCATATACGGCGCGGGGTTCCTGGGCACCTTCTCGCCCTGGTTCGCGGGATACCTTGTGGACCGCTTCGGCATACACAGCGCCTTCCTGTACGGGGGCGCGGTGTCGCTGCTGGCGGCGGCTATGCTCGTAGTCCTGCGGCTGCCCAGGCCCGAATGAGACTCCCGGCCGTCACGCCCGAGGAGCGGCGGCGGCTCATGGGAGCCATGCTCCGGGACGTCTCCCGGTCGTTCTACCTATCCATCAGGGCGCTGCCGGGTGGCCTGCGGGAGCCCGTGGGGCTGGCGTACCTGCTGGCGAGGGCGGCGGACACCATCGCGGACACGGCGTTGCTCAGGCCCCACGACCGCCTGCGTCTCCTCCTGCTCTTCCGGGCCCAGCTCGAGGACGGCCCGTCGCCCCAGGCCCTCGGCGAGATCGAGTCGGCCCTCGGCGGGGCAGGGGATGATGGAGCCGACGCGCACTCACGGCTGCTCGGCAGTCTGCCCCAGGCCTTCGCGTTGCTCGAAGCGCTTCCGGACGCCGATGCGGAGAGGGTGCGGCGGGTCGTCGTGACGCTGACCCATGGCATGGAGATGGACCTGGCGACTTTCCCGCCGGAGGACTCGGGCGATATCGCCGCGCTCGACTCCATAGAGGACCTGGACCGGTACACCTATCTCGTGGCCGGATGCGTGGGCGAGTTCTGGACGGACATAACCGCTGCACACACGCCTGCCCTCCAAGATTGGGACCGGGCCAAGATGTCCGATCTGGGCGTTCGGTTCGGCAAGGCCCTGCAGATGGTCAACATCCTCCGCGACGTGCCCAGGGACCTGCGGACTGGCCGGTGCTACATCCCCTCCGACGTGCTCGCGCGGGCGGGACTGGCGCCCGCAGACCTGCTGGACGGTAAGAGCCCCCGCGCGGCCCGCCCCATACTGGCCGCCGGCATCGAGATCGCGCTGGGCCACGTCGCGGCGGCAGAGGAGTACCTGCTCGCCATCCCGAGGCGATGCCTCCGCCTGCGTCTCGCGGCCCTGTGGCCCCTTCTCCTCGCCGTCCACACCCTGGCCGAGCTTGCCCGCGGCGAGGCGTGGCTCGACCCGAACACGACCGTGAAGGTGGGGCGCAGCCGCGTCTACGGGATGATGGCCCTCTCGCTGCTGGCCGCGAGGTCCGACACCGCCGTCAGGGCCTGGCTGGCGCGGGCGCGCGGCGGGCTGGTGTAGGGCTATGGACCTGGCGATAGTCGGGCTGCCTAGGAGCGGCAAGAGCACGGTATTCAACGCGGTGACGCGCGGCGCAGCGCAGGTTGCCGGGTACGGCGGGCGCGCCGAGCCCAACGTGGGCGTGGTCAAGGTCCCGGACGACCGGCTCCACGCCCTCGAGCCCGTCTACCGGCCCAAACGGGTCGTGCCGGCCGAGGTCTCGTACATCGACCTGCCTCCACCGCCGGATGGATTCGGAAGGACTCGCGGCATCTCCGGCGAGTACCTCAACCGCGTCCAGGCTGCCGACGTACTGGTCATAGTGGCCCGCGCATTCGAGGAGGCCTCGGTGGTGCACGACGACGGCTCCATAGACGCCTTCCGGGACGCCGATACCATGCTCATGGAGCTGAGCTTTGCCGACCTGGAGATGATCGACCGGAGGCTGGCCAGGCTCGTGGAGGGGCTGAAGGGGGCCAGGGCGCCCGAGCGCGACGCGGTCCTCAGGGAGCAGGGGCTATTCGCGCGCGTCAAGGAGCGCCTCGAGGCCGGCGAGGCCATGCGCGGCGCGAGTCTGGCCGCCGACGAGGAGAGGGTCCTCGCCGGGTTCGGGCTCCTCTCTGCCAAGCCCGTCATAGTCCTGTTCAACATCGGCGAAGAACGGCTCGGCGAGTCGGCTGAGCTGTACGCCCGTGCCGCCGCCAAGTTCCGGGGTCCGATGATGGAGGCCGCGGTCCTGTGCGGCGCAATGGAGATGGACCTGGCCCAGATGGAGCCCGGCGAGGAGCGGGAGATGCGCGAGGGCCTCGGTCTCGGCGAATCGGGCCTCGACCGCATGATAGCCCTCTCCCACAGGGCCGCGGGCGTGGTCACCTTCTTCACCGGCAACGACAACGAGGTCCGCGCCTGGACGGCCCCCCGCGGCACGGAGGCGTCTTCAGCCGCCGGGCGCATACACTCTGACTTCGAGCGCGGCTTCATCCGTGCCGAGGTGATCGCCGCCTCGGACCTCCAGCAATGCGGCAGCGTCGCCGCCGCCCGCCGCCTCGGACTCCTCCGCCAGGAGGGCCGCGCCTACCACGTCCAGGAGGGCGACGTGCTCAACATCCTCTTCAGCGTGTAAGAGCTTTACGGTCGATGCGTAGGGATGTCCGGACCGGACCTTGTTCATCAAGATATTTCTTGACCTGACGGCTCTCTCGGCTCAATAATGGGAGTGGATCCGGAGAGGAGGAGCAACCCGTCATGGCTACCGTCGCACGCGAAAAATTCTCCAGCCAGGCCGCGCCGGAATTGCTGTCGAAGATGCGAGAGATCGCCAGGAATGACGGGCGTCACTTTCAGGCGGTGCTGGAAGACGCCATGAGCGGCTATATCGAAAGCAGGGAGCAGCCAAAGGTCCGCCCGGAGGTGATGGCTCACTTCCGCGCGAGCGTCGAGAGAAACCGCCGCCTCTACGAGCTGCTGGCCAAATGACGCACGACTTTCCCACGGTCGAAGAAGTAATAGCCGTCCATGACTCCCTGATCCGCGAGTTCGGCGGCTCAATGGGCCTGCGCGACATGGGAGCTTTTGAGTCGGCCCTGTTCCGCCCGCAGATGGGATACTACGATGGGCTTGTCGAGGAAGCTGCGGCCCTCCTGGAGAGCCTCGCCATGAATCACCCCTTCGTGGACGGTAACAAGCGGGTGGCCTTTGCCGCCACCGAGATATTCCTCAACCTGAACGGCAGCTACATCGACTGTGACAGCCAGGAGGCCTACGACCACTTCATGCGGCTCTTCGAGACAAACTCTTTCCGGTTCGCCGAGCTTCGCGAATGGCTGGAAAAGCACGTCGAACCCCTGCCTGGGCCTGTGGGCTGACGCATAACAGTGTGACCCTTGGAAAGGCAGACATGCTTGGAGACAAGCATCGGTTCAAGCGGGAGCGAGTGTCAGGGGAGCGGACTTGAACGGCCAGGGTGATAGCGCAGTCATTCGCGCGTCGGGCATAACGAAGCGATTCGGAGAGGTCGTGGCGGTGGACGACGTCTCCTTCGAGGTGCGCCGCGGGGAGACGTACGGCCTCCTGGGCCCGAACGGCGCGGGCAAGACCACGACGATGCGGATGGTCAGCGGGCTGTCCCCACTGTCTGCGGGGGAGCTTGTCGTGGCGGGCATCGACGTTTCCCTCCAGGGCAGGGAGGTGCGCCACGTTCTCGGCGTGGTGACCCAGCAGGACGGCCTGGACACCGACCTGAACGCCCGGGACAACCTCATCGTGTACGGCTTCATCGCCGGGCTTTCCCGCGCGCAGGCTGCACAGAGGGCCGACGCCGTGCTGATGTACTTCGACCTCACCGACAAGGCCAACGACGAGATCGACAGCCTTTCCGGCGGCATGAAGAGACGCCTCGCGATAGCCAGGGCATTCATGACCAGGCCCCAGGTCATAGTGCTGGACGAACCCACGACCGGCCTGGACCCCCAGGGCCGCAACCGCGTCTGGCAGGAGCTGGAGACGATGAAGCAGGCGGGCGTCACGATACTGATGTCCACCCACTACATGGACGAGGCCTCGGCCCTGTGCGACCGGCTCGCCATCATGCACCACGGGCAGATCCTCGCCGAGGGAGCGCCGGACGAGCTGGTGAACCTGCACGCCGGACGGGAAGTTGCCCAGGTGCGGATGTCGAACGGCGCACGCGGAGACGTCATGGAGCGGATCGACGAGGCCGGCTTCGACTACAGGGACGCCGGCGCGGTCATCATGGTCTGGGCTCCCAGCGGAGGCCGTCCGGACCTGTACGGCCTCGACGGTGTACGGGTGTCCTATCGCCCCTCCAACCTCGAGGACGTGTTCCTGTCCGTGGCGGGCAGGGGGTTGACGGACGAATGATGGCCGTCGCACAGAGTACGTACGTCGGAGGCATCAGGCCCCGGAGCATCGCCGGGATCTGGTTCCGTCATGCCCTGGTGCTCAGACGCACCTGGCTTCCTTCCCTGACCTGGTACTTCGTCGAGCCCTTCGTGATCCTGATCGCCATAGGCGTTGGGATCGGGACGCTGGTCGACGATATCGACGGCCTGCCCTATGCGCGGTTCGTTACCCCCGGCGTCATCGCCGGCTCCGCCATGTTCCACGCCATATTCGAGTGCTCATGGGGGTCATTCTTTCGCATCCAGAAGGGGGTCTACGAGACGGCCCTGACGGCTCCGGTCAGCACGCGAGAGCTTGCCATGGGTGACATATCCTGGGCGATGAGCAGGGCGGTGATCACGGCCTTCTGCATAGGCACTGTGGCGGCTATCCTGGGCTGGATAGATTCCCCGTCGGGCGTAGGAGTACTGGTTGCGGCGGCACTGACCGGAATTCAGTTCGGCGCGCTGGGTCTGATATTCGCCGCGCTGTCTCCCAACGTCCACATCCTGTCCCTGAGCTTTACGGTCGTGGCGTCGCCCCTCTACTTCTTCAGCGGGGCCTTCTTCCCGATCTCGGTTCTGCCGGACTGGGCGGAGCCTATAGCCTGGGCCACGCCGCTCACGCCGTCCGTGCACCTGGCCCGGGGATTCGTAACCGGCAGCCTGGAGATGTCGCACCTGTTCGCGGCCCTCTACGTACTGGGCATGAGCGCCGCGCTGATTCCCATCGCCTCCGCGCTGCTGCACAGGCGTTTGGTCAAGTAGACCCCGATCGCCGGGCAGCCGTGCCGCGCTAGGCGAACTGGTAGTCGCGCAGGGATGCGATGAGCTGGAGCATCTCCGTCACGCGGCCGTCCGACGCGCCGTTGGTGCCCGCGCCGTTCCACCTGACCGGGCCCTGGGTCTCCGCGTGCTCCACCAGCTCGCCGCGGGTGGCGTCGTCGACCTCCACCGGCCCCATCATGTCGAGGCACACGTCCACCAGCCGCTCCGGGGACAGCTCGCCGTGCTGCCTGATGCGCTCGATCATGGCGGCGACGCCGGGCCGGTCCAGGTCGCTCATCGTCTCAACGACGAAGTTGGTGCGGCGCATCAGGGAGCCGCTGTTGATCCACTCCGAGCCGGTGTGCCACCCCTCGACGGACGGCGGGTTCAGGAACTCCTGGCCCATGTAACCGGCCTGGCGCGAGAGGTTGCCGAATCCGGGGCCGGGGAAGCTGGAGCCTCCCGCCATCCTGAGGGTGCCGATCACCACCTCGGCGGGGCTCTTCATCTTGCTGAACCGCGCCTCCTTGAAGAAGTCGGAGTTGAACAGGACCCGCAGCGTGTGGCCGATGTCCAGGTCGGACTCCGCCAGGGCCTCGACCAGCGTCTCGATGGCCTTGGGATCCCTCGGAGGCGTGACCGACCACGCGGGCACCTGGGCCTCGTCGGCCACGAAGAAGTTGTACAGGTGCCGGGCGATGAACCGCAGCGTCGCCGGCTGGCGGCAGATGATGTCGATGACCTCGTCGCCGTTCAGGTTGCCCACGTGGCCGAGGAAGGACTTGTCGCCGTTGTCGTGGTCGTCGGGCCGGTACTCGAAGAACCAGTCGAAGCGGCCCATCGGGAAGCGGGGCAGCTTGGGCTCCATCGTCCAGCCGGTGAAGGCCCGCGAGCACTCCCGCACGTCGGTCTCGGTGTAGTTCCCGACGCCCATGGAGAACAGCTCCAGCAGCTCGCGCCCCCAGTTCTCGTTCACCCGGTCGGCGTGGTTCTCGTTGTTGTCGAGCCAGTAGATCATCGCCGGGTTCTTGGCGACCTCTGTGATGATCTCCCTGAAGGGGCCCATACCCTTCTCGCGCAGCACGTCGACCATGTCGACTATCTCGTCCCAGTGGTCGACCTTCGAGACGCCGGTGGCGAAGATGCAGTGCCAGAAGAGGGCCATCTTCTCCTGGAGCGGCGCCTCCGTGTTCAGCAGCCGGTAGGTCCAGCTCGCGTGGCCCATCCCGAACAGCGTGCCCGGCTTCCACGTCCAGGGGTGGTAGCGGTGAAGCTCGTAGATGTCCACCTCGGGCTGCTTTTCGGGGTTCAGCAGCTCCTCGACGGTGTTGGGGTAGCCGTTGGCGGCCCTCGCCTCCAGCTCGTCGAGGGGCGCGCCGAAACCGGCTCGTCTCATCAGGTGCGCCATCAGGGCAACGTCGGAATCGGCCATCGCGGAGCCTCCTGGGTGGGTATCTGGACATTCACTATAGCCACGCCCGCCCCGCCTGTCAAAGCCGCCGGTGATGGTATGATTGCAGCAGAGGGCTGAGCCGGCGAGGGCCGGTGCCCCATCGCGGACGGAGGGCTGCCGTGAGATTGATAATCGTCGGGGCGGAGTACACGGGCAAGACGACGCTGGTGGAGAAGATCGTCGACTGGCGCGACGAGGTGATGGGGCCGCCCACGCCCAAGGGCATCGTGCGCTACCACGACCACTTCACCCTTCCGTGGGTGGGCCACTGGGACGAGATATCCGAGGAGGACATGGCCAAGTTCATGTCCCTCGGCCCCGAGCTGAAGGAGATGTTCCAGCGCTACCAGTTCCACTATCACCTCATGCCCCAGCTATACCGCGACACCGATCACATAATGGTCGGGTTCCACATCGAGGAGGCCGTCTACGCGCCCCTCTACTACGGCTACGGGCGGGCGGGCGAGTACGGCGACCGGGAGTCACTCGTCAGGCACATCGAGACCGATATCATCGAGGCCGCGCCCGACACGGTGCTCGTCCTGCTCAAGGCAAGCCCGGAGGTGATCCGCGAACGGATGCGGACGGCTCCCCACTCCCGTACCGTGCTCAGGGACGAGGACGTGGAGCACGTCCTGGAGCGCTTCGAGTACCACTACGGCCACTCCCATCTGCGCTACAAGCTCACCCTCGACACGTCCGACACCACGCCGGAGGAGACGCTGCGGGAGTTCGTCGAAAACTACGTGCCCCACATGAGCGAGAGGGACCAGCTTCGCATCCAGACGCGCCTCAACCTGGCGTCCGGCGCCCTCGGGGCCGGCTAACCAATGCGCACCCACGTCGCGCTCCTGCTCCTGCTGACGGCCCTCGCCGCGTGCTCGAACGAGGAGACGGTCGTCGAGCCCGACGCGGTCCGCGAGGAGATTCCCGCGCAGGGCGAGCTGCTCTCCGCGGCGGAGTACGTCGCTCGGGGAGACGGCCGCCTGGAGTCCGGCGACCACTCGGCGGCCATACGGGACTTCGCCGCCGCTCTAGCGTTTGACAAGGACAACCTGGACGCCCTCCGGAAGCGCGCCGCCGCGTACGTCCACATCAGCCTGTTCCACCCGGAGGACGACCGCCCGCAGCTATGCCGTCCCGGCCCCGCCTGCCAGTACGCCATCGACGACTACGACAGGCTGGTGAAGCTGCTGCCGTCCGACGCCGACGCACACTACCGGCGCGGCGTGGCGCTGAGCAACGCCGGTCGATTCCAGAGTGCCCTCGGTGCGTTCGACAGTGCAATCGAGCTCGACCCCTCCAACGCGGAGGCATACCTGAGACGCGGCTACGCCTACATGCACCTGAGCGACGACAAGACCTACGGGGACTACAACGCGCTGACGGACCAGCCCGAGGACGCCGTCGCGGACTTCGACGAGGCCATCCGCCTCAGGCCCGGACAGGGCATCGTCTACACCTACCGGGGCAGGGCGTTCGTGGAGCTTGGCCGGCTCGACAATGCCATGGTCGACCTGTCGAAGGCCGTCGACCTCGCGCCCGACGATCCCCTGGCCTACCTGGACAGGGGGCTGGCCCTCACCCTGTCCGGGCGACTGGAGGAGGCCGTCACGGACTTCGACCGCGCCCTGGAGCTGGACCCCAGGAGGGTCGAAGCCCTGGTGGGACGCGGGGGCGCAAGGACGAGTCTCGGCCTCCTCGACGAGGCACTGGAAGACCTGGATCTGGCGGTCAGCCTCGACTCCGAGAATGCCGAAGCCCACGTCAAGCGGGGCAACGTCTACAGGCTGAGGGGCGACCTCGACCTCGCCGTAGGGGCTTACGACCGGGCCCTGTTCCTGGACAGGGAGAATGTGGAGGGACTCATCCAGCGCGGCTCGGCGCTGTACGAGCTTGGCCGGCGGGAGAGGGCCGTCCTGGACTTCAAGTTCGCCGAGGGGCTGACCCGCCAGGACCCGATCGTCACCCACACGAGGGCGATCACGCTGGACCCGTCCAATGTCTCGGCGTACGTCGCCCGCGGCCTCGCTCACCTGGAGAGTGGAGACGCGTTCAAGGCAATCGCCGACTTCGACCGGGCCCTGACCGCCGAACCGGACAACATCGGTGCACTCGTAGGCAGGGGTGACGCCTGGGTGAAGCAGTTCAAGCCCGAAAACGCCCTGGAGGACTACGGCCGCGCGATAGTGCTCGACGACCGGTCCGCCGAAGCCTACCGGGGCCGCGGCACCGCCTACTACGAGCTTGGCAGGTTCGCAGCCGACAAGGGCGAATTCGACGCCGCCATCACCCATCTCTCCGACGCGATCGACGACCTCGCCGCCGCGACGAGCCTCGTGCCCACTGACGCGGAGTCCTACGCGGCCGCGGCGCGGGCACACAGACGCAGAGCGGCGGCGCACATGGAGGGCCAGGCATACGAATCCGCCATCGCCGACTACTCCGAGGCGATAGCGCTCGCGCCAACTGACGCCGAGTCCCACGCCGGGCGAGCGACTGCATCCGCGTTCCTGGGCCGCGACGCCGAGGCGGACGCCAACGCGGAGCGGGCAGTGGAGCTTGGCTTCAACCGCTTCCTGATGACGGCGATGCTGGCCGAGGCCAGGCGGGACAGGGAGTGACTCCAATGCTTGATATTGACGCCGTATTGACTGATCTATCAGAGAGCCGTGGAGTCTTTCATTCCGAGGCGGATTTCCAACATGCTGTTGCTTGGCAGCTTCACAAAGCCATGCCGGATCGCCAGATTAGGCTAGAGTTCAATCCGTTTCCTGCTGAGCACAAGAGGATGTACGTTGACATCTGGCTTCCATCTGAGGAAGTCGCTGTCGAGTTGAAGTACCCCACGCGAAAGCTCGACTCGGAATGGCGTGGAGAGCTATTCGCACTCCGAAATCAGGCAGCACAAGACTTGATTAGGTACGATTTCCTCAAGGATATCCAGAGACTCGAAAGGATGGTAATGGAGAATCAGGCCAAGGTTGGGGTTGCGATTCTCCTGACAAACGACTCTTCCTATTGGAAGCAGGGACGGCGAGCCACCGTGGATGCCGATTTCAGAATCCATGAGAGCCGGAGATTGACGGGTAAGCTGAAGTGGTCAGATCGTGCCAGCATGGGAACAACCAAGAATAGAGAAGCTCCGATACGCTTACAGGGATCCTATGACGTTCACTGGCAGGACTACTCGGTCGTTCCAGAAGGAACGTACAGGAGATTTCGCTATCTTGCAGTGGCCGTGACTGTCGACGCGGTCAGGTGGTGACTGCGCCCCTGGAGGCTGAGGTTACCAGCCTGGCGTACTTGGCCATTACGCCGGTCGTGTGCTTGGGCTCGGGGGCCGTCCACTGCTCGCGCCGTCGAGCCAGCTCCTCGTCCGACACCTGCACGGACAACTCGCGCGTCTCCACGTCCATCTTGATGATGTCGCCGTCGCGCACCAGGGCTATCGGGCCGCCGACCTGCGCCTCGGGTGCGACGTGGCCGATCATCGGGCCGCGGGTCGCGCCCGAGAAGCGCCCGTCCGTGAGCAGCAGCACGCTGTCGCCTAGGCCTTGGCCCATGATCGCCCCCGTGACGGCCAGCATCTCCTGCATCCCGGGGCCGCCCTTGGGCCCCTCGTAGCGCAGCACGAGGACGTCGCCCTCCTCGATCTCGCCCCGCGCGACCGCGTCGAAGGCGGCGCGCTCGCCGTCGTAGACCTTCGCCGGGCCCTCGTGCTCCAAGTGTGCCGTGCCCGCGACCTTCATCACCGCGCCCTCGGGCGCGAGGTTCCCCTTCAGGATGGCCAGCCCGCCCGTGGGCTTGCGCGGCGCAGAGGCCGGGTATATGACCCGGCGGTCCGGCTCGGCGTCGAACGCCTCCAGGTTCTCGGCCACCGTCTTGCCCGTGATCGTCGGCGCGTCGCCGTGCAGCAGGCCAGCACCCAGAAGCTCCTTCATGACGACCGGCACGCCGCCGACCTTGTCCATGTCCGACATCACGAACCGCCCTCCCGGGCGCAGGTCGGTTATGTAGGGGGTCGTGCGGCTGAGCGTGTCGAAGTCGTCGATCTCCAGGTCCACGTCGGCCTCGTGGGCTATTGCCAGCAGGTGCAGCACCGCGTTGGTGGAGCCGCCCATCGCGAGCACGACCCTGACCGCGTTCTCGAACGCCTCGCGCGTCAGGATGTCGCGGGCCTTGACGTCGTGCTTCAGCAGGTCGTACAGGATCTCGCCTGATCTCACCGCCAGGTCCTCGTTCCTGGGGTCGACCGCGGGAATCGAGGATGCGCCGGGTATCGACATGCCCAGCGCCTCGATGGCAGAGGCCATGGTGTTCGCGGTGAACATCCCCGCGCACGCCCCCTCGCCGGGGCACGCCACCCGCTCCATCCCAAGCAGGTCCTCCAGGCTCATCTTGCCCTGGGACCACGAGCCCACCGCCTCGTACATGTCCTGGATGTTCACGTCCTCGCCCTTGTAGTTGCCCGGCAGGATCGCGCCGCCGTAGAAGAACATGGACGGCAGGTTCAGGCGGGCCATCGCCATCATCGCGCCCGGCATGTTCTTGTCGCACGCCGCGACCACGATCAGGCCGTCCATGCTCTCCGCGAACGCCACCGTCTCTATGGAGTCGGCGATGACCTCCCGGCTCACCAGCGACGCCTTCATGCCCTCGGTGCCCATGGAGATGCCGTCGCTGACCGTTATCGTGCCGAACATGAAGGGCACGCCGTCCGCCGCCCACACGCCCTCCTTCACCTTCTTTGCCAGCCGGTCCAGGTGGACGTTGCAGGGCGTAACGTCGCTGGCGAGGTTGCCTATCGCCACGAAGGGCTTGTCCATGTCCTCGTCGCCCAGCCCGACGGCCCGGAGCATGGATCGGGCGGGGGCCCGGTCCGGCCCCTCGCTTACGGCCCGGCTGTGGCGCTTGAGGTCCACCTTCGTGTCAGCAACCATGTTCAATTCTCCATTTCGTAAAGGCCGGGGATGGGTTCCCGCCTTCGCGGGAACGACGATTTTGGCCTACTCGTCGCGAGTGATGCGGCTCTTGATCATGGCCTGCTTGACCCCGTGCGCGAACTCCTCCAGGTCATCGGTCGAAGGAGTCTCGTCGTTCGCGAGCCGCTCCTTGAACTTCTCGAACAGCCAGTTCTCCCGCCGCCCGTGGGGAAACTCGAAGAAGCTCCTGTCGAAGTGCGGCAGCTCGCCCGGGCCGAAGTAGCCCTTGTCGTGGAGGGTGTAGCCCTCCAGCTCGTCGGTGCCCTTGCCGAGCACCTCGCCCGTTTCCACGTAGTGGGACATGACGGCGGGCATCCCGAACTTCTGAATCGGACACACCTTCATGCACACTGCGCAGCCCTCGTACTTGGCCATGACCGGGCGGCAGCGGTCGTAGATCAGCTTGTTCTTCTCGGCGCCGCGCCACCAGACCCGGTCACGCACGAGCGCCCGCCCCGGGCAGCGGTTCACGCACACCTGGCACTTCTGGCAGAACCCGTGGATTCCGTAGTCGACGGGCTCGTCGTACGTTACCGGAGCGTCCGTCGTGATCATCATCAGCCGCGCCCTGGAGCCGAAGTGGGGCGACAGTAGCTGGCCGTTTGCCCCGAGCTGGCCAAGCCCCGCCGCCACGAACATGGGGATCACCGCCGCGCTCGGGTCGCGCGGGCTGTGTATCTGCGCGTGATAGCCGCGGCTGCGTATCATCTCCGCCAGCCTGTCCGCCATCTCGCTCTCGATCTCGTAGGTACCGTAGTGGACGTACTCGGCCTCCAGGCTGGGCAGGCTCTGGGTCTGGTCGTAGTCCTGCTCCAGCGCGAGGCAGATGCCGTGGGGGTACTTGACCCAGCGCCGCTTGCTCTCGTACACGTACCGCCTGTCGAACCTGGTGAACCCGACCTCGCCGAAGCCGAGCTCCCGCGCGGCGCGGCGTATGTCGTCCGTTAGGTCCACGCCGTCCACGGGAGTCCCCGCGGGCTCGACTTCCCCGGACACCAGCGCGGTCTCGATGAACGGCTTCATCCGCTCGTCGTGGCCCTTGATGTACTCGGCCACGTCGTCCTCGTACACCGTCCACACCCAGTCCCGGTCCGCGCCCTTCTCGACGTTCTGGCTCTCCAGGGGGTCGATCCGGCTGTAGAAGGAGACGTCCACCTGGCGGAGCGGTATGCCCGGCACGGTGGCCAGGTCCTCTGCTACGGGGATCTCGACGTCCGGCTCTCCCATCACCCGTCCGGGCCGTCTGACGCTATGGCTGACCTGCTTGGACATGATACCTCCCGGTGTGCACGAGGGGGTCAATCTACGGCGCCGCGAGTGTACGACCTCACGGCGGAGTGGTCAACCTGGTATCACCCGTCTCGTTGTCGATTTCGGCGCGCGATGGTCGATTGCCACAGGAGAAACGTAACGCCTCCGACGACGAGGATGCTGAGATAGGTGATGGTGCGGTCCGCCAGCATCACGGACAGCGCGTCGGTCTCCTCCAGCCCCAGCATCAGCAGCGCCGTAACGCCGGGCTCCACCGCGCCTATGCCTCCCGGCGTGGGCACGGCGCTGAGTATCGCGTGGCCCAGCGACACTATGAGCACCAGCGGCCAGCCGATCGACAGTCCCAGGGCCTCGACCACCAAATAGAGCCGGGCCGCCTCCAGCAGCCATCCGCCCAGGCCGAGAGCCATGACCCACGGAAGCCGTTTCAGGCTGCCGAACGCGACCTCGTGGAAGGCCTGGTACCGCCTGTCGAGTCCCAGGGGGAGCCTGCTTGCCAGCCTGAGGCCGAACGCCTTCATGACGAGGAGCAGGGCGGCCAGGACCCCGGCCAGCAGCGTGGCGGCCGCCAGCAGCCTCAGCACCACGCTCACGTCGTCCGACACCGAGAATCCCGCGATGCCGACCAGCACCAGCGCGAGGATCGCGAACATGTCCGTCACCCGCTCGGCCAGGATGGTGCCCAGGCTTGGGGCCATGCCGACCCTCGCCTCGCGGCTCAGGGCGTAGGCGCGGTAGGCGTCGCCCATCCTCAGCACCGAGATCGAGTTGACGAACCAGCCTATGACGATGAGCTGGGAGAATCGCGGCGTCGAGGGCAGGGCGGCGCCCTCCTCGGAATCTATGCCCGCGTTCTGGACGAGGAGGCGCCACCTCATGCCCCTGAGTATGAAGCTCGCGTAGTATGCCGCCAGCCCGGCAGCGTACAGCGCCGGGTCCATTCCGCGTATGTTCGACCAGGCCTTGGCCCAGTCGAACTCGAAGCGGGTGGCGAGGAACAGGACGAACAGCGCCACGATCGCCAGGGACGTGAGAGTCGGGATGGACAGGAGCCGCCGCCGGAGGGTCGCCCCAAGCCCCTCCTGGGGCACGTCGCCCTGTACCGGATCGTTCGTCGTCACAGCGGTCGCTTCGCCGGGATGCCGGGGCGGCGCGGGAACCGCTCCGGCGTCGCGCCGGTCTTGTCGGTAACGACGAGGCTGCGGGCCACGGGGCTGCCGGGGGGCGTAACGGCATACGTCCGGGTCTCGCCTCCGCCCAGGAGCCGGACGGCTTTCAGGGCCCGCTCGACCTCGCCGTCCACGTCTGCGCCCTTCTGGGCGACCGCGACTCCCCCGACCTTGCAGAACGGCAGGGTGAGCTCGACCAGGACTTCCAGCGGGGCGACGGCCCGGGAGACCACCACGTCGAATGCCTCCCTCAGGTCCTGGCGGCGGCCCGCCTCCTCGGCGCGGCCCCAGACCACCCGCGCGTCCTCCAGCGCCAGCGCGCCCACGAGGCTCTCCAGGAACGCGGCCTTCTTGCGGTTTGCCTCCAACAGGACGAGCGTCACCCCCGGGTATGCGATCTTGAGGGGCACGCCGGGCAGCCCGGCCCCACTCCCAACGTCGATCAGGCTCGCTCCCGGACCCAGCGTACCGTCCGGCAGGCCCGACACGATGCTCAGCGAGTCGAGGAAGTGCCGCGTCCGGACCTCTTCAGGGCCGGTGACTCTCGTCAGGTTCACCCTCGAGTTCCAGGCGAGCATCTCCCGGTAGTACAACTCGAACTGCGCAACCTGGAGCGCGTCCAGCCGTACCCCGCTCCGGCTTGCCCCGTCGCTCAGCCCCATCAAGTCTGAACTGTCACCACTCTTGAAACGTCTCGCCATCAGGTCTGGGATGCGATACCATCACCTTGTCAATACGGGCAACTCAGTATACATCCTTCCCGGCGCTGAGAACCTGGATACGAGGGAATGGGGCCATCGAGGAGGCAGTCTCTTGGAATACGTGAATTTCGGAAGCGCGGGCGTCAAGGTGTCGCCCATCGCCCTGGGGCTTGGGCTGCGGGGGCAGAGCTCCAGGGCCGAGGCACAGCGGCTCATCGAGCACGCCATCGACGCCGGAGTCAACCTGATCGACTGTGCCAACGTCTACGGCCTGGGAGACGACCGGAGGGTGCGGGGCACGTCGGAGCAGGTGCTGGCCCGCGTCCTCAAGAGGAGGCGCGACGACGTGGTGATCACGTCCAAGGTGCACAGCCCCATGGGCGACGGCCCCAACGACAAGGGGAGCTCCAGGTACCACATACTGCGGCAGGTCGAGAACTCCCTGCGGCGGCTGGAGACCGACCGCATCGACGTCTACCTGCTCCACGGCTGGGACGACGAGACCCCGATAGAGGAGACCGCCAGGGCGCTGGACGACCTGGTGTCGTCCGGCAAGGTGCGCTACGTCGGCGCGTGCAACTTCGCGGCATGGCAGGTCTGCAAGATGCTGTGGGTCCAGGACGGCATCGGCGCGGACCCGCTGATAACGCTCCAGAACCAGTACAGCCTCCTCGTGCGCGGCCCGGAGGCGGAGCTGTTCGGGATAATCCGCGACCAGGGCCTCGGCGCGATGGCCTACAGCCCCCTGGGGGTCGGCCTGCTCAGCGGCGCGTACGGCACCGACGGCTCCGCGCCGCCTGGGTCGCTGTGGGGCAGGGAGGGCCGCGCCGGGAGTCTCAGGGCCGCCCTGACTCCGGAGACGGTGGCGGTCATGGACGCCGTGCGGGACATCGCGGCCCAGCGTGGCAAGACCATGGCGCAGGTGGCCGTCAACTGGGTGCTGTCACACCCTGAGATCACCGTCGCCATATCGGGCAGCGACACCGTCGAGCAGCTCGACGACAATCTCGGGGCCGTCGGCTGGGAGATGGAGCCCGGGGAGCTCGACCGGCTGAACACGGTATCGGGCGCCATAGGCAACATGGCCGTGTTTTAACCTCTTCCCCCATTTTGGGGGGAAGATTGAGATGGGGGCTCTGCGTTGACCCTTGAAATTCGATTGTGATAAAATGCACAAACGATTAATCAGGGTTCATTCCGGGTAGCTGGGATGGGCACCGCACTGAGGTTGCTGGGCATTGGATGGTTCGTCGCCCTCTGCTTGCTGGGTGGTACGCTCGGTGGCCTTTGGCTGGACGATAAGCTGGAGACCGGCCCTCTGATGACGATGATAGGACTCGGCGGAGGGCTGGTGGCCGCAGGAATAGGAACGTACAGGATGTTGATGGCTGTCGTATCCCGGTCGCACGCGGACAAGAGCGAGAGATAGTGGGCGGCCTGCTAGCCAACCCCAAGGTACTGACCGCCCTGGTCGCGTTGGCCATCCTGTTTCTCGTGGGCCTCGTCGGAGGCGCGCTCGGCAACGAGTTCGGCGGCGGGTTCCTCGGGTCGCCCCTGACCATCATCGAGCTCAAGGCCGAGCCCCTGACGGCCAAGCCGATCATCGGCGGCTTCTCCATCACCAACACCATGCTCACGGCGTGGATCGCCATCGCCCTGCTGGCCCTGGTCTCCTACTTCGGCACGCGCAGGATGTCCGAGGTGCCAGGGCGGCTCCAGGGGCTGCTGGAGACGGTCATAGAGGCGTTCCTGGGAATCGCCGAGAGTGTGGCGGGCCCGGAGAAGGCCCGGCGCTTCTTCCCGCTGTTCATGACGATATTCCTGTTCGTGCTCACGTCCAACTGGCTGGGTATACTGCCCGGCTTTGCGACCATAGGCCGGTTCGAGCCCGCCAAGGACTTCATCCACCACAAGGAGGAGGCTGCTCACAAGGCCGGCAAGGAGCTCGACCTCTCGACTCTCAAGGTGCACGTGTTCGAGGGCGAGGGCGCCGTGGCGTATCTCCCCTTCGGCTCCGTCGACAACGAGATCACCGCCGAGCAGTACGAGCACGATGGCGTCGGGGAGGGGCAGCGCGCCGGCGTGATCATCCCCTTCCTGCGGAGCGCCAACACCGACATCAACACGCCGCTGGCCCTCGCGCTGATAGCCATGGTGATGGTCCACTACTGGGGCCTGAGTGCCCTGGGCCTGGGGCACGTGGGCAAGTTCCTCAACTTCAAGGAGGGGCCTATCGGCCTGTTCGTCGGTCTGCTGGAGGGCATCAGCGAGCTGTCCAGGGTGATCAGCTTCACCTTCCGTCTCTTCGGCAATATATTCGCGGGCGAGGTGCTCCTGATCGCCATGGCGTTCCTGATACCTCTGGTCGGTCTGATACCCTTCCTGGGGCTGGAGCTGTTCGTCGGGTTCATACAGGCATTCATCTTCGCCATGCTGACGCTCGTGTTCGCTTCGACCGCGACGATCAGCCACGGCGGGGACCATCACTAGGGATCGAAAAGTACAGAGTACGAAAGAAGGAGTGGGAAACGATGGATGGAATCCAGGGTAACATTCAGGACATAGCAGCCGGGCTGGCGATTGGCCTCGGCTCCTTCGGGCCAGCCATAGGCATCGGCATGCTTGCGGCCAAGGCGATGGAGTCGCTGGGACGCAATCCGGAGGCCGCGGGGCCGATCCAGACGAACATGATTCTGGCCATCGCGTTCACGGAGGCCATCGCGATCTACGCGCTGGTCGTCGCGGTCATCATCAAGTTCGTATAGCACGCCGACCCGAAGACACATCCGACCGCCCCTGTGCGTCGCGCAGCCGGGCGGTAGTCAGGACTTGACTTGATATGGATGCCTTAGGAATCACGATACCCGGAGTCGTCACGCAGATTGCCAGCTTCGGCATCCTGTTCGGCATACTGTACATCCTGTTGTACAAGCCGATCCTCAGGATGCTGGACGAGCGCTCCGCCAAGATAAGGGAGGGCCTCGAGTCCGCCGAGAGGGCCCGCGAGGAGGCGGCCGCCTCCCGCGAGGACATGCAGCGGCAACTCGACGAGGCCCGGACCGAGGGCCAGGCGATGATCGCCCAGGCCCGCGAGGTCGCGGACCGGTTCAGGGAAGAGGAGCTGGCGAAGGCCAAGACCGAGATCGCGGCGGAGCGCGCCCGCGCCGAGGCCGACATCCAGCGTGAGAGGGACGCGGCGGTGCAGGAGCTTCGCAAGGAGTTCGCCGGCCTGGCAATCAGCGCGGCCGAGCGGGTCACCAGGCGCTCGCTGGACGAGTCGGCCCACAAAGAGCTGATCGACGACTTCCTGGAGAGCGCCCCGAGCTCGGGGAACGGCAGGGGCTGATCGACGGAGATGGCGAGAACAGGTTCGGCCAGACGTTACGCCCAGGCAGTCTTCCAGATTGCCCTGGAGCGCGACGCCCTGGACGCGTGGACGGAGGACCTGAGGGTCCTTGCCGTCGGCCTGGAGAACCGCGAATTCGCGGAGCTGCTCGACGCTCCCCAGGTGCCGGTGGCCACGAAGGTGAGCATGATCGCCGAGGTCCTCGGGGACTCGGTGGACGGGCTCGCGCGGAACCTTCTAGCCGTGCTGGCCGGGCGCTCCCTCGCCCACCTGCTGCCGGACGTCGCGGACGAGTTCGGCAGGCTGGTGGACGAGCACAACGGCATAGCCCGGGGCGAGGTCGTCTCCGCGGTCCCGCTCACGGAAGCGCAGGCCGAGAGAGTCGGCCAGGTCCTCTCGGATATCGTCGGCAAGCCGCTGAGGCTCACCGCGTCCGTCGATTCGGGAATAGTCGGAGGAGTCGTCGCCAGGGTGGGAGACAGGGTGATCGACGGCAGCGTCCGCACGACGCTGCGAGAGATGCGCCGGACGCTGGTCGAGCAGATCTGATAGTCGAGGAGTAGCAATGGCAGTCAGGGGACAGGACATAGCTTCCGTCATCAAGCGCCAGATCGAGGAGTTCGGTCAGGAGCTTACGATGGTGGACGTCGGCACGGTAATCGAGGTCGGGGACGGCATCGCCAGGGTCCACGGCCTGTCGGGCGTGGGTGCGAACGAGCTCCTGGAGTTCGAGGGCGGCATCACCGGCATGGCGCTGAACTTGGAGGAGGACGGCGTCGGAGCCGTTCTGCTGGGCGAGGCCGAAGCGGTGAAGGAGGGCTCCGAAGTGCGCGGCACCGGGCGCGTCATGGAGGTCCCCGTGGGGGACGCCATGCTCGGCAGGGTCGTGGACGCACTCGGCGCGCCCATCGACGCCAAGGGCGCAATAGCCACTGCCGAGAACGCGGCGGTGGAGGTCATCGCCCCGGGCGTGGCGGCAAGGCAGGAGGTCAACGTCCCCGTCCAGACCGGCGTGAAGGCCATCGACTCGATGGTGCCGATAGGCAGGGGGCAGCGGGAGCTAATCATCGGCGACCGCGCCACCGGCAAGACGGCCATCTGCCTCGACGCGATCATCAACCAGAAGGGCGGCGACCTGCTCTGCATCTACGTCGCCGTAGGGCAGAAGGCGGGCAAGGTGGCCCAGACGGTCGCCCTGCTCGACAGGCACGGCGCGATGGACCACACGGTAGTGGTCGCCGCCAACGCGTCGGACACTGCGCCCATGCAGTACCTCGCGCCCTACACGGGCTGCGCCCTGGGCGAGTACTTCATGCGCCAGGGCAAGGACGCGCTCATCATCTACGACGACCTCTCCAAGCACGCGTGGGCGTACAGGCAGATGTCCCTGCTGTTGAGGCGCCCCCCCGGACGCGAGGCGTACCCGGGCGACGTTTTCTACCTCCACAGCCGGCTCCTAGAGCGCGCCGCTAGGCTCTCCGAGGACCTGGGCGGCGGCTCGCTGACGGCCCTGCCCATCATCGAGACCCTGGCCGGGGACGTCTCGGCCTACATCCCCACCAACGTCATATCCATCACCGACGGGCAGATATACCTGGAGCCGGAGCTGTTCAACTCCGGCGTGCGGCCCGCCGTGAACGCGGGGCTGTCGGTATCCCGCGTGGGCGGGACGGCCCAGACCAGGGCCATGAAGTCCGTCGCGGGCAGCCTGCGGCTGGACCTGGCCCAGTACAGGGAGCTTGCGGCCTTCGCCCAGTTCGGCACCGCCGACCTGGACGCGGCCACCAGGGCGCAGTTGGAGCGCGGGCAGCGGGCCGTGGAGATACTGAAGCAGAACGAGAGCAGGCCGCTCAACCTGCCCCAGGAGATAACCATCCTGTTCTCGCTGGCCAAGGGCCACCTGGACGACGTGGATATCTCCAGGATCGGCTCCTTCGAGGATGCCCTCCACAGCTACATGGAGGCGAGCCACCCGGAGATTCTCGCCCGGATAGAGGAGGACAGGGACATATCCGACGAGACCGAGGCCGGCTTGGCCGCGGCCATCGAGGAGTTCAAGGCGAGCGTACCCTACTAGCCCTACCAGATGCCCAGCGTACGAGACATAAAGCGCCGTATCCGCAGCGTCGAGAATACGGCGAAGATCACGAAGGCGATGTCGATGATCGCGGCTTCGAAGATGCGCCGCGCCCAGGAGATGGCCCTGCGCGGCAGGCCCTACTCCGAGAGGATGCGGAGCCTCCTCGCCGACCTGGCGGCCCAGCCCCACGACGAGGATACCCTCCACCCGCTGCTCCGGCGCAGGGAGCCCGAGAAGACGTCGCTGGTGCTCGTCACCCCGGACCGCGGGCTCACCGGCGGGCTGCACAGCAAGATCAACCGCGCGGCGGCCCAGTTCATGCTCGACCAGACCGGCTCGTCGCGCGTCGTCGCGGTGGGGCGGAAGGGCCGGGACTTCATGGTGCGCACCGGGCAGGACGTGCAGGCGGTCTTCTCCGACCTGGGCGACCGCCCCACGCTGCTCGACATCACGCCCATCACCCGTATCGTGATCGACGACTACACCGAGGGCCGCACCGATGCGGTCCACGTCGTCTACGCCGACTTCAGGAGCACGACTGTACAGACGCCGATCGTGGAGCCGCTGCTGCCGGTCACGCCCGCGGAGCTTCCGGCGGAGCAGGCCGTCGGCTACATCTACGAGCCGAACGCCGCCGAGGTGCTCTCGGAGCTGCTGCCCAGGTTCGTCGAGATGCAGCTATACCACGCCGTGCTGGAGGCGATAGCGAGCGAGCAGTCGGCCCGCATGGTCGCCATGAGGAACGCGACCGACAACGCCAACGACATGATCGTCGACCTGACGCTGGAGATGAACAAGGCCCGCCAGGAGAACATCACGACCGAACTCCTGGACATCGTGGGCGGCGCAGCCGCCGTGGGCGCGTGACCGCCGGATAGCCCCGAGTAGAACAGCAACCTTCGAGGAGACAGGATGGCCAACGGAAAGATAACCCAGGTGATCGGGACCGTCGTAGACGTGGAATTCCCCTCCGAGTCCATGCCGGGCATCTTCAACGCCCTGGAGACGGAGATCGAAGGCGAGAAGCTCGTGCTCGAGGTGGAGCAGCACGTGGGCAACAACTGGGTCAGGTGTCTCGCGCTCGGCCCGACGGACGGGCTGAAGCGGGGCGCCGAGGCGATGGACACGGGTCGGCCCATCTCGGTGCCCGTGGGAGATCCGACGCTGGGGCGCCTCTTCAACGCCCTCGGCGACACCATCGACAACCTGGAGGAGGTCGAGTCGGACGAGGCATGGCCTATACACAGGCAGCCCCCCAGCTTCGACCAGCAGGCCACCGACGTCGAGATGCTGGAGATGGGCATCAAGGTCATGGACCTGATCGCGCCCTTCACCAAGGGCGGCAAGGTGGGCGCGTACGGCGGCGCGGGCACCGGCAAGACGGTCATCATCCAGGAGCTGATCCGCAACATCGGCACCGAGCACGAGGGCGTGTCCGTCTTCGCGGGAGTCGGGGAGCGCTCGCGCGAGGGCAACGACCTCTGGCACGAGATGCAGGAGTCGGGCGTGCTCGGCAGCACGGTCCTGGTCTTCGGCCAGATGAACGAGCCGCCGGGCATCCGCGCCCGCGTAGGCATGACGGGCGTGACCATGGCCGAGTACTTCAAGGAGACCCGCCAGCAGGACGTCCTCCTCTTCATCGACAACATCTACAGATACATCCTCGCCGGCATGGAGGTCTCGGCGCTGCTGGGCCGCATGCCTTCCGCCGTCGGATACCAGCCGACCCTCTCGACGGAGATGGGCGACCTGGAGGAGAGGATCACGTCGGCCGGAGCGGGCTCGATCACGTCCTTCCAGGCGATCTACGTGCCCGCCGACGACTACACCGACCCCGGCATCGTGACGACGTTCGGACACCTGGACGCGGTCATATCCCTCGACAGGTCGCTGGTGGAGCAGGGGCTGTACCCGGCGGTCGACCCCCTCTCGTCGTCGTCGCGTATTCTGGAGCCGTCGGTGGTGGGACAGGAGCACTACGACGCGGCCCGCGGCGTGCAGCAGGTGCTCCAGCGCTACAGGGACCTGCAGGACATCATCGCCATCCTGGGCGTCGAGGAGCTGTCGGACGAGGACCGTCAGACGGTCGCCAGGGCGCGGAAGATCCAGCGCTTCCTGACCCAGCCGTTCTTCGTCGCCGAGCAGTTCACCGGCCAGGAGGGCCGCTACGTATCGGTCAGGGACACGGTCCGGGGCTTCCGGGAGATCCTCGACGGCAAGCACGACGAGCTGCCCGAGCAGGCCTTCTACATGGTGGGCGCCATCGAGGAGGCGGTGGAGAAGGCCGCCCGCATGGCCGCGGAGGGCTAGGTTTTCTTCACTCTACGCTGAATACTGGAGGCTGAGGTGACCGTAGATGCGAACCAGTTCCACACTGAACTGAAAGCTCATTTGGAGCGATTCAGGCCCACAGTGGGGGCCCCTGACGTAAAGCACCGTGGAGACGGGTTCCGGATCGTTGGAGACTCGGAACCCGAGAAGCATAAGGGATCAGTGACCATAACCGGGATCCCCCTGCCAGGGTTGACCGTTAAATACCAGCATCCGCCCGAAGGATCTATTGACCCGGTAGGCATGGCTAGAGAAACCGCCAAGATCATAGGGGCCGCAAGTGGCGGCACTGCTGGCGGCGCAGCCGTAGGTGCAGTCATCGGGAAAGTTGTGCTCGGAGGGGCACTGGCTAAGGTAGGCGTAGCTTCCGCCGGAGTGGGTATCGGTGTCCCGGTTCTAGCACCGGTAGCGCTGCTCGGCGGCGCAACTGCCGCGGCAGCCTATGCGGCCTACAAGGTGGGGAAGGGCAAGAGTGACCATGATCGGATGGAGCAGCTAACCGAGTACATGGAGTGGTTCAGGCCGACGGGCGGATGGCCCAGAATCCCGATATTCGTTCCACCCACAGCCTCTGGGCTCTCTGCACTCTGGCAACCCGAATCGGCTCATTCGTAGGGGATCAGAATATGGCCAAGCTTCAGCTTGACATAGTGACCGCGGAGAGGCTCGTGACCTCGGAAGAGGTGGACGTGCTGGTGGCGCCCGGGCTGGAGGGCGAGCTTGCGGTGCTGCCGCACCACTCGCCGCTGCTCACGGTGCTGAAGCCCGGCGAGGTGCGCGTCCTCAACGACGGCGAGGAGAGCGACATCGTGGTCAGCGGCGGCTTCATGGAAGTGATGCCCGACAAGGTGACTATCCTGGCGGACACGGCCGAGCGCGCCGACGAGATCGACGAGGCCAGGGCCGAGGCCGCCCTCCAGAAGGCGCAGGAGCGCATCGCTGCCGCGCCAGCGGACATGGACCTGGAGCGCGCGGTGGCGTCGCTGCGCAGGTCCCAGGCCCGCCTCAAGGTCGCACGCCGCAGGCGCAGGGGCACGTCCCGCGAGGGCGCTCCACCCACCGCGTAGCGTACGACTATCGCGTCCTACCTGTCGATCCAAAGACCTCGCTATACGTCGATGAGCTCGTACGACTGCGGCTCAGGAACGGGGAGGCCGTCTTCCTCAAGCGCCTCGACGTAGAGGTCTATGGCCTCGCGAATGAGCGTGCACACCTCTTCTCTGCTCTCCGCGGCAGCTACGCACCCGGGCAAGTCCGGCACGTGGGCTCCATAGCTGGTTGGCCCCTTCTCTATCACCACGGCGTATTTCACAGTCAGCTCCTTCTCCGCAGCCCCGCCTGCTTCAGGATATTGTTCCACGTTCCTGGTGGCATATCGACTCTAGGATGTCCCGCGATAACGACGATCCCCCGCTTGGTTGGGTGCTTGTACACGCGGTGACTGCCCCGGGTTCGAGCCTGGCGCCAGCCGTCACGTTCCACTAGCCGGATGGCGTCTCTAACCTTCGGCATGTCCCACTTCCGCTAGCGATTCGTCCCCTTTCGTTACCCCCATTTCATCACCCCCGCCGGCAGCCCCATGATACCATCTCTTGATCTGAGGCCCCTCGAGGAAGAGGGACAAGGCAGGGGGAAGGCCGCCCTCAATCCGTTCCGCCCTGGATACCGGCTTTCGCCGGTATGACGGAGGGGGGAAGGGACGGAGGGAAGGAGGGAAGCGGCGGAGTTGGTATAATGGGCCGCACTCCCCATGTACGTCGACCCCCTCGAAGGACTCAATCCCAGGCAGCGCGAGGCCGTGGAAACGGTGGACGGCCCTTTGCTCATCGTCGCCGGCCCGGGCAGCGGCAAGACGCGCGTTATCACCCACCGGATCGCGCATCTCGTCCAGGACGGCATGATTCCGCCGGCTCGGATCGGCGCTGTCACCTTCACGAACAGGGCGGCGCGGGAGATGCGGGAGCGCCTGTTCGGGCGGAGCGCGGACGACTCGGCTGCGCCGCTCCTCGGCTGGAGCATACGGGGACGCGGGCTCACGGTCAGCACCTTCCACTCGTTCTGCGCCCAGATGCTCCGGCAGGAGGCCGAGGCCGTCAAGCTGCGGCGCGACTTCGTGATCTACGACGACGCCGACCAGATGGCCGTCGTCAAGGCTGCCATGGCTGAGGTGAACGCCGACCCGAAGAAGTTCAACCCGCGGTCGATCCTGTCGGCCATGTCCGACGCCAAGAGCCGGCTCGTCGGCGTGGAGGCGTTCGGCGCCGGGAAGGCCAGCTACTGGGACGAGATAGTCCACCGCACCTACGAGCGGTACGAGCAGGTCCTCCACGCCAACTCGGCCCTGGACTTCGACGACCTGCTGGTGAGGGCCCACACGCTGCTGCGGGACGTGCCGGAGGTCGCGCGGGGCTACCAGGAGCGCTACGTGCACTTCATGGTCGACGAGTTCCAGGACACCAACGTCGCCCAGTACGCCATCGCCAGGCAGATCAGCCGACTCCACCGCAACCTGTGCGTCGTCGGCGACCCGGACCAGTCGATCTACTCCTGGCGCAGCGCGGACATCCGCAACCTCCAGAGCTTCCGGGAGGACTTCCCCGAGGCCAGGACGGTCGTGCTGGAGGAGAACTACCGCTCGACGCAGACGATCCTGGACGCGGCGAGCGGGGTGATCGCGTCGAACGAGGGCCGGGTGGAGAAGAGGCTGTGGACGAAGAACGCGGGCGGCTCGCCGGTGGTGGTGATGGACGCGTACGACGAGCGGGACGAGGCGCAGATGGTGCTGAGGGAATCGGAGCGCCTCGTGCGGCAGGAGGGGTGCGACCGGGGCGACGTCGCGGTGATGTACCGGGTGAACGCGCAGTCGAGGGCCTTCGAGGACGCGTGCGCCCGGTACGGCGTGCCGTACCAGCTTGTCGGCGGCCTCCGCTTCTACCAGCGCCAGGAGATCAAGGACATCGTCGGGTACCTGCGGCTGATCGCGAACCCGGACGACGACGTGAGCTTCGCGCGGGTGGTGAACGTGCCGACTCGCGGCATCGGCCAGCGGACGATGGAGAGGTTGGCGGAGGCGGCGCGAGAGATGGGCGTCTCGATGTTCGCGGCGATAGAGGAGGTGACCGCTGGCGGGCTCGGATCGCTCCAGCCGCGGGCGGTCCGGGCCCTCACCGGGTTCCGCGACATGATCGTAGGGTTGAGGGAGGGCAGGGAGGGGCATGACCTGCCGGCGCTCATCGACGGGGTGCTGGAGCGGTCGGGATACCTGGGCCATGTTCTCCAGGACCGCGAACGGGGCGAGGAGCGGGTGGAGAACATCGAAGAGCTGAAGGCGACCGCCGGCGAGTTCGACGACAGCGAAGAAGGCGGGGCGCTGACGGCCCTTCTCGAGCGGATCAGCCTCGTAAGCGACACGGACGACTTCGAGGACAACAGGGACAGGATCACCCTCATCACGCTGCACCAAGCCAAGGGGCTGGAGTTCCGGGTGGTGTTCATGGTCGGCATGGAGGAGGGTCTGCTGCCGCACATCCGGTCGCTGGACGACCCGAAGGAGATGGAGGAGGAGCGCCGCCTGGCCTACGTTGGCGTGACGAGGGCGAAGGAGCGACTGTACCTGAGCCACGCTTCGCGGCGTGGGTTCAGGGGCGGGTACGGGCCGAACGAGCCGTCGCGCTTCCTGGACGACATACCCGAAGGACTGATCGACAGGTCGACCTCCGCTCCCTCGACGGACTTCGGCATCGGGTGGGGCCTTGTGGACGATGTGTCGACGCTCAGGCGTCCAGCGCCGGACCCGCCGCGCGTGGTCAACGGCCCGCAGCCCGCGGCAAGACCCCGCCCCGCGACGAGATCGGCCCGCCCGGCGCCGAGGCCCGCAGAAGGGCGGGAAGCCATGCCGGACCTGGCCACGGGCGATAAGGTGCGCCACGCCAAGTTCGGGGAGGGCATCGTTACGGGCACGAAGCCCTCCGGCACGGACATGGAGGTCACGGTCGCCTTTCCCGACGAGGGAATCAAGCGCCTTCTCCAGAGCTTCGCCAAGCTGGAGAAGCTGGAGAAGTTGGATAGTGGATAGATTCTTCACTCCGCTGCGCTCCGTTCAGAATGACATGGTTGGTGGGGGGCTCCGATCAAAATGACCGAGAAGGTAACACTGAGCATCGGCGGCATGACGTGCGCGGCCTGCGTCCACCACGTGGAGGGTGCGCTGGCCGGTGTGGAGGGTGTCAGCGGCGCGACTGTGAATCTGGCGACCGAGCGGGCGACGGTAGAGTACCTTCCCAGCATCGCCGGTATGGCGGACTTCCGCGAGGCGGTGACGGACGCGGGGTACTCGCTGCTCGGCACCGCGGCGGACGGCGACGACCCGCCCGCGGTCGCAGATCTCAGTGCACTGAAGTGGAAGGTCTGGGTCAGCGTCGCCACCTCGGCGGCAATCATGGCTGCCATGGCCGTCGCGCCCATCAGGGACGCCCTGCCGTTCGACGCCGCCCTGCTGTTCATGGCGCTGGCCACCCCGGTACAGTTCTGGGCGGGCGGCCAGTTCTACGCGGGCGCGTGGCGTGCCCTGAGGGGCCGCACCAGCAACATGAACACCCTGATTGCAGTGGGCACGTCGGCGGCCTACGGCTACAGCGTCTACGCAACCCTGTTCGGAGGCCCGGATTCCCTCGGCGCAGGCGGTGAGACCTACTTCGACACATCCACCGCCATCATCGGCCTCGTACTGCTCGGTCGTTTCCTCGAGGCCCGCGCGAAGGGCAGGGCGTCGGGCGCGCTAAGGGCGCTGGCGGGTCTGAGCGCGAGGACCGCACGGGTGATCCGCGATGGCGTCGAGTCCGACGTCCCAGTCGAAGAGGTCGTGGTGGGCGATCTCGTGCTGGTTCGGCCTGGAGAGAAGGTGGCCGCCGACGGCGAGGTTGTAGACGGCACTTCGTGGGTCGACGAGTCGATGCTGACGGGCGAGAGCCTCCCCGTCGAGAAGGGCGCCGGAGCCAGGGTCTACGGCGCGACGGTGAACGGCGCGGGCAGCTTCACGTTCCGTGCGACTGGCGTGGGCAGGGACACCGTCCTGGGCCACATCATGCGCCTGGTGGAGGAGGCGCAGGGTTCGCGTGCGCCGATTCAGCGCCTGGCCGACGTGGTGGCGAGCTACTTCGTGCCGGTCGTGATCGGCGTCGCGGCGCTGGTATTCGTCCTCTGGCTCATCCTGGGACCGCCGCCGTCGTACGTCTACGCGATCATGACCGCCGTCGCCGTGCTCATCATCGCCTGCCCGTGCGCCCTCGGGCTGGCGACGCCGACCGCCATCATGGTCGGCATAGGCAAGGGCGCCGAGCACGGCATCCTGGTACGGGACGCCGAGGCCCTTGAAACGGCCCACAAGGTGCAGGTCGTCCTCCTGGACAAGACCGGCACCATCACCGAGGGCCGTCCGTCCGTAACCGACGTGGTTGCGCCGGACATCGGCGAGGATGAGTTGCTGAAGGTGGCGGCTTCCGTGGAGCGCGCTTCCGAGCACCCCATAGGACGGGCCATCGTGGGAGAGGCCGAAGCGCGAGGTCTGGGATTAGTTGGCGTCACAAGCTTCAAGTCTCAGCCGGGCTACGGGCTCGAGGCGGACGTCGATGGCACCGGCGTGCTCGTCGGGAATCGAGCCCTCATGAATATGCACGGCATAGCCTTGGATGGCCTCGATGGCCCGGCGGATACCCTGGCGCAACAGGGCAAGAGCGTAGCCTTCGTGGCCGTCCAGGGGGCCGCCAGGGGAGTCATCGCCGTCTCGGACACCATCAAGCCTGGTGTGTCCGATTCCGTCGAGGCCATCAGGTCGATGGGCGTTGACGTGGTCATGCTGACCGGCGACAACGAGAAGGCGGCGCGCGCCATTGCCCGGCAGGCCGGAATCGACGAGGTGATAGCGGGCGTTCTCCCTGCCGAAAAGGCCGAGCACGCGGCCGCCCTTCGACACGGAGGCAGGACAGTGGCCGTGGTGGGCGATGGAATCAACGACTCGCCCGCCCTCGCCGAGGCAGACCTGGGCATCGCGGTGGGGACGGGCACGGACGTCGCAATCGAAACGGCAGGCGTCACGCTGGTCGGCGGCGACGTACGCGGGGTCGCGTCGGCCATAGCCTTGAGCCGCGCCACGATGCGCACCATACGGCAAAACCTGTTCTGGGCCTTCGCATACAACGTGGCCCTGATTCCCGTCGCGGCGGGCGTGCTCTACCCGATGTTTTCGAGCGGCGTACCCGACGCGCTGGGGCCGGTCTTCGGCGAGTACGGCTTCCTGAACCCGATCCTGGCCGCGGCCGCGATGGCCATCAGCTCGGTGACCGTGGTGTCGAACTCGTTGAGGCTCCGCACCTTCGACCCTATTCGAAAACTTGGGAGGTAGGCATGAAGATACGCCTGTTCCGCAAGCGCGGCCCCGTGGCCGAGGATCCCGTGTGCGGCATGGATGTTGAGATGGACAGGGCGTCGGGCGGCACGTGGGAGCACGAGGGCACTACATACTACTTCTGCGCCCCGGGGTGTAACCGCGCCTTCCAGCGGGAGCCGTCGTCGTACCTTTCGGGCGAGAAGAGGATCGAGATGTAGGCTGCCGGCCTTCATACTTTCTTCAAGGTCCTCCGGCTATCATGGATACAGTTCATCGAACACGGGGGATGGAAGCGCAGTGGCAAGCACTGTCCTGATAGTCGAGGACGACGCGAACACGGCAAACCTTGTGGGTCTGTACCTCAGGAGGGACGGCCACAGGGTAGCCCACGCGCCTGACGGGGTCACCGGACTCAAGCTCGCCCGTGAAGCCCGCCCCGATCTCGTAGTGCTCGATCTGATGCTCCCGGGCCTCGACGGCATGGAGATCACGCGGGCGCTCAGGGAGGAGTCGTCGGTGCCCATCGTGATGCTGACGGCGCGGGTGGACGAGACGGACAGGCTGAAGGGCCTGGACCTGGGCGCCGACGACTACGTTACCAAGCCGTTTAGCCCCAGGGAGCTTGCCGCGAGGGTTCGCGCGGTCCTGCGGCGCACCAAGCGTGAGGCCGAGGCGAATGGGCCGGTGAATATGGCCCACGGGGAGGTCTCGCTGGACCTGAAGAGCCGCCACGTCGCGGTCGGCGCGAGCCCGGTTTCTCTGACGCCGACGGAGTTCAGCCTGCTGGAGACGTTCATGCGCGAGCCCGGGCGCGTCTTCACCCGCGACCAGATCATCGACCACGTATTCGGCTACCACTTCGACGGGTTCGACCGCACGGTCGACGCCCACGTCTCCAACCTGAGGCGGAAGCTCCACAAGGCCAGCGCCGAGGAGCGCAAGTACGTTCACACGGTGTATGGGGTGGGCTACAGGTTCGGCGATGCGTAGATTGCTGTCGAGTCTCCAGGTCAGGCTCATAGTCGGCTTCGTGGCGGCCTTGGCGTTGGCCCTCAGCTCCGTCGGCCTCTACGTCGGTTACGCCGCCGACCGGGAGGTCGCGCGGCTCCGGGATCAGTCCGCGGAGGCGCGGGTGGCTCGACTCAAGCTGGCGCTCGAAGAGCACTACGCCCAAAACAAGGGTTGGGTCGAAGTACAGCCGTTCCTGGAGCGGGTGGGGCCCGTGTACGGCAAGTGGCTCGTGCTGAAGGACGAGGACGGCCGGATAGTTGGGGATTCCAGGCCAAACAGGAAGGACGGCCGGTTCGGTCGCCCCAGGTCCCGTGATGGGATCACGGTCAACATGTACGAGTCCGACCCGCGGAAGGCTGCCCTGATCAACGAGATGAAGCGTGAAATCGGCGAGCTGATCGTCGCTTCGGACGACCTGCCGCCGCCGTTGGCGGACCCTCCGCTTTCGCGGCTGTCCCAGACCGTGAACCGCTCGCTGCTCTGGGCGGGCCTCGTGGCCGGCGGCGGGGGGCTGCTGTTGGTGACGATGATGTCGAGCAGCGCCCTTGCGCCGGTGCGGACGCTCACTGGGGCGGCCCGACGGCTTGGGAGAGGCGACCTGTCCCAGCGCGTCCCGGTCCAGGGGGAGGACGAGGTGGGCCAGCTTGCGCGTACGTTCAATTCCATGGCGGAGGGCATGGAGCAGGCCGAGACCCAGCGCCGCAACCTGGTGGCCGACGTGGCCCACGAGCTGAGGTCGCCCCTGTCGAACATTCAAGGGACCATCGAGGCGATGCGCGACGGGCTGATGGACAGGGGTGACTCGTCCCTGGACATGCTGCACGAGCAGACCCTCCACCTGTCCCACCTGGTGGACGACCTGGGGCTGCTTGCCATGGCGGAGGCGGGCGACCTGCGCCTCGACATAAAGCCGGACTCCGTCGAGGACGCGGCCAGACGCTCCGTCGAAGCCTTCCGGGCCCGTGCCGAGGCGAAGGGCGTCGGCCTCACCGTCGAGACAGCCGAGAACCTGCCGCTGGCCGCGATGGACCGGCAGCGTACGCAGCAGGTCATCGGCAACCTGCTGGACAACGCCATCCGGCATACCCCTGCGGGGGGCCGGGTCAGCGTGCATATCGACTCAACGGGATCGGAGGCCGTGAGCGTTGCCGTGCGTGACACCGGCCGGGGGATCGCGGAAGACGACCTGCCCCTCATCTTCGAGCGCTTTCATCGCATCGACCCTTCGAGGACGAGGGCCACGGGAGGCGCGGGCCTGGGCCTGACCATAGCCAGGAGGCTCGTGGAAGCGCAGGGCGGGACGATTCGCGCAGACAGTGAGATTGGCAAGGGCTCCACGTTTACGGTCGAGCTTCCGGCTACGACCGGAGTCGTATCAGGGAGGGAGAATTGACGAGCATACTCGATGCACTGAGGAGCATCAGGCCGTGGCAGATCGCGGTCCTGTTGGCGATAGTCGTCATAGCTGCCGTCGGGGGCTACTTCGGCTATACGCAGTGGACCGCGGAAGAGTCCACGGACCTGGGAGATGACCAGCGCCTGGTGGCGGTGCGGCGTGGGGACTTCGTGAACGAGGTGTCGGTCAGCGGCAGCTTGGAGTACAAGGACCGCGACAGCCTGAGTTTCGGGACTGCCGGGACGGTGGCCGAGGTGGCGGTGGAGGCCGGGCAGCGAATCCCGTCAGGCTTCGTGCTCGCGAGGCTCGACAGCGAGACGATTGCGGAGCTGGAGAGGGCCGCGGTCCAGGCCGAGGGGAAGCTGAGAGATGCTGAGGATGCCCTGGACGAGGCCCGCAACCCCTACTCGGACGTGGACCTGGCCCGGGCCGAGGCGGACCTCGCCGACGCGCTGGTTGCCAAGAGGGCCGCAGAGGACGCATTGACCGAGCTTCAGGCGGCCGATCCGCAGGCCATCGCCCGGGCTAGGACTGCGGTTTCCGACGCGCAGATAGCCAAGAGGGCTGCGGACGAAGAGCTGGCCGACACGCTGACGGCCGACCCCCAAGCCCTAGCCAGGGCCAGGACGGCGGTTTCCGACGCACAGATAGCTAGGAGGGCCGCGGAGGATGCACTGGAGGCGCTGGGCCGCTCAGATCTGCAGATAGCCGAAGCAGAGAGGGCGGCTGCCACTGCCCAGGAGGCGGTACAGGACGCCGAGGAGTCCCTTGCCGACCTGCTCTCTCCTCCCGCTGACGTGCTCGCCAGGGCCGAGAACGCGGTTACGGCAGCCAGGCGAGCACTCCAGGACGCGGAGGATGCCCTGGACGAACTGCTCGAACCGTCGGACGGCAGCGTAGCCGCCGCAAAGGCTGCCGTCACGCGGGCGGAGCAGGAGCTGGAGGACGCCTCGACCGCGCTGGACGAGTTGCTGGCCGGTCCCGACGAGGACACGCTTGCCCAGGCCAATTCGGACCTGGACTCGGCCAGGGCGTCGCTGAACGAGGCCGAGCTCGACCGCACTATTGCGGCGAGCGACTGGGAAGACAGGATCGAGACCGCCGGTGACGCCGTGAACGCCGCGTCCGAACAGTATGCAACCGTATTCTCCGGGTGGCTCGGCTCCGCGCCTGCCGGCGACGAGCTCACAATGGACCCGGGGGCGGTTCTCGAATCCTGGGGCGCAGACGTCGGGGCGCTGTTCGCCCCAGGCGCCCGCGCCATTCGCCCTGAGGTGTTCTTTGCCAAGGGAAGCGGCGACGACCCCGACACCCGGTGGGACGAGGGCGTCGTCTACTTCTGGCTCCACTTCTACCCCCAAGACGTCGTGGCGACCTGCGACGACGACGAGCCGGCCCGCACCCTCTGCGTCATGCGCGACCTCGACGACGCCTGGGACGGCCTGGGAGTCGCGAGGGACAACCTGGCGACCGTGGAGATGGAGGCCGAGAAGGCGCTCTCGCAGAGGGATACCGCGGTGAGGCGGGCTGAGGATACGGTCGACGACCTGGAGCAGAAGTTGACCGAACTCCAGGAGGAGCCCGACGCGCTGGCCGTCGAGGCTGCCCGCGCGCGTTTCGATACGGCGACGCATGCCCTCCAGGATGCGCAGACCGCCCTGGACGAGCTTCTCGATCCCCCAAGCCTCAGGGTAGAGGAGAGGATGCGCCAGGTCGACGTGGCCGCTGCCGCGCTGGACGTGGCCGAGGCCGACCTTGCCGATCTGACCCCCGGCGCGGACGACAGCCGCGTGATTGCGGCGCGGGCCCAGGTGGTCGTGGCAAGGGCCAACCTGGAGGATGCCGAGTCGGACCTGGCCGAGCTGAGGGCCGGGCCCAATGAGATCGATCTCGATGCCGCCCAGGCGCAGGTCGCGCTGGCTACGGCCAACCTGGAATCCGCGGAAGCCGACCTGGATGCGCTCACGTCACCCGACGAGGCCGACGTGGACGCCGCCAGGGCGAAGGCCGAGCTTGCCGCGGCCAACCTGGAATCTGCCGAGGCCGACCTGGCGGACCTGCTGGCCGGCCCCGATCCCACGGACCTGGACCAGAGCCGCAAGAAGGTCGCGCTGGCAACCGCGAACGTGGAGGATCTGGGTGAGAAGCTGGAGGAGATCCGGTCGGGGGCCGATCCGCTGGTCGTGTCTCTCAGGGAAGGGGACGTGGCCGCGGCCAGGTCAGCCCTCGACGCGGCGCACCAGCAGCTGGCGGAGTCGGTCATCACCGCTCCCTGGGACGGGATCGTGACGAACGTCCGGATCGAGGAGGGGGAGGAAGTGTCGCTCGGGGTGGCCGCCATTACGATGGTGGACCCGACCGTCGTCCAGGTTGCGGGTACGATAGACGAGATCGACGTCCTATTCGTGAGAATGGGGGCGCAGGCCAGCGTGTCCATGGACGCGTTCCCGGGACAGACCCTGTCCGGCACGGTGACCGAAGTCGGGACGCAGGCGACGAACCAGCAGGGGGTCGTGAGCTACCCGATCACGGTAGAGGTCCAGACGCAGGGGCTGGAGTTCCCCGAAGGCATGAGCGCCGTCGCTTCTATAGTCATCACGGAAGAGCTCGATGTGCTGCTCGTGCCCATCGACGCGCTGTTCGGCTCCTTCGACCGGCCGGAGCTGCAGGTCATGAGGAACGGATCCCTGGAATACCGCGCGGTAATGCTGGGCAACACGGACGAGTTCTGGGCGGTCGTCGAGTCCGGCGTGAATGAAGGCGAGATGATCGTGCTGGAGACCCGGGATACGTCGTTCCAATCCGGGTTCGGTGGGTTTGGCGCCCTCAGAGGAGTGAGCGGTGGTGGATTCAGGAGGCCGCCAACCAGCGGCGGACGCTAACGGCACGCAGACAAGGCGACTCTCACGATGCTGCGAGAGGGAACATGATCGATCTGAAGGACGTAACGAAGGTCTACAGGATGGGCGAGATCGACGTCGCCGCCCTCAATGGGGTCACGATCCGCATCGAGGAGGGCGAGCTGATGTCGATCATGGGCCCGTCGGGGTCGGGCAAATCGACCCTGATGAACGTGCTGGGGTGCCTCGACGCGCCGACGTCCGGCACCTACCACTTCGAGGGCCAGGACGTGGGATCGCTGAACGACAACGGCCTGGCGAACATACGGAACCGGAAGATCGGGTTCGTATTCCAGACCTACAACCTATTGCCGAGGCTGACTGCCCTCGGTAACGTGGAGCTTCCGATGCTGTACGGCAACAAGAAGAACCGGCGGCGGCGGGCCCTCGAAGCCCTGGACCGGGTAGGCCTAGGCGACCGCGTCAACCACCGGCCCACGGAGCTTTCGGGCGGCCAGCAGCAAAGGGTCGGGATCGCGAGGGCGCTGGCCAAGGAGCCGTCCGTCCTCCTCGCCGACGAGCCCAGCGGCAACCTCGACAGCACCTCCAGCCAGGAGATCATGACCATCCTCCAGAAGCTCAACTCGGAAGACGGTATGACGGTGGTCATCGTCACCCACGACAGCGATGTGGCCAATCACACGCGCAGGGTCGTCTCCGTCCGTGACGGGGTCGTCGTGGATGACAGCGCCGTCGCGGCGCCGGTGCAGGCAGGCAGGAGCGCCTGGGACGGAGGCAGAGGGTGAACCCATTCGAGGTAATTGTCACGGCGATCTCCTCCCTGGGCGCCAACAAGCTCCGGACCGTACTGGCGCTTCTGGGCATCGTGATCGGCGTGGCGGCCGTGATATCGACGATGTCGGTCGGCCGGGGCGCGCAGGCGCAGGTCACGGCAACAATACAGGGCCTGGGCACCAACCTGCTGTTCGTACGCCCCACCGGCGGAGGGCAGGGAGGGTCCACACTGACCCTGGACGACGCCTACTCCCTCGTCGACGCCGATGCGGCTCCCTCCGTGGCCCGGGTAGCGCCCGAGATCTCCCTGGCCGGCAACATCGTCGCTGGGGGAGAAAGCACCTTCGGCCAGGTGCTGGGGATCACGCCCGAGTTCCTGTCGGTCCGGAACTACGAGATGGGGTCGGGGCAGTTCATCAGCGGAGTCCAGGTGCAGAACATCTCGGAGGTCGCGGTGTTGGGTCCCGAGATCGCCGAGACGCTGTTCGGCTTCCGCGACCCGGTGGGCCAGTCAGTCAGGATAGGAACGGGCACCGGGTCGGCGCGGCACTTCACGGTAATCGGCGTGCTCGAGAGCCGCGGGGGCTCGCCCTTCGGGAACCTGGACTCGTACGCGCTCATACCGATAACGACGGCGTACTACAGGCTGGAGTCCCAGAGGACCGTCCAGGGTGAGGTGACCATCGGGTCGATCAACGTACAGGCCGCCGACGTCGACCTGATCGACGCGGCGATCTCCGAGATCGACACGATACTGCGCCTGCGTCACCGGATCACGGAGACCCCGGACTTCACTATAGCGAGCCAGCAGGCGACCATCGACACCCTGACCGACACCCAGGAGACCTTCGTGGTGTTCCTGGGGGTGATCGCGGGCATATCGCTGCTGGTTGGCGGCATCGGTATCATGAACATCATGCTGGTGTCGGTGACGGAGCGCATCCGGGAGATCGGCATCAGGAAGGCCATGGGCGCGAAGAAGCGGGACATCCTCTCGCAGTTCGTGCTGGAGGCCGTCCTGCTGAGCTTCGGGGGCGGCCTGGTGGGCGCCGTCTGCGGCGTCGGCGTCTCCAGGTTCGTGGATGATCGGGAGCTCGGGGGCCAGACCTTCCAGACGGTCGTCACGGGGGACATCACCATTCTGGCTATCGTGGTGTCGGTGGCAATCGGGCTGTTCTTCGGCATCTACCCGGCCGTACGGGCATCCAACCTGCATCCCATCGAAGCATTGCGGTACGAGTAGCAGCGACAGGAGGAGAAGTTGAACAACGATTCCGATGAGAAGAAGCCAGGCGGGGAGAGCAACACGAAGGCATTCATTGTGCTGGTGGCGCTGACCCTGGTGTTCGTCGGCGTGGTGGCCGGCGCTTTCTTTGGCGGGACCGTCGTGGGAAAGAGCCAGGCGGAGGATTCCGCGGCTGCGGACGCGCCCGCAGTGCCCGAAGGATTGCCCGAAGGCGCCGCGGCGGCCTTCGCCCAGTTCCGACAGCAGGCACAGTCCGGCCAGGGCAACCAGGCTGCCGAACGGCTGAGGCAGCAGATCCGCGGCCAGCTTGGGCAGGGCGGAGCCGGGACGGGAGGCGGCCAGGCAGCAACGGGAGCAGCGGGCGGCGCTGCCGGTGGAGCTGGTACGGCAGCGGCGGCATCCGGTGGTGCGGCTGGAGCCGCCGGCGCGGGGGCGAGCGGTGGTGCTGCTGCGGGGAGGGCAGGATTCGGTGGTGGGGCCGGTGGATTCGCGGCGGTCGCGGGATTCGGCGGCGGTGTCTTCGGTACGCTCACCTCGGTGGAGGGGTCCGAGCTGAAGATCGAGACCCCGACGGGTGTGGTCACGGTCAAGCTCGGCGAGAATACGACGCTCAGGGAGATCTCGGAGATAAGCGCGGACGACCTGGAGACGGGCGTTCTCATCACCATCGCCGGGACCCGCGACGATAGCGGTACGATGGAGGCCAGGTCGATAACCATAATCCCGGAGGGAGTAGGCTTCGGACCCGGCCAGGCCTTCGGCGGCGGCCAGGGCTTCGGAGGGCGGCAGAGAGGGCAGGGCGGCGCCGCTCCCTAGGCTGTGACGACTCGTTGTGTCATTCCGAGCGCAGCGAGGAATCTAAGAACCTCGAACTAAGGCTTGTTCGCGCCGACCCTCCCCTTTGCTCCTTCGCCCAGGGCCGACAGGAGGCGCTGGGCCTCGGGGGCATACTTGACCTCCGAGTCGTCCTCGGGCTCGTAGCCCAGCACGCTCCGCGCGCTCTCCAGGGACCAGAAGGCCCGCGTGTTGCCGCTGATCCCGTAGACCACCTGCCAGGGGACGCCGCGCTCGTTCTCTATGTCGGGCGCCTCGATTCCCTTCACGAATAGCTGGGTGATGTCGCGCGGGCTGATGTGTGCGCCCATGCTCCGCTTGAGCGCCCTGGGGTCGCCGCCGAACTTCTCCAGGTCGACCTCCACCGGCGAGCCGATCCTGACCATCACGACCTCCATCCTCCTGCCGAACGCGCCGCACGCGAACAGGAACCCCATGTGCTCGTAGGCCGCCTTCGCCCAGCCGTAGAAGTTGTCGGCCAGGGGCAGATCGTATGGGTCCACCACCTCCATCTTCCTGTCGTGCACCAGGTTGTGCTCGTACCAGTCTGCGGCGTGGTTGGAGCTGGCGCACACGAAGCGCCGCACTCCCGCCTCGAAAGCGGCCCGCATCACGTTGTAGGCCATGTGGACGTTCTGTATCTCTTCGAAGTAGGACTCTATGGAGCGCGGGTTCTCCGGGCTGGGCTGCCGGTCGTTCCGCCGCCGGTACCCCAGGTGCACGACGGCATCCACGCCCTCGAACAGGCCCGAGTACCTGGTGCGGTCGTGGTCGATCAGGTCAGCAGTCACAACGTCGCGCATCTCTTCGCCGCCGAGCCTCGTGGTGCTCGATACGTCCGTCAGCACCAGGTCGTACCGCTCGCGGAACGTCGTAAGCATGAGGCTCGCAATATAGCCGGTCGCGCCCGTCACCAGTACCTTCTTCTTCATCTCATCTCCATTTCCAGAGTCGCAAAGCGCTCCCAGAACCTGACGAAAACTGGATGCGTACTCACTTCTCGCATGTCGCTGTGCCACACGATATAGTAGGAAACGCCACTCGGCAAATCCCCCGGGTACGGTGGTAGGTCATCAGGCCATGAAGTCCAACATGCTCACGATCACCGATGTCAAGACGGCGGCCATCGAGGCCCCCTGGGGGCAGTGGACGCGCCGCTGGCTGCTCATCCGTGTGGAGACGGCAGAGGGCCTGCACGGCTACGGCGATACCTGGGCCAGCCCGCAGACCAACGCCGCGGTCATGGAGCTCAGGGACCTGCTCGTCGGCAGGGACCCGACCAACGTCGAGGCCCTGCACCGGAGCATGGTGCCCACGGCGTACGCCGTCTTCGCGGGTTCCCACGTCAACAGCGGCAACGCCGTGCACGCCGTGAGCGGCATCGAGACGGCCCTCTGGGACCTGGCGGGCAAGGCCGCCGGGGTGCCGGTGTACAAGCTGCTCGGCGGCAAGCACAGGGACAGGGTGAGGCTCTACTGCTGCGTCGGCGGGCTCGACTCGTACCTGGATCTGGAGGACGTCTACGCCGAGATGGGTATCTCCATCCTGAAGTTCGACGTCACACCCAACGCCGTCAAGGACATCCCCGGCTCCCTCATGGACAAGCACCTGACGCGGAAGGGGCTGGCCCTCATAGTGGGTCTGATGGACGAGATACTCGACAGGGTGGGGGACGACGTCGAGGTGTCTGTGGAGGGGCGGTGCGGCACTCTCGCCAACGCGATGAGATTCGTGAAGGCGATGGAGCCGTACGACCTGGCGTGGGCGGAGGACCTGCTGCCGCCGACCGACGTGGACGCATGGGCGGCCCTGACGGCCTCGACGCACGTGCCGACGCTGACGGGCGAGGGGCTGCACCTGCGGCAGGAGTTCCTGGAGTACTACCGCCGGAACGCCATGCGGGTCGCCGCGCCGGACTTCCAGATATGCGGCGGGCTGTACGAGGGCAAGAAGATCGCCGAGATGGCCGATATGCAGCAGATGCTAGTCTGTCCGCACAACGCGTCCAGCCCCATCGGCATCGCGGGGGCCCTCCACGCCTGCGCCGCGATCCCGAACCTGCTTGCGCTGGAGTTCCACGCCATGCCCGGCTGGGACAGGATACTGGGAGATCACCGGCCGTCGATCTCCGGCGGCTTCATCGACGTGCCCGAAGGTCCGGGGCTGGGAGTCGAGCTGGACGAGGACGAGGCGCGCCGCTACCTCATGCCCGGCGAGACCTGGTTTGAGTAACACACGCTCCGGCTCCAGTATAGGTGCTAAGACGACTCAAACACCAGACAATAGACGACGCCTGCGGTCGGGGTGGGAATTCGCGAAGTTCTTCTACCTGACCTTCGTCGCTCCCTGGCCGCCGATCGCCTTCCTCCTGCTTGCCACTGCCGTCGCGGGCGCTGCCTCGCCCATCGTCATCGTTTTCGTAACTCGGCGGCTGATCGACGACGTTACCGCCGCAGGCGGCGCGGCTCCTTCATCCATAATCGATGCGCTTGCGCCCCATGCTCCCTGGCTGGCTCTGCTTGTGCTGGTAAGGCTGGTCGACCACTACTCGCAGATGGGGCCGTTCCACTACTACCTCGGCTATCTGCTCAACGACCGGTCGCGCAGGAAGTTCGACCCGATGTTCTTCCGGAGGGCGCTCACGATGCGGCTGGAGTGGTTCGAGTACCCCGAATACCACGACGCCCTGGAGCGGGGGAGGGAGCCCCTTGAGGACGAGTACTTCACGTGGACGCTGCGCAACTCAATCCAGTTCTTCGCCAAGGCCTTCTCCATCCTGGGGATGATGGTTGCCGTCTCCGGTCTCCACTGGACATCGCCGATGCTGCTGGCCGTCGGTGGCTCCGTCATCGTGTGGTCGCACTGGGTGCGCGCTCGCAGGATCGTCAACGTCCACTGGACCCAGACACCGGACCAGCGACGACAGGAGTACATGTCCCGCCTGCTCACCGAGCGCAGACCCGCCCCCGAGGTGCGCCTCTTCGGCCTGGGGCGCCACATCGTGGGCCACTGGCGGCGCCTGATGGACCGCGTCCTCGCCGAGAGGATGGTCGTGAGGCGCCAGAATGTCAGGACGGGCATCCCGTCGATCCTCATCACGACCGCAACGTTGGGCGCCGTCCTGCTTACCCTGGTACTCCAGGGTGCCAATGGGGCCCTCACCGCGGGGGCATTGGTAGCCTATGTCTACGTGACCCTGGAATTCGTTTCGCGGCTGAACGACGTCGGCTGGAGGATCCAGGTCCTGCATGAGTGGCTTGTCGGCCTCACGTACCTCCAGTCCTACCTGTCGATCGACAAAGGCGAGGGAACGGGCGGCGCCCAGGCCGCTCACGGCTCACCCGAAGTCATGCTCGAGGGAGTCTCGTTCGCCTACCCGGGCAGCAAGGAGCCGGTGTTGTCGGAAATCGACCTCAGTATCGGCGGCGGCGAACGTGTGGCCCTCGTGGGAGAGAATGGCGCGGGAAAGACGACTCTCGCCAAGGTGCTGCTCGGCCTCTACCAGCCGACGGGCGGAGTGGTGAAGGTGAACGGTGTCGACTTGGAGGATATGGATAAGGGGTCGTGGCGGCGGCTGTCGGGCGCGGTCTTCCAGGACCATGTCAGGTACTCGTTCACGGTCAGGGAGAACATCGCGCTGGGCAGCCCGGAGGGCCGCGACGACGGGCGGCTCGCGCGGGCCGCGAAGATGAACGGCGTGGACGAGTTCGCGTGTGAGCTTCCGGACGGCTTCGACACTCCCCTGGGCAAGGAGTTCGAGGATGGCCATGAGCTGTCGGGAGGCCAGTGGCAGTCCCTCGCGATTGCCCGGCTCTACTTCAGGGACGCCAGGCTGCTGGTCATAGACGAGCCGACGGCGTCCCTCGACGCCCTGGCGGAGCTCGAGGTCTACCGGCAGCTGCTTGGGGTTGCCGGAGGAAGGACGGTGCTGCTCGTGTCTCACCGGCTTGGCTCCGCCAGGCTTGCCGACCGTGTCATCTACCTGAAGGGCGGCAGGATCATCGAACAGGGCACTCACGACGAGCTGGTCGCCGCCGGTGGCGAATACGCGGAGATGTTCGAGGCGCAGGCGGAGTGGTACCGGTGACCGCGACCCTGAGAGAGATATGGGCGCGCTGGAAATACCTGCCGCGGCTCGTGGTCCTGGCGGTGCGCCTCGGGCCCATTGAAATGTCGATCATCGCGGTCACGTCGGTGGCTGGAGGGCTGATCCCGGTCGCCGCCGTCGCTGTCCTGCGGATACTGGTGGACACGACGGTCGACGTCATCGAGGGAGACGGCGAACTCTCGACTGCCTTGTTCTGGTTGGCGGCTCTCCTGGGAACCTTCGTGCTCGAGAGGGTATACGAGGAGTTCCAGGACCTTCGCCGGGACCTCCAGGATCGTCTCACGGCCCGCGCCCGCGAGATGCTCATAGCCAAGGCCGGCCGGGTACCGCTGGCGATGTTCGAGCAGCCCGAGTTCTACGACCGGCTCCACAGGGCCAACGAGAGCCTGCAGGGGCGGGTGCAGAACTCGATGACCCTCATCTCTTCGATCCCGGCGAGCATCGTGCGCATCGTCGGGCTGCTCGCCTTCGTTGCGACGGCGCACCCCGTATTCCCGCTCATCCTGGCGGTCAGCCTGGTCCCGCTCTACATCGTGGAGACTCGCGTGGGGGCCCGAATATTTGGAGCAACCCGCCAGCACACCCCCGACGACCGCAGACGAGCCTACCTGGAAGACCTCATGACAAATCGCGAGGCCGCCGCCGAGGTGCGGCTGTTCGGCCAGGGCGAGTACTTGCTGGAACGACGAGAGCGGATAACCCAACGCCTACGTGGCGTGCGGATGAAGATCGCGAAGGACCACTTCACCGAACGAGGCAAGGCGAACTTCGGCGAACACCTTGCCGTGGGTGTGGTCTTCGCGGGCATCGCCGCGCTCATCGTGCAGGGCCGGCTCACTGTCGGCTACTTCGCCGCCTTCATAGCGGCGGTCGAGCGGCTCCAGGCGGAGCTCTCGCTTGTCCTGGCCAACACAGTCGAGATGGACGTAAGTCTCAGGTACGTGATCGACCTGCTCGACTACCTCGACATGGAGGTGGAAGATTCTCAGTGCCGCGAAGAAGGGCAGGCGGGCTCAGCCTTGGAGCCGGCGGTGGTCAGGTTCGAAGGAGTGACCTTCGCGTATCCGGGAAGCACGACGCCGGTTCTGCGCGGCGTCGACCTGGAGCTCAGAGCGGGCGAGCGCGTCGCCCTTGTGGGACGGAACGGCGCAGGCAAGTCCACCATGGCCAAGCTGCTGCTGGGGCTGTACCGCCCGACGTCTGGGAGGATCACCGTCGACGGCGTGGACATGAACGACATAGAACCGTCTGAGTGGCGCCGCCGCGTCGCAGCAGTGTTCCAGGACTACATGAGGTTCGAGATCACCGCCCGCGAGAACGTCGGCTACGGCGCCCTCGACAAGCTGCATGACATCCCGGCGATCGAGGCGGCCTCGGTGAAGGCTGGAGCGGCCGGCTTTGTACAGACTCTGCCCGATGGCTACGAGACCGTGCTGGGCAGGTCCTTCGACAAGGATGGGCAGGACGCATCGGCTGGCCAGTGGCAGCGGCTGGCCAGCGCCAGGGCCTACATGCGCGACGCTTCGGTCCTGGTGCTGGACGAGCCGACCGCGGCCCTGGACGCAAGGGCGGAGGTGGAGGTGTACCGGAGATTCCGCGACATGTCCCAGGGCAAGGCGGTGCTCCTCATATCGCACCGGCTGGGGTCCGCCCGACTGGCCGACCGGATCGTATTCCTGGACGACGGCCGAATCACTGAGCACGGCACTCACGCCGACCTGATGGAGCGGGGCGGCGAGTACGCCCGGCTCTATTCGATACAGGCGGACTGGTACCGGTGACCGGCCCACCGAAAGTGCCGTCTGGCTCCAGGCCTGTGCGATAGGGTCAACCGGACTACAAACGTGTGCAGCACGGGCGCGATTCGGCGTATAATCTCTTACGCGCAACGCTGCCCAAGGGAGCTCGAACATCCCTGAGACATACGACACCATCATCGTAGGCGCGGGCTCGGCCGGAGCTATCCTTGCCACGCGCCTGTCGGCGGACCCGGACCACTCGGTGCTCCTCATCGAGGCGGGCCCCGACTACCCGGACTTCGACAAGATCCCCGACGAGGTGAAGTACGGCTACGGCAACGAGGAGCCGGCGTGGAGGACGCCGGTCAGCGATCACCGGTGGAGCTTCGTGGCCCGGTACACGGACGAGGCGAAGCCTGGGATCGTGCCCAGGGGTAAGGTCGTTGGCGGCTCCAGCGCCGTCAATGCCCAGATATTCCTGAGGGGCGTACCCGAGGACTACGACACGTGGGCGTCGTGGGGCAACGACAGGTGGGGCTTCGAGGAGCTCATGCCCTACTTCCGGATGATAGAGACGGACACCGACTTCTCCGGCGACTTCCACGGGTCCGAGGGCCCCATCATCGTGCGGCGCTTCAAGCCCGACCAGTGGAATACGGACCAGCGCGCGTTCTACGAGTCGGCCCTGGCCCGCGGATTCCCCGAGTGCCCGGACCATAACGCCCCCGACACCACGGGCGTCGGGCCGACGCCGATGAACAACCCGGGCCGCATACGATGGAGCACGGCCATCGGCTACCTGCGTAGCATCAGGGACCGCCCCAACCTCACGATCATGCCTAAGTGCCTCGTCCACAGGGTGCTGTTCGACGGGAAGCGCGCCGTCGGAGTGACCACTGAGACCGGCGGCAAGGTCTCGGACCTCAAGGGCGAGAACATCATCCTGTCCGCGGGCGCAATCGGCTCGCCCCACCTGCTGCTGCTCTCCGGCGTCGGGCCGGCGAGCGGGCTGGAGGCGGTTGGCGTACCTGTGGTTCACGACCTGCCGGGCGTCGGGGAGAATCTGCGCGACCATCCCCAGGTGTGGGTGACGTGGCGGAAGGCCGACGACTTCGAGCAGCCGGACGGCATCCCGGGCATCCAGATAACCCTTCGCTACACCGCCGAGGGCTCGCACCTGCCGAACGACATGCTCATACATCCTGGGTCGCGGGGCTTTGTCGGCCGCAGGCCCTTCGGCGCCGACTCCGAGTACGAGCGCGGCATCCTGATGGTCGTGTGCCTCGACCTCGCGGTGGGGGCGGGGAGCCTGAGGCTTCGCGACAGCGACCCGCACATCCAGCCATTCCTGGACTACAACTACCTGCAGGAGGAGTTCGACAGGTCGAGGATGCGCGAGGGCGTCCGCATATGCCTGGAGCTTGCCGAGCACGAGGGCTGGGCCGGACTGGTGAAGGAGCGGGTGGAGCCGACCGACGCGGACCTGGAGTCGGACGAGGCGTTGGACGAGTGGCTCAAGCGCGGGGTGATGACCAGCCACCACGTATCGGGCACCTGCAAGATGGGCCCGGACTCCGACCCGATGGCCGTCGTCGACCAGTTCGGCAACGTCCGCGGCCTCGAGAACCTGAAGATAGCGGACGCGTCCATCATGCCCGACTGCATCCGCGCCAACACCAACGTCACGTCGCTGGTGATCGGCGAGCGCGTGGCGGCTTTCATAGGGGAGGGACTATGACCGCGGAGTTCACGCTCAGCGCATTCGGCGATGAGATCGCCGACGACGTAGACGATCAGCTTCAAGTACTGAACGACCTCGGTATCGGTTACCTGGAGCTGCGAAGGGCCTGGGGCACGAACGTGCTCGAGTTGACCGACGACGACGTGCGCCGCCTGGCCGACCGGTGCGAAGCCCACTCCATCCGCGTGAGCTGTATCGGCAGCCCCGTCGGGAAGTCGCCGATAGGCCAGCCCATCGGCGAGGTGGTCCGCGACCTGGAGCGCATCCTGGACGTCGCCCGGATGCTGGACACCGGCAGGGTTCGCATCTTCTCCTTCTACCCGGAGGCCGAAGGCGAACAGGACGCCTGCGTCCAGGAGTCCATATCCAGGCTGGGCGAGATGGCGAAGGCGGCTGGCGAGCGGGACGCCGTGCTGCTGCTGGAGAACGAGGGCGGGCTGGTCGGCGATATTCCCGAGCGGTGCCGCGCCATCGTCGAGGGAGTGGGCAGCCCGAGCCTCAGGTTCGTCTGGGACACGGGGAACTTCCCCCACACCGGCGTCGAGCGCGCCGTGGACCGCGGGTGGCCCCTCCTGGCCGAATACACCGAGTACGTGCAGGTGAAGGACGCCCTGGTCTCGGACCAGACGATCACCGTCGCGGGCGAGGGGGACGGGCAGGTGCCGGAGCTGCTCGGCAAGCTAAGGGACGCCGGCTACAGGGGCTTCCTGGCGCTGGAGCCACACCTGAAGGTGGCAGGCAAGCGCGGCGGCTTCAGCGGCGCAGAAGGCATGAGACGGGCGGCGGCGGCCCTCCGCGCGCTGATCGCCGAGGCGGGCGTCGCGGAGGCGAGTGGCTAGCGGATCCTGCTACGACGGCAGGCGGCGGCCCGCCCTCAGCTCGGCCAAGAGGTCGTCGTACTTCTCGCGGTCCAGCGGGAACGTCGCCTTCTCGCCCGTGCATCCCGAGTAGATGATTGCCGCGGCGAGCTCCAGCCCCTTCACTCCCTCCTCGCCGGGCGCGGCGGGCTCGCGGTCGTCGATGATGGCCTGGGCGAAGTCGTCGATCGTGTTCATGTGATCCGCGGAGGACACGCCCGTCTCGAGGGGCAGGACCTCGATCTCCGGCTTGGCGAAGGGGGTCTCCTTCTCGCGCTCCGAGAACTCGCGCAGGCCGACCTCGGGCCTGTAGAGCGTCACGTCGTCGTCGGTCACTACGACCCCGCACTTCTCGCCCCACAGCTCCAGTCTGGTCTGCGACGGCGCCTGCACGGTGCTGCAATGGAGGAAGCCGTGGGCGCCGTTTTCGTACTCCAGCAGGGCGCTGGCCGAGTCCTCGACCTCGATGTCGTGCATCAGCGCGCTCACGCGGGCGGTGAGGGCAACGGGCATTCCGCCCAGCCACTGGAAGTAGTCGATGAAGTGGATGCCCTGGTTCAGCAGCACGCCGCCGCCCTCGCCATCCCAGGTGCCGCGCCAGCCGCCTGAGTCGTAGTAGGCCTGGGAGCGGTAGCTGGCGGCGTCGAGCACGGTGCGGTAAAGCTCGCCGAACTCGCCCCCGTCGATCATCTCGCGGATGCGTATCAGCTCGGGCCTGAAGCGGTTCTGGTAGACGACGCCGAGCTTCACCCCGGCCTCGGCTGCCGCTGACACCATCCGGTCGGCCTCGGAGGGAGTTGCGGTGATCGGCTTCTCGGTGAGCACGTGCTTGCCGGCGGCGAATGCCTCCAGCGCCACGGGAAGGTGATGTGGGTGTGGGGTGGCGATGGTGACGGCTTCGACGTCCGGGTCGCCCAGCAGGTCGTCGAGGTCCGCGTGGAACCGGACACCCATCTCCGCGGCCTGCTCGGCGGCCGCCTCTGCGTTCAGGTCGTGGACGGCCACGAGCCGCGTGTTCGCTAGGGCCGCAACCTCCGCGGAGTGTCTCCGTCCAATGACCCCCGACGAACCGACGACCCCTATCCCTACCTGCTCCACTTGTGCCTCCTATACCTTGCCCAGTGCCCGCTTCATCTCGGCTATGACCCTCGGCACGCCCGCCCTCGGGTCCTCGTCCTCCTCGAACTCCAGGTTCAGGTAGCCCCTGTATCCGGCCTGCGCCAGGACCGAGACGACCCTGTCGATGTCCACGGCGCGCGAGCCCTGGGGCGTCCTCATGGACACCTTGTGGTGGGCCGTGACTGAGAGGTCCGCGACCCGCCTCATTCCCTCGTACGGGTCCACGTCAGGGTCGAGCCCGTAGTTGCCGGTGTCGAGGTTCACCCGGAGCCACTCCGAGTCGACGGCCTCAATGAGGCGGATCACCTGGGCCGACGTGGTGGTGATGCCGCCGTGATTCTCCAGCGCCATCACCACGCCGTTTTCGGCGGCGACGGGAACGCACTCGCGGAGGGCCGCGACCGCCCACTCGAATGCCTCCTCGTCGGTGCGGCCTTCGGGCGTGACTCCGGCGAACACCCTGAGCTCCGGAGCGCCGAGCGCGACCGCGTGCCCAAGCCAGTCCTTGACCATCTGGACCTCCGCCGCCCGTTCGCCGTCGTCGGCAAGGGTCAGCTTGCTGCCCACCGCCGCGCCCGACACGTCGACGCCCCGGACGAGGCAGTGGCGCTTCAACGAGTTCAGGTACGCCCGGTCGGTCGTGGGGAAGTAGTACGCCGTCAACTCGACGCCCTCGACCCCCAGGTCCGCGGCGGTGTCGACGAAGTCCTCCAGGCTCATCTCGCCCGCCAGCAGGTATTGCCGGTACGAGTACGCGCAGCAGCCGATCTTCATTGCATCACCTCGTTAGCTCCCTGAACAGGGCCTTGTAGTACCGGAGGAAGGTGTCCGGCTCCGCGCTCTCCTCCGCGATCTCGGCGAGGCAGAAGCCGGAGTAGCCCGAGTCGCTCAGCAGGGCGAACAGCTCCCGGTATGGATAGGCCTCGTTCCAGAGGTTGTTGATATGGACGGACATCAGCCACGGGCGCAGAAGCTCGAAGTGCTGCCGGACCGAGCCGTCCACCACGTCCGCAGGGTTCGAGTTCCAGCAGACGCCGACCTTGGGGTGGTCGGCCTCCTCCATTATCCGGGCGATGTACGGCGGGTGGTCCGTGCCGCGCCCGTGGACCTCCAGCCACACGGCCACTCCCGTGCCCTCGGCCGCCTGCCCGCACCGTCGAAGGGCACGCCCGATCTGCTCCAGCGTGGCCTCTTTCGAGACGCCGCGGTCCTCGTGGAAGCCGTTGGGCCTGACCTTCACGCCAACCGCGCCGATGTCCTCCGCAAGCTCGATGTACCGCTTGGTCTCCGCGACGTTGGCTTCGACCTCGGCGGGATCCGTCGAGTGGTACTCGCACGTGCTTCCCAGGCTTAGCTGCCGGACGGATGACCCGGCGAAGAACCGCCTCACCCTGGCCCTCTCGCCGGCCCCGGTGGTCACCTCCACCCCGTGGGCATGGGTAGTCCGAAGCTCGACGGCCTCGATGCCGTGGGCCGCGCACCGCTCGACGATCGTGTCCAAGTCCCAGCTCTTCGCCAAGTTGTACGTGACTATGCCCAGCTCCAGCACTTGGCGCTCTCCTCTCACCGAATGCCGGAAATCCTACCACCATGCCGCCAGGGTGTCTAACCCGTCGATCCGGTAGGGTGCAGCCCTTGTGGCTGCCCTCCCGTACCCACAGGTCATGGACGCGTACCCCGCCGGGGATGGGTTCCCGACGGGGCGCGGGAACGACGGTCATGCAAAGGTCTCCCTTCGCGGGAATGACGGAAGTGCGGGGCTGGCGGCAGTCGGTTGACTGCGCACATACTCAAGCCGTACATTCCGGTCAGGAGGATCGCCATGCTCGACTATGAACCACTCGACATCTCCCGATGGTGCAATGCGAACGTCGGAATCCTGGGCAAGCCAAGCTCCAATTCTGCGCTCGTGCCCCCACCGGATGGCGCGGCGCCCATAGGCAGGGTCTCCTTTCGCGGGCTGCCCTTCCTCGTCGGCGCCGAGGGAGGCGGCAGGGACGACGACCGGCTCGTCGTCCTAGGGGATGGGACGGACTCGGTCCTCATCCCCGTCGGCGGGACTGCGACCTACCTGGTAGTCGCCCACCGCCTGCTCGAGACCGACGTGCCGTTGGGTGGGCCGCTGGGAGTCGAGGTGGCGGACTACGTGCTGAGGTACGCGGACGGTGGCGAGGAGCGGGTGACCATCCGCGAGAGGTTCGAGATAGTCGCGCTGCCGGGCCCGAAGGACATCCCCGGGGTGCCCGGCTCGCCGTTCCGGGCCTTCACCGACCAGAAGGCGTCCCTGATTCCCAGGTACGAGGGCGAATGGGATGCTGTTGGGCGGCGGCAGACCGAGGCGGCGTCCGTCTCCCCTGCGTGGTGGCACCTGTGGGCGTTCAGGAACCCTGCGCCCGACAGGGTGATCGAGGCATTCGAGGCTGCGACGAAGGGGCCGAAGCTCGCCATCGGCGCAGTGACCGCGAGCCGCGTGGACGAGTTCCCGTTCGCCCGCCAGGGGCGCAGGCCGGTTCGCATCACCCTGACAGAGCCGGACGACGCGGAGAGGCCCTTCGACCTGGATCTGAAGGTGGACAGGGGCGACACGACGTACGTCCATCCGCTGCCCCAGAACGACGCCGACGGATTCCTGGCCGACTCGTACAGGGGCTACGGCGAGGAGCAGAACGAGCAGTCGAGTCCCGCCTATGCCGAGGTCTCGGCGGTGCCGTCGGCGACCGTCACGGTCGAGCTTGGCGACGAGGAGATCGGCTCGGTCAGGTGGGGCGACGTGGAGGGGGAGGGGAGCGCGTCCACGCCCCGGATGAAGGTGGAGCTTGTGGACCCGGGCAGGAACTGGGTCGAGGTCACGGTGGTCGACGACGACACGGGCCGCCCGGTGCCGTGCCGCGTCCACTTCAGGTCGCCTGAGGGCGTGCCGTACCAGCCGCACGGGCACCACAACCAGGTGAACTCGAACCTGGGCACCTGGCACATCGACGTGGGCGGAGACACCCGGCTGGGGCAGATCACCTACGCCTACATCGACGGCAGGTGCCGGGGCTGGCTCCCCCGGGGCGAGGTGCTGGCCGACGTGGCGCGCGGCTTCGAGTACGAGCCGCTGCGCGCCAGGGTGAACATCGAGCCCGGACAGCGCGAGCTAACCCTGCGCCTGAAGCGGTGGACCCACATGAACGGGCAGGGCTGGTACAGCGGCGACTCACACGTTCACTTCCTGGGGACCCAGGGCGCTCACGCCGAGGCCCAGGGCGAGGACCTGAACGTCGTCAACCTGCTCCAGTCCCAGTGGGGCAGCCTGTTCACGAACACCGAGGACTTCACCGGCGAGCCTAGCGTGTCGCGGGCGGGCGACAGCATCGTCTACACGTCCCAGGAGAACCGCCAGCACTTCATGGGCCACATGATCCTGTGGGGGCTGAAGGAGCCGGTGATGCCGTGGTGCAGCGACGGCCTGGGAGAGGCGGAGATCGGCGGCACGATGGAGACGACGCTGAGCGATTGGGCCGACAGGGCCCACGCACAGGGAGGCTACGTCATCAACCCGCACTTCCCCAATCCCAACGGGGAGCCCGCGGCGCTGGTGGCGACGGGCCGGCTGGACGCGGTGGAGATGATCAGGCAGAACCCGTTCAACCACAGCGAGTACTACCGGTACCTGAGCGGCGGCTACCGGCTCCCGCTGGTGGGCGGGACGGACAAGATGTCGAGCGACATCCCGGTCGGCCTCTATCGCACGTACGCCAGGCTCGGCGACGTCGACTTCACCTACGACAACTGGTGCAGGGCGGTCGCGGCCGGGAGGACGTTCCTAAGCGGCGGGCCGATCATCCACCTGTCGGTGGACGGGGTGGAGGTCGGCGACACCGCACGGCTGTCGGGCGCGGGAACGGTCGAGGTCGAGGCGTGGGCCGAGAGCATCCTGCCCATCAATACACTCCAGATAGTGCAGGACGGCAGGGTGGTGGCATCGTCCGATTCGACTGCCGGGACGAGGCGGCTGGAGATCAGGGAGAGCCTTAGGGTGGACGGCCACACGTGGATCGCGGCGCGGTGCGGCGGGCCGGGCTACGAGGGGAGGGCGCACCACGACGGGTGGCAGAGGGGCGTGTTCGCCCACACGTCGCCCGTGTACGTGGCGGTCGGCGGCGAGTGGGACATGCACGACCCCGCCACCTTCCAGTACATGCTCACTCTGATCGAGGGCGACCTGGCGTACATCCGGGAGACCTCGGCGCAGCACATGCACGGCAACGTCACCCACCATCACGGCGAGGACGACCACATAGCCTACCTGGAGCGCCCGTTCATAGAGGCCCGGAAGGCCATCCACGAGCGGATGCACCGCCTGGGCATACGCCATTAGCAAGTTGGAATCTGGAGTGGGCAGGCCGTACAATCGGGGCGAGGAGGGGACGCGATGAAGTACAGCGCCTGGTTCCAGTGCAGCGAGGGGTGCGACGGACAGCACGACCTGACCGACGTGTTGTACGAGTGCCCACGCTGCGGAGGGCTGCTGGAGGTCGCGCACAGCGTGGAGGCGCTGAGGAACCGCAGCGCGGCCGCGTGGATGTCCCTCTTCGACCAGCGATACATGACGACCGAGTTCCCCTACGGCAGCGGCGTCTGGGGAAAGAAGGAGTGGGTCTACCCCCACATCTCGAACGAGAACGTCGTCTCCATGTACGAGGGCGGCACGAACCTGTTCCGCGCCGAGCGCCTGGGCGAGATCGTGGGACTCGATGACCTCTGGATCAAGCAGAGCGGCAACAGCCACTCGGGCTCATTCAAGGACCTGGGCATCACCGTCCTCGTTTCCGCCGTCAAGGAGACCATGAGCAGGGGGAGGGACGTGGCGGCGGTCATCTGCGCGTCCACGGGCGACACGTCCGCGTCGGTGTCGGCCTACTGCGCCGCCGCCGGCATCCCATCGGTCGTGCTGCTGCCGAGGGACAGGGTGTCCGTCGCCCAGCTCATACAGCCGCTGGCGAACGGCGCGATTACACTCGCGCTCGACACGGACTTCGACGGGTGCATGGCACTCGTGAAGCGTCTGAGCGAGGACCCCAGGTTCTACCTGGCTAACTCCGTCAACCCGCTGCGGATAGAGGGGCAGAAGACCGTGAGCATCGAGATTACCCAGCAGGACGACTGGGAAGTGCCCGACTGGGTGATCGTGCCTGGGGGGAACCTGGGCAACATCACGGCCATCGGCCTCGGCTTCCTGATGATGCGCGACCTGGGCCTCATCCAGCAGCTCCCGCGCTTGGTCTGCGCCCAGTCGGCCTCGGCGAACCCGCTCTACCGCAGCTATCTCACGGGGTTCACCGAGTACGAGCCGGTTTCAGCCGTGTCGACGGCGGCCAGCGCCATACAGATCGGCAACCCTGTCAGCGTGGGGCGGGCCATCCCCATACTGCGGGAGTTCGACGGCATAGTGGAGCAGGCGACCGAGGACGAGCTGGCCCATGCCGCCGCCCAGGCCGACCGCACCGGCCTGTTCAGCTGCCCGCAGACCGGGGTCGCGCTGGCGGCGATGTCCAAGCTGGTCGACCGCAAGGAGATCGGACGCGGCGACCGGGTGATCGTCATCTCGACGGCCAACGGGCTCAAGTTCGTGGACTTCAAGGTCGACTACCATAACGACAACCTGGCGGAAGTCACCGCCAAGCTAGGCAACAAGCCCGTCGAGCTGCCAGGCGACTACGAGTCGGTGGTCGGAGCCCTTGCGTCGGAGCTTCCGTAGCCGGCAGGGAATCAGGAGGTTCGGATGGATACAGGACTGGAGAAGACACGCTTGGGAAGCAGCGGGCTGGAAGTCACTAGGCTCGGCTACGGTGCGATGGAGGTGAGGGCGGGCGACCGGGGCAGACCCATCGAGGACGATGAGGCGGGCAGGGTGCTGAACGCCGTGCTCGACGCCGGGATCAACTTCATCGACACGTCCATCGACTATGGACGGAGCGAGGAGTTCATCGGCAGGTACATCTCCCACCGCCGCGACGATTTCTTCCTCGCGTCCAAGTGCGGTTGCCCGGTCGGCAGCCTGCCGCCAGGCGACCACGTCTTCACCCGGGATAACATCACGGCGGGCGTCGACCAGAGCCTGAAGCGGATGAAGATCGATTACCTCGACGCGGTGCAGTTCCACTCCTCCCCTTCCAAGGCGATCATTGAGCAGGAGGACGCGATTCAGACCCTCGCGGACCTGAAGGCGGCAGGCAAGATACGCCTGCTGGGCTCGTCGTCGGTCATGCCGAATCTCGCCGACCATATCGACATGGGCGTGTTCGACGTCTTCCAGATCCCGTACTCGGCGCTCAACCGGGAGCACGAGAGCTGGATCTCTAAAGCCGCGAGTGCCGGTGTCGGCACCATTATCCGGGGCGGCGTAGCCAAGGGAGAGCCCGGCCAGTCTGGGGTCTCCCGACCCGATTCTTGGACAAAGTTCGACGAGGCAGGGCTCGACGAGCTTCGCGACGAGGGAGAGAGCCGCACCGCCTTCATGCTGCGCTTCACTCTCACGCATCCGGACCTCCATACCACTATCGTCGGCACCAAGAACCCCGACCATCTCGCCGAGAACGTTGCCGCTGCACGCAGGGGCAGACTGCCCCAGGACACCTACGATGAGGCCAAGCGCCGCCTGGACACGGCCGGCGTAACGGCCTGAACCGCTTACGGAGGAGACCATGGACAAGCTGAAGGTTGGAGTGATCGGTTGCGGACGGATGACCAGCACCATCGAGGACGAGGTGCGAGGGCGCAAGTTGGGGGGCATCCGGCTTCCCCATAGCCACGCCGCCGCCTACGTCACGGTGGACGAGGTGGAGCTGGTCGCGGCCTGCGACATCATGCCCGAGAAGCTGAAGGAGTTCCAGGCGAGGTGGGATGTCCCGCGCGGCTACACCGACTTCCGGGAGATGATCGACACGGAGGACCTCGACATCCTCAGCATCGGCACACGCCCCGAGCAGCACGCCGAGCCGATGATCTACGGCGCAGAGAACGGCGTAAAAGGTATGTACGCGGAGAAGCCACTGTGCTGCACCCTGGAAGAGGCCGACGCGATCAGGGACGCCTTCGAGCGGAACGACGTTTTTCTGGAGTTCGGGCCGATGCGCCGCAACTGGGCCGTCTACAGGCAGGCCCGCGAGATCGCCGACAGCGGTGAGCTGGGCGCCGTCGAATCGGTCGTCGGCTTCGCGGGCAACAGCGTCGGGGGCCACTACCTGGACACGCTGCTGTACCTGCTGGGCGACCCTGACCCCGTGGCCATCAGGGGCACCCTGTCGGAGCTGCACCCGGCCGAGGGCGATACGTCCGGGATGCACTTCGTGAGGGACACACCGATCAAATCGGCCCTGGTGGAGTTCGCCGACGGCAAGACCATATACATTGCCGGCGCGGGAATCGGCCTCGAGTTCGAGCTGGTCTGCGAGAACGGCGTCATAAGGACGATAAACGACGGCTCGTCCCTCGTTGTCAGAAAGACAATCGAGGGCAGGTTCTACGAGCCGGTCGAGGCGCCCGAGGTCGAGCACTGGAGCGGGACCGTCCGCAAGATACGGGAGCTAGCCCAAGCCATCAGGACGGGAGAGCCGGGCGTCAGCAACCTCAGGGCGACCATGATCGGGACCGAGATCGGGTTTGGCATCTACGAGTCCCACCTGAACGGCGGCACGGTCGTCCACCCACCCGTCCCGAACCGCGGCCGGTTCGTATCGAGCTGGTAATGGAGCGATGAGATGAGAATGTAGGGCAACGAAATGGCTGGCTGCGGCGTTCTATATATTGAGGCATCGAAGCCGCAGGAGGTCGAACCCCCATGAGAATCGGAATTGCCGCGCTCACAGTCGTCGCCGCCGCTCTCATGCTGGTGGGCGCAGCCTGTGGGCCGCAGCCCGCGTCAGGCGCAGGGTCCACCCAGCCCACCGCTACGCCAACTCAGGCCGCTCCTTCGAGCCAGCCCACCGCTGCGCCAACCCAGGCCGCTCCTTCGAGCCAGCCCACCGCTGCGCCAACCCAGGCCGCTCTTTCGAGCCAGCCCACCGTTGCGCCAACCCAGGCCGCTCTTCCTGTCCAATCCACGGTTGCGCCGACTCCTGCCGCTTCTTCCACCCCGCCCACTGCTACGCCGACTCCTACTGCTCCTGCCACCCCACCCACTGCTACGCCGACTCTGGCCGCTCCTTCAGCTCAGCCCACCGCTGTACCGACTCAGACTGCCCGCCCGGATGATCAGACCCGCGTTCGAGTACCGGTCAAGAGTGTGTCACCGTCCCCAACGGCGGAACCGGGGCTCACCCGCGTTCAGGTTCCGGCCTACGTCGAGAGCGCGAGCATCGTGGTCAGCGGCGGGTCCGCCGAGCTCGTCATCGTCACCGGCCAGCCCAGCGCCTGCTACGAGTTCGGCGGCTACGAGCTCGACGAGTCATCCATGCCCAGGATAGTGCTCGAAGTCTTCAACACGAAATACACCAACGTAGCGTGCGCCCAGGTGTACAGCTCCACCGAGACCCGCATACCACTGGAGCAGACCATAGAGCCGTGCAAGGACTACACCGTCGAGATCAACGGCGGCGAGCGCCGGATGCAGGCAGTGGAGCAGGGAAAGCGGTGCGGCTCCACGCGGGCCGTGAAGCCCGGCTCAACACCACGGGCGTCCACGGAATCCCGCGTCTAAGTTCAGGCGCTTAGCTGCGACTACTATGCCCGCTCGTACACCTGGAAGCGGTGGCGGGCGGACTCGGTGACGTAGAGGCGCCCTTGGCCGTCGATGTTCACCGAGGTTGGGCCCCAGAAGTAGGGCTCGGTCTGGGAGGCGACGTGGTAGAGAGACTGCAGGTGATCGGGGAGATCCGGCGTGAGGTCCGACATGGCGCGGGTGGCCGCCTCGTCGGGGTTGGCGGCCAGGAATTCCTCCGCCCACTTCGATAGGGTGGCCTCGCCCTGCAGCAGCTTCACGAACCGGCCATCCGAGTCGAACACCTGCACCCGCTCGTTGCCCCAGTCGGCCACCACGACGTATCCGTCGTCCGTGACCGCCACGCCCGCCGGCCGCTGTAGCTGGCCCGGCTCTTCGCCGGGGTCGCCGAGCTGCATTATCGGCTCGCCGTCGGGCGAGAGCTTCTGGATGCGGTCGTTGCGCCAGTCGGCCACGTACATATTCCCGGACGAGTCGAGGCACATGCCCCAGGGCCGGTTGAACTGTCCCGGCCCGCTGCCCGACTCGCCCCAGCCCGCAATCAGCGAGCCGTCGGGGTTGAACTTCTGGACGCGGTCGTTGCGCTGGTCGACCACGTAGACGTTGTCGTCGGGGTCGATTGCCAGCCCTGAAGGACCATCGATCTGCCCGGGTGCGGAGCCGTGCTCGCCCCACTTGGCCGCGAACGCGCCTGACGAATCGAACACGGTGATCCTGTGGAGGTACTCGTCGGCGGTGTAGACGTTGTCCTTGCTGTCCACCGCTATGGAGCTGGGCATCCTGAACTGGCCATCGCCCTCGCCGTCGGAGCCGATCTCGCCGAAGTACTCCTCGTCCAGGTCGCATATGGTGACCCGCGAAAAGACGTACTCGCCCCGGTTCATGACCAGTATGCGACCGTCCTGCGTAAAGGTGAGGTCGATGGGATTGGCGAAGCCCCGGCCGGTCGGCGAGTTGCTCGTCATCCCGATGGTCTTGACGTAGCTAAGCTCCAGGGCGGCGGTCTCTGTGGTCATGTTTGGCCTCCAAGTATGGGGCGTCGCTCGGGCCCTTGGGCGACCTCCCGAATGGCTAGTTGAGCTGGAATTCCCGGGTGGCGGCGATGACGCCCAGCAGACCGCCCACGCGGGCCTCCGAATCGTCGCCCTCCGCGTGGTCCGCCAGCGACAGGTCGCCGTCGCGGGACACGTGGGCGACCAGGGCCTCGCGAGTCTCGTCCGACACGTCCAGCGGCCCGATGAGGTCGAGGCAGCCGTCCACGAGCTCCGCCGGCTCGAAGTGGCCGCCGTCCATGGCCGCAAGCCTGGAAATCACGTCCCTGATGCCGGGCTTGCTGACGTCGCCGAGCTGGCTGGACACGAAGTTGACGCGCTCGACCAGGGTGCCGCTGTTGATCCACTCGACTCCCTCGTGCCACCCCTCGACGGTCGGCGGCGCGAGCAGGCTCTGGCCCATGAACTCGGAGAGCTGGCCGACCTGCACGATGTCCCGGTTGGGCTCCTGGAAGTCGCCGCTCATCCTCACGGCGCCGATTACCAGCTCGGCGGGGCCCTTGACGCGGGCGTACCGCACGTCCTCGGCCTTGAAGAAGTCTGAGTTGAACATCGCCCGGAGCATGGCCTTGATCTCGTGGCCGCTATCGAAGTAGGCGTCAGTCAGCACCTTGATGGCGGCCGGGTCGCGCGGGGGAGTGTAGGGCCACTGGGGCACCGGAGGCTCGTCCGCCACGAAGAAGTCGTACATGTGCCGGGCCACGAAGTCCGCGGTCGCGGGGTTGTGGCCTATGGCGTCGACCACGTCCTCGCCGTTGAGGTTGCCCTCTTCAGCGAGGAACGTCTTGTCGCCCTCGTCGTGGTCGTCCTCCCTGTAGCCGAAGTGCCACGCGATCCTGCCGTAGGGCCAGATGGAGTCCTTGGACGCGCGCATAGCCATGTACTCGGCGTTGCCGAGGGTCCAGCCCGTGAAGGCCCTGGACGCCTCCTTGATGTCGTCCTCGGTGTAGTTGCCTACGCCCATCGAGAACAGCTCCAGGAGCTCCCTGCCGAAGTTCTCGTTGATGGCGCCGTTGTGGTTGTCCTGGTTGTCGAGCCAGATGATCATGGAGGGGTCTTTCGACATCTCTAGCAGCAGCGTGTCGAACTTGCCCATACCAAGCCTTCTGAACATGTCGATCTGGTTCAGCAAGGCGCGGGCCTGGTTGGTCTTCGTGTAGCCGGTGGCGAATATGCCGTGCCAGAAGAGGGCGATCTTCTCGTCCAGGGGCGCGGTCGTCGAGATCATCCGGTAGATCCAGTTGGCCGCCGCGCTGGGTCCGTACCGCGACTCGTGCAGGTCCAGGTGGTACCTGTTGATCAGGTCCTGGGGCATGGTGCTGCGCTCGGTCGGCTCCAGGAGCTCCTCGACCGTCGCCTCGTAGCCCTTGTCCATGTACGCTTCGAGCTCGGCCCGCGTGGCTCCGAATCCCGCCCGCCGCAGCAGGTGCGCCATCAATTCCAGGTCTCTGTCAGCCATCGTATGACCTCCTGTACCTCTCGCGTCCCGTTATGCCGGACGCCCGGTCGCAGTATCTCGCCCTGATTATAGCGCGATCAGCTAGTTGTGTGCCTAGTCGTCGTTGCCCCACGGTCTCGAATCCACCCTGATTGTGCGGTTCTGCACCGGGAAAGTCACTTCCGCGCCGCCGAGCGCCGCCGACGCGTGGATGGCGAAGCCTATCTCGGTGGCCCGGCGCGTCTCTTCCACGTCGCACGCGGTCCTGCCGCCGTTCCTCACCTTGTCCGCGAGGTCGCGTATCACTGCGGGGCCCCTGTGCCATGGGTGATCGGGCCGGGGCACGTCGAGCTCTCTGGGCATCGACGTGAACTCGCCGGACTCGTCGTCCGTATCCCACAGGTAGGCCCGCTCGCCCTCCTGCATCACCACCATGCGACCGGTCGTGCCCGTTATCGTGTACGACCGCCGGCCGCCCTCGGACATGATGCCCAGATTGACGCCGTTGTCCAGCGCGACCCAGCCGCGCCCGTGGGGGTCGCCCCTGCGCCAGTCGTCCCACTTATTGGGGTCGTCGATCAGCCCGGACGCGGACACGGGCTCGGCGTCGCCGGCCATACCAAGGGCAACGTCGAAGAAGTGGCAGCCGTGGTTGATCAGCTCGGTCACACCGTGGCACACCACGGACGTCACGTCGCCGATCACGCCGTCCCGGAGCACGCGAAAAATCTCGTTGTACGACTCCGACCAGCGAAGCTCCAGCCCGAAGGCGAAGGGGACGCGGCTCGTCCTCAGCGCCGCCACGATCCTGTCCATCTCCTCCAGGGTGGTGCACAGGGGCTTCTCGCACACGAGCCCCTTGACACCGGCGACGATGGCGGCCTCGACTTGGTCGGCGTGGTAGGTCTGCCGCGTGGCGATGCAGACGACGTCGGGCCTGACCCTTTCGAGCATCTCGCCGTAGTCGTCGTAGCCGTCGACGTCGCCCCACACGCCGCGCCACGTCTCCCTGAACTGCCGCCGTGTCCCCGCGTCTCCGTCGGATATGGCTACGACCGTCGTCTCCGGCGCCTCGGCGAAGGCCGAAGCCCAGTTATGGCCGCCGGGCGTGCTGTCGACCTGGCGATGCACGCCAGCCAGCGCAACCCTGAGAGCGTCCTTCGTTGGCATACCTCGGGTCCCAGCCTCGCTCGTTGAAGAAGTCGGTTCGAGCGATTATCCTACACGTCATCAGCGCGACTGACTAGTGGAGGAGCACATATGTCGAAGGCCAAGTTTCGGGTAGCGATCATCGGCACGGGCCGGATGGGCGGGCTCATGGAGGACGAGAACCCGTTCACGAACCAGTACACAAAGCCCTATGGGCACTTCAGCTCCTACCAGGCCATTGAGGAAACCGAGGTCGTCGCCGTCGCGAACAGGGGCAGGGAGAGGCTCGACAGGTTCTGCAAGCGGTTCGACTTCGACAACGGCTACCTCGACTACCGGGAGATGATCGAGAAGGAGAAGCCGGACATCGTGAGCATCACCACGCCCTCGGTGCGGCGCGCGGAGCCGATCATCTTCGCGGCGGAGAACGGGGTGAAGGGCATCTACGCCGAGAAGGGGCTGTGCGCCTCGCTGGAGGAGGCGGACAGGATCCGGGCGGCGGTCAAGGCCAACAACGTGGCCTTCAACTGGGGCGCGTCCCGCCGGCACCACAGCGGCTGGATCCAGGTCGCCGAGGCCATCGCGCGCGGCGACATCGGCGAGCCCCTGTACGCGACCATGTACACGTTCACCGACATCATCAAGCACCATCCCCACACGCTGGACACGGTGTCCATGCTCCTGGGCGATCCGGAGCCGCAGTGGGTCGAGGGCACGCTGGTCCAGAAGGGCGACAGGCTGGAAGACGGCGCGGCGAAGGAGCGCCCCCGGGCATTCCCGGACTACGACGCGGCGGGCCACCGCTTCGTGCCGCCGGAGGGCGAGGAGATCGCCGACCCAATGGTCGGCTTCTACCGGGTGGGCTACGACAGCGGCGCGGAGGGAATCTTCGTGCCCATCACCGGCCGCTGGGAGCTCGACGTCCACGGCACCGAGGGCCGCGCCTGGGGATGGGAGCAGCAGGGGGTCTGGCGGGTGCGCCGCGGTGGTGGAAAGCCCGTCCGGGGCCGCAGGGGCTCGCCCGTCGAGGAGACCGAGATCCACCCCGAGGGGGAGAGCCCGACCGTCAGCACCATCCGCGACATCATCAGGGAAATCGAGACCGGCGAGAGGACGCGTGGCAACATTGACGTGACCATGAAGAGCGTCGAGGCCGAGTTCGGCATCGCCTACTCGCACCTGCAAGGCGGCTGCAGGGTCTCGCTTCCTGTCGAGGACCGCTCCCTCTACATACCCGGCGGCTAGAGCCACCGCCTCCGGTCCGGGCATGACGCAGCACAGGCAGGCTTACGTCTACGCGGCGGCCACGATCCTGTTCTGGTCGACGGTCGCGTCGGCGTTCAAGCTGACGCTGGAGCACCTCGACCCGTACCAGATGCTCTTCTACGCCACCGCCGTGTCGGTGGTCGTGCTCTTCGCGATCCTGGCGGCGCAGGGCAAGCTCGGCCTGCTCCGCACCTTCACGGCGAAGCAGTGGGCCTGGTCCGTCGGGCTCGGCCTGATCAACCCCTGCGTCTACTACATCGTCCTGTTCCAGGCGTACTCGCTGCTGCCCGCCCAGGAGGCGCAGCCGCTGAACATGATCTGGCCGTTGGTGGTCGTCCTGCTGTCCGTGCCGCTGCTGAAGCAGAGGATCGGCTGGGTCAGCGTCGCCGCCGTGGGAGTGAGCTTCATGGGGGTGCTGGTCATCTCCACCCACGGCGACATCCTGGGATTCCAGCTCAGCAGCCCGAGGGGCACGCTGCTCGCCACGGGCAGCGCCCTGCTGTGGGCGCTCTTCTGGATCGCCAACGTGCGCGACAAGCGGGACGAGGTCGCCAAGCTCTTTGCCAGCTTCGCCGCCGGGCTCGTGTTCGTAGCCACCGCGACCGCGCTGTTCTCGGACTTCCGCGTCGAGGCTAACGAGGGCCTGCTCGGCGCCGCCTACGTGGGCGTGTTCGAGATGGGCGTGACCTTCGTCACGTGGGCGAAGGCGCTGTCCCTCGCCAAGACCACGGCCCACGTCAGCCACCTCATATACCTGGTGCCGTTCATATCGCTCATATTCATCAGCCTCGTGGTGGGCGAGCGGATACTGCCGAGCACCATCATCGGCCTCGTGCTGGTCGTGGGCGGCATACTGGTCCGCGGGCTGGACCGAACGAGTGCGACGCCGTCTCCCGGATCAGCCCGTGCTGGCGGGTGATTCTCCCACCGAGTCCAGGCGGCGCTTCATCTCCGCGTAGGTGTCGGCGGACAGCGGGCCGCTCATGATTCCCGCGACGTTCTCCTCCAGGTGCGGGATGCGGCTGGTGCCGACGATGTTGGTGTCGGCGTTGGGGTGGGTGAGGGTGTAGCGCAGGATCAGGGTCGTGCGGCTCTCGCCCTCCTCCCGCAGCTCGTCCAGGCCCGCGCCCTCGAAGGTGCTCCACTTCTTGGACCGCCGCTCGTTCACCTCGCCCGACGGCTCGCCCTGGGCTACGCCGCCCCGGATGATGATCCCGATGCCGGCCTTCGCCGACCTGGCCACCCAGTCCTCGTGCTCCCGCTCCAGGGCGGAGTAGGGGATCTGGAACGTGTCGAAGACGCCCGTGTCCAGGTAGTAGGGCAGGTGGGGCAGGGTCGTCGAGATGCCGAGCCAGCGCACCTTGCCCTGGTCCCGCATCTCTTTGAGGACGGCGATCAGGTCGCCCGCCTCCGCCTCCTCGACGGCAGGGTTGTGGTACTGCATGATGTCCACGTAGTCGGTCCGCAGGCGCCGCAGGCTCTCCTCCAGCCCCCGGAATGCGTTCTCGCGCGTCCAGACGTGGTCCCCGCCGCCGGGGGGACACCCGCACTTCGTCGCCAGGTAGTACTCCGACCGCCTGCCGGAGATGTGCTTGCCGATCTGCTCCTCGGCCGGCACGTCCCAGTTCACGCCGTAGTCGTTCGCCGTGTCCACGAAGTTGATGCCGGAGTCCAGCACTGCGCCCAGTAGCTGCTCCCACTCGGAGTCGGGCATCTTCCTGCTCAGGGCCGTGCCGAAGCCCAGCTTGGTTACCTCCAGGCCCGTGCGTCCCAGAACCGCAGTCGGCAGTGTCGAATTGCTCATGTGGTCACCTCCCGGTCAACTCCTCGACCATGCGGCGTGCTACGATGTCCGCCTCGTCGCCCTGGAACGCGACGGGCGCAACCCACAGCCTGCGCCGGTCGGGCAGGACCCCGATGTGGATCGACGGCTCGCCGGTTCGCAGGGCCTCTTCGACCTGCTCCACGGTCGACCCCTCCCACGACTCGGCCAGCTCGATGGTGGCCGTGGGGGCCGTCGGTCCCTCGTACATGGGGCCCTCATGCACCCACGCCTTCACGCCGTCGACCGCGCCGGCCGCCTCGGCGATCGTCGTAGACTTCGCGCGCCAGTCCGCCCACTCGGACTCGTGGTCGGCCTCGACGAAAAGCTCCAGCGCCTTCACCAGGCCGACGATCTCCTCCTTGGCCACCTTCATGGGCCGCCCGATTCCCGCCTTGTCCTTGCCGAAGAAGAACGCGTTCTCCCAGGCGGCCCGCATCAGGTCGCCCCGGCCGGCGAGGATGCCGGTGGACTGAGGCCCCCGGATGCCCTTGCCGCCGCTGAAGGCCACCAGGTCCACGCCCATCTTGATGAACCGGGACAGGTTCTCGACGGGCGGAAGCTCCGACGCGGCGTCCAGGACGACCGGTACGTCCCGTGCGTGGGCGATCTCGATCACGTCATCCAGCGGAAGGGCGTGGAACCGCATGACCCACACGTAGGCGACGGCGGCCGTGTCGTCGTCGATGGCGGCCTCGAGCTCGGCCCGCGTGGTCCCTTCGTCTCCGCCTATCTCCACCAGGGTCGCGCCGGCAAGCTGGTACGAGGTGTCGTAGTGGTTGCGCTGGGACTTCTGTATGAGGATCTTGCTCTTCATGCCGGACGAGTCGGGCAGGCGGGCGATCTTCTCCTCGTCCGTGCCGGTCATGCAGGCCGCCGCCTGGAGCACCTGGGCCGCAGAGCAGCCTGCCGTCACCAGCCCGCCGTCCGCCCCCGTGAGCTCGACGATGTACTCGCCCGCGCTCCTGTGCAGCCCCTCCAGGTCGACGAAGTAGCCCGCCGACTCCGCCATGGCGTCGATCACCTCCGAGGGCATGACGCTGCCGCCCAGGGCCGTCCGCCAGTGGTGGCCGTTGATCAGCCGCTGCACCCCGAGCCTGTCGTATATGTTCGCGCCGGTCACCCTACGACTCCTTCTTGGGCAGGATGTCGTGGTTCATCGCCCATCTCGGATAGAGGTTGTGGGTCACCGCGCCCGGGTATGGAGCGCCCAGCGGCTGCGGCGCCAGGTTCATCGCGCCCTCCGTCCCGTGCATCGACGTCATGACGTGGCGCAGTCCGACCGACCGCAGCGTCCTCGCCGACGGCACGTTGAACTGGGCGGTGGACGCCACCACCAGCCGGCCGTTGTCCAGTATCCACCGGGCCGCGGCGCTCACCACTGCGCGGCCCAGGCCTCTCAGCTTGGCGTCCTGCACCACGTCCATGCCTATCTCCCACACGCCCCCGCCCTCGTCCCAGACGGTCGCAAGGGCGATCAGCCGTCCGCCGTCGTAGATGGCGAACCCGGCCAGGGAGTCCGGGTTGCAGTGCCAGTTGAAGCGGTAGTCGATGCCCTGCAGATCGGGAGGCTCCAGCATCACGACCCTGTCGTCTTCCAGGGGCCTCCAGGTCTCCTCGTCGGCGAACAGGTACCAGGATGGGCCCCAGATTCCCACGCCGTCCCGCAGCGTCACCCGCGCCAGCTCGTACGCCCCGAACATCGAGAAGAGCAGGTCCGGGTCCAGGTCGTCGACGATCTCCTGGAGCCCGTCGACCCACTCGCCGCGGCACGCGACAATCGTCTTCTCGCCGATCTTCAACCCCCGCAGCGGGCCGTGCGCGTCCGTGCCGATAGCGACGACCGGCGTCGCGTCCCGCCCCATCTCCGACAGGGGCACGCCAAGCTGCTCCTCTATCCACGGCCCGGCTTTCTCCAGCAGGCGTTCATCCGCCATGAGCCATCTCCTGTACCAGTAGGAACGCGCAGATTATAGGGCAGGGCAGCGTCCGGTGGCTAGTAGACGTGGAATGATATACTTGCCCTCGGAGGCATAATGACGACCATCAACACCATACAGGACCTCATACGCATTCTGGACGAGAATCCCGAATGGATGGGGGAGATGCGCTCGCGCCTGCTCACTCGCGAGCTTCTGGAGATGCCGGACAAGCTTGCGCAGCTATCGGACAGGGTCACGCAGTTGTCGGACAGCCTCGCGCAATTATCAGGGGACGTGCAAACCCTCGCTGCGGAGATGAGAGCCTTCGCTGCGAGGACCGAGAGGCGGTTCGAGCTCGTAGACAAGCGGTTCGACGAGATCGACAGGCGGTTCGAGCTCGTAGACAAGCGGTTCGACGAGATCGACAGGCGGTTCGAGCTCGTAGACAAGCGGTTCGACGAGATGGACAGACGATTCGACCTCATGGACAGGCGCTTCGACCGGATGGAGAACAGCATAGGCGGGATGAAGGCAGGGTATGCTGAACGCAAGGTCGTCCGCCAAGCCGACATCATAGCTGACGAGATCGGCCTCACTTGGGTGCGGAACCTGACGTACGAGGAGATTAAGGAACTGGTCCAGCGCAGCGACACCTCCGGCATGACCCCCGACGACATCAGGAGCTTTCGCACCGCCGACGTGATCATGGAATCCAGGGACGAGGATGGCGGGACCTACTACATTCCGGTGGAGATCTCCTTCACGGCAGACGTACGAGACACCAGCAGGGCGCTCCGCAATGCCCGCTTCATGACGAGCTTCACTGGCAGACCCGCCCACCCGGCAGTTGCGGGCCTGCGCAAGGACAAAGAGATTCTGGAGCTCTTCGAGTCGGGAACCATACATTGGTACCAGTTGGACGGGCATGCTTTCAGGGTCGACTGAATCCCGCAACGAAGACCTTGAAGACGTGCTGGTCGCCATCGATGCGGACGACGGCAGCCGCATCCCGCATGACGTGGCCCTTGCCATCATGCGCGGGGCGAACCCCGTGGCCGCGTTCCGCAAGCATCTCGGCATCACGCTGCGCGACCTATCCGAGAGGACGGGGGTCGCCGCGAGCTACCTGTCCGAGATCGAGCGTGGCATTAAGCCAGGTTCGGCGGCTGCGCTGTCCCGCATCGCCAACGCCCTCGGCACGACGATCGACACGCTGGTGATGGAGTAGGAGATAGCAAATGGGTAGCAGGAAGACGCATGAGGGTGCGGACCTTTGGGACGATTTCATCAGATGCGCCAAAGCGATGGTTGGCGCTGGGGTCATAGAGATAGAAGACGAGAAGAGGTACAAGTCCGAAATTGGCGAAAAGCTGGCGGTGGCGCGAGAAGCGACACTCGAAGATTCACCCGAGTGGCCTCGACTGCTCAGGGCTGGACTCACAGGCACGTACCATCCCCTTCCTTGGCAAGCTTCGGATCGATTCAGGACATGGGCCAGTGAGTCTTCCGACAATGCACAGTCTCTACGAGAATTCTGGTCGAAAAACAGCCTTAGCTTCGTTGATCGGATCCGCCGATTCAGCAGTGCACTTCCCCAAGAGGTAGCCAGCAGACCAGGGCTCTTCACGAATCTCACATCCGTTTTGCTGATGGGAGTGGACGTCGAGCAGTATCCACCCTTCAAGATCACAGCATTCAATGAGGCATACGAGCGCACCGGGTACGACATGCCGGAGCAGGGCTCGGACGAGGCGGCGCTGTACGACCACGCTCTTGGCTTCCTCGACCAGCTCATTGGAGAAGCGTCCAAGCGTGGACTCATCTTGCGCCACCGCCTCGACGCGCAGACGATAGCCTATCGGACGATCGTCGCTCCACCGCCCGTCGACCCGCCGCCCGTCAACCCACCAGAAGCATCGTCTCTGCTCCCAACACCGGCCTCCGGCCTACCGGCTCTAGCTGCCCAACTCCACCTCCCAGTAGAGTTCTTACAGGAGATCGAAACGCTTCTCAAAGAGAAGCTTCAGGTCATCTTCCAGGGGCCGCCGGGCACGGGGAAGACCTACGTCGCGCAGAAGCTTGCCAGGCATCTCGCCGGGTCCGAGGAGCGGGTTACCCTCGTGCAGCTCCACCCGTCCTATGCCTACGAGGACTTCGTGCAGGGCTTCCGCCCCACGCTGCAGGACGGGAAGCCCGGATTCGAGTTGAGGGACGGGCCGCTGATGCGGGCTGCGGAGGCTGCGCGGGAGGATCCCGACGATAAGCATTTCCTGATCATCGACGAGATCAATCGCGGCCAGATTGCCAAGGTGCTCGGCGAGCTGTATTTCCTGCTGGAGTACCGCGACGAGAGTATCCGGCTCCAGTACTCCGACGAGCCGTTCTCGCTGCCGTCCAACCTTTATATCATCGGGACGATGAACACCGCCGACCGATCCATTGCTCTGGTCGATCTGGCGCTGCGCCGGCGGTTCTATTTCGTGGAGTTCCACCCGGACGATGAGCCGGTGAGGGGAGTGCTCCGGCGCTGGCTGAAGGCCAAAGGACTCGACGGCATGGAGTGGGTGGCCGATGTCGTCGAGAGCGCCAACGTGAAGATGAAAGACGACCGCCACGCCGCCGTCGGGCCGAGCTACTTCATGAAGGACGGCCTCGACGATGACGCCGTGGCGCGCATCTGGAGGCACAGCGTACTGCCGTACATCGAGGAGCGCCGCTTCGGAGAGGACGACAGCCGGGGCGAGTTCGGTCTCAAAGCCCTGCGGAAGGAGGCCGAGCGCGGCCGCGGACAAGAGAGCGAGGGTGGTGCAGGGCAGAATGGCGATGGCACGGAGACCGGTGCGAATGAGGCCGGCGGCGCCCAGTGATGCGCCGAATCGACCTGGTGGAGTACGTCGGAAGCGAGTACACGCTCTCGGCTGCTGAGCTTGACGTTCTGCTGCGCGAGGCGAATGATCTCGACCTTTCCGTACATCCGGTCACGGGCGCCGGGGGCGCATATACCCTCACGCCCGGCTCCACCGTCGGCGCTGTCGAGACCGGCGGCCTGTCGGTGCTCATCAGGCCCAAGATCGGCATCCCGAAGCTGCTCTCGCTGGCCTGCTACGCCATGGGCGCGTACAGGATGCGGCCGGAGATGTTCGACTTCGAGGAGAATCCCACGCTGCCCGACGCGCTGGCATTGGCGCTGGCCTCCCACGCCCGCCGGGCGTTCTCGCGCGGGCTGCTGCACGGCTACCGCACCGAGGAGGAGGCCCTGCACACCCACACCGTGCGCGGGCGCATCCGGTTCGACGAGCAGATACGGCGCAGGTACGGCGTCCCCCTGCCGGTCGAGGTGCGCTACGACGAGTTCACCGACGACATCCTGGAGAACCGGCTGGTCAGGGCCGCGGCCATCCGGCTGGGCGGGATGCGTCTCCGCTCGCACGATGCGCGCAGGGGCCTGGGATGGATGGCGGGTATCCTCGACAATGTCTCGCCCATCGAGTTCCCGCCAAACCGTGTGCCGGACGTCGAGTTCGACCGGCTGAACGAGCACTACCGCGGCGTGGTGACGCTGTCGCGGCTCGTCCTGCGCCACAGCGCCTTCGAGGCGGGGCGTGGCGAAGTGCGCGCGTCCGGGTTCCTGATGGACATGAACGCCGTATTCCAGGAGTTCGTCACGGTGGCCCTCCGCGAGGCCCTCGGCGTCTCCGACCGCGTGTTCCTGGAGAGGAGCATTCCGAGCCTCGATGATGCAAGCAGGGTACACCTGAGGCCTGACCTCACGTGGTGGCACGGCGGAGAGTGTCTCTTCGTGGGCGACGCCAAGTACAAAAGGGTCGAGGTCCAGCGCGTACCCAACGCCGACCTCTACCAGATGCTCGCTTACGTGACCGCGCTCGATCTCCCCGGCGGGATGCTCATCTACGCGAAAGGCGAGTCCGAACCCGTGATGCACCAGATCAGGCACTCCGGCAAACGGCTGGAGGTCGCAGCGCTGGATCTGGAAGGCACACTGGAAGCGGTGCTGGAGCGCGTCGGCAGCTTGGCGGACAGCGTGAGGGCGCTGCGCGACGAAGCGCGTCTGCTCGCCGCCTGACCTGGGACGACCCGCGGCTTGCCTGCCTGCCGAGTGGGGCCGGACCGAGTTAGGTGTTATAGTGCTGTCGATATGATGAAGTGCCCGCGCTGCGAACGAGAGAACCACGCCGACGCCCGCTCCTGCGAGTGGTGCGATACGCCCCTGGGAGGGGGGCGCGTCATCCACCGCCCGGACCCCTCCATCGCCGACCTGTCGAGCAGGGTGATCGCCAAGGTGATCGACCTGCCCTTCACCGCGGCCTCCCTGATAGCTGCCAGCCTCGTGCCGGTCGCGGTGCCCGCTTCCGAGACCATCCAGTTGGGCCTCATACTCGTAGGCGCGTTCGGCATGATCGTGCAGGTCGTGCTGCTTTCGTCCCACGGCCAGACCATCGGCAAGAGGTTGATGGGGCTGCGGATCGTCAGGGCCGACACGGGGAGGAACGGGGGATTCGTCACGAACGTGCTGCTCAGGGCCGTGGTGAACGGCCTGCTGGGGTTGACGATCGTCTACTTCGTCGTGGACTCGCTGTTCCTGCTGTTCAGGAACAGGCTGTGCCTGCACGACTACGTGGCCGGGACCAAGGTGGTGAAGGTAGTCCAATGAAGCTCATAGTGAAGGCCGACAGGGTGATCGACGGCGCCGGCGCGGCTCCCGACGGGCGGGACGGTGTGCTCATCGAGGATGGACGCATCGCCGCGGTCGACCGTTTCGGGGCGCTGGCCGCTTCACCGGACGCCGAGGTGATCGACGTGCCAGGCGGCACGGTGCTGCCCGGCTTCGTCGAGGTGCACTCCCACATGCACTGCAGCGCGAGTTCCACGACCTTCGACGACCTGGCGACGGACTCCCACGAAGCCCTGGTCGCCAGGGCCGTCGAAGCGGTCCGGGCGGCGCTGGGGTCCGGCGTGACTACGATGAGGGACCTGGGGAGCCGCAACGAGATCGCGTTCCCGATCCGGAGCGCCATCGAGTCCGGCATAGTCCCCGGGCCGCACCTGATGGTGGCGGGGACGCCTATCACGACGACCGGCGGCCACTGCCACATGTTCGGCACGGAGGCCGACAGCCTCGACGATGTCCTGACGGCCCTTCGCGGGCAGGTCAAGCTCGGGGCCGACTGGATCAAGATCATGTCCACGGGCGGCAGGTTCACCCCGCGCACGAACCCCCGCATGCCCCAGTATCCGGTCGAGGTGCTGAGGGCTGCCGTCGCCGACGCGGAGCGGCTCGGAGTCCGGGTCGCCGCCCACTGCCACGCCGCGTCGGGCGTGAGGAACTGCGTCGAGGCGGGCGTGCACAACCTGATCCATGCGTCGTGGATGGCCGAGGACCCCGACGGCGGCTACGACTACGACCCGGCCGTGGCGGACGAGATAGCTGAGAAGGGGCTGTACGTCGACCCGACCATCGCCGCGACGGGAGCGCTGAGGGAGCTGAGGGCGCCGGGTTGGCTCCAGTGGACCCTCGGCAGCGGGTTCGACCTGGAGCGGCGCTACGAGATACTGCGCGATATGTGGGACAGGGGGATCAAGTTCGTCACCGGCCTCGACTCGGGCATGGACTACCTGCGGTTCGACGACTACGCATGGGTGCCGACGCTCATGGTCGAGAAGATGGGCATCGCGCCCCTGGACGCAATCGTGAGCGGCACGAGGACTTCGGCCGAGTGCCTGGGAGTGCTGGACGAGACCGGCACCCTGGAGCCCGGCAAGCGGGCCGACGTGGTGGTCGTACGGGGCGACGCTTCCACGGACATACGGGCCCTGCACGACGTCGACACGGTCATCAAGGCTGGCAGGATCGTGAAGCGGTCGGGAGCGTCGACGGTCTGACCGGCGCCGGTTATGGAGAGCGAACGATGCTGAGGGCAGGTACGGCGGCCGTGACGATTACGCCGGAGCGCCCGGCGTACATGCAGGGCTACGGCAACCGCATGGGGGTGGCCACTGGTACGCTCGACCCGCTGGAGGCTCGCGTAATCGCCCTCGACGACGGCGCTACGACGGCGGCCATCGTCTCGGTCGATCTCCTGGGGCTGGACGCCGCGTCCGTGGCACGGATTCGCGCCGTCGCCGCCCATACCGGCCCCATACCGGCCGGCAACGTCATCGTCGTATGCTCCCACACCCACGCCGGGCCCGCGATCCAGACCATGAGCGGGGTGCCGATCGACCAAGAGTACCTGGGCTGGCTGGAGCGAAGGCTGGGCGACGCGGTGGCCGAGGCAGCCGCGTCGATGGCGCCCGTGACCGTCGGTGCAGGGGAGGGCTGGGCCGACTTCAACGTCAACAGGCGCCTGCGAAGGCCGGACGGCTCGGTGGGCGGCGCGAATCCAGCGGGCGCAGTAGACCGCAGGGTCCGGGTGCTGCGTCTTGACCGGGCAGACGCGCCCGATGCCCCGGGAACCCTCGGCGGCAGGACGATGCCCCAGGGCGACCCGGTCGCGGTGCTATTCTCCTTCGCCTGCCACTCGACCGTCCTGATGTCGGCGAACTACCGCTACAGCGGCGATTACCCCGGGGCCGCCCGCCGCTTCATCGAGTCGGCCTACGCGCCGGGCGGCACCGTCGCCGTCTTCCTGCCGGGCTGCTTCGGCGACGCCAGGCCCCACCTGCTGGACCCGGACGGCGGGTTCAGGGGCGCGTCCGACCACGAGCTGACGGTGCTGGGGCGCATCCTCGGAAGCGAGGTAGTCGGCGTAGCGGAACGGCTGGAGTGCGAGCCCGTGGGCGACATCGCCGTGGCGAGCCGCGAGGTCGCGCTGCCGTACTCCCACGTGCCCGGCGAGTCCGAGCTTCGCGTCGCAGCCGACCCTGACAACCACGGTTGGGCCCGCGCGCTCCTGGAAGTCATCGAGCGGGACGGCGGCCTGCCCGACCACGAGACGGGCGAGGTCGCCGTGCTGCGGCTGGGACGTCACTGGATAGCGACGACGCCGGGCGAGACACTGATCGAGATCGGCCGGTCAATAGAGCGTGGCTTAGTGGAGCTGGGCCTCGCCGATCCCGGACGGGGCGACATGACCCTCGCACTGGGCTACTCCAACGGCAACTCCGGCTACCTCTGCACGGCGGCGGCCATGTTCGAGGGCGGCTACGAGCCCGCCCGGGCCTACAAGTACTACCTGCGTCCGGGGCCCTTCGCCCCTGAAATAGAGCCGACTTTGATCCAAACGGCCCTCGACCTAGCCATGCAGTCCGCGCCCTGATCGCGGTTTGAAGGGCTGGATACCGGCTTTCGCCGGTATGACGGAGGTGGAGATTCCAGATCCGGGTGTGGTTGACTGGCCGGGGCCGCTGGTATATATATGGGCTGTCCGCTGGATTCGAGGTGACGTGAATGGCCGCATACATCGCCCGCCGACTGATCCTCGCCTTCTTCACGATTTGGGTCATCTCCGTCGCCGCGTTCGTCATTATCGAGCTTCCCCCCGGCGACACCATCGACAGGATGTTCGACCGGACCACGCGGACCCACGGCGAAGCGGTCGCGATAGAGATGCTCGAAGCGCTCCGGCTCCGTTTGGGGTTGGACGAGCCCAAGTACGTCCGGTACGGCAAGTGGATGTGGGCGCTGCTCCAAGGCGACCTCGGCCAGACCATGGTGCCGTACGGAGGGTTTGGCAACCAGCGGGCGGTCAAGGAAGTCATCGGGGACAGGCTATTCACTACCATTGCCCTGACCGGGTTCACCATCATGGTTACGTGGACCTTCGCCATCCCCGTGGGCATATACTCTGCCGTGCGCCAGCACTCTGTGGGCGACTACGTGTTCACCTTCGTGGGCTTCACCGGCCTCGCTGTGCCCGACTTCCTGCTCGGCCTGGTGCTCATGTACCTCGCCTTCGCCTACTTAGACCAGAGCGTGGGCGGCCTCTTCTCCGCCGACTACGCCGGGACGTCCTGGTTGGACGGCGGGGTCAACTGGGGCAAGGTGTTCGACATGATCAACCACCTCTGGGTGCCCGCCATCGTGCTCGGGACGTCGGGCACGGCGGGGCTGATCCGTGTCATGCGCAACAACCTGCTCGACGAGCTGGGCAAGCCTTACGTCGTAACCGCTCGCGCCAAGGGGGCCGTGTCGTGGCGCCTCATCCTCAAGTACCCCGTCCGCGTGGCCATCAACCCGATGGTCAGCACAGTGGGCTACCTGCTGCCGTCCCTGGTCGGCGGGAGCGTCATCGTTTCGGTGGTGCTGAGCCTGCCGACCCTCGGGCCGGTGCTGCTCGACGCGATCCAGCAGGAGGACACCTACACGGCCGGCCCCATCATCCTCATGCTGGGGACGCTGACTGTCGTCGGCACCCTCATCTCGGACGTGCTCCTGGCCGTCGTAGACCCGCGCATCAAGTACGTCAGCAACTAGCGCCAGCGGAGGCAGCGCATGATTGCGTACATCGCCCGCCGCCTGGTCATGGCATTCATGACCGTGATGGCCATCTCCGTGCTGGCTTTCGTGATCATCGAGTTGCCCGAGGGCGACTCCGTCACCCGCGCCATGGACCAGTACATGACCGTGGGCTCGACCCAGTACAACCCCGAGATCGTCGCCCACTGGAGGGCCTACTTCGGCACCGACCAGCCCCAGTACATCCGCTACCTGAAATGGATCGGCAACCTGGCCCAGGGCGACATGGGGCTGTCGCTGTGGCACCACCCCTGCGACTCCCTGTTCCAGCAGCGCGCCATCAGGGAGGTTATCGGCGACAGGCTGTGGCTCACCGTGGTGATGACCGGCTTCACGGTACTTGTGACGTGGACCTTCGCCATACCCGTGGGCATATACTCGGCGGTGCGGCAGCACTCCATCGGCGACTACCTGTTCACCTTCATAGGCTTCAGCGGACTGGCGGTGCCCGACTTCCTGCTGGGCCTCGTGCTCATGTACGTCTTCTTCGCCTACTTCGACCAGAGCGTCGGAGGCCTCATCTCCGCCGACTACGAGGAGGCGCCCTGGAACTTCGCCAAGTGGATGGATCTCATCAACCACCTGTGGATCCCCGCCATAGTGCTGGGAACGGCGGGTACCGCGGGGCTGATCCGCGTCATGCGCAACAACCTGCTGGACGAGCTCAGCAAGCCATACGTCGTCACGGCCAGGGCGAAGGGCGTACATCCCGCCAAGGTCGTCATGAAGTACCCCGTGCGCGTGGCGATCAACCCCCTCATCAGCACGGTGGGCTACCTTCTGCCGTCGCTCGTGAGCGGCAGTATCATCGTGTCCGTCGTGCTCAGCCTGCCGACGCTCGGGCCCGTGCTGCTCGAGTCCATACGCATCCAGGACGTCTACCTAGCCGGGTTCATCGTGCTCATGACGGGCGTGCTGACCGTGGTGGGCACGCTGGTGTCCGACATCCTGCTGGCGGTCGCCGACCCCCGCATCAAGCTCGTGCGGTAGGCGGACGACGCTCAGTCCGGGTCGAAAATGTCCTCGATCCGCTGGCCTGCCACAGCCGCGATCTTGAACGCCAGCGGAAGGCTGGGGGAGTACTTCCCCGTTTCGATGGCATTGACGGTCTGCCTTGACACTTCTAGCAGCTTCGCCAGGTCCTTCTGCGACCATCTCCGCTCGGCGCGGATAACCTTTAGGCGGTTCTTCATCGGTACCGCCTCTCGGCAATGGCTAGGCCGACGATCCAGAGCGCTACCATCGGCAAAGGCACCCAATGCCAGTGCAGGTCCGGCAGACCTACCCGCTGGAGGGCACCGTAGCCCATTGTTACGACAAACGTCCCAAGGAACGCGAACGTCAGAGCCTCCATCCCGATGCGTTGGTTGAGCTCATCCGCTTGCCGCCTGAACATGGACGCACCGGCGAAAATGACGAGAGCGAGCGTCAACATTGGAGCCACTGCTAAAGAGAATCGCCAGACGGCGTCCTCGTTCTGTTCCAATATATACTTGGTAGCCAGGACAACCGCTATGTGTGCAGCTATCGCACCGATGAAGCCAAGATCGACCCGGGCCCGCATGGCACATGCCTCCCTGGAGTGGTGTGTCTCGCTAGTGTAAAGAAACCTTTACTATATGGCAAGCAACATTGACCAAAGACGAATTGGTGTAAGGAGCCCTGGCTTGCGTCCGCGCGTCCCGTTGATGGCTCTGGCTGCCCTTGCGCTGGCTTCGTGCCATATGTCGAAAATGGTCGAAGAGCCCCCTCTCGCTCTCCTCGATCCCTCCGCCGTCAGGGTAGACCTCGACGTGGACACCGACCGCGACGGCGTGGTCGACGACGACCTCGACGAGGCCGGCGAGGACGCCTGGACCCCCGACAGGGGCGCCATCTTCATGGTGAACTTGGACAACGACGACGGCGGCGGGGACGGCAGGCCGGACGCCATCGACTTCGACGTGAGAGGCGCGCCGGTATCCGAGGACTTCGTGATCGACGGCCCCCGCGACGCCCTGGATCTGGCCGAGCTTGTCGTCCGCGTCGAGGGAGTCGGAGCTGGACACATCGAGTCGGCGGTGCTCAGCGTGCCGTCGCTCGACCACGTCAAGGGCGTGCACCTGTTCGACGCCATAGAGCCGGGCGGCAGGTCCTTCTGGGGCGGACCCGGCGAGCGGTCGGCATCGGTGGACCTAGCCGACCGCCTGGCTGACGGAGGGCAGACGACGCTCGGCATCGAGGGGCTGTTCTTCCGATACACGGAGCCGATGGCCTACGGAGGCACGTTCGAGCAGGGGTATTCGGGCGAGCTGGAGCTTGAGCTGACGGTCACGGGCGCCGGCGGAGTGCATCTCGGCTCCGACCGGGTGCTGCTGAGGGTTGCTCCGCTGGTGCTGCTTCCCAACACCCAGGAGGCCGTCGAGATGTGGGGCAGGGATTCCAGCCTGGCCGACTTCAGGCCGTTCATCCAGGACACGGTCGCGCTGAACACCTACCACGCGGGCGGCGACCAGTGGACGCAGGACCACGTCGAGATAGGCTTCACGCACGCGCCGGGGCGTCCCAAGACCCACGTGGTGCTCCAGCTTCCCAGGGCGCGGCTGACGACCGACGGCACGGAGGATGACACGCCCGAGTGGCCGAGGGAGCGCCTTCTGGGCCCGGATGTGGGGCTTTTCAGGTTCTGGAACTTCCACATCGACGACGGGCCGAGCGCCGGGGACTTGGGCGGCAACATCGAGCTGATGCCGCCTACACCTCGCTGGCCCCTGGGGCGGATCGTGGTCGGCAACACCATGAGCCCCAGGCTGCTGCGGTTCCTCGATGACCAGGGCCTGCAGGCCCCGTTCCAGATCGGCGTGGACTGGCTGCGCGTAGGGCACGTCGACGAGGCGCTGGCCATCGTCCCTGGCGAGGAGGGCTGGAGCCTCGTGGTCGCGGACCCCGCCCAGGCCCGCGCCCTGCTGGAACCCCTCGCGCCCGATGCGGTCTTCTTCGCCCGGGGCCGCGTCGCCGTCGGACTGGAACTGGAGGCGTCGGCAGGGGGCTCCGATACTGAGTTGGGCGACTCCGGGGGTACGGACTTCAGGCGGCCCGAATGGGACTCGATGAGGTACCTCCGCATCTACGAGGGAACGGGCGCCGGGCAAGTGGCCCGGATCGCCTCCCGCGGCGAGGGCGTGTTGACCGTCGACAAGGTGTGGCGGACACCGACGCGGGCCGCCGACATGGGTTTCAGCGGGTTCCGCGATTCTGCCGCAAACTCGGTCACCGGCCTGATCGATGGGATAAGCGCCCCGCCTCGCGGCAGGTGGTTCGAGGCGCCGGACGAGACGAGCCGCTACGTGCTTGTCGAGGACACCCTGTTCTGGCTGGATGTCGTGGGCCGCGAGGTGCCGGCCGTCATCAGCGTGCACGAGGTGCGCAACGACTCGCTCATGTGGGCGCTGAACGAGGAGGCGGGCTCCAGGCTGGACGACATAGCGGCGCGGATCTCCGAAGAGGGCGGGGGAGGCGTGAGCGTCGTCCGGGTGCCGGACTTCTTCATGGGCTCCTTCGTGCCGGACACGGGCGAGATCGAGGACGCCTTCGCCTTCGCCCCGGCGCTTGCCAACCTCCAGGTGGCCGGCGGCCGCGTATTCTTCGGCCGGGGCTACGGCCCCCGGGACGCCGGCGGAGGCGACGTCCTGCACGGGGGGTTCGCCGCGTTGATGCCCGGCCCCGTCCACGCCATCGATGGGTGGGATCGCTACCACCGGTGGACGGGCAACGTCCACTGCTTCACATACGTCAAGCGCGCGCCGTACGAGTTCGACTGGTGGACGCGCACACCGTCCGGAGGCGGTTGAGGAAATGTCGGCGCCTGTCGCCGGTCTCGCTTGACGCTGGGTGTGGGGCATATATATAGTTCGTGCGGCTGGACGACTCGCGGGGACGGTTATGCTTGCCTACGTAGTGCGACGGATATTGCTCTCGATGTTCACCATCTGGGTGATCTCGATGCTGACGTTCTTCATCATCGAGCTGCCGCCCGGGGACCAGGTGGACAGGTTCAAGGAGATAACCGAGAGCAGACGGCAGATCCCGGACCCCGAGAAGATAGACCTGCTGCGGGGCTATCTCGGCCTCGATCAGCCGCAGTACATCCGCTACGCGAAGTGGATGTGGAACCTGGCCCAGGGCGACCTGGGGCTATCCTTCCAATACCGTAATGAGGTCGATCTGCCCGTCAAGCAGCTTCTGGAGGATCGATTGTGGCTCACGGTCGTCCTGACCGGATTCACGGTCCTTGTGACATGGACCTTCGCCCTGCCGGTGGGGATATACTCGGCCATCCGGCAGCACTCGGTGGGCGACTATGTCTTCACGTTCCTCGGTTTCAGCGGGCTCGCCGTGCCCGACTTCCTGCTCGGGCTGGTCCTGATGTACGTCGCGTTCGCATACTTCGACCAGAGCGTCGGCGGACTAAACTCGGCAGATTATGCCAACACCCCCTGGAACTTCGCCCGGTTCCGCGACCTGCTGGACCACCTCTGGGTGCCCGCCATCGTCATGGGCACGTCCGGCACGGCGGGGCTGATTCGCGTGATGCGCAACAACCTGCTCGACGAGCTGGGCAAGCCCTACGTGGTCACCGCGAGGGCCAAGGGGTTGCGCCCCATGCGGGCCATCCTGAAGTATCCCGTGCGCGTGGCGATCAACCCCCTCATCAGCACGGTGGGCTACCTACTGCCGTCCCTCGTGAGCGGCAGCATCATCGTCTCGGTGGTATTGAGCCTCCCGACCCTGGGGCCCCTGCTGCTTGAGGCGATCATCACCGAGGACGTGTTCCTGGCGGGCTTCATCATCCTCATGGCCGGGGTGCTGACGGTCGTGGGCACGCTGATCTCGGACATCCTGCTGGCGGTCGTGGACCCGCGAATCAAGTACACGGCCGAGTAGAGATTGTCGGCGCCCCTCCCCCTCAACGACGATACGGACTACGGCCTCTGCTTCGCCTGTGGGCCCCGTAGCCCGTCCGGCCTGCGGCTGAGATTCGAGCGCGACGGGGACAGGATCGTCACCTCGTATACGCCCCGAGCGGAGCACCAGGGTTTCCCGGGCTATCTGCACGGCGGCGTGATAACGGCGCTGCTCGACGAGACCATGAGCAGGGTTTCGCTGCTCGAAGGCAGGTGGACGATGACGGCGCGGCTGGACGTGCGCTACCGCAAGCCCATGCTTGTGGGCCGGACGGTGCGCGCCTTTGCCGAGAAGAAGAGCGAGCGCCGGGGCGTGGTCGAGGCCGTGGGATGGGTCGAGCTTCCCGACGGATCGAAGGCCGCCGAGGCTACCGGCACCTTCGTCCCGGTCAGGGACGATACGCTGGCGAGCATGAGCGAGGGATATCCTGTTCTCGCCCAAAAGTGGATGCGCGGGGCCGACTGAGGTACACTGTCCCTGGCAGGAGGAGAGCCATGGTCAGCACTAGGCCGGTAGCGGTTCTTACCTATGAGGACTACGCCAGGACACCGGATGACGAGCGCTGGGAGCTTCTGAATGGAGAGTTGGTGATGGTGCCGTCGCCCAATACGTTCCACCAGTCGGCTCAGGTAGGCTTGGGGTGGCGCATGGCTAGGTTCGTGGAGCAGGGCGGGCTGGGTCGCGTCTTCTTCGCCCCCACCGACGTGGTGCTGTCGGACACGAACGTCGTGCAGCCAGACCTGCTGTTTGTTTCCACCGAGCGTGAGCACATCATCACGCACCCCAACATCCAGGGGGCGCCTGACCTGGCCGTCGAAATCAGGTCGCCCTCCACGGCCGAGCGTGACCTGACGATAAAGCGCAGGCTGTACGAGGAGCACGGTGTGAGGGAGTACTGGCTGGTCGACCCCGACGCCATGACCGTGACGGTCCTGCTGCTCGGCGAGCATGGCTACCGCGAGGCGGGCGCGTACCGGAGTGGGCAGTCGTTTGATTCGCCCACGCTGGAGGGCTTCAGCGTCAGCCTCGACGAGATATTCCAGCCTTGACGCAAGCGACCGCTCTACCGATGACCTCCGACAGGGACTTCCTGACGGCGAAGAACCTTAGCAAGAGCTTCGGCGGCGTCCAGGCCGTCAACGACGTCTCCTTTACCATCGCCGAGCAGGAGATATTCGGCCTGCTGGGGCCCAACGGCGCGGGCAAGACGACCACCATCCGGATGCTCGCCACGGTGCTGGATCCCGATGCGGGAGAGATCGAGATAGGGTCGTACTTGGTCCGCGGGCAGCCCTCCAGGGTGAGGGACATCATCGGCGTCTGCCCCCAGGAGCTCGCCCTCTACGAGGAGCTGTCCGCGACGGACAACCTCGTCTTCTTTGGCCGGATGTCCGGTCTCGGCCGCCGCGAGGCGAAGGAGGCCGCCCGCGGCAATCTCGAGCTGGTTGGGCTGGCCGAGAGGGCGTCCGACGCCGTGCGGAAGTTCTCCGGCGGCATGAAGCGCCGGGTCAACATCGCCGTTGCCCTGATGAGCAGGCCGAAGCTGCTGTTCCTCGACGAGCCGACCGTCGGGATAGACCCCCAGTCCCGCAACCACATCTTCGACACCGTGCTAAGGCTGCGCGACGAGGGGATGACCGTCCTCTACACCACCCACTACATGGAGGAGGCGGACCGGCTCTGCGACCGCATCGGCATCATCGACGGCGGGAGGATGATCGCCCTCGGAACCCCGTCCGAGCTCAAGGCGAGCATAGGCAAGGGCGGTGACGTGACGCTGGAGGAGGTCTTCCTCAGCTTGACCGGTCGGAGCCTGCGCGACTAGATGCTCCGCCCTCTTCTCATAGCCTCCATCGAGTTGAAGCGCTACTCCTCGGACAAGGCCGAGATGGCCTTCAGCATCGCCCTGCCGATCGTCATGTTCGCCCTGATGTACGGCGCGTTCGGCGGGGAGCCCTCGGTCAGCGTCACCGCCCACGTCGTGAACCTCGACGATGGCCCGGTCTCCGAGGATCTGCTGCAACGCCTGGAGTCCGTCGACGGCGTGACGGTCGCCCTGTACGACAGCACCGAGGCCGATTCTGCCCTGGACCGGTCCGCGATACTCACGGCGTTCGTGATCCCGGAAGGCTTTTCGCGCGACCTGCGGGACGGCAAGCCGACCCGGATCACCGTGAAGCGCCGTGGACACGGCGGCGACGAGGGCCAGGTCGCGGCGGCAATCGTGAGCGGCGTGGCCCAGGAGGTCACGGGTGGCCTCATGGTGCGCGGCATGGTCCTGTCCGCGCTGGGCGACGGCTCCGACGCCGGGCGGATCGACGAGGCCGTCGCATCGCTGGGCGGCGAGCCCGCCGTCGTCGTCAGGGAGAGGGCGGGGGAGGAGAGCGCCGACCCGACCGTGGCGATCATGGCCGCAGTGATGACCATGTTCATGATGTTCGCCGTGTCGCTGAACGCCCAGTCCCTCGTGGCGGAGCGAGCCAACGGAACTCTCGAGCGCCTGATGACGAGCCGGCTCACCGCCAACCAGCTGTTCGTGGGCAAGTTCCTGGCCTCGTCGCTCAGGGGCGCGGTCCAGGCGTTGGTGCTGCTGCTCCTTGGATTCGTGGCCATGCGGATCGCGGGCCCCGGGGAGCTGGTACAGGCCCTCGCGTATGCGGTGCTCTTCGGGGCTGCCGTGAGCGCCGTGGGACTCGTGATCGCCGGGCTGGCCAGGACGCGCGACCAGGCCATCTGGAGCGCGGTCTTCCTGACGATGCTTATGACCACGTTCAGCGGCACCTTCGTGCCCTTCGAGAGCGGTCCTATGGAGGTGATCAGCCGCTTCACCCTGAACCGCCACGCCTTCGAGGCCCTGAGGGACATACTCGCGGGATCGGGAGGGATCGCGGACCAGGGGCTGGGGGTAGCGGTACTTGGCGCGGTGGTCGTGCTCGGTCTCGGCGCGGCCCGCGCGGTCTTCAGGACCTATTAGCATGGCGACGGTACTCGGACAGGCGCTGCTGATGGCGGCCAAGGACTCCAGGATATTCCTGCGGGACCGATTCGCCCTCGCGTTCTCGTTCCTCTTCCCCCTGGTGTTCGTCGCGGGCTTCTCGCTCGCGCTGGGCAACGTGGGCGGGCAGGACGACGAGCTGGTGCTGTACGTCTCGACTCAGGAAGAGTGGGAGCAGGCCGGTCTGAGTTGGATGATCATCGACGGGATCACCGCGGACGAGAGGTCATCGGTCGAGTACGTCGAATACGACGAGGCTCTGCGCCGGGTTGAGAGTGGCGAGATCGACGGGTTCGTGCTGTTCCCCCAGGACTTCACGGCGCGCCTGTTCGGGGAGCCGCCGGCTTCGGTAGAGGTCGTGCTTGGCGACGCGTCGGCGGCGCGCCACGCGGCCCTGAGGGCGCTGGCGGGCTCGATTGCCTCCGGCATCGGCCGGGTGATCGAGGTGATGTCGGTCGTGGCAGAGGTTGGGGGGCAGCAGGCCCTGGGGGCCGTGGACCCGTCCGGGCTTGCGGGCGGACCGGGGCTGGTGGAGCTCGTGCCCGAGCAGGTCGGCAGTATCGAGCCGAGGTCTGCGTCCAGCTTCACCCTTCCGGGCTACCTGACCATGTTCGTGTTCTTCGCCGCCGCAATGAGCGCCGAGGCAATAGTCAGGGAGCGCCGGAACCATACTCTGGAGCGGCTCATGTCCAACGGGGCCCGCCGCGAGTCGGTGGTGCTGGGCAAGTTCCTGTCGGCCCTCTACAGGGGCGTCCTGCAGTTGCTGGTGCTCTGGGTAGCGGGGATATTCGTCTTCAACATCGACCTGGGAGTCTCCCCGGCGGCGGTGGTCCTTATCTCGCTGCTGATGGTTCTGGCCTCGTCCGCGTTCGGGGTGATGCTGGCGTCGGTGGTGAGGACGGAGAACGCGGCGTCGGGGCTTGGGGTGCTGGTGTCGCTGGCCCTTGCGCCGCTAGGGGGCTGCTGGTGGCCGTTGTTCATCACGCCCCAGTGGATGCAGTCCCTCGCCAAGCTGACGCCCCACGGGTGGGCGAACACGGCCTTCAACAAGCTGATGCTGTTCGGAGCCGAGTTCGGCGACGTCGTGACCGAGATGGGCATGCTCGCCCTCTTCGCCGCCGCCTTCCTCGCAGTGACCCTCTGGCGCTTCAGGCTATCGATCGACTGAAGGCGCGGTGACGAGGCAGGCCATACGGCCCGCGTCTTTCTATAGGGTACTGCGCTGTTGAGAAGTGTCAGCTCAGGGCTGGCGGATCCTTATCCGGTTTGAGTCTACGACCACCACACACCCGGTGAGAGCGTCCAGGTCTGTCTTTCGCACGAACGCCCCCACGAACTCGTTGACGGTTACCGCTCCGAGACTTCTAGGCCGGAACAGCACAATGCCTGGATGCGTCCCAGGTGCGTACTTCCGCAAGTCGGCAAACTCGATGTCGAGTGTCAGCAGGATACGTGACTCGCTCTTGGCCGCATGTGCTACAGCCGTGTCAGGTTTGGAGAGTAGCCCCTCATCGGCCACAGTCATAACGTCATGCCCGAGCGAGATAAGGGTCGGCTTGAGGTGGCGTGACAGGTTCTCGTCGAGCTTGAATCTCACCCGGTGGCGGGCACCTTCCAGAGGTTCTCCCTGGTAAGTTCGGCGGCGTATGCCACGGCAGCACGAATGTCGTCGGTCGTCAGGCTAGGGTAGTGATCGATGATCTGTTCCGGAGAGAGACCCTCCGCCAGCGAGTCCAGGAGGATAGAGACGTAGATCCGCGTTCCCCTAATGCACGGCTGCCCGCCGCAGACGTTGGGATCGACGGTTACTCGGTCGAGGAGTTCAGGCTGTGTCATGTTCGGCCTCCGTCTGAATAGCCGATTCCTCTGATTATAGCAGTAGGTCGGCCTTGGACTCCACGTGGAGAAGCACAGGTGGCACGCTACGCGAAGAAGATCCGCGCCGCTGTGTCGTGCAGGATGCTCTGGCGGTCGGACTCGGAGATCCCCAGGCGGTCGCGCACGAGCCTCACGGAGTCCGAGTAGCTCTCGGTCACCACCTGGTAGGGCGCGTCGCTGCCCCACATCACCCGGCTTGGCCCGAACGCGTCGATCACCCGCCCGATCATCGGGATCAGGTCGTCGTGCGGCGGGCTCTTCGCGCCTAGTGCGTGAAGCCGGGAGACCTTGACGTGGACGTTGGGGTGGCGTGCCAGGGCGCATAGCCTCCCGATCTCCTCGTCGTCGATGGGGTTCAGCTCGCCGATGCGCGACATATGGTCGACGACGACGGTCGTGTCGGGGTGCTCGCCGCACATGCGGTCCAGGTCCGGCACGCCGTCGGGATGGGTGAGCGGGCAGATCGCCTGGCCCGTCTGGCGGGCCGTCTCGAACATCGCCGCGTAGCCTGGGTGGTCGAGCCAGCCGTCGCCCCGGCCGGGCTGGGCAACGATTCGGAAGCCCATAACCCCGCGCTCCTTCAGCTCGGCCATCGTACTGCCGACGCGCTCGTCGTTGTGGTCGACGGACGCGACGATGCCGAATACCCCCGGGTATCGGGCCGCCGTGTCGAGCATGTACGAGTTGTCGGTCCCGTAGATGGCCTGGACGAGCACGATGCGGCTCACGTCAAAGGGACGGCAGTGGCGGAAGAGCCACTCCACCGTGAACTCCTTCGGTTCGAGCGTGGCAACGTCGAAGCCCGGCGCGGGATACCGGCTCGTGTCCTGCGTCCAGACGTGGACGTGAGAATCAATCCAGGTCAATGGACTTGTGCGGCTAGTTCTTGAAGAAGTCGAACTTCTCGAAGTGGCCGTTGACTATCGGCGCGGCCTCCATGCCGAACCAGTCCTCGATGATCGATGTGTACGTGATCCTGAAGTCGTTGTTGAAGTGCAGGTCGCCCTCCAGCTGGTCCTCGGGCGCGAGGGACGGGTACTCGCCGTACAGGCCGCCCTTCACCGAGTTGCCGATCAGGAAGGCCACCCCGCCGGAGCCGTGGTCGGTGCCGGAGCCGTTGTCCTTGATCCGCCTGCCGAACTCGGTGAACACCAGCATGGCCGTGTCGTCCTCGTAGCCGTGCTCCTCCACGTCGTCCACGAAGTCGCCGATGGCCGGCGCCAGGTCTCCCCATAGCTGGGCATGGGTGATCAGCTCGCCGGAGTGGGTGTCGTAGCCGCCGTGGGTCGTGTAGTAGATGCGCGCGCCCAGATCGGCGAACATCACCTGCGCAGCGCTCTTCAGGTCGTTCGCTATCTGGTTCGAGGCGTACTCGACGCTGGACTTGTACATCTCGGGCGCCGTCCGCAGGATGTCCGCGCCCTTCATGGCGTCCAGGCCCGTCTGACCCAGGAAGTCCAGCACGGCGTCCTTGCCGCGCTCCCCGCCGTACATCATGGCGAAGGTCTCCAGGGCGTACTTCCTGAGTGCCTCGTCCTTCATGTCGGGGAACAGGCCGTACGTCTCAAGGTTGCCCACCGATGCAACCGGCACTCCCTTCACGCCCAGGGCCCTGGGCAGGCCGCGGCCGAAGTTGATGCCCGTGAGCACGTTCTCGCCCGCCGGGTCCATCTCGCGGATCACCCGACCCAGCCAGCCCTCTTGGCCCACGTCGTCGGGAAGGGCCGTGTGCCAGATGTCCATCGAGCGGAAGTGCGACCGGTTGGGATTGGGGTAGCCGATGCCCTGGATGATCGCGACCTTGCCCTCGTCCCATAGCTCCTTGATCGGCTCCATGCCGGGCCTGAATCCAAGCTCGTCGTCGATCTTGAGCACGTCGTCTTCGGGGATGCCGACCGCCGGCCTGAAGTCCCGGTAGTGGCCGTTGTCGTATGGAATGACCGTGTTCAGGGCGTCGTTGCCGCCCCCGAGCTGCACGACGACCAGTTTCTTCCCGCCGTGCCCGTTGCCGTTACTAGAAGCCATGGCACCCTCCCATTTTTCAGGTGTAAGCCGTGGCGCGAATGTTCGCCCACAGTATGGCTTTACACTACAGTAACGTATGTGCTCCGTCAAGGCGCAAGGGCTGCCCGGATATACGCCCGGCGCGGTTCCCGGGGCGTCCTGTCCTTGACACTATGGAAGGCCGCTACGTAAGATAGAGTGGCGCCGAGGTAGCTCAGTTGGTAGAGCACAGCACTGAAAATGCTGGTGTCGCCAGTTCGATTCTGGCCCTCGGCACCAGGGCGACATGATCGTCACACAACGGGTCGTGCGGGAGTAGCTCAGTGGTAGAGCACTTCCTTGCCAAGGAAGATGTCGCGGGTTCAAATCCCGTCTCCCGCTCCACCTACTATCCTCACATCCTCAGATCGGCAGGGAATGATAGTCGTAATCGGCGGCGGCGTTGCGGGCTGCGCGGCAGCCTACTACCTGGCCCGCGAGGGCTTGCCGGTCACCATCGTCGAGCGCGAGTCCGTCGCCTTCGGGGCTTCGGGCTACGCGGCAGGACTCCTCAACCCCCTCACGGGCACGGGCGTGCCCGGACCGATGGAGGAGATGTCCATCCTCTCCTACCGGATGCATGTGGACATGTGGGAGGAGCTGGAAGAGCAGTCCGGGGTCGACATCCAGGCCGAGCTTGTCCCTCACCTGGAGCTGCTGCTGACGGAGGAAGATGCCGAGGGTGCGGCGGCGCTCATGGCACAATGGGGCAGTGCGCCGGGATTCTCCGTGCGGTGGCTCGACGCGGACGAGGTGCTCAGGATCGAGCCGCGCGTCAACAGGGACGTACTCGGGGCCATCCTCCTGGAGAGCCCGGCGGCGCTGGACAGCCGCAGCTTCACCCTCGCGTTGCTGGAGGGCGCCCGCGCCCTCGGCGCGGTCCTGGTGAAGGGCGAGGTGACCGGCGTGGGCGACTCGTGCGTGACGCTCCGCGACGGCGAAATCGGGTGCGATACGGTGGTGCTGGCGGCGGGTCCCTGGGCCGGCGACGCGTCTACATGGCTGGGTTTCGATCTGCCGATCGGGCCGCTGAAGGGCCAGATCGTGCACGTGGCGCAGATGGATCCGCCGCTGCCGAAGCACTTGGCGGGGCCCGTCCAGATCGCCTCCAAGCAGGACGGGCTCGTATGGGTCTGCGCCACCGAGGAGATGGAGGGCTTCGACAACCGGACGACCCCGGAGGCCCGTGAGGACCTCCTGGACAGGGCGGCGCGCATGGTGCCTTCCATCGTGGACCAGCCCGTCGTCGGGCAGACCTCGTGCCTGCGGCCCGTCGCCCCGGACAGGCTCGCGATTATAGGCAGCGTACCGGGCCGCGACAACGTCTACATGGCCGTCGCCCCAGAGAAGAAGGGGATCATGATCGGCCCCGCGATAGGCCAGGCGATTGCCGACTTGGTAGTCAGGGGCGAGACGTCCGTGCCGATCGAAAATTTCTCCATGTCCCGCTTCCTGTAGCGATTCCTGCCCCGGGTATTCTCACGATACCGGAGGGCGGCGCTGGGCCCACGGCCTTGCCTCCTCGAACGCCTCAGACGCCGTAATCACACTCGTCTCGTCGCCGAACCGCCCGATAATCTGCAGCCCAACCGGCAGCCCGGCCGCCGTGAATCCGCAGGGCAGGCTTGCGGCGGGATGGCCGATCATGTTCACATTGAAGTTGAAGGGGTTGTAGCCCTCGTACTCGTCGACGGTGCGGCCCTCGATCTCGGTCGTTGGCTGGCCAGCCGGGAACGCCGCGACCCCGGTCGTCGGGTTCAGTAGCAGGTCGAATCGCTCGAACTTGTCCAGGAACTCGGCCCTGATCGCGCTCATGCGCCCAAGGGCTGCGGCGTACTCAGCGCCCGAGACCTTCGCGCCGTCCGCTATCTTGCGGCGCGTATAGGGCATCAGGTCGTCGGCGCACTTCTTGTAGTAGTGGCGGAAGCCCCCGAAGATGCCCGCGCACGTGAGGGTCCAGAAGGTCTGCGAAGGCGCGTCGAGGCTTATGTCGTACTCCTCGACGGTGCAGCCCATCTCCTCGAAGGCTGTGGCTGCCAGGGAAGCGACGGTCTTGACCTCCGAGTCGACCGGGAAGCCGCCGAAGTCCGGGCTCCAGCCGAACCTGAGCCCAGCGATAGGCCTGTCGGCTGCTGTAAGGTAGTCCTCGGGCGTCTCCCTGAGCGATGCGTGGTCGCGGGCATCCCACCCCGCGAGGACCTGGAGCATAAGAGCCGCATCGCGGACGCTCCGGGCCAGCGGGCCGTGCTGGCTGAAGTGGTTGAATCCCTCGCCGGTGCGGCGCGGCACCCGGCCCAGGGTCGGCTTGATGCCGTAGACCCCGCAGAAGCTGGACGGACCGCGAATCGAGCCGCCGCCGTCGCTGCCCTGTGAGATGGCGCACAGACCGGCGGCAACCGCGGCTGCCCCTCCCCCCGTCGAGCCTCCGGGGCTGCGGTCGGTGTTCCAGGGATTCCTGCACGGGCCGCCCAGCCGGTTCGTCGTGTCGCCGATCATCCCGAACTCCGGCAGGTTCGTCTTGCCCAGCATCACCGCGCCCGCGCCCAGGATGCGCTCCACCGGCAGCGAGTCCTCGTCCGGCACGCGGTCCTGGTGGAAGAGCGACCCCATGGTCGTCCGGACGCCCGCCGTGTCCTCCGAGTCCTTGATCGAGACCGGGATACCGTGGAGCAGGCGCAGGGAGTCGCCTCGCATCACGGCGTCCTCGGCTGCACGCGCCGCCCGAAGGGCCTCGTCGGCCGTCACCGTGAGGTACGAGTTGAGCTGCGGGTCGAGCCGCTCGATCCGGGACAGGTACATCTCGGCCAGCTCGACCGGCGACACCTGCTTGCTAGCGACCAGTGACCGCAGTTTCAGCGCGCCGGCGAATGCCAGGTCCTCGTTCATGGCAGGTTCCGCTCCCTTTCGGCGAGTGCGCCCGGCGTCCGTCCGGTGTGGTCGCCGTCGAAGACGATTTCGCCGTTCACGATTACCATCTCGATACCGCTCGGGTATGCCTGTGGTTCCGCGTCCGTCGTGTTGTCCCGCAGCTCGTCCAGGTCAATCACCACCAGATCGGCGTCCATGCCGGGCGCGACCCTGCCCCGGCCGCGGATACCCACCGACTCGGCGGGCAGCGAGGTCATCTTGCGGACCGCCTCCTCGACGCTCGTCAGGCCGCGGTCGAGGGCATACTCCCGGATGAACCTGGGCGCGTAGCCGTAGCTCGACCGGTTCATCACCATGCCGCTCAGCGTTCCCTCCATCGAAGCCACGGCGCCGTCGCTCCCGACGCTGCAGTGCGGGTCCATGAGGAGCTTATCCAGGTCGCCTTGCGTGGCGAAGATGTGCCGGATGATCACCCCGGCGAAGTCCTCGCCGTCGTCTCCCGCCAGCTTCAATATGGTCTCGGTGCGGTCCAGCCCCAGCGACCGGGAGGCCTCCGCGAGGGTTCGCTCGACGAGCTCAGGGTGCGCCCGGGAGTGGGTGAGGTAGAAGTTGTCGAAGCTTCCCAGCCTGAGGAGGAAGTTGGTGGGCCGCTCCACGTAGTCCCTGCAGAGATCCGCCGTCTTTGGGTCGCGCAGGCGGGCGGCCACCTCGTCCTTCGGGCCCTCGTGTACCCACGGAGGGAGCAGGTCGGTCAGGTGGGCGGGGCCCCAAGGATCGGGGAAAGTGTCGATGCCCACCTGTAGACCGTCCGCCCGCGCCGCCGCGATCTTTTCCAGCACGCGGTCGAACGCTCCCTCTGGGGCGTAGGGCCTGGGCGCAAGGTGGGAGAGCTGTACCGGCAGGCCCGCGCTGCGCCCGATGTTCAGCGCCTCGTCGACGGCCTCTTCGAAGTGGTCGCCCCGGTTGCGGATGTGGCTGGCGTAGCACCCGCCGTGACGGGCCGCGACCTCAGCCATAGCTATCAGCTCCGGCTCCGCCGCGTGCTGGCCGGGCGAATACTCCAGGCCCGTCGAGAAGCCGATGGCGCCCGCCGACATGGCCTCGTCCACCAGGGACCGCATCGTCTCAAGCTCTGTTGCGGTCGGGGCGCGGGTCTCGAATCCCAGGGCCGCGAGCCGCACCGGACCGTGCGCGACCAGCGGGGCGACGTTCATCGACTGGCCCTTCGCGAACAGGGCTTCGAGGTACCCTTCGAACGAGATCCAGTCCAGGTCGATGCCCCAGTCCTCGTCGTACCCGATGGTGACGACCTTCGTAAGCTCCCTGTCGGGCGCCGGCGCGGGGCCGTGCCCGCAGTTCCCCGTCACCAGCGTAGTCAGCCCCTGACGTATCCCGCTCTGGGCCAGGCCGTCGACGTAGATCGGGAAGTCCGCGTGGCTGTGGACGTCGATGAAGCCTGGGGACACGGCCTTCCCGGCCGCGTCGATCACGCGGGCGGCCTCGATTCCTCCCGCGTCGCCCACGAGCTCCACGCGTCCACCGTCCACGGCGACATCGCCCACGAGCGGGGGGCTGCCTGAGCCGTCGAATACGGTTGCGTTCCGAACCACCAAGTCAATCATTCCTGCTTCCTCATCGATACTCACTCCTCCTCCAAAGAGATAAGGATATGACGCAGGAGGCCGGAGTATCAAGGGAGGGCCCGTGCCCCTCGATGCCGTGATCGATGGGGAGATATGGGCGGCCTGGCGCTATTGTGCGGGGTTGTGTCGTGATGTAGAATGCGCCGCAATCCTGAGACACCGTTCGGGGGTGAACAGGCATGGGTGACCGCGACCTGGCTCTGGCCGCTCACTTGATGAGACGGGCCGGATTCGGCGTCTCCCGCGGCGAGCTGGAGACCCTGGCGACCCGCCCTTACGATGACGTGGTGGACGACCTGCTCCACCCCGAGCGATTCCCCGACGTCGACACCGACCTCTGCGACCGATACTACGGCTGGGACAACTACCACGGCCCCGCCGTCGGGTGGATGTACCGGATGGCGGTCACGCGGCGCCCCCTCCAGGAGAAGATGGCCCTCTTCTGGCACCACGTGTTCGCTACGGCCTTCTTCAAGAGCGAGCACGTGGCTTCCCTCAACCGCCAGGTCGAGATGTTCCGCAGGGTAGGCATGTCCGACATGCGCACCATCCTGCTGGAGCTGTCGCGCGACCCGGCCATGATCTACTGGCTGGACAACAACGAGAACGTGAGCGGCGAACCCAACGAGAACTACGGGCGCGAGCTGCTGGAGCTGTTCTCCATGGGGGTGGGCAGCTACACCGAGCTGGACATCAAGAATGCTTCCCGGGCGTTCACCGGCTGGACCTTCGCGCAGCCTATCCCGCTGTACCCCCACGGCCACTATGACTCGCACTTCGAGCGCCGCCCGGAGGAGCACGACGACGGGGTCAAGACCTTCCTGGGCGAGACGGGCCGGTTCGACGGCGGAGAGATCATCGACATCATAGTCAGGCAGCCCGCCACGGCCGTCTTCATCGGGCGCCACCTGTACAACTTCTTCGTGGCCGACGAGCCGCAGGTGCCGGCGTGGCCCATCGAGCCGCCGCGCGACCCGGGGGCCGTGCGCGTCTTGGTCGCGGCGTGCCTGGAGTCGAACGGCGACATGCGGTCCGTCCTCAGGGCGCTGTTCACGTCCGAATTCTTCAAGGAGGCCCAGTTCCAGCGGGTCAAGAGTCCCATGGAGCTGGTCACGGGCGTGATGAACCTCGTAGGGTTCCAGGCGCTGCCGGAGCCGGGCATCGGCGTCTACCAGTCGGCCGTCACGGCCATGGGCCAGGAGCTGCTGAATCCGCCGACCGTGGAGGGCTGGCACACCGGCAAGGAGTGGATAGACGGCGGCACGCTGAACGAGCGGGTGAACTTCGCGGTCAACGAGGTGGGCGACGGGTCCAAGCCCGGCATCGCTGAGATCGTTGGCCGCGTTTCCGGGCGCGGGTCCGAGCTGTCGCCGGAAGAGTTCATGAACGTCTGCCTCGACCTTGTGGGGCCGCTTACCGTGGGAGACGAGACGCGGGAGGCCCTGATGGCCCACGCCGAATCGGAAGGCCCCCTCAGGTTCGACACGGAGGAGGATGAGAAGGCGAGCGGACGCCGGATAGTCAGGATGGTCCAGCTGATAGTATCGTCGATGGAGTACCAGTTCGGGTAGGGAAGTCCGGTTCCCCGATAATCGGGGACGGGCTCCGTGACATAGGAGGTCCGGACAATGGTGGGAAACGGTCACAACGGCAAAGACCCTGTATTGGTCATCGTCCAGCTGTCGGGCGGCAACGACTTCATGAACACGCTGATCCCGTACACGAGCGGTGTCTATCACGATTCCCGGCCCGTGGTCGGCATCCCGGCGGACAAGGTGCTGCCGATGGACGACGAGCTCGGCTGGCACCCGTCCTCGGCCGCCCTCAAGGACATGTTCGACGACGGCACCGTGGCGGTAGTGCAGGGGATCGGGTACCCGAACTCCAGCCGGTCCCACTTCAGGGCGATGGACATCTGGCACACGTGCGAGCCCGTCGAGGTCGGCACGGAGGGCTGGCTGGGCCGGGCCACGCGCGAGCTCGACCCCAACGGCGAGAACGTGCTGACGTCGGTCAATTTCGGGCGCGGCCTGCCCAGGGCGCTGGCGGTGCCGGGAGTCCCAATCACCTCCGTGGGCGACCTGGAGAACTACGGGCTGATGACGGGCATCGACGACGTGGACCAGCGCAATGAGGCCCTCGACGTCTTCAAGCAGATGTACGCGCCCGCCGTCGGCACCGGGCCGGTCATGGACTACCTCGCACGCACGGGCCTCGATGTGCTGAAGGGCGCCGACGAGATCAAGAAGGCGCCCGCCATGTACAAGTCCGACGTGGAGTACGGCAGCAACGCCATCGCCCAGAGCCTGCGCGACGCGGCGCGGGTACACCTGGCGGGGCTGGGCACGCGCATCCTCTACACGCAACACGGCGGTTACGACACCCACGCCAACGAGGTCCCGACGCATCCGCAGCTTCTCAGCGACCTGTCGGGGGCCATCTCGGACTTCTTCGACGACCTGCGGGCCCACGACGCCTCCGACAACGTGGTGATGCTGGTGTTCACCGAGTTCGGTCGGCGTATCAAGGACAACGCCAGCGGCACCGACCACGGCACGGGCGGCGGCGCATTCATCATCGGCGACCCGGTGAAGGGCGGGCTATACAGCGAGTACCCGTCGCTGGACCCGAAGACGTGGGCCAACGGCGAGGACCTGGCGCACACCATCGACTTCAGGGGCATCTACGGCACCATCCTCGAGCAGTGGCTGGGGATCGACCCCACCGAGATCGTGGGAGGCCAGTTCGAGCAGATCAGCCCATTCGTCGCGGCGAACTAAGAGGCGCGCGAGACCATGGTCAGACCGTACGCCCTACTGAGGGCCGGCTTTCCCTACCTGAAGACGGTGAGCATGCGGCGCGTCATCGACTGGCCGGTCGACGTAGCCGTGACCAGCGACATGAGGGTCCTGGCCCTTTGCAAGTTCGAGGGCGCCGGGGGCATAGCGAAGATAGCACGGGTGGCCTGGGACGACGACGCCAACCTGGGCGACATCGGCACGCTGGGCACGGGCGAGGGCCAGATGATGTGGCCCGCCCAGATGCTCCTCGACCGCGACGAGAACATCGTAGTCTCCGACGAGGCCCTGCACCGCATCACCTTCATGACGACTGAGGGCGAGTTCGTCGGCATGTGGGGCGAGCACGGCAGCGGCGACGGACAGCTCGACCGGCCGTCGGGCATAGCCTTCGACGCGGACGAGAATCTCTATGTGGTCGACACGATGAACCACCGCGTCCAGAAGTTCACCAGAGACGGGCGGTTCATCCTCAAGTGGGGCGGCTTCGGAGACGGCCCCGGCCAGTTCAACATGCCGTGGGGCATCGACGTGGACGAGCTCGGCGACGTGTACGTCTCCGACTGGCGCAACGACAGGGTGCAGAAGTTCACCGCCGAGGGCGACTTCCTGTTCGAGACGGGACAGTCGGGCTCCGGCGACGGCGAGCTGAGCCGGCCGGCCGGGCTCTGCGTCGACGGCGACGGGGACATCTATGTCGCCGACTCGGGGAACGACCGGGTGGTGCTGTTCAACCCCGACGGGCGATACATCGAGGCGTTCATCGGCGACGCGACCCTCTCGATATCCGGGAGGGCGTATCTGCTCGCCAACGCCAAGCCCCTGAGGCTGAGGGACATGGCGAACATCGAGCCGCAGAAGCGCCTGCGCAGCCCTCGTTCGGTGAGGGTGGACGCCCAGGGGCGCATGTTCATCCCCGACTACGGCTCCTTCCGCGTGCAGGTCTACCAGAAGGACGCCGTGCCGCTGTCCGAGGAGGAAGTCATCGAGATGCCGAGATCGCCCACGTTGCAGGTTACATAGACGTGCGGGCCCATTGCGGTCGCCGGACGCCCCGTACGGATTGACACTCGTAGCTGGGCGCTGGTAGACTCGGCATACCTTGACGACTACAGCGATGCATACGTTCACCTGCGCATGTAGAGGGGGACGAACATGGCAGACAACGGATGGAAGCCGCGTAACCAGAGCATCATCGAGATACTCCCCGAGGAGATCGACGACTTCGAGCAGCAGGTCAAGCTGTTCCAGTCCGGCAAGTGGGACGAGACCGAGTTCCAGGCCTTCCGCCTGAAGCAGGGGATATACGGCCAGCGCCAGCCCGACGCCCAGATGGTGAGGGTGAAGGTCCCGTTCGGCGGGCTGTCCGCCGCGCAGATGGACGCGCTGGGCGTGGTGTCGGCCAGGTACGCGCCCCTGAACAAGGGACACGTCACCACGCGGGAGAACGTCCAGTTCCACCACGTGAAGCTGGGCGACACGCCGGACTTCATGCGCCTCATCGGAGACGAGGGCCTGTCGACCAGGGAGGCGTGCGGCAACACCGTGCGCAACGTCACCGGGTGCCCCCTCGCCGGGGTGTGCGCCGACGAGCCCTTCGACGTGACGCCATACGCGGCGGCCTACTCGCGCTACTTCGTCAGGCATCCCTACACCCAGGCCCTGCCGCGCAAGTGGAAGACGGCCTTCTCGGGCTGCGAGAAGGACTGCGCCATAACGGCAATCCACGACATGGGCTTCATCCCCAAGGTCAGGGGCGGCGAGAAGGGCTTCCAGCTCCTGATCGGCGGCGGCACGTCGATCATGCCGCGCATCGCCGACACGCTGTACGACTTCGTGACGGCAGACGAGTACCTGAAGGTGACCGAGGCGGCGATCAGGATATTCCACCGGTCCGACGAGCTGCGCAAGAACAGGATGAAGGCGCGGATCAAGTTCCTGATAGACCGGATCGGCATCGACGACTTCAGGAAGATGGTCGAGGAGGAGCTTCAGGAGGAGTGGGCGCAGAAGTCCTTCGACCCGACGCCTCTACTCTTCATAGAGGACGAGGAGAAGGACGCGCCCGCCACGCCTCCGGGCGGCTACTCCCGCAACGGCCACTCGCCCGAGTTCGACCACTGGGTCGAGACCAACGTGCAGGACCAGAAGCAGGCGGGCTACAGGGTCGTCCACATCAAGCTGCCCCTCGGCGACCTCCAGGCCGAGCAGTGGCACGAGCTTGCGGACATGTCCCGCAAGTACGCGGGCGGCAGAGCCCGCATCACCCACCAGCAGAACATGGCCTTCAGGTGGGTGCCCGAGGGCGCACTCTACGAGGTGTGGCAGGAGCTTGGGCGGCTGGGGCTGAACAAGTCGGGCGTCCACGAGATAACCGACGTGGTCTCCTGCCCCGGCACGGACAGCTGCAAGCTGGGCATCACCTCGTCCATGGGCCTCGGACGCGCGATGCGCGAGACCATCGAGGAGATGGGGGTCACCGACCCGCTCACCAAGCAGATGCACGTCAAGATGAGCGGCTGCCCGAACGGCTGCGGGCAGCACCACGTGGCGGACATCGGATTCCACGGCGCGGCCACAAAGGCGCCGGGCGGCCAGGTACCCGCGTACGAGCTGTTCCTGGGCGGCAGCTACGCGCCTGGAGACTCCCGCATAGGGCTCCGCGTGAGGGGCCGCATCCCCGCCAAGAGGACGCCCGACGCGCTCAAGCGGATCGTGGGGTTCTACGAAGAGAACCGCAACGAGGGCGAGCTGTTCAGGGACTTCGTCGTGAGGGTGACGCCCAAGGCGTTCGCGCCCCTGGTCGAGGAGTTCAAGGAGACGCGGGAGCTGAACCGCGAGTCCATCGACGCCTACATGGACTGGGACAAGACCATCATCTACAAGATGGAGCGCGGCGAGGGTGAGTGCTCCATCTAGAGGGCGCACGCGGGCCTGACTCCGGCAGCGACAAGGTAGGGGCGGCAAGTCCCAGGTTCCACGAGCTGGACGCCCTGCGGGCGACCGCGATGCTGCTGGGCATAGTCCTGCACACCGCCCTCTTCTACATGACGGACGGGTGGTCGGCCGAGTACTCCGCCGACCAGTACCCCGACGAGGGCGGCGACCTCTACGCCCTCGTATTCTTCGCCATACACGGGTTCAGGATGCCCGTGTTCTTTCTGCTCAGCGGATTCTTCACGGCCCTGCTGTGGCAGAAGAGGGGCCTGCGCGCGCTGGCGGTGCAGCGCCTCAGGCGCATCGGACTCCCCCTCGCCATCGGCGCGTTCACCGTGATCCCGGTCACCACGTGGGCCTTCGTGTGGGTGTTCGCCCCGAAGGACTTTGGGCCGGAGGTGCTCTGGTGGTGGCCGTTCATATGGCTCAGCACCCTCAGCCACCTGTGGTTCCTGTGGCTCCTCCTGTGGCTGGCCGCCGGGTTCGTCGCCGTCGCGAAGCTGGGCGTGAGGTTCGACCATCCGTGGGTGTGGTGGCTGGCCATCCCGCTCACCCTCGTGCCGCAGATGCTGATGCAGGAGCCCGTATTCGGCCCCGATACCTCCGACGGGCTGATTCCCAACCCGGTGGTGCTCGGCTACTATGCGCTTTTCTTCGTGTTCGGCGCTTTCATGTACCGGCGGAGCATAGTCGTCAGCCGGTGGTGGACCGTCGCCCTGCTCCCAGCGCTGACGGCGGTATTGCTGACCGCGCTGACGCTGATGTACGAGGTAAAGGAGGAGTGGACCGAGCCGGTGGCCGCGGTGCTGCAGGCGGCGTTTGCCTGGATGATGTGCTTCGGGCTGGTGGGCCTGTTCCGTACGATAGCGTCCACGGAGCGGTACTGGGTGCGCTACATATCGGACGCGTCCTACTGGCTATACCTGTGGCACCTGGCCTTGATCGTCGTCGGGTACAGGCTGATGCTGGACTGGCCCGTCAGCGCCCATATCAAGTTCGCGCTGCTGAACGTGGGGGTGACCGCCGTACTGCTGGCCGTCTACCAGGTCGGGGTACGCTACACGCCCATAGGGACTATGCTGAACGGCAGGCGCACCCGCCGTATGGCGGTCAGCGGCTAACTTCAAACTACCTGGGTCGCCGAGAACTGGCCTTCGACAGGCTCAGGCCGAACGTGACTCCCCTTGCTTCCCCTGGGCGAAATCCGCTGGTTTGAGATTTTAGCGGTTGCGGCGCTTCAGGCGCTCCCAGAGTCCTTCGTCGCTGTCGTCAATGGGCTGTCCGCGCCATCGCTTCTCGATCTTGCGGGGGCGTATGAAGAACATGGCGTAGCCCACGATGAAGAGGATGAGGCCGCCCCATGCCAGGGGCGCCCAGATGCTCCCCGGCGCGAGCGATGGCATGAGGAGCCCCAGCAGCAATATCACGCCGGCAACGAGCATGACCCTGCCGGGGGTGATGGCCCACGTCCTGCCGCCGAGCAGCCTGGAGACGTAGGCGCCGAGGAGGCTGAGGAAGCTCCTGCGGCGTCTGACGGGTCCGGGGCCCGCCTCACCCGCCTGCCTCAGGATCTCCTCGATCTCTTCCTCGTAGCGTTTGGGCATCCGACTCTCCCTGCGGACCTCGAGGGCCGACCCTTACCGGAATGCTAGTTGGGAGCGGTGGCCCTGTCAAGGCGAGCCTTTGGACGGGAGAACGTGCTACAATTCCCCGCCGGTAGCCCAAGTACAGCAGCGCCACGCGGCAGCCAAGGAGAACGGCATTGGATGGCAATCGAGTCATAGCAAAGATACTGAAGATGGAGGGTGTGGAGTGGATGACGGCCTATCCGCACCAGGACCTGATAGAGGAGGGGGCCAAGGAGGGCATACGCCCGATCATATGCCGCCAGGAGCGGGCCGGCGTCAACATGGCGGACGGGTACAGCCGCATCCACAACGGCAAGAAGATCGGCGTGTTCACCATGCAGCGCGGCCCGGGGGCCGAGAACGCCTTTGGCGGCGTGGCCCAGGGGTTCGCCGACTCGGTGCCGTTCCTGCTGCTGCCGGGCGGGGCCGAGCGCAGCAGGTTGGGGGTCCATCCGGGCTTCGACTCGATCGACCACTACAAGGGGATCACCAAGTGGTCCGGTCACATCAATCTCGTGGAGCGCATTCCGGAGATGATGGCCCGCGCCTTCAGCCTGATGAAGCACGGCCGGCGCGGCCCCGTGCTCCTGGAGATCCCCAATGACGTGGGCGGCGAGGAGTACCCCGGCGAGGAAGTCCCGTACAAGCCGATCCGCGAGCACAAGTCGGCCGCGGACCCGGACGAGGTGCGCGACCTGGTCAAGGCTATACTCGCTGCGAAGGCCCCGTGCATCAACGCGGGCCAGGGTGTGCTCTACGCCGAGGCCACGGACGAGCTCGTGGAGCTCGCCGAGCTTACGAACATACCCGTGCTGACCACGCTCGCGGGCAAGAGCGCGTTCCCGGAGAATCACCGCCTCTCCCTGGGCCCGGGCTCGCACAGCGCGACGCTGATGGTCGACCACTACCTGAAGAAGACCGACTTCGTGCTTGGAATGGGGACCAGCCTCACGATGTCCACGTTCAACGCGCCGATGCCGACGGGGGTGACCATCGCCCACTCGACCAACTGCGCTGAGGACGTGAACAAGGACTACCGGGTCGACCTAGGGGCGGTGGGCGACGCGAAACTGGTCCTCAGGCAGATGATCGACGAGGTCAAGCGCCAGGTCGGCGAGCACGGCCGGGGCGACGTGGACGGCGTCGCGGACGAGATCGCCCGCGTCAGAGCCGAGTTCGAGAAGGAGTGGGGCCCCAGACTCAGGTCCGACGAGGTGCCCCTGAGCCCCTACCGGGTGATAACCGAGTTGGCGGCCAACGTCGACGCTGCCAACGCCATAGTCACCCACGACTCGGGCTATCCGAGGGAGCAGCTGGTGCCGTTCTGGCAGACGGTGACGCCCCGCGGCTACATCGGCTGGGGCAAGTCCACCCAGCTCGGCTACGGCCTGGGGCTGGTGCTGGGCGCGAAGCTGGCCGCGCCTGAGAAGACGGTGGTGAACGTCATGGGCGACGCCGCATTCGGCATGGCGGGCCTGGACATAGAGACGGCGGCGAGGAACGAGATCGGCACGCTGACCATCGTCCTCAACAACAGCGTGATGACCAACTACTCTCACCACATGCCCTACGCGACCGAGCAGTACGGGAGCAACAGCTTCTCGGGCGAGTACGCCAAGGTGTCCGAGGGCCTCGGGGCGTACAGCGAGGTGGTGAAGACGCCCGACGAGATAGGCCCGTCGATCCGACGGGGGCTTGCCGCGACCGAGAAGGGCCAGCCGGCGGTGCTGGAGATGATCACCAAGGAGGAGACCAACGTTCCCAAGTTCTGGTAGGGCCTTCGACCCTTCGGCAAGCTCAGGAGAGCCAAGCTCAGGGCCTTCGACAAGCTCAGGCCGAACGGGGACGGACAACGGATTGCGATTGACATTGCGGTGGCGTGCAATTAGGTTATGGCGGGCCTTGCGCCCCATGAACCCCAGGCAAGAGAGGAAGCAATGAGTCAACGGAAGTACCGCGTAGGAATAATCGGGCTGAGCGGCATCACTTCAGGAGCCCCGCAGCCCCCGGGACCGCGGGCGGCATGGCAGGGGCCGAAGGTCGGCCCGCCGTTCGGGCGGGAGATCATCATCTCCCACGCCGCCTGCCTTGCCCTGATGGACAACGTGGAGCTGGTCGGGTACTGCGACATAGTGCCTGAGATGCGCAACAGGTTCGCCGACACGTGGGGCTCGACCTGGCCGGAGGCCAAGGCCTACGACGACTACAAGAAGATGCTGGCCGAGGCCGACCTGGACATCCTGACCGTAGGCACGGGGGACAACCGGCACGGCGACATGGTAGTGGACGGGGCCAACGCGGGCGTGAAGGCCATCCTGTGCGAGAAGCCGCTGGCCACGACGATGGAAGACGCGAACCGGATGATCCAGGCCTGCGAGGACAACGACGTCCCGCTCAGCGTCGGCCACACGAGGGCCTGGGACCCCATCTACCACAAGATCAGGGACATGATCAGGGGAGGGGCTATAGGGCCTCTGGCGTCCATCATCGCAATCCAGGGCGGCGCAAGGGCGATGATGTTCCGCAACGGCACGCACATCCTGCACGGCGTGACCTTCTTCGCCGATGCCGACGTCACGCACGTCAGCGGCGTGCTCGAGGAGGGCTTCGACCACTGGACGGAGTACAAGGGCGACGGGGGCAAGCTGCCCAAGAACGACCCTGCCGTGAGCGGCATGATCTTCTTCGAGAACGGCGTGCGGGCCATGTACCAGTGCAACAAGCAGACCTACGGGAGCTCGACCCTCATCCTCTCAGGTCCTGATGGTGCCATCGAATTCGCCCTCAACGCCGGCTACGGGACCCTCACGAAGGAGGACGCTGACGGCGCCGAGGTGGTCCAGGTAGTCAAGCCGATCGGGCTGGTCAGCAGCTACCAGTCCATGGGCTACGTCGCGGCGTACGAGGAGCTCATCGCCCTCGCCGAGGCCGGGGGCAAGGGGCGCAGCGTCGGCTCGGGCCAGGAGGCGCGCAGGGTCGTCCAGATCATGACCGGGATGCTGAAGTCCCATCAGGCGGGCAACTCGCTGGTCGAGGTCCCACAGTAGGAGAATCCGAGGCGTTTGCTCTCGTCGTAAAGGAGCTTGTATGTCAAAGAAGACCTTGAAGGCCGCGATGGTAGGGTTGCGGCACGGACACATGGGGAGCATCGGGCCTGAGAAGCCCGGCTACATCCAGACCTTCAAGAGCCTCGAGGACGTGGAGGTCGTCGCCTACTTCGAGGACGCCGAGCCGGAGCGCCTGGAGCCCGCGCGCACCGAGGACCCCAACGCCAGCCTCCACACGGACCTGGACGACCTGATAGCCAACGCGGACTTCGACGTGGCGATGGTCGGCCTGCCCGCGAACGAGGTGCCAGCCGCCGGGACGAAGCTCGCGGAGGCCGGCAAGCACTTCTACATGGAGAAGCAGTTCTCGCGCCGCGCCCCCGAGCTTGCGGAGCTTGCGCGCACCGCCAGGCGCAACGGGGTGAAGGTCTTTCCCGGGTATCCCTGGCGCTTCCATCCGGCCATGAAGGAGCTGAAGAGCATCATCGACGGGGGGCTGCTCGGCAGGCCGCTCTCCATAGAGACGCGGCTGGTCACGGGCCAGGTGCGGCCCGGAAGCCGCGACCCCGATGCGTTCTCCTACCGCGACGCGACCCAGGGCGGAGGCATCCTGCACCACCTCGGAGGCCACCACCTGGAGGCCATGCGCTTCCTGATGGGGTGCGAGGTGAAGTCGGTCCAGGCGACCGTCGGCCGCCCCGTGGGGTACATAGAGGAGCCGCTCGAGGACGTTGCCGCGGTGTCCATGGAGTACGAGAACGGGGCACTCGGCACCATGCACGACGGGTACGTGCTCCCCGCGGGGCTGCCCGCCCCTGAGGGGTTCCTGATGTATCACGGCCTGGAGGGCTGGGCGGAGTGGGATCCCTTCGCCTCCTTCGGCCTCACCGTCGCCAGCACCGCGCCGGAGTGGAGGGGCGCCCCGAAGCGGACGTTCGAGTACACGCCCGTGCCCTACGTAGGCTACGGCGAGCACGACTGGTTCCTCCACTACGTCGACGACTTCATGGACGACATCCGGGAGGACCGCACGCCGGCCCTCCAGATAGAGGATGCGCTTGCCGTGACGAAGACCATCGACGCGGTATACGAGTCGTCGCGCACGGGGCGCCGCGTGGAGATCGACTACACGATCTGATCGCCAGGGTCACCCACTTGGACCGGCAGCATACAGGCGGGGAGTGTCGCAGGTGACTGGCGGGAGGCTGGCCCGGGCCCGGCGCGTAGGCGCGGTCTTGCTCGCCATGGTCGTGGTCGGCGCGGGCGCCGGATGCTGGGACAACGCGCCGCAGGAGCTGGTGCCGGCTACGCCGCGCACCTTTCCTACACCTACTCCCATCCCCGTTCCGCCGACGCCGACGCCCGTGAGAGTCGTTCCCGCGAGCCGGCCGGCGACGGATGCTGTGGGCGAGGTGGGCTCGTACACGGTGCTGCTGCCAGACGGCAGGCCGCACACGACCGCGAACGTGCGGGTGAGCGACCTGTACGGGGACGGCAGCCTCCAGGTCTTTGTGACCGAGCCGCTGTCGGGACGCGTGATGTGGCTCCGGGGGCTGGACGACGTCGTGGAGCTCAGCGACGGGTTGATCCAGCCCGTCAGGGTGCACGCCGCGGACGTCGACGGGGACTCGCACCGGGACCTCCTGGTCGCGGACATCGGTCTCCTCAGGCCCACCAACCAGCCGGTGGGGCGTGTCGTGCTTCTCCGGAACGACGGCGCGTTCGAATTCGAGCTGGTCGTGCTGCTGGAGGACGTGGGACGCGTGGCATGTGCCGAAGCGGCCGACCTGGACGGCGACGGCGACCTGGACATTGCCGTATGTATCTTGGGACTACTCGATGGAAAGGTAGTATGGCTGGAGCAGACGGCCGAGCTGGAGTTCGTCGAGCACGTGATCGACGACCGGCCTGGCGCGCTGCATGCGTACCCGTTCGACGCGGACGCCGACGGCGACCTGGACTTGGCAGTGGCCCTGTCCCTGGATTCCGAGGAGGTCCTGCTGTTCCGCAACGACGGGACGGGGGAATTCGTCCGAGAGGTACTATTCGCCGCGGACGTGATGTACTATGGTCTCTCTGGAATCGAGCTTGCGGACCTGGACATGGATGGGGATACTGACATCCTGTACACGAACGGCGATACCCTGGACCGCCCGAACCGTGACATACTGCCCAACAACTTCTACGGCCTCGCATGGCTGGAGAACGATGGGGCAGGGGTGTTCACCAACCGCGAGCTGACCAGGTACTGGGGCGCGCACGCCGTCAAGGCGGTCGACCTTGACGGCGACGCCGACCTGGACCTGGTGTTGTCGGGGGTACAATTGCCGAACATGTACCGCATGGACGAGGTACAGAGCCTGATATGGCTGGAGAACGACGGCAACCAGAACTTCACCAGGCGGATCCCCGGCATCGATCTCCCTCCGCTCATGATCACCCTGGACGTGGCCGACGTGGACAGGGACGGCACCCCGGAGATATTCGGCGGCAGCCACAGCTACACGGGCCGCAGCACAGGGCACCGGTTGGTCATGTTCAACATACCGACGGACGGGGTGCGGTAGGCCCATGACCACGCTCAGGCAGATCGGACAGCGGCTGCCCCTCATGGGGCGCATAGGCGCGCCCAGCAGCGCCCTGGGCAAGAAGCGCGTTGTGGGCTTCGCGATACTGCTCGTGCTTCTGGCCTTCTTCTTCTCGCTCAACCGCTTTCCAAAGCTCGACACGGTCCGCGACGACCTGAACGTCGTGACCGGGCCGGTGGTCGAGTGCTTCCAGGGCTTCTGCATCGAGCGGGAGCTGGAGACGACGCTGCTGGAGCGGTGGTGGGACTTCTCCATCACCTACCTTCAGCTCGTCACCATCGGGATGGTGTTCGCGTTCCTGGTGGCCGGACTCACCGAGGCGTTTCTCTTCCCTAAGGGAAGCGGCGTCGGGGTGCTGTCGGGCGGGAGCCTCAAGAAGTCCCTGAAGGGAATGGTCCTCGGTCCCGTCATGAACCTGTGCTCGGCCTGCATCGTGCCGGTGTCCGCCGCGTTCCAGAGGCGCGGCGTCGGGATCGAGGGCGGCCTGGCCATCGTCCACGGCTCGTCGACTCTGAACCTGCCCGGCCTCGTGATGGCAGTGATCGTCTTCACGCCGATGATGGGCGTGAGCAGGTTCCTGATGGGCATGACGGCCGTCATCCTCGTTGGGCCTCTGGTCGCGATGATCGACCGCCTCACCGCCAGGGGAGCGCCCGCGGAGTCTCCGCCGGTCGAAGTCGAGCTGGACTACGAACCCTTCGAGGAGCCGTGGGGCCCGGCCATGAAGGAAGCATTCACGGAGTGGGGCCGCGCGAGCTTCGGGCTCCTGGTGCGGATGGGGCCGATCATGGCGATTGCGGGCTTCGCCAGCGGCTTGGCGATACAGTGGGTGAGCCCGGACGTGGTGTCCGAGTACCTGGGCAACGACCTAACCGGCATCGCCATCGCTGCCACCTTCGGCATCCTGATCAACGTGCCGCTGCTGTTCGAGATCCCGCTGGTCGCCCTGTTGCTCCTGATGGGCATGGGCGAGGCCCCCGCGGCTGTCCTGCTGTTCACCGCGGCGGCAGGAGGCCCGGTGACGTTCTGGGGCCTGGCGGGTGTGATGTCGAAGCGGGCCATCGCAGCGCTTGCGACGGCGACGTGGACCCTTGGCGTTGCTGGAGGCGTCGGCATCCTGGCGGCGGGAGCCTTCCTGGCGACCGGGAGCCTCTTCGCCCTGAACTCCGAGACGGCCGCCGCGGCAGACGCTGGAGTGAGGACGCGCCTGACCCGAAGCGTGGTGCCGATCGAGGAGAAAAAGGCGGCTGTCGAAACTCCCGCCGAGGCCGAGGCGGCGGTCGTGCTGGACAGGCCGGCCTTCGTCGACGTGTCCGCCGAGGCGGGCATAGACTTCGTACACAACGTGCCGGGCCACCTGGTGTTCCCGCTCGGCGGCGGCGTGGTCGTGTTCGATCACGACGGCGACGGGCTCGACGACATATTCATCGCCAACATGCGCCAGCCCAACGCGCTCTATCGCAACAACGGTGACGCCACGTTCACGGACGTGGCCGCTCAGGCGGGGCTCGACGACCCCCTCGCGGAGACGAATGGCGGATGCGCCGCCGACTACGACAACGACGGCGACCAGGACCTCTACACGACCATTCACGGCGCCAACAAGCTGTTCAGGAACGACGGCGCCGGCGTGTTCGAGGACGTGTCGGCCGAATTGATCGACGGGTACGACGACAAGAGGCGGTTCAGCGGCTGCGCGTGGGGAGACTACGACGGTGACGGCAATCTCGACCTGATCGTGGTAAGCCACCTGGGAGAGGTCGGCGACGATCTCCTGACGCACAGGGACTTTGGAATCGCCCTCAGGGGTCTCTCCCTCTTCCACAACGAGGGCGGGACCTTCGCCAACGTCACGGAGCTGCTCGGCGATACGTCCGGCCCCAGCATGGGCGGCGAGGCCGGCAATGTCTACGGCGCCGGATTCCAGCCCGCATGGTTCGACTATGACGAAGACGGCGATCTGGACCTCTACGTGGTGAACGACCTGGGGCGCGAGATTCATCCCAATGTGCTCTGGCGCAATGACGGCCCGGGCGGCGACGGATGGAAGTTCGAAGACGTATCCATCGCCATGGACGCGAGCGTCAGGATGGACGGCATGGGACTGGCGATCGGGGACTACGACCTCGACGGCAGGTTCGACATCTTCCTGACGAACATCAACGACAACGTGCTCCTGAGGAACCCGGGCGGGGGCCAGCCCTTCGTGGACGTGGCTCCCGAGGCCGGAGCAGAGATCGGGCTGCTGGGGCGCAGGCCGCGCATAGCGTGGGGCACCATGTTCCTCGACTACGACAACGATGGTGACGAGGACCTGTACGTGGTGAGCGGCTATCTCGACGCGCCTCAGCCCAGGAATTCCAAGGAGCAGCCTAATGCCCTACTGCGCAACAACGGAGACGGCACGTTCGCGGACGTATCGGGCAGCAGCGGCGCGGACGATGACGGTATAGGCCGCGGCGGCTCCTACGTCGACTTCGACGGCGACGGGTGCCTGGACATGATCGTGGTGAACTACGGGCAGCCTGCCAGACTATTCCGCAACGCATGCGACACCGGCAATAGCTGGCTCGTGGTAAAGACGCAGGGCGCCACGGGCAACAGGGATGCCATCGGGGCCGTGATAACCGCTGTTACTGGCGGCGTCTCGCAGATCAGGCTTATCTCCGGAGGTTCTAGCTCCATGGGCCAGAACATGATGGCGGTCCACTTCGGTCTCGGTGAGGCGTCCAAGGTGGACTCGCTGACGATCAGGTGGCCCGGCGGCGGGCTTCAGACGATCACCGACGTGCCGGCGAACCAGGTCCTCCAGGTCACGGAGCCTGAATAGCCGGGGCGGCCCCTGGTCTGTAATGCATCGCCGCGAGTGGCCGACCTGATTCCCTCCAACATGGACAGACTTCCCACATCCGGGGTCGATCGACGAATCGCCGACCTCGCCGCGCGGGTGGCGGAGGAGTGCCTGTGGCCCCGCGCCGCCTTCTACGACGAGTCCGTGAGCTACCCGGTGGAGAGCTGGGAAGACCTGTGGAAGCATGGCCTGCTGGCCGCTGCCGCTCCCCGGGACTACGGCGGGCTCGGGCTCGACATGCCGACCTATACCGCCGTCATCGAGCGTCTCGCCTACGGGTGCACGAACACGGCGATGACGATGCACATGCACTCGGTGGTGATGCGCTTTATCGACGCCCTGGCTACCCCGCAGCAGAAAGAGCGCCTCTACTCGGAAGTGGTGGACGAGGGAAAGCTGTTCGGAAGCTGGGGCAGCGAGCCGGGCAGGAGGGGCGGCTCACGGGCCGCCCGCGGCACCATCCTTGCCCCTGTCGACGGGGGCTACGTCATCAACGGAGTCAAGCACTTCTGCTCCATGGCGGGCGCGGCGCACCGCAACATGGTCCACTGTGACGTGGAAGGGAGCAGGGACGGCGAAGGGTTGCAGCTTGTCCTCGTGCCGGGCGACGCTGCGGGTATGGAGATCAGCGGAGAGTGGAACGTGCTGGGGATGAGGGCGACCGTGAGCCCGACCGTGACGTTTCGGGACTGCCCCGTGAGTGATGACGCTCTATTGAGCGAGCCCGGCAAGGCCACCGAAGTGGGCGTCACCGAGAGCTTCGGCGTTGGGTTCGCGGCGGTATATCTTGGGGCGGCGCAGAGGGCGCTCGACCATACGGTGGACTTCTGCAAGACCAACACGGTATCTCCGGACCCGGCCCCCCTGTCTCACAGCGTGGTCGTGCAGCGAAGCGTCGCCGAGATGGCGATGGCCCTCGAAGCGGCGCGGCTGATGCTGTACGAGTCGGCCCGCAGGTGGGAGGACGCCGGCCCGCATGACAGGCGAATCCTGGCGGCTCGCGCGAAGTATGCGGTGTCCCGCGCGTCCCTGGACGTGACCTCCCAGTGCCTTCAGACCGTCGGCGGTAGGGGCGCACGGAAGGAGATGCCCATCGAGCGTATGTACCGCGACGTCCGCACGGCGACCCTGATGCCCCCGAACGTCGACGTGTCCATGGAGCTTGTGGGGAGGGCGGAGCTGGATGTCGACTAGAGTGCGCGGTGGGCGCCTAGACGGCAAGGTCTGCATCGTGACCGGAGGCGGCTCCGGCATAGGCCGGGCGATCTGCCTGCTCTTCGGACGGGAGGGCGCCTTGGTGGTCGCGGCGGACAAGAACCCGGAGTCGGCGGGGCGCACGGTCGCCGAGCTTGAGTGTTTGGGCGCACGGGGAACGGCCCTCGAAGTGGATGTCTCGCTGGCTGAGAGCGTGCGGGGGATGGTCGATTCGGTCGTCGAGCGATATGGGCGGATCGACGTGCTGGTCAACAACGCCGGATTCGGCTTCGCGGCAACCGTGGTGGAGACCGAAGAGGCCGACTGGGACCGGCTCATGTCGGTCAACCTCAAGGGGGTATACCTCGGCTGCAAGTACGTCGTGCCAGTGATGATGCGCCAGGGCGGCGGGGCGATAGTCAACACGGCCTCCGCGGCGGGCCTGGTCGGAGTGGCGGACAGGGCCGCGTACTGCGCCTCCAAGGGCGGCGTGATCGCCATGACCCGGGCGATGGCCATCGACCACGTCGGCGACGGGGTCCGGATCAACTGCATCGCGCCCGGGACGGTCGAGTCTCCGTACTTCGACGATATCTTCGCCGCTAGCGAGGACCCCGCTGCCCTGAGGCGGCTCATGGAGTCGCGCCACCTGATGAGGAGGCTGGGGACGCCCGACGAGGCTGCGAGCGGCGTACTCTACCTGGCGTCCGACGAGTCGTCGTTCGTCACGGGCTCGGTGCTCAGCGTGGATGGGGGCATGACGGCCCATTGAGACTTCGGGGCAAGGTTGCGCTGATCAGCGGCGGCGCGCGGGGAGTGGGCGCTACGACGGCCCGGCTGTTCGCCCGCGAGGGGGCTAGCGTCGTGATTGGCGACGTCCTGGAACAGCAGGGTCGCGAGGTCGCCTCGGAGATCGCGGCGACGGGGGCGGATGCCGTATTCGTCAGCCTGGACGTCACCAGCGAAGCGGAATGGGGGAGGGCAGTGAGTGAGGCCGTGTCCAGATTCGGCAAGCTGGACGTGCTGGTCAACAACGCCGGGGTATACCTGCGCGGCTATGTCGATGAGACGGCGCCCGGGGACTGGGACCGGGTGATGGAGGTGAACGCCAAGGGCGCGTTCCTCGGCACCCGGGCCGCCATATCCGCCATGAGGGAGTCCGGCGGCGGCTCCATAGTGAACATAGCCTCGTTCAACAGCCTGGTCGGCACCACGACCTCAGCCGCATACAACGCCTCGAAGGCCGCCGTGCGTCTGCTGACCAAGTCCACGGCTGTCCAGTACGCTGAGGACGGCATTCGCGCCAACGCCATCCACCCAGGCCCGGTCCGGACCGCCATGTTCATGTCGGGATTCCCTGACGAGGAGTCCGTCGAGAAGCGCCGGGCGCTGGTGCCGCTGGGCAGGATAGGGACCGCGGAGGACATGGCCTACGGCGCACTGTTCCTCGCCTCCGACGAGTCCTCCTATATGACGGGAAGCGACCTCGTCATCGACGGCGGCCTGACCGCCCAGTAGGTCCCGGTACGTTCGACCGCTTGGGCCGTAGTGGGTATAATGAGGCGGAAAGGGGAGTCGCGCCCGAGAATGGCCAGGGTTCGTATCATGTACTGGAAGGAGGTGCCCGTGCAGGTGCAGGCCGTCGACGACGCTGGCACCGTGTCCAAGCCCCTGGAGCCCAGGTTCCAGGAGGCCGCGGACGCCATAGCCATGTTCGACGGGAGCGCGGGCACCGACGAGTATATGATGGCCTGGGAGTGGGGCGAGTTCCAGGAGTCCGACGGCCCTGCCGGGGCCGCGGCGGAGGCGGAGGCCGGGCGCATCAACCGCGGAATGCCATCGGACTTCGTGGCCCGAATCAGGGACCTGCACCTGTCGGGAGAGAGGGACCCGAGCCCGGGAGCGATCGACCACTGGATGGACGATGATCGGGACTGAGACAACCGCGAGGACGATGATCGAGGGGCTCGACGCCGGGGAGTTCATAATCTCCGACGGCGCCACCGGCACGTGGCTCCAGTCGCACGGTCTGGAGCCCGGGGGATGCCCGGAGGAGTTGAACATCACCCATCCCGAGCTGATCCGGCAGATGGCCCGCGAGTACTTCGATGCCGGCTCAGACATGGTGCTCACCGCTTCGTTCGGCGGCAGCAGGTTCATGCTGGAGAAGTACGGGTACGGCGGCCGCGTCAGGGAGCTCAACCGCCTGGCGGCCGAACACGCGCGCAGCCAGGCCCCCCCAAACGGCCTGGTCGCCGGATCCGTAGGACCAACCGGCGAGTTCATCGAGCCCCTCGGCTCGGTCAGCGAGGCGGAGATGCTGGACGCCTTCGCCGAGCAGATTACCGCCCTGGAGGAGGGCGGCGCAGACGCCGTGGTCGTCGAGACCATGTTTGCCTTAGACGAGACCAGGCTGGCCGTCAGGGCCGCCAAGGAGAACACGAGCCTGGCGGTCATCGCCACCATGACCTTCGACAAGGGTCCCCGCGGCTTCTTCACGATGATGGGGGTGACCCCGGAGGAAGCTGCGCGGGAGCTTCGCGACGCGGGCGCCGACGTGGTCGGGGCGAACTGCGGCAACGGCATCGACAACATGCTGGAGCTGGCGCGCCTGATTCGGGCGGCGACGGACGCCCCCATGCTAATCCACTCCAATGCAGGCATACCGGCCATACGCCAGGGCCAGATCGTCTACCCCGAGACGCCCGAGTTCATGGCGCCGCGCTTCAAGGAGATGGCCGAGATTGGCGTCAACGTCCTCGGCGGCTGCTGCGGCACCACACCCGGGCACATCAGCGCCATCTCTGCGATACTGGATCGATGAAGGGAGGGACTCTATGACCGTAGCCGGTATGCCGCGCCTGAGCGCGGTCGAAGCGGTAGAGAAGTATGGGAAGTGCCTCGAGCTGGTGCCCATAGACCCTCACTTTCACGACATCTCCATAGGTCTCTATTCGAAGGGCGGCATAGCCACAGTCTGGACCTTCAGCCGCAGGGACGGCGTCGAGGCGAGGATCGAGCAGGTGCGAGACCAGCTTGCCAAGCTTGGAGACATGGAGCCCGTCGAGGGCACACATAACCAGATCAGGCCGCCATGCGGCACGATACACCAGCGCCCCCTCAAGTTCCTGATGATGCAGGCCGTGGAGAAGGACCCGAGCTTCGACTACCCACAGGGACTCGTGAAGGACCTGCGGTCGCCCCTCATGCTGGGATTCGAGTCGGAGGAGATCGACGGGCGCACGGTCTACCGGGTGACCGGCGAGGGTGAAGCGCCCAGGGCAGCGGGTCGAATGCGTGCCATCACGTCCGGGTTCGTACGCTACGGCGAGATGGAGAGGGTCGGCGACGGCGTCTCATTCGAATGCGGAGCCAGGCACGACCAGCTCATGCGGTTGCTCCTGCCCTATGCCCGCAACGTCACCGGCACGCAGGACATGCTGGAGGCGGACGCCCTCCGCGGCCAGATGACGACCGGCACACTGGGCTTCACCCCGCCCACGTAGGCCAGTAGGAGGCTGTATGGCCACGAACTTCAACATAGAGACCGAGCAGGAGGACGACGGCCGTTGGATAGCAGACGTGGTTGAGATTCCAGGTGTGATGGCGTACGGCTCCACGCCCCATGAAGCCATCGCAAGGGTGCAGGCCCTGGCTCTTCGTGTGCTTGCCGAGCGCATCGAGCGAGGAGAAATCTAGCCCGGGCTATGTAGAGCGATAGGAGGAGCGCCATGACATTGACCGAGACCATGACGCCGCGTGAGCGGGTGCTGAACGCGCTGGCGGGCAAGCCCGTGGACCGGCCGCCGATCGCGAATCCCACCAACGTCGCGACGGTGGAGCTGATGGATATGATGGACGCTCCATTCCCGGACGCCAACCGCGACCCGGAGATGAACGCCAGGCTCGCGGCCACCGGCTACACTGAGCTGGGCTTCGACTCCATCATGCCCTACTTCACCATCATCCAAGAGTCGTCGGCCCTAGGCTGCGACATGCAGTGGGAGCAGAAGGACAACTGGCCCACCGTGCGGATGACCAACCCCATCTGGAAGGGTCCCGACGATGTCCACATCCCCCCGGGCTTCCTGGAGCACCAGGACACGATCGCCATGACCAGGTCGATCTCCATCCTCAAGGAGGAGTTCGGCGACGAGGTGGCCATCATCGGCAAGACGATGGGCCCGTGGACCCTCGCGTACCACGTATTCGGGGTGGAACCCTTCCTGCTCATGACGATCGACGACCCGGCGATGACGATGGAGTGCCTGCACAAGATCAAGGAGATTTCGGTCCTGTTCGGCCAGGCGCAGATCGACGCCGGCGCCGACGCACTCACGTTTCCCGACCACGCCACCGGCGACCTCGTCAGCGGCGAGTACTACCGCAGGTTCCTGCTGGAGATTCATCAGGAGATGGTGGAGCGGCTCGACGTGCCCCTGATACTCCACATCTGCGGGAAGACTCTCGACCGGATGGACTACGTCGCCCAGAACAACATGGCCATGTTCCACTTCGACTCCCGGAACGACCCGGCGGAGGCGAAGGAGATAGTCGGCGACCGGATCGGTCTCGTCGGCAACATCAACAACCCCGTCACTCTCTACTCGAAGGGCCCCGAGGAGGTCCGCGCCGAGGTGTACAGGTGCCTGGACGCCGGGATCGACATGATCGCGCCCGAGTGCGCCATCCCGCTGGCGACCAAGCTCGAAAACCTGCTCGAAATCCCCAGGGCCGTGCGCGACTGGTGCGAAGAGCACCAGCCGGAGCCAGCCAATGACTAGAGTCGTCCATGCCCCCGAGGACTTCACCATAGTCGGCGAAAACATCCACGCCACGCGCGTCCTCCTCAGGAAGGGGCGCAGGGTCAGGACCCTGGACGACGGCGCCGAGGCAGTCCCATTCAGGGGCGGCGACGGCGAGCGGCTGCACCTCACCGTCCCCGAGTGGTTCAAGAGCACCCAGCCCTACGAGCAGGGCCAGATCAAGCACTTCATGATCGCCGTCATGAAGGGCATCGGCGACGACCCGGATGAGAGCGCGCAGGGCGCCGAGTACATCCGCGCCGAGATCCGCAAGCAGGTCCGGGCGGGCGCGGAGTATCTGGACGTCAACGTCGACGAAGTCCACTACGACCTCGACACGCAGAAGAGGGCCATGCGGTGGGCCGTCGAGACCGTGCAGCAGGCGTCCCCGGTGCCGCCCAGTATCGACTCCTCCAACTCGGAGATCGTCGCCGAGGGCCTCGCCGCATACGACGGCAGGTCGGGCAGGCCCCTCGTCAACTCTCTCTCCCTAGAGCGCCCAGAGGTGCTGGACATGGTGAAGGAGCACGACGCGCGGGTCATAGTGCTGGCGACCAGCGACTCCGGGATGCCCGAGGACGACGAGCAGCGCGTCGAGAACGCACGCGCCGTCATCGAGCTGGCCCTTTCGGGTGGAGTCGCCGCCGAGGACATCTTCTGCGACGCGGTCATATTTCCCATCTCGGTGGATCCCCAGTACGGGAACCACTACTTCGACGCCGTCAGGAAAATCAGGGAGGAGTTCCCCGGTCTCCACATAGGGATGGGGCTGAGCAACGTCTCCTTCGGGATGCCCAACCGCAAGCTGATCAACCAGGCGTTCATCCGCTTGGGGATAGAGGCGGGCATCGACGCGGGGCTCATAGACCCCATCCAGACCAGGCTCGGCGACGTGCTGAGCTTGGACATGGAGTCGGAGCGCGTCAGGCTCGCCGTGGACATGCTCGAGGGCCGCGACGACTTCTGCATGAGCTACATCCAGGCCTTCCGCGACGGCAGGCTGGACTGATGCAGGGCGGACGCCAGCGCCCGCTCCGGGTAACGCCGCACTAGCCAGGCCAGCCGGTCGGAGAAGGAAGAGACGCCGCCCGGTGACAACCCTCGCCGCCATCGACGTCGGCTCCAACGCCATGCGGCTCGCCATAGGCGAGACGCGCGAGGGCGGCATGGTGGATGTCGTGGATACGGCCCGCGAGCCCGTGCGGCTCGGCCAGGACGTCTTCTCTCACGGCAGGCTCTCGCCTGAGATCATGGACCTCGCCCTGGGGGCCTTCCACGGGTTCTCCGCATCGATCAGGGAACGCGGAGTGGAGCACGCCGCCGCCATCGCCACCAGCGCGATGAGGGAGGCCGAGAACGGCAAGGACCTGGCGGACCGGATCCTGGCGGAGACGGGGATACGTGTCGAAGTGATCAGCGGCATGGAGGAGGCCCGCCTGGTCCATCTGGCCGTGTCGAGGAAGCTGGACATCGAGACCGGCGAGGCGCTCCTAGTCGACATAGGCGGTGGCAGCGTCGAGGTAGCGCTGACCTCCGGCGGACTTCTGATCGACAGCCGGAGCTACAAGATCGGTACCGTCCGCATGTTGCAGGTGTTGTCCGACGAGGCGCTCGGCCCCAGCCACTTCGCCAGGCTGGTCGACGACGTGGCGTCCGAGACGCGCGACTGGGTCGGCGACCACGTGGGGCACAGCCTGATAGGGTTCTTCATCGGCACGGGCGGCAACGTCGAAACGGTGGGCGACCTGACGGGCAGGCGCGCCGGCAAGAAGGCCACTTCATACGCCGCCATCGGCGACATATACCGCACGAGGTCGGCCCTCGAGCAGCTCGACTTCGAAGAGCGGCGCCGTGAGCTGGGGCTGAGGCCCGACCGCGCCGACGTCATATATCCCGCTACCGTCGTCCTCCAGACCCTCATGGGCGTCGTATGGGCGTCGACGCTGACCATCCCGCGCGTGGGCCTGAGGGAGGGCCTGCTGGCCGACCTGGCCGCCAGGCTGCACGCGGGCCTGGCCCCGGCCCTCTGCTAGGCTACCGGCGCTGGGACTGGGCTACCAGGCTGGAGAATAGCCGGTCGAAGTGCGGCGGAAGCTCGCCCCTTCGCTCGGGGTCGAACTGAACGCCGATGACCCACGGGTGCTCGGTGCTCTCCAGGGCCTCGATGACTCCGTCCTCCAGGGAGTAGGCCGTCGCGAGAAGCCCCGGCGCCTTCTGGGCCTCCCTCACGCCAAAGGTGTGGCGGCTGTTCACGCGCACGAATCCCCCGGAGCCGACTATCGCCGCAAGCCTGCCGCCGGGGGCTATGTAGATGCGATGGTAGGCCGGCTCGCCGTCACCCGGGTCGGCCGCGTGTCCGTCTACCCGGACCATCGAGCCGCCCGCGGCAACGTTCAGGGCGAGAAAGCCGTCACCCGTCGCCAGTATCGGGAGGCCGCCATCGAGCGCCTGCGACATGCAGTCCGCGGCTGTGCGGTCGCCTCTCTCGACCCGGGGAGCCGCCGCTACCACCAGGCCGTCTATGCTGTCCAGGGCAGCATCTTCGGCGCTCATCACCAGCGGCTCGCCGCCCGCCCTGCGCACGGCCGAGGCGTGGCCGGTCCCCTGGCGGGTATCCGAGACGATGAGGCCGATCACGGGTGTGTCCGGTGGTGGTGGGCGGGTCGCACGGGACGTGGACCCGGGGTTGAAGCGGGGTCGAATTCGGTCCGGCGGAGTGTTTTGTGATACTAGGGGTTGACTCAATGTCGATTTCGCGCTAAACTCCCGCGCGACACTATAACCGAGGAGGGAGTTTGAATGAAAGACACACTTAGGAAGGGAGGGATGCTCTGGGCGGCATTGATCGTGGCCCTGCTCGCGGGCGTCGTGGCCTGCAGCTCCGCGGAGCCTGCGGATACGGGACCGAGCGCTGCCGAAATCCAGAACATCGTCCAGCAGGCTGTGGCTGGAATCGACACCGGCCCGCAGTTGAGCGCCGCTGACGTCCAGAGGATCGTCAACGACTCGACAGCAGGCCAGTTGACGGCTGCCGACGTGCAGAGGATCGTCGACGCGTCGACGGGCGGCCAGTTGAGCGCAGCCGACGTGCAGAGGATCATCAACGATTCGGCGGCAGGTCAGTTGAGTGCCTCCGACGTGCAGAGGATCGTCGACGCATCGGCAGGCCAGCAGTTGAGTGCTGCCGACGTGCAGAGGATCGTCCAGCAGTCGACGGGCGGCCAGTTGACGGCTTCCGACGTGCAGAAGATCGTCGACGCATCGGCCAGTGGCCAGTTGACCACGGCCGACGTGCAGAAGATCATCAGCGCTTCGGTTAGCGAGGCAGTAGAGGCGGCCACCGAGGCTGCCACGGCGGCCAACAAGGCCACCGAGGCTGCCATGGCGGCGCAGGCAGCGGCCATGGAGGCAGGGGAGAAGGCCCAGCTGGCATTGGCCCGGCTCCCCGAGCTGACCACCGAGGGTGCGATGGAGGGCTTCGCGAGGGTTACGCTCCCGATGCTGGAGCCGCCTCCCGCGGGCTCGATCAGGTCTGACTTGACGCTTGCCGATCCCCAGGAGTTGCAGTACCTCTACCAGTCGGGGCCCAAGGAAGAGATCACTCCTCCGTTCAGGGAGGGTGGCGGCGACAGGGCCCACTACCCGTGGATCTTCATGCAGCCGTTCCACTTCGCTTCCATAGAGAACAACATGGAGCTGCGCCAGGGCGTAGGGACAGGCTACTCGGTCAGTGACGACGGTACCGAGTACCTGCTCCACATCAACCCCGACGCCGTCTTCCAGAATGGCAGGCGCATCACGGCTGCGGACATCAAGGACGCGTGGGAGTTCGCGGCTTATCCCGACAACCAGGTTGGCTGGGGCGCGATCCTGCTCCACTCCAGGGCCATCCAGGGTATGGATGCCCTTGAGGCCGGCGATGCTACCGAGGCCTCCGGGCTGACCGTCATCGACGACCTGACCCTGTCGATGAAGCTCAAGCAGTTCACGCCGACGTGGGCGCTCCAGCTCGCGGTCTGGATGTTCGGCATCTACGACACCGACCAGGCGAGGAACGACCCCGAGGGCTTCAGGACTAACCCGGTCGGCGTGGGCCCCTACCAGGCGACCTACGACGACGCGACGGACACGCAGTACTACACCAGGGCCGAGAACTACTGGGGCGAGTCCCCCTTCATGGACCGGATCGTAAGGCCGACGGTCAGGGACCTCCAGACCGGCTACCTGCTGTATGAGAACGGTGAGCTCGACGTGTTGTACGCCGACTCGGTGCGCCAGCCTGCCATCTGGCAGCCTGACAATCCGTTCCATGGCGACCTGGTCCTCCAGGGCGGCAAGGGCCTCTGGTACACGGCCTACGTGACCGACCATCCGCCCTTCGACGACCTGAACGTCCGCAAGGCATTTGCCCACGCGGCCGACATGTGGAACATCGTTCCCGCCATCCTGGGCCCGAAGGCACAGTACGGCGGCGGCATCGTGACCGAGGGCAACGCCTGCTCCCAGTACCCAGACGTTGGCTACGAGTACAACCCTGACCTGGCGCGCGAGGCCCTTGCAGCCTCCAAGTACGGCAGCGCGGAGAACGTACCGATCCCGACGCTGGAGATCTCCCGCCCGTCGATCATCAGCATCTTCGAGGTGGTCCAGGAGCAGTGGAAGGACAACCTTGGGATCGAGATCAACCTGGTGAGGCTCGAGCCTGGCCAGCAGAGGCGCGAGGTTGTCGAGTTCAGGCGCCAGAGCCTTGGCGGGCGCATACCCGACCCGAGCGGCGTTCTGACCGACCTTGGCCACTCGACGTCCGGCACGGTGAAGAACTCCGGCAAGTTCAGCAACCCGCAGCTGGACGCCCTGATCGAGGCGGCCCAGAGCATGACGCTGGACGACCCGAACTACTGCGCCGCCTGGCAGGGGATTGAGAAGACGATCATGGAGAACTACTACTACTTCCCGCTCATGGCCGGTGACGACCGCACCTGGGTCGTGCAGCCGTGGGTACAGGGGTACGTGGGCTCCCTTGGTCAGAACTTCAACACCCTGCCGTGGTGGCAGATCGGTGTTCGCGACAGGGGCCTGTACTAGAGAGTAGCTGCCGACCGGCAGGGCCGCGCGGCGGGTGACGTTGCCCGCTGCGCAGCCTGCCGGAACGGCGTACCTACCGAGGCAATTGAAGACCGGGACCCCCGAAGCCCTGGACGGGGCGGGGGTTCCGGTCTCGTTTCGCCGGTCAGTGGAGAATCGCCGCGTGAACAGGCGTAAATTCGTCGACGCACACGTCCACTTCTACGACATGCAGCACCCCGAGCTGGTCTACGACCACTGGAAGCCAGGGGAGCCGCATCCCAAGCTCGGCTGGCAGATACAGAAGCTCGCCGAGAGAAGCTACGTCGCCGAGGACTACATCGCCGAGACCCGCAACGCGAACGTGGTCAAGGCAGTCCACGTGCAGGCGGCCATCGGCAGCCCGGACCCCGTCAGGGAGACCGAGTGGCTCCAGGAGGCCGCCGGCCGGACCGGCTTCCCCCACGGCATCGTCGCCCACGCCGACCTCAGGGACCCGGGCGTGGAGGCGGTCCTGGAGGCCCACTGCGAGTACCCCAACATGCGGGGCATACGCGACTTCTCATACGGCGACTACCTGGTCGAGCCGGACTTCCACCGCGGCTTCGCGCTGCTGGAGAAGTACGACCTCATATCGTGCATGGGCGTGCAGTGGCCGGACATGGAGAAGCTGAGGGACCTGGCCGCGAAGTTCCCCAACGTGATCATCGCCATCGACCACTGCGGCTTCCCGGACGAGAGGACCGACGAGTACTTCGCCCAATGGAGCCGAGCGATGTCGGTCGCGGCGGAGGCGGACAACGTGCGCTGCAAGATATCCGGACTGGGTATGGGGGACCACGACTGGACCGTCGACAGCATCAGGCCCTACGTCCTCCGGTGCATTGAGACCTTCGGGGTAGAGCGCAGCTTCTTCGCCACCAATTGGCCGGTCGACTGGCTGTGGAGCGAGTACGACGCCGTCGTGGACGCCTACACCGAGATAGTGAAGGATTTTACCACGGACGAGCAGACGGCCCTGTTCTCGGCGAACGCGGAGGCGATTCACCGAATTTGATGGGCCACGAGGGCGGATGGACGCTTTGGTGTTGACTGTCGGGCCATTAGGCGCTAGACTCCGGCGAGTGAATTGCCACCATGGCGAACTGAGGGATTCGAGGGTAGAGACTAGGAAATCATGCTGATATACACGCTAAGGCGGGTCGTCCTGTTTTTCCCGGTCCTGCTGGCCATCCTGTTCATAACGTTCACCTTCGGCTTCTATGCCCCGGGCGATCCGCTGGAGATACAGTTCGGCGAGGACTACGTCCTGGACGAGGAGGTGCTTGCCCGGCTGAGGAAGCTCTACGGGCTGGACCGCCCCTTCTGGGTGCAGTTCGGCGACTACGTCTGGAAGCTGGCCCAGGGAGACATGGGGGAGCCGCTTCGCGTTGGGCGCGGCAAGCAGTCCATAGGGGAGATGGTCTGGGCGGCCTTCCCGGTCAGCGCCCAGATTGGAATGGCGGCCGGATTCCTGCTGATCGTCATCGGGATTCCACTAGGGACCCTTGCCGCGAGTAAACAGAACACTTGGATAGACTACATAATCGTCACCGGCTCCATAGTGGGCAGCTCGATTCACGTGATCGTCCTGGCCCCCTTGATGATGGTGATAACGGTGCTATGGCTGCCCGATTTCCTGGAGCTGCTCGGGATTACGTGGAACAACAGGATTCCGATCGGCTGGCATGGCCTGTTCAGTACGCGAACGGTCTTACCCATCTCGATCCTCGTGGTCACCGGGCTGCTCGGCATCGTGCGCCTGACGCGCGCCGGGGTGCTGGAGGTCATACGACAGAACTACGTCCGTACGGCGCGGGCGAAGGGCCTGTTCGAGCGGCGTGTCATCAGCAAGCACATGCTCAAGAACTCCCTTACGCCCGTTCTCACCAGCATGGGCCTCACGCTCAGCGGCCTCGTGACTGGAGCCGTCTTCATCGAGCGAATCTTCGCCATACCCGGTTTCGCGGGCATGGGAATCAACGCCTTCCAGTCCAGGGACTACCCGGTGATTCTCGCGACAACCATGATAGGGGCAACGATAATCATCTTTGCCAACCTGCTGGTCGATCTCGGCTACGGCCTGCTGGACCCGAGAGTGCGGTATGAGTAGCCTTACCTGTATCCAATCTGAAACGGTTGTGTCCGACGAGGTACGCCCCAGATGAGCGAGCAAGCGTTCCGTGCCACTACGATAGAGGACTTCGAGGAGGTCAAGCAGCGCAGCCTGTGGCTGGACGCTTTCGACCGCCTGGTTCGCAACAAGACGGCGGTGTTCGGGCTGTTCGTGGTGGCCGTCATACTGTTCCTGGCCGTCTTCGGCAGCTTCATAGCGCCCCACGACTACCTGGAGACGTTCATGCGCTCCGGCTCGAAGCCCCACGACGGGCCCAACATAAGCTGGCCGATATGGGAGAGCTGGGGCACCGATTACTGGCTGGGCACGGACAAGGTGGGCCGCGACATCATGAGCCGCCTGATGCACGGTGCACGGACCGCCGTGTTCGCTGCGGCGATCACCATCATACTCGGCCAGGCCATCGGCATCACCATGGGGGCCATAGCCGGCTACTTCAAGGGCGTCGTCGACGACATCATCATGCGCATCGTCGACGTGCTCTTCAGCTTCCCCGACTTCCTGTTCGCGGCGTTCCTCTCCGCCTCCATCAGGACGCCTATCGTGAAGCTCATGGGGGACCTGAAGGCCCAGACGGGCTGGGAGATACTCGACGAGACGATATTCATCGACTACATCATCCTGTTCGGCGCCCTGGCCATGGTGAACTGGTCGGGAACGGCAAGGCTCATACGAGGCCAGATACTGTCGCTCAGGGAGCAGGACTTCATCAGGGCCGAGGTGGCGCTGGGCATGCCGACGTGGCTCATCATCAGGAAGCACCTGGTCCCCAACGCCATCGCACCCCTCGTGGTCGGGATCAGCGGCGCCATCGGAGGCATCCTGCTGCTCGAGTCGTCCCTCAGCTTCTTCGGACTGGGAATCCAGCCGCCGGCCGCAAGCTGGGGCGACATGATCAACACCGCGCTGCCCCAGTGGCGCCTCTACCCATGGGAGGTCCTGATGCCTGGCATTCTGCTGGGGACCGCCGTGTTCGGATTCAACTACCTGGGCGATGGGCTGAACGACGCGCTGAACCCCCGACAGATCAGGCGTTAGCTCAGCGTTGGTATGCTGACATACGAGCAGCGCCCACTCATGTCATTCTGAACGGAGCGCAGCGGAGTGAAGAATCTAAGGTAGCAAGCTCCAGTGCAAGGTTCTTAGATTCCTCGCTGCGCTCGGAATGACATAGCTTGGGTTCACACTCCAGTCAGAGGGAGGGACGGATGGTTACGAAGCCTTCCCGAATCGCCCTTGTCGTGGCGGCCATGCTCTTCGCGGCCCTGGCGCGGGCCGGGCCGGTTGCGGCCGATGGCTCCTGGAACCCCACCGGGCCAACCGGCGGCTACGCCTGGGCGCTCGCCGCCTCGCCCCAATTCGAGACCGACGGCACGATCTTCGCCAGCACCGACGGGACGGGCGTGTTCAGGTCCACGGACCGCGGCGACACCTGGCAGAATGTCAGCAAGGGGTTGGGTCACCGGTCGATCCGCGCCCTGGCGGTCTCGCCGAACTACGGCACCGACACCACCGTATTCGCTGGCGGCCCCGACGGCGTCTACAAGTCCGTGGACGGCGGGACGACGTGGCAGCCTGCCGTCGACGGACTCGACAACCCGCGTGTACTGGCCCTGGCCATGTCGCCGAATTTCGCTGCCGACTCCACCGTAATCGCAGGCGTCAGCGATGGCCTGTTCCGCTCGACCGACGGGGGCGGCTCCTGGCAGCGGGCAACCGAGGGCCTGACCGGGGCCACGGCGGCCTTCATCGAGTTCTCCCCGGGATTCGAGCGCGACTCCACCGTTTTCGCGGGGATGCTCGGCGAGCGCGTCATCTCCTACCTATGGGGAGCACTGCGATACGTGACGCCGCCCGGCGGACTCTTCCGCTCAACCGACGGCGGAGTGACCTGGGAGATCTACGAGGACCTCAAGAAAGTCTCCGTCATGTCCGTCAGCCTGTCGCCCTCGTTCGAGCTCGACTCGACGGCCTTCGTCGGTACGCTTCACAGCGGCATATACCGGACCACCGACGGCGGGGACAACTGGTCGCAAGTAGCGTCGGGCCTGCCTCATCACAGATTCTTGTCCGTGGAGGTCTCGCCCACCTTCGAGTCGGACTCGACGGTGTTCGCAGGGGCCCACGGGACAGTCTACCGTTCGACCGATGGCGGTGAAAGCTGGGAGCAGGTGAACGGAGGGAAGTCCTTCTCGAACGGCCGTGTGGCGGCGCTGGCCGTCTCGCCGGCGTTCGGAAGTGACGGCACTGTCTTCGCCGGGGCCAGCATTGGCGGCGTGCTGCGGACGACCGACTCGGGAAGCTCCTGGAAGCAGGTGCACAGGGCGGCTCCCATCAGGAACATCAGGGCCGTTGCGCCCGCGCCCAGCTTCGCGGAGAACCCCACGCTCTTCTATGCACCGTCCGGCGGGGGCGTCCTAAGGTCCACCGACGGCGGAGGCGAGTGGCAGCAGGTCGACTCAGGTTTGGCAGAGGGTTCCATCCAGCAATGGGAGCTCCCGGACGTCTGGTCCATCTCGGTCTCGCCCGCGTTCGATGAGGACTCGGTCGTATTCCTAGGCTCATCCAAGGGCGTCTTCCGGACCGCCAGCGAGGGCGACGAGTGGGTGCAGGTGCCTGGAGGGGGTAGGGGAGTGGCCACGCCCGCCGTCGTGGTATCCCCCGCATACGGCGAGGACTCGACCGTGTTCGCGGGCACCTTCGACGGCGTGTTCCAGTCGAACGACGGCGGCGAGACCTGGCGCCGCACCGACGAGGGCCTCGGCGACGCATCGGTGTGGGCATTTGCGGTGTCGCCCCAATTCCGGTCGGACCGCACGCTGTTCGCGGCTACCATGTCCGGCGTCTTCCGGTCCGTCGACGGCGGGCATACGTGGGAGGCCGCCAGCGATGGCCTGTCGGACCTCCGCGTCCACTCCCTCGACGTATCGCCGGGCTTCGCCACCGACGGCACCCTGTTCGCCGGAACGTCCGGCGGCCTGTTCAGATCCACCGACGCCGGCGGCTCGTGGACCAGGCTTCACAAGGGGCTGAGGGACGGCTCGTCGTTCTACGCGGTCAGGATATCCCCGGACTTCCAGGGCGACCGGACGGTATTCGTCGGCACCGACTCCGAAGGCGTGCTGCGCTCGGTCGACGCGGGGGAGTCGTGGGAGCCGGTCAACCGGCAGCTGCGCACCCTGGGAATCACGGCCCTCTCCCTGCCCAGCAGCTACCCCGATACTCTGCAGGTCTTTGCTGGCACGGCCAGGTCAGGGCTATTCCGGGGCGCAGACCTCCAGCCCGGCCCGTTCTTCGAAATCACCCGGCCGGTCCCGGTGTCGAGGGTGTACCCGGTCCTGGGATGGGTGCTGGTCGTGCTGATGGTACCCGGCACGGTCGGCCTGGTGATGGCCTACCGACGGGTGACCCTGTGGCTGTCGAGGCGCAGGGCCAGGCGATGGGTCGGATGGGTTCCCCGCGCAGCTACTTGAAAGCACGTTCGCCCTGAGCCTGTCGAAGGGCAGTGCTCCGCGATTCAGATAGACGCCCCCGGCGCCCCCCGTTGCAATCGGGTTTGCAACGGCATAATATAGGCGTCCAATCCCTCGTGGCAGGATGCAAGGGGCTGACGTGGCGAACCGGCGGGTCCAGGGCTACTACACCTACTTCTACGGCGACACCCACGAGCCGCCTGAAGAGCGGGCCGCCATTCCCGGCGCGCAGGAGTTCGAAGACCCTCTGAGTATCGACCCTGATACGCGCGTCAGGTACTTCCGCGACAGCATCTACCCCTACACCCAGCGGATGGACCACGAGGAGTACTACGCCGAGAAGTTCCCCCTCCAGATCGAGCTGGTGAAGCTCCAGAAGTGGGTCAGGGAGGCCGGCGAGCGTGTCATCATACTGTTTGAGGGGCGCGACGCGGCCGGCAAGGGCGGCACCATCCGGCGCTTCATGGAGCACTGGAACCCACGCGGCGCCCGCGTCGTCGCGCTGGACAAGCCCTCCGACGTGGAGCTGGGCCAGTGGTACTTCCAGCGGTACGTCCGCCACTTCCCCACGGCTGGCGAGATCGTGCTCTTCGACCGCTCCTGGTACAACAGGTCGGGTGTGGAGAAGGTGCTCGGCTTTGCCACCGACCGGGAGTACCGGCTGTTCATGCGCCAGGTGCCCGTGCTCGAGAAGATGATCGTGGAGAGCGGCCTGCACCTGATCAAGCTCTACTTCTCGGTCAGCAGGCACGAGCAGCTCAAGCGGTTCAAGCAGCGCGAGAGGGACCCGCTCAAGCAGTGGAAGCTCAGCCAGATCGACCTCATATCGAAAGACATGTGGGACGACTACACCAGTGCGAAGGAGGCCATGTTCCGCCAGACTCATACGCCCGACGCACCCTGGACGATCGTCAAGTCCGACGACAAGATGCGCGCGCGCATAAACTCAATGCGCCACGTCATCTACTCCCTGGAGTACGAGGGGAAGGACATCTCCGTCGCCCGCCGGCCCGACCCCTTGGTCGTCGCCTCGGCCGGGGACATATACCTGGGCGCTGGAACGCCGGCCGCCGCCACGTGAGGGCGCCTGGAGACATGGAGGAAGCATGACGCAGAGCGGCAGCCTGCTATGGTCAGGCGAGCACTGGATAGCCTATCTCAGGCGGCCAGGCGAGGAGTCGAACAGCGCCTCGGTTGGCGTGTACCACACGCGGTACAGCCCGGCCGGCGAGGGCAACGTCGCCCTCATCGACATAAAGGGCGAGGATGGCTTCCGAGCCGCCGTCACCGACAACCGGGCCGTCTACGACTTCACCATGGAGCGGGTCCGCGCGGCCGCCCCGGACGACCCCTTCAACGACCTGGACCTTCCCCTGCTGGACGGCTCCCTCGTCAGGGGCGGCGACGTGAGGACGGCCCCGTACTGGCTCATCACCGCCGGGGGCCGCACGGTCGTCGCAACGTGGTCGGACCTCGCGACCCCCTTCATCATGCCTGGCAAGCCCCCCAACGAGCGCGGGACGGCCGTAGCCTTCTCCGTGCTGATCTTCGCCGCCAGCGGTGGTATCGCGCTGGACGGCGCCCAGGCGCCGGGCGTGCCCTATACCCGGGAGGGCTGGCGGCGCATCACCGGGCCGGACGGCCCGGCGAGCTCCTTCTGCTTCGCCCTCGCCGAGACCTACACCGCCAAGGATTGACATCTTCCCCCCGAGGGGGAAGATTGAGATGGGGGCTCTCGCCTTACTGGGAGGCGCGCTGATGGATCTGACTAACAGAATAGCTATCGTGACCGGCGCGGGGCGCGGCATCGGCCGGGGCATCGCCACGGTGATGGCCCGGTGCGGCGCGACCGTCGCCGCGGCCGACGTGAACCTCGACGACGCCTCCGCCGTCGCTGCGGAGCTGGCTGGCATGGGCCGCAAGTCGGTAGCCCTGAAGGCCGACGTCACCGATCAGGACGAGGTCGACGCCCTGGCCGCGTCCGTACTCGACCGCTTCGGGCGCATCGACGCCTTGGTCAACAACGCGGGCATCATCGCCGCGCCGGGCTGGGAGGATCGGGAGCAGCCCGACGAAACAGACTGGGACATGCTCTACGAGGTCAACGTCAAGGGTGTGGCGAGGGTCACCGAGGCAGTCCTGCCCCACATGCGCGGGCGGCGCTACGGCAAGATAGTGAACATCGCCTCCGTCGCCGGCAGGATCGGCTCTACGACCAGCGCTCCCTACTCCATATCCAAGGCCGGCGTCATCAGCTACACCCAGGCCATCGCCCTCGAGGAGGCGAAGCACAACATCAACGTCAACGCCGTCTGTCCGGGCCTCCTCTGGACCCCCCTGTGGCGGCGAATCGCCGTCCGCCACGGCGTCCACCGGGACGAGGACAGGGGCCTGACCGACCGCGAGGTCTTCGACAAGTACGTGAAGGAGCGCACGCCCCTCGGCAGGGAGCAGACCCCCGAGGACATCGGCAACGCCGTCGCCTTCCTCGCCTCCGACGCCGCAAAGAACATCACAGCCCAGGCCCTCAACGTCAGCGGCGGCTCCCACATCAACTAGCGCCCCACTACCCCCGTCGTTCCCGCGGAGGCGGGAACCCATCCCCGGCGGGCGGCGCTGCGCCCGGCGAATCCTGTATCCTATTCCCCATGCCCGCATACCCCCACATAGAGTCCTACTACGCGGCCAAGCAGGAGCTGATCGACTTCGGCGGCTCCGACAGCGAGCTGAACATCAGGCCCGCGTTCCAGAACTGCCTGGCCGCCTACTGCGGCGACCATAAGGAGAAGCTGGCCCTCGTGCCCGAGCTCCCCGTCCCCTCCGGCGTCGTCCCCGACGGCACCGTGAAGGACACCTTGCGCATGGCCCGCGGCTACTGGGAGGCGAAGGACTCCCGCGACGACCTCGACGCCGAGATCGACCGCAAGTTCGGCCGGGGCTACCCGCGCGACAACATCATCTTCGAGGACTCCCGGACCGCCGTCCTCATCCAGGACCGGGAAGAGGCCATGCGGGCCGACATGTCCCGCCCCGGCGACCTCCACCGCCTCATCCGACGCTTCCTGGACTACGAGCTTCCCCAGATCGAGGAGTTCAGGCACGCACAGAGGCAGTTCAAGGCCGACCTGCCCTCCGTCCTCGCGAACCTCCGCGAGGCCGTCGAGGAGGCCGAGGCCGAGAACGAGGACTATCGGGCCGCCGCCGGCGGCTTCCTGGAGCTATGCAGGCAGTCCATCAGTCCCGACGTGTCCCCCGCCGACGTGCGCGAGATGCTCCTCCAGCACATCCTGACGAAGGACATCTTCCTGCGCGTCTTCGCCGAGGACCAGTTCCACCGGGAGAACGACATCGCCCAGCGGCTCGACGGGCTGGAGCGGACCTTCTTCACCGGCGACGTGCGGCGGCAGGCCATAGACCGGCTCCGCGCATACTACGGCGCAATCGGCAGGGCCGCAGACGACATCGCCGACTACGGCGAGAAGCAGAGCTTCCTCAAGGCCGTCTACGAGGATTTTTATAAGGCCTACAACCCCGCCGCCGCAGACAGGCTCGGAGTCGTCTACACGCCCAACGAGGTGGTCGACTTCATCATCCGCGGTGCGGACCACCTGCTGCAGAAGCACTTCGGACGCCGCCTCGCCGACGACAACGTCCAGATCCTCGATCCCGCGACCGGCACGGGCACCTTCGTCACCAGCCTCATCGACTACCTGCCCGACGACCGGCTGGAGTACAAGTACCTCAACGAGATACACGCCAACGAGGTGGCGATCCTGCCCTACTACATCGCCAACCTCAACATCGAGTACACCTACAGGGAGCGGACGGGCCGCTACCTGGTCTTCCCCAACCTCTGCTTCGTCGACACCCTGGATAACATGGACTGGCAGGGGGCGGGCGCGACCGGCGGCGCGGTCCAGCGCCAGGGAGCCTTCAACCTCGGCGGTCTCTCCACTGAGAACTGGATGCGCGTCCAGCTCCAGAACGAGAAGACCATCAGCGTCATCATCGGCAACCCTCCGTACAACGCCAACCAGCAGAACGAGAACGACAATAACCGGAACCGGGAGTACCCGGAGATCGACCGCCGCATCAGCGACACCTATATTGCCGAGAGTACGGCGCAGAAGACCAAGCAGTACGACATGTACAAGCGGTTCATACGCTGGGCCTCCGACCGGCTGTCCGACGACGGGATCATCGCGTTCATCACCAACCGGGCGTATCTCGACACCCGGCAGGACGATGGGTTCAGGAAGATGGCGTCCAGGGAATTCACGGACATCTACGTCCTCGACCTCGGCTCGGACGTGCGGCGCAACCCCAAGATTGCAGGCACGACCCATAACGTCTTTGGCATACAGACGGGCGTTGCCATTGGGTTCTTCGTGAGGGACAAGGCTGAGCTTGGGGAGTGCAACATCCACTACGCCCGGCGCGAGGACGAAGAGCTTGCGTCGGACAAACTGGCCTATCTGCGCAACGCAAGGATGGACAGCATCGTATTCGAGGACATTGCCCCGGACGAGAAGGGGAACTGGTTCAACCGGTCCAACAGCGATTTCGAAAAGCTGATGCCCCTTGCGAACCGTCAGACGAAGCTGGCCAAGAGGGTCGAAGACGAACAAGCTGTCTTCGGTCTGTACTCACTCGGAGTCGTCACCAATCGAGATGACTGGATGTACGACTTTGACGAACAGCGACTGGCCGAAAAAGTCACTCTCTTCTGCACAACCTACAAGAAGGAGATGAAACGTCTTGACCTTGAACCGCCTGGGGAAATCCCGATTCGGGATTGGGTGGACAGGTCAATCAAGTGGACATCGGAGCTTGAGTCACACCTAGTGCGTAGGAACTCGATCAGCTTCAAGCGGGCGAATGTCATCCCCAACCTGTTCAGACCCTATGTCACCAAGAGATTTTACTATGCGCCCATCGTCACCCATCGCCGGTACCAGATGCCGCAGATATTCCCACATCACGGCGCGGGCGATAACAAAGTCATTTGCTTCTGCGTGAACGATAAGGCCTTCTATGCTCTGGCGGCAGACAGGGTAGTCGACCTGCACTTCACCGGAGATACGCAGTGCCTCCCCCTCTACCGCTACACCCCGGAAGGGGAGCGCGTCAGCAACATCACCGGGTGGGGCATCCGGCGCATCAACGACCACTACCGGGAGGAGTGGGGCAGGGAGGACTTCGAGAAGATCTACCCGGACGGCATCGGCGCGGAGGAGATATTCGCCTATGCCTACGCCGTTCTGCACGACCCGGTCTACCTCTACGACTACGCCAACGACCTGCTGCGCGAGTTCCCCCGCCTGCCCCTCTACCACGAGTTTGACATCTGGGCGCGCATGGGCCGAGATCTCCTCGACCTCCACGTCGGCTTCGAGTCCGCCGAGCCCTATCCCCTGGAGCGCGTCGACAAGTCGCCCCCCGCCCCTCCCTCGGCCGTCAGGGAGACGGCCGCCCCCGCCCGCTATGCCCCCGCCGAACGCGACAACGCTCCCTCTCCCTTGACGGGAGAGGGCTGGGGTGAGGGTGACGACAAGGCCGACCCTCCCCGCGCCAGGCTCCGCGCAGACAAGGAGCTCGGCATCATCCACCTCGACGACCAGACCAGCCTCGCCGGGGTGCCGCCCGACGCCTGGCGCTACCTCCTGGGAAGCCGCTCCGCCCTGGAGTGGGTCCTCGACCAGTACAGGGAGAAGAAGCCCCGCGACCCCACCATCCGCGAGCGCTTCGACACATACCGCTTCGCCGACCACAAGGATCGCGTCATCGACCTGCTGATGCGGGTCTGCACCGTCAGCGTCAAGACGATGGAGATCGTAGACGGTATGGCCTACTGGGACGACGGATACCTTGTGGTGTACGGAGACCGCGACAAGCACGAATGGTCGATGATGGGTGTGGAAGCGATGTTCAGCGAGCCCGAGGACGAGGAGTGGCTGAAGCAATGGTTGGAGATGTAGTCCTCACGCCACTCCCGTTCACCGACCTGTCAGAGATCAAGATCCGGCCTGCCGTGGTCGTCGCGGACGTGGGAACGCAGGACTGGGTCCTCTGCCAGATCACCAGCAAGCCATCCGCGCGGGACAGGCACATATCTATCGGCACCGCTGACATGCAGAGGGGAAAGCTGAGGCGTCAGAGCTGGGTCAGACCAGACCGCCTGTACACGGTCAATGAACGGGTGTTCCGCCGCACCATCGGCCGCCTCTCCGCCGCCAAGCACGCCGAGGTCACGGCTGCCGTCCGCAGCCTGTTCTGACAGCGCCCCCTACGACAGCCGCTTCCTTCCCGTCTCGCGCTGGTACAGCTCCCACGTGCGGTCGTTGAAGGGGTAGTACCTGCCGGGCGAGCACTCCTCCGCCTCCAGCTTGGCCTTCACGAAATCCTCGACCGCCATGTGCTCCTGGGCCCTGGCGACCACCTCCTCCGCTATGCCGGACGGCACGACTACCACGCCGTCGTCGTCCCCGAGCACCGCGTCGCCGGGTCTGACCAGCACGCCGCCGCACTGTATGGCGTCGTCCACCTGCCAGGGCAGGAACTCCGCGCCGCCCTGCTTCGCCGTCAGGCTGGCGCAGTAGACAGGGAAGCCGTACGCCTTCATGGACCGGCTGTCGCGGACGCCCCCGTCGGTCACCAGGCCCGCCGCGCCGCGCTGCTTGAGGCGGAAGAACTTGATGTCGCCGCCCACCGAGGAGAACCGCCAGCCCATCGCGTCGATCACCAGTACCTCGCGCGGCCCGCACCTCTCGATGGCGACGTACTCCGCCGAGAGCTCGTCCTTCGGCTTGTCGGCCTGGAGGTCGGGGCGCGCGGGCACGAACCTCAGCGTGACGGCCCTACCGACCATCTGCTGGCCCGGGCTCAGCGGCAGGGCGCCCTCTACGAAGCTCATGGGCCAGCCCATCTTGTACATCGCGTCTATCGCCGTCTGGGTCGGGATGTCCCTCAGGGCGTCGAGGGTCTCGTCGGATACGTATGGTGCGGTCATGGCAGCCTCTGCATGGGAGTTTGCGGCAATTCTACCAGCCCGACCAGCCGGGAGTCCTGCGAGACGAGCCCCTCATCATGCCGGCGAAAAGCCCGTTCCGTACGCGATCGGGCCTATATCTCCATAATTGATACACTATGTCATTGCCGAATTTATCGTCGAAAAGGCGTCTAATGGGTGGTTCGTAGTTGCAAATAATGATACGAAATATCAGTCATATCAGGACGGATTAGTTATCCCAAAGCCGTCACAACATCGATCAATAGGATACGGAATATCAACTTAACCATAGCTCGAATCCTGCAATCTCCGCCCTTGCCAACACATACAGTTATGTGCAAGAATCACATCATAGACTTATGGGCCTGATGTCCTAGGGCCACCAGGAGGTTACTTATGGGGCACGACCAGCACGAATGTGACGGACACGAGCATCACGCTCACGAGCACAAGCAGCACGAGTGCGACGACCACGAGCACCACGGCGATGAGCCGGGTCACGAGCACGAGCAGCACGAGTGCGACGAGCACGAGCACCATGCTCATGAGCACGACCAGCACGAGTGCGACGACCACGAGCATCACGGCCACTAGACGGCGACGCGTCATCGAAGGCTGAACCGGAAAGGCCCGGTGCGTACTCACCCGAGGAGACGCACCGGGCCCTCACTATGCCCGGCCAGCCTGCCGGCGAACAGGACCCTCCCACCTTCCCGGCTGCCGGAGTACGTCCTCCCACCTCAACGCTGATCTCCGTTCAGACCACTCCCACACGCCATCCGCCCAAATTAGGCGGAAAATTTGGATGGCCATGTTCTTGTACCTTCGATTGAGAAGAGATTAGAATATGGTCGGTGACAGAGGGAGGTAGAGAGATGGAACAGCCGTACCGGATTCTCATGGTGGACGACGAGCCGGATCTCGAGCCGCTGGTGTTGATGCGGATGCGCCGCAAGATCCGGGCCGGCACCTACAGCTTCCTCTTCGCTCACAACGGCATAGAGGCCCTCGACATGCTGGCCAACAATGACGACATCGACCTTGTCGTCACGGACATCAACATGCCGGAGATGGACGGCCTGACGCTGCTGGAGCAGATACCGAACGTGGCCGGTGACGATATCCGGTGCATCGTCGCGTCGGCGTACGGGGACATGAAGAACATTCGGACGGCCATGAACAGGGGGGCGTTCGATTTCGTCACCAAGCCGGTCGACTTCAAGGACCTGAACGTCACCATCGAACGTACGATCCGCCACCTCGAGGAGTGGCGGGAGGCGCTCTCGGCGCGCGACGCGCTGACAGTCCTGCAGAACGAGCTCGACCTGGCGAGCAACACCCAGCAGGCCATTCTTCCCAAGACCTTCCCGGCAAGCCCCGACTACCAGGTCTTTGCCCACATGGAGCCGGCGCGCGACGTGGGGGGGGACTTCTACGACGTCATTAGCCTGGAGGAGGGGCGGGTCGGCCTCGCCATCGCGGACGTCTCCGACAAGGGCGTGCCCGCCGCCCTCTTCATGATGTCGAGCCGAACGCTACTGAAGGGGGCCGCTATCGGCAGCTCCGTTCCCGGTGAAGCGCTGCACGAGGTCAACGACCTGCTGTACGACGAGAACGAGGCCCTGATGTTCGTGACCGTGCTGTACTCCATCTACGATCCGAAGAGCGGCGAGCTCACGTATGCGAACGGCGGGCACGATGCGCCTCTGCTCGTTCGACCCGATGGAACGGCGGACCTTCTCCCTCTCACCGGCGGCGTTGCGCTTGGCATCGCGCCCGACCAGAAGCCCCCGAGCCGTACCGTACAGCTCGAACCCGGCGATACCGTCGTGTTCTACACCGACGGCATTACCGAGGCAATGGACGGCGACGGCGAACCGTTCGGGGTCCAGCGCATGCGCGAGGTGTACGGGGCGAGCCCTCCCGAGGACTCCGAGCAGGCGGTCCGGACGATGTTCGATGCCGTGAAGGAGTTCGTGGGCGACACGCCCCAGTCCGACGACATCACCTGCCTGGCGCTCCACCGCACCTAGGAGTCCAACTGGCCGTTCGGCCTGAGCTTGTCGAAGGCGGGTGTGACGGTAGTGGCGGTCCTGCTATGCGCTGCCGTTTCTCAGGACCCGCCCGGGCCGGGCGCCCGTGTGCTTTCCGTCGTCGATCACCGGCTCGCCCGCCACGAAGACGTACGGTATGCCGGTCGGGTACTGGTGCGGCTCCTCGAACGTGGCGTTGTCGATGACGGTGTCGGGGTCGAAGATAACGAGGTCGGCGACCAGGCCCTCCTTTACGAAGCCGCGCTCCTTGAACCCCATGCGCTCGGCGGGGAAGCCGGCCATCTTGTAGACTGCCTGCTCCAGTGTGAGGACGGCGGGCTGCTCGCGCACGTACCGGCCCAGGATTCGGGGATACGGGCCGTAGAACCGCGGATGGGGCTTGAAGTCCTTGTAGTGTCCGTCCGGCGAGATGGCGTTGCCGTCCGAGCCGATCATGCCCAGGGGGTGGCCCAGGAAGAAGCGGATGTCGCTCTCGACCCGGTTGTGCACGACGGCCATGACGCCGTCCTTCTCCTCCTCGATAAGCTGTAGGGTGACTTCGGCGGGCTCCACGCCACGCATCTCCGCGATCTCCTCCAGGTTGTACCCGATCAGGTTCCTGTTCTCCTCCGAGTTGGTGTTGCTGATGACGTGAATGTACCAGAGAGGCGGGATCCCTCCTGCGCGTCCCTCCTTCATCTCCGCGATGGCGCGCTGCCGGAGATCGGCGTCGGCCAGTCTCTCCATGAACATGGGGATGCCGCCTTCCTGCATCCACAGCGGCACGAGCTGGTTCAGCCCGGCCCCGGCGGCGGTGTAGGGGTACATGTCGTACGTGATGTCGATGCCGTCTTCGCGGGCCCGTTCGATGACGTCGACGATCTTGGGGCCGTAGCCGTAGTAGCGCCGGTCGGTTATCGCCAGGTGGGAGAACTGGACCGGAATTCCCGCGCGCCGTCCGATCTCCACGGCCTCCTCGACCATCTTGATGTGCCACCCGGGCATCGCCCGCGCGTGCGTGACGTAGAAGCCGCCGTAGCTCGCTGCCACCTCGGCCAGCGCGACGATCTCGTCGGTGGGCGCGTAGCCCGACGGGGCGAGGGACAGGCCGGTCGAGAGGCTGAATGCGCCCTGCTCCATCGTCTCGGCGAGCAGGCGCTTCTGGACGTCGAGCTCGTCGGGCGTGGCGGGCCGGTCGTCCAGGGCGCCGCATGCCGCGCGCAGGGGCGTGTTGCCGACCTGGGGCGCGACGTTCAGGCTGACGCCCTGGGACTCCATGACGGCCGCCCACTCGTCCAGGGTGCTCCAGCGCCACACCTGCCGCGTCTCGAATATCTCGCCCATCACCTCCCGCATCCGCTCGGGCTCCAGGTCGCCCATCGGGAAGGGCGAGTAGCTGCAGTTCCCCGTCACCTGGGTCGTGACGCCCTGGTAGGCCATGCTCTCCCCGCCGGGGTCGTCGATCAGCGTCAGGTCGGAGTGGGTGTGCATGTCGATGAAGCCAGGGGCGAGGACGAGCCCACTCCCGTCGATCCTGCGGCCCGCCTCGGCCTCGCCGAGGGAGCCGATCGCGGCTATCCTTCCGTCCTCGATGCCGACGTCCGCCTCGTAGCGGGGGGAGTTCGTCCCGTCCACGACCGTTGCGTTGGTGATGAGCGTATCGAAGGGCATCCCGGCCTCCTATGTGAGCATCGTGCGGAGGCTACTACAACAGCCGCAGGTACGCAAACAGAATGAACCTACAGCCCGGCGGGACTCAATGGATGCTGCCATCGGAGTCCTGGGAATCGGCTGAAGTCGGAGTCGGTGGACACCATCGTGCAACCGTGCTCCATTGCGACCGCCGCGTGCTGTGCATCAGCCACCAGCTTCCCGGTGGCTCCTGACTCGCGGCACAACTTCTCGAATATGTCCATATGGTCAGGACCGGGTCCCACGATGCGCGCATTCGGGCGTTCCACGAGCGAAGACACGAAAGCGAACGACTGGTCGAGGGTGGATGGCGGATCGAAGATCCGAGGGTTGGTCACGACTCGGACGAAACCGGAGAGGACGAGCACGGAGAGGGCGAACGGTTCAGGCCCCGTAGCCAAGCGGGTGATCCAGTTCGCGTACTCGGCGTGGTCGGGCACCGAGTCTTCGACGTGCGCGTATACCAGGACATTCACATCCGGAAGCAGCATCTAGAGCTCAGAGGGCAAGACGCTTGAAGCTGGTCTCGTCGTCTTGAACGTCGAGCGCCCTAGGCCGGTTCAGGTCAACCCCGGGTAGGGGTGCACCACGCACGGTCACCAACTGGAAAGGCCGTGGCTCAGATGGCTCGCGGCGCTTCAGTGCATCGTCCAACGTTCTGGAGATGAAGGCGCTCATGCTGATGCCACTGGCTGCGGCCGCCCGGCGCAACTGCCTTGCAAGCTGGTCATCAAGCGAGATAGTCGTTCTCATGATGCGTAATCATAACACATCTTCATCAGTGCATCACTACCCTCGAACGGGTCATGGCTCGGCTACTGCTCTGGAGGCACAATCGGCAGGACCACATGCGAGGGGCAGGCGGTGTCCATGTACACGCTGTTCCGCGCCTTCGTCGTCCGGGTGTGTCGGCCCATGGGCTCGCCGGTGTTCGGGTTCACGTCGAACTTGGGGAAGTTGCTGCTCGCGATGTCCAGTCTGATCCGGTGGCCCGCCTTGAACAGGTTGCTGATCGGAGGCAGGGGAATCGTGACCCGGTAGACCTCGCCCGGCTCCATCATCTCGGCGCGCTCGAAGCCGTTGCGGTACCGCGCCCGCATGATCGAATCGACCAAGTTCAGGTGATAGCCGTCCGGGTAGTTCTTGCTGGGCGGGTAGACGTCCAGCAGCTTGGCCGTGAAGTCCGTATCGACCGCCGAGGATGACACCCACAGCACGACATCGATGCTGCCAGTAACCTCGACGTCCGACTCGAGCGGCTCGGTCTGGAAGACCAGCACGTCGGTACGGTCGGCGAGAAGCGGGTAGGGTGATCGAGCGCCCACTAGGTCAGGGGACTCCTGCTGGTGGGCGCCGCCTTCCGGGTATATGGTCTGCGTGTAGTCCCTGGGGTCGCCGGTCTCCGGGTCGTAGTCCTCCGGGAAAGGCTGCAGCTCCGTCACGCCACCGGTGGCCGAGACCGTCGGTACGGGATGGCCCGGGTCGTGGACGTACGACGCCGGCGGGTCATGCCCTCCCGGCGGCCCGGTCGAGAGGCCGCCCTCCGCCCGCAGGTAGTACTTCGTGTACGCGGTCCGGGCCAATGGCCAATCGCGTTCGGACCTCCACCGCCCGCCGTGGTCGAGGCGGCCGTCTGCGTTCCGGGCGCCACTGCCGCCGCCCATCACGAATATCCGAACGGGCGGCTCGTCCTCAATGCCATTGGGGGTGTCCTTCAGCCATCGGTCGAACCAGCGCAGACGCTGCGCCCCGTAGCCCTCGATGCCATAGGCGGCGTCCGGCCCGAAGTCGACGTCGCCGGCCCAGGTGTGGCCGTTCCGCCTGCCCCTGTGGTTCCAGGGCCCTATGTCCAGCCTCTGGGGCGTGCGGTTCTTAGCCGCCATCGCGGCGTACTGGGCGGTCGTCGCCACGGCGAAGGCGTCGTACCACCCGCCGGAGAATACGCCGGGGATGTCGGCGGCCTCGTGGAGGTGCGGCTCCTGGTTGCACGCCTCCATCGCCCAGAAGTCGTCGTACTCGCCCCGGTGGTAGTAGTCGAACAGCGTCTTCTCCAGGTTGGGCACGGCCCTGAGCGGCGTCTCGCCGGGCCTGAAGGGCATAGACTGCACAATCTCCCGCATCCTCCGCCAGCCGTCCAGGACGGTCTCGCGGGCGCCGGGGTCGCCGGCGATCTCAGGCGCGTCGTGGGCGTGCAGGAACAGGGCCGAGAACATCCAGAGCGACATCGCGCCGCCCTCGCGGGCCTCGTGCGCGAAGATGTTGGTCGGCGCTACGTCCACCCAGATGCACGTCAGGTGCGGCGGCCTTGTGAGGGATGCGACGGTCTGGACGATGCCGCCGTGGGAGCTGCCCGTCATGCCGACGCGACCGTTGGACCAGGGCTGCGCCGCTATCCACTCGACCGTGTCGTACCCGTCCTCCCCCTCGCGCTCGTTGGCCGTGTGGAAGTACTGCCCGACGCCCTCGGACCTGCGGCGGCCCCTCAGGTCCTGGAGCACGACCGCGTATCCCCTCGGCGCGAAGTAGTGCGCCACCGGTTCGATCCAGAGCTCCCGCCACCGCTTGTCGTACGACGTGCGGCCCAGGATGGTGGGGAGAGGTTCCGGCAGCGCCTCGCCGTCTATGGTGGGCCGGTAGATGTCCGTCGCCAGCCGGACGCCGTCGCGCATGGGCACCATCACGTCCTCATCGACGACGATGCCATACTCCGGCTTCGAGAGGATCATGTTGCGGACCCAGATCGAAGGGGCACCGTCTCAGCGCCGCTTGAGCATTGCCCTTCGACAGGCTCAGGGCGAACGGGCGTCTTCTCGACAATGCCCTGGCGATTCAGGAAGTCCAACATCACAGCCGCGCACTCCTGCGGCTTCTCAAGCTGTAGGAAGTGTGTCGTATCGGGGAGAAGCTCGTGTTCGACACCCGCTGCGCCGGCGTCGCCATAGTCGAACGGCGGACGGTCCGGATCCAGCGCGGGGTCGGACCCGATGATCTTGGTGGGACATCGCAGGGAGTCGAAGTCCACCGACACCGCGGGCCCCGATGCTTCATCCCAGATCTTCGCTTCGTATTCGCGCGGGCATCGAAGCTCGTATCCTTGCCCGGCCTCGGCCTCCCTGAGGGTCGTCCTGGCCACGAGCTCGTAGACGCCTGGGACGGCTCGCTGGAAGTAGGGCAGGTAGGTGTGGAGGTCGGAAAGCTCTTCCCTGGCCTGGAACCACGGTGCTCTCACCCGGAGCATGTCGGCCGTGCGCCTGCACAGCAGCTCGAACTCCCTGTAGCCGGAGCCTGGGTTGCACATCGGGGGTGTGAAGAGCGCGAGGGCCGAGTAACGGCTGCCCCTCGAAGGCAGATGCAGCGCGGCCAGGGCTGAGATGGAGTGGAAGACGCCGACCGTGGGTTTCTCGCCGTAGAGCTTGGCGATCGCTTCGGATATACGATCATGGTCGCGGGTGAACGCTTGCACGCTGTGGTTCTCCAGCGCTCCGATGTCGTTCCAGCCATGATTCCTGAGGTCGTATACCACTAGGTCGAAGTCGTCGACCAGGAGTGACCAGAACGGGTAGTAGAGGTCGATAGCTAGGCCGTTCCCGTGGCTCAGGACGAGCCGCGGGCCCGCCGGGTTCCCGTGGCGTCTCAGGACGATGACGGCGTCGCCGTCCACCCGAACGCTGTGAGTGGAGAGCGGCTCGGGTATCTGCCAAACGGCTTCAAAAGTCTCAGCCAAGTTGTCGGCCATCCCAAGAGATACGGTGCGCCCGTCGGATCCGCTCATACTGAGGAGCAAGTCTACGAGCCTTGTCGCGATACGGCAAGATCAGTCAGGCCACCGTACCAGGTGATCGTCGCACCGGGAAAAGAGCGAACTCCCCGGGTGTGCCGGACTTGCTTAGAGTACAATGGCGGCGCGGAAGCGAGGTGAGGCCATGATCGTCGATACCCACGTCCACTTCATCGACCCGACGAGGCCCCAGGGTGCGCCGTATCCAGATCCCCAGGAGGAGTCGCGTCTCTACCGAACGGTGCTGCCGCTGCACTTCAAGGGCATCACCGGGCCGCTGGGAGTGACGGGCGTGGTGGTCGTTGAAGCGAGCCATTGGGTGGAGGACAACCAGTGGATCCTCGACATGGCCGTCGACGAGCCCCTGATCGTCGGCTTCTCCGGCAACCTGGACATGCGGTCCGACTCCTTCGAGGACCACTTGAACCGGTTCGCCGCCAACCCTCTGTTCAGCGGCATACGGCCCCGGTCCGTCGACCCCGCGGATTACTCCAATCCGACCGTCCTGGGAGCTGCGGAGCTGCTCGCGGAGAAGGACTTGCAGCTCGACGCTCACATGGGCTACTACGACATGGAGCACCTGTCCCGTTTGGTCGACGCCGTGCCGCAGCTCAGGATCGTCATCAACCACATAGGCGCCGGGAGGCCAATAGACGGCGTGGCGGCGAACCCGGAGTGGGCGGACGTGATGCGGCGGATGGCCCGGCGTCCCAACGTGTTCTGCAAGGTGTCGGCGGTGCTCCAGCACAGCGCGGTGCTGCCCGCGCCCGAGGACGTGGACTTCTACAGGCCGACGCTGGACGTGCTGTGGGACGCGTTCGGCGAGGACCGGCTGGTCTACGGCAGCAACTGGCCCAACGTCGAGCAGATCGGTCCCTACTCCCAGGAGTTGGCCATCACGTCCGGGTACTTCCGGGAGAAGGGTGACGACGCGGCAGAGAAGTTCCTTTGGCGGAACGCCAAGGCAGCGTACAAGTGGGTTGACCGCTCATCGGAGGTGACGCAACAGTGAGCGTGTACGAGAACGTGCGAGAGCGGATGACAGTTCGCGAGTTCAGGCCGGACCCGGTGCCCGAGCCGGTGGTGCGGAAGCTGCTGCAGGCGGGACGGTGGGCGCCAAGCTCCCGGAACCGGCAGCCGTGGCGCTTCATAGTGGTCAGGGACCGGGAGGTGCTGGCGCGGCTGGGCGGGATCGCCACGAGCGGGCGGTTCCTTGCCGATGCACCCCTCGGCATAGCCATACTGATGGAGGGGGCCGACTCCCCTGAGCTGGACGCGGGCCGCGCCCTCCAGCAGATGGAGATGGTGGCCTGGGAGGAGGGCCTAGGCACCTGCTTCGTGGGGCTCCCGACGTCGGAGCAACAGCGCGGCGTGAAGGACCTTCTGGGCATCCCTGACGCCGTCCACCTGATCACTGTGCTGCCATTCGGCTACCGCGCCCGGACTCCGAGGGGCAAACGGCGCAGGCCGCTGTCGGAGATCGCCCACGAGGGGAAGTACGGGGTGCCGTACGGGTAGGGTTTCGGTGAGTGGAGGCGACGGGCGGATTCGAACCGCCGAATAGAGGTTTTGCAGACCTCCGCCTTAGACCACTTGGCTACGTCGCCCAGAAAGTCAATGGTGCCGAGGAGGAGACTCGAACTCCTACAGCCTTAGCGGCCACAGCGCCCTCAACGCTGCGTGTCTACCAATTCCACCACCTCGGCAGGCCGTCAAACCGATTATAGCCAAACGGAGTCGCCCATGTCTACCGCGAATTGCCAGTAAATATTAGCAGTGGCCCATCCATGAGGGCGCGCGGAAGCGTATACTTCTGTATGGTCGGACGGTCCGGCCCCAGGCGTAGCCACGAAGCTCGAAGGAGTCCAATTTGGAAGAGACGCACGGAACGGTCGATGAGGTGCGAGACCTCGCCGCCAGGATTCGAGAGAACGTCCAGCGGGTGATCGTCGGCAAGGACGAGGCCATCAACCTCGCCCTGGTCGCCCTGTTCTGCCGGGGCCACATACTGGTCGAGGACGTGCCCGGCATCGGCAAGACGACCCTGGGAAGGGCGCTCGCGGCCTCGCTCGGCTGCACCTTCAAGCGAATCCAGTTCACCCCTGACCTCATGCCAGGCGACGTGCTGGGGGTCAACTACTTCAACCAGAAGTCCTCGGAGTTCGAATTCAGGGCGGGCCCGATATTCAGCCAGGTGATCCTGGCCGACGAGATAAACAGGGCGACGCCACGAACCCAGTCCGCGCTCCTGGAGGCGATGCAGGAGACCCAGGCGACCATCGAGGGCGTGACCATGCCCCTGCCGGAGCCGTTCCTGGTCATCGCGACCCAGAACCCCGTCGAGCTGGAGGGCACCTTCCCGCTCCCCGAGGCGCAGCTCGACCGGTTCATGGTGCGCGTCCTCATCGGGTACCCCACGCCCCACGAGGAGGGCGAGATATACCTCCGCTTCGAGCGCACTTCGGAGCTACCCAATCTCGAGGCGGTCGCGGGAGCCGATGACGTGCGCCGCGCCCAGGAGATACCGCCCACCGTCAAGATCGACAGCCCCATACGCTCCTACATCGTCGATATAGTCAACAGGACGAGGGACCACGCCGGCATATCCCTGGGCGCGAGTCCCCGGGCGGGTCTGGCCCTCTACAAGACCGCACAGGCACGGGCCGCCGTCGACGGGCGCGACTTCGTGATCCCGGACGACGTCAAGCAGCTCGCGCCGTCGGTCCTGTCGCACCGGATGATCCTGAGCTCGACGGCAAGGCTCAGGGGCGCAACGACCGAGCAGGTCATCGACGAGATCCTGACCGAAGCGCCCGTTCCCATCAGCAAGTAGCGGCGGCACATCGACTATGGCATCGATGCGCACACGGACGAGTCCGCCGGGCGGCTGCTGATGAGGCGCTCTCTCCTGTCGGGCCACTTCTGGCACGACATATGGATTGCCTTCTTCATCATCATCGTGGCCGTGGGTATCTTCATGGGCCAGGGGCTGGTCATAGCCTTCGGTGTGATGGGCATAGCGGCGGGCGCGATCTCCCTCATCTGGAACCGCCTTTCGCTGGAGGACGTCACCTACGAGCGGGATCTGTCGGAGCACCGCGTCTTCCTCAAAGAAGAGGTCACGATGACCTTGGCGCTGACGAACCGCAAGCCGATACCCCTCGCCTGGATCAACGTGGAGGACGAGGTGCCGGACGACCTTCACGTCGTCCAGGGGGACGTGGCGGCGAACGTGAAGCCGAGCATCCAGACCCTCGAGCACTCCACGTCGATGGCGTGGTACGAGCGGATCAGGTGGCGGTACAGGCTCAGGGGAGAGCGGCGGGGCCTGCACAGGATCGGGCCGGCGCGCATCGAGAGCGGCGACCCCTTCGGGTTCCTCAGGAGCAAGGCCAGGAACCTGGACGACGACACCGTCATGGTGTACCCGCCCATATTTCCCCTGAACGACTTGGGTATACCCGCCGCCAGGCCCCTGGGCGAGGTGCGCAAGGGGCTGCCCATATTCGCGGACATCTCCAGGCCCGCGGGCATCCGCGAATACGTGCTGGGCGACCCCCTGAAGTCCATCGACTGGAAGGCGACGGCCAGGAGCGGCGCGCTGCAGGTCCGCGTCTACGAGCCCAGCTCGACCTACACGGTGGTCATCGTCGTCGCCGTGGACACCTCGACGCCGCACTGGGACTCCTACGACCCCGAGAACCTGGAGCGCGTCATCACGGCGGCGGCCTCGGTGGCGGCCTTCGCCACGGAGCAGCGGTACGGGGTCGGGCTGTTTAGCAACGACATGCCCATAACGGCGAACAAGCCGATGACCGTCCCGCCAAGCCGTGGGCGCGAGCACCTCGGCACGGTCCTGGGCGCGCTGGCTACCATACGATCGTACGCCCTCGCCCCCATGTCGAAGCAGCTCATGGAGTACGTGCGCAGGTTCCCCCTGGGCGCGACGCTGGTGGTCTGCACCAGCTTCATACACGACGAGTTCGTCGCCACACTTGGGGCGATACGGGAGCAGGGCTTCAGGGTGGTGGTGCTCTACGTCGGCGAGGGAGAGTGCCCACCCCTGCCGGACGGCGTCCTCGTACACGAGATACGGGCATACATGGACGAGCTGGAGGCCGCCGGTGAGCCGGTCGCAGGATAGGTGGGTCCTCGCGGCGACGGTCGTCGTCGAGAGCGCCTGGATATTCGCTTCCCTGGGTGTGCTGGGGGCGATAATCGGGCTCGACTCCAGCCCCATGCGCTGGCCGACGGTGCTGGTCACCCTCGGCGCGGCGGTGCTCGTCTCGAAGCTCACGCCGTCCTACGCCACGGCCGCCACGTCGCTGGGCGCCGGCGGCGTCGCCCTTGCGTGGCTCGGCGGACCTGCAGGCTGGACTCTCTTCGTAGTCGCGATGGCCCTGGCCGCGGCGCTGGCGTATTTCAGGCCGGTGGGAGGCCTGTCCGAAGAGGTCACGTACCTGCTGCGCCTCGCCGTCGGGCTGTCGGTCGCGTACCTGATGGTGGCGTCCAACGTCTCCGGAGCCGAGGGCGGCTTCGACTTCGCGTGGCCCGGCCTGGCTTTCGCCGAGGAGACGACGCAGTCCTACAGGCTCACCGCGCTCGCAGGCCTCCTCGCCGGGATGGTGCTCTGGTGGCGCGGTGGCAGCCTCGCGTGGAAGGAGTTCCCGATCGAGAGCCTGAACTTCAGCTTCAGGCTCGGCGTGTTCTGCCTGTTCATGGCGGTCACCGTCGACATCCTCCATCCGGCACGGCTCAACACCTTCCCGATGATCTTCCTCTTCTTCGCGGCCGGGCTGGGGGGCCTCAGCATCGGCCATCTGCTGCCCGAGTCGAGGCAGGCGGAGGAGAAGAGGGCGTGGCCTAGGGTCATAGGCGGCGTGGTTGCCTCGGTGATCGGCGTGGGGCTCATATTCAGCTTCCTGCACAGGGACATGCTGTCGGTACTGTCGCGGCCCGCCCTCTCCCTGCTGGACACGGTGGTGACGGGAGCGTTCTGGGGCCTGGTCATCCCCATATCGACCGCGTGGACCGTCTTCGTCGAGGCGGTCCTGGGCATATTCGAGGCCGCATTCGGAGGGCTGAGGGACAGCGAGTCGAACAGGCGGCTGCAGGCCACCGTCGCGGAGCGGGCGGAGGAGGCCGAGCAGGCCGAGGAGGAGAGCGGCGAGCTCCTTGCCTTCGTCATACAGGTAGTCGAGTGGATCGTACTGGCGATCGTCGTAATGATCCTGCTCTACCTGCTCTACCGCTTCCTGCGCAAGCTGCTGGCGCGAGGCCCAAAGTCCACGCTGGGGCAGCGTGACTCGCTCAGGCCCGACTCCGACCTAAAGTCCGACGTGGGCAGGCTCCTGCTGAGGCTGATACCGAGCTGGGTCGGGCCAAGGAGGGCCGCGCCCGGATTCCACATTCCCGACGGGCCGCCCGGGGTGGTCGACGCGCTCGTCCTGTACTACGACATGCTGACCGTGGCCCAGCAGAAGGGCAGGGGCCGCCACCATCACCAGACGCCCCGCGAATACGAGGCCACCCTCGCGAGCCTCTTCCCGAAGGGGCTGGTCTCGATGGCGACCGAGGCGTTCATCCGCGCTTGCTACGGCAACCACCCCGCCGACCGGGAGCAGATCGCCGAGATGTCCGCGACGCTGAAGAGCATCACCACGGGGGCGCCAGTAACCGGCTCCCAATCGGCAGCTTCGGAAGACGATGCCGCCCAGTAGCCAGGTCCCCCGGCTGCCCGTCTCCAGGTCCAGGTGGATACTTGCGGCCACCGCCGTAACCGAGAGCGCCTGGCTGTCCGCCCTGTACGCCGTCATCGGGCTCGCGTCCGACGCGCCCGGCGCCGCCCTGTCCTGGCCCGCGGTGCTCATCATCATGGGTGCGTCGCTCGCCATCACCCACCTGAACCCCTCGACGAACCGCTGGGTAACGCGTGCGTACCGGTTCAGGATCCCCATAGGCCTGGCATTCATCTACGCGGCGACGGCGGCACAGTTGGGCGAAGGGGCGTCGGTCGATCCCGGCTGGGCATGGACGGTCCTGGTCGGCGGAGGCGCAGAGGGATACAGGCTCGGGGCCGGGATAGGCTTCGCCCTGGGGATAATCGCCTGGTGGCGGGGCGCAAAGCTGGCGTCCGCAGAGCTGCTGAACGAGAGCCTGAAGTTCACCATGGGGTTCGGTGTGGCGGCACTCGCCTTCGCAGCCCTGGTCGACGTGGCCCATGAGGCGGACCTCGACACCGCGGCCCGCATCTTCGTCTTCTTCGCCGCCGGGCTGAGCGGGCTCGGCATGCACCGGCTATACGAGGGCGCTTCCAGGTCCGCGAAGGCCGGAAGCTGGCAGAGCATCCTTCTCGGGCCGGTGTCCATCGTGCTCACGCTGGGGATAGCGTTCAGCCTCGTGAGCAGGGGCTTCCTGTCCGGTATCTCCGGGCCCGCCTCGTCGCTGCTCGGCAAGGTCGCGGCCGTGCTCTTCTGGGCCATAGTCGTCCCCATCGGCACGCTGTTCAACCTGGCCGTCGCAGGGTTCATGAAGTTCTTCAGCAGGCCCTTCGACCCCGAGGCCATGCAGCAGTCGGAGATAACCGTCGAGCAGGTGCGCGAAGGTGTCCGGCAGGCCGCGCTGGAGGAGGCCGAGCTTGCAGAGGAGGGCGTCCAGACCGGCTACGCGCTCTTCCTTCAGATCATCGAGTGGACGGTCATATCCATCCTGGGTGCGATAGCCCTCGTCGTGGCCGTGTTCCTGTTCAGCCGCGCTTACAGGCGCATGATAAAGCCGCCCGACGGCAAGGAGGGCCCTGACCGCGAGTCGGTGCGGGAGGACGCCGACCCGCTGTCCGACCTCGGCGGCCTGCTGTCGAAGCTCGGGGGCCGCTGGACCCGCCGCCGTAGGCCGTCGCCGCCGCTGCCAGACGGCCCGCCCGGCATAGTCGAGCCTATGCGCCTCTACTACCGGATGCTCGACGCGGCCGAGAGGCGGGGCATCGCCCGCCTGCCTCACCAGACGACCCAGGAGTACCGCGGGCCGCTCTCCCGCCTGTTCCCCTACGACATAGTCGCCGCGGCCACACACGCCTTCGACCGCGCCTTCTACGGCAACCACCCCGCGGACGAGGAGCAGATCGAGCGGATGTCATCGTCGGTCAAGGGCCTCACCGCGCGGCGCTAAGGCCGTCGCCCCATCCTGTACAATGGCGAACAAGGCCACAGACGAGGGAGGTTCCGCATGACACTCAGCATCTATCTCAACTTCGACGGCAACTGCCGGGAGGCGTTCGACTTCTACCGGTCGGTCTTCGGGGGCGACTTCGACGTGATCAGCACGTTCGGGGAAGGCCCGCCGGACATGGGCATGCCGGAGGACGAGCGTGACAGGATCATGCACGTGTCGTACCGCATCGGGTCGAGCGTGCTCATGGGCAGCGACACTTCGGCCCACTTCGGCCCGCCGTTCAGGCAGGGCAACAACTTCTCCGTCTCCTACTCGGCCAACAGCAGGGAGGAGACGGACGAGCTGTTCGCCAAGATCTCGGAGGGCGGGACGGTGATCATGCCCCTGGCGGACATGTTCTGGGGGTCATACTTCGGTATGTGTACCGACAAGTTCGGGGTGAACTGGCAGTTCGTGGCCGACCACTAGCAGGGAGAAGTGGCATGACCGACGACATCCGCAGCATAGGTACTGACCGCCAGCTATTCGTGGACGCGTACTGGATCGACGAGTCCGACGGCGTGGAGCGCCGGCTGCACGAGCCGGATCGGCGCGACCCGGTGATCGTGAAGGACTACCCGTGGGAGGCCGGCTACGTCGGCACCTCGACGACGGCCTTCGACGGCGAGAAGTACCGGATGTGGTATTCGTGCGACGACGCCCGCGTCATCGGCGTGGCCGGGGTCAACTTCCGGCGCAAGGCGTACGCCGAGAGCGAGGACGGCATCAACTGGACCAAGCCGTTCCTGCGCCAGGAGGAGTTCGAGGAGTCGAGGGAGAACAACCTCTTCTCGACAGATCCCGGCTACGTGAACATCGACGCTAACCCCGGCGCCAAGGAGAGCGAGCGCTTCAAGGGCTTCAGGTCGATGGGCCGCCGGGAGAAGTCGGCGATCTACGCGATGGCCTCGCCCGACGGGATCAACTGGCGCCAGTTGTACGACGAGCCGATCCTGACCGGCTGGCCCTTCGACACCAAGAACCTCTTCTTCTGGGACGAGTGGACCGGCCAGTACCGGGGCTACACCCGCGGGATCGCCGGCAACGACCCCAGCGTCGATCCCGCGACCGTCGACCTCGAGTCGGTCAGGGACCAGGAGGGGCGCGAGTTCTTCGGCGGCGTCCGCTGGATACGGTACGCAACCTCCGACGACTTCCGGACCTGGACGCCGCTCCGGTCCATCGACACGGGCGGCACACCCTACGAGCACCTGTACACCAACGAGTGCTGGGCCTACGACAGGGCGCCAGGCACCTACCTGATGTTCCCCTCCAGGTACGTGGCCCACAGGACGCCCGACCCCGACTGGTACGACGGCCCCGGGGTCAACGACATCGTATTCATGTCGAGCCGCGACGGCGTCCACTTCGACAGGAGCTTCATGGAGGCGTTCATGCGTCCGGGGCTGGACAGGAGGAACTGGCACGAGCGCGGCATCTACTTCCAGCACGGCATCTACCAGACCTCGCCCACCGAGTTGACCATGTACGTAACCGAGCACATCAAGACGCCCGGCGTCCACATCAGGCGGTACACGCTGAGGCCCGACGGGTTCGTGTCCGTGAACGCGGGCTACGCGGGCGGCGAGCTCACGACGCGGCCCTTCGTCTTCGAGGGCGACCGGCTGGAGCTGAACTACTCCACGTCGGCGGTGGGCACCATGAGGGTCGAGATCCAGGACGGGAACGGGAACGCCATCCCCGGCTACGGCCTCGACGACTGCCCGGAGATGTTCGCCGACGAGATCGAGGGTGCCGTCCGGTGGCGGCGGGGCGGCGACGTGGGCCGGCTTGCCGGCAGCCCGGTGAGGCTGCGCTTCAGCCTGAACGACGCGGACCTCTACGCCTTCAGGTTCAGGTAGCTCAGGGGCCGCCGCAGGTCTCCAGGTCCAGCCTGCCCAGGTCGGTGTTCGGCGCTTCCGCCAGGCCCGCGGGTACGCACCCGGTGAATACGTTGCCGTGGCTCAGCCGAACGCGCTCAAGGTTCGACAGGCCGCCCAGCTCAGGGGGTATCGTACCCGTCAGCCGGTTGTTCCTGAGCCACAGGTTGGTCAGCCCCTCGAGGTTGCCCAGCTCCCTCGGTATCGTGCCCGTCAGCATGTTGTCGTGCAGGTACAGGTGGGTGAGATTGGAGAGACCCCCCAGCTCCCTCGGTATGGCGCCGGTCAGCATGTTGTCGTTGAAGTATATGTGGGTGAGTCCGGCGAGGTTCCCGATCTCCGGCGGGATCTCGCCCTTCAGCCCGTTGCTGCGTAGGTCGAGTTGCGCGAGCTTGGCAAGGTCTCCCAGCCTGTGGGATACGGCCCCGCCCGACAGGTGCCTCCTGAGGCTGAGCCGCGTCACGCGCTTCGGGTTCCCCGATACCCTCACGCCGTCCCAGATTACGATTGGTGTGTCCGCCGACCAGTTCAGCGTCGTCTCCTCGAAGGAGTCGCGCATTGCCAGCAGCGCCCCGGCGTCCGACGCCAGGCCCGGCTCCAGGTCGGGATCGGCAACGGCCTTACCCTCGTACCAGACGAGCACCGGTGCCAGCACGGCCACGACTATCACCGCGCCGACCACCCGGTCGTCCAGCAGCTTCTTCAACACGAACCGCCTCTCCGTCGTTCCCGCGCCCCGGCGGGAACCCATCCTCTGCGAGAGTCCCGCTCGTGCGGTAGTATACCATCGCACAAGCACATCACCGGACTACACATGAAGGGCAATACGTGGCGCTGAAGACCCCGGCCCGGTCCTCGCTCTTGAGGGCGGGCGCACGCGCGCTCGCCGTGGTCGCGTTCCTGTACTTCCTCAACGCGTTCATCCAGACGGGCTACGTGGCTCCTGTGCACGTCGTCGTGGGCGCAGCGTGGCTCGCCCTCTGCTACGGGCTGAGCCGGGTCGTAGGCGTCGTGACACTCCTGGCGCTGAGCTTCGCGGGCATGGTTCTCTGGGGGCTCTTCCTCGATACCGCGCCTCTCAGCGACTTCCTGCCGTACTACGTCCATGCGGCCAGGCTCAGCTCGGGCGACCTCCCCGAGCTGTTCAGGACGAAGTCGCCGCCCACCGTGGCCTACTACGCGGCCTTCCACTGGCTGCTGGGGCCGACCTACGCGGCAAACTACATAGCGTCCGCGGTAGCCTGGACGTGCGGCGCGGCACTCGTCTACCGTGCGGTCCGCCCCTTCCTGCACGACGAGTGGAAAGCCAGGTTCGTATGTTTCTCCCTGGCGCTGTGCCCCACCTTTGTCGTCTTCGCCCCGGTGAACAGCTCGGAGTCGGTCTACTTTCTCCTGTCGGCCATCTGTGCGTGGCTGATCGCGAGACACCTGACCGGCCGCGGCCCGTTTCCTTACCTGTACCTGGGAATGGGAGTCGTGACGGCCGTCCTGTTCCTTACGCGAGCAACCGGGATACTTGCCGTCGTGGTGTGCATTGTCGTACTCCTCGCGGGGAGTGCGGCGACTCTGCGAGTCGAAGGGCCGGACGCGACACCCCGCCCCGGGCCTTTTCGGCATCCCCTGGCACTGTCCACAATAGTAATCGCCGCGTTTGCCGTCGTATGGCTCGCTTTCGCATACATGTCCTGGTCGATTGGACCCGAGTTGAGGATCACCGCGTCGCCGTGGGGAGAAGTAAGCCTCCTCTTTGGCACGAACTTCGACTCCAAGGGCAGATACAACACTCCTGACCTCGAGCTCGCCGGATACCTGGGAGAGGGTCGGCTGACCCGCGACGAGGCTGATGCAAGGGCGCGGGAGATCGCGCTGGAGCGAATAACGCGGGACCCGGTGGCGTTCGCGCGGTTCGCCCTGTCCGAGAAGGTCGCCCAGCTCTGGGGCAGTGAGCGCAATCTCTACGACTGGGCATCCGGAGGCAGGGAACCCCGCGATAGCCTGGGCCGCCGGGTTCGGACCCTCGCCCTTGCCAGCCTCGACGGCGTATACCGGACGACCTTCCTGCTCTTCCTAGTCCTGCTCGTTGGGCAAATACGCCGCCCGGGCTATCTCCTGGCCCTGGGAGTGGCCGCCCTCTTCTTCTCCCTGCCGCACCTCCTCCTCGAAGTGCAGCCACGCTATCACCTTGCCATGACACCGTTCATAGTCGTCGGCTCGACGCTCCTCGTCCTAGAAGTCCTGTCACGCCGCGACGAGCTACTAGCCGCGTCCCACTCCAAAATCCAGCAGTGGCTCCAAAGATAACAGCGCGCCCACTGCCACCCCTAGCTGGGGTGACACAGGGCCGTTCAACAACCTTAGGTCAACCCACTCTTGACATTCGCTTGGCTCTACGCGAGCCACGCGTCCCTCTCTTCCGGACTGTTCTGGGTGTTGAGCCCCTCGCTGTTGTCGCATCAACAAACCCGTAGCGGTCCTTGAGCTCTTGGTACCGGCGCTCTTCCCCGACCGTCGGATAGAGACGGTCATTCTCCAAAGTCTCTCTCTGGCCATCTTTCATAGTCCGACCTCCGGTATCCTGACTTCGTGGTCGCCGTGTTTCCAGACCTCCTTGGTCACCGGGTGGTACCCAGTCTCCTTGCGGATTACTGCTATGTGGACGTCGCCACCGACCGTAGGTAGTTGGGAGTCAACGTCTTGGGCACCGATCATGATTCGCAGAAAGAAGTCCACACAGTCGATGGCATTTTGCTCGGAAAACTCGTCCCAATCGGCCTCCAGCTCGTTGAGCCTCCAGTTATTGAAGACAAAGAGATCCGCGCTGGGTTCAGGGAGCGATGAGATCCCCACCGGCGCAAGGTGATCTAGTAACTCTTGCCTGTACTGACCGAGGAGGTCTTCAACCCTCTCCTCAATCCTGAACTTGTTCATGTGGTCTGTGCCGAACACTATGCGCTGAATCCAATCCGTCTGCCCAGCGAATGCCACCCCGAATTCGCCCGGCCCGAACTGGATGCTGGCACGGTTCTCCCTAGCGTCCACCCTCACGATTGAAGGGTCTGACTTGTCGCTGTCGTATCCAGCCAGTAGTAGCTCAAGCCCGGGACGGTCAGGCCCAGGGCGGCCAGAAGGAGGAGTTGGATAGGTGCCCTCGTAGTAGCCGTGTAAAAGCGAAGCGAGCTTGTTCGAGAGTCCTTTCACAGTATATGGGCCATCGCCGATCTCCTCGACAGTACCATTAACGAACTCGGACACGATGCTCCTGACCGTTCGCTGGTCGATTACCGATATTCCAGTGAACATCAGTCCAACTGGCAACTCTCCGAGTTTGAAGAGCTTGGTGGCATGAAGCGTCTGATTGTATGGGACCCTCTCAGCTTCCTCTAGTATCTGGCCTACCGCCTTTAGCTCTGGGTTGCCCGAACTGTCGACCTTTAGCTTGTAGTTGTCGTCCGGGTCAAAGTAGTCCAAGAGACGTATAGGATCGACCATCCTCCTTGTCATGGAGCCCAGCGAATCAGCACCCATGACCACTGCATGGCGCGAAGCTAGGGCAACTAGAGTGGTCACAACCCTCCTCCTAGCCTCCTATCCGGTTCCGTAGACATATGGTAGCTATTCTTTGGTCTGGGCGCCACCAATCGGCCAGAGTGTAGCGTCTGTGGCGGCGCGGAGTCAATACAGGAGGAGGTTATGGGAGCGTTCAAGGGGGTCTGGGGCCTCCTGTGCCCTCGGGAACTGGCATTGTCCCCGGCGCCCATGCTAGGATGGGCGCACCTTGCGCGCTAGTACAGTGAACGCCAGACCACCCGCGCCGGCCGTACGCAACGGCAGGCGGCACTTCCACGCCAGGCGGTGATAGTTGAGGCTCGCGTCGGTCCGCACCAGCTCGTCCCAGTCCGGGTTCCTTGCCGGGCTTGATGACGTCATCCGGTCGTTCGCGCGCCCGTCCCTGTGGATCACCCTGGGCTGGTACGACTTCACCCTCCGCTACCGCCGGACATACCTCGGCCCGCTGTGGGAGATCCTCGTCGTCGGGGTATGGATCGCGGGGCTGGGCCTCCTGTTCGGTCGTCTGCTCGGACACGCGGGCGAGAACTACCTGGTGTACCTCTCGGTTGGCGTCATTCTCTGGTCGTACGTCTCCGGCACCCTCGCCACCGGCGCGGGCGTGTTCGTGTCCAACGCCAGGGCCATCTCGTCCATCAACAACCCCCTCTTTACCTACGTGCTGAGGAACGGGGTCGAGCACTGGGCCAAGATGGCCGTACACTCCCTCATCCTCATCGGCGTCATGGTCTGGAGCGGCGCGCACCTGGGCTGGCAGGCCCTCCTGGCGGCGCCGGGGCTGCTCCTGCTGTTCGTGGGCTCGTTGTGTGCCGTGCCGCTGCTCGGCTTCGCCGGGGCGCGCTACCGGGACCTGACCCACGTGATCCGCGCGGGGATGCGGTTCCTGTTCTTCGCCACGCCCGTCTTCTGGTACGTGGACGGCCTTGGCGACCGCGACTTCCTCGCGCTGTTCAACCCGTTCACCCACTACCTGGAGCTCGTCCGCGCCCCGCTGACGGGCGGGACCGCCCCGGTGCTCTCCTGGTCGGTGGTCCTGGCTATCGATGCTGTCTGCCTGGTACTCTTCGCCGCCACCTACAGCTCCCTCCGGCGGCGCCTGGCTATCTGGATAGGATGAGAGAAGACCTGGCGATCCGCCTGAGCGGCCTTACCCTGGAGCTTCCCACGTACCGGAGGGCCCCGAAACGGCGCACGCCCAACGGCTTCGGGTCCCTGCAGGCCAGCGTGGGGGGGCGCCTGAACTTCTCCCGCGGCTCCGAGATGACCGTGACGGCCCTTGACGACGTGAGCATCGACATCACCCGCGGGGAGAAGGTCGGGCTGGTCGGGTTGAACGGGGCCGGCAAGAGCACCATGCTGAAGGTCATGGCCGGCATACTGCACCCCACCCGCGGCTCCGTGGAATCACGAGGCAGGATCTCCACCCTCTTCTCCGAGTCCCTCGGACTCAAGCCCGAGGCGACCGGGATGGAGAACATCCTGCTCTCGGGCGTCTCCCTCGGCCTGAGCCACGGGCGCGTCAGGAAGATGATCCCAGAGATCGTCGAGTTCACCGAGCTCGGTGACTACATCTACATGCCCCTGCGTACTTACTCGACGGGGATGCGGGCTCGCCTCGCGTTTGCGGTGGCGACGTCCATCGACCCGGACATACTGCTCATCGACGAGATCATCGGCGCGGGGGACCTGCGGTTCCAGGAGAAGGCGAAGGAGCGGCTCGACCTGTTCATGGAGTCCGCGAACACCCTCGTCGTCGCGTCCCAGTCGGAGCAGATCATCACCGGGTTCTGCGAGCGGGCCATACTGCTGGAGCGCGGGAGGGTCAGCGCAACCGGGGACGTGGCCGAGGTGATGGCGGAGTACAGGGGTACGAGAAGGGCGAGCCGGGAGTGAGTCGTTGACGTACCAGCACCCGGATACCGAAAGCACGGCGCATAGCCTCGCGCCGACCAGGGACCATGTCGCGCAGGTATACCTCGGCCTGCTCGACGGGGGGGCGGCCGGCGACCGGCTGCGCCGCCGCATCGACTGGATGGCCGACCAGGCCCGGGGGCCCCGCGTGCTGGACGTGGGCTGCGGCGAGGGCATCCTGCCCCTGCTGCTCGCGCGCCGCGGAATCACGGTCACGGGGGTGGACGTCGACCCCGACGCCCTCGACTTCGCCCGCAAGCTGCTTGCCAGGGAGCCGGACGAGGTGCGCGGGCGCGTCGAGCTGGTCCAGTGGGACTTCCTCCAGACACCGCCGGCGGCCGGCCTCTTCGACACCGTGCTGATGGGCGAGATGCTCGACTGCGTCGAAGACCCGGGCGCCATGCTGGACAGGGGAGTGGAGCATCTCGGGCCGGGGGGCCGCATCGTCGTCACCGCGCCCTTCGGAGCGGACCCGCGCGAACCCGAGAGGCGGACCTTCTCGCTGATGGACATGATCGACTTGCTCAAGCCGCGACTGGGGCTGGATATGCTGACCGTGGAGGACGATCATATCCGCTTCGTGGGACGCGTGTCGGAAGGCCACGAGAGCTCTTGGCGGCGCCTCGATGCTGGGGCGGTCCTGGCCATGACGAACACTGCGCTGGCGGACTCCCGGGCGGCGCTGTCCGAGATGCTGGCGAAACGGGACAGCCGGATCGAACGGCTCCAGCAACGGCTCCGGCAGCGGGTCGAGGCGGAACGGGCAACCCAGCGCAGGGTCAACGCCAGCAACGAGCGGGTCAAGGGAATCGAGATTCGGAACAGGCTGGACCGGATCGAGCTCGCGCAGGTCAAGAAGGACCTGGGCGCAAGCCACAAGAGAGCCCAGGAGCTCCGGGCCCGGATCCAGACGCTCAATAAGAACCTCGCGGCTAGGGCGGGGGAGGTTCGGGTGCTGCGTCATCGTCTCCAGGCGGCGCGCACGAGCACTTCCTTCCTCGTGGGTTCGGAGCTGGTCCGTGCCGCCAAGCAGCCCCTCACCATGTGGAAGCTGCCCTTCCGCCTCCTGCGAATCTACCGCTCCAGGTCGACCCCCCCGCCCCCGGAGAAGGTGGCCGCGACGGATTCGGGCGCATCGAGGCAGTCCGTCGTTCCCGGCGATCCCCGCGCCGTCTCCGATGGCTCGTACTTCGACCCGTCCCGGCTCATAAACTTCCCGCCTCTGCCTGTTCCTGAGGCGGGGTCCAAGGGCCCGCCGGTCGCGGCCATCCTCGACACGTTCACCGAGCATGCCCTCAGGCACGAGGTCGACCTGGTCCTGATGTCCCCGGAGCACTGGCGCGACCAGATGGAGAGGACGCGCCCCGTGTGCCTGTTCGTCGAGTCGGCCTGGAGGGGCAACAATGGCGGTTGGCAGGACAGGATCGTCGGCTACGAAAACCTGGACGACAACCCCCTGCGGGAGCTGGTCGAGTACTGCCGCTCCGCAGGGATTCCGACCGTGTTCTGGAACAAGGAGGACCCGCCCCACTTCGACAACTTCCTCGGCGCCGCAAAGGAGTTCGACTTCGTCTTCACCTCGGACTCGGACTGTGTGCCGCTGTACAGGGAGGCCCTGGGGCACGACCGGATATACGTCCTGCCCTTCGCCGCGCAGCCGCGGGTACACAACCCGTCCAGGGAGAGAGACTGGCCCAGGTATCCCGTCTGCTTCGCCGGTAGCTGGGTGTCGCGGAGGTATCCTGAGCGGGCCGAGGCTCTCAGGAGCCTCCTGGACGGCGCGATGCCCCACGGCCTGCACATCTTCGACCGCAACCTGACGCGGCCCGAATTCGGGCTGGACTACCGCTTCCCCGACGAGTACAGGGAGGCCGTCAGGGGAACGCTGACCTACGACGAGATGCTGACGGCCTACCGCTGCTACGACGTGATGCTGAACGTGAACACCATCACCGAGTCTCCGACCATGTTCGCCCGCCGGGTCTTCGAGAGCCTGGCGTGCGGAACGCCGGTGGTGTCCCAGGACTCCGTTGGCATGAGACGGATGCTGGGGGGGCACGTCAGGGTGACGCGAAGCGCCGAGGAGACTTCCGGCCACGTCGAGGACCTGCTCGCGGACGAGGAGGCGCGCATACGCGAGGGCCACCTGGCCTACCGCCACGTACACGAGAACCACACCTACCGCCACCGCGTGGACGAGGTCTTTCGCAGGGTCGGGCTCGAACCCCTCGGCACGGACAAGCCGCCGGTGAGCGTCCTCATGCCCACCATGCGCCCCGGGAACGTGGCCCAGTGCCTCGAGAACTTCACCAAGCAGACGTATGAGAACAAGGAACTGGTCCTCATCCTGAACAACGCGGAGTTCGATCTGGATGCCATCCGTAAGCAAGCCGAGTCCGTCCCCAACGTGCGGGTGCTCCACGTCGAGGGACGCACTACCCTGGGGAGCTGCTTGAACCTGGGCGTGGAAGCGTCGTCGGGCAAGTACGTCGCCAAGATGGACGACGACGACCTATACGGTGAGAAGTACCTGTCCGACAGCGTTCTCGCAGCCTCGTTCTCGGGAGCGGAGGTCGTCGGAAAAGGGCTGTACTTTGTCTACTTCGAAGCCGCCGCAGCCACCGCATCTTTTGGGGGCCGCGATCCACGGCCCGCCGGCGGGAGCTCCGAACACCTCGAAGCTACGGATACGACGGCCATAAGAGAAAACACGCCGGAGCACACTTTCACTAGTTCTGCATTGACGGGTGGTACGCTGTTCATCCGAACCGAAGTTGCCAGGGAGGTTTCCTTTGGCGCTCTTTCCCTGAAGGAAGACACGAACTTCCAGCGCGCCGCAGAACGGTCAGGATGCCGGATATACTCGGCGGACCGGTTCAATTTCGTGCGGGTGAGGATGCGCCAGTTGACTAGTCACTCCGACCAGACGCCGGACGCCGAATTCCTAAAGAAGTGTCGAGACCATACGCCCGGGCTGGACCTCGACCGTGTAATGATCTAGCGCCTCCAGCTCAGTTGCTGCGGCGGCCCCCGGACTGCCACGGTCTACCCCGTACCGGCGGGACAGAGCACTGCCACATGTGTCACGGCGAGGTAGCGCATGTCAAGGCGATTGGTGTAACTTGCTGACATGCGTATTCTCTCCGTAGTCGGCACTCGCCCGGAGGCCGTGAAGATGGCCATGGTCGCCCGCGCCCTGGCGGCGGCCGGCTCCATCGACCACGCCCTGTGCGTGACCGCCCAGCACCGCGAGATGCTCGACCCGGTCCTGCGCCTGTTCGAGCTGGAGCCCGACTACGACCTGGACGTCATGTCGCCGGGCCAGCACCTGGCCGACGTGACCAGCAGCGTCCTCCAGGGCATGAGGGGCGTTCTCGACGAGGCCCGACCCGACCGAGTGCTGGTGCAGGGCGACACGACGACCGTGCTGGCGTCTGCGATGGCGGCCTTCTACGCGAAGATCCCTGTGGGCCACGTTGAGGCAGGGCTGAGGACGGGCGACATGTCCGCGCCGTGGCCGGAGGAGATGAACCGGAAGGTGGCCGACGCCCTCAGCGACCGCCACTACGCGCCCACGGAGACGGCGAGGCGGAACCTGCTCGCCGAGGGGCTGCCCGACTCGGGCATCAGGGTCACGGGGAACACGGTGATCGACGCGCTGCTCCATGTCGTCGGTCGCCTGCAAGCCGAGCCGGGGCTGGCCGAGCGCGCGAGGGCCGCGCTGCCCGAACGCGACCCGGGGCGCAGGCTCGTGCTGGTCACCGGCCACAGGCGGGAGAACTTCGGAGCCGGGTTCGAGCAGATATGCCGTGCGCTCGCCAGGATCGGGGCGAGGGAGGACGTGGAGGTCGTGTACCCCGTCCACCTGAACCCGAACGTGCGGGAGCCGGTGTTCAGGCTCCTCGGCGGCCATCCCAACATCCGGCTCATCGAGCCCCTGGACTACCTCGCCTTCGTTCATCTCATGACCGAGGCGCACGTCATCCTCACCGACTCGGGGGGCATACAGGAGGAGGCCCCGTCGCTGGGCAAGCCGGTGCTGGTGATGCGCGGCACGACCGAAAGGCCGGAGGCCGTGGAGTCGGGCACGGTGCGGCTGGTCGGGACGGACGCCGACCGCATAGCGGACGAGACCGCCCGGCTGCTCGACGACGCCGACGCCTACGCCGCAATGGCCCGCGTCCACCACCCGTACGGCGACGGCCACGCCAGCCGGCGCATCCTGGAGGACCTGGCATATGGCTGATCCTTCGACAGGCTCAGGACGCGCGAGCGTGTGCGTGCTGGGGCTGGGGTACGTGGGTCTGCCCACGGCGGCGCTGCTTGCCGCCAACGGCATGGACGTGCTCGGCGTCGATATAGACACATCGCGGGTGGATGCCGTCAACGCGGGTACGTCCCCGATAAGCGAGCCGGGCCTGGACGAGGCCGTAGCCGACGCCGTCGCCTCGGGTAGGCTACGGGCCGGGCGCGAGCCCGAAACCGCCGACGCGTTCATCGTCGCGGTGCCGACCCCCGTCCGCGCCGACCACAGCCCCGATCTCGGCGCCCTCCACGCCGCTGTCGAGGGCCTCGCGCCGCTACTTCGAGCAGGGGATATGGTCGTCGTCGAGTCCACCTCGCCGGTCGGCTCCACCGAGTCGGTGAGCGCGCGGCTCGCGGGTCTGCGGCCCGACCTGGCCTTCCCCCATGCCCACGGCGACGACGCCGACGTCCGCGTGGCCTACTGCCCGGAGCGTGTGCTGCCCGGCAACGCCCTCGCCGAGCTGGTGGGCAACGACAGGGTCATAGGCGGCGTATCGCCGTCATGCGCACGGGCAGCACGGAGGCTGTACGAGGCGTTCGTCGAGGGCGAGTGCCACCTGGCGGACGCACGGACGGCGGAGATGGTCAAGCTCTCGGAGAACGCGTTCAGGGACGTGAACATCGCCTTCGCCAACGAGCTGTCCGTCGTGTGCGAGGCCCTAGGCGTCGATCCGTGGGCGATGATAAGGCTCGCCAACAGGCATCCCCGCGTGGACATCCTCCAGCCTGGGCCCGGCGTCGGCGGCCACTGCATACCGGTAGACCCCTGGTTCATCGTGCACTCGGAGCCGGAGCGGACGCCCCTGATACGGGCGGCGAGGATGGTGAACGACAGAAAGCCGGACTGGGTGGCCCGCCGTGTTGTGGAGACGTGCGCCGAGCTTGACGGCCCGGTCGTCGCCTGCCTGGGCCTCGCCTACAAGAAGGACACCGGCGACCTGCGGGAGAGCCCGTCCATCGCCGTCGTCCGGGGCATCCGCCGCATGTTCGAGGGGCCGATACTGGTCGTGGAGCCCCACGTCGACGCGCTGCCGGAAGAGTTGTCGGCGGATTCCTGCGAGCTTGTCGGGCTTGAGCACGCGCTGGACGCGGCCGACGTGGTGGTACTATTGACCGACCACAGCAGCTTCATGGAGATCGACCCTCGCAGCCTGGACGGCAAGAAGATACTGGACTCGCGGGGTGTATGGGCACGGTAGCCCCATGAGGATCGCCGTGCTCACGCTGAACTTCGCGCCTGAGATGGGCGCGACGGCGACCCGCCTGTTTGAGCTGACGACCCGGCTGGCCGCCCGGGGCCACGACGTCACGGTGATCACGGCGATGCCCAACTACCCCACGGGGCGCGTGTTCGATGGCTACCGGGGCAGGCTGCGCGTCGAGGAGAAGATGGACGGCGTCCGCGTCATCCGTACCTGGATTCGCCCGTCCGAGTCGGCCCGGCCCTTCCCCAGGCTCCTGGGCTACCTGTCGTTCGTGTCGTCGAGCATGGCCCTCGGCTGGAGGAGGCTGGGACGTCAGGACGTGCTGCTGTTCGACAGCCCGCCACTCCTCCTCGTGCCCGCCGGCCTGGCCCTCGGTCGTATCGCGGGCGGGCGCGTGGTCATGAACGTCTCGGACACCTGGCCGGACGTTGCCGTCCGGTTGGGTTTGCCTCTGGGCAAGTTGACGCTCAGGCTCCTCGGCGGCCTCGAAAGGGTCGGCTACGGAGCGTCCGACGCGGTGCTCGCGCCCACGTCCGCCGCCCTTGACCGGATCGCCCGGCGCTTCCCCCGCGTGAGGTCGGCGGTCGTCTCCGGCGGGGTGGACCTGGGCCTGTTCCGCCCCTCGCTCAGGAGCGACGATGTCCGCAGGTCGCTGGGGGCCGGGCCCGACGACTTCCTGGTCGGCTACTGCGGTCTGCACGGCCTGTTCCAGGGGCTGGAGGTGGTGGTCGAAGCGGCAGACCGTCTGCGCGGCCACCCCGCCGTCAAGTTCGTCATGGTGGGAGACGGGCCGTCCAAGCCGGCCCTCGTCTCCCTCGCGGAGGGCAGGGGCGTGACCAACCTGCGGTTCGAGGACACGGTGCCACGGAGCGAGGTCGCGTCGATATTGGCCTCCTGCGACGCCGCCGTCGTGCCCCTGGCCGCCGAGCTGCCGGGCACCATGCCCTCCAAGGTATACGAGGCCCTGGCGTCGGGAGTGCCGCTGATCGTCAGCAGGGGCTGCGAGGCCGAGGCCCTCGTGAACGAGCACGGAGTGGGCCGCGCGTTCGCACCGCTCGACTCGGATGAGCTGGCGGCTACAGTGCTCGATATGGCGAATCGCACCGAAGGCAGGGAAGAGATGGGCCGAACGGCGCGGGAGCTGTCCCGGAGGTTCGACCTGGACCGAATCGCGTCCCACGCCGAGGCGGTCCTGGAAGCCGTGTCCGGCGGCAAGCCCCTGCCCACGTTCGAACCCTGACCGCTCCACCAGGACGTACCGCAGACGTAGGGGCGATTCGCGAATCGCCCCTACACCGGGCAGTGACGCTACCACGGTCATGGAACCACGGCGGTGCTCCGTATCGCTTATCATTGGGGTATGAGGTCCATGACTGTCGCGTCGGTCGGGCTGGCGGCGGTTGCCCTTGTTGCGACACTGGCCTGTGGCGGGCGGACGGATCCTCCCGAGGTCCAGGCTCGGCTGGAGTACCAGAAGGGCAGGGCGCTCCAGGAGCAGGGCAGCGTCAAGAAGGCCGGCGACGCATACGCCCGCGCGATCTACCTCGACCCCAATTTCGCCGAGGCCTACGTGGGCCGTGGCTACGCCTACTTGGCGCACGAGAACCTGGACAGCGCCCTGGAGGACTTCGACAAGGCCATCGAGCTGGACGCGAACCTGCACGAGGCTTACAACTACCGCGGGCTGGTCGCCCTGGGCATGGCCGATCCCGAGCAGGCGATGCTCGACTTCACCAAGGCCATCGAGGTCGAGCCGGACTTCGCGGACGCGTACGTGAACCGGGCGAGGCTGCACTTCAGCCGCCGCGACCTGGCGGGCGCCATCGAGGACATGACTGCGGCCATCCGGGAGGAGCCCGACGAGCTGCAGCACTACCTGGACAGGGCGCAGATGCACCTGTTCAACAACGATACGGCCGGCGCAGCCGCGGACCTCGACCAGGTCCTGTCGCTGACCGACGACCCAGACCTGGAGCTGGCGGCCAAGCGGATGCTGGAGCGGATAAGGGGCGGGTAGGATATAGTACGGCTCTCATGGTGAATCCGGGCCCGCATGGCGCATCGCCTCCCGCACGGCCGGGACGGGCCGGTCTTGGGGACAAGGCCTGGCTGCTCCTGATGTCCGCGATGCTCTTCGTCCTGCTCCTGCCCATCTCCAGCTACGTGGCGGCGCTGTCGCTGATCAGGGAGGAGTGGGCGCTCAACAACACCCAGGCGGGAGCGATCTACTCCGCCTATCTGACCGGCTACGTGCTGTCGGCCCTGCTCGTCGTGCCCCTCACGGACCGCATCGGACCCACTCGCATCCTGGTAGCGTCCGCCGTGCTGTCCACGGGGGCGCACGTGCTCTTTCCCCTGGTTGCGGAGGGCGTCGTGTCGGCCGTGCTGCTCCGCGCCGTGGCCGGGGCGGGGCTGGTCGGCCTGTACATGCCTGGGCTGCGGCTGATAGCCGAGCGGTTCGACGGGGACCGGCGCGGGGCCGCCATGGGGCTGTACGTGACGGCGCAGTACGGGGCCAACAGCGTCTCGCTCGCCCTCACCGGCCTGCTGATGTCGGGGCTGGAGTGGAGGGACGCATACCTGTACGTGTCGGCGGCAGCTGCAGCGGGGCTGCCCCTGGCGGTGTTCCTGCTTCGCGGCAGATCGCTCCGGCCCCAGCCCGGCGCGAAGGGACGCATCGACCTTGCGGTATTCAGGAACTCGGCCGCGAGCTACCTGATATTCGGATACGCCGTCCACGCTCTGCAGCTCTTCGCGGCGCGGGTCTGGCTGCCGGTCTTCCTGGTGGGAGTCCTCATAGGCCGGGGGATGAGTGCGTCGGATGCCGCTGTCGAAGGGGCCACGCTGGGCGGGCTCGCGCTGATGACGGGCTCGGTGGGTCCGCTCATGGGCGGCGCAATCTCCGACAGGTGGGGGCGAGCGGCGTCCGCGTCGGCCATATTCGCCCTCAGCGGCGGCTGTGCCTGGATCATCGGGTGGACCGCCGGGTTGCCGCTGCCGTTCATTGTCGGGCTAAGTGCCGTCTACGGGTGGGCGATAGCGGCCGATTCTGCCGTATACTCTACCGGCATAGTGGAGGCGACGCCGCCCGAAAGGCTGGGATCGACGATGGCCGTGCAGGCGTCGGTGGGCCTGATGGGAGGCGCGGCCGGGCCGGTGATGTTCGGGGGCATCCTCGACCTGGCGCCCGCGGACCTGGAGTGGCCCGCGGGCTTCTCGTCGCTCGGGGTGCTTGCGATAGTGGTGATCGTTGCCATGCAGCGACTCCGACGCATGCCGCGACCGGGCCTGCTTCGCTCGCAGGGGGCGTCTCCGCCCAGGTGGGATATATCTTCGGGGAGTGAGAGCAATGACGACGATCACGGTGAAGAGCGTTGAGAACCTCCAGCAGCTTGTCGTAACCGGCGATCACGCCTTCGTTGCCGACGAGCCGGTGGGGGAGGGCGACGGCCTCGGGCCTACGCCGTACGAGCTGCTCCTGTCGGCGCTGGGCACCTGAACGGCCATGACTGTCCTCCTGTATTCTCGGAGGAAGGGATGGCCGGTCGAGGGCGTTACCGTCGAGTGCAGCCACCGGCGCGTGAGCCGTACCGGCAACGACTCGACTGCCGCGCAAGAGGAGATACGGAGCCGCATCACGCTGGAGGGCGACCTTACCTGCGAGCAGCGCGACCGGATACTCCGGATCGCGGGGCGTTGCGCCGTCCATCGCACGCTGGAGTCGAGGCCGCGGATGATCGAGGAGATAGAGGTCGTTCGCCGAAGGGGGGAACAATGAGCCAGCGAGTCCCGATACTGGTCTACCACCACGTCTACCCGGACGGCGACCCGGGCCTTGCCGAGCCGACGCCAAACAGGGCCACGGGCACGATAGCGGAGTCCGAGCTAAGGCGTCACCTGGCGTACGTCGCCGACAATGGCTGGACGGTCGTGAGCACAAGCCGGGTAGTCGGCTGGCTGGAGGGTCGTGAGGATCTGCCTGAGAGGGCGGTGGTGCTGCACTTCGACAATGGCTGGCTCGATACCCGCACCATATCTATGCCCATATTGCGCGAGATGGGCATGACGGCCACGTGCTATGTGATCAGCGAAGGTACGGAGGCCGCCGCGCGGGGGCTCCCGGCGGCGATTCGCACGTCGACGGAGGGCGCAGTGCAGAAGCCGTGCATCACCTGGCGGCAGGCCGAGGAGCTGCTGAGTGAGGGCTGGGAGATCGGCGCGCACACGGCCACGCACCCCAAGCTGGTCGAGGTCCTGGACGCTGAGGGGCCGGACGCAATGATGGACGAGATCGAGCGGTCGAATGAGTCCTACCGGGCCAACTTCGGGTTCGTGCCCGACCACTTCGCATACCCCAGCGGGTCGCGGGACGACCGGACCGACGCGATGCTGGCCCCTTACTACCGGTCGCTGCGGCGCTGGACCTTCAGCCATCCGCCCAAGTGGGAGCTCACGGACGGGCGGACGCCGCCTCACGCACTGGAGTGCCAGAACATCGACAACACGGTGTCGTTCGAGGACTTCGCGCGCATCTTCGACGAGGCGGCGGCGTAAGAGCCCCCATCCTAACCTTCCCCCTCGGGGGGAAGGGACAAGGCGCGCCAGTCGGCGAGGATTCGGTCGTCGTGGGGGAAGGGCAGCGGTGGGAGGCCCTCCGGGTCGAACAGGGCGGCGTCGGTAGCGTCGTGGCCCGCTTGCAGGGCGCCGCCCACCACCTCGGCCTTGTACACGACGAGCATGACGGGGCTGCCCGTGTCGGAGTATACGCCGATCAGCGTCTCCAGCCTGGCGTCCAGCCCGGTCTCCTCCTTGAACTCGCGGACGGCGGCATCCTCTACGGCCTCCCCGCGGTCCACGAACCCTGATGGGAAGGCCCATCTGCCGATCTGCGGCTCGATCCCGCGCCTGACGAGGACCAGCTTCCCGTCGACAAGGGCCAGCACCACGGCGGCAACCTTCGGGTCGAGGAAGACGGTTTGGCCGCAGTGGTCGCAATGGCGGCGCGTCTTCCCGTCGACGTTCCTGTCCACCAGCCCCCGGCCGCAGGACTGGCAGAACCGTATCCTCTCGTTCATGCCGAGAGATTACAGCGTTCCGTCGGCCGGCGCCACGATTGCGTTTGACCTGGGGTGTATAATCGGGCCGCTCTAGTCGGAAAGGGAGGGTGTGCCATTGGCTGAGCTCAGGCCGAACAGGGTGAAACGGAAGCTGGAGAACGGCGAGGTAGCGCTCCTCGTGCAGGGCGAGTTGACACCGGACCTTGTGGAGTTCTTCGGCCCGATGGGGTTCGACGGTATCTGGATCGAGGGCGAGCACGGGCCGGTGGACTTCGCGGACATCCGCGACTTCACCAGGGCCGCCGACCTGTGGGGTATGACGTCGGTAGCCCGGGTCAACCTGAACCTGCCGGGCGTGATCTACCGGACCCTCGACCAGGGCGCCCAGGCGATATGCGTTCCCCACGTCAACACTGCGGACGAGGCCCGGGCCGTGCTGGACGCCGCGAAGTTCGCCCCCATTGGCTCGCGCGGGTCGTACACGAGCCGCCAGGGCATAGGCGTGGATGACTACTACCACAAGGCCAACGACGAGGTGCTGACGATGATCCTGATCGAGGACATCGTCGCGGTCGAGAACCTCGACGAGATACTGGAAGTGGACATCGACGTCTTCTACGTCGCGCCCGGCGACCTGGCCCAGAGCATGGGCCACCACGGGGACATTGGGCACCCCGAGGTGCAGGCGACCATCGACAGGGCCCTCGCGCAGATCATTGCGTCGGGCCGCGTCGCGGGCGCCCTCGCCGCCGACGCCTCTGTGGTGAGCTACATCGAGAAGGGCGCGCGGCTGGTCAGCACGGCTTTCCCCCAGTGGCTGGCGGCCGGCGCACAGGCGTATCTCGACCGGGCCCGGGCAGCGATAGCCGAGCGAGAGGGCTGATTCCGCACCTGACCAGGGAGGAGGCGCGGCGATTGCGCCTCCACGCCCAGAGACGGAGCGACTTGACGACGATTCTCGACCGGCGCCTGAGCCGGGAGCACCGATCATTCCTGTCGCGAATACCAGACGCCGCCGCCCGTTCGGGCGTAAGGGTCCACCTGGTTGGCGGCTCCGTCCGGGACGTGCTGCTCGGACGCACCCCCGCCGAGATCGACCTCGCGGCTTCCGGCGTGGGGAAGGACCCCGTGGAGTCCCTGGCCGATGCGCTTGGCGGCACGGCTACCAGGGAGTCCCAGTTCGGCACCGCCAGGGTGAGGGTGGAGGGAGTCGAGGTGGATGTTGCGAGGACGCGGCGGGAGACGTATGCCCGGCCCGGGGCGCTGCCCACCGTGGCCTTCACGGATTCCATCGAAGAGGACCTGCGCCGCCGGGACTTTTCGATACACGCCATGGCCGTCTCGCTGAACAGCGGTGACTATGGGATGATTCTGGACCCGTTGGGCGGGCGGCGAGACCTGGAGGCAGGGCACATTCGCGTGCTCCATCCCCGGAGCTTCGAGGACGATCCCACCCGCATCCTTCGCGCCGTGCGGTATGCCGGCAGGCTCGGATTCGAGATCGAAGGGGAGACCGCGCGGCTGCTGGCCGGGAGCCTGCGCTGGCTGGACTCGGTCAGCGGCGACCGGATACGGAGGGAGATGGAACGCATCGCGGCAGAGGAGCGCCTGGCCGATATTCTCGTGTTGGCTGAGAGGTTTGGGATACTCAGAGCTATTCACCCGGCCCTCTCGCTCCCGGACGGACTTGCGGGCCGCCTGCGCGATGGCCCGCCGCCGTCCCTGCCGGGGCTCCTTGGCGCCTTGGCGTCGAGTGCCGGCGGCACCGCCAGAGACGGGCTGGCGCTTAGGCTGAGCCTCACCCCGGGCCCTGCACGGGCCTTCGGGGACATCGGCAAGGTAGGGTCCCGGCTCGACAGGCTGAGCGGGGAGGCTCTGAAAGCGAGCGAGGTCTACAAGCTGCTGGAGGATGTACGCCCCGCGGCAGTCGAGGCGTGGGCACTGGCGCACGAGAACGTCAGGGTGCGCGGCCGGCTCGTGGACTACCTTTTTCGGATGCGCGGCGTCACGCCCATGCTGGACGGACGGGAGATCATGGCGCTCGGGGTTGAGGAGGGGCCGGCGGTGGGGGAGGTGCTGAGGGCGCTGCTGATGGCCAGGCTGGACGGCGAGGTCTCGTCGAGGGAGGACGAGGAGCGTTTCGTGAAGAGCCGCCTTAGGCCGTAGGGCCATACCCCGGTTATCCCTGCGTGTGCTAGTATGGATAGGAACGTTCCGCAGTTACGATGGTCGAAGTCAACGAGAGCACAACCCAGCCGGAAGACGTGGATGGTGAGCAGGACACGGGTTCATCCGGCGAGCTTACCATCCAGGTCGAAGGTGTAACCAAGCAGTTCGGCCCCAACATCGCCGTCGACGACGTGTCGTTCGGCGTGAACCGGGGCGAGGTGGTCGGCTTCCTGGGCCCCAACGGGTCGGGGAAGACCACCACCATGCGGCTCATCACGTCCTTCTACACACCCGACCGGGGCCGCGTCGTGATCGAGGGTCTCGACAACCAGCAGCACGACGTCGAGACCCGACGGCTGATTGGATACCTCCCCGAGAACAACCCTGTGTACGGCGACCTGCTCGTGCACGAGTACCTACAGTTCGTGGCGAATCTCCGGGGCCTCAAGGGGGCCGCGAGGCGCGAGAGCATCGCGGCGTCGGTCGAGGAGACGGGCATACAGGAGGTCTACAACCGGCCCATAAGCCACTGCTCAAAGGGCTACAGGCAGCGCGTAGGTCTCGCCGGGTGCATCCTGCACAGGCCCGACATCCTGATCATGGACGAGCCAACGGAGGGGCTGGACCCGAACCAGCGCATCCCCATCCGGGAGCTCATCAGGACGATGGGGCAGCAGCGCACGGTGATGCTCAGCACCCACGTGCTCCAGGAGGTCGAGGAGACCTGCGACAGGTTGCTCATCATCAGCAGGGGCCGCATAGTCGCCCAGGGAACGGTGGACCAACTGACGACCGAGGCGCATGGCGTACGCTACGTCAACCTGGAGGTGGAGGGCGACAACGTCGAGCCCGCCCTGGCCAACGTCAGGGAGATCCAGGAGGTGCGCCAACTGGCCCCAGCCGACGGGCGCCAGAAGTTCGTCCTGTCGGTGGACCCTGCCGAAAGAGACGTCAGGCCCCAGATATACAACTTGGCAAGGAAGCGGGACTGGGTTATCTGGGAGCTCCACCAGGAGGCGGCCCGGCTCGGCGACCTGTTCCACCAGCTGACCCACGAAGACCAGGGGCCCCGCATCGAGGGCGAGGACGACGAGGGATAGCATGAGGACCTTCGCCGCCCTCGTTCGCAAGGACCTGAAGGGCTACTTCGACCAGCCGACCGGGTTCATCCTGCTGGTCATCTTCGTCAGCGTCGCCGCCTACATGTTCTTCCGGACGGCGCTGATAACGCAGGAAGCCTCGATGAGGCCAATGTTCACGCTGCTACCGTGGATCCTCGCGGTGTTCGTACCCGCGGCCACGATGCGGCTGGTAGCAGAGGAGCAGCGGGACGGTACGCTGGAGATACTGCTGACCCAGCCGCTCAGGACGTGGACGGTGCTGCTGTCCAAGTTCCTGGCGGGACTGATATTCGTAGGAGCGGGCGTGCTTGCGACGGTCGTCATACCGCTTTCGCTCCAGACGGCCGGGGACTTCGACGACGGGGCCGTCATAGCGCAGTACGTGGGCACGGTCTTCCTCACTGCGTCGTTCGTGGCGGTCGGCCTCTTCACGTCGAGCCTGACACGGAACCAGATCGTCGCCTTCGTAATAGGGCTGTCCATCATCGTCGCGCTGATGGTCGCCGGGATGCCGATCATCACCCTGGCGATCCCGCCGGTCGTCGCCGTCCTGGTGCAGGACCTGAGCCCGCTCACCCACTTCGAGGGCATATCGCGCGGGGTGCTGGACCTGCGGGACGTGGTCTACTTCGTGGCGCTCGTATCGACCTTCCTGAGCGCCACCTACCTGATGATCAGGGGCAAGAGCGTCAGCCACCGGTCGTCGCTCTACCGCAACCTCCAGTTGGGCGTGGGCGGGCTGGTCGTGCTGAGCATCCTGGTCGGCTGGTCGGGAAGCTCCATCGGCGGCAGGCTCGACCTGACCGAGAACAAGCTCTTCACGCTTGACGACGCGACCGTCGAGCTGCTCCGCGAGCTGGACGACATCGTCACCATAAAGCTCTTCGTGTCCGAGGACCCGCCGGTACAGGTGGCGTTGACCCAGCGCGACGTGGAGGACCTGCTGGAGGACATCGTCAACGTCTCCGACGGGAACGTCAGGCTGGTCAAGTACCTGGCGGACAAGGACGAGGAGTCCGCGGAGCTTGCCCGGCAGAGCTTCGTGCCGCCCATCAACTTCAGCGAGCAGACCGGCGGCGAGTTCAAGGTCAAGGTCGGCTACCTCGGCATGGGCATGACGTACGCGAACCGGCAGGAGAACGTGCCCTTCGTCGAGACGACCGACGGGCTCGAATACAGGCTCATGGCGAACATCCGGCGGATGTCCCAGAAGCGGCCCAGCACCATCTCGTTCATGCACGGGCACGGGGAGTGGATGAGAGACGCGGACCTGCAGTCGTTCCGCGACCAGCTCGAGCGGCATCATCTGGTGCTGGAGCTCGACGCGGACCGGGAGGACGGGCTGATACAGGGCTCCGCCGACCCGTTCATCGGCACGGACGTGCTCGTGGTGGCGGGGTCGCGGGAGGAGGTGCCGCCCTGGGTGCGGGCGTCCATCGACGAGTACCTGGCCGAGGGCGGCAAGGTGCTGATGCTGGTCGACTCCCTGGAGGTGGACGACCGGGCGCTGCGGGCGAAGAAGGCGAACACGGGGCTGGCGGCCTGGCTGGGGGAGTACGGCGTGCTCGTGCAGGACAACGTGGTATTCGACACGCGGTCCCACGAGACGCTGCTGTTCAACACGCAGTTCGGCGGCGTCAACCTGGCGTACCCCTACTGGCCGCGCGTCCAAACTGAGGAGCAGGGTATTTCGGGCGGCGTGAACAGCGTCGTGTTCCCGTGGACCGGCTCGATCGAGATAGGCGAGGCGACGGGCGAGACGATAGAGACGGAGATCAAGCCGCTGGTGGTCACGTCCGAGTTCGCGGCACTCGACACGTCGTTCAGGGACCTAACGCCCCGGTCGCCGACGCTGGAGGAGTACGCTGAGGATGACCTGGGCGAGCATATCCTGGCGGTCGCGGTTACCGGCACGCGCTGCTCGTACTACAAGCCCCAGTGCGAGAAGAACCCCGAGAACACCTTCCGGATGATAGTTGCGGCGGACTCGATGTGGCTGACGGAGCGGATGGTCAACGGGTTCCCCGAGCACGTGGTTCTGGCGGTCAACTGGATCGACTGGCTGAGCCAGGAGGACCAGCTCGCGGCCATCCGGTCCAAGGGCAGGGTGATCAGGCAGTTGGTGTTCACGTCGGACCTGCACCGCGACATCGTGCAGTACGGGAACATCTTCGGGGTGTCGGCGGCCCTGATACTCTTCGGGATGGCGCGCTTCTTCCTGCGGCGCCGGACGACCAGAAAGGCATACACGGTTGAGCGGTAAGTACGTCGGCTTCGTTCTCATCGTCGTGATCGTGCTGGGGGTGGCCGGCATCGCCTTCCGGCTCCTCTCCGCCGAGGGCGAGGGCACCAAGAAGTTCGGAGAGGTCAGCCCGCTCGGTCCCGACGTCATCGACCGGGTGGTCATGAGGGACGCCGAGCAACAGACCATCGTCGAGAAGCGGGGCGACGGCTGGTGGGTCGACGCATACCCCGCGATAGCCATCAGGCTGGAGACGCTGTGGGAGACGGCGTCCAGGATAGGCGACGCGGAGCTCGTCGCGACGAACTCGACCAACCACGACCTGATGGGCGTGCACCCGGACAACCACACGGTGCTGGAGTTCTGGAGCGACGGCGAGGTGGTGGAGCGCTTCATAGTCGGAGACAAGCAGTTCGCCCCCGTCGGGGAGCGCGTGATCACCCCGTGGACCGCGACGGTCAGGCTGTGCTATGTGAGGCGGCCCGATGAGGTGGAGGTCTACGCACTGTTCTGCGAGTTCCCGGAGCCCTTCGGCACGGACGCCAACTTCTGGAGGGATCCCATAGTCGCGGCGGTGCCGCCCGACGAGATAGAGTCGGTGACCTTCAGCTACGCCGACGAGTCGTTCTCCATCAGGCTGGTCAACTCGGCCTGGTTCCTGGAGTCGGATGAAGGCAGCGAGCCCGCAAGCATTGAGGCGGTGAGCAACCTGCTGGCGGAGCTTAGGCAGGTCGTGACGCGGGAGTTTCCGACGGAGGAGGAGGCCGCCGGGCTGAACTGGGAGGAGCCGCACGCGCTCATCTCCGTGGCCGTCAGGGAGGGCTCCAGCGCGAACGGGGTGCTGCTGCTCTTCCTGCAGAAGGGCAGGGAGCCCGAATTCTACGTGAGGGATTCCCAGAAGGCGTGGCCCTACTTCCTTGACGAGGAGGCTATCGGGTATATCCTGAAGCGGAGGCAGGGCTTCGTGGTCGTCCCGACGCCGGCGCCGACTCCGTTCCCCACGCCTCGCCCCGGCACGTAGGGGTTTAGTGGTTGGCAGCTAGTGGTCAGTAGCCGGTGGATAGCAGGATGGGGGCTCCCGGGCCTGGCCGCGCTGCTCTTCGCGCTGGGCTGCGGCTCGTCGACGCCAGCGGCCGAGCCTACGCCCACCGTCGACAACTCGACCATGTCCCGGATCGCCTTCGTGTCCAAGCGAGACGGCAACTGGGAGATCTACGTGATGAACGCCGACGGCTCGGGCCAGCGGAACATCACGAACAACCCCGGGCTGGACAGCTATCCTTCATGGTCGAGCGACGGCTCCAGGATTGTGTTCGCTTCCGACCGGGACGGCAACAGGAATATCTACGCGATGGACCCGGACGGCTCCAACGTCGTGCGGCTGACCGACAGCCCGGGACTCGACGATATGCCCGCGCTGTCTCCCGACGGAAAGCTGATCGCCTTCGTGTCGGACCGGGACGACCGGCCGAATCTGTGGGTGATGAACGCCGACGGGTCGGAGCCCAGGAACCTGACGCCGAAGCAGGTGAACACCCGCTGGCCGTCATGGTCGCCCGACGGTCTGCTGATCGCCTACGAGCACAACTCGGCCATCTACACAGTTGGCGCGGCGGACGGCGCACAGGACAGGCTGGTCCGCAACAGGACGGACATAGACGGGCACTTCGTGGGGTGGCCTTCCTGGGCGCCAGACGGGCACAGGCTCGCCCTCACGATCCGATACGGCCTGAAGGGCTCACCGCCAAGCATCTACACGATGGCGTCCGACGGCGACGACATCCAGCCGATCCAGCGCAAGCCCAGTGAAACCACGGAGGAGCGGCCGAGCTATTCCCCGGACGGCAGGTACATCGTGTACTCGGAGTATGGCGCTGGGATCGAGCCTGACGTGTACGTGGTGGAGGTCGCGACCAACCAGCGCATCCGCCTAACCGACGATCCGGCGCTGGACGCGTTCCCCGCATGGGAGCCGCGCGGCTTCGTGCCGGAGTACCCCGAGCAGCCGGACGAGTAGGGCGGGCCTAGCTCGCCTTCCTGGTCGCGGCCCCGGCGGGGCCGCGTGTGCCCGGCCTGACCTCTACCGGGCGCGGGATGATCCAGTCCCTGCCGATCTTGTGGGCGCCTTCGATCCTGCCCTGGGCGGCAAGCTGCCTGACCCGCGCCTCGGTTACGCCGAGCTCATCGGCGGCTCCCTTCACGGTGAGGTTGTCCACGGTGTCGGTGGGCTTCTCGGGCCCCAAGTCGAGGTCGATGAAGGCGCCCTTCATCGAACCGACCCCCTGCACCATGAACCCGATGACCTCGCCGTCGAGGTTCACCCGCTTCAGGACGCGCTCGTCGTCGGTCTCGGTGAAGTAGCCCTTCTCGACGCTCCACCCGACCTCAAGCAGGTCGCCTTCTGAGTCCAGCCATATGTTGAGGGTATTAGGGAAATTCACTGTTTAATTGCCTACCTGATGGTTTTCGTGGGGTACGCAGTGAGTACGAAGCTGCCCCCATTTTCTTGTTTGACCACTACACATAAGTATTTCGTACCCAAGCCTTCAAGATCATATTTGCGATAGTATAGCGATACATTTGCATCGCTCGTGGACGGCGTAATCGCATCGGGCTGCGCGACTGTCTCCCTGATTTTCTCAAGATGGGATCGCATGTACGGATGCCGCTCCAATATGTGAAGCTGCCGCTCTCGATTGAACCTTGGTTCCATTTCCAGACTCCTTCCCTATGTCCCGTACCTTGGTTTCCATATTTTGTTCCCCTTTCGGTAATATAAAGACTGCTGGACCTAGCTTCCCCCTAAGTCATTGTGAGCCTCCTTCGCTGTACATCACTCCCGACTCCCGTTACTATATCATGAATACGATAGTAGTGCAATATATTTTCGCATAGCGTGGCTGCGCCGCCGGGTGCGGCGTTCTGGGAAGAAGTCCTGCCGGGTTTAGGCTGCCGCCTAGCCCGCGTGGTGGTGCTGCTGGTAGTGGGTCTTGAGCAGGTCGAAGCCGAAATCGTGCTCGGTGTCGCGCCAGACCGAGTGGATGTGGTTGGCCATGTCTTGGACGTTGTCGTACTCGACGAAGAAGGTCGGGCCGTGCAGCCGGTAGTAGTGGGGCTGGCCCCGGCGCTTCGAGCCGGCCCACGCGAAGTGGATCCCGCCGATGCCCCCCGCCTCGATCCTGGCCATGGCGTTGGCGGCCAGATCATCGGCGTGCTTGTCGACGTAGAGCCCGATGAGGCGCATCAGGATCTCGCGCTGGTCGCCCGTCATCGACTCGGTGGGCAGCCCGGCTTGGGGGCCGACCTCGACCCTTGGGCTGGCCCGCGAGATGATGTCGGCGGGGGTTACCGGGTAGATGCTGGCCCTTGCGTGCTGCTGGTCGTCCAGGCTCAGCAGTAGCTCCCGCGCCGTGTCCTCCTCGTCGCTGAGTATCCGCAGGCCCTTCTCCGGCCCGCTCTTGACCTCGGCGGGGTTCGCGCCGAAGAAGGACGGTGTGGACGCGACGGTGCCGTCGTCGACGATGGTGTAGTTGAGGGACAGGTGATGGCCCTCGGCGCGCCAGCCCCAGGGCGCGTCCCCTGAGGGGTCGCCGAACAGCGCGTGGTAGTAGCGCCCGGGGCTCCGGTCGAACCGGGTGCCGCCCGTCGTCTCCTCGATCCTGTCCAGGATGCTCTCGTGGGCGATGATCGCCTTTGCCTTCTCGAAGCCGGCCCGGCTCAGGCCCGAGGCCATCAGCCTGTCGGCCGCGTCGAGCTGGGCAGCGTCCATCTGCCCGCGCATGGCCCCGCCCCTGACCTTGGGGATGTAGTGCCAGGTGTGGCGCTCGGTGGAGTCGAAGTCGAAGGCCGCCGACGCCCTAAGCTCGGGCGACAGGACGGGCAGGAACGCCTCGGCAGCTTCGGTCATTGCTTTCGCGGATGGCATCTCGCGGCCCATCGGGGCACCTCCAGGTTGGTCGTGGGTCGCTCCGAGTATAACGCCAGCGCCGCGCCCTGTCATTCGGCGGGCCTGGCGGGGTGACTTGCGGCTTCGTGGGTGGTATGCTCCGCATGGATGGAGGTGCGCCATGGGCATCGATCATACGGTAACCCGCGTCAGGGAGGACGGATGGGCGGTCGTCCCCGGTATCATACCGGACGACGAGGTGGCGGGGGTCAGGGATAGCGTCCTCGCGACGATCGAGGAGGCCGAGTCGGCCTCGCCGGAGTGGAAGCGCCGGGTCGCGGGCAGCTTCTTCACCGTGAACCAGTCGCTCGCGCCGTACGTGAGCGACCGGCGGATAGTGGGCGTCGCGGAGGCACTGTGGGGCAGGCACGTGAAGATCACCGTCTCTACGCCCGTCGTGAGGCATCCGGGCAGCAATCCCCAGGGATGGCACTCCGACTGGCCGTTCAACCAGAAGCACGCGGCCATCATCGAGGCGCCCTATCCCGACACGCCCATGCTGCTCACGGTGATATTCATGCTCTCGCCCTTCACCGAAGAGAACGGCGGCACGTGGCTGGTGCCTGGGAGCCATCGCATCCCGAACAACTGGACCCAGGTCTATGGGGAGGACAACCTGTCGCCCCATCCGAGCCGGATCCAGGCCACCGGCGACGCGGGCAGCGTGCTGATATTCGACAGCCGGACGTGGCACGCGGTGCCCACCAACGGCACGGACGAGGTACGGGCGGGCCTCACGGTCCGGTACGCTCCGTGGTGGCTGAACGTCAACGTCCTGGTGCCCGGGACGCCGGAGCGCGAGGACATGGTCGACGACGAGGGCAAGCCCGAGGCGAACTTGGTCTTCCCCATGCCCCGGGACGTGTACGACTCGCTGCCCGACGGGGCCAAGCCGCTGCTGCACCACTGGGTAAGGTAGAAAGTAGGAGGAAATCATGACAACGGGACGCACGGAATCGCTGCACGTCACGCCGGCCCATCGCGCGCCGGTCGAGAGCTTGGAGGAGGCCCGCTTCGTCGCGGGGTACGGCATAGAGGGCGACCGCCACGCCACCGACCAGCCGGCCAGGCAGGACTTCCAAGTGCTGATGATAGACGCGGAGACGCTGGTGGAGCTCGGCCTGAAGCCGGGCGACGTCCGGGAGCAGGTCACCACGTCCGGGTTCGACGTGGGGTCGCTGGAGCCGGGGCAGGAGGTCGCCCTGGGCTCCGAGGTAGTCGTCAGGGTATCGAAGCCCGCGACCCCTTGCGCCCGCATGGACGAGGTCCGCGCTGGCCTCCAGGACAAGCTCAAGGGCAGGCGGGGGCAGCTCGCGGCGATAGTCACGGGAGGCACGGTCCGGGTCGGCGACGAGGTGAGGGTCGTATGAAGCGGCTAGTCGTAACGGGTCCGAGGCAGGTCGAGTTCGAGGACGTGCCGGTTCCCGAGTGCCCGCGCGACGGCGTGCTCGTGAAGGCCATCGTGACGGCGATCAGCACGGGCACGGAGATACGCGTGTACCGCTGGATTCCCGTGGACGACGAGGGCACGATGCTGCACGGCGGGGTGCCCTTCCCGGACGGGCCGACCGAGAACGGCTACTCGATGGTCGGCGAGATCGTCGAGGTGGGCGCAGACGCCGGGGACTTCTCCGTCGGCGAGCGCGTCTTCCTGAGCGGCACCCACAAGGAGTACGCCGCGGCTCTGGCCTCCGATGTGGTCAAGCTGCCGGACAGCATACCCACCGAGCAGGCGGTGATGCTGAACCTGCTCGGCGTCGCCCACATAGCCCTGAGGACGGGGGAGCCCGCGCCGGGCGAGAACGTGGCGGTCGTGGGCCTGGGCGTGATCGGCCAGTCTGCCGTCGCCTGGTGCCGGGCCTTCGGATTCCGCACCGTCGGCATCGACGTGGACGGCGGACGCATGGAGGTGGCCAGGGCCATGGGCGCGAACGCCGTCGCCAGCCCGGCCGACGATGAGTTCCGGTCCAGGATCGACGAGGTGTTCGACGGCGAAGGCGCAGACATGGTGATAGAGGCCGCGTCGACCTGGAGGGCGATCAGGACCAGCATGGACATATCGAGACAGGGCGGACGGGTCGTGGTGATCGCCCGGCACACCGACAGGCCGGACTTCAACCCGGTGGGCCACCCCTACCTGTCCCAGCGGATCACGCTGAAGGCGGCCTACGGCTACGAGGACCCGGGCCAGCGGTGGGACCGCGAACACTGCGTAAGGCTGGCCGTGGACATGCTGAGCAGGGGACAGCTAGCCATCGAGCCCATGATCACCCACCGCGTCCCCTGGCACGAGCTGCCGGAGATGTACCGCCGCCTCGACGAAGGGGACCTGGGCATATTGGGCGTCGTAGTGGATTGGGAGTAGGTGGGTTATCCGCTCCCGCCTTCGTGGGGCAGTCCTGGGGCGGGAACGACGGTTTGGCCGCTAGGCCGTTGACCGGCCTTCCCGTGCGGGTGTACGCTTCTACGTGTCACTAATCGGCCCGCCTCAACCTCGTTCGGCCAAATCGGCAGCCCCGGACACGGATGCCGTACCTGTCGCGCGCCCCAGGCGCCTCCTGGGCATCGGCGCCGATACCTTCGAGTCGTTCGGCATCCCCGACTTCCGCTGGCTGTGGGCGAGCTCCATGACCTCGTTCACGGCCATGAACATGCAGATGGTGGCGCGGGTGTGGCTCGTCCTGGAGCTGACCGACGACTCGCCCTTCGCCGTCTCCCTCGTCACCATATCGTTCGCCCTGCCCGTGATGTTCGTGTCGGTCATTGCCGGGGCGCTCGCGGACAGGATCCCCAGGCGCCGCCTGGTCATTCTCGGACAGTCCGCCAACGCACTCGTCACGCTCACCGTCGCGACGCTCGACGTGACGGGCCTGGTCGCCTTCTGGCACCTCATGGTCGCCGGGGTCGTCAACGGCTCGCTGATGGCGCTGAACATGCCGAGCAGGCAGGCGCTCGTGTCGGAGATCATTCCAGACGACAGGCTGATGAACGGGATCGCGCTACAGAATTCGGCCATGAACGCGACGCGCATAGCGGGTCCGGCGGCCGCCGGGTTCCTGATCCTCTTCATCGACACGTGGGGCGTGTTCTACCTCGTAGCGGCCATCTACGGGCTTTCGGTCCTGTCGGTTGCGCCCATGCGGGCGGGTAGGGAGGTGAGCAGCAAGTCCGGCCGCGGGATGACCGGCGATGTGAAGGCCGGGTTCCGGTACGCGCTCGACGACCCGGTGCTGCGGAGCCTCATCCTGATGGCCTTCATCCCGGTCATGTTCGGCTTCTCCTACTACGTGCTGATGCCCGCGTGGGCCCGCGAGGCCCTGAACGTCGCGTCCGACGACCTGGGCGTGCTGATGATGACCATGGGCATCGGCGCGCTGGCGGGCAGCCTGCTGGTGGCGGGCCTGAAGTCCATGAGCTCGCGCGGGCTGATGCTGCTGGGGTGCTGCCTGGTCTGGGGGCTTTCGCTGGCGGCCTTCGCCCAGACCACCTCCTACGTGCTGGCCCTTCCGCTGCTGCTCATCGTGGGACTGGCGAGCTCTGTGTTCATGTCGCTTAACATGACCCTGCTCCAGATGCACGCCGACCCCGAGATGCGGGGCAGGATCATGAGCATAGCGATGATGACGTTCGGCATGATGCCCCTCAGCGCCGTTCCCTTCGGAATCGTGGCGGAGCAGACCGGCACGCCGTTCGCCCTCATGCTGAGCGGCCTCATACTCGTGGTGCTCACGGTCGTGGCGGGAATCTTCAGCCCCACCTTCCGCCGGATCTGAACCCGCAGGGGGCCGAGAGGCTGTAGAATCTTCGCCGGAGCGACGACCTACCGCAGGAGGTACTGATATGCCGGGATCCGTGCAGACCGTCCTGGGGCCCGTGAGCCCCGGTGACCTGGGGCCGACGACGACCCACGAGCACCTGCTCATCGACTTCACGTGCATGTTCACCGAGCCGGAGGAGGCGAGCGAGCGCTTCAAGGCGTTCGCGCCCGTCACCATGGAGAACCTGGGCTGGGTGCGCTACGACCCCTTCCGCAACAGGGACAACCTGGAGGTGATGGACGAGGGCCTGGCTGTATTCGAGACGCTGCAGTTCAAGGCCCAGGGCGGCGGCACCATCGTGGACGCGACGACCTACGGCATCGGGCGCGACCCCAGGGCGCTGGCGCGGATCTCGCGGCTCACCGGCGTCAACGTCGTGATGGGCGCGGGCTACTACGTCGGCATCGTCCACCCGGACGACATGGACGGCAGGACGGAGGCCGAGCTTGGCGACGAGATAGTCGCCCAGCTCACAGAGGGCGTCGACGACACGGGTATCAGGGCCGGAATCATCGGTGAGCTGGGCTGCTCGTGGCCGCTCACCGACAACGAGCGCAAGGTCTTGGTCGGCGGCGCGAGGGCGCAGCAGGCGACGGGCGCGGCCATCCTGATCCACCCGGGCCGCGACCTGCGCGCGCCGGGCGAGATCGTCGACGTGCTCGCCGAGTCGGGCGCGGACCCGGGCCGGGTGATCATGGGCCACCTCGACCGGACGCTGCTGGACGAGGACGCGCTGCTGGAGTTCGCCGGGCGGGGGACGTACCTGGAGTACGACCTGTTCGGCTGGGAGACCTCCTACTACCCGCTGGGGCCGATAGACATGCCGAGCGACGCCCAGCGGATCGGGTACGTCAAGCTGCTCGTCGACGCGGGCTACGCCGACCGGATCGTGCTCGCCCACGACGTGTTCGCCAAGAGCAGGCTGACCAAGTACGGCGGGCCCGGCATGGGCCACATACTCGAGAACATCGTCCCCCGCCTGGTCGAAGCCGGGGTCTCGGAGGACGACGTCCACAAGATGACCGTCGAGAACCCCGCCCGCATACTGCCGTTCTAGAGGGTCACGAGGAGGAGCGATGACGCCTGAGGAGAGATTGGAAGAGCTCGGGATCGAGCTGCCGAGGCCCCAGAGGCCCGTCGCGAACTACGTCTCGGCAGTCGAGACGGGCGGCCTGTTCTTCGCGGCCGGAGCCGGGCCCCCGCCAGGGCCGGACGGCAGGATACCCAGCGGCAAGGTGGGCCGCGACTTCACGGTCGAGGAGGGGTACGAGCACGCCAGGTCGGTGGGCCTGGTCCAGATCGCCAGGCTGAAGGACGAGCTGGGCGACCTGGGGCGCGTCAGGCGGATCGTGAAGCTGCTGGCGATGGTCAACTGCCCGCCGGACTTCGACCAGCACCCCGCGGTCGTTAACGGCTGCTCCGACCTGCTCGTCGAGGTGTTCGGGGACGCGGGCCGCCACGCCAGATCTGCGGTCGGCATGAGCAGCCTGCCCTTCGAGATACCGGTCGAAATCGAGATGATCGTAGAGATCATCGACTAAGGGTACAGGGTCATAGAATCAAGAATGGAGGACAGTCAGTGGGAACCATCGAAGAGCGAATAGCAAGCCTGGGCTACACACTGCCGGACGCGGCTGCGCCGGTAGCGAACTACGTGTCGACCGTCAGCGTGGAGGGCGCGGGCCTCGTGTTCACGTCGGGCCACGTGCCGCGCAACGAGGACGGCAGCTTCGTCACCGGTCGGCTGGGCGACGACCTGACCATAGAGCAGGGCTACGAGGCGGCGAGGAACGTCGGCCTGGCCCTTCTGGCGTCGCTCAAGGTCGAGCTGGGCGACCTGGACCGTGTGGAGCGCGTCGTCAAGGTGCTGTGCATGGTGAACTGCACCAGCGACTTCGCCGATCAGCCGGCGGTTGCCAACGGCGCCTCCGACCTCATGGTCGAGGTATTCGGCGACAAGGGCCGCCACGCACGCTCCGCCGTGGGCATGGCCTCGCTCCCCGCCAACGTGCCCGTGGAGGTCGAGATGGTGGTCAAGGTCTCATAGCTACCGACTAGCGATGGGCCCCATAGCGCTGGTCGGCGGGGACGAGTTCAGGGACGGCTGCGAGCCGATGGACCGGGAGATACTCGCCGCTGCGGGATCAAGCTGTCCGAAGGTGCTCATTGTGCCCACGGCGGCGGCCGAACAGAATCCCGCAAGGGCCGCCGCGAACGGCACGGCGTATTTCGAGGGGCTCGGAGCGGAGGCCGTCGCGCTGATGGTGCTCGACTCCGAGGACGCCGATGACGACGGGCTGGTCTCCCGCATCGGCTGGGCCGACGTGATATACCTGACGGGGGGCGACCCGGCGCACCTGCTGGACGTTCTGCGCGGCTCCAGGCTGCTGGACGCGGTCGAGGCAGCCGTTGCGGGAGGCACGGTGCTGGCGGGTTCGAGCGCCGGCGCGATGGTGCTCGGCGGGTGGATGCGGTACGGCGGCGTGCGCCCGGCTCTTGGACTGCTGGACGGCCTCGCGGTGCTTCCCCACCACGAGCGGAGCAGCCCGGACGTGGTCGCCGCCGAGCTTGTGGAGGTTCCGTACCCTGAGGGCTCCGTCCTGGGAGTAGACGCGGGAGCCGCGTGTCTCGGCGGCGGAGATGGCTGGCGGGTAGTGGGAGAGGGCTCCGTAGTCCTGTACTGCCAGGGCCAGTGGCGCCGCTTCCAGCCCGGCGAGGCGGTGCCGTTGAGCGCTAGGCTCAGGCTCTAGGACAGCACGGGTTAAGCTGCCCTGTCTTCCACTACGAGGCGGCGTCCGACTGCCCGTAGTGCCTTTTCGACTCGGTCCATCTGAGAGCGGTGGTCCGGGTTGCATATGCTGCGGGCGGCGTTCTTGCCGATGCCCAACCTCTCGGCAAGCTCGGCCTCGGTTATGCCCTGCTCGCGCATGGCAGTGCAGAGAGCGACCTTTGCGGCGGGGATGGGCGGAAGGGGAACGGATTCCTGTCCGTCCGCGATCGGGCTGGGGAGTGGGATGTCCTGCCTGAGCCGGAAGTACGCGCCCAGCGCGGCGACGAGCGCATCTTCGGCCAGATCGAGGGTCTCGGCACGGTCTTTTCCGGAGGTGAGAGCGCCCCGCACGTCTGGGAAGGACACGTAGAACCCCCCGCCCTCCTCGGGATGCAGAATGCATGGATAGACGTATCTCATTGTCAGAAGTCCCTCCTGGCTATGCCAAGATCTCTAAGCATGGAGGCCAGCAGGCTCGGGCCAATTTCAGAGTGCTTGACGACGGTATGGCGGTCGCCAATGTACACCGTCTCGTGGCTGCCCTTGCCGCGTCTGGTGTCGATTTGGAATCTCTGGCCGTTTGCTCTAGCATATCTCTTGGCGCGCCTGACGAATTCCTTACCGTTCATGGGTAGTTATCGTACATGAAAGCCGGGCTGTCAAGAAGATAGTACGGCAGCGTATTGGAGGAGAACCCAAGATGATAGTGCTAAGTCCACCCGTGGCCCTTCCCAGGACCGGCGAAGAGCGTGACCAGTTCCTAATGAAGACCCAGGCATTCGGAGCCACCACCGTCAGCGCGTCCACCCGTCCGGACTGGACCGACGAGGAGGTCGAGGCCGCACGCCGCTTCCTCGACGACAACGGCGTCCGGGTGGGGGAGTTCAGCGCGTTCCACTTCGGCTTCGACCACGAGGACGCCGCCGAGCGGGACGCCGCGCAGGCTCACTACGCCCGCCTGCTCAGGCACGGCGCCATGCTGGACGCCCACTGCGTCGGCTTCTCGACCTACGGCGACCGGGGCAGGCCCGGCATGTGGTCGGAGGCCACCTGGGAGCGCTGCCTGGACTCGGTCGCCCGCCTCGCCGAACAGGCCGAGCGCGCCGGCATGGACGTGGCCGCGCACCCCCACGCCATGGCGCCCCTCTGCTCCGTCGAGCGGTACCGCGAAATGCTCGACCGCACCGGCTCCCCCAGGCTCAAGGTGCTGATCGACATCGTGAACCTGACCTGGCCCCAGAGGGTCTTCGACACAACGGCCCTGGTAAACGAGGTATTCGACGAGCTTGGCGGCGACATCGTGGCGCTGCACGCCAAGGACGTGATCATCTCAGGCGGCAGCGGCGTCAGCGCGGCCAAGGGCATGGGCGTCATTCACGTCGACGAGGCCGTGCCCGGCACCGGCTTCATGGACTTCGACGCCATAGTGAGGCGGCTCGACGTGCTCGACCACGACGTCACCGTGCACGTCGAGCACTTCGAGTACGAGGACACCCTGCAGGGCCAGGACCACATACGGCGCATCGCCGAGAGCGCGGGAGTCGCCGTCCGATGAGCAGGCTGAAGGACAAGGCGGCCCTTGTCACCGGTGCGGGTTCCGGGATAGGACGCGCGACGGCGGCGCTGTTCGCGTCCGAGGGTGCAGGCGTGGCCTGCGCGGACCTGTCCCATGAACGCGCCGGGGAGACGGCGGCGGAGATCGAGCGGCTCGGCGGCAGGGCGGCCGCTCTCTCCGGCGACGTGTCGGTCGCTGAGGACGCGGCCGGGATGGTCGATGGCGCGGTCGAGGCCCTGGGCCGGCTGGACGTCGTGGTCAACAGCGCGGGCGTCACTGCCCGCAACGCGCTCCCGCCGGGGTCCGACCCCGACGACGTGTGGGACCGGGTGATCGAGGTCAACCTGCGGGGCACCTACCTGGTCTCCCGGTGCGCCGTCGAGCACATGCGGCGCGGGGACGGCGGATCCATCGTGAACCTCGCGTCTACCATGGGCATGGTCGGCTACCCGCCCGGCCTGGGAGGCGCCCTCAACCCATACCCGCCGTCCAAGGGCGGCGTGATCCAGCTCACGCGCAACATGGCGGTCGATCTGGCGCGCGACGACATAAGGGTGAACTGCCTGTGCCCGGGTTTCGTCGAGACCGACCTCACCAAGTCGCTCACCGACGACCCGGCGACACGAGAGATGCTGGAGAGTCGCCACCCCCTCGGCAGGCTGGGCCGCCCCAACGAGGTCGCCTACGCCGCGCTCTACCTCGCCTCCGACGAGGCGTCCTACGTAACGGGCGCCGCCCTCACCGTAGACGGCGGCTACACCGCAGTGTAGGAGGTCCTATTCAATGACTGTCAAGATCGTCTCCTGGAATATCGCGGGATTGCACGATCCGTGGCGCACGCTTGTGGACATAGACGCTGATGTTGCTCTTCTACAGGAAGCTGGCGTGCCGCCATCAGACGTATCCGACAGAATTCAAGTGGATCCCGCTCCTTGGGGTACAGCCGGTCTGGACGGTGCGCGGTCATGGCGAACGGCGGTCGTACGGCTCTCGGACCGCGTCGAAGTGGAATGGATCGAGGCGAAGCCACTCGACTACGCAGCCCCTGGAGAACTTGCCGTAAGCCGCTTGGGTACGCTCGCCGCGGCGCGTGTGGCAGCCCCTGGCATCGAGCCATTCGTGGTCGTATCCATGTACTCTCTCTGGACAAAACCGCACTCCTCCATTGGCAAGTGGAACCTCGCGGATGCCTCCGCCCATCGCCTTGTATCGGACCTGTCCGCATTCGCTGGCGCGAGGGAAGGTCACCGAATCGTGGCCGCTGGAGACCTCAACATCCTCCACGGGTACGGCGAAGGTGGCGACGACTACTGGGCCGGACGCTACGCATCGGTGTTCGACAGGATGGAGGCGCTAGGGCTGCCTTTCGTAGGCCCGCAGGCCCCGAATGGGTGGCAGGCGAACCCATGGCCGGATGAGCTGCCACAAGACAGCAAGAACGTCCCCACGTTCCGCTGGGGCACCGATTCTGAAAATGCAAAGCGCCAGCTGGATTTCGTGTTTGCTTCCAATGGGCTGGGGGTCAGCGTTCGCGCGCTCAACGATCCGGATCCCGATAAGTGGGGCCCCAGCGACCACTGCCGCATTGAGATCGAGGTCTCATAACTCCCCGTCCTCCGATGGCTCCGCAAGGCGCACGACCCTGCTCGTCCACACTTGGCGGTGGATGGAGTCGAGGGCGGCCTTGCCGGGCCTGTCGACGTCGAGCCTGCGGGGCAGCACCTCGATGCCCGACCGCTCGACGTAGGCGCATCGCTTGGTGAAGGCCAGCAGCGTCTGGCGCTCCCCTCCCAGCAGCAGGTACTCGATCCGGTCGCCGTATGGGCGGAACACGTCCTCGGTGACGGCGCACACCTTGTCGTACAACTCCCTCACCAGCCGCTCCCTGCTCCGCGCAAACCGGCGCTGGGACGAGCCGCCCTTGCGGTGCCGGTTCTTGACGTACCGCGTGTCGGACTTGGACGCCGCCAGCCTGTCGTTCTCCACCACGCCGACCGCGTACCGGCCCAACCTCAGCAGCACGACCCCGACCGTCACGTCCCGCGACAGCAGGTCGAGCATCGGCCCCACGTCCACGCCATCGCATCGAAGCTCCTCGTCGATGGGGAAGGGCGGCGCGATGGCGACGGCGGCCCGGCTGCCGTAGAAGACCGCCGCGCCCGTGCCCAGGTCCGGCAGCGCCTCTATCGCGGCTCTCGCCCCGATGTCCGCGCCAGCCGCGTTGATGGGAGGCGTGAGGTAGGCGCTCCTCTCGTAGTCGGCGGACGCGGCGATCTCGGCCAGGTCCCGCCTGAGCCGTCCACGGCCCACCCACGCACGGCCCACCACCTCCAGCCGTCCCGTCGCCGGGGTATCGGTCATGTCTGCATCTCGGTTGGACTCCGTGGGCTTGGGGCTCGCCGGCGTGATTGACTGGCGGCCCGGCCTGATTCTACACTGGTTCCACCACGCAGTGACCCGTTGGGGGCAATATGCGAATAGCCGTCGGAGCGGACCACGCCGGGTTCCACCTGAAGCAGCCCGTAGTCGAGCACCTGGAGTCGATGGGCCATGTCGTGATGGACGTCGGGCCGCACGAGATGGACCCGGCCGACGACTACCCCGACTTTGCCGCAGCCGTCGCGGACACCGTCGCCCGCGAGGCGGCGGAGCGCGGCGTGATCGTGTGCGGCAGCGGCGTCGGGGCCAGCGTGGCTGCCAACAAGGTCCGCGGGATACGCGCCAGCGTGTGCCACGACTCATACTCGGCGCGCCAGGGCGTCGAGCACGACGACATGAACGTCCTCTGTATAGGCGGCCGGATAGTGGGCGACGAGCTGGCGAGGGAGCTCGTGTCGGCCTTCGTCGGCGCCGCCTTCAGCGGCGAGGAGCGCCACGTGAGGCGGCTCAACAAGGTGCTCGCCCTCGAGGCCGCCATGACCGGAGAGCCCGGCCCCGCCCAGGACTAGCGGGACGGAGGCTTGGCAGGGGCGGACCCACGTGTCCGCCCGCCCGGTAAGACTAGGCGTACTCGGCTCCCATCAGGCAGGCTACCGGGCGCTGGGTGCGCTGTGCCTCCTCGAACGCCGCCGATACCCGATCCGCGTCGGAGTCCTTCTCCACCAGGTAGTAGTTGATGCCCCAGGCGTAGAGGGTCGGCTCCGTGTAGCGGGCCGCCGAGTCGTCCGTCACCCCGTGCCGCGTCCAGCCCCTGTAGCCGATAATGAGCACGAGGGGTATCTCGATGTCGTTCCCCAGCCCTCGGATGGAGTCGCCCGACTCGAACAGGCCCGTGTTCTGTATCATCACGACCGGCTTCTTGCCGCCCACCCATAGACCGGCGGCTATGCCGAGGCTCTCGCCCTCACGGCAGATGGGCACGATGTCGATGGACTCGTCGGCGGCCATCTGCTCGTACATGAAGTTGGTCTCGCTGTCGGGCAGCCACACCACGTGGGTCACCCCGTTCCGGTGAAGCTGGTCTATTACCGCCGCCGGCGAAAGCCCGTCTAACTCTTCCATTTCGACTCCCTGGGCAGTTTGCGAGGCCCCGGTATTCTAGGACTGGGCACGTGAGCGGTCAACTTGTGACCGGACTCGGTCTCCCGTTATGCCGGTCGCGCGAGATTGCCCTCGAATCGTCCGGCCAATATAATCCCCCCGTGACCATACTTGTCGAAAGAGACCGCGGCGTTGGCGTCATCACCCTGAACCGGCCTGAGGTTCTGAATGCCATGAACCGGGCCATGACCAGGGAGATCGACGAGGCCGTCGCCGCCTTCGAGGACGACCCCGAGATCGGCGCGATAGTCGTGACCGGTGCCGGTCGCCGTGCCTTCTCCGCCGGCGCCGACATTCACGAGATGGCGAAGCTCGCGGAGACGGGGGAATCCGGCCCCGACCCGCGCCGCGCCGAGTACGCCTGGCACGTCGCGAGCTGCACGAAGCCCACCATCGGCGCAATCAACGGACTGGCGTACGGCGGGGGCGCGGTGCTGGCCGCGAGCCTCGACATCAGGGTCGGCTCCGGGAACGCCAGCTTCCGCTTCCTGGCCGCCTCCTACGGCCGCGTGAACTCAACTTGGAACCTGCCGATGCAGATCGGCTGGCCTGCCGCCAAGGAGCTCCTCTTCACCGCCCGCGTCGTGCAGGCGCAGGAGGCCCACCGCATCGGGCTCCTGAACCACCTCGTCGCAGCCGACCTGCTGCTGCCCAAGGCCATGGAGATCGGGAGACAGATCGCCGCCAACGACGGCCGGATGGTGCAGGGGATCAAGGCGCTGATGATCGAGGACGTGGGGCGAAGCTGGAAGGATATGCACGAGAACGAGCTGGATGCCCAGGCCGGCGAGCTGTCTCCGACGCCGATCAGCGAGGGCTTCCGCAGCTTCCTGGACCGCAAGGGAAGGCCGTGACGCCGCCCCTCGCCGGCATCCGCGTTCTCGACCTGGGCAGGTACCAGGCGGGGCCTCGCTGCGCCCTCATGTTCGCCAGGCTGGGAGCTGAGGTAATCAAGGTCGAGTCCCTGACGGGGGACGAGAGCCGTACCAACGGCCCCATCGTGAAGGGCCAGAGCGCCTACTGGGTGCAGTACAACAGCGGCAAGAAGAGCCTCGCAATCGACCTTCGCACGGACGAGGGCAAGGCCGTCCTGCGCGACCTCGTCCGCGTGTCCGACATATTCCTCCAGAACTTCAGGCCCGGCACCATCGAGAGGATGGGCTTCGGCTACGACGTGCTGGAGCGGCTCAACCCGGGCATCGTCATGATCAACGTCTCGGCCTACGGGCAGGACGGCCCCTACCGGGACCGCATCGGCTTCGACCCCATAGGCCAGGCCCTGGGCGGCATGATGTCCCTCACGGGATTCCCCGGCGACCCTCCCACCAAGACCTTCTTCCCGCTCATCGACCGCATCACCGCGCTCCACGCGACCATCGGCGCCCTCGCCGCCCTGCACGAGCGCGTCGCGTCGGGTAGGGGACAGACCATCGACGTCTCCCTGGCCGATTCGGGGTTCACGGCAAACGAGATTCCCATCTCGGCTTATCTCGCGGACGGCACGGTGGTGCAGCGCGAGGGGAACGGCAGGGGACTCACGAACGCCTACCGGACTGCCGACGGATGGGCACTGCTGCACGCGGCCAGCGACGCGATCTGGCCCAGAGTGTGCGAGGCCCTGGAGTGGACGGAGTGGGGAGCCGACCCGGACATGGCCTCCAGGCGCGGCAGGGACGCGCGGGTAGGGGAGATCGGCGCGGCGCTGGAGGGCTGGTTCGCCCAGCGCACGACCAGGGACGCGGTCGACCACCTGTCCAGGTTCAGCGTGCCCGCCGCCCCCGTCAACACCATCGAGCAGGCCGCGGAGGACCCCCACGTACACGAGCGCGAGATCCTGGTCGAGATGCCCGACCCCTACGCCGGCTCCATTCACGTGAGCGGCAAGACCATCAAGTTCGGCCGCACTCCCATGGAAGTGGGGTCGGCGCCCAAGGTCGGCGAGCACACCGAGCATGTCCTCCGCGACATCCTCGGCTACTCCTCCACGCGCCTCGACGCGCTGGTGGCAGAGGGCGTCGTGGCGACGAGCGGCCCCGCCCCGGTATAAGCCCAGGTGCTAGAATGGGTCTGAGTCTTGGGGGAAGGTCTTGAGAGTCAACGTCAGGCTGTTCGCCAGCTATCGTGAGCGGGCGGGGACGTCCGAAGTCGAGCTGGAAGTCCCCACGGGCGCGACCGTGGGCAGGCTGGCCGAGGACGTGCACCAATGCTTCCCCGGCATGACGAAGAGCCCGGAATCGCTCGTCGTCGCCGTCAACAGGGAGTACCGCGACCACCTCTACGAGCTCCACGACGGGGACGAAGTCGCGCTGATACCGCCGGTCAGCGGCGGGTCGGGCCATATCGAGATCACCCACGAGCCCCTCGACCCTGAGTCCATCACGGCGCGGGTTCGCAAGCCGTCGAATGGCGCGGTGGTCACGTTCCTGGGTACGACCAGGGACAGCACCGGCGAACGCGCCGTCCTCTTCCTCGAGTACGAGGCATACGAGCCGATGGCCCGCGACAAGCTGGCCGAGATCGCGGACGAGATCCGCGGCAGGTGGGACGTGGAGGACGTGGCGATCGCCCACCGCCTGGGCCGCCTGGAGATCGAGGACATCAGCCTCGTGGTTGCCGTGGCGTCCCCCCATCGAAAGGACGCCTTCGAAGCCTGCCTGTACAGCGTCGACCGCATAAAGGAGGTCGTGCCCATCTGGAAGAAGGAGCACTTCGAGGGAGGCGAGGTCTGGATAGAGAGCCCTGAATGGTTTGCTGCCAGGCAAGCCGACGGCAGGTCTTGAAATGAGCCTGAGTCTTATTAAGCAAGATCGGATTGCCATAACGATTTCAAGTTGGTATCATGATACTGGCGAGTATTGAGATTGACTCTGAGTCTCAATCAGGCGGATTGAATGGATTATTTGCTATGACGATGTCAAGATAGTAGAATAACAATTGGTTCGGCAAAGTCTGAAACGACTGCAATGGAGGTACGGGATGTCCAAAGGCTTCATTCGAAGACAGATTGGGCTGTTGGTTCTCATTGTCGGCGCCGCGCTGCTTCTCGCAGCCTGCACCGGCGACACGGGCCCTCAGGGAGAGCAGGGCCTGCAGGGCCCCCAGGGGCCTACAGGTGAAATGGGTCCTCAGGGCCCCAAGGGCGACCCGGGCCTGACAGGCGCCCGAGGTCCTCAGGGACTGCAGGGTACGCGTGGCCCGGCTGGCCCGCAGGGCGACAAGGGCGACACCGGCGCCCAGGGGCCGCAGGGCGACAAGGGCGACACCGGCGCCCAGGGGCCGGCTGGCCCGCAGGGTGAACAGGGCGCTTCCGGTCCTCAGGGCCCACGCGGTCAGACGGGAGCTACGGGCCCCATGGGTCCACAGGGCGAGAAGGGCGACAAGGGCGACCCGGGCGGCCCACAGGGCCCCAAGGGCGACCAGGGCGACCAGGGCGACAAGGGTGACCAGGGCGACCAGGGCCCGAGAGGGCCGGTAGGCCCGCAGGGCGAGAGGGGCGATCCGGGCGGTCCGCCAGGACCCCAGGGAGCCCAGGGCCCGGTAGGCCCGCAGGGCCCGATCGGAGAGCGCGGCCAGCAGGGCGACGTTGGCCCACAGGGGCCGATGGGCATCCGGGGTGAAGCGGGTCCGCAGGGACCGCCGGGACCCCAGGGAGCTCAGGGTCTGCAGGGACCGCCGGGGCCTGAAGGTGCTCAGGGGCCGCAGGGAGCCAGGGGACCCGAAGGGCCGCAGGGCCCGTCCGGCCCCAGGGGACTCGCGGGACCCCAGGGTGAAGCTGGGCCCCACGGTCCGCAGGGAACCCGAGGACCCGCCGGCGTGAGCGAGGCCGAGATAGTCATCGCCGAGAGTCCTTCGGACAACACGGACAAGACCCTCGTCGCGGAGTGCATGGACGGCAAGGTAGCCATCGGCGGAGGCGCTCGGATCCTGGGGGCGACCGGCTCGCGGGACGACGACATTCCCTCCGGCGTAGCTATCGTGGCATCGTATCCCCTCGGCGTGCAGGGTGAGAAGTCCCCGCGCTGGCAGGCGATCGCGAAGAACCTGGGCACCGTCACCGAGGCCTGGAGGCTTAGCGTCTACGTCGTGTGCGCCAGGGCAGCCGACTAGGGCAGCTCTATCGCCGTAGACCCGAAACAGTAGGTTCGTGCAGCAGGGGCCGGGTGCCAACCCGGCCCCTGCTCTTTGGTTCGCGCCCGCGTTGACACTGCCATGTGGGTTGGATAGTATTCGGGCGGCTGACGGATGTAGCTCGGAGGCTGCCCGGCATGGCGGATACAGTACGGATCGGGAGCGGGCCGTTCACGTATGCCCCCGTGGACGGGTGGGAGAGCCTGCCCCAGGGCTACTCTTGGACGGACGCCGCCGCGGTCGCCGTGGACTCCAGCGACAGGGTCTACGTCTTCAACAGGGGCCCTCACCCCATGATCGTCTTCGATCCCGACGGCAACGTGCTGTCATCCTGGGGCGAGGACCTGTTCCCACGTGCCCACGGCGTTACTCTGGGGCCTGACGATACCCTCTACTGCACCGACGACGACGACCACACCGTCCGTCAGTGTACCCTCGACGGCGAGGTCCTCATGACCATCGGAACCCCGGGTCGGGCCGCGCCCTACCAGAGCGGCGAGCCATTCAACCGGCCTACCGACGTGGCCATAGACCCCAACACCGGCGACCTGTACATATCCGACGGCTACGGCAACTCCCGCGTCCACAAGTACACCCCGGACGGTCGGCTGCTCTTCTCGTGGGGTTCCCCGGGCACGGACCCGGGCGAATTCAACATCGTCCACAATATCGCCACCGACAGGGACGGGTGGGTCTACGTGGCGGACAGGGAGAACCACCGCGTCCAGATATTCGACTCCAACGGGCGCTACGAGACCCAGTGGGTGAACATGCACCGCCCCTGCGCCATCTACGTCTCGCCCGACCAGCACGTCTACGTTGGCGAGCTGGGCGCGGGCATGAAGGTGAACATTGATCTGCCCAACATCGGCCCGCGCATCAGCGTCTACGACACGAGCGGCAAGCTGCTGGCCCGCATGGGCACCGGGTTCGGCGAGGAGCCGGGCCAGCTCATGGCGCCCCACGGCATCTGCCTCGACTCCCGCGGCGACCTGTACATGGGCGAGGTGGCTTGGACCAACCTCAACAACATCGGCGCGCCGCGCGACGGCGTGCGCAGCTTCCAGAAGCTCGTCAAGGTGGACGGGAATCATCAACGCAAGATTTCGTCGGAGGCCCTGGCATGATCCTATACATAACCAGGCGGCTGGCCATAGGCGTCCTGACCGTGCTCGCCATATCGGCGCTGGCCTTCTTCATCATTCAGCTCCCCCCGGGCGACATCGTCCAGAGGTACATGGACCAGACGGCATGCGGCAACCTCGGCGACACATGTCTGCTCTCGGACGAGCAGAAAGAGCACATGAACCACTACTTCGGCGTCGACCAGCCGATGGTCATACGGTACTTCAAATGGTTGGGCAATCTGCTGCAGTTCGATCTGGGAGTGTCCTTCCGGGCCGGCGAGAACATCACGGCCGAGCCCGTCAAGGAGGTCGTGGGCGATCGAATCTACATGACGATCGCGCTTACGGGATTCACGGTCCTCGTCACCTGGACATTCGCGATTCCCGTGGGCATCTACTCCGCCGTCCGCCAGCATTCCCTCGGCGACTACTTCTTTACCTTCATCGGTTTCAGCGGCCTCGCCATTCCCGACTTCCTACTTGGCCTCGTGCTCATGTACATCGCCTTTGCCTACTTCGGCGCGAGCGTCGGAGGCCTGATCTCGCCTGACCAGGTCGAGAGGGCCTGGGACCTGGAGAAGGTCATGGACCTCATCAACCACCTCTGGATTCCAGCGGTGGTGCTGGGCACGTCGGGGACCGCGAGCCTCATTCGCATAATGCGCAACAACCTCCTCGACGAGCTCAACAAGCCCTACGTTGTTACCGCACGGGCCAAGGGTCTCCGCCAATGGCGAATGGTGCTCAAGTACCCCGTCAGGGTCGCCGTCAACCCACTCATCAGCACGATAGGCTATCTGCTTCCGTCGCTGGTGAGCGGCAGCATCATCGTGTCGGTGGTGTTGAGCCTGCCCACGCTGGGCCCCATACTGCTCTTCGCGCTGCAGATCGAGGACGTATACACCTCCGGGGTGATCATCTTCATGATGGGAGTCCTCACGGTGGTCGGAACACTACTGTCAGACATAACGCTGGCGGTCGTCGACCCGCGCATCAGGCTCCTCGGCCAGTAGACGGGCCCAGTGACGGAGACAATCTGCAATTCAGCCGCCTCCCTGGCTGCGTCCATCCGGGAGAAGCGAGTCTCTTCGGTGGAGTTGACACGGGCATACCTCGACCGCATCGAGAAGGTCAACCCGGCCCTGAACGCCGTCGTCATGCTGGACGAGACCGCCATGGACCAGGCCCGCGCGGCGGACGATGCCCTAGCGAAGGGCAACGAAGTCGGCCCGCTCCACGGCGTACCCATCACCCTCAAGGATTCCCACGACACCGCGGGAGTCGTCACGACCGGCGGCACCCTCGGCCGGGCGGGCTTCGTGCCGGACACGGACTCGACGGTGACGGCCCGCCTGCGCGCCGCCGGGGTCGTCCTGCTAGGCAAGACCAACACGCCCGAGCTCACCATGGGCATGGAGACGGACAATCTCGTCTACGGACGCACCAACAATCCCTACGACACGGACAGGACCTGCGGCGGGAGCAGCGGGGGCGGCGCGGCCATAGTCGCGGCGGGCGGGTCCGCCTTCGACATCGGCACCGACACGGGAGGCAGCATCCGGTTCCCCGGGCACTGCTGCGGGGTGGCTGGGATCAAGCCCACGTCCGGGCGCGTGCCCAGGACCGGCCACATCATCCCGTACGGCATGGGCGTCCGGGACTCCCTCACGCAGGTGGGCCCCATCGCCCGATACGTCGAGGATCTGGCGCTCGTCCTGCCCATCATATCGGGGCCGGACTGGAGGGACCCCGCAATCGTGCCCATGCCGCTGGGAGACCCCGATTGCGTGGATGCGTCCCGGCTTAGGGTCGTCTTCTACACTGACAACGGAGTCAAGACGCCCACTCCCGAGACTATCGACGCCGTGACCGCCGCCGCCTCGGCGCTCTCGGACGCCGGGGCGACTGTGGAGGAGGCCAGACCAAAGGCTCTCACAGAATACAAAATATCCTGGAAGAGCCTGCCGCACTACGACGGCTCGGTGCAGAGGCTGCTCGATGCCGCCGGCACCACCGAGCCGCATCCCTGGACCCTCAGCGTGCTGGAGTCCTCCGAGTCGGCGACGGCGGCGGAGCTCGAGGAGCTGATGGAGGAGGTGGACGCGTTCCGAAGCGCCATACTCGCCTTCATGGAGGACTACGACCTCCTTCTCTCGCCCATCATGCCCGTGCCGGCGCAGCCCCACGACGTCATCCGCACGAACCGGCTGGAGTACGGGTCCTACACACGGCCCCACAACCTCACCGGATGGCCCACGGCCGTCGTGCGCGGCGGCAAGTCCCCCGAGGGGCTGCCCATCGGCGTGCAGATCGCCGCGCTGCCGTGGCGCGAGGACGTGGCGCTGGCCGCGGCCCGGGTCGTGGAGTCGGCTTCGGGAGGCTGGCGCCCGCCGTCGATCTGACCTCGGCTCGGCGTCTATGACCACATACCAGGGAGGATCGGCTTGAACGACTACGAACGCTTCTTCTTCGACCTGAACGGCTACCTTGTGATCGAGAATGCGCTGACCCCCGACGAGGTCGCTGCCTGCAACGAGGCCATCGAGCAGCAGCGGGAGCGCATCAGGATACGCCCGCCCGAGGAGTCGCTGGCGAGAGGTGCTACGGCCCTCGAAGGGGCGCAGGGCAGGGGAGACGTGGGCGGGATGCTCACCTGGCCCGAGCCCTGGTGCCAGCCCTTCCGCGACCTGCTCACCCACCCGGTCATCGTGCCCTACCTGAACGAGCTGCTGGGACCCGGCTTCAGGCTCGACCATCTCTACGGCATCATGATGACCAAGGGCGCTGAGGGGTTCGTCCTGCACGGCGGCGGCAACACCGGCGACCTCACCCACTCGTACCAGTACCACAACGGCCTGATGCGCTGCGGCCTGACCGTCGTGACGTGGGTGCTGAGCGACCACGGGTCGGGCGACGGCGGCTTCGCGTGCATCCCCGGCAGCCACAAGTCCAACTACGAGCCGCCCATGGACGTCAAGCGCCTCGAGACCGACATCGGGGTCGTGCGCCAGGTCGAGGCCAAGGCGGGCTCGGCCATCATCTTCACCGAGGCCCTGTGCCACGGCACGTTGCCTTGGAAGGCCGACCACGAGCGCCGCACTGTGCTCTACAAGTACTCGCCGGGCTCCATCTCCTACGCACCCCAATACCTGCCGGAGGGTGTCGCAGAGTGCCTCGACGAGTTCACCGAGGACCAGCGGGCCGTGCTCCAGCCTCCCTATCGCCCGGACCGGCCCCAGGTACCCGCGAGTTAGGAAGCGCCCCATGCTGGACATCGACTTTCCCGACAGGGAATACGAGCATGGCGGCCGCGTAGACGTCCGCATCATCGTGACTCCAGACCGGGACGTCAGGATTCGAAGCGCCCGAGTCGACCTGGTGTGCAGCCAGACCTACACCCACCACTCGGCATGGGAAGGCGGGACCGCGCCGCGCGTCGGGTACAGCGGTCGGGGCGTCTACGTCGCGGGAGGCATGGACGTCGACCGGCGCACCGAATCGTACGTACACAGCACCGTGAGCACACTCGGGGACACCGCGCTCAGGGCAGGGGTCGCGGAGACGCACCGCGTCGACTTGAGGATAGACCCGGCGCCGCCGAAGCGCTGGGACCAGGCGGTCGAAGACGACAGCAACGCCGCTGCCGCCTGGAGCTTTGCGTGGACGCTGTCGGTCTCCCTGGACATAGCGCGAGGCCGCGACATCAAGGTCGAGCGCAAGGTCAGGATCAAGCTGCCTCCACTCCCGGCTGGGAAGTCCAGCGCCAGGCCGAGCATGTCCAGACCCAAGCGCCCCACGGGCTAGGCGTAACTGCAGGCCCTTCGTTCTCACCACGCCGCGCACCGTCGTTCGATGCGCCGGAACATTTGCGACCTCCCCACCAAGTAGGATGCGCGTATAATACGCCGGAGCCGGTGCAAACCCTCGCGGCGGTGCAATCATACCTGGGAGACGAATATGGGATCGAAGACGGTTCAGGACATACTCTACCTCCAGGCGTCGACCACCTCGCCCACGTCCGAGGTGGTCGGCATGAGGATCATCGAGAACGGAGAGATCTCCGACGGCCCGCACGACCCGGACGACTGGCCCTACCAGACCGTCCTCGAGGCCGTGCGCGACGGCTGGCGGGTGATAAAGTTCCCGGAGCTGGCCCTGATGCTCGACGACTCGCGCACGTTCGGGCTGGGCTTCGAATTCATCCTGGAGAGGGAGGGCAGACTATGAGGCAGTACGACTGCGAGCCTACGCTGAACGACACCGAGGTCCTAGAATTCTGCAAGAACGGCTTCATGATGTTCGAGGGCGTCGTCTCCGACGAGATAAACCGGCGGACCAACGAGTACCTCGACGAGCACGACGGTATGGAGCCGACCGACATACTGGACGAGGACTGGTTCATGGACGGCGTGATCAAGCACCCCGCGGTCGCCGGCGCGCTCCGCTCCCTGCTGGGCAAGGACTTCGGCCTCCCCAACCTCGTGTCCAATCACCGCATCCAGTGCCCCCAGCCCGCCCAGGAGTGGCACTACGACGGCGGCGACATATTCGGCCCCCAGCTCAACTACATCCAGGTCTTCTACTACCCCCAGGACTGCCCGCGAGAGCTGGGCCCGACGGAGCTGCTGCCCGGCTCCCACTTCCTCTACTCCGAGAGAGACATGACCAAGCACCTGGGCAGGATCCGCGGCTCGTACCACGCCGTCTCTCCGGCGGGCTCTATCTTCCTCACCGACTACTCCATCTGGCACCGGCGCTCGGAGTCCTGGGGCTCGGGGCTGCGCAACAACGTCAAGTACAACTACTGGCGCACGTCGCCCCCGACGCGCGACTGGGTGATCGACCCCGGCTTCGACCCCGCAACGGCGGACTACACATTCCACGGCCCCACCTTCAGGAAGCAGTTCCAGGACTGCTACGACGCCGCCGAGATGTACTTCTGGCTCCGGGGCGAGCACGACAAGTTCGAGCTCATCGGCGGCCAGGGCTGGCCCATCCCCGGCAACCGCAACGACGTTCCCTACGGCGTACCCGAGGGGATTGGAAGATAGGACTACTCCAGGAGGTGGACGTTGACCGAGGACCTTGAAATCAGATTTCATCAGGCAATGCTGAATCTGTACCACGCCGCCGTCGAACTCGGCTATCGCCCCACGTACTTCATACAGATGGTCAACGAGCTTGGCGGCGTTGGGGCAGCCAGACGATTGCTCAGCACCGAAGACATCCAGGCGGGATTGACGAGACTCTGGAAGCTCGAACGCCTTGATCTCTCGGTGGAAGCACATGTTCTACAGGATCCATGGACGGCCCTCTTCAACGATGATGAGAGGCAGAAAGCTTGTGAGAGGCTGAAAGCATACGGTTACAAGTTTGGCCCTAGTGACTGACCAACTGTTGTCTCAGGGGGACAAATGATGTACTGCACGAGCTGCGGGGTGCAAAACGACGACGACGCTAGGTTCTGCAAGGACTGCGGCAAGGCTGTGTCCGATTCTACGCCGGATGCTGGGAGAGCCGCGCCGGAGTCTCCCAGCATCGTGGAAGACCCCGCACCCCCGGCACATATACCAAGCTACCTGGTGCCGGCCATACTCGTGACCGTCTTCTGTTGCCTGCCATTCGGAATCGTGTCCATCGTCTACGCGGCCCAAGTCAACGCAAAGCTCGCCGCGGGCGACGTTGCAGGAGCCATGCATGCCTCGAACAGCGCAAAGACCTGGATGTGGGTAGCATTCGGGGTCGGGCTGTTCGTCGGGGTGGGCTATGCGGCCATTGCGATGCTGGGCCTGGCATTCGGCTCAGACCCGTTCTTCTAGCTTGAGGTTGTAGGCGAAGGGTGTAAGGGATGGTCGCAGCAGCGAATACGGCCAGACGAACGAACGGAAGCGCCATGACAGCCATGGGCTGCTCCCTCTCTCCTGGGATGGCATACGCAGGTCTTGCCGTGCTGGGGGCCGCAGGATTGGCCTTGCTCTACTTCGTCGACCCCAGGAACCCGGGGGTATTCCCTGCCTGCCCGTTCCTGGGCCTCACCGGCTGCTACTGTCCCGGGTGCGGCACGCTGCGCGCGCTGCACGTGCTGCTCCGCGGCGACGTTGTGAGCGCTCTCGGCTACAATGTGCTGACGGTCCTGGCGCTGCCGCTCATCGCCTATTCGTTCGGCACGGGGGCGATGAGGGCGTTCGGCCTGAAGGCGCCCAGCCCAGTGTTCGTTCGCCCCGTATGGATCTGGGCGCTGCTCGCAGGGGTCGTCGCGTTCTGGGTGCTCAGGAACCTGCCGGTCGCGCCGCTGACCGTACTGGCGCCGTAATCACGCGGACCAGCTCACTCTGCCGCCAGCATATCCTCGAGCAGGGCGGTGGTGCCCTCGACAGCCTTGTCGATGAGCGCGCGGCCCTTCTCGGCGGTGCCCGCGGCCGTCTCCACTTCGCGATTGTGCTCGATGGCGCCGGCCCTCACGTTGCCGGGGAAGGCGTGCATGGCGAACGACGTCTCGAACTCCCCGGCGTGCCCCGGGTGGTGGCCCACGTCCAGGATGTCGTTCGCGAACTCGTCCGGGATCAGGTCCCAGTAGCTGTTGAACCGCAGGTCGATTCCCGGCTCGTCGCGCCGCAATAGCGCCCCCGTGTAGTCGCTGTGCGTATGGATGCCCGCCGCCACATCGCCCGGTACGGGTGTGCCGTAGACGGACGTGAGGTGGAGCCTCCACTGGTCGATCACGCCCTGCACCGGCTTCACGTTGCCGCCGTGGCCGTTCAGGATCAGCACGCGCCTGATACCGTGCCTGACCAGGCTCTCCACCGCGTCGAACAGCACCGCAAGCCAGCTCCCGGGCTTGGCCGACATGGTGCCCGGGAAGTACATATGGTGCTCCGCTATGCCTATGGACAGCGGCACGACCACCGCCACGCTAGGGTACAGCGCCTCGGCTGCCCGCTCGGCGACGTACGTGCTCGACGCGATGTCCTGCTCCAGGGCCAGGTGCTCCAGGTGCTGCTCAATGCTCCCGGTGGCGATGACGGCCGCCCTGAATGCCCCAGCCTCCAGCGCCTCCCGGAACTCCCGCCTCGTGTGCGCCTCGATTCGGACCTTCCGGTTCATCGCCTCACCCGCCCTTGCCCGTGAACGCCTCGCGCGCCTTCGCCAGCGACGCCTTGCGCAGGGTGGTCAGCTCTTCGCATCGCTCCACCGCCCAGCCGTACGAGTCCGTCAGGCTCTCCATCGATCCCTGGAACTGGGGCATGACGTACCTGGCCAGCAGCTCGTAGCTGCGGAAGACCTGCTCCCGCGTTCCCCACTCCGTCGCCTGTATCAGCAGCCCGCCGAACCCGCCACTCTCTTCGTCCAGCCTGTGGATGGACTCGACGAGGTCGTCGGGCGTGCCCACGCACCACGCGCCCCTGTCCACCATCGCGTCGACGATCTTGTCGGGCGGGCCGTCGAACGGGGCCGGATTGCCGAGGGCATCCTCAAAGTAGCCGCGCTGGTACTGCCCGGCCTTGATCCGCGCCTGCTCGATAGCCTCCTTGCGCGTCTCGGCCAGGAAGACGTGCAGGACGAGCCGCCAGTCCTCGCGGTTCATCGTATTGCCGTGCTCCTCGGCGGTGTCCTCGGCGATCTTCCAGAAGTCCTTGAGGGTCGTCCTGATCGCGTCCGACGCCAGGACGCTGAGCGACAGCACCGCCGTGCCGTGCTTGCCGGCCAGTATCAGGCCCGACGGCGTCGCCGCGGCGGCGACCGCGATGGGGAAATAGGGCTGCGTATAGGGGCGCAGGTGTAAGCGCCCCTCGCGCAGCACGAACCAGTCCGACTCGTAGGTTATCGGCTCCGTCTCGGTCAGCAGCCGGATGATGATGCCTAGGGCCTCGTCCATCCGCGGGCGCTGGGTCGAGAAGTCTATGCCCATCATGTAGGCGTCCGTGACCAGCGCGCCGGGGCCCACGCCCATCATCACGCGGCCCCTGGTCATGTGGTCGAGCTGCACCATCCGGTTCACGGTCATGAGCGGGTGGTGGTAGGGCAGGCTGATGACGCCCGTGCCCAGCTTGATGTTCCGGGTCCTCTCAGCCGCCGCCGCGATGAACACCTCCGGCGACGAGATGATCTCCCACCCCGCGCTGTGGTGCTCGCCTATCCACGCCTCGTCGTACCCGAGATGGTCGAGAAGCTCGATCAGCTCGAGGTCCCGTTCGAGGGCCAGGGTAGGGTTGTCGCCGACGGGGTGGAACGGCGCCATGAATATGCCGAACTTCATGCGGGAGGGTAGGGCCATTCGGTGACCTCCGCGTGGGAATACGTACAACGCCGCATTCTAGCACACAGCCAGCGCCCATCCGTCATACCGGCGGCTTCCTAGATATGGGAGCGTAGAGGGTGATACGTTCGGCCTGAGCCTGTCGAAGGCCAGTGCTCATCAGCACAATGGCCTTAGTTGACCGCCCTGAGGCCCGTACCTATAATGCCCGCGTGATTTCGAAAGCCCCACCGAGCGCGAGTGACGTGGCCCGGCTCATCGTAGACGTCGCGTCCGACAAGCTGGCGTCGGATATCGTGATGCTCGACATCAGGGGCATCAGCGACTTCGCCGACTACTTCGTGGTGGCCACCGTCGAGTCGCCCCGCCAGATGAACAGCCTCGTGGAGGACATCGAGTCCGCCGTGAAGGAGGGGAGCGGCAAGCTGCACCATCGCGAGGGTACGGCCCAGGGCGGCTGGATGCTCCTCGACTTCAGCGACGTCGTCGTCCACCTCTTCCGCCCGGAGACGAGGGACTACTACCGCATCGAAGAGGCCTGGCCGGCGGCCGTCGAGACGGTCAGGATTCAGTGATCCAGGGCTCGGTAGCCCTGTCGTAGCTCAACAGCTCATCGCTGGCGAAGAACAGGGCAAGCTCCCGCGCCGCGGACTCCTCGGAGTCCGAGCCGTGGGTCAGGTTCAGCCCGATGGACATGCCGTAGTCGCCCCTGATCGTGCCCGGGGCTGCGTCCTGCGGGTTGGTGGCCCCCAGCAGACTACGCACCACCTCCACCGCGTTCTCGCCCTCCACGGCCATGGCCACGACCGGGCTCGAAGTGATGTACTCGACCAGGCCCTCGAAGAAGGGCTTGCCGACGTGCTCCCCGTAGTGCTCCCTGGCAAGGTCCTCGCCGATGAGCATGAGCTTCATGCCCGCGATCTTCAGGCCCTTGCGCTCGATTCTCCCTATGATCTCGCCCGCGAGCGCTCGCTGCACCGCGTCGGGCTTGAGCAGTACCAGTGTCCTCTGCAAGTGCGGTTACTCCTTCCTGTTGCGCTGGGCGGCGGCTATCTGCGCCGCCCTCATGTATATGGGCTCCAGCGATTCGGGTGACTGTGCGCCCCCGCTCCGAAGCCGCTCGTAACCTAGTTGTGCCAGCACCGCCGGCCTCCGTGTCGGCGGGGGCGTACCGGCTATTACTGCCAAGTCTCCCGCTCGCTCCTCGACGATCGCCCGCACATCCGGCAGACCCTCCCCGCACAGCAGCGTCTTCTCCGTGATTCCCGCCGCAAGCTCCTCGTGGGACTGGACGCGGTACCCGGATGAGTGGCCGCCCGTGTACAGGGCCGAGTACACCTTCACTTTGCCTGCCCCGACCACCGCGCAGACGGGCAGGCCCACTCCCACGTAGGGTTGCGCCTCAGCGTCCAGCGTATTCACGCCCACCAGGGGAATCCCCCGTGCCATCGCGAACGCCTTCGCCATGCTTATGCCGACGCGCAGGGCGCTGAACCCGCCCGGCCCCTGGGCCACGATCACCGCCTCCGCGTCGTCCAGGGTCACGGAGGCCTGCTCGGCGACCCGGCGAATCGCCGGGACCAGCTCCACCGAGTGGTTCCGCTCCGAACGCCACGACAGCTCGGCAACGATCATGCCCTCGCGCGAAACCGCGACGGACGCGTAACGGGTCGACGTGTCCAGGACGAGCTCCATCCTAGCTTCTGCCTGCCGGTGCGCGGCGCGAGACCAGCTCCAGGAAGCGGTCGTATTCTGCCGACGTGGAGGACAGAGACAGCCTCCGGGAATCGCCGCCCTGGCGCTCGATGTCGACCTGGAGCCTGCCGGCCGGGAACAGCTCGGCGGCCTTCTCGGCCCACTCCACCACGACCACGCCGCCGTCATCCACCAGCTCGTCCAGCCCAAGCTCGTCCATCTCGTCCACGCCGTCGATTCGGTAGAGGTCGACGTGGTGCAGGGGTATATCCGCGTCGTACTCGGTCGCCAGCACGAAGGTGGGGCTCCGCACGTAGTCGTCCGAGCCCATGCCCCAGAGTATCCCCTGCGTCAGGGTAGTCTTGCCCGCGCCCAGATCGCCGGTGAGCAGGAAGACGTCGCCCGGCCGGGCGTTCCTGCCGAGAATCCGGCCAAGCTCATGGGTGTCTTCCGCACACGCGGACTCTATCTGGACTGGCGCTGGGTGCAATGACGGGCTCGTCGGGTAAGGTGCGTGTATTATAGCAGGCACGTTATGAAGGCCCTTGTGGTGTCGGACATACACAGCAACCTGGACGCGCTGACAAGCGTCATCGACGCCGCCGGGCGCAACGGCGGCTTCGACGAGATGTGGGCCCTAGGCGACCTCGTGGGCTACGGACCCGACCCGGCCGCCTGCATCGACCTGTTGCGAGAGCACGACGCACGATGCGTGGCGGGCAATCACGACCTGGCGATATCCGGCAGGATGGGCCTGGAGTGGTTCAACGACTACGCGGCGGAGGCGGCCAGGTGGACCATGGGGCGGCTGGACGACGCGCGCCTCCGGTACCTGCGAGGGCTCCCGCTGCGGCTGGAGATGCACGGCTTCACGGCGGTGCACGGCAGCCCCCGCGACCCTGTGTGGGAGTACGTCACGTCATGGGAGGCGGTCCGCGAGAGCCTGGAGCTCGTCGATACTCCGAGATGCCTGGTCGGGCACACCCACGTGCCCTTCGTATGCAGGGTGCAGGACGGGATGCCCGACTTCCAGCGCGCCGAAGGCCTCCCGGTGCACGTGGGGGACGTGAGAGCCCTGGTCAATCCCGGCAGTGTCGGCCAGCCCCGTGACGGCGACCCCAGGGCCAGCTACGCCGTCTACGACTCGGACGCCGGCACGATCACCCACTACCGAGCCGAGTACGACATCCCGGCAACCCAGCACAAGATGTACGACCGGGGCCTGCCCGACTACCTAGCCGACCGGCTAACCTACGGCCACTGAGCGGGCCTTAGTTGAACCATCTGCCCGTAGGACGGCTCTGCCCGCCGTCCACCGGGACCATCGCCCCGTTGATCCAGCGCGCCCTGGGCGAGCATAGGAACACGATTGCGTCCGCGACCTCCTCGTCGGTGCCCAGCCGCCCCCATGGAAGCTCGTTCTCCATGAACCTTGCGTAACCGGCCGGATCGCTCGCCCGGTAGTCCTCCCACCCGCTTCCCGGAAACATGATCGAGCCCGGACAGACCGTGTTGACCCGGATCTCGTCCGCGGCCAGGTCCCACGCCAGCGCAGACGCCAGGAAGATCTCCGCCGCCTTGGCAGCGCCGTACTGGGCCCGTGGGCCGGGCTTCCACCCGGAGATCGACGACACTATCACGATGCTGGGGTCCTGGCGGCCTCTCATGTGAGGAACCGCGGCCCGGATGGTCCTGACGGCGTGGAGCAGGTTGACGTCCAGCGTCGCCATCCACTCCTCGTCGGTCGCGTCCAACGTCTCACCGCCGCTGAACCCGCCCACGTTGCAGACTAGAGCATCTACGCCGCCGAACCGCTCCGCCGCCTCACCGACGAACCCCTCCACCTCGTCCCTGTCCGTCACGTCCGCAGTCCGCCCCCACGCCTCGCCGGATGCGCCCTGGCGAAGCTCGCCCAGCGTCCGCTCGAGCTGCTCACCACCACGAGCGCATATCGCCACGCGGCATCCCTCGCCAGCCAGCCCCAACGCGGTCGCCCGGCCGATGCCCCTGCTCCCACCGGTCACCAGCGCCACCTTCCCAGACAAGCCTAGATCCAAGCGTCACCTCTCCTCAGACAGCCTATTGATCAGTAGATGGGTCAGAGCTTCGACTGCTCTTCATTGCGTAGAATGTGCTTCTGGATCTTTCCCACCGACGTGCGGGGGAACTCCTCCCGCATCTCCACGAACTCGGGCACCCTGAACTTGGACAGGCGTGCGGCGCAGTACTCGATGATTTCCTCCGCAGTGGCCGACTCGCCGTCCCTGAGTATCACGAACGCCTTGATGGACTCGTCGCGCATCTCGTCCGGCACGCCGATCACGGCGGCGTCGGCGACCTTCGGGTGGTCCTTGATCACGGCCTCGACCTCGCCTGCGGCCACGTTCTCGCCCGCCCTCTTGATCATGTCCTTGGTCCTGTCGACGAACCTGAAGTACCCGTCCTCGCCCACCTGCACCACGTCCCCCGTCCAGAGCCACCCGTCCTGTATCGTGCTGGCGGTGGCCTCGGGGTTCTTGAAGTACCCCTTCATTATCGTCCAGCCCGGCGTGCCCCTCACCAGCAGCTCGCCGGCCTCGCCCTCCGGCACCTCGGCTCCCGACGGATCGACCACCTTGCACTCGTAGGGCAGGGTGGGCATCCCGATGGTCATGTTGTCCCTGTCGTAGTCGAGCGGGTTGGTCAGCGGCTGCCCCATCGTCTCGGTCATGCCGTATATCTGCATGAGGCTCGCCCCGAACCGCTCCTCCCACTCGGCAAGCTGGGCCTCCGTGATGTTCTGCGCGAATATGACCAGCCGGAAGCCGTTCTGCCGGTCGTGGGGGTCGACCGGCTGCGCCAGTATCATGCGCATGGGCGCGGCGAACAGGCTGGTTATCGTGCACTCGTACCTGATCGCCTGCTTCATGAACCGCGACGCGCTGAACCTGGGCATCAGCGCCACACTGGCCCCCACCGTAAGGGCCGACATGACCGAGTAGTACTGCGCGTTCGCGTGGAACAGCGGCAGGGTCACAAGCTGCCGGTCGCCGGGGCCCATCCTCATGTTCTTGGCTAGCACCTCCGCCAGGAAGACGTAGTTGGCGTGGGTGACGAGCACTCCCTTGGGCAGGCTCGTGGTGCCGGACGTGTACATGATCGCGGCGTCGTCCAGCGGATCGATGTCCACGTCGGCCAGCTCGTCGGACTGCGCGCCGATCAGGTCGTCGAACAGCGTGACCCCCTCCGGCCCCGTGTCCGTGCGGGCCAGCACGATTTCGCGCAGCTTCGGGCAGCTCTTCCGCGCCTCCTCGACGTGGGGCAGGAGGTCCGGCTGGGTGATGCTGATCACGCTGTCCGAGTGATCGAGGGGGTAGGCCAGCTCGGCGGGCGGCGAGAGCGGGTTCGTCGGCATCATGACCGCGCCGATCTTCGCCGTCGCGAACCAGAGGAACATGAACTCCGGGCAGTTCGTCAGGTGCAGGTTGACCTTGTCTCCCTTGCGGACCCCGAGCTCCAGGAGCGCGTTCGCCGTCCTGTTGACCATCCGGTCGAACTGGAGGTAGCTGTACGTGCGCGCAAGCTGGTCGGCCTCCTCGAAGAACATGAACGTCCGGTGAGGATGGGCCGCCACCTTTTGCTCTAGCAGCTTTCGGAGGTTCCGCTTTCCAACCGTGTTGTATGGCATTCCTATTCCTCGCTCGCCCTGAGCCTGCCCGTACTCGATACGGGGGGCTAGGCGTATTCAGGATGGCCTGTCCGGCGTTGCGCCTCCGTTGAGCGCCCGCCTCAGGAACGCCGCATCTTCCGCAGCCAACTCCTCGAGGTTCGGAGGCGTGGAGTCGGCGTAGCCTACCTGCCGGATCACCGCCTCGTCGAAGTCGTACTCGGTGTGGACGGATATAGGGCCGTCGAAGCCCACGCGACGCAGCGCGACCACGCACCTGTCCCAGTCGACGCTGCCGTCGCCCAGCTTCACGAACTTGGGGGTATACCGGGGCAGCTCTCCGGGCTGGCGCGGCGCGTGATGCGCGTCCTTCGCGCCGACGATAGACAGGTGCTCCGCGACCATTGAGAACCCCATGTCCCAGTCCTCGCCGTCCAAGGCCATGTGCCCGGTGTCGGGGTATGCGCCCACCAGCCTCGCGTCGAATCCCCGTATCAGGTGCATCAGGCCCGCGCAGTTCGAGCCGAGGTTCGGGCCGCTGTGGACCTGGTAGCAGGTCTGCACGCCCGTCCGCTCGCTCAGCCGCGCGAAGCCCTCCAGTGCGCCCCGGGCTCGACCTACCGCATCCCAGTAGTCGTCGCCAGCGGAGTACTTCCAGAACCCCAGCTTCAGCCTGGGTACGCCTGCCTCGGCGCAGGCCTCGTACAGCACCGGCGCATCGGAAGACGCGGGGTCCACCATGTCCACAGGGGCCGTCGCAAGGGGACACGTCAGCCCCATCTCATGCCAGCGCCCCACCGCTGCCTTCAGCGCGCCCACAGCGTTCTCAGGGTTGACCGGGTGACCCTCCCTGACATTGACGTCGATGCCGTCGTAGCCGAGCTCGATGACCTTGCCGCCCAGCTCCTCTACCGACAGCGACCCGAAGAACTTCGAATTGAGGATGATCTTCATGCCGCCAGCCGTCATCGCCCGCCGAACTTGATCCTGGGGTCGACTATGGCGAGCAGGATGTCCGATACCAGGGTGCCCACCACGGTCATGATGCCCGCCAGCAGTACGACGAACCCGGCCAGGTAGACGTCCTCGTCCTGGATCGCCGTCAGCAGGACCGGCCCTATCGTCGGCAGGCTCAGGACCACCGACACGATCACGCTGCCGCTGATCAGGGCGGGGAGGAGGTAGCCGACGGTGCTGATGAGCGGGTTGATGGCAACGCGCACGGGATACTTGAGTACCAGCTTCCACGCGGCGACGCCCTTGGCCTTGGCGGTCACCACGTAGGGCCTGTTGAGCTCGTCCAGCAGGTTGTTCCGCATGATGCGGATCAGGCTCGCGGTGCCCGACGTGCCCAGGACTGCGGCGGGCACCCAGAGATGCGCGACCAGGTCCCGGACTTTTGCCACGCTCCAGGGCGCGTTCTGGTAGTCCGCCGAGAACAGGCCGCCCACGCTCTGCTCGAAGTACGCGAAGGCGACGTACATCAGGACGAGACCCAGCAGGAAGTCCGGTATTGCCAGACCCGTGAAGCCGATGAACGTGAACACGTAGTCGCCGACCGAGTGCTGCCTGACCGCCGAGTATATCCCTATGGGTATCGCCATCGTCCACGTCACCATGATCGTGAAGCCGGTCAGGGCCATGGTCATCCACAGCTTCTCGCCGATGACATGCTTCACCGAGACGAAGTTGACCAGCCCGCCCCCGGTCGGCCCGAAGGACCTGCCCAGGTCGCCGTGCCGCAGCATGTTCCACATCCACACGCCGTACCGGATGTATATCGGCTTGTCCAGGCCGAGATAGCTGCGCATCTGGTTCACTATCTCGCGGCTGTGGCCGGCGTCCCCGACGAGGAAGGTCGTCCTGTCGAACCTGTTCTCGGCCAAGTCTCCCTCGGGCAGCTCGATGATGAAGAAGGCGAGCATCGAGATCGCCCAGATGGTGAAGAGGCCCAGGAGGGCACGTCGCGCTATGTATTCCAACATAGGCCTATCCGGCCTCGGGTTCGGCGAACCTCATCGCTTGGTCGATGATGTCGACACCCACGAACTCGCTCCACGCGGCCAGTAGCTGCATGGTGACGGGGCCGGGCCTGCCGTCGCCGACCTGCCGGCGGTCGACCCGGGTCATCGGCAGGATGCACGGGCTCGTCGTCGAGAAGAACGCCTCATCCGCCGTGTACATGTCGTAGGCCTGCAGGTCCTCCTCGGCGACGGGGATGTCGAGCTGGCGGGCCAGGTCGAACACCATGCCCCGCGATATGCCCTGGAGCAGGGCGTCGTCCTTGGCCGTGCGCAGGACGCCGTTGGTCACTATGAACACGTTGCTGCCGGTGCCCTCGGTGATGTTCCTGTCGCCATCGGTGAGGATCGCCATGGCCCCCGGCTCGACGTCGTTGGCCTCCAGGTCTGCCAGCACGAAGTTCAGACGGCTCCAGTGCTTGATCTTCGGGTCCACCGCGGCCGCCGGGTAGCTCTGGGTCTTGGTGATCACCCCGTGCACGCCCTCCCGGTACGCCTTCGCCGACCGCGCGAACCCCACGGGCATGACCCTGACGCACACGGTCGGAGTTGCACCACCATCGACCCCGCCGGCGCCGCGAGTCACGAACTGGGTGAAGGTGAAGTCGCCCACCGCCGGGCGGTGCTCCTCGTTGCGGCTCAGCACCTCTTGGGTGATCTCGGTCATGTCGGCATGAGTCAGGCCCGGGTCGATGCGCACGTAGGTGAGCGACCTGTAGAGCCGGTCCAGGTGCTCCTTGAGCCTGAAGGGCACGCCGTCGAACGTGCGGCCCGTGTCGAACACCACGTCTCCCAGCGAGAAGCCGCGGTCGCCCGGGTCGATCTTCACCTGGCTGTATGGGACGTACTCGCCATTGAAGTAAGCCGTGTAGTCGGTCATGATCACCTCGGCCAGTCGTCTATGCCCACGACGTGGGCCTGTACTGTAGCGCCTGCGACAGGTGGGATGCGTCGATGGTCTCCGCTCCAGCCAGGTCCGCTATTGTCCTGGCGACCTTCAGGACGCGGTGGTAGCCCCTGGCCGACAGGTACGTCTGCTTGACCGCCGTCTGCAGCAGCCCCTGGGCGGCCTCGTCCACCTGGCAGTAGTCCCACACCTCGACCGGCCCCATCTCCGCGTTCGTGAAGATGCCCTTGCCCGCCAGCCGCCTGTGCTGTACCTCGCGAGCCCCCTCGGTCCGCTTCCTCACAGCCTCGGACTTCTCCGCGCTCTGCGGCGCGGCCAGCTTCTCATACTCCACCCGGGGCACCTCGACGAACAGGTCGACCCGGTCGAGCAGCGGCCCGCTGATCCGCTTCTTGTACCTGGAGATGGTGCTCGGCGAGCACGTGCACTCCTTCGCCGGGTCGCTGGAGAAGCCGCACGGGCACGGGTTCATCGCGGCTACAAGCATGAAGTTCGCGGGGAAAGTGACCGTGCCCTGTGCGCGGCTTATGGTCACGACTTTGTCCTCCAGTGGCTGCCTCAGGACCTCGAGGACGGTGTGTCCGAACTCCGGCAGTTCGTCCAGGAAGAGCACGCCCCGGTGGCTCAGCGTTATCTCGCCCGGCCTGGGAGAGCGGCCTCCCCCTGCAAGGCCCGCGTTCGAGATCGTGTAGTGGGGCGACCGGAAAGGCCTCTCCTCGATCAGCGGCGACGACGGCGGGAGGAGCCCGCTGACGCTGTATATCTTCGTGACGTCCAGGGCCTCCTCCTGCGTCATGGTCGGCAGTACCGACGGCAGGCATCGCGCCAGGAGCGTCTTGCCGCTTCCCGGAGGGCCGTTGAACAGGATGTTGTGCCCCCCTGCGGCCGCGACCTCCAGCGCCCGCTTCGCGAACTCCTGCCCCCGTATGTCCGCCATGTCCATCCCGGAAGGCTTCGCTCCGTTCCTGTCCGGGCGCTTCACGCCGTCCTTCGGGACCGGCGAAATCGGGCTGGTCCCGTCCAGGTGGCTCACCAGCGCCCCCAGGTCTCGCAGCGGCACCACGTCGATCCCCTCGACGAGTGCCGCCTCGCGCGCGTCCGTCTCAGGCACGAACACCGTGGTGTATCCCTCGTCCCTTGCTACCACCACCATGGGCAGGATGCCGGTCGTGTGCCTGAGCCCGCCGTCCAGCGACAGCTCCCCCAGGAACACCGAGCGGTCCGGTACGTCCTCCACCTGGCCGGTGCTGTGGAGCAGCGCCAGGGCTATGGGAAGATCGTAGGCCGGGCCCGCCTTGCGCAGGTCGGCGGGCGCGAGGTTGACCGTGATGCGCCGCATCGGGAAGTCGCTGCCGGAGTTGCGGATCGCTGCACGCACCCGCTCGCGAGCCTCCTGCACCGCCGCGTCCGGTAGCCCGACTATCGTGAACGAGGGCAGGCCGGGCGAGATGTCCACCTCCACCTCGACGATATACCCGTCGAGGCCCATGACGGCGCAGGTCTTGGCTTTGGCCAGCATAGCGGCTCCTGATCGTGAGTGACGCCTCCGACATGCTACGCAATCCCAGCTATGGCAGTCAACGCACCCCGGTCATTGCAGCCCCGTGAGGTCGGGACGGCCCTGCGAGACGACGGCTCAGAGGGCTTCCGCTAGGGCCGCCGCCCCACGAGCCACGATCCGCTCTCGCTCTCCAAGATCGAGAGGCCGTGTGCTCGGCCGATAGCCTCGTGTACGGACGAAAGTTCCGAGGGGGGGTTGATAATTCTCAGGTCCAGGTCGTGCCCTTGGCTCCGCGCGAGGTCGCCCATCGATAGCAGCAGCTCGTCGAAGAAAGAGGGCGTAATGCCACGAATACCCTTGAAGTCCAACGCAATTGTTTCTGTCGGTCCCATTAGCATGCCCGTCACGCTTGCCCCGAGATTTCTGGCGGACGTGCGCGTAACAAGGACTCTGTTTCCAATTATGTCGCCGATTCGTATGGTGGTCATGTCCACCCCTCTCAGCACGGAATTGAGGCATAAGCCAGCGTACCGGGGAACAGCTTCGTCCGCCTGGACTGGCTTCGAAGATCTTCCTGGATGTGCAGAGCTCCGATCCCCGACTGGATCACGAGTTGCCTTTGTGCCTTCCGCACCTCTTCGGCCACACCGAAGAGTCCCATGCCCCTGGTCGGCTCCTGAGTTCCGCTCACCCGCTCCTGCAACGCGACCTCTATGGCCACCCAATCATATGGTACACGAGAGCGCAGTCTTGGGTTACGCTCAAGCGAGCGTCTGATCCCCATCCCACCGTCGGCTACGGCACAAATGAATCTAGGGCCGTTGCTCGACTCATAGTACTGTAGGTAGCCGAATGATCCTATCTTGGATTCGGAGTGCTGGACTGCATTGAGTGCGAATTCTGAGAAGGCGTTGGTTACCACATAGTGGATGTTCGCAGCCCCAAGCCCTGAGCTCATCAGACTAAGGTCGGCATCGTTTGCGGCTTGCTCGACATCGTATTCGGTTTCGAACTCGGTCAACGGAATGATGAGCCGAGCCGCGTCGTGCTCTGGAACGCCTAGGTCGTCGACTTCGACGCCCTTCTCCTGAAGCAACCTGAACATGCCTAGAGACTTCAGGTATATGCACACGCCCATGTTCTCCGGTACCAGCAGCGTGCAGACATTTCCCCTTTGCTTGGCCAGCAATGAGAACACGATGCACCACAGGACGGCTGACGGCCCGATGAATTCACATTCGCGCAGGTCAATCTCAACATTGGATTCGTCATACCGTGAACCCCGTGGATCTGGGAGTGCGAATCCCTTTAGGTGTCCTGGATGTATGAATTGGGGCCTAGCCACGATTCTCACAGCGACCTCCGTCCATGCAAAGCTCCAATTGGCTACTCCACAGATTCCAGGTCGAAGTCGTAGCTCTCGATCACCGGGTTGGCCAGGAGCTTGTCGCACATGGAGTCGACCGCCGCGCGGGCAGCCGCCTCGCCCTCGGCCCCCAGGCGAATCTCGAAGTACTTACCCGAGCGCACCTCGGCGACGGCGTCGAATCCCAGGTCGCTCAGCCCGTGCCGGATCGTCTGGCCCACCGGGTCGTTCACGGAGGTCTTGAGGGTCACGCGCACCCTGGCGAGGAACATGCCGCCGGCCGTCACGGTGCGGGGTCTACCGCGCCAGGTACTCGGGGGCGTTCGGCGAGTTCATGTGGGCCTTGACGAATGCCTTGATGCGCTCGTCGTCGTACTCGTCGAACGCGTCCAGGAAGGTCCAGGCCGTCAGCGCGATCCTCGTATCCATGTCGGGGTAGGGCGACACGATGATCTCCAGGTTACGCTGGAAGTACCCCTCCAGTTGGGTCACTAGCTCGTCGCACCCATCTGGGCAGTTGTAGTGTATGCCGATGCCGCCGTGCTCCAGGTTGTGGATGAGCACCTCGTCCGGCAGCGGCTCCTCGTAGACGTCCCATCGGGCGGGTCCGCCGTCGGCGTAGTCGTAGTGCCAGCCGGACGTGGCCGGCGTCGAGTTGTATGTGGGATGGACCTCTCCGGTAACGATGTGCTTCGCGCCCTGGTCGGGGAAGCGCTCGCCCGGCCCGTCGGGTCCGGAGCCCCCAAGGGATATGGGGAGGCTTCCCGCGAACAGGGATACGATGAAAAGCACGGCTATGATCACGATGGCTGAGAAGCCTGCGAATCTCGTGAATCGCCGCTTCCTCTGCCGCCGCGACCTTCGCGCCGCCCGCGCCTGCGTGGGCGTCAGTCGCCCTTCCCTGCGTCTGGATGCTGTAGCCATGGCCCTACTATTGTGCTACTGGAGGGTTGCGCCGGTCAACCGCTCGTACGCCTCGATGTAGCGGAGCCGGGTCTTCTCGACGATCTCGTCCGGCAGATCGGGCGCCGGGGGCTCGTGGTCCCAGCCCTGCTCGTCGAGCCAGTCCCTCACGTACTGCTTGTCGAAGTTCGGCTGCGACTTGCCCGGCGCGTACCCCTCCGCGTCCCAGAACCGGCTCGAGTCAGGCGTCAGCAGCTCGTCGATCAGCGTCAGCTCCCCGTCGATGTAGCCGAACTCCATCTTCGTGTCGGCGATGACGATGCCCTTGGACAGCGCGATGTCGTGGGCCTTGTTGTAGACGGCGGCGGTCGTGTCGGCGAGCCGCCTGGCCTCGTCCTTGCCCACCATCGCCTCGACCTCCTCCATCGTCATGTTCTCGTCGTGGCCCACCTCGGCCTTGGTCGTGGGCGTGAAGAGCGGCTCGGGGAACTTGTCGCCCTCTTGCAGCCCGGAAGGCATCGGCATTCCCTGGACGGTGCCGCTCTTCCTGTACTCGGACCACGCCGAGCCGGTGATGTACCCGCGAATGACGCACTCTACGTCGATGCGCTCGGCCCGCCTGACGACCATCGCCTGCCGGGCCAGGTTGGCGGGTACGTCCAGGTCCGGCCTGTCCGTGGCCCGCGCGACGAAGTGGTTGGGCACGATGTCTTCGGTCTGGTCGAACCAGAAGTAGGATATCTGGCACAACACTGCGCCCTTGTCAGGCACCGCCGTGGGCAGCACCACGTCGAACGCGGATATCCGGTCCGTCGCCACCATCAGGAACAGCCTGTCGTCCAGCTCGTGGGTGTCCCTGACCTTCCCCCGGTAGACCAGGTTGGGCAGGGGAGACTCCTTTATCGCAACCATTCAGTCAAACCTCCAGTATTTGGATCTCGTGAAACTCTCTAATAGCTACTGTAGCACGGCGTCCGGTTCATTTCTCGTCCTGACCGTAGCGTATGCGGACACGACGAAGGCCGTCGTCATGATCGCCGCGGACGCCAGGCAGTATACGCAGTACGCGTGGATGCGGAATGCCTGCGTGTAGACGAAGTACGCGGTCAGCCCCTCGCCCAGCAGCGCCATCCCCAGGAGCGCGTAGGCCAGGCTGTCGGGCGGGCTGTTGAGCCCCAGGTACGCGAGCGTCCCCAGCAGCAGCGCGCCGTATCCCGCCACGCCGATGAAGGCGACGGGAACCCCAAGCAGGACCGCGTACTCGCTCGACGTCACGTCGCCGCATCCATCCGACACCACGCACGCCGCCGCGCCGCCGGTGACGTGCTCGACGCTCAGGTACGTCGCCAGCGCCAGCCCGGCGAGGCTCAGGGCCGCCACGGCCCACCGCGATACGACTCCGGGTGTCATTGAGCCTCCGCAATGGCCGACTCGATGAGCCCGGCAAGCTCGCCGTAGCTGGACACCTGGATCCTGCGCCCCTCGAGGAACAGCGACGGCGTGGAGTTGACCCCGAGCCTCTCTCCTAGCTGGAGGTCCTCCTCGACCTTGCCGCGGTGCCTGCCGCCGTCCAGGCAGGAGTCGAAGGCATCCCGGTCGAGCTGGAGGCGGCTCGCGAACCCCTTGAGGTTGTCGTCGGAGTAGGCGCCCTGGTTCACGCCCTTCCAGTTCTCGAACACCGTGTCGTGGTACTCCCAGAACTTGCCCTGGTCGGCGGCGCACTCCGTCGCCTCCGCGGCCCTGAACGACTCCTCGCCGATGAACGGGAAGTGGCGGAACACGAAGCTAATGCGGCCGGTGTCGACGAAGTCCTTTTTGAGCTGCTTGCCCATGCCCAGGGCGAACTGGGCGCAGTGGGAGCACTGGAAGTCGCCGAACTCCTCCAGCGTCACCAGGGACACGGCGGCGGCTTCGGCCTGGGTCGGAACCGGGCTGGGCTCGCTACTGGAAGCGGTTTTGTCCTGGGCCACAGCCGGGGTCGGCTCGTCCTGGGCTGCCACCGGCGTTACGGGGCCAGTACCGGAATCCCGGCCGAGGGCGGCGAAGAGGATGACCGCGACCGCCGCGACGACGAGCACGCCGCCGCCAGCGAGCAGGTAGGCGAGTCTCATCGACCGCTTGGCGGGCGGAGGCTGCCGGCGCTCCGCCCTCTCTCTTCTCCGTTGCCGTCTGCTGGTCACGATACCCTCACCCCAGCCCCGCGCGCTCGAACGTCTCGTCCACGTGGCGGACGTAGTAGCCGTAGTCGAACAGGGCGTCTAGCTCGTCCCGGCCCAGCCGCGCGGCCACCTCGGGCTCCGAGCGAATCAGCCCGCGAAAGTCCTCGCCGCTGTGCCAGCTCTGCATCGACCGGTCGTGGACGATGGCGTAGGCCGCCTCGCGCGCCATGCCCGCCTCGATCAGCGCCAGCAGCACACGTTGGGAGAAGACGACCCCGTGGGTCGACTCCACGTTCCGCATCATCCGGTCGGTGTGCACCTCCATGTCCCGTACGACGCCGGCGAACAGGTCGATGATGTAGTCGAGGGCCGTGCATGAGTCCGGCAGGATAAGCCGCTCGGCGGACGAGTGGCTGATGTCCCGCTCGCCCCAGAGGGCGACGTTCTCCAGCGCCGTGACCGCGTGGCCGCGGATCAGCCTCGCGAGGCCGCAGACCCGCTCCGACAGCTCAGGGTTGCGCTTGTGCGGCATCGACGACGAACCCGGCTGTCCCTTCGGGAATCCCTCCGAGACCTCCTGTATCTCCGTGCGCTGGAGGCCCCTGATCTCCGTGGCGAACTTCTCCAGCGACGCCGCTACCAGCGCCAGCGTGGTCACGACCTGCGCGTGCCGGTCGCGCTGGAGCACCTGGTTCGAGACGGGCGCGGGCTGCAGGCCCAGGCGCTCGCACACCTTCGTCTCGACGGACGGCGGGACCGTGGCGTGGGTGCCGACCGGCCCCGATATCTTCCCGAAGGCGATGTTGTGTCTCGCCTGGACGAGCCGCTCCCTGTTCCGACGGGTCTCGTCCCACCACAGGGCCAGCTTCAGGCCGAAGGTGACCGGCTCGGCGTGGACCCCGTGGGTGCGCCCCATCATCAGCGTGTCCTTGTGCTCGACGGCCCTCGACCGCAGCGCCTCCAGCAGCCCGTCCGTCCCGGCGATCAGCAGGTCCAGCGCCTCCATGAGCTGGAGGCTCGTCGCCGTGTCCCACACGTCGCTCGTCGTCAGGCCCAGGTGGATCCAGCGTCCCTCCGGCCCGATGAACTCCGTGATGGAGCTGAGGAACGCCGTCATCTCGTGGCGCGTGTCCTTCAGGATCTCCTGCAGGCGGGCCATGTCGTAGGTCGCGCCCCGCAACGCCTCCATGTCGGCGCCGGGCACCACGCCCTCGTCGCACCACGCCTCGCACACCGCCAGCTCGATGGCGAGCCAACGGTCGTACTTGCTCTCCTCCGACCAGACCCGCTTCATCCCGGGCCTGGTGTAGCGCTCGATCATGCTATGCCTACCTGGACTTCAGCCCTTCGCGGTAGTCGTCGTATGCCTGGCGTATGTCGTCGTGCTTCGCGCCGAGGATCTGCGCCGCCAGGAACGCCGCGTTGCGGGCGCCCCACGAGCCGATGGCCACGCACGCCACCGGTATGCCAGGCGGCATCATGGCAATGGCGTGGAGCGCGTCCACGCCCTTCAGGTCGCTGGAGGGCAGGGGGATCCCGATGATCGGCAGGGTGGTCCACGACGCCATAACACCCGGCAGGCCGGCCGAGCCTCCCGCGGCGGCGATCAGCACCTCGATGCCCCGCTCCCTCGCCGAGGTCGCGTACTCACGCACCTTGTCCGGCGTCCTGTGAGCCGAGGCCACGACGACCTCGTGCTCCACTCCAAGCTGGTCGAGCACCTCTGAGGTCTCGTCCACATACGACCGGTCCGAGCTGCTTCCCATAACTACGCCTACTAGCGGCATCTTCTCTCTCCTTCGTACTGAATCATATCAACACGTCCTTACTGAATCGTACCAACACGTCTTCCCGCGAAACCAACAACGTCATTCCCGCGAAAGCGGGAATCCACTCTTGGCCACACATTAGGTCCGGGCCACTACGAGCGGCACGCGCATCTCGTCGGGCGTCAGGCCGCCGTGGCTCGCGACCGACTTGTGCTCGTCCTGCTCCTCTCGCGGGTACTTGTAGTCGATGACCGGCGTGCCCCTGGAGATCGAGATGTGGCTTCCGATTCGCCGCCGCGTGGTCTGCGACGCCGGGCCCGGGCCCATGAGCCCCATGTCCAGGGCCTCGCCCGTCTCCAGCAGGTAGAAGTCGCCGCCGAGCCTCCGGCGAAAGTCCGCCTCGAACTCCGCCGTGCGGTCCTCGTGCACTTGGAACATCGTCGTTCGCCCCGTGCCCCAGGGCTCGCGGACCAGGTGCCCCACCAGGTCGTCGTCCGGCTCGATCTCGTGCACGTCCTCGTCCGGCGTGTTCAGCAGGCCGTGGTCCGCCGATACGACGACCGCCACGCTGGGCGGCAGCAGCCCGTAGAGCTGCGCCAGCCAGCGATCCACTCCCGATATCGCCTGCTTCGCCGTGTCATGGTCTATGCCGTACTCGTGCGAGGCCGCGTCCACGTGGGGGATGTACACCTGCGTGAAGGTGCTGCCCCCGGCCTCGGCCAGCCGCTTCAGCACCGCGCCCGCCGCGTCCTCCAGGCCCTTGTAGCCGTAGTGGGGCGTGTGCCCGCGGCAGTACGACGAGTACGACGTCGCGCCTATCTCTTCCGGCACCACGCCGAAGCTCGGCCACGCCATCCCGGGGACTATCGACGGCTCCGGGTATGCCTGCTCGGGGGTCACGCCCAGGCTCCCCAGGTCCGCCTCGTCGCTGCGTCGAACGAAGTGGATGATCGTCGCCACGGCGTCGATCTCCTCCAGGTACAGGTCCCAGTTGGGCACCCCGTGCCGGCTGGGCCACAACCCCGTGGCGTACGATGTGAGGACCGTCGGGGTCGTCGATGGGTACACGGTCATAAGCTCCGCCGCTACGTGCGCTCCGAGGAAGTCCGCCCCGTGCTCCGCGTCGATGACGTTCATGCCCAGCCCGTCCACCATGACGAACACGACGTGGTCCACCGGCCCGATGGCATCGACGATCGAGTCGACGGCCGGCGAGCGGGGCTCGCCTCGCTCCGCGACGTGGGGCAGGGCATTGGCCAGGTCCACGATGTTGGGCACTTCGGGAGACGGGCGCACCAGGTCTCCCGAATCGAAAGCCGCGAGCAGGCGCTCCCTGTCGCTCAACTCGCGCCCTCCGGGCCGTCCACGTTGAACACGGGCTCGCCGCCGCCCACGCGGAACAGCACGACCGACGAGGTCTCCGCGCCGGGGTTCACCTCTCGATGCACGGTGTGCGCCGGGATGAACACGAAGTCGCCGGTCTCGGCGTCGACCGACTGCCGCCCCTCGGCGCCGTACTCGAACCGCGCCTTGCCCGACACGACGTAGAGGTAGCTGTCGTTGATCCCGTGGTGGTGCCAGCCCGACGCCGCGCCGGCCTCCATCCGCACCGAGCCCGCCCATACGGCGCCCTCGGCGAAGGCCGCCGAGCGCAGCATCCCCGGCGTCTGCGTCGTGTCGGCCATCCCATCGCACCGCACCATGCGAATCCCTGTCAAGTCGAGCCTCCAACGTCGGCTATGTCGCTCCGGTAGAAGGAGCCGGTGAAGCCGATCCGCGCCGCGTTCGCGTAGGCCCCCGCGCGTGCCTCCGCCACAGTCGAACCCAGCGCCGCGACCGTCAGGACGCGCCCCCCGTTCGTGACGACCGAGCCGTCCTCCGATTCCCTCGTACCGGCGTGGAACACCAGCGCGCCGGCGTCCACCGAATCCAGCCCATGAATAGGATACCCCGTGTCGTACGCCGCCGGGTAGCCTCCCGACGCTATCGCGACGCCGACGCAGGCCCGCTCGTCCCATTCGAGGGGCACGGAGCCCACGTCGCCGGACGCGGTGGCCCACATCACCTCCAGCAGGTCGCTCTTCAGGCGCGGCAATATCACCTGCGTCTCCGGGTCCCCGAGCCTGGAGTTGAACTCGATCACCTTCGGACCGTCGCGCGTGAGCATCAGGCCCCCGTAGAGAGCGCCCACGTATGGCGTGCCCGCGTCGGACAGGGCCGAGACCGTAGGCTCGATGATCTCCCGCCGTACCCTGTCGTCCATCTCGGCGTTCCACAACTCGGCGACGGGCGGGCTGTACGAACCCATGCCGCCCGTGTTCAGGCCCGTGTCGCCGTCCCCCGACAGCTTGTAGTCGCAGGCCGCCACCAGCGAAGAGATGCTCCGCCCGTCCACGAACGCGAACACGCTGAACTCGGTCCCCTCCAGGTACTCCTCGAGTAGCACGACCCGGCCCGCCTCCCCGAACTTGCCCTCCACCATCCACTCCCGCAGCGCGTCCTTCGCCTCATCCCGCGTCTGGGCCACGAGCACGGCCTTGCCCTCCGCGAGGCCGTCCCCCTTCACCACGATGGGCGCTCCAACCTCGTCCAGGCGGCGCATGGCGTCCTCGTAGTCCGAGTGCCTGGAGGCCCTGCCCGTAGGGATGCCGTTGGCGAGCATCAGCTCCTTGGCGAATGCCTTGCTGGACTCGATCCGCGCCGCGGCCCGCGTGGGGCCGAAGGCCATCATCCCGGTCCCCGCCAGTGCATCCACCAGCCCAGCGGCCAGCGGCGCCTCGGGGCCTACGACCGTGAAGTCGGCGGCCTGCTCCCTGGCAAGATCGACCATGCCAGCTACGTCCGTTGCCGCGACGGGGAAGTTCGTGCCAAGCTGCGCGGTCCCGGCGTTGCCCGGGGCTACCAGTAGCTCGCCGAGCCGGGCGCTCTGGGCGAGCTTCCAGGCTATCGCGTGCTCCCGTGCACCGCTCCCGACCAGCAGTACCCTGAGCCCGCTACCCATCGCTCACCGTGCCGCTGAAGTCGATCTCCAGCCTGATGTTGTCCTGCACGCTGACCACGACGAAGACCCTGGGTATCTCCATGTCGAACGTGTCGAAGGTGAAGTTCGTCTTGGCCGTCCCCGTGACGCTGCCCCCGTCGCCCGCCTGCGCCGTCGCCTCCCACGTCAGCTCCTTGGTCACGCCGTGGACGGTCATGTCGCCCACGATCTGGAAGGCGACCTCGCCCGAGGAGGGCAGGGGCCACGGCAGGCCCGGCGTGCTCGTCACCACAAGCTCCGCCGTCGGGTACTTGCTCGTCTCCAGCGTGTTGTTGCGGACGTACCCGTCGCGCCTGTCCGAGTCGGACTTCAGCGACGCCATATCCACCGTGATCTTCGACCTGGCCGGGTCCACCGACCCGTCCGCCGTAAACACGATGGCGCCCTCCACCTGCTCCGTAACCCCGATGGCGTCGATGGGGGAGTTCATGCGCGCAAGCTGCTCGTTGACCAGGTACCGCGCCACGGAACCCGGCCCGATGGTGAAGGTCACGCCGCCGGACCCGCCCTCTGCCGGCTGGGAAGAAGCCTCGGCTGCGGTCGGCTGGGCCGTTGGCTGGGGCGCTGCCGTCGGTGGAGGAGCCGCCGTGGGCACGGCTACGGTCGGGGCCGGTACTGTCGGCGCGGCCGTCGGCGGCGTGGACTCCGTGGAAGAGCAGGCGACCGCCAGCATGGCAAGGGCGACCATCGCCGCAATCGACATCAGCGCCAGGCGTGGTTTGTGTATGTTCATGTCTCTACTCCCACTCTATCGTCCCCGGCGGCTTGCTCGTGATGTCGTAGACCACCCGGTTCACCCCCGGCACCTCGTTGGCGATGCGGCTTGATATGCGCGCCAGCACGTCGTACGGCAGGCGGCTCCAGTCCGCCGTCATCGCCTCGTCGCTGGTGACGGCCCGCACCGCTATGACCCCGCCGTATGTCCTGAAGTCCCCGGTCACGCCCACCGACCGCGTGTCGGTCAGGACGGCGAAGCTCTGCCACAGCTCCCTGTACAGGTCCGCAGCCCTGATCTCGTCCATCACTACCCGGTCCGCCGCCCTCAGCGTCTCCAGCTTCTCGTGGGTAACCTCGCCCATGATCCGTATCGCCAGGCCAGGCCCCGGGAACGGCTGCCTGAACACCATCTCCTCAGGCAGGCTCAGCTCCAGCCCGACCTCGCGCACCTCGTCCTTGAACAGGTACCGCAGCGGCTCCACCAGCTTCAGCTTCATATTCTCCGGCAGGCCGCCGACGTTGTGGTGGGTCTTGATCTTCGCCGATACCTTGTTGTCCGTGGTCTCGCTCTCTATCACGTCGGGGTATAGTGTGCCCTGTGCCAGGAAGTCGACCCGGCCCAACGTGGCGGCCTGGGCGTCGAACACCTCGATGAATACCCGGCCGATGCGCCGCCGCTTCTCCTCCGGATCCGTCACCCCGGCCAGCTCGCCGAGGAAGTTCTCGGCGGCGTCCACGTGCACCAGGTCGATCTCCAGATGGCGGTTGAAGGTCTCCACCACCTCGTCCGGCTCGCCGTGTCTCATCAGCCCGTTGTCGACGAAGATGCACGTAAGCTGGCTCCCGATGGCCCTGTTCACGAGCGCGGCTGCCACCGCGGAGTCGACGCCGCCCGACAGGGCGCATATGACCTTGCCGCCGCCCACCTGCCCGCGGATGCTCTCCACCGTGTCCGCGATGAAGTTGGCGGGAGTCCAGAGCCGCCCGCAGCCGCACACCTCGTGTACGAAGTTGCCGAGAAGGTCCATGCCGTTCGGCGTGTGGGCGACCTCGGGGTGGAACTGGATGCCCAGCATCCCGCTCCCGTTGCCGATGGCCGCGATGGGGGAGTTGTCGGAGTGGGCCAGCGGCGTGAAGCCCCGCGGCGTCTCCAGTATCCGGTCGCCGTGGCTCATCCACACCGGCATCTCCGGCGGCAGCCCCGCGAACAGCGGCCCGCCCCTCGCGCCCTGGGTCAGCACCGCGTGGCCGTACTCCTTCTTGGCGCTCGGCACCACCTTGCCGCCAAGCTGGTGGACCATCACCTGCATCCCGTAGCATATCCCCAGCACCGGCAGGCCGCTCTCGTACACCCACTGCGGGGCCATCGGGGCGCCCGGCTCGTACACGCTGGCGGGCCCGCCCGACATGATCACGCCCTTCGGGTTCAGGCGGCTCACGGCGTCCCACGACGCCTCGTGGGATATGATCTCGCAGTAGACGTTCGACTCCCGCACCCGCCGCGCTATCAGGCGGCTGTACTGGGAGCCAAAGTCGATGATGAGTATGGACTCGCGCCCCGCGTGGGTGTGCGAGCGCTGCTCCGGGGCCCCGCTGGGCCTCCCTGTGGTCTGGGTCGAAGTCATACCTGTAGTGGTCACAAGGCTAGCATCTATAATATCTTGTGGTCAATGAACCCGAAACCGCACAGATTACCCACCTCCGTCGTTCCCGCGAAAGCGGGAACCCATCCCCCTCTTCGCGATGTTGAGATCGACGAAGCGGTCGAAACCCTTAGGAACGGGGGCGTGGCGGCCATCCCCACCGACACCGTGTACGGCCTGGCCGCTCACGGCCTCGATCCCGCCGCCGTCGCCCGGGTATTCGAGGTCAAGGGTCGCCCTGCGGGGATGGCCCTCCCGTTGCTGCTCGCCGATACGGCCGACCTGCCGCTCTGCTGCGTGGACGTACCGGACTCGGCGCTGAGGCTCGCCGGCGCCTTCTGGCCCGGCTCCCTCACCCTCGTGCTGCGCCGCTCCGGCGCCGTGCCCGACGACGTAACCGCGGGCGGCGACACGGTGGCCGTGCGGGTGCCGGACCATCCCGTGCCCAGGGAGATAGCCCGCCGTCTCGGTTCGCCCATCACCGGCACCAGCGCCAACCGCTCCGGGCTCCCGCCAGCCACCACCGCCGACGAAGTACGGGAGCAGGTCGGCGACCGCGTAGACTACGTGCTCGACGGCGGCCCCGTTCGCTCCGGCGTGCCCTCGACTGTCCTGGACCTCACGCGGCCCACCCCCGCCATACTGCGCCCCGGCGCCGTGACACCGGGCGCCATAGCGGAAGCCTTGGGCACTTCTTCACTTCCTCTCCCTTGATGGGAGAGGATTGAGGTGAGGGTGATCCCTCGGCCCGCCCAGTCTGGACAGTTACGATAGTCCACGCAGGTTGAGAGTTGCTGACCGGTTTGCTAATATTCACGCGCGTACCGGCGGGGTGGCGCCGCCCCAGGTCGCAATGAACGCTACGGCTGGAGCCTGAAACTTGCTGGCATACTTCTCTAGACGCCTGATCTTGGCCGCGTTCACCACGCTGGTCATATCCATGCTGGCCTTCTTCATCATGGAGATCCCCCCTGGGGACGCCGCCAGCAAATACGTCGACGCCCTGATGACACGCGGCGACGACGTGGCTATGGGGATGGCCGAGCAGATCCGCGAGGACCTTGGCCTGGACAAGCCCGTACACATGCGCTACTTCTGGTGGATGGGCAACCTGGTCCAGGGCAAGTGGGGGCGCTCCTTCCAGTACTTCTGCAGCTCGACGCCGGCCCAGAAGCCTGTACGGGAGCTGATCAGCGACCGCATACTGACGACCATCGCCCTGACCGGCTTCACGATCATCTTCACGTGGACCTTCGCGATTCCCATAGGCATCTACTCTGCCGTGAGGCAGCACACGGTCGGCGACTATGTATTCACGACCCTGGGGTTCACCGGCCTGGCCGTGCCGGACTTCCTCCTGGGCCTGGTGCTCATGTACGTCGCCTACGCATACTTCAACATGTCGGTGGGCGGCCTCTTCTCGGGTGACTTCCAGGACGCGCCGTGGAGTGTGCCGCGATTCATCGACATGCTGAACCACCTCTGGATCCCCGCCATCGTCCTGGGCACGTCGGGAACGGCGGGCCTGATCCGCATCATGCGCAACAACCTGCTCGACGAGCTCTCCAAGCCCTACGTGGTCACCGCCCGGGCCAAGGGTGTAGCCCCCTTCAGGATGATCATCAAGTACCCGGTCCGCGTCGCCATCAACCCGCTGGTCAGCACCGTGGGCTACCTGCTGCCCCAGCTCGTCAGCGGCAGCGTCATCGTCTCCGTCGTCCTCAGCCTCCCGACCCTCGGCCCGGTGCTGCTCGACGCCATCGTCAACCTCGATACCATGACGGCCGGGTTCATCGTGCTCATGCTGGGCATGCTGACCGTGGCCGGCACCCTCATCTCAGACATCCTCCTGGCAATAGTGGACCCGCGCATCAAGCTGACGGGGTAGGGTACCGGTGACTGCATACATCGCCAGGCGGCTCATACTGTCGGCGTTCACGATCCTTGTCATCAGTATGCTCTCGTACTTCATCATCGAGCTCCCCGAGGGGGACTCCGCCACCAAGCACATCGACAGGCTGATGAGCAGCGGCGTGGGAGCGTCGGAGGAGCAGGCCGAGCACCTGCGGGTCTACCTCGGCCTCGACAAGCCAATCTACCAGCGCTACGCCTCGTGGATGTGGAACCTGATGCAGGGAGACCTGGGCCGCTCCTTCCAGTTCTTCTGCTCCTCCTGGGCCACCGAGAGGACGGTGAAGGAGGTGATCGGCGACCGCATCTGGACGACCGTCGTCCTGACCGGCTTCACCATACTCGTCACATGGACCTTCGCCATCCCCGTCGGGATCTACTCCGCCGTGCGGCAGCACTCGGTCGGCGACTACGTGTTCACCCTCATCGGCTTCTCCGGGCTGGCCGTGCCCGACTTCCTGCTTGGCCTCGTGCTCATGTACGTCGGGTTCGCATACTTCGACCAGTCCGTCGGCGGCCTCTTCTCGGCGGACTACCAGGATGCCCCGTGGAATGCCGCTAAAGCCTGGGACATGCTGAAGCACCTCTGGATACCGGCCATCGTCCTGGGGACATCCGGCACCGCCGGCCTCATCCGGGTAATGCGCAACAACCTCCTGGACGAGCTCGGCAAGCCCTACGTGGTCACCGCGCGCGCCAAGGGCGTCCGGTCCTGGCGGCTCATCCTGAAGTACCCCACGCGGGTCGCCGTCAACCCGTTGGTCAGCACCGTCGGCTACCTGCTGCCCGCACTGGTGAGCGGCAGCGTCATCGTCTCCGTCGTCCTCAGCCTGCCGACTCTCGGCCCCGTGCTCCTGGACGGCATCGAGCAGCAGGACACCTACACGGCCGGCTTCATCGTGCTCATGCTCGGTGTGCTGACCGTGGTCGGGACGCTCCTGTCGGACTTGCTACTGGCCGTCGTCGACCCCCGCATCAAGTACACGTCGTAGGGCAGGGGATAATGCCCCGCGCTACAACGACCATAGTCGGCAACTGGAAGATGAACGCCACCGTCGAGCAGGCGCGGGGCATGGCGTCCGCGATCCGCAGCGGCCTGGAGGGCATCCCGGACGTCGAGGTCACCGTATGCCCGCCCTTCACCTCGCTCCACGCCGTCCGCGGCGTCCTCGAAGGCTCCGGAATAGGCGTGGGGGCCCAGGACTTGCACCACGAGGCGAGTGGCGCATTCACTGGCGCGGTATCGGTCGACATGGTCGCCGAGCTCTGCGACTACGTCATCATCGGCCATTCCGAGCGGCGCGCCCACTTCGGCGAGACGAACGAGAGCGTCGGCCTCAAGGTCGCGGCGGCCCTCGGGGCAGGCCTGAAGTCCATCGTGTGCGTTGGCGAGCGCCTCGAGGAGCGCGAGGCCGGCGACGCCGAGGCCGTGGTCGAGCGCCAGCTCACCGAGGGCCTCGCGGGCGTCCCTTCCCCGGACGGCCTGCTGATCGCCTACGAGCCGGTCTGGGCCATAGGGACGGGCAGGGCGGCCACCGCTGCCGACGCCCAGGCCATGATGGCCCACGTACGCTCCCTGCTATCGCGGCAGTTCGGAGCAGCCGCCGGAAGCGTCCCCCTCCTCTACGGCGGCAGCGTCACCGACGAGAACGTCGCCGAGCTGGTCCATGAGCCCGACGTAGACGGCGCACTCGTGGGCGGCGCAAGCCTCAAGCCCGGCGTCTTCGTCCGCCTGGCCCACAACGCCGCCGCCTGCACAAGCTCATAGTACCCCACGTCAAGGCATTGCTGGCCTGAGTGAAGGTTAACTCCATAATCCTGCTTTCCTCTGTCTTACCTCTGTGTCCTCTGTGGTGAATACTTCCGGCACCCTCGTCGCCGTCGTAGGCCCGACCGCGACCGGCAAGTCCGACCTTGCTGTCCGGATCGCCCTGCGACACGATGGCGAGATCGTCGGCGCCGACAGTCGCCACGTCTACAGGGGCATGGACATCGGCACCGCCAAGCCGCCGCGCGAGCACCTGGCCGCCGTGCCCCACCACGTGATCGATGTCGCGGAGCCGGACGAGCCCTACAGCATCGCCCTCTACCTGCGCCAGGCACGGCGGGCCGTCGCGGACATACTGGAGCGCGGCAAGCTCCCCATAGTCGCCGGAGGCTCCGGGCAGTACGTCTGGGGCCTGCTGGAGGGCTGGCAGATCCCCGAGGCGCCGCCGTCGCCCCGTCTTCGGGATGAGCTGGAGGCCCGGGCCGCGTCCGAAGGCGGCGAGGCCCTCTACCGCGAGCTTGCCGGGGCGGACCCCGAGGCCGCCGAGCGCATCGACCCGCGCAACGTCCGGCGCGTCATAAGGGCCCTGGAGCTCCTGGGCATGGGACGGCGCCCCGGTCCCGTGCGCAAGGTCGCCCCGCCGTTCGACCCGGTGATCGTTGGCCTGGCGCTCCCGCGCGACGAGCTGTACCGGCGCATCGACGCCCGCGTAGACGCGATGATCGCCGCCGGATGGCTCGACGAGGTCAGGGCACTCATCGAGCGCGGCATCTCCCTCGACCTGCCGTCCATGTCCAGCCTCGGCTACGGCGAGCTTGGCCGCTGTCTGGAGGGCGAGATCGACTTGGTGGAAGCCGTGCGGGCCATCAAGACGAGGACCCACAGGTTCGCCCGCCAGCAGCACGCCTGGTTCCGCGCCGGCGACGAGCGCATCGCCTGGTTCGACCCGTCCACGCCCGCCGACCCCGTCCTCGACTACACCCCTCACCGTCATTCCGGCGAAAAGCCTGCCCCGTACTCGATACGGGGCCGGAATCCAGACTACGCTCCACACCGTCATTCTGGCGAAAGCCGGAATCCAGAGGTGGGGGGTGGAGTGCCGCCTGCTAACCTGAGACAGGTGCTCGACTACCTGGCCCGCAGGCTGGGCCCCTAGGGAAACCCGTCTTACGTGGCACGTTTCCCCTCTCCATAACTCTTCCCCTCTGTGGTCTCTGTGCCCTCTGTGGTTGTCCAGGGGTTCCCCGGCTGCTGTGCTACAATCCCCCCCATGAGATTCACCAAAATGCACGGCGCGGGCAACGACTACGTGTACGTCGACGCCCGCGGCAAGGACGAGGACTGGGAGGCGCTCGCCGTCGCGGTCAGCGACAGGCACACGGGCATAGGCTCCGACGGGCTTATTCTGGCGGGCGAGTCGGACCATGCCGACGTCAGGATGACCATGTTCAACGCCGACGGTTCCGAGGGCATGATGTGCGGCAACGGCATCCGCTGCCTCGTCAGCTTCGCGGTAGAGCAGGGGATAGTGCCCGCCGACAGGTCGCCCGTCGTCGTCGAGACCGCCTCCGGGGACAAGATCGTGACGCCCGTTTGGGAGAACGGCGTCATGGTCCGCGCCAGGGTGGACATGGGCGAGCCCAGCGTGGCCGTTGAGGACGTGCCGGTCGACGCGCCGGGATACGCCATGCTCATGGACTACCCCCTGGAGATCGACGGCCAGACCATACCCATTAGCTGCGTGTCCATGGGCAACCCCCACGCCGTCGCGTTCATCCGGACGCCGGTCGCCGACTACCCGCTGCACGAGATCGGCCCCAGGGTGGAGCACCACCCCATGTTCCCCGAGCGGGTCAACTTCGAGATCGTCAACGTCATCGACAAGGGCCACGTGCGGGCCAGGGTGTGGGAGCGCGGCTCCGGCCTGACCGAGGCGTGCGGCACCGGCGCATGTGCGGTAGTCGCCATCGGCCGCCTCCAGCGCAAGACCGGGGGCGACGTAACCGTGTCCCTGCCCGGCGGCGACCTCCGCATCGACTGGCCGGGCGAGGGCGGCATAATGATGGAAGGCCCCATCGCCAAGGTCTTCGAGGGCGACTGGCCGACTCGAAACGGCTAGGTCCACCAGGGAGTCACAATGACCACCACGCCGACCTTCACGCCCATAGAGAGTCACGACGTACACAGTGAGCGGCTGATGGAGCACGCCGAGCGCCAGCTTACAGTGGGCGACAGGCTCCAGGCCTCGGAAAAGGCGTGGGGCGCAGTGGCTCACCAGTTGAAGGTTGTCGCGGACCAGAGGGGTTGGGAGTACAGCAAGCACCAGCACGTCTACGGGGGCGTGAAGCGCCTGGCGGAGGAGTTTGGTGACCCGGATCTGATGAGGGACTTCATTGTTGCCGACGGTCTTCACAAGAACTTCTACGTCGATCTGAAGCCCCTGAATCATCTGGCCATCGAGCTGGAACGGGTGAGGCACTTGCTCGACAAATTACAGCGTATAGCTACGAATAACGCCTAACCACAACGCAAAAAACGGAGTTCGAAAGTGAAAACAGCCGCCAGGGTGAACGCAGTTCCCCCCTACCTCTTCGTACAGATCAGCCGCAAGATCGCCGAGAAGAAGGCCCAGGGCATCAACGTCATCAGCTTCGGCATCGGTGACCCCGACATCCCCACGCCGCAGCACGTCCTCGACGGCCTCCAGGGGGCATCCTTCGACCCGCCGAACCACCGGTATCCCGAGTCCGAGGGGCTCCCCGAATTTCGGGAATCCGTAGCCTCTTGGTACGAGCGCCGCTTCGGAGTCAAGCTGGACCCGGAGAGCGAGGTCATATCCCTCATAGGCGCCAAGGAGGGCATCGGCCACGCCTCCCTGGCATTCGTCGAGCCCGGCGACGTGGCCCTGGTGCCCGACCCCGGATACCCCGTCTACTCGGTGGGCACGCTCTTCGCGGGCGGCGAGTCCCACATAATGCCCCTGCGCGAGGAGAACGGCTGGCTCGCCGACCTGGACGCCATCCCCGAAGAGGCCTCTCGCAGGGCGACCGTGCTTTGGCTCAACTACCCGAACAACCCCACGGGCGCCACTGCCGACCTCCCGTACTTCGAGAAGGCCGTCGCCTTCGCCAGGAAGTACGACGTGGCCGTCATGCACGACGCCTGTTACACCGAGGTCGCATACGACGGCTACAGGCCGCCCAGCTTCCTGGAGGTGGACGGCGCGATGGACGTGGGGATCGAGTTCCACTCCCTGTCCAAGACCTTCAACATGACCGGATGGCGGCTGGGAATGGCCGTCGGCAACGCGAAGCTGGTCGACGACCTGCTCACCGTCAAGTCGAACCTGGATTCCGGCGTCCCCCAGGCCGTCCAGCACATGGGCATCGCGGCCCTTGAGGCGCCTCTGACCTCCGTGGACGAGCGCAACGCGGCCTACCAGCGCCGCCGCGACCGCGTGGTCAAAGTGCTGCGCTCCATGGGCCTCGCCGTCGACACCCCCAGGGCCAGCCTCTACGTGTGGGCGGGCATCCCCGACGGCTACACGTCCGCCCAGTTCTCCGAGCGGGTCCTGGAGGAGCGCGACATATTCATCACCCCCGGCACCGGCTACGGCGACCACGGCGAAGGCTACGTCCGCCTCTCCCTCACCCTTCCCGACGACCAGCTAGACGAGGCCGCAGACCGCCTCTCGACCTGGCAGATCCCAGACCCTTCCTAACCTATCCATACAGCTGTAGTTTGACGCTGGCGTACTCGGTGATGTACAATGTGCCGTACATTACCAATTGGGCCTGTGATGTCTTTTCAGATTCTGTTCACTTCGGAAGCCGTGAAGATGCTGAGGGGCATATCTGACCGCCGGATACGCTCTCAGATCATCCAGCGTATTGAGCAGCTGTCAGAGGACCCCGAGAAACAGGGAAAGCCATTAGGAGGGGAGTTAGCTGGATACCGGTCAATTCGAGTTGCCCAGCAGCGCTATCGAGTCGTCTATCGCATAGAACGGGATCAGGTCAGGATAATTGTGGTGGCCGCCGGGCTCAGGCAGGACGGAGGGCGTCGCGATGTCTACAGGCTGGCCCAGCGACTGGTTCGCTTGGGCCTCGTAGAACCGAATGGAGGAGTCTATCGATGACTACATACCTGGAGCACGAAACGAAGCAGATCCCCATTGTCAAGGCCCGCGCCATGCTCACCAAGCTGCCTGAACAGCTGGCTGCCGAGGACCAAGCAGTGGCGGTGACCCGGAACGGCAAACCCGTGCTGGCCGTGATGCACTGGGACCTCTTCGAGTCCATTGTCGAGACCATGGACATCATGGGCGACCCCGATGCCATGGCCGCCCTCCGGCGAGGCATCGAGGACGTCCAGGCGGGCAACCTCGTCCCCATCGAGCAGGTCAAGTCCGACTTGGGCCTGTGAACCGAAGCAATGTACAATGGCCCTAGGTCGACTCTAGCTGCCGGCCCCGGAGGCTCTCCCTATGGCAAAAAAGCTTAAGTCCACGGCGGCCCGCAGGGAGCGGGTCTGCCTCGTAGGAGCCGAGGTACGCGGCAAGCGCGGGCTGTGGAGGCTGAACGACTCGGTCGCGGAGCTCGGGGACTTGGCCCGCAGCGCCGGCGCTCAGGTCGTTGAGACGGTCACGCAGCGACTCGGCCGCCCGTCGCAGACATACCTCGGTAAGGGCAAGCTGGACGAAGTGCGCCGTATGGCCGCGGAGGACGCCTTCGACACCGTTATATGCGACGACGAGCTTGCACCGTCCCAGCAGCGCACCTTCGAGCAGGCCCTCGGCGGCAAGGTCCGCGTAATCGACCGCACGGCCCTCATCCTCGACGTGTTCGCCAGGCGCGCCCAGACGCGCGAGGGACGCCTCCAGGTGGAGCTTGCCCAGTACGAATACCTGATGCCGCGCCTCGCCGGCCAGTGGACGCACCTGGAGCGGCAGCGCGGCGGCATCGGCTTCAGGGGCCCCGGCGAAGCCCAGATCGAGACCGACCGGCGAATCGTCCGCAAGAGCATCGGCAGGATCAGGAAGGAGCTGGACGCCGTCCGCCGGCACCGCTCCCAGTACAGGGCCAGGCGCAGGAGCAGCAACATACCGGTGGTCGGGCTGGTCGGCTACACCAACGCGGGCAAGAGCACGCTGCTGAACGGCCTCACCGACGCCAACGTGTCCGCCGAGGACCGGCTCTTCTCGACGCTGGACCCCGTGACCCGCAGCGTGCGCCTGCCTTCGGGCCGCGACGTCCTGATGACCGACACCGTCGGCTTCATCCAGAAGCTACCCCCGCCGGTCGTCTCCGCGTTCCGTGCGACCCTCGAGGAGGCCGAGGAGTCCACGATACTCCTGCACGTCGTGGACATCAGCCACCGCAACGCGGCCGCCCACGCGGACGTGGTCGAAGGAATACTGGGAGACCTCGGGCTGCTCCACAAGCCGAGGGTCCTGGTGCTCAACAAGACCGACCGCCTCGACGCGGAGGGCAACGGATTGGGGCAGGGGAGGGTTCAGGAGCTTTTCGGGAGCCATCCCGGCGCGGTCCCGATCTCGGCGCTCACGGGCGACGGGGTGGAGGATCTCCTCAAAGAGATCGACTCCCAGGTGTCCGCCGCTCTCGCGGACCCTGATGTCCGGCCGCTGCCGCAGACCATATTCGCCTGACCGCGCAGAGCCGCTTTACGGCGTTCGGATGGGGTTTTGTACGTCCGGCGCAAAAAAATACGCTCTGCGGGCCGAAACCCAAGAGTCGGACTCCCGGGTTGCTACGCATTGGCGGGCAGGGTTTCCCGGCCCAAAATCCGATGTTCGCACTATATACGTTATGTCAAGTACACGTATGCCCGGAGAAGCGATCCCGGTGGTGGGTCAAGCCCGCACCTGGATTATCCCCATCTCGTGGAGCCGCCTGAGAAGCTCTAGGCCCAGCTCTTCCAACGCGCCCCGGCGAAACTGCATAGTATCGACCGATGACTCCTGCCGGAGCCTCTCGAGGCCCCGCTCCCTCAGCAGCAGCACCCGGCTCCCGAACAGCGCCGTCGCCCCTCCGATGATGCCGACCGCGTCCTCCCTGGCCCTGCGCTCCGTCGAGTCGTCCAGCAGCTGTGCGCTCGGCCCGGCGTGAAGCACGATCGCCGCGTGGCAGGCGCCGGTCGCTTCCGCGGTGCTCCCGTCGAAGGTCGCGCCCCCGTCCAGCTCCAGCGTCCGGCACGCGACGCCGAAGGACGCCAGGGTCGACTCGATGGTCCGGGCAACGTCGGCGGCCCCGGAGTGGCCGATCAGTATGTCCCTGTCCTTGGGCGGCTCCGGACGAGGCTCGATGGGATCCTCGTGGCCCGGGGGTGCTGCGGGGGGCTCCTGGGGCCGGTCCGCGTGGGCCCCGTTGACGCTGACGTATAGGCTCCCGCCGACCTCGCCCAGCAGTCCCGCGAAGTGCCCGTTCGCCCTGATCACGTCCAGGCACTCGGCCGTCAGGTCCTCCTCCACGTCCAGATCGCGCCTGAGCATGTTCGTCGCCATGTCGTCGCCTGGGAGCTTCTGGCCGTCGTATGCCTCGTAGAAGCGCCGGAACAGCTCCGGCTCCAGGGCCGCTTCCAGCAGCGCCGCCCGCCGCTCGTCCGGGCTGCTGGGTGCGGCGGCCGCCTCGCCTCGCCGCGTCAGCTCGACCATGCCGCTGCCCGGACCGGTCAGCCCGTACCTGGCGCACGAGGCGAGGCGTATGACGAACGCGCTGCTCGTCGGCGTGGTGCCCAGCCTCCCGGCCAGCACGACCCGGTCCATGACGCCGCCCGTGCCGTGGCCGTACACGGTCGCCACCACCTCCAGGCAGTCCTCCAGGGTGCGCTGGGGGTATGGCCTCGTTCTTCGCCGGCGCCTGCCGGAATTCGCTCCCGTCGTCATGTCGCCGCCTTTTCAGCCAACGTCCATCCGCCTTGAATACGCTGAAATATAAGACACCGCTATAGTCCGCGTCAACCCCTGATATTCAGCCTATCCATATCTGTTGAAATGCCCTGTGAATAAAACTGAATCCCCTGAAATCACCTGAATACACAGCCCCAGTAGCAGTTTTCCTCTCCCTTGAGGGGAGAGGATCGAGAGCCTGCCCTGAGCCTGTCGAAGGGTGAGGGTGATCCCTCGGCCCATGGGACGACGCCTGATGCTAGAATAGTCATATATGGCACTGCCGGTGCCCAGGAGAAGCCCTTGACTACGATTCTTGACCGGCGGGTGATGGCGCTTGCGCTGGTGGCCCTGGCGATGGTGCTCGTCCTTGCCTGTACGAGCGAGAGCGAAGACGCCGGCGCTTCCAACGCTCCGGCCGCGCCGGAGCAGGCCGAGGCCCAGGCTCAGCAGGCCGTCGAGTACCCTACCCTTCCCGAGGTGGTCCCGTCCGACAAGCCCGTGGTACGTCCAGCCCCCGTCCCTGCCGACCTGGGCGTGGTGTGGGAGGCGTGGTCCCTGCTCAATCAGGACTACGTCGACCCGTCGGAGTTGAAGGGCGAGGACTTCACAGAGCGCGCCATCAGGGGCATGCTGACGGTCCTCGACGACCCGCAGACGGCCTACCTGAGCCCCGAGATCATGCAGGGCAGCTTCCAGGATGTCTTCAGGGGCAATTTCGAGGGCATCGGCGCACACGTCAATCTGAACCGCGATGGCCAGCTGGTCATCGTCAAGCCGATCCCCGGCGGCCCGGCCGAGGCGGCCGGCATCAGGCCGGGAGACATCATCCTCGAGGCGGATGGCGAGAGCCTGGAGGGAATGAGCCTCCTGGAGGCCGTTTCCAAGGTCCGGGGGCCCAAGGGCAGCACGGTCGAGCTCCTCGTGAGGCACCTGGGCGCACTCGACCCGGTCCTCATCGCCGTGGTACGGGACAAGATACCCCTGGTCAGCGTGAGGCTGAGGAGCCAGCCCGACGATCGTTTTGCCCACATCAGGATCGAGCAGTTCTACCCGACGACGCCCGACGACCTCAGGGAAACGGTCCTGCAGGCCGTCGATGCTGGCGCGGAAGGCATCATCCTGGACGTCCGCAACAACGACGGCGGGACCCTGGACTCCGTCGTGGGCATCGCCAGCCTCTTCCTGAAGCCCGATGACGACCTGGTCCTCTACGTCGAGAAGGGGGACGGGACGCGGCAGAACTGGCCTGTCAGGCCCGGGATGCAGATCGCCACCGACGTGCCCATGGTGATGCTCATAAACGAGCGCAGCGCGAGCTCCAGCGAGGTGCTCGCGGGCGCGCTCCAGGACCATGGCCGGGCGACGATAATCGGCGAGCAGTCCTTCGGCAAGGGCAGCGTCAACATCCTTCGCCCACTGAGCAACGGCGGCGGGCTGTACATCACCATAGCCCACTGGCACACGCCATTGGGCCGCCTCATTCACGGCGAGGGAATCACGCCCGACATCGAGGTGACCCATCGGGACGTCCAGGAGCAGGACGTGCAGCAGCTCAGGCGCGCCATCGAGGAGCTGACGCGCATGGTCGACGAGGCGTAGGGGCCGCTCCCCCACCCTGATGAGGACACTCGCCGTCAACCGCAGGGCCCGCTTCGACTACGAGATACTCGATACGTTCGAAGCGGGAATCGTTCTGCTGGGCACTGAGATCAAGGCGATCCGCGAGGGGCGCGGCAACATCAGCGGGTCGTTCGCCAGGCAGGAGAACGGCGAGATGTGGCTGTTCAACGCACACATCGCCCAGTACTCCGCTGCCGGCATCCACACCCACGATCCCGCGCGTCCCCGTAAGCTCCTGCTCCACAGGCAGCAGCTCGCCAGGCTTGCCAAGCAGGTCGACGAGCGGGGCCTGACCATCGTGCCGTTGAGGCTCTACATCAGGCGTCACAGGGCAAAGCTGGAGATCGGGGTGGCCCGCGGCCGCCGGCGCCACGACAAGCGCCGCGCAATCATAGACCGGGAGCGGGAGCGCGAAGCCCGCGCCGCCCTACGCAGGGGCTAGCTCATTGTGACCGCGCCGTCAATCACCGTAGCGGCGGGTTTGTAACCCGCCCTCCCCGGTCACTGCCGTAGACCCGGAAAAAGAATGGGGCCGGATCCCTTGTCCATCGGGGGTTACGATGGAGGGGACCCGGCCTCGTGCTTTGGGGGACGTTGGAAAGCTAGCTGGCTCTCCTGACCTCGATGAACTCGCCAGGGGCCAGGGCGACTCTCTGCACGTTGATGCCCAGCTTGAGCAGCCAGTAGCCGAGGGTCGCTTTGCTCACCCCCAGCTCGTCCGCCGTAGCCGACAGGCCGTTCTCGGTCACCATCGGCGGGAGCATCTCCTCGAGAGGCTGCTTGAACCTCTCTTCGACTGCGATCATCTTCTTGGTCTTCCTCCTTGCCATTTGTCTCCTCCTTGAGTTTGAAGACTTGAACCCATCCTAACGCCAGTCTTGACAATGTGTCAACTGGATTTCAACCGAGTTCTGAGAAGTTTTCACGCCTATTCAACCCGTGAATAGGCAGCTGCCGTTACGGTCCTGCCGCCCCACCCCTTCGAACGGGCCTTCCCAAGCCGGACGGCGTACGGGGCAATACGGGAGCCAGGCCGGTATATTTGCCATGACGAACCATTCAGGGGCCTCTACGCCCTTCCACGCCTATCCCAACGTAGGGGCGATTCGCGAATCGCCCCTACACGAACCGCCGCGCAGGGGTCTTTCCCACTCCCCTGCCCTATTCCCCGCGCGACCGGAGCCTCGTGGTAGAATCAGCGCGAACCCAGGGAGGTCGAGGTCTCGGATGAAGACCGTCGTGCGCAGGCTCACAGCGGTGCTGGCGATCTCCGCCCTCGCGTCTGCCGCAATCGCGTGCGGCGCTTCGGGTGACGTGCGGCCGGACGAACAGGCCGCATACGGCGAGCCGGCCGGCGCAGACGCGGGCTCCTCGCCTGCCCCACCGGCCGAGATGACCCGCGAGCAGGTGGAGGAGCGCGTCGGGGCAGGCGGCAGCCTGGAGTTCGCCAAGCTCGCCGGGATCGACCTGTCCGGCTCGCGGCTGCCGGGCGTCGACCTGGAAGGGGCCAGCCTGGATTCGGGCAGCCTCGACGGCGCAGACCTCAGCCGCGCCAACCTGTCCGGGGCCAGCCTGGAGAATGCGTCGCTGAGGAACGCCGACCTCCAGGGGGCCGACCTGCGCGGGGCCAACCTCAGGGACGCGGACCTCCAGGGCGCGGACCTCCGGGGCGCAGACCTGGAGAACGCAAACCTGTTCCTGGCCGATCTCAAGGGCGCAAAGCTGGCGGGCGCGAACTTCACGGGCGCAGACCTGTGCGGGCTGGACCTGGCGGGCCTCGACCTGAGCAAGCTCAACCTGACCAAGGCCAGGATGTCCGATGCAAGGCTCAGGGGCGCGAACCTCACCGGGGCCGTGCTCAGGGACGCGGTCCTGGCCCAGGCCGACCTCCGCGAGGCCAATCTCCGGGGCGCGGACCTCTTCCTGGCTACCCTGAGGGACGCCGACCTGGAGTCCGCGGACCTCAGGAGCGCGGACCTCACCAGGGCGAACCTGCGGAGCGCCAGCCTGAAGGACGCCGCGCTCGAAGGGGCGGACCTGTCCGGCGCAGTCCTGGACGACGCTGTCGTGGCAGGCACCATCCTCGCCAACTAGCACCAGTCCGCAGGCGTAGGGGCGATTCGCGAATCGCCCCTACACGGATGACATACGCGCGGGGTTACGCAAGGGTCTCGTGCATCCGGAAAGAATGATCGCCCAGCGTGTTGGGATAGTCGCCGACAGCGCCGCCTCGATGCCCCCTGGCGGCGGCCCTCTCGTCGTGCCCATGAAGCTGATACTCGACGGGGAAGAGCTGCGGGACGGCCTCGACCTGACGGCGACCGAGTTCTACCGCAGGCTCCGGTCACTCGACCAGGCGCCCACGACCTCGGCTCCCTCGCCCCAGGCCTTCCTGGATGCCTTCGAGGACGCGGCGGGGCGCTTCTCATCCATCCTCTGCGTAACCGTGTCGCCCTCCTTCAGCTCGACGTACGCGGCGGCGCGTATAGCGGTCGATACGGCCAGGGAGAGACTGCCGGGCCTGGAGATCGACCTGCTCGACTCGGGCAGCGCCGCCGGAGGGGAGGGCCTGGTCGTGGTCGCCGCCCAGAAAGCCGCGGACGCTGGTGGGTCGCTGCCGGAGGTGCGGGAGGCCGCCGGGCGAGTCGCGCGAAGGGTGTCGCTGCTGGCCTACCTGGATACGCTGTACTACGTGTGGAAGGGCGGGCGCGTCCCGATGCTGGCATACGCCGGATCGGCGCTGCTGGGCCTGAAACCGGTCCTGGAGATGGCGGACGGGCGCGTCAGGAACATCGCCCGCCCGCGAACGCGCCGCCGCGCCCGGGAGCGCCTGCTGAGGCTGATGGGCGAGAGGGTCGGGAGCACGCCGGTCCACGTCAACGTGATGCACGGGGACGCCCTGGAGGAGGCGGAGGAGATGCGGCGGGAGATAGAGGGGCGCTTCGACTGCCGCGAGATATATGTCGCCGAGTTCTCGCCGGTGATGGGGGCGCACACGGGGCCGGGGCTGGTCGGCGCGGCGTTCTGGGGAGAGCCCCCATCCTAACCTTCCCCCCAAGATGGGGGAAGGGACACTAAGGGCTGAGGGCCATCTCGGAGAGGAGCTTGGTGGTGGAGACGATGTGCTTGTCGAGGCGCATGGCCTTGGGGTCGATGCCGAGGGCGAGGCCGAGGAGCTGCGGGAGGTGGATGATGGGCAGGTCGATGGGACGGTTCGCGGAGGCCGACGCCTGGGGCTGGTAGCCGTCCAGGTTCAGGTGGCACAACGGGCACGGGGTCACCATGGCCTGCGCGCCGCCCTTCTTGGCGTCCAGCGTGTGGTTGGCGACCATCTTCACGGAGTTGGACTCGTTGATGGTGAGGATGGGAAAGCCGCAGCACAGGGTCTTGCCGGGGAAGTCCACCACCTCGGCGCCGACGGCCTCGATGACGCGCTCCAGCGAGTCCTTCCGCTCCGGGTGCTCGTCGAATCCGAGGGCCGACGTGGGCCGGACGATGTAGCAGCCGTAGAACGGCGCGACCCTGAATCCCGCCAGCGGCCTGACGACCTGCGACCTGAGCCTGTCGAGGCCCACGTCCTCCACGATCACCCACATCAGGTGCCTGGGGTCGGCGGTGCCCCTGTACTCCAGTCCCTCCTCGGCGAGGTCCTCGTTGATCGAGGCGAGGTACTCCGGGTCGGATGTGAGGCGCTCGTTCGCCTGTGACATGACGCCCTGGCAGGTGCTGCATATGTTGAGGAGCGGGAGGCCGGTGCGCTCGGCAAGGGCGAAGTTGCGGGCGTTGAGGGTGTCGCCCAGGCGCAGGTTCTTCTCCTGTAGCACGCCGGAGCCGGTGCAGGACGCGGAGCGCATGGGCTCGAACTCCAGCTCGATGCCGAGCTTGTCGCAGACCGCCACGGTCGACGCGAACAGCTCCGGGGCCGCGCCCCGGGAGACGCAGCCGGGGTAGAACGCGTATCTCATCTGTCCTCCACCTTCTCGAATATGCGGCGGACGTTGTCCTGCCCCGGGTTCTTGCCGTGGATGATGGGCGGGCGCTTGCCCTTTATCTGTGCCCGCAGGCCGACGGGCACCAGCTTGAGCATCTCGGGCACGTTGAACATGCCCTTGGTCTTGAGGGGCAGGCGCAGCTCGTCGACGCGGCCGCTGTGCTCGACCATCTCGGTGAACACGGTGGTGTGGCGCGCGCCGTACGAGCCCGTGTGCCCGGCCTCCATCGCGCGGTCACGCATGGCCATGATCCTGCCCATCGGGTCGACGCCCTTGGGGCACACCTCGACGCACTGCATGCACCTGGTGCAGTCCCAGACGCCGCCGTACTCGACCAGGTCGCTCAGCCGGGACTCGTCGGCCTCGTCGCGCGGGTCGGCGACGAAGCGGTATGCCTTGGCGAGGGCGGCCGGGCCGAGGAAATTCTCGTCGACCTCGAGGACGGTGCAGTCGGATACGCACGCGCCGCACATGATGCAGGCCATCACGCCCGAGAGGTGGAGCATGTCGTCGTTGGGCGCGACGTATTCCTCGTCCGGGCCGGGCGGCGGTCCCTCGACCTGGAGCCACGGTCCGACGGCCCTGACCTTGTCCCAGAACGGCTCGAAGTCGACGACCAGGTCCTTGATGACCTCCATGTTGCCGGCGGGCTCGACGACCACCGGCGCGCCGTTCTGGGCCACGTCGGAGAGCTTGGTGTTGCAGGCGAGCATGGCCTCGCCGTTGATGCGCATGGCGCACGAGCCGCATATGGCGCTGCGGCACGAGCACCGGAGGGCCAGGGTGCCGTCGACCTCCTCGCGTATCTTGATCAGGCCGTCCAGGACGACCGCGCCGTCGTCCATATCCAGCGTGTAGTCCTGGAAGTACGGCGCCGGGCTCTCGGAGTCCGGGTCGAACCGCCTGACGCTAAGGGTAACTTGCATGCGTGCCTATATCCCCATCACGGTCAATTCGGCCCTGCCCCATTCCCGAGCCGCGTTGCCGCCGTCTTCATTGCGCCTATCAGCTCCCGCGCGTGCTCCAGGCCGTGCTCTACGATGTGCGGCCTGTCATCGTAGGTGTCCTCGTAGAAGTTGACGTGGAGGCTCTCCACCGCCTTGAACAGCAGCTCGTTTTGAAGCGGGTCATCGGTCAGGGCTATGAGCCTGTCGGCGTTCCTGCCCACGTCCCGGTGCGACCTGTTGGGCCAGCCCTCCTGCCGCGCGATGGATTTTACATAGTGGACCACCGCTCCCCAGGACTTCTCCGATGCCTGGAGCAGGTCGCCCTTGTCGAGCTCTTCCTGGGCGTGTCTGAGGAACCGGGCGCTGATTTCCTGGTGACGGGCCGTGGTAGCCATCAGTAGGTCCGGGCCTGGGGCTGCCACTGGGTGATGACTACGGGCAGGTACTCCACGCCTGGGCCTTCCTGGCCCTGGGAGAGGAGGATGTGCCTGAGCCAGTTGTCGTCGTCCCGTGTCTGCATGTCGGTGCGGAAGTGGGCCCCCCGGCTCTCCTCGCGCTCCAGCGCGCCGAGGGCTATGGTCTCGGCGCAGTCGAGCATGAAGCCCAGCTCGAGGGTGAAGATGAGGTTCGTGTTGAAGGTCTTGCCCTTGTCCATCACGACGACGCGGCTGAAGCGGTCCTTCAGCTCGGCCAGCGTGGCCATCGCCTCCATGATGCCGTCGCGGTCGCGGAAGACGGCGAGCTTGTCGTTCATGGTCGTGCCCATGTCGAACCTGATCCTGCCGAAGGACTCGCCGCCGCCGTCCCTGTCGAGCATGGCCTGGAGTCCGGCTTTCTCGGCCTCGGCGGCCGACTCGTCCATGGGCTTGTGGGGCATGGACCTGGAGGCTTCGGCGGCGTGCTCGCCGGACCTGCGCCCGAACACGAGGGTGTCGAGCAGGGAGTTCGCGCCCAGCCGGTTGCCGCCGTGGACGCTGACGCAGGCCGCCTCGCCCGCGGCGTATAGCCCCGGCACGGCGGTCAGGCCGTCCACGTCGGTCTTGACGCCGCCCATCTGGTAGTGCATCCCGGGCCGGATGGGCACGGGCTCGGTCGCCATGTCCACGCTGGCGAAGTCGCGGGCCAGGTCGCGGATCTGGGACAGCTTTTCGTCGATGAGCTTCTCGCCCAGGTGGCGGCAGTCGAGGAAGACGCAGCCGTTCACCCCCCTGCCCTCGTTGATCTCGGTCTGCTCGGAGCGGGACACCACGTCGCGGGAGGCCAGCTCCATCATGTTGGGGGCGTAGCGCTCCATGAAGCGCTCGCCGTCGGCGTTGACCAGGTACGCGCCCTCGCCCCGCGCGCCCTCGGACATGAGCGCGCCGTTGCTCTTGAGGGTCGTGGGATGGTACTGGACCATCTCCATGTCCATGAGCGAGGCGCCGGCGCGGTAGGCCAGGGCCATGCCGTCGCCAGTGCAGATGAGGGCGTTGGTGCTGGGCTCGAAGACCCTGCCGAGCCCGCCGGCCGCGATGATGACGGCCTTGGCGCGCACGAGGTGGACGTCGCCGGTCCGCATCTCCATGACGACCGCGCCGCAGCACTCGCCGTCCTCGACGACGAGGGAGAGGACGAACCACTCCTCGTAGACCCTGACGTTGGCCCGGACGACCTGCTCGTAGAGGACGTGGAGGAGGGCCTGGCCGGTGAAGTCGGCCACGAAGAAAGTGCGTGCCTGGCGCTGGCCGCCGAAGGCGCGGGTGCCGAGGCGGCCCTCCTCGTCGCGGCTGAAGATGACGCCCATGTGCTCCATGGCGATGACCTCGCGGCCCGCCTCGCTGCACATGATCTCGATGGCGTCCTGGTCGCCCAGGTAGTCGCTGCCCTTCACCGTGTCGAAGGCGTGGTCCTCCCAGGGATCGCCGCGCTCGGTGAGGGCCGCGTTGATGCCGCCCTGAGCGGCGTTGGAGTGGCTGCGGACGGGGTGGACCTTGGTGATGACGGCCACGTCCGCGCCCCTCTGCTGCGCGGCCAGGGCCGCCCTCATGCCCGCGAGCCCCGCGCCTATGACGAGAACATCGTGGTCAAACATGGGTAAGAATATACCACAGAGGGGAAGGCGGGTGTGAGGCCGCCAAGGTGTCATTCCGAGCGTAGCGAGGAATCTAAGGACCTTGCACTGCTCCCACCAACACCCAGCACCCAAACCCCAACACCTCCCCCTTGACACCGAGCACACCTGTGCTATACTGGCACATATGAGCGCATCAGCCACACAACAGAAATACCCAGCACTCGCCGACATCGTCCGCGAGGAGACCGAAGGCGGACGACAAATCGTCCGCTTCTACATGCACGTCGCCGACGGAACCCTCGACGACTTCCAGGATCGGCACCGCATGACCGCCGCAAGGCGGCTCGACAAGATCGCACCCGGCCTCGTCGACGAGTACCTGCGCAAGTACGCCGGCTCCACCCGACGGGGCCGGGCCCTCAGCTCCACCGTCAAGCGCGCACAGGCCGAGGGCCACGACCACGCGCCGCGCCCCATCAGCGTCTTCCAGCGCAGGCTCGCCACCGTGGCACGCAAGGAGACTGGTGACGGCAAGGCCATCGTCGACTTCATAGCCGACGTCATGTACGGCACCATCACCGGATTCAAGCCCTACCACCGCCTCGAAGCCGCCACCGAGCTAGCCGGCTACATCCTCCACGACGAGTCCTACATATCCACCCCAACCCCCTGGTTCCCCAACCCCAAACCCACCAAACCCGAAAACGAAATCGTCGTTCCGGCGGAGGCCGGAACCCATCCCCAGCCCGTCACCACCGAGCCCGAGTCCGCCCACGCCGAGCCTGTCGAAGCGCCCGCCGAGTCTGAGACCGTCAGCGATGAGTCCGAGACCGTTAGCGCCGAGACCGAGTCCGTCAGCACCGACAACGACAACAAAACCGTCGTTCCCGCGACTGAAATCGTCGTTCCCGCGAAGGCGGGAACCCATCCCGATCCCACCGAAGCACCTGCCGAGACCGTTACCGACGAGCCCGACAACAAAATCGTCGTTCCCGCGAAAGCGGGAACCCATCCCCACAACGAAACCGTAAGCACCGACACCGACCCCGTAAGCACCGACACCGACCCCGTCCACGCTGAGCCCGTCGAAGCGCCCCAACTCCCCACTAACAACCAACAACTAACAACTAACAACCCTCCCCACCTAGCCCCCGAGCTAGCCCGATACATAGCACGCGCCGAGAACGGCACCGACCTCCGAATGCGCCACTGGCAGCAAGCATACGACGCACTCGTCGAAAGGTCCCAAAACGAGGACGTCACCGAACTCCACCAATGGCTCACCGGCCAGGTCCCCGGCCCAGACAACCGGTTCATATGGGAAGACGACGCCATACGCCCTGAGGTCATATTCCGGCCCGAGATCGACTACGCATCCATGGACCCCGCCGACCTCATAGACCCCAAGACCGGCTACACACCCATGCTCGACCACCGCCACCCCAGCACTCCCTGGATGCTGCGATGCTCGGAGGACTGCGACGTCCCCAAGCACAACCACGCCCCCAGGCGCATAAACACCGAGCCCACCATAGCCGAGCGTCGCATCGCACAGAGGCTCAAGGACCGGAAGCTCCAAGACCGCTGGCACAAACCCGCCCCCACCTCCCCATCCCATTCCGGCCAAGCCTTCAACCCCCACGGCCGCTCACCCCCCGGGTAAAGCCCCCTCTCCCTTGAATGAACAACCTAACCGTCGTTCCCGCGCCCCGGCGGGAACCCATCCCCGGCCCTTGCCATAATCCGGGTTCCAGTATTCACATCTTCGTTCCGTGGTGAGGTGGTATAGTCTCTGCCAAGAGGAGGAGAAACCGCCATGACCGCACCCGAAGAGGAATTCGAACAGATGGAAGTCCGCACCAAGTGGCCGACTGAGGACGACCACTTCACGCCCTGGCTGGCCAAGAACCTCGGCATCCTCGGCAGGGAGCTTGGCATGAAGTTGGAGTTGGTCCAGAAGGAACTGCCGGTAGGCCCGTACTATCTCGACATCCTGGCAAAAGAGACCAACAAGGGTGTACTGGTAGCCATCGAGAACCAGTTGGAAGGGACCGACCTGATCCATCTCGGCCAACTGCTCACCTATGCGACAGGATGCGGTGCACACGGTGCACACATAGCAATATGGGTCGCACGGGAGTTCGGGTATGAGCATGCCCAAGCCCTGCACCGGCTCAACGAGTGGACGAGCGAGAGAATCAGGTTCTACGGCGTCAAGGTCGAGGTAGTCAGGAAGACCGGCGACTCAGACCCCGAGCCGAGGTTCCGCAAGGTGGTCTACCCCGGCGGCTGGAACAAGGACATGACGTGGAAACACGGACAGGAGTCTCCAGAGGCTAGGAAGCACCGCGAGTTCTTCCAGCCACTTATCGCCGATATGCAGAAGGTGTGCTTTGCCGACAGGACGCCTGTCCAACACTTCGGCCACACCGGCCGCCTCTTTCGTTCCAAGCTCCACCCGAAAACAGGGTATGCGGTGTCTCTTGATGGGAAGAACGATGCTTGGGTGACTCTCCACGTTCAAACTGACGACAAGGAGTCCTCGAAGCACATATTCGATAAGCTAAAGGCCGACCGGGAGCAGATAGAGCGGAGCATCGACGCCGGTCCCGCTCCTGATTGGCATTGGCGCAGGCATGACGCGGCCTTGGGCTCCAGCATAAACATAAGGAAGGACGGCTCTATAGACGACTCGCCGGAGAAGCTGGAGGAGACCAGGGAGTGGATGCGAGACATGCTCCCCAAGTTCAAGGAAGTCTTCGACCCACTGCTGGAGGAGCTTCTGGCGCAAATACCCTCGCAATCCCAGCCCTGAGCCGAGCCCCGTCTTCCAAGAAGGCGACTCAGTCCGTCGTCGGTACCAGATAGGAGAATGCAGAACGATGGAGCAGAAGGCTAGGGATAACTTGATGGACCGGGAGTCCTCTACGGAGAGGAATCTGGCCAGCGCCATTCGTGACCGCTTCGAACCTCTCGGTGGCGTGGAGCTGGACCTGCCGCCCCGCGAGCCCATAGCCTTGACAGAGTTAGGTATCGGGGCGATACTTCATTTATCGCAGATAACCGGAGGGCCTATGAAGCGTATTCTCACAGACAGCCCCGCGTACTTTGAGATCGGAACGCGCGCTGATGACATACGGATAGGCAGAGGGCGCCTGTTCGTTCGCGCGGTCCCCGAATACGGTGAGTCCTCTCAGGGTACATTGTCGCAGAAACAGGCGCTTGAGTTCATTTCGGCGCTGTCGGACACTATCCGCGAATTGGGCGAAGGGACTGCAGAATAATGCCGATCGGACCTAATGGAGAAGCTGCCGAATATCCGATCTAGCTGATGCCTCATCGGCAGCGGCCGTATCCATTCTGTCCAGCGAGGGCGTCCATTGCCGCGTCCTCCACTTGGTAGTCAGCCTTGGAACCAAGTAGGCCATCAACTGACATCTTTTAGCCATCGGATCTTCTCCTAGCGGTGTCTTCGACCGAATGGGCAGGGGTCACAGGGTAATCTCCCGGCTTGCCGGTGTCCCCTAGCTGGATCAGGAAGTCGCGGCGGTCCCGGTACAGCAGGGCGCGGTTGAGCACGTCGTCCTCCGCGTCCAAGTCTACGTCCTGGCAGTCGGTCATCATCCAGTACTTGTGCTCGCCCAGGAAGAGGTACGGGCGTTTCTGGCCGAAGAATTGGCACTCGACGCCCTCTCCCCGCTTGATGCGCTCGCAGAAGGCGGCCAGCAGGTCCTCCTGGCCGTCCTTCTTTATGACCACGTACTCGTGGGGCCACGTATGCCTGTACGTAACCGCCTCGCGCCACGGGGCACGGGCTATCAACTCCATGATGTCGTCGGTCGTCCTGCTCACCAGACATCCACCCCCACAACGGTTTTCTCTACCGGATCGTAGAAGCACGCGTAATCCATCCGCATCCACGCGCCGAATCCGTTCTGGAACTCCACCTTATCTCCCGTGAATCGGAGAGTCTTGTACTCGGGCGGCTGTAGAGACACTCGGCTGAACTTGTTCTCAAGAAAGCCGTCCGTCCACCGAGCCGTGTACTTCGCTCTAGCTGCGACCTCAGACGCACACCTGACGTCAGCCTCAGCCCGCCACTCAGTGTTGTTAGCGACGCATTCCAAGTCTTGGAGGCAATCCTCAGCACTCTTGCCGCAGGCTGCCAATATCATCAAGACCAGTACGCCCGATAGGACCCACAACTGCCATGACATGATGCCCTCCCTGCATCGCAGGTTGACCTTGTCCCTGGCAGAACGTAATGGCAGCCATACAGCTGCAAGGAGGGCGCGAGGGCCCGCCTGCATCGACTGTATGGCTCAAAATGCTCAAAACGCTCTGCCAGGAGCTAGCTGAGGCTAACACCGGACTGAACAGGTTGTCAATGGACGACTCCGAATAGACGGAGGGAGGAATGGCCTCATCATTGTCGAAGGGTGGCAGGGGCCGGGGACTGGATTCCTGCCCCGTGTCGGGGCACGGGGCAGGCTTTTCGCCGGAATGACGGAGAGAGGTGTATTGCTATCGTCACCTTGAGGGGGTGGCAGGGGCCGGGGACTGGATACCGGCTTTCGCCGGTATGACGGAGAGAGGCGCGGGAACGACGGATAGGGGGCAGTCAGCGGCTCGTCGAGCGGGCTAAGGTTGCGCAGGCAGGGGTTTGCCTCGTTCCTTGTAGGAGAGTATGAATTGCTCCGCCACCGTGGACAGCTCGGACAGGGCCTCGTTGGCCGTCTCCGCCCACGCCCGGCACCCTGGCAGTTGGGGTATCTCGGCCATGTAGAGCCATCCCTGGTCTTCGCAGGGTTCGTGCAGGACGTAGTCCAACTGGTACAATTCCATCGCATCCCCTTCACGTACGTGCCGCTTGCCCCGGCCACCTGCTCTGCATTCTATATCACGGAAGGGGACGCGGGAACGGCGGACCTGGAGCAGACGACCTCGCAGTGATGGAGAAGGAGCAGCCGTGAAGTTCATGATGCGGAAGTTCAACAAGCAGGGCGAGCTGCTGCCCATCGGCATTCTCGACCTCACCGATGGCGCGATGTCGTTCATGTCGGACGACGATGAGGTCAGAGAGCTGCTGGCAAGGGTTCAGAGGGACGGCGCGGTGGGCCAGAGGCGCCTGGAGCGCGGCGCAGACGGCTCCAGGATGCTGCTGTCGGTACCGATCCGCATAGACCAGGATCAGTTCCAGCAAACCCTGGACGACGAGCTCCGCAGGCACGGAGTCGTCATTGACGAATCAAGACCCGTAAGGGAGGGGCCGGGGATGGGTTCCCGCCGGGGCGCGGGAACGACGGAAAAGAGTTCGCCGGAATGACGGAGAGGTGGTGGGGGTTCAGGTCTTGATCAGGAGGCCGGGTTGGCAGCGGCGGCAGTAGCTGGTGATGCGCTGGTTGGCGGTTAGCTGGGTTATGTTGTTGCCGCAGCGGGGGCAGGGCTGGCCGCCGCGGTTGTGGACCTTGAGGAAGTCGCGGGGCTTGAGCCGGATATCGCCGTCCATGCGGAGCCTGACCTCGTCCACGGCGTCGCTGACGACCCTGCGGGCGGCTTCGTAGAGCGTCCTGAGCTCGTCGGGCGAGAGGGCGGTCCGCTTCCTGAAGGGGTACAGCCCGGCCTCGAACAGGACCTCGTCGGCGTATGCGTTGCCTATGCCGGATATGACGCGGCCCCTGGTGAGAACGCCCTTGATCTCGCCGCGGAAGGGCCTGATGCGCTCGGCGAAGTCCTCGAAGGTGTCGGGCGCGAGTACGTCGACGCCGAGGGAGTCGAGCTGGGGCACGTCGGCCATGCGGTCGGAGCGCACGTAGTAGACCCTGCCCATCCTGCGTCCGTCGAGGTAGCGGAGCTGCCGCCCGCGGTCCAGGGACATGACGAAGCAGGTCTTCTTGTAGACGCGGGCGGAGGGGTCGGAGTACTGGAAGGAGCCGGTGAGCATGGGGTTGACGACGAGGGACGCGCCGCCGGTGAAGTCGATGCCGAGGAACTTTGCCATGCGCCAGACGCCCTCGACGTGCCGCCCGGCCAGGTCGTCGGGGCTGCCGGCCAGGGGCCTGAGGACGCCGGGTCGGAGGACCTGGAAGCCGGTCACGCGCGCGCCGACGACCTTGCGGTCGAGGAATTCGCGTACTACTTCGAGCTCGGGGGCCTCGGGCAAGCTGCTGTGCCTCCGTGACTGGCTAGAGAAGACGGGCGGGTTTCAAACCCGCCCCTACGAATGCCTGGTTATGCGCCCGGCAATCCGATCTCTAACCCCAGTGTCGCAGATAGTATAATCCACGCCAAGTCACAGGCGGTGAGGGCGGATGGACACTGTGGATTCGGCGGAAACGGGGCGGTTGTGGGAGCTGGTGCGGGAGAGGGGCATGGGGCGGCGCAGGTTCCTCCAGCTATTGTCGGTCGGCGGGGCCGCGGCGGTGCTTGCGGCGTGTACGGACGTGGGCGCGCCCGGAGACGCTACGCCGGGGTCATCGCAGTTGGCCGGGTCCGTTGCGCCGCCGGAGCCGTCGCCCTGGTTCAAGGACCCCGCGCCGTTCATCGAGCACAGCGGCAGGAACCTGGAGACGCGGCTGGAGAATATGCAGGGCGCGATCACGCCCAACCGGCTGTTCTTCGTGCGCAACAACTCCACCAGCATCGACGTGGACGCGGCCCTGTGGCGGCTCTCGGTCGAGGGGGACGCGGTCGCGCGGCCGATGGAGCTTTCCTACGACGAGATGCGGGGGATGCCGAGCCGCACGCTGGTCTCGTACCTGGAGTGCGGCGGCAACCAGCGGGCCATGTTCGACCTGGTGAACGGCCGGGCGGCGAAGGGCGACCAGTGGAAGACGGGCGGGATCAGCAACGGCGAGTGGACGGGCGTGCCCCTCAGGGACGTGCTGGAGACGGCGGGCGTTTCCGGGGATGCGGCCGGCGTGCTGCTGATCGGCCTGGACACGGAGTCGCCGGAGGAGGGCTTCCGTCGGGTGATGCCGATCGGGAAGGCGATGCACCCGGACACGCTCCTGGCGTATGCGCTGAACGGCGAGGATCTGCCGAGGGACCACGGCTACCCGCTGAGGGCGCTTGCGCCGGGCTGGGTGGGCAGCTCGAGCATCAAGTGGCTGAGCCGCATAGTCGTCACGTCGGAGCAGCTGTGGACGCGTAACAACACGACGTCGTACGTGCTGATAGGCGACGCGTACCCGCCGGAGGGCGACGCGCCGGGCAAGGTGGCGACGGCGCAGGTGATCAAGAGCGCCCTCGCCCTGCCCTGGCCCGCCGAGCTTCCCGCGGGCTCGCACCGGATACGCGGGTACGCCCAGTCGCCCGACGGCCCGATCACGGGCGTGGAGTGGTCGGCGGACTCCGGGCAGACGTGGAGTGACGCGACGGTGCTGGGGCCGCAGGTGCAGTACTCGTGGGCGCGGTTCGAGCTCACATGGGACGCGCGGCCGGGCGAGCACATGGTGATGACGCGGGCGACGGACGCGGCGGGGAACACGCAGCCGGACACGGTGCCGTTCAACGAGAAGGGGTACCTGTTCAACGCGCCGGCGCCGCACCCGATACGGGTGACGTGAGGGTTGCGCGGGGTCAGATTGCCTTCCGTCAGGGCGAAAGAGCCCCCATCTCAATCTTCCCCCCAAATGGGGGAAGAGGTAGGAGGACGTGAGTGCGATGGCAGGAGTTGCGTGATAATCTGGGAGAGACTTCCCAACGAACGAGGGTGACACGATGCGACAGGTGGTCCTACATCCAGGTGAAGACTTCTATTGGGTTGCCGAATGCCCCAGTCTGCCAGGTTGTATCAGCCAGGGCGAGACGAAGGAGGCAGCTATCGCCAATATCAGGGAAGCGATCAGAGAGTACATCGCCGCCCTGGAGGATGATGGCCTGCCGGTTCCCAATTGACGGCTGAACCAGAAGGAGACTCGCCAGTGGCAACGAGGTCGTATGCGGGGAAGGTGAATGCGCCGGAGTTTCCGGTGGGGCTGGACTGGCTGAACACGGAGCGGCCGGTGACGCTGGCGGAGCTTCGGGGGAAGCTGGTGATCCTGGACTTCTGGACGTACTGCTGAGTGAACTGCATGCACGTATTTCCGCAGTTGCGGAAACTGGAAGAGAAGTACAGCAGGGAGTTGGCGGTGGTGGGCGTCCACTCGGCCAAGTTCGACGCGGAGAAGGCGACGCAGAACGTCCGGCAGGCGATTCTCAGGTACGAGATCGAGCATCCCGTGGTGAACGACGCCGGGTTCGAGGTGTGGCGGCAGTACGCGGTGCGGGCATGGCCGACGCTGATGTTCGTCGACCCGTCGGGCAAGGTGATCGGCAAGCACGAGGGGGAGATCCAGTACGACGCGTTCGACCGGCTGATCGGGGAGATGATCGCCGAGTTCGACGCGGAGGGAGGGATCGACCGGCGGCCCATCCACCACGTCACGGAGCGTGAGAAGGAGGCCGCGCGGCCCCTGTCGTTCCCGGGCAAGGTGCTGGCCGACGCGGGGAGCGACCGGCTGTTCATCGCGGACTCGAACCACAACAGGGTCGTGGTCGCGACGCTGGCGGGGCGGGTGACCGCAATCGCCGGCGGGCCGGACGCCGGGCTGGCGGACGGCGGGTTCGAGGAGGCGCGGTTCGACGACCCGCAGGGCATGGCGCTGGACGGCGACACGCTGTACGTGGCGGACGCGAAGAATCACGCGATTCGTATGGTGGATTTGGCTAACCACAACGTAAAAACCATAGCCGGCACGGGCCGTCAGGCCATGTTCTTCCACCGCGGGGGCGACGGGCCGGAGACGGACCTGAATTCGCCCTGGGACCTGGAGCTTCACGACGGGATCCTGTACGTCGCCATGGCCGGGTTCCACCAGCTTTGGCGGATGGAGCCGGACACGGGCAGGGTCCTGCCCCACTCCGGGAGCGGGCGCGAGGGCATCGTGGACGGGCAGCACGGGGCGGCGCAGCTTGCCCAGCCGAACGGGGTCACGAGCGACGGCGTGCGGCTCTACTTCGCGGACAGCGAGACGAGCGCGGTGCGGACGGCGGACTTCGACCCGGCCGGGAGGGTCGGCACCATAGTCGGCGAGGACCTGTTCACGTTCGGCGACCGGGACGGGTTCGGGGACGACGTGCGTTTGCAGCACGTCCAGGGCATCGACTTCCAGGACGGCGCCCTGTTCATAGCGGACACGTACAACAACAAGGTGAAGCAGGTCGACCCCGTGGGGCGTGAGTCGACGCGGCTGCTGGGGAGCGGCGCGCCCGGCCACAGGGACGGCCCGGCGGTGATAGCCGAGTTCCACGAGCCCTGCGGGGTGAGCGCGGCGGGCGGCCTGATGTTCGTGGCGGACACGAACAACCACGCGGTGCGGGTGGCGGACATGGAGACGATGGAGGTCACGACGCTGGAGATCGACTGGGGGGAGTTCGCATGACTAATCGGCTGGCGACGGAGACTAGCCCCTACCTGCTCCAGCACGCGGAGAATCCGGTGGACTGGTACGCGTGGGGCGAGGAGGCGTTTGAGCGGGCAAAGGCGGAGGACAGGCCGGTGCTGCTGAGCGTCGGGTACTCGGCGTGCCACTGGTGTCACGTGATGGAGCGCGAGTCGTTCGAGAACGAGGACATCGCCCGCGTCATGAACGAGAACTTCGTGAACATCAAGGTCGACCGTGAGGAGCGGCCCGACGTGGACTCGATCTACATGGGGGCGGTCCAGGCGATGACGGGCCAGGGCGGCTGGCCGATGACGGTGTTCATGACGCCGGACGGCAAGCCGTTCTACGGCGGGACGTACTTCCCGCCCGAGGACCGGGGCGGCCTGCCGGCGTTTCCCAGGGTGCTGGAGGCCATCGCGTCGGCGTACAGGAGCAACCGGTCGCAGATAGCCCAGACGACCGAGCAGCTACTGGCGCACATGCGGCAGGCGTCGGCCGGGGTGCGGGGCATGGAGCCGCTCACCACCGACGTGATGAACCGGGCGTTCGCCCACCTGGCGGCGCAGTTCGACGGCAGGCACGGCGGGTTCGGCCTCCAGCCCAAGTTCCCGCAGCCGATGGTGTACGAGTTCCTGCTGCGGCAGCACCTCAGGACGGGCGATCCCGAGCCGCTGGAGATGGTGGAGACGACGCTGGAGCGGATGGCGATGGGGGGGATATACGACCAGCTTCGGGGCGGCTTCCACCGGTACTCGGTGGACACGTTCTGGCTGGTGCCGCACTTCGAGAAGATGCTGTACGACAACGCCCTGCTGGCGCGGCTGTACCTGCACGCCCACCAGGTGACGGGGAAGGCGCTGTACAGGCGGGTGGTCGAGGAGACGCTGGACTACGTGCTGGCGGAGATGACCGACGCGACCGGCGGGTTCTACTCGGCGCAGGACGCGGACAGCGAGGGCGAGGAGGGCAAGTTTTTCGTGTGGCGGCCGGAGGAGGTCGTGAGGGTGCTCGGGAGGGAGGACGGCGAGGTATTCAACCGGTACTTCGACGTGACGGTGGACGGCAACTTCGAGGGGATGAGCATCCTCAACGTGAAGTCGCCCCCCGCGGAGCTCGCGGCCAGGGAGGGGATGAGCGAGGGCGAGCTCACTGCCCTACTCGCCAAGTCGCGGGCGCGGCTGCTGGAGGCGCGGGAGGAGCGGGTGCGGCCCGGGCTGGACGACAAGGTGCTCACGTCGTGGAACGGGCTGATGCTGGCGGCGTTCGCGGAGGCGGGGACGGTGCTGGGCCGGAGGGACTACACGGCGGCGGCTTCCAGGTGCGCGGGATTCGTCCTGGACGGCCTGCGGGACGGGTACAGGCTGCTGCGGACGTACAAGGGCGGCGAGGCGAAGCTGAAGGGCTACCTGGAGGACTACGCGTACTTGGCCAGCGGGCTGCTCCTGCTCCACGAGGCGACGTTCGAGGGGCGGTGGCTGCGCGAGGCTATCGACCTGGGGCGGGACATGGTGGACCTGTTCTGGGACGAGGCGGCGGGCCAGTTCTACGATACGGGGATGGACCACGAGGAGCTTGTGGTCAGGCCGCGCGACACCCAGGACAACGCCACGCCGTCGGGCAGCGCGATGGCCGCCGACGTGCTGCTCAGGCTGGCAGTCGTCACGGGCGACGGCGACCTGGAGAGGCGGGCGGTCACGTCGATGCGCTCGACCATGACGCTCATGTCGCAGTACCCGATGGGCGCGGGGCACTGGCTCTCGGCGCTGGACTTCTACCTGGCGACGGTGAAGGAGATCGCGATAATCGGGGACGGCGACGGCGGGCGCGAGCTTGCGGCGGAGGTGCACCGTCACTACCTGCCGAACAGGGTGCTGGTCGGGGTGGATGGCGACGACGACCATGGGATGGGCGAGCTGCCGCTGGTGAAGGACCGGGGCCGGATCGAAGGACGGGCGACGGCGTACGTGTGCCGCAACTACGCGTGCGACCTGCCGGTCAATGAGCCGGCGGCGCTGGCGCGGCAGCTGGCGGTGTAGCGAGCGAAAGAGGGCGGGTTTCAAACCCGCCCCTACGTCAATGCGGGCGGACACGTGGGTCCGCCCCTACAGGGGAGGGGCGATGGAAGCGAATCCGTTGGTTGGGGCGTGGCGGCTGGTGTCATACGAGGGCCGCACCGGCGACAACGTGCTCTACCCGCTTGGTGAGGACGCGACGGGGTACATCATGTACACCCACGACGGCTATATGTCGGTCGTGATGATGGCGGCGGGCCGGAGGAGCTTCGCGGGCGGGGACATGTTCGCGGGCACGGACGAGGAGAAGATCGCGGCGGCGGGGTCCTACGTGTCCTACTGCGGGAGGTACGAGTACCTGGGCGACCGGGTCATCCACAAGATCGAGGCGGCGTTCTTCCCGAACCGGGTGGGGACGGAGCAGACCAGGTTCGTGGACCTGGACGGCGACACGCTGACGCTGACCACGCCGCCGATGGTGCTGGCCGGGGTGCTGAGGACGGGGCGCATCGTCTGGCGAAGAGCTACGGCCGTTGAGTGAGCGGGGACTCGCCGCGGCGGTGGTGGGGGCCGGGCTGATGGGGCACGGCATCGCGCACGTGCTGGCGCAGCGGGCGGACCGGGTGACGATGTACGACGTTTCGCACGAGGCGCTGGAGGTGGCGGAGGCGCGGATCCGGGATACGCTGGAGTGCATGGTGGAGCACGGCGTCGTCGACCGGGCCGAGGCGGACGGCATTGCGGGGCGCATACGCGGCACGACGGACCTTGCCGAGGCCGTCGAGGGAGCCGGGGTCGTCGTCGAGGCGTCGCCCGAGGAGATGGGGCTGAAGCGGCGGCTGTTCACGGACCTGGAGACGCTGGTGTCGCCCGACGCGATCCTGGCGTCGAACACGTCGGGGATGTCCATCGGCGACATGACAGGGCATCTCGCGCACCAGGGGCGGGTCGTGGGGTCGCACTTCTTCCTACCGGCGCAGGTCGTGCCGCTGGTGGAGGTGTCGCGCGGGCCCCGCACCACCGACGAGACGATGGAGCGGACGATCGGGCTGTGGCGGTCGTGCGGCAAGCGGCCGATCCGAATCGAGAAGGACGTGAACGGCTACGTGGCGAACCGGCTGCAGGCGGCCCTCGTCCGGGAGGCGACGAACCTGGTCTCGGAGGGCGTGGCGAGCGCGGAGGACATCGACCTGGCGGTGCAGACGAGCTTCGGGCTGCGGTTCATGGTGTCGGGGCCGCTGGAGCAGCGGGACCTGGGCGGGCTGGACCTGCACGTCGCGCTGGCGCGGGGGCTGTGGCCGCACCTGAGCACGTCCGACGGGCCTTTCCCTGCCGTGGTCGAGATGGTGGAGCGGGGCGACCTAGGGCTGAAGTCGGGCCGGGGGTTTTTCGACTGGGGCGGGCGCGACCCGGAGGAGGTCCGGCGAGAGCGGACGACGCGACTGATCGAGGTGATGTCGAGGCTGGAGATGTGGCCGGAGCCGCCAGGCCGGCGTGCCTGAACGCGGGGAGGGCGGGTTTCAAACCCGCCCCTACGACGGTCGTATTTGTCGGTACCCTACCCTACAGGCCGAAGGCTTCGTTGATTTCGTGTTGGTAGGCGTTGGTGCGGTCGGCGGCTACGTCGGCGAAGGAGACGGGCTCGTTGATTGCGCCCGATTCGAGGAAGGCGTAGGTGAGGGCCACTGCGTCCAGGCCGACCTGACCGGTAACCTCGGGCTCGCGCCCGGTGCGTATGGCCTCGGCGAAGTCCTCAAGCTCCAGGGCGATGATCTTGGCGTCGATCTCCGGGAAGTCGATGTCGTAGGAGGACATCCGGCGTTCGCCGCCGAAGATACTGGTCGTCATGTCGTCCAGCTCGAAGTCCGGGACCAGGCCCAGCAGGTCGGACTCGGGGATGGGCGCATCGCCGTCGATCCGGGTGATTGCCGAGGGGCGCCCCGAGCGGCTGCCGCCGAGGCGTATGGAGCCGTCGTCGCAGTAGATGATGCTGGCGCCCGTGCCCTCGCCTGGGGCCGCGATGGTGCTGAGGAAGTTGGCCATTGCGCCCGACTCGAACCTGACGACGCCGGAGGCCATGTCCTCGGAGGTACACTCGACCTGCCCTGCCCTCTCGATCTCCATGGGCTCGCGGTGGGCGTAGAAGGGCCTCATCCGGTCGCCCTCGGGGTCGGTGACGAGCCTGGTCTGCTCCCACAGGTGGGTCTCCGCGTACACGCGCTCCACCGGCCCCATGAAGTAGAGGAGCAGGTCGGCGTTGTGCACGGCGTAGTCGAGCATGTAGCCGCCGGCGGTCTTGAGGTGGCGCCAGGCGGTGCCGTGGGGCATCAGGCGGGTGCCGCGGGCGGCCATATCCAAGAAGAGCCGCTGCCTGCCGAGGACCTGGGCGTCGAGGATGGCCTTGTTGAGCCGGTTGAGCGGGTCGCGGCGGTAGTTCTCGGAGACGGACAGGACGATGCCGGCCTTGTCTGCAGCCTCCATCATCCTCATGCACGCCCTGACGGTGATGCCCATGGGCTTCTCGGTGGCGACGTGCACGCCTGCCCCGGCTGCCTGTACGGCTATGGTGTGGTGCTGCCCCGCGGCGGTCACGATGTCCACGGCGTCGAGGCCGGGCTCGCCCTCGAGGAGCTCGTCGAAGCGGGTGTAGACGTTGGGGTGCTTGCCGAGGAGGCGCTCGGCCTCGGCGGCTACGTGGCTCGCGGCGGACTCGCTCACGTCGCAGACGGCCACGTAGTCGAAGGTGCCGTAGGTGCGCTGGGACTCGGCCTGGCCGTAGAGGTGGCGGAGGCCCATGCCGCCGCATCCTACTTGGGCTATCTTGATGTCGGGCATGTGTGAGTCCTCCTCAGCCCCCCGCTCCTAGATTCCGGCTTTCGCCGGAATGACGAGTGTGGGCGTTAGCCGATGGTGCCTTTGGTGGAGGGGATGCCGGTGCGGCGCGGGTCCGGGGAGAGGGCGGCTCGCGCGGCCCTCGCCAGGGCCTTGAAGATGGCCTCGGCCTTGTGGTGGTTGCTCATGCCCGCCAGCACGCGAACGTGGAGGTTGAAGCGGCCCTCCAGCGCAAGGGTCTCCAGGAAGTGGTGGACTAGCTGGGGCGACAGGTCGCCCAGGTCGGTCTCGGTGAGCTGGGTGTCGACGACGGCGTAACCCCGGCCGCCGAAGTCCACCGCCACGAACGCCAGCGCCTCGTCGAGGGGCACGTAGGCGTGGCCCATCCGCACGATCCCCTTCCCGTCTCCCACCGCCTCGTTCAGCGCCCGGCCCAGCACTATGGCCGTGTCCTCCACCAGGTGATGCCAGCCGACCTCTATGTCGCCCGTGGCCGAGACCTGGAGGTCGATGAGGCCGTGGCGGGATAGCTGGGCCAGCATGTGGTCGAGCATCCCGTTGCCGGTCTTGATGTCGTACGCGCCCTCGCCGTCTATGTTCAGCGCGACGGAGACCTGGGTCTCGCCCGTCTCGCGTGTCAGCTTCGCCGTCCTGTTGTCCAATTTCACCTCTCGTTATTGCGAACCGCGTCAAACTATCCTCACCGGCTGAGCACTGCCCTTCGACAAGCTCAGGGCGAACGGTTTTTCTCTCTCTAGGCGTCGCGCCAGATTTTGCCTCGCTCCTTGACGTGCTCCACGGTCGTTGGGTCGAATGGGTCCAGGTCGAAGCCGAGGGGCTGGGGAGGGCGAGCTTCGAGGCCCATCAGCTCGATGACTCTGGGGTTCGAATAGTAGCCCGCGTAGGTGTGCCTGACCAGCATGGCGAAGAACTTGGGGCTGCCGGTTTCTACCGCCCTGAGCACCTGATCCTTCCGGTCGCTCGTGAGATCGGCGAAGTCAGCGGAGTGCGTCCGGCGGCTTGCAGATTCGATTGCCTCCAGGCCGTCGTGGAAGAGCCGCCCGAGGGCCGGGTCGGACGCGGCTAGGCCGTCGAGGTGCCTGGCTACGCCCAGCTCGCCCGCGCCGGGGAAGTCGTCGCGGGCCGGGACTAGCTGGTCCATCACCTGGGCCGCGAGGGCCGTTTGCTCCTTGGAGAAGGACCTTGTCGTTTCGCCTGTAGTCATATTTGTCTCCGTTGCATTGTGCGTCCTATGACGTGAGGGCGGGTTTCAAACCCGCCCCTACAGGGCCGGGCATTCACCCTCACCCCAACCCTCTCCCGTCAAGGGAGGGGGATTTTCGCCCTCATCCCCCTGCCCTTTCGACGAAGCGCTCGGCTACGTATAGGGCGAGGGCCTGGATGGTGGAGGTGGGGTTGACGGCGCCGCCGGTGACCAGGATGCTGCCGTCGATTACGTAGAGGTTGTCGACGTCGTGCGCCCTGCCCTCGGCATCAACCACCGACGTCTCGGGATCGGCGCCCATCCTGGCGGTGCCCATCAGGTGCCAGCCCGCGGGGCGCAGGAGCGGGTTGACCAGCACGTCCTTTGCGCCCGCCGCCTCGAGCACGAGGGTGGACTTCTCGATGCCGTGGTCCATCATCCTGGTGCTGTTCTCGCTCATGGTGTACGAGACCTTGGGCGCGGGGATGCCGTGACCGTCGGTGAGGTCGTCGTCGATGGTGACGGCGTTATGGTGCTCAGGGAGGTCCTCGCCGATGACCGCGATGGTGAGGGTGTGCCCGAACCGCTCCCGCATGACGCCGTGGTGCTCCGCGCCCCATGGAATCGGACCGTGGCCGCCGAGCCCGCCCAGGGCCGTGTTGACCGGGCCGGAGCTGCGGGCTATCTGGAAGGTGTAGCCTCTCACAAAGCCGCGGGACAGGTCGGTCTCGTAGAACTCCTGGCTGAGGATGGCGCAGCCGATGGGCCCCTTGTAGCCGTCGAGCCGCTCGTCGAACACGCCGGTGACCATGGCGTAGGGGTGGAACATGAGGTTCTTGCCGACCAGCCCGCTGCCGTTGGCGAGGCCGTTAGGGAACCGCCCCGACGCCGAGTTGAGGAGCAGCCTGGGAGTGCCGACGCCGTTGCAGGCGACGACGACCGCCCTGCCCTTCTGCCGCTGGAGCGCACCGTCCTCGTCGTAGTAGACGACGCCGTCCGCGCGGCCGTCGCTGCCGAGGGTGATCTCCTGGACGCGGCACCACGTCTTGAGCTTCGCGCCGGCGGCGATGGCCTTGGGCCAGTAGGTCACGTCGGTGCTGGCCTTGGCCTTGCGGTAGCAGCCGATGTCGCACGGGCCGCAGTTGTTGCAGGCCGCGCGCCCGTCGTAGGCCTCGGTCAGGATGGCGCTGTCGGAGGGCCACCAGTGCCAGCCCAGCTTGTCGAAGCCGCGGGCTATCGTCTCGCCCGCCCTGCCGAGGGGGATGGGCCGCGTCTGGCGCTCGGACTTGTCGGGGTAGCCGGGGTCGCCGGTCATGCCCGCGACGCCGCTGATCCTGTCGTTCTCGTCGAAGAACGGCTCCAGGTCGGAGTAGGTCATGGGGAAGTCGTCGGCCACTCCGTCGAGAGACTTCACCCTGAAGTCGGAGGGTCGGAAGCGCGGGAAGTGGGCGCTCCAGTGTATGGTGCTGCCGCCGACGGCGTTGTGCATGAGGGGCGCGATGGGGGAGTCGTCGTCGTTGACGGGGTAGTCCTGGGGCAGTCCGCGCACGTTCGGGTCGGGGCTCATGTATGAGAGGCGGGAGAGCTCCCAGTCGTCCCTGCCGCTGGCGTAGTCGTGGGGGTCGGGCCAGCCGCCCTGCTCCAAGCAGACCACGTCGAACCCGGCCCTGGCGAGTCGCCACGAGAAGGCCCCGCCGGACGCGCCCGCCCCTATTACCACGACGTCTGCTATGTCGTTGCTGCTGCCCAAGCCTGTCACCTCCGAGCGGCACTATCAGCGCGACGCAATTGTAACCGAACGTCCGCCGCCCCGGAATCCCCCGCATTCCACGCCCCCGATATGGTACTCTGCCACATAGTAGCCGAAGGGCAGAGGGCATGAGCATGGGTACATTCCGCGTCGAGATGGAAGTGGGCGACCCTCTAGGGCAGACCTACGAGGTCGTGGAGGCCCTTGTGGACTCAGGGGCGACATACACCACGTTGCCCGCGTCGCAGCTGAGGAGGCTGGGAGTCGACGTGGTTAGCACGGGGACTTTCGTCCTGGCCGACGGCAGGCGGGTGGAAAAAGGGATGGGCCAGACCACGGTCAGGCTCAATGGCGAACAGTTCATAGTGCCCGTCGTTTTCGGGGATGAGGGGATTGGACCTATTCTCGGAGCGGTGACGCTGGAGATATTCCGCCTGGGGATAGACCCCGTGAGGATGCGGCTCATCCCGGTCGAGGGCCTGTTGCTGGCCCATTCGTAGGGCGTGGGAAGGCGGGTTTGAAACCCGCCCCTACGATTGTGGGACGAGGTCTTTCATGGCGGATATTACGGCGGCGGTTTCGGTGGGGCTGCCTACGGTGATGCGGAAGGTGTCGGCCAGGCGCTCGGTGCTGAACCGGCGGACGAATATGCCGCGGGCGGCGAGCCCGTCGTAGACGGGGCCCGCGACGCCGGGGGCGAAGCTGCACAGGATGAAGTTGCCGTAGGACGGCCAGGGGGAGACGCCGGGAATCCCGGCCAGGAGGCGGAACATGCGGTCGCGCTCGTCGACGATGACCTGCACGCGCTCCAGCAGGGAGTCCGCGCTCTCCAGCGACGCGATGAGGGCCGCCTCGGCGGCGATGTTGACGTTGTAGGGCGGCTTGATGTCCATGATGTGCCGGACGAGCCGGGGGCTCATGAGGCCGTAGCCGACGCGGAGACCGGCGAGGCCGGCCCACTTGCTCATGGTGCGTAGGACGACCAGGTTGTCGTGCTCGGCTACGAGCCCTGCCACGGTTAGCCGCGAGAACTCGAAGTAGGCCTCGTCGATCACCACCACCAGGCCCGTGTCGAGGAGCGCCCTCACCTGCCCTTCCGACACCGCGTTGCCGGTCGGGTTGTTGGGCGAGCTCACGAAGATGATCTTGGCCCTGGGCCTGCGCGCAGCCGTGGCTACCTCGTCGACGTCCACGTCGAAGTCCTCGGTGCGGGGCACCATGACGGTCTCCGCGCCCGCGATCCTGGCGCAGAAGCCGTACATGCCGAACGTGGGGTCGCTGTCGATGATGGCGTCGCCCGGCGAGATGAACAGGCGGAAGAGCAGGTCGATCAGCTCGTCGCTGCCCGCGCCCGCGACTATGTGCTCCTCGGACAGGCCCGTGTATCCGGCGAGGGAGGCGCGCATGGCCCTCTGGAACGGGTCGGGGTATACGTGGAAGGGCGCCTTCGAGACGGCCTCCACGACCTCGGGCGCGCTGCCGAAGGGGTTCTCGTTGCCGTTGAGCTTGATGACCTTGTCCGCGGGTATGCCCGCGCGTTTCGCGAGCACCTCGGGCGGGTCGACCGGCTCGTAGGTTTTCACGTCCTGAAGGTGGGCGCGAATCAGGTCGTCCATGCCCGGCCTCGTCTGCGTGCTGCTCACTGGTTGTACCCCCATCCTAACCTTCCCCCACAGGGGGGGAAGGGACTTTTGGGCGAAGCTCTTCTCGTATTTCGGCGGCCTCGGCGTGGGCGGTCAGCCCCTCCGCACGTCCTATTGTAGCCGCGGCCCTGCCCAGCGCCAAAGATTGTTCGTCGTCCAGCGCGACGACCGGGCTGAACTTCAGGAACGATCGCACGTTGAGGCCGGAGCCGAACCGGGCCGTGCCGCCGGTGGGCATGACGTGGCTTGGCCCGGCAACGTAATCGCCCAGCACCTCGTGGGATAGCTCGCCCGCGAATATGGCCCCCGCGCTCGTTATCCTGGGTACATAGGCGCGGGCGTCCTTGACCATGAGCGAGACGTGCTCGGGCGCGAAGTCGTTGGATAGCGTGATGGCCTCGTCGAGGCTGTCCACGACCGCGATGCAGCCCCGGCCCTCGACGGACCGGAGGGCCGTCGCGCCCCGTTCGAGGCGGTCGGCCCTCACTTCCAGCTCGCGCCGCACATCGTCCGCGAGGTCCGCCGACGTGGTGACGAGGATGGGCGTCGCCATCACGTCATGCTCGGCCTGGGCCAGGAGGTCGGCGGCGCAGAGGGTCGGGTTGGCGGAGGCGTCCGCGATTACGAGGGTCTCGGTAGGCCCATATAGCCCGTCTATGCCCACCTCGCCGAAGAGCATCTTCTTGGCGGCGGTGACGAAGACGTTGCCGGGGCCGCACAGCATGTCGACGGTCGGGACGGTCTCGGTGCCGTATGCCATGGCGGCGACGGCCTGTGCTCCGCCGATGCGGAAGACGCGGTCGACGCCGGCGATGTCCGCCGCCACCAGGACGGACGGATCGGGCGAGCCGCTCGGTCCGGGGGGAGTCACCGCGATCACCTCGGCGACGCCGGCAACCCTGGCGGGCACGATGGTCATGATGGCCGTGGAAGGGAGGGGCGCGGAGCCTGCCGGAACATATGCGCCGACTCGTCCCACGGGGTTCACTACCTCGCCGTAGCCCTGCTCCTCGTCGAACCAGCCCGTCGGCAGGCCCCGCCGGTGGAACTCGCGGGCGCGGTCCGCTGCGAGCCCCAGGGCCTCGACCACGGCGTCCGGCACCTGCCTGTACGCGTCCGAGATGGCGCGGCGGGAGACCTCCAGGTCGCCGGGGTCGCGCCCGTCCAGCTTCCCGGTGAGGTCGCGCACGGCCCCGTCTCCCCCGTCGCGCACCATGTCCAGGATGAGCCGCACGGCCTCGTCGACCGATGATACGGGCCGTCCAAGCGCCCGGGACGATGCCTCCAGCATCTCAGGCGGAAGGTCGTGCTGACCTCTCATGCGCCGGTCTCGCAGTGCCTCCGCGGCCTCCGCCGCGCCGTGGACGATCAACATTCCAGGTAGCCCTCGATGTACTCGCACAGGGTATCGACCGAGCGGTGCGCGAAGTCCTGGAGCTCGTCGCGGGAGACCACGTCGAACATCGTCTCCAGGCTTTCGGGCGTGGAGCGCAGGAGCTCGCCGGCGACGGCGTGGGCCGGGTGGGCTTCGTCGCCCCGTGCGATGCGGCGGGCCATGAAGCGGAGCCGCTCCCACGAGAAGTCCCGCGCGAGGAACTCGACGACCCATGTCCGCCACTGGGTGACCGCCTCGTCGGACACGAAGCCCAGGTCGAGGGGCATGGCGGCGTCCCTCATCGGACCCAGGCACTCTCCCACGCCGTTGGTGCGCCGGTCGAGCTCAAGCTGGAGGGCGCGGTCCAGCACGAGACCGCGGGCGTCCCCTGCACTGCTCGCGTCCCCGAAGGCGGGCCTGAACACCCCGGTTATCCAGCACTCGTCCAGGACCAGGTGGGATACGTATCCGGCCACGAAGGCGGCCCTCCTGCCTTCCAGCCCGGTCAGATGCGGGTGGGCCTCCAGCATGGCCCGCGCGCCGTCCCCTACCCGCTCGAAGTCGAGGGACGCGAAGTGGTAGTCCTCCCTGGGACGCTTGGTGATGGCGCGCATGTCCGGTGCGGTCGATCCCAGCAGGAAGTACCCCGTGTTGTCGGCGATGAGCGGGCTGGCGATTCGAGCGGCGGCATCGCGTGCGAGGCCTATGTGGGCCGGCAGGTTAGGCACGTCAGCGGCGGCCCGCTGCCCTGAGGCGCTTCGCGGCGGCGCTCTCGGACCTGAACACGTAGCCGGGCTGGGATACGGTAACGGAGCTGCCGCCTATGGTCCTGAACCTGTCCACGACGTCCAAGAGGCGCTCCTTCTCGACGATCACCGTCACGGCGTACCAGCCCCCGCCGTCCCGCGTGTGGACCTTGGCAATGGTTGGCCCCCGCAGCCCGGAGATGTCCTTGTGCTCAAGTACGCGGCGGGCAATGTCTTCCGACTCCTCGCCCTGCATGTTTGCGGTGACGCTGTAGAAGTCCTGCGCGAGCAGGTGGGCCTCGATGCGCTCCACCAGCGCGGTGGCCAGGCTCAGGGTCTCCGGGTTCGAGGGCACGAGTGCGCCGTTGGCGATCAGACATGCCTCGGAGGAGATCACCGAGCCGCCGTCGATGGTCTTCAGGCGGTTTTCCCTCAGCGTGCTGCCGGTGCTGGAGATGTCGGCGATTATGTCCGCGTAACCCATCGCGGGGGCTGCCTCGAGGGTGCCGCTGGACTCGACGAGGGAGAAGAAGGACACGCCTCTCGACAGGAGGAAGGTCTCGACCAGCCTGGGGTATTTCGTGGCGATCCGCAGGTCCCTGCCCCGCTCCCTGAACTCCATGGACAGCTCGGCGAGGTCGGCCATGGAGGATACGTCCAGCCAGCCGTCGGGGACGCCTATCACGAGATCGGACTGCCCGAAGCCGAGATTGTCCACGGCGACGATGGCGTCGCCGTTCTCGCGGCGGGTCTCAAGGAAGTGGTCGCGCCCGATCAGCCCCACGTCGGCGCTGCCGTCCTCCACCTTGAGTCCTATGTCGGCCGCTCTCTGGAAGTGGACGACGAGGCCCGGCAGCGCAGGCGCCTCGGCGGTGTACCGGCGAAGGCTGGACCGCCGAACGCCCAGGCCGCAGGCGCTCAGGAAGTCGAGAGAGGGTTCGTGGAGTGCGCCGTCGCTGGGTACCGCGAGACGTAGCATCGCCCTACCCCTCCATCGCCGCGGCGACGGACTCGAGCGTGTACGCGAAGCCGAGGGCCGGGGTGTCGTCCCCGCCCAGCGCCCTCACGAGGCCGTCGTACCTGCCGCCGCCGCCGAGGGAGAGTACGCCGCATCGCCCCGCAACCTCGACGTCGAAGATGAAGCCCGTGTAGTAGGCGAGTCCCCGGGCGACGCCGAGGTCTACGACGACGCGGCTCTCCCCGGCTAGGTCGTGGGCCAGCCTGCCGGTGAGCTCCGCGAGCTCGTCTAGCCTCTCCGACCGGACGCCGATCGAACGGGCCTGTTCCAGCGTCTCGGCGGGCGCACCCTCTATCCGGGCGACCTGGCCCGCCACGCGGAGGGCTTCCTCAAGCCTGTCGGCCCGGTCGGCTGTCCTCACCTTGCGGAGGAGACGGCCGACGACCTCGTCGGTCGTGCGGCGTCCCATGGAGCTGGCCGTGGAGCCTGAGGTCATCCCGTCGATGAGCTCCCGCGCGGCATCTGCGCCGAGGGACGCGAGGACGCTGGTCACGTCCGCGTCGAACCCGTTTCGCACGAGCCCGAGGCTGCGGGCCTCGGCCCCGAGCCCAGCGGCGTCGGTGCGCCCGATCTTCAGCTCGTGGACCCTACCGACGACGAAGAGCTTGGCCGACTCCGACAGCTCGAAGGAGTCCAGCAGGTCGTTCAGCACTCCGAGGTGGCCGATCCGCAGCGTGTGCGCCCCGACCCCCATCGACTCGAGTCCATCGGAGGCGAGGCTCACGATCTCGAAGTCGGAGTCGACGCCCGCGGAGCCGATCAGCTCCGCGCCCGCCTGGGTGAACTGGCGGAACGCGCCGTCGTGCCTGAAGACGGGGCCGCGATACTGCCACCTGACGGGCTGGCCGGGGGAGCGCGGATGCTCCGCGTAGTGCCTGATGACCGACGAGGTGAACTCCGGGCGCAGGCTGACGCGGTTGCCGCCGGGGTCGACGAAAGAGTAAAGCTGCGTGGTCAGCTCGCCGCCCGACTTGCGCACGAACAGCTCGGTATGCTCCAGCAAGGGGGTGTCCAGCATCCCGTAGCCGCGCCCGGACGCGAAGGCCTCGAACGCGGCCGCGGCCCCCTGGAGGGCGCCGTACTCGCTGCCGGCCGTGTCCCTCATGCCGGGCAGCCGCTGCACCATGTTTCCGCTCAACCTTCGCTCCTCGCCGCACGAAGTGTGCCGCCTGTCATTCTACACGAGCGAGGGGCCATTGACCTATGTTTATGAATCCGACAAAGCGCCGGGCCTCGTAGTTGGGAGTATCCGCTACAGGGAGATTCGAGATGGGCGCCCATCAAGAGGCCGTTCTCCAACCGTACAGGAGAGAGCTGCTCAAGGGGAGTACCGAGACCCTCATTCTCTCGCTCCTGGCCGAGGAGTCGATGTACGGCTACATGCTGGTCAAGGAGATCGACCGGCGGAGCAACGGGTACTTCCAGCTCAAGGAGGGGACGCTCTACCCCGCCCTACACCGGCTGGAGCGCGACGGGCTGGTGGAGGGCGAGTGGGAGGAGGCGAAGTCGGGCCAGAGCCGCCGCTACTACCACATCACGCCCCTGGGCAGTGAACGGCTCGAATGCCTGCGCGGCGAGTGGGACCTTTTCACCGAGGCCGTCAACCGGATCACGCACTCGGTTGGGGGCCATACGAACGGGGTGCTAGTAGGCGCCTAGCAGGCCCGCCGTCTTTCCAGCAGCCGAGCCAACCCATCTCTCCCAAGACCCGTCTGCCGCGGACCCAGTATCGCCGAGAGAGTTCCCGCAGGAATGCTTGCGTTTGTGTCCTTTACAACGGTGACCCTGGTAGTCTCCCCGAACTGCTTGGCCAGGAACATTCCGTGATTGGCGCGCCGCTTCACCGACCAGCCATCCTGCAATAGTACCCGGATCAGTTGTCGCCCTGTCAGGGCGGGAATATCCGGCATCTAGGCCATGCCCACACGCTGTTGCTCGGGCAGCGAGGCCGGACAAGCGAATGGCTGGAAGAGAGGGCGGCTCTCCCGGAGGTCGTCCGGATAGCGGATGGTGAATTCGTTAGGTACGGGGCCGGGGTGTGTCTCCAACCCCCACTTGGCAAAGAACCTTTCCCGTTCCCCGACGTCTTCGAGGACGTTGATGTGGTCGGTAACCAGCTCCTCCAGCTCGTCTTGGCACTCGGCAAGCGTAGGGGCGAAGGTGCTGGTGCCCAGCTCGAGGCATACGCCCACCCACTCCGTTCCTTCCAGGTGAAATCTGAGTGTGAGATGCACGTATTCCGCCATTGTACCCCTTCGCCTCAATCTGGCTGAACTCGTTCCTTAGCCCATAGTAGCACTCTGAGGACAATCGCTCTACGGGGCAATGGGTCGTCGAACCCTGCCTAGACGGCGCCCCACCCCACCCCTGGATTCCGGCCTCCGCCGGAATGACGATGCAACTGGGTTGCATTTGAAAATCACTTGCTCTTCCGCTATCATTGCTGCACCACATGACTTCAAGGGTCATCCTGCTGGACTACAGTAGCGTAGCGGACCTAGGCGCAAAGCTGCTGGAGGACCACGGCTTCCAGGCCGACATCAACCACTTCGCCATATTCGGGCTGTGCGAATGCTGCCGCTGACCACGTGGCGCCCCTGGCCTCCTGCCGTGCGTGTCGCCATTCTGCTGTCCGTGGCGCTGGCGGTGGCGGCGTGCGGGGACGGGAACGGTATCGACCCCCAGGACGCGGACCCCGGTACGCTCAGGGTAGTCACGACCGTATCTCCCATCACCAGCCTCGTGGAGAACGTGGGCGGCACGAGGATTCGCCTCCAGGGCATCGTCCCGGAGGGCGTCAACTCCCACACGTTCGAGCCGGCGCCCTCCGTGGCGCAGGTCATGTCGGAGGCCGCCCTTATCGTGCTGAACGGGCTGTTCCTCGAGGAGCCGTCGCTGGAGATGGCCGAGGCCAACAGGAAGCCCGGCGCGGTCATCCTGTCCCTGGCGGACAGGGCTATTACACAGGACCAGTGGGTGTTCGACTTCTCGTTCCCGGAAGCAGGTGGGCACCCCAACCCGCACCTGTGGACCAGCCCGGTGCTGGCAATCAAGTACGCCGAGCTGATCCGGGACGAGCTGACGAATCTGGACGCCGACAACGCGGACTACTACAACGAGAACTACGAGAAGCTGAGGGCGCGGCTCGAAGACCTCGACCGGAGAATCTCGGAGGCCGTTGGCACCATACCGCCCGAGAACCGGAAGCTGCTGACGTACCACGACTCCTTCCCGTTCTTCGGGTCGCGCTACGGGCTGGAGATAGTGGGGGCGGTCCAGCCCTCGGACTTCACCGAGCCGTCGGCGCGCGACGTGGCCGGACTCATAGACCAGGTGAGGAAGACGAAGGTGCCCGCCATATTCGGCTCGGAGGTCTTCCCTAGCCCGGTGATGGAGCAGATCGCGAAGGAGGGGGGCGCGAAGTTCGTGGACAAGCTGAGGGACGACGACCTGCCCGGGTCCCACGGCGACCCGCGCCACTCCTATACGGGTCTGATGCTGACGAACGTGGAGATCATGGTCGAGGCCCTGGGCGGAAGCGCCGAGGCCCTGTCCGGCCTCGACGCGGGCCCCGTATTCGAGGGCGAGAGCGGGGCGGTCTACCCAGAGTAATGCTTCACCCTACGCCACATCAGTACGACCGGCAGGAGCCCATCGTGGAGATGCGGGGGGTGACCTGCGGCTACGACGGCTCGCCGGTCCTGTCAGGCGTCGACCTCACCGTGAACCGGGGCGACTTCGTGGGGCTGCTCGGTCCGAGCGGATCGGGCAAGACTACCCTGCTCCGTTCCCTGCTGGGCGCGCTGGACCTGTTCGAGGGCGAGATCCGGGTCGAGGGGCAGTCCATCGACGGGAGGAGGCCGCGCATCGGCTACGTACCGCAACTAGAGACCATCGACTGGAGCTTCCCGGTCACCGTCGAGCAGGTGGTGATGATGGGGCGGACTTCGGAGAGCTGGGCATTCCCATGGTTCCGCGGCGGCGACAGGGAGAGGGCGATGGACATGATGGACCGGCTGGGCATTACCCATCTCGCCAGGCGGCACATACGCGACCTGTCGGGGGGCCAGCAGCAGCGCGCGTTCCTCGCCAGGGCGCTGGTGAGCGGCCCCCGCCTCCTGCTGCTCGACGAGCCGACCAGGGGCGTGGACATCAAGACCAGGGACGAGGTGATGCACCTGCTCCACGACCTGAACCACCAGGACGTCACGATCATCATGACCACGCACGAGATCAACGCCGTCGCGGCCCATCTCCCGTGGGTCATATGCCTGAACGGCGGCATCGTGGCAGAGGGGCCTCCGAGCGAGGTATTCACGCCCGAGACGCTCAGGCTCACCTACGACGCGGAGCTCCACGTAACCGAGTACGAGGGCATGACGCTGGTGACCGAATCGCCCCACTTCCTCGGCCGCAACGGACGCGGCGCTCGACATTCCCACAAAGGCCGGCATTCCCACGAAGGCGATCCGCCCTCAGCCTCATGATACTTGCGCCGTTCCAGTACGAGTTCTTCCTGAGGGGGCTGATCGTGGCCGCGCTGGTGGGCGGGCTGTGCGGCATGATAGGCGTGTACATCGTGCTGAGGCGCATGGCCTACGTGGGGCACGGGCTGTCCCACGCGATATTCGGCGGGGCGGTGGCCAGCTACGTGATGTCCATCAACTTCTTCATCGGCGCGAGCATCTGGGGGTTCGTGTCCGCGATGCTGATAAACCTGGCCGCCCGCAAGCGCAACATAGGGGCCGACGCGGCCATAGGCATCGTAACCACGTCGAGCTTCGCGCTGGGCGTGGCGCTGATCAGCAGGTTTTCGGGCTTCACGCGCAGCTTCGAGGCCGCGCTGTTCGGCAACGTGCTCGCGGTGAGCACGAGCGACATGATCGCGGTGGTCGCGGTGAGCCTGGCGGCGCTGGCGGTGATCGTCGTGGGCTACAAGTACCTGCTATTCACGACGTTCGAGCCGGAGGTCGCGGGGTTCTACGGGGTGCCGACGGCCTGGGTGGACGCCATGTTTGCCCTGACGCTGGCAGGCGTCATCGTGGTGTCGCTGCAGATCCTGGGGGTGACGATGATCGCGGCGGCCATCGTGATACCGCCCGTGTCGGCCCGCCTGCTGACCGGCGACTTCAACAGGATGATGGTCATATCGACGGCAATCGGCGCACTGTGCGGCCTGGGAGGCATCTATGCAAGCTGGTATCTGGATATTTCGTCCGGGCCGTCGGTGGTGCTGTTCTCGGCCGCCGTGTTCATGGTTGCCCTGACGTACAGCGGGATCAGGAACAGGGTGGCCTTTGCCAGGTGGCGGAACGGCAGGGCGGCGCAGCCGTACGCTGGGGGAGACTCGCTGCACTGAGGGGTGTGGCTACCAGGGCGAGACGAGGGCGGGTTTCAAACCCGCCCCTACGTCGTCGCGATCCGCCACGAACCTACGTATATTACCTAACCACAACGGCAAAAACCGGGAACGACGGATGTGACCGGTGGGCGAACAGGTTATACTCCGTCCGCCGGTCTTGCAGTATAGACCCGGCCCAGACCAAACGGGAGATAGGACATTGTACGACCTGCTTATCAAGGGAGGGACCGTAGTCGACCCGTCGCAGGGCCTGCACGCGGTGCGCGACGTTGCGCTGGAGGACGGACTCGTAGTCGCTGTCGAGACCTCGATAGACTGCGAGGCCGCCGAGGTCATCGACGCGACGGGCCTGATCGTCTCGCCGGGGCTGATGGATCTGCACGTGCACGCCTTCTGGGGCGGCTCGACGTACGGCATCGAGCCCGACGTGGGCAACCTGAGCCGCGGCGTCACGACCGCCGTGGACGCAGGATCGGCGGGGGCGTGGACGTTCCCCGCCTTCCGCAGCCACGTCATCGACCGCGCGGACACGCGGCTCTACGCCCTGCTGAACATCGCCGCGTCCGGCATGGTCTTCCACGACAACTCCGAGCTCCACGACCTGCACCGGGCCGACGTGGGCGAGGCGGTCGAGGCCTGGAGCCGCAACAGGGATCGCGTCGTGGGAATCAAGGCGCGGCTGGGCCGGGTGCAGGCCGCGGACAACGACGTCGACGGCCTGAAGCGCGCCATCGAGGCCGCCGAGGCCATCGACGGCTTCGTGATGATCCACGTGGGCAACAGCGCGACCCCCCTGCCCGACCTGATGCGGATGCTGAGGCCGGGAGACGCCGTCACCCACTCCTTCCACGGGTTTGCCGACGGCGTTCTCGAAGGATCCGGCGCGGTCATCGAGGGGATGAAGGAGGCGCAGGCGAGGGGCGTGGTGATCGACGTCGGGCACGGCGCGGGCGGGTTTTCGTTCCCGGCCGCAGAGAAGGCGCTGTCGGAGGGCATCTTTCCGGGTACCATCAGCAGCGACCTGCACATCGACAATATCGAGGGGCCGGTGTACGACCTGGTCACGACCATGTCCAAGTTCATGCACCTGGGCATGTCCCTCGACGAGGTCATCAGGCGGTGCACCGAGGCCCCGGCACGGGTCATCGGGCAGGACGGCAAGCTGGGTACGCTGAGGCCGGGCGCCCACGGCGACGTGACGATCCTGCGGCTGGAGGAGGGGCGCTTCACCCTCAGGGACCGCCTATCGACGGCCATGTCGCTGGGCGGGACTCGGTGGGAGGCCCCAGCGTCGGTGGAGGCGTCCAGTCGCCTCGCACACGCACGCACGATCAAGGCCGGCAGGGTCTACCGCCCCTGGCTGCGCTAGGACGGGACTATATGTGCCATCGCGCGACGTAGCCGCGCCTCACGGTATCGAGAAGCCTCGCGTACTCTTCGTCGACGTCGAGTCCGAGGCTGTTGTCCCTGTCGACTCGAGGCGGGTTCACGTTGTCGACGTGGACAGGTATGACCAGCAGGTAGTCGAACCCTTCCAGATGCGTCAGGTTGGGGGTTCGAGTCGGCAGGCCCCGAAAGTGTTCGAGGGTCTTTTCGGCATCGTCGGGACGGTTTTCGCTGATCGCAAAGGGGAAGTCATCCCAAAGGGTCTGATCTCCAGTTGACAGACGAGGGAGGACGGTCCGATCGAACTCCTCCGTCCGGTTCCTGTAGAGCTTCCTGACGTGGTCTGCGACATTGAGGTATCGTCTTGCCGTGCCGACCAGGACAGTACCGAGTACAATCGCCTCCCGCCTCCTCTGCTGCACCTCCGACCTGAAGTTTTCCAGATCGCGGAACCGTTCCCCCTTGTTTCGATGGGCGGTGATCACCGACTTGTTCTCCAGGCAGATACGGACGCGGCTCAGATCGGGCACTTCGGTCACTTCGTCTACCTCGCAAACGAGCAGGTCCGCCTTGCGTCTCTGGAGATCAGGCGCGGGTTGATTCAGCCACCACTCGATCTCTCCCCCGTCATAGTCTTGGCGGAGCTCCTCGCATCGTGAGAGCAGGTCAGCCCAGATGCCCTTGCATACGATGTCTGAGTGCTCGGCCTTTCGGTGGTTGTGGTAGCCGCGTTCGACCATATGACGAATGACGTCATCGAATGGCGTGTTCAAGCAACCATCTCCAGCACGTGGGGCCCCGGGTCAGGGTGGTGCACCTCAAGAGTCGGTCGTGGTCGCGGCCACGTGTCCGTGATGAGGTCTGAAGGTACCGGGAGACGTTTGAGGACGTTGCTCTGCATTCGAATGAATCCGTTGGCAGCCCGCTGGCAGTTTTCCATCAGCCAGTCGCGCGCCCGATCTCCATTCAGGTACTCGCAGAGCGGCTCGAGTATGGACTCGTCCCTGGGCACTATGTAGTACGTAGAGTGGCGCGGCAGTGTCGATCCTGATCTGTCCAGCCAGAAGGCCGGTCGCTGCGCGATGTCCTTGCATAGAATCTTGGGTCGCAGGACCTGGGACATGTATGGAGTCTCGTGGAACGAGTACCAGGGCTTTCGGCTTGCGCACGCCCGCTTCAGCAGCCTTGCTGAAATCTGGGGAGCCGTCAGGTACTGCCCAAAGGGACCCAGGTCCTCCAGTGGTATGAGTGTGCCATCCATGCGGTATGGGACGAGTATGACCGAGTGTGTCTCAATCGTATCTCTTGACACGTCGAGGTCCCTTCCGGCAACCGCCGGCCAGGCGAATTGATGGAGGTCGTCCGGCAGGTCGTCTTGCTCGAACACGAAGACCCTGTCGGCCCCTGTGGCCACACCGCAGCTAACGCGGTCGCAAACGGCGGAAAGAGTCTCCGCCGTCCGTCCTTGCTCCAAATTCGACTCTGGCGACCCATTCAGCAGGGGAGCCCAACTCGCACCTCCGTGTGGAAGCCGCACCGCCTTCTCACCACCGCCCCTGTTCACTATATGCGTTGCCGGCTCACCCCTGCGCTTCTCCACCACCGTAACAAGCGGATACGTTACCAGGTTTCCGAATGTGTCCTCCGGGAGGAATTCCAGCCTGCGGACGTCGTAGGTGCTCATAAGCGCTCTGAGGGAAGAGGCCGAATCGACGTAGGTGAACTTCTCAGGCGTCACGAATACGAGTCTGCCGCCCGGGTTGAGAACCTCCAGGGCGCGCTCGAAGAACAGCATATACAGATCGAAGCGGCCGGTCGCAGTCCGGTACAGGGTCTTGTACTGTGCCCTTTCTCTCTCATCCAACCGGAGGATCGAAACGTAAGGAGGATTCCCTATCACGTAATCATATTTGCCCAAGGGCACGGCTTCCAGGAAGTCTCCCTCCATCACTCTGACGCGGGAGTCATGCCGGAATTGGGAAGCAGCTTCGATCGCAAGCCGTTCGTCAAGCTCTACCCCGGTTATCTGAGGTAGCTGCGCCCGTGTCGGCGCAGACCATCGTACGACTCCCTTCATGAAGGCGCCCTCTCCACAGCCGGGATCGAGAAGACGCTCGCTGGAGCGGACTTCCCTCCCCTCGAACAGGAGGTTGACCATGTGGTCGACGAGCTTATCGGGCGTGGGTACGAATCCCCTCATTGGCCTGTTCTCCATACTACTCAGTTGCTATCGCGGAATCAATCCTGATGCCCCCCAGGCAGTGTCGCACAATGATAGTACATCAGTTCCCTCATAGCAACTACCACCGCCCTAATCGCGTATACTGGCCAGGTCGATAAGACTGTCCGGATTCCCGTTCACAATTCCATGGCGGACTTCGACATAGCCATACGCGGCGGGCTGGTCTTCGATGGCGCCGGTACGGACGCCGTGCGGGCCGACGTGGGTGTCGTCGGGGACGCCATCGTTGCCGTGGGAGACCTGGGACACCACCGGGCCGGGCGCACCGTCGACGTGTCGGGCCGCTGCGTTGCGCCCGGCTTCATCGACATGCACACCCATGCCGAGCGCGGCCTGCCCTACCCCGAGCTTGCGCCCAGCGTCCACTACCTCAGGCAGGGCGTGACCACGGTGCTCGGTGGCGCGGACGGGTACGGCGCGTGGCCGATACACAGCACCATGGGCGACCTGTCGTCGAAGCTCACTTCGCAGGGCATCGGCACGAACGCGGCGCTGATGGTAGGGCTGGGGCAGGTCCGACGGCAGGTGATGGGGCTGACCGACCGCGAGCCCACTCCGGGCGAGGTCAAGGCGATGAAGGGCCGGATCCGCGACGCGATGAGCAGCGGCGCCGTGGGCATATCGTCCGGGCTCATATTCGCGCCTGACGTGTATTTCGACACGGACGGCATCGCGGAGCTGGTGCGGGAGGCCGCGCGCTTCGGCGGGATATACCACACCCACGTTCGGGACGAGGCCGACCGGCTGATCGAGGCAGTGGAGGAGGCCATCGCAATCGGCGAGCGCTCGGGCGCGACGACGGTCGTGACCCACTTCAAGGCCGTCTACCACAGGAACTGGGGGAAGCTCAGGCAGGCGACGGACCTGATCGAAAGGGCCCGGAGTCGCGGCGTGAGGGTGTACGCCGACCAGTACCCCTTCGTGGAGGGCGGGCCGGTGCCTCTCATCCCGCCCGAGACGTGGGCCGGCTCGCCGGACGCGGTGGAGGAGACGGAGAGGAGGTTGCGGGACGCGCTGGAGACGCTGCCGGTGGAATCGCTGCTGGTGCTGCGCGCAGGTCTGGCGGGAGTATCGCCCGACGCGGAGGAGACCGTGTTCTGGCGGGAGAGGCCGGACCTGCTGCTCGGCGCGGTCTCCGGGGCATTGGCCCGCGCCGTGCCGTTGGAGGGCAGCGCCCTGTTCGGCGCGGTTTCGTGGTACGGGATGCACCAGGGGCCGGGCAACCCCTCGGCGCGGGCCCGGTTTGTGGCACGACTGTGGGACCCGGTCGAGCGCGGTCGAATCGCGTCGGAGGTCGAGGCGCACCTGGATGGCCTGGGCGGACCCGACAATCTGCTGGTATTCGGCGCGTCCCTGCCCCAGCTGGAGCTGGCGCCGCTGGCAGAGGCGGCGGAGGCGATGGGCCTGAACGAGATCGACGCCGCCATCACGCTCGGCCTGGAGGGGGCGAGGGCGATAGCAACCCTGCACTCGGACGATGACGTGGAGTACGCGATGGCAAAGGACTTCGTGGCGACGGGCAGCGACGGCGACTACCCCTACTTCGGCGCCGTTGGCGGGCAGCTGGGCGCGACGCAGGCGATCCGGGCCTACTCGACGTTCGCGACCAAGCTGCGCAAGTACGCGATGGAGCGCGGCGCCATCTCGCTCCCCCATGCTATAAGGTCATGCACTTCCCTACCCGCCGAGATACTGGGATGGTCCGACAGGGGGACGATCCAGGAGAGTGCGCGGGCGGACATCGTCGTATTCGATCCGAATGCCCTCCACGCCCCTGCCGGTCTCCGCACGCCGCACAGGTACAGCGAGGGCGTTGAGCACGTGCTTGTGAACGGGCAGATGGCCCTGGAGTGCGGAGAGCCTACAGGGGACCTGGCAGGGCGCGTCCTGGGCCCTGGATTCCGGCCCCGCATCGAGTACGGGGCAGGCTCTTCGCGGGAATGACGGGTGGGATTGGGTGGCGGCCGGTGGCGTCCCAGGCAGGATTCGAACCCGCGACCCGCTGCTTAGAAGGCAGCCGCTCTATCCACTGAGCTACTGGGACACTGCACGGGGAAGTGTATCACACGCTCGCCCTTCCCCATCTGGACCTGCCGACGTCGACCCTGTGGAGCACGTGGCGCCCGAAGGACATCCGTCGTGTCCCCACGACCTCCGCGTCCCCGACCTCGGACAGCGTGGTCAACTCCCGCTGCGCGGCCATCCCGAGGGGGCGTTTGACCAGGATGGCCCCCATCACGGCCGCGGCCACGAGAGGGACCCGGGCAGCGCGGCTGGTCACGCGCTTACGTACGAACCCGACGAGGAGGAGGGCTCCTACGATTCCGACGGCCAAGTTGGTCCCGCAGTATGGCGACACCGCAAGCCTGCTCTCCCCCGCACGCAGCCGCTCCAGGGCATCCCTGGCGGCCTCGGCCACCTCGTCCGAGGGGATGTTCCCGTACACCCAGAACCCGCCCGGGGTGGAGTAGCCGCCCATGGGAGGCCGATGACCGCGCGCCGCCAGGATGGCGATGGTGGCGTGCTCCACGGCGTGGTTCCTTCGTATCCTGTCGATCAGTCCGAAGTGTGCCATGCCGCGATTCTACCATACGGCGGCAGCGGCTCTGAGGTCAGCTCACCTTGGCGTGAAGATTCCTGGCCGCCAGCTCGCTGATGACGGTCTCCTTGTCGGTCTCCTCTGTCCAGGGGGTGGGCAGCACGTTGGAGCCGAATATGCGGGCGAAGTGGTCGTCGGGTTCGCCGTCTACGAAGTGGGTGGTCATCCACCTTCCGTCCTGGAGTACGACCTTGATCTCCCTGTTCTCACCGGTCCATCCGAAGCTCACGTAACTCACGGCTCAATCCTCCTACATGCGCGGTCACGATCCAGCCGCCGCGACTCGACGACACATTATACCCGTCCGAGAAAAAAAGTGGCGGGGACGACGCCTGTTGTCCGTCCCCGCCGCTTCCCGTAGGGGCGGGTTTGAAACCCGCCCTGTGTCCTAGTAGTCCATCGGAGGCGCTGCGGGCGCCGGCGGGATGTCCTCCTTGACGTCGGTGATCAGGGACTCGGTGGTGATCACCATCGCGGCGACGCTGGAGGCGTTCTCGACCGCCGCCCGCGTAACCTTGGCCGGGTCCATGATCCCGCGCTCCAGCAGGTTGGTGAACTCGCCCGCCTCGGCGTCGAAGCCCATGTCGCCCTCCGACGCCATGCTCCTGTCGAGCACGACCTCGCCCGATGCGCCTGAGTTCACGCAGATCAGCTTGAGAGGGGCCTCGAGGGCGGTGCGAAGGATGTCCACGCCGGTCGCCTCGTCGCCGCACAGGTCGAGGGAGTTCAGGGACTCCCGCGCCCGGATGAGGGCCAGGCCGCCGCCGGGCACGATCCCCTCCTCGACCGCCGCGCGCGTCGCGGACAGAGCGTCCTCGACACGCTGCTTCTTCTCCTTCAGCTCGATCTCCGTCGCCGCGCCGACCTTGATGATCGCTACGCCGCCGGACAGCTTCGCCACGCGCTCTTCCAGCTTTTCGCGGTCGTAGTCCGAGGTAGTCTCCTCGACCTGCGCCTTGATCTGGCCGATCCGGCCCTGGATGTCGCCGTCGGAGCCTGCGCCGTCCACGAAGGTCGTCTCCTCCTTGGTGGAGACGATCCGGCGGGCGCGTCCCAGGTCTTCGACCGTCACGGAGTCCAGCTTGCGGCCGACCTCCTCGCTGATGACAGCGCCGCCCGTCAGGATGGCCATGTCCTCCAGCATCGCCTTGCGCCTGTCGCCGAAGCCGGGAGCCTTGACGGCGAGGCAGTTCAGCGTCCCGCGCAGCTTGTTCACCACGAGCGTCGCGAGGGCCTCACCCTCCACGTCCTCGGCCACCACGACCACGTTCTTGCCGACCTGGAGGATCTTCTCCAGGGCGGGCAGGAGGTCGGACACGGCGGAGAGCTTCTTGTCGGTGATGAGGATGTAGGGGTCCTCGATGTCGGACTCCATCCTGTCCTGGTTGGTGATGAAGTAGGGGGAGATGTACCCGCGGTCGATCTGCATCCCCTCCACGAACTCCTGCTCGTAGCTGATGCTCTTCGACTCCTCGACGGTGATGACGCCGTCCTTGCCGACCTTCTCCATCACGTCGGCGATCAGGGTTCCCATCTCCTCGTCGTGGGCGGAGAGGGACGCGACCTGGGAGATCTGCTCGCGGCCCGCGACGGGGGTGGACATGTCGCCAATCGCGCCGCGGAGGGCCGTGACGCCCTGCTCGATGCCGCGCTTGATGGCCATGGGGTCGGCTCCGGCGGCGATGTTCTTGAATCCCTCGTGGATGATGGCCTGGGAGAGGACCGTGGCCGTCGTGGTGCCGTCGCCGGCGACGTCGTTGGTCTTGCTCGCGGCCTCCTTCAGAAGCTGCGCGCCCATGTTCTCGAACGCGTCCTCGAGCTCGATCTCCTTCGCGATGGTGACCCCGTCGCTGCAGACCTGGGGCGCACCGAACTTCTTGTCCAAGACGACGTTGCGTCCCTTCGGGCCGAGGGTGACACCCACGGTGTCCGCCATGGTGTCTATGCCGCGCTTCAGGGCAGCGCGTGCCTCCTCCTTGCTCTCAATCAACTTGGCTGTCACTTGGTGGTTCTCCTTTCTATTCTCTGTGTGAGTTGGTATCTCGGGAGGTCTTCCCGGCTACACCTTGAACAGGATGTCGTCCTGCCGAACTACGAGGTACTCGGTATCGCCGTCCTTGTACTCGGTGCCGGAGTACTTGGAGTAGACGACCGTGTCGCCCACCGCCACGTCCATCGGCAGCCTTGCGCCTTCGTCGGTCAGCTTGCCCGGGCCCACGGCGACGACCGTGCCCGTCTGCGGCTTCTCCTTCGCGGTGTCCGGGATGTATATCCCACCGCTGCTCATCTGCTCCTCATCGTCCGTCGGCTCTATCACTACCCTGTCACCCAACGGCTTGAAGGTAACGGCCATCTGATTCACTCCTCCTTCTTGTTACAATTGCCACGTGGCTGCGGTTGTTTAGCAGTCTCAAGCATAGACTGCTAAACCAGTATATTCGGTTGTACGAAGCGCAGTCAACAAAATTGGAATCTCATGAGCGGACACGGAGATCGAAGCTACTACCTGGAGGATATTCCGCTGGCGGAGGCCGCGCGGAAGTTCGAGGCGGCGCTGGAGGCAGCCGGGGCACTGGGTCCCACGCCTGGCGAGAGGCTGGCGCTGGACTCGGCCCATGGCCGGGTTACGGACGGGCCGGTGTGGGCCAGGTCCTCGTCCCCCCACTACGACGCAGCGGCGATGGACGGCGTGGCCGTCCGCTCCCGGGAGACGGCGGGGGCGACCGAAACGTCCCCCGTCAGGCTTGCGGTGGGAGAGCAGGCGGTCTGGCTCGACACGGGCGACCCGATGCCGGACGGATTCGACGCCGTGATAAAGGTGGAGGTCGTCCACGAGGTCGACGAAGCCACGATAGAGATCCGTGCCTCCGTGCCTCCCTACCACGACGTCAGGCCGCTTGGCGAGGACATAGCGGCGGCCGAGCTTGTCGTGCCCGCGGGACATCGTCTCAGGCCCCAGGACCTGGCAGCCTGCGCCCAGGCTGGGCTGGGCGAGGTCGACGCCAGGAGGGCTCCCCGTGTGGCGGTCATCCCCACGGGTTCCGAGCTGGTGCCGGTGGGGGCCATCCCGGAACCGGGCGGCATCATCGAGTCGAACTCGCTCATGCTGGCCGCCATGGTGGCCGAGTGGGGTGGGTATGCCGAGCGTCACGCACCCGTTCCGGACGACCCGGAGCGTCTGCGGGCGGCCGTTGCCGGGGCCCTAGAGGGCAGCGACGCGGTGGTGGTGAACGCGGGCTCGTCCGCCGGGTCGGAGGACTATACGGCACAGGTCATCAGGGAGCTTGGCGACCTCGTGGTCCACGGCGTCGCCGTCAAGCCGGGCCATCCGGTGGCCCTGGGGGTCGTGGGAAGCACGCCGGTGCTGGGGATTCCGGGCTACGCCGTGTCCGCGGCCCTGACGACGGAGCTGTTCGTGAAGCCGATCATCGAGAGGAAGCTGGGACTCTCGCCCAAGCGGCGCGATACGGTCAGGGCCGTCATGACGAGGAAGACGCCGTCCTCCATGGGTGAGGACGAGTACCTGAGGGTCAGGCTCGGCAGGGTGGGAGACCGGCTGGTGGCAACGCCCATACAGCGGGGCGCGGGCATCGTGATGTCCCTGGTGCGCGCGGACGGGCTGGCGGTCTCGCCACGTATGTCGGAGGGGTTCGACGCAGGCTCAGAGGTCGAAGTCGAGCTGCTGCGACCGGCCGGCGACCTGGAGGGCACGATCGTGGCGACCGGGAGCCACGACATGGCCCTGGACCTGCTCGCGAGCGAGCTTCATCGAGTCCGCCCCGACAGGTCGCTGGCCTCGGCCAACGTGGGCAGTCTTGGCGGACTTCTCGCCCTGAACCGGGGGGAGGCCCACGTGGCGGGCTGCCACCTGCTGGACGAGGAGACGGGCGAGTACAACACGCCGTTCGTGCGCCGGTATATGAGGGGACAGCCCGCGGTGCTGGTCAACCTGGCCCACAGGGTCCAGGGGCTGATCGTGAGGTCGGGCAACCCCAAGTCGATAGCTGCGCTCGCCGACCTCGTCCGCGACGACGTTGCATTCGTGAACCGGCAGCGCGGCTCTGGGACGCGAATGCTCCTGGACCACCTGCTGAAGGGCGCGGGGATCGCGCACGGGAGCATCCGGGGGTACGAGAGGGAGGAGTATACTCATCTCGCGGTGGCTGCTGCGGTCGCGGGAGGACGGGCGGACGTTGGCGTGGGTGTGCTCTCCGCGGCGCGCGCCATGGGGATGGGCTTCGTGGAGCTGGGCACCGAGCAGTACGACCTGGTCATTCCAGGGGAATTCTACGGGAGCGACCTGCTCGAACCGCTGCTGGACCTGATACGCACGAAGGACTTCCGGCGCCAGATCGACGCCCTGGGCGGGTACGATACCCGTCGGATCGGCGAAGTGCAGGCGGAGCTGTGAACGAGGGCGAGATGGCGCAGGCAAACGAGGTCTCGGCCGTGGTGCTGGCCGGCGGGCTGAGCCGGCGGCTTGGCCGCGACAAGGCCGTCGAGCCTCTCGGGGGCGAGCCGCTGATAGGGCGCGTGCTGTCGCGCGTCGCCCAGGTCGCGGACGAGACGGTTGTCGTTCTCAACGACGCAGCACGGGCTGCCAAGCTGCCCCTGGGCGAGGATGTCGTAACCGTGGTGGACCGATATCCGAATTCGGGCTCGCTGGGCGGTATATTCACCGGGCTGGAGGCGGCGCGGGCCGAGTGGGTCATTGTCGTGGCGTGCGACATGCCGTTCCTGAACGTGGAGCTGCTGCGACGTATCCTGTCGCTGCGCGCCGGTCGGGACGCCGTCGTGCCCGTCGTCGAAGGCCGGCCGGAGCCGACCCACGCCGCGTATTCCAAGAGGTGCCTGCCGCACATCGAGCGGAGGCTCCAGGCTAACGACCTGAAGATATCCCGCTTCTTCGAGCACGTGGACGTGGAGTATCTGCCACAGAGCGCCGTGGACGAGCTGGACGCCGGGCACCTGAGCTTCTTCAACGTGAACACCGAGCAGGACCTCGAACGAGCGAAGAGAATGGTGAATGTAGAATCGTGAACGGGGAACGTGGGGCTCTCACAGTCGAGCTGTTCGGCATGGCGCGCATTTCGTGCGGGCGCCGTGAACTCGAGATCGACGTGCCCCTCGACGGGGACATGGAGGGTATAGTAGAGGCGCTGGCGAACGCCTGCCCCGCACTGGTGGGCATCGCAATCAGGGAGGACCGGACGGCGCTGCTGGACAGCTACACCTTCAACCTGAACGGCACGACGTTCGTCTCAGGTGGCGAGGCGCGGCTGCGCGAGGGGGACAGGCTCCTCCTCTTTTCGAGCCTGGCGGGAGGATAGGAGGGATGTACGGGTACAACGGGCGGGCGCTGGTGGTCGACCTGACCGCGCGGCGCACCGAGTGGCAGCCGCTGGACGAGGACGTGCTGCGGCGCTTCATCGGCGGCACCGGCCTGGGGTCGTACCTGCTCTACGAGCACTGCCCCCCGGGCATCGACCCGATGTCGCCCGAGAACCCGCTGATATTCGTGACGAGCCCCCTGGTGGGCAGCAGGCTCACCACGTCCAGCAAGTTCGCCGTGCTGGCCAAGTCGCCCCTGACCGGATTCATCGGCGACTCGCTATCGTCCAGCTTCCTGGCGACGGAGCTGAAGAAGACGGGCTGCGACGCCCTGGTCATCACCGGCCGTAGCGACTCCCCTACACTGCTGTCCATCGACGACGGCGATGTGGAGTTCCTCGACGCGTCGGACCTCGTGGGCCTGACCACGTCGCAGACGGAGCTTGCCGTAAAGCGGCGTTTGGGGCACAGGCGCAAGGTGGCCTGCATCGGCCCGGCGGGCGAGAACCTGGTGCGCTTCGCCAGCATCAGCAACGACGGCGGGAGGCAGGCCGGACGGACCGGCCCCGGCGCGGTCATGGGTTCGAAGAACCTGAAGGCGATAGCCCTGCGGGGGACGCGGGCCGTGCCCGCGTTCGACCCGGACAGGCTGCACGAGATCGGCCTGGACCTGACGCGGCGCAGCCTGGGCCCGGCCACAGAGAAGTACCGGACGTTGGGCACGCTCGCCAACGTGTCAGTCTTCAACAGGCTGGGCACCCTGCCTACGCGGAACTTCCGGGAGTCCACCTTCGAGCTCGCAGACCGCATCGACGGCGAGGCGCTTCACGAGGGCCACCACGTGAAGAACGCCCACTGCGCGAACTGCACCATCGGGTGCGAGCAGATCGTCCAGACCAACGACGGCGGCCCCACGGCACGGGGCCGGATGGAGTACGAGAGCGGCTTCGCCCTGGGGCCGCTCGTCGGCGTCGGCGACCCCAACGCGATAATCCGCGCCTCCCGCATGTGCGACGAGCTTGGCATGGACACGATAAGCGCAGGCGCAACGGTCGCCTGGGCCATGGAGAGCTACGAGCGCGGCCTGCTGCCCAGCGGCGAAAACGGCGGCCCAGAGCTGAGGTTCGGCAGCGAGGACGCACTCACTTCGACTCTCGCGTCGATCGGGAGCCGGGAGGGCATCGGCGACCTTCTGGCCGACGGCTCTAGGGCGGCGGCGCAGCAGGTCGGGGGAGGCTCAGAGGGCTGGGCCATGCACGTCAAGGGGCTGGAGATGCCGGGGTACGAGCCGCGTAGCCTCAAGACCATGGCGCTGGGGCTGGCGGTGAGCACGCGCGGCGCGTGCCACAACCGGTCGTCGGCCTACGAGGCGGACTTCTCGGCCAAGGTCGACAGGCTGGAGGCCGGCAGGGAGCGCGGCCGCATCACGATGGAGGGCGAGGACTTCGGCGCGGTGCTGGACTCGCTCATATGGTGCAAGTTCCTGCGCAAGGCCTTCGACAACCTCTACGAGGAGTCGGCGGAGATATACGGGCTGGTCACGGGGTGGGGCATGGATGCCGACGACCTGAGGCTCGCGGGCGAGCGGATCAACAACCTCAAGAAGGCGTTCAACATCCGCGAGGGCTGGAAGCGCACGGACGACACCCTGCCCGCCCGCGTACTGGAAGAGCCTCTGCCTACCGGCGTCGCGAAGGGAGCAGGCCTCGCACCGGACGACCTGGACATGATGGTGGGCGCATACTATGAGGCGCGCGGCTGGACGGAGGACGGGCTTATCCCGGAGAGCAAGCTGCGGGAGCTTGGCCTAGCGGATGTGGTAGGTAGCCAAGTCTAGGGATCGTCTTGTAATCGTACGGGGTGACTCTGCTATAGTGTCGCCGTCCGGCCAGCCAGAGGCCAGGGTAGCCATGAAGCCGACACGAGACCAGCGTAACGCCTTGAGGGCGGAGTTACGGCAGCGGTTCCAGCGGGAGCGCGGACAGCTCTTGCCCGCGCTGCACTACGTCCATCACAAGTTCGGCCACCTGCCCGGCTGGGCGATGGAGGTGACGGGCTGGCACCTGGGGATACCCGTCAGCGAGGTGTACGGTGCAGCTACCAGCTACTCCGAGCTTCGCATCGAGCATCCCGGACGCCACCTCGTTCGCGTCTGCACAGGACTGGCTTGCACCGGCGCCGGCGCCCGGGACCTCCTGTCCGGGATCACCACTGATACGCCGCAGGACGGCGGCACAACGGTAGAAGAGACCGCGTGCGGCTACCTCTGCGGTGTCGCGCCCGCAGTCCAGGTCGATGGCGCATGGCTGGGCCGGGCCGACGCCGGAGCCGTATTGGACCGGCTGAAGGCCGCAGATGACTAGCCCTGCCGGTTCCCTGCGCTCCCTCGTGGATGCGGCGCGCTCGCGGCTGCGCGGCGGGTCGTGCCGTGTCGTGGTGCAGGTAGGCCACTGCTCTGCATCCGTAGGCGCGGGCGAGGTCGCGGACGCCCTTCGCGCGGCTGCGCCTTCCGGGGTTGATGTGGTCGTTGCCGGGTGCGACGGTGCCTGCTACGACGCTCCGAAGGTTACCGTTGCGCATGGCGGCGGCACCGGAAGCGTTCATACACGGGTCGATCCCGCATCGGCCCTGGAGCTTGCGGAGTCGCTGGCGCAGTGCGGCGCAGGCCCCGCCGCCGGTGAAGAGAAGGCGACTGACGGCTTTTTCGCAGGCCAGCGGCGGGTCGTGCTGGACGGGGTGGGCGAGGTCGACCCCGTATCGCTCGACGAGTACCTGCTGCGTGGCGGGTACGCGGGCCTTGCGAAGGCGCTCTCGATGACGCCGGAAGCCGTGATCGACGAGGTGAAGGAGTCGGGGCTTCGCGGCCGCGGCGGGGCCTACTTCCCTGCCGCCATAAAGTGGGAGAGCGCGCGAAAGTTCGACGCGCCGACGTACCTGGTGGTCAACTGCGAGGAGGGCGAGCCGGGCATCTTCAAGGACCGCCACGTCATGGAGGGTATGCCCCACCGCCTGCTCGAGGGCGCCATCATCGCGGCGTACGCGTCGGGCGCCGGATCCGCCTACGCCTACGTGAACGCCGAGGCCGACCTGTCGGCGGAGCGGCTCCAGGCGGCCATCGACCAGGCATACGGGTGCGGACTGCTGGGCGAGGACATCCTGGGCTCCGGGTTCGGACTCGACGTCGAGATTCGGCGCGGGGCCGGGGGCTACGTCTGCGGCGACGAGACCACCCTGCTCAACACGATGGAGGGCTACCGGCGCGAGCCGCGCATCAAGCCGCCGCTGCCCATCGAGTCGGGTCTGTGGGGCAAGCCCACCGTCATCAACAACGCCGAGACGCTGGCGTCGGTGCCGTTCATCGTGGCCGGGGGGGCCTCGGCCTTCGTGGACATCGGCGCGAACGGCGACGCCGGGACGAAGATCATCAGCCTCAGCGGCTCCGTTCGCCGGCCCGGACTGGTCGAAGTGCCAATGGGCACGACGCTACGCGAGATCATATACGGGCTCGGCGGCGGGCCGGGGGACGGACGCGGCATCGCGGCCATGGCCGTCGGCGGGCCGTCGAGCGGCGTGCTCCCCGCCTCGATGCTCGACACGCCCATCGCTCCCGGGCAGCTCCACGAGTCCGGAGTGATGCTCGGCGCGGGCGGAGTCGTGGCCCTCGACGAGGACGCGAACGTCGTCGGGGTCGTGCGGCACCTGGCGGCGTATAATGCGGACGAGTCGTGCGGCAAGTGTACGCCGTGCCGGGAGGGTACGCCGCGAATCGTCGACGCGCTGGACCGTCTCATCGGGGGCGATGGCTCGGACGCAGACCTCGATGAGCTGCGGCAGCTGGCCGAGGTCGTGGAGCTTGCGTCCCTGTGCGGGCTGGGCCAGGCGGCAGGAGGCCCCGTCAAGAGCGCCCTGCACTTCTTCGGCGATGAGATATCTGAGTTAGCGGATAGGAGAGACCAATGACTCTCAGTCAACATGATATCGAGACGCTAACCGTCGAGGAGCGCCTCGAGCTCATCGAACGAGTTTGGGACAGTCTCGCTATGACACAGGACGACATTCCTCTCACGAGCTCTCAGCGGGCAGAACTCGATCGCAGGATCGATGAGCTGGAGGAGGGAGGGCCTGTGGGCATTCCGTGGGAGCAGGTGCTCAGCAGGATTAAGTGCAAGGGGGCATGAGGCGCGCTGTAGTCCTGCCCCCTGCCGCACGGGACATCCAGGAAGCGTTCGAATGGCACGAAAGGCAACAGCCAGGCCTAGGAGAAGAATTCCTAGAATCTCTTCGAGCGGTCATCGAATTGACCATCGACCATCCTTATGCCTTTCCCGTAGTACATCGCGACGCTCGGAGAGCCCTTGTCCAGCGTTTCCCGTACGGGCTGTTCTACCTGGTACACTCGGAGCAGGTAATCATTGTGGCGTGTATGCACGCGCGCCGGAATCCGAGAAGCTGGCAATCGCGGTTATGAGTGTTAACCTACGGTGACCATTCCAGGGTGACAGTGACCATGCCTCAGGAGAGGTTACGATGACCATAACGATTCGAATCGACGACAACGAAATCCACGTCCCCGACGGCGCGACGGTGCTCGACGCCATCAACGCCTCCGGCACGTACATCTCCCAGCTCTGCAAGGACCCGGACATGAAGGCCATCGGCGCCTGCCGCACCTGCCTCGTCGAGATCGACGGGATGCGCGGTCTGCCCGCCTCGTGCTCGGTGCCGGCCGCCGGCGGGATGAAGGTGTGGACTGGCACCGGCAAGGCGCGCGAGGTCCGCGCGGCGGTGCTGGAGCTGACCTCGGCCATGGTCGGCGCGAACGGCGACGGGGGCAACGGCCACCGCGAGCTGACCGTCGCGGCCAGGGAGCACGGCATCGACGCGCCTCGCTGGGCAAGCCGCGAGCGTGAGCCGACCGACGCGAGCAACCCCGTGTTCGACATCGCCATGGACGACTGCATCCTCTGCGGGCGGTGCGCCCAGGCGTGCCAGGAGGGCCACCAGTTCATCGGCGCAATCGACTTCCTCGGCACGGGCCGCACGGGGCGCATCGGCACCTTCATGGACCGCCCGCTGGTCGAGTCCGTGTGCACCACCTGCGGCCAGTGCCTGTCCGTCTGCCCCACCGGCGCCATTGAGGTCAAGTCGCCGCCGCAGGAGGCCGTCAGGACGGTCACGACCACCTGCCCCTACTGTGGCGTCGGCTGCGGAATCAAGGCTGGCGTCGACGAGACCGACCGCATCATCGAGATGCTCGACGACCCGGACAACCAGTCCAGCCTGGGGATGCTGTGCGTGAAGGGCCGGTTCGGGTACACCTTCGTACACCACGAGGACCGGCTCACGACGCCGCTGGTCCGCCGCGAGGGCCAGCTAGTCCCGGTGTCGTGGGACGAGGCGCTGGACTACGTAGCCGAGCGCCTCGCGGAGTACGGTGGCGACGAGTTCGCGACCCTCTGCTCGGCCAAGGCCACCAACGAGGACGGCTACGTGCAGCAGAAGTTCGCCCGCGTCGTCATGCAGTCCAACAACATCGACCACTGCACGCGCCTCTGCCATTCGCCGTCGGTCGAGGCGATGCTCGCGTCCCTCGGCAGCGGCGCGACCAGCAACTCCTACGTCGACTACGAGGAGGCCGGCTGCCTCGTGATCATCGGCTCCGACGCCAATGCCAACCACCCCGTGGCCGCGGCCCGCATGAGGCGCGCCGTGATTGAGCGCGGGGCGAAGCTCATCGTCATCAACCCGCGCCGCATCGAGATGTGCGACTTCGCGGAGCTGTGGCTCAGGCCCCGCCCGGGCACCGACGTCGCCCTCCTCAACGCCATGGCCAGGGTCCTCCTCGACGAGGGGCTGTGCGACGAGGAGTTCGTGCGCGACCGGACCGAGGGCTTCGACGAGTGGCGGAGCGTCGTCGACAAGTACGACCTCGACTACGCCTCGGGGATCACGGGAGTGCCCGCCGGGGACATCGCGGCCGCGGCCCGCATCTACGCCAGCCCGCCCTTCAGCGGCTCGTGCATGATCTGGGGCATGGGCATCACCCAGCACACCAACGGCACCCCCAACGCCCACTCCCTGCTCAACCTGGCCCTCGCCGCGGGACAGCTTGGCAGGCCCGGAAGCGGCGTATCGCCCCTGCGCGGCCAGAACAACGTGCAGGGCTGCGGCGACGCGGGCTGCCTCCCCAACTCCTTCCCCGGCTACCAGGTCATCGGCGACGACACGGTCGCCAAGTTCGAGGACGCCTGGGGCTGCTCCCTGCCCGCCGAGAAGGGCATGGTCGTCACCGACATGGTCGAGGCCATGACGGAGGGGCGCATCAGGGCCATGTACGTCACGGGCGAGAACCCGCTCCTGAGCGAGCCCGACCTGCACCACGCGGAGAAGGCGTTCAAGAGCCTCGACTTCCTGGTCGTGCAGGACATCTTCATGCACGAGACGGCGGAGATCGCCGACGTGGTGCTGCCCGCCACGACCTTCGCCGAGAAGGACGGCACCTTCACGAACAGCGAGCGGCGCGTCCAGCGCGTCCGCAAGGCCGTCGAGCCCATCGGCGGGAGCCGCCCCGACTGGGACATCATATGCGACCTGGCAAAACGCCTGAGCAGGCGGCGCGGCCTGGACGCGGAGGGCGAGTTCTCGTATGCCCATCCGTCGGAGATATGGGCCGAGATGGCGGCGCTTACGCCGAACTTGGCGGGCATATCGTACGAGCGGCTGGAGGACGGCGGGATCCAGTGGCCCTGCCCTGCCCCAGACCACCCGGGCACGCGGTTCCTATATGAAAAAAACTTCCCGCGCGGCCCGCGTGCCAGGTTCGTCGCCTTCGACCAGGGCCCGGCCGCCGAGGAGTTGCCCAGCGAGCGCTTCCCGCTCATCCTCAACACCGGGCGCATCCTCTACCACTGGCACGGCGGCACCATCACCCGCCGCGCCGGCGGACTGCTGGCCAGGTCGCCGGAGCTCCAGGTCGCCATGAGCGAGGAGGACGGCGCAAGGTTCGACGTGCGCGACGGCGAGTGGATCAGGCTGCGCTCCCGCAGGGGCGACCTCGAGGCCCGCGCCCTCTTCACCGAGAAGATGCGCGCCGGCGAGGTGTTCGTCCCCTTCGTCAAGCTCCGCGACCACGCCGCCAACTTCCTAACCAACTCCGCCTTCGACCCCAACTCCAAGATCCCCGAGTACAAGGTCTGCGCCGTCCGCATCGAGAAGGTCTAGGCCATGCCATACGCCAGAAAGGATCACCAATGACCAACGCAAAGACCCTTCCGAAACCCCGTCGTCCACGCAAGGAAGCGGTTCGCTTGGGCAAGGAGATATACAAGCACACTATCCTGCCCCAGGTTGAAGCAGATCACTTCGGAGAGTATGTCGCCATCGACGTTGAGACCGGGGACTGGTTCATTGCCGATACCACTCGCGCGGCAGTGGAGCGCCTGCGAGCGCAGCGTCCCGATGCTGTCGACGTCTTGTGTGAGCGCGTCGGATACAGGGCCCTGCGAAGCTTTGGGGCAGGATCGCTACGGAGGACAGGGTGATTGAAGGGACAGTGAATGCCGCCTACGAGGCAATCGTTCCCCTTCGCTTACAGGGGCCGGAGGGGCGGACCCGAGACATTGAGGGAGTGGTTGACACAGGGTATAGCGGCTTCTTGACTTTGCCGGCCGATTTGGTGGCCGAACTGGAGTTGCCTTTCGCTTACATAGGCCAAGCGTTCCTGGCTAACGACTCTGAAGTGGACTTTGACGTTCACTACGTTACCGTGATCTGGGACGACCAGCCGAGAGACATCGAGGCCGACGCAACGGGCAGTACCCCTCTCGTTGGGATGTTGTTGCTTGACGGCCACGACCTCAACATCCAGGTCCGGGACGGCGGGCGAGTGCTGATCCAGGCTGCGTAAGACGAGCCGGATCCCTACAGTGCCCCCATCGACTCCACACACCCCGGCCGCTCACCCCCTGGTAGCCGCGACCCGGCCACACAACTGAATAGCGAGTGTGCAAGGGCCTCTTACCCCCTCTCCCTCGACGGGAGAGGGTTGGGGTGAGGGTGACTCCCCCACCGCGCAGCGCGGCGCTGTAGGGGCGGGTTTGAAACCCGCCCTCCCTGTGCGGCAGGGCCCGATTCCTGCGCGCAGGAACCGTACTCCTCTATACTATCCCCCTAACGAGCACACGACTCTGGAGCCGAGACATGGCCACGCCTATTACGCAGATGCCGAAGCCCGATGCGGGACAGTACAGCGGGGAGCGCAAGCTGTTCCTCGTGCCCAGCTTCATGATGCCGCCGACGACGCCCGAGGACGGGCTGGCGCTGCTGGACGGGTACTGGTCCGAGGTGCGCGACCACGTGGCGAGCCTGTCCCGCTCGCTGGGCCAGGTGTCGCGGGTCTACCATGAGCTTGTGTACAAGGTCTGTGCCGTCCGCAGCGAGAAGGTCTGAGCCCATGCGGTATGCCTATCCATGCACTCTGCACCCGGAGCAGCCCCAGGGATTCTACGTCACATTCCCGGACGTACCCGGAGCCCTCACGTCCGGCAAGGACCGCGCCGAGGCCCTGGATATGGCCGAGGACGCCTTGGCGATCATGCTTGGGTCCTACGTTGAACAGCGTAAGGACATCCCCGTCCCCTCTGAACCCACGGAAGGCCAGGAGCTCGTCCCCGTCCCTCCGACCATCGCCGCAAGGCTAGAACTGTACACTGCCGTGTGCAGTTAGGGGATAGAGGACACTACGTTATGAAGACCTGGGCCGTAGCGATGTTGATGTTGATTGCCACAATTAGTTGTGGGGAGGACGAACTTCGCGTCGATAAATTCAGCGTCATGGCTAAGTTCGAAGACAGCACACTGAGTGTGTGGCTGGACACCGATCTTCCCGACGACGCTATGGTCAGGATATACGTAGAAAGAACCTTTGACCTGTTAGTGACTCGAGAGGGCGATGCGAACTACCGGGACACAACAGCAGCATATGTGTTCGATGTTTCAATGGGACACTGGCGAAACAGCTATCTCGTCCCGGATCGACGCGTTCCCAATAGACCTGTCTCACAATGGAAAAGGCCTCTAGCTGGGGCCTTTGATGAAAATGAATGGCTGGTTTCTCTCACAGGCTTGAGAGGCCTGCGATTGCCTGTTATACTCTCCAATTCTAATGAGAATGAATGGGTGACATATCTGAAACAAAATCTAGACAAAGGACAAACCCAGAGAAGGATCCTCGCCGTTAGCGACAAGATAGAAGTATCCGCAGCATACTCACACGATAGGGATGTACCTGCCATGAGCGGAATGAGCACGGCCGAATGTGGACTATTCTCGTGTCATAGCGAAGTAGTATTGCACATACCAACAGACCCTAGCGTAGTCGCCGCGTTGATTACTCCAAATTTCGATAATGGCAAGCACGAAGTAGGAAGAGACATATCACCCGGCACATACGAATCTCTCCTAAACAGAAGTTGTTATTGGGAGCGGTTGAGAGGATTCAGTGGTTCATTTAGCGATGTTATAACGAATGGATCTGGAAGCGGCAAACTCGTTGTAGAAATAGTGAACGGAGATAAGGCTTTTGTCAGCCAGGGCTGCAATCCGTGGGTACTTGTGCCGTAGTCGCAGCGGGGAGCCGAAGCTGTTCCGCGTCCTCAGCTTCATGATGCTCTAGGATGGGCTGGCGCTGCTGGATGGCTACTGGCCTCGGCGTCATGCACTTCTCCCGGTCGAGATGTTGTTAGGAATGACAACCTTTATCCCTCCGCTGTATGGGCGTGCCCCGCAACCCCGACGGGGCCGCGCTTCCCCGGAATCACCTCGACTGGAGTGGAGATCAGCCACTCGGCTCCGGCCTTCGTAGCTCCGCGCACACGGCCCTCGCGGGCCAGTTGTCGCACCCTCCGCTCCGATACGCCTAGTCGTATAGCCGCCTCACGTACCGTGACGTTGGCAACGTCATCGTCCGGCGCCTCCGCCTGCAGCTCGAACTTGACGGGGGCGGGCTGCTCGAGCGTACTCATCTCATGAATCAGGAATCCGATGACCTCGCCGTCGTCGTCCAGCCGCTTGAGGATGCGCTCGTCGTCCGTAGGGGTGAAGTACCCTTCCCTGAACGCCCACAGCACCTCGAGCATGTCGCCCTCGTCGTCGTACCAGACGGATACCTTCCTGTTCGCCATGGTCACTCTCCTTTGATTCGTCGGTCGAGATAGCCGGTGAGAATGAAGGAGTAGGCCCTCCCCCTCTTCACCACGAGGCAGACATAGCGGTTCCTGCCCCGCAGGTCCGGGTAGCGCCAGCTTACAGTATAGAACGGCATGCCCTCTGAGCGCGGCCGAACCCTCGCCAGCTTAGCCCACCGGCTTCCTTCCCTCTCTGCGGTGAAATCTCCCCCTTGACAAACACCCCGGCCCACGTGCATAATAGAACTCATGTCCCATACCAACGGCACCCAGGCCGATACAACAGAACAGCGCAAGCCGCCAACCCTCGCCGACATCGTCCGCGAGAAGACCGACGACGGCCGGCGCATCATCGACTTCTTCCTCGACGTCATGGAGGACAGGGTCGACGGCGCTGAGCTCTGCCACAGGATCGACGCCGCAAAGCAGCTCGAAATGCACAGGTCCGAGGCCGCCGCCGGGTTCCTGGCCAAGTACCGCGGCGTCCCCTGCGGCCACTCCACCCGTCGACGACCCGACCCGGCCGACCCCTGCCCCGACGTGGAGAGGAGCCTGGTACCCGTGACCCTGAACGCCCCGCCCACCCTTACGCGAGAATTCCTCACCGTGCTCTCTGGGATAGATGAATTCCTCATGACCAGGCTCATCCGGGCCCAGACCCTCGACGGCGGCACCATCATCGACTTCCTTGACGACGTGATGCATGACAGGAACGAAGACTTCAAGTGCCACCACAGGCTCGCCGCCGCCAAGGAGCTCATCGCACACATAGTCCGCGACGAGCAGCCCGCTTCCGTTCACCCTGACCCTGTCCTGAGCCCCGCCGAAGGGCCTGTCGAGCCCGCCGACCGGGAATCCACTCCCGTTCACCTTGAGCCCAACTCAACCGTCGTACCCCCAGCCGACTCAATCGTCGTTCCTGCGAAAAGCCTGCCCCGTACTCGATACGGGGCGGGAACCCATCCCCGGCCCCGCCAGGCCGGGCTAGGGCCTGTCCTGAGCACCATCGAAGGATCCCAACTAGAAACTAACAACTCGAAACTAAAAACTCCACTAGGCCGCTCACCCCCCTGGTAGGGGCGGGTTTGAAACCCGCCCTCCCAGGGCCCGATTCCTGCGAGCAGGAACCGTACTCCTCTATACTATCCCTCAACCAGCACGCGACTCCGGAGCCGAAATCTATGGCCACGCCTATTACGCAGATGCCGAAGCCCGACGCCGGGCAGTACAGCGGGGAGCGCAAGCTGTTCCTCGTGCCCAGCTTCATGATGCCGCCCACGCTGCCCGAGGACGGGCAGGCGCTGCTGGACGCGTACTGGTCGGAGGTGCGCGACCACGTGGCGAGCCTGTCACGCTCGCTGGGCCAAGTCTCGCGGGTCTACCACGAGCTGGTGTACGAGGGCGGCGACGCGGGCATCGAGATGGTGGAGCAGGTCAACCCCGGGGGCGGCTCGTTCATCAAGTCCCTCTGCCAGGCGGGCGCGCAGCTCGAGGGGCTGGAGGACCGCGCGCTGCTCGAGGAGAGCATGGACTGGCAGCGCTGCCTCGGAATCGGCCTGATGAGCGAGAAAGTGATGCAGACGGCCATGGACGGCTTCCGCGAGGCCAGCGAGGGGCGCACGCGGCGGATGATCGAGCGCATCGACGAGACGCTGGGCGAGGACGAGGCCGGCGTGCTGTGCATCCGGGAGGACCACGGCCTCCAGTTCCCGCCGTCCCTCAAGATATTCTACGTCGCGCCCCGCTCCATGGACGCGCTGAAGCGCTGGATAGAGGAGCAGATGCGGGCCGCCGCCGCGCCGCCCCCTGCCGGCGAGCCGCCTGACGAGCCGCAGGAGTGAGCGGCACGGCGCTCCGCTCCCGCGAGTGGCTCGACTCGCCCGAGCTATACGGCTGGCTCAGGCGCGCCGCCCTCCGCTCCCAGGGCTTCGGCGAGCACGCGCTCGACGGCAGCCCGGTCATCGGGGTGTGCAGCTCGTGGAGCGAGCTTACCCACTGCAACGCCCACCTCCGCACCATCGGCGAGGCCGTGAAGCGCGGCGTGGCCCAGGCGGGCGGCATCGCGCTTGAGTTCCCCGTCATGTCCCTGGGCGAGTACAACATGCGCCCCACGACCATGCTCTACCGCAACCTGATGAGCATGGACGTGGAGGAGTCGATACGGGCGAACCCGCTGGACGGCGTGGTGCTGCTGGCGGGGTGCGACAAGACCACGCCCGCGATGCTGATGGGCGCGATCAGCGCGGACGTGCCCGCGATCATGGTGACGGGCGGGCCGCAGCTCAAGGCTAACTGGCGCGGCGAGGAGCTTGGCACGTGCACCGACTGCCGCCGGTACCAGCAGGAGCTGCGCGCGGGCAGGATCACGGAGGACGACTGGGCCGACCTGCAGGGCGCGATCATCGCCAGCCCGGGTCACTGCGGCGTCATGGGCACGGCATCGACCATGGCGGCGATGTGCGAGACGATGGGGATCGCGCTTCCCGGCAACGCCGATATACCCGCGGCGGATTCCCGGCGCGCCGGTCTCGGCGAGCAGGCCGGACGCCGTATCGTCGATCTGGCGCGGCACGGGGAGCGGCCGTCGCGCTTCGTCACCGAGGCGTCGGTCCGCAACGCCATCAGGGTACTGCACGCGCTGGGCGGCTCCACCAATGCCGTCGTCCACCTCACGGCCATCGCGGGACGCGCGGGCATCGAGCTGGACCTGGGCCTGTTCGACGAGCTGTCGAGGTCGACGCCGTTCCTGCTGGACCTGAAGCCGTCGGGCCGGTTCCTGATGGAGGACTTCTTCCATGTCGGGGGCCTCGCCGCGCTGCTGAAGGAGATGTCTCCCCTGCTGGAGCTCGACACGCCCACGGTGACGGGCTGGACCCTCGGCGAGAGCGTCGCCGGGGCGACTGTCCACGACCGCAGCGTCATCCGGCCGCTGGATGCGCCGGTGCATGACGAGGGCGGGCTGGCCGTCGTTCGCGGCTCCCTTGCGCCCACGGGCGCGGTCCTGAAGCAGACCGCCGCGTCACCGGGGCTGCTGCGCCACCGGGGCCGTGCGGTCGTGTTCGAGGATCACGACGACCTGGATCGGCGAATCGACTCGGACGATCTGGACGTGCGGCCCGACGACGTGCTGGTAATGAGGAGCGCCGGGCCGGTAGGCGGCCCGGGTATGCCCGAGTGGGGCTTCCTGCCGCTGCCGCGCAAGATCCTGGAGGGCGGCGTCCGGGACATGGTGCGGATCAGCGACGCCCGGATGAGCGGCACGGCCTTCGGCACGGTCGTCGTCCACGTCACGCCGGAGTCCGCCGCCGGGGGGCCGCTGGCCGCCGTGCGCGACGGCGACGTGATCGAGCTCGACGTACCGGGCCGCAGGCTCGACCTGCTGGTCGACGAGCGCGAGGTGAGGCGGCGGCTCGCCGAGACCCCTGCCCCGCCGGAGCGCTTCGAGCGCGGCTACGGGCGGCTGTTCACCCGGCACGTGCTCCAGGCAGACAAGGGCTGCGACTTCGACTTCCTACGCGCCAACTGCTAATCACCAAACAGCTGCTGGCGAATTTCGTCTTGGCTCACTTCCAAGTACAGGGCAACCCTAGACAGTATCGTACGCAGCGTGCCGACCCTCAGCGGGCTGTGACGCGGGATCGATACATGATGTTCAGGGCCTCTGATGCCGGTAACCAGCCTCATGTGGCTGCCCTTCTGCCGTATGACACTATAGCCATAGTGGTGGTGCAGGAGCCGGACTAAGTCATCGCCAGATACGTCCCTCGGTAGCCTCACACTGCCAGTATCTCGTCCTTGACGAGGTGCAGCCTGATGGTGCTGGGTGCAGAGTCATCGTCGAAGTGGCATAGCACGGCGTCTTGGGCCATGAACTTCAGATCGTCCCACGAATCGCCCTCGGTGATGATGTCGTACCCTATCGCCGCGGCGTAGTAGCCTCCTTCTTCGGCTTCGCGGACCTCGAAGGTTATCTCGTCCGGTCCATTCATGATGGCCCCCTAACCCCCGTATGGGACTTGCATGGTCGTTGGCTTGTCGATTATATCCCACCGCCGGGCAGCAGGACCTCAGCGAGCCAGGCTGACAGATCCGCGATGACTTCGTGGGTTATCTGGTGGGCCATGTGGTACTCGCGGTACTCGGCGGGGTAGCCGGCACTGGTCAGTGCGTCGTGGGCCGAGCGTCCTTCGTGGACGCTTATGACGTCGTCGAGGGTGCCGTGGGCGATGAATATGCGCTGGGTGCGGGGTGAGGTTGTCGCTGCGGTAGGTTGGTCCTGCGGCGGAAGGCGTGAGCTGAGGGCGACGATGCCCGGGAAGCGGTCGGGGTGGCGGAGGCCGTGGCGCAGGGCCATCATGCCGCCCTGGGAGAAGCCGCCGATGACCACCCTGCCCTCCTCGATGCGGTACCTGGAGGTCACGTCCTCGACCATCGTCTCCAGCAGGCTCTCGGCGCGGCCGTCGGCGTCGAAGTCCGCCTCCAGCGGGGCGCTCCAGGCGTAGCCGACCATGCCGAGGCCGAAGTCCAAGCGAATGGGCGCGTTGGGGAAGGCGAACAGGCAGCCTTCACGCGAGATCATCGGGACGAGCGGCGCCAGGTCGCTCATGTTGGAACCGTAGCCGTGCATCAGGATGACGAGGGGATACGGACGTCCGGCGCGGTAGCCTTCAGGCTCCACAACCTGGTAGGCCAGGCTCCCGTCCTCGAACCGTCTAGTGTCCACAGTAGTCATACCGAGCGCGCTTGGGAAGCCACGTCGACGATAGCGTCAAGCACTGCTGCGACTTCTTCGTCAATTTCCGTGGTCTCCATATATTCGACCAGGAAGTGATAGTCGGACTTTGAGACGTGGCCCGCCATTCCTGTCTTCTCGTAGAAGGAATGGAACAATGGCGCCAGGATCTCGTCCGAAACTTTCGTGTCTTCATCCCAGGGCGATGTCTGGCCCAATACCCGGCGCGCATTCTCAATCTCGGAAATGGCATCCTCCATGCTTGGGAGAAAGAGAGGAAACTGCCTTTCCACCCAACGAAGCATTATGTCCCGGCTGCACAAATAATTCTCGATCTCTCGCCTTCTCCAGCTATGCTCCCTCAGTACCTCGCCACCCCCCGGCGGTAAGTTCAACCGGTCGAACAAGGCAAACCCATACAAGTCAGGGCGGGCCTCCCTCAACCCATAGAAGTGTCGGCGCGACTGCATTGGCTGATTACCCACGTAGTGGACGAACGGACGGTCCAGATAGGCCTCAGCCGGGTGTCCCAGATGGTAGGCAAACGCACGGAGCGCCGCTAGATCCGTGGAGCCTTCCAGATATAGGACCCAACCCTGCTGCGCGGCCTGCAGGTAGCTCTCGAACCCAATTTCGGCCAGCGCCTTGAAGACCTGGCTGCTGCTCCCATCCATCCGATGGGGAGCGCCTACGAAAGCCGTTACCGCATGACGGTCCCCTGCCTCATTCAGTACGACTTCCGAATGTGTGGCTATCAGTAATTGGCTGCTCTGCTGTGCCGCAGTCTCGGTAATCGCCTGGTAGATTTGCCTCTGCCTAAGGATCTCCAGGTGGGCATCCGGTTCGTCGAGCATGATTACTGAATTGGGATGGAGCAGCATGTAGGCTGTCAGGAGCAGCGTCTGTTGAAATCCCCGGCCAGACGAAGCCAGATCGAGTTCCAGGTTTGGCATACGGGCGTCCTTGTAGCGCAGCGTGATCTCGCCACGCTCGGCATTGTACTGGGGTTCGAGGATCGTCGCTCCGAACAGTTGCTGCATCTTCGGCACTAATGTACTCTCCCAGCCCCCGCGTTGATCGGAGTACACTTGGAAACATAGATTGCGCAGGACTTCTGCCGTCCTCCCCTGTCCCAACAGGACGTTTACGGTCCCAGGCTGGAGCATCGCTTCCAACGACGACAAGCCGGACATCGGGGGCAGGAAAGCAACCTCCTCTTCGAAAGCCTCAGTCGGTACCGGCATCCGAGAAGTTCCATCGAGGCTGGTTCGCAATGGGCGACAATAGAACGACTCCGGATTCGCGTAGTCGAACTCGAACCCACATAACCACGCGTTGCCTGCCTTGGATCGCCCTTGGACTTCTACCTCTATGCGGACATTGCTGGTGCCCGGGTTCTGACGATTGGCCTCACGGGTTCGTAGACCCCGCCACAGTTGATTGGCATGATTCACAGGCACTGAGAACAGATCCAGCCGGTTGATGGGTACGCCTGGCCGCTGCACATCGGTAGTGGGGACCATGCCCCAGCGTTCACGCCATCGGCGCAGTCCGAGTTCCCACAAAGACAGGGCCTGCATGGCCGTCGTCTTCCCGGAGTCGTTGGGGCCAACGAATACCACTACATCGTCCAAGTCGATAGTGACGTCTTCGAATTGCTTGAAATTGCGCGCCGTTACTCTGGTTAGCATGTCACTCTAACTCCTTGGACGACTTCACTCTAGGGAACGCCCGCAGCGGGGTTCAGCCACCTGCCCGAACCCCCGAGCCAGAGTAGTCCGAATGTCCCGTCAGCCACGCGCGACCGTCGGCGGCGAGCAGCGCATCGGCGGCATCGGGGCCCTGGGTGCCCGGCTCGTAGGGGTGGAGCGGCGAATCGGGGTAAGGGTCCTCCCAGGCCGCGATGAGCGGGTCGACGATTCGCCACGCCTCCTCAATCTGGTCGCTGCGGATGAAGAGGGACGCGTCGCCGTCCAACGCGTCTTGGAGCAGCCTCTGGTACGCCTCGGGGATCGTCTGGCCCGCGAACGCCGAGTCGTAGTGGAACTCCATGCTCATCTGCTCCATGTCCATGCCCCGGTCGGGGACCTTGACCTCGAAGTCGAGGTGGACACCCTCGTTCGGCTCGATGAGCACCGAGAGCATGTTCGTGCTCAGGTCCCTGCTGATCTCGCCCGAAAAGAGGTGGTGCGGCGGGCGCCGGAACTCGATCACGACCTCGGACACCTTCTCGGACAGGGCCTTGCCCGAGCGGAGGTAGAAGGGCACGCCCTGCCATCGCCAGTTGTCGACGTAGAGACGGAGGGCGGCGTAGGTGGCCGTAGTGGAGCCGGGAGGAACGCCGCCCTCGTCCCTGTATCCCCTGTACTGGCCGCGTACGGCGTGGGCCGAAGCCTCCGCGGGCGTCCATCGCCGGACTGCCTTCAGCACCTCGGCCTTCTTGTTGCGGAGGGAGTCCGCGTCCATGGATATGGGAGGCTCCATCGCCACGATGCAGAGCACCTGGAGGAGGTGGTTCTGGATCATGTCGCGCACCACGCCTGAATTGTCGTAGTACCCTGCCCTGTCGCCGAGGGCGAGCTTCTCCGATACGGTGATCTGGACGTTGTCGACGTAGTTCCGGTTCCAGATGGGCTCGAAGATGGCGTTGGCGAAGCGGAAGACGAGGAGGTTCTGCACCGTCTCCTTGCCGAGGTAGTGGTCTATGCGGTAGACCTGGCTCTCGTCGAATACGGCGTGAACGGCGGCGTTCAGCTCCTGCGCGGATCCGAGGTCCCATCCGAAGGGCTTCTCGATGACGACGCGGCTCCAGCCCGATGCGCCGTTGGCGAGGCCCGAGGAGCCCAGGCTGGCGACCGCCCTCGCGTAAAGGGTCGGAGCGATGGAGAGGAAGAAGAGGCGGTTGACGCTCCCGGCGCCCCCTTCCAGCTCTTCCAGGACTTTGCCCAAGCGGGCCATGTGCGACAGGTCGCCCAGGTCTCCCTCGCAGTAGAAGAGGCGCGCGGCGAATTCCTTCCACCCGGCCTTCTGGTCCGCCAGGTTGCCGGAGGCGGCCACGCCGCTCCACATGCGGTCCCTGAACTCGTCGTGGCTCATGGGCGAGCGGGCCATGCCCACGATATTGAACGCGGCGGGCAGGCGTCCCTTGAGCCAGAGATTGAAGAGGGCCGGGAGGAGCTTCCGCGACGTGAGGTCGCCGGAAGCGCCCATTATGACTATGCTTGTCGTCTCGCCGGGCATACGCCGCGTCTCACGCGCCCCCGGCGTCCGTGAGCCGGTCCTTCTTGGCGGCGATGTCGGCGATGAGGTCGTCGTAGGAGTCGGCGAAGAGGCGGAGCCCGTCGGTGAGCAGGCCGGCCGTGACCTCGTCCATGTCGACGCCGGCCTCGCCGAGCCGGTCGATCAGCCCCTGGGCCTCGTCCACGTCCTGCTCCAGCGTCTCAGCAACCGCGCCGTGCTCCATGAACGCCAGCAGGGTCGCCTCGGGCATGGTGTCGACGGTGTCGGGCCCGATCAGGGCCTCGGGGTACATGACGTCGCTGTATTCGGGGTTCTTGGTGGACGTGCTGGCCCAGAGTGGCCGCTGGACCCGCGCTCCCTCCGACGCGAGCGCGCCGAAGCGGTCGCCGCCGAAGTCCTCCTTGAAGTCCCGGTAGGCCAGCTTGGCGTTGGCGATGGCCGCCCTGCCCTCCAGGTCGTCGTGGTCGTCGCCAAGCTGGGAGTCGACGGCGGTGTCGACCCGGCTGATGAAGAACGAGGCGACGGAGGCTACGCGGCCCAGGTCGCCGCCGGCCCACTTGAGGTCCTCGAGTCCTGCCATGTAGGCGTGCCTCACGTCCCGGTATGCCCTCAGGGAGAACGTGAGGGTGACGTTGACGTTTATGCCCTCGCCGATGAGCCGATGGACAGCGGGGATGCCCGCGGGAGTGGCGGGGACCTTCATCATGACGTTGGGCCGGTCCAGTAGCTGGAACAACCGCCGGGCCTCGTCGATGGTGCCGCTCGTGTCGTTGGCGAGATGGGGGCTGACCTCCAGGGAGGCGTAGCCGTCGGCGGCGTCGGACTCGTCGTAGACCGGGCGGAGGAGGTCGGCGGCCGCACGGATGTCCTCGACGGTCAGCGCCTCGTATATCTGGTCGACGCTGCTCCCGGCAGCCGCGAGGGTCTCCAGGGCGTCGTCGTAGTCGCTGCTCTCGGCGATGGCCTTCTGGAAGATGGTCGGGTTGGACGTGAGCCCGGTTACTCCGAGGTCGATGAGGCGCTGAAGCTCCCCGGACTCTATGAGGCCGCGCCTGATGTTGTCGTACCAGACCGACTGGCCCATGGCCCTGACGTCATGAATAGAGTTGCTCATCGTCCACCCCCCTCAGTTTGTATGTAGGTAGTCTACCAAACGGGGGCGAGTCGCGCGCTACTCCAATTCCACTATGGGGGCGCCGTCGAGGACCTGCTGGCCCGCCTCGACGTGCACTGCCCTGACGATACCGGACCAGTCGGCGCGCAGCATCTGCTGCATCTTCATCGCCTCCAGCACGCAGATCTCGTCTCCGGTCACGACCTCGTCGCCGACGGAGACGGCGACCGACAGTATCACGCCCGGCATGGGGGACGTGAAGAGCTTCGTCGGCGCGGGCCCCGCGCCCGCCGCCGGCGTCGGTTCCGGCGCGGGAGAGACTTGTACCGGAGGCGCGGGCTGGGTGATGCTGTCGGGCTGGGCCTCCTCCTCGACCACGTCTTCGAGCCGCACCTCGATCTCCTCGCCGTCGACGATTGCCACGGCGGGCGAGGCATGGGGATCGACAACCTCTACGGCGAACCAGCGGTCGGCTACTTTGACGCGTATCGTGGGCATCAGAGAAGGGATATGAAGACGCCTGCCACCACTGCCGATCCGATGACTCCGGCGACGTTGGGACCCATTGCGTGGCCGAGCAGGTAGACCCTGGGGTCCGACTCCTGGCCGATGTGGTGCGAGATGCGGGCGGCCATTGGGACCGCCGAGACGCCGGCCGAGCCGATGAGCGGGTTCATCTTCTCCCTCAGCACGAGGTTCATCAGCTTGGCGAGGAGGAGGCCCCCGACGGTTCCGCAGGCGAAGGCGACCAGGCCCAGGGCCAGGATGACTATGGTCTCGGCGTCGAAGACCCGTTCGGCGGAGAGCTGGGTGCCGACGGTGATCATCAGGAATATCGTGGCTATGTTGACGAGCTCGTTGGAGGCGGTGTTTGCGAGCCTGGGAACCACGCCGCTCTCCCTGAACAGGTTGCCGATCATGAGCATGGAGATGAGGGGCGCAGAGCGGGGCACGACGAGGATGATGAGTATCATGGCCACGGGAGGCAGCAGCAGCTTCTCCGCCCTCGAGACCTCCCTCGGCGGCCTCATCACGATGCTGCGCTCCTTCTCCGTCGTCAGGAGCTTCATGAGCGGGGGCTGGATGAAGGCGACACTGGCCATGTAGGAGTACGCGATCACCGCGGTGATGCCGAGAAGCTCCGGAGCGAGCTTCGCGGACAGGAATATCGTGGTGGGGCCGTCGGCCCCGCCGATGATCCCGATAGCCGCGGCCTCCTGGATCTCGAACAGGCCCGTGGCGAGAGCGCCCCAGAAGGCGACGAATATTCCAAGCTGCGCGGCGGCTCCTAGCAGCAGGGTCCTGGGGTTGGCGATGACTGGGCTGAAGTCGGTCATTGCGCCGATGCCCAGGAAGATGATCGGCGGGAGGATGTTCCAGAAGGACAGGCCGTAGTGGAACACCACGCCGAAGATGCCGGACTCCTGGTGGCCCATCTCGCCCGGAACGAACAACGCCATTCCCGCCAGGGGCAGGTTCGCGATTATCACGCCCAGGCCGATGGGGAGGAGCTCGTAGGGCTCCATGTCGCGGCTGATGGCGAGATACATGAAGCCCAGGCCCACCAGGACCATGACGACGGCTCGCCAGTCGAGGTTGGTGAGGCCGGACGAATTGAGGAAGTCGGTGATCTCTGTCATTCAGGTTGTGGGTTCCGCGTGCTCCCCGGACCTGGACAGGGCCGCAACGGCAGCAACGGCGGCCAGGGCCCGGTCGCGGGACTCGGCGGCTGCCGCCTCGGCGGCCACCCTTGCCCTGGCGGCGCGGCGGGCCGGGATGCCGGTTGCCCAGCCCATGAGGTATATCAGGACCATCATCACGATCAGCAGCCCGAAAGCCGTCGCGATGCCGATCGCCGTGAGGGTGAGTCCCTGCCGGATAAGCTCCTGGTCGAAGGTCATGCGCTCCGTCCGAATATGCCGCGCATATTGTAGCACCAAGAAGTGGCCCCCATGCGCGCGCATGGGGGCCGGCTCAAGGAGGAGCCAGTGCGGCGACGTGTTGTCATGTGCGCACTGGCGGCCTGAATAATACCACATGGTGTGTCGTGAGGCAATGCTTCCCCAAGATATTGAGCAGAATCTATGACGAAACGTAGAACCCGGTCGAATCGTCAGCCAAGAATTACGTCAGCCCTGTCGGCCAGCCACAGGAACGGCTCGCCCCACTGCTCCGGGTTGTCGATGTCCCAGTCCTCGGGGCTGCCCGACGGCCTCATCCGCACTCCCCAGTCGCCGCCTATGACCAGGTGCGCCTCCGCCTGGCCGGAGTCGGACACGGGCACGTACATGGCGGGACAGGGCGAGCCGTCGTCGTCGCTGCTCCAGCCCGTGACCTCGTAGACTCCGTGGGGCCGGCCGGGCTCGAAGAGGCGCACCTTCTCGATGGGCACGGGGTCGGCGCGAGCCTCGAAGAGCTGCATGGGCATGGCGTAGGAGTTGTCGCTCTCCTCGACCTCGACGTAGATGGGCGTGGGCATGTCCGACGCTCAGATTCCCATGACGCTGTATCCGGTATCGACGTGTATGACCTGCCCGGTGACGCCGCTGGACAGGTCGCTGGCGAGGTACAGGGCGGTCTTGGCGACCTCGTCCACGGTGATGTTGCGGCGCATCGGGGCGCGCTCGGCGTGGACGCGCTTCATGTCCCTGTAGCGGCTGATCACGCGAGATGAGAGCGTGTCGAGGGGGCCGGCCGAGATCGCGTTGACCCTGACGCCCTGAGGCCCGAGGTCGGATGCAAGCTGCTTGACCTCGTTCTCGAGGGCGGCCTTGGCCGTGCCCATGACGTTGTAGCCGGGGAAGACGCGCTCGGATGCCTGGAAGGTCATGGCCAGGATGGAGCCGCCGTCCGGGTCCATGAGGGGAGCCGCGTACCTGGAGACGGGGATGAGGGAGTATGCGCTCACGTCGAGGGCCACGCGGAACCCCTCCCGGCTCGTCTCCATGAACAGCCCGCCGAGGTCCTCCCTGTTCGCGAAGGCTATGCTGTGCGCGACCACGTCGAGCCGTCCAAGCTCGCCCCCGATGCGCTCGTATGCGGCGGCGACGTTCTCGTCCTGGCTGACGTCGCACTCCACGAGGAGTGTGTCTCCCCAGGGCTCGACCAGCTTTGCGACGGAGCTTCGCACGCGCTCGTTCTGGTACGCGATGGCGAGCTTCGCCCCGGCCTCGTGGAGGATGCTCGCTATGGCCCAAGCTATGCTCCGGTGGTTGGCGACTCCGAAGACGACGCCGGTCTTGTCCTTCAGGTCTATGGGGTACATCGATATCTCCCTGTATCTACATCCGCCTGTAGTGGACGCGGTCCGGCGTGAGGCTGAGGATGACGCGGTTCTCCCAGCGAAGGGCCTCCATACGCTTCTCGACCCCCTCCGGCCTCACGTATCTCTCGACGATGGCCCTGGTGTCGGGCCAGATGTCGTCGCCGTCGAGTATCTCCACCGTGCCCCGCAGGGTCACGTACTCGTGGGCGGCCGTGTCGGAGTAGATGCACACGGCCATCCGGTTGTCCCGCGCCAGGTTGATGTACTTGAACCGCTCCTTCGTCGTGGACACCGTGAGCTTGCCGCCGGAGTACCGGTACCAGTTGGGCGTGAGCTGGGGCATGCCCGTCCTGCCGATGGTGGCCACCACGGCGATGCGCGGCGGCTCGAGGAATGCGGAGAGCCTCGCCTCTTCCTTCGGACTCAGGGTGCCCATAGCTGCCGGCTCCTTTCGTGGGTACTTCGCAGCGGAGAGTGTATCAGGTGCGGGACGGATATGAACAGGCTCGGCTGGTCTCGTCCAGGTAACGCATAACGTTGCCGTACGTTGTATTGTGTAGGGATGAAGTCGTTCTGGGCGAACAGCGTGCTACTGGCCCTGCTGCTGGTCGAGCTTGCGACCGGCTTCTTCGGCTTGGTGTCGGGCTCAGCCGGCGACGCGATCTTCATCGCGGTCCACAGGATCGCGGGGTTCGCGATTGTCGCGGTGCTGTTCTGGAAGGTCGCGATCATCGTGTCGTCGCTCCGCAGGCGGCGCTCGGGGCCGCGCCAGTACGCCTCCCTGGTCCTGCTCTCCCTGCTCGCGGTGACGCTGTCGCTCGGGTTCGCGTGGTCGTACGCGGGCCCGTTCACGTTCGCATGGTTCAGCGGCGTTAGCTGGCACATCTACTTCGGCGTTGCGCTGGCCCCGGTGGCCGCGTGGCACGCCTACACGTACACGAAGAGGCTGCCCCTCTCCTTCTGGGCCGAGCGCAGGTGGTTCCTCAGGGCCGCAGGCATCGCCCTGGCGGGGTTCGCCTTCACGCAGACCACCGAGGCCGCGTCGGCGTTCTTCCGCCCCGCCGGCTCGGAGCGCCGCTTCACCGGGTCCTACGACGCCGCGCGACAGTACGGCGAGCGCTTCCCCGTGGTGTCCTGGCTGAACGACGCGCCGCCGGAGATCGACGCTTCCGGGTGGCGGCTGGCCGTCACGGGCGCGGTCGAGCGCGAGCTTGCGCTGGCCTACGAGGACCTGGACCCGCGGCGCGGCGTCACGGCGGTGATCGACTGCACCGGCGGCTGGTACTCCGAGCAGGACTGGCGCGGTGTTCCCCTATCGGACCTGCTCGACCTGGCCGGGACCCGCCCGGAGGCGGCCAGCGTCACCGTCACGTCGGCGACGGGGTACTACAGGCGCTTCTCGATGGAGGAGGCGCGCGGGTACATGCTGGCGACCCACGTGGGAGGCAGGCCCCTGTCGCGCGGGCACGGCTACCCGGCGAGGCTGGTTGCGCCGGACAAGCGGGGGTTCGAGTGGGTAAAGTGGGTGACCTCGATCGAGGTGAACGAGTCGCCCAAGTGGCTCCAGCCGCCCCTGCCGTTGCAGTAGCGGGGGGACTGGGTTCCGGCTCGGGGGTTGTCCTGCTGGGCACTGGCCTTCGACCCTTCGACAAGCTCAGGAGAGCCAGGATCAGGCCGAACGTACCTTCGCTGCACGGCAACTGGCCACCCCACCCCCTGGATTCCGGCTCGGGGGCCGGAATGACGGATGCTACTCCTGCTGCAGTGACGGGGAGCGGCGGGGGGCGGCTAGCTCCTGGGGTGTGAGGGGGATGGCCTCCTTGCGGTAGACCTGCACCCTGTAGGAGCCGTTGTCGGGTATGAACATGAGGCCGTTCTCGTCCACGGCCACGGACTTGGGCCGGCGCAGGTACTTCTGGGGCTCCAGGTCGGCCATGTCGCGCATGCGGTTGGGGCTGGCGTTCGTCAGCATGTACTCCCGGGAGACCTTCGACAGGGTCGCGTCGCCCAGGAACTTCTGGACGTACCGCCCCTCGTGGTTGAATAGCTGGACGCGGTCGTTGCGCCAGTCGGCCACGTATATGTCGCCGTGTCCGTCCACGTCGATGCCCGACGGCCGGTTCAGCTCGCCGTTGCCGGAGCCCGAGCCCCCGCACTCGAACACGAACTCCCCGTCCGCCGTGAACTTCTGGATGCGGTCGTTGCGCCAGTCGGCCACGTAGACGAAACCCTCGTCGTCCACCGCGACGCCGTAGGGCATGTCGAACTCGCCGGGCCCGCACCCGTGGCCGCCCCAGCCCAGCATGTACTCGCCGTCCTTCGTGAATTTCTGTATGCGGTGGTTCATCGCGTCGGCGACGTAGACGTTCTCCTCGGCGTCGAAGGCGATCCCCGCCGGGCGGTCCAGCCTGCCGGGCTCCGAGCCGTGCTCGCCCCACGTCCCCCGGTGCTCACCCTCCATATCGTATGAGATGACCCGGTGCATGGCCTCATCCGACACGTAGAGGTTCTCCTCGGAGTCGGCGATGATGCACGCCGGCCACTTCATCTTGCCCTCGCCGTCGCCGTGCTTGCTAATCTCGCCCAGGTCCTCGTCCTCGACCGTGTACTTGCGGATCATCGCCGCGGTGCCCTCCTGCCGGCACAGGATGTACAGCCGCCCCTCCCTGCCGACGGCCACGTCGATGGGGAAGTTCGTGAGCCTCCGCATTCCCAGGGTCTTGTGAAAGGGGAATCCGGCCCTCAGAAGTCCGTATGGTCGAGCCATGGCGCCGCTCCTGTCAGGCGAACTGGTACTCGGTGGTCGAAACGATGAGCCGCATCAGGCTCACCACGCGCTCCTCCGCCCTCTCCCGCCCCTCGTCCGAGGCGAAGTCGAGATCGCCGCCCGCCCCGGCGTGCGTCCGCAATGCCGCCCGGGTATCCTCGCCGACCTCCAGCCGCCCCGCAAGCTCCAGGCAGCGGTCCACCAGGCCCTCCGGGGAGACGGGCGCGTCGGCCTCGATCCGGTCCACCGTCTCGCTGATGCCCGGCTTGCTCGCGTCGCCGACCTCGTTGACCGCGAAGTTGACCCGCTCGTTCATCGTCCCGCCGTCTATCCACTCCCTGCCCGTGTGCCACCCCTCCACGGTCGGCGGGTTGAGAAGCTCCTGGCCCATGAGCGCCGTGACGTCGGCGTACTTCATCAGGTCTGGGTCCAGGGTGCGGTACGTGCCGACGAGCTTGAGGACTCCCATCACCAGCTCGGTCGGGCTCTTCACCTTAGCGAACCTGGCCTGCTTGAAGAAGTCGGACTTGAACAGCGTGCGCATGACCTCGCGCATCTCCCCGCCCGACGCGAAGTACGAGGCCACGAGGGTGCGTATGGCCTCCGGGTCCTGTGGGGGCTCAATGGGCCACGCGGGCACCTGCGGCTCGTCGGCCACGAAGAAGTTGTACAGGTGCCGCGATATGAAGACCGCCGTCGCGGGCTGCCGGACGATCATGGAGATGATGTCCTCGCCGTCGAAGTTGCCCGACGCCCCCAGGAACGACTTGTCCCCGTTGTCGTGGTCGTCCTCCCGCTTGACGAATTGGGCCGGGTAGTAGCCGTGGGGGTACAGCGGGATCGGCTGGGTGAAGGTCCACCCCGTGAAGGCCCGGGACGCCATCTTGATGTCCTGCTCCGTGTAGCTGCCGACGCCCATGGAGAAGAGCTCCAGCAGCTCGCGCCCGTAGTTCTCGTTGGGCTCGCCCTTCCGGTTCTCGTTGTTGTCGAGCCAGAAGATCATCGCCGGGTCGCGCGAAAGCTCGTTCAGTATCTCGTCCAGGTTGGACAGCCCGACGCGGCGGAACGTGGCGATCTGGTTGGCGGCGGAGAGCATGTGCTCGTTCTTGGACAGCCCTGTCGCGAAGACGTGGTGCCAGAAGAGGGCCATCTTCTCCTGGAGCTGCCGCCTGCTGTTCAGCATCCGGTAGAACCACTCGCCCACGCGGATCTTGAACAGCTCGCCGAAGTAGTACCGCTCCAGTATGTCCGCGTCGACGTCGGGCACGCTCTCCGACTCGACCAGCATGTCGACCACGGCGTCGTAGCCCAGCCTGGCGTACTCTTCGAGCTCGTCCCGCGAAGCCCCGAATCCGGCTCGCCTCATGAGGTGAGCGAGGTCGGCCAGTCGTTCGTCTTCCATCGGTTGCCCTCCCGACAGCGTGTACCGGAGTGTAAATAGGGTTATAGTTTGTGTCAATCAGCAGTGTCAAGGAGGCCGGGCATGGCCAAGGTCAGGGTTGGATTCATCGGATGCGGAGGGCGCAATCGGCGGGGGCACATGGGCCATATCAGCGAGTTCGAGGATGTGGAGATGGTCGCCGTGTGCGACCCGGTGGAGGACGCCAGGAACGGGGCGGCGGACCAGTACGGCATAGAGGCCCGCTACGCGAGCGTCGACGAGATGCTGGACGCCGGCGGGCTCGACGCGGTGGTGGTGGCGACGCCCGCGCACCTGAACGGCGAGGCGGCGCTGCCGTGCCTGGAGCGGGGCGTGGACACGCTGCTGGAGAAGCCGCCGGGCTTGAGCGCCGCCGAGGCCGCGCTGCTGCGGGACACGGCGAAGCGCACGGGCGCGAAGGGCATGGTCGGCTTCCAGCGGCGCTTCCACCCGATGGTGCTGGAGGCGCGGGCCATGATCGAGGAGCGCGGGCCCGTCACCCAGGTACTGGGCGAGTTCCACAAGAGCATGACCACGACCGAGGCGGGGAGCAGGTTTCCCGAGGTGATCTTGGACAACGTGCTGCTGGAGACGCCGATCCACTCCATCGACCTGGTCAGGGCCATGGCCGGGTCGGACGTGGTCGAGGTGCACAGCGTGGTCAGGCGGGCGCTGTCCTCGCACAAGGACGTACACGCGGCCCTGGTCGTCTTCGAGAACGGGTGCGTGGCGCAGATCATGGCGAACTACACCGGACCGGAGAGGCTCCAGCGCTACGAGATCCATGGCCGCGACATCTCGGCCTACCTGGTAGGAATCAGCGAGGGCTGGGTCGTGACCCACGACGGCCGGGTGGACCTGAGCGACCCCGGGGGCACCGGCGGCGGCATGGAGCTCGACCGGTACTTCATCGACTGCGTGAAGGACGACCGGCCCATCTCGGCCCCGGCCGCGGACCTGGACGAGGCCGTCAAGACCATGGAGCTGGCCGAGGCCATCCTGGCGGGCCTGCGGGAGTAGAGCCGAACCACCACGTCTCACTGCCGGTCAGTGGGCTATACTATTCTCAGCACAGTGCCGAGCCGAGTACAAGGAGATTATCTTGAAAATCGACAAGCACGAGCCGGGGATGTTCAGCTGGGCGGACCTGGGGACGACGGATCCCGAGGGGGCCAAGAGCTTCTACACCGAGCTGCTGGGGCTGGAGGCCGTGGACCTGCCGATGGGAGAGGGCATGTCGTACTCGATGCTGAACAAGGGCGGCCGGAGCTCATGCGCCCTGTACAGGATGCCCCCGGAGATGGAGAAGATGACCGGCGGCCACCCATTCTGGGTGAGCTACTTCACGGTGGAGAGCGCGGACGAGATTGCCGAGCGTATCAAGGAGGTTGGCGGCGGCGTCATGAACGGGCCATTCGACGTCTTCACCTCGGGCCGCATGGTGGTTGCGCAGGACCCCACCGGGGCGATGTTCTCCTGCTGGGAGCCGAAGGATCACGCAGGCGCGGGGGTATTCGGCGAGCCCGGCGCCCTGGCGTGGAACGAGCTCTACACCCACGACACCGGCACGGCGGCCAAGTTCTACGGGGACCTGTTCGGCTGGTCGGCCAGCGATGCAGTGGGTGGAGACGGCGGCGAGTACACGGTGTTCATGCTGAACGGCAGGCCGGCGGCGGGCATGATGGCGATCAAGCCGGAGTGGGGCGAGACGCCACCGAGCTGGTCTATCTACTTCGCGGTGGCCGACCTGGACGCCTCGCTGGACAAGATCAAGGGTCTCGGAGGAAGGCAGATCAACCCGGCGATGGAAGTGCCGGAAGCCGGCAGGTTCTCGTTCGTCCAGGACCCCCAGGGGGCCTACTTCTCCATCATGCAGATGGCGAGCGAGGGTTAGCCCAGGGGAACTGTCCTTCGGACGAGCCCGGCGTACCGCTGTAGATCAGTTCGCGCATATCCTGCCACGAGTACGCCTCCAGCGGATCCCGGCCTGGGTCTCCTGCACTCAGGTCCGGCAGCCGGTATCGCGGACGTGCAGCGTCGGCGGGGCGAACCGTCTGAGCCTCGTCATTGATGTCTAGGGTTGTCTCCATGCTATATCTCCTTTCCGAAGCTTAGCATAAAGCCGTTGGGGTCGCGTATACCGAACTCGCGCATGCCGTAGGGGGTGTCGTACAGGGGAAAGGCGACCGGGGCCTGCTCCTTCAACGTCTCCCAGAGGGACTCGACGTCGTCGGGGTAGACGTAGAGGGTCCACACGCCGGTCGGGCCGTGGCGATGGTGCTCTTCGCCTTCTACGTGGTTGCCGTGCTCGTCGTGGTCGTGATCGAGCAGGTCGAGGCTGGAGAACATCAGGTGCGACTCCCCGCGCCTGAGATAGCACCAGTTCGGATTGTCCTCGGGGTACGTAGCGAGCAACTCGAACCCGAGGGTGTCGCAGTAGAAGGCGATGGTTTCGTCCAGATCGTCCGTGGTGAGCATGGGCACGAGGCGGCCGAACGAGATATCGTCCTCGGTCATGGTGTTGTCCTTTCTCCTTGCCCCCCATGGGTGCATCGGCGTTCAAAGGGCAGTGCAGCTTGAGGATACACCACCTGAGCTGCGGCGGGCGGACACGTGGGTCCGCCCCTACGTCTATGACGCTCACGGCCGGCAGGTATTGTCAGGCCTGCGGGCGCGGTGCTACACTCGCAATCAGTTTAGGCCGGGCTCCATGCCATTGGCGCAGCTACCCAACTGGCGCGGGATGTCCGGCTGAATTGTGAGAGGAGCAGGGCAACCCGCGATGAGATACAGGCTCGGCGTAGACGTTGGCGGCACCTTCACTGACCTCGCGCTCCACAACGTCGACACCGACGAGCTCGAGTTCGCAAAGACTCCGTCCACTCCTGAGAACCAGGCCAGCGGCGTCGCGAACGGCATCAACCTGCTCATCGACCGGCTCGCGATTTCGCCGGACGAGATCGAGTTCTTCAGCCACGGCACTACGGTCGCGACGAACACGCTGCTGGAGCGCAAGGGCGCGAGGTGCGGCCTGATCGTCACGCGGGGCTTCCGGGACGTGCTGCAGATCGGGCGCCAAGATCGCCCCCACCTGTACGACTGGCGCATCCAGAAGCCGGAGCCCATCGTCCCACGCCACCTCAGGTTCGAGGTGACCGAGCGTATTCTGTATACCGGTGAGGTCGCGACACCGCTGGACGAGGGCGACCTTGCGGACGTGATCACCCGGCTGGGCGCCGCCGACCTGGACGCGGTGGCCGTGTGCCTGCTCCACTCCTATGCCAATCCCGCACACGAGAGGGCCGTGGGCGAGGCCGTGCGGGCCGCCCTGCCCGACCTGACGGTGTCGCTGTCGTGCGACGTGGTGCCGGAGTTCAAGGAGTACGAGCGGATGAGCACGACGGCGATCAACGCCTACGTGGCACCCGTGATGGGGCGCTATCTCAGGCGGCTCCAGGCGGGTATCGCCGACCGGGGCATCGCGTCGGACGTGCACATCATGCAGTCCAACGGCGGCACGATGACGGCGGGCCTCGCGGTCGAGAAGCCGGTGCACACGATACTGTCGGGCCCCGCGGCGGGCGTGATCGGCAGCGTTTCCATAGCCGGGCAGGCGGGCGAGGCCAACTCGATCTCGGTGGACATGGGAGGCACGAGCTTCGACATCAGCCTCTGCTACAGGGGCGAGGTGCGGCGGACGCAGGACAGCGAGATCGAGCGGCTACCCGTGAAGGTGCCGATGGTGGACATACACACCCTCGGAGCGGGCGGCGGGAGCATCGCATGGATCGACCCCGGAGGCGCGCTGCGGGTCGGGCCCCAGAGCGCCGGAGCGGAGCCCGGCCCCGCCTGCTACGGGCGCGGGGGCGCAGAGGCGACGGTGACCGACGCGAACCTGGCGCTGGGCCGCCTCAATCCCCAGAGCTTCCTCGGCGGGCGGCTCGGCCTGGACTCAGGGCTTGCGCGGGAGACCATCCGGCGCCGCATCGCCGACCCGCTGGGCATGACGGTCGAGGAGGCCGCGGAGGGCATCGTGCGCGTCGTGAACGCGGGTATGATCAAGGGCATCCGGGTCGTATCGGTGGCCAAGGGCTACGACCCCCGCGAGTTCTGCCTGGTCACGTTCGGGGGAGCCGGGCCCGTACACGCGTCGGAGCTTGCCGGGGAGCTGGACATCCCGAGAGTGCTCGTGCCCATAGCGCCGGGCGTCACCTCGGCCCTCGGCCTGCTGATGGCCGACCTGCGCGACGACCTGGTTCGGACCATCCTCAGGCCCTCGGACTCGCTGGAGGTATCCGAGCTGAACGCGCGGTTCGCCGAGATGGAGGCGGAGGCCGCCGCCACGATGGAGCGCGAGGGCGTGGCACCGGACGACGTGGTGCTCGTCAGGGTCAGCGACATGCGGTACCTGGGCCAGGGCTTCGAGCTGGAGGTGCCCGTCGGCGCGGGAGAGCTCGACGAGGACGACCTGGCGCAGGTCTACGAGCGATTCCACGAGGCGCACACCCAGCTCTACGGCTACGCGCAGCGGGACTCGCGCATGGAGATCGTGAACCTGCGGCTCACGGCCCTGGCGAGGATGCCGCGCCCGCGTCTGGAGGCTTCGTCGAACGGGCGCAGGGCAGGGAGCGTAGCCGAGACGACGACGAGGCCGGTCTACTTCCACGGCGGGCCGGTGGACACCCGCATATACGACCGGACGAAGCTGATGCCGGGCGACGTGGTGCAAGGGCCGGCGGTCATCGAACAGCTCGACTCGACGACGCTGGTCTGGCCCGAGCAGACGGCGTCGGTGGATTCCTACAGGAACCTGGTACTGGAGCGAGCGCAATGAAGATCGACCCGATCACCCTGGAGGTAATGCGCAACGCCTTCTACTCGATCGCCGACGAGATGATCGTCGCGCTCATTCGCGCGAGCTACTCGACGAACATCAAGGACCGGCGCGACGCGTCGTGCGCGATCTACACGTCCACGGGGGACGTGGTGGTCGTGGCCCAGAGCGAGATTGGCACGCCGCTGCACCTGGGCACGATGCAGTCGGCGGTCAGGTCGGCGATGGCGGCGTATCCCTTCGACGACCTGAAGCCGGGCGACGCCGTGGCGATGAACATGCCCTACCCCGCCGGTCCGGGCCACCTGAACGACCTGTGCCTCATCTCCCCCGTCTTCTACGAGGGCGAGATGATCGCCATCACCGCCAACCAGGCGCACCACGTGGACGTTGGCGGGTTCGCGCCGGGGTCGATGCCCTTCGGCGTGCGGGAGATATTCCAGGAGGGCTTGCAGATACCGCCCATACGCCTGTTCAGGGGCGGCGAGCTTGAGCCGGAGCTGTGGTCGCTGATAGCCCAGAACGTGAGGCCGCAGGTGGAGGTGAAGGGCGACCTGCTCGCCCAGTACGCCTGCAACATCACCGGCGCGCGCAGGCTGACCGAGCTGATGGAACGCTACACGCCGGAGCGGGTTGGGACGTACCTGGACGAGATGATCAGGTACTCGGAGCGGCGGATGAGGGCCGCGCTCCAGAAGGTGCCGAAGGGCACGTACAGCTATGAGGACGTGATCGAGGGGGACGGCATCTCCAGCAAGCCATACGCCATCCGGGTGGAGATCGAGGCGCGGGGCGATTCGATACGGACGGACTTCTCCGCTTCGGACGACGCGGCGCTCGGGCCGATCAACTGCCGGTGGCCATCCGTCGCGGCGTGCGTCTACTACGTGTTCAAGGCGCTGCTGGACCCGGAGCTGCCGCCCAACGCCGGGGCGTACCGCCCGTTCGACATCATCGTGCGGGAGGGCAGCGTGCTGTCGGCCATATACCCGACGTCGGTCTGCAACGCGAACATCATCACGACCCAGCGGATCACCGACGTGCTGCTGGGGGCCCTGGCCGAGGCCATCCCGGAGCGGGTGCAGGCGGCCTGCTCGGGCACGATGAACCTGCTCAACATCGGCGGGCGGGATCCCCGGAGCGGCGTGCTGTACAACTACATCGAGACGTACGCGGGCGGCCAGGGCGCGATGCACGACCTGGACGGCATGGATGCCATCCAGAACCACATGACGAACACCCGGAACGCGCCAGTCGAGGCCATCGAGGCGGCCTACCCGCTGATCGTGGAGCGGTACGGGCTGCTGCCGGACTCGGAGGGCGCGGGCGAGCACAGGGGCGGCGTTGGCCTGACGCGGGTGCTGAGGACGCATGGAGACGTGCAGCTTACCCTGAGCTCCGACCGCGGCGAGGTGCCGCCCTGGGGCCTGGAGGGCGGCGGCAACGCGAGGACCTCCAAGTGCGAGGTGATCGAGCCCGACGGCTCGGTCCGTCCCCTGCCCTCCAAGGTCACGACGTCGGTCCCGTCGGGGCGCGTCATCGTCACGGAGACGCCCGGCGGGGGAGGCTGGGGGGACGCCCGGCGGCGCGACCCGGAGTCGGTGCGGAGCGATGTCGCGTCGGGGTTGGTGACGGCTGAGAGAGCCCGCGACCTGTATGGCGTCGCTGTCGACCCAGGGACGTTGGAAGTCGACGAGGACATCACGAGGGAGCTGAGGAAACAGCAATGAACCGCTCCCAATACCTCGCGAGTCCACCAGTGCGCGACTTCATCGACTGGGCCATGCCTCTGGTCACTGGCGAGTGGGGATTGACACAAAGCTGGAGTAGCTCTAGGCCCACTCCGGTAAGCTTTTCCTGCAATTCTCTCTACGAGGCATACGAGAAATATGAGTGGGATGACCTAGGCTTGGATGACACGGTAAGCCATCTGGATGGTTCAAAAACCGTGCTCCGGGATACCACTAGCCGGGCCGTTCCTACCGACGAAGATAACAAGCGATTCCTAGCTGCCGCCAAAGAGGTGGTGCGCTGGGGCGGCATCCGCTGGCTAGAGAGTAGTTTGGATGACCTAGGCGCAGACGCTCTTGAGCGGTTTAAGGCCAATGCACGTCTGCTTGACCCAGAAAGCGCAGATACAGACAACATGAACATGATCACGCTTATAGGGTCAGGCTACAGCAAGATATACGCCTGCATTCTCAATGACTTTCCTATATACGACAGCCGAGTAGCATGTGCTCTGACGTACCTGATATGGCTGTTCTGTAGGGACAAGGCCCTAGACGAGGTCCCGATTCAGCTAAGGCTAGGGGTGCCTGCCGATATAGGGGACAAGGGGCGGAGACCCAGAGGATTTCCGAATGCTACGAGCAGCCCCAGGTTGTACGCTGAGTCCAACCTGAAGGCGGCCTGGCTCCTCGGAGAGTTGTCGCGTCATGGACCATTCGATGCGCTACCATCCGAACGTCGGGTCATGGCGATACAGTCGGCGCTCTTCATGATAGGCTACGAGCCGTTGACAGAGGATTCGATACGAAAAGCGTGACATCTAGGCACCTGTGCGGCAGTTCGGACACATAAGGAGCGCGCGCGTATGGCAACGAATGGAAGGTACGGGTCGAGGGCCAAGATCGCGTTCATGCTGCCGTCGTCCTGCCTGGCCTTCGAGCAGGAATTCCTGAAGCTCACGGACTCGCTGGATGGCGTCATAGGAATTCCCGCGCGCCTGCTGCTGGGGTATACCGACGCGGACGCGCTGACCGGCATGAACGAGGGCATCGACCTGGCGGCGAGGCAGCTTGCCACGACGAGCCCCGACGTAGCCGTCTACATGTGCACGTCGGGCAGCTTCAAGGACGGCCAGGACGGCAACCAGGCCATCAAGGACCGGCTGGCTGAGCTGGTGCCCGGCGCGAAGACCATGACCACCAGCGAGGCGATCGTCGGGGGAATCAAGGCCTTTGGGATGAAGCGAGTCGTGATGACCACGCCCTACGACGAGGACCTGACCAGCCGCGAGGTCGAGTTCCTGGCGCACCATGGGGTGACGGTCACCGACTTCGATTTCCGGGACATCGAGGACAACCTGGACCGGGGCGACCTTCCCGCAGGCGAATGGCTGAAGTACGCGAAGGGGCTCGACTACTCGGGCGCCGACGGGTTCTTCCTGAGCTGCGGCAACGTCCGGACCCTGGACATAGTGGAGGCACTGGAAGCGGAGAGCGGCCTGCCCGTAGTCTCGAGCACGCAGGCGACCATCTGGATGGCGCTGCGCCTGGCGGGAATCGACGACCGCATTCCGGGCTTCGGCGCCCTGCTGCGCGAGCACTGACAGATTGAATTGCGTTCTACGGCGACATGGCGGGTTTCAAACCCGCCCCTACGACACGGGGGGTAGAGGATGCTGATAATCGACGGAGACTATCCGATGGCGTACGGCGGCGTCGATCTCGACCGCGATCTCACCCTGCCCATCGACCAGGTGCGCGGAGCGACCGACCGGCGGGCCCTGTCGACGGGTTGGCCCGACGGCGAGACGATGGCGAGCCTGCCGGAGATGCGGAGGGGCGGTGTGGCCGCGGCGCTGGTGAAGGTGGTGGGCCGCATCCGCCGTCCGAACAGTCCGATCTGGGGCTACCGCACCGGTCACGGGGCATACTCGGCGGCGCAGGCCCACCTGGCCTACTACGAGGTGCTGGCCGCCGAGGGCGAGGCGCGCGTCCTCGCCACGTCGGGCGAGTTCGCGGCGCACATGCGGGAGTGGTCGGCAACCGAGGACCATGGCGCCCTGCCCGTCGGCTTCATAATCGGCATGGAGGGGGCGGACCCGATCCTGTGGCCGGAGCAGGTTCACGAGTGGTGGGAGCGAGGGCTGCGGGTCATCAGCCTCTCCCACTACGGTGTGAGCACGTATTCCCACGGCACGGGGACCGGCACGGAGGGCGGCCTCTTCCCTCCGGCCGAAGCGCTCCTGCGGGAGATGGATGGCCTGGGCATGATCCTGGACGTGACCCACACGTCCGACCGCTCGGTCAGGGAGGCGATCGGGATGTTCGACGGCCCGCTGCTGGCGAGCCACCAGAACTGCCGGGCCGTGAGCCCGGGCGAGCGGCAGCAGCCGGACGACATACTCCTGGAGGTGATCGCGAGGGGCGGCGTCATCGGCCACTCGATGGACACGTGGATGCTCTACAGGGACGGGATCGACTGGGCGAACGTGCCGCGCCGGCGGGACGTGTTCGCGCGGGAGGAGGTGACGCTGGAGAACATGGTGGACCACGTCGACCACGTGAGCCAGCTTGCGGGCAATACGCTGCACAGCGCCATCGGGGGCGACACGGACGGCCAGGGAGGGCGCGACGGCGCGCCGTACGAGATCGACACGGTGGCGGACTACCAGAAGCTGGCCGACGCGCTGGACCGGCGCGGCTACTCCGGGGACGATATCGAGAATATAATGTACCGGAACTGGCAGCGCTTCTTCGAGAAGCACCTGCCCCAGTGAGGACGACCGACCTATGCCAGTACCAGGAAGCATCGGGGTGTTCTCCGTAGCGGCGCGGCAGGCCGCCCTGATGGCCGTCGTGGGTCTGGTTGCCGGGTTCCTCTATTCGTTTGGCGGGGCTGCCATCGACGTCCTCGTGACCACCGGGGTGATCACCTCCGCGTCGACTCCGGGAGTGAGCTGGGGCACGGCGTTGGCGTTCCTTGCGCTGATAGGGATGCCCCTCTACTTTGCGGTCTTCGGATTCGCCGCGGGGGCCATCGGGGCCTTCCTGTGCGGACTGGTTGCCCGTCGGGTTCGCCTCTGGGATGACACGGGCGGCAAGCCCTGGGTCGTGTGGGCCGTCAGCATCGTCGGGTTCAGCTTCGCCGGAGCCGTCGTCGGCGTGATATACGGTGTCTTCAGCGGAGGACTCGAGGCGACCTTCATGGGCGGCTTCTACGGCGCGCTGATTGGCGGCGGGGTACTCGGCGGCATCGCCGCCCTAATGTCCCACCACCTGCGCTGGCCCTCCCTTCCCTGACCCATTGATTCGTTGCCGAACATCCTGAGATACTCTAGATCGGGAGACGCACTATGAGGATCCTGGTAGTCAATCCGTTCGGAGATACTGAGTTTCACGGCGAGGAGAACCTGTCGCGTATCGCGCGGGACGACACCGAGTTCGAGATGGTGAACATCGCGGACATGTACCCGCTGCGCAACAACCAGTGGCTGTACTTCAGGTACATGTGCACGGACGGGACGCTGGAGAAGGTGATGTGGGCCGAGAAGCAGGGGTACGACGCCGTGTTCCTGTCCTGCAACCTGGACATCGGCCTCCACGAGGCGAGGCAGCTCGTGGACATACCCGTTACCGCGACCCTGGAGTCGGCGGCGCTGGTCTCTCACATGATGGGCGCGACCTTCTCGCTGGTCACCGTCGACCACCAGAACGGCAAGATACAGGAGTCACTGCTCGAGAAGTACGGGCTGCACGACCATTTCGTGTCCCAGCGCCCATTCGACATCGACGCCAACGACCTGTATCCCGACAAGACTCCGCCGGGCGAGGTGATCGAGGCGGTGGTGGACGCGGCGAGGCGGTGCGTGGACGAGGACGGCGCGGAGGTGGTGGTGCCGGGCTGCACGCTGGCGGGCTCGGTGCTCACCCACGACGTGCCGGACGTGGAGGAGGTGATCGGCGCGCCGGTGCTGGACGGGATGGTGACGGGCTTCAAGATGGCGGAGATGATGGCGGACATGCAGGCCTCGGGAATACCCACGGTTAGCCGTAGGGGCTGGTTCGAGAAGCCGCCGGCTGCGGATATGGAGACGCTGCGAAAGTTCCACGGACGGCCGGTGTACTCACCACAGAGAACACGGAGAGCACAGAGATAGTATGGGTAAGAAAACGGCGGAGGCTGTGGTAATCGGCGGGGGCGCGCTCGGCGCGAGCATCTTCTACCATCTGACCAAGCTGGGGATGAGGGACGTCGTCCTGCTGGAGAAGGGCGACCTGGCCTCGGGGTCGACCGGCGACTCGGCCGCGTTCGTACGGCAGCACTACTCGAACGAGGTATCCATCCGGCTCGTCAGGAAGAGCCTGGAGTTCTTCCAAGGCTTCGAGGACGAGTTCGACGGCGCGGACGTGTTCACGTCCACGGGCTGGCTCTTCCTGGTGCCGCCCGAAGCTGCGGACGTATTCGACGTGAACATCGAACGGCTGCGGCGTGAGGGCGTGAAGACGTGGCCCATCTCGGTGGAGGAGGCTGCGGAGGAGCTTCCGGGCCTCAACACCGAGGGCATAGGGCGGGTGGCGTTCGAGCCGGAGTCGGGCTACGTGGACCCGGTTGCGATGGTGCGGGCGATGGCGGCGAAGGGCGAGGCGAACGGCGGCCAGGCTCGTGCCCACTGCCCCGCCACCAGTCTCGCGGTCGATGGCGGCGTCAGCACGGTTGGCACCCCCGACGGCGAGATCGAGGCGAGGGTGGTGGTGAACGCCGCCGGGCCCTGGGCTTACGAGGTGGGCAGGTGGATGGGGCTCGACCTGCCGCTGGAGATCTCGCGTGAGCAGGACATCGTCGTGAGGCCGCCCGCCGACGCGCCGGAGCTGCGGCGATGCGTGTCGAACATGGTCGACCGCACCTACATTCGCCCGGACAGAGGCGGCAACGTGCTGGTCGGCACGGGGCATCCGAAGGAGAACGAGCCGGTCCCACCCGACTCGTACGTGAAGGAGGCCGACGAGGAGTTCGTGCGCGAGACCAGCAGGCTGCTCGCCCACCGCTTCCCTGCCATGGCCGGCGCCGAGGTCGTTCACGGCTGGGCCGGGCTGTACACGATCACCCCCGACTGGAACATGATACTCGACCGGTCCCCCGCCAACGACAACCACTACCTGGCGGTTGGCGGCAGCGGACACTCGTTCAAGATCGCGCCCGCGATGGGGCTGTGCCTAGCCGAAATGATAGTGAACGGCAGCCCTAACACCGTCGACATCTCCCCTCTCAGGGCTGGACGATTCGACGACGGTAGCGCACTGCGCTCCACGTACGGCGGCAACAGGGCCTGAGGGCATGGCGGAGCACCTGGAATACCTGGTCATGGACGGCGAGGTCGTTCGGCACGACCAGGCAGTGCTGCACATAAGCACCCCCGCAGTCCGGTACGGCGCGACGGCCTTCGAGGGCATCCGTGCCTACTGGAACGACGATGACGGAGAGCTGTACCTGTTCCGCGCGCAGGAGCACGCGTCCCGTCTCCTCCAGTCCGCCAGGCTGATGGGTATGGATCCCATCGAGTACGGCGTGGACGACGTGATCGGGCTGATAGTCGACCTGCTGAAGGCCAACGACGTGCGGCAGGGCGTACACCTGAGGCCAAGCCTGTTTGTCGCGGGCGACGGGTCGATACAGGCGCGCGGCCCGGTCTCGTTCGGAATAGTCGCGGTGCCGGCCGGGGCCGTCGTCGACACCGGCGGCTGGGACACCCGGCCTTTCCGCTTGGCGGTGTCGTCGTGGCGAAGAATCGAGGACAACACGACCCCGCCGCGGATAAAGTGCGCCGCCAACTACCAGAACGCACGGCTCGCCCTTCTCCAGGCGGAGACGGACGGCTACGACGGCGCGCTGATGCTCGACGCCAGGGGGCACGTGACGGAGGAGGCGCGCGCGTGTATCTTTCTCGTGCGCGACGGCGCGGTCATGACGCCGCCCGTGACGAGCGACATACTCGAGAGCATCACGAGGGACACGGTGATCACCCTGCTCCACGAGGCCCACGGCATCGAGGTGGTGGAGCGGGACATTGACCGGACGGAGTTGTACGTCGCCGACGAGGTGTTCCTGAGCGGCACCGCGCTGGGTGTGACGCCGGTCGGCTCGGTGGACCGGTTCGACGTGGGCGACGGAGCGCCCGGCCCCATCACCTCGGCGGTGAACGCGACCTACGTGGACGCGGCGTCGGGGCGGGACAGGAGCCGCTCCGGGTGGCTGACGCCGGTATACGGGAGATAGACCGGTGGCGGAAGCGATATCGGGAAGCGCGTCCGTGCTCGTCGACAGGCCCATCGACGAGGTGTGGGCGTTCGTCTCCGACGTGGAGAAGATGGACCTGTGGGCCAAAGGCGTCACGAAGACCAGGCTCACTTCGGAGGGCGACGTGGCGGAGGGCTCGATTTTCACGGGCAAGTTCACCCATCGCGGGCGCGAGTTCGACGTGCGCTACACTGTCACGGTCTGCGAGCCGCCGTCGCGCTTCGGCATCAGGTCGGAGGGTATGTTGCAGTACTCAGGGGTCATGGACCTGGAGGACGCGGACGGCGCGACGAGGGTGACCAATACGGTCGAGACGGGCGCGGGGGGCGGCGCGTCCAGGCTCATGGCGGGACTCTTTCGATGGGGGATGCGCCGGCAGCTCTCGAAGGAGCTTGGCGTCCTGAAGCGCGTCATAGAGCGGGGGGAGTAGGTATGCAGGAACACGCCAGGGTCGTGATCGTCGGCGCGGGAATCGTCGGGTGCAGCGTCGCGTACCACCTGACGCAGCTGGGATGGAGGGACATCGCGGTCGTCGAGCAGGGGCCGCTATTCGATACGGGCGGGTCGACCTCCCACGCGCCGGGCCTCGTATTCCAGATCAACCCGTCGAAGACGATGGCAGGCTTTGCGCGCTATACGGCCTCGCTATGGCCGAAGCTGACGCTCGACGGCGAGCCGTGCGCCAAGGCGGTGGGCAGCATGGAGGTTGCCTGGACGCCGGAGAGGCTCGAAGAGCTGAAGCGCAGGGCCGGGGTCGCCATGAGCTACGGCATCGAGGCCCACCTGATCAGCGCTTCCGAGGCACGCGAGAAGGTGCCGATGCTGACCGACCGCATCCTGGGCGCGCTATACGTGCCGCAAGACATCCAGTCCAGGGCGATTCGACCGGCGGAGGCGATGGCGAGGGAGGCGGAAGAGCGCGGAGCGTCGTTCTACGGGCACACCAAGGTCACGGGGTTCGACATCGCAGGCGGGCGGATAACCGGGGTCCAGACCACGCGGGGTAGCATCGGGACGGACCTGGTGGTTGCGGCCACCGGGATCTGGGCGCCGAAGGTGTGCGGCATGGCGGGTGTGCCCATCCCGCTCTCGCCGATGCAGCACCTGTACGCCGTGACGGCTCCCCTGCCCGACCTGGCCGGGGCCGAGGAGGAGATATCGCAGCCGTTCCTGCGCAACCAGGACAAGGCGATGTACTTCAGGCAGGTCGGCGAGAGCTACGGGATCGGCTCCTACCGGCACGAGCCGCTGCTCCTGGACGCCGAGGAGATCCGGGAGCATGGGAACGGCACGCTGCCACCGGCGGAAATGCCCTTCGCGCCCGACCACTTCGAAGCTGCGTTGGAGGCGGCTGGCGAGTTGATGCCGGGCCTCAAGGGCGTGGGGCTGACCCGGAAGCTCAACGGGATGTTCTCGTTCACCACGGACGGGTTTCCGGTGCTGGGCGAGTCGCCACAGGTTGCGGGGTTCTGGTCGGCACAGGCGGTCTGGATCACCCACGCGGCCGGGGTCGGCAAGGCGGTCGCCGAGTGGATCGCCGAGGGGGAGCCGTCGGTCGATCTACGGGAGTGCGACATCAGGCGGTTCCATCCCCACGCGCGCTCCCGGCCGTACGTGAAGGCGCGGGCGGCCCAGCAGTACCGCGAGGTGTACGACATCATCCATCCGCTCCAGCAGATGGAATACCCGCGCGACCTGCGGCTGACGCCGTTCCACGAGCGGCAGAAGGAGCTGGGGGCCGAGTTCTTCGAGAACGCGGGCTGGGAGCGGCCCCAGTGGTACGAGGTCAACGCCGGGCTGCTCGACTCCCTGAACGTGAAGGGAGAGGCCCGCTCAGGCTGGGAGGCCCGGGAGTGGTCGTCAACGATTGCCGCGGAGCACGTTGCAACCCGTGAGCGGGTCGCGATGTTCGACCTGACACCCTTCGCCAAGTTCGAGGTGTCCGGCCCCGGCGCATTGGACGCGCTCCAGCGGCTCGCATCGAACCGGATGGACAGGCCGGTGGGAAGCATCACCTACACGTCGATGCTGACGCCCAGCGGCGGCATAAAGTGCGACCTCACCGTGACCCGGCTGGGTGAGCAGGAGTTCATGGTCGTGACCGGCGGCGCGATGGGCCTGCACGACCTGGGCTGGATCGAGTCGAATCTGCCTGCGGACGGCTCGGTGTCGGTGAGGGACTCCACGGCGGCCCGGTGCTGCATAGGGTTGTGGGGACCCAGGGCCCGCGACCTGCTGGGGCAGGTCTGTGCCGACGACGTGAGCAACGAGGGCTTCCCCTACATGACGGGCAGGCCGATAACCGTCGGCGATGTGCCCGCGCTGGCCTTCAGGATCTCGTACGTGGGCGAGCTTGGCTGGGAGATATACGCGCCTACGGAACAGGGTCGGCGGCTGTGGGACATCCTGTGGGAGGCGGGTCAGCCCCTCGGCGTCATCGCCGCGGGCGGCGGGGCCTTCGAGTCGCTGAGGCTGGAGAAGGGCTACCGTCTTTGGGGCAACGACATCCACACCGAGTACGACCCCTACGAGGCGGGCATCGGGTTCGCGGTGAGGCTGAAGAAGGGCGACTTCATAGGCAGGGACGCGCTGGTGGAGAAGCGGGCGAAGGGACCGACACGCAAGCTCTGCTGCATGACGCTCGACGACCCGGGCGCGGTGGTGATGGGCAAGGAGCCGATCCTCGACGGAGACCGGGTCGTCTCGTACGTCACGAGCGCCGGGTACGGCCACTCGATCGGCAGGGGCATAGTCTACGGCTACCTGCCTATGTCCCACGTCGACGAGGGAACGAGCGTGGATGTCCTATACTTTGGCAATCGCATTCCCGCAACGGTCGCAAGGGAGCCCCTCTACGATCCCAGGGGCGAGAAGATGAAGGTATGAGTCCGAGCGGAGAGGAGAGAGCAACATGAACCTGTACAAGTGGGGACCTGGGCTGGCCGGGATCCTGAGCGTCTACGCTTTCGGCATGAAGCTCGTGCTGGCCATAGTCATCGTGATGCTGATAGCTACGCGCTGAGGGGCTATCTTCACGACTATCCGCGTGGAGGCGTTCTACCTCTCGGCCTGGGCCGTACGCAGACGAGCCATAGGGCTGTCATTGATCGGTAGGTGGACTAGGGCGGCGAATAGGCCGAAGAAGACTCCCGCCCACCACATGACTTCGTAGGAGCCCGTGCGGTCGTACAGCACCCCGCCGAGCCACACGCCGGTGAAGCTCCCGAGCTGGTGGCTGAGGAATACGATGCCGAACAGGGTGGCCATGAACCTCAGCCCAAACATCTGCGCCACTATTCCCGTGGTGAGGGGCACAGTCGACAGCCAGAGCAGCCCCATTGCTCCCGCGAACAGGTAGATAGTCAGCTCGCTGGCCGGGGCGAGCAGGAGTCCGAACATGACCAGCGCCCTGCCGAAATAGATGGCTGAGAGCCCTATCTTCTTGGGGTAGCGCTGCCCGAACGCGCCCGACATCAGCGAGCCGAAGATGTTGAACAGGCCCACCAGCGAGAGCGCAAACGCGCCTGCCCGAGCCGGGAGACCGAGATCGCTGACGTATGCGGGGAAGTGTGCGGTGATGAACGCGACGTGGAACCCGCATACGAAGAACCCCGCCGTCAGGAGCAGGTAGCTCCGATGACCGATCGCCTCGCCCAGGGCCTCGGTCAGGCTCAGGTCGGATGCCGATTCTCCCGATGCCGAGCCGCCTCGGAGGCTGAACGCCAGGGGGACAATCACCAATGCAACGACGGACATCACCAGGAGGGAGTCGTACCACCCGTACTGGGATATCAGGGCCTGGTTGATCGGGGAGAAGACGACCTGGCCGAGGGAGCCAGCGGCCGTGCCAAGCCCCAACGCCAGGGACCGCCGTTCCGGCCCGATTACGCGAGCAATGGCCGCCAGCACCAGGGAGAGGGAGCAGAAGGCTATCCCCAGGCCGACGAGGATTCCGCCGGTCAGGTATAGGGCGAGCCCGCTGCTGGACATCGCCATCCCGGCAACGCCGACGGAGTACACCGCCGCCCCCAGGGCTACGACCCGGGCCGTTCCGTAGCGGTCCGCGATCGCTCCGGCCACCGGCACGCCGATGCCCCACAGCAGATTCTGGATCGCCAGTGCCAGCGCGAAAGTCTCCCGCGACCAGCCGTTCTCGGTCGTCATCGGCTCCAGGAACAGGCCGAAGCTGGACCGTATCCCGAACCCGATGAGCGAGATCAGGCACGCCGCGGCGATCACAGCCATCACGGCGATGCGGCCCGGAGAGATGTTGGTGGATGTGTGGTCCAAGGTGGTTGGTCCTATCGCCAGGCGTTGTGGGCCGGGTGGAACATTTCGGCCTGGGCGCTTCCGCCGCCGGCGATCAGCACCGTGCCGTCGTGGAGCAGGGTCGCCGTGTGTCCGGCGCGCGCCACCGAGGTCCGGCCCGCCGGAGACCAGGTCCTGGCCGTGGGATCGAAGACCTCCGCGGACCTGAGGTTGCCGTCGACTCCCGTTCCCCCGACCACGAGCAGCTTGCCGTCCTCGAGCAGGGTCGCGGTGTGGAACATGCGCCCTTCCGCCATCGGCGGCCCTGTCTCCCACCTGTCCGACCTCGGATCGAATATCTCCATGCCCGGCACGCCGGCCGCTGCGATGCCGCCGAATCCGCCCACCTGGACCGCGATGCCATCCTCCAGGAGCGTCAGGGTGTGGGACATAGTTGCCCTGGCAAACCCTGATTGCAGCCACTCACTCGCAGCCGGGTCGTATATCTCGGGCCCGCTGGTCCTCGGGGAGCGCCCGGTGGCGCCCGCGTCGTCTCCGCTATCGGACTGAGCCGCGCTGGCAGTCTCAGCGCCGGCCGTGGTCATTCCCCCCGTCACCAGCACCCGCCCGTCCTGGAGGGCGACGGCCTCGAGTCCAATGTGGCCTACCACCATGTCGGGGGCGTTCGACCACTCTCCGGATGCGGGGTCGAAGGTCTCCACCATCTGGAGGGAGTCCGACTGCAACAGGGTCACGGCGATCTGCCGTCCGCCGAAGACGAGCACTCTGGCGTCCGCGAGGAGCAAAGCCCGATGGCCGCGCCGCGCCACTGCCATGCTGGAGACGGGTGACCACTCGCCCGTCTGGGGATCGTACATCTCCGCGGACGATTGGACCTTGCGGTCATCGTCCAGACCGCCCATCGCCAGGACCCTGCCATCCGGCAGCAGGACGGTGCTGTGCTCCCTCCTGGGGATGCTCATGGAGCCCGTTGGACTCCACTTGCCTGTCTCGGGATCGTAGAGCTCCGCCGACGCCAGTGGCATCAATTTGCGGTCCTGCCCACCTACGACGAGGACCCTGCCGTCCTGCAAGAGCTCGGCGGTGTGGAACTTTCTCTGCTCCTGCATGGGGCCCGGACTGGTGAGCACCGGGGTAGGAGATGCGGTGGGGACATTTGCGGTGGGGACGGGAGTTTCCACGGGAGCGTCGGGTTCCGAGCCGCAGGCGAACAGTGCGCCCGCGATCAGCAGCCAAGCCCACAAGGACAGGATGGGCCAGGTGAGGCGACGATCTCTTCCAGCGGCGGCCATGCGTATTCGGTGCGAGAGAGGGCGACCCGGATTCGCCATGCTACCCGGTGATCTCGTCGATCGAGACTTCCCTGCCCTCTCTGCCCGACCGCAGGATAGCCAGCGAGAAGCGCAGCACCTCCCTGGCCTCGGCCCCGGTCATCTCGGTCTCCCGACCGTCCAGGGCCGCGTCCACGAAGTCCCGCACCGCCAGCGAGAAGCTCTTGGCGTAGTCCGGGTCGATGTCGTCGATCTGCGTGATCTCCCCGTCCCTGTACATCGCCAGGGGCGCCCTGTCCAGCCGCTCGCCGATGAAGTTGTTGGCCCACAGGACGCCGCGGGTCCCCGTGACCTCAGCCGACACGTAGATGGGGTAGTACTTGGACCGGATGACCAGGTCGTCGGCGTAGACCGCCTCCCAGGAGCCGAACCTGTCGCCGCTGCGGTACTTCCAGCTTGCCATGGTGGGGTTGTCGAGCAGCGCGCCCGGCGGCAGCTCGTGGTGTGCCTGGACGCGCTCCCGGCCTACGTAGGCGAAGGCGCGCTCTATGTCTCCCATCAGGAACCTGGCGAGTGACCAGATATGCTGTCCGTGGTCGAAGTTTATCGACCCCTCGCCGGAGCGGGCGGAGTCGGAGCGCCAGTCCTGGGCGTTGGCCGGCACCTCCCAGCCGTAGCCGACGTTGCCCGTCAGGGACTTGAGCCGCAGCGACAGCGGCTCGCCTATCTCGCCGGCGTCCACCATCTCCTTCGCCCTGGCGAAGAGCGGCGTGAAGCGGTAGTTCTCGATGACGCGGAAGAGCTTGTCCGAGCGGCCCGCGGCGGCCAGCACGGCGTCGGCCTCGGTGACGCTCATGGCCATGGGCTTCTGCACGGAGACGTGCTTGCCCGCTTCGAGGGCTGCGATGCTCATATCGGCGTGGAGGTGGTGCGGCGTGATTATCTCCACCGCGTCGATGTCCGGGTCGTCCAGCAGCCGCCTGTAGTCGTCGTAGGTCTTCCCGGCACCCCATTCGGCTGCACGGCGCAGGGCCAGCTCCGGGTCGACGTCACACACGGCGTCGAGGCTCGCCCTCGGGTTGTCCCGGTAGCCCTCGAAGTGCATGTCGGCGATGCGTCCCACGCCTATGAACCCGACCCTGAGCCTGCCGGTCATACGGGCCACTCTTCCATCCTGTACGCGGCGTCCCAGAACAGATACTCGTACCTGCTGTTAGAGACGAATATCTCCGCCAGGCGCTCCCGCTGCTCCTCGCCGAGGCCCAGCGCGGTGCGGTCCATGAACGAGCGGAGCCACTCGGCCAGCTCGCCGAACTCGGGCGAGCTGTACATCTCTATCCACCGGCAGTAGAGGGGGTGGTCGGCCGGCTTGCCCCGCGCCTCCAGGGCCTGACCTATCTCCGCGTAACCCCACGAGCACGGCAGGAGGGTCGCGGCGATCTCGGCTATGGTGCCCGAATGGGCACTGGCGAGCATGTGGTTCGTGTACGCGAGCGTCGTGGGCGACAGCCTGGTCGACAGCAGCTCGGCCTCGGATATGCCGAAGTCCTGGCAGAAGCCGACGTGGAGGGCCATCTCCGTGTTCAGCGTCTCGTGGAGCAGCCTGGCGAACCAGCCCATGTCTTCGAGGGAGTCGGCCTTGGCGACGGCCAGGGCGATGACGCGGGAGAATTCGATCAGGAACAGGTAGTCCTGCCTCATGTACCACTGGAACTTTTCCAGCGGCAGCGTGCCCTCCCCAAGCTCGACGACGAAGGGGTGGCGGTGCTCCATCTCCCAGATGCCGGAGGCGCGGTCCCTGAGCAGGTCGCTGAAGTTGGTCACTGGCCTAATTATCCCTGATTCCGCGCCCCTAGCGGAAGCCCACCGAGCCGTCGTCTCTCAGGGCTGTCCCCACCGCGCGGGGCTGGAGCGGGTGCCGGGCGGCGGCCTCGGGATCGAAGTCCACGGCAAGGCCGGGCGTGTCGGGCACCGCTATGTAGCCGTCCTCCACCCTCAGCGGGTTGCGGGCGATGTCGTCCCTCTCGTCGTACCTGTACTCCAGCACGAGGAAGTTGGGTATCGCGGCCGCAAGCTGCACGTGTATGGCGGTCACGACCGGCCCCCAGGCGTTGTGGGGCGAGATGGTGGCGTGGTACGCCTCGGCCAGCCCGGCGGTCTTCTTGCACTGGGTCAGCCCGCCGTGCAGTCCGGCGTCCAGCTTCAGGTCGCGCGCCGCGCCGCGGCTCAGGATCTCGCGGAACTCGTAGATGGTGTGTAGCCGTTCGCCCGTCGCGACGGGTATCGTAGTCCGGCTCGCCACCTCGGCCATCGAGTCTACGCTGTCCGGCGGTATCGGGTCCTCGATCAGGAGCAGGTCGAACTGCTCCAGCCTCTGCGCGACGGCGATGGCCTCGGCGGGGCCCAGCTTCCTGTGCACCTCGACGACGATGTCGACGTCGCGGCCCACCGTCTCGCGCACGGCCCCTACCCTGTCCACCGTTTCGTCGATGAGCCTGGGGAGGCTCCACCTCGGGTAGTCGCCCGGGAAGGGGTCGATCTTGACGGCAGTGTGGCCCTCGTCGGCTGCCCGTGCGGCGAGGGCGACGGCCGCGTCCCTGTCCCCGTCCATGCACAGGGCGCACATGCGTATCTTGTGGCGGTGCGTGCCACCCAGCAGGCTGTGGACGGGCGCGCCGTAGTGCTTGCCCGCAATGTCCCACAGCGCCGTGTCGATGGCGCTGAGGGCCGCGTAAATGGCCGACGCCCTGAAGCTGGACGAGCGGTTCAGGTACTGGTAGTGGTAGTCGATGGTCAGCGGGTCCTTGCCGATCAGGTAGGACTTGAAGCTCAGAAGCGCCTGCTCGCTGGCCGCCGGCTGCCCCCAGAACGTCCCCTGCCCGACCCCCACGATGCCCGAGTCGGTCGTGATCTGGACCAGCAGCCAGTCCTGCACCAAGTAGGTCCTGACGTCCTCTATCTTCATATCTCCTCCTTGAGTGAGCAGATCACAGCTTATCCCGGTTCGTTTCCGGCTGCCAAGCGCGGATCACCGCCGTCTCCAGGGCGTCCGTCTCCTCGACGCTTGCGGTGAAGGCCGCCGAGAAGAGGGCGATGTCGCGGAACATGCGGAGCTGGAGCCGCAGCTCCGGGTTGGTCTCGTTCGAGAGGTGCTGGAGCAGGCGGCGGCGAACGCAGGTCTCCGACTTCCCTACATACAGGCAGTCGTACGCGCCCTCCTCGCCGGCGGGCAGCCAGAGGGCGTAGACCCCGGGCCGCTCCCTGGGAAGACGCCGGACCTCCTCCCGTTCGAACGGGCGCCGCTCCCTCTCCAGTCGATACTTCAGGCTGAACGGTGTCGTCATAGTTAGAAGAGAGTAGGCAGAAGTGAGGAGTGAGAGAGGGAGGCTCTCACGCTCTTCCTGTCGCGGTGTTTGCGGCGCATGGCCGTGAGCATTCGGCTAACCTCGTCTATCAGGGAGCGCAGAGTCAGGGTCTCGGACTTTGGGAACCAACCCAAGTCTTCACATAGCGTCAACAGAGTCTCGGTTTCCGCCACGGAACCCTGGGCGATCGCCAGAAAGTTTGCCTTGTCCTTCGCCGTCTCCCTTGTCCAGCCCTCCGCAACGTTGGCCGGAATCGACACAGCAGCTCGCGTGATCTGAGAGCGCATCCCGTACACCTCTTCCCTTGGCAACCTGGGCGCGAGACGGTACACCTCACGCGGTATCCCCATCGACTTCTGCCACAAGATCGTCTCCCGATAATGCACTACGATCAGTCCTCCTCACTCACTCCTAATCTCCTCACTACTCGAACTTGGCCTGCTCCGGCGCCTGCATCTCCTTCGTGATACTGTCCCAGGACGCTCGACCGACTCCACGCCGCTCCCCATCGCCCTGCCCACGACGGCCGCTCCCGCCGCTCCATCCCGGCCCTCTCCAAGCTGCACGTGCCACGCCATGCGCATCGCGGCCTCCCAGGCCGTCATATCGCCGCGGGGCCGGGGGCGGTCCGAGGCGTACTCGTCCAGGCCCAGCAGCTTCACCCGCCCGCCCTCGGCGTGGAGGAGGCGGTCCGCGTCCCGCAGTGCGTCTACGGACACGTCGTACGCGCGGGCCATCGTGTCCGCCTCGCCGTAGCTCCCTTCCCCGTAGCCGTGCTGCCTCAGCCAGCCCAGGCAGAACCGGCTCGCCGGGTCAAGCTCGCCGGACGCCGCCCGGTCGTAGTCGGCTATGGCGGCGTTGATTGCCGCCAGCGCGTCCCGTACCGTCACCGGCTCCCCGCTTATCGTCTCCACCCTCCGGTAGCGCGAGTATATCTCCATGCCGGGCCCGATGGCCGCTTGTGCCAGGTCAGTGGGCGCGATGTGGCTCTCCCTCGTCAGGTGGTCCAGCGCGGCCGGCATCTCCCTCTCCAAGGCGCCGAGGAACTCCCGCCGCGTAGCAACAGGCGCATCGTCAGGGCGCGGACGGCACACCAGTACGATGGACGATGCGAGGGCGTTGGAGCTAATCTGTCGACTACGACCAGGTCGCTCTGTTCGCATTGGCCAAGTACCGATTATCCGAAATCCCGCGTCTACTAGCGCGCCAAGCATCGTCTCCCATCCAGTGGATACCTTGCCCTCATGCTCCTCTTCCTGTTGCTTGTAGGCGTAGAAAATGGACGATGGAGACTCATCGGTGCAGCGTTCCTGTATCAGCGTCAGCGTACTATGAAGAAGGCTTTCGAAACGCTGATGTGAATCCTCAAAACGAGGAGCGGCGATCATCTCCTCATCCTTGGGCGTCAGGATACCAGCGAACATGTAGGGATAGGCGTCGCGAAGTAACGGGCGCAGCCACACATAGAAAAAGTCCGAAAGGTCTGCGTAGCCAATATTCTTGTAATAGGGAGGATCAGTGACAATTACGGGGCCATATTCAGCATGTATCGTAGTGGAGGCGTCTGCCTGGTGCGCTTCACTCACGTTCACACGGACAGGGCTGCGCTCTACGACTCGTGCAATCCACTCTATCTGAGCCATCCAGTTTTGAGTTGAACTTGAAAACGGATTTGGCTCAGCAAAATCCCAGACTATAGAAATCGTTTGCATATCGAAAATTCCGGCGACAAAGTCGCCGGAATTTTGCCACCTAGCGAAACGACAATTGCTATCAGCATTCTTGCCAATAGCAAGAGCAAGGTACGTGGCTATAGTATTCATATAGTCAAAATTAACTCCATCGCTGATCATAGTAGCACTAGTCTCATTCAGTAAATCGCTGAATGTAGTTTGGGTCAGTAGTTGTCTCAGTGTGAAGAATTGATGCCACTCTGTGAATCCGTAACCTTGAATAGAAAATCCCAGTGCCTTCTCCGGCAGCCTGCCAATAGGTCGCCATTCGGGCTTGACCGACAAGGCGATTCGGACGTGCTCTTCCGTCGGAGACAGGAAGACGCGCCTACGGTCCCCCTCTGCAACAATGGCGGTCATCTGCTCGCCCATCCTACCGGCCCTGGACTGCTCGCGGACGTAGGAGAGCGGCGAGACGCTGCCGCAGGCGACGCATGTCGCGCCGTTCCGGTTCACCGTGCCATCGGCAGGAACGCCCCGGTCGTGGTCCTGGACGACGAAGGAGACGCCTCTTCCCTTCCCCACCACCGGCCTCGTCCAGTGCTCGTTGCCTCGCTTCTTCGACACCTGGAACGTCCGCATGAGGGGCATGGCGATGCCGCACGCCGGGTTGGGGCATGGAACGGTCCTGGCCCAGAGCCACGCTATGACGGTGAGGGGATTCCCGTTCTCGTCGGTGGCCTGGGGATAGAGATGTCCGATGCGCTCGGCGGCCCGCTCGCGCATCCAGCGGCCGTAGTAGCGGATGTCGTCGGCCAGCCCGGCCGCCCCGCGCCAAGGGACCTGCTGCTTCTTCCTGCCCTTGCCGACGGTCATCCCCATCCGGTCGGCGTCGGGGTTCACGGGGGGCTTGCCTGCGAACCTGGGCGGCAGCTCTATCAGGGCCTTGGTGATGAGCACTGCGACCGGGTTCAGGTCGGATCCGACGGCCTTCAGGCCCAGGCGCTGGACCTCCAGCGGTATGGAGCCGCCGCCGCAGAATGGGTCGTAGACGGGCAGCGCCTTGTCAGCCAGGTAGGCCAGCACCCTGTCCGGCTCTGCGGGGGCCGTCTCGCCGCGGGACCGTGCTACCGAGCGGGCTATCTCGCGCCGGGCCTCGGCCAACGTGCCCTCGTCGCTGCTGTTCTCCCATACCACGAGGCGCTTGATGATCTCGTGGAGCCGGTCACGCTCGGCGAGCTGGGCCTCCGCGGTGGGGAACTCCTCGGGGCACGACGAGGGGTCGTCCACTAGGCTGGCGAATATGACGGCGCGGCAGGCCGCCAGGGGACGCCGCGCCCACCACAGGTGCAGCGTCGAGGGGTGGCCGTGCCGGATCGACTTCTCCCGCGCCGACTCGCGGTTGATGTCGTCCAGGGGCAGGTCGACCTCGATCAGCTTGCGACGGTAGTTGGACATTTGGCCGCTTAGCTCAGCAGCATGGGCGGCGGGGGCAGGGGGCCTGAAAATGACTCTTCCGTATGGACGACAAGCCCTTGATCCGTTCGAGGCGGCTGGGCCTGTCGTTGGCGCGCGGGTTTCCCCCTGCGTCTGGTCATTGCCCTCTAAGCTTCGGACTGAGCCTCTTCAGCTTCGTACCGGCCCATGGCCCACCAGAGCGAATCGCCCACGCTCTCCCAGTCCGACCGGATGGCGAGCGCGTCGGCCTCCCTAGGGTTCGCGCTGTAGTTGTAGGTGCTAAGGCCGTTCGTGAAGTCCCACATGCGAGCCATGCCTTCTACGAACGAAGGCCTGGCGAACAGGAAATCGCTGCGGCTGACCATGGTGCCCTCCTGATACGCGCAACAACGCACAAGGTTGTACAAGTGTAACACACGAACCGCTCAACGCAAGAACGCCATGGCGCGCTGTTGTGTTCAGCCCTCGTCGTCCAGTTCCAGCTTCAGATCTAGCTGGACGCCGTTCTCTCGGATGGAGCGGGCTATGTTGTTGGAGAAGCCGCCGGGCTTGCTCGCCGATATGATTATCTCTACCGTCACGTCGCCGCCGTCCTCCAGCAGGTTGCGGATTATCTCCTCCTGAAGCTGGGCGACGTCATCCAACGAGAGGTCGCCCCGGGCGGTCTTGGACGCCGTGATACGGCTGGGGCCCCGTTGAACCTGGGGCGTCTGGGGGTCATCCGGGTGGTCTCCCCCACCGTCGTCGACATCCGTCTCGCCGCCAGGATCATATTCGCCGCCCTCGGTCGTATCCTGCTGTGCCTGACGCTTCTTCTCCTCCTCCTTCACTAGCTCGGCCATGGTGGGGTTGACCAGCAGGCGCGTCTTCTCCGGCAGCCAAGACGAGTCCACCGGCTCACGGAAGCGCATCCCACTGTACTTGTCCTCGTTCGAGTTGTAGCCGTCGGCGATGCCGAACGCGCCATCAGGGGCTCCGCGCTCTATGCACCTCGCCAACACGGCCACATTCCGCAGGCGGGGCATGTAGACGTTGCCGGTCATCATGCTCCAGAGGGTGTCCACGTCCACGTGATCCCCGTACGCGTTGTTCTGCCATACGTACTTGTCCAGCACGTTCGCGAGAGCCGATGGGGATATGTCGTCGACCAGGGCCTCCTCTTCGAGGCACTTGCGGAATGCGCCGGCGACTATCTCACCGGAATCGACGTCGGTGAGCCAGACCGACGTGCGGTACTCCGCCCTCTGGGGGTCGTCCTGGACGGGGGCCATGGCCCACCTGTATGCCCTGATCAGGGCGGCACGGGCGTCCTGCTCCGCCTTCCGCAGGCTGTTTCGAGCCTGGCTGAGGCGGTCGCCGGACAGGTTCGCGATTCTCCGGTCGCCGTTGATGATGGAGTCCCAGGCCAGGTAGGTGCGTACGCTGCTCCTGAGGGTGCGGAGGTCGTCGCTCTTGGCGGCCAGGAATAGCAGGGTGTTCTTGCGGACGCGGGGCGCTCCACCACGATCGTCGAGGATGCGGAGGGCCCATTCCCCGGCCTCGTCCCTCTCCTGGGAACGGCTGGGCAGCGGGCTGCCCGGGGGCAGGACGACGAGGCGCACGTCGTCGCTGTCCTGGACGTGCTCCGAGCGTTCCGGGCAGACGATGACGTCGGACCGGCGTCCGACGGCCTCATGGAGGTCCTGGACTATGCGCTCGTCGACCTCGCGCCCCGTCAGGGCGGCGTCCCGGTCGGCGGCGACCTTGTTCAGGTTCTCCTCGACGTGGAAGTACCGCCTGGCGCCGGCTTCGTACAGGTAGTAGAGGCTTCCGCTCATCCGGGCCAGGGCCTCGTCGTAGACGGACACGCCGTGCCCGGGCTGGACTACTCCCAGGTGTATCCGGCGGGGCTCGACTCCCCTGACGGCGCCGCTGGGAGCGCTGCCGAGGAAGATGGACCGGGCCGTGCGGCGCGCGGCTCCCCCAACGGCCCCGAACCTCTGCGGGGAGGTCCGGTCGATGTTGTCGGTCCTGGACCCCTCCCGGTCCGCCTCCTCCAGCACGGGACGCCACTGCTCCCCCAGCAGCTTGACGAACTCGTCCGCCAGCGCGGGGTCGCTGAGGGTCAGGTTGGCCGGCATTATCAGGGGGGATGGGTCGTTGTCCAGGTAGAGGCGGCTGATGCAGCTTGCCATCATGCGCAGCACGCCGCGGGTGCGCTGGAACCTGGGGATGGACGACCAGTCCGAGTTGAGGCGCTCGAAGATCTCCGGGTGCACGGGGTAGCACGCCTTCATGAGGTCGAGGTAGCGCTGCTCGCGGACCTCGTGGGGATAGTCGCGCCGGGAGGCTCCGTACATCCTGGAGAACGCCTCGCAGGTGCGGTCGCGCTCCGCCTCGTCGATAGCTCCACCGAATAGCCTGCGCCGGACGACCTCGAAAGCCTCGCTCGTCTCCAGGGGCTCCCATACCGCCTCGACACGCCCCATGAGGTGCTCCAGCCTGCCCAAGGCCTCCTCGCCCGCCTCGCCGCCAGCCTCCTGACTGCTGTCCGGGAGGGTGACCACGAGGGCGGCGCCTTGGCTGCGGCGCACGGACTCGGTGAGTGCCTGTATGAAGGTGTATATGGCGTCTCTCGCGTCCCCCACCGCATTGCGCACGTATGCGACCAGCTCGTCCATGAGTATGACGCAGGGCCCAACCCGCTCGAACAGCGCGTCCAGCTGGGCCCCGCCGGGCGCCGTGCCCTGCCGCGCCGCCTCGCCGATGAGGTCGTATGCTTCCTGTCCGCCGAGCTGGTATGCCATGACGCCCCACAGGGTGTTCAGAGGGTCGCCTCCGGCGGTCTCGGTCGCGTCCGTGGTGGCAAGGAACGTGCCCACCAGCACCGCGACTTTCACGTCGACGCTGGCCGTAGGATCCCAGCCTGCCTCGTCCATGATGGCTCGAATATCGTCGCCTACCCTTTCCGAACTGCCGGGCGTGGGATTCAGAAGGGCATCGGCCTTGGTCACCAGGTGGTACAGGGCGATCAGGCTGTGGGTCTTGCCGCCGCCAAAGCCCGTCTTGGCCTGTATGACCGGGTCTCCCCCAGTACCCCCGAGACGCCTCAGGGTGTTGAGAAGCAGGGCGCGAATTCCCGGGGTTACGTGCGTCCGGTCGAAGAAGCTGACCGGGTTGCCGTACTCGGTGGACGCGGCCCGCCCGTCGTGGACCGCCTGGAGATCGGCCATGAACTCGGCCTGGCTGAAGGTCCCCAGGGCGACGTCCTGGTTCGGGGGAGCCACGTCGCGCCATGGCGTGAGGCCGGCCGATGAACGTGACCGGGGAGCAGGTGGTTCATCGTCTTCCCGGCGGGTCCGGTCTTGTTCAGGCGACCCATGGGCACGCTGATCCTCCTGGCCGTCCTCTTGGAGAGGAGCGGACGGTTCTTGGATGGTAGCGCCGGGGACATCCTGGGGTGTGAAGAGCTGTTCCCGTATCTCCTCTACGGCGCGTCTCTCGTCCGGCGCGTTGATCCTCCCGAGCACACTGGCAATGTGGTAGAGGCTGCTCCTGGCATATTCCGGGTCGACGTCCTGCTGGCCGGGGTGGGCCGCCTGGTTTCGCGCGTATACGATCAGCCACAGTTCGTTCTGCACGGTACGGTCGCCGTCGAAGGCGACGGCGAATGCCTCACGCCAGTTCCGCTGCACAAGGTCGGGGAAGTCGTTGAAGTCGATGGCATCCTCGACGCTGCCGCTCTCACGCAGATTTTGCTCGAACCTGACTGACTGCCGCTCGCGCAGCGAACCGAGTATCACGTTCTCGACACGCCCGCCCTGTACCGTCCTCAGTCTGCGGACGATGAAAGGCCGCATGGCGTCCCGGAAGATGTCTATGGCGCGGTTGAGGGCGTCCCTGTTCGGTCTGTTGGTGGTAGTCATGCTACTATGCCGTGCCGACCTCGGCGGACGTGTCCCTGGACAGGGTGGGCCTGATGGTCAGCTCGGGTATGTTGCTCTTCTGGGGCAGGCGGGCTATGAGGGTGATCGCCTCGGCGACGTCCTCGGACGTGACCATGGTGGCCCTCGCGGCGGCATCGGGCACGACCGGCCTGTTGTCCAGGATGGGCGTGTCGACCTCGCCGGGTATCACGCAACTGGCCCGGACGCCTGTGTCCTTGAACTCGTCGTTCAGGAAGCCGGTGAAGTTGATCACGGCGGCCTTCACCGCGCTGTAGATCATGCCGCCGAGCAGACCCGGCGTGACCCCCGCCAGCGACGAGACGTTGACTATCGTGCCGCTGTCGGCTTCGAGCATCGCGGGCATCACGGCCTGGGTGCAGTAGATCGTGCCGACGAGGTTCGAGTCGATTACGGATTGGACCTCGTCCGGGGTCGTCGTGAGCAACTTACGGTGGGGCGAGCTATGCCCGGCGCCGTTGACCAGCACGTCTACGCGGCCGAATGCGTCGAGTGAGTCGCCCATGGCGCCGAAGACGGCGGCGTGGTCCGCGACGTCCAGTCCGTAGGCCCTCGCGGTGCCGCCCTGGTCTCTGATCTCATCGGCGACCGCCGCGACCTTGGACTTGGTACGGCCGAACAGCACGACCTTCGCGCCTTCCTCCGCCATGGCGAGCGCCGTCGCCCTGCCCATGCCGCTGCCGCCGCCCGTGATTATGCACACCTGGTTGTCGAGAGCCACGTCGAACCTCCGCGCCGATAGTGGCGCCGAGTATAGCACGACGTGGGCGCTGGGCGGCTGCTCGCCTCGTCACCGCGAGTCGACGGCAGCGGCCGGGGATGGATTCCCGCCGTCGCGGGAATGACGGATTGGGTCTCTGGGTTAGCCCTCCCAGATGCTCCCGCCGATGTAGCGGATGCCGTCCTCGCCGTGGAAGTAGTAGGTCGAGAGTATGCTGCCGTCGTTCAGCAGGATCGAAGCGGCGTATCCCAGGTCGCTGTGGATGCCGTCGTCCCTGATCACCACCTCGTTTGCGATGTCCCAGGTCACTCCCTCGTCGCTGCTGAAGCACGCCCTCACGCCGAAGGGCTCCCGGCGGTAGCCGTAGGTGCACAGGACGCGGCCGTCTGGCATCGACATGACGTTGCACGGGTGCCCCCACATGGGCGTGCGCTGGAGCCCCTCCCACGTCCAGCCGTCGTTGTCCGAGTATGCCTGGTACAGGTAGCCGTCGGCGTCGTTGGTTCGGATGACCGTCAGAAGCCTCCCGCTGGGCAGCTTGAGCAGCGGCGGCTCGTGGAAGCCGATCGTCCGCTCAGGGTCGTAGGCGACCGTGGAGGGCTGGCCCCACGTCCTGCCCTGGTCGTAGGACCGCGCGACGAACATCCTGTCCTGCACGTCGCCCGGGGCCATGCCGTGGAACGGGAGTATCCACGTGCCGTCGTCCAGCTCCACGATACCGTCCTTGCCCGTGTGGGCACGGTAGGTCAAGCCGGATATGGACACGGGGTACGGCTCGCCCCAGGTCAATCCGCCGTCGCTCGACCGGGCGAAGTAGAGGCTGTCGAACACGATGTTGTCGTGCGGCCCACTGCGTCCCTGCGAGATGTTCATCCGGCTGTCGCCGAGCTTCGCAGCGTCACCGTCGGACATGTTCGCGAACCAGCGGTGGTTGTTCATGATCAGCTCGCCGGTCGAGACCTGGGAGACCATGCCCATGTTCAGGTCGTTGCTGCCGTCCGCGGCGTCGACCACCACCAGGCTGTCGGGGTCCCACGTCCTGCCGTCGTCGGTCGACCTCACCATCGCTATGCGCGACCCGTCGTCCACGTGGCGGTGCGACAGCTTGGAGCCGCGCTCCACCTCTCGCTGGTCGGCTGGGCGGGCCGGCGCCTGCCTGAAGACCGTCACCAGGTCGCCGTTGTCCAGCCGCGTGATGCCCGGAAACGCGCTGTGATAGTCAGTCCCCTTGTGAATGACGATATGCTCGAAGTCCATTGTCGTCTCCTTCCTGCTACTCTTCCCATATGCTTCCGCCGATGTACCGTACTTCGTCCTCGCCGTGGAAGTAGTAGACCGACAGGATGCGGCCGTCGTCGAGCTGGATCGACGCGGGATAGCCCAGGTCGAGGTGCATCCCGTCGTCGCGGATGACCACCTCGTTGTCCACGTCCCAGGTCGCCCCGCCGTCGTACGAGAAGCACGCCTTGATCCCGAAGGGTGGCCGGCGGTAGCCGTACGTGCAGAGGATGTGGCCGTTCTCCAGCTCCACCAGGTGGCTCGGCACGCCCACTATCGGCGTGCGCGACAGGCCTTCCCACGTCCAGCCGTCGTCGTCCGAGTATGCCTGGTAGAAGTGGTCGTCGGCCCCGGCCGTCCTGGTCACGATCAGTAGCCGGCCGCTCGACAGCCGCAGCAGGGGCGGCTCGTGGAAGCTGACCACGCCGTTCGGATCGTGCATCACCACCGACGGGCTGCCCCAGGTCCTGCCCTGGTCGTACGAGCGGGCGACGAACACGCGGTCGCACGCCTGGCCGGGCGCATCGCCGCCGTCGTAAGAGCCCGGGGCAGGGAGGTCGCCGTGCGCGTGCCCGTGGAAGGGCAGCAGCCACGTGCCGTCCGGCAGCTCGACCACCCCGGTCTGGCCGGTGTGGGTCCAGTACTCCATCGTGGGAATCTCGAATCGCGCCGGCTCGCCCCAGGTGTGGCCGTCGTCGCTCGAACGCATCATGTAGAGGCTGTCGTAGCCCATGCTGTCGAAGGGCCTGGCGGGCCGGTCCCGCATGATCTCGCGCCTGCCGGCCAGCTTCGCCTTGCCCGCGTCGTCCAGGTAGGCGAAGAGGCGCAGGTTGTTCGCGATCAGCTCGCCGGACGATACCTGCGAGACCATTGCGAGGTTGTGGTCCTGCGTGCCGTCCGACTCTGAGACTATTACCCTCGATGCCGGATCCCAGGTCAGGCCGCCGTCCACCGAGCGCACCAGTACGCTGCGCGAGTTCGCGTCCTGGTGGAAGTGAGTGACGCTGGCGCCCCGCTCGCCGTGCACTCCTGTGCCCGGCCTGACCGGCGCCTGCCTGAACACGCAGACCATCTCGCCGTTCTGGATCCGGATGATTTCCGGGAATGCCGAGTGCCACTCCATATCCTTGTGGATGACGATATGCTCGAAGTCCATTCAGGCTCTCCTGTTCACGCGCCTGGTCCTGTCGAGCGTATTGCGAGCCGCCTGGCGGGCAATCTCCATCTCGCGTTCGGCGCCAGGTGCGGTGCGCAGTTCGTCCCGCTCGAATCTACTGAGTATGTCGCGCTCTTCAGCGCTCAGCTTGTCGTTCATGCTGGCCGTGTCCTCCGTTGCTCTCTGTTGCCTTCTTTAGATGCAGCTTGGCCCCTACCCGTTCCAGATCGTCCCGCCTATGTAGCGCACCCCGTCGTCGCCATGGAAGTAGTAGACGGTGAGGACCCGGCCGTCCTCGAGGCGGATCGACGCCGGGTAGCCCAGGTCGCGGTGGAGGCCGTCGTCGCGGAGTACCACCTCGTTGCCCACGTCCCACGTCTCGCCCTCGTCGTGGCTGAAGGCCGCGCGTACCCCGTACGGTTCGCGCCTGTAGCCGTAGACGCAGAGCACCCTGCCGGGCTCCAGCTCGATGCAGTGCGCGGGAAAGCCCCATATCGGCGAGCGCTTTACCCCCTGCCACGTCCAGCCGTCGTCCGTCGAGTGGGCCTGGTACAGGTAGTCGCCCGTGCGGATCATGGTCAGAAGCCGTCCGCTCGACAGCCTGAGCAGCGGCGGCTCGCCGAACCCTATGGCGTTGTTGGGGTCTTGGGCGACGACCGACGGCTCTTCCCACGTCCGGCCGCCGTCGTGGGAGCGGACCACGAACACACGCCCGGGCTCGTCCTGCGAGGTCCGGCCGCTCAGCGGCAGGATCAGCGACCCGTCCGGCATCGTGAGCGCGCCGTCCTTGCCCGTGTGGGTGAAGTACTCGTATGCTCCAATGCTGAAGGTCTCCCGCTTCGTCCAGGTCCTCCCGGAGTCGTTCGAGCGCAGAGTGTAGGCGCTGTCGTAGTAGATATCCCCGAACCACTGCCGCGAGTAGGGCGACGACTCCGGCCTTGGTAGGTGCGAGCGCTTGCCGTCCAGCCCGGAGCCCTGCTCATTCGACAGGCCGGTGAACCATCCGTGATTGTTGACCAGCAGCTCGCCCGAGGGAAGCTCGGCGATCATGCCCATGTTCAGGTCGCGGCTCCCGTCCGATGCGTCGACTATGGTGAAGCTGTCGGGGTCCCACGTCCGGCCGTCGTCGGTGGACCTTACCAGCGCGATCCGCGAGTCGGGATCGAGGTGGTAGTGGGCGAGGCTGCGTTCGCGGGCCTCGCCGTCTGCGTAGCCCTTCCTGAACACGGACTGGCGGAAGATGCACACCAGGTCGCCGTTCCCCAGGCGAATGACGTGAGGAAAGGCGCTGTGGTATCCGGTGTCCTTGTGTACGACGATGTGGTCCATTGGCAAGACCCCCTAGACGTGGAAGACGTACAGGCTCCGGTTCTCGATAGGTAGGTCCACCCACGCTCCGCCCTGGCGGTGGCTCTCGGCGACGGCGAGGCACGCCTCGGTCAGGTTGTGGGCCACCTCGATGGGGCCGCCGCGCGGAGCGCGTCCGTTCTCGTGCGAGTCGACCAGGTCCTCCAGGCAGGTCAGCGTCGCCTCCTGCTTTGGATACTCCGGCACGAGGGTCTCGAACCACCGCGGCTCCCTGGGCTCCAGGTTCTCGGGCACCCTGTAGATGGCGCCTGTGCCCTGGTTCAGCGACCGGATGGACCCCTCGGTGCCGATGATCTCGAAGTCGCGCGGACCCGCTGGCACCGCCCAAGCCTCGACCCCGTTCCCAAAGCGTATGTGATAGGTCGAATGCGGATCCTCGTCCAGCCGGTTGTCCCTCACCTTCAGGTCGCGCGGGAGCAGCTCGCCGCGCACGGCGACGACGCCCGGGTCGCCCAGCAGGTACGAGAGCGTGTCCATCGAGTGGATGTGCATGTGCATCAGGGTGTTGGAGCGCGTATAAGCCACCGCGTGCGTCGGCTCGCCGATGTCGCCCCGCGCGATGGCGTCCTTCACGATGTCGAACCGGTCGTCGAAGCGCATGAGCGTGCCGGTGTTGACGATGGTGCCGTTCGCCCTGCACGCCTCCAGTATTCCGTCCGCGGCAAGGGGCGAGCACGCGATGGCCTTCTCCACGTAGAGCATGGGGACGCCCGCGTTGGATGCAGAAATCGTGACCTCGGCGTGGGAGTCGTCGCGAAAGTCCCTGGTCGGCGCCTTGTTGCCGGGCTTCGGCAGGCCCGTCGCGGTCGTGCAGACGGCCACGACGTCGGGACTCTCTTTGGCGATCATCTCCTCGTAGTCGCCGTAGACCGCGTCGACTCCCCACGTTTCCCTGAAGGCGTCGCGCCTCTCCGGGAGTATGTCCGCCCCCGCCACCAACTCCAGCCTCCCGGAAGCAGCGCACGCGTTGGCCACCGACATATCGAGAGTGCTTCCGATGCGGCCAAGCCCGACAACTGCCACTCGGTACGTCTTCATTCGAGTCTCCTTCGGATGGATGTGGTTAGCCCGCCGCGGCGGCCCTCTGCCTGCGAATGCGCGCCGGCACGTCGTCGTTGACGGTCTCGCCCGACACTATCTTCAGGCTGCGGTCATCGAGCGGCAGGTCCACGCGGACGAAGCCGCGCCGGTGGGATTCGCGCATGGCGATAGCCGTCTCCAGCGCCTTGAGCGCATCCTCGCCGGAGCACTTGGGCGGGTGGCCGTTCTCGAACGACGAGATGATGTCGTCGACGATGGTCAGGCCCATACCCTGCATGTGGGTGGGCCACGGGAACTGGTGCATGACCGGATTCCTGCGGGCCCGTACACCCGGTCGCCTGTTCTCGACGGGTGGGAACGTCTCGGCAACCATGCTCGTCAGCTCCCATGCCTGGGCGTCGTTGGGCGTGCGGATCCGGCCGTCCTCCCCTATCACGTCGAAGTCCCAAGTCGCTCCGCCGGCCTCCATGCTCCTTACGAAGGCGCGCACGCCGTTGTCGAACACGAGGTAGCCGTTCCCCATGATGTCGCTGTCACTCTCCGCCGCCTCGTCGGATTGCATCTCGCCGAGGACCCACTGGACGTCGCCGCCCGCCAGGAACCGCACGGTGTCGAGAAGGTGGCTACCGTTCGACGACAGGCCGCATGCGGCGTGGGCCGTGACCTGGAGCACGTTGCCTATGTGGCCCTCGTCGATGATATTCCGGGCCTGGCTGTAGAATGGGTTCCAGCGCCGGGCGCAGTTCACGGCCAGGGACACGCCCTCTTCGTTGCAGACACGAACCATCTCGTCGGCCTCCGCGAGGCTAATGGATATGGGCTTCTCCGCCCATATGGCCTTCACTCCCGCGCGGGCGACCTTCTGGACGATGTCCGAGCGTATCCGCGCGGTCGTGCAGACCGAAACGATGTCCGGCTTCTCCCTGTCGAGCATCTCCTCGAAGTCCGAGTAGAGATGGTCGTCGCTCAGGCCCCACCGCTCGCCGAAGATCGAGCGTTGCTCGTCGTGTACGTCGGCCCCGGCGACGAGCTCCGTCCTCTGCGAATAGACGTAGGCCGGGCCGTGGCAGTATGGAAGGAACAGCGACCCGCCCCGGGTCATCTCGTCGTCGAAGGTGCTCCCCATGCGGCCCAGACCGATGACCGCGGCGCGATAGGTGGACATAGTGGCCTCCTGCTGTGCTGGTGCGGCCTATGTTGTACCAGCACGACCGGTGAGGCGCAATAGGCCGTCCTCGACGGCCATGAGTGGGAAAGACGGCTGCCTACCTGGCCCCCTCGTCGCCGTTTGCAGCGGTTGCCCAGCCGCTTCGCCACGAACCCGTAGCTGCGACTGCGGGCCTTCTCTGGAACGGCTTTGTGTAGTAGCGTCTCCATAGATAGATGGACGCGGCCGCCGCGAGTATCACCAACGCCAGTACCCATAGGTTCACTCCTATGGGAATGTCGGGTCGTCCGTGGTATTCGAGCAGCAGGCCCAGGTCCCCCGCTACGAAGGCCGTCGTCCCATTTGCGATGTGTATATCGTACAGATCGTGGCGGGTCCCGACCTCCTCGGCCTTCCAGGACTTGCCCCCTCTTTCGGTCCTGATCACGGTCCCGCCCCTGCCGACGGCCCAGCCCCTCTTGGTGTTGGCGAAGCCGACGCCGAGCAGCTGCTCGCTCGTGCCGCTTCGTTGTCTGGCCCAGCTCTGCCCGCCGTCGTTCGTGTGGAGAATGGTGCCGTTTGACCCGACGGCCCATGCCCTTTCGCGGTCCACGACGTCCAGCGCGTAGAGGTGCTGCGGTGTGCCGCTAGGCGATTCCAACCAGTTGCTCCCACCATCGGTCGTGGTGAGAATCGTCCCGTTCTCGCCGACAGTCCATCCGGCCGTGTCGAGGAAGCCGACGTCGAAAAGGGCGTCATCCCCTTCCCTCCCGGCACGCCAGACGGCTCCCCCATCCGACGTTGCGAGGACGACGCCTGAGTCACCGACGACCCAGCCGGAGCTTGTGTCGGTGAATTCGACGGCCCTGAGGGTGTCCGATACGCCGCTGGCCTGTTGAGTCCAGGTCTGCCCGCCGTCCGCCGTGCGCATTATGGCCCCGTCCGCGCCCACGACCCAGCCCGTCTCGGAGTCCACGAACTTCACGCCGTGGAGGTTCTTGTGGGTTGCGGCCGGAAGCTCTTCGTAGGTGATGCCGCCGTCCTGGGTGCGCAGCACGAGGCCGAGGGTACCGACCGCCCAGCCGGTGTACCGGTCGATGAAATCTACGTCGAAGAGGGTCTCGGGCTCCCTGATGACCTGCCACGTCGCCCCGCCGTCCTGTGTCCCGACGATCATCCCGGCTATGCCAACCGCGATTGCGCTCTCAGCGTCGATGGCGTCGACCGAGAGGAAGGAGACGCTCACGCCGCTCGACTGGGAAGCCCAAGTCCGACCGCCGTCGGTGGTGGCGAGTATCGTCCCGTCCCGCCCGACGGCCCAGCCCGTCGAGCTATCGATAAAGTCGATGCCGAGTATGTACGTGTCGGTGCCGGACGCCTGGCGGGTCCACGTCTGCCCGCCGTCGACCGTGCCCAGGATCGTGCCGTCGCTTCCCACGGCCCAGCCCGTGTCAGCATCCGTGAAGCTCGTGTCGAAGAGCGACCCGCGACCGAACGACACGTCGGTCCACGTAGCGCCGCCGTCGGTCGTCTTCGCTATCTCGCCGGCGCTTCCCACGGCCCAGCCCCTGAGCCCATCGACGAAGTCCACGCCTTCCAGAGAGGCGGAAGCTCCCTGGACCCTCGTCCAGGTCCGGCCGCCGTCGGATGTTGCCCGCACACGACCCACCGAGTCCACGATCCACCCCCTGGACGCGTCCACGAAATCGACTCCTCGCAGCGGGGCGGTCGTGTTTGCGGCGAGTGGGGTCCACGTCGCTCCGCCGTCGACCGTGCCGAGTGCGACGCCCCGGTCACCTACGACCCACCCGGTGTTGCTATCGACGAAGCTGACGGAGTGCAGCGGAAATGTCGTGCCGCTCTCCTGCGGCGTCCAGGTAGCGCCCCCGTCGGACGTGGACAGGATGGCGCCTCCCGTGCCTACGGCCCACCCCATCCGTCCATCGACGAAAGCGACTTCCAGCAACGTCGTGGATGAGCTGGACCGGGTGGCCCAGCCGTGGAGGTTGACGTCCTGAGCCGACATGGGATAGACGACTCCGGCAATCGAGAAGGCGCATACCGCGAGGAGCGTTACGATTCGTATGGATGTTTGTCGTTTCACTCAGACTCCATTCGGGAGGGTCTTGCGCGCAATGGGGCTGCACTCAATCTAATGTAACACGAACCGGCCCGTGCCCTGTGGCTCTGCTCACCCGACCAGGTCGAGGCTGATGTCGAGAGCCCTGGGCGAGTGGGTTAGACGTCCGATGGATATGAGGTCGACTCCCGTAGACGCGACTTCGCGGACGTTCTCCAGGCTGATGTTGCCCGATGCCTCGGTGACGGCCCGGCCGTCCACAAGGGCCACCGCCTCGGCCATCTCGGCCACTGTCATGTTGTCCAGCAGCAGTATGTCTGCCCCGGCCTCCAGGGCCTCGGATACCTGTGCCATCGTTTCGACCTCGATCTCTATCCTCAGGGTATGGCGCGCCTTGGCGCGGCGCACTGCCTCACCCAGCCCGGCGCCTTCGGCCCCCAGCGCCGCGATGTGGTTGTCCTTTATCAGCACGCCGTCTCCGAGGCTGCGCCTGTGATTGCTGCCGCCTCCGACCCTGACGGCGTACTTCTGCAGCGCGCGAAGACCCGGCACCGTCTTCCGGGTGTCCACTATGCGCGCGGGAAGACCCTCGACGGCCCTGACGAACCGGCTTGTCTCCGTGGCCACGCCGCTCAGGTGCTGGAGGAAGTTGATCGCCGTCCGCTCGCCCTTCAGTATCGCGGCGGCGTCGCCTTCGATCTCGGCTATGACTTCGGCTGGCCGGAGCTTCGAGCCGTCCGGGAGGATGGACACGATGCGCATGGCTGGGTCGAGCCGCCTCCATACCGCGACGGCAACGTCGCCGCCCGCCAGAATGCCCTCGCCCTTGGCAACGACGAGCGCCCTGCCCTTGCGGCCGGGCGGTATCAGCGAGTCGGTCGTCGGGTCGCCGGAGGCCAGGTCCTCGGCGAGTGCCCTGTCCACCGCGTCGTCGATCTCGAACAGCTCGAGGCCGGGAATGTGTCCCACGTCACTAGACGATCGACAGCATCCTGTCGAGGGCCACGCGGGCCTCGTCGGCAGTCCGGTCGTCCACGCTGATCTGGTTGACGACAACGCCCTCGTTGAGACCGTCCAGGACCCACGACAGGTACGCGGGGTGGATGCGGTACATCGTGGAGCACGGGCAGACGACCGAGTCGAGGCAGAAGACGGTCTTGTCGGGGTTCTGCTGGGCGATGCGGTTGACGAGGCTGATCTCCGTTCCGACGGCCCAGGCGCTTCCAGGCTCGGCGTCGGCGATGGTATGGGTGATGAGCTCGGTCGACCCGTTCATGTCCGCGGCCTGGACCACGTCGTACGTGCACTCGGGATGCACCAGCACGTTCACGCCCGGGATGCGCCGCCTGGCCTCCTCAATCTGCTCGATGGTGAACCTGGTGTGGACCGAGCAGTGGCCCTGCCAGAGTATGACTTTGGCGCGGCGCAGCTCGTCCGGCGTGTGCCCGCCCAGCGGCTTGAACGGGTTCCAGACCACCATCTCGTCCAGCCCTACGCCCAGCTTTACCGCGGTGTTGCGCCCCAGGTGCTGATCCGGAAGGAACAGGACGCGCTCAGACTTCGCGAACGCCCACTCGAAGGTCGCCCTGGCGTTCGAGGAGGTGCAGACGATGCCGTCGTTCCTGCCGCACAGCGCCTTGATCGCCGCCGTCGAGTTCATGTAGGTGATGGGCGTAATGCCGCCGTCGTCGCCCAGAACCTCTTCGAGGTCGTCCCAGCAGTCCAGCACGTCGTCCACGTGGGCCATGTCGGCCATCGAGCATCCGGCCGTCAGGTTGGGCAGGATCACCTGCTGGTGCCGCCCGCTCAGAATGTCGGCCGTCTCGGCCATGAAGTGGACGCCGCAGAATACGATGTACTCCGCCCTTTCCTGCGTCGCCGCGAACTGGGAGAGCTTGAACGAGTCCCCTATGTAGTCGGCGAACCTGATGATCTCGTTGCGCTGGTAGTGGTGTCCCAGCACGACCAGCCGGCCGTCGAGCCTGGCCTTGGCCTCGAATATGCGCTCGTCCAGCTCCTCCGGGGTCTTCTTCAGATAGGCGATCGGCAGCTTCTGCCAGCGTACCCCCGCGCCGAACTCCTCCTCCAGGGTCTTGGTCTTCAGCTCGTCGTCCGTCTGGCAGAAGGCTGACTGCTCGACCTCGGTGATCGGAATGGTCGGCTCTTTCACCTGGACAACCATTTGACTCTCCCTAGGCGGCTGAGACCGCCGTGCCCCGTAGGGACCAGGGCCCCGTCCTGTCGATCCTTACTGAGATCACGTCGCCGACGCGGTCGGTCGCGTTCTCGACGTGCACGAGCTTGTCGTTGCGGTTCCGGCCGTAGGCCCGGCCGCTCTTCACGTCCTCGACCAGCACCTCGACCGTGCGGCCAAGCAGCTCGCGGTTGATGTTCGCCTGTATCTCGGCCTGGGCTTCGTCGATCGCCCTCAGCCGCGCCTTCTTCTCGTCGATGGGAACGTCGTCCTCGTATCGCCGGTCCGCTATGGTGCCTTCGCGGGTGGAGTACGCCGCCGAGTGTACCTTGTCGAACCTGATGTCCTTCACCATACCGAGCGTGCGCCCGAACTGCTCGTCCGTCTCGCCGCAGAAGCCCACTATCAGGTCGGTGCTCATCGAGACGCCGGGTACGCGCGACCTTATCTTGTCGACCAGGGCGCGGTACTCCGCGTTCGTGTAGCCCCGCCGCATCCGTTCGAGTACCGCGTCGTCTCCCGCCTGGAAGGGCAGGTTGACGTGCTCGCATACCTTGTCCAGCCCCGACACGGCGTCGATGATGTGGTCGCTCATGTCGTTCGGATGGGACGTGAGGAAGCGTATGCGCTCCAGCGAGTCCACGCCGTCGACCGCCTCCAGCAGGTCGCCCAGGTCCTGTTCCCCGGATAGGTCGTGGCCGTATGAGTCCACGTTCTGGCCCAGCAGCGTCACCTCACGGACGCCCCGGTCCGCCAGTAGCTCCACCTCACGGACGATGTCGGGAATCGGCCGGCTGACCTCCCTGCCGCGCCTGTACGGGATGATGCAGAAGGAGCAGAACTTGTCGCAGCCGTGGATGATGGGGACGTACGCCGTGATCGCGGGCCTCGCCGAGAGCTGGCCGATGCAGCCCTCCGGGTCTATGCCCATCCTGTCCCCCAGCAGGTCTACCAGCGGCTCGAACTGCTGGGGGCGCATGAATACGTCCACCTGCGGGAACCGGCGCTCCAGGGAGTCGGTCTTGGGGCCGACCATGCAGCCCATGAGGGCGACCACCTTGTCGGGGCTGGCCTTCTTGACGGGCTTCAGGGTGCCGAGCATACCGGTCACGCGATCCTCGGCGCTCTGGCGCACGACGCAGCTATTCAGCACGACCACGTCGGCATCGCCAATCTCCTCGGACGGGCCAAGGCCCATCTGCCCAAGGGCGCTCTCCAGCCGCTCGGAGTCCGCCTTGTTCATCTGGCACCCTATCGTCCAGATATGGTAGGTCTGCATATGTCCGGGTAGCTGGCAGGAGTGGCGTGGCGGAGGGAATGGGATTCGAACCCATGAGAGAGCTTTCGCCCCCTAAGCGCTTAGCAGGCGCCCGCACTAGACCACTATGCGATCCCTCCACTGCTTTGAGCTACCAATATATCAAACAGGAACGCTATCGGCAATCGTCTACTTTGTGAAATCCGACACTATTTGACGTGTGACTAAGAAAACCGTTTCGAGAAAGCCAGTGTTCAACGTTTACGTGCACGTGAGGCCCCACACTGGGTAGATGCCAAGCTCCAATAGGAACTTTGTCACGATTTGGCGCAATATCTTCACTACCGTCATATGGGAGCACGTCCTTGACTTACTCAGGACGCCAAGTATTATGCCTTGCAGAGGTGGCTTGAATGGCAGCGATACTGCGTGCGGGAATCATCGGCGACACGGGCAGGGGCAACTACGGCCACGGGCTCGACGTAGCCTATGACGGGACGCCGGGCGTCGAGGTCGTGGCGGTGGCCGACCCCGATCCGACGGGACGCGAGGCGGGGGCGAGGCGCACGGGCGCCCTTCGCCAGTACGCCGACTACCGCGAGATGCTGGAGAGCGAGAGCGTGGACCTGGTCAACGTCTGCCCGCGCTGGATCGGCAGGCACGCGGAGATGGTCATAGCCGCCGCCGAGTCCGGCGCAAGGGGGCTGATCTGCGAAAAGCCATTCGCCCCTACCCTGGCGCAGGCCGACGCCATGCTCGAAGCGTGCAGCCGCAACGGCGTGCGGGTCGCGGTGGCCCATCGCCGCGCCAACGCATACGAGCAGCACGGCAAGAGGCTGATCGAAGAGGGCGCCATCGGCAACGTGCACTCGATCCGCTCTCGCGGCAAGGAGGACCACCGCTCCGGCGCCATGGGCCTGATGGTGCTCGGGACGCACATGATGGACAGCATGAGGTTCATGGCAGGCGCCGACGTCGCCTGGGCGAGCGGCCGGGTGACCCAGGACGGCCGTGACGTCACGGCGGAGGACATCCGGGAAGGCGACGAAGAGGTCGGGCTGATCGCGGGAAACGGCGTCGATGCGTTCTTTGCCTTCAGCAATGGCGTCGCCGGATACTTCGAGTCACATCCCGGCGACGAGCAGTCGGACCTCACCTCCAGGTCCTTTGGGTTCGAGGTGCACGGCACCCGCGGCATCATCGCCCTGCGCAGCTCGCCCGACGGCGAGATGTACCTCTACCCACACAGCCGGTGGATTCCGGGCGAGTCCGACGGCCGCTGGGAGCGCATATACCTGGACGAGTGGGAGAAGGGCCCAGGAGGCGTCGCGCGAACGTCTCAGGAGCGGATGCACCTCAGCAACTCCATGATCGTGTCGGAGCTGATCCGGGCCGTCCGCGAGGACCGCGAGGTGGCGAACGTCTCCAGCGGCGAGGACGCCCGCGCCGCCCTCGAAATGATATCGGCGGTGCACGAGTCCCACCGGCTCCAGGCCAGGGTCGATCTCCCGCTTCGCAATCGCGAGAATCCCTACTCGACGTGGCTTGCGGAGTAGCGCAGGCCCTGTGCATAGCTGTCCATCACCTAACCACAACGGAAAAACGACCATGCGACAGCTCCTCGCCGGCTTAAAGGCCGGTTAACCCCGCGTGCCTAGACTGGCATTAGCAGATATGCCCGAACAAGGAGAGATACCCCGGATGTCTTCAGTCAGACGAGCTTACGGACGCCTCAAGGTCGTTGCGGTTCTTCTCGGTATCGTCTCGCTCATGGCCGCCACGGCCTGCGGGAGCGACGACGAATCTGCCGAGGGGGCGCTGAGCGGAACGATAGAGATAGACGGTTCCAGCACGGTCTTCCCCGTGTCCGAGGCGGTGGCCGAGGAGTTCCACAAGCTCCATCCCGGAGTAGACGTGAACGTGGGCATCTCCGGCACCGGCGGCGGATTCAAGCGCTTCACCGTCGGCGATACCGATATCTCCAACGCCTCCAGGTCCATCAAGTCTTCGGAGGCCGAGGCCGCTGCGAACAATGGCATCGGCTACATCGAGCTCCTGGTCGGCACCGACGGGCTCTCGGTGGTGGTCAGTCCCAAGAACGACTTCGCCCAGTGCCTGACCGTCGAGGATCTGAAGAAGGTATGGGAGCCCGGCTCCACCATCACCAGCTGGAGCCAGGTGCGCTCGGGCTTCCCCGACAGGCCGCTGAGGCTGTACGGGGCCGACACCGACTCGGGCACGTTCGACTACTTCACCGAGGAGATCGTCGGCGAGGTGCAGGCATCCAGGTCCGACTACACCGCGTCGGCTGACGACAACGTGCTTGTACAGGGCATCGGCGGCGACCGGAACGCCCTCGGGTACTTCGGCTACGCCTACTACGCCGAGAACCAGGACAAGGTCAAGCTGGTCGCCATCGACGCTGGAGACGGCTGCGTGACGCCGACCGCCGACACCATCCAGAGCGGCGAATACAAGCCCCTCTCGCGACCCCTCTTCATCTACGTCAACAGGGAGAGCCTGAACAAGCCTGAGGTGCGGGCGTTCGTAGAGTTCTACCTGACCAACGCTCGCTCGCTCGTACGTGAGGTCGGCTACGTTGCCCTGGAGGAAGCGGCCTACGAGGAAGGGCTGGCCGAGATCCAGGCAGCGGCGGCACGGTGATCGTACAGACTAACAGCCGGTAGCGGAGTCTGCCTCCTAGGCTGCGCTGCGTCCCACGGGAAAGGGCCTACTCACGAGGCCGACGCTGGGTTACACTGGATGCCGGGCGCTCCCGGCTAAGTCGAAGACGCTGAAAGGGAGGACGCTTGGACGATGCGATGACACTAGCCTCAGGAGGGGCGCGCCTTGTGAGGGCCGGGACCGCCGAGATGGGACCCAGGAAACCGAGCCGCCGGATCGGCGAGGCCGTCATCAAGTGGCTGCTCTTCTCCTGCGCCCTCGTCTCCATCCTAACGACCGTCGGCATAGTCGTCAGCCTGTCCGTACAGGCGTGGGGCTTCTTCGTCGAGGTATCGCCCTTCGAGTTCCTGACCGGCACCCGCTGGTCCCCCATCCTCAAGCCGCGCTCCTACGGGGCCCTGCCCCTGGTTGCCGGAACCCTGCTGGTCACGGGTGTGGCCGCGCTCGTGGCGATGCCCATCGGCCTGGCAACGGCCACCTTCCTCTCCGAATACGCGCCGGACAGGGTGCGCAGGGTCCTCAAGCCCATCCTGGAGATCCTGGCCGGGATACCGACGGTGGTGTACGGCTACTTCGCGCTGACATTCGTGACGCCCCTGATACAGGACGTCCTCTTCCCCGACATGCTGGTGTTCAACGCGCTGTCGGCGGGCATCGTGATGGGCCTGATGATCGTGCCGATGGTGTCGACTCTCAGCGAGGACGCCATGCTGGCCGTGCCCCGCTCCCTCAGGGAGGCGGCGTACGCCCTCGGCGCGACGCGGGTCGAGGTATCCCTCCGCATCGTCATTCCTGCGGCCCTGTCCGGCATCGTGGCGGCGTTCATCATCGGTCTCTCCAGGGCCATCGGCGAGACCATGCTGGTGACCATCGCCGCGGGCGCGACCCCGAAGCTCACCTTCAATGCCCTGGAGAGCATCCAGACCATGACGGCGTACATCGTCCAGGTCGCCCTGGGCGAGGCGCCGCGCGGCTCGGCCGAATTCAACGCCATCTTCGCGGTCGGCTCGCTCCTCTTCGTAATGACGCTCTGCATGAACCTGCTGGGGCACTGGGTCGTGAGACGCTGGAGGCTCAGGTACTGATGGTCCAGGGGCACGCCATCTTCAGACGGCGAAAAGAGCTCCGCAAGGCACTCGGATCCGCTGTCTACGTCGTGTTCTTGGCGGCGGTCCTCGTCAGCGTGGTGGGACTGCTCGTCCTCCTCGTCGACATCGTGACGGGCGGCATCCCCTGGCTGAGCTTGAAGCTCATCCTCAACTACCCGTCACGCCATCCCGAGCAGGCCGGGCTGTGGCCGGCCCTGATAGGCACACTCTGGCTGATGGGCCTTACTGCTGCGTTCAGCGTGCCCGTGGGCGTCGGGGCAGCGGTCTACCTCGAGGAGTACGCACCCAAGAACCGGCTGACGGCCCTGATCGAGATAAACATCTCCAACCTGGCGGGCGTCCCGTCCGTAGTCTACGGTCTCCTGGGGGCCGCCCTGTTCGTGCAGTGGCTGGCCCTGGACCGCAGCGTATTGGCCGGCGCACTGACCATGTCGCTGCTGATACTCCCCATCGTGATACTCGCCTCCCGCGAGTCGATCCGAGCCGTCCCCCGCACCTACAGGGAGGCGGCCTTCGCCCTGGGGGCAACGGACTGGCAGGTGGTGAAGGGCGTCGTCCTGCCGGCTGCCCTCCCCGGCATCCTGACCGGCGTCATACTGGGGATGTCGAGGGCCATCGGCGAGGCCGCGCCGATGCTGGTCATCAGCGGGCTGCTCTTCGTCACGTTCATACCCACCAACCCGATGGACAAGTTCACGGTGCTGCCCCTCCAGATATTCAACTGGGTGTCCAGGCCGCAGGAGGACTTCCAGGGCCTCGCCGCCGCGGGCATCGTCCTGCTCCTGGTGGTGCTGCTCAGCATGAACGCGGTGGCCGTGTTCATCCGAAACCGCTACCAGGTGAGGTCAGATGAATAGTACGACCGGAGCCTACGTCCTCGAAGCCGAGAACCTCCACGTCTGGTACGGGGAGTTCCACGCCCTGCGCGACGTATACCTGAAGGTCGGACGCAGGAAGGTGACCGCCCTGATCGGCCCGTCTGGATGCGGCAAGACCACGCTGCTCAGGTGCTTCAACCGCATGAACGACCTGGTGCCCACCGCTCGCGTCGAGGGCCGGATCCAGTTCAATGACGAGGACCTGAACGCCGACTACGTCGACCCGACAGACATCAGGTCGCGCATCGGCATGGTCTTCCAGAAGCCGAACCCGTTCCCGAAGTCGATCTACGACAACGTCGCGTTCGGCCTGAGGATCAACGGCTACACGGGCGACATGGACGAGGCGGTCGAGCGCTCGTTGCAGCGGGCCGCCCTCTGGGACGAGGTGAAGGACCGGCTGAACAAGGGCGCCCACACCCTGTCCGGCGGCCAACAGCAGCGCCTCTGTATCGCCCGGGCCCTGGCGGTGGAGCCGGAGGTCATTCTGATGGACGAGCCCGCCTCCGCCCTCGATCCCATCGCCACTCTGGCCATCGAGGAGCTGATACGGGAGCTAGCCAGGGACGTGACCATCGTCATCGTGACACACAACATGCAGCAGGCGGCGAGGGTATCGGACGAGACGGCGTTCCTCATGGTCGACGAGAACCGCTCCGGCTACGTGGTGGAGCACGGCGAGACCAACCAGATGTTCACCGAGCCCAGGGACGAACGGACAGAGGCCTACATCACGGGCCGCTTCAGCTAGAAAGGGAGGAGCCATGCCGCGCTCGGACTTCGACCGACACCTGAGACTGCTCGAGAACGACATACTCATGCTCGGCAGCATGGTCGAGAAGGCCATCGCCTCGTCCCTCGACGCCCTCCAGCGCAGGGACTTCGACGCCGCCCAGGAGGTGATCGACGGGGACGACCACGTCGACAACAAGCGGTTCGAGATCGAGGACAAGTGCGTCAACCTGATCGCGACGCAGCAGCCGCTCGCGACCGACCTCAGGGTCATCATCGCCCTGCTCCACATCACCCAGGAGCTTGAGCGCATGGGCGACTACGCCGAGGGCGTCGCCAAGATCGGCATCAGGATGGGCGACGAGCCTCCCCTCAAGCCGCTCATCGACATCCCCAGGATGGCCGACAAGTCCGCCTCGATGCTGCGGCGGAGCCTCGACGCCCTGGTGAACCGTGACGTGGTCGCGGCCCAGGTCGTCCTGAACGACGACGACGAGGTCGACGCCCTCTATGAGCAGGTCTACCGCGAGCTTCTCACCTACATGATCGAGGACCCCCACACCATCAGGCGTGCCACCTACCTGATCTGGGTGGCCCACGACCTGGAGCGAATCGCCGACCGGGCCACCAACATCGCCGAGAGGGTCATCTTCCTGGTCACGGGCCGCCTCCCCGAGTTTGTGCCAGCCGCTGAGAGATCGTAGCGGCGGTGGAATCCCCGGCCGCCCCTTCGTTCGTACTACGGCATGTTGACCCTTCCCATGTCTGTGGTTAAACTCGGCTATCCAAGCCGACGGGCCTGAACACATGCAAGAGCTCTCCGTGCCCCGCCTGATCGCCAGGCGGCTCATCGAAGACTGGCAGATCCTGGCGGGCACGATGATCGGGATGATAGCCGCCACGACCCTGGCGGCCCTGGCGCCCCTATACCTCGACTCCCTGGAGCAGATGGCCTTCGAGCAGGCCATCTCCCGCATATCCAGGCAGGGCAGCCTGCGGGTCGACGTCTTCGCCCCTCCCCTGCTCCTGGAGGAGGAGGCGGTCGACGGCGCGGAGCAGGCCGTGGTTGACGCTCTCCGCGCCCGGGCCGCCGACTCGTACCAGGGCCACGAGACCTACATCAGGGGCGCGAACTCCCTCGTCGGGCTGCCCAACCAGCCCCTTCCCGCCGAGGGCGGCACCGGGGAGCGCGTGGCGCGCGGTTTCGTGCAGTACGTCTCGAATCTGGACCAGCACGCCGAGCTCGTGGCGGGCCGCATGAACGACACGCGGCCCCCGGGAGCGGCCGCCCCGAATACCATCGAAGCCGTCATCAGCGTCCATACGGCGGAGCGGTTCAGCCTCGGCCCCGGAGACACCGTGGAGGTGACTCCCGACCTCAGGGTCCAGGAGCGCCTGTACGTCGCCATCACCGGGGTGGTCGAGCCTGACGACCCTTCGAGCAACTACTGGGGCTTTGCCGGGATCCTGCTCGACCCGTCCCCTCTCCTGGAGGCGCCCCCGGAGGGAATCACCGTTGCGGGGGACGACGAGGAGGAGCCGCCCGTCGCCCTGCTGGTGACGCGTGCAGCGCTGGTGGACGTCGTGGGCGCAATCTACACGTCCAGCGTGGTCAGGCCCGCCTGGTTCTCGTTCATCGACGCCGAGATGCTCACCAGGTGGTCGATTGCCGAGGTGCGCCGGCGGTTCGAGGGGCTGGAGCTGGACGTCACCGACGGGCTGCCCGGGGCGCTGGTTGGCGCGCGCGCCGTGCTCACGCCCATCGATACCATCGAGCGCCGCAGCTTCTTCACGAAGATCCCGCTGCTGCTACTGCTGGCGTTGATGGGCGTGACCGTCCTCTTCTACCTGGCGACGGTCGTCGTGTACCTGGCCCGGAGCCGCGAGCGGGACTCTGCCGTGCTCCGGTCGCGCGGCGTCGGCATCGTCCAGCTCTCCCGGATCTACCTGCTGGAGGGCGCGGCCATGGCCGCCGTCGCCATCGTCGCGGGGCCGATGCTGGCAATCGTCGCCGTGTCCGCGGCCGGGCTGCTGCCCTACTTCTCCGGGATCACCGGCTTCGGACTCCTGCCCCTCGTGCTGACCCTCGACGTCTTCCTGCTGGCGGCGGGCGCCGGGCTGCTCTGTCTTGCGCTCTTCGTGGTTTCAGCCGTGCTGGGTACGAAGGGCGGCGTCGTGATGGAGAGGATCCAGGCCGCCAGGCCCGATGCCCTGCCCTTCTTCCATCGCTACTACCTCGACGCCGTCGTGCTCGTCTTCGGCGGCATAATCTTCTGGGAGCTACAGTCGAGGGGCCAGTTCGTGTCGGGCGGGCTCTTCCAGGACCTGGAGGTGAACGAGACGCTGCTCCTCGCCCCGGTGGCCTTCCTGGTCGTCGTCGCGCTCCTGTTCATGCGGCTCTTCCCCATGGTCGTGAGATTCGTAGCCGGAGAGTCCATGACGCTGCTGCACGTCGCGACCGGGGCGTCCGTGGCCGCCATAGCCGGCTACACGGTGTGGACGGAGAGGCTGGGGCTGTTCGCGGTGGAGCCCGCGTCCGCGGTGCTCGGCGCGCTGGCGTTCGGAATCGCGTACGCCGTTACCCGGATAGCGAGGCGCGCCAGTATCCGGGTGGGGGCGTTCCTGGTGCAGGCGGCCATCGCCGCGGCCATGTTCGTTCGCGTGCTGCCGTCCGTGGACGAGGTCTTGTACACCCCTGTCGCGGCACTGAGCGCCGTCGTTGCGGGCCAGGTCCTGTTCCTGCTGCTGGTGCGGCTCACCAGGGCCACCCCGGCCTGGATGTCCCTGGCGCTCTGGCGCATGGCGCGGAGCCCGGTCCAGTACACGTGGGTGATCCTGCTCCTGGTCCTTGCCACCGGGCTGGCCCTGCTCGCCACGACGGTCGGCGGCACCCTGGAGCGCAGCCAGCGGGAGCGCGTCCTGTACGACATAGGCTCCGACATACACGTTGCGGACGTCAGGGCCAGCCGGCGCGGCGGCCTCTCCGGGCTGGAGGCGGACATAGAGGCGGTGCCGGGGGTGGCCACGGTGAGCCGGGGCTACCGGTCGTCGGGGGACATCGGCTCCCTGACATTCGAGCTGCTGGGGGTCGAGCCGGGCGAGTTCGCCTTCCTCACGTGGTACAGGCCCGACTTCTCCGCCAGGCCGCTGAACGCCGTGATGGGCGGGCTGGCGGCCACCGAACGGCTGGACCCCATAGTCCTGCCGGAGGGCGCAAGGACCATCGGGGCCTACGTCAAGGGCGGGCAGGAGTTCCGCAACATGTCGCTCTGGGCACAGGTGAGGGACCCTTCGGGATGGGTGTCCGGCATCTCGCTGGGCAAGCTCAAGACCCTGGAGTGGCGGCTCATGTCCGCGGAGATCCCGGAGCGGCTGAGGACTCCCCTGGAGCTGGTGGCGCTGCACCTTTCGGAGCCCGGCCAGGGCAACCTCAACACCCCCGGCAACGTCTTCATAGACGACGTCCACGTCACCGCCGGCGGGTCCGGGGAGCGGATCCTCCTGGAGGGATTCGAAGGCAGGATGACGTGGCTGCCCATAGTCGGCTCGTACATAGCGGGCGACCTGGTCGAAAGGGTCGCCGGCGAGGCCCACGACGGGTCGTACTCGGCCCACTACGAGTTCGGCAGGGAGTCCATCCGCGGCATCCGGGGCATCTACAGGCTGCCCACGAACGGGGCCGTGCCGGCAGTGATCGACTCCAGGCTCGCCAGGAACGGCGGAATCGGGGTCGGCGACGTCTTCATGGCCCGCGTAACGAGCACGCTGGTGCCCGTGGAGGTCGTCGAGATAATCGAGAACTTCCCGACCATGAGGCCGGGCGCAGGCAGCTTCATGATCGTCGAGATAGACTCCATCCTGGGGCACCTGAACGTGCTGGGCTCGTCGTACCAGGCCAACCCCAACGAGTTCTTCGTGAGCAAGGCGCCGGGCGAGGACCCCGTGGACGACATAACCTCGTTAGTCCGCTTCACGGCGCGCGTGTACGACAGGGATACTGAGATGCAGGCCGTCGCCAGCGATCCCCTGACCGGGGCGGGCTGGAAGGCGATGGTGCTGCTGTCCCTCGTGGTCGCGCTGGTCGCCGCGTGCTTCACCTACGCCTCGTACCTATTGCAGTCGGGGCGCAGGAGCCGCGGCGAGGTGGGGTTCCTGGAGTCGATGGGGCTGTCCAGGGTGCAGCTTGGCGCGATGCTCACCTTCGAGCACCTCGCGGTGGTGGCCATAGGCCTGGGCCTCGGCACCTGGGCGGGCTTCCTGATGAGCCGGATGATGGCCGGCTCCCTCGCCGTCACCGAGGAGGGGGCCGCCGTTACGCCGCCCTTCCTGCTGATCACGGACTGGGCCCTGATGGCGCCCACCTACCTGATCATGGCAGCGGCCTTCCTGTCCTCCCTCCTGGTGCTGTGGCGGTCCGTCGGCAACCTGGACCTCCAGGCGATAGCCAGGCTGGGCGAAACATGAGCCGCGCAGCCTGCCTGGGCTGAACCTGGCAAGAGACGCAACTCGCGATGGCTTGCATCCGTCTCCGAGTGCTGTATAATTACCCCAAAGGCAAAGCTATGAACAAGCTACGAATTCAGCCGTCTGACACCTTTACCCCCCCCCCCGATCTTACGTTCGTATAATCCTCCCGTAGCCCCAGCCGGGCTCCAACCCCTTCCCACCCGTAACCCTTCGCCATCCCCACCCCCCGGGGACGGCCGCTTCTTGCCGTTTTCCTCCGTTCGATCCCACTGAATGAAAGGGAGAACCATGAACCTGAAGAAGCTCACTACTCGTTCCCTGGCATTGCTCCTGCTGGCCGTGCTTGCGCTCTCCGCGTCTCCCGCGCTGGCGGAGTCGGCCCCCGGCGCCGTCTCATCCGTTGCCGTCACGCGCGGCGACGGGACCGCCACCGCCAAATGGGACGCCCCGGCCGGCGCGACGAAGTACCACGTCACCTACAGCAGCGACGACGGCGCATCCTGGTCGCTGGCCGCCCTGGAACACACGTCCACCAGCATCACCATCAGCGTCGACAACGCCAAGAGCTACATCGTCGGCGTGCGCGCCGGGAACGAGCACGGCTGGAGCAACACTTGGGTCAACTCCCCGCCGTCCGGACCGTACACGCCCCCGGCGCCGCCTTCCGTGACCGCCGAGCGCAACGCGGACAAAGTCTCCGCCAGCGTCTCCTGGACGACCTACCGCGGGGACGACTTCTCCTACTACCAGGTCATCGTCTGCTCCGACGCGCAGTACGACGGCTCTTCCTGCTCCGGCACGGTCTACAAGAGCGGCGCGATCTACGACGCGGCCTCCACCGGACCGGTGCCGGTGAGCGGCCTGGACGCGCAGACGGGCTACGGCGTGATACTCCAGACCTGGCGCACCGGCGGCGCGCTAAAGTCCTACGCGACGATACCCGCGCTGCCCGCGCCGCCGCCGCAGAAGCCCAAGCCGCCCGCCGCGCCCGCGGGCCTCACCGCCAGCGCGGGCAACGCCTCCGCAACCCTTGACTGGAAGGACCCCGCCGACTCGTCCATCACTGGCTACGAGTTCCAGGTCAACCACAACGACACCTCCACCGGCAAATTCTCCGGCTGGAGCGCGTGGCAGAGCATAGACGACAGCGCAACCGCGACCTCCCACACCATAAGCGGCCTGACCAACGGCAGCGAGTACCGCTACAAGCTCCGCGCCGTCAACGCGAGCGGCCCGGGCGCCATCGCCCCCAGCGAGGCCCCCTGGTATGTCGCCGCCACGCCGACGCTCCCCGCGCCCAGCGGCCTGACCGTGACTCCGAGCGACGGCAACCTGACGGTATCGTGGAACGCCGTCACCGGCGCTACGGGCTACGACGTGCAGAGCAGCGCCAGCCTCACCGGCGACAGTTGGCAGACGGCCCACTCCAACACCTCTTCCACCTCCGTGACCGTGACGGACGACGCGGGCAACCCCATCGAGCGCGTCCGCGTCCGCGCTCGCAACACCGGCGGCGCGGGGCTGTGGACCGAACACTCACGCGGCCCGTCCGCCGACTGGCTGAACGTCGTCATCCAGGGCGGCGTGTCCGCACAGTCCGTGCAGGCGCAGAACAAGCTCGCCGCGCCCGCGACGATCACGGTGACGCGCGACAACTGGATCCGCGACGAGAAACTGCACGTCAGTTGGGCTGCGGTGCCAGGCGCGAGCGGCTACAACCTGAGCTGCTCCGATAGCCCCGGTTGGAACGCTCCCGGCGAATCAAGCTGGTGGCATTGCGGCAGCACGACCTCCGCCACCAGCCTGACGGTGGATAACCACCCGCTCCGCGATCTGGCGAGCGACCGGAGCTACCTGGTCGCGGTGCGGGCGGTGACCGGGAACGCGGCCGACGCGAGCGACTGGAAGCGGTCGGAGGATGTCCGTCCGGTCTTTGGCCATCTGTTCGACCTGACGCATAGCCGTTCCGGCGGCTCGATCACGCTCTCGTGGAAGCCGAACCTGTGGACCACCGGCTACGAGATCGACTGCGCCGTCCAGGGCCAGTCGTACACGCGCTGCGCCACGCTGACCGGCCAGGACTACACCGCCGCCACGCACAGCGTCACCATTTCATCGTGGACAGCCGGCGGCAACAACTACACCATCATCGGCGGTGAGGTGTACGACATCAAGATCACCAGCACCAACCAGTGGGGCAGCTCGGCTACCGGCATGTACGCGCCGCTGATTGGCCCGCTCCCGAACGTGAGCAACCTGAGCGCGACGTCCGACGGCTTCGGCATCGACATTTCCACCAATAATACCGCGGCGACCGGCTTCACCACGGGGTCTAACAGCGGCGGCTACACGCTGGCGACCGTCACAGTCAAGATCCTTTCCGTGACCGGAAGTCCCTCGGGTTTCAACCTGGAGATTCGCGCGGCGTCCGGCGGCAACCCGGCGTCGTCCCGGCTCCACGCCCTCAACGGCTCCGCCCCGACCGCGGCGGGCGAGTACGCCTTCACCTGCTCCGGCGGTTGCAGCCTGGACGCCAACACGACCTACTTCCTGGTCATGCAGGCGGCCACGGGCTTCAACTGGGACACGACGGCCTCCACCACCGAGACCAACACGCCAAGCAACTTCGGCTGGTCCATCGCTGACGCGGCCAAGGAGAAGCGCGGCAACAACAACTGGTCGAACGCCAGCGGGTATACCGGCATTTTCAGAGTCAGCGCCACGCCAGACCCGTCCCTCACCGCCACCAACGTCGCCGCGACGACCGCGAAACTGACCATCGCCCACCACTCCGGCGACTGGTACTACAAGCACACGAACACGGGCGCAACCTGCGGCGGCCCCGTGAGCGGGAAGACGGTGAACCTGGCGGGCCTCACGGGCGGCACGGCCTACACCTACAGCGCCTACACTGACAGCGCGTGCACCACGGGCAACCTGCTCGCCACGGCGGCCTCGTTCACCACGCCCACGTCGTTCACCGCCTCCGGCGTCACCGCAACGACGGCCACGCTCACCATCGGCGGGCACACGGGCGGCTGGTGGTATCAGGGCGGCAAGGTTGGCGGCACGCTTGGCTCGTGCACGTCCGTGCCGTCCGGCAACACCGTCAGCCTTGCCAGCCTGGACTCCAACTCGCAGTACGAGTACAAGGCGTACTCCAAGGCGAACTGCGTCGCGGCGGACCTCATCGCAACGGAGCGGTTCAACACCAGCACGTCCAACAGCGGCCCCGCCTTCAGCGCGACCAGCGTGACCTGGAACACGGCGCGGCTGACGCTGTCCGGCCACACCGGCGGCTGGTGGTACAAGGGCGGGAACCGGTCGATTGGCGAAAGCTCCTGCACCGCAGGCCCCTCCAACTTCATCCTGGACCTGGCTAACCTGAGCGGGAACACCGAGTACACGTACAAGGCGTACAGCGACTCGGCCTGCGGCACGCAGGTAGCGCGGATCGTCTTCCGGACGCTGGCCGCGCCTGCGCTGACGGCGGGGAGCCTGACCGCCTCCGGCGCGACGCTGACCCTCGCCAACCACACGGGCGACTGGTGGTACGACGGCACCAAGCGGGGCGGCACCGCCACACCGTGCACCAAGGCCGCCGACGCAAGCGTGACTGTGACGGGGCTGGACAGCGGCACGGCGTACACCTACGGCGCATACACCGACAGCGCCTGCAAGACGGCCAACCGGTTGGACACGGCGTCGTTCACGACGCTCACGCCGTCCCTCACTGTCTCCAACGTCGCCGCGACGACGGCGACACTGACCATCGCCAACCACGGCGGGGTCGCCTGGTACTACAAGCACACCAACACGGGCGCGACCTGCGACGGCCCCGTGGCGGCGGGCACGTCCACCAAGGACCTCACCGGCCTCACGGCGGGCACGTCCTACACCTACAGCGCCTACAGCGATTCGACGTGCACGACGGGCAACCTGATCGCCACGGCGGCGCAGTTCAGCACGCCGGCGTCCCTCACCGTCTCCAACGTCGGCACGACTACGGCGCGGATAACCGTGGCCGGCCACAGCGGGCAATGGTGGTACCAGGCGGACACCGGGCCGCACACCACCTGCCAGGGCCCCGTCGCCGCCGGAACCGCCTACAAGGATCTGACGGGCCTGACCGCGGGCAGCTTCTACGTGTACACCGCCTACAGCGCGACGGGCTGCGCCGACACGGTCAAGCTGGCATCGGCGGAAGTCGCCACGGCCGTCACCGTGAGCAACCTCGCGGAGGCCACCACCGGCACATATCACCCCATTGACAGCTACGGTCGAGGTCAGGGATTCACGACGGGCAACGCGGACGCCACGCTGCTCAGCGCCACCGTGCAGTTCGCCGACTCTTTCGGCAGCGTCAACGCCACAGTCAGCCTCCGCGCCGCCCAGTCCAACGGCAAGCCCGCCGCGACCGACCGCGCCACCCTTTCAGGAACACCGGTGAAGGGCCAGCAGTCGACGTTCACGTGCGCCGGCGGCGGCAGCAACGACTGCTCCCTGGACGCGAACACCAAGTACTTCATCTACGTGAGCGGAAGCACCGGCTACCTCAACTCCACCGACAGCAACACCGAGACCCTTCAGCCCGCGAACAACGGCTGGAGCATCGAGGACGCGATGCGGCGGGGGTCGAACTTCGACCTTCTCGGCAACGGCTACGCGATGAAGATCGAGGTGGAGGCCATCCCGCATGAGGAGCTCACCGCCTCCAGCGTCACCGCCACGGGCGCGACGCTCACCCTCAACCGCCACATCGGCGCCTGGTGGTACAAGTCCACCACCACGGGCCAGACGACCTGCACGAGCGCGGGCAGCGCCACGAGCGTGACGCTGACGCTCACGGCGGGCACGTCGTACACCTTCAGCGCCTACAGCGATTCGACATGCACGTCGGGCAACCTGCTGGCGACGGCGGCGCAGTTCACGACGCCGTGACGGTCAGCAACCTGGACGAGAGTCAGTACACCGTCTTGGAGATAGGAAACTACTTCGGTACTGTCCAGCAGCGCGCGCAGGCGTTCACCACGGGGAGCGCCTCCGGCGGCTACACGCTGTCGAGCATCGACATCCGAGACGAAGCAGCCGTCCGACAACGGCTGGGCGATCGCGGATGAGGGCCGGGTGCAAATACGGCCAAACCATCTGGCTTGGCGCCGGAGGATCGTCCACCTACCGGATCACGGTGACGGCGACGCCGAAGTAGGGTCTGGGCATACCCCGCCGCCGCTCATTCGAGCCGGCGGCGACCCGTACATCCGTAGGGGCGGTTCGCGAACCGCCCCTACGACATTGGGGACCTCTTACCTCAAGTAAGACAGGCGCTGCAAAGCATAAAGGAGGCGATGGAGCTTTGGATTGAGGTCGCCGGCAGGTACGACGACCCTGTTCCTGGACCTCTGCCCCGTCCGCTTCTGCCGGCGTGGGAGCGTCCCGTGTGCCGGTATGTCGAGCCGGCGCTGGAGCCGGAGTCGGCTGCGGTCTGATTAACGCGCTCAGGTGGCGCGGCGGCTTGGAATCGGATACCGTCTGGACAGCGTATAATCCAACGGGGGATCCGATGGGACTCGTGACGGAGCGGCGCACCTAGATGACCGGGTTCGCGGCCAAGCTGTTCTCGACCTGGCAGCTCGTGTTCAAGCGGGGGCTGTCCAGCTGGCGGCTGCTGTCGTCGGTGGTCCTGGGCGTGCTCCTGGCGTCCGGGATCATGGCGGGCACCGTCGTCTACTTCGACGCCCTGCGCGAGGTGGCCCTCCGCGTCACCCTCGACAAGCTGACCCAGCGCGAGGTCGACATCCTCATGCAGGGCGACAAGGGCCCCACCGACAGGCGGGAGCGCGCCCGGGTCGAGGGGCTGGCCAACTCGGTGATCGCCAGCCGGGTGGAGTGGATGGTGCGCGACCGGTACTCCGCCAGCAAGTCGCCCACCTTCTTCCTGGCGGAGCCGGGGAAGGAGGAGGAGGCGGGCGGCGACGACGCCCGGGCCTACTTCGCCTACCTGCCCGAGCTGATGGAGCACGCGACCCTAGTGGCCGGCCGCCTCCCCAGGGACGATGCCCTGAACAACCCCGGCCAGCCCCTGGAGATAGAGGCGATCATCCCGTCCGAAGCCGCGGACCTCTTGGGGATCGGCGTGGCCGACAGGGTTGCGACCGTGCCCCACTGGGACGACGAGATTCCGAGCGTCACGGTGGTGGTCTCCGGGATATTCGAGCGCAACGAGCCGGGCGGCGAATACTGGTACCTGGAGGACGCGGTCCTGAACGCGGCGACCGGGCCGACGTTCCGCACCGCTCCCCTGCACCTCTCCGAGGCCGCCTACTTCGACGTGCTCGGCCCGGCCCTCCCCAGGATGGACAGTACATACGCCTGGCTCCTGTCCGTCGACTCCGGTCGCATCGACGCGGGCAACTCGGCGGTCGCCCTGTTCGACACCGAGGCCATGAACAGCATCATGTCCGCGACCCTGGGGACATATCGCCAGACCACGGCGCTGGACAACGCCCTGCGCGAGTACGACCGGCGCCTCTTCTTCAGCAAGCTGCCCATGTTCGTCGTGCTGATCCTCATCGCCATCGTGATTCTCTACTACGTGATTACCCTCGCGTCCCTGACGGTCGAGGAGAGGCGCGCCGAGGTGGCCCTGCTGAGGAGCCGGGGGGCGAACTCGGCGCAGATCATGACTGTGTTCGTGCTGGAGGGCGCAACCATCGCCGGCGTGGCGGTCGGGGTCGGCCCCGTCCTGGCCGCGCTGAGCATCAGCCTCCTGGGCTACACCCCGGCGTTCTCGGACCTGACGGGGGGCGACCGGCTGGTCACGACCATATCGCCGCTGGCGTACGCGATGAGCGGCATCGGCGGGGCGCTGAGCTTCGCCGCCCTGATAGTGCCCGCCGTGCAGGCGTCCCGCATCAGCGTAACGCGGCAGCGGCAGCAGGCGGCGCGGCCCACCAGCCAGCCGGCCTTCCAGCGCTACTACCTGGACGTCGTGCTGCTGCTGGTGAGCATATTCCTGTTCAGGCAGCTCACCGAGCAGGGCTCCGTCGTTGCCACGCAGCTCTTCGGCGACCTGGCCGTCAACCAGATGCTCCTCGCCCTGCCCGGCCTGATGCTCGTCGCCTCGGCGATGGTGCTCCTCAGGCTATTCCCCCTGGCCATGCAGCTTGGGAGCCGCATATCCTCCATATGGCTCCCCGCCGGGGCGGTCCTCGGCGTATGGCAGATGGCCCGGAACCCCGCCCACTACGCCAGGCTCTCGCTGCTGCTCATCCTGACGGCGGGGCTCGGCATATTCGCTTCGAGCTTCGGCGCCACCCTGGAGCGGTCGTTCGAGGAGCGGGTCCTATACTCCACCGGCAGCGACGTGAGGGTCGACGGCGTGCGGGAGTACATCACCACTCGAAGGAGCGGGCGTTGGTGGGGCCGCACGCCCACGCCCACTCCCACGCCGGTCGTCTCCCCTACCCCCAGGGCCACCATCGAGGAGGCCTACGGAGGGGTCGAGGGAGTGGAGGTTGCGAGCCCCGTCTTCAGGAACAGGGGCAACGACCTGTCCAAGTTCTTCGGCGAGAGCTTCACCATGATCGCCCTGGAGCCCGCCTCCTTCTCGGAGGTCGCCTGGTTCAGGGAGGACTTCGCCGGCAAGCCGATGGCCGAGCTTCTGGGCTCGCTGGCCCCCGACGTCATGCTCGACGGCATCACGCTGCCCGACGACGCCGCGTCGCTCGTGGTCAGGCTCAAGGCGGACCGCCCCCACCCGTCCGTCAGGGTGACGGCGCGAGTCAGGAACGCGCGGGAGCGCTACTCTACCCACACCCTGGGCATGCTCGGAACCAGCGACTGGCAGGAGATGGAGGGCGACCTCCGCACGGGAATCGCGGCCAGCCTGCCGATGAAGCTCGTCTCCCTCAGGCTCGAAGAGACGAATCCGGAGAGGCGCCTCCAGGCGGGCTCGATCATCATCGACCAGGTCGCCGTCCGCACCCATGGCGGGGAGACGGTCGTGGTCGAGCCCTTCGACGACACGTCCGGCTGGAGCGTGCTCAAGGTCAGCTCCGACACCGTTGCCGACATACTGCGGGACTCGGCGGTGAAGTACGACGACCGGCCCGGTACGGCCCTCTTCTCATGGGGGAGCGGCCGCGCCCTGTCGTCGCGGGGGATCTTCTACGGCGGCGGCCGGGAGCCGATCGCGGCGCTGGCCAGCAGGTCCTTCGTGCGCGACTCCGGCCACGTCGCGGGCGACGAATTCGAGGTCAGCGTCGGCGGGTACAGGATTCCCCTGCGGCTCGAGGAGACGGTGTCGCTCTTCCCGACGATGATCACGCCCAACGAGCGGTTCCTGGTCGTCGACCTGGTGAGTCTCCGGCGCTACGCCAACATGGGCTCGACCTTCCGCTCGCTGGACGCCAACGAGGTGTGGCTGCTGACGGATTCGAGCGACGGCGGCATGATCGACGAGATCGGGAGCGTACGGGGCTTCACCAGCGGGGCCATCCTGGACAGGCAGAAGGAGCTGGACGACTCGAAGGTCGACCCGCTGGTGAAGGCCGGGTGGCGGTCGCTGCTCTTCCTGGCGTTCGGCGCAGTGCTGATCCTGAGCTGCGTGGGCTTCCTGGCGCACGCGTACGTCTCCTTCAGGAACCGCCAGATGCAGTTCGCCCTCCTGCGCACGGTGGGCCTGTCGTCAAGCCAGCTCATGATGATGGTATGGCTGGAGCAGACCCTCGTAATCGCGTCGGGGCTGGCGCTGGGCACGTGGATGGGCGGACGGCTGGGTGCGATCATCATGCCCTTCCTGGGCCACGACGACTGGGGCGGCCAGGTGCTGCCCCCGTTCGTCCTCCAGGTCAACTGGGGCGCCCTGCTCCTGACCTACTTCTTCATGCTGGCCGTATTCGCGGCGATCACCTTCGGCATAATCTGGCTGATCCACCGCATCTCCGTCCAGCGCATCCTCCGCCTCGGCGAGATGTAGCGCTGCCCGCACGGAATCTCGAGCAAGGGCGTGCGAAACGTTCGCCCTGAGCCTGTCGAAGGGCAGTGCTACCCCAGCGCACATTACCTGAGAGAGTCCCCTAGCTCTCCCTGACGAACTTCTGGAGCCTCATGCCCTCCAGGACCTCGCCCACGTATACGCTCCCCTCGGAATCGACGGCGGCGCAGTGCGGGGCCACGAACTGGCCAGGCTCGCGGCTCTCCTCGCCGCCCCAGCGCGCAACGAGGTTGCCGTCGCGGTCGACGACCGAGAGGCGTGACTGGAGCTCGGGCACGTACACGAGGCCGTCGTCGTGGAAGGCGACGGACGTGGGCTGGCGGAAGCCCGTCCAGATGGCGACGTGCCCGCCGTCCTGGTCGATGACCTGGATGCGGTGGTTCTCCCGGTCGCACACGAGCACCCTGCCCTCGTTGTCGACGCCGATGCCGTGGGGCAGATTGTACTCGCCGGGCTCCTCGGTGCCCGGTATGCCCCAGGAGCACAGCAGTCTGCCCTCCGGGTCGAACTTGTGGACGCGGCAGTTGCCGTAGCCGTCGGAGACGAAGATGTCGCCGTTGGGGGCCGTGGAGACGCCGGTGGGCATGTTGTGGGGCTCACCCGGCTTCTCGACCATGAATCCCTCGTCGATGACGCCCGTATCGGACGGCTGTCCCTTCGTGCCGAGGGTGAGGAGTAGCTCCTCGTCGCGGCTGAATTTTTCGACCACGTGGGTGTCCCGGTCGACGAGGTACACGTTGCCGTGCTTGTCGACGTGTGCGCCGTGGGGCTGGTCGAACTTTTGGCTCCACACCTTGACCAGGCTGCCCTCCCTGTCCAGCACCATCAGCTTGTGGTCGCTGCGGTTGAAGACGTAGACGTTGTCCTCGGCGTCCACCGCCACGCCCGCCACCTGGTTGTACTCGTACCCGTCGGGCAGCTTCCCCCAGCCGGCGTCAAGGGCGTATTTCCGATCTCCGATGGTGTAGCTCACTGTGTCCTCCTGTTGCGATGTTGCGTATTGTGTTGGCAATTCACGGCGTATTATATGCTCAGCAGCCGAGCTTGTCGGCAAGGTCCTCGAAATCGCCGGCGAAGACGTCGAAGGGCTCGCCGTCCACGTCCTCCGGCGGACGGCCGGGGCCGAACTCCAGCAGACGGTGGACGTACGCGGCCCTCATCCCCACGGCCTGCGCCGCCTTCAGGTCGAAGGCGTGCGCCGCGACCATCATGACGCGCCCTGTCGGCAGACCCAGCAATTCGGCCGCCGTCGAATAGACCTCCGGGTCCGGCTTGTAGTGGCGGGCAAGCTCAGCCGAGAGGATGCAGTCCCAGGGCAGCCCCGCGTTCTTGGCCATGTTGGTGAGCAGGGCCACGTTGCCGTTGGACAGCGGGGCGATGGTGAAGCGCCCGCGCAGCCTCGTCAGCCCCGCGACGGCGTCGGGCCAGGGCGCGAGCCGGTGCCACGCGCGGTTCAGGTGGTCCTTCTCCCCTTCCGTGAGGCCGACGATGCCCAGTTCGTCCAGCAGGTCGTCGAGGATCATGCGGTGGAGCGCGTCGATGTTGGTCCAGGGAAGCTCGCCCCGGCGCACCCTGTCCATTGACGGCGTGTACCCGCCACGCCATGCGTCGGCGAACGCTGTCCAGTCCACGTCCTCTATGCCCTTCTCAGAGCCGAGGCGTGCGCCCTCCGCGGCGATGCTGGAGCGCCAGTCCACGACCGTGCCGAACACGTCGAAGGTCAGGGCGTCGATTCCGTCTAGAGACAAGAAGGCTCAGCCTTACCATCTACCTGCTTCACGCTTGCCCTGACGATCAGCCTGATCCTGGTCCGGCTGGGTATCTCCATCCTCCATCCGATCCTCCCAGTCGTCCGGGCGGTCGTCCCAGCCGCGAGACTCCCAGTAGGCGTCGTTGTTCGGATTCAACTGGTCTGCGTGGTTGTCGAGGTCGCTCTGTCTGCCCATGTCTATCCTCCTTCGCTCCTATCGATACGCCGGGACCATTCGACGAGTTCAGGATCCACCTCTGTGGCGGAGCGTGCCGGGGTTCGATTTTCCCAATGCGCGGAGTCCTCCGGGTCCTCGGCAATCTGCTGCCGTATCTCGGCCTCCTCCTCCTTCGTCGGCCAGATGGTTCCGGGCTTAAGCTCGGGCATATCCTCCCATCTCGTATCCATGCCACATCATTGTATAAACGATTAAGTTCCTCGTCCACTGGCACTACCTCCACTGGCACCGCCTCGCACATGCTACTATAGCCGGCGCAAGACAGCGCACAGGTGATTCCGATGCAATCATACTCCGGTGAAGGATTCTACGAGCGGCTGGGCGTGAGGCCGGTGATCAACGCGTGGTCGTGGGTGACGGTTGCGGGCGGCAGCATCATGCCCCCGCCCGTGGTGCGGGCGATGGAGGAGGCGTCCCGCAACTTCGTCGACCTGCACGAGCTGAACCGCAAGGCGGGCGAGGTGATCGCCAGGCTCACGGGCGCGGAGGCCGGGATGGTCACGGCGGGATCGGGCGCGGGGATGCTCCTGCAGGCCGCCGCGTGCATGACGGGCACGGACCCGGCGAAGGTGTGGAGGCTGCCCGATACGCGCGGCATGAGGAACCGCATCGTCATCCACCGCTCCCATCGGGTCTCGTACGACCGGAACTTCCGGGCGGCGGGCGCGAGGCTGGTCGAGATTGGCGACACGGGCGTGACCGAGCCGTGGCAGCTGGAGGACGCGATCACCCGGAGGACGGCGGCGGTGGCCTACGTCTTCGGCCCCAGGAAGTCGGGCGCTCTCTCCCTCGAAACGGTGGTCGAGATAGCCCACTCGCGCGGTGTGCCGGTCATCGTGGACGCCGCCGCCATGCTCCCCCCTGCCGAGAACCTCACGAAATTCATCCGCACGGGCGCGGACATGGTCAGCTTCAGCGGCGGCAAGGGCGTGATGGGCCCCCAGTCGTCCGGCATCCTGTGCGGGCGTAAGGACCTGATCGAGGCGGCCTACATGAACGCTGCGCCGAACAGCCAGGGCATCGGTCGTCCCGCCAAGGTGTCGAAGGAGAACATCGCCGGGCTCGTCACCGCCCTGGAGCTGTTCGTCGATACAGACCACCAGGCAGTCGAGGCCGCATGGCGCGGCAAGTGCGAGTACATAGTGAACGCGCTCCAGGGCATCGACGGCGTGAGGGTCGTGCTTGTCGAGGCGAGGCCGGAGCTCGAGGATTCCAGGTCGGGACACGCCCGCGTCGAGATCTCACTGGAGGCAGGGCGACCCGGCCCGTCGGAGGCGGAGGTGATCGAGCAGCTGCGCGATGGTGACCCGCCCATACTTCTCGGCGCAGCCGGGCCGGAGGGCGGCATAGGCGTCGTGCCCGTCAATCTCCGCGACGGCGAGGAGGAGATCGTCGCGCGGCGGCTCCGCGAAATCCTCACTACGGGCACGCGTTGACACTGCCGGGAGGCGTTGGATAGAATCGCCCGGCTTTCGACAGGCCCTTCGACGGGCTCAGGACAGGCTCAGGGTGAACTTGAAACAAAGGTGGTGAAATGATCTCGCTTCACGTCTATCTCACGCCCAAGGCCGGAATGGAAGACGCGCTGGACGCCGCGGTCTGCGATGACTGGCTTCCCGCCATGGCCGAGCAGCCCGGGTTCGTCAGCGCGGCCTCGGTCAAGCCCTTCTCTGATGACGACCTGGAGGCGCTCGGCGCACTGAAGCCGGACGCGGCGCTGGAGGCCGTCTGCTTCTGGGAGTCGGAGCAGGCGCGGCTCGACTGGGTCGCCCGGCCCCTGCACGACGAGGTCTTCGCCAAGGTGATCGAGGCGGCGGACAGCGTCTCCTACACGCTCCAGGACGTCGACAAGAGCTGGAACGTATAGAGGGTTCGGCAAGGCTATCTGGATGACTGAGCACTGCCCTTCGACTAAGCTCAGGACAGGCCCTTCGACAGACTCAGGGCGAACGGAGGCGGCTTCGGCATTGAGCGCGGGGCGGCTGGCGTGCGAGAGGATGGGGCTGCTGCCGCCGGACCTGCGGCCGGGGGACGAGGCCGAAGCCTACCGCGTCCAGGACGCGCTGCACGGGCTGCTCGAGGGCGGCGGCTTCGGCAGCCCGGTTGGGCACAAGATCGGCTGCACGACGCCGGTGATGCAGAGCTTCCTGGGGATACGGAACCCCTGCGCGGGTGCGGTCTTCGACTCCACGGTGCGCGAGGGTTCCGGTTCGTTCGACTTCGACCGGCTGCTCCACCCGGGCGTCGAGTGCGAGATGGCGGTGCGGCTGGGCGAGGACCTCCCGCCGGAGGGCGCGCCCTACGACAGGAGGTCGGTCGCTCCGGCGGTGGGCGCGGTGATGGCCGCCATCGAGGTGGTGGACGACCGCTGGCTCGACTACAAGTCCGTGGACACGCCGACGTTGATCGCGGACGACTTCTTCGGCGCGGGATGCGTGCTGGGGCCGCCCGTGCGCGACTGGCAGGCGCTCGACCTGACGGAAGTCGAGGGGTCGATGTACATCAACGGCACGCACGTCGGTTCAGGCACGGGGGCCGACATAATGGGCCACCCGTTCGAGGCGCTGGCGTGGCTGGCGAACTCGATGGCCGGGCGCGGCAGGGGGCTTCGCGCGGGCGAGTTCGTGCTGCTGGGGAGCCTCGTCGAGACGAAGTGGGTCGAGCGCGGCGACCTCGTCACCATAGGGCAGCCTGGGCTTGGGACGGCGAGCGCACAGTTCTGAACCGACTCCCGGAAATCCCACAGTGCTGCGGCTCCCAATCTCAAATTGTCTATGGTAGAATCCTGGCGGGCTTTCGGAAGCCCGTGGGTCGCCCTATGACCGTGTGGAATCGAGGCGGGCGACCGGAGGTATGAGGATGGCGACTAGGGAGAACATAGCCCTTACGGCTCACCTGATGCGCAGGGCAGGGTTCGGCGCGCCGCCGGCGGAGGTCGAGGCGCTGGCGGAGCATAGCTACGAGGACCTGGTGGAGATGCTGCTGGACCCGCAGGGTCAGCCGGACGCGGACCTCGACATGCTCTACCGCTACCACCCGGGGGCCGAGCGCAGCCTGAGCCTCCCGACCGGGCAGATCAACTGGCTCTGGCGCATGGTGACGACGAAGCGGCCGCTCCAGGAGAAGATGGCACTCTTCTGGCACCACGTCTTCGCCACCGGCGACTCGAAGGTCGAGAACGCGTACCAGATGCTGGAGCAGGTGCAGATATTCCGCGACCACGGGATGGGGAACTACAGGGACCTGCTGGTGCACCTGGCCCACGACCCCGCGATGCTCTACTGGCTGGACCAGAACGAGAACCACAAGCGGTCGCCCAACGAGAACTGGGGACGGGAGCTGCTGGAGCTCTTCTCCATGGGCACGGGCAACTACACCGAGAAGGACGTGTTCGAGTGCTCTCGCGCCTTCACCGGCTGGACGATGGGCGCGAAGATACACCACCTGCTGTGGGGCCCCCACCTGCACTCCTTCGAGTTCCACGCCGAGGACCACGACACGGGGAGCAAGAGCTTCCTGGGGCACGAGGGCCGGTACAACGGCGAGGACGTGATCGACATCATCGTGCGCCAGCCCGCCTGCCACCGCTTCATCATGCGCCACCTGTACAACTTCTTCGTGGCCGACGAGCCCCAAGTGCCGGCGTGGCCCATCGAGCCGCCGGGCAACCCCGAAGCCATCCGCGAGATGTGCCGGGTGTTCGTCGAGTCGGGCTACGAGATGAAGCCGGTGCTGCGCTACATGTTCAACTCCGACTTCTTCAAGGAGGCCCGGTACCGGAAGGTGCGGAACCCGGCCGAGGTGGTCGCGGGGACGCTGAGGCTTACGGGCGACCTGAACACCCCCGACCCGCGCTGGGGCGACCTGGGCAACCAGACCGGCTACATGGGCCAGGCGCTGCTCGACCCGCCGAGCGTCGAGGGCTGGCACACCGGCCGGGAGTGGATCAACAGCGGCGCGCTGATCAACCGGGTCAACTTCATGGCCGACCAGATGCGAAACGTTGAGAACCCAGGCGTCAGGGACATCGTGGAGCGGGTCGCGGCGAGCAACGGCCGGGACATGACGCCGGAGCACCTGGTGGAGGAGTGCCTGGAGCTGCTGGGGCCGCTGGAGGTGAAGGAGAAGACGCGCGAGGAGCTGGTCGAGCAGGCCGGAGCGGCGGGACCCATAGACATGACGACCGACACGGGGTATGACGAGTTCAAGGGCCGCGTCGGCGAGGTGATGGCGCTCATCGCCGGCACGCGGGAGTACCAGTTCGGATAGAGGGCGATCAGGCGCATACGCTCGAAGAGCAGGAACAGGAGCAAGCGACATGACGACCAAGCAGCAGGACCCGGTACTGGTGGTGGTGCAGCTCAGCGGGGGGAACGACTACCTGAATACGGTCATCCCCCACAGCGACGAGAACTATTACGACAACAGGCCGACGATACGCTACGCCGACGAGGACATCCTGCGTATCGACGACGACCTGGCGTTCAACCCCCAGATGGGCGCCCTGAAGAACCTCTACGACGAGGGCAACGTGGCGGTCATCCACGGTGTGGGCTGGGAGAACTCGACCCGGTCCCACTTCCGCGCGATGGACATCTGGCACACCGCCGAGCCCGACGTCGTCGGCACCGAGGGCTGGCTGGGGCGCACGATCCGCGAGTTGGACCCGGGCGGCGATAACCCCGTGACGGCGGTGAACGTAGGGTACGGGCTGCCCAGGGCGCTGCTGGCCCCGAACGCGTCCGTGGCGTCCGTGTCCGACCTGGAGGCGTACGGGATGCTCAGCTCCATCGAGAGGCAGGAGCAGCGGGAGGCGCTCCTCCAGCGCTTCGCCAACATGTACGCGCCGGCCATCGGCACCGGGCCGGTGATGGAGTACATCGGCAACACGGGCCTCGACGCCCTCAAGGGCGCCGACATGCTCAAGGTCGCGCCGGGGCAGTACGAGTCCAATGTGGAGTACGACGCCGGCAACCCGCTGTCCCAGAAGCTGCGCGACGTGGCCCGCATCCATTTCTCGGGCCTCGGCTCGCGCATCTTCTACACGGAGCACGGCGGATTCGACACCCATGCGTCCCAGTCGGGGAACCACCCGAAGCTCTGGAACGAGGTCTCGTCGGCCATCGGCGACTTCTGGGACGACCTGCGCGAGCACGACGCCGACGGCAACGTGCTGATGTTCGTATTCTCGGAGTTCGGGCGGCGCGTGAAGGAGAACGGCTCGGGCACCGACCACGGCGCCGGGGGCGTCGCCTTCGCCATCGGGCCGGGAGTCCGGGGCGGGATGCACGGCGAGTACCCGGAGACGCGGGCCGAGGCCCTCGTGGACGGCGACCTTGCGCCGGGCATCGACTTCCGCAGCACGTACACGTCGATTCTCGAGGACTGGTTCGGACTCGATGCGGCGCCGATAGTGAACGGGCGGTTCGAGAAGCCCGCGTTCGTCGAGAAGTAGTAACACGCCGGGGGTAGAGCAATGCTGATCACAGCCGCGGCGGGAAGGGCCTGGCAATTCAGCCACTCCCTTGGCCGCCCAACGAACGAGCACAACGGCAAGACGGGGGGCTACCGCTTCCCCATCGACCTGGTGGCCGCGCCGGACGACATCCTGTTCGTGCTGAGCAGGGGCCTGGGCTACCAGGAGGACTTCGGGCGCATCGGCAAGACCACGCTGGACGAGGAGCACCTGGGCGACTTCGCCAGGCGGGAGTTCACGTGGCCGGCCGGGATGGCGATGGCGCAGGACTCCAGGCTGTTCGTGACCGACGAGTGGGAGCACCACGTGGCGATATTCCCCTCCGACGTGCTCTACCCGTACCCCGAGTTCAACCCGGACGGCGAGCGCATCGGGCAGTGGGGCGAGGCGGGCTCGGAGCCGGGCCAGCTCAAAGCGCCCAGCGGCATCGAGGTCGACGCCGACGACAACGTGTACGTCGTCGACACCGGCAACGACCGGGTGCAGAAGTTCACGAAGGACGGCGAGTACATCCTCGGCTGGGGCTGCTCGGGCAAGGAGCCGGGGCAGTTCGACCGGCCCTGGGGCATGACCATCGACCGCGAGGGCTTCGTGTACGTCGCCGACTGGGGCAACGACCGCGTCCAGAAGTTCACCCCCGACGGCGAGCTCGTGCTGTCGTACGAGGGGACGGATGAGGACGGCGGCGACCTGAGCCATCCGGCCAACGTGGCGGTGGACAGCGAGGGCGACGTGTACGTGACCGACTGGGGCAACCTGCGCGTCCAGATCTACGAGCCCGGGGGCGACGTGATCACGGCCCTCTACGGCGACGCGGTGCAGCTATCCAAGGCGGGCGAGTACATCATCAGGCGAGACTCGTCGACCATCGTCGCCTTCCAGCAGGTCAAGGACCACTCGCCCATGGGCCTATTCGAGCGCCCGACCGGCATCGAGATCGACGACCAGGACAGGGTCATAGTCTGCGACACCAGGGGCCGACTGCAAGTCTACGCCAAGGACAAGAACTTCGTCGTGCCGGAGCTGAAAGCCGAGCTTCTGTGACGAGCCCCTGAGAAGTTGACCTTACCGTTCGAATGCATCATAGAGGGGCCTCCCGTCTCCCAACAGACACGGCGCCGTGACCGTCTGTCTCAGTGGAGACAGGAGATCCGCCTTGCGGCGGAACAGCACTGGTCGGCGGAGGCGCTCCCTGTCGTTGGCCCCATCATGTTCACTGTCACACACTTCTACGATAGTGTGGAGATAGACATTGACAATCTCCCCAAGCCGATCATCGATGCCCTGAAAGGACTCGTGTTCCTGGACGATAGCCAATTGACGGACCTGATATGCCGCAAACGCAACCTCCGCAGCAACTTGCGGGCAATGAGTCCTTCTGGCATTCTGGACGAACGGCTGAAACGCAGCGATGATTTCCTTCACATAGTCATCACGGAAGCGCCCGATCAGGAGGTGCTCGCTTGATGGAGACGAACCTTGCCCTGCTGAGACAACGTGTCCAGGCTCTTGCCCGGGAGTACCGAGGCAGGGGTTATGAAGTGACCGTCGAGCCGTCGCAGTCGGAGCTACCGTCTTTTCTGGCCGGCTACCATCCTGACTTGCTGTTGCGCAAGTCAGGCGAATCCGTCGTTGTCGAGGTGAAGGCCAGGAAGTCCTTGGGCAATGATTCTCAGGCAAGAGAGATGGCAGGACTGATCCGAAACAGGCCTGGGTGGAGCCTTGAGCTGGTCTTGGTGGACGTGGGGGAGCAGATCGATGCCCCCGAAGATGCGCACCCATTCACGATGGAGAACATCTTGGAGGGCGTCGCAGAGGCTGAACGGCTGCTCGGCTCCGGGTTCAGTGAGGCCGCCCTGTTGCGGGCCTGGGCGGCGGCGGAGGCGTCGGTCAGGCTGCTCGCCGAAGGAGAGGGCCTGCTAATCGGACGCCCCACACCGTCCCAGCTGCTCAAGCGAGCGGTGATGAACGGCGTGCTGTCGAGAGAGGACTACCGATTCCTGTTCCAAGCCCTGGAACGCTGCAACGCGTACGTCCACGGATTCACCCTACCCGACTCCGGCATCGCGGAAGTGGAAGCGCTTATCGACACTGCTAGGCGTCTGGGCTCAGAGGCGTCGACTCCCGTCGCAATGTCCTAGGGAGTTTCTCAATCTCAGGCGAGCTCCAGTCCAGAGCCAATTCGTTCGCCCTGAGCCTGTCGAAGGGCAATGCTCCGCCAATTCAGTTGATCCCTGACCCCTCACGGCGCGGGCGCGTTGGGGTGGATGAGCCGCTCCGCCCGCAGCTCCTCCCACAGGTCGGCGGGTATGGGATGGGCCGCCATCCCCAGGTTCTCCTCTATCTCCTCGATCGAGCGCGCGCCCGGTATGGTCGCCGCGACGGCCGGGTGGGCCAGGCCGAACTGCAGGGCAGCCGCCTTCAGCGGCACGCCGTGGCGGTCGCAGACCTCATTGATGCGGCGGGCCCTCTCCACCACCTCCCGCGGCGCGGGCAGGTAGTCGAAGGTCGTCTCGTCCGACAGGTCCGACGCCAGGATGCCGCTGTTGTACGGCCCGCCCAGCACGATGCCGATGCCCTTCTCTTCGCACAGCGGCAGCAGCTCGTCGAGGCCCGACTGGTCGAGCAGCGTGTACCTGCCCGCCAGCAGGAAGCAGTCCGGGTCCGCCTCGCGGGCGAACCGCGCCAGCATCGAGTACTGGTTCATCCCCGCGCCGACGGCCCCGACGACGCCCTGGGAGCGCAGGTCGTACAGGGCGGGGAACGCCTCGTCCCGGGCCTGCTCGAAGTGGTCGTCCGGGTCGTGGATCATCACGACGTCGACCCGGTCCAGGCGCAGGCGGGCCAGGCTCTCGTCGATGGACCGGAGCACGCCATCGCGCGAGTAGTCGTAGGTGGGCTCCAGGCTGGGCAGATCGACGAACTGGTCGCTCTCCGGCTGCCCGGCCACCGGCTCCAGCAGCCGCCCCACCTTGGTGGAGAGCACGTAGTCGGCGCGCGGTATGCCCTCCAGGGCATCGCCGAATAGCGCCTCGCTGCGCCCGCTGCCGTACAGCGGCGCGGTATCGAAGTAGCCGACCCCAAGCTCGTGCGCCCGCCGTATCGTCCCGACGGCCGCCTCCGCCTCGACAGCCGTATACAGCCCGCCAATGGGCGCGCCGCCCATCCCAACACGGGTCACGTGGACGCCGGTACTGCGGATTTCAGCCTTGTCGAATGGGATCATTGCAGCGCTCCTCTGTTGAGATGGAAATTCTTGACGGCCCTCGCGGATTCGTCAAGGCCAGGGAACAGGGTCTCACGCGTAATGTTCAGTCTCTGTAAGTCCTTCATGAGACCGCATTTCTGCTTGCTGGGAATGATAGGCATGAAGTGAGCATATGCTGGAATTTCGCTGTTCCACTTCAACATCTCATCCCTCTCAAATCGCTCGTGAAAGGCTGATGCTATGAACGCGCCCGATTGAGTCCGTATACGTTCGAATGATTGTTGTGGCTCCACGACAAAGACGCGATAGAAATCCTTCGGATCAATCCACTCATCAAAATACGCTTTCTCCACTCGAATCGATTGGTAAAGTTGACGCATTGCCTCTGAGTAATTACGTTGAGAGCGATGTGAGTTGTTTGGAGGACTGGGTCTTCCAAGGAGCAGTTCTTGCTCGTGAAGCGATAGTTTGGCGAAATTGGAGATAACGCTCACAATGTCGCTGTCGAATGGTTTGATCAAGGAACGTCGCACTGCAAAGATGTGCAGGACTCCATCGTATTTATCCTCTTGTTCGCAGGCAAAAAACAGGGCTGTCAGTGGGTTCTTGGTGACGTCAAGAAATCTTGTTGGGAGGCTGTGATGCTGAGCAAGCATCCATTGGGAGAGGGCTGATGTCATTCCACTGAACGCGTCAGGTTGCCGTGAAATAAGGTCGCGCAACATCTCCCGCTCAGAATCGCCTCTTTCGTCTTGGTGAGTGCGCATCACTGAGGGACGTAGTTCCCTGTAGCACTTGGGTTCTCCACGGAAGTACAGCACGATTTCATCAGAATCATGCGGCTTTTGACTATCCTTCCTGTAGTACTCTTCATATTCTCTAATTATTTCCAGAAGATCATCGACGGTTTTTACAGCTGTCTTCACAACCTTATTTGGCTTGGACACCATCTTTTTTGTAGTGTAGTAGAGGTATGCCTTCCAGGGCTTTGCATTAGCCAGTATAGCTCCAGTTAGATTGGCGTCAACAAGGTTTGCTTCAGTGAGGTCGGCGCTAGTGAGATTGGCCTTGGTGAGGTTAGTATTAACAAGCACGGCATCGGTTAGATCAGCCTTTGTGAGATTCGCATTAGTAAGTATAGCATCTTCAAGATCTGCGCCAGCGAGGTTGGCGCAGGTGAGATCAGCATTAGTGAGATCGGTATTCTTCAGCAGGGCATTAGTAAAGTCTGCGCCAGTGAGGTTGGCATGAGCTAGGTGCGTGTGGCGGAGAACACTGTTACTGAGGTTGATGTTTGCGAGTGGTAGCTGCCACTGAGGCTTGATCAATCCAGCTTCGTGAAATTCACTATGGATATCCTCACCGGACAGATCAGGCTTGAAGTCAGTGTCCTTGCGCCGCCTATTCCAAGCTTCAACGCCTTCAACTAACCACTTTATGTGTTCGGGGTTTGCCATACAATGCTCCATTTGGACGGTTTGGACTGGTAATTGGCCAATATCTCTAGATGAGAGGCCACGGCTTCAACTATCAGGGCCTTTGTTTCCTCCAGCGTATCGCCTGCGGCCACACAGCCCGGCAGATCGGGCAGGTACGCCGCGTATCCATTGTCACTCTTCTCAAGCACGACTGTGCAGGAGTTGGTCATAAGTCACCAATATACTCCTCGGACTGTTCTACCATATGACCACCTTGTCTAGCCGCTACCCGCTGCCACGAATATCAGGAGCAGCCCAACGGCTATGGCGACTATCCACGCCAGTATAGAGCTTTCTAGGCCATGCCTGCGTATCCTCTCTCTATGCTGCCTATTTGTTTCCTTGATCTCCTCCAGGGACGGCATAGTAGTATTATACCCCATGTACGGCCCATCATACTCATCTGATGCAGGCTGCTTGGTAGCGTCAGGCACGCTAGATGCAGCTAGGCCGAGTCTGCTGTGGTAGCAGTCTGTACTACAATCAGTAGCTTTTGCCGGCTTACTAGACGTATCACCTTTTGCAGGCTGCTTACTCGACGCAGCCTTTGCGGCTCCTGCCGTTCCTGCGGCTCCGCCCATTGCGGCGCCCATCGCCATGCCCGCCGCCGAGGTATTATGCACCTCCACAGGCGGCGGCTCATCTAGTTCGGCGTCTAGGGACTCCAGGAATGGATCAGGCCTGTCAGGGTCAAATGGGTCCCAGTCAGGGTCGAACTCGCCCACGGTCTCCATGAGTTCACCCATCTCGCCCATCTCACCATTCAATGGTGCTCCGTCCATCGGCGCCTCGGGCATTACTGGTTCCATCGGTTCCTCCAATATTCACGAGTCTTGAGATTGTTCTGCTTGAGATCCTCTATCACGTCGTATCGAATCTCACGGCTATCAATAATGTCCTCATCTACACGTTTGTTCGATCTCCTAAACTCGTACATGTCTCCAGGATCTCCACACATCAGTGTGTAATCATCAGGCGCTAGGTTAGATTTCCTAGCACTTATCCACGCAGACTTGATAGCCTCCTCAAATGAGTCAAAGATCTCAGGAAATGGCGGGTGCCGGTCTTGAGGCCGTGGAATACGACTATCATCCTCAAGAAATGTGAACAGCCAGTCTTTGTGGGTGATGGGCCTGATGATCTTTCGCCTGACAAGCTCCTCTATGATCTTATCGTCATAGCCTCTCACTGATATGGGAAACTCCCAAGCAGCTTGATAGATCAACTCGTTGGCAGCACGGACTATTTCGCGTTCATCCCGCGATACCACATATTCAGACTTACCCCACCACTCAGTGACCGCTTCAATCTCCTCATCAGTCACCATAGCACCTTGGATCCTCAGAGGGCTTGAAGCCTCCACAGGCAGATAGAGCATATCGCCCTTACCAAGCAGCTTCTCGGCGCCTGACTGATCGAGCACAGTGCGGCTGTCGGTAGCCGACGCCACCGCAAAACTGATCCGCGATGGAAAGTTGGCCTTGATCAACCCTGTAATCACATCCACCGAGGGCCTTTGAGTGGCTACCACCAAATGTATCCCGGTAGCACGCCCCATCTGCGCCAGCCTACATAGAGCATCTTCGACGTCCTTGGCGGATGTCATCATCAGATCTGCCAGCTCATCGATCACAACCACAATATATGGTAGTTTTGCGTCGGCGCTATCATTATATGTTGCGATATTTCGGACGCCAGCATCCTCCATCGCCCTGTAGCGGCCCATCATCTCGCCGATCACGGACTGGAGTGTTGGGGCGGCTTCGGAGGCGTCGGTTACGATGGGCCTCATCAAATGTGGCAGATCTCGGTAGGGCGCCAGCTCGACGCGCTTGGGGTCTATCAGCACCAGCTCCAACTCGTCAGGCGACTTATTGACCAGCAGGCTGAGCAGCATCGAATTGATCCAGACGGACTTGCCGCTGCCCGTCGCGCCTGCCACGAGCATGTGAGGCATCTGGGCCAGGTCGATCGACTGGGCTGCGCCCAGGTCGCCAACGCCCAGCCCCACGGGCAACGAGCCATCCATTGGGGCCTTCTCGATCACGGCCCTCAGCGGAACAAGAGGCCTGGCGCTGCTCGGCGCCTCGACCCCAATGAGGTCGGCGTCCAGGGGCACGACCACGCGCACGCTGCCGGTGCCCAGGGCCACCTGCAGATCCTTCAAGCGTGAGATTATCTGGTTTGTCGTAACACTGCGGGTCTCGATTGCCCGGACCGTCTGAACATTGCCGCGCCCGTCCAGCATCGGCCTGCCGTCGGCATCCAGTCGCGGCACTTGCTTCACACGCTGCACCTCGCCCAGGCGCAGCCCATACGTCGTGACAGTGGGCCCGACACGCGTATCGACCACCTCCACGGGCAACCCCAGCCCGTCCAGGGTGTCGGCAATCAGGCCGCCCACCTGGGCCGCGCCAGCCTGATCCAATCTCAGGCCGTCGCCGTTCAGCAGCTCACATGCTTCATTCACCATTCAACTCTACCTGCTCGAGTAGCTGCCGGCCTCTTCCGCGATCGCCGCCGACGGGTTTGTCGTGGCTGTAGCGGTTACGTAGATCTGCCGTCCTATTGCCCCGAGGGCGGCGTCCATCTGGTCCAGCCGCGACCGGTGCTGGACGTCGAGCACCCGATCCACCTGCGGCATGTGCCACCCCAGGCGGCGGGCCAGCTCCGCCTTGCCGACGCCCTGGTCCCTCATACCCTGGTACAGCATCACCTTCACCGAGGTCAGCGTCGGCAGTGCGGCGTAGGTCTCGCCCCGCGACGGCATGGGAATGTCCCGGCGGTCGTGGATGCGGGCGGCTATCGCCTCTTCCAGCGCGTGGACGGCGCGGGCGACGGCCTCCTCGCGGTCGTCCCCGAAGGTGGTCAGCTCCGGGAAGTCGGGAGAGGTCGCCAGCAGGGTCCCATCGTCGTCTGCGAGAGTTACCGGATATGCCAACATCAGTTCAACCCCAGGTCTTTCTTGATCTTCGCCACGAGTCCCCGTCCCAGCTCCTTGCCGCCTCCGTGCATCGGTAGCTGGCTGGCGCGGTCTCCAAGCCGCACGGTGAGGTGTCCGCTGCCTCCCTTGTGGGTATGGAATGTGCAGCCCTGTTTTCTCAGCCAGCGTTGAAGCTCTCGTGCGTTCATATCATACACAACACTTGTGTTGTTGTCAACATTACTGTTGCCTTTCCATCCGGCCGGTCTCGCGTACGTCTGGCCTGGTGCAGGTGCTTGCCAGCTTGATGGGGCTGCCCTGGTCGGAGGACTCCTGGAGGGCCTGCATGGCGTCGAGGACGTGGTAGGCGAGGCTTGCGTCGATGCGGGAGGGCCTGCCCTCGGCGATGGCCGACGCCATCTCGGCGACGCCGATGCCCCGGCCGCCCTCGGCGAACCGCAGCGGCGCCTCCTCCCACTCGCCATTGCCCACCTTCACCCTGACCGGGCCGCCGAAGTTGTTGGGATCGGGGACGCTGAGCGTGCCGCTGGCGCCGTAGACCTCTATGCGGGGCGCTTCCGTCCCCCACACGTCGAAGCTCATGGTGACCGTGGCGGGCGGGCCCGCGGCGAAGTCGAGGACGCCGGCCACGTGGGTCGACACCTCGACCGGGAACTTGACGCCCGGATGCAAGTCGCTCGTTCGCACCTCGCTGGTGCGCCTCGCCAGCCCGGTCACCCCGGCGATGGGACCGAGCAGCACTACGAGGGCCGTCAGGTAGTACGGCCCCATGTCGAGAACCGGCCCGCCGCCGCGCAGGTAGAAGAAGCCCGGGTCTGGGTGCCAGTGCTCGTGGCCCGGGCTCGTGAAGGTCGCGGACGCGCCTATGGGCTCGCCGATCACGCCCTCGTCCAGGACCATGCGGCTCGTCTGTATGCCCGCTCCCAGGAACGTGTCGGGCGCGCAGCCCGCCATCACGCCTGCCCCGGCGGCCTCTCGCACGATCCGCGCGCCGTCCGCCCTGTCGACGGCGAGGGGCTTCTCGGAGTAGACGTGCTTGCCGGCCCGTATGGCCGCCAGCATCACCTCGACGTGGGCCTGGGGCGGCGTCAGGTTGACCACCAGGTCGATGTCCGGGTCCGCGAGCATTTCGGCGACCGTGCAGGCCCTGGGGATGCCGTAGCGCTCGGCGGCGGCAACCGCGCGCTCGTGGGTCGCGTCGGCACAGCCTACGACGCGGACGTGGTCGTAGGCGGGCAGGTGGCGGAAGTACCGGTTGCTGACGCTGCCGCAGCCTATGACGCCGACCCCGAGGGGTGCGCCGGCGTCAGTCACGGCTGGCCCACAACATGCCGCGCCTGGCGATCTCCATCACCTCGGGCACGTCGAAGTCGTCCAGCTTGTGGCCCAGGGACGAGTAGAAGACCCGGCCCTCGCCCCACGCGCGTTTCCAGACGACGGGCATCACGCACCCGGCGATCCAGGGGCACTCGTAGGGGGCGGTGCCGCTGGCCTGCTGGTCGCCCGCGAAGGTGGTCGTGGCCAGCACCTGGTTGCTGGGGTCGACGTGCATGTAGTACTGCTCCGTCGACATCCTGAAGTCGTCGAGCCCGGCGGTGACGGGGTCGTCGCGGTCGACGATGTTGACCTCGTAGTCGACGTAGCCGCCGGGATGGGACACCCACTGCCCGCCGACCATGAACTGGTAGTCCGTGCTCATGCGGAAGGAGTCGCCCATGCAGCCGTGCCAGCCCGAGATGCCGACGCCGCTGTGCACGGCGGCCAGCAGGTTCGTCTCCTGCTCCTTGGTGATCACGCCCTGGGTCCAGATGGGGACGATGAGGCTGAGCTCCTTCAGCCTGCCGGCATCCAGGTAGGCGTCCAGGGTGTCGGACACCTGGACGTCGAAGCCCTGGCCTTCGAGCCACGGCGCGAACATGTCGGCGCACTCCTTCGGCGAGTGCCCCGGCCATCCTCCCCACACGAGCAGGGCCGACTTCAAGATTCGCCTCCATCCAACCCGTAGGGGCAACCCTCGTGGTTGCCCGATCCCTGCCATCGTGGGCGACCACAAGGGGCGCCCCTACCAGCGGCTATGCAGTGTATCATCTAACGGGCCGTAGGGGCGGTTCGCGAACCGCCCCTACACGTCGCCTGGAGGGACCACATGAACGGGCCGCTGAGATGGGGGATCATAGGCACGGGCAAGATCGCCGCCGCGTTCGCCCGTGCCCTCGACCACACGGACACGGGCGACCTGGTCGCCGTCGCCAGCAGGACGCAGGCGAACGCCGAGCGATTCGGCGAGACCCACGGCGTCGGGCGCAGGCATGGCTCCTACGACGCGCTGGTGGAAGACCCCGGCGTGGACGCCGTGTACGTCTCGACGCCCCACCCCATGCACGCCGAGTGGGCGATCAGGTGCGCCGAGGCCGGCAAGCACGTCCTGTGCGAGAAGCCGATGACCCTGAACGAGGCGGACACCATGGCGGTCGTGGAGGCGGCGCGGCGCAGCGACGTCTTCCTGATGGAGGCGTTCATGTACCGGTGCCACCCGCAGACCGAGAGGCTCGCCGGGCTGCTCAGGAGCGGCGTCATCGGCGACGTGAAGCTGGTGCGGGCGACGTTCGGTTTCCGGCTCCCCCACGACCCGGAGGAGCGGCACCTTGCCAACGTGCTTGGCGGCGGCGGCATCCTGGACGTGGGCTGCTACACGGTGTCCATGAGCCGCCTCGTGGCCGCAGTGGCCCTCGGCGTGGAGGTGGCGGAGCCCCGTGAGCTGCACGCCGTCGGGCACGTCGGGGCCGAAACGCGCGTCGACGAGTACGCGTCGGCCACGCTGCTGTTCGACGGGGACATCGTGGCGGAGGTCTCTTGCGGCGTGCGGCTGGCGGTGGGCAGCGAGATCCGTATCTACGGCACGGAGGGGCATATCGTCGTGCCGGAGCCGTGGTTCTGCAGCGGGCGCGAGGGCGGCACCAGCCATATCGAGGTCCACCGCACGGACTCGGAGCCTGAGCGCGTGGCCGTGACGACCGACAGGTGGCTCTACGCCATTGAGGCCGACCACGTTGCCGAGAACGTCGACCGCCGCCAGGCCAGCTTCCCGGGCATGACGTGGGAGGACTCGCTGGCCAACATGCGGACGCTGGACCGGTGGCGCGAGGCCATCGGCGTGGAGTACGACGCTGAGCGGCCCGAGGCGCTGACGGTGCCAGTCCACGGGCGGCCCCTGTCGTGCCGGAGCGGCGCGGCCATGACGTACGGCAGCGTGGACGGCGTCGACAAGCCCGTGTCGAGGGTCGTGATGGGCACACTCAACCGGCACGACCTGCGGCACGCGTCGGTGATGTACGACGACTTCTTCGAGATGGGCGGGACGTGCTTCGACACGGCCAGGACGTACCGCGGATCGGAGTCAACCCTGGGGCTGTGGCTGCGGAACAGGGGTGTGCGGGAGCAGGCGGTCGTCGTAACCAAGGGCGCACACACGCCTTACTGCTACCCGGAGGTGGTCACGACCCAGCTTGCCCAGAGCCTGGACGCGCTTGGCACCGACTACGTGGACGTCTACCTGCTCCACCGCGACAACCCGGAGGTGCCGGTCGGCGAGTTCGTGGACGTGCTCGACGAGCACGCGGCCGCGGGCCGTATCCGGGCCGTCGGCGGCTCGAACTGGTCCATCGCCCGCTTCGAGGAGGCGAACGCGTACGCGGCGAAGCGGGGGCGCACGGGGTTCGCCGTGCTGAGCAACAACTTCAGCCTGGCGCGGATGCTGGAGCCGCCGTGGGAGGGCTGCGTCTCGGCCTCGGATCCGGAGTCGCGGCGCTGGCTGGAGGCCCGGCAGGTCCCCCTGCTCTCCTGGTCGAGCCAGGCCCAGGGCTTTTTCGCGGGCGACGGACCGGGGCAGCTCCCGGCCTCATGGCATAGCGACGACAACCAGGAGCGCCGGGAGCGGTCCTGCATCCTCGCGAAGGAGAAGGGCGTGGAACCGACGACCATCGCCCTCGCGTACGTGCTCGCCCAGCCATTCCCCGTCTTCCCGGTCATAGGCCCCGCCACGATGCGCGAGACCGCGTCTTCGCTGGAGGCGCTCACAGTGCAGATCACTCCCGAAGAGGCCGCGTGGCTGAATCTCGAACGGTGACCGCGCCGGCCTGTGTATAATGCCGCCGAACGCCCGCCCGGCTGGCAGGCCCTGCGGGCAGACTGTCCGAGGAGGTCGAAATGAACATCCTTCAGCGGATCCTTGGGGGCTATGCCATAGTGATAGCCTTGGCAGTGGCCGTGAACTTCATCCTCACGCCGTTCTTCTTCGACGGCAAGAGCGGGTACCCGATCTGGGACGTCCTGGACTACTTCATGGCGGTTGCGGTACTGATCGTGTTCGTCGCGAGCTGCCAGGACAAGTGGCAGCTATGCCAGGAAGGGGACGACGCCGACCTGAAGCGCTACGTGGGCGTGAACGTCGCCTTCTTCGCCGCCGGCGTGTTGCTGCTCCTGTTCTTCTCGAACTGGGCGGCGCACCTGGTGAGCCACGAAAGCCTGGAGGACTTCACGATCTGGGCGATCATCGACGCCATCCTGCCGCCGATAGTGGGCATCGGCGGACTCAGGCTCTGGCGAACCTCCTGAAGCCCGCAGCGGACACGTGTCCGCTGTGCGGCGCCCCAGCGTTGCCGTTCCACAGGGTGCGGAACCGCGCCATGAGCCGCGACTTCGTACACTGCGCCGTGTGCGACCTGGTATCCGTGCCCGCCCGATTCCACGTAGGCGCGGAGGCCGAGCGGCGCCGCTACCTGGAGCACGACAACGACCCGGACGACGCCGACTACCGCGCCTTCCTGGACCGGCTGTGGAGCCGGATGAAGCCGCGCCTCGAACCCGGCTCGAAGGGGCTGGACTACGGCGCGGGCCCCGGGCCCGCCCTCGCCGCGATGATGGCCGAAGACGGGTTCGACGTCTCGGTGTACGACAAGCACTTCCACCCCGACCGGGCGGTGCTGGAGCACGCGTACGACTTCATCGTGTGCACCGAGACGGCTGAGCACTTCGACGACCCGGCCATGGACTTCCGCGCGCTCGACGGACTACTGAGGCCAGGGGGATGGCTGGGAGTGATGACGGCGATGCCGGACGACTGGGCGGCCTTCCCTGAGTGGTACTATCACAGGGATCCCACCCATATAGCGTTCTACAGCAGGCGGACCATGCAGTGGATCGCCGACGCGCATGGGTGGCGGGTCCTGTTCCCAAGGGAGAACGTGGTGCTGTTCCGCAAGGGGGGATAGTGGATTGAGAAAGTTGAGGATTAGATTGTGAATAGTGAATTGGGCTTGGACGGGGTGTTCGAGCGGATGGAGCCCGGCACGATCGAGACGATTTCCGGGGTTGGGTACGTCGAGGGTGTCCCGGCCCGGGACGCGCCCGCGGGCTGGCCGATGGGCATCGCGCGTAACGCCGCCGGAGACCTGTTCGTCGTCGACTACTGGGGACACCGTATCTGGCGCATCGACGTGAACGGGGTGCTGCACCAGTACGCCGGGCAGGGTGTGCCCGGCAATTCGGGTGACGGCGGCCCCGCTGCAGAGGCCCTGTTCGACCAGCCCCACGACCTGCGCATCGACGACGACGGCAACCTGTACCTCTCGGACCTGGGCAATTCCACCATCAGGCGAATCGACGCCGTGACGGGGATCGTCACGACCATAGCGGGCAGCGGCAGGAAGGGGCGCGGCGGCGACGGCGGCCCCACGGTCGAGGCGGAGCTGGACACCCACTGCGGCATCGCCATCGACCGCGACGGCAACGTCTACATATCGAGCGAGTGGGCGAACAACATACGCCGCATCGACGCGCGGACGGGGGTCATCGACAGGTTCGCGGGGTGGGACGCGCGCCACCACCCGTCCGAGGAGGGGGAGAGCCGCCCGGCGTCGGGGCCGGGCCTGAGCATGGGCGGCTACCACGGCGACGGGGGGCCGGCCGACTCGGCGGGGTTCCATCACCCCGAGCACCTGGACTTCGACTCGCGGGGCGACCTGTACGTGTGCGACAACTCGAACCACCGGATTCGCAAGATCGACGTGGAGTTGGGCACAGTCACGACGGTGTTCGGCAACGGGCAGGCAGCGTCAAACGGCGACGGGGGGCCAGCGGTCGAGGCGAGCGTATTCATGCCCGACGCCATCTACGTGGACGGCGACGACAACCTGTACGTGGGCGAGAAGTACGGCTTCAGGATTCGCCGCGTGGACGGCAGGACGGGGGTGGTGGAGACGTTGGTAGGCACCGGCTCGCCCGGCTTCGGCGAGGAGGGGCTGCCCGGCCCGGAGACCCGCTGCAACTCATGCGAGGTCGGGCTGTGGGCGGACCCGGACGGCACCGTGCTGTGGTCGGACTGCTCGGGCAGGGTGAGGCGGTACGACGCGGCGACCGGCATCGTCACGACCGTGCTTGGGGGCACGAGCGTACACGACGGCGAGGAGGCCACGTCAGCCTTTCTGCGCGGGCCGGGCGGCATATCCGTCGGGCCGGACGGCCACGTATACTTCGCGGACGTGTGGAACCAGCGCATACGGGCAATCGACCCCGAGACGGGCGTGATACGCACGGTCGCCGGGAACGGCGCGCGGGCGCACGGAGGCGACAACGGCCCGGCGACGGATGCGTACCTGGGCAATCCCCACGACATGTCGGTGGACTCGCGCGGGCGGGTCGTCATAGCGGACACCAGGCACGGCCACGTGCGGCGTGTGGACGAGGACGGCGTGATTCGGGTCGTGGCGGGCGCGGGCGAGAAGTGGGACCGGGGCGACGGAGGGCCCGCCATCGCCGCCAACCTGGTGCACGTGCTGTCGGTGGAGCATGGGCCGGGCGGCGACATCTACGTGGGCGACGGCGAGGCGGGCCGGATCAGGCGGATCGACGCATCGACGGGGATCATCGAGACGGTCGCGGGCACCGGCACGCCGGGCTATTCGGGCGACGGCGGGCCGGCCGTCGAGGCGCGGGTGGGCGCGCCCACGGCGATCAGGTTCGACGGCGCGGGCAACCTGTACTTCAGCGACCGGGACCACAACGTGGTGCGCAGGATCGACGGAGAGGGCATAATAAGTACAATTGCGGGCACGGGCGCCAGGGGATTCTCGGAGGATGGGACTCCCGCGGACCGGGCGATGCTGGACGAGCCCTGGGGCATGGAGGTCTCGCCCGACGGCGTCGTCTACGTGTCCGACACGGGCAACAACAGGGTGCGCCGCATCGGTCCTGGCGGCAGGCTGGAGACGGTCGCCGGAGGGCCGGAGACGGGAGACTTCGGCGACGGCGGGCCGGCCGTACGGGCGGGGCTGAACGCGCCCAACGGCCTGCGCCTGTACGGGAGCGACGTGCTGCTGGTCTCGGACAGGTTCAACAACAAGATCAAGGCCGTGAGGCTGGAGGCAGGATGAGCGAGCGTTACAGCAAGGAGTGGATCGAGCGACTGCTGGACGGGTCCAGGTTTTCGGGAGTGGACCCGCGCGACGTGCTGGCGGCCCACAGCATCGGCGAAGGCCAGACCATCGTCGACTACGGCTGCGGCCCCGGGTACCTGACGCTGGCAGCGGCTGAGCTGGTGGGACCGTCCGGGAGGGTGTACGCCGTGGACAAGGAGCTGAGCATGATCGAGCTCGTGACGGCGCGGTGCGCCGACGCCGGGCTCTCGAACGTGGGGGCGGTCTGGAACGGCGGCTCGGACGCTCCCCTGCCCGACTCAGCCGCCGACTTCGTGCTCTGCTTCCTGGTACTGCACTACCCTGAGACGGAGGACGGCCGCGCGGCCATCGCGCGGGACATAGCCCGGCTGCTGAAGCCGGGCGGCCAGGCAGTCATCATCCAGTGGAAGGCGGAGCAACGGCGGACGTCGGGGATCACCTACGAGACACTGGCGAGCATAGTGGGGTCGGCCGGGCTCAAGGCCGACGGGCCATACGAGGTCTCCGACGAGCACTACAAGGCGGTCGCACACAAGCCGAGAGGAGGGTGACAATGAAGCGAGTGGGGTTCCTGTTGAAGGTCAAGGAAGGGATGCTGGAGGAGTACAAGGAGCACCACCGGGCCGTCTGGCCGGACATGCTCGAGGCGCTGTCGCGCAACGGATGGCGCAACTATTCGCTGTTCATGCGGGACGACGGGCTGCTGTTCGGCTACTTCGAGGCCGAGGAGAGCCTCGCGGCGTCCCTGGCGGGGATGGAGACGGAGGACGCGAACCGCCGCTGGCAGGAGATGATGGCGCCATTCTTCGAGATCCCGCCCGGCGCGCGGCCCGACCAGATGCTGGTCGAGCTCGAAGAGGTCTTCCACCTGGACTGAGGCCGACAGCAGGAGTGAACCCCCACCCCCTCCCTGGATTCCGGCTTTCGCCGGAATGACGGTCAGCGGGTGCTATTGGATGGGACAATGGCGGCGCCTGATGCGATAATCTTGGAGACGCACAGAGAACGCAGCCCGGAGGCCGGACATGAGACTGAAGGACAAGGTGGCGATCGTGACGGGGGGCTCGTCGGGGATCGGCCGCGCCATATGCCAGCGCTTCGCCGACGAGGGCGCGCTGGTGGCCATCGGCGACATCGACATCGAGGGCGGCCAGGAGACCCTGGGGCTCATCCAGGAGGCCCGCGGCATAGCCACGTACGTCAGGGCCGACGTCTCGGTCGAGTCGGACATCGAGACGATGGTCGACGCGACGATCAGGGCCTTCGGCAGGATAGACATACTGGTCAACGACGCGGCGGCCTTCGTCTTCGGCAAGATCGAGGACGTGACGCAGGACGACTGGCACCGGGTCCTGGGCGTCAACCTGCTGGGGCCCGCGAACGCCGTGAAGCACGTCATCCCGCACATGAAGGAGGCCGGGGGCGGCTCGATAGTGAATATCGCGTCCGTGAGCAGCTTCATCGCCCAGCCGGGGTTCGTGCCGTACAACTCGTCGAAGGGCGCGCTGCTCCAGCTCACCCGGTGCCTGGCGATGGACCTTGCGCCGGACAATATCCGCGTCAACTGCGTATGCCCCGGCTCGGTCCGCACGCCGGCGTCCGAAAGACACCGCGCCTTCGTCGGCGCATCGGAGGAGGATTTCTACACCGAGGCCGCCGCCGCCAGCTACATGAAGCGGGTCGGCCGGCCCGACGAGATAGCCGCGGGCGTCGTCTTCCTGGCGTCCGACGAGGCCTCGTTCGTGACGGGCACGCCGCTGGTAATGGACGGAGGAGGCGTGGGCTGAGACGGTGCTTCGACAAGCTCAGCACGAACGGGGCTATGTAGACTCGTTCGCCCTGAGCCTGTCGAAGGGCAGTTCTCAGCCAATGTAAGCCGTGCCCATACGACTGCTGCCCCAGGACGTATCGTCCAAGATCGCGGCCGGCGAGGTCATCGAGCGTCCGGCATCGGTGGTCAAGGAGCTTGTCGAGAACTCCCTGGACGCGGGCAGCACCGAGATCAGGATCGGCATCGTGGCCGGGGGCCTCGACGAGATCAGGGTCGCCGACAACGGGTCGGGGATCGCCTCCGACGAAGCGGTGCTGGCCTTCGAGCGATTCGCGACCAGCAAGCTCACGGACGTGCCCGACCTGGAGGCTATATCGACCTTGGGGTTCCGCGGCGAGGCGCTGCCGAGCATCGCGGCGGTATCCCACGTGACCCTCGTGTCCCGGACGCCGGACAGCCCCCAGGGCACGCGCGTCGAAGTGAACGAGGGCGAGACCGTGTCAGCCGGCCCGGCGGGCGCGGGCCACGGGACGACCATGACCGTGCGGCGGCTGTTCGCCAACTTCCCTGCCCGCCGCAAGTTCATGCGCTCGACCGCCGCCGAGTCCTCCAGGATCCAGGCGGTCGTGTCGCGCTACGCCCTGGCCTACCCCGCCGTCAGGTTCGAGCTGGCCCTGGACGGCAGGGTCGCCGTGGGCACCACCGGGTCGGGCGACCTGAAGGAGGTGCTCGCGGACGTGTACGGCGCGAACGTCGCCCACGCCATGCTGGAGGTGGACGTGGAGCGCGGCGCGGACAGGCCGGGGCTGTACGGGATGGTCAGCCCGGCCTCGATCTCGCGCTCGAACAGGAGCCATGTCACCACATTCGTGAACGGCCGCTGGGTGCAGGACCGGACGCTCACCTACTCGATACTGAACGCCTACCGGGGCTTCCTGATGGAGCGCCGCTTCCCCATCGCCGTGGTCGACGTCAGGGCCTCGCCCGCGGAGATCGACGTCAACGTCCACCCCTCCAAGGTGGAGGTGCGGTTCCGCCGCGAGGGCCCAGTCTTCTCGGTGGTACAGCAGGCGGTCCGGGCCACCCTCGCCGCCGGTTCCCCCGTGCCAGAGGTCAGGGACACGCCGGTCGCGCCGCAGATCCCCCTGCCCGCCATGACGGAGGTACGCCAGGAGCCGACCGGGGACGACCCGGGCGAACGGCCTCCCCTGCTCCTGGGCGCGGACGCGCCGGACGGCGACCCTACCCCACCGCAGCCCGCACCCGGCCCGTCGCCCACGCTGCCCCACGCGGCTCTACCGGCGCTGCGGGTCCTGGGACAGGTGCAGAGCACGTACATCGCCGCCGAGGGCCCCGATGGCATGTACCTGGTCGACCAGCACGCGGCCCACGAGCGCGTCCTGTTCGAGAGGGTCACGGGCGAGTTCCAGACCAGGGGCGCGGACTCCCAGAGCCTGATGGAGCCGCAGACGGTCGAGCTCGACCCTCGCCAGCAGGAGATCATTCAGGCGCAGCAGGAGGTCCTGGCCGGGCTCGGCTTCGTCGTCGAGCACTTCGGCGACCGCACGTACATGATACGGGCCGTCTCGTCGCTACTGTCGGGCGCTGAGCCGGCCCAGGCGCTGACGGACGTGCTCGACACCATGGCCGAGGGCGGCGGGTTCGAGAGCTGGGAGGAGCGGGCCGCCTACTCAATCTCCTGCCACGGCGCGGTCCGGGCCAGCGAGACCCTGACGCTGCACGAGATGTCCGAGCTGCTGCGCCAGCTCGAGGGATGCCGCCAGCCCCATACCTGCCCCCACGGCAGGCCGACCATGATCCACCTCACGTCGGCCAGGCTGGAGCGCGAGTTCGGCAGGACGGTGTAGGCGCTTTGAACGAAAGGCTCGCCCACTGATCGGGTAGGATGCTCCGACCGCCGCTTGCATGGGGGTGCAGCTGCCACTGTAGTGCTTTGGAGGCTTGGCGGCCGGAGCGTCCTCGACCCGGGGCGAGTCTGAGAACAGAATAGCGGAACTGATGTACGTAGTCAATAGGTATTACACCCGTCATTCGGGCGAAAAGCCCGGCGCGGACGGCAAGGTATGCTACGATAGCAAAGGGCCGCAGGCCGACTGCGGCGCCCATGGAGATTGACATGGCGACAACAGCACGGCATCAGGACATCAGCAAGAGGTTTCTCAAACATGCCAGGCGCGAGTTCGAGCAGGGCGACCTGCTCCAGGCTTCCGAGAAGGCATGGGGAGCGGTGGCCCACTACGTGAAGTCGGTCGCTCACGAAGAGGGTTGGCCTGATGGGACTCACGGCAACATAGCCAAGAACGCCAGGAAGTTGATCGTCTTGACGGACGATCCCAACACGAACAGGGTGATTTTCCAGGCTATGAACGCTCTTCACGTCAACTTCTACGAAGACGACCTCGATGAGGACGACGTGCGAATCAACGTCGAGAACGCCGGGACGTTGATAGCCGCGATGAAGCTAGCCAGGCAGAGACTGCCGCAGCAGGCGTAACATGGCAGACCTGCTGATCCAGAACGGCCTGGTGATCGACGGGAGCGGGAGCCCCGGCTTCCACGCCTCGGTCATCGTAGACGACGAGCGCGTCGCCATCCGGCGCGGCGAGCTGCCCGAGATCGACGCCGCGCGCACCATCGACGCGACCGGACTCGTCGTGTGCCCAGGCTTCATCGACCTCCACTCCCACGCCGGGCTGACCATACTCGGCGCGCCACACCACGACCCCAAGGTCAGGCAGGGCGTGACGACCGAGTTGGTCGGCATCGACGGCATATCCCACGCCCCGTTCAAGACCCAGGACGAGTTGCACCGCTACATCTGGCTCGACTCCGGGCTCAACGGCTACCCGCCCATGCCCGCCGACTGGCTCACCGTCGCCGAGTACCTGGGCAAGTACGACAACAGCGTCGCCATCAACATCGCCTACATCTTGGGCAACAACCCCGTGCGCATATGGAGCGTGGGCTGGAACGACGTGCCGGCCACCCCGGCGCAGATCGCCGAGATGCAGTCAATCGTGCGGGAGTCGATGGAGGAGGGCGCGTGGGGCCTGTCCACGGGCCTGGACTACGAGCCCGGCGCATACGCCGACACCGACGAGCTCGTGGCCCTGAGCGAGACGACGGCGCGCATGGGCGGCTTCTACCACACCCACACCCGGTCGGACCTGCGGGAGGTGAGCCTGCTGGCGCCCTTCGAGGAGGCCGTGGAGATCGGGCGCCGGAGCGGATGCCCGGTCCACCTCACCCACTACCGCCAGAGCGCGCAGGGCGCGGGCAGCCACCTGGACTACATCGGCTTGGTGGAGGACGCCCGCGACGAGGGCATGGACGTGACCTTCGACTGCTACAGCTACCCCTACTCGGGCACCCACCTCGTGATAAGCTTCCCGAAGTGGAGCAAGGACGGCGGGCCCGAGCGGCTCATGGCCGCGCTCAGGGACACCGGCGACCGCGCCAGGCTGAAGCGGGAGATTCCGAGAGACGCGCTCGAGAATAGCTGGCTCACCGCCTTCACCCGGCCCGAGAACAGGGCATACGAGGGCCGCCTGCTGACCGACGTCGCCGGCATCCGGGGCACGGACCCCTGGGACACGATGTTCGACCTGCTGATAGAGGAGAACCTGGGGGTCTCGTCGGTCGGCCTGGGCACGAACCAGCACACCCTCGCCGCCTTCGTCTCCCACCCCTACGGGATGATCGCCAGCGACGCCATAGTCTTTGGCGAGTACCCCAACCCGCGCACCTACGGCTGCTTCCCCCTCGTGCTGGCCGAGTTCGTCCGCGCCGAGAGGCACCTGCGCCTGCCGGAGGCGATCCGCAAGATGACGTCCTTCCCCGCCCAGCGGCTCGGCATCCCCGACCGCGGCCTCCTGCGCGACGGCTTCAAGGCGGACATAGTGCTGTTCGACCCGGCAGCGGTGAAGACCACCGCGACCCGCGAGGACCCGAAGCAGTACCCGGTCGGCATCGAGTACGTCATAGTCAACGGGCGGGTCGTGATCGAGCGGGGGGAGAATACGGGGGCGCTGCCCGGTCGCGCCCTGCGGCGCGGGAGGGCGTCGACGTGAACCTACGCTTTGTCGTTATGAGTGTCGGAGCGTGTCAACAGGCCGGAGCCTGAATTCATGCCCGAGCCTAGCTCTAGGACAACAATCGTGTGGCTAATTCGTTCAAGGGGAAGCCGTCGTCCTCCCACACAGAGCTGGCAACCCGAATTCGGGCTGGGCCTGGCGAGATTTCCAACTGAACGCCGGTTGCTGTATCAGCCGTGATGTCGGCTCGGATGTCTTCAAAGTCCCCTAGGTCATTGCAAAGATCAGCGATGCGATCGCCAATGCCAGCGACAAACCGCATGTTGGACCAGATGTCGGCCGAAATCTTGCTAATGTTATCCGAGTCTACTGGAACAACACAGAGTAGGAACCGTTTGCCTTCCTTCACAGCCGTCCTGGCTTGGGTATCGGTCATGCGAACCCTCTGGTCTCGAGTAGCCTTTACTTCTACCAGCCAACTCCTACTCTCGCGAGAGACGCGCAGGTTGGCCAGGTGTCCTATCTCCAATGCAATCCTAAAGTCAGAGCCAACTCCCGTGCGGCAGACATGGAATCCCGCCTTCTTCAGATTCTCACTAACTAACCTTTCAACGGTAGCTCCAAGGTTTTGGTTCTCATGGACTTGACGCCTCTGTTCGCGCCTATTCTCCACAAGTTCAAGTAGCCTGTCGTCTTCTACCGCATCCTGTACGAAATCTCGCACTGAATCCAAGGTGATGTCCGTGTCTTCCAATTGCGAAGCGAACCTGACGGCATCCGGATTGTTTGCTGCGGTCTTTACCAAATCCGGAAACTGGAGTAATTCAACCAAGTCACCCTCAATTTCAGTACCAACACTGTCCAGTAAGAGAGTCAATTGCCTGAATCCAAAGACGTGATGCAGAAGATCCACCGCGTCGCGGTTGCCCTTGAGCCAAGACGGGTCTAGGATTTCTCTGAGATTCGATTCATTTGCCGGCATTGGGGCGATGGCGTCAGCGTCAGGAGCCTTAACCGGGATCCACGAGCGAACCTTCAATTCAAATGGCCAAATGGCTTTGTTGAGAGCGAGGAATACCCGTTCGCCGGAGCGGTTACCTGAGAAACTGTCCGTATGCCGCCAACTCTGGTCTTCACAGACAGCTACGTTGAGCACAAAGTCTAGTAGGAGCTTAGCTAACTCACCGCTCTCTCCACAGCGCTGTACCAAGTCGGTCGACAGGAACGCGATCTGCGCAAACCTAGCATCCCGCACAGTGACGCCTACTGGTTCCTGTTCCCCTTGGGACATTTCACGTAGCAGATTTACATCAGTAAGTTCTGCACGTCTTCCTACAAACAGAGGCGCGGGAATCACAAGGCCAACTGCAATCAGCACGTCTCGCGCTGAAGCAAAAACGTCGGCATCGCAATAATGGTCTGACAGCAGGCGATTGTCTGCGTAGAGACCGGCGTACGGCCGCGACGTTTCAGGCCAATATGATACCGGGGCTAGGATCTGTTGACTTCCAGAGAGATGTGCTACTCGCTCAGCACCGGTTAGCAACGGACATCGTCTCATCCTAAGCACGTCTTGAGTATTCTCAAGGTGAACAATCATACGGGCAGATGCAGCCAAAGCAGATAGGCTTGCATCCCCATTGAACTGGCTGTCGTTGGGCAACACCTCTGCAAGTTGATCTAGGATCAAATCGATGGCTTTGGATTCGGTATAGTTTCCCCCATCGATTTCGTCAAGCAGGTCACGAGCTAATTGATTTGCCATTTCGTAGCCCGGGGCCTCCAAGGCTTGCGCAAATGAACCATGCAAGAGCTCGGAACGAAGGTCCTTTCCCAATAGAGATGCTACATCCTTAACTTCCGGTGATATTCCATCGTCACCAAAAAGGGAAGCCACTTTCGTATCTCTAAGTGCTCCATGCTGATTGGGCAACAGTCCGTTGACCATGTCTCTAACGTTCTGGTCTCCCATATCAGCCGCTAACAGGAACAAGTTTGCCAGCCATGAATAGGGGTCCCCTTCAATAGAGAGGTCACTAACTGAATCGCCCATTGCCTTGAGCCGGTCGGTCAATTCGTTGAGGCCTAACCGATCAACCGCCACGCCAACCTGTTGCCATTGTCGAGCTACTTCTCCCCAGGTCTCCGCAACTTCTTTGCTGGGCAGGTTAAGCTCAGTTACGTAACCAGCTACCTCATGGAAGGTGTCGTAGTCAATACTCCTGTCTGCGTCCGAACCAATTGCCGGCACTGGAAATGTTACAAATCGCTCTTCATCGTCGGCAAGAGCCGGGAGCAACCCAATTCCCGTCTGTACGAGCGGTTTGGAGGCGGTCCGCGTTGCCGCCTGCCTAACGGCGCTTTGCCACCATTGCAACTCACCACTATCGGCTTCGCCGCTCAGGGCCCTACTCGGTGCGGAGATACTAGCCAGCTTGTGGGCATCGCGCCACTCTGATTCGACAGCGTGTTGGACAAGGGCGGGGAAAGCCGACAGGGCCGCACCGATGGATGCCTTGTCGGTATCGTTCATGGCAATACCGTCCCGTTCTTGGAGAATGGCGAAATCTCCATCAAGCACCACATTGAAAGGCAAGAAGTCAGTTCCAGCTATTGGAAATCTCACAAACACCCTGGCAAAACCTTCACCGGGTATTAAGACTTGGAGCTCATCAGTCCCACAATGTTCCAGTACTGCAATTAGAGCCGATTGACCATCTCTCTCTCCAATGCGCACTGCAGTGACACAGCTTGAGTCATTAGTTGTACGAATACTGATATCGGTCTTGCCGATCAAGAAATCGCCTTCATCAGATGTGACAGAACTCTCAGGCTGATAGGACTTTGCCTCTCCGAACCGCTCAATCTGAACACGTCCAAGTTTGCTGCATGTCGCATATAGATAAGGCAGAGTTTCTTCCAGGCGATCCAATCCCCGCAGCACAACGTCGACCTCGGGGTTGTGGTAGGTGAATGATGCAGTTGGATTGTCGGCTATCCAAGCATCTGTAGCTGGTTTGGCTTTTTCCAGCGACTCATTGGCTTGTTCTATGTTTGCTACGATAGAGTCCTCATCCCCATCGCGGGCTAGTTGTATATGAAAGACTTCGGGACCCTCCTGCGTAGTCAAGACTCCATCTATATCTACTTCAGTCGACACTGCGTGCGTCACTAGAAATCCGGTGCCAAATCGCCCGGTCGTCTCCTTGCTGTCGAATTCCTTGCTGGAACCTCCAGACAGCAAGGCGGCCAGTTCCTGGGCGACGAACGGTTTCCCCGTATGGGACACAGTCAATCGCCCATCGCATAGGATGAAGGTTATTTCTACCCGGTCGTCGCCTTCACGCGGCCCGGCATCGTGGGCGTTTTGAATTAGCTCAAATGGCCATCTAATGCCAGAACGAGCCGGGTTCTGTTGCGCCGCAAGTACTCTCTGAAAAATACGTCGAGCGTCATTTTGAGTGGTTTGCAGAATCCGAGCGCTGTCGAATTCCGAACGAGCTAATCTGCTCATGTATCACAGTCTCTCAATCTTTTCCTTGGACGGGAGTCTCGAAGCCTACCAGCGGGACAGAACTCATTTTGTATCATAGTATCAGCCTCATGAACCAATTACAACACCTTCAGTCCCTCGTTCAGTCCTTAGTCTCCGCCTAGCCCTCGAACGCCAGCCGGTCCTCCTCCACGGCTACTGCCCTGCCCTCCTCGGCGTCCACCCGTTGCAGCAACACGGCCCCGACTACGATGATGACGAGCAGTGACAGTATCGCCGCCCGGGTGTCGACGAGCCCCGTCACCAGCAGGTAGAGCATCGGGCCGAACACGGCCGACGCGCGCCCCACGAACCCGAAGAAGCCGAAGAACTCGGCGCTCCGGCTCTCGGGCGTCATGTAGGCGAACAGGCTCCTGGCCAGCGCCTGGCTCCCGCCCAGCACCAGGCCCACCAGCAGGCCCGACATCAGCCACTGGAAGTCCACGGCTATGCCGAGCGGCTTCCACAGGAGGTCCCGCAGCGTGCGCGGCCAGAAGCCCAGCGGGCTCTCGTCGACCAGCGCCGACGGATGCTGGGGGCCGATCCCCGTCATCCCGTCCAGCTCCCCGCCCTTCACCGAGATGCCGAACCGCGACAGGTCGGACGTCCGCACCGCCTCTACCAGCCTCAGCGCCTGTGAGCGTGACAGCGACTCCTCGGCCAGCAGGTGGTCGTAGACGTTTCCCCACGCGCTGTCGTCCCCATCGTCCGACAGGTCCGGAGTGGCGGCCATCGCATACTCTCCGGCGCCCGTGTGCTCCAGCCGGTAGTCGAAGTCCCCGTGGGCCTCCGGCGCCAGCGGAGCGAACCCCACCGCGACCACGATCACGAAGCACCACCCCGCCAGGGATATCGTCAGCGCCTCCCTTGTTCCGAGCGCCTCCGCCGCCCTGCCGAACAGCACCGCGCCCCCGGCCGCGACGAACTGCACGATCAGCACCGTCCCCATGTTCGACACCAGCGATATGCCGAGGGTGTCCGGCCCATAGGCCCCGGCTATCGCCAGCACGGTCTGGACGCCGTCGTTGAACAGCAGGTACGCGACCAGGTACAGGCCGAGCATCCTGAACCGCGCCAGCTCCCTGAGGGTCTGGCGTATCTGCGAGAAGGCCACGGACGCCGCCCTCATGGGATCGAGCCGGGCGACCAGGTGGGCCACCTTCGGCTCCGGCACGGCCCTGAAGGTCCACTGGGCCCAGCCGAGCCACCACAGGCCCACCGACGCGATCGCCAGCCTCGTGATCAGGTCGGCGTGGTCCGTGTCCATGAACGCCAGTATGGCCGCGAGGTGTATCGCCAGCAGCAGCCCGCCCCCGATGTACCCGTACGCGTACCCGCGGCTGCTGATCCTGTCGAGCTCATGGGGCTCCCCCAAGTAGGGCAGGAGCGAGTTGTAGAAGACTATCCCCCCGGCGAACCCCACGTTGGCGATGCCGTAGCAGATCATGATCCACGCCCACGGCTCCCACGTATACGCGCTGAAGAAGCCCAGCGCCGTGAAGATCGCGCCCCCGATGGTGTATATCTGGAGCATGGTCGTCTTGATCTGCGTCCTGTCGGCGATCACGCCCAGGACCGGGCTGCTCAGGGCCACGAAGGCCGTCGACACGGCCACTGCCAGGCTCCACATGGAGCTGCCGGTGAGGGTGAATCCCAGGAACGTCGTCTCCTGCCCGAAGGCCTCCTTGAACAGCACCACGAAGTAGACGGGCAGGATGGCCGTTCCGACGCTGGTGGCGTACCCGGAGTTCGCCCAGTCGTACATGCACCAGCCATGAATGGCCCTGCGTTTGGCCCTCTCGTCTCGCTTCGTGTCGTCCGATCCGGCAGCGCTCATCTCACCCTCTGTCCGTACCTGTCCCAGATACGCACGCAACCGCGCAAGTGTATCATGCACAAAGGCCCACCAGGACTCCCCATCCCGCTAATTTCCCCAATACTGAGAATCCTGATTCAGACACTCTCCGCCTACTCCACAACTCTTCCCTCTGTGCTCTCCGTGTCCTCTGTGGCGAAATCCCCGGCCCACAGCCGGCGCATCTCCTCGGACCTGGCCAGCAGGTCGTCCAGGGCGCCCTCGGCCTCGACGCGCCCGTCCTTCAGCACCACGATATGGTCGGCCCGGCGCAGCGCCGCCCGCCGGTGCGACACCACCAGCGCGGTCGTGCCATGCCGCGCGAACAGGCGTCCCCACAGCTCCCGCTCCGTGTCCACGTCCAGCCCGGACGACAGGTCGTCGAACACCAGCAGCTCAGGCTCCCGCACGAACATGCGGGCCGCCGCCGAGCGCCGAAGCTGGCCGCCCGACAGCTTCACGCCGCGCGCGCCCACCACCGTGTCCAGGCCCTCCTCCAGCTCCTGGACGTCCCCCTCCATCACCGCCGCGCGGACCGCGCCGTCCAGGTCGGTCCTGCCCTCCGGCATCCCCATCAGGATGTTGTCCCGCAGCGGCTCGCTGAACAGGCGCGGCACCTGCGACGTGTACGCGGAGCGCGGCGGCACGAAGAACGCCGCCAGGTCCTCGACCGGCTCCCCGTTCCACCGGACCTCGCCCGCGTCCCTGGGAAGCAGGCCCAGCAGCACGCGGAGCAGCGTCGTCTTCCCCGAGCCCACCCTGCCCGTCACCACCGTGAACGATCCCCGCGGCACTCGCAGCCCTATGTCCTCGATCCCCCGGCCGTCGCCCCCGTAGCGGTAGGTCAGCCCCTCGACCTCCACCAGGTCGAGCCGGTGCGCCTCCGTCCTCGCCGCGTATGGCACCTCCGGCAGCGCGCCCGAAAGGTACGCCTCCTGGTGGCGAACGAGGCGCTCGGGCGCGGCGCTCTCCATCAGCCCCCGCAGCCGGTCGAAGGACACGCCCGTCTGCCGGTACTCGGCCAGCACGTTGCCCACCTCCGTATTCAGCCACCCCACGGTGTACAGGTAGCTCACGAACAGGGCGAAGTCGCCGATGGTGAACGAGCCGCTGCGCATCGCCGACGCAGCGATCAGCAGTATCAGACCCGTGCCCAGCGTCACCGTGTTCTGGAAGACCGAGTTGAGCGCCTGGGTAAGCAGCGTGTCGCGGATCGTGTACGTCTTGCGCCGGCTGTTGAGCCGTTTCAGCTCGCCCAGCATCCGGCTCTCGGCGTTCGCGACCTTGATCGCCTCCACCGAGCCGAACATCTCCCCCAGCAGGCTCGTCACGTGGCCCGTCGACTCCCTGTTGTCGATGCGGAAGCGCCGCAGCCACCGCGTCGCCGCGCTCACCGTCACCATGATCAGCGCCAACGGCAGGAACACCGCGAACGTGATCAGCGGGCTGATCTGCACCATGATGTACAGCGCCACCACGGCGAACACGACGAGGGGCAGCGCGAAGGCGAAGCGCTGCATGTACTTGGTGATGTAGTCCACGTCCTCCCGGAACCGCGTCACCGCCTCGCCCGTCGACTCCGGCAGGGCCCGGTTGCCGGGCTGGTCCAGCACGTGGTCGAAGACGTTCTTCCGAAGCAGCGTCCTGAAGGTGAACTCCACCCGCACGCTCAGCACCACGTTCCCGAATATGATCAGCGACCTGCCGACCGAGAACGCCACCAGTATCGCCGCGAGGCTCCAGAATCCGACCGTGGCGGCCTGCTCGTTCGTGATGTTGTCGAAGATCGCCCGCGTCGTGAGCGCGATCCCCTGCGGTATCAGCGCGATGCTGAGGATACGCGCGGCCAGCATCACGAAGAAGCGCGGCTGGTACCGGGCCAGGGCCAGGAGGTACTGCCAGGTGCTCACGCCAGCGCCTCCTCCAGCCCGGTCTCCAGCATCCTGGCGAACCGCGTCGTCTCGTCGACCGCGAGCTCCAGCCGCCCGCCGTGCTCGACTATGCGCCCGTGCTCCATGATGACGATCTCGTCGCACCGCCGCACCGTCGCCAGGTGGTGCGCGATGACGATCACCGTCCGGTCACGCACCAGCCGGTCCACTGCCCGCTCGATCATCTGCTCCGTGCTCCGGTCCAGGCGCGACGACGCCTCGTCCAGTATCAGCACGCCCGACCCCTTCAGGAACACCCGTGCGAACGCCAGTAGCTGCGCCTCGCCCGCCGACAGCCCCCCGTCCGACAGCAGGCGCGTGTCCAGTCTATCGGGCAGCGTCTCCAGCCACGGCCGCATCCGCAGCTCGTCGATCACCTCCAGCAGCCGCCCGTCAGGTATCGTCTCGTCGAAGAAGGTCAGGTTGTCCCGCACCGTCCCGTGGAACAGCCGCACGTCCTGGGTCACCATCGAGATGTGCTGCCGCAGCTCCGTCACCGCCATACGGCGGATGTCCTCGCCGCCCACCCGCACGACCCCGGACGTCGGGTCGTACAGCCTGAACAGCAGCCGCGTCATCGTCGTCTTGCCGCTTCCCGTGCGGCCCAGGAGGCCCAGCACCCGGCCCGGCTCCAGCCTCAGCGACACGTCCTCCAGCACGGGCTCCTCCCCGTACGCGAACGTCACGCCGTCGAACTCCACCGGCAGCGGCCCCACCCCGTCATTCCGGCGCACCCCTCCGTCATTCCGGCGAAAGCCGGGATTCCTGCCGGGCAGGAACCGTCCCCCATCCATCCCCTCCCCGTCCAGCGAGACCCTGTCGTCCATCGGCGGGTCCAGCACCGTCTTCCGCACGGCGTCCAGCTCCAGGATGCGCGAGATGGCCGCGCTCGCCCGCTGGAAGCTGTCGAGTTGCTGGGTGAACCGGTTGATCGGCATCACCAGCATCTGCGTGTAGTGGAAGATCAGGTACACCGTGCCCAGGCTGATGGCGCCGCCGAAGTATAGGTACGCGCCCAGCGACAGCGAGATGGCGCTGCCGACACCGAACATGAACATCGTCGTGCTGAACATGATGCTGCTCATGAGGCCGGCCTTGAGCTCCTTGCCGTACCAGCTTCGCATGAGCTCGTGGAATCGCCGCATCACGTACGGCTTGGCGTCGTTCGAGCGGATGTCCTCCGTCCCGGCCAGCCGCTCCTCCAGGAACCCGAACGTGTCCGCGCTCGCCTCACGGTTCGCCTTCCAGTACGGCACCGCGATGTTGCGGATGCTCGTCAGCACCGCCATGCCCGCGACCACGAAGGCCGCCAGCGCCAGCCCCGCCCGCCAGTCCTCGCGCAGCAGCAGGACCAGGATGCCGGTCAGCAGCAGCAGGCTCCCCAGCATCTCGAATATGAACAGCGAGAAGAACTTGCCCAGCTCGTTCGGGTCGCCGTCCACCCGCTCGATCATCTCGCCGGGCGTCCGGTCGTTGTGGTACGCCATGTCCAGCGACAGGGCGTGCTCGGCCAGGTCCTCCCGGATGCTGTTCGTGGCCGTCCAGCCCACCCGCTCGGAGAAGTACGTGGCGAAGACCTGCACCACCTGCTGGAGCACCGCGATGCCGATGAAAGCCCCGGCGGAGGCCGCGAGTATCGCCAGCGGCGCCCCCTCCTGCGCCTCGTCGATGAAGTGCCGGATGATCAGGGGCAGGGCAAGCTGCAGTCCCAGGCTGGCGAACAGCAGGACGCCCAGCGTCACCACGAACGGCAGCTGGGGCACTATGTAGCGGCGAAACAGGTCGCCATACTGCCGCGCCTTGACCGAAACGGCCGGCTCGGTGAATGTGATGGTCACTCTGCTAGGTGGCGCAGCTTTGGCAGCAGGTCTGGAATGTCGGTTTGTACTATGTCCCAGACAACGTCGTCGTCGATGCCCAGGTAAACGTGGGCCAGGCGGTTCCGTGTCGCTACGATGCGACGCCATTCGATCTCAGGATATGCTTCCCGGATGTCGTGGGGGATATGAGTCGCGGCTTCGCCGATCAGCTCGATGTTGCGCAGAGTTGCGTCGTAGGTACGATCGTCGGCGGTGAAAGCCTCCCTGTCCAGTCCCTCCGTGTAAGCCAGCACCCTCTCTGCGAACTTGATCATATCCAGAACGTATAGACGCCAGTGTCGAGTACGGTCACACATCCACGGCCTCTCGCTGCACGTAGGGTCGCACCTCCGAGCGCAGCGCCTTGTCGGTAACCAGGTCCACCCTGCGTCCCAGCAGGTCCTCGATGTAGAACTGCATCCCGAAGTAGGACCTCGACGTAGCCCGGGTGTCGAACCTGACCAGTATATCCACGTCGCTCTCGTCGGTGGCTTGGTCCCGCGCGAAGGATCCGAACAGGAATAGCTCGCTCACGCCAAACCGCTCGGCAAGGACATGCCTATGCGTTCGGAGGCTATCGAGAACCTCATCTCTGTTCAGTGGTTTCATCTCGGTCGCCATCGGGCCATGAAACTACTATACCCCGTATCCGTATCCCTATCAATCGGCGTTGGGCCGTAGTTGGCTCCCGTGCTACAATGGCGAACAAATCTTCCGAGTTGGGCATATGCCGGGCAGACTCTTCACCGACTACTTCCTCACCGAGGGCATAACGAACACCGCCCGGTGGTTCGAGTCCGGCGCCCTCGACGAATTTCGGGGAGCCGCTGCCGAGGCATACGAAAGGCTGGAAAGCCACGACCGGCCCAACGAGGCCGTCACCGAGCAGGAGCTCATCATGCCGGTGCTGGAGCTGCTCGGCTGGGCCGACCATCTGCCCCAGCAGGGCACGGCTCGCGGCGAAGACATCCCCGACAATCTGCTCTTCACCGATGCCGGGGCCAAGAACCGCGCCGCAGCCGGGCCGCCCGCCGAGCGCTACAGGCACGCCGCCGTCGTCCAGGAGAGCAAGCGCTTCGACCTTCCCCTCGACGCCAGCGGCAGGGACCCCCGGCCGCGCACCAGAAAGCCCAGCGGCAACATGCTCTTCGAGATGCCGGAGGAGTATGACGAATCGGACGCCGATCTCCGGTCCTGGACGCCACACGGACAGATCCTCAGGTACCTCTCGACCGCCGAGATAGAGTCCGACGGCAAAATACGGTGGGGCGTGCTGACCAACGGCCGCGTCTGGCGTCTCTACGACGCCCGCACTCGCCCCAGGGCCACCGCATACTACGAGGCGTACCTCGACGACCTGCTCGAACCGGAGAAAGAGCACGACCTCCGCGTCTTCTACCTGCTCTTCCACCGCGACTCCTTCGCCCTGACCGACGGCGCGACGACCACCTTCCTGGAAGACGCGCTGGCCGAGGGCAAGCGCTACGAGGAGCAGGTCGCCCAGGACCTGTCGAGCGTCGTGTTCGACAGGGTCTTCCCGGGTCTGGTGAAGGCCCTGTACGACGCGTCGGGCAGCGACCTCGCGGACGTCCGCCAGGCCGCCCTGATATTCCTCTACCGGCTCCTCTTCATTCTCTACGCCGAGGACAGGGGACTCCTTCCCGTCAACGACCGGACCTACAGCAGCTATGGCCTCAGGGGCCCCGTCCGCGACGCCATCGAGAAGAGGATGGACTACGACGACCTCTTCTCCGACACCGCCTCCAACTACTACGACCACGTGATGACCCTGTGCAGGCTCATCGACAGGGGCGACCCCTCGATCCGCCTCCCTGCCTATGACGGTGGGCTATTCTCGAGCGGTGCCGCGCCCATCCTGGAGCAGGTGCGCCTCTCCGACGCCGCGGTCGCCCCCTTGCTCTACGACCTCAGCCATGCCGAAGCCGCCGAGGGGCGGCGCTTCGTCAACTACCGCGACATGTCCGTCCAGCAGCTTGGCTCCATCTACGAGCGCCTGCTGGAGCGCGAGCCGGTCCTGGACCACTACGGCAACGTCTTCACCCGCCTCAACCCCTACGCCCGCAAGGACAGCGGCAGCTTCTACACCCCCCAGGAGCTGGTCGACCTGGTCGTCGAGCGTACCCTGCAACCCCTTGTCGACGATCGCCGCGATGCTTTCGCGGCCAGGGCTGCCGAGCTGAAGAGCGACCGGCGGCCCAGGGACCAGCGGCTTGCCGAACTGACCCAGCTCGACCCGGCCGAGGCCATCCTGGACCTGAAGGTGCTGGACCCGGCCATGGGCAGCGGGCACTTCCTCGTGACGGCCCTGGACTTCCTGTCCGACCGTATCGCGGAGCTCATAGAGTATCCGCCGGACGTCGAGTGGCTGGACGGCGAGTACGTGTCGCCATTGAAGAAGCGCGTGGAGGCGGCCCGAAGGAGCATCAGGCACAACCGCGGGCCGCGCCCTGTGAGGGACCGGGAGACGCCGATCCCCGACCAGGACATCATCCGCCGCATGGTGCTAAAGCGCTGCATCTACGGCGTCGACAAGAACGCCATGACCGTCGAGCTGGCCAAGGTGTCCCTCTGGCTCCACAGCTTCACAGTCGGCGCGCCGCTCTCCTTCCTCGACCACCACCTGCGATGCGGCGACTCCCTGGTCGGCATCCGCGTCAACGAGGCCGCAGAGGAGTTGAACCGGCTGGGCGGCCTCTTCTCCAGCTCGGCCATTGCAGGGGCAGAAGGCGCCGTGAAAGAGATGATGCGGATCGAGGCCATGTCCGACGCCGACGTCTCCGAGGTCCACGAGTCCGCCAGTCTATTCTCACTTGTCGAGAAAGAGACATCCGACCTCCGCAAGCTGCTCGACTTCCTGTGTGGATTGCGCTGGTTGACCGCTGGAATGAAGAACCGGCAGCGCGACGAGTTCGAGCAGCCCGTCGTCGATGCCCTCGTTCCCGAAGCCGAGTCCTCATTCGATCTCCTAGTACGTGGCCCGGAAGCCGTCGATGCGGAGACATCCGAGGAGCAGGCCGGCCGCTTCGAAGAGATATGGAGGAGAGCGAGGACCACCGCCAGCAGCGAGGCCTTCCTGCACTGGGAGGCCGCATTCCCAGGCGTATGGCGGAACTGGCAGGACGCTAATCCTCAGGGAGGCTTCGATGCAGTGATCGGCAACCCGCCCTGGGACCGCATCAAGCTGCAGGAGGTCGAGTGGTTCGCACCCCGCGACCCCGAGATTGCCCATCTCACCACCGCGGCGGCCCGGAAGTCCCGCATCGCGTGGCTCCGCGACAACGGCAACCCCATGGCGGACGACTTCGACGCCGCGAAGCGGCAGGCTGACAGACTAGGCGCTCTGGTCCGCGCCTCCGGCCACTACCCGCTCCTGGGTGGCGGAGACATCAATCTCTACTCCCTCTTCGTCGAGCGGGCCATGCGGCTCGTAAAGCCCGACGGCATCGTGGGCCTCCTCACGCCATCGGGAATCTACGCCGACAAGACCGCCGCCCGGTTCTTCAAGGCAGTCTCCACCGCAGGTCGCGTCTCCGGGCTCTTCGACTTCGAGAACAAGAAAAGGGCATTCTTCAAGGACGTTCACGCCTCTTTCAAGTTCTGTGCCCTCGTGTTCGGCGGCGACGAGCGGCTCTTCGGCGAGACCGACTGTGCCTTCTTCCTCCACGACACGGGAGAAATCAATAACCACTCCCGTTGCTTTCCGATGTCGTCGGACGATTTCGCGCGTGTTAATCCGAACACCGGTACTGCCCCTGTGTTCATCAGTCGCCGGGACGCGGAGATAACGCGGCGAATGTATGAGAGTAACCCGGTGCTGGTCGACCGCTCAGGGGACGAAGATCGTCGGGCTTGGCCGGTGAATCACCTGCGCCAGTTCGACATGACCAATGACTCCTATCTCTTCAGAACAGCATCAGAGTTGGAAGCGGACGGCTTCTATCCCGTAGATGGCAACCGCTGGAGGAAGGGAAAGTGCTTATATCTGCCCCTGTACGAGGGCAAGATGATTCAGATGTTCGATCATCGGACTGCTAGTGTTGTCATTAACCCTGCGAATCTTACTCGGAGAGGCCAGCCGGTTGAGTCCACCCTTCAAGAACGGATGGATCCCAGTTTCTTACCTAAGCCCGCGTTCTGGGTTTCCGCCAACAACGTATCAGATACGTTTCCGAAATCGCTTGGGTGGACCCTGGTGTATCGGCGTATTACCGCCCCTACCAACGCCCGTACAACTCTCTCAACGATTCTCCCGTGGTGCGGTGTTAGCTACACCATTCCCATGCTACGGCACAGTGGGGATGAGTTATCTGCCTTAGATGGAGCTTGCTTGCAGTCAACTCTAGCTAGCTTCTGTTTCGACTACATATCGAGACAGAAACTGCAGGGAACGAGTATGAGTCTCACCTCATTGGAGCAGCTCCCGGTCATCGCGCCCGAGGACTACGACCGCCGGTTCGGCAGCACGACCGCCCGCGAGCTTGTCCGCGACCACGTGCTGCGCCTCACCTACACGGCCCACGACATGGCGCCCTTCGCCCGCGACCTCGGGTACGAGGGCCCGCCCTTCACATGGGACGAGGAGGAGCGGCGCCACCTGCGCGCCCGCCTCGACGCCCTATACTTCCACCTGTACGGCCTGGACAGGGACGACGCCGCATACGTCCTCGGCACCTTCCCCATAGTCCAGCGCGACGATGAGGCCAAGTTCGGACGCTACCGCACCCGCGACCTGGTCCTGGCCTACATGGACGCCCTCTCCGCCGGCGACACCGAGTCCGACGTGGCCGTGTAGGTGAAGTGAGGCTATGACCTTCGGCCCGCGCTTTTCCATCACGAACGCGATCGCCGCCGCCCTAACCGAGATCGAGCGCGCACGGGGGTTCCTCGACGCTGCGAGCCTCTCGGATGAATGGATAGACTCGATGCGCTCGCGGGCGTTCCTTCTCGAAGCGCACCATACGACGCATATCGAAGGAACACGTCTTACGGTCGAGGATGCCGCAAATCTCCTGGCGGGTCATGCCGTTCCGGGAGCGAACCCGGACGATGCGCGCGAGCTTCTCAACTATCGTGATGCGTTCGAGTTCGTCAGCGCGTACTTGAACGACGGCGGGCCAGTCACCGAGAGACTCATCCTCGAGATCCACAGACGCCTAGTGGCCGGTATCCGTGGTGGAGCCGCCGCGCCCGGGGAATACCGGCGCGTGCAGAACTACGTCATCAACTCGGCGACAGGCGAGACGATCTACACGCCGCCTCCGGCCCATGACGTGCCGGTCCTCATGCGCGAACTGGTCGCCTGGCTGAACCGTCCAAGCGACATACATCCCGTAATCGCAAGCGGGGTCGCCCAGTTCCAGCTCGTTCATATCCATCCCTTCCTCGACGGCAACGGCCGCACGTCCCGGCTGCTCTCGACGCTGTGCCTCTACCGCGCCGGCTATGACTTCAAGCGCCTCTTCACGATCAGCGAGTACTACGACCGGGATCGGCTAGCCTTCTACCGGGCGCTCCAGGACGTGCGGCGGGCGAACATGGACATGACCGGCTGGATCGAGTTCTTCGCCAGGGGCCTTGCGACCCAGCTCGGCGAGGTCAAGCAGCGAGGGGAGATGGCCATACGGCAGGATATTCTCGCTCGCCGCCACGACTTGACGGACCGCCAAGCGCTGGCGCTTGGCTATGTCTTAGAGCATGGCAAGCTCACGATCGCCGAATTCCAGGAGCTTTGTCCGGAGACGGCGCGCCGGACGCTCCAGCGTGACCTCAGGGTTATGGTGGGGAAGGGCCTTCTCATCCGACGGGGAAGTACGAACCTGCTGGAATACATTCTCGGAAACGGGACCGTCTGATCTTGCGACAACTTGCGCCAGAACTTGCGACAAACTTGCGACACGTCTTGCGACATCGCGCCCTTCGCATTGCTACGGCGTGGCTGCTGGTGGTATCCTCTCGCCAACTGTCCGATGGAGGAGCGCCAAAGTGAACGGCGGAGACGTTATCGCAGAGATACTGAGACGCGAGGGCACCGAGTTCCTGGCCGTATACCCTGCCCAGGATCTGATCGACCCGGCGGCCAAGGTTGGGATACGGCCGATAATCTGCAGGCAGGAGCGGGTCGGCATGGCCATCGCCGACGGCTTCAGCCGCACTACGAACGGGAAGCGGCTGGGGGTGTTCGCCATGCAGCGCGGGCCGGGCTCGGAAAATGCCTTCCCCGGCGCAGCCCAGGCATTCTCCGACAACGTGCCCATCCTCCTCATACCGGGCGGTACGGACACGACGCGGGCCTACATCTCCCCCGACTTCAGCGCCGTCGAGAACTACCGGCACGTCACCAAGTGGGCGGCCCAGACCAACTACGTCGAGCGCATCCCGGAGCTGATGCGGCGGGCCTTCTACCACCTGCGCACCGGCAAGGGCGGCCCGGTCCTCCTCGAGGTGCCGAAGGACGTCTGGCCGGCCGAGTTCAACGGCGAGATCGACTACGAGCCCGTGCGCGGCAACCGGTACGGGCCCGACCCGGACGAGGCGAAGGCCATCGCCAAGGTGCTGCTGGCCGCCGAGAACCCGGTCATCCACGCCGGCCAGGGCTGCATGTACGCCGAGGCGTGGGACGAGCTGCAGGAACTCGCCGAGCTACTCCAGGCGCCGGTGATGACGACGCTGCCGGGCAAGAGCGCGTTCCCCGAGGACCATCCCCTCGCCCTGGGCGCGTCCGCCATCTCGACCACCGGCATGATCCACCACTTTCTCGGCAGGGCCGACGTGGTGTTCGGCGTCGGCACCAGCTTCACCCGCACCAACTACGGCAGGGCAATCCCGCCCGGCAAGGTGATCATCCACTCGACCAACGACCCTGCCGACGTGAACAAGGACTACAAGGCCGACCACTCGCTGATCGGCGATGCCAAGCTCGTGCTCCAGGCCCTCATCGCCGAGGTTTCTGAGGCGACGAACGGCGACGGCTATCGGAAGACGCGCGACACCGGCGCGGAGGTCCAGGCTATCAAGAAGGCGTGGCTCGACGAGTGGATGCCGCAGCTCACCTCCGACGAGGAGCCGATCAACCAGTACCGCATAATCTGGGACCTGATGCAGCACTGCGACAGGCCCAACACCATCGTCACCCACGACGCGGGCAGCCCGCGCGACCAGATCGCGCCCTTCTGGGAGTCGGTCGCGCCGCGCACCTACATGGGCTGGGGCAAGTCCACCCAGCTTGGGTACGGCCTGGGCCTGGTGATGGGCGCGAAGCTGGCCGAGCCCGACAAGCTCTGCGTCAACATGATGGGCGACGCGGCCATCGGCATGGTCGGAATGGACATCGAGACGGCCGTCAGGCACAAGATCGGCATCCTCACCATCGTCTTCAACAACGGCGTCATGGCCATCGAGCGCGACCACATGCCCTACGCCACCGAGATGTACGACGCCCTCGACCAGGGCGGCGACTACGCCAAGGTCGCCGACGGGCTCGGCGAGTGGAGCAAGCGCGTCGAGAGGGTGGCCGACCTGCTGCCCAGCCTCGAAGAGGCGATCGAGGTGACCCAGGCCGGGAGCCCTGCACTGCTGGACTGCATCGTCAAGGAGGGCTACGACTTCTCGAAGTTCCCGTAGGAGGATCTGTAATGATCGAGTACATCGCCCGCCGCTTGATTCTGGCGCTCTTCATAATCTGGATCATCTCCATGCTCTCCTTCTACATCCTGGAGCTGCCGCCCGGCAATGCGATCGAGCGCGTGCGCGGCTACTCGGCCCAGCACGTCGACGAAGGAGATCTCCTGGCCATGGAGGCCGAGCTCCGCGCCTACCTGGCCCTCGACCGTCCCCAGTACGAGCGCTACGCCAGCTGGATATGGAAGCTGCTCCAGGGCGACTTCGGCAGGTCCATCGGAACGAGGATAACGGACCAGCGCCCCGTCAAGGAGCTGGTGGGCGATCGCATCGCCCTCACGGTCGCCCTGACGGGGTTCACCATCCTCGTGACGTGGAGCTTCGCCATACCCGTGGGCATATACTCCGCCGTCCGCCAGCACTCCCTCGCCGACTACACCTTCACCGTCATCGGGTTCAGCGGGCTGGCCGTGCCCGACTTCCTCCTGGGGCTAATCCTGATGTACGTCGGGTTCGCCTACTTCGGCCAGAGCGTCGGCGGCCTCTTCTCGTCCGACTACGTAAAGGCGCCCTGGAGCATGGCGAAGGCGTACGATCTCCTGAAGCACCTGTGGATTCCAGCCATCGTGCTGGGCACCTCGGGCACCGCCAGCCTCATCCGCATCATGAGGAACAACCTCCTGGACGAGCTGAGCCGGCCCTACGTGGTGACGGCACAGGCGAAGGGACTGAGACCCCTGAAGCTCATCCTCAAGTACCCGGTCCGCGTGGCGATCAACCCGCTCGTCAGCACCATCGGCTACCTGCTGCCGTCCCTGGTCAGCGGCAGCGTGATCGTCTCCGTGGTGCTCAGCCTCCCAACGCTGGGCCCCGTCCTCCTCACCGCCGTCCGGGCCGAGGACACCTACACCGCCGGGTTCATCATCCTGATGCTCGGCATCCTGACGGTCGTGGGCACGCTGCTCTCCGACATCCTGCTGGTCATCGTCGATCCGCGAATCAGGGTCACCGGCAGATAAAAAGAAGGGCGAGCGAACCCGCACAATCAGCCTGAGGAGGGCCAGCAGGCAGGAGGTGCGCGGCTATGAGCGTGGGGTTATCCGGCGCAATCGCGCGTGAAGGGCTGATCGAAGGCCCTGATGATGGGAATCATGGGCGTACCTGAAATGTCCAGCCATTTGCCCCAGCAGGCCTCCGGGACGATGCCCTGGGAATGGCTCTTGAGGGTGCGCTCCCAATCTGCCCGGGACAGGAAGATGCAGCCTTGGTCGGACATGTCGCAGGCGTTGAGGAATCCGAGGTAGAGCAGGACGACAGGAACGTCCAGCGACGCCAGCTTCCAAGACCACGCGAACCGGTTGGATAGCTGGTAGTGGGAGTCATGGGATATGGTCCAAGGAGTCCCAGACGCACACTCGAGCCCGGCAGCTGCCTCTGCGATGGCGAGACCGATCTGGTTGTGATTATTTATGCTGCTGGTGCTTGTGGGAGGAGATTTGCCCGATTCGGACAACTCGTTGGTATGAGCCTTCGCCTCGACCAGCAAGAGTCCCTTCTTGCCCCGTATGGTGCAGGTAGAGGCAATATCCCAGTTCGGAGTGTTCGCACCTTTTGGGACTTTCAGCCACCATTCCCGAAGTTGCTTCCGAATCTCCGTCCGCAGGAGTTTGTCCTCTTTATCGAGTCTTGCCTCTTCCGCGGGTTTACGGTCCCACGAGCTAGGCTTGCCGTAAGGCATCCACACGTCGTCGGGAGACACGACAACACATGGGAGATCCACCAGCCGCGTCAAGCGCTCCGCGACTTCCTGGCGAGCACCATCCATGAACAGCACGCAGCGCGGCCGGCTACCGCGGTTGTCCTTGCCGAGATGCTTCCGCCAGCTCATGACGCGTCTAGGAGTTCAGGCCTCGTCCTCGATCAGTACCATCACCCCTTGCACTTCGGCCCTCGCCTGGTCTTCTGGTCGGATGCGGTGGCCTACGACTACGGCTGAGGCGTCCTCGTCGAACACCGCCCTGAGCGCGGCGGCGGACTCGGAAGCCCTCTCTACGTCGCTCTTGTCGATGGTCCCGGATGCCTCAGCCGCTACCCACACCTCGGCCCCGTCCGACTTCCGGCGAGCCCGGATGATCAGGTCCGTAACCTTCAGCCGCAGCTCCTGTTCGTCCGTGATGATGCCCTTATCCGCCGCGTCCTCGACGCTGGCAGAGAAGCCTGAATCGGTGGAGGGCAGTAGCATTGGGTGATATGCGATCTGTGTCCGCCTGAGGCCAAGCCTATCGCTGAGAGCGGGGGGCAGTATGGTTGCGATCCTGCGCTCCAGTCTATCCCCGATGAGTATTCCAATCTTGTCTGAGTGCTCCTTTTGAACCTTGACGACTCCGACAATCTGAGCCGTCAGGTCGTCGACGCGCTGAGTGAGAACGTCGAGCCGTACCGTCAGGTCGTCGACGCGCTGAGTGAGGACGTCGAGCCGCACCGCCAAGTCGTCGACGCGCTGTGACAGCCTCGCCAACGTGTCGGGGAGGGACAGGAGCTCTTCGGTCAAAACCTCGCGGCGAATCGCGTCACGCAACTCGGGCCGCTCGCGCATGGCCCTGATGATGTCTTCAACTGTGCTTACCGTAGTCATAGGTTCAGGATACCACACGCCCACCGAACAGGACGCCCCTAGCTCGCCCTACCCCTTCCTGCCCGCGTAGTGGAGGGCGACCTTCCTCATGGCCGTCGCGATGTCGTTGGCGTCCTCCTCCGTGTAGGTGTTGCGGAACAGCACGGTGCCGGTGGTTGGAAGGTACTGCTCGATGTTCGGCAGGTGCAGGCTGTTGTAGTCGACCCTGCGGACGCCGTGCTCGTCGACGAACGGGTAGCGGGAGTCGCCGTAGGTCAGCTCCTCCGCGAACAGCGGGTACTTGTACAGGGGCATGCCCCGTATGTAGGCCCCGTTGCAGTCGGGGATGCCCTCCGCCTTGACAGCCGCGGAGAACTGCTCGGTGGACACGCCCGCCTCCTCCTCGTCTATCCGGTAGCCGTAGACGTAGTAGGACGAGCGGTTGCCCTCCCGTATCACCTGCGGGTGGATTCCCGGCAGCTCGTACAGGGCCTCGTCCAGTATCTCCGCGGCTCTGCGCCGCGCCGCCGTTGCCTCGTCCCACCTGCCTATCTGCGCCATGCCGACCGCGGCCTCCAGGTCTGTCATGGGCGAGTGCGTGCCCAGGAAGGCGTAGCCGCGGGCCGATCCCCAGCGGTAGGACGTCGGGCCCAGCATCTCGGTCATGGTCTCGTCCATCTCGCTGCCCTTGCGGGTGAAGCCCACGGACCTACGGGCAAGCTCCGGGTCGTTGGTGATGACCATGCCACCCTGGTCGGTGGTCAGCGTCTTGCCCCCCAGCGAGTAAGCCGCGATATCGCCGATGGTGCCGACGAGCCGGCCCTTGTACTCGGCTAGGTGGGCCTGCGACGCGTCCTCGATCACGGGGATGCCGTGCCTGCGCGAAATGTCCATGATCTCGTCCATGTCGCACGGGTTGCCGAACAGGTGGACGATCAGGATGGCGCGGGTGCGGTCGGTGATCTTCCGCTCGATGTCCTCGGGGGAGATGTTCAGGGTGTCGGGGTCCATGTCGGCGAACACCGGAATCGCGTTCTGGGCGATGATGCCGAGCACCGTGCCCACGTCGCTTACCGGCGTAGTGATCACCTCGTCGCCCGGGTTCGGGTTGACGGCGGCAACGGCGGTATGCACGGCGCCGTTACCGGAGTCGGTGGGTATGGCGTACTCGATGGCGTGGCGCTCGGCGAAGGCGTTGGCGAACTCGTTGACCTTGAACCTCTTGCGCCACTCGTTGGGAGCGCGGTCCATCACCTCCATCAGGTGCCGCCGCTCCTCCTCGCCGAACACCCACATAGGCTCGAACGGCTTGGTTCTTACCGGTGTGCCCCCGTCGATAGCCAGCTTCTCAGAACTCATCCGGGCCTCCTTCGCCTGCCCCTTCGGCGGCACGGGTCTCCTGTGGGTCTTGATGGGAGCACACTATATCACCATCCGGTCTGCCGCACGAAACCGGCCTGGGCATCTTGGACGGACGCCGTTCCTGTGCAATAATCGCCTTGCGATGCTCGAGATCGGTGCCCAAGCCCCCGACTTCAAGGTCACCCTGGGCTCCGGCGAGCGGTTCACGCTCTCGGAGCACCGGGGCCGCAACGTCGTCCTCTTCTTCTATCCGAGGGCCTTCACCCACGGCTGCACCGTCGAGGTCGGGACGTTCTGCGACTCGTACGACGTTCTCACCGGGCTCGATGCCGTAGTCCTTGGCATCAGTACCGACAGCGTGGACAGGCTCAGGCGCTTCGGCGAATCGGTCGGGACGCCGTTCGGCCTGGGCAGCGACTCCGGGAAGGAGATCCGACGGCTCTACGACGTGGAACGCAGGTTTGGGCTCGGCACGTCCCGCGTGACCTACGTCATCGACCGCGGGGGCGTGATCAGGGGCGTCTTCCACAACGAGATAGTGATGGGCAGCCACGTCCAGAATGCCCTGAAGACCCTCGAAGACCTCGACCAGGGCCTCTGACCGGCCTCGCTCTTGACCGGGGCGCGCTCCATCCTATAACTTACCCTCCGGCGTACCAGCCGGAACGCCGTAGCCCCCAACAGATTTCCGTCCCAGGGAGGACCGCCCACATGCCCAAGATCAAGCACATCGGCATCTCGACCAACGACCCCGGCGCATGCGCCGACTTCTACATCAACGCCTTCGGCTTGACGGAGGTCGAGCGCTCGCCCGACAACGACTCGGCCATACTGAGCGACGGCTACATCAACGTCACCATCCTGAAGTTCAAGTACGACCGCTACGGCGGCGGGTACCCCGGACTGCACCACTTCGGCCTGCAGGTGGAGGACCTGGACCAGTCCCAGGAGCTCATCGAGGAGAATGGCGGCATCGAGCTCACCGAGTGGAACGAGACCTACGGCAACCAGGAAGGCACGCCCGACAACTGGGTCGGCGAGAAGAAGTTCATGAGCCCGGAGGGCGTCGCTCTCGACGTAAACCCGTCGGGCTGGAAGATGAGGCCCGGGGGCGTCAGGGGCGAATAGCCCGCTCTAGCCGGGGGATGCCGCCGGGTCGGCCGCGTCGGCAAGCCCGGCGTCCGGCGCAGGCCGCGCGCTCCACTCGCGGTGCAGGTACGCGAACACCTCCTTCGCGACCCCGGCCAGCGGCACCGAGACGACCATCCCCCAGATGCCCGCCGTCTCGCTGCCGACGATGAGTATGACCAGGATGATCGCCGGGTGTATGTTGACGGCGTCACCCTGGATGCGGGGCACCAGGAGAGTATTCTCGATCTGCTGGACGGCCACGTAGAGCAGCAGCACCCAGGCGATCTTGTCCGGCGAGGTTGCCAGGGCCACTAAGAGTCCTGGGATTGCGCCTATGATGGGCCCTATGACCGGCACCAGCTCCGTCACGCCGGCTATGATGCCCAGCAGAACCGAGAAGGGTATTCCCAATGCGAGGAGCCCGACGAATACCATCACGCCCACTATCAGCCCCAGCAGGAGCTGCCCGCGCAGGTATGCCCCAAGGGTCCTGTCGGCTATCTCCATGATGTTCCGGACGTATTTTCGAAGCGACGGATGGAACATGGAGTAGAACCGGGCGCTCAGGACCTCGCCGTCCTTGAGCAGGTAGAAGAGGAACATGGGCACCACCGCGAGGCCGACCACTATCGAGATGGTGTGCTGTACCCCGCTCACGGTCCTCACCAGTACGGACCGGACCGCGCCTATCGCTACGTCACCCACCTCCTCGAAAACGCCCTGGAGCTGCGTTCGTACGTTCTCGGGAACCCTCCGCGTGTACTCCTCGTTCCACCCCTCCACCGTCTCCCGCGCACTGCTGTAGAGATCCGGCACCCGCTCCAGGAACTCCCGGGACTCCCTGACGACCGGAGGGATGACCGTGGCGAGAAAGGCTGCCAGAATGGCCAGCGCCACGACGTATATGACCAGCACCGCGGCTACCCGGGTGGGGCCGGGCCAGCGCGACCGGGTGGGCAGCACCGACTCCACCTTCCGCACCGCGGGCATGAGCAGGTAGGCCAGCAGCCAGCCTATGATGAAGGGGAAGAGAGCGCCCCGGGCGACATACAGGAGCGCCACCACGACCACCGTCGCGAGGGTCACCAGGATTATGCGGTTGCGTCGAGCGTGCAGCGAGGTCATCCCCTACCCCCGAGCGAGCGGACTTCCAACGCGGCGATTATACTCGCCAAGGCCCCCGCGTGGTACGGGTGGCAGGGAGATCAGGGAGTCTGGCTTCTGAGGTACTGGACCAGGGCCCAGCGGTCGTCTTCGGAGAGCAGGTACAGGAACTCCGGCATCGGCGAGCGGGACTCCTGGCCGGCCTCGATGAGCGCGTAGCCCTGGCGTCCGCCACGGGATATGAAGGCGAATATCTCGCCGTCCGACGATTCGAGGGTAATCTCCGCCATCAGGTCGGCCGGGACCGGCCCCAGGCCCTTGTCCTCCATCATCTCGGCAATCGCGCTGTCGCCGCGCATCGCCATGCCGTGGCATACCGAGCAGTTGACCCGGAACAGCTCCTCGACGCGCTCAGGATCGTAGGAGTCCTTGACCCGCTGGGGTATGGTCAGCTCGCCGTACTCGGCCAGCGAGCCGGGAACGATCTCCCTCGCGATCATATCCTGCTCGATGACGCCGCCGGGCGAGCCCAGCCCTCCGTAGGGTACGGCTTCGGGATGGGACAGCAGCCTCGGTGTCTCCTGGGAGCGGTACGATGGCTGGTAGTGCATCTCGGAGAAGACCATGACCTTGTGAGAGCCCGTCTCCGGCACCACCGGCAGCTTGAACTCGGCGATGCCGTGGACGGTCGTGTCTCCGGTCGTCGAGTCGTAGCACCCGGCGAGCAGCACGGCCGCCGCCGCTAGGGTCGAGAGCAGCCATAGGCCGGCCGCCCTGCCCTTCAACGAGCCGTATGTCCGTCGGACGATGCTCACTAGCCGGACTCCCACCCGCGCTTCACTTCCTCGGCCCCCGCCTTCTTCAGAACTTCCTCCGCGTCGCCCGTCCGGTCCTCGGACGTCGTGATGGTGACGCCGATGTAGCCCTCGGTGATGCGCGTGTCGTACGCGCCCATGAATAGCCGGGGCAGCCTCGACTCGAAGACGATGCCGAATACCGTGAACAGGATCGCCCCCAGCATCGTGCCCTCGTACATTATGATCGCCATCGGGGGGATCGAGAGGAGGGGCTTGCCGCCCGCGACCAGGGGGAACGCGAGCTGGGTGCCGGCGGTCAGGAGCATACCCACGATGAAGCCGCACGCCGCGCCGATCAGGGGGAACCTGTACAGCTTGTGGACGGGCTCCTCCTCCCCGAAGGTCCCCTCCGGGTAGGGCGTGCCCGTGAGCACCTCGTAATCGCCCGGCTCGAAGCCGGCCGACCTGACGCTGTCCAGGGCGTCGGCAGCCTTGTCCTCGTCCGTAAACAGTCCTATTACGCTACGCTGGGCCATCGTTCTACCTCACTCGCGGATCGAAGCGGGTACGGTCTTGCGCCCGATCTTGATCTCGTCTCTGCCCACCATCGCCTCCTTGACGTCGAAGAGCGGGATGAGCGGGAATACCTTGGAGAACAGCAGCATCCCAAGTACCACCCACGCGAAGGTCATCGCGACCATGAGTATCTCGATGATGCTCGGGTGGTACGAGCCCCAGTCGAAGATCATGTGGCCGCGCCTCATGGTGCCCGGGATGATGATCAGGAAGCGCTCCAGCCACATCCCCACGTTCACCAGGATGGTCGATATGAACATCGCCCAGAGGCTTCGGCGCAGGTTCCTGAAGAGCCACATGGGCACGGGTATGAAGAACGCCGTCAGCAGGAACAGCACGAACAGGCCGCTCCAGGGCCACTGGAAGACCTGCAGGTCGCGCATGGCAAGCTCGGGCGCTTCCAGGCTGTAGATGGCGAACACCCACTCCAGGAAGAAGAAGAAGAACCACGTCGTCGCCACGACGATCAGCAGCCGTCCGATGGCGTCGAGGTGGTCAGGCGTGATGTAGTTCTTCCAACCCCACAGCCAGACCATCAGCACCATCACCGTCGCGACGGCTGAGACACCGGAGTGGATCGCACCGATGATGAAGTACGGCGCGAAGATGGTCGAGTGCCACGCCTCGGGCCCTATCTGCACCGCGAAGTCCCACGACACGATGCTGTGAACCGATACGAAGACCGGCAGCACGAGGGCGGAGAGGAGTATCCCGGCCACGGCCTGGAGCTTCCACTGCCGCGGAGTCCCGCGCCAGCCGAGGCACAGGACCGAGTAGGCCGCGCGGGTGAATCCCTTGCTCCGGTCGCGGATGATGGCCAGGTCTGGCAGAAGAGCCACCAGGACGAACAGGGTGCTGGCGGTCAGGTAGGTCATGACGGCGCTCGGGTCCCAGATGAAGGGCGAGCGGATGTTGATCCAGATGCCCCTGGCGAAGTCGTAGGGGAAGACCCAGAGATCGGCGCGCCACGGCCTGCCCACGTGGACCAGGGGCGCGGCCATCAGCGCGGCCATGAGCGAGAAGACCGTCAGCACCTCGGCGGCCCTCGTCACGGGGCGACGCCACTCGGCCTGGGTCAGACGCAGGATGGCCGAGATCATGATCCCGGCGTGGCTTATGCCGATCCAGAAGACGAAGTTGACCATGAAGAAGCCCCAATAGACGGGGCGGTTCAGCCCCGTGACGCCTACGCCCTTGTTCAGCATGTAGCCGAACGCTCCCAGGCCGGTGATGAAGATGATGAAGGCGATCACGGTGGCGCTGGGCCACCACTTCGGCATCTGGAGCACGCCATTGAGCAGCTCTCGGTTGATCTGCTTCTGGTCCAGCTGTACGTGTTCTTGCATTGCGTCCCCTGCGGGCTAGTCCTTCTTGCCCAGTACGAGCACTTCTTCGAGCCTGTGGAAGGGCTTGTGGATCCTGTACAGCGTCAGCTCCTTCTGTTCCCATATGCTGATGACCGGAACGACCCTGGTCGCCAGGAGATAGACCAGCGCGGCTCCCGCGAGCCCTCCCACCCACATCATTACGTCGGATACCTCGGGCATCACCGCGGCCGGCACCTCATGCAGGAGATGCTTGTCATCGGTCGAGGCGACCGACCACGACGACACGTAGAGCCTGATGCGGTCGAGGAAGGCGCCGACCAGGACGCAGCAGGCGATGATCGTCGGTCCCCAGATGCTCTTGCGCAGCGGATTCCAGATCATCGTGAAGAGCGGGACCAGGAAGTTGAGAGTGAAGGCCCCCATGAACACCCACAGGTACGGCCCGACCATGAGCAGCTCCAGGACCGCCTGCTCGTTCGGCTTCGCGCCGTACCAGAAGATGATGAAGCTCGAGAACCAGAACCAGAACCACAGCAGCGACAGCGCGAACAGCAGCTTGCCCAGGCCCCAGAACTGGTCCAGCTCTATGTGGTCGCCGTACCCGCAGACGTGGCGCAGGCCGAACATCGTCAGCAGGACGAGGGCAACACCAGCTTGCAGCGAGTTATGGGCGTGGGTCGCCGGGTAGAGGGCGTCGATCCACCCCGGGACGATGGACATGGAGAAGTCCATGCTGAACAGGAAGTGGGTCGTCACCAGCATCATGAAGTACAGCGCGCCCAGGATGCCGAGCCGGTGGTACTGCGTGAACCACTGGCGCGACGTGCCATGCCATGTATTGGCAAGCCGGGCGATCATGCCTCCCCTGCCCGTCGAATCCCGGAGCAGGGCGAAGTCCGGCAGGGCCGACATCCAGAGCAGGGCCAGCCCCGCGACGGCCAGGAAGGCGAAGGATAGCAGCGTCATCCAATGGGGCATGTACGCCGGCATGTGCAGCTCGTCGAAGAACCAGAGGCTGCGGCGATGGTCCGACAGGTCCGGCAGCACGAACATCAGCGGGATGAACAGGACGAGGGTGTAGGCCACCACCACCGTGAACATCTCTGACGCGCGGGATATGGGCCTGCGCCAGTGGGCCTTGGCCAGCCTGGTCGCGATGGCGACCATCACCGCGCCGCCGCCTGCGGTCAGCAGGAAGGCGACCAGCGCCGCGTAGTAGCCCCAGGCGCTCGGGTCGTCCGTCCCCTGCTCGGCCAGCTTCAGGACGAACCCGGCCAAGCCCAGCGCCAACAGCACGCCCAGGGCCAGGACCGCCATCCAGAACCCGCGCGGCGAGGCGCCGTGCCGAGCCGCAAGGTCGCGGCCCACGGCCGTCGCGTCGTGTCCGTTGTTGGAGTGGCCGTTATGCATGGCCTTCCTTCGCGTCCTTGTCCACCTTCTTCAGGTAGAGCACGTTCGGCTCCGTGCCAAGCTCCTCCAGCAGGTGGTATCCCCTGCCGTGGTCTCCGGTCTCCTTCTCGGTCAACTTCGCGACCCTGCTTTCGGGGTCGTTGAGGTCGCCGAACACCAGCGTGTCGGTCGGGCACGCGTTCACGCAGGCGGGGTTGAGCTCCCTCGCGCCGTCCTCCAGCTCGCGCCCCTCCAGCTTCGCGTCCCTGGTGGACCTGCGGATGCGCTGGATGCAGAAGGTGCACTTCTCCATGATCCCGCGGCTGCGGATCGTGACGTCCGGGTTCAGCTGGTTCTTGAGGCTCTCGGGCCAGCTTGGTTCCCAGAAGTTGAAGAAGCGGACGTGGTACGGGCAGTTGTTCGCGCAGAAGCGCGTCCCTATGCAGCGGTTGTAGACCTGGACGTTCAGGCCCTCGGAGTTGTGGTAGGTCGCGAACACCGGACACACGGGTTCGCACGGCGCGTCGCTGCAGTGCTGGCACAGCACGGGGATGAAGCGAGCCTTCACGTTGGGGAACTCGCCCTCCCAGTACCGCTCGATGCGGATCCACTGCACCGCCCGGCGCTGATTGTACAACTCCTCCGTGTTTATGGGGATGTTGTTCTCGGACTGGCACGCGACCACGCACGCCTGGCAGCCGACGCACTTGTCGACGTCTATGACCATTCCCCACTTTTCGCCCGCCATATGCCGCTCCTACCGGATAGCCCGGACTACCTACGAGTCCTTGGTCGTGAGCTTGATGATGTGCTGATCTTCGTCGGTCGCCAGGTCTGGCGCGGTGTTCTCGAACCTGGGCACCCGCGTCCAGCCGCCCGTCTTGGCAACGTTCACGCGGGTCGCGGCCCATGCGAGGGCGCCCGTCGACGCGTCCTCCACGGTGTCCAGCACCGACATGACGTTTGCGCCGCGCCCGTTCTCGTACTGCCCGCCGCCCGTGTGTCCCTGGCCCATCGGCACCGCAACCACGTCCGGCGATATGCCGGGGTGGGGATAGGCCAGGGCCTCAATCGAGCGCCCGTTGGAAGCGGTCAGCTTCAGGACGTCGCCCTCCTTGATGCCCATCTCCTCCGCGCGCGCCAGGTTGATCTCCACCCAGGTCTGCCACGAAGCCGTGGTGATCGGGTCCGAGACCGCCTGCAGCCACGGGAGGTGCGCGCCCCTGCCGTCGGTGATCCCGATGGACGGATAGGGCACGAGGGCGAACTGCCCGGAGCCGGTCGCCGGCGCGTCCGGCGTCGTTTCGAGCTGCGAGGGTGATGGCGCGGGGCCGGAGTATGCGGCCGTCGTATCCCACCAGCCGCCGCGCTGGAGCACGCCGTTCCAGAACGACCGGAAGTCGTGCGCCCTGACCGAGCCGCGGTCCCGCGCGAACAGGCCCTCGACCCCCGCCTCCAGCACATCCTTGAAGCTCTCGCCTTCCAAGCCCAGGTCGACCTCCATCGTCTGGGCAACGCCCATCAGTACGTCGCCGAAGTTCCGGGTGCCGAGATGGACGCCCCTGCCCTCGAAGAAGGGCCGCACGACGGGCTGTCTGAGCCCGAAAGCCTGGTAGCCCGGGCCGGGATTCGGCACGTCGTCGCCCCAGTCCTCCAGCCCGTGATTCTCCGGCAGCACCAGGTCGGCCAGGCTCGACGTGTCGTCCATCATCCCCGAGAAGCTGACGATGAGCGGTACGTTGAACCCGCCTCCGCCGCGTCCGAGCAGGGCTTCCCTGAACCCTGCCGTGTCCGGCATCCCATAGACCGGGTTGGCGCGGTGGACCATCAGGGCGCTCACGTTCCCCGCGCGCATATCGTCTACGAGCCCGCGCCACTCCCTGTAGGGAGACGCCGCAGGGCTTCCAGTCACGTCGCGTACTGGGGACGCGGGGTTCGGGACGACTCCGCCCGGCTTGCCCACGCTGCCCACCAGGTGGTTGAGCGAGTAGATGGCGTTCAGGTTGGCCAGCCCGTTGGAGTGGGCGCCGGCCGACCCACCGCCTATCGCCAGGGCCGGTGGGTGGCCCGCGAAGTCCTCCGCGATCTTTCGGAGTCTCTCGGCGCTCACGCCCGCCCCGGCCGCTATGCGCTCGGGGGCGTACCGGGAGAGATCGATGGCGCCGTTGCCCGTCATGGCCGCCGCCGCTGCCGAGTCGCCGAGTCCCTGCTCGACGATCACGCTGGCAATCGCGAGGGCGACGTGGCCCTCCCAGCCGGGGTTGACGTAAACCCACTCGTCGGCGCTGGCGGCGGTGGTCGACAGCCGCGGCTCCACGTGTACGTGGGTCCCCCGTTGGCGCTTGAGATTTATATACAGGGTGCCGTCATCGCCGCGGACGGCATCGGCTCCCTGCCGGAAGCTACCGTATGCCCTCGCGTAACGGATGGGAGAGCCCCACGTGGAGAGGAAGTCGGCCCCGAAGGTCAGCAGGTAGCCCGTGTTGCCGATGTCGAAGTCGGGCATATCGTCGAGCCCGTACACCTGCTTCATGGACGTCCGCAGGTTGGTCTCCTCCAGGGTCTCGTACCCCATGTGCCTGACGCCGGTGTGGGAGGCGAACCGCTCGACGACTTTGCCCAGGTGTCCCCCTACCGGCTCGGTGGCGAGGACGATGGAGGACCGGTCCTCGATCTGTCCCAGGCTGTGGGCCAAGCGGGCTATGGCGTCGGTCCAGCTAATCTCCTCCCAGCGCCCTTCGCCCCGCGCCCCAAGCCTGACCAGCGGGGCGCTGACGCGGTCGGGGTGGTACAGGCCCTGCACGGCCGCCTCGCAGCGAACGCCGTGCTTGCCCTGGTTTATGGGGTAGTCGACGTTGCCCTCGACCTTCTTGGCCCTGCCCTCCATCACGCGGACGACGATGCCCTCCTGGCTGCTGCAATTCGGGCAGAGGGTGGCATACCAGTTGTCGATGCCCGTGACCATGTCCTCGGGCATCTCGACCGGCGCTTCCACGATCAGCTCGGCTTCCGGCACGCCGCACGCCTGGAATAGCACGGCCCCGGCCGCGGAGCCGCCTACGAGGGTCAGGAATTTGCGCCTGGTTAGGTCCATGTCCGCCTGTCTAGTAGTGGCACGTCGTGCAGTCCGTCGGGGCCTCGTTCTCGCGGTGGCAGTCGACGCAGTCGCCCATCTTCAGCGACCTGACCTGCTTGACCTTCTCCATGCTCCCCACGTCCTGGTGGCACAGCACGCACGTCTCCGAGGCGGCGATGCCGTCGCGCTCGGCGAAGTACTTGACGTGGGACTCGTGGACGAAGTGGGCGTGGTCCGGCACCCGGTGCACGCGCACCCAGTCTATGGGCCTGCCCGACTCGTGGTAATCGCGCAGCTTCTCGACCTCTGGCAGGCCGTCGCCGATCACCTTGTGGCAGGACATGCAGAGGCCGACCGACGGTACGGACGCGGCCGCCTCCGTGGCCACGTTGCGGTGGCAGAAGGTGCAGTCCATGCCCATCTCCTCGACGTGGACCGTGTGGGGGAAGGCGATGGGCTGGTCGGGCCCCTCGTTCAGTCCGAAGGCGTTCAGGGGCAGCCCCAGCCACGCCGAGAGGACGAAGGCGACGACGGCGACGAGGATGGCTAGGCCGACGAGGCCGGTCAGGCCGATGAAGCCGAACGCAAATACGGACTTCCTGGTCCGCTTGGGTAGACGAAAGTCGCCTGGAAGCAAGTCGGGCGTACCCTAAGCGCCGAGGCCGGTACCGGCACGCGACGGCATCAGTCGACCCCGCCGTCGATCCAGTACGTCTCGAAGATGTCGGCTATCACACCGGCGTGGTCTATGGCCATCACGAGGACGACGAGGGTCGCCGCGAACCCGGCTATCCCCAGCACGTAGAAGCCCACCCGGGCCTTCTGGAGGGAGGGGGGCAGGTGGTGGGACGCCACCAGGGATGGGATGAGTATGTGGCCCACCAGCATGTTCGTTGCAAAGAAGATGACCAGGGCGACCATGAGCCACATGCTGGTCAGCACTTTCCCAATCTCGCTCCACTCGGAGCTTGTAAGAGGGGTTGGGTCCATGGAGCCTTTCTTGCGGGATATAGCTGTCGGCCAGCCGTTGCGAGCCTTGTGAAAACTATCACAACCTCTAATACCTGTCAAGAATCTGAGACCGCCCGGAAACGGGGCGCCCACGAGGGGCGCCCCTGCGTCGTATTACGGTAGATTGGCCGATGCGTGTACCCGTTTCGCCTGTACAGGATGGGCGGGGCCGGGCATAGACTGGAGCAAGACCGCGTTGCTCGGGTCGAGGTCGGAAAATGGGCTATCCGCCCCGAAGGCACAAGGGCCGGTTTCTCGTCAAGATCAGGCAGGTTGCGCCGCTGCTGCTGGACCGCCGCCTGGCCGAGCGCGGCCCCAGCTACGCCTTCCAGTGCGTACTGGCGACCCTGTCCCTGATGGCGATCGTGGCCGTGGAGGACGTGCTGCTGCATGTGGCCATAGTGGTCGCGATGGCATCCACGATCTTCATCATCTTCGTCGTGCCCGACAGCGTGGCCGCCACGCCTCGCAAGGTCATCGGCGGCCATATTGCCGGGGTGCTGGCCGGCTCCATAGTGGTCGCCATACTGGCGATCCCGGAAATCTCCGCGGTGGTGGACCCCTCGCCCCATATCCGGCACATCGTGGGCGCATTCACCCTGGGCCTCAGCATGCTGTTGATGGTGGCCACGGACACGGAGCATCCGCCGGCCGCGGGGTCGGCCCTGGGGCTCGTGCTGCACGGCTGGAGCTGGCCGTCCGTCGGCGTCATCATCATAGGAGCCATCGTCCTCTCCGCCATCCGCATAGCCCTCAGGCCCCGCCTCGTCAACCTCCTCTAGGCCACACTCCGAGTTGGACGGTAGCGGCCAGGGACTGGATTCCGGCTTTCGCCGGAATGACGGATTTGGTCGGCGTTCTTGCTTGAGGGGATTGGACGGGGTGATAATGTCCCCGATGGACGCGAAGCTGAGAGAGGCAATCGAGGGGATACACGCATCACCCACCAAGGCCGTCATCGCCGTGACCGGCGGGGGCGCGCAGGCGCTGGCGTGGCTCCTGGGAGTACCCAACGCCTCGAGGACCGTCCTCGAAATCACGGTCCCCTACGCCGACGCGGCCCTCGCGGAGCTCCTGGGCCGCAGCCCGGCCCGGGTCGTCTCCGAAGAGGTAGCCATGGACATGGCGCAGCTCGCCTTCGAACGCGCCTCGCACCTGTCGGACGACCCGTCCGTAACCGGCATCGGCGCCACGGCGACGATCAGGACCCAACGGGAGAAGCGGGGCGAGCACCGCTGCTTCGTTGCCTCGTGCTCTTCCGGGGGCCGCCGGGGCTACGGCCTGATCATGGATAAGGGCACGAGGGAGCGGCAGGCGGAGGACGAGGTCGTGAGCAGGCTGATCGTCAGGCTGCTCGCCGAGGAGAGCGGCGTGAGCTTCGGCGCGCCACTGGGACTCAGCGAACGGGAGCGCCTGCAGGTACTGGAGGAGCGAGTGAGCGACCCGGTGCGGGACCTCCTGGATCGGGCCGTTCCGTGCGTGGTGGTGAACAGGGACGGGTCGGCCTCGGCCGGTCCGCCCTACCCCAGCGCGATGCTGCCAGGCTCGTTCTACCCCCTGCACGCAGGCCACGAGGCGCTGGCCCGGGTGGCATCGAGCATCCTCGGCGCCGAGGTGGCCTTCGAGCTGTCGACGGCAAACGTGGACAAGCCGCCCCTGGCGTACGCCGAGGTAAGCCGCCGGCTGCGCCAGTTCGAGGGCCGGGGGCGCGTGGTCCTCACTAGGGCGGCGACCTTCGCGGAGAAGGCGCGGGTTCTGCCCGGCTCGACCTTCGTCATCGGCTTCGACACGGCGATGAGGCTGTTCGATCCGAAGTACTACGGCGGGAGCGCGGCGTCGATGACCGAGGCCCTGGCGGAGCTGCGGGAATCGGGCTGCCGGTTCCTAGTGGCCGGGCGCGTGGAGGACGACAGGTTCCGGTCCCTCGACGACGTGGGGGTTCCGACAGGCTTCAGGGACATGCTCACGGGAATCCCGGAGTCGGCGTTCCGCCGGGACGTGTCGTCCACGGAGATCAGGGGGGCGGCTTCAAGGCTATGAAGTTCAAGGACCTGCGCGAGTTCCTGAGTTTCCTGGAGGAGCGGGGCGACCTGAAGCGGGTCCCGGCGCCGGTCAGCCGCGACCTGGAGATCACCGAGATAGCCGACAGGATGGTCAAGTCGGGCGGACCCGCGCTCCTGTTCGAGAACGTGGAGGGCTTCGAGACGCCGGTTGCCATTAACCTCTACGGCGCCCACCGGAGGGTCGCCTGGGCGCTGGGAGTCGACGACGTGGAGGAGATAGTGACGCGGGTCCGCAAGCTGACGGGCCTCCCCCAGGCGCCGCCCAAGGGCCTGATGGACAAGCTCCGCACGCTGGGCGACTTGGCCGGACTCGCGCGGAGCCAGCCGAAGACGGTGCGGAGCGCGCCGTGCCAGGAGGTGGTGCTGACCGGAGACGAGGCCGACCTCGACCGGCTCCCCATCTTGACGTGCTGGCCGAACGACGCCGGGCGGTTCATCACCCTGCCGTTGGTCATCAGCAGGGATCCCGGGAGCGGACGCCGCAACGTCGGCACGTACCGGATGCAGGTGTACGACAACAGGACGACCGGGATGCACTGGCAGAGCCACAAGGTGGGCGCCCGGCACTCCAGGACGGGCGAAAGGATGGGCACGGAGCGGATCGACGTGGCCGTCGCTCTCGGCGGCGACCCGACGACGATGTGGGCGGGCTCGATGCCGCTGCCCCCCGAGATGGACGAGATCGCCGTATCGGGCGTGCTCCGCGGTGAGCCGGTCGAGCTCGTCATGTGCAAGACCGTCGACCTCGAGGTACCCGCCCACGCCGAAATCGTCCTGGAGGGATACGTGACGCCGGGAGAGACCCGGGTCGAAGGGCCCTTCGGCGACCACACCGGGTACTACTCCCTGCCCGACGACTACTCGGTATTCCACCTGACGGCCATCACCCACCGGCGCGATCCCATATACCCGACGACGGTCGTGGGGAGGCCGCCCTCGGAGGACTACTTCATGGGCAAGGCGAGCGAGCGCATCATGCTGCCCGCCCTGCAGCTCACGGTGCCCGAGGTCGTCGACATGAACATGCCGGCGGAGGGGATCTTTACGAACTACGTGCTCGTATCCATCAGGAAGGAGTACCCGGGCCACGCGCAGAAGGTGATGTACGCCCTGTGGGGCATCGGCCAGATGGCGCTGGTCAAGGGGATCGTGGTCTTCGACGAGCACGTGAACGTCCACGACCTCTCCGAAGCGGCATGGCGGCTCGGCGTCAACATCGACCCGAGGCGCGACATCATTTTCGTGGACGGCCCGGCGGACGACCTGGACCACGCGGCGTCAACGCCGCGGCTGGGCAGCAAGATCGGCATCGACGCCACGGAGAAGATGGCCGGCGAGGGGCCGAGCCGGGAGTGGCCCGAGGAGATAGCGATGAGCGGCGAGATCAAGGGCCTGGTGGACTCCCGGTGGGGGGAGTACGGGCTGTGAGCGCTGAGGCCGCAAGGGGCGGGCTGCTCGCAAAGGCGCCGCTGTTCCTGGGAGCGGTCAGGTTCCAGGAGACGATATTCGCGCTGCCCTTCGCGTTTTCGGGCATGGCGCTGGCGGCGGACGGACTGCCGGAAGCCGGCGACTTCGCCTGGATAACGGTCGCCATGGTCGGGGCCCGGACCCTGGGCATGTCGGCCAACCGGGTGATCGACAGGCACATCGACGCGGGCAATCCCCGCACGGCTATGCGCCACCTGCCCCAGGGACTGCTCGGCGCCGGGGACATGTACGCGCTGTGCGCGGCGTCCGCGCTGGTGTTCTTCGTCGCGGCGTGGCAGCTCAACACCCTGGCGCTGGCCCTTGCGCCAGTGGCAGCGGCGTACCTGGTCGCCTACCCGTACGCCAAGCGGGTCACCTGGGCTGGGAGCTTCATGCTCGGCTGGGCGCTCGCCATCGCGCCTGTGGGGGCATGGATCGGCGTAACGGGGAGTATCGAATGGGAGGCGGGCCTGCTGTCGGCGGCCGTCGCCTCGTGGGCGGCGAGCTTCGACATCCTGTACCACGCGGAGGACAGGGACTACTACGTGAGGAGCGGGCTGCACTCGGTGTCACAGCGCTTCGGGACTCCCGCCGCGTTCAGGATATCGGCGGCGTTGGACGTGATCGCTGTCGGGTGCCTGGTTGCGTTCGGGCTGGTGATGGGCCTGGCGTTCCCCTACTACGTGGGATGCGCCGTAGTGGCCGCCCTGCTCGTCTACAGGCGCCGCATGGTCTCGCCCGACGACCTGTCGCGCATGGGAGCGGCCTTCATGAGAATCAACGCGTACGTCTCGACCACGGTGCTGATAGCGGTCATTCTCTCGCTGGCGGTGGCATGAGAAGACATTTACAAAACCGTCATACCGGCGAAAGCCGGTATCCAGAGGGGTGGGGCCTTCCATGAGCATAAAGAGGCCGGTTGTCGTGGGGATCTCGGGCGCAAGCGGGTCGGTGATGGCCGAGGCCACCATCGACCGGCTGCTGGGCCTGGGCTGGCCCGTGATAGCGACGATCTCGCCAGCCGCCAGGATGGTCTGGCGGGAGGAGATGGATGAGTCCCTGGGCGAGTCCATCGAGCGGTGGACGGACACGGGCTTGTTCACGGTGCAGGCCATAGGCGACCTGTCGGCACCCATAGCGAGCGGCACCTTCCCGTCGCAGGGGATGGCGATAGTGCCGTGCAGCATGGGGACGGCCGCCGCGGTGGCTGCGGGGCTGTCCGACAACCTGATGAGGCGCGCCGCGGACGTGGCGCTGAAGGAGCGGCGCAGGCTCGTCATCGTGCCGAGGGAGACGCCGGTTACGGCCGTCCACCTGGAGAATCTCGCCACACTCGCGCGGCTGGGCGCGGTGGTGCTGCCGCCGCATCCGGCGTTCTACCTCAAGCCCCAGGGAATCGGCGACGTGGTGGCGTTCGTCGCGGAGCGGGTCCTGATGGCCCTGGGCGTCACCGAGGCGCTGCCGGAGCACTTGCAGTATTCGCCACCAGGGGAGCGCGGGATTAAGGGACATGCCTGAATTGGCGGAGCACCGCCCTTCGACAGGCTCAGGGCGAACGAACCAAGCTCAGTATCCCTTGCTCTTGTCGATTACGCTGGTTAGAGGATCGCCCTCGAGCAGGCGCCCCAGGTTGTCGCAGAAGAGATCGACGGAGCGGTCCATGCGCCGGGGCGAGCCTCCCGCCGAGTGGGGCGTTATCACCACGTTGTCGAATCTCCAGAGCGGGTGATCGTCCGGCAGCGGCTCCCGGGGCGTGACGTCCAGCCCCGCGCCGCCGATGATCCCGGCCTCCAGCGCCTCGATCAAGGCCTCCTCGTCCACGATGGGGCCGCGAGTCACGTTGATCAGCAGCGCGTGGGACTGCATGAGGCCGAATGCGCTCTGGTCGAACATGCCCTCGGTCTCCGGGGTAAGCGGCGCGCATACGGCGACCACGTCCGAGTCGGCGAGGAGGTCGTCCAGGCCGTCCATCTTCCGGCAGTACTCGACGCCGGCGGGCGGCTCCACGTCCATCGGATCGACCGCGATGACCCGCATCCCGAAACCGAGGGCGCGAACGGCAAGCTCGCGCCCCGTTCCGCCGAGCCCCACGATGCCCATGGTGCGCCCCAGCAGCTCCCACGACATCTCGCGGGTGGCGTCCCGCTGGCTCCAGCTCGGGTGCCGGACGGCCCACGCGATGCCTCGGGTCAGGGCGAGGAGGAGCGCCATGGCGTGCTCGGCCAGGTGGACGCCCACTATGCCCTTGGCGCTCGTCATGACGACGCCGCTCTCGACGAAGTCGGGATACATCATGTCGTCGACGCCCGCGCTGGTGACCTGCACCCACCTGAGGCGTCGACCTCGGACGAACATATCGTGGTCGAAGCGGCCGAATACGACGTCGATCTCCGGCATCAGCTCCAAGGCCTCGCCCTGGGAGTCGGCCTTCACCACCTCCACGTCATCGGAGACGGCCTGTATGCGGCTGATCTGGGAGTCGTCGAGATCGAGATTGGCGAGCACTTTCACGCGGGCACCTCCCAATGGGTTCTCGGACTGGTTTCGCCAATACTATAGCCTTGCGGCACGCGAGCGTATACCCTAGGGGCCATGGGCAACATGCTGCGCATGGCTATCCGGGCGGCGCTGCTGCGGCGGGAAGTCTCCCGGCAAGCGGCGGAGGACCCGGAGATCATCCTGAAGTCCCTCGGGGTGGTCTTGCTGTCGGCCATCGCCCTCAGCCTCGGGCTCCTGAACGTGGTGGAAGAGGGCATGACCCAGCCGGACCTGTCGTGGTCGGTCCTGGGGGACAGGCTCATCTCGGTGTGGCTGGTGCTGATCACGATGCTGCTGGGATGGGTGCTGTGGGCCCTGGTCGTCTACCTGCTGGGCAGCAAGTTTCTCGGCGGGAAGGCGGTATACCACCAGCTACTTCGGGTGACCGGCCTATGCTACGGGCCAGGCGTGCTGTTCCTGCTAATACGGATACCGGACGTCGGGTTCTTTACGGCTGTCGCGGCGGGGTTGTGGGTGCTGGCCGCGGCGGTGGTCGGCGTGAAGGAGATCCAGGAGACGGACTGGATAGCGGCAGTGCTGTCAACCCTATTTGGGTGGGCCCTCTTCTTCGTCATCATGCCTTTGATACTGTTGGGGAACGTCGACTGAGGCGACGTGGCGGGAGATGGGGCTCGCGTCTCCAAAGAGGCGCAGCACGTTCCGGGTAGTGACCTCCTCGATCTCCTCCATGTCCCGGCCCTGAAGCTCTGCGAGCTTCAGGGCGACGTCGCGGAGGTGGCGCGGCTCGGTCCAGTTCTCGCGCTTTGCCTTGAAAGGCTGCGGGGCTGCGTCGGTCTCCAGAACGACGTGTTCGAGGGGCAGGGACGCGGCGACCTCCTGGAGGTGGGGCAGGCGGAGAAGCGGCCTCGCCAGGGATATGAGGAAGCCAAGGTCGATGGCCTCCTCGGCCGTCCGGGCGTCGGCCTGGAAGTAGTGCATCGTACCCCCGACCTCGTAGGCGCGCTCCTCGCGCAGCACGCGCAGGGTCTCCGCGTGGGCCTCCCTGCTGTGGAACACGATAGGCAGCCGCAGGTCGCGGGCCAGCCCTATCTGCCGTCGAAACGCCTGGTACTGGACGGCCCGATCGGGCATCCCCTCCATGAAGTCCAGCCCGATCTCGCTGACGACGACTACCTTGTCGGTCGACGTGGCCATGTCGTGGAGCCTGGAGTATGCCGCGTCGTCGATGGGGCCGTCGATGTCCATCGGGTGGATCCCGACGCCGGCGAACATGTCCGGGAACGTACCGGTTAGCTCGACGGCTCGCAGGGAGGAGCCTTCGGTTGTGCCCGCCGAGATGACGGCGCCCACTCCCACGCGCCTGGCGCGGGCCAGGATCGAAGCGACTTCCGCGTCGGAGAAGGAGTCGAGATGGGTGTGGGTGTCGACGAGAAGCACGGAAGAAGGTCCACAGGTTATGGCAGGTTCGGGCGGCGCTGGATTATACTACATGGCATGGGGAATCCACGAGAGGAGCCTTACCCCAAACGCCCGAGACGTCGAATCTCGGTGAGACGGTGGGTGTCCGAGGCAGCGAAGCTTGCGGTCGGCTTGGGGGTCAGCGGGCTGCTCGGCTGGCTGGCGATTCGCGGGCTGGAGTGGGGCGACGTACTGGACAGCCTGGCGGCTGTTTCTCCAGTAAAGCTCACGCTCGCCCTCGTGGTGTTCATGTTGGGGGGCTGGCTCCGGGCGGCGCGATGGAAGCTCCTCTTCACCAACGAGCAGATACCCATACGCAGGCTCTTCATCGTCCAGCACGAGGGCCTGGGCTTCAGCAACGTCATGCCCTTCAGGGTAGCCAGCGAGGTGACGCAGCTTGCGGTACTGACCCTGCGCGACCGCATCAATGGAGCCACCGCCCTAGCCACGCTGGGCATGGAGCGCGTGATAGACGCGGTTGCGACCACCGGCATACTCGCGGTCTGCTTCCTCCTGGTGCCGGAGATGAAGGAGTTCACACTAACGATCTCGGACAGGGAGCTGCCCATCTCATTCTTCGTCGCGGGACTGCTCGGATTCACGTTGGTAGCGATACTGCTCGTGCGCCTGTTCGCGTGGAGCGAGTCCTTGGGGTTCGTCGCAAGGTTCCGGTTCCTGGCGGCCTTCGCCCATGCCGTCGGCGAGCTGGAGAGAGAGAAGAAGCGCCTGGTGCTGTCCCTGGCGGTGAGCATCTGCTACTGGCTACTGGTATGCGGGACCGCTTGGCTGATTGCCACCGCCGTGGACCTGCGTGACGTCAATGGCCACGCCATCTCACCCGTGGTCGCGACCGTGGTGGTGATGGCGACGATATTCTTTGCGACGGCCGTGCCGGCCGCGCCTAGCGCCATAGGAGCGTTCGAGTTCGCGGTAGTCTATGTGCTCGGATTCTTCCAGTTTGGGGAGAACGACGCGTTCGTGTTCGCGGTGGTATGCCACGCGGTATTTTTCCTGCCGGCGACGATCATCGCGGCCATCTTCCTGCCCAGGGAGGGCGTGATGACACTCAGCCGCATCCGCCGACCGCGCCGCGCCGGGGCAAGGACTACATCGACGAGAACCGGATAGACCTCGCCGCTACCCAGGGAATATCTCGTCCAGGCCGAGGCTGAACCCTTCCAGCGTTGGAGACGTCAGCGTGTCTCCCTCGCCGTAGATGGCCGCGACCTCGAGGCTGCCCCCGTCCGGCAGGAGGACCCACACGATCTCGGTCTGCGGATCGACCAGCCAGTATTCCCGAACCCCGTGCTTCGAGTACAAGTCGAGCTTGACTCGCCAGTCGCGCCTGGCCGTGGTGGGAGACAGGACTTCAACCACGAGGTCCGGGGCACCCTGGACGTTGTCGGCGGTGACAATGTCCGCCCGTTCCCTGGATACGAACAGTAGGTCCGGCTGCACGACGTCCGTGTCCGACAGCACCACGTCAGTGGGAGCGTCGAAGATCTCGCCCAGACCCCTCTCTTCTACGAACGCACGGAGGTGCCACTCCAATCTCCCGGAAACTCTCTGATGGACTATGTTCGGCGCGGCGGTCATGACCAGCTCTCCGTCCAGGAGCTCATATCGCTCGTCCTCCGGGGTGTTTCGGTAGTCCTCGTACGTGAGCTTGACCGCGGGCTTTGCGACGACCATGTTGCCCTCCCATTTCGCTGCTCGCACCCATATTATACTCTCAAGATGCGCTCATCATACCCGATCCCAAGCACGATAGCGTGACGTGGACATCCTAAAGCGGCTCGTCTCAAGCCGGCCTTATATGATCCGGGGCGCGAGCATGACGCCCTCGCTCAGACCCGGCGACCAGGTGCTCGTCGACACGTCGGCCTATGGGGAAACCGAGCCCGCCCGGGGAGACGTGGTCGTATTTTCTAACCCTCATGCCAAATGGAGGCGCGACGTCAAGAGGGTGATCGGGCTGCCGGGTGAACGCGTCGTTATGGAGGAGGGTGTGCTCTTCATCGACGGGCGCCATATCGACGAGCCGTACCTGGGAGGGCTGCCGTCGTCCGTTGGGCTGGGGGAATCGGCGTGGGACCTTGGCGCAGGCGAGTACTTGGTGCTCGGAGACAACCGCGCCCATAGCACGGACAGCCGGGAGTTTGGCCCGGTCCGAGCGACAAGCATCGTGGGCCGGGCGTGGCTGCGGTACTGGCCGCTCACAGCCTGGGGCAAGCTGGGGGCGCGGAGGGTCTAGGCGCCGGCCATGATGTCGCTGAGCTTCTGGACGTTCTCCTGCCACCACCTGTAGAGGATGGCTATGTCGGTGCCGAGGGCGAAGTGGCGTATGCCCTGGTCGAGGAAGGGCTTGGCGTCCTCGGGGTCGCTGATCTCCGCCCTAGGCTGGATGCCCATCTCCAGGGCCTTCTTGTGCACGTAGTCGCGGGTGGCGATGACGTCGGGATCCCTGGCGGCGCCGGGCTTGCCGATGCTCATGGAGTAGTCGCTGCCGCCCCAGACGACCATGTCTATGCCGGGAACGCTGAGGATCTCCTCCAGGTTGTCGACGGCCTCCTTCTTTTCGATCATGAGGGCTACGACGCTGTCCTCGAGGGCTTGGACGTACTGGGGCGAGCCGGACTCGAGGATGTAGCCGGCGAACCTGCGGTCACCTGAGCCGTGGTGGCCTCCCGTTTGGGGGGTCTCAGCGCGCACCGCGCCCACGCACTCCCTGGTCTCCTCCGCGTCGTGGACGTCGGCGAAGAGCACGTTCTGGATACCGGAGCCGATGGCCCGGGTGGCGGCGAAGGTTCGGGGCTCCTGGTCGAGCTTGATCATGGCCGTCATGTGGTCGAAGAGGTCGACGGCCCGCCCGAAGTTCTCAAGGCCCTCCAGGTCGTAGGGCGCATACTCGGCGACGAACTCCACGTAGTCGATGATGCCGGTGTGGCCGATGATCTCCACCATGCCGGGCCAGAAGACCATGGTGTGTGTGCCGATGCTGGGCTTTCCCTCGTCGAGCAGTTTCCGCAGGGGGTTCGGTCGCATCCGAGTTCACCTCAGGTATGGGCTGTGACGACGCGGCGTACTCTATTTGTGAGCCGCTAGGTGTGTCAAGCCCGCAGTCTGGCGTCCCAAGGGGCCGGGGAGGGCGGATTTGAAACCCGCTCCTACGCAGGAGCCCCAAACGCGCGGGTGCTAGCCGCCGCGGGGGACGGGGATCTCGCCCATGATGGAGTCGGCCGGGTAGACCCTGTACTGGTTGGGCTTGTTGGGGGAGGTGTGCTCTACGGCCCAGACGGCGTCGCCGACGTTGTCGACCTCGACGATGAAGAAAGGCCGGCAGCACTCGGGCGCGAAGTTGCTGCCGAACAGCACGAGGGTGTTGCCGTTCGCCAGCCGGGTGGCGCTGGAGCAGCAGACCGAGAACATGTCGGGCTCGAGCCTGTACTCCCAGACCTTGGTCGCGGTCATCGACTCCATGTCGAGCTTCAATTCGAGGGCGCGGGAGTACTGCCCACCCTCGCTGCCGGGCCTGTGGTTGCCATTGTCGAAGAGGAGGACGTTGCCGCCGGAGACGAGGGTTGCGTCGTGGGCGTGGTAGAAGCGGTCGGAGGGGTCGGGGAAGTCGAACTGACCACCGGGGCCGCCAAGCCGCCACCTGATCGAGCCGAAGTCAGGCTCAAGCAGGACGACCTGGTCGAGATTTCGCAGGGATACGAGGACCGAGCCGTCCGGGGCGATGTCGAGGGAGTCGGCGTGGCTCCAGTCCTGCACGGCCCTGTCACGATCGCACCCTCCCCAGAGGGGATTGCCGGGCAGGGTGCGGTTGGAGTCGGGCAGCGTGCGTTCCTCAGGAGAGATGAAGTCGAATATGTCCCAGACGATCTCGTTGCCGCCCGTAGCGGGGTCCCAGATGCCAATGGTGTCGCCCTCCTGGGGTCTGGGCGGGTCGCCGTACCCGGGCCTCAACACGCGGCGGGAGAGGTACATCACGCGGCCGTCGTCCATAAGGTCGAGCTCGTGGTGGATGGGGCCGAAGGGGCTGCACTCGTCGACCAGCCGCGCCTGCTCGACGCCAAGCGGGTCGATCTCGACAATGCCCTTGGCGGTGGTGCCGCCCTTGTGCCCCGCGATGTACAGGATGTTGCCACCAGGGCGCTGGGTCATGACGTAGGGCTGCTCCTCATCCCTGGCCTCGTAGTACCAGACGACATGGCCTCGTCCGTCGAACGCGGCGAGGCCCATGTAGCCCTTCTGCCGGAACTCCAGGAACGTGAGGGGACGCGAGGGCGCGCCCACGAGCACGTCGAACTTGGCGGCGGCGAGCACTTCCGGTAGCGGGCCGGTCGTGAAGCTGCCAGAGGGGCCCTCGGCCCTGCCGCCAGCGCGGTTGGAGCCGAATACCTGGTAGGAGTAGGTCGTCTCCGCCCGCAGCCTGACGGCGTGGACGGCGTAGCGCGTACCGTCGGACTCTTCCGTGCGGGAGCGTAGGCGCGGCACGCCCTCGGCCCAGTACTCAACGTAGACGTGGCCCTGCCTGTCGAGCTCGCCCTCGACGCGGGCGATAAGGGCGTTGTCGTCGAGGACAGCGCCGGCGGCCGAGATGGGGCGGGCCGCCGGCGGGGGTGTTGGTGTGGGCTCTGGTGCTGGGGTAGGCGCCGGGGCCGTGGCGCACGCAGCCAGTAGCGTAAGAGCTACCAAGTACGCCAGCCACTTCCAGTTTCTGGGCATATCAGGACATCAAGGCGAGAAACAGCGAGTCACAGCTTCGGCGTGAGCGCGAATCTCCGGGGCAGTGTGCCGCCTCCACCTCGCCAGCAACTCGCGGTAGGTACAGTGGACGAACTTGACCTCGTCCCCCTCGACCTTACGTGCGAAGGCGGCCACCTCCTCCCTATGTCTGTCTTTCGCCGCCTTATCAACCGGCTTACCGGAATTGGGAAAGAAATCCGGCTCCGCGTATATGTAGAACAGGATGGGCCTCAGACCTGCATACTTCTTGCCCGGTCTGGTTCGCGTCCACAAGGCGAGGGCATGTTTGACAAGCTGATCAGCCTTCAGGTGAGCGTAGAGACTGTCATTATCAAGCAGCTTGTCCATGATTCGCTTATAGCCCTTCATGGAGTCACCCCAGACAGGCCTACAAAACGTATCGGAGAAGGAAGCTCCCGGCCTATCCCGGAATGGCTCAAAGCGCTTGGACTCGATGCCGATAAGCTCACAGGGTGTAGCTACGAGCACATCCAGTACCGGATGGAGGCCGCCTCTCCAAGGGAATTGCAGCTTCGCCTCGAGACACACTGAGACGGCGGGCCAAGGCTCGCGCTCGCATCCTGGAAGTGGAGGCAAGCACGCAGGATTGCAAAGGAAGAAGCCGAATGCATTGGCCGCGAGGGCAGCCGACGATTCGGGGCTGTCGAACTTGCCGGTCGCAATCTCGTTGCCCGGCGCGGCGTTGAAAATTTCCTCGATTTTGCGCCCGGGAACGCCGGGCAACCACCTGCCACCCATCATTCCACCCGCGTCTCGCCGGATATGGAGTCGATGGTGTAGGCGCGGAAGCTGTTGCGGAGGGACGGGCTTCGGACCTCCAGGGTCCAGACGGCATTGCCATCGCCGTCGGCTTCGACGATGACCCGCGGCGGGTCGACCTCGTTGGTCTCGAAGTTGATGATCGTGTTGCCGTTGGGCATACGAAAGGCGCTGCTCCTGCCCCTCGCGTAGAGGTCCGGGGCGTGCCTGTACTCCCAGACCTTGATGGCGGTGAGGTCGTAGGTGTTCAGGGTGAGCTCAAGGGCGCGCGAGTACTCGCCGCCCTCCTCCTCGGGCCGGCCCTGCCCGTTGTCGAAGACTAGGATGTTGCCGTTGGGCATCTCGGAGGCTGTGTGCTGGCCGTAGAACCTGTCGGCGGGGTCGAGGAACTTGTAGTCGCCGTTGGGGCCGCCCAGCTTCCACTCGACTCTCTGACCGTCCGGCGAGATCGAGATGACCTGGTTCCTGTTGGCCAGGGACACGATGTAGTTGTCGCGTGGGCCGAGGTCGAGGGAGTTGGCGCGGAGCCAGTTCTTCAGGTCGCCGCCCCACCGGGGCCTGACGTCGAGGGATAGGGTGTCGAGGGCCGACCAGACCTTCCTCGTGGTGTGGTTGCGCTGGTCCCATATGCGTATGGAGTCGACGAGCACCTGGGTTTCGGGGTCGCCTCCGCTGGCGGTGTCGTCGATCTCGATGATCTCGTTCGCAAGGTAGAGGACGGTGTCGTTGTCCAGGATTTGGATGTCGCGGTTCACCCACTTGTCGATCTCGTTGTTCACGAGCCGGTCGACCAGATCTCCAAGAGGCGTGATCTCCTTCATGCAGCAGTTGAAGCGGCGCCCAAGCGGGCCGCCCTCCAGGAATACGAGGTTGAAGTCGGGCTTCTGGCGGACGGTGCGCGCGCTGGTGAACTCCTCGGGCACGGTCATCTCGTGGGGATAGTACCAGACGATGTGCATGTCCTGGTCGAGGGCAACGTAGAAGCTCTCAGGGTTGTCCTCGTAGTCGAACAGGACAAGCTCGGATGTGGGCCTGCCGGTTCCGGTGAGCTCCATTCGCTGCAGGGCTTCGGGGAGGACGCCGGTCGTGAACGCGCCCCGGGGTCCCGCGTGCTCGCGTCCATCCTGGTCAATGACGAACACCTGGAACCGGTACGTGGTATCCGGCCTGAGTCGGAGGACGGGCACGACGTGCTGGGTGTCCTCGGACTGGGTGGGCGCAGTGCGGAAGCGGCCGGCGTCCGGGTTGCCGTATTCGACGATCACGCGGGCGGGAGCGTCCAGCGAGACGGCGACCTGGGCGATGAGGGGATTGGCGGGGAGCAGTGAGGCGCTGCTGTCCACGACCGCGGGCACCGGGTCGGGTGTTGGGGTCGTGGACGGGGTTGGCTCCTGTGTCGCGGTCGCGGGTGTTGGTTCGGGGTCGGTGGTTGTCTGGCCACAAGCGACGGTGGCGAAGGCCGCGACCAGCGCTATTGCTGTAGCTGCTGAGCGGAGAAGTGTGGAGAGAGATGGATTCCCGTCTGTGGAGGCCCTTGCGCAACTCCCTGAGCGAAGAGCCGCAAGGGACCGATAACGACCCAGTTCAGGGTGGTCCCCCGCCCCCTCTGGATTCCGGCTTTCGCCGGAATGACGGATATGTGCGCGGGAATGACGGCTTTGCAAGGCTACTGGGGGCTCGTGACGGCGTCGGGCATTGCCCTGCGGTAGAGCCTGCCGCCGGGAGCGGGCTTGTGGTTGGCCGGATGGAAGTTCATCACCGTAGTATCGTAGCGCACCTGGCTCATTGCCATGGAGCCGCCGTCGTCGAACTGGACCATGGGCTCTGCACCCGGCCGGTCCGACTCGATGACCTCGGCCCTGGCAGTGGCAAGGCGATCGAGCAAGGCGGTCTTGTGTGGCTCGGACGGCAGCCAGGACTGGTACTTCGCCTCCACCCGTTCCTTGTAGGAGCCGGTGTCGCCATCGTCGAGCACCCAGGGGCGGTCGCGCTTGATCTCGAGGAAGAGCCTGTGGAGCTCGAGGGCGAGCTCCATGCGGGCCCGCAGCTCATGCTCCAGCGAGCTTGCTACCGAGCGGATCGCCTCGGCCAAGTCGGCGATCTCAGGGACGCCGGTGGCGGCGTAGTTGCCGTCAGAGCGAGCCAGGTCGTCGAGGAGCGCCAGGGCGCGCGCGGCCGGCTCCGTGTCGGTGGACGGCTCCTCGTCCATCCGTCTCAGGGCCGATGCCACGCGGGCGCGGTAGTCGTCGTACTCGCCGATACGCTGCTGCATCCGCAGGAGCATGTAGCGGGCGTCTTCGAGGAGTGGAGGCAGGAGCGCGGCGGGATCGTCCAGGACGCGCTCGTACTCCTCGCCGTGGAGCCGCTTGAACTCGTCCATGGTGCCGCAAACGTCGCTGAATCGGGTCTGCCGGGTGACCATATCAGACCTCCTAAGCCGGTGTGCCGCGCCAGAAGTCGTTGTACGCCCTGAGGGGGCCAGTGTCGTTGGGCCCAGTGCCCAGGTCCATGCCTGCGAAGATGTAGATGGAGCCGCCTAGCGGGGCCATCCCCATCACCCGCCTCACGCCGGGGCGACGGGCCGCGGCGGTGTAGTCCTTCGCGGCGTCGTGGGGGACCAGGCAGACCCACTCGCCGGACTCCAGGTCGCATCGCCAGAGGTCGTTGAGCTGGGGGCCGTCGCCGACCTGGGAGCCGAAGCCGCCGAAGAGGTACCAGTGGCGGCCGATGCGGGCCTGCCCCAGGCCGTACCTGGGTTGGGGTCTGCCAGGGTCGCCGGACGCGGTGTCCTGGAGCCGGGTCCACGCGCGGCTGGACGTGTCGTACTCCCACAGGTCGTTGTGGAACTCGGGCGCCCTGTCGACGGTGTCGCGACCGCCCCAGAGGTATAGCTTGCCGTTCCAGGCAGTCATTGCCGGGCAGTACCGCTTGGCAGGCCAGCCTAGCGAGTCGTCCGCATCCGGGCCGTGGTGGTCCCAGGTCTTCGATATGGTGTCGTACGACCAGAGCTGGATGCTCATGTCGAACCAGCTCCAGCCGCCCGTCTTGCCATCACGCTCGGGAATCTTTCCGGCCCAGCCGCCGAAGACGTACAGGCTCTCGTCGACCACGGCGTAGCCCGCAGCGCCGACCACAGAGGGTCTCGTGTCGTCGACGTGCGAGGGCGAACGGAGGCTGCGGTAGTCGTTGGGTTCGAGTACTTCCCACACGCCGCTCGCAGGGTCGTAGGACCAGAGGTCGTTGAGGAGGTGGGGGCGCCACCCGGCGCCAAGCACCGTCAGCCCGCCGAAGAGGTAGAGCCTGTCGCCGATCGCCTCTAAGGCTGGGAGCATCCTGCCGCAGGGCCGCTCGTCGTTGAAGGACGTCCCTGCCCTGCCGTCGTCATCCTCAAGCTTCGTCCACGCGCCGACCGCCGGGTCGTAGCGCCACAGGTCGTTGAGTGCGCCCATCTTGGTCAGGTCGCCCGAGTGCTCGGGGGTGCCATGCCGGGCAGTCCCGCCTCCGAAGGCGTAGAGTGCGCCGCCGTGGCCCACCATTCCGCCGGGGAGCTCGCGAGGCCCGGGCGCGGCGCTGCCGGGGTCATCGGAATGAGGGTGCAGTAGCTCCCATTCCCACGCTGTGGAGTCTCCGCTCAACTGGAGCCTCGCCTGAGCACCCGGCCCGGGCGCGCGCCCACGTGCCTGCCGTCGTCAATCACAAGAGTGCCATTGACCAGCACGTGCTCGATGCCGACGGAGTACCGGTGCGGGTCCTCGAAGGTGGCCCTGTCGATCACGGTGTCCGGGTCGAACACGACCACGTCGGCGGCCCTGCCCTCCTCCAGGAGGCCCCTGTCGCTGAGGCCGAGGCGCTGGGCCGGGAATCCCGTCATCTTGTGGACGGCCGTCTCCAGGGTCATGACGCCGTCGTCGCGCACGTAGCGTCCCAGGATGCGCGGGTATGTACCGTAGAAGCGGGGGTGAGGCTTCGCCGTCGCGTACAGGCCGTCGGGCGAGACGGACCTGCCGTCGGAGCCGAACATGGCGATTGGCTGGGACATGAAGTAGCGCACGTCGCTCTCGTGCCTGTTGTGGACGACTACGGCCACGACGCGCTCCTCTTCGAGGTTGAGCTGCAGCAGGGCCTCCTCCGGCTCGACGCCGCGGTGACGGGCAAGCTCCTCGATGGTCATGCCGATGATGGGCTTGTTGCGGTCGCTGCCCACGTTCGATATCTGCCACGTGTCCCACAGGGGACGTAGCCCACCGGCGGCGCGGGTGAGGTCGTCGCGGATGCGCTCTCGGGTCTCGGGGTCGCGCAGCCGGTCCATGTACTCCTCGTGGGTGCCCTTCTGCGCCCACACCGGGGTAATCTCGTCAAGGTTGGAGCCGGCCGCGGTGTACGGATATATGTCGTAGGTGATGTCCAGGCCATCGGCCCTGGCCTGGTTGAGAAGGGCCAGCATCTTCGGCCCCTCGCCGTAGAAGCGCCCGTCGGTGATGGAGATGTGGGAGAACTGGACGGGCACTTTCGCACGCAGTCCTATCTCCACTGCCTCCTCGATCATGCTGATGTGCTTGCCTGCGCCGGTCCGGGCGTGGGTTGCGAAGAAGGCGCCCTCGTAGCGAGGGATGACGCTGGCCAGACCCACGAGCTCGTCGGTGGACGCGTAGGCGGAGGGAACGAAGGAGAGGCCGGTGGAGAGGGCGAATGCGCCCTGCTCGAAGGCCTCGGACGCGAGTCGCTGCATCTCGCGCATCTCGTCCTGGTTGGCCGGGCGGTCTTCGGTCGCGCCCGCGGCGACCCGGAGGGAGCCCTGCCCTACCTGCGGCGCGACGTTCAGGCTGACGCCGTTGGACTCCAGGTCGCCGGCCCAGTCGTCGAGGGTGTCCCAAGTCCACCCGGCGTTGGAGATGAGCAGCCCGCCGAGGTGCCTGCGTAACTCCTCGGGACCGCCCTTTCCTGTCGGGAAGGGCGAGAAGCTGCAGTTGCCCGTGACCTGGGTGGTGACGCCCTGGTAGGCCATGCTCTCGGCGCCCGGGTCGTCGACGAGGCTGACGTCCGAGTGGGTGTGCATGTCGATGAAGCCGGGGGTCACGACCTTGCCGGCGGCGTCCACTACACGGGCGGCTTCGGCGTCAGGAAGCTCCCCTATGGCCTCGATCCTGCCGCCGAACACGCCGACGTCGGCCCGGTATCCCGGCCCGCCGGAGCCGTCCACAACCGTACCGCCGCGAATGAGAGTGTCAAACGCCATGTGCCCCACACCCACGCAAAATCAGTGGCGGGATTATACATGGCGCGGAGGCGATTTGTCCCTTGTGTCTCTCCCCTGCGCCCTTTGGGGTGAGTGGGGCTACGCGGACAGGGGCTCGGCCTCCCGGTGGTAGCCGCACAACGGCGATTCGAGCCGGTCCGCGACCTCCTGGGCCAATGGATGGGGCAGCACGAACAGGTGGGGGGTGTCGTCCCTCGATCCCCACAGTGCCAGGACTATCGGAGAGTCCCCGGCGCCGTGTCCTGCCAGATGTACGGATACGGACTCAACGGCAGTCATCTCTACTCTGCTTGACATTGGCACACCTCCCACTCATGCACCGCGAGTCTAGCAACGCCCCTCCATGGACGTCTAGGCAAGGTATAGACCTTTTCTAAGAACTTTCCAATTGTGTTTCCTGGGCAGGACAGGGCGGGTTTGAAACCCGCCCTACGGCAGGTGGATGGTATGATAAGGCGGCGCAGGAGGATCTCCATGACGAAGATGATGCAGCTCGTGAAGCTCGAAGGATTCGGCAACGTGCAGATGCTGGAGGCCGACGTACCACAGCCCGACCCTGACGGCGTGGTGGTGGAGGTGAAGCGGAGCCTGATCAGCCGGGGCTCGGAACTGTTCAAGCGATACGTGGCGGAAGAGGCCCTTCCTCCGAGCATGATGGGGTACTCGGACGCCGGGGACGTTGTGGCAGCGGGCCCGGACGTGGATGGCTACAGCATCGGGCAGCGCGTGATGGTCCAGGGGCCCCACGCGCAGTACGCCGCCGGAGCCGGCACGGGAGACCGGAGGTCGCGGGTCTCGGCCCTGCCGAGCGACATCGACTACGACGCGGCGACCTTCCTGCCGCTGGCAGCCGGAGGCGTCGCATGGTCGAGGGCGACGCCGATAGAGCCGGGGGACACGGTGGTCGTGCAGGGGCAGGGGCTGGTCGGGAACCTGTACTCGCAGGCCGTACGGCAACGGCAGCCGGGCCGGGTGATCACCACGGACGCGTACGACTTCAGGCTGGACATCTCGCGGCGGTGCGGCGCGGACGAGACGGTGAACGTCCTGGAAACGGACTCGGTGGAGGCGGTGATGGACCTGACGGGAGGCAAAGGCGCGGACGTGGTGGTGGAGTGCGTCGGCGGATTCGCGGGGGTCAAGTCATTCGAACAGACGATGCAGATGGTGAAGCGGGACGGCGTCGTGCACCTGATCGCGCTGTACCAAGGCCAGCCCCTGCGTCTGGACAGCGGCCTGATGATGAACAAGCAGATGATCGGCGGGTACTGGAATTCGCCCGGCGGGCCGAGCGAGACGGACATGCGGGATACAGGCGACATGCTGACGGACGGGCGCATCGTGGTAGGGCCGCTGATCACGCACAGGTACCACTGGGAGCAGACGCCCGAGGCCTACCACTACCTGTACGAGAACCCGGACGAGGCGCTGGGCATCATCATCGAGTGGGACAGGTAGGTACCGGGGCTAGATGTCTTCGATTCGGAGGGCGCGGTGGGCCGCGACACGGTGGACGGCCCAGACGACGCCGGCCATGATGCCGCCGAATATGATTGCGATGACGGCGTAGGCCAGCGACAGGGACAGCCAGTCGACCTGCACGGCGAAGGGCGGGACGACCCGGCCGCCGGTCTCATCGTGGCCCATGAATGGCATGACGGCCGACACGAGCCGCACGCCCATCCATGTGCCGAGGGCCATGCCGCCGAGCACCTGCACGGCCTGCTCCAGCCAGACGATGGCGGCAAGCTGGCGCGTCGAGAGGCCGACGGACCTGAGGACGGCGAACTGCTGCTCGCGCTCCCGGAACGAGGAGTAGACGTGGACGAAGAAGCCGATGGATGCGAGCAGCAGCACGGTCGCAAACGCGCCCACCAGCAGGGCGCGCCAGCCGGCCCTCGCCAGCGGGTCGACGTCGGACTCGGCAAGCAGCCTGGCCCTGTCGTAGACTAGCTCGGCCTCGAAGGGTCTCTCGTAGAAGCGCTGCGTGGGCCGCTCGCTGGCTTCGGGGTCCGGTTCGAGGGACAGCCAGACCTCGTTGGCCTGTAGCTCGTCGGCGAGGGGGTCGAGGTTGGCATAGCGAACGAGGGTCTTGAGGTCGGCGACGAGGAATCGCTCCGACCGTGGATCGAGAGTCGGGAACAGCTCTACGGTGCCGGCGAGTTCGGCGGGTATGGCCCGGCCCGCCACGGAGAGCGAGAGCCGGTCGCCGAGGCGGTAGTCGCCGGAGTCCACAAGGGAATCGCTGCCGAAGACGGGCATGGGGGGAAGGCCCGGCCCGTACATGATCCCATGGCTGGTCACGGCACCGCCGCCTCCCCACGAGAACCTGACGTTGCGGGCGCCGCTCAGGACGTCCGAGCCGGACTCGGGGTTGAGTCTCATAACGCTCCACCCTTCTGGGAAGCCGAAGTCCTCGACGACCTCCGTCTGGACTCGAAGCTCCTTGTAGCCCTGGCCGGATTGCACCGCATCGAAGCGGCCCTCGGAGATGTGGTCGATCAGGATGGAGCCGCGCGGCAGCGGGTCGGAGTGGTACTCGGCGTGGACGCCCATCGAGACGAGGGCCAGGGGGACCTGCCACCACCTGCCTGGGCCGTGGAAGCTGGTGGAGCCGAGCAGCCAGTCGGGTTTCCTGACGTTACCCAAGAAGTCGGTCCTTCCCAGCGGGCCGGCGGTATAGCTGTGATACCGGTCGTTCGCGTCCCTGATCCTGAACGTCAGCCGCATCGTGGGGTCGGGCCGCTCGGCCTTGAAGCGAACGTTGAGGGTGGAGGCCGTCTCGGCGAGCTGCAGGCCAACGGGCGCCGACTTCCGCGACGACTTCAGTAGATCCTCGACAGCGGCCAAGGGGAAGCCGTCCGGGAGCCATGCGACGTCCTGAAAGCTGTCCATGTCCACGGCGAGCAGGGCCAGGGGGCCGCGTCGGGGGAAGTTGACGTCCCTCGCAGGGCCCCGGTACGCCGCTGCCGCCCTCGCGACACCGCCGTCCTTCTCATACGCGGCTGCAACGTCCCGCCTGGGGATGCTCATGTCGAGACCGATGCCCTCCACCCTGAGATCGCCGCCGGTTCGGTAGAGGACGCGCTCCTCGAAATTGCGCTCCAAGGTAGCCACGAAGCTGGCTGCGGCCACCCCGAGGCCCGCCATGAGCACGAGGAGGAGGAAGACGCGCGAGTAGGGCGTGGGGTTCCTGGCTATGTGCCATACGCCCAGCATCAGGGACGCGGGAGAGTAGCGGGCCAGCAGGCCGCCGAGGAGCCTCATGGCCAGGGGGAAGAGCCGCAGCAGGACCATCGACGCCGCGATAAGCGCAAGGCCGGGCGCGGCCAGCAGGACGTGGTTGACGGCGGCTTCGCCAAACAGGCCCTCCGCCAGCACGGAGCCCTGCTCGGCAAGCTGCCAGAAGAGGACCACGGCGATCACCAGCAACATGACGTCCAGGTAGCGCCGCTGAAATTGGGGTAGCTCAGGCGGCCTAGCCTGCCGCTGGCGGTGCTCGGACACATCGGTCCGGCAGGCCTGGAGGGATGCGAGCACTATCGCTCCGAAGCCGAGCGCCCCGCCGACGGCGCTGAGCAGGTACGAACCGGCGGAGACGTTCGCGCCAAGGACAGCGCCGCCGCTAACGTCGGAGAGGGCCGGAGTGAGGCCCAGCAAGTTCACCGCCCCCGCCGCCACCAGCGGCCCCAGGGCGACCGCGAGCGCCACCATTCCCGCACCTTCGATGAGGAAGACCGCGAGCACGCCCCGCGCGTCGGCGCCCCGGGCCCTGAGGAGCACGATGTCCGTCCGGCGACGGTCGATGGTGAGGGCGGCCATGGTGGCGACGTAGTAGAGGACGACTATTGCCGCCGTGACTAGGAAGACGAGCATGGGTATCCTGGTGAAGAGCAGGCGTTCGTCGTATCGGGAGAAGACTGCCAGCAGCGAAGTGGAGATGCGGAACCCCGGCTCGGCAGAGTTGATCCACTGCTGTGCCCGCTCGATGTCGGCGGCGGCGCGCTCCTTGTCGGAGACGGTGATCCGGCTGGTGTCGACGTCGAGCAGCCATCCGTAGGTGGTCTCGAGACGCCCGAACGCCGGCCCGACCACGGCAAAGTAACCGCTCTCATCGACGAACAGCGGCAGCGACTCGACCGTCAGGGATGCACCCTTCTGAAGCACGCGATCGTTGAGGATCCAGAAGTCGCCCGCGGCGTCACGGGGCTCGAAGAGTCCGCTCACCGTGACAATAGCGAATGGCACCGCGGTATCGCTGTACGGCACCGCGGACAGAACCTGGCCGACCTCTATGTCCAACTCGTCCGCAGCATCGACGGGGACTATCGCCTCTATCTCGATGGGGTTGCCTGGACCCAGCAGACGGGGCGGGCGGGGACGCGACCCGCCGGGGAGTAGATCGACGTAGTCGTATAGTTGAGGGGCGACGGCGAAGTACACCCTGCGGTCGTCCGCGCCGGCCGTCGCCTCAGCGCCGGGCGCGGCCAGGGCCATGGTCTCGGACTTGGCAGCGTGGATGCTCCCGTCCAGTAGCCATGACAGACGACGCTCGACCTGCCCCTCGACGGAGTCGGCAATCCTCCCGTACACGCCGTTGGTGGTCGGACGCTGGCTATGGACTGCCAGGATGTCCAGGTCCTCGGGGGCGTGCTGGACGAGGGCCCGGCTGAATGCCAGGTTGTTGAGGGCGTCGTAGTAGATGGTCGTGGCAGCCATGATGGCCGACGCAAGCACGAGCCCGGCCACCAAGGGCAGCAGACTCCTCCAGTTGGCGAGGCTGCGCTTGAATATGAGCCAGGCCGACGCGGCGAGCCGTTCCGCCCTACCCTTCATCACTGTACGTCTTCCAGGTCGAGGGATACGCCAGACCGGACGATGCGACGCTCGAACAGGAGGAGCATGGCGGCGAAGGCCAGGGCCTCGGCAGTCCAGATCGCTCCCAACACCGTCCAGTCGGTCGTCACGACTACCGGTGGGACCGGGGCCTTGGTGGGTGACAGCGCGGGCATGAACAGCTCGCTCATGAGCAGCCCGGCCCAGGCCCCCAGGGCGATTCCAACAGCGACCACGACGAGGTTCTCGAGGGCAAGCCGGACGGCACCCTGCCTCCTACTCGCGCCCAGGGACTGGAGGAGGTCGTTCTCGCGACGGATGCGTCGTGCGGCGGACAGGAGGTGGGCGGCGTAGCCCACGACGGCGGCGAAGGCGGACGCGGCAAGGGCGGCCAGGCTCATGGCCCGCCACCCCGCCGTCACGAGAGGGCCGCCGTTCAGGGTTCGATTCCGGAGCTCGTCCGGGTCGCGGCGGTCGAGGACCTGGCTGAGACGGGGCGCGAGAGACACTACCTGATCCCCAACCTCGGCGTCCGCGCCCGGCCCAAGCCTTATGAAGAGCTCGTTGGGGGCTATGTGGCCGCTTCCACCCAGGGCGTCCAGGTGCTCCAGGAGCAGGTCCAGATCGCAGACCGCGAGGCTTCGCCGCCGGGTGTCCACGGTCGGGAAGTAGTCGACGGTATCAGCGACGACGAAGGGCACGAGGTAGCCACCGATATCGGCGACGAAGGTGTGGCCTATCCCGAGCACGGGTTCTTCGTCGGCGGGCACGTGGGCAACGACCGGAAGGGGCCCGCCACTGGGGCTGTCGTATATGCCGGGGGCGGCCCTGGTCGAGCCTTCGCCATAGACGTACTTGATGGAGCCGGGCCCAGTGCGTGAGTCCGGCAATACGGCGAGGGTGCTGTCGGCAAGGGACATGGACGTGGGGACGGGAGTCCAGCGAGCCGATTCTGAGAAGTCGTCGAGGACGACCTCGGCATCGTCCTGCACTGCGAAGAGGCTGTCGACCAGGACGGAGCCGGATATGCCTATGAGTCCCGGCAGCGGTAGCAGGCGGATCGAGGTGACCGTCACCGGAGAGGCCAGGCCGGCTGGTAGATCGGCCGTGACTGTCGTCCACTCGCGCTGCTTTAGTGGTCCCAGGTCGAGGGAGGTGGTAGCGCCAGCGGAGTCGCGTAGGGTCACCGTGACCAGAACGTGCGGCGACACGGGACCCAGCTTCGCCCATATGCCCAGACCGGAGGCACCGCTCGGTACGGGGGCGGGGCCGCTCCCCTCGCGCCGGGCCACCGACTCCATCAGCTCCGCCAGGGTGAGGTCGGAGAAGTCGTCGCGGTACCAGGACGTGTTACCGAAGCTGTGAGCTTCGACTGCAAGCAGGTCGAACTCGTCGCCGACGCCTGGTAGCCCCAGGACGCGGCCCCGGTATGCCTCCGACACCCTCTCGACCTCCGGTATGGCCTCGTATCTCCTTCTCAATGCAGCGAGATCGACATATCTGCCGATGTCCGCAACCCGCAGGTCGGCCCCCACGTCGTACCGGACAACGTCGTCGTCGCGCACCGTCAAGGTCGTCCCGACGGTGGCCGCAAAGGTGGCGAGGCCGGTGACGAGAACCAACAGGAGGCTGAGCAGCATGTACGGGTATGGGTTCCGGGCCATCTGCTTCAGGGCCATGACGACGGACACGGGCGCGGCCCTGGCGTAGGCCGCAAGAGCAGCGAAGCCGATCTGCGCGGGGACGAGGGCGACTAGCCCAAGTGCCGGCGCGAGCCTGGGACCCGGAACGGAGAATGGATCGGACACGACAACGAACGCCGCGACAAGTGCGGACTGGACCGCCAGGGACGCGTACCTGAGATGCGGACTGGAAGTCGTTCGCGCAGCCCAGTACGCAGTCGCTATGCCGAGCAGGGCCAGGATCGACCATCTTGGCTCTTGGGACGCATCGAGCAGGGCAAGAGCAGCAGAGGCGGCGACGGCGGCGATGGCGACCACGTCGAGCAGCGCGGCCGACTCGCCCGCGGCGAAGCGCAGCGCCAGCGGGAAGAGGCGCACGAAGAGGAGGCCTACCAGCAGGACAAGCAGCACCGGGGCTACGAAGAGAATCTCGTTGACGTTGGAGTCCCGGAAGAGTCCCCCGGCGATCAGCTCGCCCCTGGAGTGGATCTCCCAGTAGAAGAGACCCCCCAGCACCACCAGGAACGTATCGACGTGGTACTTCTGGAATAGCAGCGTCGTGGGAGCGCGCACCCACCGGAACCGCCGGGAGAGCTGTCCGGCACCGGCCCCAAAGAGCGGCGGCAGGGACAGGATACAGAAGCAGAGGGCACCGACTCCGGCTGCGCCAACGAAGGACCAGTGGACCCATTCGACTGGGATAGGACTGCTGCCGCGGTACGGGTGGAAGATGGGGAGCATCACGGCGGCAAGTACGGCAGCAAACGCGAGAAGCGGCGCGGCTACCGCCGCCCCCAACGTGACCGCAAGGGCTTCGGCCCCGTATAAGTTCAGGATGCGCCACCGTCCGGCGCCGAGAGCGCTGAGCTTGCCCACTTCGGACCGCCTTGCGCCCACGACGTAGCTCATCATCAGGGAGACGAAGAAGAGGAGGGTGAGGGTGGTCGTGGCGGCGAGGACGACCAGGGTGAGGCTCGCCGCGAAGCGCTGGCGCTCGACGGTCTCGAGGAGAGACGACATGCCTGATATGGTGGTGTTGCCGGGCAGAACCCCGGCGAGGTCGAGCTTCAGGTCCCTGAGCCGGGTATTGGCGTCGGCAGGCGACCACGCCTGCAACTCGCTCCGGTCGAACGGGGCATACCAGACCGAGCGCATTAGCGAATCGGGGTATGTGGCTCCGACGGCCTGCGCCAGCGCCTCGCGGCTTACGATGATGGGGAGCGGCTGGTCGGGGATCTCGGGCAGGTCGAACAGGCCAGCGGGGCCCCACTGCCAGTAGACGTCGTCGGGCTCGGCGCGCTCGACAGTCCCCACGATCTTCGCCCGCACCCAGACACGCTCGTCGATGAAGGGCGTCAGAGTGAGGACACTCCCGACCTCGATGCCGAAGGGGAGGGCGCGGGGCACGGGCAGCACCGCCTCCACGACAGGCCCGCTGCCATCGTCGACCACCGCGTCTCCGGCCACTCGACCCTCGACTAGGGAGACGCGATGGTCTAGACCGGACACGGTTGCGAAGAAGGCGTGCCCGTAGGTGTATCCGGCGGGCTCGACCAGCCGCTCGGGCAACTTCGAAGCTGCCTCGGGGGTGATAATGAAGGCAGCTGAGCCGGGTGCGCCGCCCTCCGCTCGTGAGCCGAAGAAAATCGCCGCCCTGCCCTGCCAGTAGCCATCGTCCTCGTTCAGAGGCTCGACTATGCCCACCACGCTGGCGGACGCCCGGACGCGGTCCCGGGGCAGGCCGACGAAGAGCGTCACGGTGTCGCCGATTTCAATGTTCAGCAACGAGGCCGTCGATGCGCTCACAACCGACTCGGCGACGGGGCCCTTCTCCGCGAACTCGAGCAAGTTACTCGAAACGTCGTCACCGGGCATCCGGCCCGCGACGACGCGGACATGCCTCTCGAGCTCCGCGGCGTTGATGAAGTAGGCGGGCCGCCGGTCCTCCTGTCCAGCAACCAGCGCCATGGCCGGTTTCGGAGCCTGGATGACCGATGTCGGGTCGAGGAGGAAGTCGTCGGTGCGGAGGGAGCGCTCGTGACCGCCGTATGCGGACTCCAGGTGACGGGTCAGTGTCGCCGTGACCTCGTTTTCGACGTGGGTGAGGCCGGGCTCGGCGGCCGGGACGAAGTCGGCGGAGGCGACTATGTTCAGCATCAGACTAGGCGCGGTGCGGACTGCCGAGACGTAGCCCAGACGCTCGACGCTGGCGAGGAACATGGGCGCCGCCGACACGAGGGTAACCGCCGCGAGCACGCCCACGGCGGCAGGGAGCAGCAGGCGCCAGTCGCGGCGCACACGCTTCAGGACCAGATGGAATGACGACACGTACGGACAACCTCGCGGCCGGGTAGTTGTTCAGCCTGGCGATATGCTACCATCCGCGTGTCGGGGCAGCCGGGGACCGGCTGCACGGAGGCAGAGCATGAGCGAAATCCGAATAGGTCTGTTCGGACTGGGCCACAGGGGGATGCACTGGCTGCGTCTGCTCCAGAGAATCCCCGGGTACCGGATCACCGCCATCGGGGACATGTTCCCGGCGCTTCACGAGCGAGGCGTGGCAAACCTGACCGATCCGCGAGGTGTTGCGACGTACGCCCGTTACGAGGACATGCTAGCCGACCCGAACGTGGACGCCGTCGCCCTGACGGTCCGCTGCAAGGAGCAGGGCGCGATGGCCGCCCAGGCCCTGGAGGCTGGTAAGCACGTCAACGCTGAGGTGCCCGCCGCCCACACGATGGAGGACTGCTGGCGCATCGTCGTCGCGCAGGAGAGGTCGGGGCTGGTGTACCAGCTTGGCGAGCAGTCGCGGTACGCCGGGTTCTTCCAGGCCTGGAAGGACTTGGTACAGCAGGGCAGGCTGGGGCGGATCGTGTATTTCGAGGGCGAGTACGTCAGCTACAAGGGCATCCTGCGGTACCACCAGGACTGGGACACCGGGCAGTTCGTCTACCCGTACGACCTGGACAAGCACCCGAACGCCAAGCCGACGTGGATCCACGAGATGGACCCGATCCACTACCTGGTTCACGAGTTGAGCCCGGTGCTGATGGTGCTGGACGACCGGGTGACGCAGGTAACGGCGATGGGCACGCGGCGGCAGAGCTACGCGCACCCCGAGCTGAAGCGGGCGGACATCCAGGTCGCGCTCATGAAAACGGAGAAGGACACGATCCTGCGGATGATGCAGGGCGGCACGCAGATGCTTGCGCCCGCCCGCGACCACCACCACTACCAGGTCCTGGGCACCGAGGGCTCCATAGAGTCGGGCCGGTCATACGGCGACAGGCACTACCTTTGGATAGCGGACAACCAGATGCACGGCCCGGCGAGGGTGGACTGGAAGTACGAGCGCACGGACGCGCCAGCGGAGGCCGTGGACAGCGGACACCGTGGCACGGACTACTACGTGCACATCGCATTCCGGGACGCGGTGCTGGACGGCGAGCCGCTGGAGTTCGACGTGTACAAGGCGATGGACACGGCAGCGCCGTCGATCCTGGCGGCCGACTCCATCGACTCCGGTTCGGAGCCGATCGACGTGCCCGACTTCAGGCCGAACGGGTCGAGGCAGGCCGGGCAGATGCCCGCGGCGGCCACGGCCTAAGGCATTTGGAGGTGACTCAAGTGGACGAGATTCGCGTCGGCATCTATGGGGTCGGACACAGGGGCATCCACTGGCTCAGGATCCTGGACCGGATGGCCGGCTACCGGATCACGGCAATAGGCGATATGTTCCCGCAGCTGCACGAGCGGGCCCTCGGCGAGTTGAGCGACAGCCGCGGCGTGGCGGTCCACAGCAACTACGAAGAGATGCTCGCCGACCGGAACGTGGACGCTATCGCCTTGTGCGTTCGCTGCGAGGAGCAGGGGGCGATGGCGGCGATGGCGCTGGAGGCCGGCAAGCACGTCAACTCCGAGGTGCCGGCGTCGCATAGGATGGAGGACTGCTGGCGCATCGTCGCCGCCCAGGAGCGGACGGGCCTCGTCTACCTGCTCGGGGAGCAGGTTCGGCACAGCGGGTTCATCACGGCATGGCGCGACCTCGTCCGGTCCGGCAGGCTGGGGCACGTCGGGTACGTCGAGGGCGAGTACATGAGCCGCAAGGACACGCGCAGGTACTGGCGTGACTTCGAGACGGCCGAGTTCGTCGACCTGAAGGACCTTCACAGGGTGCCCTGGGCGCAGAAGACGTGGACGCACGATATGCCCCCGATCCACTACCTGTGCCACGACCTGAGCGCGATGCTCAGCATACTGGACGACCGGGTGATCAGGGTTACGGCGATGAGCACCCAGCCGGACGGTTACGCCCACGATGAGATCGTGCGTCCCGACATCCAGGTCGCCCTGCTGCACACCGAGAAGGACACGATCATGCGCATGGCCTGCGGATGGACCATCGGGCGGTCGCGCGAGACCCGGGGCCACCGCTACCAGATGATCGCGTCCCACGGCACGCTGGAGACGGGGCCCACGCTGGACGAGCTGCCGATGATGTACTTGGCGGACAGCCAGATGCACGAGGTGTCGCGGGTCGAGTGGCGGATCGAGCGGGACGACGCGCCCGAGGAGGCCGCCGCCCTAGCGGACATACCGAGCACCGTGGCCGGCCAGCGGTCGACGGGCTACTCGGAGCCGAGCATGGACTACTTCGTGCACGCGGAGTTCCGCGACGCGATCCTGCATGGGAAGCAGCCGGAGTTCGACGTCTACCAGGCGATGGACACGGCGGCGCCGGCGATACTGGCTGCGGACTCGATCGCCCAGGGGTCTAAGCCCATCGACGTGCCGGACTTCCACCCCAGCGAGTCGAGGCCGGCGGGGCAGATGCCGGAGGGATACTAGGATGGAGCCACAGACCCGGGAACGGCTCGACGCCCTGCTGCGCGACTTCGAAGAGCTGAGCACCCAGTTCGTCGGGTATCCCTGCAACCAGGACTTCGACTACTCCGCCCTGCTGCCGTTCCTGAGCTACTGCGCCAACAACGTGGGCGACCCCTTCCACGACAGCAACTTCCGCACCAACACCCACGAGATGGAGCGCGAGGTGGTCGGCCAGGTTGCCGACATGATGCACCTGCCGCGGGAGGAGGCCTGGGGATACGTCACATCCGGGGGCACCGAGGGGAACATGTACGGGCTCTACATAGCGCGGGAGACGTTCCCCGACGGCGTCGTCTACTTCTCCCAGGACACCCACTACAGCGTCGTCAAGATCATGCGCGTACTGAAGGCGCGCAACATCATGATCAAGAGCCAGGACAACGGGGAGATCGACTACGACGACCTCCACGAGACGATTCGGATCAACAGGGACTCACCCGTCATCTTCATGGCGAACATAGGCACTACCATGAAGGGCGCGGTGGACGACGTGAGCAGGGTGAGAGAGATCTTCGACGACCTTGCCGTCACCAGCTCTTACATCCACGCCGACGCGGCCCTGAGCGGCATGATCCTGCCCTTCGTGGACGACCCTCAGCCGTACGGATTCGACGCCGGTTTCGACAGCGTGGCGGTCAGCGGCCACAAGATGATCGGCTCTCCCCTGCCCTGCGGGGTCGCTGTCACGAGGCAGGAGTACGTGTCGCGGATCGCGCGCTCCATCGAGTACGTGGGAGTGCTGGACACTACCCTCACCGGCTCCCGCAACGCCCTCACCCCGCTCATGATGTGGTACGCCTTCCAGGAGAAGGGCCTGGACGGCTTCCGAGAGACTGTGGCCCAGTGCCTGGAGGTTGCCGAGTACGCGGTCGCACGCTTCAACGACAGCGGCATTCCGGCGTGGAGGAACAGGAACTCGGTCACGGTCGTCTTCCCTAAGCCGCCCGCGGAGGTGGTCTACAAGTGGCAGCTTGCCCCGTACGAGGACATCGCACACCTCATCACGATGCCCCACGTAACGCGGGAGATCATAGACGCGGTGGTAGACGACTGCCTGAACCCACCGCAATCGAACGGAGGAAATTGATGAACAGGATCGTCATCATGGCAAGGAACGAGGTGGGAGTGATCGCGGACATCAGCAGGGCGCTGGCCGACGCGGGGGTCAACATAGAGACCATCAGCGCGGAGGCCCTCGGCGAGAAGGGCGCGATCACCCTCACGACCGACGACTACGACGACGCCCTGCGCGCACTCACGGACGCGGGCTTCAAGACCGTCTCGGACGACTCGCTGATTCTCAGGCTCCCGGACGAGCCCGGCGCCCTGGCAAAGGTCGCAGAGAAATTCAAGAACGCAGGCGTGAACATCCAGAGCCTTCACATCGTGGACCGCAAGGAGGGCTATACCACCGTAGCCATATCCGCAGACGACCGGGCCAAGGCGGAGACGCTGGTGGACAGTGACACGGTAGTGTGACATAGGGGGCACCGCAGGCTTCATAGCTCAACTCAGCGCTAGGAACGCCGACTGTTCATCCTCGTGGAAGGCGATCAGATCGTCGTAGCGTTCCCGGAGGATCGACTCTAACTCTGAGGTTGTGCAGTTCCCACGCCGAATCCACACCACCTTTGGCGGATGTCCACGTGTAAAGCTGAGCTGGCGAAAGTCCGAGTCCTTGGAGACGACCACCAACGCGCGGTCCCCTGCATACTCCCAGACCGACTCGTCATCGGCAGATTCGAATCCGATGTCCCTGACGTGGATCGAATCTGGGAAGAGGTCTCGCAGAGCCTCTCGGAGGCGTGGCGAGAGGTTCTGGTCGAACAGCAGCCTCATGCAGGCGGGAGCGACACGAGGCGGCGTTCCCTATCAGCGGCAAATGCTAGGGACGCACGAATATCATCTCGCTCCAAGTCTGGGAAATCGGCCAGGATCTCGTCTTCGGACATGCCTGCAGCCAAGTACTCCAATACGTCATATACCGTGATGCGCAGACCGCGGATGCAGGGCTTCCCTCCGCGCTTCCGAGGGTCGACGGTGATGATCTCTGCATATTGTGGAAGCATGGCTCGTTCATTCTACCACGCACTCCGGACCGAGGTGTCTGTCTGAAGGCAGCAAGAAGGCGGGCTATGCCTGTGAGTTCAGAGTAGGTAGGTTGACACTGGGTGACATATGCCGTATGTTATATCATAACATACGGCATATGAAGGGGTGACGACAATGAGAATAGGAATCAACATCCCCAACGAACTGCACCGTCGGCTGAAGCCGTTGAAGGAGCACATCAACATATCCCAAATATGCCGGGAGGCTATTGAGGAACGCACGCGGTGCTACGAGAAGGCTTTGGCAAGCCGGCATGATCAGGACGTCGCTAAGGCCATCGAAAGGGTCTGGGAGGAGGAACGGGCAATGAAGGCAGTTCTTGACGTTGACTGGGGTACGTTGGGTTGCGATGATGCGAAATCGTGGGCGACCGCAGCCCGATTGAAAGACTGGGAAGTCTTACACCGCCGCCAAGAACTGTTCCGGGAGAGGTACGGACGACCGCGCTGGGAAGTCCCTCCACTCCACATGTGGGAAGACCTCTCTGCCGAAATGAAGGACTTCGACACACGCAGGCACGAACTGGATGATCGGATTCTGCAACAAGGTGACCAATTCTTAGAATGGCTCTACGATGAGCACGGTGGAATCGATTGGGAGGCTGCAAAACGGGAGTACATGTCCGCCTGGACCGTCTACACAGACGCCGTGTGGGGCCTGTACAGCAAGTTGCGCGAGGAATCCTTAGGGGAACGCCGTAGGGCACGGTTGGAAGCGGCCCGGGGCAGGCTGCGCCCGACAGTACCCAAGAATCTCCTGGACGAGCTCAACGAGGGGGTAGATCAGAGCAGCTAAGGTAGACGCTGGGGCTCTGTGACCGACAGTATCTGGTCGGCAGGTACGTCGGTGAGGGTCTGGACTACGCCGCTGGGCCAGCGGATCTCGATCGCGTCGACCACTTGCGACTCGCCGAGTCCGAAGTGAAGGTCGAGGCAATTCATGGACAGGAAGGTGCCGCTGGCCGTCAGCTCGCCCACCTGGGTGTGTATTTCGCCGTCAGGCCCGGCGGTGCGTACGTAGACGCGGGCTCCGAGCCCGTCGGCATTGCTGCCGGTGCCGTCGACGGCCATCCGCCCCTGGAGCCTGAGGGCGATCCAGTGATTGCCCCGGTTCTGGTTCATCCACACGAAGAGCGGGCCGGGGGCGAACCCTATCCTGCCGGTCTTGTCGAACAATTCGCCGCTGCTGTTCGTGCCCACCAAGTCGACGTAGCCGTCGCCGTCGATGTCGCACTTGGCGAGCCCCTTGCCGTTCTCGTGGAACTTGGGAAGGATCCGCTGGCGCTGTGCGTCGAAGGACGGGTCCTCTGGATCCAGCACGGAGTAGTCGACGTCCTGTATGTCGAGGAGTCCGGCTTCGACGGTGATGTCCTCGAACCCGCCCTTGCCGTCGCCCCTGAGCATGCGCCCGGCGCTCTGATAGTACTCGCCCCGCGGCCCCTCGCCCCTTGCGATGAGTGAGCCGAGCCAGTATAGGTCCTGGTCGCCGTCGTTCTCCATGTCGAAGAAGGTCACGCCGAACCCCAGGTCGTAGGCGGCCAGCCCTGTGAGGGGCTGCCAGGTCAGGAGGATGTTCGACGGGTTCAGGGACGCCGGCGGCATGAGGCGACTGGGCCTCACCCTCGTGCTGGGGGCCACGTCGACGTACGAGCCGAGGTCGCTCAGCCCCGTCTCGCCCACGTCGTTGCGCAGCAGGAAGTGGCTGCACGTGCCCCATACGAAGCGGTGGCCGTAGGCGCAGTCGCCGCCCGGGTACGGCGGGAGGCGCAGCAGCGGGTGGAACCCGACGTTGGTGACGAATACGTCAAGATCGGCGTCTCCGTCGTAGTCGGCGGCGGCGAAGCTCATCCAGGCACCGGACTTGTCCAGCCCCATCCTGCGGGCGACGGGAACGAACCTGACGTTGCCCGGCGTGGACTCGTTGCGGTAGACCTTGAGGCGGTCGCCGTCGTCGGCCACCCACAGGTCCTGGTCGCCGTCGTCGTCGTAGTCGTAGAATAGGACGCCCCAGGTCTGCCCGCTGGGATCCCCCACCCTGTTTCCGTTCACGTCTCGCAGCTCGGGGTCGTACCCCTCGTACACCGTGCCGCCCTGGGTGCTCCCGAAGGTGATCGGCTCGCCGCCGGGGTTGCGCATCACGATCTGTCCCCCCGCCACGCCGGCCTGCTCGGATACGTCGGTGAAGGTCAGATCGCCGTTGTTCCTGAACAGGTCGTTGTAGTGTCCGTGGTGGGCGGGATGGTCGAACCTGACGAACTCCATGTCGCCGTGGTTGCCGGTGTAGATGTCGAGCCAGCCGTCGCCGTCTACGTCCGCACACGCCACGGCCTTCGTGGACCGGATGTTGACGGCCGGGCCGAAGGCCGACTCGGTGATCTCGGCGAAGGTGCCGTCTCCGTTGTTCCTGAAGAGCCTGTCCTTCGTGATTTCACTGAGCCCAAAGGAGATGCTCACGGAGCGGTAGTCCATGTTGTCGCCGAGCCTGCCCATCGACCCGACGTAGAGGTCCTGGTAGCCGTCGTTGTCCAGGTCGCAGGCGGCCACGGCGCTGCTGTTGCTGAGCGTCAGGGCAACACCCGCCTCGTCGGCCACGTCGGTGAAGGTGCCGTCCCCGTTGTTGCGGAAGAGGCGGTTGGGCCCACCCTCGGCGAGGGGCTTGATCAGGGCCTCGGACTCGGCCTGGGTAATGTAGATGTCGTGGTCGCCGTCGCGGTCGTAGTCGAAGATCGCCACGCCCGGGAAGCGGCTCATCAGGGCCGACTTGCCCCCGAAGAGCTTGTGGGCCTCGTTGGCGAACCGCACGACCCCGACCGGGCCGTCTCCGGCGACGTCGACCCCTTCCTGGTCGGTGATCACGGCGGAGCCGTCCCCTACCCCACGGGCCGCCGTGCTGGCATTCACGGACGCGGAGGCCGTGGAGTCCCACACGAACGCGCCGATCCCCAGGACGGCCAGCCCGCCGGCCGCGCCCAGGAGCCAGGTCGCCGTCGCGAAGGACGCAATGGCGCGCTTGGGTATCACCTGGGCCAGCCCCCAGAAGGTGACGGGGCCGCCGGCCGCCGCGGTGAAGAGGAGCGCGGCCGCGGGGGCCGTACCCATGCCGAGCATCAACCCCAGGGCCACCAGCGGGATCTCGAAGAGCAGGGGCACGTTGATGAGTATGCCGAGGGTCGCGGCGGTGGCCACACCCTGCAGGTCGTTACCGAAGTACCGGGCCACCGTATCGGGGCTGATCCACTGGATTGCCAGCCCGCTGGCAAAGCCGGCCACTACCATTATCGGACCCAGGCGAACCAGGTAGCCGATGGAGGTGCGTGCCCAGTCCCGGAATCCTTCGGACATCGCCTCGGTCCAGCTTCCCTGGACCTCCACGCCAAGGTCCGGCAGCTCGACGTCGGGCTCCTTCTCGGACTGGCGCAGTGTCATCACGACTATCGGGCCCAGGACGAGGGCGCCCACGACCGCCATGACTAGGCGGCTGGCCCCGATCATCGGCGTGAAGACGAAGAAGACCATCGCCAGGGCGGGTATGTTCATCGTTGCGGAGCCCTGCACCATCGCGATGGCGCCCTCGATGCCGCCGCCGCGCCGGCGGAAGGCGGACGAGACGGGCACGATGCACGCCGAGCAGAGATTCATCACGGGCCCCACCAGGGCGCCCTTTATCGTTCGTTTGAACGCGCTGCCCGACTCGAACCTTGCGCCGCTGCCCGGGGGAAAGAGGAAGGATTCTGCGAGGCCCGCGACGAGGAACGCGAATGTCATGCCGATGGCGACGAGCCGGAGGTAGGTCACCGAGAAGACCATCCAGCGCTTGAAGAGGCTGGAGCCCGGCTCCCGCTCGATGCAGAAGCCCTGGAAGCACTGGACCTGTGGCGCGTTGACCGCGTCCATGTCGGTCCCGACGGCGTCCAGCTTTGGGAAGCGGTTGAAGGAAAAGAAGAGGGCGAGGATCACGACAAACAGTGCCGCGCCCACAAGCCTCTTCTTTCCAAGTGCAGTGTCGAACACTATTCGGGGTCCTTTCCAGCACCCATATTACACAAAGCCGCGTGGGAGTACATGACTGGCGGAAGCTCCCCTGCACCGGACCGACGCCGCATCCATTGGCAGGATTTGACACTATTGGCGGCTTGATGTAGAGTTGCCGCCACGAACGGGGATGCCCATAGGGCCATACCCCTGTAAATCCCATCGAAGGCTGCGAAAACGAGTCGCGGCAAGGGCAAAGGAGGAGTGCATGATGACTCGAGTAGGGAAAGTTTTCGTCTGGGCGGCTCTGCTTGCCCTCGTCCTCACGGGCGCAGTCGCCTGCGCGGCCGAGGAGGCGGATTCCGGCCCAAGCGCGGCCGAGATCGAGAACATCGTCAGGGGCGCCGTGGGCGACCAGCTAACTGCCTCCGACGTGAGGCAGATCGTCGCCGATTCGGCCGGCACCCAGCTCACCGCATCCGACGTGAGGCAGATCGTCGCCGATTCGGCCGGCACCCAGCTCACCGCTGCGGACGTCCAGAGGATCGTCAACGCTTCGACCGGCGGACAGCTTACTGCCGCCGACGTGCAGAGGATCGTCCAGGATTCCGTCGCCGGACAGCTCACGGCTGCCGACGTACGCAAGATCGTGGACGCTTCGACTACCGGACAGCTCTCTGCCGCGGACGTCCAGAGGATCGTCCAGGACTCGACCGGCGGGCAGCTTACCGCCGCTGACGTCCAGAAGATCGTCGACGCTTCGGCAGCGGGACAGCTTACGACGGGTGACGTACAGAAGATCATCAGCGAGTCGGTCAGCGAGGCCGTCGAGGAGGCCAGGAAGGCCACCGCGGCAGCCGAGGCTGCCGGCGTGGCCGCAAAGGCTGCCGGTGACGCCGCCATGGCGGCGGCCATGGACGCCCAGAAGGCCCTTGAGGGCGTCGAGCTCCAGAAGGAGCTGGTCGCGGCCGTCACGGCCCCCGCGCCGCTGGAGTACAACGAGGCTCCGGAGCTGGCCCAGCTCGTGCTGGCCGGCAAGCTCCCGCCCGTTGAGGAGCGACTGCCCACCGTGCCTCTCGTCATCCCCGTGTTCGACGAGATCGGCAAGTACGGCGGCGACATGAGGGCGGCATTCTCGTCCAGGTCGGTCTGCAACCTGGAGCGGTACGCCCGCTCGACGCTGTTCCGATTCAACACGGACGCCAGCGCGCTCATCCCGAACCTGGCCCAGAGCCTGGACATCTCGCCAGACGGGCTGGTTACCACGGTGAAGCTGCGGCCCGGGACGAAATGGTCGGATGGAGCGCCGTTCACGGTAGACGACTTCGTCTACTGGCTCGATGACGTCCAAAACAACGAAGAACTGACTCCCGGCAGGATAGACAGACTTCTCCGAGGACAGACAGAGGCCGACGACGGAACCCTCGTCAAGGTCGACGACTACACCGTGCAGTATGTCTACCCAGCGCCCATGACCTCGATGGCCAAGCGGCTCACGAACCCGTGCAGCTTCTCGACCTTCGAGCCGGCACACTACATGAAGCAGTTCCACAAGGAGCACAACGCAAACGCCGAGGCCCAGGCCAAGGAGGCCGGGTTCGAGACGTGGGTCCAGTGGTACAAGGCCAACGACAGACCCCACGAGAACCACGAGGTGCCGGTGCTGAACGCTTGGTACCCGACCGGCAGCATACGCAAGGATGACGTGGTCGTGTTCAAGCGCAACCCTTACTACGTCGGCGTCGATCCGGAAGGCAACCAGCTTCCCTACATCGACACGATGACCCACTTCCTCCTCCCGGGCGAAACGGAGCGAATCAACCTGATGATCCTGGGTGGTGAGGTTGACTTCCAGGCCTTCAACCTAAACAACGCGGATCTGCCCCTGTTCAAGCAGGGAGAGGAGGAGGGCGGCTACCGCCTGATCGGACATCCGGTCGCCAGGGGAATCTGGGACGGGATGTACATCAACTTCTCCCTCGAGGGTCGATACGGTGATCTGCTGCGCAACGTGGACTTCCGCAGAGCGCTGTCGGTGGCCATCGACAGGGACGCGATCAACCAGAACACACACCTTGGCATGGCTGAAGCCCGCCAGATCGTCCCGCTCAAGACATCGCCATTCTACCCCGGGGACGAGGCAGCATTCGCGTGGACGCAGTACGACCCCGACCTGGCCAACGAGATGCTCGACGAGATCCTGCCGGACAAGGACTCCGAGGGCTTCAGGACATTCCCGGACGGCGAGCGCGTGGTCTTGGTCGTGGACGCTTGGAACACCCAGATCAACGATAGCTCTTCGCTACAGATTCCCCAGTACTGGGATGCCGTTGGTATCAAGACCGAGTACCCTGGGCATCTGGGTGGTGAAAATGGTGGCACCATCATCGCGGACCGTGTGCGGAACAACGAGCACATGTTCATGATGTACGTGATCAACGCCGCCCACCCGTTCGTGCAGAACTCCTACACCTCGCCGACGGCGTGGTGGAGCTTCTCCGGCCCCGCCTTCGGGTCCTACTACTGCGACTGCCATCCGCTAGACTCCCCCGGGATTGAGCCGACCGGAGAAATGGCGGAGCTAATAGACCTTCACCTGAAGGGGACCACGGTCCCCGAGGCCCAGCAGGCCGAGCTGGGCAAGGAGATATTCCGGCGCTGGGCCGAGGACGTGTACGGAATCGGTTTGGTCGGTAACATTCCTCGCTACGCGGCCGTCAAGCTAGGCCTCAGGAATGTGCCGACAAGCTGGGTGGGCGGCGCGACGGAGCGCTCGCCTTCCACCGCCTTCCTCGAGCAGTTCTACTGGGCAAGATAGACGACGAATTGGCTTAGGGCCAAGCGCGCCCCCGCGGGAGACCTTCCGGTCAGACCCGCGGGGGCGCTTCAGACAGTTACGCCGGTTGACCGAAGGAACCACATATGCTGGCCTTTGCAATCAAGCGATTCCTCATCATCATCCCTCTCCTGTTCCTCATATCTGCGACCTCGTTCATTATCCTGCAGGCCCCTCCCGGCGATTACGTCAGCCAATACCTCGCACGAGTATCGATGCAGCAGGGGTTCCCCATCACCAAGGAAGAGGAGGCCGCCCTGCGGCACCAGTACGGCCTCGACCAGCCGCTATACATGCAGTACCTGAAGTGGCTGGGCAAGGTGATGAGAGGGGACTTCGGCCTGTCGACGGCGAGGGAGGCCCCTGTCAACGAGTTGGTCAAGGAGCGGCTGCTGCTGACGGTCGGCCTGACCTTCATCACGATCCTGTTCATATGGTCATTCGCCATCCCGATAGGGGTGATATCGGCGGTCAAGCAGTACTCGATAATCGACTATATCTTCACGTTCACGGCCTACATAGGGGTTGCCACGCCGAATTTCCTGCTGGCCCTCGCCATCATGTGGGTGGTGCTGGACCTGGGCGGCGGCTACATCGGGGGGCTGTTCTCCCCCGAGTACATGAACGCTCCGTGGAGCTGGGGCAAATTCTGGGACTTGCTCAAGCACATCTGGGTGCCCGCGATCATCCTGGGGACCGACGGCATGGCCGGGCTGACCAGGATCGTCAGGGCAAACATGCTTGATGAGCTGAACAAGCCCTACGTGCTGACGGCACTGGCGAAGGGGCTTCCGGTGTGGAAGGTGATTCTCAAGTACCCGATGCGCACGGCCCTGAACCCGTTCTTCAGCGGAATCGGCTACGCACTGCCCCAGCTATTCTCCGGCGCCGTGATTTTGGGCGTCGTGCTGGGGCTGCCGATCATCGGCCCCCTGCTCCTCGAGGCCACGCTGGAGGAGGACATGCTGCTGGCCGGCTCGCTGCTGTTCATACTCGCCGGGCTGACGCTGATAGGGACGCTGATCTCGGACATCATCCTCGCGTGGGCGGACCCGCGCATACGGATCGAGGGGTAGATGGCAGCCGGAGGAATAGCCCCGCCACAGCAGCTCGACGAAGAAGAGATCTACCTAGCTCCCCAGTGGAAGCTGGTATGGTGGCGCTTCAGGCGGCATAGGCTCGCCCTCGTCGCCGCGGGGCTGCTCTCGATCTTCTTCCTGATCGCCCTCTTCCCCAACTTCCTCTCGATTCACGACCCGAAGATCACCCACGGCAAGGACTCCCTCGTGGGGCCGCAGCGGATCAACGACCTGTGGAGGTTCGACCCCTACGTCTACGACCTGAAGACGGTCAGGAACCCGGACACGTTTGCCCTCGAGCACACCCCGGACAAGGAAAAGAAGATCCCAGTCAACTTCTTCCACCACGGGCAGGAATACAAGCTCCTGTGGCTGTTCAAGACGGACATCCACCTGATGGGCATAGACACGGAGGACGGACGGCCCTTCTACCCGCTGGGGACCGACCGTCTCGGCCGCGACATATGGTCCCGCCTCGCACACGCGATCAGGTTGTCTCTCTCGGTGGGGATGGTCGGAATGCTCATCAGCCTGGTGCTGGGAGTGCTCCTGGGAGGCATATCGGGCTACGCGGGCGGCTGGCTGGACGTCCTCATCCAGCGCCTGATCGAGTTCATCATATCCATCCCTACGCTCCCGCTGTGGATCCTGCTGGCGGCGCTGGTGCCATCCTCGTGGGGCATAGTCCAGGTATACTTCGCCATCACGACGATAATCGCGCTGCTGGGCTGGACCGGGATGGCGCGGGTGGTCCGGGGCCGGTTCCTGTCGCTGAGGGAGGAGGAGTTCGTCACGGCGGCCCGGCTGGCGGGCGCGAGGGAGGGCCGGATCATATTCAGGCACATGCTCCCGTCCTTCGTGAGCCATATCATCGCCTCCGTGACGCTGACCGTGCCGGCGATAATCATCGCCGAGACGTCGCTGAGCTTCCTGGGCATAGGCCTGCGGCAGCCCGCGATCAGCCTCGGGGTCATGCTCGTGGAGGCGCAGAACGTGAGGTCGATAGCGCTGACGCCCTGGGTGCTGGTGCCGGGCCTGATCGTAATCATCATCGTCCTGAGCTTCAACTTCATCGGCGACGGCCTCCGGGACGCGGCGGACCCCTACGGACGCGGAGGATAGGCGCAGGCGGGCAGGAACTGAGAGCATGGTCAAGACAGCGCCGACGGCAGTCGAGGCGATACCTCCCGAGCTTCGCATCGTCGAGTGGCAGAATGAGTGGGTCGTCGAGAGCGCCTACGAGTTCCGGTTCTCCGCCCCCGACGAGTTGCTGACGGAGCTCCGGGAGCGCTACGAGCTCGACGAGGTGGTCCGCCCGGCCAGGACGGAGTGGGAGCAGATCCTGCTCCTGCGCGAGTGGATACACGGCAAGTGGGACCACGGCTGGAGCCTGGTGCTGCCCGAGACGACCAACGCCCTCGACATCCTGAGGGAGGTCGAGCGGGGCAACGACTTCCACTGCGTCTACTACTCGATCACGTTCATGCAGTGCCTCCAGGCGCTGGGCTTCGTGGCCAGGCGCACCGGCATCGGGAAGACGGCCACCGAGTGGGACGCGCCCGGCGAGGGCAACGTGGGCCACTCGATCATCGAGGTCTACTCCCACGACTTCCACAAGTGGATCATGCTCGACGCCGACCTGAACGTCCACTTCGAGCGAGACAGCACCCCCCTGAGCGCGCTGGAGATACACAGGGCGTGGGTGACCCGGCGGTGGGACGAGGTGCGGATGGTGCACGGCGAGAAGCCGTTCGCGTTCACGCGCAAGCGGGACTCGGGCTACCTCAGGGTCGGCGACCACGACTACCACGAGGCGATGATCACGACGTTCACGTGGCACGACCTGGGGGACTACGCGGCCCACGCCAGCGTCAGGCTGGACAACAGGCACCCGCAGCCCCAGCCGGCGACGATGCTGCACTGGATCGACGACGTGACTCCGCCGAAGCTGATCGACCGCAACTCGGTCAACCACAACATCTGGACCGGCAACGAGCACGACATGTACCCGACGATGGACCAGGTGCAGATCGACCTGCGCGTGGACGCGGAGGCGTGGGAGCGGGGCGAGGCCGTGCTGGACGTCGCACTGAAGCACAGCGTGCCCAACCTGGACAGGCTGCTGGTGCGCATCGACCACGAGCCCTGGAATGAGAAAGGGCGAGAGTTCACCTGGAGGCTGAAACCGGGCAAGAACGAGATCATGGCCAAGGGCGTGAACGCCTTCGGGCGCGAGGGCCACGTCAGCCGCATACTACTTCGATACCACCCCTAGCCTGGAGCAGGACATGACGACGGAAACCATCGCGCCGGAGCTGAGGATCGTCGAGTGGCAGAACGAATGGATCGTCAGGAGCGCGTACGAGTACGACTTCCAGGCGCCCGACGACTTCCTCACTGAGCTGCGGGAGAAGTACGAGCTGGACGACGTGATCGCCGGAGGACGCACCGAGTTCGAGCAGATGCTGATGCTCAAGGAGTGGGTGCGCAACCGGTGGGACCATGGCTGGAGCACGGTGTCGAACCCGAACAGTTCGCTGGAGATGCTGGAGGCCGCCCAACAGGGCAGCGACTTCGCCTGCGGCTACTACTCGATGACGCTGATGCAGTGCTTCCTGTCCCTCGGATTCGTCGCCAGGCGGGCGAGCATCGCGAAGGCCCAGTCCGAGTGGATGGCCCTGGACGAGGGCAACATCGGCCACTCGATCCCCGAGGTATATTCGCATGAGTTCCACAAGTGGATCATGCTCGACGCGGACATGAACGTCCACTACGAGCGCGACGGTGTGCCGCTGAGCGCCCTGGAAATTCACCGCGCGTGGGTGGACCGGCGCTGGAACGAGGTCAGCCTGGTCGAGGGCCCTACGCCATTCCGCAGGACGACGAAGGAGAGCTCGGGCCTGCTGGAGATATGGGGGACGCTCGACGAGGCGGACACGACGTTCTGGACGTTCACGCGCCACGACGCGGGCGACTACTATTCGCACGTGGCCGTTCATCTCGGCAACACGCACCACTCGCGCGGTGGGCCCATACCGGTGCTGAACTGGACCGACGACCGTACCCCGCCCCGCCTGGTGGCCGCGAACAACCCGAACAGGGACCTGTGGACGGGCAACGAGCACGACATGTACCCGACCATTGACCAAGTGCAGGTCAACCTGAGGGCGGACGCGGAGGCATGGGATAGAGGGGAGGCCGTGCTGCACGTCGAGCTGGAGGACAGCATGCCGAACCTGGACAGGCTGCTGGTGCGCATCGATCACGAGCCGTGGAACGAGAAGGGGCGAGAGTTCGCTTGGCGGATGAAGCCGGGCAAGAACGAGATCATGGCCAAGGGCGTGAACGCCTTCGGGCGCGAGGGCCACGTCAGCCGGATCCTGCTACGATTCCACCCGTAGGGATTCACCCTCACCCCTTCGACAAGCTCAGGACAGGCCCAACCCTCTCCCGTCAAGGGAGAGGGGGTTACGGAGGAGTTAGATGACGACGACTTCCCAAGCGACACAGGCGCTAGAGTCCGAGGCGATACCGCCGGAGCTGCGCATAGTCGAGTGGCAGAACGAGTGGATCGTCAGGAGCGCGTACGAGTACGACTACCAGCCCAGGGACGAGATGCTCGTCGAGCTGCGTGAGAAGTACGAGCTCGACGCGGTGGTGGCCGGGGGGCGCACCGAGTGGGAGCAGATGCTGCTGCTCAAGGAGTGGGTACGCAACCGGTGGGACCACGGCTGGTCGAGGGAGCCGGAGGCCAGGAACGCGCTGGAGATACTGGAGGCCGCGGCGTCGGGCAGCGACTTCAACTGCGGCTACTACTCGATCACGATGATGCAGAGCCTGATGGCCCTCGGCTTCGTGGCCCGGCGCGCCGGAATAGCCAAGGCGCAGACGGACTGGATGGCCCTGGACGAGGGCAACATCGGCCACTCGATCCCCGAGGTCTACTCCCACGACTTCCACAAGTGGATCATGCTGGATGCGGACATGAACGTCCACTACGAGCTGGACGGCGTGCCGCTGAGCGTGCTGGAGATACACCGGGCGTGGGTGGAGCGGCGGTGGAGCGAGGTGAAGATGGTCACGGGCGCGAAGCCCTTCAAGAGGACGGAGAAGACGAGCTCGGGCCTGCTGTCGGTATACGACACGCTCGACGAGCACGACGCGTCGGGCTGGGTCTTCAAGACCAACGACGTCGGCGACTACTACGCGAACGCGAGCGTGTACCTGGGCAACACGCACCACTCGCGGAGCGGGCCGATGCCGATGCTGCACTGGATCGACGAGCAGACGCCGCCGCGCCTGATCTCGGCCAACCAGCCCAACAGGGAGGCGTGGACGGGCGACGAGCACGACATGTACCCAAGCATCGACCAGGTGCAGATCAACCTGAGGGCCGACTCCGAGGCGTGGGAGAGGCGCGAGGCCGTGCTGGGCGTGAACCTGGAAGACAGCATGCCGAACCTGGACAAGCTGCTGGTCCGCATCGACCACGAGCCGTGGAACGAGAAGGGGCAAGACTTCACCTGGAAGCTGAAGCCGGGCAAGAACGAGATCATGGCCAAGGGGATCAACACCTTCGGCCGAGACGGGCACATCAGCCGCATCCTGCTGCGGTTCCATCCATAGGAGGCCGACGCGTGAACGACAGCTTTGCGACGCCGATACTGGTGGTCTGGGACAGCGGCACGCCGCACCGGTTCTCGGGCTACATCACCGAGATACTGGACATCGAGGGGTACAACTGGCGAGTCGTCCACGACCTGGCGAGCGCCCCGCTGACGGCCGAGACCCTGGCGGGTCACCACATCGTCATCCTCGCGCATATCGACCCGCCGGAGGACGTGCAGGACCTGCTGCTCGACTACGTGCGCGGGGGCGGCAACCTCATCGCGCTGCGCCCGCCGCGGGAGATGGCCGGGAAGCTGGGGCTGAACTCCTCGTCGGCGGAGCGGTCGATGGTCGACCGGTACGTCTCGTTCAGCAGCATATGCGCCATCAACGCCGGGGTAGACCACGGCCCGCTGCAGTTCCACGGGCGCGGCGAGCACTATACGTGGGGCGGAGAGCCGAACGCCGTCGTCGCCTACTTCGCCGCCACTCCCGGCTACGTGACTCCCCACCCTGCCATCGTGATGGGAGAGCTGGGAGAGGGCCAGTGGTGCGTCTTCGCGTACGACCTGGCGGAGAGCACCGTGCTGTTCCACCAAGGGCGACGGGAGCAGGCGAGCGACGGGGCGCGCGCCGACGCGGACGGGGCACGGCAGTTCATCCCCAACGACCTGTTCGTGGGGTTCCTCGACCCGGACCTGCGGAACCTGCCGCAGGCCGACCTGCACCAGGACGGCCTCGTCAGGGTCATGGAGTGGATGGCGTCGGTCACGAGGCCGCTGCCCCGCGTCTGGCACTTCCCGGACGGCGCGCCGGCGGTGGCGTTCCTCAACGGCGACAGCGACAACATGGACGCACGGGACTTCTGGAACATCATCGCGACCGCGGACCGGTACGGGATCCCCTTCACCACGTACCTGAAGCCGGAGCACCACGAGATCGTGGAGCCGGAGGTCGAGCGCTCCCTGAGGGCGCGGGGCCACGACTTCGGCGAGCACCCCTTCGTGAGCCTCATGCCCACGAAGGAGGAGATGCGGAACGGCCTGCGGGAAGAGATGGGCGCGTTTCGCGAGAGGTACGGCCACGACCCGGTGACCAACAGGGGCCACTCCGTGGTCTGGGTAGGCTGGACGGACCAGGCGAAGTACCTCCGGGAGAACGGGGTGAGGCTGGACACGAGCTTCGCGGGAGGCAGGTACCACCGCACGGCGTACGTGAACGGCAGCGGCCTGCCGGTGAAGTTCATGGACGAGGACGGCGAGTTGCTCGACATCTACGAGCAGAACACGATGTCCTCGGACGACGGGATGACGACCGACAAGTGCTTCGAGCGAGCGCTGTCGATCGACGAGTGCATCGAGGTGTCGAAGGGGCAGATCGACGCGTCCATCGACCGCTTCCACACCGTCTACCATCCCTATTTCCATCCTCACGCCGCCCGACCTGCGCCGCGGTCGATCCAGCGGTGGATCGAGGCCGCCATCCAGCACTGCCAGGAGCGGGGCTTCCCCTTCGTCAACGGGACCGGCTGGGTCGACTTCAACGACGGCAGACGGTCGCTCCAGCTTACCAGCTACAGCTTCGACCAGGACTCCATGTCCCTCGATATGACCGTGACCGCCGGGGAGTCGGTGGACGGGGCAACGCTGGTGCTGCCCTACGTGTACTGCGGCCTCGCCATGGGCAGCGTGGCGGTTGACGGCGAGCCGGTTGCCACGGAAGCCACGTCGATGGAGGGCCGGGAGCAGGTGACGCTCAGCGCCGACTACAGGGCAGGCGAGCCGCGGAGTTGGAAGGTGCGGTGGGGACAGCGATAGTAGTCTGTAGTTACCAGTGGTTCTACGAGTGACCGGCAGGGTGAAACGCCAGCAATGACGGACAGCGCGGCCACATGCCCGATTCTCGTCGTCTGGGACAGCGGTACGCCGCACCGGCTCTCCGGGTACATCACCGAGATCCTGGAAGTCGAGGGGTACAACTGGCGCGTCCTCCATGACCTGGCGGGCGAGCCGCTGACGGCGGAGGTACTGGGCCGGCATCAGATCGTCATCCTCACGCACATCGAGCCGTCCGATGAGGTGCAGGAACTGCTTCTCGAGCACGTCCGGGAGGGTGGCAACCTGGTGGCGCTGCGTCCGCCGCAGGAGATGGCCGGGGAGCTCGGTCTCGGGTCGTCGTTTGCCGAGAGGACGATGGTCGACCGGTACGTCCAGCTGAACGGCAACTGCGCCGTCAACGTCGGCGTCGAGCCCTACGTGCTGCAGTTCCACGGGCGCGCCGAGCAGTACACGTGGGCGGGGAGTCCCGCCGCAGTCATGGCGCACCTGGCCGCCGAGCGGGACTACGTCACGGAGAACCCCGCCATAGTCATCGACAACTACGGCGAAGGGCAGTGGGCCGTGTTCACGTACGACCTGGCGGAGAGCACGGTGCTGTTTCACCAGGGCCTCCGCGAGCAGGCGAGCACGGGGGTGCGGCCCGACCCGGGCGGCGAGTACCAGTACAAGACTAACGACCTGTTCGTGGGCTACCTCGACCCTGCGCTGGGCCACCTGCCCCAAGCGGACCTGCACCAGGATGCACTGGTGCGGATACTGGACTGGATGGCGTCGCTGTCGCGCCCCCTGCCGCGGCTCTGGCACTTCCCAAACGGCTCCCCTGCCCTCGCCATGTTCACGGGCGACAGCGACGGCATGAGCATGGACGACTTCGCGAACACGATAGCTACGGCCGACCGGTTCGGCATCCCGTACACGACGTACCTGAAGATCGAGCACCACGTCGCCGTGACGCCGGAGATGCAGACGGAACTGGAGGCGCGGGGGCACGATTTCGGCGAGCATCCATACGTCGGCGCGCAACCCAGCCTGGAGGAGATGCGCGAAGGACTCCGGGAGGAGCTGGGCGCATTCCGCAAGCGGTATGGACGGGCGCCCGTCACCAACCGGAGCCACTCGGTCATATGGGTCGGCTGGACCGAGTCGGCCAAGTACCTGCGCGAGAACGGGGTCCGCCTGGACACGAACTTCACTGCGGGGCGCTTTCACCGCACGGCGTACCTGAACGGCAGCGGGCTGCCCGTGAAGTTCATGGACGAGGACGGCGAGCTGCTCGACATCTACGAGCAGTGCACGACGCTGTCCGACGACGCGTACGTCGGCGTCAAGGTGCTCGCCCCAGCGCTGACCATCGACGAGTGCATCGCCTTCACCCGGAAGCGCTTGGACGACGCGGCTGAGCGCTTCCACTCGGTCTACAACCCATGCTTTCACCCAGTAAGGACGCGTCCCGGGGCCGAGTCGAACCAGCGGTGGTACGAGGCGGCCATCCAAGGCTGCATCGACCGGGGCTTCTACTTCTCCAACGCGCGGGACTGGCTGGACTTTAACGACGGCCGGAGGTCGCTGCGGATCAAGGAGTATGGGTTCGACCAAGGGGCGCTGACGCTCAGCCTGGGGCTGGCATCCGAGATGGACGTGAGCGGGGTGGCTCTAGCTCTTCCCTACACTTTCAGGGGCAGCCCGATGAGCAGCGCGTCCGTGGACGGCGAGGCAGTGGATACGGGCCCCCAGGAGCGAGAGGGAAGGCTGCAAGCGCTGCTGTCGGCCGACTACGAGGCCGGGAGGGCCCGGCACTGGCGCATTCGCTGGAGTGTCGGGTAAGACAAGTGGGTGGTAATGTTTGAGATTAGGGCTAACCGGGACTGGCGCCCTGCGAGGGAGGGCGGGTTTGAAACCCGCCCCTACGATGCCATGACGTGGCACTACTCGATACTGGACGCTGGACGTACAGATGGGAGAAGGTGACCTGATATGGGCATGAAAGCCGACGCGGGCTGGGTGCTTGAAACTCCCGCCGCGCCGTGGACACCGCGCGACTCAATGGGGCACGTGGTGTACGACGGCAAGATGTGGATCATGGGCGGGTTCATCCCCACGCGGGTGAACGACGTGTGGTCGTCGAGCGACGGACGAACGTGGACGGAGGCGACTCCCGAAGCGCCCTGGGCCGTCCGCAATCTGCCGAACTGCATGGTATTCGACGACAGGATGTGGATCATGGCGGGCGGCAGCTACGTCGACAACAAGAAGGGCAACGACCACATCGCTTACAACGACGTGTGGAGCTCGACCGACGGCGTGGACTGGGAGCTTGCCACGGACAGCGCGGCCTGGAGTCCCCGGAGCGCCGCGACGGCCATCGTGTTCGACGACAGGATGTGGATCATGGGCGGGATGGCGTGGGGCAACGGCCGCCAGCCGAGCCACGACGTGTGGTACTCGGACAATGGGCGGGACTGGCGCCTGGCGACGGACTACGCCCCCTGGTGCGCCCGGTCGATGCAGACGTCGGTGATGTTCGACGGCAAGATGTGGGTTATCGGCGGGGGCGTCTACGACGAGGCCTTCTACGCCAACTCGCCGATCGACTTCCAGGACGTGTGGTGCTCCAGCGACGGGGTGGACTGGCAGGAGGTGACGGGCAGCGCGGCCTGGCCGGCGCGGCGCTTCCACAGGTCGGTCGTGTACGACGACAGGATCTGGGTCATGGGCGGCAGCCACTACGGCAACCGGCGGGACGTGTGGCACTCGGCTGACGGTGCGGAGTGGGAGCGCGACGGGGAGGCCGCGTGGTCGGTGCGCCACGAGCCCGGGGCGCTGGTGTTCGAGGACCGTATCTGGATCATCGGCGGGTTCGGCAAGACCCTCTACAACGACGTGTGGTCGTACAGGCCGCAGACGCACAGCGCGAAGTAGATTACGACGGGAGGCTATCGTGACTGCCAATGGAAGAGCCCCAATACTGATCGTCTGGGACAGCGACACGCCCCACCGGTTCTCGGGGTACATCACCGAGATACTCCACATCGAGGGCTACAACTGGTTCGAGGTGCACGACCTTGCGCGCAGTGACCTGGACGCGGAGTCGCTGGCAGGCCGCCACGTGGTATTCCTGACGCACGTCGACCCGGCCGAGGACGTACAGGACCTGCTGCTCTCGTACGTACGGGGCGGCGGCAACTTGGTGGCCCTTCGCCCGCCGCGCGAGATGGCGGCGAAGCTGGGGTTCGGCTCGTCGAGCGCGGAGAGGTCCCTGGTCGACAGGTACATCTCCCTGAGCCCGATCTGCGCGCTCAACATGGGGGCCGAATTAGGGCCGCTGCAGTTCCACGGGCGAGGCGAGGAGTACACTTGGGGCGGCGAGCCGAACGCCGTCGTCGCGTACTTCGCGGCGGATGCCGACTACGTGACCAGCTTCCCGGCCATCACCATCGGGACGCTGGGAGAGGGCCACTGGGCGAGCTTCTCGTACGACCTGGCGGAGAGCACGGTGCTGTTCCACCAGGGACGACGGGAGCAGGCGAGCACGGGCTCGCGGCCCGACGCGGACGGCGACCTGCAGTTCAAGCCCAACGACATGTTCGTGGGTTTCCTGGATCCGGCGCTGCGCCACGTCCCGCAGGCCGACCTGCACCAAGACGCGCTTGTGCGCATACTGGAGTGGATTGCGTCGGTCACGAAGCCCATCCCGCGCATGTGGCACTTCCCGAACGGCGCGCGCGGGGGAGCGTTCATCAACGGCGACAGCGACAACATGTCCCGGCGCGACCTGGACAACGTGCTTGCGACGGCGGACCGGTACGGGGTGCCGTATACGACGTACCTGAAGATCGAGCACCACCCGCTGCTGGAGCCGGAAGAGGAGAAGGCGCTGCGGGCGCGGGGCCACGACTTCGGCGAGCACCCATGGGTCTCCAACATGCCGACCCTGGAGGAGATGCGCGACGGACTCAGGGCCGAGCTGGGGGCGTTCAGGGAGCGGTACGGGCATGACCCGGTGACGAACCGCGGCCACTCGGTGATATGGGTCGGCTGGACCGAGTCGGCCAAGTACCTGCGGGAGAACGGTGTGCGCCTGGACACGAACTTCTCCGGCGCGCGCTTCCAGAGGGGCGGCTACGTGAACGGGAGCGGGCTGCCCGTGAAGTTCATGGACGAGAACGGCGAGCTGCTCGACATCTACGAGCAGACGACGATGTCTACGGACGACGGCTGGACGACGGGCAAGAGCTTCGCCCCCGCCCTGTCCATCGACGAGTGCATCGAGCGAGGCAGGAAGCAGGCGGACAACGCAATCGACCGGTTCAACAGCGTCTACCATCCGTACTTCCACCCGCTGGCGACGCGACCCGCGCCACGGTCGGTGCAGCGGTGGCTGGAGGCGATGCTCGGGCACTGCAAGGACCGGGGTCACCACTTCGTCGACGGCACAGGCTGGGTGGAGTTCAACGACGCGAAGCGGGCCCTGCGAATGGCGGAGTACGACTTCGACCAGGGTTCGACGACGATGAGCGTCACGCTGGAGGCCGATACTGCGGTGGCGGGCGCGACCCTGGCGCTGCCGTACATATTCAGGGGCGGCGCGGTGTCGTCGGCGACGGTGGACGGTGAGCCCGTAGAGGTCTGCCCGCAGCAGTTGGAGGGGCGCGAGCAGGTCCTATTGTCGGCCGACTATTCGGCTGGAGAGGCGCGCCGGTGGCGGGTCAAGTGGGGGAACGGGTAATCGCCACTCCGCACAGGGAAACACTTGCATAGTCGTCATACCCGCGAAGGCGGGTATCCAGGGGGGAGGGGATGGGTTCCCGCCTGCGGAGACCTTTGCATAACTAAGGTCAGTGGGCGAAAATATGTGTAACCATCCGTCCCAGGAGAGTTACACATGCACCGTCAGATGGGTCAGCCGTCGCTAGCCGAGACACTATTGCCGGAGACTCTTGGGAGGAACGAGCGCCTGGAGCGAATCGGCGAGGAGATCGACTGGGACAGATTCGCCGTACTGGTGGACGGGATTTACTCGGCTGACGAGGGACGGCCAAGCTATCCCCCGTTGATGATGGTCAAGGTACTGTTACTGGAGCAGTGGTACACCCTCTCGGACCCACAGATGGAGGAGGCCCTCGGAGACCGGATATCGTTCCGTCGCTTCGTGGGACTGGGGCTCCAGGACGAGACCCCAGACTACTCGACCATCAGTCGCTTTCGTACGGAGTTGGCCAAGCGCGGGCTGAGTGAAGAGCTGTTCAAGGAGCTGGAGTCTCAACTGGACAAGCGAGGCATGATCTTGAAGGAAGGGACGTTGATGGACGCCACCTTGGTGGAGGCCCAGGTGCGTCGTCCGCCCGTCTCTGCGGGTCGTGGCGCCAAGAGCCCCACAGACCCTGATGCTGACTGGAGCTACACTGGCCGTGGGGCTCGGACACACTTCGGCTACAAGGTGCACCTGGGTGTGGATGAGGGCACCGGCTTGGTGCGCAGGGCGGTGCTGACCCCTGCCAAGGTGTATGAGAGCGAGGTGGCCGATGATCTGGTGAGCTGTGATGAGCGTGCGGTGTACGGTGACCGAGCCTATGAGTCCAACAGGCGGCGTATGTGGCTCAAGTCTCAGGGCATCAACGACCGGATCATGCACCGTTCCCATAAGCATCAGCGGGAGTTGCCGCACTGGCAGAAGCGGCGCAACGAGTTGATCGATCCTGTGCGCCGGACTGTGGAGAAGGTGTTTGGGACCCTCAAGCGCAGCTACGGGTACAGCCGTGTCCGCTACCGGGGTCTGGAGCGCAATGAGGTGGAGATGTGGTTCAAGCTGATGGCCTACAACCTGCGTAGGTTGACCAGTTTGGCTGGTTGGGCCGCCTGAGTCCAGCGTAGGGGCGGCCTCGGGGAGAGACGGACACACGGGGACGCCAAACAGGCCGGTGGACGGCTCTGGATGGGGTTCCACGAGCCTCATTTCTGTCCCGAGAGACCAATTTCCTGCATCGACCGACCAACCTAGGCCCGTGCACCAAGTTGTTCAAAGGTCTCCCTGCGCGGGAACGACGACTATGTATCAAGCCTCGGTGGGCAGGGTGCCGGCCGGGCGTGAGGCGTTTGGGCGGAAGTCGGGCACGTCGTACGGCGCGTTGCCGTTCCTGATCGACTCGACGGCGAGGATGGCCGGGGCCGCGGTGTCCATGGCCTGGTAGACGTCGAAATCGAGCGGCTGCCTGCCGAGCAGGGCGTCGCGGAAGGCCACCTGGACGTAGTAGTCGGCCCCGCGGTGCCCGCTGGACACGGCCTCTTCGGGGGCGTCGGTGCGCTCGTAGCGCCAGTCGACGTCTGCCATGTCGTGCATATGGCTGTCCGCCAGCCACATCTTCGCCTTGTCCCTGCTCGTGCGGCCGGTCTGCAGCATGCCGCCCGTCCCCATGATCTGGTAGTGGTGATGCTCCCACAGCGGCGGCAGGGGCTGGGTGTAGCCGCAAGCCATCCTCAGCACGGCGTCCTTCTCGGTCTTCATTAGCGCGAGCTGCATGTCGGCGCGGTCGATCTCAGGGTGGGCGTAGCTCGGCTTATTCGTGCTCATGGCGGTGACGCGGGTCACGCGGTCGTCGAGCACCATGAGCAGAGGGCTGAGCTCGTGGGGCAGGTAGTAGATCGGCTCCATCAGGTGGGACCAGGTCGGCCGGGCGTTGGGGTTGTTCGGAAGCTCATCGGTCGGCACGAACTCGCCCGTCGTCCAGTCCTGGTGGTACCTGAGCGTGCCGGGGTAGCCGATGTACTCGCCCTCGCAGTAGACCACGCGTCCAATCTGCCCGTCCTGGACCACGTCGCGCCACGCCTGGAAGTGGCCGGCGTGGCGGGCCTGGTCGCCAAGAAGGTAGGTGAGGCCGGTCCTCTCCTGTGCCACGACGATGCGCCAGCAGTCCTCCATGTTGAAGGCCACGGGCACCTCGGAGTTCACGTGCTTGCCGGCCTCCAGGGCCTGGGCGGCCATGGCCCCCTGCTCCTCGCAGCGGACCGTCAGGGCGATGGCGTCGATGTTGGGGTCGGCGAGCATGTCCTCGTACTCGACGTAGGCCGCGACCCCGCGGCGGTCGTTGAGCTGCGCCAGCGCCCTCTCGTTCAGTGGCTCGAAGATGTCGCCGACCGCGACTATCCGGTAGCCGTCCAGGCGGTCCATCAGCCGGATCCAGCCCAAGCCCCTGTGCCCTACCCCGAAGATGCCGACGCGGATCTCGTCCATGTCTACTCCTCACCCTCACCCCAGCCCTCTCCCATCAAGGGAGAGGGGGTTAGTCAGGCATCTGGCCGTGGGGGCGTGTCTCGTTGGGCCTGAAGTCGGGGACGTCTAGGGGTATGGAGCCCTGGTCAATGGAATCAGCCGCCAGGATAGCCGGTGCGGCGGTCTCGATGGCCTTGTAGACGTCGAACTCCAGCGGGCTGTCGCCCCGCACGGCGTCCCTGAACGCGGTGTGCACGTAGTAGTCCGTGCCCCTGTGGCCGCTGGCGAGTATCTCGTCCGATGCGTCGGTCCGCTCGTAGCGCCAGTCGACGTCGGCCATGTCGTGCATGTGGCTGTCGGCCAGCCACATCTTCGCCATGTCCCGGCTGGTGCGGCCAGACTCCAGGTGCCCGCGCGTTCCGATGATCTGGTAGTGATGGTGGTCACGCGCGGGCGGCGTGGGGATGGTGTAGCCGCACATCAGGCGGAGTATGGTGTCCTTGTCCGTCTGCATGAGCGCGACCTGTATGTCGGCCTTCTCAACCTCGGGGTGGTTGTAGCTGGGCACCCTCGTTCCCATGCCCGTGACGCGGGCTATGCGGTCGTCCAGGATCATGAGCAAGGGGCTGAGCTCGTGGGGCAGGTAGTGGATGGAGGGGCATAGCATCCACGTGGGTTTGGCGTCGGGCCGCTTCCTGCCCTCCTCCGGGGTGAGCAGTTCGCCGGTCTTCCAGTCCTGGTAGTACCTGTGGTCGCCCTTGTATCCTACGTACTCGCCCTCGACGTAGGTGATCTTGCCCAGTGCGCCCTGGTGGACGAGGCCCTTCCACGCCGTGAACATCCCGGCGTAGCGGCTCTGCTCGGCAAGCTGGTATACGAGGCCGGTGCGCTCCGCCGCCACGACGATGCGCCAGCAGTCCTCCATCGTGTGGGCCGCCGGCACCTCGGCGTTGACGTGCTTGCCGGCCTCCAGCGCCTGGGCGGCCATGCCCCCCTGCCTCTCGGCCCTGACGACGAGGGCGATGGCGTCGACGTTGGGATCGGCCAGCATGTCCTCGTACTCGGAGTAGGCGGGGACGCCGGCGCCGTCCTGGAGCTGGGCGCGCCCGCGCTCGTGCAGCGCCGGGATCAGGTCGCCTATGGCCGTGATGCGGAAGCCCGGGATGGTCTGTATGAGCCGCAGCCAGCCGAGCCCCCGGTGGCCCAGCCCGAAGAGTCCGACGCGAATATCGTCCATGCGCTGCCTCCTACTCGGCGGCGGGTTCAGCGTCGGCGGTGCGGTCCGCCAGCCGCGCGTCGAGGATGAGGATGCCCGTGCCGTCGTCGCCGATCCGCTTCAGGTAATCGACGATGTCGCGGGCGGACTTCTCCTCCTCCACCTGCTCCTCGATGAACCACTCCAGCAGCACGTGGGTGGCGTAGTCCTTGTGCTCCTGGGCCACCCGGTACAGGTCCTCGATCATCGCGGTCACGGCCCGCTCGTGCTCAAGGGTCATCTCCATGGCGGACCGGACGGACTCGAACTCCGTCGGCGGCTGGGCAATCGAGTTGATGGCCGCGCGGCCGTCCCGGTCGTTGATGTAGTCGAAGATGCGCAGCGCGTGGGAGACCTCCTCCTGGTGCTGGATCCTCATCCAGTGGGCGAACCCGGGCAGGGTCTCGGTCTCGAAGTACGCGGCCATGGACAGGTAGAGATGGGCCGAGTACAACTCGCTGTTGAGCTGGTCGTTGAGGGCCTTTTCGAGCTGTGCGTTCAGCATGGCAATGGTTCTCCTGGAAGCTGCCGGCAGTCGTGGGCTGTTCCGTCAACTATAGCACAGACCCGGGTACCCTGAGTCTAAGTGGCGCTGCGTAGGGGGCACCGGCGTGGCGCTGACCTTCTTCACCCTGGGCATTGTCTACTTCCTGGTAATGTTCATCGCCTCCCTCTTCTTCCGAGTCCCTGCCGAGGGCTAGCGGGGCCGCGATCTCCGACTACCTGGGCCGCAAAACTAAGCAGCCTCGATGATCGAGCCGGCGCAGAAGCGCTGGCCTCCGGGGTGGTCGTGGAAGTAGTAGATCACGAAGACGCGGCCGTCCGGCATCAGGGCGGCGTGGGGATAGCCCAGGTCGCCGCCGCCGCCGTCGTCCCGCAGCACGAACTCCTCCGCGCCCGAGGGGTCCGTGCACTCGGGGTCGAGGACCCGGCATCGGATGCCGTAGGGCGGCCGCCGGTACCCGTACACGATCAAGACGTTGCCGGAGGGCAATCGCAGCGCGAAGTAGGGATGGCCCCAGACCTCCTCCCGCCTGGGCTCGGTCCACGTCAGGCCCTTGTCACTGGAGCGCACCGTCCACAGGTGCCCTCCGCCGTGCTTCGGGGGACGGGCCGAGCGAACGAATCCGACGAGGTCGCCTCCCGCCGTCTCGTAGACGCTCCACTCGTTGAAGGCGTGCAGCGACTCCCCCTCTCTGTTGGGGGCGGAGACGCTCCTGAAGTGCCAGGTTCGAGCGCCGTCCGTGGAGGCGGCCAGTATCGAGCCGACGCCCCGGCCCTGCACCGGGAGCACGACGTCCCCGTTGCTCAGCTCCTGGGGAAAGCCGCGAATGTGGACGGGCGCGTGCAGTCCATCGGCGAGGGGCGGCAGGTTGGGCACTTCCCCGACCCACGCGGGGCCCTCCCACGTATCGCCGCGGTCGTCGCTGCGCCATATCTCCGTGCCCGCACTGAAGCAGGGCCAGTGGCGCCGGGTCCTGGAAGCGCGGGCAGCCTCTTCGACCAGGCCGACGCGCCGGTCGGCTTCGACCATGGCCGCGACTTCAGTCGTCAGGCCGTCGACCAGCAGGTGGGCCTGCTGGTACGGCACGATCTCCTGCCGGTGGGTCACGAAGAGCATCGTTCCGTCGTCGAGGAGCCCGGCCACCGCGCACTGGCCGCCCCCCATGAACACCCTCGGCGGCGCGCTCCACGTCTCGCCCCCGTCGGCGGACCTGACCAGGCACTGCTCGGTCGTGGGGTGAACGTGGGCCTGCAGGACGTCCCCGGTCCAGGACCTGTGCCTTCGAAATACGGCTGCCATCTCGCCGTCGGGAAAGGCCACCACGGCGGGGCCCGGGCCGCAGTAGTAGTCGTCGTCGCGGTAGAGAACCACGTCGCTGATCTTCCTGATGGTCATGCTTGTCTCCCCTAGAGTCCGAGATTCCTGACGGTGAAGGTGCCCTCGAGTCCCTTGTCCTGGTGAATTCGGCAGTACATGCGGAACGTGCCCGCAGTGTTGAACTGCAACTCTACGGTCGTACTCTCGCCGGGGTCGTACTCCTCGTCGATTTCAAACTCGTCGATGACGAAGCTGTGGCGTTCGGTCTCTCCCGACAGTTGCAGCACGACGGTCTCGCCTATGTAGACGGTTACATCGGAGGGGTCAAAGACGTATTGGCCGGAGCCTCCCGGGTCCAGGTTCTTGATCTCGACTACGACCTTGTCTCCCGTGTCGGGGAGAGGGGGCGCAAGGGTGGGCGTTCCCCGGACGAGGGGCTTCGTCTCGACCTGCTGAGCCTGGGTGGGAGCCGGTGCGGCCTCGGGCTCACCTCCATTACCGCCACAGGCTACTACCAGGACTGCCGCGGCCATCATCAGGGCAAGACAGGTGCGAGCCTTCAAATTAATCCTCCTCGAGGGCTGAGAGTCCCAGCCGTCAGATTTCGTGGCGCGGGTCCAGGGCATCCCTCAAGCCGTCCCCCACGAAGTTGACGGCTATCACCGTCGTGGCTATGGCCACACCGGGCGATATCCACAGCCACGGCTCGTTCCTGAGGATCGTGAGCGACTGGGCAGCGGTCATCATGTTACCCCATGTGGCGGTGGGAATCTGGACGCCGAGGCCCAGGAAGCTGAGGGAGGATTCCGTGATGATGGCGCCAGCCAGCGACAGGGTCGACGAGACTACTATGAACGGCACGACCGCCGGCAGGATGTGCGTCAGGGCGATCCTGACGTTGCTTGCGCCGATGGCCCGCGCGGCCGTCACGTAGTCGAGCTCGCGGCCCGCCAGGACCTGCCCGCGCACCAGGCGGGCCTTACCCGTCCAGCTCAGCACGCCGATGACCACCATGATGTTGAACACGCTCGACCCGATTATGGACACCAGCACGAGGAGGGCGAACAGCGTGGGGAACGTCATGACGTACTCGGTGAAGCGCATCAGGACGTTGTCGACCCAGCCCCCGACGTAGCCGGAGGTGAGACCGATCGCCGTGCCGATGAACGCGGCGATGACGGTCGCCACCAGGCCAACGCTGAGGGATATGCGCCCCGCATGAAGGACCCTGGCGAATACGTCCCGGCCGGCGGAGTCCGTTCCCAGCACGTTCGTCATCGTGGGGGGCTGCCGGACCTTGTCGAGGTCGACGAAGTTCGGGTCGTGCCACGCGATCCAGGGGGCAAAGGCCGCGCCGAGGCAGAACACCGCAAGGATCACCAGGCCGAGCAGCGCGAGCCGGTGCCGCCGGAACCTCCACCACAGCGTGCGCCTGCTGCTTGGTCGAAGCTGTTCCGACTCGACCGCAACCGCCTGCAGAGCTTCCGAGGTGGACAAAGCGCTAACCCTACCCTGTGACCCTTATCCTGGGATCTGCGTACGCGTACAGGATGTCCGCGATCAGGTTCGCGAGGAGGACGAGCGAAGAGACGATCATCGTCAGCCCCATGATCATGGGGTAGTCGCGCTGCTGTACCCCCTGGATGGCCAGCTGGCCCATCCCGGGCCACGAGAATATCACCTCTACCAACAGCGCTCCCCCGAACAGGCCGGGGAGGCGCAGCATCGTCACGGTGATCAGGGGCACGAGCGCGTTCCTGAACCCATGCCTGAGGATGACGGCCGGCTCGCGCAGTCCCTTTGCCCGCGCCGTTCGCAGGTAGTCGGTCTTCAGCACCTCGAGCATGGCGGTGCGGGCGTACCTGGTCTTGCCGGCCATCGTGTCAATGGATAAGACTATTGCCGGTAAGATGAGGTGGTACAGGTTATTGGTGAGCGAGAAGCCCTCACCGGGTACCCGGCCCATGCCGAACGCGGGGAAGATCTCCCAAACCGCCGCAAAGAGCCAGAGCGCGAGCAGCGCGAAGAAGAACGTCGGGATAGACACTCCGAACAGGGACGCTATGCTCAGGCTGTAGTCGTAGAAGGAGTACTGCCTCAGCGCCGCTATGATTCCGAAGAGAGTGCCCAGGATCGTCGACACCACCATGGCCGTGATGGTCAGCTCCAGCGTCGGCAGCAGCTTCTGGCGAATCCGCTTCAGGACGGGCTCCCTCGTGTAGTACGAATACCCGAAGTTGCCCTGCACGACCTGCCCCAGCCAGACTGCGAACTGCTGCAGGATCGGCTTGTCCAGCCCGAGGGACCTGCGAATGTTCTCGAGGTCCGCCGCGCTGCCCCCTTCCAGCTCCTCCGGGTCGATCATCGCGTCGATCGCGTCGCCCGGGGCGATGCTGATGAAGGTGAAGGTGCCCACCGCGATGAGGAACAGGAGCGGCACCGAAACCAGCAACCGGTTGAGGATGTATTTCTGCAACCAGCCCCTCCGCTAGGCCAACGTCAAGTATACCGGGGATGAGTACCCGATGATCGGGCCCTTGGGATGGTCGTCGGGCTGGTGCGTCTGCACGCGCACGATGTAGTAGTGCTCCCCCGGCGCGGCAGTGTCGTCGGCGAAGGTCAGCTCGGCGCGCTCAGCGTCCACCTTGCGGTGCTCGACCCAGCCTCCGTCGGCCCATAGCGAGACGGTGTCGATGGGGATTCTCGATGCTACGCTGGCACGGATCTCGACCGGGCCCTCGCTCCGGCCCACCTCGCCCATGCCGACGCCGTTGGCCTCCGTCCACATCGCCACCTCGCCGCCGGCGCAGGCGTACGTCCGCCGGCTCTTCAGCGCCTCGAAGACCCCCTCGCCGGTGAGCTCCTTGACCCATAGTCCGGTCGAGCATGCCCCCAGGGTCCTCATGTGGTGGTCGGTGCCGCCGATGAAGCCCAGCTTGGCGTCCTTCCACTCGATGAAGTTCACGGGGAACGGGAACTCGGACGGCCCCCCGAACATGCCCTCCTCCGTCGCCAGCATGTCCCCCCTGCTGTGAAGCGCCTCCATCGCCCACTCGATGCGCGGGTCGTACAGGTAGGTGTGGGTGTCGCCCACCACGCCGTGCCCTCCCATGCGGGCGTAGTCGTGGAAGTGGCGGTTCGCCATCACCTTGTCGGGGAATCTCTCCACGATGTCGTTGAACATCAGGTGGATGTCCAGGTCGCGCAGGAGTATCTGGCGCAGGCGCTTCATCACCTCCTTGTCGTACGTGTAGAAGTTGATGTGCTGCCACGGCTGCCGGTTCCACTCGACGGCGTAGACGGGTACGTAGCCCGGCGTACTCTCACGCTCGAGCAGGTCGAGGCGCTGCCGGTAGTCGGCGTCGCAGATGCGCTGGTGGTCGGCTATGCAGATCAGACGGTACCCGAGCACGTCCCTCTGTAGCCGCACGTTGTCGACGGGGTTGCCGTCCAGCACCGGGGAACAGGAGGAGTGGGAGGTGTGGTTGTGGAGGTCGCCGAATATGAGCCGGTGTCCGGCTGGCCCCGCTAGGTCGGGCGCGGGCAGCGGCGGATTGACTGGGTGGACGGCGACGGGCGCGACCGTCTTCAGCCCGTCGTGCATCGGGGCAAGCTTCCCATCGAACTCGATGACCTCGACCCTGTGCTCTCGCGGGGGAAGCTGCTGCTGGTTGAAGGCATGGGCGGCCACGACCGCGCCGCCGTTCAACGAGGCTGCCCCATAGGAGTGGTGCGAGAACCCCACCGCGTCTGTGACGCGCTCGGGATGCGACCAGGCACTGCCGTTCCACCGGGTGACGCAGGTATACCATCCCTCGCGGTGGCCGTAGAGGCGTATGTCACGGTTGATGCGCCCGTCGACCAGCCACCGGTCGCTCTTCTTCCTGTCCGCGTCGGGCTGGAACATGCGGAAGGTACACAGGAGGCTGCCGTTGCTCCTGACCAGCCGGGGGTTGGATGGGGTCATGTTCACGCCGCCGCCCGCCGCCCGGCTGAACGCCCTGACCGGGACAGGTATCACCCCGCGGTCCGTGCCAGGCCCGTCGGCAGACTCTCCCGTCTCCGGGCTCACGCGCATCAGCCGCACCGAGCGCATCTGGTCCACCCGGACGTCATAGCCCCAGCCGGGCGACGAAGTCCAGACCACCAGCACGCTGCCGTCTTCATCGGCGACAGCGCGGGGCAGGAAGTTCAGGGGGTCGCCGGACGCCAGGACGACGGGCTCCGTGACTTCGCCCCCGGCGATGGCCGCGTGGCAGGCGTCGGAGCGGCCGTCCTCGAACCGCTCATAGGCCACGGATATGCCGAACGGCGTGGCCGCCAAGCTGGGGAACCGGCCGGGAATCTCGTACCTGTGTCCCTCCCGGCCGTCCTCCACGACTATCACGTCGCCGCTGGCGCGGCGATGCACCCACGCCAGCCACAGGCCCCCGTTTACGGCTCGTGCTATTGCCGGAGCCTGCAGCACATCGCGGCCGGACTCGATCACGACAAGCTCGCCGTGGTGGTAAAGGTTGATGCTCCAGGTGGAGCCTTCCAGGGCCGCCCAGATGAACGCCGGAGCGTCTCCGCCCACGACGCCCAGCCCGGCGAACTGCTCCGCGGAGTCCCTGTACAGGATGTCGACGGCGCCATTCCTGGCTTCTGTCAGGCTCAGCTGCGGACTGAGGCCGACGAAGGCCTCCTCCCACTCCTGGAAGGTCACTCCTTCCTTCAGGAGGGCCTTGGCCTTCTCCCACTCGCCGTCTCCGTCCATGTTGCGGACGAATCGGCTGTCCACGTCGTCCATGGAGACGGCCGCCATCGCCCAGCCTTCGGACGTGGCGGCCAGGTCGCACTCGTAGGCGCCCTGCAACGACGCGATTGCTTTCGCAGGCAATGGTGACCTCCCACCGCCGACCGTTGAAACCGAACGGCGTGGATACGTTGCTCAGGGCCTCCCAGCCTCCACCCGTGAAGGTGAGGCTGAGTAGGCCCCGTCGCTTACGGAGATGCCCGGTCTACTCCACGTCTATGTCCCACTGCTCCGGATGGTACTTCCAGAGGTTCAGCCTGTGGTTGAACGCCGGCGCCACGGGCACGTCGTAGAGGCTGGAGGGGTCCGGGAGATTGGCGAAGTGCGGGAACTTGACGTTCTTGTTGTGCGCGTACCACGTGTGGCTCATGGACAGGGGCGCATACACAAGGTCGGTCATGAACTGCTCGGCGATGTCCTGGTAGATGGCCGCGCGCTCCCTCGGCGTGATCGCGGCGCGACCGGCCAGGATCTTCTCGTCGAGCGCGGCGCTGTTGTAGCCGGTGCGCAGGTCTGCGCCGGTCAGGTGCCACCTGCTGAGGAAGCCGTCCGGATCGGCAAAGACGTTGTAGCAGCCGGATGCGACGTGCCAGTCGCCGTCGGCCTCCTTGGCCGACCTGGCCGGTCCGTCTAGCTGCAGGTACTCGATCTTGAAGCCAACGTCCTGGAGCATCTGCTGTATAGCGGCGGCCTCTGCGACGGCGTTGTCGTCCCTGGGGATGCCGGTGAGTATCTCAATGGTCCGGCCAGTGTCCCAGCCGGCCTCTGCCAGCAGCTCCCTGGCCCTGTCGGGGTCGTGGTCGAACCTGTCCGCCCAGTCCATCTGCTGGTACCAGGAGTGCACGAACGGCGAGTTGTAGATCGTGCCGTTTCCTGCTCTGAAGGTGCGCACCAGCGCCGGTCTGTCCAGCGCCACCAGCCACGCCTCGCGGACCCGCGGGTCCCGCAGCCAGTCTATACGGTTGTTGAAGGCGTGCATGCAGATGGTCGAGCCCTGCATGGCCTTGACCGTCCAGCGAGCGTCGCGAATCAGTACGTCGTAGCCGTCCGGCGTCAGGCCGTGGTAGAGCACGTCGATCTCGCCCCTCTGGGCGGCGATCAGTGCCGCGTCCCTGGAGCGGATCATGTGGATGACTATCCTGTCGATGCTGGGACGCCCGAAGAAGTAGTCGTCGTTTGCCTCGACGACCAGGAACTGGTCTGAGACGTGCTCGACGAACTTGAACGGGCCGGACCCAATGGGTATCTCCTCGTTGATCATCGTCGGATGGGTCGGCAGGTCGGCAGGCGCCACGTCCTCGTAGATGTGGGCGGGCAGGATCGGCCTGCGCAGGTCGGTGATGGAGCCCAGGAACACCGTCGTGGGCTCCTGCATGTCGAAGCGGATGGTGTGGTCGTCCAGCAGGACGATACCCTCGACGTCGTCGGCATTGCCGTCGATGTAGTCCTGGGCGCCCTTGATGACGGTGTAGGCGGCGCTGCGCCTGGTGCCGGTATCGGGCGTCATCATGGACTTGATGGTGAAGGCCACGTCGCGCGCGGTCACCGGCATACCGTCATGCCACGTGGCGTGCTTGCGGATGTAGAAGGTGTAGGAGCTGGCGTCGGGGGCTACCTCCCACCTCTCCGCCAGGTCGGGGTTCCACTGGGACGTTGCCGGGTTGGGCATCAGCAGCCTGGAGTAGACGAGGTCGTACAGCAGCGCCAGCCCCGACGAGCCCGCGGTGTGGGGAAGCAGCGTGGGATACGTCTGGGCGATGCGGATGTTGAGGACCTTCTCGGGCTGCTCTGGGGCAATCTCCATAACGGCCTCGTTCACGACCTTCTGGACGTCGTCGGCCGTGAGCTGACCCATCATCGACGCGTCGACGATCTTCTGGACGTCGGCGGCCGTAATCTGCGATTCGCTCACGATCCTCTGCACGTCGGCTGCCGTCAGCTGGCCTTGGGCAGACGCGTCGACAATCCTCTGCACGTCATCAGCCATGAGCTGAGACTCGCTGACGATTTTCTGCACGTCGGCTGCCGTCAGTTGGCCGCTGGCAGACGCGTCGACGATCCTCTGCACGTCCGATGCCGTGAGCTGGGACTCGCTGACGATTCGCTGGACGTCAGCGGCGGTCAGCTGGCCGCTCGCCGAGGCATCGACGATCCTCTGGACGTCAGTCGCCGTCAACTGGCCGCCGACCGACGCGTCGACGATCCTCTGGACGTCGGCTGCGGTCAATTGCTGGCCCGTAGAGTCCCTGACGATCCTCTGGACATCCGCGGCCGTCAACTGGCCGCTGGTCGAGGCGTCGACGATCCTCTGCACGTCCGCGGCCGTCAACTGCTGACCAGTAGAATCCATGACGATCCTCTGGACGTCCGCGGCCGAAAGCTGAGGGCCCGCGGACTCGCTGACGATCTCCCTCACGTCGCTGGCCGTCAGCTGAGGACCCATCTGGGCCTGGACGGCCTTGGCGATGTCCTCGGCGGATTCGTCCGCTGCGCAAGCGACGACGCCAGCGAGCGCAACCACCGCCAGAAGCGTTACGAAAAACACTAATCTGTTGAACCTAGCAGACATTTTCCCTCCTCCTGTGCCGGTCTTCCCTGAGATTAGCGCGTTGCCCGCTTCACGTCAACACCAAGCATTCCCAGGACGTTTGACTATCAGGTAGGGACGCATATAATGTCCCTCCTACACCCTTTATTTCCTGGTCAGGGCGATGCCTTCAGAGAGCCGGCCGAACTTCCTGATCATCACGACGGACCAGCACAACCCCACGTGCTTCGGCTATGCGGGGCACCCGGTCGTGCGCACCCCCAATCTGGATGCCCTGGCGGCACAGAGCACCAACTTCTCCCGTGCATACGTCACCAATCCCGTGTGCATGCCCACCAGGGCGTCGCTATACACGGGCCTGATGCCGAGCGGGCACAGGGTGCGGATGAATGGCATTCCCCTCAGCCGCGACGTGCCGACGATCACCCAGTCCCTGGTCGACGCGGGGTACGAGACCCACTGCGTCGGCAAGATTCACCTGCGGCCGTCCAACCTGCCCAACGGCCTGGACCCGGACGACGCGGACCCACACGAGTACCCGGAGGCGTCGGTGCTGTGGACTTCCGGCAGGACCCGGGACCTGCCGCTGCCCTACTACGGCCTGCAGAGCGCCGTCTACGTCGGTGGCCACGGCAGCGGGTCCAAGGGGCACTACCTGCACTGGCTGGACGAGGAGCATCCCAACGAGGCGCACCTGTTCTACGACAAGGTCGCGCTGGAGCCGCCAAGCCCCGCATTCGAGCAGTTCAACCGGACCTCCTTCAAGTGGGCATTGCCTGCCGAGCTTCACCCGACCGCGTTCATCGCCGACAGGACCATCGACTACATAAACGAGGCCGGGTGGAAGCGCCGGGAGGCCTCCGACCAGGGGTCCGCAACCCCCTTCTTCCTGTGGTGCTCGATACAGGATCCCCACTCGCCCTTTGCGCCGCCCGCGCCGTACTGCTACAAGTACAGCGAGGACGACATGCCGCCCGCTCTCCTGGACGAGGGGGAGTACGACCGCATGCCGCCCCACTACAGGGCCCAGTATGAGACCGACCTCGTCACCAGCGGGTCCAAGGGACAGCCGATGGGCGCCACGACTCCCTACCGGAACGAGTGCGCCGCTCACTATTACGGGTTGATCGAACAGCTCGACGACCACGTAGGCCGGGTGCTCCAGGCCTTGCGTGACAATGGACTGGAGGACGACACGGTCGTCATCCTGACCGCCGACCACGGCGAGGCCCTGGGCGACCACGGCATGTGGGGCAAGGGTCCGTACCACTACGACGGCGTGGTGCGCGTCCCGTTCCTGGTCCGGTGGCCCGGGGTGGCCCGCGGCGGCGTGAGACACGAGGGAGTGACCAGCTTGGTGGACTTCGCGCCGACGGTCCTGGACATCGCCGGAGTGCCGATCCCCGAAGGTCCGCTACCGCCCGCGACCGAAGCGCCGGGCGCTCCGCCGGCCTGGCCGGGACGCAGCCTCGTCCCTGTGCTGACGGGTCAGGACTTGGACACCGACACCTCGGCCCTGGTCGAGGACGACCAGGACTACCTCGGATTTCGAATGCGCACGCTCGTCACCCAGCACTACCGGCTTACGGCGTATTCGGGACAGCCCTACGGGGAGCTGTTCGACTTCCAGGAGGATCCCAACGAGTTCCGCAATCTCTGGGACGAGCCGGGCTACCGGGCGCTAAGGGACGAGCTGCGCATCGAGCTGCTCGACAAGCTCATGGATACGGGCTCGCCTCTGCCTCGCCAGATGAGCCGTTCCTAGCGAGCGAATGATGCCAGGAACGGATCGGCCCAACTTCCTGATAATCACCACCGACCAGCACAACCCGACCTGCTTCGGGTACGCCGGGCATCCCCTGGTGCGCACCCCGAACTTCGACGCGCTGGCGGCCCGGGGCACCAACTTCACCCGCGCATACGTGTCGAACCCACTGTGTACCCCGTCGAGGGCGACGATGTTCACAGGCCTCCACACGAGGGGCCACCGGGTTCGCATGAACGGGGTGCAGCTTGGCTACGACGTTCCGACGTTCCCTGAGGCGCTTCGACAGAACGGGTACCGGACGCACTGCGTGGGCAAGATCCACCTCAGGTCGTCCCTCACGCCGGAGGGAGTCCCGCTGGACCAAGTCGATCCGCGCCAGTTTCCCGAGGCCCGGGACCTCTGGATGACGGGCCGGGTGACGAAGCTGCCGGCGCCCTACTACGGTTTCGAGAGCACCGACTTCCAGAACGCCCACAGGCCGGAGGACGGTTGGGGCGAGTTCCCGGCATGGCTCGACAGGGAGCATCCCGACCAGGCGCACCTGTTCCACGACGCCGTGCCGCTGGAGCCGCCATCCCCGGCCATGGACTTCTATACGAGGTCGTTCAAGTGGGCGCTCCCCGACGAGCTTCACCCGACGGCGTGGTGCGCGGACAGGGCCATAGACTTCCTGAACGACGCGCAGGGCGGCGAGCGTCCTTTCCTGCTCTGGTTCTCATCCGAGCTGCCCCACGTGCCCCTGGCGCCACCGGCGCCATGGTGCTACAAGTACGACCCGGACGACGTGGCCCCGCCGACCTTCGACGAGGGCGAGCTCGACCTGCTGCCCCCGCATCACCGGCGCCGGTACGAGGACCAGGGCCTGCACATCGCGCCCTACCGATCGGAGTGCGCGGCACACTACTACGGGCTCATCGAGATGGTCGACTACCAGGTGGGCCGCATCCTCGAGACGCTGGAGCGCACCGGCCAGGATGAGAACACGGTCATCCTCGTGACGGCGGACCACGGCGAGGCCTTGGGCGACCACGGCATGTGGGGAAAGGGGCCCTTCCACTACGATTCAGTGGTCAGGGTGCCCCTGCTGGTGAGCTGGCCGAGGCGCTTCCTTCGGGAGCGGGTCCACGACGCCGTGGTCAGCCTGGTGGACTTCGCCCCCACCATACTGGACATCGCCGGCGTGCCGGTCCCGGAGGGCCACGTGCCGCCCACGCCGGTGTCCCCTGAGGCGCCTCCCGCCTGGCCGGGCCACAGCCTAGTCCCCGTACTCGAAGGGGGAGCCGGAACGGGAAGAGACAGGGCGCTGATCGAGGACGACCAGGACAAGCTGGGCTTCCGGGTCCGGTCCCTGGTGACGGAGCGATACCGCCTGACCGCCTACTCGGGACAGACCTACGGCGAGCTGTTCGACTTCCAGGAGGACCCGGGCGAGCTGCGCAACCTGTGGGACGACCCAGCCTACAGATCGGTCAGGGACGAGCTCCGGCTGGCCCTGCTGGACGAGATCATGGAGACAGACCCGGCGCTGCCGCGACAGATGGTGCCGGTGTAGCCGAGCGTGGCCCCGATGAGGGAGGAGAGCATTGGGTGAATTCTGGATTCGGGACGGCGAGCGAATGCTGTTCATCGGCGACAGCATCACGGACTGCGGACGGCGCGACCGGGCAATCCCCCTGGGCGACGGTTACGTGAGTATATTCACGGAGCTGGCTACGGCAAGGTACCCGGAGCGAAGCATCGAGTGGATCAACATGGGTATCGGCGGCAACCGGACCACCCACCTGAGGGAACGGTGGCAGACCGACGTCATCGACCGCAGGCCGGACCGCCTCTCGATCAAGATCGGCATCAACGATCTGCACAGCTTCCTCCGGAGCGATCCCGACGGCGTCCCGCCCGACCGCTACAGGAGTATCTTCGACGAGATCCTGGCGTCGACCCGCCGGGCCCTCGGCGACATACCTATCGTCCTCATCACCCCGTTCTACATCTCGACGGACCTGGACCACGAGTTCGAGGGCGAGGTGCTCCGCCTCATCCCCTCATACATCGACATCGTGCGGGAGATGAGCGCGAAGTACGACACTCTTCTTCTCGACCTCCACGAGGTCTTCCAGGAGCACCTGAAGTACCGGGCGCCCGCTACGTTCTGCCCCGAGCCTGTCCACCCGAATCACTCGGGCCACGTGGTCATCGCCAGCGCGCTGATGGAGTTTCTCACCCGGTGAATTTCGCCCCACGCAGATAAGCGAGGTAATAGAGATGCCTTTCGACCACAGGCCCAACTTCCTCATCCTGACGACCGACCAGCACAACCCGACGTGCATGGGCTATGCGGGACACCCGGTCGTGCGGACTCCCAACATCGATGCCCTGGCCGCCAGCGGCACCATCTTCTCCCGCGCCTACGTTGCCCATCCCCTCTGCACGCCGTCGCGGGCCTCCCTGTTCACGGGGCTGACCACCCGCGGCCACCGGGTCCGCATGAACGGGATACAACTGCCATACGACGTGCCCACCATGCCCGAGGCGCTCCGACAGGCCGGCTACCGCACCCACTACGACGGCAAGCCGCACCTCCGCATCTCCAGGACTCCCAACGGGATGCCCATCGACGAGGTCGACCCGTTCCAGTTTCCCGAGGCGCGGGACATGTGGCACTCCGGGCGCGTCACGCGGATTCCGACGCCCTACTACGGCCTCGAGGAGGTGAACTTCGTAAACGGGCACGGGGATGGCTCATGGGGCCAGTACGTGAACTGGCTGGACCGCGAGCACCCGGACGAGGCGCACCTGTTCCACGACGCCGTGCCCCTGGAGACGCCGAGTCCGGCTGCGGAGTTCTACTCCTCGTCCTACAAGTGGGCCCTGCCCACCGAGCTTCACCCCATGACCTGGACCTGCGACCGCACGGTCGAGGTCCTGAACGACTACGGGCGAGACAGGCGGCGGGGAATGGTCCGCCAGGGCCGTTCGGAGGGGCCCTTCTTCGCCTGGTGCTCCCTTGCCGACCCGCACGTGCCCCTCGCGCCGACCGATCCGTACTGCTACGGCTACGACCCGGACGACGTCCCGCCGCCGAACCGCCGGGAGGGTGAATTCGACGACCTTCCGCCCCATATCCGCAAGATCTACGAGACCCCGAAGAAGGGAAGGGACATCGACCCGTACAGGAACGAGTGCGCGGCCCACTACTACGGCCTGATCGAGATGATCGACGACAACTTCGGGCGGGTAATGAAGGCGCTCAAGGACAACGGCCTCTACGAGAACACCGTCGTGATTCTCACGAGCGACCACGGCGAGGCGCTGGGCGACCACAGCATGTGGGGCAAGGGCCCCTACCACTACGACGGCGTCATCCGCGTGCCGTTCCTGGTGAGCTGGCCGGGCCGCTTCGAGGGCGGCGCAACCCATGACGGGGTAATCAGCCTCCTCGACTTCGCCCCCACCATCCTTGACATCGCCGGCGTCCCCATACCGGAGGGCCACAGGCCGCCGGAGATGGCCTGGTCCCACGAGCCTCCGCCGTGGCCGGGCCGCAGCCTCGTGCCGATACTGGCGGGCGAGGAGACGGGCACGTCCGGCATGGCCCTCGTCGAGGACGACCAGGACGACCTGGGATTCAGGCTGCGGACCCTGGTAACGGAGCGCTACAGGCTGACGGCCTATTCGGGCCAGCCATACGGGGAGCTGTTCGACCTCCAGGAGGACCCGGGCGAGCTGCGCAATCTCTGGGACGACCCCGAACACAGGGGGCTGAGGGACGACCTGCGTATCGCCCTGCTCGACAAGATCATGTCGACCGACTACCCGCTTCCGCGCAGGATGGGCAGCTCGTAGGTTACGCGAGGGTCTGGATTGATATTGAGCAGATTGACTTGTGTTGGTACAATCCTTGTCGAAATTCGGTAGCGTATGTGCGGTTTGGGTGGATAGGCTCTAGAGAACGTCAAGGAGGCGCATACGATGGCTGATCGTCAAGAAGTTGCGTTGATGGCGCACCTCATGCGGCGCGCCGGCTTTGGGGCCACTCACGAAGAGCTGGAGCGTCTCGCAGCCCGGGGATACGAGGAAACCGTCGAGAAGCTCCTCTCCCCCGAGTCGGAGCCCGATATCGACGAGGCCCTCCTCTTCCGGTATCTCCCGATGACGGAGTACATCACGGCGGCCGAGCACGCGCAGATGAACTGGCTGTACCGGATGGTCAACTCTCCGCGCGCTCTGCAGGAGAAGGTCGCTCTCTTCTGGCACCACGTCTTCGCGACCGGGCTGGACAAGGTGGAGACGGCAAACACGATGCACGACCAAGTCGTCATGTTCCGCCGGCACGGGCTCGGCAGCTTCCGCGACCTGCTGGTGCATCTCGCGCGGGACCCGGCCATGATCTACTGGCTGGACAACCAGGACAACCACAAGCGGGCCCCGAATGAGAACTGGGGACGCGAGCTCCTGGAGCTGTTCTCGCTCGGAGTGGGCCAGTACACGGAGAAGGACGTCTATGAGTGCGCGAGAGCGTTCACCGGGTGGACGTTCGCGGGCAAGTCGCGGGGTCTCGCCTACCCTCCCGAGTCGTGGCGCTTCGACTACAGGGCGGAGGACCACGACGAGAACGAAAAGACGTTCATGGGGTTCAACGGCAACTTCAACGGCGAGGACATCATCGACATCGTCGCACGGCAGCCCGCCTGCGCACGGTTCGTCATGCGACACCTGTACAGCTTCTTCGTGGAGGACGAGCCGGAGGTGCCCAAGTGGCCGAATGAGCGGCCCAGGAACCCGGAAGCGCTCGATATGCTCTGCGAAGTCTTCATCAAGTCGGACATGGAGATGAAGCCCGTGCTGCGGGCGCTCTTCAACTCCGACTTCTTCAAGGAGGCCCGGTACAAGAGGGTGAAGAACCCCGCTGAGATCGTGGCCGGAGCGCTCAAGTTGACGGGGTCCTTCAACGGCCCGGACCCGCTGTGGGGGCTGCTGTCGCGGGAACCTGGCTTCATGGGCCAAGACCTGCTGAACCCTCCGTCCGTCGAGGGCTGGCACACGGGAGGCGAGTGGATAAACAGCGGGGCGCTCATCAATCGCGTCAACTTCGTGGCCGACCGGCTTCGTGACACGTCCTCGCCGGGCGTCAAGGCGATGGCGAGGCGGGTCGGCAACAACGGCGGCGCCTTGACAACCGATACGTTCATCGACCGTTGTCTCTTCGAGATGGGTCTCGACTCGGTCGATGAAGAGACGTACGGGCAGCTGGTCTCGCAGGCGGAGATGGGCGGCCCGATCGTCTATGGAGAAAACGGCGAGTTCGAAGGGTTTTCGGAGAGAGTAGCGGACATGCTCGCCCTCATTGCTGGCACCAAGGAGTACCAGTTCGGTTAGCGGTCTTCCGCAAAGAGTTGTCGGCTGATGCCGAACGAAAGGACAGGTGAGCGATGACAGCGACGAGCAAAGACCCGGTACTGGTCGTACTACAGCTGAGCGGCGGGAACGACTACATGAACACGGTCGTGCCCTTTGCCGACCCGCACTACTTCGACAACCGCCCGCTGCTCCAGCTGGCCGAGGACGACCTGTTCAAGCTTGATGACGAGGTCGCCTTCAACCCCTCCATGGGGCCGCTGCACGAGATGTACACCCAGGGCGAGGTGGCAGTTCTGCACGGCGTGGGGTGGGCCGGCTCAAACCGGTCCCACTTCCGGTGCATGGACATCTGGCACACAGCGGAGCCAGACGAATTCGCGAGCGAGGGATGGCTTGGCAAGGCCACGCGGCAGATCGACCCCAACGGGGAGAACCCCGTCACCACCGTCAACGTCGGGCAGGGGCTGCCGAGGGCGCTCGTCGCGGACGGCGTGTCAGCCGCGTCGGTGGCCGACATCGACAAGTACGGGATGCTCACCTCGATCGAGAGAACGGAGCAACGCTCGCAGATGCTCGACCGCTTCGCCAGGATGTACGCCCCGGCGATAGGTCGAGGACCAGTCGCCGAGTACATCGCCAAGACCGGCACGGACGCGCTGAACGGGGCGGACATGATCGCCGTCGCCCCGAAGAAGTACCGGTCGGATGTCGAGTACGCCGCGAATCCGGTGGCCCAGCGACTCCGGGACGTCGCCATGATCCACACGTCGGACATCGGGACGCGGATCCTCTACACGGAGTTCGGCGGGTTCGACACGCACGCCGCCCAGGCCGCCAACCACCCCCGCCTATGGGAGGAAGTGTCGGGCGCAATAGCCGACTTCTGGGACGACCTGAAGGCCCACGACGCGGCGGACAACGTGACGATGCTCGTGTTCTCCGAGTTCGGCCGGCGCGTGCGTGAGAACGGGGGCGGCACCGACCACGGGGCCGGGGGCGTGGCGTTCGCCATCGGTCCGAACGTGAAGGGCGGCCAGTACGGAGAGTACCCCTGCATAGAGGCCGAGAAGCTGGTCGATGGCGACCTCGCGCCGGGGATGGACTTCCGCGGTCCTTACGCAGCCATACTCGACGACTGGATGGGCATCGACGAACGCGAGATCGTGGGCGGCGAGTTCGAGCGGCCCCCCATCTTCAGGAGCTAGGACGTGGACTTGCCCCACTCTCGCAGGAGACCGCGATGATCACGACCACGGCGGCGGGCAGGACGTGGCACTACAGCCACAACCTGGGGCGCCAGACGGCCGAGCACAACCAGAGCAAGTTCGGCAGGACGGGAGGCTACGGCTTCCCCGTGGACGTCGCGGCGGCGGGGAACGATATTCTCTTCGTGATCAGTCGCGGGTACGGGTACCCGAACGTCTCGTACGGCTTCGACGTGTTCACCCGGATCGGCAAGACCACGATCGACGAGGACCACATCGGCGACTTCGCGCGCGGCGGCTTCACCTGGCCGGTGGGGATCGCCCTGTCGAAGACCGACGGAAGGGTCCTGGTCTCCGACGAGTACGAGTGCAGCATATCGACCTTCGATCCGGACGCCATCCAGCCGTTCTGTGAACGGGACGAGGACGGGGAGCACGTCGACCGGTGGGGCACGAAGGGTTCGGAGCCGGGAATGCTGAACGGCCCCGCGGGGATTGCGCTCGATGAAGATGACAATCTCCACGTCGTCGACAGCCTGAACAACCGGGTCCAGGTGTTCACGAAGGAAGGCGGCTTCCTCAGGGCGTGGGGTTCCGGCGGCGCTTCGGACGGGGAGCTCGACAGGCCGTGGGGAATCACGATCGATCGCGAGGGGGCGGTATACGTCGCGGACTGGGGCAACCACCGCGTGCAGAAGTTCGGCCCGGACGGCGAATACCTCATGACCTTCGGCCCGCGGAACGGGTCGCCATCGTCGCTGAGTCACCCCGCCGGCGTGGCGATCGACAGTGACGGAGACGTGTACGTCACCGACTGGGGGAACCGGCGCGTGCAGATCTTCGAGCCTAACGGCGACGTGGTCACGGCGCTGTACGGAGCCATGAGCGAGCTTTCCAGGGCGGGCCAGTACGCCCTGGCGAGAGACCCGGAGAACTACAAGAGCCTCAACCAGAACGAGGCGCCGACAGAGTACCTCAACAGGTTCTCCAGGCCCGTAGGCATCGAGGTCGACGAGCACGACCGCATCATCGTGACGGACGCCATGGGGCGGCTGGTGGTGTACCGGAAGGATCCCGGCTACGAGGAGCCTCCGCTGTAGGCTTTTCGAGCGGGCGGGCCTGGCAATGACTCGAGGGAGGCCGCGATGATCACGACCACGGCAGCGGGCAGGACGTGGCACTACAGTCACTACCTGGGGCGTCAGACCGCCGAACACAATGAGAGCAGGTTCGGCAGGACGGGCGGCTACTGCTTCCCGGTGGACGTCGCGGCGGCCGGCGACGACATTCTCTTCGTCGTCAGCCGGGGCTGGGGTCACCAGATGGTCAGCGCATTCGGGTACGACCCTTACCTTCGAGTCAGCAAGACGACGGTCGACGAGGACCACATCGGCGACTTCGCTCGCGGCGGGTTCACCTGGCCGGTCGGGATCGCGGTCTCGAAGGCCGACGGGACCGTATTCGTCTCCGACGAGTACGAGTGCACGATATCCGTCTTCGGCCCGGACGGGGTAATGACGTTCCCTGAGCGTGGCTCCGACGGCGAGTATATCGACAGGTGGGGTACGAAGGGCTCCGGGCCGGGTATGCTGAACGGCCCCACGGGCATCGCCTTCGACGCCCACGACGATCTCTACGTGGTCGACAGCCTGAACAACCGGGTCCAGGTGTTCACCAGATCCGGCGAGTACCTCAGGGCATGGGGATCACCCGGCAGCTCCGAGGGAGAGTTCGACAGGCCGTGGGGAATCACCGTCGATCGCGAGGGAGCGGTATACGTCGCGGACTGGGGGAATCATCGCGTGCAGAAGTTCGGTCCCGGCGGCGAGTACCTGATGACGTTCGGCTCGCGGAACGGGTCGGCGACGGCGCTGAGCCACCCGGCCGGGGTGGCGGTGGACAGCGACGGCGACGTGTACGTCACCGACTGGGGCAACCGGCGAGTGCAGATCTACGAGCCAAACGGCGAGGTGCTCGCGGCCCTGTATGGAGAGATGCGCGACTTCTCCAAGGCGGCCCAGTATGTCCTGGCCCGCGACCCCGATACCATAAAGCGGATGAACCGGCGAGAGGTGCCCTTTGCGTATCTCAGCAAGTTCTCACGGCCCATCGGCATCGACATCGACGAGCACGACCGCATCTTCATAACGGACGCCTATAGCAGGCTGGTCGTGTACCGGAAGGACCCCGACTACGTCGAGCCGCCCCTGTAGGTGCTCGATACCCCAGCTCAATGCGACGCCGGAAACCAACTCCGGAGGCTGCGATTCCGAGCGAGTGGAGCCGGTTGGTGGAGCTGGGGGGACTCGAACCCCCTACCTCTTCAATGCCATTGAAGCGCTCTCCCAGATGAGCTACAGCCCCATGCGAGCGGCCGACCAAGAGGGATGCCGGCCGCATCTGAATATACCAGACGCGCCCGGCCTTCCGCAATCCTGCGTTTGGAATGACATGTCGTGCGGTTCGTGTAGGGGCGATTCGCGAATCGCCCCTACGTCGGGGTAGGCGCCCCGCCCAGGGCGCACACGCGGGTGCGCCCCTACCCTGTTGCCGTTGCGGGCGAGAGGTGCGCCTCCAGGTACCGGCCCGTGTGGGAGTGGTCCATCTCCGCCAGCTCCTCGGGGGTGCCCTCGGCGATGACGCGGCCTCCGGCGTCGCCCGCGCCCGGGCCCAGGTCGATGATCCAGTCGGCGCTCTTGATCAGGTCCAGGTGGTGCTCGATGAGTATGACGCTGTTGCCCGCGTCCGCCAGGCGGTGCAGCACCCGGAGCAGGTACGCGCAGTCTTCGAACGATAGCCCGGTCGTCGGCTCGTCAAGGATGTACAGGGTGCTGCCGGTCGCGCGCTTGGACAGCTCTGTGCTCAGCTTGACGCGCTGGGCCTCGCCGCCGCTCAGGTGGGTCGCGGGCTGGCCGAGCCGGATGTAGCCCAGGCCCACGTCGTACATGGTCTGGAGCCTGTTCCTGATCCTGGGGATGTTCGCGAAGTGCTCCAGCGCCTCGGTGACGGTCATGTCGAGCACCTCGGCGATGTTCTTGCCCTTGAACCTGATCTCCAGCGCCTCCCGGTTGTACCTGGCCCCCTTGCAGACCTCGCACGGCACCGTCACATCGGGCAGGAACTGCATCTCGATGCTGATGTGGCCGTCGCCCGAGCAGGCCTCGCAGCGCCCGCCCTTGACGTTGAAGGAGAAGCGACCCGGCTTGTATCCCCGCGCCCGCGCCTCCGGCACGGTGGCGAACAGCTCGCGGATGGGCGTGAACGTCCCCGTGTAGGTGGCCGGGTTGCTGCGGGGCGTGCGCCCGATGGGCGACTGGTCGATGTCCACGACCTTGTCGACGTGCTTCATCCCCTCGATGGCGTCGCTCTCGCCCGGCCTGTCCTTGGCCCGGTAGAACTGCTGGGCCAGCTTCTTGTACAGCACCTCGTTGATCAGCGTGCTCTTGCCCGAGCCGGACACGCCCGTCACGCAGACCAGCCTGCCGAGGGGTATGTCCACGTCGATGTCCTTGAGGTTGTTCGCGCGGGCGCCCCGGACGACGATCGACCTGCCGTTGCCCGGGCGTCTCTCCGTAGGCGTGGGAATGACCCGGCTGTGGCCGAGGTACTGGCCGGTGATCGACTCCGGGGTGTCGATGATCCCGTCGATTGCGCCCGTGGCGACCACGCGCCCGCCGTTCTCCCCCGCGCCGGGCCCCAGGTCGACGATGTAGTCGGCGGCCCGCATGATGGCCTCGTCGTGCTCGACCACGAGCACCGTGTTGCCGATGTCGCGCAGGCGCGACAGGGTGGAGATGAGCCGGGCGTCGTCGGCGGGGTGCAGCCCCACCGACGGCTCGTCGCAGACGTACAGCACGCCCATCAGGCCGGAGCCTATCTGGGTCGCGAGGCGGATGCGCTGAGCCTCGCCACCGCTGAGGGTGCCGGCGGTGCGGTCGAGGGTCAGGTAGTCGAGCCCGATGTCGATGAGGAAGCGGAGCCGTCCCTCGATCTCCTTGATGATCTGGCTGGCGATGGTCTTTTCGCGCTCGTTGAGCCGCTCGGACGCGTCCACGACCTGGGGCCGCGCGCCGTTGCCCCCCGTCTCCGCAATCCCGCCATCCAGGGACGCCAGGGAGGCCGCGCCGCCGGCACCATTCGCGCTCCGGGCGGGACCGCTGCCGGCCACCGCCGCCATCCAGCCCTGCGCCTCGGAGATGGACTTGGACGTGACCTCGGTGATGTTCAGCCCGCCCACGGTCACGGCCAGCGCCTCGGGCTTCAGCCGCAGCCCCCCGCACGAGTCGCACGGCCTGGATGCCATGTACTTGGACTCGATGTCGGCCCGCACGTTCTCGGACTCGCTGTCGCGGTAACGGCGGGCGAGGTTGTTCACCACGCCCTCGAACTCCGTCGCCCACTCGTAGACGTTGCCCCTGTTCGTGCGGTGCTTCACCCTCACCCTCTTGCCCCGGGTGCCGTACAGGACGATGTCGACGTGCTCCTCGTCCAGGTCCTTGAACGGCTTGGTGACGGATATGCCGTAGGCCCTCGACAGGGCGTTGATCTGGCTCTCCCACCACGGCGAGAAGGCGGTGCGCACCCAGGGCTGGATCGCCCCTTCGGCGATGGACAGGCTCTTGTCGGGCACCACGAGGTCGGGGTCTACCACGTGCCTGAAGCCGATGCCGGTGCAGTCCGCGCACGCGCCGTGGGGGTTGTTGAAGCTGAAGGTGCGCGGCTCCAGCTCGCCCAGGCTGATGTTGCAGTGGACGCAGGCGAACTGCTCCGAGAACAGCGTCTCGCCGCCGTTCGTGTCGGCGACGAGCACCGTGCCCTCGGCCATCCTCAGGGCACTCTCGACGGAGTCGGCGACCCTCGTCGGGTCCGCGCTGCTCCCCACCACCAGCCGGTCGACAACGACCTCGATGGTGTGCCACTTCTGCTTGTCCAGATCGAACGTCTCGGAGAGGTCGCGCACCTCGCCGTTGACGCGGACGCGGACGTACCCCGCGCGACGGGCCTCCTCGAAGATCTCCCTGTGCTCGCCCTTGCGGCGCCGCACCATCGGAGCCATGATCTGGATCCGGCTGCCCTCGGGCATCGACAGGACTGCGTCGACGATCTGCTGCACCGTCTGCATCTCGACGCGCCGGCCGCACTTGTAGCAGTGGGGCCGTCCCGCCCTGGCGAAGAGCAGGCGCAGGTAGTCGTACACCTCGGTGACCGTGCCCACGGTCGAGCGCGGGTTGCGCGACACGCCCTTCTGGTCGATGGAGATGGCCGGGGACAGCCCCTCGATGTAGTCGACGTCGGGCTTCTCCATGCGGCCCAGGAACTGCCGCGCGTACGCGGACAGCGACTCCACGTAGCGGCGCTGCCCCTCGGCGTAGATCGTGTCGAAGGCCAGGGAGCTCTTGCCCGACCCGGACACGCCCGTCACGACCACCAGCTTGTTGCGCGGTATCGTGACGTCGACGTTCTTGAGGTTGTGCTCGCGGGCGCCCTGGACGACGATGTTCTCCAGCGGCAATCAGGGCCTCCAAAACAGGGATGACGACACGCCTATTCTAACATCAACTCTGAACGCGGATGCTGATAGACTAGCGGCATTCTCAGGCCCGAACATCACCAGGAGGAGGTTTGCCTTGCCCCTCATAACCGCAGACAGGCTGACACGCGCCGTCGAGACCATCCTCGTGGCTGCCGGGGCCGACGGCGACAACGCCCGGAGGGTGGCCGACGCCCTCGTCCTCTCGGACCTGAGTGGCGTTGCCACTCACGGCGTCCAGCACGTGCCCGGGTACGTCCGGGCCATCCGGGAGGGCGAGGTGCTGCCGTCGGCCAAGCCCTCTGTGCTCTCCGAGACCGACACGTCGGCGCTGGTATCCGGCAACTGGAGCTTCGGGTTCGTCGCCGCCAGGTTCGGGCTGGACCTGGCCATCGACAAGGCGAGGTCCCACGGCATGTCCGCCGTCGGCGTCGTCCAGGTGAACCACATCGGCCGGCTGGGGGAGTACGCCGAGGTGGCTGCGGAGAACGGAATGATCTCGATCACGTGGGCGTCGGGCTACGGCAAGCTCAGGCCCGTGGCGATCCCCTACGGCGGCAGCAAGCCCCTGCTGTCCACCAACCCCATCTCCATAGGCGCGCCGGCCGGGGACGGCCCGGCGATGGTGCTGGACTACGCCACCACCAGCATCGCCCAGTCGAAGGCGATGATCGCCGCGCGGGAGGGCCGGGAGCTGGACCAGGGCCTGATCGTCGACCTGGAGGGCAGGCCCGAGACCAGGCCCCAAGCCCTCTTCGATGGCGAGGCGCTCCTGCTGCCGTTCGGCGGCCACAAGGGTTCGGCCCTGATGCTCGCGTGCGAGGTGTTGGGCCGGCTGCTGAGCGGATCGGACGCCCATGCGGAGCCGGTGCGCGGCGGCGACGGCATGAGGTACCAGGGAGTCACTTTCATGCTGTTCCGCGCCGACCTCTTCCAGCCAATCGCCGACTTCACCGGCGCAATGGCCGCCTTCCAGCAGGAGGTGCGCGCCATCCCGCCCGCCGAAGGCTTCGACGAGGTCGTGGTGCCGGGCGACCTGGAGGCGCGGGCCCGGGCGGACAGGCGAGCCAACGGGATTCCCCTGCCCGACGACGTATGGGAGTCCCTAGTCGATACGGCGGCGTCGCTGGACGTGACCCTGTCGTAGGTGCGGGTTTGCGTCAGGCTACACTAGGTCGTAGGGGCGGGTTTGTACCTCCCTGGATTGAAGTGCCAACCAATAGGCCCGCGCATCGTTCTACACTACATGGGGCATCGCTTGAATAGGGCCTTCTACCCGCTGCTGGTCTTCGCGGCCCTCCTGGCCGCCGCGTGCGGCCCGGACACGTCCCCGGCCTCCCCCACAGCGCCGGTACAGGCTGAGGCCACGGCCCCGCCGACTGCCGAGCCGGCCCCAACTCCCACCGAGCCGGCGCCCACAGCCACGCCCCAGCCGACTCCCACCCCGACCGCCGCGCCATCCCCCACCGCGGTCCAGGAGACGACGGAGGTCGACCCGGACGTATCCCGGTTCGCAGACGAGACCTGGGCATTCCTCGAAAGACTCACCGAAGAGATGAGCCCCAGGGAGAGCGCGACCGAGGAGGAGGAGGCCGCCGCCGAATACCTGCGTCAGGAGCTGGAGTCTCTCGGCTACGAAGTGCGGGTCGAGCCATTCGCGTTCGAGCGGACGGCCCTCGACAGGGCGCTGTGGCTGCCCGACAGGACGCTGCGGCTGCCCGACGGAGAGGCGTTCGCAGGCATACCCCTGCGCATGTCGAGCCTTGGAACGGTATCGGGGCCGCTCGTGCACGTCGGCCTGGCAAGGGAGGAGGACATCCCCGGCGAGGGCCTGGCCGGGCGGATAGCCCTCATCCAGCGCGGCGAGATCCTGTTCGAGGAGAAGGTCTCCAGGGTCGCCGAAGCCGGCGCAGGCGCCGCGGTGATATACAACAACGTCCCCAGGCTGTTCGCGGGCGTGCTCGAAAACCAGGCGGCCATCCCCGCCATATCTATCTCCCAGGAAGACGGCGAGCGGCTGCTGGAGATGATGGCCGCAGGCACCGTCGAAGCGACCGTGTCCCTGGAGACCAGGACCTACTCCTCCCACAACGTGGTCGCCGAGCTTCCGGGCGGCTCCGGCAGCGACCGCGTGCTCATAGTCGGCGCTCACTACGACACCACCCCGGACACCCAGGGCGCGAACGACAACGGATCGGGCGTGGCCGCCCTCATGTCCGTGGCGCGCGAACTGGCCGACGGCCCGCCCCTGCCCTTCAGGCTGCGCTTCCTCCTCTTCGGCGCGGAGGAGGTTGGCCTGTTCGGCAGCCGCCACTACGCCGGGGAGCTCGACCAGGACGAGGTCGACTCCATCGTCGCCATGATCAACATCGACGTGCCGGGCAGCGGCCACTCCCTCGAGGTCATCGGCGACACGGCCCTGACGGGCGAGGCCGTCCGGTACGCCAGGGAGCACGGCATCCTCATCAGGAGGGAGCAGTCCCTCGACGGCGCAAGCAGCGACCACGCCCCGTTCCGGGAGAGGGGCGTGCCCGTCATGTTCATCCTCGCCGACGACCTGTCGCGCATCAACTCGCCCCGCGACACCATAGAGTTCGTGAACCCGAACCGCATGGGCGAGACCGTCGCCGTCGTCCTGAACGCCATCGACGCCCTTATTGACACCATGACCCCTCCACGTCCATAATCGCGCCACGGACGGGTTGTGTTGGAGGATGGCTGTGCTCGGCTACCTCGTAAGGCGCGTACTACTCGGCCTCTTCACCATCTGGGTGATATCGGTCTTCGCCTTCGTCGTCATCGAGATTCCCCCCGGCGACAAGCTGGAGAAGTGGTTCGACTACCAGACCACCTGGGGACAGACCTTCGACAGGGACCAGATCCTCGCCCTCTCCTCCCACTTCGGCATGGACCAGCCCGCATACGTCCGCTACGCCAAGTGGATGTGGAACATGCTCCAGGGCGACCTGGGCGTCTCCTTCGTCTCCTGGGACACCCTGACATCGACCCGGGACGTCATAGGCGACCGCCTCTGGCTCACCGTGGTGCTGACGGCTTTCACCGTGCTCTTCACCTGGACCCTGTCCATACCCGTCGGCATCTACTCGGCTGTCCGGCAGCACTCCGTCGGAGACTACGTGGCGACCTTCGTCGGCTTCAGCGGTCTCGCCGTGCCCGACTTCCTCCTCGGCCTCGTGCTGATGTACCTCGCCTACGCCTACCTCGACCAGAGCGTCGGAGGCCTGTTCTCCGCCGACTACGCCAACGCGCCGTGGAACATGGCCAAGGTCGTGGACCTCCTCAAGCACCTGTGGATACCGGCTCTCGTCCTCGGCACCTCCGGCACGGCCAGCCTCATCCGCATCATGCGCAACAACCTCCTCGACGAGCTCGGCAAGCCCTACGTCGTGACGGCCAGGGCAAAGGGGCTCTCCCCACTCAGGCTCATCCTGAAATACCCTGTCAGGGTGGCCGTCAACCCCCTCGTCAGCACCGTGGGCTACCTGCTGCCCGGGCTGGTGAGCGGCAGCGTCATAGTCTCGGTCGTGCTCAGCCTGCCCACGATAGGCCCCGTGCTGCTGGACGCCATAAGGATCGAGGACATATACGTCGCCGGATTCGTCGTCTTCGTTCTAGGCGTCCTCACGGTGATAGGGACGCTGATCTCCGACATCGCGCTCGCCATCGTCGACCCCAGGATCAGGCTGGGAGCGAGCTAGGGAGGGCCCATGGTTGCATACATAGCCCGCCGCATGATCCTCGCCCTGTTCACCATCTGGGTGATCTCCATCCTCACCTTCGTCATCATCGAGCTGCCCGAAGGCGACGCGGCCGAACGGACGATCAGCGACCTGATGGCGGGCGGCGGCGTCCACGGTCATGTCGGGAACGCCGAGCTCCTCGACCGGTTGCGCGACTACATGGACCTGGACAAGCCGCAGCACGTCCGTTATATGAAGTGGATCTGGCGGATGCTCCACGGCGACCTGGGCTTTGCCTACACCGCGGGAGAGGCGGCCGGGTACCAAGGCACCATAAAGAAGATCATCGGCGACCGCCTCTGGATGACCGTTGCGCTCACGAGCTTCACCATCCTGGTCACGTGGACCTTCGCGATCCCCGTCGGCATCTACTCCGCCGTCCGGCAGCACTCCATCGGCGACTACACGTTCACGCTCCTCGGATTCACGGGCCTCGCCGTGCCCGACTTCCTCCTCGGCCTCGTGCTCATGTACATCGCCTACGCATACTTCGACCAGAGCGTCGGCGGCCTATTCTCAGCCGACTACGCCAACGCCGACTGGAGCGTGGCCAAGGTCCTCGACCTGATCGAGCACCTGTGGATACCCGCCGTCGTGCTCGGCACCTCCGGCACCGCGGGCCTGATACGCGTGATGCGCAACAACTTGCTGGACGAGCTGGGCAAGCCCTACGTGGTCACGGCACGCGCCAAGGGGGTGAAGTCCGCCAAGCTGATCTTCAAGTACCCGGTGCGAGTCGCCGTCAACCCGCTCATCAGCACCGTGGGCTACCTGCTGCCCTCCCTCGTCAGCGGGAGCGTGATCGTGTCCGTCGTCCTCAGCCTGCCCACCCTCGGCCCCGTGCTCCTGACCGCCATACAGCGGGAGGACACGAACGTCGCCGGGTTCATCATCCTGATGCTGGGGATGCTGACGGTCATAGGCACCCTGATCTCCGACCTTCTCCTGGCCGTCGTGGATCCCCGCATCAAGCTCACCGCCTAGCCGCTGCCCCCTCTCCCTCGATGGGAGAGGGCTGGGGTGAGGGTGAACCTAGAACCCAGTGCGCTTGTCGCAGACGTACAGGAAGGGCTCGTCGGCCAGGAAGCGGCGCAGATTCTCCTTGAATATCTCCTGCCGCCCCTGCCACATCTCCGGCGTGAGCGCGGACGCGTGGGGCGAGATCACCACGTTCTCCATGTCCCACAGGGGGCTGTCGCCGGGCAGCGGCTCCACCGCGGTCACGTCCAGGCCCGCCCCAGCCACGTGGCCGGACCGCAGCGCGTCTATCAGTGCGTCCTCGTCGATTATGCCGCCGCGCGAGATGGCGACGACGTGTGCTCCCCTCTTCAACGCGGCCAGCCTTCCGACGTCGATGAGGCCTTCTGTCTCGGCGGTGAACGGGGCCGTCACCACGAACCAGTCCGAGATCGACAGCATCTCGTCCAGCCTGTCGAGGCCCCAGACCTCCTCGACACCGGGCGGCGGCGTCCGCGGATGCTTGTCCACCGCGTAGACCTTCATCTCGAATCCGAGGGCCCGCCGGGCCACCGCCATGCCGATGTCGCCGAACCCCAGGATACCCATCGTCGTGCGGGCCATCTCCACGAACCTGCCGTCGTACTTGCGCGGTAGCCACCGGTGCGCCCGCTGGTCGTCGCGCATCTCCCACAACCGGTGGGCAAGGCTCACCATCATGCCCACGACGTGATCCGCCATCGGGTCGGCGTGGGGCCCGCGGCAGTTGGTGAGCACCACGTCGCTCTCGACAAGCTCCGGCAGGTCGATGAGCCAGTCGACGCCCGTACCGATATGCTGTATCCAGCGCAGGCGCCTGGCGGCCACGAACGCCTCCCTCGAAGGGGGAGACCCGTAGTACGCGTCCACGTCGCGGATGCGCTCGACCGTCTCCCCAGGCGAGCCTGCGGCCACGAACTCCACGTCCTCGAACTCGGCCCCCAGGGCCTGGATCAACGTATCGCCGCCGGTTCCAACGAGCACCTTCATGTCGACCTCCATTGCAGCCGGCGCCAAGTTTACCACCTCCCGCATCTGGCCTCTTCCCCACGATGGGCTAGAATAGCCCCCGTCAGCCAGACAACCCAAATGCCGTGGGACATCGAGGTGACGTTGCCCGACCTGGACATCGACGCCGTACGCCGCTCCCTTTCCGGAAGGATCATCGGCTGCCGGGTACTCCACTACCCGTCGCTGGACTCGACCATGAACGAGGCCCGGCGGCTCGCGGGCGGCGGGTGTCCCGAGGGCCTGGTCGTGGTCGCCGAAGAGCAGATGGCCGGCCGGGGACGGTTCGGCAGGTTGTGGATCTCCGGGCCCGGCGAGAGCCTGCTTCTGTCGATTGTCGTCAGACCGACAGCCGAGCAGCTATCGCAGGTCAACATGGCCGCGACCCTCGCCGTTGCGCGAACCGTGGACGGGCACATCGATGCACGCGTCACCATCAAGTGGCCCAACGACGTGAGGATAGGAGGCCGCAAGGTTGCGGGGATTCTCATCGAGGCGGACTCCCAGGCAGGAGGGATCGCAGCCGTCGTCGGTATCGGACTCAACGTCAGCGTCGACACGGGCGGCCACCCGGAGATCGCGGCCACGGCCGCCAGTCTCGTCGAGGAGGCGGGAGCGCCCGTGGAACGCACCGGCGTCCTGGTAGACCTGCTCCGTCAATTCGACGACCTCTACACTCGTGTGCGGAACGAAAGTTCCCTGACCGGCGAGTGGTCGTCCCGGCTGGACACCCTGACCCAGGAAGTAGAAGTGAGGCGGGGCAGCGAAGTGTTGGCCGGCGTTGCCCGAGCGGTCGACGACCAGGGCAATCTCGTACTCGAACGGCCCGACGGCTCCACGTTCACCGTCGTGGGCGGCGAGGTGACCCTCCAGGCGTAGGCAAATCTCCGCGCAGGTCTACCGCGTTGGCTCCCCCAGGTATTATCATTCCAGCATGACCGAGCCCGTACTCCAGTCCCTCAGCCTCGAAGGCGCCGTTGCCATCGTCACCGGAGGCGGCTCCGGCCTCGGCAGGGAGATGGCTCTGGCACTCGCCCGTGCCGGCGGCGACGTCGTACTCGCCGGCCGCCGGCCGAAGCCCCTCGAAAGCGTCGCCGGCGATATCAGGGCCATCGGCCCCAGGGCGCTCGCCCAGCCGACCGACGTAACCGACGCCGGGCAGGTGGAGCACTTGGTCGAGACGACGGTGCGCGAGCTCGGGCGCGTCGACGTCCTCGTCAACAACGCGGGCATGGTCGGCGGCCAGGGGGGCAAGCCGATCTGGGACATAACCGACGAGGAGTGGCACGCCGTGCTGGACGCCAATCTCTCCGGCGCCTTCTACTGCGCCAGGGCGGTCGCCCGCCACATGGTCGAGCGCGGCAGCGGCAAGATCGTCAACGTATCGTCGGGGTTCGGGCTCCGCGGGGGGCGCGACAACTACATGTACGCCTGCTCCAAGGGGGGCGTCATCCAGCTCACCCGCGCCCTGGCCACCAGCCTCGGGCGGTACGGGGTCACCAGCAACTGCATCGTGCCCGGCTTCTTCCCCACCGAGGGAACGGAGGCATCGCGCGAGAGCCTGCCCACCGCCAAGTTCGTCCCCATGGGCCGGGTGGGCGATCCGCGAGAGGTGGGCCCGGTCGCGGTCTTCCTGGCCTCCCGCGCGTCCGACTATATGAACGGCGAGATGTTCGTGATCGACGGCGGCGGCTTGGCCGGAGGCTACGCGCCCACCGGGCACGCGCCCCTCATACCACTGGAAGAGTAGCGAAATGCCGATCCCCTCCGAATGGAGCCTGGCCGGCAAGACGGCCATCATCACCAGCGACAGGCGCGGCTGGACGCCCCACCTCGCCGCCGCCCTCGCGGAGGCCGGCGCGGACGTCGCCGTCGCGGGCTCCCGAACATCCGACATATCCGACGCTGCCGACGCGGTGCGCTCGGCGGGCCGCCGGGCCGTCGAGCTGGAAGCGGACCTCACCGGCTCGGACGACATCGACGCGATGGTCGACTCGGCGCGGGACGAGCTTGGCCGGATCGACATCCTGGTCAACAACGCAAGGGTCGAGTTCGGCAAGCCATTCGTAGACGTAACCGACGAGGAGTGGGACGCCGTCATCGCCTTCAACCTCAGGTCGATGTTCCTCTGCTGCCGCGCGGTCGGCAGGCTGATGCTCGCACAGGGCAGCGGGCGCATAGTCAACGTCGGCACGGGACTGGCTGAGCGCGGCCTCTGGAACTCAGCCGCCGCCTGCGCAAGCCAGGGAGCCGTCCGGCAGCTCACCGCCGCCCTCGGGCTCGAATGGGCGAGGAGCAACGTGCGCGTCAACGGCATCGGCGCCGGCTGGCTGACCACGGAGCCCCGCGCGGAGGGAGCCGAGCCCGAACTCCTCGAGCGCTACATCCCCTCGCGCCGCAAGGGCCATCCCGCCGACCTGGCCGGGCTGCTTGTCTACCTCGCCTCGGACGCGAGCGACTTCATGACCGGCCAGACTGTCTACGTCGACGGCGGCGCGATGGCCCACGCCTGATGGGGAACGCCGGGGCCGCCTCACCGGACGCGGTCTGCCCACGATGCGACCGCCTCAACCGCCTGACCGCCGCGTACTGTGGAGGCTGCGGAGCGGAGATCCCGGGCGAGCGGCCCTGCCCTGCGTGCGGGGCGCCGAACCCCAGGCGCCACCAGTACTGCGATATGTGCGGCGGAGAGATGTTAGCCCGCCATTCGTCCCGCCTGCCCGCGCGACCGGCGCCCGTCAGGGTGAGGGCCGGTCTCCCGCCGGATGCGGCGCCCGCCAAGCCACTGGACCCACGACGCGACGCGATGCCACGGAGCCTTACAGCCAGTCTGCCGGGCGCCTGGCCCTATGCCGCCGTCCTAGCCACCGCCGTACTACCCAGGCTGTACAGAGTCGACTCGCTCCTGCCGGCTGGCCTTGGAGTCGCGACCGTGGGCCTCTTCTACCTGCTGGTTCATCGTCTCCTGGGCCCGCGCCCTGCCCTGCTGGCGTCGATCATCCTCGCGGTGTCGCTCTGGCACATCCAGCTCAGTCGGCTGGTGCTGCCCACTATGCTGCCCGCCCTGCTCATGGCAGTCTCGGACCCCGGCACTACCATGGAGCAGATCACCACATACTCCATCACCGCGAGCCAGGAGTACCAGGACCTCCAGGGCATCCCCGAGCAGACCAGGTACCTGGCGGCCAGCGTCGCCAGGACGGTCGCGCGAGTCTTCTTCGGCGCACTCGGCGGCGGCGAAACCTTGCTGGACGCGATCACCGGCCTGCTGGCGCTCGTGGGCCTGCTGGCCTGCGCCGCCCGGTGGCGGGAGCGGGGCCATGCCCTGCTGCTGGCATTCTTCGGAGCCGGAGTCGTACTGGCGGGGCTGACCACGGGTGAGGGGCTGTACGGCAGGCTGGCAGTGGCCCTGCCGACCGCGATCGCGGCCGCCGGTTTCGGCCTTCACTGGACGATGACCTGGATGAAGGGCAGACTCTCGGACCGCGTCGTCTACGGCTTCGCGGTCGTGGTCATCGTCCTCATCGCCTACGTCAACCTGAGCTCCTACTTCGGCGCCGCACAGGGCTAGTGTCAGACCACCCTAAGGACGACAGACCCTATCAGCTGCAACACTATGATGGCGATGATGGGCGAGAAGTCGAGGGGGCCCTCCGGCAGGAACTGTCGTATGGGCGCGAGTATCGGCTCGGTTATCTGGATCAGCACCGCCGACACGGGGTCGCTGCCCTGGGGCGATATGAAGGACATGAGAGCGCGTCCCACGACCGCGATGGTCAGGGCCCACACGAGGAGCTGGACGAACGTGTGGAGAAACTCCATCCGGCTACCCGCCCAGCGCCTTCGACTTCTCGTAGGCCGCCGCGACCGCATCGATGACCACGCCCTTGAACGCGCCCTGCTCCAGGGTTAGCAGCGCCTCCGCGGTCGTGCCGCCGGGCGACGTCACCATGTCCTTCAGCTCGGCGGGGTGCCGGCCCGACTCGCGGACCAGCCGGGTGCTGCCCGCGACCGTCTGCAGGGCGAGCTGGGAGGCCATGTCGCGCGGCATCCCCAGGTAGACGCCCGCGTCTATCAGTGCCTCGATGAACAGGAACACGTAGGCGGGCCCGCTCGCGCTGAGGGCCGTCGCCATGTCGATGAACTTCTCGTCGTCGACGTACAACTCTTCGCCCAGCGGACCCAGGATGCGCCGCGTGGCCTCGATGGCGCCTTCCGGCACCCCGGATGACGCGGTCCACACCGACATGCCCGCCCCGATCTGCGACGGGGTGTTGGGCATGACCCTGATGACCGAGTCGTGCTGCAGGCCTCGCGTCAGCGTCGACAGGCGTGCGCCCGCTATGATCGAGACGGTCGTCTGACCCACGCCTAGAGAGCCCCTTAGCTCAGACATCACATCCACGAGATTCTGGGGCTTGACGGACAGCATTACGATGTCGGCCTCGCCGAGCACTTCCGCGTTCGCGGCGTGGCAGGCCACCCCGTACTTCCCTTCCAGGTACTCGCGGCGCGGCTCCACCGGCTCGCCCACCCTGATGTCCTCCGGGGCCGCGATCCCGGCCTCGAGAATGCCCCCAAGGATGGCCTCGGCCATCGCGCCACCGCCGACAAACGATATTTTCATCGAAGCCTGCTTTCGTTGGCCAGGTCCACGGCGACGCCGATGGCCTCCATCATGCTCTCGTGGTCGGCCACGCCCTTGCCCGCTATGTCGAAGGCCGTGCCGTGGTCGACCGACGTCCTGATGAACGGTAGCCCCAGGTTGACGCTCACGCTCTTCGCCCAGTTGTGGACCTTGATGGCTATGTGGCCCTGGTCGTGGTACATGGCCAGGACCACGTCGAACTTGCCGTCGATGGCCTGGTTGAACACGGTGTCGGGGGGCACGGGCCCGGTGGCGTCGACGCCCTGGGACCGCGCCGCCTCGACCGCCGGCGTGATGTGCTTCTCCTCCTCGTCGCCGATCAGGCCGCCGTCGCTGGCGTGGGGATTCAGGGCCGCGACCCCGATCCTGGGCTCTGGGAAGCCCCACCGCGTGAAGTGCTCGTGGGTCAGCATCGTCTTGGCGAGCACGTTGTCCCTCGTCACGTAGTCGCACGCCACGCGGAGCGAGCGGTGGGTCGTGAGGTGGACGACCCGGAGTTGGTCGGCCATCAGCATCGTGGCGACCTCCCTGGCCCCGGTCTGGCTCTGGAACACCTCCATGTGGCCCACGTCCTTGTAGCCCGCCAGGCTCGCCGCCTCCTTGTTGATGGGGGCCGTGACTATGGCGCTGATTCGGCCGTCCTTCGCCAGGCTGCCCGCCTCCAGCACCCACTCGATGGCGGCGCGGCCCGCGGCCTCCGACACCCTGCCCGTCTGTATGCTGTCGTAGTCGAGGTTCTCGATGTCCAGGACCTCGACGGCGCCCGCGTCCCCGCGAACCTCGTCGACGGCGCGCACGGCCCTAGTGGCCATGTCCGCCCCGGCCAGGTCGCAGGCGGCCCGGACGGCGTCGGCGTTGCCGACCACGAACGGCCTGCACTTGTCGTACACGCCGGCCTCGCGCAGGGCCTTCACCGTGACCTCAGCCCCGATTCCCGCAGGGTCGCCCATAGTAATCGCTACAAACGGCCTTCCGGTCATATGAGAGATTCCTCCCGGTGCGGAGTGTTCATCGCGTGACGCACCCAGACAACCGACCTAATCTCTGCGCCCTCAGCGGCCTCAGCGGTCAGTTTTCCGCTACTCGCACTTGTTGTATCCGCACTCGGGGCAGCGCTTGCAGCCCTCCTGGTAGATGAGTGTGCCGACGGAGCACTCCGGGCACCTGCTGCCGTTGGTAGACACGTGGCCGTTGGCGCCGTTGGCCTGCCTGCCTGCCTGGGGCATGAGCATGGCGGGCTGGATGGCGGACGCCTCCGGCTCGGCGGGCGGCCCGCTGAAGTCCTGCTTGAGATGGCGGCCCAGCACGAGGGCGAGGGCGTCCGGCGCGGACCTGACCAGCGTGCCGCCGTCCCACGCCGGGCAGCAGGTGATGCCCTGCAGGTGCTTGATGACCTGGGTGGGGTCGATTCCGGCCCTGAGGGCCAGCGTCGCCAGCCTGGATATGCCCTCGAGCTGGGCCGAGTCGCAGCCGCCCGCCTTGCCGACGGCTATGAACACCTCGAAGGGCTCGTCGCTCTCGTCGTAGTTGATGGTCACGTACATGTTGCCGTGCCCGGTCCGCACCCTCTCGGTAATGCCCCTGATGACCGATGGGCGCCGGCGCTCGACCAGCATGTCGGGAGCGGCGGGCTCGTCCTCGGCCTCGCCGTCGGCCTGCTCCTGGCCCGCCGTCAGCACCTCGGCCTCGCGGCTGCCCGCGCGGTAGACGGTAATGCCCTTGCAGCCCAGCTCCCAGGCCAGCATGTAGGCGCGCTCCACGTCGTCCTCGGTGGCGCTGTTGGGGAAGTTGATCGTCTTGGAAATGGCCGCGTCGACGCTCTCCTGGAACGCCGCCTGCATCCTCACGTGCATCTCCGGCGAGATGTCGGAGGCCGTCACGAATAGCTGCTTGGCCCAGCCGGGCACGTCGTCCCTCTCCTGGAGGGAGCCGCCCGAGGCGAGGAACTCCATCAGGTCGTCGCTGTAGAACCCGCCCTCCCGCGCGGCCTCCTCGAACTGCTCGTCCACGTAGATCAGGCTCTCGCCGCCCAGGATGTTGTGCTTGTGGTAGCTGAGGGCGAACAGCGGCTCGATCCCGCTGGAGCACCCCGCGATCATCGATATGGTCCCCGTCGGCGCGACGGTCAGCCGGCAGGCGTTGCGCATCTTCGGCTGGCCCGGCGCGTCGTAGATGCTGCCCTCGAACCCGGGGAAGACGCCCCGATGCTCCGTCAGCTCCTCGGACATCTTGTCCGCCTCGTCCCGGATGAACCGCATCACGTCCCGGCCCAGCTCCAGGCCCTCCTCGGAGTCGTAGGGCACCCGCATCCTGATCAGCATGTCGGCGAAGCCCATCACCCCCAGGCCGATCTTCCGCGTCATCCTCGTCATCTCCTCGATCTTGTCGACCGAGTAGGAGTTCGCGTCGATGACGTTGTCCAGGAAGCGCGTCGTCGTGCGGACGACGCCCCTGAGCCGCTCGTAGTCGACCTGGGGACCGTCCCGGCCGTCGGTGACGAAGTTGGCGAGGTTGATGGAGCCCAGGTTGCACGACTCGTAGGGCAGGAGCGGCTGCTCGCCGCACGGGTTCGTCGCCGTCATGCGGCCGATGTGGGGCGTTGGGTTCTTGTGGTTCACCCAGTCGAGGAAGATCATCCCCGGCTCGCCGTTGCGCCACGCGCCGTGGATGATCTTGGCGAACACCTCGCGAGCGTCCAGCCTGCCCTTCTCCACTATGGGAGAGTCGGGGGCGCTCGGGTTCTCCGGCGCCCGCAGCGGGTAGTCCGTCCCGTCCCTCACCGCCTTCATGAACTCGTGGGACGCGCCCACCGAGATGTTGAAGTTGTGTATCTCCCCCTCGATCTCCTTGCAGTCGATGAACTCCAGGATGTCCGGGTGGTGCACGTCCATGACGGCCATGTTCGCGCCGTCGCGCTTCCCGCCCTGGGTCACCAGCTTCGACACCGACGAGAGGTGCCGCAGCACCGATATGGGGCCGCACGCCTGGCCGTGGGTCGTCGAGATCCCGGAGCCCTTGGGCCTGATGGGGGACAGCGCAAACCCCGTGCCGCCGCCGAATTTCTGGACCATGGCCATCTCCTTGGCCGTGGTCATTATGCCGTCCATCGTGTCCTCGAGCCCCATGACGAAGCAGGCGGAGAGAGTCCCCGTGCCCGTCCCATCCTGCAGGCCGATGCCGGCGTTCATCAGCGTCGGGGAGTTGGGCACGAAGTCGAGCCGGGCCATCACGTCGTAGAACTCGTCCTCCCAGTGCGCCGCGTCCGATCTCGTGCCGTATATCGTCTCGGCCTCCGCGATGGCGCGGGCCACCCGCCGGAGCATCAGCTCCGGCGTCTCGACTATGTTGCCGTCAGCGTCCTTCCTGAGGTATCGCTTCTCCAGCACGACGAGGGCATTGTCGCTGAGGTCCACCTGCTGCTCGGATGCCGCGGTGGCGGTAAGGGTTGGGCTGGGTCTCTCTTGGGTCAGCATCATTTCACTCCAGTTTTGTTTCGGGATGTCACAGGCAACTATAACTCAAAACGGAACATTAGGTCTAGGGCCGCCCGTAGGCTCAGGCCCCGGCCGGCCTCCCGGCCTCCGTGAGCCTCTGGGGCCTCCCGCGGCGCCGGGGCCTCTGGACGATCTCCTCTTCCAGGAAGGTAAGCTGGCTGCTCGGCTCGGCGGGCTCCTCCGAAGGCTCCAGGAGAGAGTCGATCTCGTCCCTGAAGGTCTCCACGTCCTTGAAGTCCCTGTAGATGCTCGCGTAGCGGATGTAGGCGACGCGGTCCATCTCCTTCAGCTTCTCCATCACCAGTTGTCCTATGGCCTCCGACGAGACCTCGCGGCGGCCCGAGTCTACGACCACCGTCTCGATCTCCTGCACCAGCTTGTCTATGCTCCCCGTCGGGAGCGGCCTCTTGGCGCATGCCTTCGAGATGCCCGCGATCAGCTTCTCCCTGTCGAGGTCCTCTCGCCGTCCGTCCCTCTTGACCACCATCAGCTCCCGTACCTGGACCTGCTCGTAGGTCGTGAACCTGCCCTCGCACTCCAGGCACTCCCTGCGACGCCTTATGCCGGCTCCCGCGTCGCGGGAGTCGATGACCTTCGAGTCGTCGTGGCTGCAGTGCGGACAGAACATACGACCACCCAACGAATAGGGCCAAAGCACAATCTATCGTGGGGCCAAGGGAGGATAATACTATATATAGTGGCCTGTCAATAGCTGAAGTCTTAGACTTTGGGTAAGATTGTTCACCAAATCCCAGGACCGGCGGTTGTGAAGCGCGGGGCGAGTCCGTATCATTAATACGCGCGTCGGGGTGTGGCGCAGATGGAAGCGCGCGTCGTTTGGGACGACGAGGTCGCTGGTTCAAGTCCAGTCACCCCGACCAACACTCCCCTGCATCCGGGACGCACCCCGTTGGGGACGGATCCGCCCCCCGAACCCACACCCGTAGAGGCGGGTTTGAAACCCGCCCTCCCCGCTCTAGGCCGCCAGCACCGTGTTCCTGCCCACGTACTCCACCCTCTCGGAGTAGTCGGTAACGTCGATCCCCGCGTCGCCCCCGACGGCTACCGGCTTGCGCAGGATCAGCTCGCCCCTGTCGAACAGGTTGTAGACGACGTGGGCCAGGTCGAACCGCGCGACCGCGAGCTCGGCCGACGACGCGAAGTCCGGCACGATTATCGGGCCGGTGTCGATCTGGAACCTCACCTGAGCTCTCAGCACGTTCATCGTCTTGACGGGGTACTCCAGCACGGCGCGGGTCCCCGTCCCCTCGTCCGCCAGCTCCGTCCTTGAGACGAGCGGCCTGTTCTCCAGGGTGGCGTCGACCACGGCCTGGTTGCCCTCGAGCTCGGTGAAGCTGTCGAAGCGCGGCACGTCCAGCCTCACCTCGTCCCACTTGCCGCCGTGGAGCCCCGACTCGTCGAGAACGCGGCCCCCGGTCGTATCCAGTCCCGGGTCGCCGAGGTAGTCGGGATCGCTGACCCAGTGAGTGCGGATGATCCGGTACTCGCTCCGCCCGAAGACGCCGCGGAAGTCGTAGTTGGGCATGACGATTAGCTGGCCGTCGGAGTGGGTGTGCTCCGCGCGGCACGGGGCGATCAGGTAGAAGGAGTCCTCCGCCCCCGACGCGTCGATCAGCGTGCACGCGGCCTCGATGTCGATCCTCGAGATGCTGCCCCCTGCCGCTCCGAACCAGGTCATGTACGAGTTGGCGAAATCAATCATGGGTGTCCTCCCAGGTGGTTTCCGCGCGAGTATGAGGCTACATGTTACGATAGCAGCGTGAATAATCACACCCCGCGCGGGGTTGGGGCCGGAGGTTGGAAATGACGCTGGCAAGAGAGAAGTGCGTGGCCTGCCGGAGAGACTCGCCGCGGGTGACCGACGGGGAGATCGCGGAGCTCCACCCGGTCGTGCCGGACTGGCAGCTTACCGAGGACGACGGCATCAAGCGGCTGGACCGCACCTTCAGGTTCGCGGACTTCCTCCAGGCGATGGTGTTCGCCGACTCGGTGGGAGAGGCCGCCGAGGAGGAGGGCCATCATCCCAGGCTGACGGTCGAGTGGGGGCGCGTCAACGTCGCGTGGTGGACCCACAAGATCAGGGGCCTCCACCGCAACGACTTCATCATGGCGGCCAAGACCGACGACCTCTACTCCGCCCTCGGCTAGCCCCCAATCCGTTCGCCCTGAGCTTGTCGAAGGGCAGTGCTCCGCCGCTCAAGTTCACTTCGACCGCTCGGCTACCCCTATCCCGGCGAAGGTGTCGCCGCAGTAGTAGAGCAGGTCCCGGTCGGGAAGCTCCACGATGCACGGGTATTCCGTCATGACGGCGTCCCAGCCCGACTCCGACGGGTCGACGACCACGTTCGGGTCGACGTCGAAGTCGATCCCGTCGCGGCTCTCCGCATACCGCAGCCGGTATTTTTCGCCGGCGGTGTTGTACCACAGCTCGTAGTGATCGCCCTTGTCGTAGATCGCGGGCTTTGAGCAGCAGAAGCTCTCCACCGGATTGTCCAGGTCTGGCTCGAGCACCGCGCCCGCCTCGTGGGGCGTGAACGTCCATCCGTCGGGAGAAGTCGCCAGGGCTAGGCTGATGTACAGGCCCCGGGGATAGCCCGGGCCCTCCCTGAGCGCCGTGTAGTACATCCGGTACTCGTCGCCGACCCGCACGACCGCGCAGGAGCCGCTGGCAGCCTCGTGGGGAGCGCCCTTCTCGCCCACGTCGATGATCGGCCCCAGCCCGCTGCGCCGCCACGTCACGCCCGCGTCGTCGCTGACGGCCATCATCGTGTACCAGATCTTCATGCCCTCGCGCCAGAACTCGCCCCCGAAGCCGGCGTAGTACATGTGCCACCGCGTCTCCGTTACCGGCACCACCCAGGGATAGGCGCACCACTCCGAGTCCGGCTCCCCGGGCCCGGCCAGGTCGAGGACCGGGTTGCCCTCGTGCTTCGTCCAGTTCAGGGGGTCGTCGACCGGCGCCTCGGCGAACCCGATTCGGATCCTGCCGTCCAGCCGGCCGTGGTAGTACATCCGCAGCGTGTCGCCGATGCGGATGATATGGGGCGCCGACGGGTCCCTGTCCCAGCCGTCCGTCTCGCCGCACCTGAAAAGCCCGTCGGGCGTGATCTTCCGCCATCTGCCTGCGTCCGCCATTTGCGTCACCTCACCGGAGAGACCGGCCTATTCTCTGGATGGGCGCATCATACCGCAGCCGGGCGGGTTTGACACGCCATTCGCCCGGTCATACAATTCGGTCGATTCGGAAATGGGAGGAGCCGCGAGCCGTGAGACCCTCGCCCGAAGGATACGTCACCAAGGTCAGGAAGCCTGCGGACTTCGACGAGTTCTGGGACGGCGTCCTGGCCCAGGCGGCCGGGGTGCCCCTGAACCCGGAGACCAGCTACTCGGATCTCCGCAGCGACGAAGGCGTCGAGGTCTACGAGACCTTCTACGACAGCATCGACGACGTGCGGATCGCCGGGTGGTTCTGCGTGCCCAGGGGAAGCGACGGGAAGCTGCCCGCCATCCTCACGCTGCCCGGCTACCAGGGGGAGCCTGGCATACCCAAAGAGTGGGCGCGCAAGGGATACGCCGCGTTCTCCGTGGCCCCTAGGGGCAAGCTGCGCAGCAACAGCCAGTTCAACCCAGGCTATCCGGGCCTGTTGACGCACAACATTACCGACCGCAACACCTACTCCTACAGGGGCTTCTACGTCGACGCCTGGAGGGGCATCGACTACCTGCTCACCCGCGATGAGGTCGACGCCGGCAGGATCGGGGTCACCGGCGGCAGCCAGGGAGGCGGCCTAACCGTCACCACCTCGGCCATGCGCCGGGAGGTCAGGGCGGCGATAGCGGGCGCGCCCTACCTGTGCGGCTACGTCGACTCCATAGAGCTGACCCACGCGTACCCCTACGAGGAGATCAACGACTACCTGAGGCTCCACCCCGACAGCCGCGATCAGGTCGTCGAGACGCTGGCATACTTCGACGGGATCAACTTCGCCGGCAAGATCACCTGCCCATTCGTCATATACATAGGACTCCAGGACCAGGTCTGCCCACCGGAGACCGGGTACGCCCTGTTCGATGCCGTCGCCAGCGTGGACAAGAAGCTCTACACGGCCGACGGGCACGGTCACAACGCCGGCAAGCACAACATCGACAAAGAGCTAGACGCGTTCTTCGAGAGACACCTGAAGGCATAGCAGCATGAACGACGAAAGGCCGGCGGGATTCGAAGCATACTGGCAGGACGTCCTGGACGAGCTTGCCCTGTACTCGGCGCGAGTCGAGGCGGAGGCCATCCCAATCCGCACCAACGACTCCGCCACCATGTACGGGCTGCGTTTCACCAGCCTGGGGTCCTACAGGCTCTTCGCGTACCTGAGCATCCCGGTCGGCGATGGACCTTTCCCCGCCATCTACTGGGTGCCGGGCTCCGGCAGCGTCATCTCGCCGATACCCCAGGGCTCGCCGAGCCAGCTTAGGAGCCGCTTCGTCGCCTTCTCGCTGGCGGCCCGGGGGTTCCGCAACGCCGACAAGCCCTATGCTGCAGCATTTCCCGGTCTGCTGACCGATGGGATCGAAGACCCCAGCGCGTACAGGTTCCGGGGCATCGCCGCGGACTGCGTGCGAGGGCTGGAGGTACTGCTCTCGCGGCCAGAGGTCGACGCCGGCCGCGTCGTGGTCCAGGGCGGCGATCTCGCGCTGTTCACCGCGGCCCTTGGAGAGGGCGCGACGCACCTCGTGTGCACCCCGTCGACCTTCTACAAGGCCCTCGACGCGGCGAAGGGCACGGACAGCGAGATCGCAGATCACCTCAGGCTGAATCCCGGCTCCGAGGCAGCGGTCGCCGGCACCCTCGCGAACTTCGACCCGCGCTGGTTCGCGCCCCGGATAACGGCCCGGACGCTGGTACAGACGGCCCCTCCCGGCGGCTTCCTCGACAGGGACGGCCTGTCTCCCCTGCTGGGCGCTTTCCAGGCTCCCCCGGACGTGTACGAGTCCCAGCAGTCGAACTACAAGGACGGCATGTTCGTCGAGCAGTGGGTCTCGGACCGCTTCGGCTTCGACGCGCCCATACTGCCCGAGCACTGGCGCGGCTAGATGATCGGCAGGGTTGCCGTCCTGGGCGCCGGCACCATGGGCTCCCAGATCGCCGGTCTGCTGGCCGACAGGGGCATCCCGTGCGACCTGCTCGACCTCAGGAGCGGCGACGACCCCGCCCGGCTGGCGCGGACGGCCATCGACCGCCTCAGGACGCTGAGGCCCGCGCCAGTCAGCGACACGAGCGTCCTGGAGCGCATCACCCCGGGCAACTTCGACGACGACCTCGACCGCCTGGGGAATGCCGACTGGGTGATCGAGGCTGTCTCCGAGGACCTGGAGATCAAGCGGGCGATCTGGTCCCGAGCGGCCGAGCACGTCAGGCCCGGCGCGATCATCAGCACGAACACCTCCGGCATTCCCGTATCGTCCATCGCCGAGGCCCTGCCGCCCGATCTTCGCCCGCAGTTCCTGGGCGCTCACTTCTGCAACCCCCCGCGGTACCTGCCCCTGCTGGAGCTGATATCGACGCCCGACACCGACCCGGCAGTCGCATCGACCGTGTCCGACATCTCCGCGAACGTGCTGGAGCGCGGAGTCGTACCCGCGCACGACGTGCCCAACTTCATCGCCAACACCGTCGGCGTCTACGCGCTCATGGCAATCGTCCACGCCGCCGGCGAGTTCGGGCTTGCATTCGACGAGGTGGACGCGCTCACCGGGCCCGCGATGGGCAGGCCGGTGAGCGCGACCTTCCGCACCCTGGACGTGGTGGGCATCGACGTCTTCACAGCGGTCGCCGACAACTCCCTCGAGGCTGCGTCCGACCCGGATGAGCGGCGAATACTCGCGGTGCCCGATTACATGCGCGAGATGGTCGCGCGCGGCTGGACGGGCCAGAAGGCCGGCCGGGGCTTCTACCGGCGCGTCGAGACCGAGCGCGGGCGCGAGATACTGGTGCTCGATCCCGCAACGCTGGAGTATGGGCCGCGATCGGGCCGCAAGCCCCCGTCCGCGGATGGCGACGAGTCCGCGGACGATCCACGCGCCCGGCTGGCTGCGCTCGCCGCCTCGGACAGCGACGCAGGGCGCTTCATATGGCGCGTCCTGTCGCAGATGATGGCGTACTCGGCGACCAAGATGGGCGCGGTTGCCGACGACATCATCTCCATCGACCGGGCCATGCGCTGGGGGTACGCCTGGGAGCTGGGCCCGTTCGAGACGTGGGACGCCATAGGGCTACCCGGCTCCCTGCCGCGCATCACGGGCGACGGCTTGGAGGTTCCCGCCTGGGTGCGGGGCCTGGCCGCTTCGGGGGACTCGTTCTACAGGGAAGCGCCGGGAGGCAAGCTCCAGGCTACAGAGTCCGGCGACTATGTCGCCGTGCCGCCGCCAACCATCCCGGAGTGACTGGATGTTCTCGATCGACGTACCGTTGTACTTCGCCTTCACGGCCGGGATCCTGGCTGCGTTCAACCCCTGCGGGGCTGCGATGTTCCCGGCCTACGTGGGCTACCAGCTCGACACCTTCAGGGACGAGGAGCAGAACCTGGTCGCGTCCGGAGCCCGGGGCATACTCCTGGGGCTGGCCGCCACGGCAGGCTTCGTGGTCGTATTCGGCTCGGTCGGGCTGGTTCTCGCCGCGGGCGGGAGGATCATCGGCAAGTTCCTGCCCTTCGCCGGGCTGGGAGTGGGTGTAGTGATCGCGGGGGCCGGGCTGTACCTGTTGCTCTCCAAGCGCAAGCTGGGAATCATGGCGGCCAGCCGCGTCAACCTCGGCCAGGGCAAGGGCCTGCGCCAAGTGTTCCTGTTCGGCATAGCGTACGCCATAGCGTCGTTGAGCTGCGCCCTTCCCATATTCCTGGCGGCCATCGGGTTCGTCGCCGGCCAGTCCCTCAGCGCCGGGGCCATCCTGGAGCCCATCATCGGCTCCATCAGCTACGGACTAGGCATGGGGGCGATGCTGGTGCTGGCAACCCTGGGCGTCGTCCTGTTCAAGGACCTGGTGCAGCGCGGGTTGAGGGCGGTCTTCCCATACATCGAGCCGATAGGGAACCTGGCGATGATCGGAGCCGGGCTGTACCTCGTCTACTACTGGGCCTTCGGCACGGGGAGCGAGCTTCTCGCGCTCAGGGTGGAGGAGCTCTTCTAGCCCTTCGCTGGCCCGCTTCCGTCGTAGCCGACGGTGACGGTGGTATGCAGGCCGCCTCGGACGTTGTAGTCCAGCGTCACCCTCATGTGCTTGGGTGAACAGGCCGCAACCAGGTCCTCGAGTATCCGGTTGGCCGCGTGCTCCTGCACGATACCCACGCCGGTGTACGAGAGCAGGTAGTACTTCAGGGACTTCAGCTCAAGGCAGGTGCGCCCCGGCACGTAGCTGATGGTGAGCGTGCCGAAGTCCGGCAGGCCGGTCCACGGGCAGACCGCGGTGAACTCGCCGCTGTCGATGACGACCTCGGCGTCGCTCCCCTCGTACTCGTAGTCGAACGCCAGCAGGCATCCCGCATCGATGCTCGCCTCGGCCCGCGTCTCCATGCGGCGGTCCATCTGCTCGTATCTGGCTTGCAGCGCTTCTATCTTGGCCATCTCGCCCCGTGCTCTCCAATTGCCCCTGCTCGCCCATCTATACTACAGTGGCAGACCGCCAATGAGAAGCTACGGTAGTCCGGACACGACCCACTGCGCCGTGGAAGCGGCCGGCATCACAAAGTCCTTCGGCAGGAGCGAGGTGCTTCGCGGCCTCGATCTGACCATCGATTGGGGCGAGGCGGTCGCCGTGCTGGGACCGAACGGCTCCGGCAAGTCCACCCTGATCAGGCTCATCGCCGGGCTCTCCAAGCCCGACTCGGGAGACATCCGGGTCCTGGGACTCGATCCGGCGAGGCATGGAGAGATGGTGCGCCGCGCCGTTGGAGTGATGACCCACGAGCCGCTGCTCTACGACGATCTGACCGGCTACGAGAACCTCGAATTCGCGGGGCGCATGTTCCGCATAGACCGGCGCGAGGAGCGTATCGAGGCCGTAGCCGGGCGGCTGGGTGTTCACGCACGGCTCCACCAGCGAGTCGGCTCCCTGTCCCACGGCCTCCGCAAGCGGTTCTCCATAGCCAGGGCACTTCTCCACAAGCCGCGGGTGCTGCTCATGGACGAGCCTGAGAGCGGCCTGGACGGGCGTGCGCTGGCGATCCTGGAGGACGTGCTGACGGGCCACGCGGCGTCTGGGGGCGCGGTGCTGTTCACGACACACGACCTCGACTGGGCAGCCGGGAGAGCGAACCGCATCGCGATCGTAGGAGCGGGCCGGGTCTCCAATGTCTTTTCGGGCGGCGACCGCGCCGCGGCCAGGAAAGTCTACGGCGCTCACGTCAAGGGGCCGCATTGAAGTCATACTTCGGCGCTATCTGGGCGATAGTCCGCAAGGACGTGATGCTCGAGTTGAGAACCAAGGACTTCGTGGTGTCGGTCGTCGTGTTCTCGCTCCTCGTCATCGTCATATTCAGCTTCGCCATCGAGCCGACGCCGCAGGTCGTGGCGCGCGTGGCCCCGGGTGTGCTGTGGACGGCGTTCGTATTCGGCGGCGTCCTGGGGCTCACGCGGTCATTCGCGCTGGAGCGGGACGGCGGCAACCTGCGCGGCCTGCTGCTGGCCCCGGCGCCCCGCGACGCGGTGTACGTGGGCAAGATGCTGGCGTCTTTCCTGTTCATGATGCTGGTCGAGCTCCTGGTGTTTCCGGCCTTCGTAGTGATATTCGACCTGCCGCTGCTGCATCCGGCGCTGATACTGGTCGCGGTGCTCGCAACGTTGGGAATCTCCGCGGTCGGTACACTCTTTTCGGCAATGGCGGTGAACACGAGGGCGCGCGAGGTGATGCTGCCGCTGCTCTTCCTGCCTGTGGTCATCCCGGTAGTCATCGCTGCCGTCGAGGCGTCTGCGGCGGCGCTCGGAGGAGCGGATTCCGGCGAAGTGCTCCGTTGGATTCCCCTGCTGGCCGCCTACGACGCTGTGTTCTTGGTCGCCTGCGCGTTCGCGTTCCACTTCGTGGTGGAGGAGTAGCGTCCGGGTGACGAAGGCGTGTCCCCTGGACGCGCGATATGATTGCCTTGCCTATGGGCGTGTGCTAGCATGGAATTGGCCCCACTCTTGCGAAAGGAAGCCATCGACCACCTTGACCCTGGGAGATTTCGCCGACATCATCGGCATCGTCAGGGACGTGTTTCTCGTCCTCATCGTGCTGGTGTGCCTTTTCGTGTTGGTGGCTCTGTACAGGAAGCTGTCGGCAGTGCTGGAGTCGGCGAAACGCGCTGTGGATAGCGTAGACGAGGTGGTGGAGACGGTTTCGGACAAGATCGTGAGGCCCGCAACGGCCGGCTCGGACGTGGCTTTCGGACTGGGCAAGGCGATGGCGTTCTTTTCAGGGCTGAAATCCAAGGACTCGAAAGGAGACTGACCGATGGCAAATGGTGACAACGGCGGATCGTTCGTGACGGGGTTCCTGCTGGGAGGGGTGGTCGGGGCTATCGTGGGCATCCTGGTCGCTCCCAGGGCCGGCGCCGAGACGAGGGCCCAGCTTCTGGACCAGAGCGAGGTCTTGCGCGAGAGGGCCGAGGAGATGGCGGCCCGGATGCGCGAGAACGTCGGACCGACCATGGAGACGGTTCGAGGGCACGTAAACCCCGCGGTGGAGTCGATGCGTGGTCACGTCGGCCCGGCGGTGGATACGGTGAGAGAGCGCGTCGCTCCCGTGACCGAGGCCGTCGCGGCGCGCGTTCCCGGCCGGAAGGCCGAGTCGGCAGCCCAGACGGAGGAGGCCTAGCTCATAGGCCGACCATAACAGGCCCTTCCAGGAAGGGTTGACCTGCACATAGATCGAGGAGGAGAGGCGCTTGGCGCCTCTCCTCATGTTTTGTCAGGCCTTGGACTCCGGCATGACATACCGGGGGTATGAGCCGAAGACCTTGAGCGTCGAGGTCTGGCGCTCGACCTCCCGCAGGGCGGCCCCGACTACTTCGTCGTCCCGGTGTCCCTCCAGGTCCACGAGGAAGATGTAGCTGCCCAGGGCTTCCCGTGTCGGGCGGGACTCTATCTTGGCGAGATTTATGCCCCTAGTGGCGAATTCGCCGAGTACCGAGTAGAGGATTCCCGGCGCATCGTCGTCGAAGGAGAAGCAGACAGACGTCTTGTCGTCGCCGGTACGCGGATGGTCCGTCTCCGCCAGCACGACGAACCGGGTCATGTTGTTCGGGAAGTCCTCGATCCCCCGCTCCAGGACATGCGCCCCGTACAGCTCCCCTGCCCGCTCCGTAGCAATGGCGGCCGAGGGTAAGTCCGCCGTAAGCATCTCCTCGACCGCAGCCGACGTGCTCAGGGACGCCACCGGCTCGGCGTTCGGGAGTTTCCCGGCCACGTAGACCCTGCACTGCTCCAGCGCCTGGGGATGAGAGTATATGACCCGGATATCGGCAAGCTTCGTTCCCTCCCGAACGAGCAGAGAATGGGTGATGGGCGAAACGAGCTCGTTGCGAATCGACAGGCCCGACCCGTGGACCAGCAGATCGAGCGTGACGCTCACGGAGCCTCCGACGCTGTTCTCGATAGGCACCACGCCCTCGTCCACACTCCCCGACTCGACCGCGCTGCCCACTTCCGGGATCGATGGATAAGGGACGCGGGTAGCAGCCCTGTCATATGCGAGGCAGGCCAGCTCCGTATTGGTGCCGGCGGGCCCGAGATAGCCGAGACGCCTGGGCCCGGTCATTCGTCCACCCTGAGCAGAAGACGGCTGAGCGTCTCCCTGTCCTCGTCGCTCGCCACGGCGATCACCTCGTCCCCTGGCCTGATGACGGTCTCCTCCGTGGGAACGGCCGCGGCGCCGTCGAGGGAGACGACGAGGGAGATGACGGCGCTGCCGGGCACCGGAAGGTCGCCGAGCTGCCTCTCGGCCGCCGGGGAGTTCGCCGGAACCGTGAATTTCAGCAGCGATCGGTCGCCGGGACCTGGAAGAGGCAGGGGGCGTACGAAGCCCTGTGGCAATATGCCCCTGTATAGGTCCTCTACCAGGAGGTCGGTAACGTCCACCACGGTGTCCACGCCCGCAAGCCCGAACAGGTCGCACAGATCGGGGCTGTTGACCAGGGACGTGGCCCGCGGGACGTTGAACCTGACCTTGGCGAGCCTGCATATGACCAGGTTGACGTCGTCCCTGCTCGTCGTCGCCACAACCAGTTCCGCCCTGGTGATGCCGGCCTCCGTCAGCGCCACCGAGCTGGTCCCGTCGCCGAGAACCGTGACGCTGCCGAGAGCCTCTTCCAGCCCGCGGCAACGTCCCCTGTCCCGCTCGACCACCGCTATTTCGTGACCAGCCGAAAGCAGGAGGGCTGCAAGCCTCGAGCCAACGGTCCCTGCTCCTATGATCACCACGTGCATGATGCCCTACCCCAGCGCAGCTTCGACGGCCATGTCGGCGAGGAGCTGCGCGGACCCCACCGCCGCGATGCCTATCTCATTGTAGGTAGCCTGTATGGAAGGGTCGTCTATGCGGCTTACGACGGTAGGCACCTGGAATATGCTGCTGGCAATCTCGGACGCGAGGGCATTCATCGTATCCGAGTCCGAGAGGGCCATGAAGACGTCCGCGTCCCGGATAGACACCTTCAGCAGGTCCCTCTGCGCAGTCCCGTCGCCAATGACGGGTACGATTGCGCCCGAGTCCCTCTTCGCGGCGGGGATCCTCTGGAAAGAGTCCTCCTCCCCGTCGAGGATATGGACGGAGTGCCCCCTGTTGGATAGGGCAACGGCTGCCGACGCGCCCGTGTCGGTGCAGCCGACCACTACGACGCGCCTGGGACCAACCCTGGGATGCTGGTGCATGGAACTGGGCGCAACCGGGCGCGGGCGACCGCCCCGCCTACCCTGCGGCTCCCGGCGCCGGCACCCCGTTTCGCCACAGGATCACCTTGCAGGGCGCGTTCTCGAGGATATAGGGCACCGTCTGCCCGAGTGAGAACGAGCCGTAGCTGGTGGCGTAGTCGGCCCCGACTACAATGGCGTCGACCTCTCTTTCGGCGCTCGCCTGGACGATGGCGGGCCCCGCCCGGCGGGACTGGAGCATCTCGGCCTGGACCTTGCACCGGTGCGGCTTTGCCACGTCCTCCATGGCCGTGAGCACCTCTTCGGCCTTGATGGTGGCATCGGGGACCTCGGCGTCCAGGGGCAGGCTTCGCTCTATCTCGATTATGTGAAGCACGTATACGGTGCCCTTCCACACGGATGCAAGGTTGCAGGCCAGCTCGACCGCGGCTTGGTCCGAGGCGCTCCCTTCGACGGGAACCAGGACGGACGAAAACTTGCCGTTCTTGAGCTTGCGTGATGCCAAGGGGTTCCAGACCTACGACGGCAGTCCTTCGAGAAGCTCGTCCCGCCCGGCGAGAATCAGCACGTCGTCCCTCCTGAGCGTCTCCTCGGAATCCGGGTTCAGGGTCACCTCGCGCCCCCGCCGCACGGCGAGAACTGCGAGCCCGTACTTGTCCCTCGGCCCGGAGAATCCAAGCTCGCTGAGCGTCTTGTCGACGAACTCTTCCGGGACCCTCATCCGGCTGAGGCCGAAGTTCGGGGCCATCTCCAGGTATTCTTGCAGGTTCGGGTTGAACAGATTGTGGGCAAGCCTCGTCCCGCCCTCGGACTCAGGCTGGATCACCTTGTCGACGCCGATTCTATCCAGCGTGATCCCGTGCAGGTCGTTGTTGGCTCGGGCGACGATGTAAGCGATCCCCATCGTCTTCAGCAGGACGCAGGCCATGATGCTGGCCGGGATGTCCGAGCCTATGGCCACGACTGCGGCATCGTAGTCCGGCACTCCCAGCTCGCGCAGCACGACGTCGTTCGTGGCGTTGCCCGCGACCGGGTATGTCACGTGCCCCATCATCCCCTGTATTCTGTCGGTGTTCGAGTCAATGGCCAAAACGTCGTGCCCGAGGTTATAGAGCGACCTCGCAACACCGGCCCCGAATCGGCCCAAACCAATAACTACGACCTGTTTCTTGGCCATAACTCCCGCCGGGGATTATACAAGATACCCGCGCCGGACTTCTACCGCCCCCTCCAACGTGGATGGGCCCTGGGTCAGCCTACGGTCACCCGCTCCTGGGCGTAGCGGTAGAGGGACTTCTCGCCCCGCCGGAACATGAAGATGTCGAGGGTGAACGGGCCCACCCTCCCGACGAACATGGCGGCCATCAGGATCAGGTGGCCCCACGTGGACAGGGTCCCGGTCAGACCGGAGCTGAGCCCCGCGGTGCCCAGCGCGGACACCGACTCGAAGAGGACGTCGATGAAAGTCGTCCCGCCCTCCGCCAGTGTGAGGGAGAGAGCCACCAGCAACACCATCACAATGGCCGTGGCCCCGATCGTCATCGCCCTCTGGACATGCTCGTGGCCGACGTAGCGGCCGAAGGCCGTCGCCTCCCTGCGTCCCCGGAGGGTCGACAGTACCGCGACAGTGCCGATAGCCAGCGCGTTCACCTTCATCCCTCCCGCGACGGACCCGGACGCGCCGCCAACCATCATGAGGCCGGCGAAGACGTACTTAGTCTCCTGTTCGACGGCGCCCGCTCCCCAGCCGACGGTCGAAAATCCGGCCGTACGTCCGCTCGTCGACTCGAAGAGCGAGACCAGGATCTTTTCGCCGACGGTTAGCCCGCCTATCGTAGCCAGGTTTGCCTGTTCCGACACGAAGAACGCAATGGCCCCTCCGAGGATCAGGGCAAGAGTGAACACGATCACCAGCTTCGAGTTCAGCATCAGTCTTGAGAAGCTGCGCTGCATGGCGACGTCCATCATCACCCAATAGCTGATTGCGCCCAGGAAGATGAGGACTGCCGATGTGCCCAGCACCGCGGCGTCCGCCCGATATGCGGAGAGGCCGCTCGTCTCCTGGGCTACTACGAAACCGGCGTTGTTGAAGCTGGAGACGGAGTGGAACGCGGCTTGAAGAACCGCCTCGCCGGGGGGCAGTATGACGAGGAAGCGGGCCAGGAGAGCCAGGAAGCCAACGAGCTGGATGCCCACCAGCAAGGCCGTCATTCTAGCCGCCAGCCTCGTCAGTCCCGCTAGCCTGTCGATCTGGAGCCTGCCGCGATCCAGTACCCGGCTGGGCAGGCTGAGACGCTGACCGGCCGCTATCGACAGGAAGGCCACCAGGATCATGAAGCTCAGCCCGCCGATGAAGATCATGCCGAGAATGAAGACCTGGCCCGTGAGAGTCCAGTGGGAAGCCGTATCCTGGACCGTGAGCCCAGTGAGGGTCACTGCCGATACCGCCGTAAAGAGGGCGTCCATGAGACTGGCGGAGCCCGGTCCGCGATGCATGAATGGAAGGGCCAGGAGAAGCGTCGAGACGGCTACGAGGCCCAGGAACGCGTACGTGAGTACCAGCGGCGAGACCAGCGCCTGGGAAGGAGACCTCGACTCGGCGACGGTGAGCTTCAGGGGCGTTATCTGCCCCGCTCGAGGATGGCGAACGACCCTGTCGCCGGGCCTCGGCTGCCAGGGCCGCCCCGGTCCGCCCATCGAGCCAGTTGGGCCGCTGCTCGCGGTCATGCCAAGTTTGCGGCCTCCAAGTCTCAGGGCCTGACGAAGAATCCGCCGGGATTCTAGGCGAGGCCCATGTTCAGTGTCAATTACTGGGGCGACCCCGCGCATTTACGTGATGGGTTTGACTTGGTTGCCGCATTGTGCTACAAGAACCTACACCTTGCGGCGCAGACCGCAATACCGGGAGGGCAGAGATGTCTATTACGAAATTCGCAAGCCGATCGATGCTCCTTCTCGTAATGATCGCGGCCATCACGACCGTGCTGGCGTGCGGAGGCGCCGAGGAAGAGGCGTCGACCGACACCACGGGGTCCACGACCACGGCCCCGTCCACTTCTGTGGCGCCCACGGCAGCGCCGGTTGCGAAGGTGGAGCCAACCAAGGCGCCCGACAACATGGCGGGCCAGGCGGCCGTGGCCCAGCCCACCGTCGAGGTGAAGGCTCCGTCGCAGCCCGTTGTCATGGAACAGCCGGAGGAGGCCTTCAAGTACGAGTCCCCGCCCCAGCAGCCCGGCGTATACTGGGACTACGTGTACAGGGGCCCCAGGCCCACTGAGTTCAACGAGAACCCCCGCTTCGCCGAGATGGTGAAGGCAGGGCAGCTTCCCCCGGTCGAGGAGCGGCTTCCCGAAGAGGTCAAGGTCGTGCAGGGGCCCCACGGCATCGGGGTGTACGGCGGCCGCCAGCGCATTACGTCCACCGGCGGCGGTCCCAGCAACCGGATGTACTGGGACAAGAAGAACGCGAACGAGATCGAGCATCTTCCCCACGTGGGCTTCTACGAGATCAGCGACGACGGCAGGGTCTACACGTTCCGCAACCGGAAGGGCCTGAACTGGTCCGACGGCACCCCCATGACCATGGAGGACATCCGGTTCGCCTGGGAGGACGTGAACCTGAACAAGACCCTGCACGAGACGCCCCAGACCCAGTGGATCGACTCGGTGACGGGGGAGATCATAAAGTTCTCCATCGTGGACGACGACACGTGGACGCTCAGCTGGGACACGCCCGACTTCACGCTGATGGAGGGCGAGGTGAGGCCGGGCTCCCGCTGCACGTCGTTCTACTTCTGCTTCTACGCCCCGGCGCACTACATGAAGCAGTTCCATCAGGACCACGCGGACCCGGACAAACTGAAGCAGAAGATCGATGAGGCAGAAGCCGGGGACTGGCTCAGGCTATGGGGCGTAGTGAATAATCACGGCACACACGTGGAAATGCCGGTGATGGCCCCCTTCGTCCTGACGTCCCAGTCGGACACGCTGTCGACCTGGCGCTCCAACCCGTTCTTCTTCGAGGTCGACCCCGAAGGCAACCAGCTTCCCTACCTGGACGGCGCGGACTCCCTGAGGGTCGAGAGCCGGGAGGTCGGCGTCTTCCGCAGCATGGCGGGCGAGACCGACCTGCACGGGCGTGACTTCAGGCTGGAAGAGCTGCCGCTCTACCGCAGCAACATGGGACGCGGCGACTTCAACATCAAGCTGTGGCCGCTGCCAGGACCCGGCGACATGGGCATGATCATCTGCCAGACGTGCAACCAGGACCCCGAGACCGGAAAGTGGATGAGGAGCATAGATTTCCGCAACGCCCTGTCACTGGCGATGGACCGCAACTCCATCAACGACACGGTATTCCTGGGCCTCGGCGTCGAGAAGAACTGGGTGCCGCATCCCAGCACCCCCTACTACCCCGGTGACGACGCGGCCTTCCACAACACCGAGTACGACCCGGACAAGGCCAACGAGATCCTCGACGGCCTTGGACTGACGGCGAAGGACGGCGAGGGGTTCAGGCTCAGGACCGACGGCTCCGGCGAGAGGCTGAGCTTCCTGAACCTGGCGGAGCTGAACAACGGCGACAAGGCGGCCGAGCTGATGGTCGACTACTTTGCCGCGGTCGGAATCGAGATGCCCGCCAAGCCGATGAACGCACCGTGGACCCTGACCTACCCCGGCAAGGAGGCCATATCGACGCTGCGGGTCGTCGGCAACTACGGGGCGAACCCCTGGTTCTCAAGCTGGACCCGGTGCTGCGCAACCGGAGCGGGACCGGCATTCGTACCAGACATCGGCGACCTGCCCCGCAGCATGAAGCGCGGGCCCAACGGGGCCGTCCCCATGGAGGGCGGATACCAGCCTCGCTGCGACTGCGAGCAGAGCCCGATCTGGGAGCCCACTGCGCCGGCCAGCACCTACCCGGCCGACCCCACCGGCACCATCGACTGGCTGAATCAGAACTGGCACAAGGGCAAGGGCTTCGAGCGGCTCTCGCCCGACCGGGTCGAGATCGGCAAGGAGGTCTTCCGCCTCCACGCCGAGGAGAAGTACTACAACATCCTCATCGCCCACTCCGGCTTCTGGCGCGGCACCATCATCAACAGGAACAACTTCATGAACGCGCCCGAGACCCACGTGGCCGACGTGGTGGGCTGGTACGGCGAGCTCTACTACTTCCGCGACGGCATAGACAACATCCGCAACTAGCCGGAGGGGGCAGTCCCCCTACCTCCGACAGATAAGCGCGGCCCTCCCGGGCGATTCTGGGAGGGCCGCTGGTCGTTTCGGCCCGACGTTCCCGTGCGCGGATATGCTACCTTTGACCGGTCACATGGGAGCGTACTCAATATGGAACCGATACTGCTCGATGCGCCGACGGCGGCAATCGAGACCCACGGCTGCAAGCTGAACCAGGCAGACTCGACGGCCCTGGCTGCCGACCTTGTTCGCCAGGGCTTCCGGCTGGTCGCGCCGGGCGGGCAGGCGGACGTCTACGTGGTGAACACCTGCACGGTGACCCACGTCGCGGACCGGAAGGCGCGCCAGGCCCTCCGTGCGGCCCGCCGCCGCAACCCAAGGGCCACCATAGTGGCGACCGGGTGCTACGCGGAACGCGACCCGGGAGCGCTGGACGCCCTGGCCGAGATCGACCTGGTCGTAGGCAACGCCGGCAAGCTGGACCTCGTGCAGAGGGTCGCCGGCTGGAGGCGTGCGGAGGGCGTGCCATGCGCCGAAGGGACGGACGCGGGAGCGCCTGAACCCGGGACGCTGCGCACCCGCCTGATGGTGAAGATCCAGGAGGGCTGCGACCAGGTCTGCGCCTACTGCATCGTGCCCAAGGTCAGGGGCCGGGAGCGGAGCATCCCCCCGAACGCGATCACCACCCGCATCGACGAGCACGCCGCCGCCGGATACATGGAGGCCGTGCTCACCGGCACGCAGCTTGGCTCATACGGCTTCGACCTGGACGGCATCGACCTCGAGGGCCTGATCGCGCGGGTGCTGTCCGAGACGCCGATACCCAGGCTCCGCGTATCGTCTCTCCAGCCCCAGGAGATTCACGACGGGCTCCTCGCCCTCTGGTCGGACCCGCGCCTGTGCCCCCACTTCCATCTCCCCCTGCAGAGCGGGAGCGACGCCATCCTTCGCCGGATGAGAAGGCGCTACACCGCGGCGCGCTACCTGGAGGCGGTTCAGGAGATCAGGGCGGCCGTGCCGGGCGCGTCGATCACCGCCGACGTAATCGTCGGCTTCCCCGGCGAGACGGACGCGGACTTCGAGGAGACGTACTCGGTGTGCGAGCAGGCCCAATTCTCGGCAATCCACGTCTTCCCCTACTCGGTGCGGCCGGGGACGAGCGCGGCCCACTTCGACGGCAAGATCGGCCCGGCCGAAAAAGCCGCCAAGATGGAGCGGCTGCTGGGTCTCGCCGCCCGGCAATCGGCTGCGTTCAGAGAGGGGCTGCTCGGGTCCACTCGCCCGGTGCTCTGGGAGGAGGCCGCCGACAGGAGCGAGGGCCGCACCTGGCATGGGCTGACCGACAACTACGTCAGGGTGGCGGCCAGGAGCAACGAGCCCCTGCACAACACCATCACGCCCCTTCGGCTGGAGCGAGTGGACGGTGAGATCGTCCGGGGGAGCATGGTACACGGACGTTCGCCCTGAGCCTGTCGAAGGGCAATGCTCAGCCTCGAACCGGCTAAAGCTCCCTGACCGAGAACTGGGACTTCCCATTGCGCTGCTGGAGGTACCCGGACTTGGGCTCCTGGGAGGAGCCGAATACCAGTAGCAGGCCCTCGTCGACCGCCATCTTCAGCAGGCCGCGCTTGGCCTCCAGCGTGTCGTCCGGCGAATGGTCGAAGGCTGAGATGCTGACCAGCGGCAGGTGGTAGGGCGTCGGAATCAGGTCGCCGGCGAAGGCGATCCGCTCGCTGCCAGTCTCCACGAAGACGACCTGGTGACCCTTTGAGTGAGCGTTCGTCACCTTGGTACGGACACCCGGCGCAACCTCGCAGTCGCCGTCCAGAAGCCGGAGCACGCCGGCCTCCTCCAGCGGCACGAAGTCCTGCGCGAAGAAGGACGACTGGTTGCGCTCGTTCGGGTTCCTGGCCTCTTCCCAGCTCGCCTCCTGGACGACGTACTCGGCGTTGGGGAAGGTCGGTACGGCGCGACCGGACCTGTCCAGCTTGGTGCACCCGCCCGCACTGTCGAAGTGGAGATGAGTGAGTATGACGGTGTCGATCTCGCGGGCCGTGAGCCCCAGCTTCCTCAGCTCCTTCAGAAGCTTGTTGCCGTTCAGGCCGTGGGCCTCGCGCATCCTGTCGGCGCGCTTGGAGCCCGCCCCCGTGTCTATCAGGACGTTGCCGTTTGGGGACTGAACCAGCATACAGTTCAGGCCCATGCGGACCCGGTTCTTGCGATCAGGCTTGAGCCGACGTTCCCACTGTACCTTGGGTACCGCTCCGAAGAGAGCCCCGCCATCCTGGAGAATTGTGCCGTCGCTGACGATGTCTACCGATACGCTGCCGAATTTCACCTATGCCTGCCTCCCAACACAACAGCGATGTTACCGGAGTCAAGGCATAGGGTGTCAAGCCAAAGTCCAATACCTTTTCTTAGAAAATGGTCAGTTGGCTAAGTATCCGGGTCCGATGCGCGGTCGAGGATCTGGTGTACGAACAGGCTCGTGTCGAAGGCGGGCATGCTCATCAGCTCCAGCGTGCCGCGCGACCCGAACTCTATCGATATCCTCGCTACCGTCTCGTTGTTGGGCGCCTGGATGACGGTCACGAAGTCGTAGGGGCCCATGGTGGCGTACTGCGCGATCACCCTCGCCCCGAACACCTCCACCTCGCGGTTCACCTCTTCGATCCTCATCGGCCGCTGCTTGACCGTCTTCCTGCCCTCGTCCGTCAGCTTGCCCAGCAGAATGTAAGTTGCCATAGCGTCCTCCGCCGCCGATTCTAGCCGGGCGTCCTGGGGCCGTCAACAACAGGCGCCGGCTATGGTATGGTATCCGACATGCTGGCAGGCCGCATATTGCAGGGGGCGCTCGTCCTGGCCGTCGCCGCTTCGCTGGCCGGGGCAGCATTCCTCATTTGGCGTACTACTGCCAGCGAGGGCGGCGCGATCGAGATCGTGCTACCCACTCCGGCGCCGGCGGTTGAGGCCGCTGCCGAGATCAAAGCGTACGTGACCGGATCGGTGGTCATGCCGGGCGTCTACTCGCTGCGGGAGGGTGCCCGGCTCCACGAGCTGGTGGAAGCCGCGGCGGGAGCCACGTCGGACGCCGACCTCTATTCCATCAACCTGGCGGCCCGCGTCAAGGACGAGGACCACTGGCAAATTCCGGCAAGGGGGGAGCAGGCAGCCTACTCCATCGATCCCCTGCCCGACTCCTCAGGCAGGCTCGACCTGAACTCGGCGACCGCCGAGCAGCTTCGGGGCTTGCCCAGTATCGGCGAGGTGCGGGCCCAGGCGATAGTGAGCTTTCGAGAAGCCAGAGGCCCGTTTGCGTCGGTCGAGGACCTGATACAGGTCTCCGGTATAGGCTTGGAAACCCTCGCCGCCGTGCGCGACCTGGTCGAGGCCAGGTGAGAGACGGCCCCCCGTGACGCTGCTCCTCCTGGCGTCGTGCTTCGTCGCCGGAGTCTACGTTGGGCTCCGGGCCGAATCGCCGCCCGTGGCCGTCGTCATGCTCGCGTCCGCCGCCGTGCTGGTCGCCCTGCTCTCCAGGATGCAGCGGCGGAGCGTGCTCGCCTCGGTCCTGCTGCTGGCCGCCGTTGCCGGCATCCTGAGGGTGGAGGCGCTGCCCGCCTGGCCCGGGAACGAGCTGCGTACGTACCACGACACCCCCGTAGATGTCGTCGGTATCGTGGCGGAAGACCCCACACCGGCTGGATCGCTGACGAGGGTACCGCTGGAGGTGGAGAGCGTCGGCTCCGGGGGCGATCGGGCGGACGCCTCGGGCAGGGTGCTCGTCACCATGAGCATCCCCGCGGGGCTCGCCGGTACCAGGGAAGCGCCGCACGTCCGGTATGGGGACCGGCTTCGACTGGCCGGGCGACTCCTCCCGCCGCCGGAGCTCGACGGGTTCGACTACCCCGGCTATCTTGCCTCCCAGGGCATCGGCACGACGATGTGGCTCCCCGAGGTCGAACTCTTGGACGAGGGCAACGGCAGCCGCGCAATGGAGCTGCTGTATGGCCTGCGCCGGAAGCTCGCCCGGTCCCTGGCCCGCGTCGTGCCCGAGCCGCAGGCCGCCCTCGGACAGGCGCTGCTGCTGGGAATGCGCGACGGGCTCCCCGACGAGATGGTAGAGGAGTTCCGCAAGACCGGCACCGCTCACCTGCTCGCCATCTCCGGTATGCACGTAAGCATCCTGCTGGGCATCGGCCTCGCCGCGAGCCGATGGCTGCTGGGGCGCCGGCGCCACTACTACCTGCTGGCCCCTATCGTGCTCATATGGGCCTACGCCCTGCTGTCCGGCATGTCTCCGTCGGCGGTGCGGGCCACGATCATGGGTACGGTCTACCTCGCAGCGCTGGCCGTCGGAAGGCCGCGCGCGATCCTGCCCGCGCTGGGCCTCGCGGCGGCCCTCATGGTCGCCGTTCACCCGATGGTGCTCATGAGCGTAGCGTTCCAGCTTAGCTTTGCGGCAATGTCGGGCATTGCCACCATCGCGCGGCCATTGGGCGACCGACTGCTCGCCCTCTTGCAGCCGGGCGCCGCGAATCGGGGGGAGGCGAACCCTCTCGCCGGATTCGTTGCCTACTCGACCGCCATGACCGTGGCCGCAACACTGGCGACGCTCCCTCTCGTCATCCACTACTTCGGACGGGTGCCCCTCGTGGGCGTGCCGTCGACACTGCTGGCGTTGCCGGCCCTTCCGGCCGTGCTGGTCTCCCACGGCGCGGCGGCGTTCGCGGGAGCGGCAGCGGACTGGCTCGGCGTACCCTTCGGCTGGGCTGCGTGGCTCACCTCGTCGTACGTGATCGCCGTCGTCGACGCCCTCGCCAGGCTGCCGGCCGCGTCCATCGAAACGGGAGAGGCGAGCCCCTACGTCGCGGCAATATGCTGCGCGATTCTCGCCGCGGCGTACCTCCTGTCCAGGCGCACGGCCCGGCTCGCGCGGGCGTCGGCGGCGCTGAAGGGCGCGGCGGCTGGGCTGCCGGGTCCGAGCCTGAAGTGGGGGGTTGCGGCGGCGGCAATCGCGGCTGCGGTAGTCTGGACCGTCGCGCTCTCGATGCCCGACGGGCGGATGCGCGTGATCTTCGCGGACGTGGGACAGGGCGACGCAACCCTGATCGTCACGCCCAACGCCCGGAGCGTGCTCGTAGACGGCGGCCCCGACAGGGAGACCGCCGCGAGGCTGCTGGGCGAAACGCTGCCCTTCTGGAAGAGGTCGCTGGACGCTGTCGTCCTGACCCATCCCCACACCGACCACGTACGGGGCCTCGTCGAGGTGCTCGAACGCTACGACGTGAAGCACGTCGTCCACCGCGGCATCGACCACGACGGGGCGGCCTATGAGGAGTGGCGGCGGCTGGCAAGAGACGAGGGAGCGGCGGAGGTCGAAGCGGTGCAGGGCCGCCGGTTCACCTTGGACGGGGTCCTGTTCGAGGTGCTCTGGCCGCCGGAGGAGCTGCTCTCGGGCACCCCGTCCGACCTGAACAACGCGTCCGTCGTGCTGCGCGTATCGTACGGCGCAACGAGCTTCCTGCTGGCGGGTGACATCTATACCGACGCCGAGGCGATGCTCGTCGAGACGGCGGCAATCGACAGCGACGTGCTAAAGGTGCCCCACCACGGCAGCAGCACGTCCTCGTCGCCCGCGTTTCTCGACGCCGTGAGCCCGGCCGTTGCGGTGGTCTCCGTCGATGACGACAACCGTCACGGCCATCCCCACGCCGAGGTGATCGAGGCGTTGACGGCGAGGGTGTCCGAAAGGAACGTCATCCTTACCAGTGAGAGCGGGACCGTCGAGTTCGTGAGCGACGGACGCCGCCTGACGGTCAGCAGGGAGAGGTAGCCCGCCATGACGTGGACCGTGCGCGTACTGTTGCTGTGTGCGGCGCTTGCCGTCTCCGCCTGCAACCGGCAGGGTGAGGACGCGGCCCCTCCGACCATGCCGGCCGCGGCGTTCACCCCGGCAGCCGCCTCGCCTGCTCCGACGGCAGCACGACCCAGACCTACCCGGACTCCGCGTCCCCTCTCGATCCAGACGCCGGTCCGCATGTTCGAGGTGAAGCCCACGCCGACTCCCGAGGTCGTGGTCGCGGACGACTCCTACGTGGAGGTCGCCAACGACGAGTACTACAACGCCTTCCCGGGGCTCGCCAGGCTGGACGACGGCACTCTCGTCACGGTCTACCGCAAGGGGATCCTCCACGCCAGGGACAGGGGATACATCGTGTCGAGGCGGAGCGTGGACGGCGGCAGCACATGGTCGGAGGAGATGGTCGTCGTCGACAACCCCGCGCTTGACCTCAGGGACCCCAACATAGTCCGGCTTGCCGACGGCGCCCTCGTCGTCAACTACTTCCAGTACGACTTCGACGCGCCTGGGACGGTGCTGAACGGCCTGGAAGTCGTCCACTCGTTCGACGGCGGAGAGACGTGGGAAGCGCCCGTGAGCGTGGGGACGGGGTCATACGTCGCCACGTCCGCGCCCATACTGGAGCTGCCCGACGGCGAGCTGCTGCTGGCCTACTACGGCTCCCACGGGGGATCCAGGTACGCCACGGCGTACGTCATACGCTCGGAGGACGGCGGCCAGTGGTGGCTGGGCGAGACCGTCATAGCTGCCGGCCCCGAATACGGGAAGCCCTTCCAGGAGCCGAACCTGCTGCTCCTGGAGAACGGCCACGTCCTGGCGACCATCCGCTCCGACGGCGAGCGCCCGATCATACACACGAGCGTCAGCGAGGACCGAGGCAGGACCTGGAGCGAGCCCAGCCCAGCCTTCAAGGGGTCGGGCACCCCGAGCGTGGCGAGGCTCGCCTCGGGCGCAGTAGTGATGATCTACAGGTCGAAGATCGGGCGCAACTTCGGGCTCCCGGCCATCCGCGTGTCGAGCGACGGGGGCGCGACGTGGACCGCCGACCCGGGTGAGACGGTGATCGACAGGAAGGACGGCGACATGATGTACGCGTCGGCGCTCCAGGCGCCGGACGGTCGCATCGCCGTCGTCTACGGCATGGAGGACGGCCCCCGCCGCTCGGAGATCCGCTTCAGGTACCTGCGCGACCTCAGCGAGTGATTCTGCTGTACCATACTAGGCTACCAGTTATGTCATTCTAAGCCTTACCAAGGAGCAGACCACTGTCACGTTCAGACGGACGAAGACCCGACCAGCTACGCGAGACCACCATCCGGACCGGCGCGCAGGCGTTCGCCGAGGGCTCGGTGATCATCGAGACCGGGAGCACCCGCGTGCTGTGCGCCGCGTCGGTCGAGGACGGCGTGCCGCGCTTCCTCAGGGGATCCGGCCAGGGCTGGGTCACCGCCGAGTACTCCATGCTCCCGCGCTCCACGACCACGCGCACGCCGCGCGAGGGCGGCAGGCCCCGGGGACGCACCCAGGAGATACAGCGGCTCATAGGCAGATCCCTCCGGGCGGCGGTGGACATGGAGGAGTTGGGCGAGGTGACGATCACGATCGACTGCGACGTGCTCCAGGCCGACGGCGGCACGCGGACGGCCGCGATCACGGGCGCGTACGTGGCGCTGTACCAGGCCCTCGACGGCCTCGTGCGAGCGGGCAGGCTCGACCAGGTCCCCCTGAAGTGGGCCGTGGCGGCCACCAGCGTGGGCGTGATCGACGGCCAGCCCCTCCTCGACCTCGACTACGAGGAGGACTACCGCGCCGAGGTCGACTTCAACGTGGTCATGACCGACCGGGGCGACTTCGTGGAGGTGCAGGGCACCGCGGAGGAGGGAGCATTCCCCCGCCAAACCCTCGACGAGGTCCTCGCGCTGGCCGAGTCCGGCATCCGCTCCCTGTTCGAGATACAGCAACAAACCATCCGCCAGTTCACCCCAAGGCTCCCGGGTAGCTGAGGCAGCACTAAGAACTATCTCAGAATTCGCGCCGACGAGCTCTGAGATAGAGAAACGGAAGGGGAAGCACGTTCGGCCTGAGCCTGTCGAAGGCCAGTGCTCACCAGCGCAGGATAGTTTTGGGGAGGACACGAGCTTGACGTTTTTTCTGTGTTTGCACTATTCTGATGTCAACATGCCAAATGGGGGGAGGGCAATTGATGGTAGCCAAGAAGAAGAGACTCACACTTGACCTGGACCCCGACTTTCAACGCCGGTTGAAGGTGATAGCTGCTCTCAAGGGCGTCAGCATGCGCCGTTACTGTCAGACTGCCATCGACCGGGAGTTGACGAGGGACGAGGCTAACGGGCTGTCGGAGCAGAGGTTTGATCGACTGTCCTTCGAGAGGGTCGTAGCGCGCCGGGGCGAGCTTTTCGGCGGCAAGCCGCTGCCCGGGGACTCCGCTGACCTGATTCGAGAGGCCCGTGAGACAAGGGATGCCGAAATTGAGAAATGGGCATGAGCGAGTTCGTCGTCGTTGACGCAAGCTTGGCCTTCAAGTGGTTGGTTGAGGAAGAGGACTCCGACAAGGCCACCACCCTCACCCGGCTTTGGGGTGACCAGGGCACACAGATAGCGGCACCACCGCTAATGCCTTTCGAGGTTGCCAATGCTCTCCATCGCAGAGTATTGCGCGGCGAGCTCACAGTAGAGGTTGCGGCAGGTCTCATGCGGGACCTGATGTCACTGGGAGTTGCGCTCCACGCAACGCCGAACCTTCATAGCAGGGCATTGGAATTTGCAAGCCACCTCAAGCAGGGAGCAGCTTACGACGCCCACTATCTGGCGCTGGCAGAGAGCCTCGGTTGTGAAGTGTGGACTGCCGACCGGAGGTTCTACCGAGCGGTAAGCTCAGGCGTTGATAACGTGCGCTGGATTGGCGAGTTCGTTGCTCCTGTGTAGCCGAGGCAGGGCCCAATGTCCATAGAGTATCGCCTGATAACCGAGGACGAGCTGGGGGCCGCGAGCGAGGTCCAGTCGCTGGCCTTCGGCGGCCATTTCGAGCCGTCCCGGCTTCCACGGGACCGCGAGTGGTTCGAGCTTGGAGAATACCTGGGGGCCTTCGACGGTCCCGATCTCGTCGGCGTAACCGAGCGTTTCCCGTTCGCGATGTCCGTTCCCGGAGGAAGCGTGACCACTGCCTGTATCGGGGGCGTGAGCGTCCTGCCCTCGCACCGGAGGCGTGGCCTTCTCACGGGGATGATGAAGCGCCACCTTGCCGCCGCCCACGAGCGAGGTATGGCAGTGTCGACGCTCGGCGCTACAGAAGCACCAATCTACGGCCGGTTCGGGTACGGCATCGCGGCAGAGCACGAGGACTGGAATATCGAACGCCATCGCACCGCCTTCCGCCGGGAATACGCCTGGGATGGTTCGCTCAGGATGGTCAAGGTCGACCGCGCCAGTGAGGTCTTCCCCCAAGTCTACCGGCGGGCGACGGCGCGTCGGGCGGGTGTGATCCAGCCGCCCAAGCCCTGGTGGGACGATATTCTGGAAGTGCCGCCGGAAGGCAAGACGGAGAAGCCCGCCAACTTCTTCGTCGAATACAGGGAGGACGAGGTCGAAGGTTGCGCCATGTACCGCATCAAGGAGGGGACTGTTGTCGTGCGGCTGCTTTTCGCCTCCACTCAGGCCGCTTCCGCCGCTCTCTGGCGGTACTGCTTCGGCATCGACCTCATCAGGACCATCAAGGTCTGGGCACGGCCTATCGACGACCCTCTCGTATGGATGCTTCATGATCCCAGGGCATTGAGACGCAGGCCCAACGACGCGACGTGGCTGCGGCTCATAGACGTGTCGAAGGCGCTGTCTTCCAGGACTTATGCGGTGGATGGCGAGATCGTCTTCGAGGTGCGCGACGACTTCTGTCCGTGGAACGAGGGAGTCTACGAGCTATCCGGCGGCCCGGCGGGCGCTGTTTGCAAGCCGACCACCGGGAAGGCAGATCTCGCGCTGTCGGTCGACGACCTGGCCGTCCCCTACCTCGGCGGCTCCCCTCTAACGCCCCTCGCCCTCGCGGGCCGCGTCGAGGAGCGCACCCCCGGCTCTCTCTCCCGCGCCGACGCCATGTTCGCGACCCAGATCAAACCCTGGTCGCCAATGATGACGTAGGGGCGAACCCACGTGTCCGCCCGCGCAGGTTAGAGCAGAGAATCCACCCTGACGGGGCGCCGTGAAGCTGACGAGCGGTAGCCTGCCTCCAGGAACTCCACGACACGCGCGCCCAGCTCGCCCGGAGCCCGGTTCTCGCCCTCGCCCAGCGCTAGGTCCGCCAGTGTTCGGGACGGCAGGTGCGCCGGGTACATCTCCTCCTCTGAGAGGTCCGGGAACTGCTCGGAAGTGCCGTCGTTGTAATGCGCTTCCAGTCGGCCCCCGGCCATGTCCTGGCGCACGAAGCCGCCGCTTCCGGCGTACACGAAACCCTGGTCGAGCGGCTGGCTGGGGCGCATGGCCCCAGTCGAGGCCATCGTGCCCGATGCCCCATTGTCCAGCCTGTAGCTGAACGAGTCGACCAGGTCCACGTCCAGGTCGTATCTCTCCATGTACGCGAAGACCTCCGCGGCCCGCCGGCCTGTGACCCAAAGCGCCATGCCCATCGGGTGCGTCACCTGCAGGTGGCCCTGGCCGCCGCCGGCCAGCCTGGGGTCCGAGTAGCTGTCCGGCTCCGGCCCCGTGACGGGAAAGCCGAACGCCTCGGCGTAGTCCTGGGGCCTGCCCCGCAGGTACGACTCGACCCAGGACGTGAATATCCCTGAGACCAACTGCAGCTCGCCGATCCTGCCCGACTGGACGATCTCCCGCGCCGCCTGGGCGTGCCTGGTGAACTGGTACGTATAGCCGACCATCAGGTGCAGCCCCCTGCTCTTCGCCCGGTCGACCAGATCCCAGGCGTGGGCCGCGGTCAGCGTCATCGGCTTCTCGACGAGCACGTGCACGCCGGCGTCCAGCGCGTCGCGGGCGACCTCGTAGTGGTAGGCGTGCTGTACCGCGATGACCACGCCGTCGACGCCCGCCGCCAGCAGGTCCCTATGGTCGTCGTAGGTGTTGGGGATGTCGTAGTAGTCGGCGGCCGCCGCGGCCTTCTCCGGCTTCACGTCGGCGATCCCCACGAGGTCCGCCCTCTCGTAATTCTTCAGGCTGGGGATGTGGAACTGCGTCGCCCACCACCCCGCGCCTATCACGCCCATCCTGGCCTTGGTCATAGCTCTCTCCTTTCGGGACATGAGCGGCGCTCCCTGTCGGAATCGGATGAATGGCACATTCTATCTACTTGGCGGGAAGTTGGGCGGCAGCCACACCGGCAGATCAGCGATTGAGTCTCGCGCTCCCTGCGACGTAGGCACGCCCCACGCCTCGAAGAACGGGCCGAGGTTGCGTTCCACCTGCCGCGAGAAGCGCACCAGCCACTGGTCTCTCTTTTCGTCGTCGCTCTTTGGCCGCTCATGGTCCGGCAGGTCGCGGTACGTGGCGAATACCTGCCGGTAGGCCTCCCAGCCGAACGCCTGCTGCATCTGGGCGTACATGATCAGGGCCAAGAATGGCTCACGCTTCCACAACTCGAAGTCAGGGTCATCGAAGTCGTAGAGCGCCATCAACTCGGCCCGGGACCTGTGGGAGCCATGAAAGTCCTCAGCCACCGGGATACCGCACAGAAACTCGTACACGTACAGGGTGAACAAGTTGACGGTCACCTCGACCGTTCCATCGAACGTCCAATCGCCGCTCTGGTGGTTGTGGCCCACCTCATGATAGAAGCCCCAGTTACACTCGGAGCGTAGGTGTTCGGCATCTACCAAGTTTGCTTGCTGATCCAGATGTGCCATCAGGGGATAGCCGGAGTGCATGTACCCCGCAGAGATTTGCCGGTCGACGACGAATCGCTCCGGGCTTGAGCGTGCGGGTGAGGGCCAAGCGGCCAGTTCCGCACTCAGGTCGAGAGCACGGTCCCACGCCTCAGCCACGGCGGCCGGGTCGTCTAGGCGGCGCACCTCGCGAGCGTCTGTAGTGACGATCATGTTTCGACCGGCGATCTCCGCCCAAGGAGCGGGCGCATGGCGTATCTCGTTGCGCCAAGCGACCGGGTCCGTCTCGCCCAGTACGAACAGAGGTGCCGCCACTGCACCTTCGATCTTGACAGTGACACTCCTGAGGTAGGCGTCTGTGGGGACCTCGACGTATATCAGGCCTCCAAAGGCATTCGCGACGAGGGTCTTGGTCGCGGCGATGGGGAAGCGGCGACTGATTTCGGGCATGCGCTTCCATTCAGACAAGTGCCATATGCGGTCGCTGTGTGCGCCCACGAGTACGTGGAAGTCGCCGGATGTGGCCACTGCGGTCGGCACAGTGACCGTGACCACTTCGCCCGGCGCGGCATATAGGCCGGTGGAGTGCAGACGAGGTACCACGGTGTCAATGGTGAGGCTACGCGTGAGGCGAGGCGTGTCGGTGGGGACGGGACCGGGGAAGTCTGCGGCAGCCGGATGCGCCCACACTGACTCTGGTGCGGTGAGGTTCTGCGTCAGTACGAAGAGCTTGGCGGTCAGGCGGGCATCCGTATCGGCCTCGCCCACCGGCTGGTCGGCCGAGGGCCAGCGGCGATCCAGTCCCGCTTTTCCAACTAATTCATGTAGGCGTGGCGCGAGTAGCGCGTCGTCCGCAGGCATACAACTGGAGGTGAACGCCAGGCTGTCCAGTGCCTGGTCGATCTCCGGTCCAGTCAGTGTGCGTGCGCCCGCCATGTGCGCCTCGACAGCTTCGAGAGCGGTGCCGGTATGCGTGAACTCGGAAGGCGGTTCAACCACGTAGCCCTCCGGTGACGTGCGGGCAAGCCAAGCGTCGGCCCATCGGATACCGACCGGTGTGAGCAGTCGGTTGCCCGCGTAGTCGTTGATGAGGTCTAGATCTGGGTGCAGTTGCGCCCAGCCCCAGCCAGTAACTGCCGTCACCAAGCCACCGCCGTCGCGCACAAACGCAGACAGCGCTTCGATCTCAAAGATACTCTGATCCCACATAACCACGGCCACGACATCGACAGTCCCTAGCGAACTGGGCGTCAGCGAGGCTTCTACGACATCGTGCCCACCATCCTTGAGCCACGTGTGCAGTTCGGCATCGCCCACGACGCCGATGCGAGGACCGGACGGCTCTCCATCAGCGGCCCAATGCAGCGCGTTCACAATCAGGCGTCCGGTATCCTGCGATTCCAGCGTCGCGCGAGTGAAGTAGCCGTCGTGACCGAGGGCGACAATGCGACCTGCCTGCCAACGGCCTGCAACTACCACCGGAGCGTGTACGATGCTGCTCACCTGGAAGGCCCTAGATGCGTAGCCGCTGACGCGACCGACGATCACTGGGAAGACCTCAGATCCGTACACGCACAGGGGACCGGGTACGCCCGGCGCACCGATCTCGTCCACGCCGTCAAGCAGAGCGTCAAGGTCATCCTCAATCTCATCCGCTCCTGCCGACCCTAGTGTTGGCGTAGGCACATGGGTAGGTGTAGGTGTAGGTGTTGGCATGCTCGTTGCGGTGGGTGTGGGCACTTGGGTTGGCGTGGATGTCGACACGCTGGCTGTGGGTGAGGGCACTTGGGTTGGCGCGGATGTGGGCATGCTCGTTGCGGTGGGTGTGGGCACTTGGGTTGGCGTGGATGTCGACACGCTGGCTGTGGGTGAGGGCACTTGGGTTGGCGCGGATGTGGGCATGCTCGTTGCGGTGGGTGTGGGCACTTGGGTTGGCGTGGATGTCGACACGCTGGCTGTGGGTGAGGGCACTTGGGTTGGCGTGGACGTCGGAGTGCTGGTTGCAGGGCTGTCGTCGCAGGCGCTTAGCGTGCAAATGACAAGCAATCCCCCAAAGACTGCGAGCCTGCGAGAAAAGACTCTCATCTAGTCTTGTGGGTCTCGACTCATCCTTGTCGGATTACCGGGAGACGGTAGCGTAGCATAGGCTTTCTTTGCAGTTCCAGTCTGAACTTGAGCGTAAGGTTCTGGAACGTTCAGGCCTTGTAGCAGGCCGCGAGCCGCCCGCCGCCCTTGTCTTCGAGGGGCGGGTGGTCGTTGTCCCTGCAGAAGTCGTCGGCGATGGGGCAGCGGTCGTAGAACCTGCAACGGGGCGGCGGGTCGACCGGCACGGAGACAGAGCCCCTGATGTCTACCTCGTCGCGGCTCGCCTCCGGATCGGGAACGGGGACCGCCGACAGGAGTGCCTTGGTGTACGGGTGCGCGGGGTCCTGGAGGACCTGTTCCGTCTCCCCCATCTCGACGACCTTGCCCAGGTACATGACCGCGATACGGCTGCACATGTACCTCGCGACAGCGAGATCGTGGGTGATGTACAGGTAGCTGATCCCCAGGCGGTCCGCCAGCTCGTCCATGAGCCGCATGATGCCCGTCCTGATGGAGACGTCCAGCATGGACGTGGGCTCGTCGGCGACGACGAACGACGGGTTCATCACCAGCGCCCTGGCTATGGCGACCCGCTGGCGCTGGCCCCCCGACAGCTCGTGGGGAAACCTGAACAGGAAGGTCTGGGGAGGCGTGAGCCCGACCAGTCCCAGGGTATCGGAGACGCGCTCCATGCGCTCCAGGGGGCCGCCCATCTTCTGAACCTTCAGGGGCTCGGCGACCGTATCGAATATCGTCCTGCGGGGGTTCATCGACTCGTACGGGTCCTGGAACACCATCTGGGCCCTGCGCCTGAAGTCCTTCAGCAGCTTCCCCTTGAGGTGCCCGATGTCCTCCAGGCCGCCCGGGCCGCCGTCGAACAGGACCTGGCCCTTCGTCGGCTCGGTCAGCCGCACCAGCATCCTGCCCGTCGTCGTCTTCCCGCAGCCCGACTCGCCGACCAGCCCAAGGGTCTCGCCCGCCATCAGGTCGAAGGACACGCCATCCACCGCATGAACGAAGCTCTGGCTGCGCTGGACCCACCCCGAGGACAGCGGGTAGTGCTTGTGCAGGTCGACCGCACTTACCAGCGCGCGAGTCGAGGATATCCTGGTGCCCACTGTGTCGTTCACGCCATCACTCACCCGGGGGATTCCAGCAGACCGCCCAGTGTTCGCCGCGCTGCACTAGGGGCGGCTCCGACGTGCGGCACTCGTCCGTTGCGTACGCGCACCGCGGGTTGAAGCTGCATCCGCCCGGCGGGTCGAGGAGGTCCGGAGGCTCTCCCGGCAGGGTGGCGAGGTCGTGCTTCTCGCCCCTCACGCTCGGAAACGCCGACATCAGCGCACGCGTGTACGGGTGGATGGGCCTGGCGTACACCTCGGCCGTCGGCCCGAACTCTACCAGCTTGCCCGCGTACATCACGCCCACGACGTCGCAGACCTCGGCGATCACGGCCATGTCGTGGGAGATGTAGATCATGCTCATGTCGAGTGACCGCCGGATGGACTGCATCTCCCGGAGGATGCGGTCCTGCACGATCACGTCCAGCGCCGTGGTCGGCTCGTCGGCGATCACGATGTCCGGCTCGCACGCCAGCGCCATCGCGATGATCGCCCGCTGCCTCATGCCGCCGCTGTACTCGTGCGGGTACCGCACTATGAAGCTGGGGTCCAGGCTCACCAGGTCGAACAGCTCCCGCACCCGCTCCATCGCGTCCCGATTCGCCGACGCGGAGTGCGCCTCCAGCGCCTCCACGATCTGGTCTCCCACCCGGTACACGGGGTCGAGGGAGTTCATCGCGGCCTGGAAGACCATGGAGATGCGGTCCCACCGGTGGGCCCTCATCTCTTCCTCGCCCAGGGGCACGAGGTCCACGCCGTTCAGCGAGATGCTGCCCGACACGAGCCTGGCGTTGTCCGGCAGCAGCTTCAGCAGGGTCATCGCTATCGACGACTTGCCACAGCCCGATTCGCCCACCAGCCCGAGAGACTGCCCGCGCCCGACCGAGAACGATACCCCGTCGACCGCACGCACGACCCCGGCCCGGGTGACATAGTGCATCGCCAGGTCGTCGACGACCAGGACCGGCGCGGTGGTCATCGGCTCCTGAGCCTCGGGTTCACCACCTCGTCCAGCGACCGCCCTACGAGATAGAAGGAGGAGCACAGCAGCGTGATCGACAGGCTGGCCGGGAATATCAGCCACCAGTACTCCCCGACCTGGAGCAGGTAACCGGCCGACTCGGTGGTGTGTATCATCAGCCCCCAGCTCATCCGCACGTCCAGCAGTCCCAGGAAGCTCAGCACCGCCTCGGAGAAGATCGCGCTGGTCACGGTGAACATCATGTACAGGAACGACAGCGGGAGGAGATTCGGCACGACGTGTACCAGGATGATGTGGAAGGGACCGCCACCGGCGTTCCTGGCCGCGTCTATGTAGGGCTTCACGACCACGGAGAGGGCCTGCGACTTGAGCACCACGCCCGTGCCCCCGAAGCCGGACAGGATGCCGATTAGCAGCGCCAGCTCCAGGTGCTCGACGCCGATCAGCGCGCTCAGGACGATCAGCACGCTGATGGCCGGCATCATGATCATGATGTCCGCCAGCCTCATCAGGATAGTGTCGACCACGCCTCCGAAGTACGCCGCCACCGCCCCCACCGTCGTGCCGATGACGACCGTGACGGTCGCCGCGAGCAGGCCGAGCAGGAACTCCGACCTGGCGCTGAACATTAGCTGGCTGAGGATGTCCCTGCCCAGCGGGTCGGTGCCCAGCGGGTGGCTCAGGCTGGGCGGCGCGGGCTGCCGCGTCTCGTCGAAGGCGTATCCGACCACCGGGTCGTAGATGCGCGGCTCCCACACCGTGTTCATCAGGATGGGGTGCGCCGCGGCCAGCAGCGCATAGAGCCCGATTATCACAAGCCCGACGAGCCCGATCCTGGTCCTGACGAAGAGCGACCAGTTCTCACGCAGGCTCCGGGAAGCGAGCCGAAGCCGGACCCGCCAGAGGGCGGCCGGCGCTGCCTGCTGGACGTAGTCCGGCCACATCAGTAGCGGATCCTCGGGTCGAGGTAGGCGTACAGTACGTCCGCGACCAGGTGGGCCACGAGCACGAACATACCGACGAACACGAACGCCCCGACGGCCAGCGGCAGGTCCTCGGACAGCGCCGCCGACACCAGCGTCTGGCCCATGCCCGGCCACGAGAAGATCGACTCCGTGATGACGCCGCCGTCCACCGCGAACGCCAGGCTGAATATGAAGCTGGTGACGACCGGCAGCAGCGCGTTCCGCGCCACGTGCTTGTCGCGCACGTCGCGCTCCGGCAGGCCCTTGGCCCGCGCGGCCATCACGAAGTCCTCCCGCATCGTCTCCAGCATGCTGTTGCGGGTCAGCAGCATGGTGCCCGCGAAGCTGATCAACGTGAGCGTCAGTACGGGCAGCACCATGTGCCTGACGATGTCCCACGCGAAGACCATCGTTCCGGTCGCGAGCCAGGCGGCGATGATGACCAGCGTCGCGACGCCAATGCTCGACGCCCGGATGATGCCGCCCCTGGCCATCCGCCTTCGCGACGTGACCAGGAACACGGCGAATACGGCGATGGACGCCACTATCGCGGTAAGGATCATCCGGTTGAAGACCGAGTTGGCGTCGATGGGCGCGTCCCTCCACAGCACCGGGTCGAGGAACTTCCCTATCGGGAACCAGCCCGCCTTGAAGGCGAACAGCCAGATCATCATCAGGCCGAACCAGGGGGTGAACACCGTGTAGAGGGCCACCCCTCCGACCGTCGACGTGTACTCGAACCAGCCGCCCCGACGCCACGCCACCACCTTGCCGAGGGCGAAGCCGAGGTAGAACGAGAGCACGGTGGCGGTCATGAAGAGCACCACCGTCCTGGGCAGCCGCTCCTTGATCACGTCGGCGACCGACCTGGGGTAGTGGCTGAATGAAATGCCGAAGTTCCCCGTGAACGTGTTCCTGAGGTGGGTCAGGTACTGCTTCCACAGGGGTTCGTTCACGCCGAAGAGGTCCTGGAGCTTCTCCCTGGTCTCGGGAGGGACGTCCGGGTTCAGGGCGTAGAAGTTGCTGACGTCCCCCGGCTGGGCGTTGACGATGAAGAAGACCAGCGACAGGAACACGAACAGCGTCAGCAGTATCTGCGCCGTTCTCTTTAGCAGGTACTTGCCCATCAGCCGGTCCTGGGAATCATGTGATCGTCAGTTTCCCGCCGGAAAGCATGTCCTCCTACTTGATCACCACCGTCTGCTGCATCCCTCCCTGCTGTTCCAGCCCGCCCAGCACCGATGTGTACGGGAACTCGACCCGCGACGGGCGGTACGCGTCCAGCTTCGGCGTCGTGAACAGCGGCACGTAGGGCAGCTCCTCCGCCAGGAACTCCTGGAGCTGGAAGACCTTGTCCCGCGCTCCATCTATTGTCGTCTCTGACAGCAGCCCTAGCGAGAGCTCGTCGAACCGGTCGTTGGCGTAGCCGCCCCAGTTGTACCCGCCCCCGATCTCGGGCGAATGCCTGCTGTGGAAGAAGTTCTCCAGGTAGTCCGGGAATATGGACAGCCCCCACCCGAGTATCCACATGTCCAGGTCCTCGGCGACCGTGTCGCTGAACAGCTCGTCCACGATCACGTTGAACCCGGTCAGATGGGCGCGCACGGGGATCCCGATGTCGTTCAGCCACCGCTCCACCCAGATGGCGAAGGTGGACCGCATCGGGTCGTAGCCCGCGCTGGGGGCCAGCAGCGTCATGTCGGGGACCGGCGAGCCGTCGGGCATCTTCAGCCCCTTGCCCTGCCTGGCGACGAAGTTGCCGTCCTCGCTCATCTCCGGCTCCTGCTCGTACGTGAACCCCGCGCCCTTGAGAAGCTCGACGGCCTGGGCTATCCGCTCGCTCCGGCTCAGGCCCTCCCCGAACTTGGGAACGTCCGGGTTGTGCCAGAAGCCGTTGCCCTCGGGCACCATCGCGTAGACCGGGATCGCCGCGTCCTGGAGGATGGTCCTCGCGACGAACTCCTTGTCCAAGACCGTGGCTATCGCCTGCCTGAACTCCGTGATGTCCATCGGGGGCTTGCGGACGTTGAATCCCATGTACCGGACGCCGTTGTTGGCGTTCGACGCTATCTGCAGATCCGGGGTGTTCCTCACCCGGTCGAGGAAGCCCTTCTCCAGGCCCAGGGGGTTGAACACGTAGTCGATGTCGCCCTTGGTGAGGGCGAGTATCGCGGCGTCCTGGTTGCCGTAGATGCTGAATATCTCCGACTCCATGTGGGGCCCGACCGTGTACTCCAGGATCTTGTCCCCGGCGGCTTCGCCGAAGTAGGTGGCGGAATACCCGGTGCGGTCGTTGGACTCCGAGTACGCCCCGTTCGCGTAATTGGTAACCACGGTCCCCATGCTGTAGTAGCCGGGATCGGTGTCGTTCTCGTAGAAGGCGCCGGGCTCCCACTTGCTGAAGGTGAACCCCCCGAGGGTCGGCTCTCCCTCCGGCACGTGCGCGAACAGGGCTTCCTGCTGCTGCTCGATCTCTCCCGCGCCCTTCACCTCCTCGATGACGGGCGCCCAGTAGTGCTCCGCCATAACCGGCATGAACCCCAGCCCGAACTGCCACACGCTCAACCCGGGCGTCTGTGGGTTGCCCTCGTCGTCGGTGGTCTTGAAGTACACCTTCAGCCTGTGGCTGTCCAGCGCCTCCACGCGCTCCAGGAACGCCTTGTCGACCACCGACGCCCAGTTGGACGAGAGCTGCAGGTCGAGCACCGTGTTGACGGTGAACAGGAAGTCGCCGGTGTCCAGCTCATGCCCGTCGCTCCACATCACGCCGGTCCTGAGCGGAACCTCTGCCGTCCAGAACTCGCCGTCGCCGACGGTCTCCTTCTGCAGGTCCGTCGGGAAGTCGGCCGCCAGCCCCGGCACCCAGTCGAACCGCTGGTCCGAGTACCCGTACATCGAACCCGAGTGGCCGTTCAGGACGTACCCGGTCCATACCGATCCGGCCGGTCCGCCGTAGTAGTTCCAGAAATTCCTGGAGATGGGCTCCTCGAAGATCCCCATCTGGTAGATCGGCGGCCCCGCGGTCGTCTCCGGTTCCGGCGTGGGCTCGACCTCCTTGACGACCGTCACGATCTTCTCCACCACCTTCTCCACCTCTACGGGGACCTCCCTGACCACCTCCTTCTCAACAGGCACCTCTTTGATGACCTCTACGGGTACCTCCACCTCCTTGATGATCGTGACGGGCTCCGGCTCCTCCCCGCACGCCGCAAGCGCAACAAGTGCCAGGGCCGCCAGAGCCAGGATCGAGAATCGCGCCGATGCCGACAGGTACATGACCTAACCTCCCTGCTGCTCAGGCCCATTCTACACTACTGCTGCGGCCCATGGCTCGGAATGGTCTCGACGGGAGACGCGGCGCCACCTCCCGGTCGCACGGCTCTTCCCCATGACGATAATCAGACATAGCGCCATAGATTCGCAGCACTAACTCAATGTGCCTACACATCCATCATATCTTCTATTCGTATTGACAGATATTACTAGTTAGTGTATAGTTCGGCTCTGACTTCGTGTAGAGATAGTCCATATGTTGCCGTGGGCGAGCAGGCGGGGTTAGTCTCAAGCAAGTCGCCGAGTTGAAAGGGTCATGAGAAGGAGGAGAGTCGTGATCAGGATAGTGTCTCTGTTGGTTATCGTGGCGGTCAGTGCGACAGTGCTGACGGCCTGTGGGCTCATGCAACAGGGTGGACCGGACGACGAGCTCAAGCAGGAGGTGGTCACGAACTATGCCGATGGCGTCCACCACCTCTACTCCAAGAGCCTGGCGTCGGCCAAGTTGCTGGACGGGGCGATCGACGGGTTCATAGCCGATCCGACGCATTCCCGCCTGGAAGCGGCCAAGCGGCTCTGGCTGGTTGCCAGGGACGACTACGGGCCGACCGAGGCCTTCCGGTTCTATGACGGTCCCATAGACCACCCGGACGACGGCCCGGAGGGGCTGATCAACGCCTGGCCTCTCGACGAGGCCTACATCGACTACGTGGAGGGGGACCTCACGGCTGGGATAATCAACAACCCCGACGAGTTCCCTGTCATCGACGCCGACCTTATCGTGTCTCTAAACGAGGAGGGCGGCGAAGAGAACGTCTCCACCGGGTGGCACGCCATAGAGTTCCTGCTGTGGGGGCAGGACCTGAGCAGGAGTGGTCCCGGCGCCCGTCCAATCGAGGACTACACGACCAACGCCAACGCAGACCGCAGGGCGACCTACCTCGCGGTGGCGTCCGACGTGCTGGTGTCCCACCTGCAGGACATGGTGGACGCCTGGGCCCCTGGACGCAGCGGCAACTACCGCTCACAGTTCGTCTCCAAGGACTCAGACGAAGCCATTCAGAACATAATCACCGGTATCGGCGAGCTGAGCCGCGGCGAGCTTGCGGGTGAGCGGATGACTGTCGCATTTGAGGAGCGGTCCCAGGAGGACGAGCACTCCTGCTTTTCCGACAACACCGTGGCGGACATAGTCGGCAATGCGCTGGGCATCCAGATGGTCTTCATGGGTGACTTTGGCGGAGTGTCCGGGCCGGGCATCAAGGACCTGATCGCGGCCAAGGACGAGGAGTTGGCCGACCAGCTCGAGTCGGAGATCCGCAAGAGCGTCCACCTGACTACCGTGATCCCGGAGCCCTTCGACCAGCACCTGCTCGAGGGCGTGTCCGACCAGGCGGCGGGCAGGGCCGCGGTGCGCAATGCCATCGTCTCGCTGGAGAACCAGACGGACACGATCGTACGGGCGGCTGAGGAGATCGGGATCACAATCAGCGTTAGCTGATGCGCCGGGCAAGGCTGGCCATTACGGCGGCCTTCACGCTGGGCGGCCTCGTCGTCCTGCTCGCCGCAAGCGCCTGCGGCGGGCAGGACGACATCGACTTGGACGAGGTATTCGACGAGATGCTCGGCGGAGAGACGACCGCATTCAGCAAGGGCAGCAATGCGTTCGAGCTATCCGCCCGCAACCTCACCAACGAGGAGCGCAGGACCTTCGAGGTTGGAGACAGCTTCTTCAACCAGAACTGGGTGACCGCTCCCGCGTCCACCGAGGCGCGGGACGGCCTTGGGCCGACCTTCAATGCCCAGTCATGCTCCTCCTGCCACAGCCACGACGGCAGGGCAAAGCCCCCGGACCACGACGAGGACCCCGAGCGAGGTCTGCTGCTCAGGCTGAGTATCCCAGGTCCCGACGGCCCCGTGGACGAGCCGAACTATGGCGGGCAGCTTCAGGACCGCGCCATCAACGGGGTTTCCCCTGAGGGGCGGATAAGCATCCGCTACGAGATAATCACCGGCAAATTCCCCGATGAAACGCCCTATTCCCTCCGCAGCCCCACCTATTCGATACTCGATACCGCGTTCGGCGCGCTCCATGCAGACGTGATGGTGTCGCCCAGGGTTGGCCCCGCGACCATCGGAATGGGACTGCTGGAGGCGATCCCCGAAGAGCGCATCCTTGCACTGTCGGACCCCGATGACCTCGACGGCGACGGCATTTCGGGGCGTCCCAACATGGTCTGGGACGATGCGCTCCAAGCCCGCGTCCTCGGCCGCTTTGGCTGGAAGGCCAGCCAGGCGACCGTGGAGGGACAGGCGGCTGGGGCATTCCACGGGGACATAGGCATCACTTCCAAGTACTTCCCCACGGAGAACTGCCCGGCTGCCCAGGTCGCCTGCCAGGAGGCCCCGAATGGTGGCGTGCCCGAGGTCCCCGACGAGCGGCTGGCAAAGGTCACGTTCTACGTGCAGACCATCGCGGTGCCGGCCATGCGGAACCCGGATAGCCCCACAGTGCAACGGGGCGCGCGCCTCTTCGTGGAAGCCGGCTGCGCCGCCTGCCACACGCCGCGCCACGAGACCGCAGAGTCATACCCGGTGCGACCGCTCAGAGGCCAGGTAATATTCCCGTACACTGACCTCCTGCTCCACGACATGGGCGAGGGCCTCGCCGACAACCGGCCCGACGGCCAGGCAACCGGACGAGAGTGGCGCACCGCCCCCCTGTGGGGTATAGGATTGGTGGAGACCGTAAACGGCCACACGATGTTCCTGCATGACGGAAGAGCCAGGAATCTCCAGGAGGCGATCATCTGGCACGGAGGCGAGGCCCAGGGATCGCGCGACGTGTTCATGGACATGTCGCTCGAAGACCGGAAGGCGCTGATCGAGTTCTTGAGGTCGCTCTAGAGGTCAATATGCTGCGATTCTTCGGTATGTCAATATCTGCGCTCCTGATGCTGGCAATTGCCTGCGGCACAGGCGGGACGGGTGACGACGCCGTTCTGGTAAGCCTCACCGACTCGATAATAGTCCCCGGCTACGAAGCCGTAGCCCAGGAGGCGGGTGACCTTCGACAGGCGCTGGATGGCCTGTGCGCCGGCCCCTCGGACGCAACTTTGGGTGAGGCCCGTCAGGCGTGGAGGGACGTCCGGTCGCCATGGATGCGCTCCGAGGCCACCTGGTTCGGTCCCGTCATGGAGCGTCGCTCCAAGAGCGTGATGGACTGGCCCGAAGTTCGGCCCGAGCGCATCGAGGCCATGCTGGAGAACGCTCCGGCCACGACCGACGACAACGTGCGCCACACGCTGGCCTCCACCCAGCGGGGCCTCGGCGCGATCGAGTACCTGCTGTTCGCCCCCGACGCAATCGAGTTCCTGTCAGACCCGTCCTCCGCGCGTTGCGAATACCTGGCCGCCCTCGGACGCGTGGTCGAGTCGGAGTCGAACGCCCTGGTCGCGGCCTGGACCCAGGGTGGGGGGAGCGCTCCGGCCTACGGGGACTACCTCACCGGACGCTCGGCCGTCTCCCTGCTCGCAGGGCAGGGCGTTGCCGAGGTGGTGAGAACCCAGGTATTCCTGATTCGGACCATCGTAGACATGAGGTTGGCCTCCGCCCTGGGGCTGCGCGAAGAAGACCCAGACCTTGCGGCGATTCCCGGGGGCAACGGCCTCAATGCTTTGAGCGACCTTCGCAACGAAGTCCTAGGCATGCGCGACGTGTACATCGGCCACGAAGGGACCGAAGGACTTGGAATCTCCGATCTCGTGAAGGAGCTGTCGACGGAGACGGACGAGCGGATGCGCGGGGACTTCGAGAGTGCCCTGGCCGCGATCGACTCCGTGGGGATGCCCCTGCGCACGGCCATTGTCGAGCAGCCGGAGCGGGTGCGCCCGGTGTACGACCGCCTCTCGGATCTTCAGCGCACCCTAAGCACCGAAGTCGTCAGCCTCCTGGGCGTCTCGGTAGGCTTCAGCGACACCGACGGAGACAGTCTGCGCTAGCTCACGAGCCCACGTCGGCGGGCAGGACCCAGCTCTTCGGATGCATGCCCGGCTCGATGCTCGCCAAGTCCACGTCCGGGTCTACGAAGCGGGCCGCCTGCCGCCCGTTCATGGTGACGAACGCGTCGGCTCGCACCTGTACGCTGCGCCCCCGCCTGTTAGCGTCCTGCGCGATGATGTGGGCGGTCGCGAGGATCATGTCCGGCTGGTAAGCCATCCGCTCGTACTGGAGCGGGGTCAGGTACTTCTCCGGGTACTCCAGCCACTGCTCGCCGGTCTCCATATCCGTCACCCGGAATCGAACGAGCCCGGTCTTCTCCGTCAGCATTATCCGCCACGAGAACCTGTAGCCGTCCTCGTTCCACCGCACGTTGCCGGGATATGCCCAGTGGCGCAGGGGCATTGCCACCTGCACGAGGGCGAATAGCAGCAGACCGACCGCCAGGGCCCGGGAAGCCCACGAGGGTTCGAATGAGTGCGATGGCGCCTCTGCCGTAACCGCAGCCGGACGCCGCCCCAGCTTCGAGATCATTCGATGAGGCCAGTCGGACGGGAAGAACACGATCGCCCCGAAGATCATGAGCCACGGGAACATGCCTATCGGAAACAGGAGCCATGTCATCACGTGGAACACCACGAGCACCAAGTACGCCACCGGCCTGCTGCGCCGCCACAGCAGCCAGCCCACTATGGTCAGATCGAAGGCGGCCCCGGCCCAGCTCATGGCGTACGCAACCCATGCCTCCCTGAGCAGCGGCCCGACGAGGAGCAGGTCGCCGTTGTTGTAGAGCCAGATTCGCATCGGCTGGGCATGTAGAAGCCAGTCGGGGTTCAGCTTCGCTATCCCGCCGAACAGGTAGACGGCTCCCACCTGTGCCCTCAGAACCCAGATCACCCAGCCGACCACGGTCTCGCTTCGCAGCGAGGGATTCCTCCGGGCATCCAGCGACGCCGTACGGTGCAGGGGGAGGAAGATCACCAAGAGGCTGGTCAGGCTGACCCAGTAGTAGTGGTTCAGGTAGGTGGTCTTGTCGATCAGCTCCACGTACGTGAACAGGAGGAAGAACGCAACGATGGACAGGCGGTATCGGTACCCCAGCGCGACCCCCAGGCTGGCCAGGCCGAGCAGGGCGAAGTGCGCGTACATGCCCCAGCCCGGCCACGGCTGCACCCACCAGAACCCCGAGTAGGTGAAGTGATGAGCGGGTTGTACATAGAGCTCGTCTATCCAGCCCTTGGCGGCAAACCGGCACACGGCCGCGATTCCCAGCAGGCCGAACATGATCCGGAAAGCGGCGCACGACGCCGCGCTTGCCGGGTGGGAGCCGATCAGGAGGACGCGGTCCAGCCACGCGGCAGCATGGCGCATAGGGCTGCTATCCCTCCATGAGCGAGTAGATCGCTTGGTCCGGCGGTCCATCGTAGGCCAGCTCTCCGCCCGACAGCAGCAGCGCCCTTCGGCCATGCCGCACGGCCATCTGCAGATCGTGGGTTATGAGAACCACGCCCTTGCCGTCCTCGGCCAGGTTGGAGAGCATCCTGAAGAACAGGTCCCTCGTCGAGTAGTCTATCTTGTGCAGGGACTCGTCCAGGAGAAGGAAGTCCCGTTGCTGGGCCAGGCAAAAGGCGAGCCATACCCGCTGCTTCTCGCCCCCCGAGAGCTGGGCAAATGGCCGGTCGGCAAACGACTCCGCGAGGCATCTGGCAATGCACTCCCGGACGGCCTCCCTGTCTTTCGCGCCAACCCTCCATCCAAGGCTGCCTTTCGGGCTGAACCGCCCCAGAGAGACCAGCTCCCTGACCGTCACGAAGGGGGGATCCTGGAGATCCTGCGGCAGGTATGCGACGTGCCTCTTCGTCTCGGCGATCTCGCCGGACGTATCTCCCGTGTCCAGATAGACCCGGCCCTCTGTCGGCGAAAGCTCGCCCGCGATTAGCTGTGCCAGGGTCGTCTTGCCCGCGCCGTTAGGCCCCAGCAGGCATACGAATTCCCCCACGGCTACGGAGGCTGATACCTCCTTCAGGACGACCTTCTCCCCGTAGGAGAAGGACACGCCGTCCACTTCCAGGCTTCTCCCCATCCTACGTTGCCCTTCGTCGGCTCATTGCAGCCTTCTCACCACCCATATCATTAGCGGCGCTCCCAGTACCGTGGTCACCAGGCCAACCGGTATCTCTGCCGGCATGAAAGCCAGCCTCGAAATCTGGTCCGAATATAGCACTACCGCGGCCCCGGCCGGGATGGAGACGGCCATGACGGTCCGCGCGTCGTTGCCCACCATCAGCCTCACGACGTGGGGAGTGAGCAGGCCCACGAAACCGACCACGCCGGCCAGCGAAACCCCGGCGCCGGCCAGCACGCCGGCGGAGGCCATGGCGGCGAACCGGGTGCTCTTGGGGCTGGCCCCCAGCTGCCCGGCAAGCCGGTCGCCCAGCACCAGGACGTTCAGCCGACCCGCCGCCAGGACGGCCAATGCGACTCCGAGCGCGAGGTATGGAAGGACCGGCATGACGTCGGCCCAGCTCCGGTTGGCAAGGCTCCCGCTGAACAGGGCCAGGGCCTGCAGGCTGAAGACTCGCGCGTGTGTCAGTATGGCGGCGGCCACTGCGAGGGTCAGGGCCCCGATGGACACACCGACCATGGCGAGCCGGGCCGGGGTAAGGCTCTCCCGTGAAGCCAGCAGGGAGATGAGCAGGGCGCCGATCAGGGCGGCCACCACCGAAAGGGAGGTTAGCCCCCAGGGCCCCGTTGCAAGGACTCCGGCCAGGGCCAGGGCCTGCACGATGGCTGCCCCGCCGCCCAGCCCGAATAGCTGGGGATCTCCAAGGGGGTTGCGGGTGGCGCTTTGGAGTAGCGCCCCCGAGGCCCCAAGACACGCACCTGCCACCATGGCCGCTACGACCCTGGGCACGCGGAGAGAGCGCACGATCACTTCGGCCCTGGGATCCCCGCCGTCTGTGAAGAGTGCGCTGACAAGAGCCGAGGCCTCCAGGTTGGCAGTGCCGAAGGCGACCCCTACGATGCAGCCCGCCAGCAGGGCTACGGCGAGACCTGCCAGCACCAGGGTGGGAGCCCGAGCTATGGGGAGCCTCCTACCAATTCGGCCATGGCCTCCACCGCCTCGGCTATGCGCGGCCCCGGGTTGCGCAGGAAGACTACGTGGTCGATCTCATGCATCTGGCCGCTTGCGACGGCCCGCAGACCGGAGAACCCGGGTATGCGGGGCAGCATTGCGGAGAGCCGCGGGGCCGGTTCCGGCGCGGGTGTAATCGTGAACACGTAGTCCGGGTCCATCGTGAGCACCTGCTCCGCCGAGATGCCGGCGAAACCCGGGAAGGTCCCGCTGTCGGGCAGGTCGCCGGCCGGATTCGACAGCTGCACCATGGATGCTATGGCACCGGGATACGACTGCGGCTTGGCAGCATACAGGTTCCTGTCGGCGTCCGAGATCAGGATCAACACGCTCTTGCCGCTGCTCAGACCTTTGACGGACGACGAAACCCTCGCCGAAATATCCTGTGCAGCCTGTTCGGCCACCTCGTCGCTCCCGATGATCTGTCCAATGAGCCTGATGCCCATGGTCACGTCGTCGATGGAAGTTGCGCGAACGGCCACGACGGGCGCGCCCAGCTGCGACAGCGGCTCCAGGAAGCGGCTCTGGGTTAGGGCTTCGATCAGGATCAGGTCGGCTCCCTGGGCGGCAATCGCCTCGAAGCTGGGCGAATAGGCCCCGCCAAGCTCCGGAAGCTCCATGACCTCGGCGGGGAAGGTGGAGCTGGAGTCGCGGGCAATTGCCGTTCCGCCTGCGACGTACAGCATCTCCGTCGCCGTTGGACTGATGCTCACGATCCGCGTCGGCTTGGCCGGAATCTCCACGGGCCTCCCCACCATGTCCACCACTTCCAGCGGATAGGCGCCTCCCCTGGGCTCTGGGGTCGCCGTCGGTTCCACGGTGGGTACAGGCGTCGGTATGGGGGTGGACGTCGGTGCGGGCGTAGCGGTTGGCGCCTGGGTGGGTACAGGTGTAGGCGCCGGCGAATCTGAACACGCGGCCATCGCTAAGACCAATGCCAGCATCGAGAACAGGGACGCGATCCAAGCTTTGTTTCGTATGGTGACTCCCCAGTTAGCCAATCAACTCTCCCGTGCTTAGTCCAAGCTAATCTAAATGATTAGTATAGACAGGGCCAAGCCATGTTGTCAATCAGCGAAAAGGGGATGGGGGTGATTCGGCTCCTGTCACAGGAGAGCGATTCTTGGGAACGCTGGCTGCCCGGCCAGGAATCGAACCTGGGTCTTAGGATCCAAAGTCCCTCGTGCTACCACTACACCACCGGGCAGGGTGGGGCCTACGACTCCTTGGGGCGCTCCAGCACACTCTCCAGGAACGCGTGGGCCCTGGCGGCCGCCTGGTACAGGTTTATCGACCAGCCGATCCCCAGCACCGGCGGCGTGAATACCCTGGGGTCGCCCGGGTTCCACAGCCGCTCGCGCACCCTCTCCGACGTCGGGACGCGAAACTCGTAGGGCACCTCGAGGATGCGGCCGCTCGGCTGCCTCGTCCGCATCGCGTACACGAAAGCCGCAACCGTCGCCGCGGTGAAGAGTATCTGCGCTATGTAAGACAGGCGCGCCATCGGGCCGAGCTCCGCTCCCTTGCAGTCCTGCGTCAATTCTACAGCATCGCGGCGGGCCGGTGATGGATTTGGGCGCGGCGGTATGCTATTCTCCGTTTCGCTTTCACGAATTGCGAAGGGAGTCGCATGGACACATACCGACCGGTACCCGGTACCCCGATAGAGGACCTCGACACGCCGTGTCTGCTCGTCGACCTGGACGCCGTCGAGCACAACTTCCGGCAGGTGGCAGAGACCTACCGCGACAGCGAGGTCAAGATGCGCCAGCACACCAAGAACACCAAGAGCCCCCTGCTGGCCAAGATGCAGATCGACGCGGGCGGCACCGTCGGCGGCGTATGCACGGCCAAGCTCTCCGAGGCCGAGGTCATGTTCGAGGGCGGCGTCACCGACGTGCTCATCCCGAACCAGGTCACCCACAAGGACAAGATCGCCAGGATGTGCGCCCTCGCCAAGCGGGGCACCATCAAGGTCTGCGTCGACAACCTCGACAACGTGCAGACCATCTCCGACGTCGCGGACGCCTACGGGGTAACGATCGGCGTCCTGATTGAGGTCGATACCCAGATGGGCCGCGGCGGCGTCAGGAGCGCCGAGCAGGGCGTGGCGATCGCCAAGCTGGCAACCAGCCTGCCCGGTGTCGAGTTCAGGGGCGTGATGAGCCACCAGAGCCTCCCCGAGTTCACCACCCAGGAGGACCGCTTCGCCGTCGGGAAGGAGACCATCCAGCGCTGCCTCGACGTGGGCAACGCCATCCAGGCCGAGGGCATCGACGTGCCGGAGGTGTCGAGCGGCGAGACCTTCACCATCGACGTCGCCAAGGAGATGCCCGGGGTCACCGAGGTCGAGGGCGGCACCTACGCCCTCGGCGGCACCATGTACCACTACATGGAGGACTACCTCATCGCCAACAAGGTCCTCAGCACCGTCATCAGCACGCCGAGGCCGGGAGTCGCGGTCGCCGACGCTGGAATGCTCGCCCTCTCCGTCCGCGGGGCCGACCACGTCGAGGACATGCCCGGAGTGACGGTCGAGGAGGTCCAGGACGACCACCTGCTCCTCAGCACCGGCGACGACACCACCCTCCAGGTCGGCGACAAGATCAAGATCATCCCGTCCTACCAGGACATGCTCGTCAACCGCTGGGACCAGTACATAGCCGTCCGGGACGGCATCGTCGAGCAGGTCTGGGACATTCCCGGCAGGGGCTGTACCCAGTAGGACGAAACACCCAGCCGGTACGCCTCCGTGTCCTACGCCGTAGACCTGCACACCCACTCGCCCTACGCCCACGGCACCAGCAGGCGCCTGACCTTCGAGAACCTGGCGAAGTGGGCGCGGATCAAGGGCATCGACCTGCTCGCCAGCGGCGACTTCACCCAGCCCGTTTGGGCCGCCGAGACGAGGGCAAAGCTGCGCGACCTGGGCGACGGCCTGTTCGAGCACGGCGGCGTGCGGTTCATCCTGGGCACCGAGGTCAACTGCAGCGCGCTCCACGCCGGGCGGCGGAGGCGGGTGCACGTCCTCGTATTCGTGCCAACCATGGACGCGGCCGGGCGGGTCACGTCCGCCCTGTCCGCTAAGGGCAAGCTGGAATGGGACGGCCGCCCCACCCTGCACATGGCGCCGAAGGAGCTGCTGGAGACGCTGCTCGGCATCGACGACCGCTGCTTCATCATCCCAGCCCACCTGTGGACGCCCCACTTCGGCCTCTACGGCTCCAAGTCGGGCTACGACTCCCTCGACGAGTGCTTCGAGGACCTGGCGGGCCACGTGCACGCCATCGAGACCGGGCTGTCCAGCGAGCCCGCCATGAACTGGCGCGTGCCCTCCCTGGACGGCGTGTCCATCATGTCCTTTTCAGACGCCCACTCTCCCGAAAACCTCGGCCGCGAGCTTACAGTCATGTCGGGCGAGCCCAGCTACGACGGCCTCGTCGCTGCCATGAAGGAGCAGGCCATCGACTACACCGTCGAGTTCTTCCCGGAGGAGGGCAAGTACCACCACTCCGGTCACCGCAAGTGCGGCGTGAGCATGTCGCCCCAGGACGTGGCGACGCGGGGGCCACAGTGCCCCGTCTGTGGACGCAAGGTCACGCTGGGCGTCCTGCACAGGGTCGAGGAGCTGGCCGCCCGTGAAGTCGCAACGTGCATGGGTCCGGACGGCCTCGTCCACGGCGAGTCCGGGCGCCCGCCCTTCAGGATGCTCGTATCCCTAAGGCAGATCGTCGCCGAGGCTCTCGGCGTTGGGCCGAACACCAAGACCGTGAGCCGCACATACTCCGCGCTGATTGGCGCCATAGGCAGCGAGATGGATATACTGATTGGCGCGCCCTTGGAAGACATCGACCGGGCCGCGGGCGAGAGGGTCGCCGGCGGGGTCGCCAGGGTGAGACGGGGCGAGGTGTCGATCGAGCCCGGGTTCGACGGCCGGTACGGCTCCGTCAGGGTATGGCCCGAAGCATGAAGGCGCGGAGGTCAGGAAGCATGGCCCACTTGGACATAAAACTGCTGCCGGTTACCAGGGAAGACGTGGCGCGGATCAGGGATTGGCTCCAGGACGAGGACGTGGCCGAGAGCTGGTTCGGGCGCTACTCATACGGCGATCCCGCCCACCTCGGATACCACCCGGAGGAGATGGAGAGCGTCGCGGACGAGGAGTGGGAGCGCATCTTCGAGGACCCGGAGCACCGTATGCTGTCGGTCTACGCCGGGGACGCCCACATCGGCGAGGTGCACGTCGCGGTCGAGGAGGCCCTTGGGGACGGCCAGCTCTCCATTCTCATCGGCGAGAAGGAGAACTGGCATCACGGCTACGGGACCGCGGCCACGCGGGCGACGATGAGCCTGGCGTTCGGCGTGTGGGGGCTGTACCGGCTCTGGGTCGACGTGCCTGAGTACAACGAGGCCGCCCTCAGCATGTTCAGGCACCTGGGGTTCGTCCACGAGGGAACCCTGCGCAAGAGCCGCCCCCACGAGGGCTCCAGGTTCGACTCCGTCGTGATGGGCATACTGTCCACCGAGTACGAGGACAGCATCGCGGAGTAGACGCGCGCCGCCCATTCCGTCATTCCGGCGGAAGCCGGAATCCAGTCCATGGGCGCCGGGCCGCTGTGTTACAATCCAGGCATGAATACGATTACCAGGGAGGTCCACCCCCGCAAATGACGTCGAACATAGTCCTCTCCAACACCGAGTACAAGACCGTCGGGAAGCGGCCGGTCCGGCACGACGGCTACGACAAGGTCACCGGCAAGGCCCAGTACAGCGCCGACATAATCCTGCCCGGGCTCCTGCACGGAATGGTCCTGCGGAGCCCCCACGCCCACGCGGTCATCAAGTCCATCGACACCAGCAGGGCCGAGGCCCATCCCGACGTCCGTGCTGTGGTCACCTCGAAGGACCTGGCCGACCCGGGCGACTGGGACATCGGCGACCGCCATCTCAGCAACAAGGTCCTCGCTTCAGACAAGGTCGTGTACAAGGGCCACGCCATAGCCGCCGTTGCCGCCGCCAACCCCCACGCGGCCGAGGCGGCCCTCGCGCTCATAGACGTCGAGTTCGACGCGCTACCCGCCGTCACCAGTGCCGAGGAGGCCATGGCCGAGGGCGCGCCACAGCTCCACCCCGAGTACGCCGGCAACGTCTCGGACCACTCCCAGCTCAAGCTGGGCGACGTGGACGCGGCCTTCCCCGAGGCCGACATCGTCGTCGAGCGCGAGTTCCGCACCCAGACCGTGCACCAGGGCTACATCGAGCCCCACAGCGCCACCGCCTGGTGGACCCCGGAGGGCAAGCTGACCGTGTGGTGCAGCTCCCAGGGACACTTCCAGATCGGCGAGAACACGGCCAAGGTTCTTGGGATCTCCTCCTCCACCGTCAAGGTCGTGCCCATGGAGATCGGAGGCGGATTCGGCGGCAAGACCACCATTCACCTGGAGCCCGTCGCCGCCCTGCTCTCCCGCAAGACCGGGCACCCGGTGAAGGTCACCATGAGCCGCGCCGACGTCCTGGAGGCCAGCGGCCCCACCGCCGGCTCATACATGAAGGTGAAGATGGGCGCAACCAGCGACGGCAAGATCACCGCCGCCCAGGCCGACCTGCGATTCGAGGCCGGGGGCTACCCCGGCTCGCCCGTCGGGGCGGCCGCCCAGTGCATGTTCTCTCCCTACGACATCGATAACGTGCTCATCGACGCCTACGACGTGGTCGACAACAAGCCCAAGTCCACGGCATACCGCGCCCCCGGAGCCCCCATAGGCTCCTTCGCCGCCGAGACCCTGATCGACGAGATCGCCGAGAAGCTGTCGGTCGACCCCCTGGAGCTCCGCATCGTGAACGGCGCGAAGGAGGGAACGCGCAGGGCCAACGGCCTCGTGAACCCCGTCATCGGCGCTATCGAGACGGCCGAGGCGGCCCTCAACCACGACCACTACTCGACGCCCATTGAGGGCCCCAACCGGGGCCGCGGCGTCGCGTCCGGCTTCTGGGTCAACGGCTCGGGCCCGGCCTGCGCCACCGCGAACGTGAACTACGACGGCACCGTCAGCCTCACCATCGGCTCCGTGGACATCGGCGGCACCCGACCCGCCGCCGCGCAGCAGCTCGCCGAGGTGCTCGGCATCCCGGTCGAGGACGTGAACCCCCACGTCGGCGACACCGAGGAGATCGGCTACACGTCGATGACGGGCGGCTCCGGCGCGGCCTTCAAGACCGGCTGGGCAAGCTACGAGGCGGCCCAGGACATAAAGCGGCAGATGATCGACCGCGCCGCCCTGCTCTGGGATCAGCCCGCAGAGGAGATCGAGCTGAAGGACGGCGTGTTCCAGCACAAGTCGGACCCCGAGCTCAGCATCGGCTTCGGGGATCTGGCCGCCGAGCTTCCGTCCACGGGCGGCCCCGTAGTCGGCAGCGCCAACATGGACCCCCAGGGCGCGGGCAGCGCCTTCGCCACCCACGTCGTCGACGTGGAGGTCGATGCCGAGACCGGCAAGGTGGAGATTCTCCGCTACACGGCCACCCAGGACGCAGGGAAGGCCATCCACCCCAGCTACGTCGAGGGCCAGATCCAGGGCGGCGTCGTCCAGGGCATCGGCTGGGCCCTCAACGAGGAGTACGTCATGGCCGACGACGGCAGCATGAGCAACACCAGCTTCCTCGACTACAGGATGCCGACCTCCCTCGACCTGCCGATGATCGACACCGTGATCGTCGAGGTGGCCAACCCGAACCACCCGTACGGCGTCCGCGGCGTCGGCGAGGTCTCCATAGTCCCGCCCCTCGCCGCCGTGGCCAACGCCGTCTACGCCGCCACCGGCGTCCGCATGACCGATCTACCCATGAACCCGCCGGCCATCCGCAAGGCCATAGGCTCCAACGGCAGCAGCTAACCCGCGCCCCCCTCCCCTCAACGGGGGGGGGGGCTGTCCTGAGCCCCAAGACACCCCGTTCGCCCTGAGCTTGTCGAAGGGCAGTGCTACAATCCGTCATTCCCGTCGTCGCGGGAATGACGGATGTGAGGCTCAGGACTCGATCACCCCGGTCCTGGCCTCCCGCGCCGGCTGCGGGCGGCCCGACTCGTCGCCGCCGACCCAGCGGTAGGGGCGCGGGTACAGCGCCAGCGACCTGTCCTCCAGCGGCAGCGAGACCGGCACGTTGCCCCACTTCGCCGAGTACTTCGCCGCGATCGCAACCTCCAGCGCCTGGCGCAGGTCGTGGCCGGATATCGCCATCTCGCTCCCCGTCTCCACAGCCGAGATGAACGAGCGGATGGACGTCGTGAGGTACCTGAACTCGCTCCACTGGTACGGCGCATACTTGTGATCGACCCGCACGCGGTTGCCCTCGCCGTCGAAGCCCCGGTATATCTCCGGCGGGGCCCAGTCCCACCGCACCAGCGAGTCCGCGCTCCACACGTCCACGCCGCGGTAGGGCGTCTCCGTGCCGAAGACGGGGCACTCGATCCCGCTGCCCATCCTGAAGAGGCCATTGATCGCCAGGCCGTGGTCCGTGTCGCCGTCGAGGGCATCCTGCGGCGCGCCCCACGCGACCACTTCCGTGACCTCCGCACCGGCCAGGAGGCGCAGCACGGATATCTGCTGGCAGCCGCCTCCCGAAATCTCCAGCGCCCAGCGGTGGACGGCCGCCCCGATGATCTCGCCGAAGTCGCCGCGCCTGATCATCGCCGCGGCCTCCTGCACCTCGCTCATGGCCCGCTGCAGATTGCCCCCGGCGTAGACCACCCCGCGCGACTCGCACGCCTCCACCATGCGGTCCGCGTCGGCCAGGACCGCCGCGATGGGCTTGTCGGTCGAGACGCCCTTCACGCCAGCCTCGGCGCAGGCGACGACCGCGTCCTTGTAGAACTTGGTCGGCGTGATAATCGCGGCCAGGTCCGGCACGTCGTCCCTCAGCAGCGACTCGTAGTCCGGGTAGAGCGCCTTCACCCCGAAGCGCTCCCCGACCGCCGCGCGGCGCTCAGGGTTGTGCTCGGCTATCGCGACGACCTCGGTGTCGGGGTACGTCGAATACGCCTCGGCGTAATGCTGCCCCATCCTCCCGCACCCGATGATGGCAACCCGATGTATCTTGTCAGTCATGTCCTCTCCTTGTTGGTCTACTTCTTCTCCGCGATGTTCACCAGGAAGAACGTGTACTCCTCCGCCGTCTCGTACAGGCTGTCGTACCTCCCCGACTTGCCGCCGTGGCCCGCGCCCATGTTCGTCTTGAGCAGCACCACGTTGTCGTCCGTCTTCAGCTTCCGCAGCTTCGCCACGTACTTGGCGGGCTCCCAGTACGTCACCCTGGGATCGTTCAGCCCCGCGGTCACGAGCATGGGCGGATAGCCGCGCGGCTCCAGCCGGTCGTATGGCGAGTAGGAGCGGATATACTCGAACGCGGCCTCGTCCTCAATGGGGTTGCCCCACTCAGGCCACTCGATGGGCGTGAGTGGCAACGTGTCGTCCAGTATCGTATTCAGCACGTCCACGAATGGGACGTGCGCCGCCACCGCGCCCCATAGCTCCGGCGCCTGGTTCACTACCGCGCCCATGACCTGTCCCCCGGCGCTGCCCCCTGAGATGGCCACGCGCCCCGCGCTGCCGTACCCCTGCTCGACCAGGCAGCGGGCAACGTCCACGAAGTCGTTGAACGTGTTCTTGCGCCTGTCCAGCTTGCCCGCCTCGTACCAGTGGTAACCCAGGTCGTCGCCGCCGCGGACGTGGGCGATGGCGTAGATGAAGCCGCGGTCCAGCAGCGACAGCCGCGAGGCCGAGAACGACGGCGGAACGGCGTACCCGTACGACCCATAGGCGTAGACGTAGAGCGGCGCGGTGCCGTCCACGGGCGTGTCCCTGCGGCGCACGATGGACGCGGGCACCTGCACGCCGTCCCGCGCCGTGGTCATCACCCGCTCCGTCACGTACCGGGAGGAGTCGTACCCGCTCGGTATCTCCTGGACCTTCCGCACTTCAAGCTCGCCCGTGTCCACGTGGTAGTCGAACACCGTGCTGGGCGTCACCAGCGACGTGTACTCCAGGCGCACCTCGTCCGTCTCGAACTCCGGGTTGCCGACGAGGTAGGCCGTATACACCGGCTCAGGGAACTCCACGTACGTCGATTCGCCCGCCCGGTCGATCAGGTGCACCTGGTCCAGGCCCTCTATGCGCTCCTCCACGGCTATGAAGTCCCGGAACGCGTCGAATCCCCGGATGTGGTGCGCGTCCGACGGCTCCACCAGCGGCGCCCAGGCCTTCTCCGTCGGGTCGTCCGCGGGCGCGGTCGCCAGCCGGCTGTTCTTGTGCCTGTCGTTGGTGCGAATCACGAACCGGTCGCCCTGGTGATCCACCTCGTACTCGTGCCCCGCCCGGCGCGGCGCGACCAGCAGCGGCTCGGCGCCGGGATCCGATGCCGGGATCAGCCGCACCTCGGACGTGACGATGTCGCCGGCGCTGACGATGATGTACTCCCTGGAAGCGGCGGCCGATACCCTCACGAAGAACCCGGGGTCGTCCTCGACGTAGACGACGGCGTCCTGCTCGACGGGCTCGCCGAGCACGTGACGCCGTACCTCACGCGGGCGCCAGTTCTCGTCTACCACCGTGTAGAAGAACGACGCGTCGTCCGCCGCCCACGCGGCGCCCCCGATGGTGTCCTCGATCTCCTCCGCCAGAAGCTCCCCCGTCCCCAGGTCCTTGACCACCATCCTGAACCGCTCGGAGCCGTTCGTATCGGTGCTGTACGCCAGCAGACCACCGTCGTTGCTCACCGACAACGAGCCTAGGACGAAGTACTCCACGTCCTTAGCCAGCGCCGGCTCGTCCAGTATCGTCTGCGCGTCCGCCGTGGGCCCTTCCCTGGCATCCTGCCCGTCGACGGGCCAGCGCTGCCAGACCCGGTACTGGCCCTCCTCCTCGTAGCGCCACTGGTAGTACCAGCCGTCGCACTTCCACGGCACGCTGGACAGGTCCGGCTGCTGGCGCGCCTTGATCTCCTCGAAGATCGTGTCGGTCAGCTCCCTGTGCGGCGACATCCTGGCCTCGAAGTACTCGTTCTCCGCCGCCAGGTACGCCAGCACGTCCGGGTCTTCCACCGCCGGGTAAGCGGCATCCCGCAGCCAGTGCCACGGGTCCTCGATGGTCACCCCGTGACGCGTGAAGCTATGAGGCCGCTCCCCGGCGATGGGAGGCGTGGGTTCAGTCACTGTGTACTCTCGTGGCGACGCGCGTGAAACGTTGCCGAGACCAAGAACGTCCCCATCGGGCTAGGCGGCCTGGAGGTAAGCACGAAGAGGAGTTGTCAGTTTCTAGTTGTTAGTTCTTAGTTGCTCCCCCACTAAAAACTAACCACTATCCACTAACAACTCTCCCTCCCCCTAGCTCCTCGACGGCTCCTCCATCTCCTCCCTGGCCTTGCGGGCCAGCGCCGGCAGGTGGTCCTCGTTCGCCATGCGCTGCTCCAAGTGCACCATGCGCGCCGGCCCCGCCGTCTCGACCATTATCGGGCCGTACGCGCTCTCGGCCCAGAACCTCGCGATGCCCGCCATCTCCTCCCTCAGCTCGTCGATGTGCTCGTCGGCGTACCGCTCCTGGAAGTTCAGCGTGAACATGCGCCGCCGGTCGCCGCCTCCGAAAGACGCGTGCTTCAGCGAGTGGTTGAACACCACCAGGTCGCCCGGCTCCGACTCCAGCGGCACCGCGGGCACGTCGATGCCCGTGATGCCCCACATCTCCTCCTGGTTCGAGATCTTCGACCTGGGCGCGCCCTTCTGCAGCGCGTCCCCGAATACGTCGCCAACGTGGTGGCTGCCGGGTATCACCCGCAGGCAGCCCGAGTCGCGGTCCACCTTGTCCAGGTACATCGCCATCTTGATGGACTTGTACCTGCTGAGCCCGTACCCGTCGGAGTGCCAGCCCGTGTTCCCCACGTAGAAGTTGCCGTCGCTGGCCGTGTAGTTGTAGTCGTCCCCCAGTATCGACGCCGCTATGCCGTCGATTCCCGGGTAGTCCAGCATCGCCGAGAGGTACTCGTCCTTGTCGATGAACGGCAGCAGCGCCGATCTCTGCTCCCGGTCGTGCTCCTGCCCGTGATGCCCGCCCCCGTAATCGGCCCAGACCCTCTCGAAGCGCCTGGTGATCTCGTCCACCTCGTCGGCCAGAAGCCCCGGAAACGCCAGGAAGCCGAACGTCTCGAAAAACCCCAGCTGCTGCTGCGTCAATCTCATGTGCCGCTCTCCTCCAGACTATCGAAGCCCGGACTGCTCGCCCAGTGCCTCTCTCCATCTCCTGTTCAGGAGCAGTGTATCCTAGATCTCGTTGAAGTCCAGGCTCTCTTTGGCCGCCCAGTCTACCCGCCTCCCCGGGCTTCCCTGAGCTCCGTCTTCCACGTGGGACTCAGGAGCAGCGTGTCCCAGATCTCGTTGAAGTCCAAGTTCTCCTTGTCGTCCCAGTCGATGCCCTCCGCCGCATCCCGTTTGAGACGGGTCTTGTAGACGGTGACCGGCGCCTGGATCGACTTGCGTCTGTGTGACATCCCCATCATCACCGCGGAAATCGTAGCCTCGACCAGCTCGTAGCCGGACGCGTACAGCACGTGGTACGTGTCCCTCATCAGCCGGTCGAGCTCCTCCTTCTTCTTGACCGTAGTGTCGTACTCGTCTCCATTCATCTCGATGTTCACCACGATCCCGCCCCTGCGCCTGTCGTCCCGCACGTCCGGCGGGATATTGAGGCGTGGGCGCTGGATGTTGTTCATTCCGGTCAGATGGCCCGTCACCAGCTCCGACAGCTTGGCGATCTGCTGGTCCTTGGGCAGGTCGGACTTCGGCTGCATCACCACCCAGGGGCGCCCTGGTTGCCACGGGCGCCGGCGTTGGGTACGGGGTGGGCGAAGGCCCAAAGTTCGGAGCGGACGTAGGAGCTCTCGTGGGAGAGGTAGCGGGAGCGGCCGTGGGAGCAGCCGTTGGCGCCGACGTGGGAGCCGGGGCGGCGGCCTGCTCGGATGACGGGCCCGGTTCCTCGGTATCGCCAGTACAGCCGACCGGCGCTAACATCGCCGCCACGGCGAGTATGACTACGGTTGCGACGCGAATATTGCGAGCGTTACTCAGCATCAGGCCACCCCCTCCGCGCGACTTGAGACCGAGGCGTACCAGCGGACTCTGCTGCGGCTAGCCCCCGGTCTCTTCCCTGAGCAGCCTCCTCCACTCCGGGCTGAAGAGGATCGTGTCCCAGATCTCGTTGAAGTCCAGGTTCTCCTTGTCGTCCCAGTCGATCTCCTCGGCAGCGTCCCGCTTGAGTCGGGTCTTGTAAACCGTAATCGGCGCAGTCGAGGCCCCGCCGACGTTCCGGTGGGCCGTCCCCATCATCACCGCGGACATCGTAGCCTCCGCGATGTCATAGCCGGACGCATAGAGGACGTGGTACATCTCCCGCATCAACAGGTCCAGGCCCGCCTTCTTCTGGGCCGTGGTCTCGTACTCGTCACCGTTGAACTCGATGTTGACCACGATCCCGCCCCTGCGCCTGTCGTCCCGCACGTCCGGCGGCAGGTTGAGCCGCGGCCTCTCGATATTGTTCATACCGGTCAGGAACCCCTGTACGAGCTCCGAGAGCTTGGCGATCTGCTGGTCCGTCGGCAGATCGGACTTCGGCTGCATCTCGACTACGACGGGAGTGGCCGCAACGACCGGCGCCGGAGTGGGATAGGGGGTGGGAGAAGGCCCGAAGTTTGGAGCGGACGTAGGAGCTACTGTAGGAGCAGTCGCGGGAGCAGTAGTAGGAGCCGTGGGCGCTGCAGTCGGCTGCGGAGCTGCTGTGGGCGCTGCCGTTGACGCGGCCGGCGGCGCGGACGTCGGAGCGGAAGTCGGCTCAGGGGCGGGCTCTTCGGAGCTGCCCGAACATCCCGCCAGGACCAGCCCACAGATCGCCAGCACGGCCATGACCAGGGCTGTCCGGGATCGAAGAATACTCAATGCCATTACGTCAACTCCTTTCGCGACCCTGAGGGGTGGGGACCAGGCCTCCCCGCTTTATCCACCCTCCTTCTTAAGCTCCCGCAGACCCTCGCGCCAGCGGGGATTCAGGACCTCTTCCCGCCACACCTCGTTGAAGTCTATGTCGTCCTTGTTCTCCCAGTCGACCTCATCCGCCTGGGCCTTGGTCATCTTGGTCTTGAAGACGACGATGGGCAGGACGGTCGAGGGCCCGATCTCTCGCGTCGTGACCTCCTTCTGGATCGCGGTGATGCTCACCTCGCCCAGGTCGGCGCATCCGGCGTTGTAGAAGGCGTCGTAGGCGTCCCGCATCTGCAGGTCGAGGCGGTTCTTCTTCACCAGCAGGCTGTCGAACTCGTCGCCGTTGAAGTCGATCACCAGCCAGATCCCACCCCGCCGGCTGTCGCGGGCATTGGGGATCTGCTGGAGCCGCTCACGCTCCTCGAAATTGGTGGTGCCCGCGAAGAGCTCGTAGGCGATCTCCACCAGCTTCTCCTTCTGGGCGTCGTAGTCCAGCCCATCGCACGTGCCGTGGTGCTTCGACGGGTCCATGCTGGACGTGTATGCCCAGTCCGGGACCACCTCCGACTCGGAGGATTCCGCCTGCGGCGTCGCCTCGGGGACCGGCGTCGGGGACTCGGCGGGCTCCGGCGTGGGTGTGGCTGCTGGGGCGGCTGTGGGCACAGGAGCAGCGGTGGGTTGAGCGGCGGCGGCAGGAGCGGAAGTCGGCGTCGGCTCCGCCGAGTCGCCGCCCGAGCCGCCGCAAGCCTGCAACACGATCAGCGCCGCCGCCAGCAGGGCAATCGTGGCTACCCTGGACCTGCCGGCGGAAGCCCTCCAGACGAAACGTCCACGGTTCATCCGTACACCCCCAGCCTGCAAGGATCAGCCTACTGGCCCTCTTGTTCGGCGAACTCCTGGAGCGCCTTCCTCCAGCGAGTGTGGAGCAGCATCGTGTCCCATATCTCGTTGAAGTCCAGCTCTTCCTTGTTGTCCCAGTCCACTTCCAGGGCGACGTCGGGCTTCATCCTGGTCTTGAACACCGCCGCGAGGGTTTGGGTCATCGGACCGATGACGCCCGCACCCAGCGCGACCATCCGCGCCGAGATGTGGACCTCCTGCAGGTCGGTGCAGCCGGCGCGGTAGAAGGCCTCGAACGCATCGCGCATCTGGACGTCGAGGCGGGCCTTCTTCTGGGGCACGTTCGCTCGCTCGTCGCCGTTGAACTCGATCACCAGCCAGATACCGCCCTGCCTGCGGTCCCTCGCGTCGGGCGGATTGTGGAGCTTCGTCATCTCGGGGTCGTGCTCGGTCATGCCCGCGAAAATCTCGCTGCCAATCTCTATCAGCTTGGCCTTCTGTGCGTCGTAGTCCAGCCCTTCGCAGGAACCGACGTACTTGGATGGATCGAACCCCGACGTCTCGGCCGTCAAGACGATAGGGCCCGTAGCCTCCGGTGTCGCCGTCGCTGTGGGCTCGGCCGTCGGTTGGGCCGCTGGGGTAGGCCTTGCCGCGGGCAGCGGGGTCGGAGGGATGGCCGCCGCAGCCGCGGTTGTCGGCGTCGCGGCGGGCTGCTCCGCGGGCTTGCTCTCCTCCTCGGTCGACGAGCCGCCGCACGACACCGCCGTCAGGGCAACGACGGCAATCGCCAGCAACACCAAGTACCTGGGTATAACAATCTCGGCCGGATGGCGGATCATCGTGTGCCAGACCTCCTGGAAGTGACCGCCGCCGGCGCCCCGTGGACTGTCCACCCATCGCGGGCTGGAGCGCCGGAGACGGCTAGTCGATTTTGGTCCTCGGGTCGAGGGCGTCCCGGAGTCCGTCGCCGACGAAGTTCACCGACAGCACCGTCATGCCGATGGCGATACCGGGCGGGAGCCACAGCCACGGCTCGTTCTGCAGGATGTGCAGCGACTGCGCGGAGTTCATGATGTTCCCCCACGTAGGCACCTCGAAGCCCACCCCGTAGCCGAGGAAGCTCAGGCCCGCCTCTGCGAGTATCGCCCCGCCGACGGTTAGCGTCGCCGACACGACGACGTACGGCACCGTTCCGGGGAATATGTGAACGAAGGAGATCCTCTTGGCGCTGGCGCCCAGGGCCCTCGCAGCCGTCACGTAGTCCATCGCCTTCAGCGACAGCACCTGCCCGCGAACGAGCCGGGCCTTCCCGGTCCACCCCAGCAGGCCGATGATCACCATCAGGTGGACCACGCTGCGTCCGAAGAGCGACGACACGATCAGCAGCAGGAACAGCGTCGGCAGGGTCATGATGAGCTCGGTGAAGCGCATCAGGAGCGAGTCGATCCACCTGCCCGCGTAGCCGGAAATGATGCCTATGATGGTCCCGATTGCGGAGGAGATGAAGGCCGCCACGACTCCTACCGCGAGCGAGATTCGCGCCCCGAACACGATCCTGGACCACACGTCGCGGCCGGCCTTGTCGGTTCCCAGGAGGTTCGAGAGGCTCGGACCCTGGTCCGTGTTGCCAATGTCGGTGCCATAGGCTGCACAGCTCCGGGACTGGACCTCCGGGAACAGCAGTCCCAGCACCCCATTGTCATGGTCGCGCACCAGCCCCCCCAGGCAGTCGAAGCTGTTCCTGTCGAGCAGGGGAGCAAAGACCGCGATCAGCACTAGGATTCCCAGGGCAACGAACCCTAAGAGAGCCAGCCTGTGGCGGCGGAAGCGCCACCATATGCTCATCCGCGTACGGCGCGGGGCCTCTTCGATAGCTCCTGCCACTGCTTCGGCTGTCGCCACTCTATCCTCCTAGCACCTAACCCTGCTCTTCTACCCGGACACGCGGGTCTACGAAGGCGTACAGGACATCCGCAAGCAGGTTGGAGAAGAGCACCAGCGTGGCCGTGATCATCGCCAAGCCCATCAGGATCGTGTAGTCCCGGTCGCTGATCGCCCGGATCCCCAGCTGGCCCATCCCCGGCCAGGCAAACATGTGCTCGATGATGATGATCCCGCCGATCAGGCCCGGCAGGCGCAGGGTCGTGATCGTGACCAGGGGCAGCAGGGCGTTTCGGAAGGCGTGCCGCCCGAACACCAGCCAGCTGCCCAGCCCCTTGGCCTGCGCCGTCCTCACGTAGTCGGACCTCATCACGTCCAGCATGGCCGTGCGCATGTAGCGCATGTTGCCCGCCAGCGATTCGAGCATCACGACGGCCACGGGCAGCGTCAGGTGGTGCGCATGATTGAGAAGGTGGGAGATGTTGGTGACGTCGAACTCGGTTATCTTGTAGTCGCGCATCCCGTAGGACGGGAACCAGCCGAGTATCGCAACGAATATATACAGGGCAAGGAGGGCGAAGAAGAACGTGGGAATGGAAAGCCCGAACAGGGCGCCCACGCTGAAGGAGTAGTCGAAGAAGCTGTACTGCCGGAGGGCCTGGACTACTCCGAGCGCCGTGCCTATCACGGTCGCCGCCAACAGCGACACGATGGTCAGCTCTATCGTGGGGACGATTCGGTTCCCGATCATGCTCATGACGGAGACGCCGAACTGGTACGAGTAGCCGAAGTTCACGTCCGGGGGCCATACCTTCAGATTCAGGGCCGTGGGGATGATGTCCGTGGGGATTGGCCAGGAGCCGGTGCCGGGTATGCGGTCCAGCCTCAGCGTCTCGCAGGTCGCGTCCCTGTCGTCGCAGGACGACGAGAACGGGGACACCTCGATCAGCCACAGCAGATAGCGTTCGTGTATAGGCTTGTCGAGCCCCATTCGGGCCCGGAGCTTGTCGCCGGCGCCTCCCACGAAGAACTCGGGGTCGATCATCGCGTCCACCGGGTCGCCTGGTGCCAGGTTGATGAAGGCGAACGTCATGATCGAGATAGCCAGCAGCATCGGAAAGGCTATCAGCGTGCGACGTATGATGTACTTGGTCACTTGATGCTGCTCCTTGCAAGGCGGAACTCAGGCGTCCCGCGGGAAACAGGCACTTTCGTCAAGACAACCCTTCGGTGGGGAAGAGAGACGGCTTGCCGTACCCTCTCCCCCACCGCCGAGTCTTGGTTGCTACCTACTCTCGTCTGCCCGCATCCGGTCAGGCCGCGGGCAGACGAGGTTGTTCTCTCGTCAGCCGGCTAGTCCTGGATCGACCACTGCTCGGGGTGGAAGCTCCAGTTGTCGTCACGGCCGATGTGGACCGGGTAGACCTTGATCTGGCTCAGCTGCTGAGGCTTCGGAATGGGCTCGAGAATCGGCATCTTGAACCGCTTGTTCTTCAGCTTCACGCCGGCGCTGATCCACGTCCCCACGATCGGGAGGTCGTGCATCAGGTAGTCCTCGTTGACCATCTGCCAGTGCTCGGCCGCCTTCACGCGGTCCGTGATCCTCATGCCCTCGTAGATCAGGTCGTCCCATCCGCTGTACGCGGAGTAGCCCCAGGGGTCGCAGCTAGGAGCGTCGCAGGTTACCCACCTGCCGCCCAGGTACTGGCCGGGACCGCCCTGCGTGCCGCCGCCGCCGCCGTTGGACATCTCCCAGTCGTGGTCCGTGTAGAAGGACTTCGACCAGGCGGCGCCGGACTGCTCGTCGTACTCGATCTTGATGCCGCAGTCGGCAGCGTACTGCTTCACGACCGCCGCGCGGGCACGGGCCTCTTCGTTCCGGAACTCACCGGTCAGCATCTTGATGACCCGGTTGGTGTCCCAGCCCATCTCATCCAGGAGGGCGCGTCCCTTGTCTGGATCGAAGGGATACATGGCCTCCCACTCGGGCTTCTGGTACCAGGAGTGCGTCAGCGGGGTCTGGACGAGCTTGCCCAGCCCGTTCGCGTACTCCTGGAACATGGTCTTGCGGTCCATGCAGTATGCCCAGGCCTGGTGCAGCCGCGGGTCGTTGATGACCGGCACGCGCATGTTGAACGACCAGCCGCCGGAGTGTGTGCCCATCGTCGCCCACACGTCGAATCGCGGGTCGGCCAGGAGGGCTTCCTGCGCCTCTACGCTCACGCCGCCTCGGACGTTCGTGTCCACCTCGCCGCGCTGCAGAGCGATCTGCGTCGCGTCGTTGGACGGGATGATCGACATGATGATCCTGTCGATGCCGGGCCTGCCGAAGTAGAAGTTGTCGAAGGCCGTCATCTCAAGGAACTGGTCGGGCACCCACTGGACGAACTCCCACGGGCCGGAGCCGGTCATCACTTCCTTCCAGAAGGGATGCTCGAACAGCTCCGCGTCGGGTACGTCGTTCAGCTTGTGTGCGGGAAGCACCGGCACCGGCGCAAGGCCGCACAGGTTGTTCAGGTCGTCCAGGAAGTTGATGGTCGGCGCCTCGAACTCGAGGGTGATCGTGAAGTCGTCCTCGATCATCACGCCCGCGACCGAGTCGGCCGCGCCTTCCTGGTAGTCCTTCCCGCCCTTGACCGCCGTCATCGTCGCGAGCATCCAGCTGGACTCCTCTGGATGGAGGAAGCTCCGCACCGTGTACTCGATGTCCGCCGTGGTCACGGGCGTCTCGTCATGCCAGATCGCCGCCGGGCGCAGGTGGAAGGTCATGGAGGAGAAGTCCTCCGAAAGCGACCACCTCTGTGCCAGGTCCGGCGACCACTGGCCGGCGGTCGGGTCGGCCTGCGCTATGCGAGACCATATCCACGCGCCGATCTGGGCCATGTCTCCCCTGCCCTGCGTGTGCGGGGTGAACTGAGGCGACATGTTGGCCATGCGCACCGTCAGCACCTTCTCCGCTGCGGGGGCAGCCCCGGCGGCCGGCGCCGAGGGAATCTGGATCTGGCTGACGGCGCCCGCTACGGCCTGGCCGACCGATGCGTCCACGATCTTCTGAACGTCCGCAGCCGTCAGCTGACCGCCGGCAGACGCGTCGACGATCTTCTGAACGTCCGCAGCCGTCAGCTGCTGTCCAGTCGAGTCCTGGACGATCTTCTGCACGTCCGCAGCCGTCAGACCTCCGCCCGCGGAGGCGTCAACGATCGCCTGCACGTCGGAAGCTGTTAGCTGGGGACCCATCTGTGCCTGCACAGCCTGGGCGATCTCGGCTGCCGAGGGCCCCTCTTCGGTCTGGGAGCCGCAGGCGACCACGCCGGCGAGTACTATCACCGCCAGCAGGGCTACCCACAGCGCCGCTCCTCTCTTCAAGCTAATCATCATCCACTAACCTCCTCAGTATTGTGGTATCGGGCGGGAGTCTAACCGCTATTAGCTGCCACGTCAATACCCTAGTATCTCTACAGCCCTTCACGGGATGGCGGATCCTAGCTGTCGGGCGACCTGAACCGGTAGCCGACCTGCCATACCGTCTCGATGAAAGTATGCTCGGCGTCCTCGATCTTGCTTCGCAGCCTCCTGATGTGAACGTCCACGGTTCGCGTCCCCCCAAGATAGTCGTAACCCCATATCCGGTTCAGCAGGGTCTCCCTGGGAAATACCCGGCCGGGGTTGCTGGCCATCAGCAGCAGCAGCTCGTACTCCTTGTACCTCAGGGAGACGCGCCGCCCTCCTACCGCGACCTCGAAGTTGGCCTTGTTGATGACCAGGTCGCCCGCACTCACCACGTCTTCGTCGTCCGGGGCCGCCCTGCGCCTGATCAGCCGCCTCGCCCGCAATACGAGCTCCTCGGGCACCGGGGGGCTGAGGATGAAGTCGTCGACCTGCAACAGCTCATCGACCCAGCCCGCGCCGTCCCGCGACACCAGGACCATGGACGGCAGCTCGAGCTCCGCGCAGGCCCGCTGGCACTCCGCGACGCGGCCCCGCGACATGGACTCCGCCAGGATGAGCGCCACGGTCGAAGGGTCCGCGCCGCTGACCGACTCGAGGTCGGCCGGCGAGGTCATGAGCACGGGCTCGATGCCCTGATCCCTGAGCGGCTCGACGTACTTGCGCCACTCTTCGAATGGAACCGGCGAGGCCATCCTGCGGCTAGGTGCGGACGCCGGGCGGCCCCGTCTCGATGGGCACGCCGGAGGCATTGCCCCACTCGGTCCAGGAGCCGTCGTAGTTGCGGACGCGCGAATAGCCCAGCAGGTACTTCAGGACGAACCACGAGTAGGACGCCCGGACGCCCAGGCGGCAGTACGGCACCACCTCGTCGTCGGGCGAAAGCCCCTGCGCCTCGTACATCCTGCGCAGCTCTCCCGCCGGCAGGAACGAGCCGTCCCCGGATGCCCCGTCGTCCCAGGGAACGTGGACCGCGCCGGGGATCCGGCCCTTCCTGTATATGTCCGGCTGCGACGTGCCGGGCGCAGACGTCAGCTCGCCCGCGAACTCCTCGTACGACCTCGTGTCGAGCGGCCTGAACCCGGGCCTGCCCAGGTTCGCGGCCACGTACTCCTTCATCGCGCGCAGGGAGCGGTCCGGCGCAGAGGGGCGATAGTCGGCGGACCTCCGGGAGGGAGGCTCCGTCGAGAGCGGTCGGCCCTCGCCTAGCCACTTCGCCCTGCCGCCGTTCATGATCCGTACGTCCGGGTGGCGGTACACCTTCAGCACCCAGAACGCCCACGTCGCCGAGCGGTTGTTGCCGTCGCCGTACAGCACGACCGTCGTGCCGCGCCCGATCCCCGAGCGGCTCATCAGCGCCTCGAACTGGCCCACCCCCGGTATGTCGCGCTTCACCCTGTCCTCCAGGTCGACGTGCAGGCTCCATCCGACCGCGCCCGGCACGTGGCCCGTGTTGTAGTCCTCGTCCAGGTCCGTGTTGACCTCTACCACGACGACCGACGGATCGTCCAGGTGCTCGGCCACCCAGTCCGTGGACACGAGAACGTCGGGATTGGCATACGGCTCGGTCATCGTCCCTCCGATCATACCGACCACTTCTCGACCGCGTACGGGTCGAGCTCCAGCCCCAGCCCGGGCTTGTCCGGGAATGGCGACCACATGCCGTCCCTGTGCGGGGGAAGCTCCGTGTACCATGCCGTCTCGCACTCGTGGACCACGCCCAGGTACTCCACGACCTTCAGGTTCGGGGTAGCGCAGGCCAAGTGCAGGTGTACGGCCTGGAAGGCGTGGGACGCCACCTTCAGGTTGAACGCGTGGGCCAGGTGTGCGACCTTCATCCACTCCGTCACGCCGCCGATCCTGCCCACGTCCGGCTGCACTATGTCCAGGGCCCCCGCCGCCATAAGCTCCCGGAACCTGTACTTGCCCGAGTCGAGCTCGCCGCCCGCGATGGGGATGCTCGTCGAGTGCCTCACCTCGGCCATGCCTGAGGCGTCGTCGGTCAGCACGGGCTCCTCAAGCCAGCCGACCTGGTACTGCTCGAATTCGCGGGCCATGTAGATGGCCTGCTTGGGGTAGTAGCCGTAGTTCGCGTCCACGTAGAGGGCCACGTCGTCCCCCAGCGACTTGCGGACGGCCTCCACCCGCTCGACGTCCTCCCGCTCCGACTGGCCGAAGTCCTTGGCGACCTTCATCTTGACCCGCGGGATTCCCTGGGCGACGTACCCGTTCATCTCGGCGAGAAGCTCGTCCTCGCTCAGGTTCGTCCAGCCCCCGCTGCCGTATATGGGCACAGTGTCCGTGTACGCCCCCAGCAGCCTGTACAGGGGAAGGCCCAGCGCCTTCGCCTTCAGGTCCCACAGGCCCGTGTCCACCGCCGACAGCGCGCATATGCCGATGCCCTTGTTCCCGTAGCTCCGCAGCCGCCAGTACATGTCCGACCAGAGCCGCTCGATGTCGAAGGGGTCCTGGTCCAGCAGCACCCCCTTCAGGCCCGACTCGATCACCTGGCGCACGCCCGGAGACGACACCCCGACGCCGAGGCCCTCGACCCCTTCGTCCGTCGCGATGTGGACGAAGAGCTGCCCCCGCCCGGGGGACTGCCCCGCCGGCACCGTGCTGTCCTGCACCGCCGGAACGTGGGGATAGTGCAGGACCGTCGTCGTCACGTCGACTATCTTCATCGCCGCTCCATCACACCCAAAACTCGGCAAGCAGTGTAGTTTCCCCCGCCCCCATAGTCAACGACACGATCCCTTCCCCCATCTGGGGGGAAGGTTAGGATGGGGGCTCCAGGCCTTAACTCCTTGAAGGCACAGGGCAATTCAGCATATCCTTGAACCATCACGTCACCCAAAAGGACCAACCATGACCCCAATCCCACCCCAGCGCTACCTGGGACTCGAAGGCAGCTACAACACGCGCGACATTGGCGGATACCCCATCGAGGGCGGCGGCCTGACCCGCTGGAAGGTGTTCCTCCGCTCCGACGGGATGCACCGGCTGACCGGCGGCGACCGGGCGAGGCTGGCGGCCTACGGAGTCCGCGCCGTCATCGACCTCAGGACCCCGCGGGAGACCGTGGAGACGCCCAACGTCTTCGCCGATTCGAGCGAGGTCGCATACCACCACTGCGACATCATCGGGGACGCTCCGGCACTCATCACGCCGGAACAGGTCACGACCGGCCTCCCAACGGCAAGGATCGCCCACTCCTACACGACGTGGCTGGACCACCGGCAGGCCCAGTTCGCGGAGGTGCTTGGGAAGCTGGCCGAGCCGGGCTTCGGGCCCGCCGTCTACCACTGCGCCGGAGGCAAGGACAGGACCGGCATCATAAGCGCCCTCCTCCTGGGCCTCGCCGGCGTGGGCCGGGAGACCATCCTGGACGACTACGCGATAACCTCGATCTTCCACTTCAGGCGGGCGATCATGGGCGGCGCCAATGCACTGGAGGAGCCCGTCCTTTCAGCCCGCGAGTACGAGGACCGGTACTGCCCCCGGGACGGCATGGCGCGCACGCTGGCGCACCTGGACGCCAGGTACGGGGGCATCGAGGCATACGTGAGCGCCATCGGCCTGACCGGAAGCCGGATCGACGCTCTGCGAGATATGCTGATCGAGTGAGGGCCGCATGATAGAAATTACCGAAAGGGCGAAGGAAGAGTTGCGGAGGGTGCTGGGGAGCTTCGACCTCGATGAGGGCAAGGGGTTCCGCCTCGCCACGCCGCCGGTATGGGAGGGCGAGGGCGACTTCGGCATAGTCATCGACGTGGGGCGCGACCGCGATCACGTGGTCGAGCACGAGGGCGCCGAGCTTCTCCGCATCGACCCCGGCACCGCCGAGCACCTCGCCAAAGCCGTGATGGACTTCAAGGAGTCGCGCTTCACCCTCGACGTCTATTAGGCATGCCTGCTATGCCCGCGCAAAGGTCGTCGGTAACCGGTAGGGGCGCACCCGCGTGTGCGCCCGACCCGGCTGGTGCTACACGCAGCGCCCCAAGACCGTTCGCCCTGAGCTTGTCGAAGAGCTTGCCCCGTACTCGATACGGGGGCAGTGCTCAGCGGCTCAAACCATATGACGATACGCAGCGCCCCCAGTTCGTTCGGCCTGAGCCTGTCGAAGGCCAGTGCTCACCAGCACGACCATGATGCGTAGCAGTTTACTTGAAAGATCGCTCGCCCCGAGCCTCAGCCCCATAGCCTACGCCGACGCCCTCGCCCTCCAGGGTGACCTCCACTCCCGCGTCGTCGACGGCGAGATGGACGGCGCGCTGCTCCTCCTGGAGCATACCCACGTCTACACCCTCGGCCGCCGTGGTACGCTCGACCACGTCCTCGCGCCGCCGGACATCCTGTCGTCCCTCGGCGCGGAGGTGCACCACGTCGACCGCGGCGGCGAGGTGACCTATCACGGCCCCGGCCAGCTCGTCGGCTACCCCGTGGTGGATCTTCGCCGCCTCCGTATGCGGCCCCTGGAGTACGTGCGCTCCCTGGAGCGCCTGCTTATCGACACCCTGTCCGGCTTCGGCATCGCAGCCGAGGCCGAGGGCCGCCCGACGGGCGTATGGACGGGCGGCGCGAAGATCGCCGCCATAGGCGTGCGCGTCAGCCGGGGCGTCGCCACCCACGGCTTCGCCCTCAACGTGTCGCCCGACCTGGGCTATTTCGACCACGTCATCCCCTGCGGCATCAGGGACTGCCGGGTGACTTCGATGGAGGCCGAGGGCGTTGAGGCGGACATGGACGAGGTCGCTTCGAGGGTCGCGGGCCGCTTCGAGCGCGTCTTCGGCGTCAGCCTCGAACCCATGCCCGGCATCGCCCGGCCCCTCCTGGCCCACCGCATCCTCTGCGACGTGACGCCATGAAAATCCCCCTGTGGCTGTTCCGGCTCGCCCTCGGTACGCGGCTGCCCACGGTGTCCGGTGAGATCGAGGTGCCCGGCGCGAGGTCGGCGGTCACCATCAGGCGCGACGGGTACGGCATCCCCTACATAGAGGCGGGCAGCGACGAGGACGCCTGGTACGGGGTCGGCTTCTGCCAGGGCCAGGACCGCGCGTTCCAGCTCGAGATGCTGCTGCGTGTCACCCGCGGCACCGTGAGCGAGCTGGCCGGGCCGGCCGGCCTCGATATCGACCGGCTGGCGCGGCGGGTCGGCTTCGCCGAGGGCGCAGAACGCCAGGCGGATGTCCTCGACGCCGAGATACGGTCGAACTTAGAGGCGTTCGCACGGGGCATCAACGACGCCGTGCGGCTGGGCGCGGGGCGGCTCCCCCACGAGTTCACGCTGCTGCGCACCAGGCCCACGCCCTACTCCCTCGTCGACATAGTGGCGGCGTCCAAGCTCCAGGCATTCATGCTCGCGTCCAACTGGGACATAGAGCTTGCCCGCTACCACATACTCAGGGCGGACGGTCCCGACGCCCTGGCCGACCTCGACCCGGCCTACCCCGCCGACCATCCCGTGTCCTCGCCCCCCGGTGCGGCCCAGGGCGTGGCGGCTGACCGGCTGTCGGAAGACCTTGCGGCGCTCCGGGAGGCCACCGGGTACGCGGGCGGCTCCAACAACTGGGCACTGGCCGCCTCGAAGACCGCCACCGGCAGGCCCATCCTGTCCAACGACCCCCACCTGCGCCCTACCCTGCCCCCGCCCTGGTACCTGGCCCACGTCCGCACGCCCGGCTGGGCCGCGTCCGGCGCAACCTTCATCGGGGGGCCAGCCCTCCCCGCCGGACACAACGACGTCGCCGCCTGGGGCGTGACCGCCGGCCTCGTGGACACGACCGACCTGTTCATCGAGGAGCTGGGCGACGACGGGCGGAGCGTGCGCCAGGGCGACGGCTTCGTCCCCTGCGAGGTGCGCGACGAGGTGATCCGCGTCAGGGGCGCAGACGACGTGATCGAGCGCGTCGTCGTCACCCCGCGCGGGCCTGTCGTGGCCGAGGGGCCGGACGGCGAGGCGCTCTCGCTGAGGGCCATATGGCTGGACGCCCTGCCCATCAGGGGAATGCTCACCGTCCACAGGGCCCGCTCGTTCGAGGAGTTCCGCACCGCCTGCGCGCACTGGCCCTTCTCGTCCCTGAACATGGTCTACGCCGATACGGCCGGCAGGATCGGCTGGCAGATCATGGGGATCGCTCCCGTGCGCAAGAGGGGCTGGGGCACCATCCCGATGCCCGGGTGGGACGACGATTCGGGCTGGGAGAACGACCCGGTCCCCCACGACGCCATGCCCCACGCGTCGGACCCGCCGTCGGGGATCGTCGCCACGGCCAACAACAGCCCCACGGACGGCGGCGGCCCATACCTGGGCATCGACTGGCTGGACGGGTACCGCGCCGCCCGTGCATACCGCGCACTCGGCGAGCGCGACGACTGGGACGTGCCGGGCACCATGGCCCTACACCTGGACGTGGCCTCGGAGCCCTGGCGCGAGATGCGCGGCGCGGTCCTGGCGACGCCCCCCGGCGACCCGGACGCCGCCGAGGCCCTGGACCTGCTGGAGTCCTGGGACGGCAGGGTATCCGTCGATTCGCCCGCGGCGACCGTGTTCCAGCTCTTCATGGCCGAGATGGCGAAGGCGATAGCCCATGCCAGGGCCCCCAATTCGGCCGGGTGGGCACTGGGACGCGCCACGAATGCCGTCGTGCCGTACACCCTGCTCGTGGCGCGCCGCACCGGCCACGCCTCCCGCCTCATCAGGGAGCAGCCCGGCGGCTGGTTCGACGAGGGCTGGCCCAAGACCATCCAGCGGGCGCTGGCCTCCGCCGTCGCGAGGCTGCGAAGCGAGCACGGGGACGACCCGACCGCGTGGGCCTGGGGCAGGGTCAGGCGCCTCGTCCTCAGTCATCCGGCGGGAGAGCGCGGGATGTTGAGCGGCATATTCAACCGCGGCCCGTTCCCCTTCGGCGGCGACGGCAACACCATCTCCCAGGGCGCGCCGGGGCTGCACGACCCGACCGCCGGCCCCCTGGCCATCCCCTCGCTCAGGATGGCCGTAGACGTGGGCGAGTGGGAGAGCTCGCGCTTCTCCATCCCCGGCGGCCAGTCCGGCAACCCGGCGTCGCCCCACTACGACGACATCCTCCCCCTCTGGCTGAGGGGCGATGGCGTCCCCATAGCATGGAACCCGGACTCCATCCGGCGTTCCGCCGTAGCCAAACTGCGGCTCCTGCCCCCATCACGGCGCGAGGGTTGAGGGCTATGGAACCGTCCGTAACGTTCACTTCCCTCGTGTTCAGGCGCCTCCGTGCCGACTGGCGCGCCCTGGCGGGCGTGTTCTTCGGCATCCTGGCAGCCGCCACCATCGCCGCCACCGCTCCGATGTACGTGTCGGCCCTGGAGCGGCTCGGCCTGGACCTCGTCCTCGACCGGCTCGTCAGGCCCCGCTCCAACATCAACGCCTTCGCCTTCAACCTCCACCTCACCCACGAGCGGCTCGCGGAGACCGACGGGGCGCTCGACACGGCTATCGAGGCGCACATACAGCCCATTTACGACGGGCGCCAGCGGTACCTGCTGACCGACGAGTACGCCGCCGTGCTTCCGAGAGTCCCAGGCTGGTTCTTCGGCAACGTCACGCCCGGCACCTTCAGCGCCTACTACAGGTCCCTCTCGGACATCGAGCACCACGTCACCTTCCTGGACGGCCGCATGGCGGGGTCCGAAGTCCGTGGAGGCCCCGGCGCGCCTCGGGTCGAGGCCATAGTGAGCATAGCCACCGCCGACCTGTTCGACCTGCGCGTCGGCGACGAGGTCCGCACCGCGCCGGAGCCGGGCCATCCCCTGTGGGTGACGGCGGAGATCGTCGGCATCGTCGAGCCCACCGACCCGGACGAGGACTACTGGGACCCGCATCCGAGCCTGTTCCTCGACCCGGCGCCCTTCACTTCGGAGGCCCCCGGCGACGACTTCGAGGCCCAGCAGCACCCCCCCGTTCCCGTATTCGTGACCCAGGACGCGATGGTGGACTCCCTGGGTGCCTCCTACCCCACGTCCCTCGTCAACTCCATCTGGATCATGCTGGTGAAGAAGGACGCGCTGAAGACGTGGGGACTCGAAGAGGTCCGGCGGCGCATGGACGGGTTCGAGGACGAGTTCGCGCGCCTCATCCCCGGCTCGGAGATCGCCGCGGCGCTGAACAGGGCCGTCGACCAGTTCGCCAGCAAGATATTCTTCTCCAGGGTGCCCCTCCTGCTGCTCCTGACCATCACCGTCGTGACGGTGCTCTTCTACGTTGCCGTGATCTCGTCCCACCTCGTGCAGAGCCGGTCCGGAGATACGGCGATGCTGCGGAGCAGGGGCATGGCCCCATTCGAGATGGTGCGGCTGAGCGTGTACGAGGCGCTCGCGATGAGCGCGGCCGCCGTCGTCATAGCTCCCTTCGCGGCCATGGCCGTGGTCGGGCTGGCCGGGCTGCTGCCCTACCTGAGGGACGTCACCGGCGGGGCGCTGCTCCCGGCGAGTATCGGTCCCGCCGCCCTGCTGGCCGCCCTGGCCGCCGGAGCGGTGGCGGTGGCGGTCATCGTCGTTCCCAGCGTCCTGGGCTCGCGGGGCGGGCTGCTGGCACAGAAGCTCCGGTCCGGCCGCCCGCCCGGCGCGCCCTTCTTCCAGAGGTACTACGTGGACCTGGCCCTCGTCGTGCTCGGAGGCGTCGTCTTCTGGGAGCTTCGGTCGCGCGGCCAGCTCATTTCGGGAGGGCTCTTCGGTGAGTTCGGCGTCAACGAGACCCTGATGCTCGCGCCCGTCCTCTTCCTCCTGGCGGTGGCCCTGGCGTTCATGAGGTTCTTCCCCCTCGTCGTGAGCTTCCTGGGCGGCGAGTCGCGCGCGCTGGTCCACTTCGGGGCCGCGCTGGCCGCGGGCAGCGCCGGGGCGGTCCTGGTCGTAACCGGGCTCTTCTGGGGCCGGCCTGGGTGGGCCGCCACCCTAGCATTCGTGATCGCCATCGGGTTCATGTACTGGGCCACGACCCGCGCGCGGATGGCCAGGTACATAGTCGGCGGACTCGTGGTACAGGCGGCCCTCGTCTACGGCTACCTCACGTCGGAGCCCCTCGACGCCGCGGACCTGCTCTTCTTCCCCTCCATCGGGCTGCTCCTCCTGGTGCCCGCCCAGGTGGCCGCCATCCTGCTCGACGCCCTCAGGCGGATCGCCCCCGCGTGGCTGTCCATGGGCCTGCGGCAGATGGCCCGCAACCCCTTCCAGTACACCGGGCTGGTTCTCCTGATCGTGCTCGCCTCGGGCGTGGTAGTCCTGTCGACGACGGTGGGAGGCACCCTGGAGCGCAACCAGGAGGACCGCATCCGGTACAGGGTCGCCACGGACATCCGCGTCGAGAACATCCCTGCGAGAGTGTCCACCACCGTGGAGGGGATGAAGAGCAGGTACGAACAGATTCCGGGCGTGATGAATGCCACCGTCGCCTACAGGTCCGACGGCAGCGCGGCCGCATCCAGCGCGCAGGTGCTGGCGCTGGAGTCGCGGGAGTTCCCCAACTTCACCTGGTACCGCGACGACTTCTCGAACCTGGACCTGGGCGCGCTGATGGCCGCCCTGCGGTTCAGCGCACAGGTGGAGCGCGCCGGAATCCCCGACTTCGCCACCGCAATCGGCCTCTGGGCGAAGACGAGGGAGCCGATGCCGGGGCTGACCGTGTGGGTGGTGGTCGAAGACTCGCGCGGCTCGATTACGTCCATCCCCCTCGGCACGCCGGGCAGCGAGCGGTGGACCCTCCTGTCCGCCGAGCTGCCCGCCCGCCTGCCCCGGCCCCTGCACCTGGTATCCGTGCAGATATCCGAGCCCGGCGTGGGCACATCCCTGACGCCGGGCCAGATACTCTTCGACAACATCCACGGCATGTCGAGCACCCTTCGCCGGGTCGAGGTGATCGAAGACTTCGAGGGCCAGCGACGCTGGTTCCCCATAGTCACGGCCTCCCTGTCGCCCGAGCGGATCACGACGACGGCCCGGGAAGCCCATTCAGGGCGCCGCGCCGGCGTCTTCACCTTCACCAAGGAGAACCACTTTGGAGTCCGCGGCTTCTACCAGAGTCCCACGGGCGGCCCCGTCCCCGTCGTGGTCAGCACTGCCCTCGCCCGGGATGGCTTCATCTCCGAGGGCGAGATATTCGTCGCGGGCCTGGAGGGCCGGTTCATCCCCATGGTCGTCCGCGGGATCGTCGACTACTTCCCCACCATGGAGCCCATCGGGGGGCGCTTCATCCTGTCCGACCTCGACGCGCTGCTCGGACACCTCAACATAATGGGCCACACCCCCAGGACGAGGCCCAACGAGCTGTTCATAACCGGCGCGCCCGGGGCCGAGTCCACCATAGAGGATGCGATCGAGAGGGAGTTCAGGTACTGGGGAACCGTGTACTACCTCGACTCGCTGCTCGAGTCCGCGAGCCGCGACCCGCTTACGACGTCCGGGTGGAGCTCCATGGTGCTGCTGGTGCTGGCAATGGCCGTGGTGATTGCGGGCCTGGGCTACCTGGCCTACGTCGCGGCCTTCTCCAGAAGAACGCGGATGCAAATCGGCTCCCTCAACGCCGTGGGCCTGTCGCGCGGCCAGCTGATAGGGCTACTGGGCTTCGAGCACGCCGTAGTCGCCGCCGTGGGGATCGGCATCGGCACGGCCGCGGGGATCCAGATGAGCCGCCTCATGGTCGCGTCCGTCTCCTTCACCGAGACCGGCCAAAGCGCGGTCCCGCCGTTCCTCCTCGTGACGGACTGGGCCCTCATGGCCCCCGCCTACGCCGTCCTCTGCGCCGTCTTCCTAGCAGCCGTAGTCTCCCTCATCAGGAGAGCCTCAAGCGCCGACACCAGGACCACAGCCCGCCTCGAAGCCGAGTAGCCACCCACACCGTCGTTCCCGCGCCCCGGCGGGAACCCATCTTGTCGCCACCGTCGTTCCCGCGCCCCGGCGGGAACCCATCTTGTCGCCACCGTCGTTCCCGCGCTCCGGCGGGAACCCATCTTGTCGCCCAATCTGGCGTAGGGGCGGGTTTGAAACCCGCCCTCCCCGGCCCTCGCAGGGGTCACCCGCGCAAATGGCTATCTATGAACTCGTACGCCCGCTCCCGCACTTCCGGCGGAAAATCATGCCCGGCATCGGGATGGACGGCCACCAGCCGGTCCCTCACCCCCATCTCGTCATAAACTCGCCCCGCCGCCTCGATGCAGTCGCGGACCCCGGACACGTCGAAATTCCCGTCCCCAATCGGCGAATTGGTGAAGAAGGCCCGCGGAGCCAGCGCGCCGATCACGTCCGTGAAGTCGAACGGCATCCGTGCTGGATCGCCCCCGAACGCCTCGGCAATCCTCGGCATGTAGCCCCCGTGGGTCCACCCGGTCAGGTCGCCGCCCTTGTACTTGGAGAAGGACGTGAAGCCGCAGCTCGACACCATCACCTTGACCCGGGTGTCGAAGACCCCGAGGAATATGGTGTTGTGGCCGCCCAGGGAGTGGCCGATGCAGCCTATCCGGTCCGCGTCCACCTCCGGCAGCGACTGGAGCAGGTCGACACCGCGCACGTGGTTGAAGATGCCCTTCATCGACGCGCTGGCGTAGCCGTTCGAGTACGGGTCGAACCTGTACTCCCCGAAGTTCGGGTAGTCGGGAGAGAGGGTGACGTATCCGCGCCGCGCCAGCTCGATGCCGTAGCGCAGGTTGGGCTTGCCCCCAAGCCCGACGGGCTCCTCCTTCCCAATGGGCACCGTCTGGTGGAGGCACATCATCGCGGGCGACGCGCCGGTCGCGTCCCTGGGCAGTATGAGATAGGCCGGCGCCAGGTCCCCCGGCTCGGGGGCGTAGACGATCTTCCGCCGCACCACGTCGCCCAGGTCCACGTCCTCCACCACCCGCATCTCGACCGGCCCCAGCAGGGAGCGGTCTGGGAGCGGGCCCATCACCCGCTCCATCCCTTCGAGAACGCGGCCACGCTCAGGCGGGCCGTCGAGTATCAGATTCTCAGTTTGTTCCATCCTGTCACCCTCACGTATCCCTATGGAATCAGTCTCATTTGGACGAGGAGCCGGTATTGCGCCCCATCTGCGAATTGTAGTACCGTAAGGTGTGGCTTGGGGAGCCATCTTACAGGAGTCGAGGCCTGACGTGACAGCTGAAACCCATCACACCCACGAGTGCGACGACCACGAGCACCACGGCGACGAGCCCGGACACGTCCACGCCCCACACGAATGCGACGGCCACGAGCATCACGGCCACAGGGACGACGACCACGATGACCATGACCACGGCGGTCATGACCATCACGATCACGACGACCATGACCACGACGATCACGATCACCACGGCGATCATGACGACCACGACGGGCACGACCACCACGACCACGGGCACGGCGGCCATGCCCATGACTTTAGGGATGCGAGCCGCAAGAACCTGGTAATCGCCCTGACGCTGATCTCGACCTACATGGTGGCCGAGGTCGTGGGGGGCGTCCTGTCGGGCAGCCTGGCCCTCATAGCCGACGCCGGGCACATGCTCACGGACGCCCTCGCCATCGCGATGGCGCTCATAGCCATGTGGATTGCGGAAAAGGCGGCGTCCGCCGAGCGCACCTTCGGCTTCCAGCGCACCGAAGTGCTCGCCGCCCTGCTCAACACCATGGCACTATGGCTGATCGCCGGGTGGATACTGTTCGAGGCATACCACCGGGCCTTCGGCACGGAGGATCCTCACGTCGACGGCTTGCCGGTGCTCATCGTCGGCACGGGCGGCCTCCTCATAAACCTCGCCGCCGCGTGGGTCCTGCACCGCTCCTCCGGCCACAGCATGAACGTCGAGGGCGCATTCCAGCACGTCATGGCCGACCTGATGGGCTCCGTCGGCGTCATCATCTCCGCCGTAGTGATACTGGTCACCGACTGGGTCCTTATCGACCCGATCCTGAGCGTCCTCATCGCGCTGCTCATCCTGTGGAGCAGCCGCCACCTGATGTTCACCGTTCTGCACGTGCTGCTTGAGGGGACGCCGGAGCACATAGACGCCTACGCGCTCTGCCACGACATAGAGGAGGTGGAGGGGGTCACTCTCATCCACGACGTCCACGTCTGGACCATAACGTCGGGAAGCGAGGCATTCACCGCCCACGTGCTCGTCGACCCCTCGTACGAGGGAGGCAGTGAGCTGATTCGCACCCAGATCCAGGACATCGTCCATAACCGGTACAGCGTCTCTCACGTCACGATCCAGCTGGAGAATACCGCTTCCACCTGCAAAGAGGACCACCACGTCGACCACCTGATGCACACGAGTCGGCTGGGTTTGGGCTAGTCCATTCCGATGAGCACGATGGGCAAAGTCGAGCACTGGCGGGAATTGGGTCGGCAGCTTCGCGTGGACTCGATCAGGTCCAGCGACGCGGCCGGGTCGGGGCATCCCACGTCGTCCATGTCGGCGGCCGACCTGATGGCCGTCCTGCTCTCGGACCACCTTCGGTACGACTTCGACAGCCCCGAAGACCCCAATAACGACCACCTCGTCTTCTCCAAGGGGCACGCCTCGCCCCTCCTCTACGCCATGTTCAAGGCCGCCGGCGTCATCGACGACGAGGAGATGCTCACCTTCCGCAAGTTCGGGAGCAGGCTACAGGGGCACCCGACTCCGGTCATAGACTGGGTGGACGTGGCGACCGGCTCACTGGGCCAGGGCCTCCCCATCGCCGTCGGCACCGCCGAGGCGGGGAAAAGCCTCGACCGCCTGCCCTACCGGGTCTGGGTGCTCTGCGGCGACAGCGAGATGTCCGAGGGCTCCATGTGGGAGGCATTCGAGCACGCGTCCCACGCCGGGCTCGACAACCTAACGGCCATCATCGACGTGAACCGGCTGGGCCAGCGGGGCGAGACCAGGCATGGCTGGGACCTGGGCAGGTACTCGGCCAGGGCGAGGGCCTTCGGCTGGCACGCCATCGAGATCGACGGCCACGACTTCGAGCAGATCGACGCCGCATACGCGGAGGCGGCCCGGACGACGGGCAGGCCGACGGTCATCGTCGCCAGGACCGCCAAAGGCAGCGGCGTCGCTGCGATCGCGAACCAGGACGGACTCCACGGCAAGCCCCTCGACGACCCGGACGGTGCGATAGCGGAATTGGGCGGCGTGCGCAACATCGCCGTGGCCGTCTCGAAGCCGGAGGGCGAACACCGGCCCCACGTATTCGAGCCCGCGCCCGTCGCCTCGCCCAAGTACGATATGGGCGATACCGTCGCCACGCGGCGGGCCTACGGCGACGCCCTCGCAGCCCTGGGCTCCGCACGGGGCGACGTGGTCGCCCTCGACGGCGAGGTGAGCAACTCCACCTACGCCGACGCCTTCGCCGAGGCACACCCCGACCGCTTCTTCGAGATGTACATCGCCGAGCAGCAGCTTGTGGCCTCGGCGATAGGGATGCAGGTGCGCGGCTGGACCCCCTTCGCGTCCACCTTCGCGGCGTTCTTCGCGCGAGCCTACGACTTCGTCAGAATGGCCGCGGTCAGCGGCGCAAACATCAGGCTCGCGGGCTCCCACGCGGGCGTGTCCATAGGCGCGGACGGCCCGTCGCAGATGGGCCTGGAGGACCTGGCGTCGATCAGGGCCGTCCACGGCAGCACCGTCCTCTACCCGTCGGACGCCAACCAGGCCGCGGACCTCGTCCGGCAGATGGCGGATCTCAGCGGCATAGTCTACCTGCGTACGACCCGCGAGCCCACGCCGGTCATCTATCCAGCCGGCGGCGAGTTCCCCATCGGCGGCAGCAGGACCGTGCGCTCGTCCCGCAACGACGACGTGACCATAATCGGCGCGGGCATCACCCTGCACGAGGCCATGAAGGCCGCCGACGACCTGGAACCCGACGGCATATCGGCCCGCGTCATCGACCTCTACTCCATCAAGCCCGTGGACGCCGAGACCCTCGCGGTCGCGGCGTTAGAGACCGGCCACCTGGTGACCGTGGAGGACCACTGGCCCGAGGGAGGCCTGGGCGAGGCAGTGCTCACCGCCCTGGCCGGCGCCGGCGTCAAGCCCCGCGTCGAAACCCTCGCCGTCCGAAACATGCCCACCTCAGGCGAACCGTCGGAGCTCATGGCCGCCGCGGGCATAGACGCCGACCACATAAGCGCCGCCGCCCGCCGCCTCCTCTCCGACAACATCCCCTCCAGCTAGCCCCACCCCAAGGCGGGAACCCATCCCGAGGGCCCGAGGGCGGGAACCCATCCCGTTCGTCCTGAGCCTGTCGAAGGACAGTGCTCCAGCCAGGAGCGGAAGCCGTAGGACGTCTCCTACTTCAGGATGGAGAGGGTTGCCTTTAGGGTGGGGACGTCGGGGGAGAATATGACCACGGTGCGGGGGCCGTCGATCTGCATGAAGATGGTGCCGCCGCTCTCGAAGTCGAGTCGCTGGGCGGTCCGCCAGTGGCCGAACCAGGTCGAGTCTGCCTCGTGGGGACTCCACTCCAGCCCCGTCCGTCTGGCCGTCAGGTCTCCGAAGGCCTGGTAGTACTCCCCCGCGTCCTGGTCGGTGTCCCACTCGTGGGACAGTACGAAGAAGACCCGGCCCTCCGGCCCGTGGAACAGCGCGTATGAGTCGCCGCCCCAGCCCTCGGCCGCCGCCAGCGCCTGCTCGCGCGCCATCCCCATCTCCAGGTACGACCTGAGGTAGAACTCGCCCAGCGTGTCCCGTACCACCAAGTCCCAGCCCTCGCCCAGCGTGGGCGCCAGGTCCGGCAGGGCAACGGCTATGGGTTCGTCGCCGGCCAGGTACTTCTCTGGATGGAGTATCTGCTCGGTCGAGCCCGGCGGGCTGGAGAACGCCGCGTCTATGGCGTCCCATCCTCCCTGGTTGTTGTACAGCGCGATGACGAAGTTGGCCCCGTCCTGGTAGGGGAAGCCGTACGAGCGTTGGACGATGTAGGGCGCCCTCCGGAAGGCGTCTATCAGCGCCTGGCTGGGGGTCCCCTGGGACTCGGCCTGCTCCTCGTCCGTCAGGAACTCCTCCATGTAGAGAAGCTCGGATACCCTGGCGTCGCCCTCGACCAGCGCCCGCAGCGCGTAGGTCGCGTCGGTGTTCCCCTCTATGGCGTCGAACTTGGCGTCGAAGTCGAAGTGGATCTGCTGGAGGGCGTGGGTGAACTCGTGGACGTAGATCATCTCCTCGTGGGGGCCGAATTCCTCAGAACCTCCCAGGAGATAGAACTTGTGCTCCTCGGCGCGGTACAGGCCCAGTACGCCCCCCATGTACAGGTCGGTCAGGATCTCGTACAAGTCCTGGTCGGGCCTCATTATGCCCAGGACCTTGAACAGCTCTCCCTCCTTCTCGATCTCCTCCCTGTCCTCCTCGAAGAGCTCCAGCACCAGGTCCGACAGCTCGGCGTCCGTCAGGAACTCGTGCTCGACCTCCGAGTCCTCGCCGGACAGGTCCCGTGTCGCGATCACCCGAAGCCCGATGGCCTCCAGCCGCTCGGGAAAGGTCAAGTCCATGAGGGGCGCCGGCGTGACGCTCACGCGCGGGTCCGACGGCAGTATCACCGGAGCGGGGACGAACTCCGGCGTGGCGGTGGGGGTTGGAGTCGGGGTGGGAGGGACCGGCGTGGGCGTGGGGGCAGGCGTGGACGTGGGAGCGGGAGTCGCAGTCGGAACGGGCGTTGGAACGGGTGTCGGCTCCGGCGCCTCTTGGCCACAGGCAATGACCGCAAGCATCACGGCAACCATGCCGAACAGGGCCAGTATCCGCGTCGTCGTCGTGCCGCTCACTTGACCGCTCCCGTGTCCCTCAGATCGGCGACCTCGGCCGGGCCGAAGCCGTACTCGGCGAGGACCTCGTCCGTGTGCTGGCCGAGGATGGGCGAGGGCTTCCTGATCGAGCCCGGCGTCGCCGACAGCTTGAGGGGGATACCGATGTGCCTGGTCACGCCTGCGACGGGATGCTCCATCTCTTCCATCATACCCCTGGCCGCGACCTGGGGGTCGTCGTAAACGTCTCGCATGTCGTTGATCGGGCCGTTGGGCACGCCCGCCTCGTCCAATACCCGGAGCCAGTGCTCGCTGTCCCGCTGCGAGAAGGTCCCCTCCAAGTCCGCAACGAGGTCGGCCTGGTTCTGCCGCCTGGACGCGTTGTCTGCGTATCTTGGGTCGTCCAGCAGATCGTCGCGGCCTATGGCCCGGCACAGCCTCTCCCAGTTCGCCTGGTTCGCTGCTCCTATCATAATGTGGCCGTCGCGGGTCGGGAAGGCCTGGTACGGCGTGGAGAGGAGGTGGCCGGAGCCGACGGGGCCCGGCGGCTCTCCGGTGGCGAAGTATACGGCCGACTCCCATATAGTGTAGGCGATTCCGGCCTCCAAGAGGGAGGTCTCGACATGCTGGCCCCTGCCTGTCTTCAGACGCTCCACGTAGGCCGCGAGTACCCCGAACGCGCCGTATATGCCGGCGGCCAGGTCCGTCACGGGCACGCCGTGCCGCAGCGGAGGGCCGCCCGGCTCGCCGGTGATGCTCATCAGCCCGCTCATGGCCTGGGCGACGAGGTCGAAGCCGGGCTTGTCCCTGTAGGGCCCGGTCGTGCCGAAGCCGGAGATCGTGCAGTAGACCAGGCCTGGGTTGGCGTCCGAGAGGTCCTCGTACCCGAGGCCCTTGCGCCGCATGGAGCCGGGGCGCATGTTCTGCACCAGCACGTCAACTCCCTGTGACATGCGGCGGATGACCTCGACGCCTCCAGCGGTGCCGAGATCGACGACGATTCCCCTCTTGTTGCGGTTGATGCCCAGGAATGCGGCGGACTCGCCTTTGATGAAGGGAGGCCCGGACCGCCGTATGTCGTCGCCGTCGGGCTTCTCGACCTTCACCACGTCCGCGCCCATGTCGGCCAGGAGCATGGTGCAGAACGGCCCGGCCATCATCTGCGTGAGGTCGAGGACCTTGACCCCGGCCAGCGGGCCGTCCTGTCGCGCGCTCAACCTAACGCCCCTGGAACACGGGCCTGCGGCGCTCCAGGAAGGCCCGCCGCCCCTCGTCGAAGTCGGCGCTGTCGAAGTTCGCGAAGGGCAGGTCGCGCTCCTCGCCGGTGAGGGCGGAGAGCAGCGGGTCCCCGGCCACGCGGCGCATGATCCGCTTGTGCTGCCCGTGGGACAGCGGGGCGAGGCGGGACATCTCCTCGGCCAGGTCGGCGACGTACTCGTCCACCTCAGCCAGGGGCACCACCTTGTCCACCAGGCCGAAGTCGAACGCCTCCCCGGCGTCCACGATGCGCCCGGACATGAGCAGGTAGGACGCGCGTCCCGGGCCGACGAGGGCGACCAAGCGGCGCATCTCCTCGTAGCCTATGACTATGCCCAGCCTCGCGGCTGGGATGCCGAACCGGGCGTTGCCGGCGGCGACGCGGACGTCCGCGGCCAGGGTCAGCTCGCATCCGCCGCCCACGCAGTAGCCCTTGATCTTGCACACCGTCGGCACGGGCAGCGCCTCGACGGCCTCGACGGCGGCGTCGAAGGCGGCCTGGTAGACCCGGGCCTGCCCGGAGTCGGTGCGGTACTCGTCGAAGTCCTTGATGTCTGCGCCGGCCGAGAAGGCGTCGTCGCCGCTACCGGTTATGACGACGACTCGCGTCTCGTCATCCCCGGCGAGGGATTGCGCGATCCGTGCCAGCCGCAGCCAGCCGTCGTAGCTGATGGCGTTGCGGCGCTCGGGCCTGTCGAGGACTATGGTTGCGATACTGCCGCGCCGCTCCAGGCGTATGCCGTCGGTCATGGCGTAGGGTATGCCGCCTTACGACGAGAAGGCCTGGGCGAGCGCCTTGGGGTCTGCCCCGACGATGAGGGCGCCGCCGATGGCCGTGATAGGCCGCCGGATGAGCCGGGGCTCCTCCAGCATGAGGGCGATCATCCGGTCGTCGTCCAGGGAGTCGCGGTCGATGCCCATCTTGCGGAAGGAGGGGCTCTTCCACGAGAAGACATCGGCGGGGGAGCGGTCGCCTTCGCCTATGAGCGCGCGCAGCTCCGCCTCGGAGAAGGGTTCCTGGAAGAAGTCCCGCTCCTCGACCTCCAGGCCAGCCTGCAAGAGCGCCGCTCTCGCCTTACGGCAGGCGCTTCACCTCTTCCACCAGTATAGCCGCGCGAGCCTAGGTACCACGAACTCCTCTCCAATGGCGGATCTTACGACGGGACAGGGCGGGTTTCAAACCCGCCCCTACGGGATAGCCTGTTTGCCCGGCTAGCGGGGCCTTCTGCTGCGGTACGCGACGGCCATGGGGGCCTTCAGGTGGGTGCGGCTCGCGGGCAGCATCGCCAGGTGGCGCGCCCGCTTGATGGCCCGCGCGAGCTCCCGCTGGTGCTTGGAGCAGACGCCGGACTTGCGCCTCGACTCGATCTTGGTCTGGTCGGAGATGTACCTGATCAGCATGTCCACGTCCTTGTAGTCGACGTGGGCGACGTGGTTGGCGCAGAAGCCGCACACCTTGCGCCTGGTGTAGTAGCGTCCCCTGCCGCCCCTGCGCGGCCCGCCCCTGGGCCCTCCGGGCCCGGAACGCGGTGGGCCTCCCTGGCCCATGGGCCTCTGACCGGGGCCCGGACCAGGAGGCGGGCCGGATTGCGGCGTGCTTACAGGTGTCGTGGTCAATTCAGATGTCCTCGTTCTCTATGGATTACCAGGGTAGGTCTTCGATGTCGCCCGGCGGCGCACCGCCGGGGCCGGGGCCGTCGCCCTCGCCGGGCTGTCCGGCCCGGGTCAGGAACCTCACTTCGGTCGCGCTGATCTCGTTGCCGGCGCGGGGCTGGCCGTCGTTGCCGATCCACGGCCTGCTCTGGAGCCGCCCCTCGACGTACACCTTCATTCCCTTGGTCACGTACTGGTTGCACGTCTCGGCCAGGCGGTTCCACGTATTGACGCGGAACCACTCGGTCTCCTCGTGCTGCTCGCCGTCGGCGGAGTTCCACCGCCTGTTGGTAGCGACGCTGAATTCCGTGACCGGATTGCCGTTCGGGGTGTAGCGCATCTCGGGGTCCCGGCCGACGTTGCCGATCACGATCATCTTGTTCATCGTCATGACTGCTCACTCCCGCCTTCGGTCGAGGAGGCCACGGCCTCGGAGGCGGCCACAGCTTCGGGAGCAGCCCCGGCCTCGGAGGAGTCCCCCGTCTCGTCTGCGGCCTCGCCCGCCTCTTCGGCTTCGGCGTCCTCTTTAGGCTTGGGGAAGTCCTGCCGGGTCACCAGGAACCTGATGATGTCCTCGGAGGCCGTCAGGGTCCGGTTCAGCTCGGCGACGCCGTTCGCGTCGAGGGAGAACCGGGTCAGGACGTAGTTGCCCTCGTTGAAGTCGTCGATCTCGTAGGCAAGCCGCTTGAGCCCCCACGTCTCGTGCTCGGCCACGGCCCCGCCGCCGCCGGAGATCAGCCCGTCCACGCGCTCGACCGTGGAGGCGACCTCGTCCTGGGTCGCCTCGGGGCTCAGGATCATCACCATTTCGTATTCGCGCATTCGCTCTGCTGTCAAGTCCGCTCCTCGCCAGGTCGACGTTGGGTAATTATAGCACGACCTCCCCTAATCCCCAAAATCCTGATTCAGACAATCCGTCCCCCACAACTCCTACCCTCTGTGCTCTCTGTGTCCTCTGTGGTGAAAATCCCCCTCTTGACACGCCCTGGTTCTCCTGTATAATAGAACTCATGTCCGATACCATGCAGGCCATAGAAACAACCGCGGAGCGGAAGCCGCCCACACTCGCAGACATCGTCCGCGAGAAGACCGACGACGGCCGCCTCATCATCGACTTCTTCATCGACGTCATGGGCAACAGGATCGATGGCGCTGAGCTCTGCCACAGGATCGACGCCGCCAAGCAGCTCGAAAAGCACAGGTCCAGGGCCGCCGCCGAGTTCCTTGAGAAGTACCGCGGCGTCCCCTGCGGCCACTCTCTGCGTCGAAGCCCCGGCCAGGCCGACACCTGCTCCGACTCGGATGCGGCGGGCCGGGTGAACGCCCCGGCCCCCTTCACGCAGGACCTCCTCACTGTGCTCTCTGCGGTGGATGAGAACCTCATGACCATGCTCGTCCGCGCCCAGACGATCGACGGCGGCACCGTCATCGACTTCCTGGACGACGTCATGAAGGACAGGATCGACGGCTTCAAGCCCCACCACAGGATCGCCGCCGCCAAGGAGCTCATCGTACACATAGTCCGCGACGAGGCCCCCGAACCCGAGAACCCCACACCCGAGCCTCCCGCTCACCCTGAGCCTGTCGAAGGGCCTCTCCCGAGCACCACCGAAGTTTCCGCTCACCCTGAGCCCGTCGAAGGGCCTGTCCCGAGCACCGCCGAAGTTTCCGCTCACCCTGAGCCTGTCGAAGGGCCTGTCCCGAGCACCGCCGAAGTTTCCGCTCACCCTGAGCCTGTCGAAGGGCCTCTCCCGAGCACCACCGAAGTTTCCGCTCACCCTGAGCCTGTCGAAGGGCCTCTCCCGAGCACCACCGAAGTTTCCGCTCACCCTGAGCCTGTCGAAGGGCCTCTCCCGAGCACCGCCGAAGGCCCCCAACTAGATACTAACAACTCGAAACTAAAAACCCTCCTCCCCGGCCGCTCGCCACCCTCATGACCGCGACCCGACAACACAACTGAATAGTGGATGTGGAAGATGGCTTCGAGGTTCCCTACCCTATTGACCGGGGGGCGGGGTGGTCATAGTATTGGGATTGGAGGCGTCCGAGGGTCGTCGAAACGCGGGCGCGAGGAGAGTTAGACATGGCTCACGGCAACGGAACGAACGGCACGAACGGGAATCATCGGTCGCTGGTGGTCTTGCAGCTTGGCGGGGGCAACGACTACCTGAACACGGTGGTGCCGTATGAGAACGGGCTGTACTACGACAACCGGCCGGCGATAGCCCACGACCCGGAGCGGCTGCTGAAGATCGACGACGAGCTGGCGTTCAGGCCGGACCTGGAGCCGATCAAGCGGCTGTGGGACGAGGGGAAGATGGCGATCATCCACGGCATCGGGTACCCGGAGCCGAACCGGTCCCACTTCCGGTCGATGGACATCTGGCACACGGCGCTGCCCGAGGAGATCGGGACGGAGGGCTGGCTTGGCCGGGTGATACGGGAACTGGACCCGAAGAGCGAGAACGTGCTGACGGGCGTGAACTTCGGCCGTGGCCTGCCGCGCTCGATGGGGGTGAAGGGCGTGCCGGTGGCGTCGGTGGGGAGCCTGGAGACGTACGGGCTGTACCCGCACATCCAGGACGAGGAGCTGCGCAAGTACGCCCTGGAGTCGTTCGGGATGATGTACGGCGCACAGGGCAAGGACGCGGTGATGGACTTCCTGGGCGAGACGGGTATGAACGCGCTGAAGGGGGCGGACATCATCAGGACTGCGCCGGGCAAGTACCAGTCGAGCGTGGAGTACGCCGAGAACCCGATCGCCCAGGACATGAAGAACGCGGCGAAGGTGATGTTCGCGGACCTGGGGACGCGCATCTACCACACGGGGTACGGCAGCTTCGACACGCACTCGGGGGAGATCTTCAAGCACGACCTGCTGTGGCAGGACACGGCGCGTGCGGTGGGGGACTTCTGGGACGACGTGGTGGAGCACGGGCTGGACGACGACACGGTGATCTTCATGTTCACTGAGTTCGGGCGCAGAGTGAAGGACAACGGGTCGGGCACGGACCACGGGTCGGGCGGCGCGGCGTTCCTGATCGGCAACTCGGTGAAGGGCGGCCACTACGGCGAGTACCCATCGCTGAAGGCGGAGGACCTGCTGGAGGGCGACCTGCACTACAACAACGATTTCCGCATGACGTACAGCTCGATCCTGGAGCAGTGGCTTGGGCTGGAGGCCGCGCCGATCGTGAATGGGCAGTTCGAGCAGTTCCCGGTGTTCAGGAATTAACCACTGAGGACACAGAGAACACAGAGGTAAAGACGTACAAAGCCGGGGAGGGCGGGTTTGAAACCCGCCCCTACGGCGTAGGCAAGATGGCCGGGGAGGGAGCCCCCATCCTAACCTTCCCCCCAGATGGGGGAAGGGATAAGACTCAGGAGGGAAGCTATGAGCAGTGACATTGCGTTGATGGCGCACTTGATGCGGAGGGCGGGGTTCAGTGCTACACGGGACGAGCTGGAGCGGTACATGGCGCAGGGGTACGAGGCGACGGTCGAGGAGCTTCTGAACCCCGTGGACCCGCAGGTGATGCCGGAGGACATCATCCGCAGGCTGCACAGCTCGCTGGACGAGGGGCCGGAGGGCGCGGCGGCCAAGTGGCTGTACCGGATGGTCACAACGCGCTGCCCACTGGAGGAGAAGATGCCGCTGTTCTGGCACGGCCTCTTCGCCACGGCGTACTCGAAGACCAACAACTCGCGGTCGATCCTGAACCAGTTCGAGATGTTCCGGCGGATGGGCCTGGGCAGCTTCAAGGACCTGCTCGTGGAGCTGTCGCGGGACCCGGCGATGATCTTCTGGCTGGACAACAACGACAACCACGACGGGGCGGTCAACGAGAACTACGGCCGGGAGCTGCTGGAGCTGTTCGCGATGGGCGTGGGCAACTACACGGAGGACGACGTGAAGGAGGCGGCGCGGGCGTTCACGGGCTGGACCCTGGGCAACGTGGACTACATGCGGGTGAAGGCGAACAAGGACTCGTTCTCGCCGTTCGGGCGCATCGCGTGGCACTTCCAGTACGACGCCGCCGACCACGACGACGGAGTCAAGACCTTCCTGGGCGAGACGGGCAGGTTCAACGGCGAGGACATCGTCGAGATCATCGCCCGGCAGCCGGCGAGCGCGCGGTTCCTGTGCACGCGGCTGTTCCAGTTCTTCACCGCCGACGAGGTGGACGACGAGGGCGAGCGGGTCATCGACGACATGACGCGGGCCTACTTCGAGAACGGCTACGAGGTGAGGTCGGTACTGCGGACGCTGTTCAACTCGGACTACTTCAAGTCCGAGAAGGCCAGGTTCGCGCGGGTCAAGAATCCCGTGGAGCTTGTGGTCGGCGCGATACGGCAGGCGGGGGACTTCCAGTCGCCCTCCCTAGCAATCGAGTCGGTCGCCGGGGTCTGCAACTTCATGGGCCAGGGCATCATGCGCCCGCCCAGCGTCGAGGGGTGGCACGAGGGCGAGGAGTGGATCGAGAGCGGGACGCTGATCGAGCGGGTCAACTTCGTGGCGGAGGAGCTGAGCAACGTGAAGCTGCCGGGCATCCAGCGCATCATCGAGCGCATCGCGGCCTCGAACGGCGCGACGATGAGTCCGGACGAGCTGGTCGACCGGTGCCTGGACGTCATCGGCCCGATCGAGGTGTCGGAGGATACGTACAGGGTGCTGACGGCGCACGCGGGCAGAGGCGGCGACATCGACCTGGACAGCCGGGAGGCGGGCGGCGACGCGGACAGGCGCGTGGGCGACCTGCTGGGCCTGATCGGGTCGACCCGCGAATTCCAGATGGCGTAGTGCGACCGAGAGCGCGAACGTAGGAGTGGGGTTGGCGATATGACGACGGAGACCAGGACGACCGCGATGGAGTACGTCAAGACCATCGGCATGATCAGCGCCGGAGGGGTTTACGGCGGGCCGGGGGTTCACGGGCCCGTACGCGCTGGCGATCAGCAGCGACGGGCGCATATACGTGGTGAACCGGAGCCAGCTTCGCATCTGCGTGTGCAACTTCGAGGAGGAGTGGCTGGGCAGCTTCGGCGACGGGCCCGGAATGGACGACGGCCAGATATACCTGCCGACGGACATGGCCTTCGACGGCAGCGACAGGCTCTACGTCACCGACGAGCACCAGCACCGGGTCTCGATGTTCGACACGGAGGGCGAGTACGTGGGCAAGTGGGGCGAGCTTGGCAGCGGCGACGGGCAATTCAACGGGCCGTCGGGCATCGCCTTCGACTCGCAGAACAACGCCTACGTGGTCGACCAGCACAACCACCGCGTGCAGAAGCTGACGCGCGACGGCGAGTACATCGCGCAGTGGGGCGGGCTTGGAGACGGCGAGGGACGGCTGAACATGCCCTGGGGCATCGACGTGGACTCGAACGACGACGTGTACGTGGCCGACTGGCGCAACGACCGGATCCAGAAGTTCACGGCGGACGGCGAGTACATATCGCAGCTCAGCGGAAGCGGCGAAGAGCCGGGGAGGTTCAACCGGCCGGCGGACGTGGCGGTGGACTCGGAGGGCTACGTGTACGTGGCGGACTGGGGCAACGAGCGGGTGCAGCTATTCGACCCGGACGGGGAGTACCTGGACCTGTCGCGCGGGCAGGCGACGCCGACCAAGTGGACGGTGGACTTCTTCGAGTCGAACCCGGACGAGCGGGACACGCGGGCCATCGCGAACATGTACCCGGACCTGCCCGACCACCTGAACGACCCGTACAGGGCGTCGTCGCAGACGGAGCCGTTCTTCTGGGAGCCGGTGAACATCCACGTGGACGACCAGGACCGGCTGTACGTGACGGAGTCGCGGCGGCACCGGTTCCAGATATTTCAGCGGGCGTGAGCTGCGGAGCACTGCCCTTCGACAGGCTCAGGGCGAACGATCTCATGAGGCCCAGGGCGAAGACTACCTGAATTGGGGAGCACTACCCTTCGACCCTTCGACAAGCTCAGGAGGGCCAGGCTCAGGGCGAACGATGCGGCAGGCTCAGGTAGCGCGTGGGAACGACGGTGGGGGGCTCGAGGTTGGAGGCCTGGCCTGCTAGACGGCGTTGCGGGCGTCCATCAGGGCCTGGCCCATTGGGCCCAGGGGCTTGACTTGCTGGCACATCCTGGATATGACCATCCGGCGCTCTTCGACTTCCTGGTCGTCGGCGATGTCGTCGCCGTACAGGAGGGCGAATACGGCGTCGGGGTCGAGGATGGCGGCATCGCCCGCGAGTATTTCGAGATACCTGCGGTGGAGCTTGTCTATAGCCTCTTCGACGTCCACGACGGGGTAGAGGGGTGAGAAGAGCTCTTCGGGGATCGGGACCTGGTAGCCGTCGCGTGCGCCCTTGAGGAAGTTGAAGCAGCGGGCGAAGTTCAGGGTGTACAGGAGCTTCTGGATCATCTGCTGAGATACGTTGAGGTCGTTCTCGCTGGCATAGTCGAGCAGCGTCCCGCGCATGGTGTCGAGGGGCATTCCCATGTCGCCGCGCTCCTCGAAGGTGTCCCATATCAGCCTCATGAACCGGTACCTGGTGCGCCAGGGCAGCAGGGGGATGCGGTGCTCCTGCAGGATGGTCCGGTAGCTGGCGGTTATCGTGACGAGGGTGGAGAAGTCGTACTCGCGCTTGGCCGATTCGGGCGCCGGCATCGGCAGGGGCCCCAGGGACGGGCCGACCTCCAGCACGAAGTCGGAGCCTGGGGCGTCGATAACGGTCACGAACCCTTCTCTCTGCGCGCCTTCGGCCAGCGCCTTGAGGGTAGTCTTGTAGCGCACCAGGTCGAAGGCCGGGGCAAGCTGCTTCATCATCGCGTGTACCGACGCCCCTGTGGACCTGCGACCCTCACGATTGAGGGCCTCGACGGCCCTGTGCATGAGCGAGTAGGCATCTCCGGGATCGGGCAGGGCCACGGGCTGCGCAGTCTCTCCCGGCGCCGGGGGCACTATGTCGTCGTAATAGACGTAGGAGTCGCACGCCTCGGTGAGGACGCTGCTGACGCCGGCCTCGACGCCGACACCCATGACGAAGACTCCGTATCTCTTCAGCTTCTGGACCAGCGGGACGTAGTCCCGGTCCCCTCCCACGATTACGATGGTGTCGGGCCGGACGGGCGAGAGGGCCATTTCGAGGGCGTCCACCGCGAGCTGGATGTCGGCGGTGTTCTTGTTCTCCCTACCGGTGTGCCACGTGGGAAGCTGCACCAGCTCGATTGCGTTGGCCCTGAAGTCTCCAAGGACGGGCCTGAGGAGGCTGGCCGTCCAGTCAGCGTAGGCCTTGGACGACATGATCGTGCCCTGCTGGCGCACCCTGTCTATGATCAGGGAGAGGTGGAACGGCAAGCCGGAGTTCTGGGCCAGGATAAGGACATTGTCTACGTCTATGAAGAGGGCTACGCGGTCGTTGAGCGGTTCTCGATTTTCTATTTGGGTCGTCATTGTTGCTCTCCTAGCGGGTTGTGTGCGTTCCCCGTCAAGGGCGCCCACAAGGGACGCCCCTACAGATTACGAAGTCCAGCCTGAATTGGATTACGGCGGCCATACGGATTTACCGGAACCTGAAGGCGTAGAGGTCGGCGTCTTGCAGGGCGAAGCGTAGGCGGATCGGCTTGCCTGAGAGGGCCGCGAGGTCGGCGTTGCCGTTCCAGCGGGCGGCGCCGTCGATCTCGTCGCCGAATATCTCGGCGCTGTCGTCCAGCGACAGGCCGGGCTGGGGGCGTCCTTCGGCGTCCTGCACCTCGACCCTGACGGAGCCGACGGCTGACGTGGAGTAGTTGATCTCCAGCTCGGAGCCGGTGAACACGAGCGGGTGCGTGGTGAGCTCGCCGCCCGAGTAGCCCGCGTTCACGGACACGAAGCCGTCGGTGCGCAGGGCGTAGCGGCGGATGCGCATGGTCGGCAGGTCCTTGTGCTCCATGCCGTAGATCGAAATCTCCCCTGGCCCGGTGTCAAGGATGCCGCGCTCGACGTAGATGCTGCGCTCGTGCCAGTTCTCCCGGTCGAGGCCCGGCCGTACGAACGCCTCCTTGAAGCTGCGGTCGAACCGGAGGCCGTCGCGGCTGGACATGAAGACCGCGTCGTCGACGCCGGTTCCGCCGGGCCAGTCGGGCGTGGGCATGCGCTCGTACACGAACCTGGACGGGAACATGAGGTATGTGCCGGGGGCCCGCTCGTACTGGACGCAGGAGTTGGTGTAGAAGTGTTCGTCCGGCGTTTCACCCGTGTCGATGTCGAGCAACTCGGTCCAGTCGAGGAAATTGTCGGAGGTCGTGCGGCGAATCCAGCGCACGCCGCCGAGGAACGGGCCGGTTCCAGCCACGCCGCGGGTGTAGGCGACGTACTCGCCGCGCCACGCGTCCCAGAAGGGGATGTTGAGGGAGTCGAAGGGACCCTCGGTCAGGATCGGCTCCTCGCGCATCTTGCGCCAGCGGATGCCGTCCGGCGACGCGATGGCGAACAGCTCCCGCTTCACTCGCACGATGGCCTTGTACCGCTCGTCGTCCCTGGCGGCGGGATTCTCGTCGCGGAATGGGGCGAGGTTGATGCCGGGCCCCATCCATACGAGGTTGTTGTCCTTTCCGCCCTCGAACTCCAGCACTCCCTGGTGCGGCTTGCGCCAGTGGATGCCGTCGTCGCTCTCCGCGTAGGCGGTGAAGGAGGCGTCGTCGGAGCCGCGGAAGCCCACCGGGTCGCACCTGTACCAGCCGCGGTACACCCCCCCGTCCGGGAAGGTGTTGAGGTAGCTGACGCCGCCGCGCTCCCAGGGCTTGTCGATCTCGATGGCCGTCTCCCGCGCGATGGGCCGGTGGAGACGCCGCCGCGCCCCGTCGATACGGTCGATCCAGAAGTCGTCTACGAATAGCTGCCGGTCGCTGCCAATGTCTACCGGGTCACGCATTTCATTCCTCCGCTCAACGATACGTCACCTGAAGCCAAGCCTCGCTAAGTGTAACCGTGTCCCGCGCCTGGGGGGAACGCCCGTCGATCCAGACGGTTAGAGTGTTGTCGCCCGGCCTGACGACATCGGCAGGCACGTCCCAGTGCATCCGGGCCAAGGCGTCGCCGCCGTTCCATGTCATCGCGGGCGTATCGGTCCGCGGGAGGCGGGAGCCATTCACCTGGACCGCGATGGAGTCGCCGGGCCGGACGCCGTCGAGATCGAGCGCGAGCACGGCGCGGTCGAGCCTGCCCTCACGCGCCGCCGCGCCCAGGTCGTCCCCTACCCGCAGCCGGACCGACCTGACGACCTGCAGGGCGCGGCTGCCGAGGTCGACCGGGAGTTGCGTCGGGTGGCTGGCGATGGCGTACGGGCCGACGCGCGCGACGTTCTCGACGCCGAACAGCTTGTCCCCGCGTGCAATGACCTGGGGCGAGGCCAGCTCCCGCAGGAGCTCGTAGACGGCGGGCTGCGGACGGCCGTACCCGATGCGGGGCGCGTTCCTGTACTGGTAGTTCCAGAGGTATATGCCGTCCGCGCCTGTCCAGTAGATGTTGGAGGCTGCGCCCCTGAACGCGGCGTCCGACCCAAGCTCCGGCAGCCCGCAGTTGATGCACGGGTAGACGGGCACCTCGTGGTCGTGCCCCAGCCGCACAAGCTCCTCGTACGGGCTAGTATAGGGATCGTAGCCGCCTCCCACGAGCAGGCGGTCGACCAGGTCCTCCCGCAGCCACGTCTCGACGTCGATGCCCACGCGGGCGCAGATCTCGATCGTGCCCGGCACTCTCACACCAAGCAGCAACGGCGTGCCCTTCCGCTCCGACACTGCGTCCAGGATGCGCCGCGCGCTGCGCACGAGGTCGGTCATGAGCGGCGCGCAGTCGGCCTCCCGGCCGCGCCTGAAGAACCAGGGCATGCGGAAGAAGTTGAGGTCCACGCCGTGGACGTCGTATCTCTCGGCCGAGCGCCGTATCCACCGGAGCCGGTCCTCGCGCACCTGCGGAATCTCGAAGTCCAGGCCCGACCACATGAGGGCCTCAGGCGCAGTCGAAAAGTCGCCCCTGCGGCTCTCGTCGCCCAGCAGCCACTCGGGGTGCTCCAGCTTGAGCGGGTAATCGAGGCGTCCGTGGGGCTTGCCGAAGGCGTCGTGGGTGTCGTTCATGCGGATGGAGGCGAATATCTCCATGCCGAGAGCCCCGTCGGTCATTACGGGAGTGGGATCGGCGATCGCGGGGTTCAGCGGCACGTCGAGCTGCTGGGTTTGCCAGTACGAGGTCCGGCCCTTGCCCACGGCTATGCCCCACATGATGCACCACGCGACGCTCCCGACGTCCACCGCGTCCAGCGGGTAGAGGCGCTGCTCCAGGAACGGCTCCGGGCCCGCCTCGGCAGCCTCGGTGAACACGAGGTCGCCGTCGTCGTCCACGATGAGCCGGCCCCTTGTCTGCGCTGCCTTCAGGCGGGCGTCGCGCCGGCGGGTCAGGAGCTTGGTGGAGGAATCGGCCATAGTCGTAGGCGGTGCTAGGGGCCGAACCGCGTGAGCTTGCCGGCGTTGGCGAGGGCCAGCATCATGACCGATGACGCCGGGATGCTGCCGATGGAGCCGGTGCGGCACGCGCGCTCGGTGAACGACTCCACGCCGTCTCCCAGCGTGTGCGGCGCGTGGACCAGCAGGGGCACCGAGTGCCAGCTATGGGCCGCCAGGACGGCGGGCGTGGAGTGGTCGCCCGCGACTACGAGCGTGTCGATGTCGAGATCGAGGAGCCGGGGGATGCGCCGGTCCAGCTCCTCGAGGGCGTCGACCTTTGCGTCGAAGTCGCCGTCCTCTCCAGCGGCGTCGGCGGGCTTGTAGTGAAGGAAGAAGAAGTCGTGGCCGCCCAAGCTGCCTTCCAGCGTCGATAGCTCGTCGTCGAAGGTCTCGCCCGTGGGAATGACCTTCATGCCGAGAATCTGGGCCAGGCCCCGGTACATGGGATACGCGGCGATGGCGGCGGGGTCGAGCTTGTAGACTTCGCCCATCCGGGGCCAGTCAGGCGCCTGGGAGAAGCCGCGCAGCAGCACCATGTTCGCCCGGTCGCGCCCGTCAAGCCGCTGCCGTGCCTCTGTGACGAAGGCGTTTGCGGCCCCGGCGGTCGCGTTGGAGCCGGAGTCCAGCGCCTCGGCGGGCGACGGGTTGAGGCTGGGGGGCCTGGGCTCGGTGTCGCGCACGTCCGCGCCGAGTCCATCGCCCCGCATGACCAGCACGAACCGGTAGTCCTTGCCCGGGTGGACGGCCAGCTCGACGCCGGGCACCTCGATCTCGTCCAGGATCGCGGCGAGCGGCGCGCTCTCGGAGGTCGGGATGCGGCCCGCCCGGCGGTCGACCATTGCGCCCGAGTCGTCGACCGTGCAGAAGTTGCCGCGCACGGCTACGTCTCCCCCGGCAAGCTCCACGCCGATGCCCAGCGCCTCCAGCACTCCTCTGCCGACGGCGTACTTGAGCGGGTCGTATCCGAACAGCGCCGTGTGTCCGGGGCCGCTCCCGGGCGCGACACCCGGGGCGACGGGCGTAGTCACGCCGGCCGCGCTGCGCTGCGCCAGCCGGTCGAGGTTGGGCAGGCCCGCCGTCTCGAGCTCGGACATGCCGGTGTCCGGGTGCGGCATCCCGCCCAGCCCGTCCACGACGAGGAGGACGACCTTGCTGGGGGTGGGCTGGAATACGTCGTCGGGGAAGTCTATCATCGCATCAGCGCCTCCACGCCCGGCAGGGTCCTGCCCTCCAGGAACTCCAGCGACGCGCCGCCGCCCGTCGATACGTGGGTCATGGAGTCCACGAGGCCCATCGCCTGCACTGCCTCGGCAGTCGAGCCGCCGCCCAAGACGGTCACCGCGTCGTCCAGACCGGCGAGGGCATGGGCGACGCGTTCGGTGCCATGGGAGAACGGCGCCCACTCGCTCACGCCCATCGTCCCATTCCATACGACGGTGCCCGCGCCCTCCACTGACGCCGCATATACCGCCGCAGTCTCGGGGCCTATGTCCATTATCATCCAGCCGGGCGGGATAGCGCCTGCGTCCGTAACTTGGTGGGCGGCAGACTCCGAGAATGCGTCGGCGACCACCACGTCGGTCGGAAGCAACAGATCGACGCCGCGCCGTTCGGCGGCTAGGCGTATCTCGCGGGCCGCGCCGAGGCTGTCGTCCTCTACGAGGGATGCGCCCACGTCAAGGCCGCTCGCCTTCAGAAAGGCCGCGCCCATGCCCCCGCCTATCAGCAGCCTGTCGACCTTCGTGGTCAGGTGTTCGAGCACGGCTATCTTGTCCGATACCTTTGCGCCGCCGAGTATGGCGACCAGGGGCCGCCTGGGCGCGTCCAGCGCGGAGCCGAGCACGTCGACCTCGCGCCGCATGAGGAAGCCCGCCGCGGCCGGGAGCAGCGCCGCCACGCCCGAGGTGGATGCGTGGGCCCTGTGCGCAGCGCCGAAGGCGTCGTTCACGTACACGCCGGCGAACCTTGCCAGCCCGCGCGCGAACTCCGGGTCGTTCGCCTCCTCACCGGGGTGGAAGCGCAGGTTCTCGAGCATCATCACGCCGCCGGGCGCAAGCTCGCGAGCCTGCGCCTCAGTCTCCGGGCCTACGCAGTCCGGCGACACCGGCACCGGGCGGCCCAACAGCTCGGCCAGGCGCGCCGCCACCGGACCGACGCTCAACTCGCTCACCACCCTGCCCTTCGGCCTACCGACGTGGCAGCAGAGGACGACCCGGCACCCGCGGGCGACCAGGTACTCGATGGTCGGCAATGAGGCGCGGATGCGTGAGTCGTCCGAGATCGCGGACCCGTCCGACGTGAAGGGTACGTTGAAGTCGACGCGCACCAGCACGGTCTTGCCGTCCAGGTCGAGGTCGTCGAGTGTGGTGAGCCTTGCCACGGGTCAGTCGAGGAGGCGGTCTACGAAGTCTCTGGCGAGGCCGAGGTCGCCACCCGGCGCGCCCTGTTCGAGCGCCTCCAGCGCGTCGACCCTGCAACGCGCCGCGAGGTCCTCGCAGTACTGCCTCGACCCCATGTCGTCCAGCACCTCGCGCAGGGCGGTTACGTCCTCGGGCCCCAGCACGCGCTTGAAGTAGATGTCGCCGAGCCGCCGCTTCTCGGCGATAGTCGCCTTGCCCAGGGCGTGAACGACGGGCAGCAGCTTCTTCTTGTTCAGTACCTCCGGGCTGGGGTCGCCTGCCCACACGTCACGGACGTCGCTCCGGACCTGGAGGGCCAGCCCTAGCTGCCTCCCGCAGCGCGACATCGCGTCCACGGCCTCCTGCCCAGCGCCCGCAACCAGGGCACCGAGACCCATGGCGCAGGCGTACAACGACCCCGACTTGCTCGCGGCCATCTCCAGGTAGCCGTCCACGTCAAGGTCGATGCGCTCCTGGGCCTCGATGTCGCGGAACCGGCCCTCGCACAGGTCGAGAGCGGCCTCGTCGAGCATCTGCACAGCCCTGAACGCGACCTCCGCCGGCGTCCCGTTCTCGCGGAGATCGAACAGCGCAAGGCGTGCCAGGGAGTGAAAGCTGTCGCCGACGTTGATGGCCTGGGCCGGGCCCCAGACCCACCACACGGCGTCCCTGTCGTCCCTCCGGGGCTGGCCGCCCTGCACGTCGTCGTGGACCTCCAGGAAGCCGTCCACAAGCTCGACCGCCGCCGCGGCCGGCAAGGCTGCGTCCGCCTCTCCCCCGGCGGCGAGGCAGGCCACCAGGCAGGCGACGCCATGGCTGCGATCGCGGCTCACCGGGGCCGCCTCCATGCCGTGAGCGCCCTCCCAGCCAAGGTGGTAGGACATCATACGGTACAGGCCGAGGCTCCGGTCCGCGAAGGAGTCCTTCAGGGCAGCCTCAACGCGGTCGGTCAGGTCTTCGATAGTGGCGGGCGCGGCGTAGGTGGACATGGGTGCGAGTGTATCATATGGACGATGGCGCATTGGGTGACGACGGTGGGTATCCCGGGCTTCGGGCCGATTCGACTGGGCCGGCGTGCCGCCGTCCTTGCGGTGGTCGTTCTCGCACTGTTCAACACTGGCGCCTGCGATACTACGGGAAGCGCCGAGGATACCGTGACAGGCCACGTCATCGACGTGAGAGCGAGGTCGCTCCTGGAGATCGACGCGCTGACGATCGAGGACGACGAGGGAGCGGAGTGGAAGTTCTCCGGGCGGGGCTACCGGGGGGTGAGCCCGTCGCACCTGCGGCAGCACATGATCCAGGGCTTCCAGGTCGTGGTGACCTACCGGGACGAGGGCGAGAGCCTGATCATCCGGGAGATCCGGGACTACACGCCGGGGGCGACTCCCGCGCCCCACGAGTGAGGGTGCTTCCGCCGGAATGACGGTTGTGCAAAGGTCTCTGTAGACGGGTACTTGAGCTGCGGAGCACTGCCCTTCGACAGGCTCAGGGCGAACGGATTGGGTTCCCGCCGGGGCGCGGGAACAACGGAGGAGTTTGTCTTGGGGTCGTCACGCCGAGTTGACGGCAGCGGCCGGGGATGGATACCGGCTTTCGCCCGTATGACGATAGGCTACCTGTGGCGGACTATGGAGTCGGTGTCGCTGAGCTTGCGGGACTTGTTCCAGAGGAAGAGCACGCCGCCGATCAGGGCCAGGAAGACGATGATCCATACGAAGGTGCCCGCCTCGCCGGCAGGCAGCGCAGGCTCGGCCACCAGGACCGGCACCTCCAGCGAAATCGGCTCCAGTCCCTCCTTGTCCACGTCGATGACGAACGTCCAGACGCCCGACTCCATCAGGGTCATGTTGGCTTTGTAGGTCTCCTCGTCCTCGGGAGTGTTGACGGCGCGCACCTCGATGGACTCCTCCTCCTCGTGGTCGGCCCTGATCTTCACGATCGCTCCGTCCACGGGCTCGCCGGTCGCGGCCTCGGTGAGCTTGACGGTGATGTGGATCTGCCCGACCGCGGTGAGGAAGGGCTCGGTGATGAACACGACCTTGAAGGGGCCCACTTGGCCATCGAACTTCGGTCGGACCTCGAAGCTATCGTCCTGCGCGAAGATGGGAGCCGGAACAGCCAGCGACACGGCCAGCACGAACGCAACGGCGGCCACCAGCGAGATGCGATGCTTGACGTTCATGAAGTCCAGACTCATCACCCCAGCACTTCCTTGAGGGCGGCCTCCAGCTCCTCTTCGGTCACGAACCCCTCGAACTTCGATTTGATGACGCCATCGCCGTCTAGTATAAACGTATACGGCTCCGATATCAGGCCCCACTCCTCCAGCACGGGCGAGATGCGGCCCTTTCCGAAGTCCCCGCGCATCTCCACGGGGTTGTCGTAGACCTCGACGTGGATGAAGCTGGCCTCATCCGCGTACCGGTCCTTGATGGCGGACACGACCTCGACCTGCGGGCCGCAGGTGGCGGTGCTGCAGAAGGCGGGCGTGGCGAAGGTGACGACGGCGGGCCGTCCGGCGGCTATGGCGTCGGCGACGGTCAGCCGGTAGAGGTCGGGGTCGGGCTCGGGCGACGTGGTGATCTCCTCCAGGTCCGCCCCGTCGCCGGTCTTGTTCAGGCTGCGCGGGGCCAATGAGCCTATGGCCGGCGAGGAGCTTGCGAGCTTGACTTCGAAGCCGAGCTGTCCGACGGCGACCGTGCCGTCCCCGGTCTCGACCTCCACGACGAGCCCCCAGCGGCCCGCCTTATCCAGCTCGACGCCGTCGACGACGTAGACCCCGGCGCGGCCCGTCGGCCAGGTCACGAAGGACGCCTGGGCCTGGGCGCGCACCTCGTACGGGGTAGATTCGATGAACATGAATGTCGCGAGGGCGGTGGGAGTGCGGACGGGCTGCGAGTCCGTGCCCCGGACTCCGAAGGCGAAGCGGTTGGGTCCGACGCCCAGGTCGACGGTCGCCAAGCCGAGGCGCACTTCCGGCGGCCCGCCTGCCGCGGCGGGGGTGGGAGCGGACGGAGCGGCAACGGTGGGAGCGGGGGTGGGCGGCGTGGGCTCGGCATCCGATGAGCAGCCCGCCATGGACAAGGCGGACACGACGAGGGCAGCGATAGCCACCGCACTATGGAGACGGGTGTTCATGCGAATCAGCTTAGCATAAATGGGGTATTCTTCCTTCCTGCTATACTGGGGCCATTCCCATGCCTACGGAGATACGATGGACCTCGAATTCATCAAGTACGAGAAGCGCGACCGGATCGCGTACGTGACCATCGACCGCCCCAGGAGCCTGAACGCCCTCCACCCCCCGGCGAGCATCGAGATGCGCGGGGTCTTCCTGGACTTCCGGGACGACCCGGACGTGTGGGTGGCCGTGCTGACCGGGTCGGGCGAGCGGGCCTTCTGCGCGGGCAACGACCTGAAGTACCACGCCGAGCACGGCGCAGAGGGCCAGGCGTACCCGGGGGCGTCCGAGGTGCCGTTCGGCGGCATCACGAGCGACTTCGAGTGCTGGAAGCCGATAATCGCGGCGGTCAACGGCTACGCGGTGGGCGGCGGGCTGGAGATAGCGCTGGCCTGCGATCTGATCGTCGCCGACGAGTCCGCCCAGTTCGGCGCGCCGGAGGTCAACGTCGGCCTCGTGGCGGCGGCGGGCGGCGTGCACAGGATACCGAGGCAGCTTCCGCTCAAGATCGGAATGGGGATGCTGCTGACCGGCAAGCCCATCAGCGCGGACGAGGCCCACAGGTGGGGACTGGTCAACGAGGTCGCGCCCAAGGGCGAGGCCCTCGAAGCGGCGAGCCGACTGGCAGCGGAGATCGTCGAAGGCGCACCGCTGTCCGTGCGCGCCAGCAAGCAGATGGCGATGGTGGGGCTGGAGACGTCCCTGGAGGAGGCGATGTCGGGCAGCTACAGCGAGTACGAGACCGCCGTCGCGTCGGAGGACTTCGTGGAGGGGCCGAGGGCGTTTGCGGAGAAACGCAAGCCCAACTGGAAGGGCAAGTAGGAGGGGGAGGTTGTTAGTGGTTAGTTCACTGGGGAGGCGGGATGGGTTGAGCGGCGGAGCACTGCCCTTCGACCCTTCGACAAGCTCAGGAGAGCCAGGCTCAGGGCGAACGGATGGGTCCGGCCCTACGCCCTAGGGACCGGGGATGGATTCCGCCTTCGCGGGAATGACGAATTGGAGACGCCTTCTGCATGTTCCCAGGAACGACGTAGGTAGGAGCGATAGAAAGGACCACAATGACTGAATCGAATGCCGTCATGCTGCCGAAGGATGTCAGGCCTAGCAAGTATGCGCTGACGCTCCGGCCCGACCTGAAGACGTTCACCTTCTCGGGGAGCGTCGTGATCGACGTCGAGGTACTCCGGCCCACCGGCTCCATCGTGCTGAACGCGGCGGAGCTTGCGATCGGGTCGTGCAGGGTCGAGTCGTCGGATGGGGAGACGCTGCCGAGCAGTACGACCCTGGACGAGAAGGCGGAGACCGCGACGTTCGCGTTCGACTCCGCCCTTCCGGTCGGCCCGGCGAGGCTGGAGATCGGGTTCACGGGGGAGCTGAACGACCGGCTCCGGGGGTTCTACCGCAGCCGGTACACCGACGTGAACGGCGATGAGCGGCACCTGGCGACGACGCAGTTCGAGGCGACGGACGCGCGCCGAGCCTTCCCGTGCTGGGACGAGCCGTCGATGAAGGCGACGTTCGAGGTCACGCTCGTCGTCCCCGAGGACTTGCAGGCCGTCTCGAACACGATGATCGCCGAGGAGTCGGCGATGGACGGCGGCCTTAGGCGCGTCCGGTTCGCCGAGACGCCGGTGATGTCCACGTACCTGCTCGCCTTCATCGTGGGCGACATCAGGTGCGTGGAGCGCACGGCGGATAACGGTACGCTGGTGCGGGTGTGGGCGACGGCGGGCAAGGAGTCCCACGGGGAGTTCGCCGCAGAGACGTCCGTCAAGCTGCTGTCCTTCTTCAACGACTACTTCGGCGTCCCCTACCCGCTCCCGAAGCTCGACCACATCGCCATCCCCGACTTCGCGGCGGGGGCCATGGAGAACTGGGGCGCGGTGACCTACCGCGAGGTGGTGCTGCTGGTCGACCCCGAGCGCACGTCCGTGCAGGTGAGGCAGCGCATCGCGGCCATCATCTCCCACGAGATGGCGCACATGTGGTTCGGCGACCTGGTGACGATGGCGTGGTGGAACGACCTGTGGCTCAACGAGAGCTTCGCGTCGTGGGTGGGCGACAAGGCCGTCGACTGGCTCTTCCCCGAGTGGGAGATGTGGACGCAGTTCGTGTCCAGCGACACCAACAGCGCGCTGAGCCTGGACGGGCTGCGCAGCTCACACCCCATCGAGCAGGAGGTCAAGGACCCGGCGGAGATCGGGCAGCTATTCGACGCGATCAGCTACAGCAAGGGCGGCTCGGTCCTGCGCATGCTGGAGGACTTCCTGGGCGAGGAGACCTTCCGCGAGGGGCTGCGGCGCTACATCTCGCGCCACCAGTACGGCAATGCCGTGACCCGCGATCTCTGGAACGCGCTGGGCGAGGCGTCGGGCAAGCCGGTGGCGGAGATGATGGATACGTGGGTGCAGCAGACGGGCTACCCGGTGCTGGACGTCGAGGCGGACTGCGGCGAGGACGGCATCGAGGTACACGCATCCCAGTCTCGCTTCGTCTACGAGCACCTGGTCGACCCCGACGCAACCGAAGACACGACGTGGCACGTCCCGGTCAAGGTGGCAGCGCGGGGCGGCGCGTCCGCCTCCGCGCTGATGGACGGCCCGCAGGCGTCCGTGCGTCTTGCCGGCGACGCCGGAGGGTGGGTGAAGGTCAACCCTGACCAGGTCGGCTTCTACCGGGTCAACTACGGCGGGGACGGCTGGGAGCGGCTGCGGCCCGCCGTGGAGGGCATGGAGGTCTCGGCCATCGACCGGCTGGGCTTGCAGAACGACGCCTTCGCCCTGGCCCGCGCCGCCTACCTGCCCGTCACCCGGTTCCTGTCGCTGGCGCGGTCGTACGTGAACGAGACCAACGCCATCGTCTGGGAGGATATTTCCGCCAACTTCGGCAAGATCGACCTGCTGGTCGCGGACGAGCCGTACTACGACAGGTTTGCCGCGATGATGCGGTCCGTCTACGGCCCGGCCGGCGAGAGGGTCGGTTGGGACGCCCGGCCGGGCGAGAGGGAGCTGGACGCGCTGATGCGCTCGACCATCCTGGGCCAGCTAGGCAAGTACGACGACGAGGCCACGCTCGGCACGGCCGCGGCGCTGTTCGAGCAGTATACGGACGATGCCGCGCGCGTGCACCCGGACATACGCGGCGTGGTCTTCAACCTCGCGGCCCAGCAGGGCGACGAGTCGACCTACGGCACAATCTGGGACCTGTATGACGGCTCGCCGCTGGAGGAGGAGAAGATGCGCCTGCTGATGGCGCTGGGCAGCTTCAGGGAGCCGGCGCTGCTGTCCGAGACGCTCGACCGGTCGCTGTCGGACCGGGTGCGCTACCACGACACGATCCAGGTCGTGTCGGGGGTCGCGGCCAACCGGCTGGGCCGGGACATGGCGTGGGACTTCGTGAAGGAGAACTGGCAGGAGTTCAGCAGGCGGTACAGCGACGGCCTGTTCGCGCTGTCCCGGCTGGTCGGCATCACGGCGCGCTTCACGACGCAGGAGAAGCTGGACGACGTGGAGGGCTTCTTCGACGAGCACCCGACGCCGGCCGCCGACCGGGCGATCAGCCAGTCCCTGGAGACGGTGCGCCTCAACGTAGCCTGGCTCGCCCGCAACCGCGCCGACCTGGCGGCCTACTTTGGGGAGTGAGGCTCAACCAGCTTTGCTACGGGCCGACCGCAGGAACGATACTCCGACGAGTACTACCAGAACACGCCGGAACGGGGGCTTACAGCTTTGCCACTTCCCGTGGTGGACGCGCAGGGACTCCTTGCAACATACCCCTCGCGCTTATGTCCTCGTCGACATCAGGCCAGTGGACTCCTTCACCGTCGCCGATGATCTCAAAGTTCTGGCGCTGCTGATGGGTAGCGTCAGACAGTCTCCATGACCAAGCCAAGGGGACACTGACCACCCGTCCGTCGACGAGATCCGCCGTGATCAGGCCGTCCGAAACGTCCACCGAGACGATGCGCGCTTCCCTAGTTTCCACAGTGTTCATCCGGACTGGCCTGGTTGAAAACTAGCTAGGACTTGTTTGAATCCAGACAGGGCTAGCTGGGGCTACGATGAACCGTGCCATGCTTCCTCTTTTCGCAACCTAGCACCGGCCATTTGTGAGATGGCCGGTGCCGCTGCATCTGCCTTACTTGCTGGTAATCTTCAGTTCTTTGCTCGACATGCCTAGCGCAACCGTTGTCGACGGGTCGTTCCAGTAGATTTCCGAAATCACCATCACCGTCGTGCTGCTTGGCACCGACACCTTGTGCGCGGCAAAGAACGCTTTGGGAGTGAACCCAAACTGTGCACTGGCAACACCGAATCGGTCTGCCGCTGCCCTCATCGGAGATTCCGTTAGGCGCTCGTTCCAGTCCGGCTTCTTGTCGCCATCCAGGTCAACGTACGGCTGATAGGTCACGATTGCCAGTAGCGGAGTAACGCCAGTGGTCACCACCGTGTAGAATGCGGGAGCACTTTTCGCTACCGAATCCGGTCCATACAGTGTGATTTCTGCATCCGACGTGTCGCACGCCGCCAGCGCCATCACCATCAAACCCGCCAACACCACAATCGCCATCTTCCTTGCCACATCAGGCCTCCTGCGTCGAAGAGTCGCCTAGTGGCCTTCATCCACTCCATAAAAGTGCCTCCGGCGACCAGAACGTACTCACTGCTACGCGAAGCACTGTGCGAGTCACACGGAGGCGAGAGGGAGCACGTCCCTGTCGTGGTCGGCATCACTCGCACCGGCCTCGCGTAGCGCAGTGAGATTAGCAGTTGCCATCCTGCTTCGTCAAGTCGGCTGGACGGTCGTGGTCGTAACTGTTCAGACTTGGTGTGAAATGGGTAGCTTTGCTCTCGGCAGAGCGAGAGGCGGTTGACAAGCTCAATCTCGGTCACCCCGACGTAGGCCGGAGTCCAGAGCAGACATGAATCTGCCCGCCCCAACCCCTGGATTCCCGCTTTCGCGGGAATGACGGATTCGCGGTCACCGGCCCTCGTATAGCTCGGCGTTCGACGAACCCGGAGCGGCCCACCGGCTTGATCCGGGGTAACTAGTTTCGGCGTATGACGCCGCAGGCGACGCGGCCACCTGCGCCGGCCTCCTGGGCGTAGGTGTCGGGCTTGGCGTGGATGATGATGGCCGAGCCGTCGGTATCGAAGACCGAATGGTCGGCGTCCTCTGCCAGCGTTATGGCGGACGTGAAGTAGTCGGCGCGGGCAGAGCCGTCGGACGCGGCGAAGAGATTCGGCAGGTCTCCGGCGTGCATCCCTCCCTCGTACATGAAGCCGTGACTGGCTCCGGACGGGGCGAAGTGGTCGCCGGCCGCCGAGAAGTCGGGCGAGCACGTGCCGACGGCGTGAATGTGGAAACCGTGGCCACCGGGAGACAGCCCGCTCACGTCTGCCGATACCAGGACGCCGTTCGGGCCCTGCTCGAGGGTGACGGTCCCCATGCCGGAGCCATCGGGTCCGGCCATCTCAGCGGAGGCTCGCTCGCCCACGCCTGACACGGCGCTTCCGTCCTGGCAGGCGACCAGCACAAGAACCCACAACGCCATCGCCACGGCGACGGTGAATCGTACTACATGTACCACCTGAGTCTCCTCCAAGTAGGGTGGGGCTTTGCCCATTCTACGCGGAACGCCGAGCGATTTCCACGCGCCGCACGGGCCGGTATCCCCTACCGGCCCTCGTATAGCTCGTCGTTGAGGCGGCTCTCCTGGAGGTCGAGGTATGCCTGCTTCGTGAGGGGCGGCCTGCTCCTGGCCAGCACTTCGAGGCCCTTGGCCGCGCCGTTGGCCAGGAGGTCGATTGCGGCCATCGCCATGGCCTTGGCGGGGCGTATGACCGCCTGCTCGTAGTCCCGTACGACGTAGTCGGTCCCGTGGCCCATGCCGACCGCGCCGCCGGTGTAGGGGTGGATGGCGGGCATGACGTGGCTCAGGTCGCCCATGTCGGTGGAGCCGCCGCGCACCACGTCGCGCCGGTGCTCGACGAACCCGGTCTCGCCCACCAGCTCGACGGCGTTCTCGCGGAAGACGTCCATCAGCGCCGCGTCGTGGCGAATGGGCAGGTAGCCGGGTATCGACACGATGCGGACGCTTGCGCCCAGCGCGAGGGCTCCAGCGCGCAGGCAGCGGTCCACCTTGAGCGAGGCGTCGGCGATGGCGTCGAGGGACGCGCCGCGCACCCGGCCCTCGTACCGCACGTCGGCGGGCGTGGCATTGGCCGAGTCGCCGCCCGACGTGATGATGCCGTGGAGACGCACGGAGTCGCTGTCCCTGAGGGTCTCGCGCTGGGTGTTGATGGCGTTCAGGGCCACGATGGCCGCCTGGAGCGCGCTCACGCCCCGGTGGGGCGACCCGCCGGCGTGGGAGGCCCTGCCGATGAACCGGACGTACTTCACGAGGTGGCCGTTGTTCCTGCCGCCGCCTGAGAACCGGCGGTCGCCCGGGCTGGACGACGTGTGCACCATCATCGCCATGTCCACGTCGTCGAACGCGCCGAGGCGGATGAACTCCTGCTTGCCGGAGAGGAGGCCGAGCTTGCCCTCCTGCCACAGCCCCCAGCGGTACTCCACGTCGATGAACTCCTCCGCGGGCACGGCCATCAGCACCACGCGGCCCGAGAGCGCGCTCAGCACCTCGGGGGATGACAGCGCCGCCGCCGCGCCGAGCATCATCCCAAGCTGGGCGTTGTGGCCGCACGCGTGGGCTGCGCCGGTGGCCGGGTCGGCGTGGGGATGGCCGGGCGCCCTGATGGAGTCCATCTCGCCGATGATGGCGACCGTGGGGCCGGGACCGGCGCCGTCCAGGGTGGCCTTCAAGCCGGTGAGGGCGATGCCGTTGCGAGCAGGGATGCCAAGCTCGGCCAGCCTCTCGCCGACCAGCTTCGCGGTCCTGAACTCGCGGAATCCGGTCTCGGGCGCGGCGAGCACGTCGTCGACCACGGAGGTCAGCCAGTCCCTGCGCCGGTCCACCGCGTTCTGTGCGATGGCCTTCAGCCCGTGCAGGTCAGTCACGGACGGCCCATGTCAGCCCACCGCCCCTCTGGATATGGGACGGTTCCTGGGGCAGGAATCCGGCTTTCGCCGGAATGACGGTTGTGGACAGGTCTGCATATGCGGCTACTCATCGTAGGTCTCTTCGCTCGTGACGCTGCGGAGAGTCGAGAGATACTCGGCCTTGGACATGGGCGCCCTGTAGGAGTGCTTGACCTGGAGGGCCTTGGCGGCGCCGTCCGCCAGCAGATCGATGACGGTCATGGCCATAGCCTTGCCCGCGGTCAGTACGGCGGCCTCGTAGTCCTCGATCACGTAGTCGGCCCCGTGGGCGTTCCCGGACGCGGCGACGACGTATGGGTGGATGACGGGCATGATCTGCGACACGTCGCCCATGTCGGTGGAGCCCGTGCGGTGCCCAAGAGGGGCGATCCTGTCCGCGCCCACGAGGGAAGCCGCGTTGGTACTGTGCAGGTCGAGCATGGTCTGCTCGCTGCGGATGGGCATGTAGCCGGGCAGCGTGGTTATCGTGACGCTGCCGCCGACGGCGAGGGCTCCGGCCCTGAGCGCGCGGTCGACCTTGCGGGCGGCCAGGGTGAAGGCATCGACGCTGCGGCCCCGCACGAACGTCTCCATGCGCACGTCCGCCGGCACGGAGCTGACCGCCGAGCCGCCCCTCGTGATGATGGGGTGGATCCTGATGGTGTCCTCGTCCTTGTGGGTCTCGCGCTGGGCGTGGATGGCCGACATGGCAATCATGGCGGCGTTCAGCGCGTTCACGCCCGCGTGGGGCGCGGCGCCGGCGTGGGCTGCCGTCCCCCTGAACACGACGCGCTTGGCGAGCATCCCGTTGTTCGTGCCGCCCACGGCGAACTTCGCGTTCCGGGGGGCCGCGATGGTGTGGGTCATCATGGCCATGTCCACGTCGTCCAGCTTGCCCAGCCTGATGAATTCGGGCTTGCCGCCCAGGAACTCGATGCCGCCCGCCCGGCGCAGCTCGTCCCGGTACTCGATCTCGATGTACTCCTCGGAGGGCACGGCCAGCAGGGCAACGCGTCCAGAGAGGGCTTCCAGGACGCCCGGAGCCTGAAGCCCAATGGCCGCCGCGATCATCGAGCCGATCTGGCAGTGGTGGCCGCAGGCGTGGGCCGCGCCCGTGGCGGCGTCGGCGTTAGGGTGGCCGGGCACGATCAGGGAGTCGAGCTCGCCCATGACGGCCACGGTGGGGCCCGCCCGCCCGGTGTCCAGCACGGCCCTGGCACCCGTGAGCGCGATGCCCCGCTCGACCGGAACGCCCAGCGAGGCGAGCTTGTCGGCCGTGACGCGGGCCGTGCGCTCCTCCCGGAACCCGGGCTCAGGATGGTCGAGGATGTCCTGCGCAATCCCCACGGCCTCATCGCCCCTGCGGTCGATCTCCGCACAGGCAAGGGCCTTGATCTCATCAGTGGTCAATCTGTTGCTCCTAACGGTACGAGGGCAGATTCTACCATGAGGAGCGAAACGGCTGATGATATATAATGGCGCCCGCACAACTATGAAGATCGTAATCGCTCCCGACAGCTACAAGGGCAGCATCTACGCCTCAGACGCCGCCAGGGCCATGGAGGACGGCGTGCGGCGGGTGCTGCCGGACGCCGAGGTCGTGCTGGTGCCGGTCGCCGACGGCGGGGACGGCACGCTGGAGACGCTGGTCGAGACGTCGGGCGGGCGCATCATCACTTCGGACGTGACGGGGCCGCTCGGTGAGCCGGTCTCGGCCCAGTGGGGGGCGATGGGCGACGGGGTGACGGCGGTCGCCGAGATGGCGCGGACGTCCGGGCTGGCCCTCGTGCGCCTGGAAGACCGCGATCCGCTGAACGCGACGACCTACGGCCTCGGCGAGGTCATCCTGGAGGCGCTGGAATCGGGCTACCGGCGCTTCATCCTGGGCATCGGCGGCAGCGCGACGAACGACGCCGGGGCCGGTATGGCCCAAGCCCTGGGTGTCCGGCTCCTCGACGCCGACGGCGCGGAGCTGCCGCCCGGCGGCGCGGCCCTGGCGAGGCTCGCCCGCATAGACGCGTCGGGGCTCGACCCTAGGGCGGCCGAGGCCGACTTCGACGTGGCCTGCGACGTCAACAACCCGCTCACAGGGCCGGAGGGCGCATCGGCGGTCTACGGACCGCAGAAGGGCGCGACGCCCGCCATGGTCGAGCAGCTCGACGCCGCCCTCGCCAACTTCGCCGAGGTGGTGAAGCGCGACCTGGGAGCCGACGTGGACGGCGTGCCGGGTTCGGGCGCGGCGGGCGGCCTCGGCGGCGGCATCATGGCCTTCCTGGGCGGCAGGCTGCGCCCCGGCGTCGACATAGTCCTAGACACGGTGGACCTGGCGAGCCGGCTCGACGGCGCGGACCTCATCATCACGGGCGAGGGCTGCATGGACTTCCAGACCGTCTACAACAAGGCGCCCATCGGCGTGGCGAGGCTGGCCGGGGAGCGCGGCATCCCCGTGATCGGCGTCTCGGGCTCGCTGGGCGACGGGTTCACCGACGTCCACGATCACGGCATAGCCGCGGCGGTCGCCATCACCCATGCCCCCATGACGCTGGACGAGGCGACGGACCGGGTGGCGGAGCTGATCGCCAGCGCCACCGAGCAGGCCGTTCGCCTCATCCAGGTCGGCGCGGCTGGCCGATGAGCGCGGGAGACCCCGGGGCCCGCATCGCCGAGCTCGCGGACTGCGTCCAGGCCTTCCACGAGCGCTTCGGCATCACCGGCGCGGCGTCGCGGGATGATCTGCTCGACCGCATCCTCATCCAGGACGAGGAGGTGCGCGAGCTGCACGAGGCCATCGTCCACGAGTCCGACGAGCGGATCGCCAGTGAGGCCGTGGACGTGCTGTTCGTCGCCATAGGCACGGTGCTGAGGCTCGACCCCGCCCTCGCCGCCGAGGCCATCCGCGAGGTCATAGAGAAGAACGACGCCAAGACCTGGGCCACCCACCACATCAACGACGCCGGCAAAATAGCCAGGCGCTGACGGCCCATTCCCGAATTGGTGTACCATACGTCCTGAGAGGAGAGCGGGATATGGTCACGACAATGCGGCCCGTCACGGCGGAAGAGCTGCTGCACATGCCGGACGACGGCTTCCGGTACGAGCTCGTCAGGGGGGAGCTGAGGAAGATGGCGCCTGCTGGACACGAACATGGGAGAATTGCGGCGTCCATAGCCATCCGGCTTGGCATGCATACGGTAGAGGGCGAACTGGGCGAGGTTTACGTCGCTGAGCCCGGCTTCAGGCTGGAGTCCGACCCCGACCACGTTCGCGCGCCGGACGCCGCTTTCGTACGCCGCGAGAGGGCCGCAGCGGCGAGAGGGGCTCCGGGCTTCTTCCCCGGTGCGCCGGACCTTGCGGTAGAGGTGATCTCGCCCAGCGACAGCTACACGGAGGTAGAGGAGAAGGTCGCGGACTGGCTAGACGCCGGCACGCTCGCGGTCGTCGTCGTGAACCCCCGCAACCGGACCGTCAAGGTCCACCGCTCCCGGAACGACATTGCCGTCCTGGGCGAATCGGACACCCTCGAAGTCGGCGACGTAGTCCCAGGCTGGCGAATGGCCGTCAAGGACATCTTCGAGTAGCCAACGCTACCGCCCAAGGCCGAACAACGCCTCTGCTAACAGCTACTCCAGTAGCACCATGTGGACGTCGCCGGGGCCGTGGACGCCGGTTACGAGGGTCTGGGCTATGTCCGCTGTCCGGCTTGGGCCGGTTATGATGTTGAGGTAGCTGCCCAGGTTGTCGAGGTAGAACTCGTCGCGGCGGAGGGTGAACAGCTCGTCCAGCGACGGCAGGACTTTGCCCCGTTCTACGATTGCGACGTAGGTAGGGGGCAGCAGGGCCGGCAGGCGGCTGACCTCGGAGCGCGCGAGTAGTACGACGCTGCCGGTCTCGGCCACGGCGTAGTCCACGCCCGTTACGCCAAGGCCCGCGTGAATCGCGATCTCGCGGAGGGTGCCGCGCTCGGCGTCGGGGTCGTCTCCGGCTAGGGTCATCGTGTGGGCGGCTATGCCCACCGCGTCCAGCGCGGCGTCGACCTGCATCCGGGCGAGGACGTCGTGGGCCGACCTGACGGCCGTCCGGGCTTCCACGTCGACCGCGGCGGACCTCACGTATGCGGCTGCCTCCTCGGGCGACCCTGCCCTGACGACCTTCCACCCCGCGCTCGATGCCGAGCTTTCGAGGTCCGCCATGAGCTCCGCCGACCGCTCGGACGCATCCTCCAGTACCGCCCAAGCGCGCCTGCTTACGTCGGTCGAGTCCAGGGAGAGCGCCGTGTCGCCGGGAATCTGCGATGGATGCGCCGCCCTGCTGCGGCCCAGTGCGCTCCGGACGCGCGACAGGAACTCGCTGCGCTCAGTCATCCCGCACCCCGTCCCGCCAGCGCTCCCTGAAGGAGCGCGCGGCGATGGTCGGGAACGTCCGGTGGCGTGTCCAGCCGGACAGGGGCGGCGGAAGGCTTCGCAGCCTGCCATCCTTCGTCAGGGGCCTCTGCGCGAGTCTGCCGAGACGGGACGCCAGCCGCAGCATCGACGGGCGGCCCACCGTGAGCCGCCACGCCTTCATCATCAGCCACTCGACGGGCGACGCCCGGCGTGCGCCCGAGTGCCGCCCCCCCTCCGCCAGGTCGCTGCGCAGGTGCAGCAGCATCCGGGGGATGTCGATCCTGACGGGGCACGCCTCGCGGCACGCCCCGCACAGGCTGGAGGCGTGCGGCAGGTCCTTCGCGTCCGGCAGGCTGGTCAGAATAGGCGACACCACCGCGCCGATGGGGCCCGAGTAGACCCAGCCGTAGGAGTGGCCGCCAACCTTGCGGTAGACGGGGCAGGAGTTGAGGCACGCGCCGCACCGTATGCAGTAGAGGGCCTCGCGCAGGTCCGGGTCGGCGAGCATCTTCGAGCGGCCGTTGTCCACGATCACGAGGTGGAACTCCTCCGGGCCGTCCACGTCGTCGCCGCGCCTGGGCCCGGTCACCATGGTCACGTAGCTGGAGAGGCGCTGACCGGTCGCCGACCTGATCAGCAGCCGCAGGAACATCCCCATGTCCTCCATCGACGGGACGACCTTCTCCATCCCCATGATGGCCACGTGTACGCGGGGCATGGACGTGCACATCCTGCCGTTGCCCTCGTTGGTCACGAGCACCAAGGTGCCCGTCTCGGCGACCAGGAAGTTAGCGCCCGTGATGCCCATGTCGGCGGCGATGAACTTGCCGCGAAGCTCGCCTCGGGCGGCGGCGGTAAGCTCCTCCGCGCGCTCGTAGCGCGGCCCTCCCAGCTTCTCCTGGAGCATGTCGGACACCTGGTCCTGGGAGAGGTGCACGGCGGGAGCGATAATGTGGTAGGGGGTCTCGCCGCGAAGCTGGATAAGGTACTCGCCCAGGTCGGTCTCGACCGGCTCGATCCCGGCCCGCTCCAGGTGATCGTTCAGCCCCATCTCCTCGGACAGCATGGACTTGCTCTTGATCACTGTCCTGACGCCGCGAGCCTTCGCCAAGTCCAGCACGTACCGGGTCGCCGAGGCGGCGTCCTGGGCGAAGTAAACCTTCCCTCCGGCCTTCTCAACGTTCGACGCGGCCATCTCCAGGTAGTAGTCGAGGTGCTCGATGGTGTGGACCTTGACCGCTCGGGACCTGTCTCGCAGGTCCTCCCAGCCGGGGGTCGCGTCGCCGGCGCGCTCGCGGCCCTTATGGAAGTTGTCGTACAGCCCCTGCATGTTCCGCTGGACCACAGGATCAGCAATCGCGCTGGCCGCGCCCTTCCTGAACGCCCTCGTCTTCAGATCCATCTCAGGCAGTTGCCTCGTCGAGAAGCTGGGCGACGTGCAAGGGCCTTGCGGACATCCTGCGCTTCTCCAGTCCGCCGCCGATCTGCATCAGGCAGGTGCTGTCGCACGCCACGACCTCATCCGCGCCCGTGTCCGCGACGTCCCGTACCTTGTCGGCCAGCATCGCCCCGGATATGTCGGCGTACTTGACCGCGAAGGTCCCGCCGAAGCCGCAGCAGACCTCGGCCTGCCGCATCTCGACCAGGTCCACGCCCGGCGCGGCCTCGATCAGCGCGCGCGGCTGGGTCGTTACGCCGATCTCCCGGCGCAGGTGGCAGCCCTCGTGGTAGGTCACGGTACGCCGGGGAGCATCGAGATTTCCGGGAAGGCCCGTCACTCCCAGCACGTCGACTATGAACTCCGTGAACTCGAACGTCTTGCCAGCCACGGCGTCGACCCTAGCGGCAAGAGCGGGCTCGTCGTGGAATAGCTCAGGGTAGAAGACGCGCACCATGGCCGTGCACGAGCCTGACGGAATGACGACGGCGTCGGCGCCCTCGAACGTGTCCAGGAAGCGCCGGGCCAGGGGCTTCGCGTCCGAGCGGAAGCCGGAGTTGAAGGCGGGCTGGCCGCAGCACGTCTGCGCCTCGGGGAAGTCGACGTCCACGCCCAAGCGCCTGAGCACGCGCACGGTGCTCTCCCCGATCTCCGGGTAGAGCTGGTCAACTACGCAGGTGACGAAGAGGGACGCCTTCACCGGCGGGGCCGCGCCCGTCAGCTAATCAGTCCGCGCACGACGAAGCCCAGCAGCCAGGCCATCATGAACGCTGGCCCGGAGGCGAACAGCATCCCCTCGCTCCCGTGCTGGGCGGGCCCCCTGAGCCGAAGGTAGAGCAGGTGGACTCCGAGGCCTATCGCCATGATCCAAGCCGACACGGTGGTGACGCCGAGGGCGACGCCGACAATCAAGCCCGCAGCGCCCCATAGGAACGGTGAGTCGGTGATTCGCTGTATTTCCATGGGGTAGAGAGTACACAGCAGCACCGCACTTTGCAAATAGGTGAACCTTGGAGAGTCCACCCGGGCAGTTTGCGCCAGAGGGCGGTTCGGGGCTAGAATTGAAATGCGACGATATTCGTCACAGTTCGCCGCAGCCGGTTACCCTGCGGCGGCGCCAAACCGGGCGTACGCCCCCATCGTCTAGAGGACTAGGACGTCGGCCTTTCAAGCCGGAAACACGGATTCGAATTCCGTTGGGGGCACCACACCACTCGATGGCAGCCGCGAGGCCGTGACCCGCGGGACGCGGCAGTCCGGTATCCTGTAGGTATGGGTACTGGATTCCGGCGCGCAAACGGACAGGACGTGATACGCTGGGCCGCGTCCGCGCTGTGCGCGTCGATTGCAGCGGTCGCCTTGGCCGCCTGCGGCCAACCGCGCGACGAGGACGCCTTCCCAGGTCCGCCCACGCCCGCAGTCCCGTCCGCCACGGCGCCTTCCCCCACCGGCGTACCCTCGCCAAGCCCAACGACCACGCCTCTTCCCAGCAGCACTCCAATCCCGGTTCCCACTTCAAGCCCCACGCCTCCCCCAAGTCCTACGCCGACTCCCACGGTCCCCGCAGCGGCGAACCTGGCCCCGTACACGCCGGAGGGCTGGGACGCGCCGCTGGTGGTCTCGGACAGCGAGGGGGGTGGAGGGTCGCCGGAGCTGCGCGTGGGCGAGGAGGTGTACGTTTCGTGGGCCGTGGCAAGCACGCCGGGCACGCGGGTCGAGGGCAGGTTCTTCATCGACCTGCTGTTCGACGGCGTCACGGTGTGGCGATGGACCAACGACCTGCTTCCGGCCAACGGGTACATAGACATCAGCGACTGGCCCGACCTTCACCGGCTGGCGCCCATCGAACCAGGACCGCACACCGTGACCCTGGTGATCGACCCCACGAATCTCATCGCCGAGTCGGACGAGACCGACAACCGGCTGGAGACGGAGGCGGTGTGGCTGCCCCCGGAGTCCGCCGTCCCAATACCCCAGGCGAGGGAGCGGCTGCCCGACCTGGCGCCCTATATTCCTCCGGGCTGGACGGACCCGGTGGCCGCGAGCTCCTACGGAGAAGGAGTGACTGACGGCCCGCTGTCGGTCGATGCTCCGGCGCGCGTGCTGGCCGCCTTCACCAACTCCGGCGCGGCCAGCACCGGGCTCAACGTCTGGGCCCACCTGTACCTCGACGACGTCCTCGTGGACGTGAGCGTCAGCCCGGGCCTTCTCATGGGGGATTCCACCAGGAGGCTGCGCGTGGAAGACCTCCGCGAAAGGACCGCGATATCGCCCGGCGAGCACACGCTCAAGCTGGTCATCGACCCGGCCGATCTCGTCGAGGAGTCGGACGAGTCCAACAACGTGTACGAGGAGCGCCTGACATGGTCGGCGGGCAGCCTGCCCTCGAAGCCGACGGAAACGCCGTCCACGGCGCAGGCGTACCCCACGCCCCCCGCCCTTCCGAACCTGGTCCCTGCCTGGAAATTCGGCTGGGACGGGCCCATCGTCGTGTCCCGGGAGCGAGGCACTTCGCTTGACCAATCGCCCGTCCTGGGCAAGGCCGCCTACATAGACCTTGCCGTGGCCAACCTGAGCACCGTGCAGCCCCCGGCGCCGTTCTCGGTCGATCTCTATTTCGACGACCTGAAGGTGTCGTCGTTCCGGTTTTCGACCGATTCGCCGGCGAGCGCCGAGACTCGACTGGACTGGGAGGGGCTGACCGATGCCGTGGAACCGACGGCAGGTCCTCACGTGCTGAGGCTGGTCATAGACCCGGAGAACGCCGTCGAAGAGATCGACGAGAGCGACAACACGTTCGAGAAGTCCGTAACCTGGCTCCGGGAGCCCTCTACGCCACCCCAGCCTACGACGTACTCGGACGACGAGCTTCTCTGGATGCTGCGAGACCTGCGCGGCCTCCTGGGTCTCAGGCAGCCCGCCTTCCAGCCCGGCGGCCCGGACCACCGGGAGGACCTCCTCAGGGTCGCCGAGGCGGGGTACTTCCTGCTGACTGGGCGCAGCATGAAGGACGAGCGCCTCGCCGTGCAGCTCCTGTCGAGCGACGAGTACGCGGCCTGGGTGGACGAGGACTTTGCCCGGAGCTTCGCGGTGACGGAAGAGGCGGACTACGAGGCGCTGGTGCAGAGCCGCGAAATGATGAAGGAGCACGCCCTCGGCCTGAAGACGCGGAAGCGGGGCGAGGTCGCCATCGTAGTCGACGCCGGCCAGCAGGTAGACTCGGCTCTGAATTCCCTGGTCCACGAGCTCGGGCACGCCGTCCAGGATTTCGTGAATCCAGACCAGACCGAAGAGCTGCCGTCGCTGCCTCTCGTGGGCTTACGCGAGGCACAGGCCCACCAGTTTCAACGGGCGTTCTGGCTGAAGCTCGAGGAGTTCACCGGGCTGAGGCTTCTTGCCTACCCTGACATACGGCCCTTCCGTGCGTATGTTGCGGAGCAGGTCTACTCGGTACTGCGGGACGCAACGTCGAGCGGGCACCGGCTCGCGATCCTGGTCCAGTGGGCGGCGCTCATGAAGGAGGCGGAGCTCGATACCCTCAGGGCCGAGCTCTTCGCGAACGGCCGGCTCGACGCCGATTCATCCAAGGCGCTGTTCGACTACCTGACGGCAATACCCGTGGACGAAGTGGACGCAAAGGTGGAGCAGTGGGTGACCGGCGCGGCGTTCGAGGCCGGGGCCATCGTCGGCATAGGGGTGGGCCGGCTGTTGCCGGAGAGCGAGGTCGACGTGGAGGGGCCGCCGGGGCTGCGCACGACTAAGCTGCTGATGCCGTAGCGCGGCACCTCTTTCGGCAGGCTTTCAAGTAGCTGCTCCACATCATGTTGTGCTGGCGAGCACTGGCCTTCGACCCTTCGACAAGCTCAGGAGAGCCAGGCTCAGTCATGCTGAGTGCGTTACCCGCCCCCGACGGCCCTTACTATCTCGACCGCGTCCCCCTCGGTGAGCTCCACGGAGGCCAGGCTGTCGCGCTTCACCACCTCGCCGTTGACCGCAACGGCTATGGTGCTCATGTTCACCCCGAGGGAGACGACGTACTCGCGCAGGTTGATCGACTGGGGCAGATCCCGATCCCTTCCGTTGACGCGGACCCTCATGCCAGAGCCCCCTCTGCGAAGCGCGCCGGCGTCCACGCATCCATCATCGTTTGCTTCATTGCCCTAGCCGCCTCCTCGGGATTGGGGCTCTCGGTAATGGCCGTTATGACCGCCGCGCCCGACGCACCGGTCTCCACGACCTCCCCGACGTTCTCCGCCGTGATTCCCCCTATTCCGAGGAAGGGAGCGACATCATGCCGCGACAGCTCCGCTAGTGGGCCTACGCCGCTGGGTGGCTCGTTTGGATGGGATGCCGTTGCGAAGACCGTTCCGAAGACGAGCATGTCAGCACCGGCGCGACTGGCATCGAGAGCGGCTCCGACGCCGTGAACCGACCTGCCGATAAGAAGGGAGTCCCCGACGATACCCCTAGCCGTCTCGACCGGGATGCTGTGCTCGGTCAGCTGCACGCCGTCCGCGCCTGAGGCAAGGGCCACGTCGATACGGTCGTTCACGAAGAGGCTGGCCCTGGATGCCGTTACCGACCGGAGCCTTCGAGCCAGCTCGAGAAGGGGACCTGACGCCATGTCCTTCTCGCGAAGCTGGACGATGTCGACCCCGCCGAACACCGCCGCGTCGACGACATCGTCGAGGGGTCGGCCCGCACAGCGGCGCCTGTCCGTCACGAGGCAGAGCAGGGGCGGCTCAGGAAGCCTCACCCGTCCGGCCTCAGGAAGAGCTCTGCGACGAGGCCAGGCCGGACGTCGGGCTGCTGGCGATGCCCTCGCGTCTGCGCTCGATCCGCCCGGCCACGAACGCCTTGCGGCCGGCCTCCACGCCCAGCTTGAACGCCTCTCCCATCAGGGTCGCGTCCGCGGCCTGCGCGATTCCCGTGTTCACCAGCACGGCGTCCGCGCCCTCCTCGATGGCCTGGGCGGCCTCGGAGGGCACGGCGAGGCCCGCGTCAACCACCACCGGAACCGAGGCGGACTCGATGATGAGCCGTATCTCGTCGATGGTCAGGATGCCCTGGCCGGTGCCGATGGCGGATCCGAGGGGCATGACCGTCGCGCACCCGATCTCCTCGAGCTTTACGGCGAGAACGGGGTCGGCGTGGATGTAGGGCAGCACTACAAAGCCCTCGTCGATGAGCTGCACCGCGGCCTCGTAAGTGCCCACGGGGTCGGGCAGCAGCCGGGCGTCGGGGATGACCTCCAACTTGATCCAGTCGGAGCCCGTCACCTCCCTGGCCAGACGCGCGGTGAAGACAGCCTCCTCGGCAGTCTTGCACCCGGCAGTGTTCGGAAGGACGGTATAGCGCGTCCAGTCGAAGTAGTCGAGAATGTTCTTCTCGGTGGGGTTGTCCAGGTCGAGCCGCCGGATGGCGACGGTTATGATCTCGGCGCCCGAGGCCTCTATGGACGAGACCATCTCCTCCATGGAGCGATGGCGGCCCGTGCCCACCATCAACCTCGACCGGAATTCCTTGCCCGCGATGACCAGTGGGGCGTCCATTGCACTTCCTTCCACGTCCTCTTGGCGCTCCTACGGATGATGGTAGCACACGACGCCCGCTCCGGGCACCTACTCCACTACGCGCAGCGTCTCGGCCATGCCCTGCTCTTCCCACACCCTGCTGAACATGTAGAGGGTCGGCTCGCCCGCGGGCACGGTCACGACGACTATCTTGATGTCGCCCGCCAGGAGCTTGATGTCGGCCAGGAGGTCGCCCTCCTGCCTGCTCTTCCGGTCCTCGCTGACCGCGAGGGCGAAGTTGTGTCACCAGCACTCGTCCGGCGTGAAGTGGGTGTTGTTCACGACGAACCTGACCTTCTCGCCGGCCGGCACGGTCTGGGAGTCCAGGTCGAAGTAGTAGCGGTAGTCCTCGTCACGCAGGATGTGGACGTTGATCGTCTTTGCCACGTCCGCCTCGTCCACGTCGACCACGCCGATGAACGAGTCCATGAGCCTCGAGTGGCCGCCTATGTGTAGGCCGCCGCGCAGGTCCTGCTCCGGCGCGGCCTGCTTCATGGCGAGGGCCGGAGCGGAGTCGTCAGCGGGCGAGTCCAGGGCCTTGGAGGCGGAAGCCGCAGCCGGTTCGACGGGGGGAGCTGCGGGCGCCTTTCCCTCGTCCGCCGGGGCATCGGGGACCGTGTCGGACGAGAGCGCCGCCTGCGTACCGTCCACGGCTTCCCTGGATACGGGCGCGACTTCCAAGGTGGAAACGGGGCCGCTAGGCTGGCTGCTTGCCGCGCTCCATGCCGCGGCAAGCGTCGCCAGCCCGACCACCACGGCTGCTGCGAGCCATATCCGCGCAGACGCTATCCTCATTCTCCCGTCTCCGCAGCCCAGCTTCGGGAATCTTACGGCATTGTAGCCGAGGCCACATTCCGTGTCCACGCCGTACGCGCCGTCGTAAACCCCTCCTCCCCGCTCTCCGCGTTGATTCCCAATTCCTCCCGATTTGCGGTTTGCCGCGTCTTGTGCTAGATTCCTTGCGGGCTCTCGCAAAGCGTGGGTCTGCACGGCGTTTCGATAAGATGGAGATAGAGATGCGTAGATTCCTATGGGCAGCGGCGGTTGCAGTACTGCTGGCCGCAGTTGCGTGCGGCGGCGGAGAGGACGAGGGACCGGACTTCGACACGGAGGAGGTGCCCGGGGGCACCGTAGGCTATACGGAGATCGAAGGCGGGCAGGCCGCCCTTGGCAAGCAGGCCGCCCTCGGCGAATCGGTAACGCTCGATGCCGGCCTCATGAAGGGACCAGTCGGGGAGCCGCCCCTGCAGGGCAGCGCCGTCCTGACCTTTTCGTCCATCGCTACCGCCAACGACATAGGGACGGCGGGCAGGGCCCTGGGAGGCGGGGCGTCAGCCGCATTCTTCGATTCGCGCGAAGGCACGTACCTGGTGATCTACTACACTGTGAAGAACGACACCGAGGGCGGCCTCCAGCCCAGCACGCACGTGAACGGAAGCTTCATGCTGGTGGACGACCAGGGGCGCGCCTGGGCGCCGGCCAACTACTACTCGCACGGCTTCGAAGTGCCGTACGCAGTGGGCATCGACACCGGCATCGAGGACACGCGGAAGTTCGTGGAGCCCGGGGACACCGTGGAGACGGCCATTGGGTTCGACGTTCCGGAGGACATCAACGTGGTCAAGCTGCGCTCGGAGCTGCTGGACCTAGAGGTGTCGCTGGGGGGCTAGCCCAGCCGATTCAGGGAGGACTGTAGTATGGCAAATGTTCTGGAGATCAAGGACCTCGCGACCTACTTCTATACACACGACGGCATCGTCAAGGCGGTGGACGGCGTCAGCTACGAGGTGGAAGAGGGCGAGACCCTTGGAATCGTCGGCGAGAGCGGCTGCGGCAAGAGCGTCAGCGCACTTTCGGTGATGGGACTGATCGCCGACCCGCCCGGCAGGATCGAGCGGGGCCAGGTCCTGTTCGAGGGTGACGACCTCCTCCAGCTGAGCGACGCCAACATGAGGAAGGTACGTGGGAACCGCATATCCATGGTCTTCCAGGAGCCCATGACCTCTCTGAACCCCGTGCTGACGATCGAGCGGCAGCTCACGGAGACGTTGGAGCTGCACCTCAACATGACCAAGAACGAGGCCAGGAACAGGTCCGTCGAGCTTCTCGAGATGGTCGGCATTCCGGACCCCGGAAGGCGGGTGAAGGGCTACCCGCACCAGATGAGCGGGGGCATGAGGCAGCGCGTGATGATCGCCATGGCCATCAGCTGCAACCCCAAGCTGATCATCGCGGACGAGCCGACCACGGCCCTCGACGTGACCATCCAGGCCCAGATCCTGGAGCTGATGCAGTCCCTGTGCAAGGAGCTGGGCACCGCGCTGATCATCATCACGCACAATCTGGGGGTCGTGGCCCGCTACGCTCAGCGCGTCAACGTCATGTACGCGGGCAAGATCATCGAGAAGGGCACCGCCCGCGAGATCTACGCCGACCCGCGCCACCCCTACACGCTGGGGCTGCTGAACTCGGTGCCGAGGCTCGACGAGGAGCGCGGCTCCAAGCTCGTGCCCATCGAGGGCCTGCCGCCGGACCTGATCGAGCTGCCGGAGCGGTGCAGCTTCGCTCCGCGCTGCCGGTACGTGATCGACCGCTGCCTGCACGAATTCCCGCCGCTGGAGGCCGTGAAGGACGCCCACATGTCGGCGTGCTGGCGCGCCGGTGAGCTCGACGAGATAGGCCTGAAGGCCAGCTAAGGAGAGACCCTTGGTCCAGACTACAGAGAGCCAGGCCCCTGCCGGGGCACTCAACGTCAACGGCAACAACATCCTGGAGGTCAGAAACCTCCAGATGCACTTCCCCGTCACGTCGGGGATCATCTTCCAGCGAAAGGTCGCCGACATCAAGGCGGTCGACGGCGTCACCTTCTCGATCAAGAAGGGTGAGACGCTTGGGCTGGTGGGCGAGAGCGGCTGCGGCAAGACGACGGCCGGCCGCTGCATTCTACAGCTCTACAAGCCGACGGCGGGTGACGTGCTGTTCGAGGGGCAGCGCCTTAACGACCTGAGCACCAAGGACATGATTCCGTTCCGCCGCAAGATGCAGATCATCTTCCAGGACCCCTACGGCTCCCTGAACCCCCGGATGACCTGCGGCGACATCATCGGCGAGCCCCTCGTCATTCACAAGCTGACCTCCAACAAGGGCGAGTACAACGACCGTATCGCCGAGCTGCTCACCGTCGTCGGGCTGAACCCGTACATGGCCGACCGGTACCCCCACGAGTTCAGCGGAGGCCAGCGCCAGAGGATCGGCATAGCGAGGGCCCTCGCCGTCAACCCCAGCTTCATCGTGTGCGACGAGCCGGTGTCGGCCCTCGACGTGTCCATCCAGGCCCAGGTCATCAACCTCCTGGAGGAGCTGCAGGACCAGTTCGGCCTGACGTATCTCTTCATCGCCCACGATCTCTCGGTCGTCCGCCACATCAGCGACCGGGTGGCCGTCATGTACCTGGGGCACATCGTCGAGATAGCCGACAGGGACGAGCTTCACGAGAACCCCCAGCATCCGTACACCAAGGCCCTGCTCTCCGCAGTACCGATACCGGACCCGGCCCTGGAGGCCCAGCGGGAGCGCATCGTCCTCACGGGCGACGTACCCAGTCCGATGAACCCGCCCGAGGGCTGCGTCTTCCACACGCGCTGCCCGGAGATGATCGAGGACTGCAAGGCGGGTATGCCCGAGCTGCGCGAGATCAGCCCGGGCCACTACGTGGCCTGCATCAGGGCCGAAGGCTACGGCGACTAGAGGCAGCGCCGCCGTCCCATCGTTCGGCCGTCATATTGTCAAGACGCCCTTGACAGGGCGGGTGTACAATTGTACAATTCCCGCATGGAACTGGTCATCGACACGTCCGCGGTAATTGCCGTAATCGCCGGGGAGCCGGAGAGAGACGCCATAGTCGGGCAAACTGCGGGCGCCACGCTCGCGGCTCCCGCGTCAGTTCACTGGGAAGTTGGCAATGCGTTCTCAGCCATGTTCCGCCGCCGCCGCATCACATTGGCAAGGGCCAAACAGGCTATCAGGAGCTACGAGAAAATCGTGTTCCGATACATAGACGTGGACCTGGGGCACTCACTGGAGCTGTCCGACCGGCTGGGACTATACGCCTACGACGCATACGTCCTCGCCTGCGCCCAGACCCTGAGGTCGCCGCTCATCACGCTGGATCGGAAACTCGCGGCCGCCGCCCCGCTGGCGGGCGTGCGCTTACTGGAGATAAGCCAATGAAAGTCTACACATACTCGGAAGCCAGGCAGAACCTCTCCTCCGTGCTGGAAGTAGCCCAGCAGGAAGGAGCCGTGAGGATCCGGCGCAGGGACGGGCAGTCGTTCGTGCTGCAACCCGATTCTTCAGGCGCATCGCCCCTCGACGTCGAAGGCGTCGACCTCGGCGTGACGACGGACGAGATCGTCTCGATGATACGCGAGGGCCGGGAGCGCTACGGCTGACCGGCGACCAACCCGTGGGGACTGGCGCATGAAGATCACCGGCCTGGAGCTCATACCCGTCTTCTCGACCCGCGAGATGGGCAGGTCGAGCCCTTCCGACTCCGACAAGGCCGTCTCGTACCACGTCATCGTCAGGCTGCACACCGACTCGGGCGTGGTCGGGCTCGGCGAGATGTCGGACATCGACTTCGCCAGCGACGCGGCGACGGTAAAGCGGCTGCAGGCCAGACTCGAGCCCCTGCTGCTAGACAGGAGCCCATTCGACCGGGCGGCCATTGCCCTCGACCTGGAGAGCCGCACCTGGGACCACCAGGTCGTGTGCGGGATAGACATCGCCGTGCACGACGCCGTCGCAAAGTCCCTGAACGTCCCCCTCTACGTGCTGTTCGGCGGCAAGCTCCGTGACCGCATCCCCTTCTCGTACCCACTGGCGCGCTGCCAGAGCGATGCCGACGTGGACGCGAACGTGGAGCGCGTCGACTGGCTCCAGGAGCTCGGGCACAACATGGTGCGCTACTACTTCGGCGAGGACATCAACCTCGATTACCGGCTGCTGACCGAGATCAGGCGCCGGGGGGTGAAGGTCAACGCCCTGGACGCCAGCGGGCGCCTCAGCGTCGGCGACGCCATCGAGGCCATCGACCGGCTGGCCGAGTTCGAGCCGAACCTCGTCGAGTCTCCGGTGAGCGGGCGGCACGACGCCTCGGTCGAGGACTTCCTGGCCGTCAAGGAAGCGGTGGACGTCCCCATCGGCGAGCACATCGCCAGTGCCGAAGTTGCCGAGCGCCTGGCGCGGCACGACGCCATGGACGTATTCAACACGGGGCTGGGCTACGAGGGCTTCGACTTCTGCGTCAAGACGTTCGCCCTGGCCGATCTGTTCGGCATCAAGACCCTCATCGGCAGCACCGTCGAGTTGTCCATCGGCACGGCCGCTCGGGTCCACGTGGCGGCGGCCATGACGAACCTGGACCTCCCGATCTATCCCTCGGGGCCGCTCGTCTACTACGAGCAGGTAGTGAAGGAGAAGGTCCGGTACGAGGACGGCCACGTGGTCGTACCGGACGGCCCCGGCCTCGGTGTGGAGCTCGACGAGGAGCGCCTGCAAGCCCAGCGCGTTTAGCACTGTGCTTCGACAAGCTCAGCACGAACGGGATATGTACAGGAGAATGCGATGACGGCTGGCGACGGATTCAGCTTCGATGGTCTCATTTCGGGCCGCGCGCCTGCGCCTCGTCCGGGCGCGGCGGTCAACCGGGCTAGGTACGACTTCGCGGTGGCGTACCCCGACCCCGACTCGCTGCCCCTTGAAGACCTGGCGGCGTCCCTTCGCTCGGCGCTCGCGGAAGAGGGGCGAGACCTGGCCGTCTACCCTCACGTGCAGGGCTACCCGCCCCTCCGTGAATACGTGGCCGACAAGCTCATGCGCACGCGCAGCATCGACGTCACGCCGGACGACATCATCCTGGCGGACGGCTCCAGCCAGCCGCTGCACATGATCATCGAGACCCTCATCGAGCCCGGCGACGTGGTGCTGACCGAGGACTACTTCTACAGCGGCACCCTGAGCATCCTGCGCCGGTTCGGGGCGGACGTGCGCGGCATGGCGTGCGACGACGAGGGGCTCGACCCCGACGCCCTGGAGGAGGCCATCGAGCTCGCGGCGTCGAAGGGGCGGCGGCCCAAGATGGTCTACACGATACCCACTTTCCAGAACCCGCAGGGGTGGACGATGACCCTAGAGCGGCGGAAGGCCCTCGTGGGTGTGGCGCAGAGACACGGCGTGCCGATACTGGAGGACGACTGCTACGTCGACCTACGGTTCGAGGGCGAGGACGTGCCGTCGATCCACTCGCTGGACGACTCCGGGCTGGTCATGTACGTAGGCTCGTTCTCGAAGATCATCGCGCCCGGCATGAGGCTGGGCTACGTGACCGCGCCCCGGCAGGTGCTCGACGTGGCCATGGCCGCGAAGAGCGGCGGCGGGGTGAACCAGTTCGCCGCCCTGGCCGTCCACCGGTACGCCACGTCGGGCCTGCACGGCCACGTATCGGACGTCAACCACATCCTGCGGGAGAAGCGGGACGCGATGCTGGCCGCGCTGGGCGAGAACATGGGATCGGCGGCGGCGTGGAGTCGGCCCGACGGCGCGCTTTACGTGTGGCTCAAGCTCCGCGAAGGCGCAGACACGACGGCGACGCACCAAGCCGCTTTCGACGCCGACGTGGGCTACCACCCCGGCGTGAACTTCGCCCCCGACGGCGTGTCCGGCGCGAACATGGCGCGGCTGTGCTACGGCTACAACACGCCCGGGGAGATCGGCGAGGGGGTCGCGCGCCTGGCCGAGGTCTTCGACCGGGCTGGCTACCTGGACTGAGCTGGCTGAGCACTGCCCTTCGACAAGCTCAGGACGAGCGTACTTCCGTGCTCTTCCCTAGCCTGTTCCTAGCGGCCCAGGCGCTCGGCGATCCGCTCCCTGAGGACGGCGGCGTTGCTGCGGAGCAGGGGTAGCTGCGCGCGCAGCCTGGCCTCGGTCGACGGCTCCTCCAGCAGGGCCTGCTTCACGTCGTTGCCCGCCTGCAGGAGGGTGCACACCAGCCACGACAGCTGGACGGGGTCCTCGGGCGTCTTCGGGTCGCGGACCCAGCCGCCGCGGAGGCCGTGCAGCAGCCGTATCTGCTCCGCGACGGCCCGGCGCGTCTCCGCGAGCAGGTCCGCGCCGGGCGTCTCGCTGCCTTCGTCGAGGATGCGCACCTCCCCCTCCGCGTAGGGCTCGCGGTGGAGGACGGTGTCGATCCTGAACCTGTCGCGTCCCGTGACCATGATGTTCATGCGTCCGTCGTCCGCCCGCTTCACGTCCACGATCCGCGCAACCGTGCCGACCGCGTGGGGCTCCGCGTTCCCCCCGACCTCCGGGCCCGACCTGATCAGGACCACCCCGAACTCCGAGTCGGCCTCCAGACACCGCCCGACCATCAGACTGTAGCGCTCCTCGAATACGTGCAGGGGCAGGAAGCCGCCGGGGAACAGCACCACGTTGAGCGGAAACAGGGGGATCGTCCGCCATCGTCCGGTCATGGAAGTACCACCATATCCACCTTGCCACCATCCGGGCCTCGGTGTTAGAATACGTCCACACTGGGGATTCGTCTAGTGGTAGGACGACAGACTCTGGATCTGTAAGCCGAGGTTCGAATCCTCGATCCCCAGCCACCACCGGCCGGAACCGTGGCGCGTTCGTCTAGCGGCCTAGGACACCGCCCTCTCAAGGCGGAGATCACGGGTTCGAATCCCGTACGCGCTACCATCCTTCTTCAACAGCGGCACGCGCTGCGCCTTTGGGCCGATGCCTTGACCGCTCCCCTCCGGCGCATGTAGGCTGATTCGACTGCCTGGACGGGACCGGGGGCTCGACTCTCCCTTGAAGACGGGACTGACAGAAGAGACGTCTCCGGACATCGCGGCCGGCAGGGTTCCCACACGCTCCGGCACAGGCCCGCTCTCCCGACTCCGGCGCCTACCGATTGCCGAGACTCTCGCGTACCGGGACTTCCGCTGGGTCTTCCTCGGCTCGTTCGCCTCCTTCATGGCGATGAACATGAACCTGGTCACCCAGTCCTGGCTGGTTGTCGAGCTGATGGACGACTCGCCGCTGGCCCTGAGCCTGTCGATAGTGTCGTTCACGGCGCCGATCACCGTCGTATCCCTGGTCGGAGGGGCGATGGCCGACCGCATCCCGCGGAGGCGCCTGGTGATCTTCAGCCAGAGCGGGAACGCCGTGATGACGTTCCTGATGGCCACCCTGGACGCAACCGGCGTCATCGTCTTCTGGCAGGTGATGGCCATCGGCCTCGTCAACGGGTCGATGATGGCGTTCAACATGCCCAGCCGCCAGGCGATCATCTCGGACATCGTGCCGGAGGCTCGGCTGATGAACGCCGTGTCGGTGAACAACTCCAGCATGAACCTGACCCGCGTGATAGGCCCCGCCGCGGCGGGATTCCTGATTCTCCTTGTCGACACGTGGGCGGTCTTCTACCTCGTCTCACTCGTGTACGTCTTCTCGGCCCTGTCGATGGCTATGGTGCGCGCCGGGTCCGAGGCGGCTGCACGATCGGGCAAGGGGGTGAGGGGCGACATCGGGGCCGGCCTGTCGTACGTGGCCCAGGACCCTACCCGGCTGGGCCTCATCCTGATGTCCTTCATCCCGGCGCTCTTCGGGTACTCCTACTACGCGCTCCTGCCCGCTTGGGGACGCGAAGCCCTCGACATCGGCTCGGAGGACCTGGGGCTGCTAATGATGCTCATGGGCGTCGGCGCGCTGGTCGGGACGCTGATACTGGCATCCATGCACAACTTCAACCGGCGCGGCGCCTTCCTGCTGCTGTTCTGCCTCCTGTGGGGTGCGGCCCTGGCCGCCTTCGCCCAGACGTCGAGCTACCTTAGCGCAATTCCCCTGCTGATGCTGGTGGGGCTTCTGAACTCCGTGTTCATGTCGCTGAACATGACACTCATCCAGACCCACGCTTCGCGGGAGATGCGCGGGCGGGTGATGAGCATTGCCATGATGAGCTTCGGCCTCATGCCCCTCAGCGGGGTGCCGTTCGGCATCCTCGCGGAGTTCACCGGCACTTCCTATGCGCTGACGCTCAGCGGCCTGCTGCTCGTAGCCTTCACGCTGGTCTTCGCCGCAGTTTACCCGAGCTACCGCCGGATCGCATGAGGAGCGCCTGCGTCCCTCGAGGCCGCTCAGTGCCGGGCGTGGCCTATCTCTTCGTTCGTCATCGGCGTTGCGAGGAAGGCGTCCGTATCTACCTCGCCGAACCGCGCTGGGCTGTACAGCTCCGTGTCTATTCTCGTGCCGCCGTCCACCACGTGCTCGGCGACGAGCAGCCCGGACACGGGATTGTAGGCGAAGCCTCCCGAGTGGAAGTGGGCGCCGATGAACAGGCCCTCGACGCCCGGCACCGGGCCGATCACCGGCTTGACGTCGTACGCGAAGCTGATCAGCCCCACCGTGTGGTAGTCCCACTCTGCGCCCTCGAGCATCGGCGTCCGCCTGACCATGTGCTCCCTGATGTACGGCAGGGCGTCCGGGTGCGGCTCCAGCTCCGACACGTCGAAGTCGGGCCCGCGCATGTCGTGCGAGCCGATGCCCTCCACCGACGTGCCCACGAGCAGCCTGTTGTCGTCAGTGGGCCGCACGTAGCATTCGAGGATGTGGTCGTTGACCGCGGGGAGCCTGGGCGGCTCCGGGAACGGCATGGTGACGAACCGCTGGTGCACGAAGTTCTTGTGCGGCGTGCTGAAGCCCACCATCGAGAGCACCTGGTTCGTCCATGCGTTGACGGCGCAGACCGTCGCGTCGGCCTCGATGGATCCGCGATCCGTCACGACTCCCCTCACGCGGCCGCCGCTGCGCTCGAACCCGGTTACCGGCTCGTTCTCCCTGATCTCGACGCCCATGTCCTCCAGCTTGGCCCGCAGCGCGGGGACGTACCGGTGCGGCTCCGAGTACCCCGCCCGCAGGTCCAGCGTGCCCCTGTCGGTATCCTGGACCGCGAGGTCGGGGAACCGCTCGCTGATCTCGCCGCCCCGCAGCACCTCGAACCGTGCACCGAGCCGCCGCCACATGTCGAAGCCGGACTGGGCCCGTGCGAAGGCATCCTCCGTGACCAGGTTCAGGCAGCCGACCTGGTGGAAGCGGTACCCGTCGAGGATCCGGCTGAACCGCTCGAACAGGTCCAGGCTGATCCCGCGGGCGCGCACCTCCGTCTCCGTGGTCAGCAGCATCGTGATTATGCCGCCCGCCTGCAGGCTGGAGCCGCCGCCCACCGTGCCCTTGTCGACTACGACGACGCGCTCGACGCCCTTCTCGACCAGGTGAAAGGCAGTGCTCAGCCCGGTTACCCCGGCCCCGATAACGACGACTGACTGCGGCCTTGCATGCGGCATAGCGCGGTCATTCTAAGCGCCGAACAGGCACCGCACAAGGCCAGCAGTAGGATATGATACTGCCGCCGGGTTAGAATGGGGCGAACCGCAAGGCCGGGCGGAGCTTAACGATGGCAGTGGGCGGCGTACACGACATGGGCGGGGTGCTGGGCTACGGGCCCGTGGAGCCCGAGGAGAACGAGCCGGTCTTCCACGACGAGTGGGAGGGCCGGGTCTTCGGACTCGTGGTCTCGATCCAGGGCGGCTTCAGGCGCAGCAACCTGGAGAGCCTCGACCCGGAAGTGTACCTGTCCGGCTACTACCGGCGTCTGATGGCGGCCCTTGAGCGCGGCCTGATGGAGCGTGGCGTGCTGACCCCGGAGGAGGTGGAGGCGAAGGCCGCACACTTCCGCGACAACCCGGAGGCCCGCCCTACCCGCGTCGTCGACCCTGAGCTGACCGGGCGCGTCCGGGCGGGCATGTACCGGCAGCGCCAGCTCCGCAGGGAGCCCGGTCGCCCGCCCGCGTTCGCCGTGGGAGACCGGGTGCGGACACGCCGGATCGAGCATGGCGGGCATACGCGGCTGCCCGGGTACGCCCAGGGCAAGCGCGGGACGGTGGCGGCGGTCTACGCGGCCTACGACCTGCCGGACGAGGCGCCGGGGCGCGAGCGCGAGGACGAGCCAGCGCAGCAACTCTACAGCGTCAGGTTCGAGGCCGCCGAGCTCTGGGGAGAGTCGGCCGAGCCGGATTCGGCCCTGTACATCGACGTGTGGGAAGGCTACCTCGAAACCACCGAAGCAGAAGGGAGAGACACGTGAGCGGAGACCACGACGGCGATCACCATCCCCATCCTGAGCCATATCCCTCGGTGCGCGCGCGGGCGCTCGAGTCGCTTCTCGTCGAGAAGGGGCTCGTCACCACCGACGCCATCGACGAGGTAGTGCGCACCTACGAGCAGGACATCGGCCCGCTGAACGGCGCAAAGGTCGTGGCCAGGGCGTGGGTCGATCCCGACTACAAGCGGCGCCTCCTGGAGAACGGCACGGACGCGATAGCCGAGCTCGGCTTCGGCGGCGCGGAGGGGGCCGAGATCGTCGTGCTGGAGAGCACGCCCGACGTGCACAACGTCGTCGTGTGTACGCTCTGCTCCTGCTACCCGTGGCCGGTGCTCGGCCTGGCTCCTTCGTGGTACAAGGACCCCGCCTACCGGTCCCGCGTCGTGGTGGAGCCCCGCGTAGTGCTGAGGGAGTTCGGGCTGGAGGTCGCCGAGTCGAAGGAGGTCCGCGTGTGGGACAGCACCGCGACGCTGCGCTACATGGTGCTGCCGGAGCGCCCCGACGGCACGGACGGACTGCCGGAGGAAGAGCTGGCCGGCCTCGTCACACGGGACTCGATGATCGGCGTGGCGGTAGCGAAGTCGCCGGCCGTCGCCGGTCGGGCGGACTAGCAGGGAGAGCAGGTATGAGCAGACCGACCGACAGTGGCGTATCCAGCATGACGGGCGACGCGGCACTGCCCAGGAGGAACGGCGAGCTGGTCTTCGAGGCGCCCTGGGAGGGCCGGGCCTTCGGCCTGGCCGTCGCCATGAACGAGGGCGGCGTCTACGACTGGACCGACTTCCGCGACAGGCTCGTCGAGGAGACGGCCCACGACGAGGGGCACGGACATCAGACCGCCTACTACGAGCGCTGGCTCAGGGCCCTGGAGAGCCTCGCGCTGGACCGCGGGCTCGTCACCTCCCTGGAGCTGGACGCAAGGACCGAGGTCTACGAAGCCGCCGGTCCCCCCGACGAGTGGTAGACCAGATCGGGATTGGAGGTTATCCCATGACCACAGAGACACTCGACATACAGATACTCGATCAATTCGAAAGGGACACGCTGTACATAGACGCGCACAGGTCGGAGTGGCTGGAGTCCTTCTCAGATTGCTGGGTGGTCGTGTACGGAGAGGAGTTGATCTGCAACGCCGGAAGCCTGGAGGAGGCGCTGTCCAGGGCTCGCGAAAAAGGCGTCACCGAGAATGTGGCGGTTGAGCGCATATCCAGCGATACGAGAAGCTTTCTCCTGTGAGAGGGACCATATCTGGGCGCTTCCTGCGGAGTCTACGAGCCATACGCTATGAAGCTGAACGTGGACAAGGAAGCGGACGCCCTCTACCTCCGCCTCGACGACTCACCGATCGTCGAGTCCGAGGAGGTATCGCCGGGAGTGGTGCTCGACTACAACGAATCGAACGAGGTTGTAGGAGTGGAGATGCTCCATCTCTCCAAGCGCTCGTCCAACCTGGACCTGTCAGCGCTGCAATTCGAGACGGCCTGAGGCCATTCCCTCGTCGGTCTACCTGCCTAGTCTCGATTCAAGAAACTTGGACAAATTCCTGAACCCTCTGTCAGACCTCAAAATTCCAACTATAGCCCCCAGTACGCTCAGCAGTCCTATGATAACCCCCGCAACCACAAGTGGAGATGGCTGCGTCGGCGTGGGCGGAACGGGCGTAGGAATCGCCATCGGTGTCGGTGTGGTCGGAACGGGCGTACGGGCCGCCGTCGGCGTGGGCGTGTCGGGGGGCGTAGGCATGACGTTTACCGTGGCATTGGGCAAACGCCTGCCGGAACCCGTGCGGTCCATGTCATGGTTTAGACCATTGTCAAACCATATGAGATAGCACTCTACGATGTTTGTGCCGACCGGGAGGTAGTTGCCCCCGGCATCGGCTGTCGCAGTAAACGTGGCGGAGCCGCCTTTCGCGACGAACTCCGGTTTGGTCCTCACACTTCCGGTGCGAGCGTCGTTGAATGAGAAGCCGACGTACAGGTCGGCCCTGGTGTCTCCCGCGGAAACATTCTCCACCCGCGCGCTCAGAATAACGGTATCGCCGCTATCAGGATTCTCCGGCGATGCCATGCAGCTCGTCAGGACAGCGTCGCCGATGCCAGGCGGCACGGGCGTGTAGGTCGGCGTGGGCGTGGGTGGCACGGGCGTGTAGGTCGGTGTGGGCGTGGGTGGCACGGGCGTGTTGGTTGACGTGGGCGTAGGCGGCACGGGCGTGTTGGTTGGCGTGGGCGTAGGCGGCACGGGCGTGTTGGTCGGCGTGGGTGTGGGCGTGGGCGTAGAGGCCAGTACGGTTACCGTGGCATTGGGCAAACGCCTGCCGGGGCCGGTGCGGTCCATGTCGTGGTTTCGACCGTTGTCAAACCAGATGAGATAGCACTCTACGGTGTTTGTGCCCACCGGAAGGTTGCTGCCGCCGGCATCGACTGTTCTAGTGAACGTGGCGGAGCTGCCTTTCGCGACGAATTCCGGTTCGGTCCCCACACTTCCGGTGCGCGCGTCGTTGAATGAGAACCCGACGTACAGATCGGCCCTGGTGTCTCCCGCGGAAACATTCTCCACCTGAGCGCTCAGAGCAACGGTGTCGCCGCTGCGTGGATTCTCCGGCGACGCCGTGCAACTGGTCAGGATAGCGTTGCCGATGGCAGCCTGTACAGTCGGCGTGGGCGTAGAGGCCAGTACGGTTACCGTGGCATTGGGCAAACGCCTGCCGGGGCCGGTGCGGTCCATGTCGTGGTTTCGACCATTGTCAAACCAGATGAGGTAGCACTCTACGGTGTTTGTGCCGACCGGAAGGTGGATGCCCCCGGCATCGACTGTTCTGGTAAACGTGAAGGAGCCGCCTTTCGCGACGAACTCCGGTTCGGTGCCCACACTTCCGGTGCGCGCGTCGTTGAATGAGAACCCGACGTACAGGTCAGCCCTGGTGTCTCCGGCGGAAACGTTTTCCACCCGCGCGCTCAGGGTAACGGTGTCGCCGCTGCGAGGATTCTCCGGCGACGCCGTGCAACTGGTCAGTACAGCGTCGTCGCTGCCGGTCTGTGCGAATACGTCCGTCCCGCCGCGCACTTGCCACATGAACAGGCAGATGGCCAAGACCAGGGGGACCGCTGCCAGCATTGCCATTCTGTTTGCAACGCTTGCCCTAATGAAGTGCGTCATTGCAGCCTCTACCCCCAATCTTTCTGGCCGTCCGTGCGGGCACGACGAAGTGCGTCGACCTGCGCCTTGCAGAGTTCCTATGGTCGCAAAATTTGTGGTCACGGCATTTCGCGAAATGGCGCTTCATCATGGCGACCAGCTTGAGTACTCATCACTCGCCTTATTGTCGGTGAGGCGGGTCTGGCCGGAGCCGTCCGCGTTCATCACGTATATCTCCCAGTACCCGTGCCTTTTCGACGTGAACGCGATGCGGCGGCCTTCAGGTGACCACTGTGGATCATAGTCCCACGCCTCATTGTCGGTGAGGCGGGTCTGGCCGGAGCCATCCGCGTTCATCACGTATATCTCCTCGTTCCCGTCTCGTTCTGACGTGAACGCGATGCGGCGGCCTTCAGGTGACCACTGTGGATCATAGTCCCACGCCTCATTGTCGGTGAGGCGGGTCTGGCCGGAGCCATCCGCGTTCATCACGTATATCTCCCGGTTCCCGTCTCGGTCCGAAACGAACGCTATGTGGCGGCCATCCGGCGACCATCTTATCCCGATGTCACTCGCCTCATTGTCGGTGAGGCGTGTCTGGCCCGAGCCGTCCGCGTTCATCACGTATATGTTCCGGATACGGTCATCGTCGTTCGGGTCTGGATCGTCTCGGTATGAATAGAACGCGATGCGGCGGCCGTCCGGCGACCATCTTGGGGAATAGTCACCCGCCTCGTTGTCAGTGAGGCGTGTCTGGCCGGAGCCGTCCGCGTTCATCACGTATATCTCCCAGTTCCCGTCTCGTTTCGATATGAACGCCACGCGGCGGCCGTCCGGCGACCACCCTGGACAACAGTCGTCCGCCTCATTGTCGGTGAGGCGGGTCTGGCCGGAGCCGTCCGCGTTCATCACGTATATCTCATCGTTCCCGTCTCGGTATGAATAGAACGCGATGCGGCGGCCGTCCGGCGACCATCTTGGGGAATAGTCACCCGCCTCGTTATCAGTCAAGCGGGTCTGGCCGGAGCCATCCGCGTTCATCACGTATATCTCAGCGTTCCCGTCACGGTACGAACTGAACGCGATGCGCCCATCCGCGGAGGGCGCCGGTATCGGCGTCACGTTCGCCATCAGCCGACCCAAGTCAATCTGGTCGAAGTAATATGGCAAAGTGGATGAATCTACCGATGCGCCGGCGTAGGCATTGACAACACGACTGCCCTTGGCGAGTCGATCTTTGAAAGCGGCTTCGAATCTCCCTGCCTCGTCTTTGGCCACATCGGGCGACTTATCCGCTGCTCGCGCCAAGGCGTATGCATGAGCGTATGGTGTTGACTTGCCGATCTCACGCTGGGCGGCGTAGGAGGCCGCGAACTTTGATAGGTCCTCCGAGCAGTCTCTTGCTTCACAGTCGGCGTAAGCCACGGCGTAGTCGTGAGTCTTACTATCCGCGAACCTATGATACTGATAGGTATAGACCTCAGCACCACCTGAGGAACCATAGAAGACGAAGGCTCCTGTGTATGTCTCGGCGTATGCTTTGGCGGCAGCGTGAGACAGTGCTGCGAACCCCACCCCCAGCGCTCTGCGCAGAGATCTACTACGTCCATACCAACTAGATGGACTCCACGCCCTCACATCCGTGCTGATGCCAGTCCGCAATGCATCGTATACCCACGCGTATTTTGCGGCGTAACTGTTCGACTTGCCCTCATTAATCTTCTGGTCGGCGTAGGCGGTTGCGTATTCGTGCGACTCGTCTTCGGCGCGCTGCTCGGCGTAGGCGGTTGCGTAGGTATCCGATTCGCCCTTCTCACGCTGCTCGGCGTAGGCGGTTGCGTAGGTATCCGATTCGCCCTTATCAAGCTGGTCGGCGTAGGCGGTCGCGTATATGTCCGACTTGCCCGCGGCGCGCTGCTCGGCGTAGGGGGTTGCGTATTCGTGCGACTTGAACTTCTCGCGCTGGTCCGCGTAGGCGGTGGCGTAGAGGTCTGCGACCTGCGGAGACTTGCCTTCCGCGCGCTGCTCGGCGTACATGGTTTCGTACAGCTCTTCGTATTTGGCCGACCTGCCGGGCGTAGCCGTAGGCGCTGGCGTGGGAGTATGCGTAGGCGCTGGCGTAGCCGTTGGCGCTGGCGTAGCCGTAGGCACCGGCGTAGCCGTTGGCACCGGCGTAGCCGTTGGCACCGGCGTAGCTGTAGGCACCGGCGTAGCCGTTGGCACCGGCGACTGAGTATGCGTGGCGGTCGCTGCCGGCGCTGGCGTAGCCGTTGGCGATGGCGATGGAGTATGCGTGGCGGTCGCTGCCGGCGCTGGCGCAGCCGTAGGCGCTGGCGCAGGAGTATGTGTGGGCACCGCTGTCGGATCAGGCGCAGCCGCAGCAGCCGGCGCCGGAGTATGTGTGGGCGCCGCTGTAGACTCGGGAGCAGCGGTCGGCTGAGGTGTGGACGTGTGGGTAGGGTTGGCGGCTTCATTCCGCGTGGGCTGGGCAGGGGCGGGTGCAGCCGGCGACTCCGGCTCGGCGACCTCACCGGCCGGACCTGAGCAGGCGATAACCGCAGCCAGCGCGAGGGTACCCAACATCGTCAACACGTATTTCAGGCTCAATGTCATCTTCTTCTCCCTGTAGGTCGATGAGCGCGGCGAAGCCGGCGCCGTCACTTCAGGTTCAGCAGATCGGAAACGCTTTCGGTGTTCAGCTCGCCTCTCAGTGTCTTCTTTATCGCCTCGCCGGCCATGTCCACGTCTCTTTCATTGAATGAGTCGCCGCCAAACTTCTTGATCGCATCGCCGGTAAGGTCGACCGCCGCGTCGCTCCGCTTCTCGAATTCGAGCTTCTCGCCGGTAACGAGGCGGAATGTCTCTTCCGCGGCCTTCTTGGTGGTATCAGCGTCCCACGTCTCGGACATGGCAAGCCTGACGAGGTTGCCCGCGGCCTCTCTGCGTTCCTGGATGGACATTTCGGGAACGAGGTCGTGCATGAGATCCAGCGCGCTATCGGTATCCAGGTCGCCGTCGTTCGAACGCCTGGCGAGCTCGTTGGCGGCCTCGATGCGCCTGTCGGCGTCCAGGGCGTCGCCCGTGATCAGCAGGGTCAGCTTTTCGGCCGCTTCCTTCGTGTTTCCGTCATTCCAGTCCTCGGCCCGTGAGAGCCTTGCGAGGTCCCTGGCCGCTTCCCTGCGCTCGCTGATGGAAGATTCGGGGGCGATCTTGCCCAGGAGGTCCAGTGCGCGGTCGGCGTCCAGGTCCCGGGACTGGAAGCGAATCGTCAGCTCTTCGGCGGCCTGCTCACGCCGCCTGGCCTCATCGCCGTCCGAGGTCGAGAACCTGGCCAGCACGACCGCGCCATCCATCGCGCGCCCAACGTCGCCGCCCGCCGTGCTGCCGCCGCCTGTCGACCCCCCGACGTGGATCTCCGCCAGCTCGGTGGCGGCCTTGTGGGATTTCCCCTGCTCGCGCAGCTCCGCGTACTTGGCGGCGAAGGCGTCGGATGCCGCGGCATCGGAGGATGCGGAGGAATGGGACTCAGCCCCCTGTTCCGCGCTCGAACATGCTATCGACAGCGCAATCACCGGCAACAAGAGCAATGTCAGTTTCTTCGAACTCATGTCCCCTCCTATTCAGTCCTCCCGCGACTGGGTGAGGATCAGCCTGCTGATGGCGGCGCTCCAGCCTCTCATCTCCCGCCTGTCCCTGAAGCCCAGCTTGCGGCCTGCGGACCTGAGCTGGTTGTCGACGGTCCTCTCCGACAGGCTCCTATCCTCCGCTATCGTTTCGGGCGCCTGCCCCTCGACGAACCTCGACATGACCTCCAGCTCGGTATCCGTGAGGCTTGCGCCGAACGCGTCCGCCCTGTCCATCAGCACGTCCTCTACCGTTATCTCGTCCGACGCCGCCAGGCCGGCGAGTATCTCCTGGGCCTCCTGGACCTTCCTCAGGGCGCGGCGTATCTCTCGGGTGCGGCGTACCTCTCTCCGTATGTCCACATCGCCGGATTCCTCCAACACTTGGTGAGGTCTGTCATTCGACCGTCGTAAGTTATGCACTATTCGGAAGCCCGTGTCATGGGAGTTACTTCCCAAAAATTCGTGTATCTACTTCCCAATTTTTCCCTGGGCGAGTTGACGCTCCGGGGCGAGCGTGGTATTGGAATACCAGAACCGGGCGGCAAAGTCTGTGACGGCCCTGTCACAAAACAGCTTGGAACTGTGAATTCGGGGCATCGAATATGGACGAATCCCATAGAGACGACGGCGCGGCCGTACTTGTCGGGCGGCTCATCAGGTCCTACCGGGTCGATGCCGGGAGCAATGGGAGGCGGCTGACCCAGGAGGGCCTCATCGACCTGATGGTCGAGCGGGGCGAGGGGTACGCGGCGGACCTGGACCGCTCCAGCATCAGCCGCTGGGAGAGCGGCGGGAGGCTCGCGCCGCGGGAGTTCCTGGTCGCCCTCGGACGCTCCCTCGACGTGCCGAAGCCGGAGATGGACCGGCTGCTGGGTCTGGCGGGCTACGACGGCATGGGCGAGAAGGACGACTGGGCCGAGGTGCTGACCGCGACCCAGTCCATCGGGTCCCGGGTGGAGAGCCTCCACCGGGAGGTCCGGGGCCTGATAGATTCGACGAGCCCGCCGGAGCCCCCGGTGGACGCGTACGGCGTGGCGAGGGACGCCCTGCGGAGGCTGGCCCTGCCCGGCGTCTACGCGCTGGCGGTGGGGTTCGTGCTCAACGCGCTGGGCCTGAACGGCACGCTGGCGCTGGCGGCGTACGTCCTGGTCGCGTTCGCCATCGTGATCGGCCAGTGGGCGCTGAGGCTGTCGAAGCCGAGCCGCGGCGGGACCGAGCACGACCACGTGGTGGACCTGTTCTTCGTATCGCTGTTCTTCATCCTGAACTCATCCCTGCTGATAGGGACGCTCACCAAGGCCGACCACTTCGGGTTCTACGCCATCGGGGCCTTCACCAACACGCCGATGCCGTTCCTGCTCACGATCCTGTCGAACCTGGCGCTGTCGCTGGCCGCCTCGATCATGTTCAGCGTGTCGTGGAGACGCCAGCAGGGCTCGGGCCGGGGACGGAGCGCGTTCGAGCGCGCGGTCTGGACGACGCTGCCGCCGATGCTGCTCACCTACGCCAGCGTCTGCATATTCACCAACCTGGGGGCGTGGATATCGCTGATGGCCATATTCGTGGTCCTGTTCGGCGCATTCACGATCATCGTGGCGCTCAACGAACCGGGGGTGTCGCTGGGAGACGCGAACTTCGTGCTCAGGGCGGCGATAGCGGCAATAACGATCCTGTGCTCGTTCGGCGTTGCCGGGGCGCTGGTGTCCTACGTGGAGATGGACACGGCGCTGACCGCATCCGGCATCCGCATCATCCCCCTGCCGGAGATAAGCGCCGAGGAGCTGGGCTACACTCCCGAGGAGGGCGTCAAGCTGCTGCGGCTGGGCACCCTCTGGATGTCCCTGGCCAACATCTCGTACTTGGTCACGGTGGTCGGCGGGTACCTGCTGGTGACGATCCGCCGGACTGCGTCGTAACCGGGCGGGGTATATAATTCGGGCTGGAGCCGCCGGCCGCAGCGAGAGCCGGGGAGCTGGATACCGGCCTTCGCCGGTATGACGGAGTGGGCAATCTATTCTTGTGTGAGGGTGAATGATGGCCAGAGGACTGACTTCATACCGTTCGCCGATCCTGGGTACGACGCACATGGTGTCGGCGGGCCACTACCTGGCGGCGGCCGCCGGGTACCGGATCCTGGAGGACGGCGGCAACGCGATCGACGCGGGCGTGGCGTCCGGCATCGCCATCAACGTCACCCTGCCCCACGCCACCAACTTCGGCGGGGTCGCGCCCATCGCCATATACGACGCGGCCTCCGACTCCGTCGTGACCATAAGCGGGCTCGGGCGGTGGCCCCGCGCGGCGAGCATCGACTACTTCAACGAGCACGCCGGCGGCCAGATCCCGACCGGGATACTGCGCACGGTGATGCCAGCCGCGGCGGATGCGTGGCTGACGGCTCTCGAGAAGTACGGCACGATGACCTTCGAGCACGTCGTCACCCCCGCTCTGGAGCTGGCGGAGGAGGGCTTCCCCGTGTCGGAGTACCTCCGCGAGGGCCTGCAGACGACCGAGGAGGACCACGAGGGCGGCGTCGCCATGTGGCCGTCCACGCGGGAGGTCTACCTGCCGAACGGTCGCACGCCGCGCACGGGCGAGCTTCTCGTACAGACCGACCTGGCCCGCACCTTCAGGCGGCTGATCGAGGCCGAGCGAGGGGCCTCCCACCTGGGACGGGAGGCGGCGATACGCGCCGCGCGCGACAGGTTCTACAAGGGCGACATCGCCGAGGAGATGGCCGCCTTCTCCGAGGAGCAGGGCGGGCTCGTCACCCTCCAGGACCTGGCCGACTTTTCCGTCAAGGTCGAGCCTCCCGTATCGGGCCGGTTCCGCGACTACACGATCTACACGTGCGGCCCCTGGTGCCAGGGCCCCGTCGTCGCCCAGACCCTCCAGATGCTGGAGGACGACGACCTGGGCGCAATGGGCCACAACTCCACCGGGTACGTCCACCTGGTCTCCCAGGCGCTGAACCTGGCCTACTCCGACCGCCACGCCTACTACGGCGACCCCGACCACGTAGACGTGCCCATCGAGGGCCTGCTGTCGAAGGGCTACACCCGGTCGCGGCGCGCCGACGTCGACCCGGCGTCCGCCTTCCCGGAGATGCCCGCGCCCGGCAACCCCTGGCCGTACCAGGGCGACGCTCGCGGGGCCGCTGTACCGGCCGGCGCAGTGTCCACGACGGGGAGGCGGATGCAAGACACGAGCTACGTCTGCACGGTGGACCGGTGGGGCAACGCCTTCTCGGCGACGCCCAGCGACCCCCTCGCGGGCAGCCCGATAGTGCCGGGACTGGGCCTCCAGATGTCGTCGCGGGGCTCCCAGTCATGGCTCGATCCCGACCACCCGTCCAGCCTCCAGCCGTGGAAGCGGCCCAGGCTCACGCCGAACCCGGCCATAGCCTTCAGGGACGGCAAGCTGTTCATGCCCTTCGGCACGCCGGGAGGCGACACCCAGTGCACGTCGATGGTGCAGCTATTCCTCAACGTCGTCGAGTTCGGGATGGACCCGCAGCAGGCCATCGAGGAGCCGAGGTTCGCGCCGTGGAATTTCCCCAACTCCTTCTGGCCTCACACCTACTTCCCAGCCAGGCTCGACCTGGAGGGACGCATCGACCCGGGCACGGCCGCCGATCTCGCCGGGATGGGCCACGACGTACGGGTCCTAGACGACTGGTCGCCCTCCGCAGGCGCAATGTCCGCAATTGTGGTAGACTACGAGAGGAACATCCTGTCGGCGGGAGCGGACGCACGCCGCGACAGCTACGCCATAGGCAGGTAGCACCGTACTTATCTGTAGGCCAAGGAGAAGGTAAATGGACAGGTTAGAGTTAGAAAGAGACTGGCTCTATAACAACTCTCTGACAGCCTTCGTAGGCGCTCTTCTCATGTTGCTGGCACGCAACATACCCGGCCAGGACATCGACAAGGACGCAATGTTGCCCTGGATCCAATGGACCTATCCAATAACGGATTGGGGCTCCCACTGTCTGAGCTTCCTCCACCTGCCACTTAGCGTGATTCTCTCCGTAATCGCGTTTGTCTTGTTTGCGGCCGCCCTCTGGTGGAAACCCCTAACTTGGGCAATTCGACTAAGCAAAGGGTTCTCGCCATTCGCCTCAATTATCGTTCCAACCGGCGTTTTCCTAGGTTGGGTTCCTTTAGTCGTTGAATTGTTCGCTACCGAGCCACATCTTGGAACCATTGTATTCTACGTTGGTTTTGTGTTCCTTGTCTTAATTGCACTAAGGCCTTGGATCGTCACATTCCTATCTAGATAGTGTTTTGTGTCATTTTGAGCACAGTGAGGAATCTAATAATCACAATGAGAAGGCCTCCCGCTTGACCAACCGCACGGGAGGTATCAAACCTGTTCCGCGGTTCAGTCATCTGCTCGTTGACAACCCTTGCATTTGTCAAACTGCATATCTAGTGGTGGGATACCATAGACGATGGTGTACTGTACAGCCGGATAACGGCTATAGCGACCTGCGACCCATATGATAACCGTATAGACACCTTCCCCGTACTTCTCTAATAGGCCATAGATGTTGGCTTCTATGTCGAATTCATTATCTTTCGCTCGCCACCATTGCGCATCTATCCACTGCGAGGTATATGGCACTGTTACTCCCGGCAATCGCTGGCCTTGATTGAGGAGGATGTAGCCCGGGGGAAGAGGCTCGGGAGGCTTAGGGGCCTTAATACCCGGGCTAATCCTATACGGGTCCATACAGCCTGATGTGTAGGAAGTAAATTCGTTCGTCGTGTATTGGGTTCTTGGGGGTGCAATCCTCCTAAGGCTGGCAATTCGCCTACCTATAGAGTAGCAGTGAGTCCTCCCGAGCTGGCCTCGCGTTAGTTCATGGGGGGGCGGGTCGTAGAAAATAGAAACAGCTATATTCCTATCCGTCAAGATGAAGGCTCCATTCTCTGTCTTAGCTCTACCCTTCAGGTATAATACCCATTCCTCAATCCTCGGCGGCTGCTCCATTTCGATTAGGTCGTACTCAAATTGCTGAACGTACTGTAGTCTATGGGCATCCCACCACAGACCCAGATTTACCCGTGTCGCTATGGGGTCCAGTATGGCCTCCCTGTGACCAGGGCTTGCCATTAGAGAATCGTGAGACCGCTTTATCACACCCAAGAACGAGCTCGAGCTAATTCGAGCCCAACGCGAACCAGAGAGGCAATACTGGTAGCCAGATATGTTCTCTCGTGAGTAGTTGTACCCTCCCGCAGCTGTGAAACGTGCAGGAGGCCCCCAGCCATTTCTACCCCAGTGTGAAGAGAAGCATCCGTTTAGTGCGTCTTCAGCGTGCTTCTGTGCAGCATCATTCGTACCCAGAACCAGTGGCTGTAGTCCCTCCTCATTCCTCGCATCGTTTATTAGGGAAAGCGCATACTCACGCGCAGTATCAATTTCGCTATCAGCGATAGGGATAGGGATAGCAACCTCTTCGGCCATGGACGGGGTTGGGGTCGGTACGAAGGGTGTCGGTAGGACACGGACAGGTGGCACAGTAGGAGTCGGAGTCGCCCCCCTTGCTGCCCACGTGGTATCTGTGGCCCGATTACGTATCGCTACTGCTGTTGCTGTCGCCTTGTAGGAGTCGAGTATCGCCACTGCTGTTGCTGTCGCCTTGTAGGAGTCGAGTATCGCCACTGCTGTTGCTGTCGCAGGAAGAGGCGTTGCCGTAGATGTCGGTATTGGAATCGCAGTCAGAGCGATAACAACCGGAGTCGGGAAAGGCGTAGGCGTGTTCTTGACCCAGGGTGTCGGTGTCGCTGTCGGTATTGGAGTTGCCGTAGGCGTGTTCTTTACCCGGGGCGTCCGTGTCGCCAGAATGATGGCCTGAGTAGCTGTTGGATTTGCAGTCACAACGATTTCAACAGGGGTCGGGGTCAGGGCCGACGTAGGCGTCGTGCAGGCCATCAGCACGGCGCCTATAAGGCCTAGCAGCATCAATCCCGTCAATGCCCGCGTCCTATTCATGAGAGTGCCTCCGGTATCTTGGGATTCTAGTCGTACGCCAGATTGAAACACCAGAATCTTTGATACTTCCAATACTTGAGTCAACATCTGAAGCCAGGAACGTCAGGATTCCCAGCACGATTCTCCTGGCGATGTAGGCCAGCATGGCGTCACCTCGTAGGTCCTAGGCGCCCATTATGCCAGATGCGTACTATGTCTCGCCTGTGGATGCGTCGCTGTAGGAGAGGAGCCTGGCGTACAGCCCGGCGTTCTTGGCAAGCTGGGCGTGTGTCCCCTGCTCCACCACCCGGCCGTCCTCCAGTGCGACGATGCGGTCGGCGTCCCGTATGGTCGATAGCCGGTGGGCTATGACCACCGCCGTGCGGTCCCTCAGCAGCTCCTTCAGGGCCCGCTGCACCAGCACCTCGCTCTCCGTGTCGATGTTGGCGGTGGCCTCGTCCAGGATGAGGATCCTGGGGTCGGCAACCAGAGCCCGGGCGAAGCTCATCAGCTGCCGCTGGCCGACACTGAGGTTGCTGCCGCCCTCCTCGATGGTCGTGTCGTAGCCCTTCTCCAGCCCCGTGATGAAGTCGTGGATGCCCACGGCGCGGGCGGCACGGAACATGGCCTCGTCCGGCGCATCCGTGTGACAGTACCTGATATTCTCGGCGACCGTGCCCGCGAACAGGTGCGGCTCCTGGAGCACGACCCCCATCTGGCGCGACAGCGAGTCCAGTGTCACGTCGCGCAGGTCGTGGCCGTCCAACGTGATCCTGCCCGCCTTCACGTCGTAGAAGCGCATGAGCAGGGAGACGAGCGTCGTCTTGCCCGCGCCCGTCGGCCCGACGAGAGCGACCGTCTCGCCGGGTTCGATCCGCAGGTCGACTCCGCGCAGAACCGGCGTGTCCTCGAAGTAGTGGAAGTCCACCCCCTCGTACCGTATCGCGCCCTTCACGGGCGGCATGGCCGGCGCACCGGGCCTGTCCTGTAACAGGGGCCGTATGTCCATGATCTCGAAGATGCGCGAGGTGGAGACGATGGCGCGCTGCAGCACGTTGTACTGGCTCGTCAACCTCTCGACCGGCTCGAAGAACCGGGTGATGTACAGCGTGAAGGCCACCAGCACCCCCACCTCGATGGAGCCGCCCAGCGCCAGCATTCCGCCTATCGACACCACCAGCGCCAGGCCTATGGCGTTGAGGGCTTCGACCGACGGCATGAGTGCCGCGCCGAACTTCGTCGCCTCGATGCTGGCCTTCTCGCTCGCCCTGTTCGCCTCGTCGAAGCTCCGGAGGTTCGCCTGCTCCCGTCCCAGGCTCTGGACTACGCGGACCGCGGTCAGGTTCTCCTGTAGCCTGGCGTTCACGTCGGCCATCGTCTGGCGGGCCCTGACGTAGGCGGCCCGCGCGAACTTCTGCCAGAAGATCACCACCGGGAATATCAGCACCACCGTGACCAGGGACAGGACGCCGAGGCGAAGGTCCATTGCCAGCATTCCCACGGCGACGCCCGCCAGGATGAACGTCTCCGATATGGCCAGCCAGCCGATGTTCATCACGCCCTGGACCTGCTGCACGTCGTTCTGGGCCCGTGACATCACCCGGCCCACCTGGTTGCGGTCGTAGAAGGTCATCGACAGCCGCAGAAGCTGGTCGAATATGGCCGTCCGCATGTCGTACAGCAGACGGTGGCCCAGCGTGGCCAACATCACGCTGCTCGCGCGCTGGGAAACATACTGGGCAAGCGCCAGTCCGGCGAGCAGGGCCAGGGGACGCACCATCTCGGAGACGGGCCTGCCCTCGGTGACGTAGTCGTCTATGAGCAGCCTGATGACCCACGGGATGGCGACGAGCGTGAAGATGTGCACCGTGTCGATGGCCATCGCTACGGCGGCCCGCCGCTTGTACGAGCCCAGCAGTCCCAGCAGCCTCAGCACGGTCCTGACCGTCTCGAAGCGGCCCACCTCGGCCGTATCGTCGAGCCGGATGTACTCCGACCTGCGGTCTTCCACTGACTGGCTCCCGGCCACGACTACCCGCCCGCCCGCGCGGACGCGTCGCCTGTGGGCGCAAGCTGCAGGTCATGGATGCGCCGGTAGTACCCGCCCAGCGCCAGTAGCTCCTCGTGGGTACCCCGCTCCACGATCCGCCCGCCATCCAGCACCAGCACCAGGTCGGCGCGCCGCACGGTGGACAGCCGGTGCGCTATCACGAACGTGGTGCGCCCCTCGACGACCTGCGACAGCGCCTGCTGGAGCCTGTACTCGGTCCCCACGTCCACGCTGGACGTCGAGTCGTCCAGGATCAGGATGGGCGGGTCCGTGAGCAGCGTCCTGGCTATGCCCAGCCGCTGCCGCTGACCGCCCGAAAGCGTTATGCCGCGCTCTCCGACCCACGTGTCGTACCCGTCCGGCAGGCCGTCCACGAAGTCGTGGAGCTGCGCCACCTTAGACGCCGCGACGATGTCGTCGAGCTCCGGGTCGTCGAGGCCGTAGCCGATGTTGTCCCTGATGGTCGAAGCGAAGGCGAAGGACTCCTGGAGCACGATCCCCACGTTGCCCCGCAGCGACGCAAGGGTCACGTCCCTGACGTCGTGGCCGTCTACCAGGACGCGTCCGCGCGTTACGTCGTAGAAACGCGGCACGAGGTGTGCGAGGGAGGTCTTGCCAGAGCCGGCCGCGCCCAGTAGCGCGACCATCTGCCCGGGCCGCACCTCGAAGTCTATGTCGTGCAGGGCCGGGACCCGGTCGTCGTAGCTGAAGGAGACGCCCTCGAAACGCACATGGCCGTCCGCACGGGGCATGGACACCGCGTCCCTCCGCTCCTCGACCGGCGACTCCGCGTCGAGTATGTCGAAGACGCGCTCGCCCGATGCCCGGGCGCTCGACGCCTGCACGACCGCGAAACCGGCGAACCGTATGGGCTGGGCCAGGAAGCCCAGGTACAGCAGGAACGCCGCCATCTCGCCGGGCGTGAGACGGCCCGCCAATACCTCGTACGCGCCCAGGGATAGGACGGTGATGATGGCGGCGTTCATCACCAGCGCGCTCAAGGACTGGCGGACCGAGGACTTCGCCGACGCCGCGGTGCCGTAGTTTCTGGCATCGGTGGCGGGCTCATCGAACTTGGCTCGCTCCAGCGCCTGGCCGCCGAAGGCCTTGACCACCCTGATGCCGGTGAGGGCCTCCTGCACCACCGTGGCCGTGCGGCCAATCGCCTCCTGTCCCTGCCTGTGCAGCCCCACCATCACCGGCACGTCCGCCGCCGACCGCCATATGACGAGCGCCATGAAGCCCATGGTCGCCAGGCCCAGCGCGAGGTTCATCGTCAGCATGAGGATGGAGGCCGCGCCCACCAGGATGGCCATGAAGGCGAACTCGCCCAGCCCCCATATGGGAAAGACCCTGACCGAGTCCACGTCCGCCGTCGCCCTGGCCATCAGGTCGCCGGTGCGCTGCCTGTCGTGGAAGCCGTAGCTGAGGCTCTGTAGCTTCTGGAATATGTCGGTCCGGATCTCCCGCCCGACCCGCTGTATTACGATCTCCGCGGTGTACTCGTCGATGTAGCGCAGCACTCCCTGTACCGCCGCCATTGCCACGATCGCGCCGGCCTGCAGGAGCAGCTCCGTCCGGGAGCCGCTCTCCAGCGCCGTGTCGATAGCGCTCCCGACCAGCCGCGGGATGATCAGCAGCGCGACGATGCTCCCAGCCATCGCGGTGTACGTGACGGTGATCAGCACCTTGTGCCTGAGGGCGTACTTGACTATCCGCCAAAGGATGCGCAGCATCCGGATCATCCTCCAAGGGGGAAACCAACAGCGTAACGACTGCCGGACCAAGGACGCAACGATTTCGGAACGAAGGAACGGAATTGGGGAGGGGGCTTTGACCGCTACTCGGTCAGCAAGAACGGCTGCGATTGCCGGTGCACGAGCCGGTCTTGACCGGTCATCCCATGTTGGAAGCGACGAGAAGCCGCTGCTCGTGCAGTCGGCTGTCAATCAGGTCGTCCATCTCCCGCCGACCGGGTTGACTGTGAAGCAGACGCTCGAGCCATATGGCAACGGGCGGTTCGCCCGCAAGGGCTTCTCGTAGCTGCCCCGGCAGCTCCGGTCTGGAAGCGGGATAGACTCCCCGTTCTACAAGGGCCACCCGTGCAAGGTGTGTCATGTAAGAGAGGGCGTGCTCGTAGGCCGCGTCGGTGTCCCCCACACTGTGGAACCCGGAAAGCCACCGGTAAGAATCCGATGCCCTAGCGTATGCTGCGTCGATGTCCGGCAGAGGCAGCCTGTATTGCCAACGGCTGACTACCTCATCCCAATAGCCATCACGCTGGAAGAGGCCCTTCCCGAACTTGACCGCCCAGCCGAGCATGTCATGACCTTTTTCGATGGAGCCCTCCACGTCGGAAGATGCGTAGGTGAGTATGTCGATCTCCAGCGGCGCCCTATACTTCTTCTTGAAGTCGACCCTGTCTTCGCCGATCACGACCAGGTCGAGGTCGGTACTCGTCACACCGGGACGTACAGCAGACCCCGCCGCAACTATGGCGGTAACATTCGGGTCCCCATACGCAAGACCCAGCAAGTCAAGCGTCCAATCCCTCGATCTCTCTGTGGGCCACCGAAGTACGGCCCTTGCGAGAGCTTCATCTTTCTTCACGTGATCACTTACCGACGGCGTTCTCATCACTGACAATCCTAGGGAGTTCCCGTGAGCAGCTGCTCCACTGCGTTGACATACTCTTCGATTCTCGACGCAACATCCTCGGCATCCATACCAGGATCCGGAATGTCTCCGTATAGGTGTGACTTACGGGCATCGTTGAGACCGCGAAGGAGCTCCGAGACGTCCGGTAGGCCCCAACTGCCATGTAATTCCATTGCGACTTCTACCCTCTTCCAGTGGCTCCGAGATGTCGGCAAGCCCACGCGCATCGAGGCGGCATCTATCGCCGCTTCCAGGCAGTGAAATCCGTACACCGACAAGTCCTTCCAATCGGTCGGCTCATGCCAAGCCTCCAGCACGTCGGCCAAGTGACCCCTAGCCAGAAGGAGCTTGTCCTGGGCATTGGTCATGCCGCGCTCATTGTAACGGGCATGTCCGTCGCCCTCACTTCGCCAGGAACTCGTGCTGCTCGTAGGTGCCGTTGGTGATGGGCGTCGGGTCGAGGCCGAGCCACCGGTCGGCTATGGTCGAGTAGGTGCTGCGGAAGTCGTTGTTGAAGTGCAGGTCGCCCTCGAGCTGCTTGTCCTCGTCCAGCGACGGGTACTCGCCGTAGAGTCCACCCTGCACCTGGCCGCCTACCACGAAGGCCACGCCGCCCGAGCCGTGGTCCGTGCCCGCGCCGTTGTCCCTGATGCGCCGGCCGAACTCGGAGAACAGCAGAACCACCGTGTCGTCGGCCAGGCCGTGCTCTTCGAGGTCGTCCATGAAGTCGCCTACCGCATTGGAGACCTCGTCCCACAGCATCGTGTGGCTCCTCAGCTCGCCCGCGTGGGTGTCGAAGCTGCCGTGCTGGGTGTAGTAGACGCGGGTGCCGAGGTCCGCCGTCATCACCTGCGCGATGGACTTCATGCTCTGGGCGATGGGGTTGTCAGCGTACTCGATGCTGGACGAGTACTGCCCCGGGGCGGTGCGGAGTATGTCCGCGCCCTTGAGGGCGTCCGAGCCGGTCTGCTTGATGAACTCGGCGACGTTGTCCCCAGCCTGCGCGCCGTACATCCGCGAGAAGGAGTCGAGGGCGTAGGCCCGCAGCTTCTCGTCCTCGATGTCCGGGAAGAGGCCGTACGTCTCCAGGTTCCCGACGGACGCGACGGGCACGCCCTTGGCGTACAGCGCCCTGGGCAGGCCGCGCCCGAAGTTCACACCGGTCAGCACATTCTCGGCGTTGGGATCGAGGTCGCGGATGGCCCTGCCGAGCCACCCCTCCTCGCCGATCTTCTCGCTCTCGGCGGTGTGCCACACGTCCATGGAGCGGAAGTGCGAGCGGTTGGGGTTCGGGTAGCCGATGCCGTTGATGACGGCCAGCTTGCCCTCGTCCCACAGGCCCTTCATCGCCGTCATGGCGGGGTTCAGGCCGATCTCGTCGTCGAGCGCGAGCACATTGTCAGCGTCGATGTGGACGTGGGGCCTGAAGTCGTAGTACAGGCCGTTGGCGTAGGGGATCACCGAGTTGAGGGCGTCGTTCCCTCCCGATAGCTGCAGGATTACGACCGAGCGATGGCTCCCATTCTTGCCGTTGCTGCCCATTGTGCGCTCCTTCGTGTGTGCTCTCAGGCGGCCTTGCGGAACACCTGGATCCTGTGCCGGTTGCTCTCCAGTACGAGCAGCCGGCCCGAGTGGTCGAACTTCACCGATACCGGGGCCCAGAAGAGCTTCTCTATCTTCGACGACTCCTCGTGCGGGTCGTCCGGGTCGAACAGCTCGATCTCCGGCTCCAGGTCGGCCCGCGAGCGGGCCTCCCCCTCCTCCCTGTTGATGGTCAGGAAGTTCGCGGCCCACTTCGACAGGGTCGCCTCGCCCCGGTTCTTCATAACGAACGCGCCGTCGGGGTCCAGCACTTGTACGCGCTCGTTCCCCCAGTCGGCGACGTAGATGTAGCCGTCGTCGTCGACCGCCACGCTCGCGGGCCTCATCAGCTCGCCGTCGCCCCGCCCGGTACTGCCGTAAGAGCCTGATAGCTCGCCTGAGGACGAAAAACGGGCGATGCGGTCGTTTCCCCAGTCGGCCACGTACACGTCACCCGACGGCGCAACGGTCAGCCCCCACGGCAGGTCGAGCTCGCCGCTACCCAGCGTGAGCAGGTGGCGACCGTCGGTCGTGAACTTCTGGACGCGCCCGTTGTGGGTGTCGGAGACGTAGACGGAATCCTCGCCGTCTATGGCTATGCCCGACGAGCCGTCCAGCTCCCCGTCGCCCGCGCCGCTCTCGCCCCAACCGTGCAGGAAGTTGCCGTCCGGGTCGAAGACGGAAACGCGGCTCAGGTACTCGTCGGTAACGTAGACGCGGTCCTGGCTGTCGATGGCCGCGCAGCTGGCCCACACAAACTGCCCGTCGCCCCTGCCGTAGGCGCCGAAGATGCCATAGTACTCGCTGTCGATGTCGCACATCGTGACGCGGACGCCCCGGTCGACGCTCTCCAGCGAGCGGTTGACCACGTAGAACCGGCCGTCCCTGCCTACCGCCAGGTCGCTCGGGTAGTAGAAGCCGCGGCCCTCCATGGCCGTCATGCCCACCGTCATGTCGTACTCAATCATGATCGCTGGAACTCGTCGGTCGCCGTCGACAGCCTCAGGACTCCCGCAATCGCCTGCGGCGAGCGGTCGGCCTGCTCGGCGAAGTCGACCAGGATCTCGCGCGAGGCGTCCGAGACCTGGATGTCGCCCATCTGCTCCAGACAGAGGTCGACCAGCCGTTGGGACGAGATCGCCTCGCCGTTCCTGGAGGCGATGCTGTCGACCATGGTCCTCACGCCCGGCTTGTCCAGGTCGCCGACCTGCTCGGACGCGAAGTTGATCCGCTCGACCAGCGTGCCGGTGTCGAGCCACTCGACGCCCTGGTGCCAGCCCTCGACGCTCGGCGGGTTGTTCAGGTGCTGGCCCATGTAGACCATCTGCCTGGCCCGGTCCATGATCTCGCGCCTGGGCCTGTCGAACTCGCCCGTGAGCCGCAGGACGCCCGCGACGAACTCGGCCGGGCTCTTCACCTTCTCGTACCTGATGTCCTCGGCCTTGAAGAAGTCCGACGTGAACAGCGCCCTGAGCATCGACCTGATGTCGTACCCGCTGTCGAAGTACGCCTTCACCAGCGCGTCGATGGCCTCCGGGTCACGGGGTGGGGTGTAGGGCCACGAGGGCACGGGCGGCTCGTCCGCGACGAAGAAGTGGTACATGTGCCGGGCGATGAACCGCGCCGTCGACTCCTCCTCGCATATGATGTCGATGATGTCCTCGCCGTTGAACCTGCCCTTCCTGCCTAGGAACTCCTTCTCGCCGTCGTCGTGGTCGCCCTCGTTGTACTGGAAGTGCCACGAAATGCGCCCGTAGGGCCAGTCCGAGTCCCGCTCGGAGCGCAGCACCATGTACTCGGTGTTGCCGATGGTCCAGCCCGTGAAGGCGCGCGAGCACTCCTTGATGTCCTCCTCGGTGTAGCTGCCGACGCCCATCGAGAACAGCTCCAGCAGCTCGCGCCCGAAGTTCTCGTTGATGGCGTCGCCGTGGTTGTCGTAGTTGTCGAGCCAGACGATCATCGCCGGGTCCCTGGCCAGCTCGACCAGGAGGGTCCGGAAGTTGCCGAGCCCGTAGCGGCGGAACATCTTGATCTGGTCCGACAGCATCTTGCCGTGGATCACCTTCGGGTAGCCCGTGGCGAAGATGCTGTGCCAGAAGAGCGCCGTCTTCTCAGTGAGGGGCGCCCTGGTGGAGATCATCCGGTACAGCCAGTTGTCGCCGCTGCCCCACGGCCCCATCATGCCCGACTGCTCGTGGTGGAACCGCCGCGCCATGTAGTCGCCCATCCAGCCCGTGTCCGGCGGGTCGAGAAGCTCCTCGACCGCCGCGTCGTAGCCCCTGGCGGCGTAGGCCTCGATCTCCTCACGGGTCGCGCCGAACCCCGCCCGGCGCATCAGGTGGGCTATCAGCCTGGTGTCCTCGCTCATGATGCCCTCCGGTGCCACTCCATATGTTCTCTCCCGATTCTAAGACGGAAGGCGGCGAATGACAAGCCGCACCTTGCTCACTTGATTGCCCAGCCTTCCGACAGGACCTCGGCCTGCTCCAGAACCGTCTGTGTCGCCTTCTCCTGCTTGTCGGGCGGGTAGCCGTGCTTGCGAAGGATGCGGCGGACGAGGCGGCGGAGGTTGGCGCGGACGTTCTCGCGCATGGTCCAGTCGATGGTGACGTTCCCCCGCACCGTCTCGACAAGCTCGCGGGCGATGTCGCGGAGGGTCTCGTCGCCGAGCACCTGCACCGCGCTGTCGTTCGTCTCCAGCGCGTCGTAGAAGGCCAGCTCGTCCTCCGACAGCCCTAGGGCCTCGCCCCGGGCGTTGGCCTCCCGCATGTCCCTGGCAAGCTCGATCAGCTCCTCGATGACCTGCGCAGCCTCTATCGCCCGGTTCTGGTAGCGGCGCAGGGTATGCTCCAGCATCTCGGCGAAGGAGCGGGCCTGCACCACGTTCTTGCGCCGGCGAACGGACACCTCGCCCCTGAGCAGCTTCTGCAGCAGCTCCACGGCCAGGTTGCGGTGGGGCATCCCGCGCACTTCGGACAGGAAGTCGTCGGAGAGGACGGAGATGTCCGGCTTGTCCAGGCCCGCGGCGGCGAATACGTCCATCACGCCCCCGGACGCCACCGCCCGCGAGATGATCTGGCGGACGGCAAGGTCCAGCTCCTCCTCGGGGCGCGCCTCGCCCGCCGCCCGCTTGGACAGCGCCGCCCGCACCGCCTGGAAGAACCCCACGTCGTCCCTGATCCGCATCGTCTCCTCGTGGGGCACGGCGAGCGCGAATGCCTGGGACAGCTCCCGCACGGCGTTCAGGCAGCGCTCCTTGCCGTCCTCCTGGGCCAGCACGTGCTCCTGGGCCGGCGGCAGCAGGCCCATCCGCTCCTGCGCGTTGCCAGTCGACCACCGCGACCGGTCGAAGCCGTGGAAGAGGGCGCAGCACACCTCGTGCTTCTCCAGCATCACCGCCACCGCCTCGTCCTGGTTCAGCGCCGTCTGCCCCGTGCCGCCGCTCTCCGTGTAGGCGGCCAGCGCCTGCTTCAGGTCCTGGGCCAGCCCCAGGTAGTCGACGACCAGGCCGCCGGGCTTGTCCTTGAACACGCGGTTCACCCGGGCGATGGCCTGCATCAGCCCGTGCCCGCGCATCGGCTTGTCCACGTACATGGTGTGCAGGCTGGGCGCGTCGAACCCCGTCAGCCACATGTCGCGCACCAGCACCACGCGCAGCGGGTCGTCGGGGTCGCGGAACCGCTGGGCCAGCGCCTCGCGCCGCGCCTTGTTCCTGATGTGCGGCTGCCAGTCCGGCGGGTCCGAAGCCGAGCCGGTCATCACCACCTTCACGGCCCCCCGGCCGTCGTCTTCGTCGTGCCAGCCGGGGCGCAGGCGCGTAAGCTCCCGGTACAGGTCGATGCAGATGCGCCGGCTCATGCAGACGACCATCGCCTTGCCCTCCAGCGCCTCCAGCCGCCGCTCGTAGTGGGCCACCATGTCCTCGGCGACCTGCCTCACCCGCTTCTCCGCGCCCACGACCGCCTCGAGCTGCGCCCACCTGGTCTTGAGCCTCTCCCGGCGCTCGACCTCCTCGCCCTCGGTCGCCTCCTCGAACTCCGGGTCGATGTGCGGCCTCTCGTCCTCGTCCAGGGCCAGCTTGGCCAGGCGGCTCTCGTAGTAGATGGGCACCGTGGCCCCGTCCTGGACGGAGCGCCGGATGTCGTAGATGCTGATGTAGTCGCCGAACACGGCGCGGGTGTTGGCGTCCTGAAGCTCGATGGGCGTGCCCGTGAAGCCGACGAAAGAGGCGTTGGGGAGGGCGTCGCGCATGTGCCGGGCGAACCCGTCAATGAAGTCGTACTGGCTGCGGTGGGCCTCGTCGGCGATGACTACGACGTTGCGCCTGTCCGAGAGAGCGGGATGCGTGTCTCCCTTCTCCTCCGGGAAGAACTTCTGGATGGTGGTGAAGACCACGCCGCCGGCGTTCACCGATAGCTTATTTCGAAGGTCGGCGCGGCTCCCGGCCTGGGTCGGCGGCTGGCGCAGCAGGTCCTGGCAGCGGGCGAAGGTGCCGAATAGCTGGTCGTCCAGGTCGTTCCGGTCGGTGAGCACCACGACCGTCGGGTTCTCCATCGCCGGCTCCCGGATGATCGCCCCGGCGTAGAAGGCCATCGTCAGGCTCTTGCCGGACCCCTGGGTGTGCCAGACCACGCCGATGCGGCGGTCGCCGGGATCCCCGCCGGGCTTCCGTCCGGCTTCGAAGTGTCCCTCCTCCTCGTCCTCCTCGGCGATCTGTAGCTCCGCGCGTCGCAGCTCCGCCGCCCGCAGCGTCTCCTCCACCGCGGCCCGTACGGCGTGGTACTGGTGATAGCCCGCCATCTTCTTGACCAGCGCGCCGCTGCCGTCGTCGTCGAACACGATGAAGTCGCGGAGCAACGCCAGGAAGCGGCGCAGATTGAATACGCCTTGCAGCATCACCTGTAGCTCGGCCATGTGAGAACTCGCCAGGGTCTCGCCGGTGACGGTGCGCCAGGGCTTGAACCACTCCCTGCCGGAGGTCAGCGTGCCCAGCCGGGCCTCGTTCCCGTCCGAGACCACCAGCGCCTCGTTCATGGAGAAGAGGGCGGGCAGCTCGGCCTTGTAGGTCTGGAGCTGCTGCCACGCCGTCCAGATGGTCGCGTCCTCGTCGGCCGGGTTCTTCAGCTCGATCACGCCGAGGGGCAGGCCGTTCACGAACAGCACCACGTCGGGCCTGCGGGTGTTCCGGTTCTCCGTGACGGTGAGCTGGTTGACGGCCAGCCAGTCGTTGTTTCCGGGATCGTCCAAGTCCACGACGCGGACGAGGTCGCCTCGCATCCTGCCCACAACCTCGGGGTACTCGACCTCCACGCCATTGACGAGCATCCGGTGGAATGCGCGGTTGCGAGCCTCCAGGGTCGACCCCTCAGGGCGGGTCAGCTTGCGGAGGGCGTCGTCCAGCGCCGACGCAGGCAGGCCGGGGTTCAGGTCGGCGATGGCGGCCCGCAGCCGGCCCTCCAGCACCACCTCGCCGTAGTCGCCGCGCTCGGCGTTGGGCGCGTCCGGGGCGATGTCCGGCCCGTGCGCCACAGCCCAGCCCATGTCCGCGAGCCAATCGAGGGCCGCCTGCTCGACGTCGGCCTCGGTGAGGGTGGTCACGGGGTATCCCAGGGGTTCACGATATCGACGCCCAAGCCCTCGAAGTCCCGGACATTCCGGGTAACTATGGCGAGGTCATGGGCCTTGGCAGTTCCCGCGATGAGTATGTCGATGAGATCGGGGGGACGGCCTGAGCGAACCGCGCCTGCCCGGAACTGCGCGGCCCACTCCGCACTCGCCCGATCAATAGGCAGAATGCGATCCTCGTAACGCCTGAGCAGCCTTGAGATATCTGCTCGCAGCCGCTCCCTGCGCCGTCCGGGTGGTATGAGCCACGCCCCAAACTCCAGCTCATGCACCACCAATGACGCCAGCCACATATCCTCCGATTGGACCAGGAAGGCAATGACTTGAGGGCTGGGGCGACGCTTGGTCATCTCCGACACGACGTTCGTGTCCAGAAGAAAGCCTCTCACTTGTCACCCCAGTCGTCGTCATCCCAATCTGCGAACGGAATCTCGCGACGGGATTGACCGCCGCGTTCGGGGATTTCGAGGTTTGTCCCGCGCGGCATGTTCTCGACCAGCCACCGGCCCAGGGGCATACGCTCCGGCGCACGGGCACGCCACACGCTCTCTGGCACCACCACGAATGGCTTTCGGGCGCCAATACGCTGAGGTCCCTCCGTCTCGGCAAGGCGCAGGACTTCTGACAGCTTCGCCTTGGCCTCGGCAACCGTCCACACACGGCCCGGCTCGGACACAACCATGCTCCACCCCTCGAATACAGTTATGGTCTATATTAGACTATAAAGGACGGTCACGCAAGATGGTCGGTGACATCATTGTGTATCATGCTTTGACCACAAGCGCCGTTGCATATCATGGAATGCCTTATGTGATATGCAAATCGCGTTGTCTTCAATAGGTGAGACACAAGCTATTCGGTGCCTTCCACCACCCGGATGATCGGACGTAGGGGCAACCCTCGTGGTTGCCCTCGCCCCGTCGCAGCCGTCGAGGGTACCCACAAGGGGCTACGTCCGATCATATGGTCACGGCGAACGATCGGTATTCCCTGCAACCGCCGGGTTCTCCCTATCCAACGCCCACCTCAGGGGGTTGTTTACGATGTACTCCCTGGCGCGGCCCAACTCGTCCTCGTCCCGGATAACATGCTCGTAATAATTGCGCTGCCACAACCGCCCTCGAAACGGCCGCCATCCGCGCGCCTTTACCCCGCGCGTATATTCCACGGTCGTGATTGATTTATACGCGCCAACAACATCCCCCAGCGTAGGGGCAACCCTCGTGGTTGCCCTCTCCCCATCGCCGGTTCTCGCGTGGTCGCCTTCGTGGGTACCCACAAGGGGCACCCCTACGGATTCGTCGGCAGGGTCAGACGTAGGGGCAACCCTTGTGGTTGCCCTGTCCCTGTCGGCAACGTCGAGGGCGCCCACAAGGGACGCCCCTACAGATTCGTTGGCAGCGTCATCAGACGTAGATTCGTCGATTACGATGATGCCGTGAATATGATTCGGCATCACCACGAACAGATCGACGCCGATGCCCGCGAACCGCCGCGACAACCCCTCCCAGACCGTCCTGGCCATCTCACCCGCACCGCTCAGACGCATCCTGTCTTCGACCACGTCTCCAAACAGGCACAGCCTATCCTGCGTGACGATGGTCACGAAGTACGCGCCGGGCTGGGAGTAGTCGTACCCCTTCAGTCGGGTGGATCGGCGGCGAGGCTCCATAGGCCCAGGCACACCGCCTTCATTGGATCCAATGGATGGTGCTCGTCCTTGTGCGCTAATGCCACAACTCCTTTCCTCGTAGGGGCAACCCTCGTGGTTGCCCTCGCCCCGTCGATCATACCCGCACAGTCGCATCCATGGGCACCGTAGGGCAACCCTTGTGGTTGCCCTGTCCCCGTCGCAGCCGTCGCGGGTACCCACAAGGGGCACCCCTACCGATTCGTCGGCATGGTCCGTCAGGCCCAATCTCTGCGCCGGTGGTGGTGGTCATGGGATGCTGTGGGTCTCGGGGCCTTCGCCGATGACGGCGAGGATGCGGTTCTTCAGCTTGTCGTGCAGGTCCTCCGGGGTGGACCAGACTATGTGGTTGTAGTGTTCGGTGTCGAAGTGCAACGACTCCACCGCATCCTCCCTACACATGAAGATGACGGGTAAGTCAAGTCCATGTGCAAAGCCTGCCTCGTAGTAGACACCGCCTCTCGCTCCATCGTCGCCATGCGTGAAGTCGGCCACGAGGAACCGCGACCGACGAAGCTCTGCAATGATCTCGTCGTCAATCTTGTTGACATGCTCCTTCCGGTCAATCCTCAAGGGTGTATATCCCGCTTCCCTGACGGCTGGGGCAATGCCGTTCTCGAAAGCCTGATCCATGCTGTCGTCGAACCACATAGCTACGAATGCTTGGGATGAGTCGAGACTGTCTCTCTGTTCTGCCAGTCGCCCATATCCAGCAACAGTAAGTCCTCCAATAAACCACCTCTCCCCGGATCGTTGCCCCTGTATCCATCCCATTTCTTGTAGATAATCAAGCAAATATGTGATTTCTCCCCATTCAACTGATTCAGACCATGCATAGGCACCATATGATTCCTCTCTGATTTGAACAGTGCTTGCCAGGCTATCTACATGGTTTGAGATAAACCGAAGAAGTCTCTCCCCGCGTCGATCAACTGAGGTGGGTGAGTTAGATCTAGCTTTCTTTACCGAATCGGTAGTGACCATTGGCCACCTGACTCCCTGTTCCCGCTGGTCAATAAGCATAGTGGTCAATAGCGCTCTTTCCTTAGCGCTGACGTCATTCTCAGAAAGTAACCACCTTGCCTCATCTGTGATTGTGTAACGACCACCTGCACGTGGAGAGAATTCCACGTACGTCACATCCCCGGAGCCATCGTAGGATCCCCTAGCTTCATGGCCTAGTCATATTGGACATCCATCTCTTTGATTGGAGTAAAGCACTGTACTCCTCATTGACAGCCTAAACTACCGGCTCTACCGGTTATACCTATGTATCTTGATACAACTTTCCTGACACCAGCTTCGGTAGCAACGCGTCCCGCTGAACGGCGAGGGCGCGGGATTCGTGTATCGATGATACCATACTCTCAGTCCACGGCTGGGTCATTCCCCTGAAGGCTTCGGCGAGTCTATCACTTGGCAGCGCCACCTTATACCTAGCCATGTCGGTCCACTTGGTGCGCGGCATTTTTGTTCCGGTCGATGCTGCGTCCGTGTAGTCCACGAACGCCGAGCTGGATACATGACCGAGCACGAAACCGAACCAGCAGTCCTCCTTCGGTGATATTACCACGATGTCCGTCGAGCATACACCATCCAACGGAGCCACGCCCACCTTGTGGAAGTACGGTCGCAGCTTCCCGAATAGGATGTCTCCTCGCCTGAACCTGGATTTCCCGCTGGCCAGACCATCCGCCGAACCCCAGTCTCCAAGCGCGATACGACGCCTGGGCATGTGCTCGAGGGCAATGTACGGAGTTACAGGATCAATCTGCTCCGGCCTCACGCCATCTCGACGCTGTTCTGCGACCTCGCCCAGGGGTTTGACTTGCCAGCCCTCTGGGATCTGGCCTAGGTCGGAGTCCACGAGGCGGTTGGGGAATAGGTTGTAGTGGTTGGCGGGGAGGCCGGGGAGGGATTGGCCGGGGCGCCAGCGGCCGTCCATCTTGGCGCGGACGGGTTCGAAGTCGACGAACCAGGACTTGAAGAGGGCGCGGGCCATCTCCTCCAGGGTCTGGTTCATGCGGCGGTTGAGCTCGATCTTGTCGTCCAGGGTGCCGAGGACGTGGGCGATAGCACGCTGTTCAGGCAGGGGCGGGAGCGGGATTTCTATTGTGCGCAGGTAGGTCACAGGCTGTGCGATGGATGGAACGCCTACCTGAGATGTGTTCGCCAGAAGCTGGTGTTGTCCTTCAGGGGATCTGAAGTACATCGTAACATACTCTGGCAGAGCCTTTGATCGGTCACACCGTATGTAGAACTGACTCTGTGAAACAACGTACTGGTGGAATTGCGAATTCTCCGGGATGTAGGCAACTTGTCCTATGGTGCCCCGATGCGTAAGAACAACATCGCCGGGTACGACATTTGCATTCGCGAGTCGTTTGGCATGTTCAGGGCTGATGAAATTGAAACCAGGCGAATCATCAACCCTGAAGCCGTGCAGGTGCTGACCACTGAGGACAGGAACACCCTTGGGTACGAACGTCTCAACTTTGATAGACGAGCCGAAGGGACCCATAGCAACTTTCTCTGCAATCTCATCAATCGTCGCACTCCGCCACTCGCCCGATGGCGTTTGCTTCGGGCGCTCCCGCACGACCACGTAGTCCCGCTCTATCTCCCTGTGGAAGCTCTCGGGCAGCCTTGCCCAGTCGTGCGTCTGCACGAGGATGGGTATGTTGGACTTCTCGATGGCCTCTTTCAGGTCGAGAAATTCAACCCCCAGCGGCTCAAGGGTCGGGCTTCGCAGCACCAGGTCCAGGTCGCTGGCCTCGTGGCTCTCGCCGCTGACGCGGCTCCCGTAGGCCCACACCTCGGCATCGGGGACGTGCTCGCTCAGCAGGGCTTCGAGCCGTTCCCTGTACCGAAGCGGCAGGTCCAGGCGGTCAGTCATCCGCATCCTCCGTGTAGTCTCCGCCATCGGCTATGGCGATGTCAAAGTCGCTCCAGTCCTCCGATTCGGCGGCCATGGCACGGGAGGTTTCCTCCCAAGGCTCGGCTCGCCCTTCATCCCCGAATCCCAGGCGGGCCAGGTTCTTCTCTATCTCCGCGTCGAGGCGCCGGGACTCGGCCTGCTGCTCGCGCCACTGGGACGCGAGGCGGGTCATCTTATCCTGGAAGGGTACGCCGTCGTCGGGCTGGGGCTCTGCGCCGACGTAGCGGCCGGGGGTGAGGACGTGGCCGTGTTTGCGTATCTCGTCGAGGGTGGCGCTCTTGCAGAAGCCGGGGACGTCGGCGTATTCCTCCCTATTCCGGCGCCATGCGCGGTAGGTGCCGGCGACGCGGGCTATGTCGTCCGGGGAGAGGTCGCGGCGGGTGCGGTCGATCATGTGGCCGAGCTTGCGGGCGTCGATGAACAGGGTTTCGCCCCGGCGGTCGTGGTCGAGGCGGCTCCGGCGCAGGAACCATAGGCAGGCGGGTATCTGGGTGGAGCGGAAGAGCTGGCCGGGCAGGGCGACGATGCAGTCCACGAGGCCGGCCTCGATGAGGTTCTTGCGTATCTCGCCCTCGCCGGACTGGTTGGAGGACATGGAGCCGTTGGCGAGGACGAATCCGGCGGCGCCGCGGGGCGCGAGGTGGTAGAGGAAGTGCTGCACCCAGGCGAAGTTGGCGTTTCCGACGGGCGGTACGCCGTACTCCCAGCGCCGGTCGTCGCGCAGCCGCTCGCCGCCCCAGTCGGAGACGTTGAAGGGCGGATTGGCGAGGATGTAGTCGGCCCGCAGGTCGGGGTGGCGGTCGTTGTGGAAGCTGTCGCCGTGCTCGATGAGGCCCTCTATGCCGCGTATGGCGAGGTTCATCCGGGCCATGCGCCAGGTGGTGTAGTTGGACTCCTGGCCGTAGATGGAGATGTCGTCCCTGGCCCTGCCGCCGTTGCCGTTGCCGCTGACGTGTGCGCCGATGAACTCGATGGACTGGACGAACATGCCGGAGGAGCCGCAGCAGGGGTCGTAGACGCGGCCCCGGTACGGCTCCAGCATCTCGACGAGGAGCCGCACGACCGAGCGGGGGGTGTAGAACTCGCCGCCCTTGCGTCCCTCGGCCAGGGCGAACTGCTCCAGGAAGTACTCGTAGACGCCGCCGAGCACGTCGGTGGCGCGGGCGTCGGCCCCGCCGACCCTGATGTTGCTCACCAGGTCGATCACCTGGCCGAGGCGGGCCTTGTCCAGGGCGGGCCGGGCGTAGTCCCTGGGCAGCACGTCCTTGAGGGCGGGGTTGTCGCGCTCGATGGCGGTCATGGCGTCGTCCACCAACCGGCCGATGGTGGGCTGGCGGGTGTGGCTCCTGAGGCGCTGCCAGCGGGCCTCAGGCGGCACCCAGAAGATGCTCTGGGCGCGGTACTCGTCGGGGTCTTCGGGGTCCGCGCCGTCGACGACCTCCTTCTCAAGCTGGGCGTATGCCTCCTCGAAGGCGTCGGAGATGTACTTGAGGAAGATGAGGCCTAGGACGACGTGCTTGTACTCGGCGGCGTCCATGCTGCCGCGCAGGGCGTCGGCCATGCGCCAGAGATCGGGCCTGTGGTCCGCCGCGCTGTCGTTCCCGGTGGTCATTGGCGATTCTCCGAAGCGGCGGGCGCCCACAAGGGCCACAAGGGACGCCCCTACGATTACGGCGTCCCACGAGGGGGCGCCTGCGGCCGGTGGGGTTTCATGGTGGCGGAGAGAGTGGGATTCGAACCCACGGTCGCCTTGCAGCGACACGCGATTTCCAGTCGCGCCCAATCGGCCTCTCTGGCATCTCTCCGTGGCGGAGAGGGTGGGATTCGAACCCACGATGAGATTGCTCCCATACCGGTTTTCGAGACCGGCGCCTTAAACCGCTCGGCCACCTCTCCACGGGGATACGATTATAGCAGAACGGAGAACCTGGAGTGTAGCCACAAGGGCTGCACCCTACCAGATGGACACATAGCGGTAGGGGCGTCCCTTGTGGGCGCCCTGGCTACGATGGCAAGAGGGGCAACCACAAGGGATTGCCCCTACGAGCATCTGACCGGCTACGGGGTGGTGAGGCGGTAGATTTTTTCGTCGAAAGAGAGCATGTACAGCTCCCCCGCGGGGCCCTCGCCGAAGGCGGCGAGCCGCAGGTCCGAGTCTACGAGCAGGCGGTGCTCGGCGACCGCGCCGACCACCAGCCGCACGGCCCAAATCTTGCCGCTGCAGAAGTCGCCGTAGACGTATGCGCCGGCCAGTGACGGCAGCCTCTCGCCCCGGTACACGTACCCACCGGTGATGGAGCAGCCGCCGTCGCGCCCGTACTCGACCACCGGCAGCTCGAGGCCGTCACGGTCGCACTCGCCCGATCCCCGGCGCAGCAGGCTGCTCAGGCTCCTGCCCCCGTCGAAGCAGTGCGCGCCCTCCATGACGTTCCAGCCGTAGTTGCGGCCCGGCAGGATGACGTGGACCTCCTCCCAGGCGTTCTGGCCCACGTCGGCGGCCCACAGGTCGCCGGTCGCGCGGTCGAAGTTGAACCGCCACGGGTTCCGCAGCCCGTAGGCCCATATCTCCTCCCTCACGCCGCCTCCCTCGCCGACGAACGGGTTGCCGGGCGGGACGGCGTAGCGCCCTTCGGAGTCGAGCGTCGATACGTCGATGCGGAGGATGGTACCGAGCAGGGTCGTCCTGTCCTGCCCGTGCCCCTGGGGGTCGTTGGCGCTGCCCCCATCGCCCACGCCGACGTAGAGGTAGCCGTCCGGCCCGAATACCAGGTGGCCGCCGTTGTGGTTGCTGTAGGGCTGCGGGATCACCATGACCTGCTTCTCGCTCGACGGGTCGGCCTTGCCCGGGTCGCCTGGATCGACCGAGAACCTAGAGACGACCGAGCGGCGCGGGCGCGACGCCGAGTAGTAGACATAGAAGTAGCCGTTGGACTCGTAGGCGGGATCGAAGGCGAGGCCGAGCAGTCCCTCCTCGTTGCCCTGGTCGTTCACCCTCTCGCGGATGTCCAGGAATATGCCGAGCGTCTCCACGTCCTGCCGGTCCTCGAACGAGACGACGAGGCCCGGTTGCAGCACGAGGTAGAGCCGGCCACCTCCTCCCGGCGGGTAGGTGAGGTGGACCATGCGGCCCAGGGTCACGTTGGGGAAGGCGGGCTCGACGTCCAGCCGGGGCAGGCCGCCTGGGCCTGGAGTGGACGCGGGCGTCTGGGGTGCCGGGGGGATCGTCGGACTTGGGGTCATAGTCGGACTTGGGGGCATAGTCGGAGCGGGCGCGGCCCTCTCGGTTGGCGCGGGCGCCGGCGCGGGAACGCCGGGAGGGCCGCCGTTCGCACATGCCAATACCACGACGGCGGCGACACACGCGAGGGCGTTCACGGTCAGAGCGAGAGCGGACGGTGATGCGACGATTGGGGAGACCTCCTGGGCACAAGTATAGTAAATTGCCAGAAGGCCGGGGCCGGGAGTATAATGCGGTGGTCTTTACGAAATCCCAAACGGAGACTTGCAGATGACGACGGACACCATTGTGGAAACCGGTACGTGGCAGGTCAAGACGGGCCTGGCGAAGATGCTGAAGGGCGGCGTCATCATGGACGTGGTGACGGCCGAGCAGGCCAAGATCGCGGAGGACGCGGGCGCCGTGGCCGTAATGGCGCTGGAGCGGGTGCCCTCGGACATCCGGAAGGCGGGCGGCGTCGCGCGGATGGCGGACCCGACGAAGATCGTCGAGATCAAGGACGCGGTGACCATTCCGGTCATGGCGAAGTGCAGGATCGGCCACTTCGTGGAGGCCCAGGTGCTGGAGGCGCTGGAGATCGACTACATCGACGAGTCGGAGGTCCTGACCCCGGCCGACGAGAACCACCACGTGGACAAGCACGCCTTCAAGGTGCCCTTCGTGTGCGGGTGCCGGAACCTGGGCGAGGCCCTGCGCCGGATCGGCGAGGGCGCGGCGATGATTCGCACCAAGGGCGAGGCGGGCACCGGCAACGTGGTGGAGGCCGTCCGCCACGCCCGGTCCGTCATCGGCGAGATGCGGCGAGTCCAGGGGATGAACAACGACGAGCTGATGGCCGCGGCCCGCGACATGCAGGCGCCCTACGAGCTGGTGCGGGAGGTGCACGACACGGGCACGCTTCCGGTCGTCAACTTCGCGGCCGGCGGCATCGCGACCCCTTCGGACGCCGCGCTCATGATGCAGCTTGGCGTGGACGGCGTGTTCGTCGGCTCGGGGATATTCAAGTCCTCGCAGCCGCAGCTGATGGCCGAGGCCATCGTGAAGGCCACGACCCACTTCAACGACCCCGACATCATCGCCCAGGTGTCGAGAGGGCTGGGCGACGCCATGCCCGGCCTCGACGTGCGGACGATGCCCGAGGAGCAGCAGCTGGCCGTCCGGGGATGGTAGGGTGCCGAGGATAGGGGTGCTCGCCATCCAGGGCGACTTCCTGGAGCACAAGCTCGTCCTCGACCGGCTGGGGGTGGACGCGCCCGAAGTCCGTTTGCCGCGCGAGCTCGACGGACTCGACGGGCTGATCATCCCCGGCGGGGAGAGCACCACCATCGTCCAGCTCATCGACATCTACGGCTTCAGGTCGGAGCTGGTGGACAGGGTTGGGGCCGGGTTCCCCGTCTGGGGCACGTGCGCGGGCATGATCGTGCTGGCGGACAGCCTCACGGACAGGCGGCCCGAGCCGCTTCACCTGATGGACATCGAGGTGAGCCGGAACGCCTTCGGCAGCCAGGTGGACAGCTTCGAGGTGAACCTAGACATCGAGCACGTGGACGGCCCGCCCTTTCGCGGCGTCTTCATCAGGGCGCCGGTGGTGAACAGGGCGGGCGAGGGCGTGCAGGTGCTCGCCGAGCTTCCCGACGGCAGGCCCGTCGCGGTCCGCCAGGACGCGATGCTCGCCACGGCCTTCCACCCAGAGCTCACCGACGACGACCGGGTCCACGACCTCTTCAGGAGGATCGTGGACGGCTCGGCCTAGCACGACGGAGGAGTAACCGCCGCTTCATGCAGCAATGGATCGACAGCGACCTCGACGAGATCATCGAGAAGCTGCCGCCGCACATTGCGGAGCCTTTTGGGGACGACAGCCGCCCGGGCGAGCTTCTTGAGGTGGTGCTCGACCTGGGCCGGGAGCCCCAGGCGAGGTTCCTCAGGGAGACCACGACCCTCTCGTCCCGCGAGGTGACCGAGGAGGACATCCAGTACGTCGTGCAGCGCATCGGGACGTTCGGGGCCGACAACAGGGCGGGCATAGAGCGCACCCTCCACCGCATCTCGGCCATCCGTAACCGGACGGGCAAGGTGGTCGGGCTGACGGTGCGCGTCGGCCGGGCGGTCTACGGGACCATCAAGATCATCGACGATCTGGTGCTGACCGGCAGCAGCATCCTGCTGCTGGGCAGGCCCGGGGTCGGCAAGACTACCATGCTGCGCGAGGTGGCCCGTGTGCTCGCGGACGACGCGGGCAAGCGCGTGGTGGTGGTCGACACGTCCAACGAGATCGCGGGGGACGGCGACATACCCCACGCGGGAATAGGCGGGGCCAGGCGGATGCAGGTACCGTCGCCGTCCCAGCAGCACGCGGTCATGATCGAGGCGGTGGAGAACCACATGCCCGAGGTCATCGTCATCGACGAGATCGGGACTGAGCTGGAAGCGGAGGCTTCGAGGACCATAGCAGAGCGCGGCGTTCAGCTAGTGGCCACGGCCCACGGCAACACCCTCGAGAACCTGATCATGAACCCGACCCTGTGCGACCTGATCGGCGGCATAGACTCGGTGACCCTGGGCGACGAGGAGGCCAAGCGGCGGCGCACCCAGAAGACCGTCCTGGAGAGGCGGGCGCTGCCCACCTTCGGGGCGCTCGTCCAGATCCAGGGCTGGAGCGACGTGACCATCCACACGGACGTTGCCGACTCGGTCGACAGGATGCTGAGGGGCTACCCGGTCACCGTCGAGAGGAGGACCCTCGGCGAGACTGGGGACGTGGAGCGCCGCCGGGAGTACGTGGAAACGACCATTCTGGGCGAGAACGGGCGGAGACCGACCTTCGAGCCGCTTCGCCCAACACCCCGGAGCCGCCCGGAGACGGAGGAATCCACCGAGGAGGGCACGACGGACCAGCCCGGGGCCGCCATCCACATCCTCCCGTACGGCGTGAACAAGGACAAGCTCCGGCAGGCGGCCAGGGTGGCGAAGGCCCAGGTGGAGGTCGTAGGAGACATCGGAGCGGCGGACCTGCTGCTGACGACCAAGAACTTCTACCGGCGAAGGACCCAGGCGCTGAACGAGGCCGAGAGCCTAGGCAAGCCCGTCTACGTGCTTAGGAAGAATACGGCGGCCCAGATCCACCAGTTCCTGCGTGCCCTGGACCGCAGCTCGACGAGGATGGTGTCCCAGGACGCCATAACGCAGGCCGTGAAGGAGGCCGAACAGGCAGCCGAGCGCCTCGACGGCGGGGAGCACAAGGCCGACCTGAGCCCGCAGGTCGCGTACATCCGGCGCCTCCAGCACCAGTTCGCCGAGCAGCGGGGTTTGTCTTCGAGCAGCTCGGGGCGCGAGCCGTCGCGGCGTGTGGTATTGTACCGGCGCTAGGACTCACGGGGCAGGCGCGTTGTCACTCTTCATATCGTTCGAAGGCTGCGACGGTACAGGCAAGACTACCCAGGCGAAGCTCCTGGAGACGCGGCTGGCCGAGGCCGGCCACCGGGTCGTCCTGGTAAGGGAGCCGGGCTCCACGAAGCTGGGCGACTACCTTCGCGGCTGGCTCAAGGACGAGAACAACACGGGCCTCACGCACGAGGCGGAGCTGTTCCTGTTCGCCGCCGCCAGGTCGGCCCTCGTAGCCGAGACGCTGCGCCCCCTGCTGGAGAAGCGGAACACGGTCGTCATCGCGGACCGGTACATCGACTCGACCACGGCATACCAGGGCTACGGCCGCCGCATGGACCTGGACGACGTGGCCCGGATCAACCGGCTGGCGACGGGCGGCCTGACCCCCGACGTGACGATACTGCTGGACGGCCCCGTCGCGGGCGCCCTCGGTCGCGTGGGCACGTCGCAGCTGACCATGACCATGGGGCAGCAGGCGGGTGAGCAGGCGAGACGCATCGACGGCGAGGGGACGCGCCGGTTCAAGGAGGAGTCGCTGCAGTTCCACGAGCGGGTGCGGCGCGGATACGGGAAGATAGCCCAGCAGGAACCCGAGAGGGTCATGGTGATCGACGCCTTCGGCACGGTCCCGGAGGTTTCCGACGCGATCTTCAATGCCGTAGAGGCGAGGCTTCCCGGCGACGATCCGACCTCGACCGAGACCCACACCCTCTCACTGTGGCCGACGGAGACAACCCCAGCCGTGGAGAGAGCCTGATGCCTAGGATGACCTCCGATGAGATCGACGAGTTCCTGAAGCTGCCGCTCCTGTCCAACCTCGCGACCCTGCGGCCCGACGGCTCGCCTCACGTCGCGCCCGTGTGGCACCTCTACGACGGGGAGCGCCTGCTCATCCTGTCGGAGCCGTCGAGCGTCAAGGTGAGGAATCTCCGGGGCGACCCGCGCATCTGCATCTCCATACCCAGGGAGACGGAGCCCCACGGGTTCGTGCAGGTCAACGGGACGGCGGAGCTATCCGCCGAGTGGGACCGGCAGGTCCTCTGGGACATGTCGATCAACTACCAGGGCGAGGAAGAGGGCGCCCGGTACGCCGAGGAGACGTACCGCAGCATGGAGTTCGTGCTGATCACGATAACGCCCGGCAAGGTGGCCGGGTGGACCTTCCCGTAGCCGCGACCCGGCCCTACCTCACCATCGCCGCGGCAGGCGCTCTGCCCGCAGCCGAATTGCGCCGCCCGTCTATGAGGGCGGAGTAGTGGGCCAGCAGTCCGTCGGCGACTGAGTCCCAGCCCATCCCGGCCGCGGTGCTCCTCGCCGCCTCGGCCATCTCAGGACCCTGTGACATCACGACATCGAGGCAGCGGGCGTATGCCTGAGGGCTGCGCTCCGGCACCAGGTGTCCGTTCACGCCGTCCACGATGAAGGACATGGGGCCGCCGACTCTCGAAGCGACCACAGGCGTGCCGCAGGCCAGGGACTCGAGGGCAGCCAGCCCGAAGCTCTCGTAGTAGGACGGCAGCACGCAGACGTCCGACGCGCCGTAGTACGCGGGTAGCTCGTCCTGGCCGACCGCCCCGGCGAACACGACCCTGTCTTCCACGCCGAGCCGGGCCGCCACGCCCCGCAGCCGCGCGATCTCCGGGCCCGAGTTCTCGTCGCCTCCCACGACGAGGAAGCGCGTCTCGCCCCCGTCGTCCATCAGCGGCAGCGCCTCGATGATCACGTCCAGGCCCTTCAGCGGCTCGATACGCTGGGCGACGGCGAGGATGATCCGCCCGCCGTCCAGCCCCAGCAACCCGCGCGACTCCTCCCGCCCCATCGGCCTGAACATCCGCAGGTCGACACCAGCCGGAACGACGTCCACCTTCCGGCTCGGGACGCCGTAGAGGCGGGCGATGTCGCTCCGCTCCTGTTCGGTCGACACGACCATGGAGTCGGCGCTCACCATGGCCGCGCGCTCGGCGTCTATGCGAACCTGGGACTCCTCCTCCGCCGGCCTGGCCTCCATCTTGGCCCGCGCAAGGGTGTGGAAGGTTGCGACGTGCGGAGCATCCCAGCGTCGGCACAGGTCCATGGCCGCAAGACACGAGAGCCAGTAGTGGGAATGGACGAGGTCGTAGGATAGGCCCTCACGCCCCCGAAACGCCCCCATGCCCTCCAGGAACTGGGGGATGTGCCGGTGCAGGCCCTGCTTCGGCTCTCCATGGGGTCCGGCCTGGACGTGAACGACCCTGGCGTTCTCGCCAAGCTCGACTATCTCTGGGTCGTTGGGGTCGTGGACGCGGGTGTACACGTCAGCCCTGTGGCCGCGCCTGCCCAGCTCTCGCGCTACCTGGAGCAGGTATACGTTCATGCCCCCGGTGTCGCGCTCGCCCAGCCGGGCAAACGGACAGCCGTGGACGCTCAACAGGGCGACGCTGTACATGCGCTTTGTAGTGTTCCCTATACCTGGATCGGCCCAGAGCTCATCATGGCGTCAAGACCTCGGGTCGGGCCTCATCGCCGAACCAGCACACGGTAGACCTGGCGGTCCTGCCCGCCGAGCCGGTACTTGTAGTCCTCGGAGCCCCTCAGGAAGTCGAAGACGCTGTCTCCCGACTCAATCGCGCCCCGGATGGCGAGCGCCTTGCTGACTATCCCGACGCTGAGCTTGGAATGTTCAGGGTCGTACCCGCTATTATACAGCAGGAACGCGCCCGCGTAGTCGAAGCCCAGGCACGACGCCACGGGACTGCCGTCGAGGGCGACCGACTCCAGCCTGAGCTTCCCCCGGCGCACGGCCTCTCCCGCCGCGTCGAGGAAGAACGCCTCACGCTCGGCGGTCATGAACTCTGCCTTGTCCGGGCTGCTCGCCCTGTGGAGCCGCAGGAAGTCGGCCATCATGCCCGGCACCTGGTCCGTCGAGGCGCAGACGTGGCGGGTGACCTCCCCTGCCCCGTCCAGGCGCCGCATCTTGCGCCTAAGCTCGTGCCTGTCCTTCTTAGACAGGCCAGCCACGTACTCGTCCCACGTCTTCGGAAGGACGGCGACCGGGGCGACGTCCTCCGGCTCCATCTCCATCGACATGCCCGCGGACTGTGCGGCGCTGCCGAGTGCCTGTATGGTCAGCGAACCTTCCCTGACCGACTCCAGCCTGAGGGTGTGCCATTCCCGTCGCGACAAGTAGTCGAGGAGAGCGGCGCAGAAGTCCTGCTCCCGGCCGCGCTCTAAGATGAAGTCCCGGTAGTCGAACAGATCCGTAGCCCCAAGGAGCTCCACCACGCCGTTTGAGCGCACCAGCGGGGCCACGCCTATGGGGCGCGGCCCGTCGCTCACCACGTACACCGCAAGCTCCGAGCCACCCCCGAAGTGCTTCCACCATAGTTTCTGCCACCACGGAGTGAGAAAGAGCGTGGCGGCGGCGCTGCTGCCCAGGACCTGCTCCCACGCGGCCTCCGCCTCCTCGATGGTTGGGAAGCTGTCTACGATCAAGAATCACCGTTTCTGAGGCTGTCGAACTCCCGCCGCACCGACTCGTCGGTCCTGAATGTGCCGCGCAGGGACGAAGTGACGATGCGGCTCCCGGGCTTTCGTGCGCCTCGCAGCGTCATGCACAGATGCTCGGCGGAGACTACCACGCCAACACCCTCCGGCTGCAGTGTGCTGGAGATTGCGTCGGCAAGCTGCGCGGTCAGCCGCTCCTGCATCTGGGGCCGACGCGCGACGATGTCCAGCGCCCGCGCGAGCTTGCTCGCCCCGGCGACCCGCCCGCTGGGCACGTAGCCTATGTCGGCAGTGCCGAAGAAGGGCAGGAAGTGGTGCTCGCATATCGAGAAGAACGGGACTCCCGCGATGACGACCATCTCACGGTGGCCCTCCTCGAACCCAGTCTCCAGTACGTCCGCGGGGTCCTGGTCGAGTCCCGAGAAGAACTCGGCGTACATCTCCGCGACCCGCCGAGGCGTATCGGCCAGCCCCTCGCGGTCCGGGTCCTCGCCGATAGCCTCGAGCATCGAGGCTACCGCGGCCCTCAGCTTGCTCTCGTCAATCAAGGAATGGACACTCCCAGGCGTCCCGCTATGTCCGTAATCTCGGCCCACGTGGGCTCGGGCACGTCGATGCCCTCCCGCAGGCGGCGCTCCCTCACCCGCTCCTCCATCTGCCCGGGCGCGTAGACGCGGTCGACGCCCGGCAGCGGCGCGGCGGACGATACGTACTCCGCGAACGCCTCCACCTCGTCCAGGTAGGCGTCCACGTCGGTGAAGGCGGCGATGTCGATGGCTGTGACGAGCGCGCCTCCTCCCCTGCCCTCGCCGTCCGTGCATCCCGCCAGCGTCAGCGGCCCCACGATCATCTCCATCATCATCCCCAGGCCGTGTCCCTTGTGTCCGAACTGGAGCCCGCCGAGCGCCAGTATGGACGCCTCCCCAGCATGATAGCGCGCCCCGTCGGTCACGTACTCGCCGTCCCCGGAAATCAGCCAGCCCTCGGGGATGGACTCGCCGCGCACTATCTTCTGCTCTATCTTGCCGCCGGCCACGACGCTGAAGGTCATGTCGAGCATGAAGGGCTGGCCGCTCCGGCGCGGTATCGCGTAGGCAACGGGAGCGAGGCGCAGGCGTTTCTCCGCGCTGCCGAAAGGCGCGACGGCGAGGCCGCCGGTGTTCGTCCAGACCATCCCGATCATCCCCCGCTCGGCGATCTGGGTGGGATACGCCCCCAGCCTGCCCATGTGGGTCACGTTCCGGATGCCCGCCATGCCTATGCCCGAGCCGCCCGCCTTCTCGAATGCCGCATCCGCGGTCCGGGTCAGGGCGACTATGCCGTGCGCTCCGTGGCCGTCGATCAGGCGGAACAGCGGGCCATCTTTCAGGACCTCGTGCCTGCCCCAGTCCACGTGGCCTTCCAGGGCCTGCTGGCCGTACCTGGATATGTACCAGACCCCGTGGGAGTCGTGGCCGAGCAGGTTGGCCGTGACTATGTGGCTTGCGACAATTCCGGCCTCGTCCTCCGGCATGCCTGCGGCGGAGAACACGTCCACGGCGATTCGTTCCAGGACATCGTGCTTGACTACGGGCATTGCTGCTATCTCCCTCCTGCGACAGGTTCGGGGGCTCGGCTCGAACGGCCGGCTCGCCTACTCGACTATCCTGATGCGCAGTTCCCTTAGCTGCTCGTCCTCCACGGTGTCGGGCGCCTCGAACAGCGGGTCGATGGCGTTCTGGGTCTTTGGGAACGCGACCACGTCGCGGATGTTGTCGATGCCGAGCAGCACCATGATGAGCCGGTCTATGCCCGGGGCTATGCCCCCGTGGGGCGGCGCGCCGTACTCCAGCGCGTCCAGGAGCTGCTTGAAGCGCTGCCCTACCTGCTCCTCGGTGTATCCCAGTACCTTGAATATGCGCTCCTGCAGCTCGCGCTGGTGAACCCTGATGCTGCCGCTCGCGCATTCCACGCCGTTGCACACAAGGTCGTACAGGTTGGCAATCACCCTGCCGGGGTCGCTTTCGAGGTACTGGATCGAGTCGTCCTTCGGCATCGAGAAGGCGTGGTGCATGGCGTCCCACCTGCCCTGCTCCTCGTTCCACTCGAAGAGCGGAAAGTCGACGATGAAGGCGAAGTGAAGCGCGTCGGGATCGGCGAGGTCCTGGCGGCTCGCCATCTCGTTGCGGAGGGCGCTGAGGGCGATGTTCGTGGACTTGGCCGGACCGGCGACGATGAGCACCAGGTCGCCCGGGCCCGCGCCCGTCCGTGCCGCGATCTCCCGCACCTCGTCCAGCGACAGAAAGCGCGCGGCCGGTGACCTGAAGTCGTCCCCGGTCAGGTCGTCGAGCGATGACGCCGCTTCGTCTATCGCGACGTAGACCAGGCCCTGTGCGCCCCGCGTCTTCGTGAACTCCACCAGATCATCGAGCTGCCTTCGCCCGTATCCCCCGGCGCCGGGGACGCTGAACCCCTTCACGATACCCCCGCCGGAGGCTACGGAGGAGAACACCCGGAACTCGCTCTTCGAGGCCAAATCCGTCAGGTCGGCCATCTCCAGGCCGAACCGCAGATCGGGTTTGTCTGTCGCAAAGCGGTCCATCGCCTCCTGGTAGCTCAGGCGCGGGAAGGGCTTGACGAGCCGCTTCTCCGGCACGAGCTTCTCGATCATCGTCGTGTAGAGCTCCTCGATCAGGTCGAGCACGTCATCCTGCTCTACGAAGCTCATCTCCAGGTCGAGCTGTGTGTGCTCCGGCTGCCTGTCGGCCCTGGGGTCCTCGTCCCGGAAGCAGCGGGCGATCTGGAAGTACTTGTCCATGCCCGCGACCATCAGAAGCTGCTTGAGCTGCTGGGGCGACTGGGGAAGCGCGTAGAACTGCCCCGGGTAGAGCCGGCTGGGAACGAGATAGTCCCTGGCGCCCTCCGGCGTGCTCTTGATCAGGATGGGCGTCTCGATCTCGTAGAAGCCCCGCTCGTCCAGGAAGTCGCGGATGTACTTGACCACCCTGTGGCGCAGCGCGATCGTCTCCTGCATTGTGGGCCGGCGCAGATCGATGTACCGATACTTCAGCCGCAGCAGCTCGTCCACCTCCGCCCCGTCGGCTACCTCGAACGGCGGCGTCTTCGACTCGTTCAGTACCTGGGCCGTCGAGGCCATGACCTCGATCTCCCCCGTGGCCAGTCCGGGGTTCGCGGTCCCCTCGGGCCGCGAGTTGACCGTCCCGCGCACCTGCACGACCCACTCGCTGCGGAACCTCTCGGCTGCGGCGTGCGCGTCCGGCGCCAGCTCGGGGTTGAAGACGACCTGCACGAGGCCGTACCGGTCACGCAGGTCGATGAATATCAGTCCGCCGTGGTCCCGGCGGGTGTGCACCCAGCCGCTGAGGGTTACGGTCTCGCCCGCGTGCCCTATCCTCAGGTCGCCGCAGTGGATCGTCCTAAGCATTTCTCTCTCCTGGCGCCCGCCGGTCACTAAGAAGGCCCCCTTTGGCTAGGGGGCCTCTGCGGTGGCTCGCTTCTCCGTGTGCCTGGACTAGACGGAGATAACGTGGCCCCGCTTCTTGTCCAAATTGACGAACGTCTCGGTGCGGCGCACGCCTGGGATGGCCCCCACCCGAGTGCGGAGGAAGATGCCCAGCTCCTCGGCCGAGGGCAGCGTCGCCCACGCGAACACGTCGTACGAGCCCGTCGTGACGGCCACCCAGCTTATCTCGGACAACTCGAACAGGCAGTCCGCCACTACGTCGACCTTGTCCGGCTCGACCTGGATCCCGACCAGCGCCTGGGACTCGTAGCCCAGCTTCGCCGCGTCGGGCAGCGCCACGACCTGGATGTACTCCTCGTCGACCAGCCGCTTCAACCTCCGCCTGACCGTGCCCTCGCTCACCCCGACGTGGCGGGCTATGGAAGCGTTCGACGCGCGTCCGTCCGTCTGCAATAGCTCGATTATCTTGGTGTCTAGCTTGTCCATTCCGGTTCCGGCCCTTGCGTAAGAGTTATCGTGACAATTCTACTTTGCAGCTACGAATTCTGTCAACCATTGGAATACGAGCCCAAGGGGTATCAGCCCTTCAGGAAGTCTCGCACGATACGGCCCCAATTCTCCGTCACGTCGGCCTCGACGTAGTAGGCGCCGAGGTACTCGACCGGCGTGAAGTCCGACAGGTCGTAGATGGGCGAGGGGGCGAACTGCACGACGCCGTCTCCCGCACGGCACACGTGCACCACCCTGTCGGAGGCCACGTCCGCGCCATCGATCAGCTGCATAACGTCCAGGCCGTCGCCATCGGCGCGGGGAATCACCTTCAGACGCCACGAGTGCTCGGCGGCGGGCATCTCGGCGGGCGCGGCCTCCCGGTGCATGGTGGAGCGGATGCTCATGATCGACGCGCCGCCGACGTAGGTGTTCGTGTACATGACCCGCTCGGCGAAGCCGATCTCGAAGTCGGCCCAGACCTTCGGGGTACCGTATATCTCGCGGCCCGCCGGGATGCTCGACTTGGAGTTGAGGAACGCCACCGGCGCGAACCAGCCCTCCTCGCCCTCGTACGCACACCTGACCGACAGGACGCTCTCGTCGAACGCGCCATAGTTCGCCGACCAGGGGACGGTCAGGCCCGTCGCCATGCACACGGGATCGCTCGGCAGGTCGAAGCACTCGGGCAGGACCCGTTCGATGGCCGACTCCGCCGCCCGGAAGTAGACGGTCTGGGACCTCATGTTCCGGTAGCGCGCGGGCGGCATCGGGAAGTACGGCGAGAACGCGGGCATGGACTTGATGCTGTCGAGGGGTACTGTCATCGTGCCTCCCAGCGGCGATGATGGACACGGGCTGATGATAGAGCAAACCGGTCGCCTTCTCAATTGTAGCCGTTGACCCAAATGGCACCCTGACACTACACTTCGCCTGCGCCGCGGCTTGGCCTGCCCGCCGAGGACGCCTGCAAGACCTAGAGCCGGAGAGTGGAAGAGAAGCTAAACGCCCCGCGCCTGTGGACGACCATCGTCGTGCTCCTGCTGCTGGGAGTCCCGGGGGCCGTGCTCCGCTTCTCCGGCATAGACGTGGACCCGGTCGTTGCCGCGGCGGTCTTCGGACTGGGCATCGTGGCCGGGGCGTTCCTGCTCTCATGGGCGGCCGAGGTCGCGGAGATGGACGTGTCCGCGTCGCTGGCTATCGCGGTACTGGCGCTGATCGCGATACTGCCCGAGTACGCCATCGAGGCGGTGCTGGCGTGGGACGCAGGGTCGTCCTTCGACACCGCGACCGGGGCGGTCACCGACGAGACCTCGCGGGTGGCCGCGAACGTCACGGGATCGAACCGGCTGCTGATCGGGCTCGGCTGGTCCGCGGTCATCCTGATCTACTGGGTGAAGCGCCGGCGCGTGCTGGACGTGCGGGGCGAGATGGGCCTGGAGATCACCATGCTCGCCATCGCCACCGCCGCGACGGCCATCATCTTCTTCGTGCACCAAGTACACATCCTGCTGGCTGTGGGCCTGATCGCCCTCTACGTCGCCTACCTCTGGATCGGCTCCACCAGGGAGGCCGAGGAGCCCGACCTGATCGGCGCGGCGGCGCTGATCGGCTCCCTGCCCACGAGGTGGCGCCGGACCATGGTCGTGTTCCTCTTCGTGTTCGCCGCCGGGGTCATCCTGGTAGCGGCGGAGCCCTTCGTCGACAGCCTCGTCGAGACCGGGCAGAGCTTCGGTATCGACGAGTTCATCCTGATCCAGTGGATCGCGCCGCTGGCCTCGGAGGCGCCGGAGATCATCGTGGCCGTGCTGTTCACCCTGAGGGCGAACCCGGTCGCCGGGCTGACGGCGCTGATCTCGTCGGAGGTGAACCAGCTCACCCTGCTGGTCGGGAGCATGGCGGTGCTGTTCAGCGCGTCGGCGGGCGAGATCCTCAGCTTCCCCCTCGACGACCGGCAGGGCATCGAGTTCCTGCTGACGACGGCGGTGTCGGTCGCCGGGCTGATGCTGGTCGCAAAGCGGGTGATAAGCTGGAATGCGGGCGTCCTCCTGCTTGCGCTGTTCGCGGCGCACCTGTTCTTCACGGACCCGGAGGCCCGCCTGCGCTTCGCGTTCGTCTACTTCGGAATCGCCCTCGGACTCGCGGCCATGGACTGGCGCAGGGTCAAGCTGCTGTTCCGCGAAGAGCCCCACGACCTCGAATAGGGGAATGCGATACAATCAGCGCGAGGAGCGAGGACGATGAGCGACACCGCCAACACATCGACGGCCACCCAGACGCTGGACGGCTTCATGGAGTCGGCCTGGGGCTCCGGGGACGACCTGGCCGGGCTCGACTCGGTGATCGGCGCGATTGCCGGCGGGGCGCGGCAGGTGCAGGCGCAGGTACAGGCGGCGGCCATCCAGGGCGCGCTGGGAGCGACAGGCGAGACCAACGTCCACGGCGAGATGGTGCAGCAGCTCGACAGCGCCGGCTCCGATATATTCGTCGAGTGCCTCAGGCGAAGCGGGAGCGTCGCGGCGGTTGGGAGCGAGGAGATCGAGGGCGTAGAGGTGATCGGCGACGACGAGCAGCGCCGGTACGTCGTCCAGATGGACCCGGTCGACGGCTCGTCGAACATCGACGTGGCGGTCACCATCGGCTCGATATTCGGCATATGGAAGCGCGGCGCGGGCGAGGCGGTCACCGAGTCGCTGCTGCTGCGCCCGGGACGGGAGCAGGTCGCCGCCGCTTACGTGGTGTACGGCTCCAGCACGGTGATGGTCGTGGCCACGCCGGGCGAAGTCAATGGCTTCACGCTGGACGGTTCGGGCGAGTTCCTGCTCACCCACCCGGGGATCACGATTCCGGACGAGTGCGAATACTACAGCACGAACGAGGGCAACTTCGGGAAGCTGGACGCGCCCACGCGGGCGGCGGTCGCGAGCCTCCGGGGCAGCCACTCGCTGAGGTACGTGGGGTCGCTGGTGGCGGACTTCCACCGGAACCTGCTCAAGGGCGGCATATTCCTCTACCCCGGCGACGTGAAGAGCCCGGAGGGGAAGCTGCGCCTGATGTACGAGGCCAACCCCCTCGGGTACGTGGCCGAGCAGGCCGGCGGCGCGGCGTACTCCGCGTCCGAGCCGATCCTCGACATCCGGCCCAAGGCGCGGCACCAGAGGACGCCCCTGATCCTCGGCAGCAGGCGCGAGGTGGAAGAGACCGTATCGATAATCAAGGGCGGCTGAAAGAGGGCCGTACGGGTAAGGAGGCGAGGTTGGACATCCAGAAGCTCAACGAGACGGCGCGCGCCATGGTCGCGCCCGGCAAGGGGATCCTGGCGGCGGACGAGAGCTCCGGCACCATCAAGAAGCGGTTCGACAGCATCGGCGTGGAGTCGACGGAGCAGAACCGGAGGGACTACCGGGAGATGCTCTTCAGGACCGCGGGGGCCAACGAGTACATCAGCGGCGTGATCCTCTACGACGAGACCCTGCGACAGGAGGGCGGCGACGGCACCCCGCTGGTGGACGTGATCCGCGACCAGGGGATGATCCCCGGCATCAAGGTGGACAAGAGCGGCCACCCGCTGGCGGGCGCGCCTGGAGAGCAGGTCACCGAGGGGCTGGACGGCCTCCGCGAGCGGCTGGAGGAGTACGTGGAGCTCGGGGCCCGGTTCACCAAGTGGCGCGCCATCTACGCCATCGGCCCCGGGATGCCGAGCCGCTACTGCTCGGAGGCCAACGCCCACGCCCTGGCACGCTTCGCCGCGCTGAGCCAGGAGGCCGGCCTCGTCCCCATGGTGGAGCCGGAGGTGCTGATGGACGGCGACCACGACATCGACGCCTGTTTCGAGGCGACGGAGATGGCACTCCGCGAGGTCTACTACCAGCTTGGAACGCACCGGGTCGCGCTGGAGGGCACGGTGCTGAAGACGAACATGGTGCTCTCGGGCAAGGACGCAGCCGACAGGGCCGACGCCAGGGAGGTCGCGGAGAAGACGGTGGAGTGCCTCAAGCGAACCGTACCGGCGGCCGTGCCGGGCATCGCCTTCCTGTCCGGCGGTCAGGGCGACGAGGAGGCCACGGTGAACCTGGACGCCATCAACAGGCTCGCCAACGAGGAGGGCGCGCCCTGGGAGCTGACCTTCTCCTACGGCAGAGGACTGCAGGCCGCGCCCCTCAAGGCGTGGGGCGGGAACAACGCCAACCTGGAGGCCGTCCAGCAGGCATACTTCGAGCGCGCCTGCCAGACGGCCTACGCCCGCCAGGGCGCCTACGACCCGGACTGGACGCCGGACGGCTCTTAGCGGCACCCGGTCATGCCCAGCGGCAGCAAGCGTGAGTGGGAGGAGCGGACCCTCGGCCCGGTGAAGGCGCGGTTCGGCGAGAGGCGCGAGCGCTTCGAGTCGGACTCCGGCCTGGATATCGACACCGTGTACACCGCCGAGGACGCGGGTGGGGCGGGGCCTGACGACAAGCTGGGCCTGCCCGGCGAGTACCCGTTCACCCGGGGCGTCCAGCCCAACACCTACCGGGGTCGGCTGTGGACGATGCGGCAGTACGCCGGGCTCACGTCGCCCGCCGAGTCCAACCGCCGCTACCGTTACCTGCTGGAGCAGGGGCAGACCGGCCTGAGCGTCGCCTTCGACCTGCCGACCCAGATGGGGTACGACTCGGACCATCCCCTCGCGGTCGGCGAGGTGGGCAGGGCCGGCGTCCCCATCAGCAGCCTCGCGGACATGGAGCGGCTCTTCGACGGCATCCCCCTCGACGGCGTCAGCACGTCCATGACCATCAACGCCACGGCGTCGATACTCCTGGCGCTCTACGTCGCGACGGCCAAGAAGCAGGGCGCGGACCCGGCCAGCCTCGACGGCACCCTCCAGAACGACATCCTGAAGGAGTACATCGCGCGCGGGACGTACATCTACCCGCCCAAGCCCTCCATGCGGCTCGTCACCGACGTGTTCGGGTATTGCAGCCGCCACGCGCCGCGCTGGAACACCATCAGCATCAGCGGGTACCACATGCGCGAGGCGGGCGCGACTGCGGTGCAGGAGCTGGCCTTCACCTTCGCCAACGCCATCGCCTACGTGCAGGCGGCCGTCGACTCGGGCCTGGACGTGGACGACTTCGCGGGCAGGCTCTCCTTCTTCTTCGTCGCCCAGAGCAACCTGCTGGAGGAGGCGGCGAAGTTCCGCGCGGCCCGCAGGATGTGGGCGCGGATCATGCGCGAGAGGTTCGGCGCGGCGAAGCCCAGGTCGTGGATGCTCAGGTTCCACACCCAGACGGCCGGCGTGTCCCTCACGGCCCAGCAGCCCGAGAACAACGTGGTCAGGACGACCGTGCAGGCCCTGGCCGCCGTGCTGGGCGGCACCCAGTCGCTCCACGTCAACTCCAAGGACGAGGCGCTGGCCCTGCCGACGGAGGACGCGGTGCAGCTATCCCTCAGGACCCAGCAGATACTCGCCCACGAAAGCGGAGTCACCGACACGGTGGACCCGCTGGCGGGCTCCTACTACGTGGAGAGCCTGACGGACCGGCTGGAGGAGCAGGCCACGGACTACATCGCCGAGATCGACCGCATGGGAGGCGCGGTGACGGCCCTGGAGAGCGGCTACCAGATGCGCGAGATACACGAGAGCGCCTACAGGTTCCAGCGGCGCGTCGAGGAGAAGGACAGGATAGTCGTCGGCGTCAACGAGTACCGCACCGACGAGCCGCCCATCGAGAAGCTCCAGACCATCGACCCCGACGAGACGCGACGGCAGGTTGACGGCGTCGTCAGGGTACGGCGCGAGCGGGACGGCCCATCGACCCGCGCGGCCCTGGCCCGCCTGGAGGACACCGCCAGGGGAAGCGAGAACACCGTCGAGGCCATTATCGAGTGCGTGGAGGCATACGCCACGGTGGGGGAGGTCGCCGACATGCTACGGGGCGTGTTCGGGGAGCAGCGAGAGCTGGGCGGCGTCTAGGCAATCCATGAAGCTGGCACGGTGCGCTCTGCAGTCCGCCGGCTGGGCTTGAGTTGGAGCGATTTCAAGACGCGGTCATCGTGCGGCCCTGAAGGTGTGAGCAGCTACGGGTCCAGGCGTTCCCGCAGTCTCCGTAGCTCGGCCTCGGCGGCATCTGCGCGGGCCTCGGCGGCGAGGCGGGAGGCCTCGGCCTCATCTACGCGGGCATGGGCAGCCTGCCGGGCCTCGTCGTAGTCTTCAAGGTAGGCCCCCGTCCCGGGGTCCCAGAAGCGCAGACGGCCGTCCTCCCAGCACAGGTCGAGGCCGAGGGTCTCGCTGTAGCAGCGCAGGTTCCCGGCCGCGTCGGTGGTGACGGGGACAGGCTCGTATACGCCGTCCACCAGGCGGTCGCCGGCCAGGGGCCGGTCGTGGTACCTGCCGCCCGTGTCGTCGAAGCGGAAGTACTCGGTCACGCCGAACGCCGCGTAGCCCTCGCGCTTGACGGTGTAGTCACGCCTCCCGGTGCTCTCCGACGCCACCTCCAGGACGAAGTCCGGGGGCTTGCCCTGCTCGGCTATCACGTAGCCGTGCCGCCATTTGGCCACCTCCATGGACGCGCCGAAGGACACGAGGCAGTCGGGCGCAAGCCACCCGCTGCGGTCGCCTCCGGTGTCGAAGCAGAGGTAGCCCTGGGTCATGATCACGACGTCCGGCAGGTGGTCGTATCGCCTCTGCAGGATCCACATGATCCGGGAGACGTGGGGGAATTCAAGCATATCCAGCCTCGGCGGGTCCGGCAGGACGACAAAAGGCTCGGGCCCGGCCGGCGGCGCGGCTATGGTCCTGGTCGTCATCGTGTGCCTCCCGGGAAGTGTGAACGTCTACGGGTCCAGGCGTTCCCGCAGTCTCCGTAGCTCGGCCTCGGCGGCGTCCGCCCGGGCCTCGGCGGCGAGGCGCGCGTCTCTCTCCCGGTCCCGCCCCGCCTCGGCGGCAAGGCGGGCGGCCTTGGCAGCATCCGCCTGGGCCTCGGCAGCATCCGCCTGGGCATGGGCGGCCTGCCGGGCCTCGTCGTAGTCGTCGAGGTAGGCCGCCGTATCGGGATCCCAGAGGCGCAGACGGCCGGCCTCCCAGCACAGGTCGAGGCCGAGGGTCTCGCTGTAGCAGCGCGGGTTCCCGGAGGCGTCGGTGGTGACGGGGACAGGCTCGTATGCGCCGTCCACGAGGCGGTCCCCGGCCAGGGGCCGGTCGTGGTACCTGCCGCCCGTGTCGTCGAAGCGGAAGTACTCGGTCACGCCGAACGCGGCGTAGCCCTCGCGCTTGACGGTGTAGTCCCGCCTACCTGTGCTCTCCGAGGCCACCTCGAGGACGAAGTCGGGCGGCTTGCCCTGCTCGGCTATCACGTAGCCGTGACGCCGCTGGGCCACCTCCATGGATGCCCCGAAGGACACGAGGCAGTCGGGCGCGAGCCACCCGCTGCGGTCGCCGCCCGTGTCGAAGCAGAGGTATCCCTGGGTCATGATCACGACGTCCGGCAGGTGGTCGTAGCGCCTCTGCAGGATCCACATGATCCGGGAGACGTGGGGGAATTCGAGCATATCCAGCCTCGGCGGGTCCGGCAGCACGACGAAGGGCTCCGGCCCGGCAGCCGGCTGCGCGGCTATGGTCCTGGTCGTCATCGTGTGCCTCCCGGGAAGTGTGAACGTCTACGGGTCCAGGCGTTCCAGCAATCTCCGCAGCTCCGCCTCGGCAGCATCCGCGCGGGCCTCGGCGGCGAGGCGGGCATCCTCGGCGGCGAGGCGGGAGGCCTCGGTGGCCAGGCGGGCGTCTCTCTCTGCCTGACGAGCCTCGTCGTAGTCGCTGAGGTAGGCCGCCGTCTCGGGGTCCCAGAGGCGCAGACGGCCGTCCTCCCAGCACAGGTCGAGGCCGAGGGTCTCGCTGTAGCAGCGCAGGTTTCCGGCGTCGTCGGTGGTGACGGGTACAGGCTCGTATGCGCCGTCCACCAGGCGGTCCCCGGCCAGGGGCCGGTCATGGTACCTGCCGCCCGTGTCGTCGAAGCGGAAGTACTCGGTCACGCCGAACGCCGCGTAGCCCTCGCGCTTGACGGTGTAGTCACGCCTCCCGGTGCTCTCCGACGCCACCTCCAGGACGAAGTCCGGGGGCTTGCCCTGCTCGGCTATCACGTAGCCGTGCCGCCGTTTGGCCACCTCCATAGACGCCCCGAAGGACACGAGGCAGTCGGGCGCAAGCCACCCGCTGCGGTCGCCTCCGGTGTCGAAGCAGAGGTAGCCCTGGGTCATGATCACGACGTCCGGCAGGTGGTCGTATCGCCTCTGCAGGATCCACATGATCCTGGAGACGTGGGGGAATTCAAGCATATCCAGCCTCGGCGGGTCCGGCAGAACGACAAAAGGCTCGGGCCCGGCCGGCGGCGCGGCTATGGTCCTGGTGGTCATCGTGCGCCTCCCTGGTGATGCCGGTCTGTCGGCCTCGTCCGTCGGCGGACATGATAGCATACGATCTCTCGTGCATATGGGTACGGTGAGAGTATGGAAGGAGGAAGGACATGGCGAAGATGCTGCGGCTGGAGAAGCTGGACGGCGTGGGGAACGTGCGGATGATGGAGGCGGAGGTGCCCTCGCCGGGGCCCGGCGAGGTGCTGCTGAAGGTCCGCCGCAGCCTGATCAGCCGTGGCTCCGAGCTCTTCCGGCGCTACGTCATGCCCGGGGCCATCCCGCCGCGCATGATGGGCTATTCGGACACCGGCGACGTGGTCGAGGTCGGCCCCGGCGTGACGGACGCCAGGCCCGGCGACAGGTCGAACGTGGGCGGGCCCCACGCCCAGTACGTGGTGGGCGAGCACGGCCATATCCCGCCGGAGCTGGACTACGAGTCGGCGACGTTCATCGGCCTGACGACCAGCGCCGTCATGTGGGCCCGCTCGACCCCCATCGAGCCCGGTGACGACGTGGTGGTGCTGGGCCAGGGCATAGTCGGCAACCTCTACATGCAGGCAGTCCGGGAGCGCAGCCCCGGCCGGGTCATAGCCGTGGACGCGGCGGCGATGCGCTGCCGCATCTCGGAGGAGTGCGGCGCCGACGTGGTCATAGACGTGTCCGAGACCGACTCGGTGGAAGCGGTGATGGACCTGACGGGCGGCAGGGGCGCGGACGTCGTGGTCGAGTGCGTCGGCGGCAACGCGGGGCTAAAGTCGTTCGAGCAGGCCCAGCGGATGATGAAGAGAGACGGCGTGCTCCACCTGATCGCCAAGTACCAGGGGGCGAAGGAGGCGGGCGACGGCCTGCTGCCCCTCGACTCCAACATATTCATGGACAAGCTGCTGATAGCGGGGATGAGGCTCTCGGGCGACCGGGCCGTTCACCGGGCGGACGCGGCCCGGATGCTGGTCGACGGCCGGGTCAGGATCGGGCCTATGGTGACCCACCGCCTGCCCTGGCAGCAGACGGCGGAGGCCTACCATATGCTGTTCGAAAAGCCCGAAGAGGCCCTGGCCGTCATCCTGGAGTGGGACTGAGGTGTCGCTCTGCGTCTGACTGCGGGGCCAACCCAAGCCTGCACTTGCTGAGCACTGCCCTTCGACAGGCTCAGGGCGAACGATACCTAGTCAAGACCGTTCGCCTGAATCACCGAGACACCAGCGTAGGCGCACTCCTACCAGCTTAGGGCGTAGCAGGCGCGTCTTGGATCCGCGCCGGTGCTGAGGACGCCCGTGCCGGGGTCGCGGCGCGAGACCGTCGCGCCCATGCCGCATACGCCGGCCCTCGCGACCTCGTGGCCCAGGCGCGACAGTGCGTCGACCGTCTCCGCCGGGAATCCGGGCTCCAGCGACAGCCTGCCGGGGTAGTAGGTGTGGGGATAGAAGGAGTCCGGGGCGCTGTCGCTGGCGAACCTAGGCGCCTCAATGGCCTCCTGGGGGTTCATGCCGAATACCAGGGTGTTCAGCATGAGCTGCAGGTTGCCCTGGGCCTGGTGGTCGCCGCCCGGACAGCCGAACGTCATCACCGGCGTGCCGTCCCTGACCGCGATGTAGTTGACCAGCGTGGTGCGCGGGCGCTTGCCGGGCGCGACGACGTTGGGATGGCCCTCGGTGAGGTTGAACATCTCGATGCGCGTGCTGATGGCGAACCCCAGCTCCGGGAAGAAGACGGACTTGCCGAACGAGCCTCCGCTGGGCGTGGCGCACGCCAGGTTGCCGTCCCTGTCGATGACCGACACGTGGGTCGTGCCGCCCTCGCCCCCTGGAACGGCCCCGACGGGCGCGGTCGGCGCGACGGCGGGACTCGCCGGCGCCGTCATTGTCGAGTGGGCCCACGGGTCGCCCGGCTCCGGCATCGCGGGAGCGGCCCGCGCGCCGTCGATCAGGGCGGCGCGCCCGGCGGCGTACTCCTTCGACAGCAGCCCGTCGACGGGCACGTCCGCGTAGTCGGGATCGCCGTACAGTGCGTGCCGGTCGGCCATCGCCAGCTTCAGGGCCTCGGCGACGGTGTGGACGTAGGCAGGGGTGTTGTGGCCCATCGCCTCCAGGTCGAAACGTTCGAGCATGTTCAGCGCCTGGAGGAGGACCGCGGCCTGGGACCACGTCCTCTGGCAGCATATCTCGTACCCGGCGAACGTAGTCCGCAGCGGCTCCTCGAACTGGGACTCGTACCCGCCCAGGTCCTCGTAGGCGAGGACGCCCCCTACCCTCGACGAGGACTCGGCTATCATCCGTGCCACGCCACCGCGGTAGAACTCGTCGCTGGCGGCGCTCAGCCCATCGGAGCGCGCCCCTGGGGACGCAGCCTCGGCAGCCGCCATCGCTTTCAGGGTGTTGGCCAGCCCCGGCTGGACGAGGAGGGAGCCCTCCTGGGGTAGGCTGCCGTCGTCGTAGAAGACCTGGGAGCCGCCGGGCGGGAACGCCTCGAATTGCTGGATGGTGGACGCCGAGCCCAGCGCGTCGATCATGTACCGGTAGTGGGGTATGCCGCGCTCGGCGTACTCGATGGCCGGGGCCGCCGCCTCCGCAAAGCTCTTCGTGCCGTACCTGTCCAGCATCGATATGGTGGCGTGGACCACGCCGGGCACCGTGAAGGCCAGCGGGGCGTCCATGCCCGGGCCGGTGGGTATCGCATCGAGCCCCCGCGAGCGGTAGAAGTTCGGCGTGGCCGCGGCAGGGGCCGTGCCCTGCCCGCTCAGCGACTTCAGGTCGCCCGACCGCGCGTCGTAGAGCATGAACACGCTCTCCGCGCCGAGCGAATAGGACGCTATCGGCTCGACCACCGCTGCCGCCAGCACTGCCGCCGCCAGCGCGTCGAATGCGTTGCCGCCCGACAACAGCATCCGCATCCCCGCCATCGACGTCAGCGCGTGGCCGCTGGAGATGACGCCCTGGGTGCCGGACACGACGGGCCGGGTGCCCCGGGGCCGCTCGGCGGCGTCCGTATCGGCGCGCTTCACTGTCTTCGGTTCTGCCATCTGTCGCTCCTAGGTTATCAGCTATCCTTCAGCATCCCATTCAGGAAGATGCGCAGGAAGCCCTCGTTGACCGGGTTGACGATACGGCGGACTTCATTCCCCTCGCGGTCGATCAGGAACGTCGTCGGGAAGCTCGTGACCTTGTAGTCCACCGTCAGGTCGCCGAGCAGGTCGATGCCCAGGGGATAGGTGATTCCATAGGCCTCCGCGAACTTCTCCACGTCGGCCTTCTCGTCGTAGATCGCCGCGCCGAGGAACACCACTCCCCTGTCCTTGTACTCCTCCCAGGCGCGCTGGAGCGCCGGCATTTCGGCCCGGCACGGCGGGCACCACGTGCCCCAGAAATTGAGCAGCACGACCTCCCCCCTGTAGCCGGACAGGGTGACGGTATCGCCGTCGATGAGCTCGATCTCGAAGTCGGGGGCCGGATTGCCGCTGCCTCGGTCGATCTTGCGCACCTGCCGGTCCGGCGTAGGGGGCGTGTCTATCGAGGCTTTGAAAGCGGTCGGAGTGGGCGACGGCTCGGCAGTGGGCTCAGGCGTCGGCGGTTCGGGCGAAGGGTCGGGTGCGGCTGTGGGCTCGGGGGTCGAGGAGACTGCCACAGCCGTGTCCTCGGTCTCGGGCGAGACTTCGGGCCGAGCTTCTGGAGTCGAACACGCGCCGACCACCAGTAAGCATAGCCCTATCGCGGCGAGCCGCAGCATCCCTTCCATGGAGACATTATAGCCCAGGCGGTACGGAGCGGTCAGGCTAACGAGAGGCTAGGCCGGAGGCTCGCCGGGTCCTCTCCGCCGCCCCGCAGCCACGTAGTAGATTATCCCGCCGAGGGCTGACACCACCACTACCGCCACCGCCACCGCGAAGATGATGCCTCCAGACTCATCGGCGGCCCTGGGGGGCGTCGCTGTAGGAGCTGGCGTCGGGGGCGAAACGGTGGGAGCGGGTATGGGCGTGCTGGTCGGCACGGGCGTGGCCGTGCTGGTTGGCACGGGCGTGGCCGTGCTGGTTGGCACAGGCGTGGGTGTGCTGGTGGGCACGGGGATGGGCGTGCTGGTTGGCATGGGTGTGGGCGTGCTGGTTGGCATGGGCGTAGGCGTGCTCGTCGGCGCAGGCGTGGGCGTGCTGGTCGGCACAAGCGTGGGTGTGCTCGTCGGCGCAGGCGTGGGTGTGCTCGTCGGCACGGGCGTGGGCGTGCTTGTCGGCATGGGCGTAGGCGTGTTCGTGGGCGTTGGGGTGGGTGTCGGAACTCCGACGAACACGAGGGTGTGGTTCTGGGTGATCTTGCCGCTCTCGTAGGTGTCCGTAGTCGATGCCTCGATGCCGTCCAGCAGGAACGTTATCTCCTCTCCCAGGAGGTCCGGGTCGTTAGGGGCTATGACCAGGTTCAGGTAGCTGTTTCCGTCAATCACCGCAGGGATGGAGACGTAGCTCCCGACCCGGGCGACGAGCTCCGCGTCCTTGGATACGGTGCCTCCAAGAATCACGATGGGCCCCGAGTAGGCGGCCGGAAGGGCGGACCGAGGAGTTGGGGTACTCGTCGGTACCGGAGTAGAGGTACTGGTCGGGGTGGGTGGAGGCGTGGGGAAACGGGGGAAGGTCAGATGTAGGGACTCCACGCCCAGGGACACGAGCTTGACGGTCTGGTTCGATGGCACCTCCCCGTTCAGGTAGAAGGTGACGACGCTGCCCAGCAGGTTCGAATTATCCAGCCCGATGGTCAGCCCTCTGAACCGGCCGCCCACTATCGGTACGTGCTCCGCTTCGTAGCCGGCCTCGATGCGCGCCGTGAGGGTCAGGCCGTCGGGCGGCGTGCTGCCGGCGACCAGCACAGTTCCCGCGTAGACGATGGGGATCGGCGGCACCCCGTAGGGCGGCGTAGGCTCCGGCGTGGGCGTAGGGTCGTGCGCCAGCGACGTCCCAGCCTGGAGAGCGGCGAACGCCAAGCCGAGCGCGACCGCCGCCCCCAAGGCTACCCGTACCCTCATCTACGGGCCTCCAGCCCGTACTCGCCGGGTGAAATGGCTACATTTCCGGTCATCGGCCGGCGTCATGTCGTTGCGCTGCGTCTAGAAGCCCGAGCGCCTCATGCCTATCATGTAGGCCGCCACCGCTACGACCGCCAACAGCACTATCACCACGACCACGCTGACGATGATGACCCCGGTGCTGCTCCCCCCTTCGGGTGTAACCGGCGCGGGCACGATCTCAGGCACAGTCGGCAGAGTCGCGGGCGGCGGCGCCGGCGTGGGCGGCACCGGGGTCGCGGTCGGCGGCACCGGCGTGGGCGGCACCGGGGTCGTGGTCGGCGGCACCGGCGTGGGCGGCACTGGAGTCGCGGTCGGTGGCACCGGAGTAGGTGGTACCGGAGTCGCGGTCGGTGGTACCGGAGTCGCGGTCGGCGGTACCGGCGTGGGCGTGCTCGTCGGCGGCACCGGTGTGGGCGTGCTCGTCGGCGGCACCGGCGTGGGCGTGCTCGTCGGCGGCACCGGCGTGGGTGTGGGGGTCGCGGTCGGCGCGGGCGTGCTGGTCGGAAGAGGCAGGCCCACGAACACGAGCGGGAAATTCTGATCGATCTTGCCGCTCGTGTAGACGTCTGTCTCTTCAGCCGGGTGGCCGTTGAGCAGGAATGTGATCGGTTTGCCCAGCAGCGTGGGATCGCTGGGAGCTACTACCAGGTTGAGGTAGTTGCTTCCCGAGATCACTGCGGGGAACGACTCATAGGCGCCGAGCCGCGCGATGAGCGTCACATTCTCAGGAACGACCCCTCCCGCGATGATGATCGGCCCCGAGTAGACCGCGGGATTCACCGCCTGGGGAGTAGGCGTGATGGTAGGCGTAGCCGTGGGCTCGGGGGTGGGCGTGGGCGTGGGCTCCGGAAGCATGGAGAAGGTCAGGGCGATCGTTTCATCCAGGTCCGCCCCCCTGCGGAACCCGGGCCTGTACGTCGCCGTCTGATCGGCCTGGACCGCTCCGTCCAGGTAGAACGTTATCGTTGCGCCCACCGTGTTGGGGTCCTGCGGACCCACTCCCAGTCCCTGGAACTGCCCTCCCACAACCTGTATGGGCTCCGACTCGTAGCGCGTGTCGATCCTGGCTATGATGGTGTGCCCGTCGGGTGGAACCTCCCCGGCAACGCGCACCGTCCCCTTGAAGAAGTGGGGTATCGGCGGAGGAGTCTGGGCGAGAACACTTCCTTCCAGGCCCAACAGAAGCGCTGCCGTCGAGGCGGCAAGTGCGACCAAGAGCAGCACCCGAAATCGTCGTATCAAGTTACGCCTCCAATACGTCACCCTCGGGGCGGTGAGATGACCCTTGCTACCATGATAGACAGGGGGCTCATCCCAGTCTAGCACTTTTGAACCGCTGTTTGCCGGAGTATCACGTAAGTGCTGGACGCGCTGGCTTCTAATCTGTAACCTGAAAGCATGGATATGGCCGTAGAGCGCATCACCGCGCCGGGCGCGCTTCTGGCAGCTCTGGCGCTTCTCGTCCTGGGAGCCGCGTGCGGCTCCGAGCCCACCGGGCCGGCTCCGGCCGATACACCCGTTCCACAGATGACCCGGACAGCCCCGACGCCTCCCGCAACAGCCATCCCGCCCACGCCCGCGCCGACCGCTACGCCGACCGAGACTCCGGCCCCACAGGCCGACGAGTCCACCCCTGAGGTGGGCAACGCCGTCGGCAACCTGGCGCCCGATTTCACCCTCAGGCTCGTGGATGGGAGCGAGCTCACCTCCGCACAGCTGAGGGAAGAGGGACGGCCCGTGTTCCTATACTTCCTCACAGGCTGGTGACCGGTCTGCCGCTCCGAGTTACGGAGCCTGAGCAGCATCTACCTCGACTTCGAGGGCAAGGTGGACTTCTACGGCGTGGGCTTCGACCCCACCGAGTCCCTGGACGAGCTCGAGGCCTACAGGAACAGGAACGACTTCGTCTACAGGACCGCCGTTCCAGTAGGCAAGGTGGTACCGGATTTCGGCGTCACGGTGCAGTCCACCAAGGTCGCCATGGACGGCAGCGGCATCATCACCTACCGCGCGGGCAAGAGCGGCGGCAACGATGCTGAATGGCGGGCCGTTCTCGCCGACCTGGCAAGCGGCAGGTAGTCGGGCCATGTCCGCAGCCCGAGGTCCTCTCGATGCCGGTCTCGTTGGGAAGGTCCAGACCGTCCGGGGTCCGGTAAGCCCCGGCGCCCTGGGTACGACCCTGATGCACGAGCACCTCTTCCTCGACCTGAGGAAGACTCACCTGCCCCACGTCATTGGCGTCGAGGTGCCCGGGCGCTCCGAGCCCATCCTCACCAGCGACGACTTCCCCGCGACGGAGCTCACCCGGTGGGAGGCGAAGGTGGACGTAGGCAACCTCCGCGCCGCCAGGGAGGCGGCGCCCATCGCGGACAACTACATCCTGGCCGACGAGGCGGACGCGGTCGCCGAGGTCATGGAGTTCAGGAACAGGGGCGGCGGCACGATCGTGGACGTCACGAGCATCGGGTTGAAGCGCGACCCGGCGGCCCTGCTCCGCGTTTCCGAGGCGACGGGCCTCCACGTCATCATGGGCACCGGCTACTACCAGCGCGTCTACCACCCCGTGGACATGGACCAGCGCTCGGTCGAGGACCTGACCGAGGTCATCGTCAGCGACGTGACCGAGGGAGTCGGCGGTACGGGCATCAGGTCGGGGATCATCGGCGAGATAGGCGTCAACGGCGGCCCGATCAGGCCCAACGAGGAGAAGAGCATCCGCGCCGCCGGGCTTGCGGCCCTGGTAACGGGAGCGCCCATCTCCCTGCACAGGGGCGGCGTCGGCTCGGAGCGTCACCGCACGCTGGACATCCTGGAGGAGGTGGGAGTCGACCTGGAGCGCGTCATCCTCGGCCACTCGGACGAGATCGCCGACGACGTGGGGCTGATGCTGGAGCTGCTGGAGCGCGGCCCCTACGTACAGCTCGACCTGATCGGACGCGACGAGGTGGTCAGAAGCATCGACGTGCTCGGGCCCGAGGAGGGCCTGGGCCCGAGCGTGACGGCCCGCGACGCCGAGGCCGTGCCCAAGCTCATCGAGGCAGGGTACGAGGACAAGGTTCTCCTGTCCCACGACGTGTGCTGGAAGACCCACCTGAAGAAGTACGGCGGCTTCGGGTACTCGTTCATCATCGAGCGGTTCATCCCGCACCTGCTGAACATGGGCGTCGAGGAGTCCAGCATCGAGACGATCACGGTCGCCAACCCCGCGCGGATCCTTGCGTTCGTGGAGCCGGGAGCGTAGGATTTCACCACAGAGTGCGCAGAGGACACAGAGACGAGATACAGAGAATGGTGAGGGGGGGCTGAGCCATGAGATATGCCTATCCTTGCAATCTCACTCCTGAGGAGGGAGAACGCGGATTCAACGTATCTTTCCCTGGGGTAATTGGTGCACTGACCTGTGGGGACGACCGGGCCGAGGCGCTGGAGATGGCGGAGGACGCCTTGGTAGTCGCGTTGTGCGCATACGTGGACAACAGCGAGGCTCTCCCCGTTCCAGGCGAAGCTGAGGAGGGTCAGGTAATGGTCGCAGTCCCACCCATCGTCGCGGCCAAGCTGGCGCTTTACACCGCGATGCGAAAGCAGGGAATCACGGCGGGAGAGCTCGCTGATCGCCTGGGCGTGAGCGGGGATGCAGTCCGCAAAGTAATGGACCCCGATTATGGCTCTCATCTCACCCAGGTAGAGAAGGCGCTCAGAGCAGTTGGGCGCAGCCTCGTAATCGAGGACAGGGCGGCCTAAGTCTTTGATCGGCGGCGACGACCGGTATATGAAGGCGAATCGCCTGAGCTGGGACGCGCGGACGCCGACTCACTTCAAGTCCCGCTTCTACGACGTGGACGGCTTCAGGGCCGGGGCGTCCTCGCTCAACTCCCTCGAGATCGAGGAGGTGGGCGATGTCGAAGGCAAGAGCCTGCTCCACCTGCAGTGCCACTTCGGGATGGACACGATGTCCTGGGCTAGGCTCGGAGCCAAGGTCACGGGTGTCGACTTCTCTGGGGAGGCGATTTCGCGGGCCCGGTCGCTGAGCGAGGAGCTCGACATTGACGCGAAGTTCGTCGTCTCGAACGTCTACGACCTGCCGGATGCGCTGGAAGGCCGCTTCGACGTGGTGTTCACGTCATACGGCGTGCTGACGTGGCTGCCCGACCTGGAGCCGTGGGCCAGGGTGATCGCCCACTTCCTGGAGCCGGGCGGGGTGTTCTACATCGTGGACGGGCACCCCTTCGGCAGCGTCTTCGACGAGGAGGATGCTGTCGATCTGCGGCCCTTCTACCCGTACTCCACCCGCGGGGCCGGTCCCCTGGAGTTCGAGCCGGGGCCTACCTACACGGACGGGCCGGACGAGGAGTATGGACCGACGTTCGAGTGGGGCCACAGCGTGGGCGACATACTCAATCCGTTGATCTCGGCGGGGCTGGTGATCGAGTTCTTCCACGAGCACCACTTCACTGCGTACCAGGCCCTGCCGATGATGAAGCAGGGAGAGGACGGCTGGTGGCGCCTACCGGAAGGTGGGGAGTTGGTGCCGTTCCTGTTCTCGCTCAAGGCGACGAAGCCCGAGTAGGGCTAACGGTCTGCCTCAAGAATAGCCGGGTTGCTGAGCACTGGCCTTAGACCCTTCGACAAGCTCAGGACAGGCAGACTCAGGGTGAACGTAGTCCCATACCCGAACTCAGTTGGTCTGGATGTCTGGGACGCCGGACTCGCGGACCAGGGATACGAAGGCCGGGATGTCCCGGTCGATGATCTCGCGCAGAGACTCGATCTGGTGGGCTACCCGCGCCGACAGGTGGTCGAACACCTCGTAGGAGCTCTTCGTGGGGGCGGAGTCGGCGCTCTCGACGACGCTGACCAGCGTGGCGAGGGCCTCGGCGAGCTTGGGCAGCGGCGTGCCCATCTGGCCTCGCTCGGTCGTCTGCCACGTAGCGACGAGCCTGCCCTCGATGCCGTCCAGCCGCTCGACGATGGCGCGGCCCGCCTCGACGACGACGGCTCCCTGGGTAGCCTCGGCCCGGCCCACCCACTCCCGCACCTGCCGCCTCACCTGCCGCAGCTCGACGATGGCGTCGTTGGTCTCGGAGATCCTGTCCCTAAGCCTGAGCAGCAGGCCTAGCTGCTCGTCCAGGTCGGCGTCCGACGCCTCCGACCGAGGGTCCTTCACTACCCTGAGCTTGCGAGTTAGGGTGCGGCCCGCCGCCTCGAGCCTGACGGTGTAGTCGCCCGGCACCGCCGCCGGTCCCCTGGGGCTCGGCCCGGCGATCAGGCGCTCGGCGGCGGCGCCCGGGGCCTCGCGGGGGCCTGCGTGGCGCATGTCCCATACAAAGCGGTTCATGCCCGCCTCCGCCGGCAGCCCGCAGAACCGCCTCACCTCACGGCCCTCCGCGTCGATGAACATGATAGCCGCGCCGTCCTTCGAGCCCTCCCGCAGGTGGTAGGTGATCGTCGCCCCCTCGGGCGGGTTGTGGCCCGCGTCGAGGAACACGCGCTCCGTGACCCCCTCCGGCGTCTCGACCTCCTCGAAGGTCGCCGCCGCGCCGATTGCGACCCAGTAGTTCTTGCCCGGCCCGATCCGCACCGGCTCGATCCTGCCGAGCATGTTCAGCGCCCGGACGGCCGGGCGCGGCTCGAAGAGGTGGACGGCGTCGCTCGTCGCCTCCTCCGTCAGCCCACGCAGCGGCGAGAGGTCGTCGAGTATCCAGAACGACCTGCCGTGGGTCGCGGCCACCAGGTCCCCGTCCTTGACCAGCAGGTCGTGGATCGGCGTCACCGGCAGGTTCAGACGGATGGACTGCCACGACGCGCCCCCGTCCGGCGACACGTACACGCCCGTCTCCGTGCCGGCGTACAGCAGGCCCGCCCGCGCCGGGTCCTCCCTGACGACGCGCACGAACTCCCCATCGGGAATCCCCGCCGCTATCGACTCCCAGATCCGCCCGCCGTCGCGCGTCCGGTACAGGTACGGCGAGTAGTCGTCGAGCTTGTAGTTCCACGCCGCGAGCCAGGCCGTGCCGGGGTCGTGGGGCGACAGGTCGATCATGCTCACGGTCGCCCACTCCGGCAGGCCCGGCGGGGTGATGTCGTCCCACGTCGCGCCGGCGTCGCGGGAGACGTGGACGCGGCCGTCGTCGGAGCCCGCCCAGAGCTCGCCGGGGATATGCGGCGACTCGGCGAAGGAGAATATGGTGCAGTAGACCTCCGCGCCGGACACGTCGCGGCTGATGGGGCCGCCGCCGGGCTCGCCCTTGTCCGGGTCGTTGCGGGTCAGGTCCGGCGACACCGCCTCCCAGATCGTGCCCTCGTCGGTGGAACGAAACACCCTGTTCCCAGCGGCGTAGAGCACGTCGGGGTCGTGGGGCGATATGACTATCGGGAAGGTCCACTGGAAGCGGTAGCGCATATCCCGCGCGCCCAGCCCGTACGACATCTCCGGCCACACAGTGATGATCCGCGACTCGCCCGTGGCGTGGTTGTACCTGAGCAGCGCGCCCCCGCCGCCCGGGGCGCTGCCGATTGCGCCCGAGTAGACGATGTCGGGGTTGTCCGGGCGAACCGCAACGTACCCGCTCTCCGACGGCCCCACGGCGTAGCTGTCCGAGAAGGGAATGGCGCCCTTGGGCGAGCTGCTCGGCGTGCTGATCGCGCTGTTGTCCTGCTGGGTGCCGTAGACACGGTACGGGCGCCGGGTGTCGGCCGCGGCGTGGTAGAACTGGGCGGTCGGCTGGTTGTAGATGGTCGACCACGTCTCGCCGCCGTCGAACGAGACGCACGCGCCGCCGTCGTTCCCCTCGATCATCCGCCGGGGGTCGCGCGGGTCGATCCAGAGGTCGTGATTGTCGCTGTGGGGCGTCGTCATCATCGTGAACGAGCGCCCCGAGTCGTCCGACCGCCACGCCTGTATCGGGAGGGTCCACATGGTATCCGCCCGCGTGGGGTGGGCGAATACGTGGTGGTGGTAGAAGGGCCGCTGCCTGACGATGGGGCTGTCGTTGACCCGCTCCCACGTGTCGCCGCCGTCGTCCGAGAGCAGCAGCACACCGTCTTCGGCCTCGACGATGGCCCACACGCGCCCCGGCCGTGCGGGCGACGCGGCAACGCCTATCCGGCCCTTGATCCCGCCGGGCATCCCGGGCCGGTCCGTCAGGTCGGTCCACGTGTCGCCGCCGTCGGTCGACCGCCACAGGCCACTCTCCGGCCCTGCGCCGACGAGGCTCCACGGTGTCCGAAGCACCTGCCATATGGCCGCGTACAGGACTCGCGGGTTGTTGGGGTCCATGGACAGGTCGATCGCGCCGGCCCTCTCGCTCCTGAACAGGACCCGCTCCCACGAGCCGCCGCCGTCGGTGGAGCGGAAGACACCGCGCTGCGCGTTGGGTCCGAAGGCGTGGCCCAGCGCCGCGACGTAGAGCCTGTCGGGGTCGCGCGGGTCGACGCGCACACGGGCGATGTGCCGCGTGTCCTCGAGCCCGGCGTGCTCCCAGGTAGCCCCGGCGTCGGTGGACCGGTAGACGCCGTCGCCGTGGGAGACGTTGCTGCGGATGCACGCCTCGCCCGTGCCGGCGTACACGACCGACGGGTCGGCGTCGGCTACGGCGAGCGCGCCCACGGCGGACATGCGGAAGAAGCCGTCGGACACGTTGCGCCAGTACGTCCCGCCGTCGGTGGACTTCCAGACGCCGCCCGCGCAGGCCCCGAAGTAGAAGGTCTGCCTCTCCTCCGGGTCGCCAGCCACCGCCACGACGCGCCCCCCTCGATGCGGCCCGATCGACCGCCACCTCAGGGAGCGAAGATGCTCGGGTCGAAGCTCGAAGCTCAACGTCGGGTTTGCTCGCCTAGTCGCCTTTCGATGATACCAACCCCCATCCCAACAGACCCATGTAAACGAGCCCGCCTACGGACATTGCTGCGAACACGGGCGCGAATGCCAACTCCAATCTGTCCGAGTGCCATGCGGCGATGAACACCACCAGCGACGCCAGAGCCAGCACCGCAACGATACCGTGCAGCACGGGAGGCAGACGTACGGGCTCAGGTCGGAAAGCGAGGCCCAGCGCCATAATCGCCGTCCCGACGAAGCCGGCTACGACGGAGCTGAAATGCAGCCCGAAGACTATCCGTTGCATCTCCAGCGCCGATTGGAGCCATTCCTGCGACCGCGTCGCGTCGCTCTCAAGGGCCGCCACTCCCATACCGACGATCATGTAGTCGAGACCCCGCATCACCATCTGCAGAACCAGCCCGATGGCCATACCCAGAAGGCCGAGTCGAGGCACAGGTGTCCCATACCGCCGCAGGGTCAGGATGCCGTGAAGCATGAGCAGGGCACCGCAGACGATCACAACGGGTACGGTGTAGGACAGCGCCTCGTTGCGCGCCATCGCCAGCGTGAGCTCGGTGAGGTTGTTGCTGGGCACCGTGTCCACCGCGCCCCGGCCGGGCGAGAGCGCAGAGGCCAACGCCACTGCCGCGGTCCCAATAAGCAGAGACCAGCCGCCGAGTTGCTTCTCCGTCAAACGCATGGCATATCCAGTATTGTCAGCGACCGAGTCAGCGTCCCCACAGGCAGCAACCACCCATCAGTTACGATTGCGGCCATCCTATCAGGTCTACTGCGGCTCCTCCTCCTGCGTCTCCCCCTTCGCCATCCAGTAGCCGACCCTGGACTCGGCGAAGAAGTAGGTGGGGTTGCTTGCGTCCTCGCCGAGCTTGCTGCGGAGCCTTCTCAGGTGGGTGCGGAGCGAACCCAGGTTGCCCGTCTTCTTGGGCCCCCAGACCTTCCGCAACAGATGGTTGTGGGTCAACACCCTCCCGGCGTTGACCGACAACTCGAAGAGCAGCCGGTATTCGGTGGCCGTCAGCTGCACCGGACGCCCGGCGAGGGTGACCAGCCGCTGGGAGTAGTCGATGGCCAGGTCGCCCAGCACGTAGGCCTCCGACAGCTCAGGCCGGTAGGGCTCCGCAAATCTCCGGAGAGCCGCTCCGACCCTGGCAACCAGCTCGGTTGGCGAGAAGGGCTTGACGACGTAGTCGGCCGCTCCGCTCTCGAAGGCCCGGGCAACCACTTGGTCGCGTCCATAAGCCGAGAGGAAGATCACCGGCACGTTGTCCACCGCGATGATGTCCCTCATCAACTCGATGCCGTCGGAGCCGGGCAGCATCATGTCGAGCAGGACCAGGTGGGGACGATGCTCCTCCACGAGGGAGATCACCTCCTCAGGGTCGGCAGTAACAATGGGGTGGTAGCCGGCGTCGGAGAGCACCTTCCTGAGGTGCCGGAGCGTTCGGGGATCGTCGTCCACCACGAGGATGGGCTCCGCATCTCCCGTCTCCTGACGCCGGCCTTCCGGGGACCTGCGGCGTTGGACGGCGGCCTCTTCGATCACCGGGATGGTGAAGGTGAACCGCGCCCCCAGTCCGGCTCCTTCGTTCTCGGCCCAGATGCGGCCTCCGTGGGCCTCCACGATTCCTTTGCAGATTGCCAGTCCAAGGCCGGTGTCGCCACCCGGGTCGTCGTCATCCCGGTGGGAGAACTTCCGGAACAGGTTGGGCAGACGCTCGGTGGGTATTCCCCTACCCTCGTCCACCACCGAGACCCGGACGTGGACGCCGTCCAGTGCGGCGGAGACCCTGATGGCGGACGACTCCGGCGAATGCCTGGCGGCGTTCGTCAGGAGGTTGACGATGACCTGGACGATGCGCCTGCGGTCCGCCATCACGAGGGGCAGGTCCAGCGCCAGATCGATGGCGAGGTTGTTCCTGCCCCCAGCGCTCAGGAAGGCGCTCCGGGCCCGGTCCACCAGCGCGGCCACCTCCGCCGGCTCCGGTTCGACCGGCAGCTCCCCCGTCTCGATGCGCGCCACGTCCAGCAGGTTGCCGATCAGGTCCCGCATGCTGCCGGCCTGTTCGAGGATGATGCTCAGGAACTGCCGCATCTCGGCGGGATCCAGGTCCTCCGTGCTGTCCAGCATGGCCATCACCGAGCCCCAGATGGAGGTCAGCGGCATGCGCAGCTCGTGGCTCACCATGCCCAGGAACTCGGCCCGCAAACGCTCCACCTCTTCCAGGGACGTCATGTCCTGCATGGTGACGACTACCGACTCCACCCTGCCCTCCTCGGAGCGGATGGGCGTGGCATTGAGCAGCACCGTGACGCTCCGACCGTTGGGCGCCTCCATCACGATCTCCTCGGCCCGTATCTTCTCGCTTTCTCCCAGGACTGCGGTCAGGGGGAGTTCCATCAGGGAGACTTCCTCCCCGTCGGAGCGCCGGATGGTCAGCAGCCCGAGGAGGTCCTCCAGCGGCTGTTCCGAGTCCCGCAGGTTGTCGATCATCCTCCTCGCCTCCCGGTTGAACGTCACCGGGGCGTCCGTCCCCACGTCGAAGACGGCGACGCCCACGGGCGAGGTGTCGATCAGGGTCTCCAAGCCGGCCCTGGCGCGCTTCTCGTCGCGGTGGCGGCGGGCGTTGGCGATGACCTGCGCCGCCTGGGAGGCGAACGTCACCAGCGTCTCCTCGTCTTCCCTGGTGAACTCCCTGCCCGGATCATCGTTCGCCACGTAGATGTTGCCCACGCGCGCGCCCTGGTGGAGTATCGGGGCTGCCATGAAAGCGGCAATCCTGACGGGCGGGCGGAAGGAAACACCTATCGACCTGGCCAACTCCCCCAGATCTCCGCCCCTCAGCGATCCCGGGAGGGCGTTCATGTACTCGAACAATTTAGGTCCGTCGGGGACCTTCCACAGCCGCTTCGCGTCGTCGACGCTCATGCCCTCGACAAGGTAGTCCTCCACCTCGCCCGATTCGTCCAGGGCGATGATGACGGCGTAGACGGCGCCCGTCACGGAGTGGGCGCCATCCAGGACGCCCTGCAGCGCCGCCTCGAAGTCGAGGCTCTCATTGATACGCAGGCTGGCGCGGCTGAGCCGGGACAGCCTGTCCCGCAGCGCCGCTATCTGACGGTCTCGTTCGTCCGGTTGCGTCAAACGATCAGGCGACAAGACGAGCCTATGCCCATCTGGGGTCGACTTCGATGAGATTTCTGGCGCTCATTCAGTCATTGCCTCCTTGATGGCGGCGACCTGGTCGTCGGTGATGCCGGTGTCCCGCAGGTAGCCCTCGACGCCTCCGTACATCCTGTCGAGGTGGTCGAGGGTGATTTGCATGCTGTGAGGATGGCACGCGTCGTTCTGGTATTCCCGCCAGGTGTATACGTCAGGATCCACGTCAGGATTGTCTTTGTAGTGGCGCCGCACCAGGTACCGCGCGGTGAGGGCGTAGTCCTCGATGATGGTCTCGCGAGGAACGCCACAGATATCCAGCACGAATGCGGCAGAGATTCCGGCCCTGTCCTTGCCCGCGTTACAGTGGACGAGGACTGGGAGGCCGCCCGGGCTGGCAAGAACCGAGAATATCTGGTGGAGGATGTGCTTTCTCTGTTCGAGTATGTAGCAGTACCCCCTGCCCCGCCGCTCAGCAAGGTCCTCGATTCCGTCGATCACCTCCCTACCCTCGAGGGCCACGTCGCCTGCCATGTTCTGATGGTAGTAGGTGACGGCCTCATTGCCAATAAAGGGGCTCGGCCTGAATTGCAGGTCGATGCTGCGGCGCAGGTCGATGATGTTCTTGATGCCGTATTCGAGGAGAGTGTTTACGCCCGCGGGACTGAGATTCGCCAAGGTGTCCGCCCGAAGGTACCTGCCCCAGCGGGTCATCCTGCCGTCGCGGGTCTCGTATCCTCCGAGGTCGCGGACGTTGTATGCGCCCTCGACATCGAGGGCGCGCACGTGTTCAGTGTGCTTGGTCATGGATGGGTCACTCCCCGTGATCGGCGCGGTCTTCCCCGGCATACCTTCAACCTTGCGTTTGTTTGAAGTGGTCAGTGCCTGAGATCAGAGACCCCCGAGCCAAAGCTCGAAGACGGTTCTGTCTACCGTATACGTTGGTGGGCCAGCCTGGACTCGAACCAGGGACCTCAGTCTTATCAGGACTGCGCTCTAACCGGCTGAGCTACTGGCCCTTGCGAAGAATCGGTGCGGCCGGGACCGCTACGGCTGGATGAGCACTCGCGTCATCCCGTCGGGGTCCTTGCGCTGGGTGAGCACGCTGTGGCCACCGTTCTCTGCCCATACTAGCACATCGTAGGCGTTCAGTACATCCGGCATGACCACCTCGACGAAGGACTTCGTGTCCGCCTCGACCTGGGCCGTCAGCTCGGCGAGGATGCTGGCGCAGGACTTGCCCGTGCCGTCGATGACGATCCAGCCGCTGGCCGCCCCGTTGCCCGAAACGGCGTATGCGCCGTCGTGCACGTCGATCTCGCCCGTCCGCCTGGCGTCTAGCTGCCGCTTGAACTCGGCCACGGCCTCCCAGTAGACGCCCTCGACCCGGTCGCCCTTGGCGCACACTGCGCCGCGCACGCCGACGATGTCGGGGTTGATGCGGGCAAGCTCGTCCAGGTCGTCGAGCTTCAGGTGGCCGGAGAGGGCGGTGCTCATGCCGAGCTCCTTGCCCTCGTACACCATGTCCCGCAACTCGGGCTCGGGGATGAAGTCGAACAGGTTCCGGCCGTCCTTGGTCAGCGTGTCGATGAGCCAGCCGTCACACTCGGTGTCCCTGGCAAGCTCCACCATGCGGCGCGGCTCCAGGCCGTCGTACAGGTGGTTGTCGGCGAACAGGGAGCCGATGAGCTTCGTCTCGAAGCCGTCCAGCGCCCTCTTGGACGCCCGGAGGACCTCGACGGCCTCGTCGTACTCGGACTGCATGAACCCGACCTTGACGGACGTCGCGTCGAGCAGTCCGGCCGTGTAGACGGCCATGGCCACGGTGCCCGCCTGGTTCGGCACGACGCCCAGTGTCACGCTGGCGTGGTGGGCGGAGGGCACGGTCTCCCGCACCTGCTTCACGAGGCCCGGCTCGGCGGAGCCTACGAGCGCCTCCTGGAGGTTCTTCACGTCCACGATGTCCGCCCCGCCCCTGAGGGCCTGCTGGGCTTCGGGAAGGTTCTGGACACTGACCATCAATATCATCTATGCACCACCTACGGCAGCCAGCCGTTCGCTATTCACCGCTGCGAGGTCGGCCTCGAGCTCGTGCTTTTCGTCGTCCGTCATGTCCATCAGCGGGGGCCTGACGCCGCCGCCCGCCATGCCCATCAGCTCGCCCCACCGCTTCACCATCGGCACGGGCAGCGCGCCCTTCTGCTTCTGCATCGTGCGCTGCCACCACCGGTCCGACAGCGCCTTGAGGGGATGGATGTGCTCGGCGTACATGGCGTCGTCGATGTCGCCCCGGGTCGCCCGGTCGATGAAGTCGACGTAGCGGGCCGACCCCGGCGTGTCGAAGCGCCAGTCGGACGTGTTGGCGAACATCACCTGCTGCCGGAAGCCCAGCTCGCGCCCCGAGAAGAGCACCCACTCGTCCGGCGCGCTCACGATGGCCGTGTCGCCGATGAGCCGGTGCGTCTCGATGGTAAGGTCGCGGTCGAAGCTGGCCTCCTTCACCCCGACGACGTTCGGGATGGCGCAGACCTCACTCAGGCCCTGGGCGCTCATCACTATGCCGAACTGGGGCGAGTTGTAGAACATGATCGCCAGGCCGGTGTGCTCCGCCAGGATGCGGACGAACTCCACGACCTGCTCCTCGGTCTTCGTCACGAAGTAGGGCGGCGCGGCGATGAGCAGGTCGAACCCGGCCGCCCCGGCGTGGTCGGCCAGCGCCAGCATGTCGGTCACGGACGTGTGGGTGACGTGTGCGCCTATGTTCCATTCGCCCGCGGCCTCGTCGGCCACTATGTCGTAGACGCGGGTGCGCTCCTCGCCCGTCAGCGCCCAGAACTCGCCCATGCCCCAGGTGCACCCCGCGCCGGTCGTGCCGAGGGAGCGCACGCGGCGTATGTTGGCGCGCAGGCCCTCCTCGTCCACGTCGCCCTCGGGGTCGAAGGGCGTGACGAGGGTGGACCACTGGCCCCGCAGTGTCTCCCAGGCCCAGTCGCGGGCTTCGCTTTTCGTGTATCGAGCCATCCGATGGCCGTCTAGCTGCCGGTAAGTTTCAGAAAAGCCACGCCCGCACCGACGATACCGGTCATCAGCAGCCCGAGCTGGACTACGGCCCTGTACAGGTCGGCCTTCGTAGCCAGATGCTCATAGCCGCCTTCGAGTCTGCTGACCCGCTCTTCAAGCGTAGACATAGCTTTCCTCCAATGATCATCCTAGTGCAGATACGAACACCACGTCAAGGCAGACGGGGGCTCTCGCCTCTGCCGAGCACACCCTCGCACCACGCCGCCGCCGACAGCAGGCGCGCCTCGGCGAACGGGGCGGCCACGAGCTGTACCCCGAAGGGCAGTCCCGACGCCGAGAGGCCCGACGGGATCGATATCGCCGGGAGGCCAGCCGTCGTCCACGGCGCCTGGAAGGACGCGTCGCCGGTGGTCGTCAGGTCGCGGGGGGCCGGCGCCGGCGTGGACGGCGTGAGGAGCGCGTCGAACCTGGAGGCCAGGGCCGCGACCTCGCGCCTGAACGCGGCCCTGTGACGCTGGGCCTGTACGTAGGCCGTCGCCGGGGCCAGCATCCCCCACTCTACGGAGCTGCGCACGTTGGGCGAGAAGTCGTCCGGCCGGGCCGCGAAGTCATCGCCCCGCGTCACGGCGGACTCCACGTTCATGGTCGTGCGGTGGGCCGCGAGGAGTACGTCGAAGTCGGTGGACGGCGACGCGTCTTCCACGGCTGCGCCTGAGCCCGAGAGCCGCCCCAGCACCTCCTCCGTGTGCGCGACCGTCTCGCCGTCGGCGTAGTCGAAGAAGAAGCTGCGGACCACGCCTATGCGGGGCGCGGACGAGGCCCCTGCAACGGCCCCGGCGTACCCGTCGACCGGCTCCGCGGACGACGACGGGTCCAGGTCGTCGCGGCCCGCCAGCACATCGAGCATCATCGCGGCGTCCTCCACCGTGCGCGTGAAGTACCCGACCGTGTCCAGCGACCACGCGACGGGCGTCACGCCGTAGCGGCTGATGCGCCCGAAGGTCGGCTTCACGCCCACGACGCCGTTGTAGGAGGCCGGGCGGAGCACGGAGCCGGAGGTCTGGGAGCCGAGGGCGCCCGGGAAGAGGCGGGCGGCGACCCCGGCGGCCGAGCCGCTGCTCGACCCGCCCGGCGTGTGCTCCGCGTTCCAGGGGTTGCGCGTGGGAGACGGATCGAACGACGCGAACTCGGTCGTCACCGCCTTGCCCATCATGACCGCGCCGGCGTCCTTCAGCCGTGCCACGGCGGTCGAGTCGAAGTCCGGCACGAAGTCGTCGTATATGGGCGAGCCCGAGGCGGTGCGGACGCCCTCGGTGTTGAAGATGTCCTTGACGCCGATGGGGACCCCGTGGAGCGGCCCCCTCGGCCCGGCGCCCTCGATCTCCGCCTGGGCGGATCGGGCCGCGTCCAGCGCCGCCTCCTCGTCGAGGGTCTCCCAGACCCGCAGGTCGGGGTCCAGGTCGCGCGAGCGGGCGAGCAGGGCCTCCATCAGCTCGACGGCGGACACGGTCCCCGCCCTTATGGAACCGGCGGCTTGTGCGATGGTCAGGTCGTGCATGGCATCCTCACTGCGGTCAATCGAAGGTGAGCGAGACCTTGAGCGCGCCGTCCGCTTTGGAGTCGGCAAGCTCGAAGGCGCGGTCGACGCGGTCGATAGGGAACGAGTGGGTGACGAAGGGGGACATGTCGATCTCCCCGTTCGAGATCAGGTCGACAGCGGCCCTGAACTCGGGCAGCCCGGGGACATCCTGCGCCCCGTGGACGGCGTGCATGGTGAGGCTCTTGCGGAACAGGGACGCCCAGTCGAAGGGCACCGGCTCGGCGGTGGTGGGCAGGCCGAAGGCGGCCACCCTGCCCCACTCGGCTGCGACGGCCAGGGACTGGTTCAGGGTCTCGACGCTCCCCACCGCGTCGACCACCACCCCCGCGCCCTCGCCGTCGGTGAGATCGAGGATCGCCTCGGTCGCCGCGGGGCCCGCCTCCGGGACGGCATCGTCCACGCCCATGTCCCTGGCAGCCTGCACGCGGGCGGGGACGGGGTCGACGGCGATGATGCGCTCCGCCCCCAGTCGCCGCAGGATGAAGTCGTGGAACAGGCCGACCGAACCCTGGCCAATCACCACGACCGTCTCCCCGTCCAGCGGCGGCAGGAGGCGGCACCCGAATATCACCGTGCCTAGCTGCTGGGCCATGAGCAGGTGGGACAGCGGCCTGGTGTCGGGTAGCGCCACCATGTTACCGGGGTCGAGAACCTGGTACTCCGCGAAGGTCGCCGAGTCGTGTATGTTGGGCACCGTGAGCACGGCCTGGCCGGGCTCGAACCCCGTGCCGCCGCCGTCCACCACCTCGCCGACCCCCTCGTGCCCCGGACGGCCCGGCGGGAGCGGCAGTCCGGTCACGCCCCAGCCCTGGTAGGCGATGTGCAGGTCGCTCCCGCAGATCGAGGCGAGGGCGGTGCGGACCAGGACGCGCCCGGCTTCCGTCTCGGGCGACGCGACGCGCTCGCACTCGACCCGGCCCAGCTCCCGCACCACCGCCGCCGCCATTTTGCCCATCCGCATACCTCGCCCTGCAAGCTTACCAACCCCGCCGAATTTTCACGCCGCGCCCCAAACCTGTCAAGCAGCACGCGAACCCTTTCCCGGATCCCCACAACCCTTCCCCTCTGTGGTCTCTGTGCCCTCTGTGGTAGTATCTCGCAGATCAATCGAACAGGAGCCGCAATTGGAGCATAGACCGCTGGGCAGGACGGGCCGGACCATCCCGGCCATCGCGCTGGGCTGCGTCACCTTCGGGCGCGAGATCAGCGAGGACGACTCGTACCGCGTGATGGACTACGCGATGGAGAAGGGGCTGACCCTCTTCGATACGGCCGAGGCGTACGGCGGCGGCCAGTCGAAGCGCATCAGGCTCGAGACGATGGGCGTCGACGACCAGCGCGAGGTCACCACGGAGATGAGCTCCTCCGAGAACATCGTCGGCAGGTGGATGGAGAAGCGCGGCGCCAGGGACGACGTGATCCTGATGACGAAGTTCAGCACGGGCGGGTCCGCCGAGAACGTCCACCGCGCCCTCGCCGAAAGCCTCGAACGGCTGCGCACCGACCACGTCGACATCTTCAAGCTCCACCGGCCCTACCCGGACGTGCCCGACGACGAGACCCTCGGCGCCCTCGCGGACGAGGTCGAGGCCGGTCGCGCCGAGGTCATCGGATGCAGCCAGCACTCCGCCGAGCAGCTCAGGCACGCCCTGGAGACCAGCGCCGCCAAGGGCTATCCCCGCTACGAGATCACCCAGCCCGGCTACAACCTGGGGCTGCGCGACGACGAGAAGGAGCTGCTCCCCCTCTGCATCGAGGAGGGGATCTCGGTCACGCCGTTCAGCCCCATGGGCGCGGGATTCTTCACGGGCAAGTACACGCCCGACCACGGGGACATCCCCAAGGGCACCCGCTTCGACATCATGCCCGCCCACGCCGACATCTACTTCAACGACCGCAACTTTCGGATAATCGAGCGGCTGAGGGCCAAGGCCGACGAGATGGGCGTGCCCATGGTGAGGCTGGCGATGGCGTGGTCCATGACCCATCCGGCCATAACTGCTGTGCTCGTCGGAGCGAGGGAGACCGGGCATATCGACAACGCCCTGGCGGCCTTTTCTATGGGCCTCGACCCGGAGCTGAGGGCCGAGATGTCGTCCTGGGGCGACGACGCCTAGCTCAAGTTTCGTTCGGCCTGAGCCTGTCGAAGGCCAGTGCTCCGCGATTCACACGGACTGATGCAGCCCATTGCCGGAGTGGGCGGCTCTTACCGGCGTTGCTGCCGGGGGTCGAGGGCCTCGCGTATACCGTCGCCCACGAAGTTCCACGACAGGACGATGAGGAAAATGGCGATGCCGGGGAACGTGGTCAGCCACCACGCTATGGTGATGAACTCTCGGCCCGCCGAGAGCATGTAGCCCCACGATGGCGTCGGCGGCTGGATGCCCAGGCCCAGGAAGCTGAGGCTGGCCTCGATCAGTATCGCGTAGCTCATCACTAGCGACGCCTGCACGATGATCGGCGACATGGTGTTCGGCAGTATCGTCCTGAACATGATGCGCCACGGGCCCGCGCCGAGAGCCCGCGAACTCTCCACGAACTCCTTCTCGCGCAGGGACAGAGTGTTGGCGCGCGTGATTCGCGCAAACGACGGAATGAAGCCTACGGCTATGGCCAGCATGGCGTTCCGGAGTGACGGCCCCAGCACCGCAACCATGAGGATGGCCAGGAGCAGCCCTGGGAAGGCGAGAATCGCGTCTACGATGCGCATCAAGGTGCTGTCGATCCATCTACCGAAGTAGCCCGCCGCAAGCCCCATGGTGATGCCGATAATCGCCGCGGCCAAGGTGGCGAGGAGCCCCACCTGCAGGGAGACCCTGCCCCCGTAGATTATGCGGCTGAAGTTGTCCCGCCCCAGGGTGTCCGTGCCCGCCGGGTACTTGAGGGTCGGCGACAGCCTGAGCGCGTCGTAGTCCTGGAAGTTCGGGTCCGGCAGCCAGCCCGCGTCGGTCAGGAACGGGGCGGCTATTGCAGCCACGGTGAACCCCGTGATGACCAGCACTCCGAACAGCGCCGTCCTGTTGCGCAGGAAACTGTCCACCATGACGCGGAGCAGCCCGGCTCGACGCCGCACTACGGCCTCCTCGACTGCCAGCACCCCGGTGCCTTCTTGGGTCGGCTCGCTCATTCGTAGCGTATCCTCGGGTCGAGATAACCATACCCGATGTCAGCCAGCAGGTTGACCGTCACGTAGAAGACCGACGTGATCAGGACGATCATCTGCACTATCGCGTAGTCCCGCCCCTGGATCGAGTCCACCAGCAGCAGTCCCACGCCGGGCCACCTGAAGACGGTCTCGGTGACCAGCGCTCCCGCCAGCAGCGACCCCATGTCGAGGGCTATAACCGTGACCACCGAGAGCATCGCGTTCTTCAGGGCGTGCCGCCCCACGATGGTCTTGTAGGGCAGCCCCTTGGCCCGTGCCGTACGAATGTAGTCGGAGCTCATCACGTCCAGCATCCCGGAGCGCATGTACCTGGTCAGCGCGCCCATGTACTGGATGCCGAGGGCGATGGTCGGGAGGATGAAGTACTTCCAGTGGAAGCCCTCTCCAATTGGGCCGTACCCCGACGTGGGCAGCCAGCCCAGCTGGACTGCGAAGAGCAGGATCAGCATGAGGCCGACCCAGAAGCTGGGAGCGGCCACGCCGAACAGCGAGACCGCGGAGATGACGTTGTCGAACCAGGTGAAGGGGCGCAGTCCGGCGATTATGCCGATGGGCAGCGACAGGACGACGGCCAGGGTCAGCGCCGACACTGCGAGGGGGAGGGTCCGCTTGAGCTTCTCCCAGACCAGCGAGGATACGGGGTGGTCGGCGCTGTATGACAGGGAGACACCCATGTCCCCCCTCAGCATCTTGCCCACCCAGATGACGTACTGAACGACCAGGGGCTTGTTGAGACCCAGCTCCTCCCGCTCCATCTCCAGGGCCTCCCGCGTGGCCTCCATGCCGAGCCTGGTGACCGCCGGATCCCCAGGCGCGAAGCGTATGGCGGCGAATACGACGATTGAGAGGACGACGACCACGTAGGCGGTCTGTAGGAGTCTGCGGGCTATATAGGTCTGGATTTGACCGGCCTCCGGGCCCAGATCGGTTGGCTCAACTCCGCGTCAGGCCCGCGGACGAGTCCGAAATCCCATCTGACAACTTGCGGGGCGCGGGGACCGGCCGTCGAGCCTATCCCCGCGCCCCACTCTATTCGAAGCCTTGCGCGGCTACTCCTGCCAGGTCCAGTCCTTGGCGTTCCAGTAGCCCTTCGGGTTCACGTACCCGCCCTGCACGTGCCTGTTGGCCGCGAAGAAGCGGGGCATGCTCTGCAGCTTGACGAACGGCACGTCCTGGGCCACGACGATGTCGACGATCTGGCGGTAGAGCTCCGACCGGATAGCCCGGTCGGAAGTGCTCTTGGCCTCGTCGAACAGCCGCTCGATCTCAGGGTTGAAGTACCTCATGCCGTTGTTGCCCTTGAAGCCGCTCGTGTGGGAGTCGGCCCTGAAGAGGCTCTGCATCAGTCCGTCCGGGTCGGGCTCGCGAGTGTACCAGGCGTCGCCCAGGTCGAACTCCTTGTGGGTGCCCGCCCAGCAGCGCGATTCCGGCCAGTCGGCGGTGTCGCAGTCCAAGCCGAACCAGACCTTGTCCAGCCAGGTCGGGCTGTCGACGATCACGATCTCCATCTCGATGCCCGCGTCGGCCAGGTTCTGCTGGATGACCTCGGCCATCTTCTGGGTGACCGGGATGTTCTCCGGCATGTACTTGATCTTCAGCGGGTTGTCGGGCCCGTATCCGGCTTCGGCCAGGAGCGCCTTCGCCTTCTCCACGTCCCTCGGCTCGCACTCATATGGCAGGTACGCCCAGTGGGACTCGAGGATCGGGTTGCAGCTTGGCACGCCCAGGCCGAAGAAGATGGCCCTGTTGATGGCGTCCCTGTCGATGGCCAGGGCGACGGCCTTCCGCACCCGCAGGTCGGCCATCGGGCCCTCGCGGTAGTTGAAGATGACCGTCATGTACGAGGCCGTGATGCCGTCCCTCTGCTGGAGTAGCTCCACGCCCTCGGTAGTGGCGATGCTGGCAACCTGCTCCAGGGGAACGTCGACCGCGAAGTCGATCTCACCCGCCCGGATCGCCGCCATGCGGGTCTGCGGATCCTTGATCGGGATGATGATGACCCTCTCGGGCCTGATGTTCAGGATCTCCCTGTCGAAGTAGTCGTCGTTCTTCTCAAGCACCACCCTGTCGCCGGGTACCTGCTCGACGAACTTGTACGGGCCCGTCCCGACCGGGTTCGTGTCCTGCTTGTCGGTGCTGCCCTCGTCGACGATGGCCAGGGACCAGTGGGCCATCGACGCCAGGAACACCGGGCTGGGCTTGTCCAGCACTACCTTGAACTCGTAGTCGCTCATAGCCTCGTACGAGACCACGTCGTTGAGCTCGCCCCTGCACCGGCCCCTGTCGATGATCTCGTACTGGCACCGGTCCCAGGTGTACACCACGTCATGGGCGGTCACGCCCTTGCCGTTATGGAACCTGACGTCCTCGCGGAGGGTGAACACGAAAGTCAAGCCGTCGTCCGAAATCGTCCAGCTGGACGCGACGTCAGGCTTGGGCTCCATCATCGTGGCGTCGTACTGGAGCAGCCGGTTGTAGAGCATCTCCGAGAAGATGATGTCCGTGCCCGACTGGCTCTTCGCCGCGTCCAGGAACTGCACCTCGCCGGAGTTGCCGATGCGCAGCACCGAGTCCGAGGAGGGCGGCGCTACGGCCGGGGCCTGCGCCGCAGCCAACGCCTTCTGCGCGTCCATCGCCGCGCCCTCGGCCGCGGTGGTCGCCTTCTGTGCATCCATCGCCGCGCCCTCGGCAGCCCTGCCCGCGGCCTCGGCTGCCGCCGTCGCCTTCTTGGCCTCATCGACCGCGGCGCTGACCGACGCGTCGACGATCTCCTGGACCTGCGCGGCCGTAAGCTGGCTGCCCATCTGCTCAGTGATCGCCGCCTCTATCGAGCCTGCAAGCTCGCCCCTGGTCGGCACGTCGGCCGTAGCTCCAGAGACCGCCGCCTCGACCAGCTTGGCGATCTGCTCGGCGCTCACGCCCTCGGGGACCGAAGCCGCGACCGCCGCCTCGACCAGCGGCCTCACCGCCGCAGCGTCCACCTGGGGCGCCGGCATGGCCGCGATGGCCGCCTCGACCACCGCCTTGACGTCGGCGGCGGTCATCTGGTCGCCCATCTGCTCGCTCATCTGGGCGGAGATCATCTGCTGGATCTCCGCCGCGCTGGCGCCGGTGTCCATGCCCATCATCGCCGAGTCGATCATCGTCTGAATGTCGGCGGCGCTTGCGCCCGTGTCCGTGGGCATGGCGCTCTTCACCGCATCGCCAACCATCATCGCGATCGTCTCGGCGGAGACGGCCGTGGGCTGAGGCGCCGGGGCCGGCTCATCCGATCCGCAGGCGACAACGCCAGCGATCATGACTGCCAGGAGCGCCGTCCAGAGCACCCCTCTACGTACCATTGCCAATTTCATGCCACGATCCTCCTGTCGTAATTCGCAACATGGTAGCGCGAATCATCAATCCGGTCAAATCGGACCCTCCGACGGGGTAGAATACTCCCACCGACAGGAGGCCTCCCCATCCGCTATATTGGCGCCGTGAACGAATCCCGCGACCATACCGCCCCCTGCTGCGGCCCGAGCGCGACCCGGGCACGGCCTGCCCCGACCCGCCGCGAGACCATGCGCACGGGCGGCTCGACCCGAGGCATGGTCGAGCTTCCCGGCGGCGGCTTCCTCATGGGTACCGAGGACGCGTCCGGCTTCCCAGCCGACGGCGAGGGCCCCGTGAGAGCCATCTCCGTCGACCCCTTCCACGTCGACGCCGCGGCCGTCACCAACCGGGACTTCTCGCGCTTCGTCAAGTCCACCCGCTACGTCACCGAGGCCGAGCGGTTCGGCTGGTCCTTCGTATTCCACCTGCTCCTCACCCCCAGGGCCAGGCGCGCCGCCAGCCAGGCAGTCGCCGAAGCCCCCTGGTGGGTTCGGGTAGACGGCGCAAGCTGGCGCCACCCCGACGGGCCGGGCTCGGACGTCAAGACCCGGATGGACCACCCCGTCGTGCACGTCTCCCGGCACGACGCCCTGGCCTACTGCGAGTGGGCGGGCAAGCGGCTCCCCACCGAGGCCGAGTGGGAATACGCCGCACGCGGCGGCCTGGAGCAGAGGGCCTACCCCTGGGGCGACGACCTCACGCCCGGCGGCGAGCACCGCTGCAACATCTGGCAGGGCACTTTCCCGGACGTCAACACCGCCGAGGACGGGTACGTCGGCACCGCCCCGGCCAGGGCATTCCCCCCCAACGGCTACGGCCTCTACAACGTCGCGGGCAACGTCTGGGAGTGGACGGCGGACTGGTTCAGCCCGACGTACCACGTCGACGGTCCGCGCGACAACCCGCCCGGCCCGGACTTCGGCAGCGCGGCGGTCACGCGCGGCGGCTCATACCTGTGCCACGAGTCCTACTGCAACCGCTACCGGGTAGCCGCCCGCACCTCCAACACCCCCGACAGCTCCACCGGCAACACCGGCTTCCGCTGCGTCGCCGACTGGCGGCGGACGCTGAGGTGACCACGGTCCACTGGGCCTCGTCTCCTGCTTGGCTTGAAACGCAGATTTGGCGCTGGTATCCTTCTGTGCCAACCGGGCGGGCCGCGTCGAGCCGCCCTGCTTACACAAAAAATTCGAGGAGGACGTGGGTGATGACTCAGTCCAGAGAGAATGCCGAGGTCAGCGAGGCCCAGATCGCCTCGCACTGGCGCGAAGAGGAGCGCATCTACCCCGATACGGCGTTCATAGCGCAGGCCAACATGGCCGACCCTGCCGTACACGAGCGGTTCACGGCGGACAGGTTCCCCGACTACTACCGCGAGTACGCCGACCTGCTCACGTGGGACAAGTACTGGCACACGACCCTCGACACCTCCAATCCCCCCTTCTGGAAGTGGTTCGTGGGCGGCAGGCTCAACGCCAGCTACAACTGCGTCGACCGGCACCTGGAGGAGCACAGGAACAAGGCCGCCTTCATATGGGTCTCCGAGCTCGAGGACGAGGAGGACCGGGTAATCACCTACCAGGAGCTCTTCGTACGCGTCAACGAGTTCGCGGCACTGCTCAGGGAGTTCGCGGACCTCAAGGCGGGCGACCGCGTCACCCTCCACATGCCCATGATGCCCGAGCTCCCCGTCACCATGCTCGCCTGCGCCCGCCTCGGCGTCATCCACTCCCAGGTGTTCGGCGGCTTCAGCGGCGCGGCCTGCGGCGACCGCATCGTCGACTCCGGCAGCAACGTCCTCATCACCATGGACGGATACCACCGCAGCGGCGACATGCTCGACCACAAGGTCAAGGCCGACGAGGCCGTGGCCCAGGCCGAGGCGAACGGCCAGAAGGTCGACAAGGTCCTCGTCTGGCGGCGCTACAAGGGACAGTACCAGTCCGAGACCCCCATGGTCGAGGGCCGCGACTACTTCGTCGACGAGCTTCTCGAGGACTACAAGGGCGCCCGGGTCGATCCCGTCTCCATGCCCGCCGAGGCGCCGCTGTTCCTCATGTACACCAGCGGCACGACCGCCAAGCCCAAGGGCGCACAGCACAGCACCGGCGGCTACCTGTCGTACGTGGCGGGTACATCCAAGTACTACCAGGACATCCACCCCGGCGACGTCTACTGGTGCATGGCCGACATCGGCTGGATCACCGGCCACTCCTACATCGTCTACGGCCCCCTGTCCGTGGCCGCGACCAGCGTCATGTACGAGGGTGTGCCCAACTACCCCGACGCCGGCAGGGCCTGGCGCATCGCCGAGCGGCTCGACGTCAACATCTTCCACACGGCCCCGACGACCATCCGTATGCTGCGGAAGGCCGGGCCCGACGAGCCCAAGAAGTACGACTACCACTTCAAGCACATGACGACCGTCGGCGAGCCCATCGAGCCCGAGGTCTGGCGCTGGTACTACGAGGAGGTCGGCAAGAAGGAGGCCGTCATCGTCGACACCTACTGGCAGACCGAGACCGGCGGCTTCCTCGGCGCGACCCTGCCCGCCCTCCAGCCCATGAAGCCCGGAAGCTGCGGCCCCGGCGCTCTCGGCATCGTGCCGGTCATCTACGACGAGGACCGCAACGAGATCGAGCCGGGCGCGGGCAAGGCCGGGAACATCTGCATCACCAGGCCCTGGCCGGGCATGATGCAGACCGTATGGGGCGACCCCGACAGGTTCGTCGAGACCTACTTCAGGAAGTTCAACGCCGACCCCGACAGCAAGGACTGGCGCGACTGGCCCTACTTCACCGGCGACGGCGCGACCCAGTCCGAGGACGGCTATTACCGCATCGTCGGCAGGGTCGACGACGTGATCAACGTCGCCGGACACCGCCTCGGAACCAAGGAGCTGGAGTCGGCCGCCCTGACCGTGGAGGCCGTCAGCGAGGCCGCCGCCGTGCCCGCCGTCGACGAGTTGAGGGGACGCGTGCCGGAGATGTACATCTCCCTCAAGCCCGGCTATGAGCCCGGCCAGGAGGTAGTCGACGAGGTGAAGGGCGCCATCGCCACGATAATCGGCCCCATCGCCCGCCCGGCCCACGTATGGGTCTCCGCCGATCTGCCCAAGACGCGCTCGGGCAAGATCATGCGGCGCGTCACGGCGGCCATCTCCAACTTCGTGGACGTGGGCGACACGACCACGCTGGCCAACCCCGAGGTCGTCGAGGAGATCCGCCAGGCCGTCCAGAGCGCCAAGGTCGCCGCGGGCCAGGTGCCCAAGGACATACCCCAGGCCGTCATAGACGAGATCAACCGCTTCGGCGAGGAGTCCTAAGGGACGTCTACAACTCCTCGAGGGCCGAGCGCCAGGCCGACACGGTCTGCTCGACCTCCGCGTCGCCGTGGACCGTGGAGACGTAGTACTTCGAGTTGTTCTTGAAGACTCCCCTGCCCCGCAGCAGCTCGTTGAGGCGCATGAGCTTGTCCTGGTCGCGGTCCAGCGTCCCCCGGTAGTCGCCGACCTCGTGGTCGGTGAAGACGATGTCGAACATGGGCGGCTCGCCCAGCACCTGGGCCGGCACCTCGGCCTGGTACAGCAGCTCCTTGAGCGACTCCATGAGCCGCGTGCCCGTGGCAAAGAGCCGCTCGTACGTCCCCTCCTCGCGCAGCACTCGCAGAGTGGCAAGGCCCGCCACCGCGGCGACGGGGTTGCCGTTCAGCGTACCCTCCTGCATCACGAACTTGTCCCCGGGAGCCCCGGCGGCGAAGTGCTCCATGATGTCGGCGCGGCCCGCAATGGCCGAGAGCGGGAACCCGCCCGCGACCGCCTTGCCGAGCGCACACAGGTCGGGCGTCACGCCGTAGTGCTCCTGGGCGCCGCCGTAGGCGAACCTGAACCCGGTCACTATCTCGTCGAAGATGAGCGGCACCCCGTACTGGCTCGTCACGTCGCGCAGCCCCTCCAGGAAGCCCGGCCTGGGCGGTATGATCCGCTGTAGGGGCTCGACGATGACCCCGCCAAGCTCGTCGTGGTGCCGCTCGATGATGGCCGAGGTCGTCTCGATGTCGTTGAACGGCGCGACCAGCACGTTGTCGCCAACCGAGCCGGGGATTCCCGCCGCGTCCGGCGCGGGTGCGGGGAAGTCGGGCGGCTCCGTGGGCGACATGCTCATCAGGCCGTAGTCGTTCATCCCGTGGAACCCGCCCTCGAACTTCAGTATCTTGTCCCTGCCGCGGTACGCCCTGGCGGCCCTCATAGCGAAGAACGTCGCCTCGGTCCCGCTGCTGGCGAACCGGACCTTCTCGGCGCACGGCACCGCCCGGACGATCTCGTCGGCAAGCAGCACGGCGCTCTCGTTGAGGGCAAAGAACGTCGTGCCCTTCGAAATCTGCTCCTCCACCGCCGCCACGACCTCGGGGTGTGCGTGCCCTATCAGCATCGGCCCGGAGCCGAGAGCGTAGTCCACGTACTCGTTGCCGCTCACGTCCCAGACACGCGGGCCCTGCCCCCTCGCGATGATCGTGTCCATCGTGACCGTGTTGCCGTTGCTCCCGCCGGGAAGGAGCCTCCCGGCCATGTCGAGCACCTGCTGCTCCCGTTCGCCGACGTGTCTGCGCGCCATCTCGTCCTCCAAATGGGCAAGGCTAGGCGTATAGAGTACATGGGATGCGCCCCCAGGCCAACCCGCCACTACGTCACATCACCAGGCTAATCCACGTTCGGCCTGAGCCTGTCGAAGGCCAGTGCTCACCAGCACAACCATGATAGAGCGCTCCTCGCACGCCCCGGATGCATCAGGCGGGAGTTCTGCTATATGATTGGGTGGCGGGGCGGACTCGAATACCACGAGTTCCCCCTCGGATCTATCGGAGGGCACTGATGGAGATCAAGGTCGAATCGAATAGCATCGCCGAGGTGGAAGCTGGAGCCGTCGTCGTGAACCTCTTCGAGGGCGTGACCCGCCCGGGCGGCGCGACGGGAGCGGTCGACACGGCCCTCGGCGGCGCAATAACGGCGCTCATAGCCGACGGCGAGATCAGGGGCAAGCTGGCCGAGACCACCATAATTCACACCCTGGGTAGGATGCCCGCGGCCAGGGTCGTAGTCGCCGGGCTGGGCAAGTCCCGGGACTTCGACGTCGACCGCGTGAGGCGCGTCTCCGGGACCGTGTGCACCCGCCTGCGCAGGATAGGCGTGAAGGACGTAGCCACCATCGTCCACGGCGCGGGCATCGGCGGACTGGAGCCGCGCGACGCCGCCCAGGCCATGGCCGAGGGTGCGCTGCTCGGACTCTACCGGTTCGACAAGTACAAGTCCGGCGATGACGGCAAGAACGGCATAGAGACCCTGCGGGTGGTGGAGTTCGACGCCTCCAAGATTCCGGCCATCGAGGCCGGGTTGGACACGGGCGCAATGCTTGCCGGGGCTGTCAACCGCTGCCGGGACATGGTGAACGAGCCCGCCAACGAGATGACCCCCGCCCAGATGGCCGAGTCGGCCCTGGAGGTCGCCCTGGCAAACGGCCTTGAGATGGAGGTGCTCGACAGGGGCGACATGGAGGAGCTTGGGATGGGCGCGCTGCTCGGCGTAGCCCAGGGTTCCGACGTGCCGCCCAAGCTGATCGTCATGCGGTACACGGGCGACCCCGACGACGAGTCCAACGCCCTCGCCCTCATCGGCAAGGGCATCACCTTCGACTCGGGCGGCCTCGACCTCAAGCCCCCGTCCGGGATGCGGCAGATGAAGCGCGACATGTCCGGGGGCGCGGCCGTCATAGCCGCGATGGGAGCCATCGCGAAGCTGGGCGCGAAGATCAACGTGACCGGCCTAGTCCCCGCGACCGAGAACATGCCCGGCGCCAACGCGCAGAAGCCCGGCGACGTCGTCAGAACCATGAGCGGCAAGACCATCGAGATCGACAACACCGACGCCGAGGGTCGCCTCGTGCTGGCCGACGCCCTCGCCTACGCCCGGTCCCTCGGCATCGAGCGCATCGTCGACGCGGCCACGCTGACGGGCGCAATCCTGACGTCCCTCGGCAAGGTACGCATGGGCGTGTTCGGCAACGACCAGGGCCTGGTCGACGACGTGCTGGCGTCGGCAGAGGAGGCGGGCGAGCGTGCGTGGCAGCTCCCGATGGACGACGAGTACAAGAAGCAGTACAGGAGCGACGTTGCGGACATCAAGAACACCGGCGGGCGCGACGCAGGCTCCATCACCGGCGCCCAGATCATCGGAGAGTTCGCCGACGGCGCGTCGTGGGTCCACCTGGACATCGCCGGAGTCGCATACGGCGACTCGTCCTCCGGCTACAAGCCCAAGGGAGCGACCGGAGTCCCCGTCCGCACCCTCGTGAACCTGGCACTAAGACTCGCCGCGCCCTAGAGAGCCTATCGTTCGCCCTGTATATCTCCTTTACACCCCGCTTCGCCCACAGATATAATTGATCCACGTCATAACGAGCCGCGGAAACGTTCCGGAGTTTCGACCATTGGCCGTCAGAGCCATACTTGAGTTCCCACATCCAGCCCTCAGGCGCAAGGCCAAGAAGGTGCGCCGGATCGACAAGTCGGTCCAGCGGCTGGCCGACGACATGATCGACACCCTGCACGAGGTCGGCGGCGTCGGCCTCGCAGCCAACCAGATAGGAGTCCTGCAGCGCGTCATCGTGATACACATGCCTGAGGAAGAGGAGCCAAGGGTCTACGTCAACCCCGAGATCGTGCACCGCGAGGGAGAGAGGGAGATCGACGAGGCCTGCCTGAGCGTTCCTGGGTTCCACGGCCTGGTGACGCGGGCAATCTGGGTGAAGGCGAGGGGGCTGGACCGCCACTCCAACGTCTTCCGCATCAGGGCGGAGGGCCTGCTCGCCCAGGCCCTGGAGCACGAAATCGATCACCTCGACGGCATACTCTACTTCGACCACCTCCAGGCTCACCAGTCGCTCATCCCGAACGAGGCTCCGGCCGAGGTCGTCGAGGAAGAGTCGGCGGCTGTTGGAGGGTAACGACCGCCGATCATGATCCAGGTATCCGAAGCCGAGCCGCCTACCATAGCCCTCTACCCGCCCCTCCTGCCCGACTCCGTGGAGCCGCTGCGGCGCTTCTTCGCGTCCCGGGGCCTGGTTGCCTACCTCGTCGGCGGCGCGGTCCGCGACAGCCTGCTCGGAGCCGAGAGCCTCGACCTGGACATCGCGGTCGAGGGCGATTCCGGTCGAGTATCCCAGGGCGCAGCCGCGGCCCTCGGCTGGAAGGCGTATCCCCTGGACGCGCGGCGCGGCATCTTCAGGCTCACCTCCGACCGTGGGCCGACCGTGGACCTGAGTCCCCTTCGCGGCTCTATCGAGCACGACCTGGCGCAGCGCGACTTCACGGTCGACGCCATCGCCGTGCCCATGACCGGCCACGCCGCGCCCATAGACCCGTACGGCGGCGTCCTCGACCTCGACAGGCGGCTCATACGCGCCCTGTCACCCGAAGTCTTCGTGGACGATCCCGGCAGGCTGTTCAGGGCCGTGCGGCTCGCCGCCCAGCTCGGCTTCGAAGTCGAACCCGCAACCCGTGCGTGGATCCGGGCAAACGCGGGACTGGTCTCGTCGGTCGCGGCCGAGAGGACCAGAGACGAGCTGCTGAAGCTGCTGGGCAGCAGAGACACCGTCCGACGGCTCAGGGAGCTGGACGAGCTGGGCCTGCTATGCCGCATCGTACCGGAGCTCGAGGAGGCCAGGGGCGTCGCCCAGCCCAGGGAGCACTACTGGGACGTGTTCGACCACTGCATAGAGACCGCGGGCCAGGTCGAAAGACTCCTGCAGGCCGGCGAGTGCCGGGGATTCCTCGGAGACGATATCCCCGTGGACACCGGCGAATACTTCGCCCGGGAGGCAAGCGACGGCCACAGCAGGCTCGATCTGGTAAAATTGGCGGGATTGCTCCATGACATATCCAAACCCGCAACGAAGACCGTAGAGCCGTCGGGGCGCATCCGGTTCTTCGGCCACCACGTAGAGGGGGCCGAGGTCGCGGGAAACATACTGAGGAGGCTGAGATTCAGCCGGGCAGGGGTCGACCTCGTCAGCAAGATGGTCGGGGGACACCTGAGACCCGGCCAGATGGCAGCGAAGGGCGGGCTTCCCTCCCGCAGGGCGGTCTACCGCTTCCACAGGGACCTTGGCGGGGCCGCGGTGGACACCGTGTACCTGAACCTGGCGGACTACCTTGCGGCGCGCGGGCCGTACCTCGATGAGAGCGACTGGGGCTACAGGCGCCGCGTTGCCGGGCACATCCTGAAGGGCAGCGCCGCGAGGAAAAGGGACCACGGGCCGGCGAAGCTGGTCGACGGACACGACATCATGCGGAGGCTGGGAATACCTCCCGGCCCGAGGGTAGGAGATATGCTTGAAATGGTGCGAGAAGCGCACTCGAGCGGTTGCATAAGTACTAGGGAGGAGGCGCTCAGCCTGCTGGCTGGCGATCTCCGGGCCGGAGGAACGGGTGCGTAGATACGCCGGTACCCTGATATTCATAGTCGTTCTCGCGGTCGTGGCCGGGCTCGGGCTGGGCTTCCAGACCATCAGCGTCGGCAATTTCGAGCGCGGCGGCGACACGCTGCTGGGGCTCTCCCTGGGCTTGGACCTGCAGGGAGGCAGCCACCTCGTCTACCAGGTGGACCAGTCCAGGCTGCCCACTAACCCCATCACCGGCGAGCCCGTACAGCCGGACCAGGAGCAGATGAACGCGCTCCTCAGCATAATCGAGAGGCGCGTGAACAGCGCCGGCCTGGGCGAGCCCATACTACAGCTACTGGGGGACGACCGGCTGCTCATCCAGCTTCCGGGCATACGCGATCCCGGCAGGGCGAAGGCCCTGATAGGAGAGACCGCGAGCCTGGTGTTCAAGCACCGGGTCCGGGAGGTCGAGAAGGAGATACCGGGGCTCACCAGCGACGCGGTCATATCGTTCCAGATAGGGACCATCCTGACCGACGGCACGTTGGACGAGGCGGGGCTTCCGCCCTTCAGGCCGGGCGACTCCAGGACCGCCATTCCCCTTGTGCCCGTGCCCGAGCCCACACCAGACCCGGAGGCAACTCCCGCAGCCGATGCCACGCCGGCCGCCGATGCGACCCCGGAGGCGGACGCGACTCCCGCAGCCGATGCAACCCCGGAGGCGGAGGCCACTCCCACTCCTGAAGTCGACGAGAGCACGGCCGTCCCCGCGATGCTGCTGGAGCTGGAGCCGGACGCGGCGCAGGAGATGCTGGCCCTCATGGACCGGCTGCAGCTCAGCCTCATCAACGCGCCGGGCGGCGTGGCGGTCTACCCGGACTTCCTGGGCATCGCGGTCGAAGGGGAGACCACCCAGCCGGCCCTGATTTCCGGCCAGCCCCTCACGCCCCTGCCTGACGGAACGTTCTTCGTCATCCCGGGCCCCCCTCTGATTATGAACGTGACGGACACGGACAAGTTCCTGATAGTCCTGGGCAACGCCGCGCTGCCCGTCGAAGACGTCATGGAGCGGTTCACGGAGGACGCCGTCCTCGTGTTCACCGAGCTCGACGGCGCAGTGGACGAGGACATCGGCCTCACGGGTGAAGACTTGGCGCGCGCCTACCCCGGACAGCATCTGACCTCCGGACTGCCTATCGTGAACATCGAGTTCAACTCCGAGGGCACCCGCAAGTTCGGCGAGATAACGACTGAGATCGCGGGGACGGGAGACCTGCTCGCCATCTTCCTCGACGACGAGGAGCTGATAGCTCCCAGGGTCAACCAGCCCATCACCAGGGGCGTCGGCTACATCGAGGGCCAGGACTTCTCGTTCGAGCGCGTCCAGGAGATCTCCCTCCTGCTCGAAGGCGGGCGGCTGCCGTTGGACATAACCCTGATTCAGGAGCGCGACATCGACGCGATCCTGGGGGCCGACTCGCTGGCCAAGAGCGTCGTCGCCGGACTCGTGGGCTTGGCCCTCGTGCTCGCCTTCATGGTCACGTACTACCGGGTGCCGGGGCTGGTGGCCGCGCTGGCCCTCGTCATCTACGCGGCCATCCTGCTGGCCGTCTTCAAGCTGCTGCCCGTCACCCTAACCCTGTCGGGAGTCGCGGCGGTCATCCTCTCGATAGGCATGGCGGTGGACGCGAACATACTCATCTTCGAGCGGATGAAAGAGGAGCTGCGAGCAGGACGGACCCTCCTGTCGGCCATCAACATAGGCTTCAACCGCGCCTGGCCCGCCATCAGGGACGGCAACGTCTCGACGCTGATCACGTGCGCGATCCTCTTCTGGTTCGCCGACACCCTGGGAGCGACCATCGTCCAGGGCTTCGCGATCACCCTCGCCATCGGCGTCCTGATCAGCATGTTCACCGCGATCATAGTGAGCCGGACGTTCCTGAGGCTGATGGCCGCGACGGCCGTGGGACGCAGGCTGGTCGTATTCGTGCCGGGAGGGTCGGCGGACCTGCCCCGGCAGCAGGCGGCCCAGGCGCAATAGGAGAGCATACACAATGGCTCCCGGCGTGGGAGCGGAACACAGGTGACATGACTTGGACTTCGTAGGCAAGCGGCTATGGTTCTTCCTGGTCTCGGCGCTCGTCATAGCGCCCGGGATCGTATTCCTGGTAATCGGCGGCGGGCTGAAGCCCGGCATCGACTTCACCGGCGGCTCGACCACGGGGCTTGAGTTCGCCGCGAACGTCCAGCAGGGGGACCTGAGGTCCGAGCTCACGTCCCTGGGCTACGAGGACGCCATCGTCCAGCGGATGGACGACAACGCCTTCTTCGTGCGGACCAAGGAGCTCCAGGAGGAGGAGAAGGACAGCCTTGTCGATAGCCTCCAGGCCAGGCTGTCGCCCGACGGCGTGACGGTCCTGTCCTTCGACCTGGTGTCCCCCGTCGTGGCCGCCGAGACGGTCGTCAACGCCTTCTACGCAATACTCGCCGCGGCGGTGGGCGTGTTCCTCTACGTCTGGTGGGCGTTCAGGAACATGCCGAGCCCCTTCAGGTACGGAGCGGCGGCGATAATCGCCCTGCTCCACGACACGGCGGTCGTCGTGGGCGTATTCGCCATCCTCGGCGTGCTGCTCGACGTCGAGGTCAACACGATGTTCCTCATAGCGCTGCTGACCGTGATCGGCTACAGCGTCAACGACACCATCGTCGTCTTCGACCGGCTCAGGGAGAACGTCGCCAACTACCCCAACCGCAGCCTCAAGGTCAACGCCAATATCAGCGTCTCCCAGAGCCTGAGCAGGTCCCTCAACACCAGCCTGACGCTGCTGTTCACCCTCCTGGCACTGCTGCTGTTCGGCGGCCCGACCATACGGAACTTCCTCTGGGTGCTCCTGATCGGCGTGGTCGTCGGCACCTACAGCTCCATAGGCATAGCCACGCCCGTGCTGATGATATGGGAGGAGGGCGACCTCCGCCGCATCTTCCGCCGCCTCCGCCCAGGCTAACCCACTAACCCGTCCCCCTCCGTTCGCCCTGAGCTTGTCGAAGGGCAGTGCTCCGCAGTTCAACCACGCTTGGGCGGCCCCCTTCCAGGGTGAAACCTCTTCCCACTATGATGCGTGAGCCTGGCCGGACGACTCCATGTACATGTAGATGGGGTACATCCGGTTCACGAACCGGTACGTGCCCCGGCGGTCGGTCTCGATTATGCCCAGGCTGCGGAGCCTGCGCAGCAAGTTGTCGAAGACCTTCTTTTCGTCTCCGTCCAGCCTCGCCATGACCTCGCTGCGCCTGAACTCCACGTCGGCAGGAGCTTCCACTATCTTTCCCAGGATCGACAGGTATCTCGAACTTCGCAGCTCCCTGTACACGCCCGGGTCGAGATACTTGACCCCCACGTTCTGGGCGGCGCGGATTATCCCGGCCGCAACGTCATCCAGGGCGATGATGCCGTCGTCGTCCAGCCGGAAGACGGCGTCGCCGATTTCATGCATGAGTATCGGCAGGCCGCTGGCGAGCCTGACCATGACTTCAAGCGCCGAGGGCTCCACTTCGATGCCCGCGTTATCGAACGCCTGCTCCAGGAACGCGCCCACCTCTTCGTCCGTCAGCCTGTCGATGTGCACGATGCGGAATACCCTCATCAGGGAGGGCTGGGCGGCCGCCAGGCTGTCGCGCTTTTCGGGAAGGCCGATGAGTATGACGGCGACGGGATAGTGGGGGTAGTGGGTGGCTATCTCGTCCACGAAGGACTTGTACCAGTTGGCGAATTCGGGCCTGCCGGCGAGGCCGTTGATGTCGTCCAGGATTATGAGGAGGCCGTCTCGCTCCTCGGACAGCCTCCCGACGATGTTGCCTATGGCCTCCGGGAAGCGTGTCACCAGGTGCGACAGGTCGCCGGGGGGAGGCGCGAACTTGACGGAGATGCCGAATGCGCCAACCTGCTGGATGTACTGCCCGAACAGGCCGTGTATCTTCTCGAACCAGGACTGCTCGCTGGTCTCCTTCAGGATCTGTTCGAGGATGTGCCGCACCACGTCGTCCAGGGAATTCGCTCCTCCAAGGAATACGTGGATGCCCAGCACGTTCAGCTTTTTCGACACCGAGTGGCGGAGGAAGGACGCGAAGGAGCTTTTTCCTATGCCACGGTCGCCGGTGAGGAAGATGTTCTCCTGTCTCCCCGAGACGGCCTGGGCCACGTAGCCGCGCAGCTCCTCGATCTGGTCGGCGCGTCCCACGAACAGCTCGACGGGCACGGGGCTGCCTGGCGTGAAGGGGCTCTCCTCTCTGAACATCGCCATGGCTATTCCCTACACCGCCGTGGTCCCGCCGTCGATGACCAGCTCCGCCCCGGTCACGTACGAGGCCTCGTCGGACGCCAGGTAGAGGATCCCGTAGGCGATCTCCTCCGCCGTGCCGAACCGCTTCATGGGCACGCTCTCGGTGCGCCGGGCGACCAGGTCGGCGTCGGTGAAGTACCTCTGGGTCATGGGCGTGGTGACGTAGCCTGGATAGACCGAGTTGACCCTGATGCCCTCGCCGGCATACTGGACCGCGGCGGCCTTGGTGAAGGAGCGAATGGCGCCCTTGGCGGCGTGGTAGGCCGTGGACGACGGGCTGCCGATCATCGCGAAGATCGACGAGACGTTGATGATGGAGCCGCCGCCGGTCCTCCTCATCTCGGGGATCACCGCCCTGGTGCCGAGGAACGCGCCCTTGGCGTGGACCTCCATCTGGCCGTCCCACATATCGACGGTCGTGCCCTCCACCGTCTCGCGCGAGGACGTGCCCGCGTTGTTGACGAGGATGTCGAGCCGCCCGAAGCGCGACACCGCGGCCCTCACGGCGTCCGCCCACTCCTGTTCGCTGGTCACGTCGAGCCTGGCGAACACCGCCTCGCCGCCCGATTCGCGGATCTGGCGCGCCGTGATCTCGCCGTCCTCTTCGTCGACGTCGGTGATCACCACCCTGGCGCCCTCTCGCGCGAAGAGCCAGGCCGAGACGCCGCCGAAGCCCATCAGCTTCCCACGCACGCCGTTCGCGGCCCCGGTGATCATCGCAACCTTGCCCTCTAGTCTCATCGCCCTCCTGCCTGCCTAATCGATTGCGCGGCGATTATACCAGCACGTCAATCAGCGGCCCGAGAGCGAGAGCTCCTGCCACGTTTCGCCGCCGTCGGTCGTGCGCAGGATGAGGCCGTCGGCGGAGCCGGCCAGCACCGTCCGGTCCGCGGCGTAGCCGGGCGAGACCGCGAGCGTGTCGATAGCGCTGAACCCCTGGTATCCCGCCCGCCTCCAGGACCGGCCGCCGTCGTTGGTGACGAAGATGCCGCCCGACACGGTCCCCGAGAACAGGGTCGCGTCGTCAGCGAATGCCGGGGAGACCGCTAGGGCGAGCGTCCTCTTGCTCAGCACGCCACTGTTGGCCCCCTGCCAGGAGTCGCCGCCGTCGGTGGAGCGGTATATCCCCTGCCACTTGGTGCCGGTGAAGACCGTGCGGTCACTTGCAAAGCCCGGCGACACCGCGATGGAGAGTATGAAGGTGTCGCCCAGGCCGTCGTTCACCGCCTCCCACGAATTCCCGCCGTCGGTGGACCTGAACATGCCGTCCCTGCCGGACCCGGCGAAGACCGTCCGGTCGGCGTCGAACGCGGGGGACGGCGCGGTGAGCAGCACGTTGCTATCGCCCAGGCCCAGGCCGCTCCAGCTCTCGCCGCCGTCGCGGGACACGTGCGCGCCGCCTATGTTGGAGCCGGTCAGCAGCCACCGCCCGCCCGGCGCGGAGGCGGTCGACAGGTGGGGCACGTTGCCGTCCGGCAGCCCCTGGCCCGTCCGGCTCCACGACTCGCCGCCATCCGTGGAGCGGAACAGCCCCCGCGTCCGCGTTCCGGCGAACACGGTGCGATCTGACGCGAAGCCCGGCGAGACCAGGATGGCGGGCACGTTGCCGTCGGATATGCCCGTGTTGACCTGCTCCCATGTCCCGCCGCCGTCGGTGGACCTGAAAACGCCCGCGTGCTCGGTACCCGCGAACACGGTGCGGTCGGACGCGAAGTCGGGAGACATGGCGAGCACGAGAACCCGCCCGGAGGCCTCGGGCCCCACGTCCACGCTCGGCACCGGGGTGGGCGTCGGCTCTGCGCCCGCGCCGCACGCCGCCATGAGCACGGCCACGCAGGAGGCCGCGAGGTAGACCGCCGCGGCCCTCATGATTCGACGATGCGGGTGTGCGGCGTCTCGCATCAGCCTTCGTCGGGGCCGGCGACGACCAGGTCGAGCCTGTCGCCCCACTTGTCGAGGAAGCGGGTGAAGTTCCTGCGGCTCGACTCCTCCCGCTCATCCTCGCTCAACGCGCTCCAGGCGCGATGCTCGTGCAGGCGCACGGGCAGGTCCGGGTCGGCCACGATCCGGTAGCCCTTGTCCCTGAAGTGGAAGCTGTAGTCTATGTCCAGGTTGCGGTAGAAGCGGAAGCTCTCGCGCATCAGGCCCACCTCACGCAGGCACGACCGCCTGAAGGCGAAGCAGTACGCCTGCATCGCGTCCATCTCGCCGGCCTCGCCCTCCCACTCGTGGAAGTGGCGCAGGTCCGTGCTCCTCAGGCCGAACGGCCCCGCGACCCCAACGGCGGGGTCGTCCAGCATCCCCGCGATGGGCCCGAACACGTCGCCCGTGATCTCGGCGCTCGTGTCGAGCAGCACGACCACCCGGCCCCGGCTCGACCTGAGCAAAATGTTGCGCGCGGCGCCCTCACCGAGCACGTGGTCCGTGTGCACCACCCTCAGGCGCGGCTCCCGCTCCGCCTCCTCCTCCAGCCATCCGGCCATCTCGCCCGTCGAGCCGTTGTCGACGACTATCGCCTCCACGGTGCGGCCCCCGGCCCATCGCAGAGCGCCGCGCAGGCAGCGCCGCACATCGTCCACGTGGTCCCCGGCCACCATGCCAACCGTGAAGTCGACCTCGTCGGGCTCGTCGATCAGCGACTCCACCTCCGCGGACGACGATACCGAGCGCCACGTCTCCTCGTGCGCCTCCCACGCGGTCTTGGGCCGGGCCGCGGTCGCGTCCGCCCCGTCCCGCAGCACGAATCCACGGCTCGCGATCTCCTCCCGGTGCGCGTCCGCGCTCTCGTACTCGCCCCTCCGTCGATGGCCGACCCGATGCTCGACCGCGCCCAGAATCTCCTGGTCGACCCCGTAGCCGGAACCCACGTCCGCCAGGCCCAGGCCGAGCACCCGGTCGAAGCGCAGCACGCCCTCCAGCTTCGCGCGGCCTTGCAGGTCCGATCGGGCCAGGTCCCACGTCAGCGCGAGGGCGCCCGGCAGGTCCAGGTTGTCGTTGACCCGCTCCAGGAACCGGGCCTCCCAGCCGCCCAGCGCGGCCTCGTCGATGGGCGCGTCGGGCAGCCGCCCCCACTCCCAGACCCGGTCCTGCAGCCTGAGCAGGCCCCGCTGCGCCGCCTTCAGGGACGTGAAGGTGAAGTTGAGCCGCGTGTTGTACCGGGCCGTCATGCACAGGTACCTGAGCGCGAGGGGGTCGATCCCCTGGGACTCGATGTCCGACAGCGTGAACGAGTTGCCCGCCGACTTGGCCATCTTCACGCCGTCCGCCAGCAGGTGCTGGCCGTGGACCCACGTCGTCACCACCGGCCCCCCGACGAAACCCTCGCTCTGGGCTACCTCCCCCTCGTGGTGCGGGAACACGTTGTCGACGCCGCCCGTGTGAATGTCGAACCGCTCGCCCAGGTACCTGATCGACATCGCCGAGCACTCGATGTGCCAGCCCGGGAATCCCCTGCCCCACGGGCTGTCCCACACCAGGTCGCGCCCCGGCTCGCCGAGCTTCCACAGGGTGAAGTCGCGCGGGTCCCTCTTGAGCGGGTCCGGGTCGATGCGTACGGCGTCCTGGAGGGCCTGCTCCCCCGTGTTGCCGGAGAGCTTGCCGTAGCCCTCGAAGCTCGACACGTCGTAGTAGACGTTGCCGCCGGCCGCGTAGGCGTGCCCCTTGCTCACCAGCGCCTCCACCATCGCGATCATGTCCGGGACGTGGTCGGTGGCCTTCGGGTAGACGTGGGCGGGCAGGATGTTCAGCCTGCGCTCCTGGTCGAGGAAGCGGTCGGTGTAGTGGCTGGCGATGGCCTGCGGGGTCATCCCCCTGGCCAGCGCCTCGACGATGACCTTGTCCCCTCCCCGCTCCAGGGCCTCCTGGCGCATGTGGCCCACGTCCGTGATGTTCTTCACGTGCCGGACGGAGACGCCCTGGAGCTCGAGGACGCGGCGGATCCAGTCGGCCATCATGTACGAGCGGAGATTGCCGATGTGCGCGTCCCTGTACACCGTCGGCCCGCACGTGTACATCCCCACGCGAGCGGCCCCGGCGGGCCGGATCGTGGACAGGCCCCTGCTGAGCGTGTCGTAGACCCGCAGCATCAGCCGGCCCCGTCGGATATGGTGAGCACCCTGAGCAGGTTCGTGCCCCCGGGAACCCCGATGGGCAGGCCCGCCACCAGGATCACCAGGTCGCCCTCTCCTACCCCGCAGATGTTCACGGCGGCGTCCTCGCCGACCCTGAAGAAGTCCTCCACCGTGTGGATCATCGACACGGTGATGGGTATGACGCCCCAGGAGATGGTGAGCCGGCGGCGGACCTCCTCGCTGGGCGTCAGGGCCAGTATGGGCGAGACGGGCCGGTACTTGGAGACGCGGACCGCCGTGCCTCCCGACTCGGTGAAGGCGATTATGAGCGCGGCGTCGAGCTGGCGCGCCGTGCGGCAGGCATCGTAGCTGATGGCGTCGTCCGTCTGGGGCACCAGGTGCGGGAGCTTGTCGGCGATCATCTCGTCGTACGGAAGCGCGGCCTCGGCCTGCAGCGCCACCTCAGCCATCACCTTGACGGCCTCCACAGGGTACCGCCCTACGGACGTCTCGCCCGACAGCATGATCGCGTCCGTGCCGTCATAGATCGCGTTGGCCACGTCCGTGACCTCCGCCCGCGTCGGAACCGAGGAGCGGATCATGGATTCGAGCATCTGCGTGGCGGTGATCACGGGCTTGCCCGCATGGTTGGACAGGGCGATCAGCCTCTTCTGCAGGACGGGCACCCTGGCAAGCCGCACCTCCACGCCCATGTCGCCCCTCGCGACCATTATGGCGTCGCTCACGGCCAGTATCTTCTCGAAGTCGTCGACGGCGTCGGACCGCTCTATCTTGGAGATGACCAGCGGGACGTGGCCCTGCCTCTCCAGGATCAGCCTGGCAGCCGCGATGTCGTGGGGCCCCGTGACGGTGGACAGCGCGACGAAGTCCGCCCTGCACTCCGCGGCGAACTCCAGCGCCTCGACGGCCTTCTCGTTCGGGAACGTGTGGGACGGGCTCCTCCCCGGCGTGGCGACTCCCCGTCCTTCGGTGAGGCGCCCGCCCCTCACCACCGTGCACGCCACGTCCTCGCCCTCGACCCCGGCCACCTCCAGCTCCATCAGCCCGTCGTCGAGCAGGACGGCGCTGCCCGGCGCGGCGTCCCTGTGGATCCCGGGCGGCGATACGGAGACCAGCCGCTCGCTGCCGACTACGTCCCTGCTGGTCAGGGTGAAGTCGTCGCCCACCGCCAGGTTGACCACGCCGGGGTCCGTGGGGCCCGTCCGGTACTTGATGCCGGGCACGTCGACCATGACGCCGAGGGGGGTGCCCATGTCCGCGGAGACCTTGCGGACGATCCGCAGCGATTCCCGGTGCTCGCCGATGGCGCCGTGGGAGAGGTTGAGCCGGGCGATGCTCATGCCGGACTCGGCCAGCGACCGCACCGCCTCTTCGGTCGAGGTTGCCGGGCCGAGCGTACACACGATCTTCGTCTTGGGCCTCGCCGCCTCGATGCGCATGGGGACTGCTCCGCTCCCGTACAACCCCAATTATGCCCCATTCCAGCGTGGAATTCATCCTGTTGGGGTATACTATCCGCCATGTGGGGTGTGAAGCAGCTCTACGGCCTGCAGGAGATCGACCTCGAGCTGGTGGAGGCGGAGGCTCGCCGCGAGTCTCTGCGGAACAGGCTCGCCGACCGCTCCGAGCTCCAGAAGTCCGCCGAGCGCCTGGAGCGGCTGGAGAAGCGCAAGGCCGACCTCTCGACCCGGAGCCGCGCCTTCGAACGCCTCGTCGCGGAGGTCGAGACGACCCTGGAGCGGCTGAACGACCGGCTCTACGGCGGCAGCGTGACCAACCCCCAGCAGCTTGCGGCGGCCCAGGAGGAGCAGGCATTCACGGCGGCCAGGAAGAAGGAGGCCGAGGACCAGCTTCTCGAGGTCATGATCGACCTGGAGGAGCTGGAGCCGGTGCTGACCGAGGCCCGGGAGACGGCGACGACGCTCCGCGACGAGAGGCCGGGCCTCGAAAGGGCCTGGAAGAAAGAGGGGCGCGACACCTCGGCGAGGATCGAGTCGCTACAGGCCGACAGGGCCGCCCTGCTGCCAACCATGCCGGGCAACCTGCTGCCCCTGTACGAGTCCCTGCGCAAGGGCAAGGGGGGGCGCGCCATCGCGATCGTCGAGCGCGGCACCTGCCAGGGGTGCCGCCTGTCCCTGACGACCCAGGAGACCCAGCGGGCGCGCGGCGGGCAGCAGATCGTCCAGTGCAGCTCATGCGGCCGCATCCTCTACGCTCCGTGAGGGTGCCCCCGTGCGCGCCATCGGATACTTCAGGCTCGGAGAGCACGAGGGCCGGACGTCCGAGTCCCTCGCCGCGCGCTTCCATGAGTACTGCTACCTCAACCTGCACCAGCCCATAGCCGTCCTGGAGGCCGCCCCGGAGGACGAGGGCGACTCCCCCATCCGGCCCCTCCTCGAGCACCTGGACCGTGTTGGCGCGGACTTCCTGGTCGTCGTCGACTCGGCCGCGGACCTCGGGGACGGCCTGGAGGACGCGGTTAGGTCCCTCGTCTCCCTCGACCGCCTCGAAGTCCGGGTCGTGTGCATGGGGGACGAGTACCCGGACCCCGTCCAGAACGCCATCCGCCTGTTCGGCCTGGGGGACGCGCGGGCGGAGCGGAGCGGCCGGGCTAGGGAGTCGATGAGCGTCCGCGCGCTGGAGGGCCGCGCCCTGGGGCGTCCGCCCTACGGCTACAGGATCGGCCCCAGCGGGCGGCTGGAGATCTATTCGAGCGAGGCCCAGGTGGTGCGCATGATATTCCGCATGTACACGCGCTACGGGCTGGGGCTCAGGCTCATCGTCCAGGACCTGAACCGGCGCGGGCTGACGACCCGCGGCGGCGGAAGCTGGAGCGTCGCCAGCGTCAGGGGCATCCTCAGGAACCCCGCCTACATCGGGACGTACACCAGGCTGGGCATGCGCCGCCCCAACGCCCACGAGGCCATCGTGCAGGCGGAGAGCTTCAGGGCCGCCCAGGAGACCGCCCGGTCGCGCCGCCCCTTCGGCCGGGTCAACAGCTCGCGCCCGTTCCTGATGTCGGGCGTGGCCCACTGCGCCTACTGCGGCAACGGGATGATGGGCGTGACCAGGCGCAGTTCGTGGAGGCGGAAGGACGGCGAAAGGGCGTCCGGGACCTACCGCTACTACCAGTGCCAGTCCAGGAGCAACCAGGGCCGCTGCGGCTACCACACCTGGCGCGAGGCCAGCCTCGACGAGGCCGTGGCCGACGAGCTGCGGGCGGCAGCCAAGCGCGGCCCACTGGGAGGCGGCGCAGGCGAGCCCGACGGCGCGACGGCGTCCGAGGCCGCGAACGCCGAGCGCCGCATGCTGGACGCCGTCAGGCGCGCCGCCCGGGGCGAGATCACCACCCGAACCCTCGGCGAGTACCTCGCCGAGCTAGACACAGCCCGCCAATCCGCCGCCTCCCCCCCGCCCAACGCGGAAGCCGCCCTAACCAACTGGCCCTCCCTCGACTTCGACCAGAAACGCGCCCTAGTAACCCGCCTAATCTCCAAGGTCATCGTCCACGACGACCGGATAGAGGTATTCCTCTTACCCCCTCTCCCTTGATGGGAGAGGGCTGGGGTGAGGGTGAAGATCGTTCGCCCTGAGCCTGTCGAAGGGCAGTGCTCAGCACGAACGACCCAATCGCGCCTACATAACCGTCATTCCCGCCTACACACCGTCATTCCCGCGAAAGCGGGAATCCATCCCCGGCGGGCTTGCAATGCCTCGCCATCGTAGGGGCGGGTTTGAAACCCGCCCTCCCCCCCGTTCGCCCTGAGCCTGTCGAAGGGCAGTGCTCAGCACGAACGGCCCAATCGCGCCAGGAGACCCCACATAACCCGTCATTCCCGCCTACATAACCGTCATCCCCGCGAAAGCGGGAATCCATCCCCGGCGGGCTTGCCATGCCTCGCCATCGTAGGGGCGGGTTTGAAACCCGCCCTCCCCCCGTTCGCCAGAGCCAGGACGCGCAAGAGGGCCTGTAAGCCGAGTTCTGTACCCCCACACCCACAGGTTTACACCCTTAACGGACTTCCTCCCCATGAACGCGAAGGCGGCAGCCATCTATCTAGCCCCGCCGTTGCCAACGGGGTCCAGCGGCCAACCCGGGGACCTGGTCGGGCGCCGTCCCTCTATTCGGCCTTGCACCGGATGGGGTTTGCCATGCCTCCGATGTTGCCACCGGAGCGGTGAGCTCTTACCTCGCCATTTCACCCTTACCCCGAATTGCTCGGGGCGGTATAACTTTCTGCGGCACTTTCCGTCGGGTCGCCCCGCCCCGCCGTTAGCGGGCATCCTCGCCCGATGGTGCTCGGACTTTCCTCCCTCCCGACAAAATCGGAACGGCGGCTGCCCGGCCCTCTTGCGCACCCCCATTGTACCACCCCCATCCCCCCGTTCGCCCTGAGCCCGCCTGTCCTGAGCCCGTCGAAGGGTCGAAGGGTCATTCCTGCTCCCCCATGCCTCGGCCATCGTAGGGGCGGGTTTGCAACCCGCCCTCCCCCCGTTCGTCCTGAGCCTGTCCTGAGCGCAGTCGAAGGGCCTGTCGAAGGACAATGCTCCGCCGATTCCCCCACACCCGTTCGCCCTGAGCCTGTCGAAGGGTCGTCCCCGCGCCCCCCTTCCGTCGTCCCCGCGAAAGCGGGAATCCATCCCCGGCCCCTTGACACAGCACGAACGCCCGTACTACCCTTATCCCCGGCCTTATCCCTTCCCCCCTGAGCGGGGGAAGGTTAGGATGGGGGGGGGCTCGACACCCCCCGGCAACATCAACAGCAGGACAACAGCATGGCCCTCCAGATCGGCGTCATCCCCACCCAAATCAAATACCTGGCCAGCCCCGACAAGGAGATATCCGACTTCGTCTGGCACCTCGAGCTCCACGCCAACGACGAGGAGACCTGGAGGGTCTCGTCCGACATGAACACCATAGTCGAATACTCGCGCGAGGCCATGTCCCTGGAGATGAACGAATACGCCAAGGGCAAGAACCTGACCGAGGACGCCGCCGCCAGGATCAGGCGCTGGGTCGACGCCCTCCCGTGGGAAGACGACCAGATTATGCTACACTTCAGCTGGTGACGAGGTGACCGCCGCATGACTCAACAGACCGTCTGTAGCGGGACCTCCGGCGGGTCCGCTATAATCCTAGGTCCAACTTGCCGGGTGAGGTGAACCGATGGGACTGGACGTAGGCGTCGTCAGTATCAAGTACCTCGACAGGCCAAGCGACAGCGTCTATGATTTCCTACAATACCTGACGGCGGAGGTGGAGGACGTCGAATGGAACGTTTCGGCAGAGGGCAACAGATTCGTCGAGCTCTACTACTCGACGATGGTGGCCAATGTCGCGGAGTTCATGAAGGAACGCAATCTTCACGCGCGGGACTCCGACAGTCTCCTGGGCTGGATCAGGAATCTCCCCTGGGACGGCAACACCATCATGCTGCACCTGAGCTGGTGAAGCGAGCATAACTGGGAGATGAAGGATGGCAGATAAGGCCACGAAGATAGCACTTACTCAGTTCCGAGAGCACGTGAGGGAACTGAGTGAGACCTGGTATGAAGGCGATGACGGCAGGGCATTCAGGCATGCCGCATTTCAGATGGTTGCCCCGGACGTCACGCTCTCTGACGAGCAGGTCATCGAGATGACCGCCATAGACAAGAAAGACGATCTTGAAGTGGACGGCTGGTTTGTTGACGAGACATCGGAGTCTATTCTCCTGTTTCAATCAGTGGGCGGCGAAAATCGAGTGGGCGAAGAAAGCCTTGCGAAGTTCTGGCAATCTCCAGAAGAGTTGCTGAATGCTGAGCGGGTGAATGAGAATCAAAATCAATCGGTAGGGGAGCTTAGCGTACAACTCAATGAGAGACTCCTGGAAGAGTATCGAATCACTATGGTATTTGTCTCAAAGAGTGGCTTCGCTCCCGCGGCAGTGAAATTCTCACAGGCTAGGAGAGACGGCGAGCGCCCTCTGCGACTAAGGGACAATACGGAGATTGTATGCAGATGCTCACTAGAACTGTGGGATGAGAATGACACTGCCCAGGCGTTCGATAATTACAAGGCTGGCTTCATTGGAGACGCCCCAGACGTGAAGCTTGATCTGGGCAGTGAATGGAACTACGTCGTTGACAATGCTGATCTGAAGTCCATCAGGGCCACGATAGCTGCAAGCGAGATCGTCAGGGTCTTCAATGAGCAGGGGTTCCGGCTGTTTTCCCTCAATCCACGAGGCCCAATAGCTAACGCAAAAGTGAACAAGAGCATTCAGAACAGCCTGGATTCTTCCGATGGACGAAAGACCTTTCATCTGCTTAACAATGGGCTATGCGCTACCTGCGATGAGTTCGCATTCGCTGTGGAGAGCAAGAGCCTCATCGTAAGAAACTTCCAGATCGTGAATGGATGTCAAACTACGGTCACACTGAGCAAGCGTTCGGAGACTGAGTTGAAGGAGACGCTTGTCGATCTCAAGCTGGTCGTGGCTGATATTGCGTTGGCCGAAGAGATCGCTTCCTCTTCAAATTCGCAAACCGCGCTCAGGGCCAAAGATTACACGTCCTTTGAGAAGCAGCAAAAGCAGCTCCAGTTTGACTTTGAGAAGCTGCAACCTCCCTGGTACTATGAGATCAAGCAGGGGTACTGGCGATTCGTGCTCACGGACAAACAGAAGGCAAGGTTCAAGACTGGACCGAAGAAACGACATATTGAAGTTCAGCCGCTGGCCCAGGCTTCGCTTGCCTTCCGTGGCTATCCTGCTGTCGCCCTTGACCGTGTACGCTTTGTGTTTCAGGGAATCCGTTCACACGAAGATCGTGAATGGTATGAGCGGGCATTCCCATCAGGTGTGAAGGCGCAGCAGCTCATCCTGCCATGGAAGAGTCTCCAGCATGTGCTCAAGAATGGTGTAAGCTTGCGCTTCTCCAATTTCCATGTGCTGTGGTTGTTGTCGCGAATACTTCGAGATCATTATGGCATCTCAGGGGCATCGTACTTCAGCAGCGACTTGTCCACAAGACTTGCATCGGAAATCGATTCCTGGATGCCTGGCATGGTAAGAGTTGCTGACAGAGCCTGCAGATCTGCCTACAGACGAGCCTTGAATATCTCGAAAGAGGACATAGAGCTTCGGGATTTCTTCAGGGCATCAGGAGAATTGGGCAAGGGGGTCGTGCCAACAGAATTGTTGTGGGAGGCGTGCGAGGACGAATTGGAAATCGCCATTGAAGATGGTCGTGATCCCCGCATGAGCCTCCCTGGATAGGGACGGGAAAGCCTGATTCCTAGTACTGCCATGTGCGATATTAACCTGTTAATAGCCATTGTCTTCTCTGTAGTCGCTGCAGCCTCCCTCGCTAAAACAACAAGCGATGACTATTGGATTCGCTTTGTCGCCTATCTATTTGCTATTGCAGCTACCGCTATCGTTGGCTTAGCCCTTGCCAAGCTTGCCGAGTAAGGAGTGGAGGTAGCTTGATGAAGAAGTACGTGCCTGAGCTAATCTTTGCTCTCGTCCTGACGAACGTGATTTTGGTAGTCATTGGTCTGCAGGGTCACCCGCCGAGCAACTGGACGGAGGTTGTCATCGTGGCGTACGGCTGCAGCATCGTGGCTCGGTTCGTCATCGTCTTTACGACGACGAGGCTGCTCGACAAGCTCAGTGACAAAGCTTCCAGGCTGATCAGACAGATGGGGTTGGACCCTGAGGAAGCTGCGGAGAGTCCATCACGCGGTGCTGTTTTGTTTGCGCTGATCTTCGTGCTTGCGATGGTAGCTTCGGTGTACGGGCTCACCCTGGCGGCGACGGGACAAATCGTACCCCTGCTGGGACTGCCGGAGATAGGAATGGCTTTCCACTGGATAGCATGGGTGTTGCTTGCGATAGGACTGGTAATCCAGGCTACGATGATGCTGTCCTCGGCCGCCATCTTCTGGCTGGCAGATCAGAGGCTCCAGCATCACCTGCAGGTACCTGCCGCCAGGGAAGAGGTGCGTGCCAAGAGTGTGGCGCTGGGACTCAGGCCAGTCTTCACGGGCTGAGATGAGCCAATCCCTAATGGGACAGACACACGTCGACATAAGCATCCATGGAAATTCCGGCTCGGTGGTCGTATCCGCGCTGGCGGACACTGCGGCGACCTTTACGAAGGTGCCGCGCGTGCTGTTCGACGAGCTGGGGCTGGAGGCGGCCTACGAGGCCGAGATCGAGATCGGCGACGGCAGGACGATACGCCGCCAGCTCGCCCTGGCCGACGTGGAGATAGCCGGGGTCCGCAGGCCCGTGCTGGTCGCCGCAGGCGGGAACGCCGAGCGCCCCCTGGTCGGCTACACCACCCTGGAGACCCTCGGCTTCAAGGTCAACCCCATCGCACACCGCCTGGACCCCACCCCAGCCACAGAGCACGCCGCCATCCCACTGCCAGGGTAAGCTATGCGATCAAGTCCGCCTCGAGCTTGTCTATGGCGATATTAGTAACCTAAGTAACTTCTTTGTCCCGCCACTTGCACTTTGCTGCGAGTATAGTTGCGTGCTTCTCCATAGCCTTTTTGCCCTGTGCTGTGGGCGGAAGAATGATGTCCGCATGGAATTTATTATCGCATTGCGGCGAAGCTCTCAGACCATATCCAAGTGTCTTGATAGTGGCTTGGTCAATCGCTGCCCAGCCATAGAAATTGCGGCCGTGAGACTCGTAGTATTCCAGGGCGATCCTTGATGCACAAATCACCTTATTTGGGATAAGCCTGTCTACTGACACATATATGCATTCTTGCAAGAACAGCCTGGCCGGAGCATTGCCTCTTCGAACCTGCTTCAGTGTTTTACTTGAGTTTATTCGCCGGCCCATCTCTTCGCAAGGTGCTATACAGAGCGAGATTTTGTCCATTCGATTTGAGCTATGTGTTCACCGGAGCGGTCTGGACCCGGTGCAGTGCGTCCATGAATACCCGATCAGGTATCTCTTTTGGGTCGTCGTATGTGTGGCTCTGGAATTCGTCATTGACATATTCCAGACACCTGGCACTACCATCAGCGTCGCAGACCACTATGAGCTTTGTGCCTGGAGGACTGGACACATCGATCGCGATGTCTCCATCGGTCATTCCATACACGCCATATGGCTGCCGTATCCTGTTGTAGAGCGATCTCAATACGCCCTCGGCGCATTTTATCGTCTCCTCAGTGGGTCCTTCATCTCCTTCTTCCTGCGCCTCTTGCTTGATTCCATGGAGGTCCAGAAGGGCCTCGACAAGATCGTCCGGCTCCTTGGCTATCGACGAGTCACTGGCTGGGCCGACGCGTCGCCCATGGGTTGGATGTTCGCCAGTAATCATTCCGCGCTCCAAGTCAACCAGGGCCTGCTGCCTACAGTCCCTAGTGCGACCCTATCATGAGCAGGAGAGCAGTGTCAAGACGACCTAAGCCAGATAGACGGGGTCCGCAGGCCCGTGCTGGTCGCGGCAGGCGGAAACGGCGAGCGCCCCCTGGTCGGCTACACCACCCTGGAGACCCTAGGCTTCAAGGTCAACCCCATCGCGCACCGCCTCGAGCCCACCCCGCCCACAGAGTATCAGCAAATCAATATTCTTGAATCCTGAGAATCCCCTAATCCTGACAATCCTGATTCAGACACTCCCCTTCTCCTCTCCTCCCCATAATCCCTCTTCCCCTCTGTGCCCTCAGTGTCCTCTGTGGTGAAAACTCCCCCTCTTCCCTCCTCTCCTCCCCATAACTCCCCATCTCTGCGCTCTCCGCGCCCTCTGCGGTGAAAACTCCCCCCCTTGACACCGAGCACACCTGTGCTATACTGGAACATATGAACCAGTACGCAACAATACAGAACAGCCCGCCCACCATGGCGCAGATCGTCCGCGAGGCCACCGACGACGGCCGCCGCATCGTCGAGTTCTACCTCGGCGTCGCCGAGGGAACCATCGCCGGCTTCCGGGACCACCACCGCGCCGCCGCCGCCAGGCGACTCGACAAGATCGCCCCAGGACTCGTCGCCGAGTACCTGGTCAAGTACGCCCCAGCCCACCTCCGCGACTCCTACCGCGGCATGCGCTCCCCCGTGGGCACCACCTCCCCCATGAACCAGGAGACTCCCGCCAACGACGCACCCCGCCGGTCCAGCCCCTTCCGGCGCAGGCTCGCACAGCTAGTCCGAGAGGAGACCGGCGACGGCCGCGCCATCGTCGACTTCATGACCGGCGTAATGCACGGCACCCTCACCGCCTTCAAGCCCTGCCACCGCCTCGAAGCCGCCACCGAGCTGGCCGCCCACATAACCCACGACGAGCTCAACCCCACGCCCACCGCAACCAACGACAACACCCCCGACGTAGGGGCGGACCCACGTGTCCGCCCGCTCAGCACCGAGCCCGACTCAACCGTCGTTCCCGCACCCAATACCGTTGACGAGCCCACCAAGTCCTCTCGCCCTGAGCCTGTCCTGAGCGCAGTCGAAGGGCCCGCCGAAGCACAGCGCTCCGCCGAACCTCCCCAACTCAAAACTAAAAACCAAAAACTAACAACTAACAACAACTTCCCCCCAATCTCCATCGAAGAAATCATGAACGCCGGCTACCTCCCCCGCCACATAACCAGCTTCAAGTTCGCCCGCGACCAGATCACCGGCTCAGTCTACGCCTTCGACGAGCTGGGCCCCTTCATCGTCGACGAGGACGGAGACGAAGCCTTCCACATCTCCCCCGACCGGATCGCGGGCTACGGCAACGTCCCCTACCAGACCTTCGAATCCGAAGAAGAAACCCCTCCCCGGAGACGCATGACCCGGAAGCAGCGCCGCCAGAGGGGAAACGCCAGGGCCCTGGTGACCGGAAGGCCCTCCGGCCGCTCACCCCCCTCGTAGGGGCGGGTTTGAAACCCGCCCTCCCCCGTTCGCCAGCACAACCATGCCTGGGATGGATTCCCGCCTTCGCGGGAATGACGGTATGTAGGCCCTACCTGCGCCTGTGGCGTCGGCGCCTGCGCCTGGCGGGTCTGTCCCCTGGGCGTGGATCCTCAGCCTCCACAGTCTCCGGCTGTTCGGGGGCGGCGGGAGGGGCGGGCTCGTACGCGTCCGGCGCCAGGGACGACTGGGGGAAGAACTCCAGCCATACGAACGCCGCCAGCAGGCACGCCATGCCTATGGGGCCGGTGGGGTTGGCGTGGCTCATGCCGAATATGAAGGCGGCCAGCACCATGAGGGCCACGGGGCCGCGCGGCGCGCCCGACCTCCGCAGCGACACGGCGGCGGCCAGGACTCCCACGACCCACGCGCCCGCGCCGGTGAACGAGACGACGGAGAAGTTGCCGACGACGGGGTGGTTCCACAGGTCCTCTATCGCCTGCTCCACCGGGGCAAGCTGGGCCGGCGACAGGTCTCGCGCGTTGGCGACGAGCACGCCGACGGCGATCCCGTCCACCGCGTCCAGCACCGTGTAGGCGACGACGAAGAGCGCCATGCAGACGCGGGCCACGACTGCGGGCACGCCGTCGAGGCCGCGCACCATCAGGTACACGGCAAGGCCGACGAGGGCGATCAGGGGCGCCTGGAGCAGGTGGACGATGAGCCACTGCTCGGCGACGGGGGCGATGGTGCGGTAGCGGGTGAAGGGGCCAAGCTCGCCGTCCTCGTCGAAGGGCAGGGACTCGAAGTGGAATACCTCGACGAGGCCGAGGGCAAGGGGCGCGCCGAGGATGACGAGCCTTGGGAGGAGAACCCCCATCCTAACCTTCCCCCTGAGGGGGAAGGGACACATGGCCGCGTCCTTCGTCTATGTAGGGGGTGGAGCCTACGGTGGATATGGTGATCTGCTGGCGGTACTGGCCGCGCTCGGCGCGGTGGGTCTCGGTCGAATGGGGCGTGGAGTCGGGGCCTCCGTCGAGGCCCTCCTCCAGCACGCGCCCGTCCACCGGCGCCAGGGGGTCGATGCCCAGGAGCCGCAGGACGGTGGGCATGATGTCCACGTTGCCGGAGGGGGTGTCGACCCGTACGCCGGACTTGAAGGCGGGCCCGCGGGCGATGAAGGCGCACCGCTGCTCATGGTGGCTCATGGAGCCGTGGTTGCCCTGGCCGGGCATCTTGGACGTGCTGAAGATACGGCCGGGGTATCCGCCGGCGTTCGGCTCCGAGTCCCACGCGAAGGACATGGCCAGGTCGGGCGCGCGCTCGCCCTCGACGCCGACGAGGCTCGCGGGCAGCGTGCCCTCAGGGGAGCCGGACGCCTCCGAGGCCACGATGGGGCCGCACCAGGGCTGGGCCATCAGCCAGGCCGCCAGCCGGTCCGCCGTCTCCCGGTCGTGGCCCGCGACGTAGAAGAGGACGGAGCCGCCGTTGGATGCGACCATGACGCCGCCCGGCTCGCCAGTGGGCGGGAATCCGGCGGCCTCGACCAGCCCCGCCACGTGCACGGCCTCGGTCACGGTGGCGTAGCCGTGGTCCGAGCCGACGAGCACGTCGGTTCGCGCCAGCCGCCCGGTGCGGTCGAGCCACTCGACGAGGCGGCCGAACTGGCGGTCGGCGGCGGCCAGGCCCCGGTTGGCCTTGTCCGAGCCGACGCCGTACTCGTGGTGGCTCGTGTCGGGCTCCAGGCTCCAGAACAGGGCGACGGCCGGGTCCATCTCTTCCAGGACGCCCTGGAACACGTCCACGCCCCGGGCGATTCGCGGCTCGGCAGGAAGGGGGACGGAGCCGGGCCACCTGCCGAACCTGTCGACGACGTAGTCGTGCAGGCCGTCCGGCTCGCAAAACTCGGGGTGTATGGCCGCGCCGCCGACCTGTGCCGCGTGGGGGTTGTGGATGAAGCCGTTACCGCTGGAGCCGGTCACGACTGAGACGTACTGCTCGCCGTGAGCGCCCAGGGTGGCGGCGAGGTTGGGCGCGAGGAGCAGCCTGCCGGTGGCCCGGTACATCTCCAGCAGCTCGTCGCGCAGGGCGGGCAGGACGCGCGCCGGGTCGAACCGGCGGTCGAGGAACTCGTTGCCGGCGAGTCCGTGCCGGCCGGGGTAGCACCCGGTGGTGATGCTGGCGGCGTTGACCCGGGTCACCGTCGGGAACACGGGGTGGTGGTCCATGAAGCGCACGCCGCCGTCCGCGAACGCCGACAGGTTCGGCATCAGGCCGGGCGCGACCTGGGACATCTGCAGGCCGTCGAATACGAATATGACTACGCGGTTCATGGTGGCGGCCCCCTGTCTAGTACCCGAGCGCGTAGCCGTCCCGCCTGGGGTCGGCTGCGCCCTCGAAGGTGCCCGCGTGCTGGTTGACCTGGATCGCGTGCGCCCCGCCGACGGTCCTCGACCACGCGGGAAGGACGTTGACGTCGTGGCCCCTGGCTTCGAGGGCGGCCCGCACGTGCAGCGGGAAACGCTCCTCCACGTCGACGTTGCGCCCGGTCGAGACCCTGAAGCGGGGCGAGTCGATGGCCTGCTGCACGTTCATGCCGTGGTCGAGGACGTTGGTGAGGAACTGCGGCGTCGTCTGGAGTATGCCCCAGCTACCCGGCGTGCCCATGCTCAGGAAGAACCTGCCGTCGCGGAAGGTCTGGGTGGGCGCGACGACGAAATCGACGCGCTTGCCCGGGCCGATGCGGTTCGGGCTGCCCTCCTCCAGCTCGAAGTAGCTGGCCATGTTGTTCAGGAATATGCCCGTGCCGCCGACGGCAGCGCCGGAGCCGAAGCCGCCGCCCAGGGTCTGGGTGACCGACACGACGTTGCCGTCCCTGTCCGCGACGGCGAAGTGGGTCGTCATCCCGCCGTCGAACTCGTGGGGGCTGCCCGGGGTCAGAGCGCCGATGGGCCTGTCGGTCGCGTACCGCTCGCCGGGGACGATGGCGGCGACGCCGGGGTCGATGCGGCCCCGCTGCCGGGCGGCGTAGCCGTCGGAGAGCAGGCCCGCGAGGGGCGCGGTCACGTAGTCCGGGTCGCCGGCCCAGGTGACGCGGTCGGCGATGGCGAGCTTGGCCGACTCGATGAACAGGTGCATGGAGCGGGCGTCCTGGAAGCGGCGCTCGTCGGGGCCGAAGCCCTCCAGCGTCTTGAGGGTCTGGAGCACCTGGAACGAGCTGCAGTTCGGCGGCGTCGTGTAGACCCGGTAGCCCTTGTAGTCGACGGCGATGGGGTCGCGCCACTGGGCGGAGTAGGTCGCCAGATCCTCGTCGGAGTAGATGCCGCCCAGCTCGCGGTTGCCCCGCACGATGCGCCTGCCCAGGTCGCCGCCGTAGAAGGCGGGCAGGCCCTCCTTCGCGATGGTGCGGAGGGACCCGGCAAGCTGGGGCATGGTCAATCGGTCGCCCGGCCCCGGCGGGCGGTCGTCGCCGCCGAGGATGATGTCCGCGGACGGGAACCTGCGTAGCATGTCCGCCGACAGCGCGAATACCTCGCTGTTGAAGTAGGTGACGGGGAAGCCGTTCTCGGCGTAGTCGATGGCCTGGTCGAATAGGGGCTCGCGGTCCAGGGAGCCGTACGCCTCGTGCATCGTGAGCCATCCGGCCAGATTCCCCGGCACCATGGCGGCCAGGATGCCGTCGTCCTTCGTCTCCTCCTCGAAGCGCTCGGGCTCGGCGGCGAGTGGCGCCCTGCCGGAGAAGTCGATGGCCCGCACCCTGCCCTCGCGGGCAACGTGGGCCAGCGCCACGCCGATCCCCCCGACGCCCGACATGTAGGGCTCGACCACGTTGAGGGTCGAGGCGGTCGCCACCACGGCGTCGAAGGCGTTGCCGCCGCGCTGCAACACCCGCAGCCCGGCAAGGGAGGCGAGCGGGTGAGCCGAGGAGACCATGCCGTTGGCGCCCATGGCGACCGGGCGGGTTGCTGGCGGGAAGTCGAACGAGCGCATGGGCGAACTCCTTGGTGAGCCAGGCAAACGCTAGTGGCTTGGGCCTGCATAGTCAAGACCCAGGCAGGAGCAGCCCACTCGTAGGGGCGGGTTTCAAACCCGCCCTCCCCGGCTACGAGCGGGCGTTAGCGCGGCAATCAAGCGCTAGGCGACTGACTCGATGCCCTGCTCTATGCGGCGGGTGTATACCTCCTCGACCTGGAGGATGTGGTCTATAACCTGGCGAGCGGACCACTCGCCCTCGGCGGGTTCGCGGTCGAGGTCCTCGTCCGACAGGCCGACCATCATGCCCTCGAGCTCGCCCCTGGCGGCCTGGAGGCTCTTGAGGATGAGCTGGGCCTCGCCCTGGGCTGCGCCGAGCATGTGCAGGGTCTTGGCGAGCTGGACGGTGTGCTCCACCTCGTGGGCGATGAACCTGTAGAACATGAAGCGCACGTCGACCGAGCGCTCCCCGTAGGTGGTGGGCGCGAGCATCTGCTCCTCGGTGACGGCCTGGAGCCGGTCCTGTACGGATTTGCGCTGATCCCTCATCCGGGCCAGTATGTCGTCTACTGCGGTCATGTCTGCCTCCTTACGGCAATTTGCTGTGATTGTGACCGGGGAGGGCGGGTTTCAAACCCGCCCCTACGACGTGGTATTCAAGGTGGTCCTACGACGTGGTACTCAAGGTCGGTCCTACGGCGTGGTATTCACGGTCGGTCCTATTTGGGATGTCGTTTCTGTGCTCGACGCGGCGCTCGGGGCCGAAGGAGTCGTTGAAGCGGCGTTCGGCCAGCCTGGCGGCTAGGGGCGATACGTCGATGCCTGCCCACTGCCTGCCGAGGCGCTCGGCGGCGATGCAGGCCGTGGCGCACCCGCAGAACGGGTCGAGGACCACGTCGCCCTCGTTGGTGGACGACTCGATGATCTTGTCCAGCAGCGCCAGCGGCTTCTGGGTAGGGTACCCCATCCGCTCGGAGGAGTTGCCCTTGATAATGGGGACGTACACCACATCCGACTGTACCTTGAACTCGTGGTCGAAATCGAACAGCACGTCGTCGTCTCGAAGGTCGCGGCCAAGCTCCCTGGCGAGCCGCTCCACCCTGCGCAGGATGAGCTTGTCCCTCGACTCCTTCACGGAGCCGTACAGCACCCTGTTCCCGGTGAGGTATTTTGCAAAACGCGTCCGGTACTCGGACTCCGCGCCCTTCACCGTGCGGAAGACGAAGTCGTCGGTCCTGGTGTAGCGCAGGATGGTGTCGTGGTTGCGGGGGAAGCTCCTGGCGGGGTTGGACATCTTGCCGTAGTGCCAGACAATCTCGTTGCGGAACTGGTCCTTCCCAAACACGCAGTCCATCACGATCTTCAGGTAGTGGCTCGCGGTGGGGTCGCAGTGGAGGTAGATGCTGCCGGTGTCGCGCAGCAGCCTCAGCATCTCCAGCAGCCTGACGGCCATCATCACGAGGTACGACTTCATGGACTCCCCGTGCGCCTGGCCGACCGCGTCGATCACGACACTGAGCGTGGGCTCGCGGTCAGTGATCTCGCTGTACCAAGTGGGGTCGATGTCGGACGAAGTCCAGGTGTCCTCGAACGATGCGCCCGCGGCCGGGGAATCGATGGGAGCGCTGTAGGTCCTGTTGGAGTTGAAGGGCGGGTCGAGGTAGATGAGATCGACGCTGGCGGAGTTCATGCCCCGCATGACGTGGAGGTTGTCGCCGGTCCAGAGGGTGCGGTTTTTCCAGTTCGGCTTGCCCGGGGCGGTCACGTCCATACGATCTTTGGCGGGCGTAGGCGGCTACTCCGAGGGGCGCCAGCGGAGATCGGGACGGCGGGCGGCTCCGGCCTCGTCGAGGCGCGTGTTGGGCATGTCGTGAGGGGCATCATGGAGCAGCGCGGGATCGTCCTTCGCCTCCCCCGCTATGGTGCGCATGACCTCGATGAAGTGGTCGAGGGTCTCCTTCGACTCGGTCTCGGTGGGCTCGATCATCAATGCCTCTTCGACGACGAGTGGGAAGTACATGGTGGGCGGGTGGATGCCGTAGTCGATGAGGCGCTTGGCCACGTCCAAGGCCGACACGCCGTGCTCCCTCTTGAGGCTGCGGGCCGAGAAGACGACCTCGTGCATGCAGGTGCGGTCGTATGGCAGATCGTAGCAGTCCCTGAGCCGGCTGAGCACGTAGTTCGCGTTGATCACGGCGTCCTCGCTGATGGCAGCGACGCCCTCCTTACCCAGGGTCCTGATGTAGGAGTAGGCCCGCACCAGCGCGCCGAAGTTGCCCTGGAACGCGCCCATCTTGCCGATGGTCTGGGGCGGAGACGCAAGCTCGTAGCTCTCGCTCCCGTCCTCGTCAATCCTGCGCTCGACCACGGGGGTCGGCAGGAAGGGAACGAGCCGCTCGTTGACCATGACCGCGCCAGCGCCGGGGCCGCCGCCGCCGTGGGGCTGGGTGAAGGTCTTGTGCAGGTTGGAGTGGACGACGTCGAAGCCCAGGTCTCCCGGCTTGACCCGGCCGAGGAGCGCGTTGAGGTTCGCGCCGTCGCCGTAGAGTAGCCCGCCCGCGTCCTGGACAATGCGTATCACCTCGGCGATATGGGTGTCGAATAGGCCGAGGGTGCTGGGCTGGGTGAGCATGAGCCCGGCGATGTCGTCTCCCGCGGCGGCCCTGAGGGCGTCGAGGTCGGTGTTCCCGTTGGCATCGGTCGGGATGGTGACCACGTCGTAGCCGGCCATGGCAGCCGACGCGGGGTTGGTGCCGTGGGCACTGTCCGGGATCAGGACGGCGGTGCGCTGCGTGTCGCCCCGCGCGAGATGGTAAGCCCTGATCATGAGCATGCCGGTCAGCTCGCCCTCCGCTCCCGCCATGGGTGTGAGGCTCGTGCCCGCCATGCCGGTGATCTCGGCGAGGAGGCCCTGGAGCTCGTACATCAGCTTCAACGCGCCCTGCACGGTCGCGGGCGGCTGGTGGGGGTGGATCTCGGCCATGCCGGGCAGCCCGGCCATCTCGTCGTTCAGCTTGGGGTTGTACTTCATCGTACAACTGCCGAGGGGGTAGAAGTTGTGGTCGATGGAGAAGTTGAACTGGCTGATCTGGGAGAAGTAGCGGACGACCTCTCCCTCGCTCACCTCGGGCATGTCGAGGTCGCCGCGAAGCACGTCGCCGGGCGGCAGCTCCTGGACGGGCACGTCGAGGGGTGGCATGGTCGTACCGACGCGGCCCGGCACGCTGCGGTCCATGAGGAGCCTGCGGCGACCGTCGTCGAGGATCTCGCTACCCATGAGCGCCTCCGACCTCCGCGAGGGCCTTCGCCAGACCCTCTATCTCGTCGCGGGAGTTGACCTCGGTGCAGCAGAGCAACATGCCGTTGGGTATCTGATCGCTCACGTCCAGGCCTCCGATGATGCCGTGCTCGATCAGCCGCTCGTTGATCTCCGAGGGCGGCCTGGGGCACTCGACCACGAACTCGCGGAAGAAGGTGCCCTCCAGCGGGATGGAGTAGCCCGGGATGTCCGCGATGAGTGACGCGGCGTAGTGGGCCTTGTGGTAGCAGAGCTCGGCGACGTGCCTGAGTCCCCGCCTGCCCTGGGCGGCCATGTACACGGTGGACATGAGGGCGATCAGCCCGACGGACGTGCATATGTTGGAGGTCGCGGTCTCCCGCCTGATGTGCTGCTCGCGGGTCTGCATGGTGAGGACGTAGCCGGTCCGGCCCCTGGTGTCCCGCGTCCTGCCGACGATGCGGCCCGGCATCTGGCGCATGTACTTCTGCTTGCAGGCGAAGAAGCCGACGTACGGGCCGCCGTAGGTGGGGGCAACCCCGAGGGCCTGACCTTCCGCCACCACGATGTCGGCGTCGAACTCGGAGGGCGGCCTGAACATCGCCAGGGAGAGTGGGTCGCAGGTCACGACCAGCAGTGCGCCCTTCAAGTGGGCGGCCTCGGACAGGGCGGTCATGTCCTCGAGGTAGCCGAAGAAGCTCGGCTGCTGGACTACGAGGCAGGCTGCGTCGTCCGGCAACGCATCCCCGGGGCTCACCACGTCTATCTCAAGTCCTGGCGCCTCGACGTATGTCTCGATGACGCTCCGCAGGTTCGGCGATACCGTGTCGAGGATGGCGACGCGGTCTCGCTTCGTTACCCTGGTCGCCATGAGGACGGCCTCGGCCAGGGAAGTCGAGCCGTCGTACATGCCGGCGTTCGCGACCTCCATGCCCGTGAGCTGGCAGACCATGGACTGGAACTCGTAGTGGGCCTGGAGGGTGCCCTGTGCGACCTCAGGCTGGTACGGGGTGTACGAGGTCATGAACTCGCTGCGGCCCGCTACCTGGCGAACGATGGCGGGCACGAAATGGCGGTACGACCCGCCGCCGAGGAAGCAGGAGTAGCTGCCGGGGGTGAGGTTCATCCCGGCCATGGCCTCGATCTCCCGGCGCAGCTCCAACTCGGAGGCGGGCGGCGGCAGGTCGAGGCCCGGGCTGCGGTTCTCAGGCGGTATGTCCAAGAACAGCTCGTCGACGGAGTCGACGCCGATGGCGTCCAGCATCCGCCGCCGGTCTTCGTCGGTGTTGGGTGTGTATGGGGAGGTGAAGGCGTTGGCGTCCATCGGAGGAGGTTGCTAGGACTCGGACGCGAGGAACGAGTCGTACTCCTCCGCGGACATGAGGTCGTCCATCTCTTCGGGGTCGGTCATCTCGACCTTGAGAAGCCACCCCTCGTCGTATGGCGAGTCGTTGACCAGCTCCGGGGCGTCAACCACGGCCTCGTTGCGCTCGGCCACGGTGCCGCTGACGGGCGCGATCAGGTCGGACACGGCCTTGACGGACTCGACCTCTCCGAATGCCTCGGACTGGGACACCTCTGAGCCCGGCTCGGGAAGCTCGACGAATACGACGTCGCCGAGGCTGTCCTGGGCGTAGTCGGTGATGCCGAATATGGCTATGCCATCGGCTCCAACCTGTACCCAGTCGTGATCCTTGATGTAGCTTCGGTCGGCAGGGCTCGTCATGCGTTCGTACTCCATGCGGGCGAGGACCCGGCCCCGCCACGATTCGACAGTATCGGGTCAGCCAATGGGCGCCAGTATGGGAACCTGCCGCTCGGCGTAGAAGGGGAGCAGCTCCACCTCGGCATCCACCATGCGGCCGCGGATGTCCACCTGCAGGGGCGTCCCAAGGCCCGAAAATTCCTCCCGAACATAGCCCATGCCTATAGCCATGTCAAGCGTGGGGGAGTAGCTTCCGCTGGTAACGCGGCCTGCACGCTCGCCCCCCGAGTAGAGGTCGTGGCCGTGCCTGGCGATTCCCCGACCCACCATCTTGAACCCGATGAGCCTGCGGGCCGGGCCCTCGTCGCGGATGCGCACCAAGGCGTCCCTGGCCACGTACTCCTCGCGGTCGAGATGGACGAACCTGTCCAGCCCGGCCTCGAAGGGGTTGACGCCAACGTCGATGTCGTTGCCGTGAAGGGGAAGCCCGGCCTCGAGCCGCAGCACGTCCCTGGAACCGAGTCCGCAGGGAACGGCCCCGGCGTCGCACAGGGCCTGCCAAACCCCGGGAGCATCGGAGGACGGGACCATGATCTCGAACCCGTCCTCGCCGGTGTAGCCGGTGCGGGCCACGATGGCGCTGGCGCCCGCGACCTCGGTCTCGACCGTGCGGAAGAGCCTGAGAGCCGAGACGTCGTAGTCGGTCAGGGTCAGCAGCATCATCTGGGCCGCGGGGCCCTGGTGGGCGATCATCGCGAGGTCGGCGGTGACCGTCTCGACTTCGACGCCGTCAGTCGGCCTGCGCCACCGTTCGACCCATTCGGCGACTGCGTCGGCGTTGGAGGCATTGGGGACGAGCATGTACCGCTCTCTGCCGAGACGGTAGACGATTGCGTCGTCAATGATGCCCCCCTCCTCGTTGCAGATGAGGCCGTACCTTGCCCTTCTTATCCTCAGATTGGGGACGTCCGGGCTAAGCACCCTGTTAAGGAGAGCGGCGGCATCGGGGCCGCGTATTATCATCCGGCCCATGTGGGAGACGTCGAACACACCGGCCCCGGACCTGACGGCGCGGGCCTCGTCCAGGATGCCGGAGTACTGCACGGGCATGTCCCACCCGGCGAAGGGCACCATGCGCCCGCCGAGGGATACGTGAAGGTCGTATAGCGGCGTCCGCCTCAGGCCCATTAGGAATCCCGTACGGCTCCGGCCGCGTCCATGAATCTGCGGATGGCGTCGACGTGGTCCTGGGGCGAGCCGAGGCCGGCCCTCATGGTGTTCACGGAGACGTGGGTTGCGCCGGCCTCGGCCCACGCCCGGACGGACTCAGCCGGGTCGCCGCCGCGCATCGACGTCCAGCCCTCGACGCCGATCTCGTCGGCAGACCTGCCGGCGTCGGCCACGTACCCGCGCAGGGTGTCGACTATTCGCCGCGCCGTGTCGTCGGGCTGGCGGAGGTTGGATATCCAGCCGTCGCCCATCCGGGCTATCCTGCGGAGCACCCGGTCGTCGCTGCCGCCGAACCAGATGGGGATTGGACGCTGCACCGGCATGGGGTTTATGCCGGCATCCGTGACCCTGTGCCACCGCCCATCAAAGGTGACTAGCTCGCTGGTCCACAGGGCGCGCATGAGCTCGATCTGCTCCTCGGAGCGCCTGCCGCGGTTACCGAAGTCCTCGCCGAGCGCCTCGTACTCGACCTCGTTCCAGCCGATGCCGATTCCGAGCCTCAGCCGCCCGCCGCTCAGTACGTCGACCTCGGCAGCCTGCTTCGCGACCAGCACGGCCTGTCTCTGCGGGAGTATTATGATGCCAGTCGCCAGGCCGATGCGCTCGGTCGCCGCAGCCAGGTAACCGAAGAGGACGAAGGGCTCGTGAAACGCGTCCTCGTGGCTGTAGACGCCGCGCCAGCCGGGGCGGCTCGCGGGATTCGCGCCCAATACGTGGTCGAACGCGAGGATGTAGTCATATCCAAGGGACTCGGCGGCCTGGGCGTAGTCCCTCACCGCCACGGGATCGGAGCCTATCTCGGTCTGGGGGAATATCGCCCCAAGCTCGATTCGTCCTGTCACGCCGGGCCGCACCTCGACAATCAGGGTCGGTCGTCAAGTGGTGGTCGGGGTGACTGGACTTGAACCAGCGACCTCGTCGTCCCGAACGACGCGCGCTTCCGACTGCGCCACACCCCGGTTGACTATCCATTGTAGGGGTACCGGGCGAAGAGGGCAAGCTATATCGTCGATTCTTCTTGGCGGCGGCCCAGGAGCGACACGGCGAGGGAGGCTGCCACGAACGCGCCCAAAGCAAGCGTCCAGCTCTCGTGCCATGCTCCTTCGCCACCGTTCGATTCCCTACCCGTATCGACGATAGGCGCAGCCAGTAACGGCATCGGAGAGACGGCAGGCGCTGCCACCGAAACCAGTTGGGGAGCGGGCGTACTGGTTGGCGTGGGCGTGGGCGTTGGTGTCGACGTGGGTGTGCTTGTCGGCGTCGACGTGGGTGTGCTCGTCGGCGTCGGCGTGGGCGTGCTCGTCGGCGTCGGCGTGGGCGTTGGTGTCGGCGCGGGCGTGCTCGTCGGCGTTGCCGTTGGCGTACTGGTCGGCGTAGGCGTGGGAGTCGGCGTGCTCGTGGGCGTCGGTATGGGCGTGCTCGTTGGTGTCGGTGTAGGCGTGCTCGTCGGCGTCGGCGTAAACGTGGCTGTCGGTGTCGGCGTGGGCGTGCTCGTCGGCGTTGCCGTTGGCGTACTGGTCGGCGTAGGCGTGGGAGTCGGCGTGGGCGTGCTCGCCGGCGTTGCCGTTGGCGTACTGGTCGGCGTAGGCGTGGGAGTCGGCGTCGGAGTTGCTGTTGGCGTGGGCGTACCGGTCGGTGACGGTGTGGGCTTGGGCGTAAACGTAGGCGTGGGCAAGATGATCACGATGGGTGGGACAGGCGCCTGAGTGGGAATGCTCGTAGGCGTAGAGGTGGCTGTGCCCGTCGGAGTCGGCGTTGGCGTGGTCGTACTGTCCGGCGTCGGCGTGGACGTAGGTGTGGGTGTCGGTGTTGGCGTAGGTGTGGGTGTCGGTGTTGGCGTAGGTGTGGGTGTCGGTGTGGGCGTGGGCGTGGGTGTGGGCTTGCGCCTCCCGACGATGATCGTGTCGGAGTACAGCCTGGCTCCACCATCTCCGTAATAGGCGACCGTCAACTCGTCGCCTCCCTTCACCCACACCGCGTCGTCTCCAGGGGAGGCGGAATCCGGATCCGTGCTCGGCGTAACGCTGCCCCGGAATATGCCGGAAGATGGATCAGGCAGAGCGCTGTCCGTGCGCGCCACCTCGGAGACGGCGATCCACTCGCCATCCGCATCGGACGTGCTGGTCACCTTCACACGACGGCTCTCCGCCGTGTACGCGTCCAAGACGTCGAAGGAGAATTCGACCACCAGCGTGCTACCCGCGTCGACATCGTTGAGCAAGGCGATGCTGCCGTCTCCCTGGGACAGATTACCAACCAGATGTGGGGTCCCGCCCACATGTGCCGTCGGCGGGGAGGTCAGTGACAGGGGCGTGTTCGACGGAGTGTCCCTGTCGAATACGCCTGCATCGGAGTCGAATACGGACGGGTGCGGATCGCCTGTGACCAGGCTCCAGGGCGTATTCGCGGGCACCGCGGCGGGGATGGCCGTCCAGGTTGCCGTGCCGGACCTCAACGGGCTCAGGGCGGGCTCGCGGAGATAAAACTCGACCGGCTCGTTCAGGGGCACAGTCCCCCTACCGCCGTGGAACGCGATGTCGCCACTGGGCGTGGGTGTCGGAGTCGGCGTTGGCGTGGGTGTGGGTGTGGCCGTCGGGAGTCGCACGCCGACGGTGATCGTATCGGAGTACAGCCTGGCCCCACCATCTCCGTAATAGGCGACCGTCAACTCGTCTCCTCCCCTCACCCACACCCTGTCGTCCCCAGGGGCGGAGGCGGCCAGATCCGTGCTCGGCGTGACGCCGCCGCGAAATATGCCGGAAGTAGCGTGGGGCGCAGCGCCATCCGTGCCCGCCACCTCGGAGAAGGCGATCCACTCGCCACCTCCATCGGACGTGCTGGTCACCTTCACACGACGGCTCTCCGCCGTGTACGTGTCCACCACGTCGAACGAGAATCCGACCACCAGCGTACTGCCCGCGTCGACGGCGTAGACCAAGGCGATGCTGCCGTCTCCCTGGGACATATTGCCGACCAGCTGTGGGACCCCGTCCACATGTGCCGTCGGCGGGGTTAGTGCCAGGGGCGTGTTTGACGGGGTGTTCCTGTCGAATGCGCCGGTATCGAGGGCGAATACGGATGGGTGCGGACCGCCTGTCGCCAGGCTCCAAGGCTCATTCGCGGGCACCGCGGCGGGGATGGACGTCCAGGTTGCCGTGCCGGATCTTGGCGTGCTCAGGGCGGGCTCGTGGAGGTAGAACGCGATCGGCTCGTTCAGGGGCACGGTCCCGGCGCCACTCCCCCTACCGTCATGGAACGCGATCTCGCCCCCGCCCTCGATTGGCGCTGGTGGCGAGGTGGGCGTCGGTGGCGGCGTGGCCGTTGGAGTCGGCGTAGGCGTGGGTGTGGGTGTCGGGATGGCCGTGGGCGTCGGTGTCGTTGTCGGTGTGGCCGTCGGCGTAGGCGTGGGTGTAGGCGTAGGCGTCGGCGTCGGCGTCGGTGTCAGCGTCGGCGTATGGGTTGGCGTTGGCGTCGGCGTATGGGTTGGCGTCGGCGTCGGCGTATGGGTTGGCGTCGGCGTCGGCGTATGGGTTGGCGTCGGCGTCGGCGTATGGGTTGGCGTTGGCGTTGGCGTATGGGTTGGCGTTGGCGTCGGCGTATGGGTTGGCGTTGGCGTCGGCGTATGGGTTGGCGTTGGCGTCGGCGTATGGGTTGGCGTTGGCGTCGGCGTATGGGTTGGCGTTGGCGTCGGCGTATGGGTTGGCGTTGGCGTCGGCGTATGGGTTGGCGTTGGCGTCGGCGTATGAGTTGGCGTTGGCGTCGGTGTAGGCGTGGGTGTAGGAGTGGCCGTAGGTGTGGGTGTAGGAGTGGCCGTAGGTGTGGGTGTGGGTGTATTGTCTACGACGGTGACGGAGGCCGTGCTCGGGTCTCCAGCCGTAATCTTGCCGCTCACGTTCAGGGAAAGGTCGACACGGGCATCGTCCGTGTCGGCATCCTCGACTCCCGTAACGGTGAAGGTGGCACGATCGCTGCCGCGGGCAATTGACAGAGCGCCGTCATCCCCGAGCCCCGATACGGTCACCCCATCTCCCGATACGGTCACCGTCACGTCGTCGTTCCGGTCCGCTGCCGGACTCACGAGCACAGTGATCATCACCGACGAGCCCTCGTCGACGCTGTACGATCCCGCACCGAAAGACACCGTGAGCTGGGCTGCCACCGTCTTGGCCTGCACGGGCATCTCCGGCACCCAGGCGCTGCTGCCCACGTCGTTCACGGAACGCACCTGGGCCTCGTACGGTGTGTTCGACGCCAGGTCCGTGATGGCCGCCTTCAGGCGCTGCCCATCGACGATGGTGGTGACACCCAGGAGTTGGGTCCAGTCCGACTCAGGCGTCCGCTCCCTGTGCCGGACATCGTAGCCGGTGATGGGCGATACGCCTTTGGGCAGGGGCATAGGCTCGTGCCAATAGAGGTAGAGCTTGCTGGTGGGGCTGTCTTCCGGGTCCGTCCTGAAGGAGTCAGGCGTCGGAGCCGGCGGCGGCGCTGGCGTGGGCGTGGGCGTAGCTGTCGACGTCGGTGTGGGTGTAGGTGTGGCCGTAGGTGTGGGTGTTGGCGTTGGCGTAGGCGTGGGTGTGGGTGTTGGCGTTGGCGTAGGCGTGGGGGTTGGGGTTGGCGTTGGTGTCGGCGTCGGTGTGGGTGTGGGTGTAGGTGTAGGCGTCGGGGTGGGTGTGGCCGTGGGTGTAGGTGTGGGCGTTGGTGTCGGAGTGGCCGTCGGCGTTGGCGTAGGTGTGGCCGTCGGTGTGGGTGTCGGCGTAGGCGTAGGCGTGGGTGTGGGTGTCGGCGTTGGAGTCGGCGTGGGGGTTGGGGTTGGCGTTGGTGTCGGTGTGGGCGTAGGTGTGTGTGTAGGCGTCGGGGTGGGTGTCGGTGTGGGCGTGTGTGTAGGCGTCGGGGTGGGTGTCGGCGTAGGCGTAGGCGTGGGTGTGGGTGTCGGCGTTGGAGTCGGCGTGGGGGTTGGGGTTGGCGTTGGTGTCGGTGTGGGCGTAGGTGTGGGCGTAGGTGTAGGCGTCGGGGTGGGTGTCGGCGTGGGTGTCGGTGTCGGCGTCGGCGTAAACGTCGGCGTGGGCGTTGGCGTCGGCGTATTGTCTACCACGGTGACGGAGGCCGTCCTCGGCTCTCCAGCCGTAATCTTGCCACTCACGTTCAGGGAAAGGTCGACCAGAGCGTTGGTCGAATCGACATCCTCGGTTCCGGTAACGGTGAACGTGACGCTCTCACTGCCACGAGGGATCTTCAGCATGTCGTCGTCATCCAGTCCCGACACGGTCACGCCGTCACCTGAAACTACGACCTCCACCTCATCGTCGCGGTCCGCCGCCGGACTCACGGCCACGGTGATCGTCACGGAGGACCCCTCGTCGACGCTGTACGATACCGCACTGAAGGACACCGTGAGCTGGGCTGCCACCGTCTTGGCCTGCCTGGGCTTCTCAGGCACCCAGCCGCTGCTGCCGTCCTTGTTCACGGAACGGACCTGGGCCTCGTACGGCGTGTTCGACTCCAGGCCCGTGATGGCCGCCTTGAGGCGCTGCCCATCGACGATGGTCGTGACGCCCAAGTGCTCCGTCCAGTCCGACTCAGGCGATGTCCGCTCCCTGTGCCGGACATCGTAGCCGGTGATGGGCGATACGCCTTTGGGCAGGGGCGTGGGGGCGAACCAGTAGAGGTAGAGCTTGCTGGTGGGGCTGTCTTCCGGGTCCGTCCTGAAGGAGTCAGGTGTCGGAGCCGGCGGCGGCGCTGGCGTGGGCGTAGGGGTCGGCGTGGGCGTGGGCGTTGGTGTTGACGTTGGCGTGGGCGTCGGGGTAGGCGTTGGCGTGGGCGTCGGAGTGGGCGTGGGCGTGGGTGTGGGTGTGGGTGTTGGCGTAGGCGTAGGGGTCGGTGTCGGCGTGGGTGTTGGGGTAGGCGTCGGAGTGGGTGTGGGCGTTGGCGTTGGCGTGGGCGTTGGAGTCGGTGTAGGCGTGGGCGCACCATCTACTACGGTGACTGATGCCGTGTATGGATCACCAAGGGTAATCCTCTTGCTCGACTTCTCCAGCCGAAGGTCGACAGTAGCATTGTCCAAGTCGTCATCCTCAACCCCCGTAACGGTGAACGTGGCCTGATCGCTGCCGCGAGTTATGGACAGAGTGCCGTTGTTCCCAAGCCCGGATACGGTCACCCCATCTCCCGATACGTTCACCGTCACGTCGTCGTCCCGGTCTGCCGCCGGACTCACGTCCACGGCAATCTCCACGGAGGCTCCCTCGGCGACGCTGTACGATGCCGCACTGAAGGCCACAGTGAGCTGAGCGAGCGCCGTCTTGGCCTGCACGGGTGCCTCAGGCACCCAGCCGCTGTGACCGTCCGCATTCACGGAACGGACCTGGGCCTCGTACCAAGTGTTGGACTCCAGGCCCGTGATGGGCGTCTTGAGTCTCAGCCCATCGACGGTAGTCGTGACACCCAGGAGCTCCGTCCAGTCCGACCCAGGCGTCGTCTGCTCCCTGTATCGAACATCGTAGCCGGTGATGGGCGATACGCCTCCGGGCAGGGACGTGGGTTCGGCCCAGTAGAGGTAGAGCTTGCTCGCGGGGCTGTCGCCTTTCCTGAAGGAGAAGTCAGGCGTCGGGGCCGGAGGCGGCTCCGATGCCTGGGCGGACAGGAGGCAACGTCCTCCCCAAAGGAGGACACCCGCGGCCAGCACGAGCGGCAAGATTGACGTGGCCGACCACAGGGCGCGAATACAGGAAGACATGAACCGGCGGGATTGATACCACCCTCATATGTCTTTGTCAATCGTGTAGCGAAACCTGTACTCCTAAGTCCGTTGACGCAATCCGCAAGGCTCATGTATCCTGAGCCTATGATGACCGCTGAACACCCAATCACCAGGTCAGAGCTACGTGAGGAGCTAGCCCTTGTCCTCCAGCACTATGCGACGAAGGAGGACCTGGCCCAGCTAGAGGCGCGCCTGACATGGCGGATCGTCTGGGCTCAACTCCTGGGCATGACTACGATGGGAGCCATCGTCACGGCTGCCGTCGCCATATTGAGGTTCCTGGAGTAGCAGAACCGCCGGAGGACCCAACGGCGAATGGCGTCCGGCTGGCCCGGTTAGGCTGTGCGGTCATGGTGCACGCACTGGCGCCGGGGCCGCGTTTCGGGCTATACTTGACGGCAACAGCTAGCGGAGGGTTGAGATTTGGCGTTCGTCACACTGCGCGAGGGTGAGGGCGGGGAGCAGCTCCTCAAGAGGTTCCAGTCGTCGATGCAGCGGTCCGGCGTGCTGCGGGAACTGAGAAACCGCCGGTTCTTCCGGTCGAAGGGCGAGCAGGCCCGCCTGGACAAGGCCCGAAGCCTTCGGCGCATTCGCCGCCGCCGGAACCGCTAGGGGCGAGGTCAGCCCGCCGGCACGACGGGAAGGGTCAGGCGGGACGGCCGGGCCCGGTCGTGGTAGACGGTCTGGTGGGCGACGGCCATGTCGGCGTCGAGTCCCGGCTGCGAGCCTGTGTTCTGGTTGCGCTCGTAGCGCGGGAAGTTGCTGCTGGACACCTCCAGGCGGATCGTGTGGCCCGCCCTGAAGAGGTTGCCGGTGTCCCACATGTCCACGGTTATCTCGTATACCTCGCCCGGCTCCATCAGCACCGGCTCCTCTATGGACTCCCTGAACCTGGCGCGGGCGATGCCCTCGGTCAGCGTCACCGCCTTGCCGTCGGGGTACACGTCCGACAGCGTCCCGGTGAAGTCGGTGTCCGGCGCGCTCGACGATACATGGAGGGCCAGGGTGACGGGCCCCACCACCTCCAGGTCCTCCTCCAGCGGCCCGTAGTCGTAGACCAGCACGTCATCCCGCCTCTGCGCGGGGCGGCGGTCGGCGGGCCCTCCCATCTCCATCATCATGAACTGGCCGCCGATGGTGGGTACCGGGTCGTCGGGGTCGTAGGTGAACCGGTCGGGCGGCTCGTCTCCGGGCGGCTCGTCGCCCAGCCTGCCGTCGCCGTAGATCGAGTTTGCGCCGCGCTTGGACCCCAGGTAGAGGTCGCGGTACTCCACGTCCTCCAGGGGCCAGGTGCCGCCGGTGCGCCACCGGTTCGCGCCCATGACGAACACGCGGACCCTGGGCTCGTCGTCGATGCCGTTGTCGATACCCCTGAGGCGGCGGTCGTTCCACCTGATCTGCTCGGCGACGATGTCCACGAAGGCGTTGCCGCCGAAGTCGACGCTGCCGAAGCGCTCGCCGGAGCCGATGTTCCGGTGGCTCCACGGGCCGATGAGCAGCTTGGTCAGCCGCCGGGCCTCCTCGGTCCTGGCGCCGGACGTCCAGCCCTGGAATAGCCTGCACGTCTCGTGGACGAGGTTGTCGTACCAGCCGGTGATCAGGTACGCGGGAACGGCGACCTCGCCGTACTTGTCCCTCATCGAGTAGGACTTCCAGAAGTCGTCGAAGGTATGGTGGCGGACGACCTCGCGGTAGAACTCCAGGTCGACGATGTCGTCCACCGCCGACACGAGCGGCAGGCGGCGGTATATGTCGTCCCAGCTCATCAGGGCGGTGGAGGACCGCTTGTTGGTCCGCCCGGCCATGTTGATGAAGAACTGGGCGACGTGCTGCTGGAGCACGCCGTCGACGCGCTGGTGGCCGAAGTTGTCCTGCTGGGAGGCGATGGGCGCGATGGCCTTGAGGTACCTGCTGCGACGCGTGGCGGGCTGGTGCTGGGTGAAGCCGACGTAGGAGATACCGTACATGCCGACATTGCCGTCGCACCAGGGCTGTGCTCCAATCCACTCTATTGTGTCGTGGCCGTCGTCCGCCTCGTGTACGTACGGCTCCCAGGCGCCGTCGGAGTCGTTGCGCCCGCGGCAGTCCTGCATCACGCACGCGTACCCGGCCTCGACGAAGCGCTCGGTCCACTCGACGTAGCGCTCCTGCTGCTTGTCGTATATTGTCCTGACGAGGAGCACGGGAAAGGGGCCGTCCCCGGGCGGCGTGTAGATGTCGGCGGAGAGGAGGACGCCGTCCCTCATGGGGACCTTGACGTCCAGGCGGATGTTGATCGGCTGTCCAGAAGGGGCCACGGCTTCACCTCCCTGAGTGGCCGGATTCTATCGCGGGAAGCCGGGTATCACAAATGGGCGATGGGACGCGGCGTCGTTCAGCGGTACCAGTCGGCCTGTATGGAGTAGAGCCTGGCGTAGGCACCGTCCAGGGCCATGAGCTCGTCGTGGGTGCCCTGCTCGACGATCCGGCCACCCTCCAGGAAGACGATGCGGTCCGCGAGCCGGGCCGAGCCCAGGCGATGGGAGATCAGTAAGACCGACTTGCCCTGGGACATGTCGCGGAACCTCCTGTAGACCTCCACCTCGGCCTTTGCGTCCAGCGCGGCTGTCGGCTCGTCCAGCACCAGCACCGGGGCCTCGCGGAAGTATGCGCGGGCGCTGGCGAGCCGCTGCCACTGGCCCGCCGAGATGTCCTGGCCGGCATCGTCGAACGACCTGCCGAGCATGGTGTCGTAGCCGTTCGGCAGCGCCCCCACGAACCCGGCCGCGCCGCTCTTGACGGCGGCCGATTCGATTGCAGGACGCTCCTCGATGCGTGGCAGGTCGCCGAACCCGACGTTCTCCTTGGCGGTCAGCTCGAAGCGGAAGTAGTCCTGGAAGACGGCGGCGACGCGACGGCGCCACTCCGACGGGTCCATGTCGCGCAGGTCGACGCCTCCGGCGCTGATGCTTCCCGACGTCGGGCGGTACAGGCCAAGGAGCAGCCGCGCCAGCGTGGACTTGCCCGCCCCGTTCCTTCCAATCAGCGCAACCCGCTCGCCGGGCGCGATGGTCAGGTCCAGCCCGTCGAGGACCATCACGTCGGTGCCCGGGTAGGCGAACGACAGACCGGAGAACCTGATCTCGGGCGTGTCATGCCAAGTCGCAGACGACCGTACCGCTGCCGCTGCGCCGACTTGGGATGCGGCGCCTTGGGGCGCAGCGTCCAGAAGGTCCGGGTCGTCGATCTCCAGGTAGTCGATCAGGTCGGCCAGGTATCTGAAGTCGGAGTCGAGGGTCATCAGGTAGAAGCCGAACAGCGACATGGTCTGGCGAAACCTCTCGGCCGCCGCCAGGTAGGCCGCGAAGCTGCCCACCGTGAGGCTTCCCCGCAGGATCATCAGGCACACGCCGCCTATCACCGCGCCGTAGGCGACCTGGTCGGTCACGTTCATGAGAGAGCCTCGTCCGGCGTGCTCCCGGGACAGCTTGTACCGCTCCAGGCGCAGGCGGTGCGAGAGCTCCCGGCGCCTGCTACGAAGGTAGTCGCCTAGCCCGAACAGGCGCACCTCCGCCGCCGCCTCTCTCTTGGTCATCAGGTCGCTCAGGTATGTCAGCACCCGCTCCGACTGTGTCTGCGCGCGCGTCAGTATCCATACCTTCCTGAAGAGCGCAAGGGTCACGTAGTGGAACGGCAGGAGCCCTGCAAGGAGCACCAGCGGAAGCACCGGGTGTGCGGTAGCGAGGAATATGAGCACGCCGAACCCCGTCACCAGAAGCGCGGGAGACCTGTAGAGTGCGTTCAGGGTGGAGTAGAGCCGGCCATCCAGGGCCTCCCGTGCCCGATGCAGCTGGTCGTACAGGTCGGGCCGCTCGAAAGCGGCCAGGGAAAGGGAACCGGCGCGGCGCAGAAGCTGTTCTTCGATCCTCGCCGTGGTCCTGTCTTCAATCTCGTTGGCGAGCCAGCTCCTTACCTCACCGAGCACGTTCTCAATCAGATAGATAGCCAGCAGGGCGCCGGCCCATACCAGGGCGGCAGCAAGCTCGCCCTCACCGGTTATGAGGTCGACGGCGCTGTCCACCAGCCCCCGCAGCGCTACTACGGCTGCCAGCGGAACGAGGCCCGATACCATCGACGTGACGCCGATCAGTACCAGGTCCGAGGGCGCGACTCTCCAGAGGAGGCCGATGATCTTCGGCAGGTACTTCCACCGCCCTATGATCGAGTCCAGGGACGTGACAGGCGCGCCGGTCGGAGTGCTGGTCATCTGTACCACTCCGCCTGCATTGCGAACAGCTCGGAGTAGGCGCCGCCTGCCTGGACGAGCTCATCGTGCGTGCCCTGCTCGACTATCTCCCCGTCACTGAGGAACACGACCCTGTCGGCCAGGCGTGCCGAACCCAGCCGGTGGGATATGAGCAAGACCGACTTGTCACTCGAGAGATCGAGGAACTGGCGATATACCTCCACCTCGGCCAGGGCATCGAGGGCCGACGTGGGCTCGTCCAGCACAAGCAACTCGGCGTCCCTCAGGTATAGACGCGCTATGGCGAGAGACTGCCACTGCCCCCTGGACAGGTCCCGGCCGTCCTCGAACTCCCTGCCCAGCAGCGTCTCGTAACCCTTTGGCAGGGCCTCGATCGCAGTGTGGGCGCCGCTCCTTACAGCGGCGTCCCTTATCGCGCCAGTGTTGGCCAGCTCGCCAATCCGGCCCATCCCGATGTTCTCTCGTGCGGTGAACGCATACGTCATGTAGTCCTGGAACACGGCTCCGGCCCGGTCCCTCCACGACGCGAGGTCGATCTCGCTAAGGTCGACGCCGTCTACGGTCACAGCTCCCCCGGTGGGCTGGTACAGCCCCAGCAGGATCTTGGTGAGGGTCGTCTTGCCTGCGCCGTTCTCGCCGACGAGCGCCACCGTCTCGCCGGGGCGTATCTCCAGGTCGATGTGCGACAGGACTGGCGCGGTTCCACCGGGATAAGTGAAGGATACGTCACGGAGCGCAACTCCCTCCCGGAGGATGGCTGGCGCAGGCTCGCCTCCCTGTCGATCGGTTTGTCCCAGCGCCAGGAACTCTGGAAGGTACGACAGCTTGACTGCGAACTCCTGGAGCGAGCGGATTCGCCAATGGAGGTCCGAGACCCTGCCTATGTATGTCCAGGTGATGTATACGTATGCGACGACCGCGCCGGCCGTCACGGCTCCCGCGTTCGCCGCCCAGACGAGCGAGAACAGCACTATCCCGAACAGGGCGACGGTTGCCAGCGAGGCCGGAATGATGAGGGACAGGTTCTTCACGCGCAGGGCCGTCTTCTCCCTCAGCATCGCGTCCGTCGTGCTGCGCCACGAGCCAATGAGGTGGTTCGCCAGTCCGAACAGCCGCACTTCGGGAGCGGGGCTGCGCTCCGTCAGCAGCTTGCGCCAGTACTCCTGTCGCCTGCGCGCCGTCGTCTGCGACCGGTTCACGTTCACGTACCGCTTGACCTGTATCCCGTGAGACAGAAGCAGGAGCGCGCTAACCGTCAGCATGGCCAGCGGGACGCTCCAGTGGACAGCCGAGAGGGCGACAAGTATGCCCGCCGCCTGGAACACGGTGACGAGCACATTCTGCGCCTGCAGCAGCTGCCAGCTCTGCTCCATCTCGTTCATCGGCCCCCTGGGCTCCATGACGCGCTGCAGGCCGTCGTAGTAGCGCGGGTACTCGAACCACTCCAGCCTGAGGCTCATGGCCTTCTCGTACAGGATGTCTTCGAGCCTCGCCATGCTGCGCAGTCCAAGCCTCTGCCCCAGGAACCGGTGGAGAGGGTCGAGCTGGAGCAGACCCTCAGCCGCCCGAGCCGCCAGCAGGAGAGCCAGCCAGGGAAGCACCGGCCCCAGGAGCTCACCGACAGGCGCCTCACCAGGGCTTGGCCCTACGGCCCTGGTGATCGCGTCGATCAGTCCGCTCGTAGCCCGGACGATCACGGTCGGCGTAACTGCCGCGACGATGGCGGAGGCCGCCATGAAGATGGTGAACGGCGGCCATGGCGCAATGAAGGTGCGGTAAGCGAAGACGGCAAGCGCCCACACACTGCGTAGAGTCTCGATCCACTGCGTCATCTTCGAGCCTGCCACCCGGCTGTGAGGATGGACGAAACCCTGATTGTAGCAGAAACGGCCCCGCCTACTGGCGCGGGGTGCCTGTGAACAGGTGTTGAGGGATGAAGCTCTCGGTCGCCGTGGAGTGCAAATGGTCGAGGCCGAGGGTCGTGACTACGCCCATGGCCGTGTAGTGTCTGCCCTCGCCGCTCGTGCCGCTCTTGTTGCCGCCGCTGTGACCGCGCAGCCACTCGGCTCCCAGGACCCGCTCGCCCTTCCAGATGCCGCCCGTGGCGACGAGGTGGCCGAAGCGGGCCAGGTCGGAAGCGCTCATTATGACCCAGCCGGGGGCGCTGCGGACGGCGTGGCCGCCCATATCGTACGGCGGGTCGAGGTACGTGTAGGCGTCGGGGATGGTGGGATAGAGGTACTTCTGGTCCTTGATCCAGCCGCCCGCGGGCCACTGCCAGCGGTTGGCCGGGACGCCAATCCTGCCGAATAGCCGCTCGTCGAGCAGGTCCTTCAGGTCGCGGCCCCACAGTGCAGTGAGGGCCTGTCCCAGCCGCCAGTAGCCGGCGCTGCTGTAGATGGCCTGAGTGCCCGGCTCGACATGGGAGTAGCAGTCGTAGAAGGGGTCGCCGGTCCACCTGGCCCATTCGGGAATGCCCGGCACCGCGTCGGCCTCCTCGAGCCCGTGGCGCTTCTCGCTCCATCGTATGCCGAGCTCGATGGGGAATCCGCCGTAGTGCTCGCTCTTCTCACGGGAGCCCAGCAGGTGGCGCCAGGTCAGCTTCCGGTGGTGGCCCGCGTTCATCAGCTTGTGGGGGTGAGACAGCTCGCCCTCGCCTGTCCAGGTCTCGTGGATCGGCGCGCCCGGGTGGACGAGCCCGTCCTCCACCGCGAACCCGAAGGCGGCCCACGCGAACGCCTTGCCGACCGATGCGGTCTGCGCCCTGTAGTGACGGTCGCCCCAGGACTGGAGCAGATAGCCGCCGCGAGTCAGGACGGCACCCCACCTGCCGTTGCTGTGGTCCTCGCCGCCAAAGGCCGCCTCACGTACGTCCAGCCCGTCCAGGAACCTCTGGAACCCTCCGGGGTCGAGTCCGGCCTCCTCGGGGGAGATCTCCACCCAGTCGTCGTCGGGGAACGTGACCCAGCTCGGGATGTTCGAAGGCCGGTGCATTGGACGTCTCCGTGTACTCAGGCTGCGGCGTGCATGATCATAGCAGGCCACGCAAGCCGACGGCGCGTCGCCCGATTTGACTTGCAGGGTTGTCTCATATAGCTTAGGGCGCATCGCCACCAGTATGCGCGGGGCCGTGTGACATGAGAGAGCCTGAAAGCCAGGTAGAGGTCCAGATAGAGGTAAAGAACCTCTGGAAGGTGTTCGGCGCCGGTCCGGAGAGAGCCCTCGACCCAAACCTGGCTTCGAGGAGCAGGGCCGAGATCCAGGAGGAGCTCGGGCTGCTCATCGCGCTCCGGGACATATCCCTCGAGGTAAATCGCGGCCAGGTCTTCGTCGTCATGGGCCTCTCGGGCAGCGGGAAGTCTACCCTGGCACGCTGCCTGATCAGGCTCGTAGAAGCCAGCAGCGGGCAGGTCTACTTCGACGGCGAGGAGATCCTGGCCTACTCGCCAGAGGAGCTGATGGAGTTCCGGCGCAGCAAGGTTGCCATGGTCTTCCAGCACTACGCCCTCCTCCCCCACCGCCGGGTGCTGGACAACGTGGCATACGGCCTGGAGATACGGGGCATGGAGAAGGAGGCCAGGTACGAGGCGGCGTCGGAGGCCATCGAGACGGTGGGACTGAAAGGCTGGGAGGACTACTACCCCAGTGAGATGAGCGGGGGGATGCAGCAACGGGTCGGGCTTGCCAGGGCGCTGGCGGTCGATCCCGAGGTGCTGGTGATGGACGAGCCCTTCAGCGGCCTCGACCCCCTCATCCGAAGGGAGATGCAGGACGAGCTCGTCTCCCTCCAGTCGGAGCTGGGCAAGACCATCGTCTTCATCACTCACGACCTGAACGAGGCCCTGAAGCTGGGCGACCGCATCGCGATCATGCGGGACGGGGAGATCATCCAGGAGGGTTCGCCCGAGGAGATCGTCACGCTGCCGACGGACCAGTACGTGACCGAGTTCGTGCGGGACGTTTCCAGGGCAAAGGTGATCCAGGCGAAGGCCATCATGCGGGAGCCCGACGTGGTGGTGTACGAGCGGCAGGGTCCCCGCGCGGCGCTGCATGCGATGGACAACCACGGCCTCGACGCGGTGTTCCTCATCGCGCGCGACTTCAAGCTGCGGGGAATCCTGACGGAGGAGCAGGCGAAGCTCGTCGAGTCCGAGCGGAGAAGATCCCTGGACGGAGCGCCATTCACGCCGGCCCTCACCACAAGCCCCGACACTTTCATCGAAGAGATCATCCCGCTGGCGGCCCAGTCGGAGCATCCGATAGCGGTGGTCGGCGACAACGGGAGCCTGCTGGGGGAGATTCCCAGGGGCGCTCTGCTCACGGGCATCTCCGACAGCGGCTAGGAGGCTCTACGTGGCCCAAGTCCAGGACTCCATATCCGACGCGGACCCGGCGCCGCTGCTCACCAGGCTGGGCGACCTGCCCGTCCTCTACCGATGGCTGGCGGGGGCGGCGGCGGTTGTCGTCGTGCTCCTGGCAACCCTCCTCGTCTGGGGACCTGAGATGGGCTTTCCCACCACGGTTTCCGAGCGGGCCTCCAGCGACGGCTCCCTGATTCTGACGGAGACGGTGCGGGACGTCACCAGCGAGGCCATCGACGATACGGTCGAGTGGATGACGAGGGAAGGCGCCTGGCTGTTCAACGGCCTCAGCACGGCGGTTACCTACGCGCTGGTCAACATCGAGAAGGTGTTGAAGTGGACGCCCTGGCCAGTCACCGTGGTGGGTCTCGCGCTGCTCTCCTTTGCGGTGGGGCGCTGGAGGCTTCTCATATTCACGTGCCTCGCCCTGCTCTTCATCGGGTTCATGGACCTGTGGGAGAACACCATGGACACCGTTGCCCTTATGGTGGTGGCGGTGGCGGTAGCCGTGTCGGTCGGCCTTCCCCTGGGCGTGATTGGCGCCCGGAGCCGGTTCGCCGACAACCTCATGCGGCCCATCCTGGACGGGATGCAGACCATGCCCAGCTTCGTCTACCTGCTTCCCGGCATCCTCTTCTTCGGCCTGGGGAAACCCGCGGGCATCTTCGCCACCATCATCTACGCCGTCCCTCCGGTAATCCGCCTGACCAACCTGGGAATACGCCAAGTCTCCGCCGAGACGGTCGAGGCGGCGCGCTCCTTCGGCGCGTCTCCCACGCAGATACTCACCAAGGTCCAGATTCCAATGGCGCTTCCCACGATCATGGCCGGAATCAACCAGACCACGATGCTCGCACTGGGGATGGTGACCATCGCCAGCATGGTTGCGGCCGGCGGCCTGGGGGACAACGTGCTGCGCGCGCTGCAGAAGAACCAGCCGGGCAACGGGGCGATTGCCGGCCTGGCAATCGTATTCCTCGCCATCATCATAGACCGCCTGACGCAATCGGTCGCCAGCAGCAGGAACGATACGTCCCACGCGAGCTAGCGGTGCATCCGTTCGCATACGGCATTGACAGCGTGAATCGAGACTGGTATGTTCACCATGAAAGCAAGTAGGTGATTGTCCATAGACACAGACGGGGGAGTGAGGTAATCATGATGTCGACCACATACAGGCTGTTTTTCGCGGCGACGATAGTTGCAGCAATGCTCATCGCCGCCTGCTCGCAACCCGAGCCGGAAGTCATCGAGAAGGTTGTCGAGGTCCCGGTCGAGAAGGTCGTCGAGGTCGAGAAGGTTGTCGAGGTTGAGAAGGTCGTCGAGGTTGAGAAGGTCGTCGAGGTCGAGAAGATCGTCGAGGTCGCGCCTCCCGAAGGTCCCAAAGAGACCATCATCTTCAGCGACCTGAACTGGACCAGCGCGCAAGTCCAGGACCGCATCGCCCAGTACATCGTCGAGAAGGGCTACGGGTATCCGACCGACGTGGTGTTCGGCGCAACGCTGCCCCTCTTCCAGGGGCTGCGCCGGGGCGACAGCCACGTGACGATGGAGATATGGCTTCCCAACCAGGACGAGGCATGGATGGAGGCCCAGGCCGCCGGTGAGGTGGTCTCCGTAGGAGAGAGCCTGGGGAAGGACTGGCAGTCCGCCTTCGTGATCCCCGCCTACCTCCAGGAAGAGTACCCGGACCTGGACAGCATCGACGACCTCAAGGACGACAAGTTCAAGAAGCTGTTTGCGACTGCCGAGACCGGGGGCAAGGCGCGCCTGGTGTCCTGCGTAATCGGCTGGGCATGCGAGGAGGTCAACGCCGCCCAGATCGTAGGCTATGAGCTGGCGGACCACGTGCACGTGGTCAACCCCGGGGACGGGGCGGCGGCCAACGCCGATCTGTACGGCGCCTACGAGAAGGGCGAGCCCTGGCTCGGATACCAGTGGGGCACCAACGACCCCGCCCTGGTCCTGGACTTGGTGCGACTCGAGGAGCCCGCGTACAGCGACGAGTGCTGGTTCACCACCAAGGCCTGCGCCTACGAGGACGCTACGATACTGATCGCCGTCCACCCGGACCTGCCCGGCAGGGCTCCGGACGTAGTAGAGATGCTGCGGAAGTGGGACTTCAACATAGGCGTCTACAAGGAAGTCGCCTCCTGGCAGAGCGACAACCCGGACGCCAGCACGAACGACGCCGCCCTCTGGTGGCTGAACGCCAAGTCCGACGTATGGGGCGGATGGGTCACGTCCGATGCCGCCGAGTCGGTCAGTGCCGCCCTCGCAGCCAGGGAGATTCCCGACGGCTGGCCAACGGAATAGCTCCCATAGTCCTGCCACGGTTCGGTTGACCCGGCCGTGGCAGGACTAGCTTGGAGTCAGATGCCGTTACCTCTACTGCTAGTACCTCTGGGCGTGGCCGGCGGGTCGGCGCTCGCCCAGGCCGTCGCCAAGCTGAAGAGCCGCGCCCGCCTCAACGAGCTCCGCGACGAGCTGGAGGAGTTGGAATCGCGCCACCGGGCCGGAATGCGGCAGCAGTACGACAGGCAGGTGGAGTTCTGCAGCCAGCTTGGCAGGCCGGAGCCCGAGCTGCCGCAAGCCCTGCGGGAATCGGAGCAGCCCGAAGCCGCCGAGCCGCCTGCTCCACTATGGCGCCGGGTGCTCAGGCGCCGTAAGCGCACGGTCGCCGACGGCTCGCCCCATTCACGGCTCAGCATCATCGGCCGACACGCAGGAAGCTTCGCCGCCAGCGCAGTCTGGAGAACGATGTCGGCGCCGGCCATGAACGTCCTGCGCCCGATGGGCGCAAGGCTGCTGACCTTCCTGCCAAGATTCGCTTCGGTCGGCGGCGCCGGAGGCTCGATAGCGGCTTCCACCGGACTGCGGTTCGCCCTGGGAGCCTTCACGATAGTCGGCATCATCCTAGGTCCGCTCTTCGCGGCCTGGTCCATCATCAGCGAAATCAGGACCGTCAGGAAGGCGAAGAGGGAGCTGGAGGCCACCCGGTCAAGACTCCAGGCGGAATTGACCGGCTACTCGGCCCACACCCGCCAGCTAAAGGCGGACCTGACGGCCGCGTCAACCACCACCCTGGTAGGAACGTCCCAACGTTCGCCCTGAGCCTGTCGAAGGGCAGTGCTCACCAATTCAGGTCGCTATAGCCGGCCCAGCCTGCGGTCTTCTGCCTCCAGCCACTCGTAGTACGGGCGGGGCATCGGGTCCGGGTCGCCAAGCCCGTGCTCCCGGCGCCATCGAAGCAGCGGATGGTCGCGCCCGGCCTGGGGAAGCTCCACCGCCCGCCCGTAGGCCGCCGACTCGAAGATGCCCATCATGGTCTCCAGGACGTGCCTGGCCTCGTCGCCGCTCGATTCGTGGTCGCGTCTTTCGTCGAGCGCCGTGACGTACTCCTCGACGAACCAGTAGTCGTCCAGGTTCGCATTCCCGTCAGCGTCGTAGCCCTCCGGGATCTCCGGTCCGAGGGCCTGCCATGCGTCGTGCTCCCCGTCGGGAAGGAACCATGCGCCATCCAGCAGCCAGGCTCCGCGCGACGCATTCAGGATGATGCGGCCATCGGCGCCCAGTATATCGAGCGCATGCCCCGTCGCGTCGACGACGGGCATCCGGTGTTGCAGCAGCGTACCGGTAACGCCTGCACCGAACTCCAGGTGAGCACTGATCGATTCCCCGGCGATGATGCCCATTCCGCTGGGCGACGGCACCACGCCGTCGGGTGTGATCGGGCGCCCGTCGGTCGTCGCGGTCGCGAAGACCCGCCGGCAGTGGCCGGCGAACTTCATCATCGAGTTGAGAGAGTGGGTGCCGATGTTCATCAGCCCGTACCCGCCGTAGTACCCCTTGCCGCTGGCGTTGACCTGCCTGAGCCGGCCGATGCGCCCGTCCGCCACCGCCTGGGCCGCCGCCCGGGTGAACCCGCCCGAGCGGGTCTGGTGGTGAACTGCCACCCGAACGCCCTTCTCGGCAGCCTTCGCCAGCACCTCGTCCGCCTGCTCCAGGTCGACGCAGATGGGTTTCTCGACCTCGATGTTCACCCCGTGCTCCAGGACCCGCATCGAGAGCTCGTGGTGAAACTCGGTGCCGGTGGGAATCGCGACGATGTCCGGGCCTGTCTCCAGGATCATGGCGTCCAGATCGTCGTACCTGGCAGCCACGCCAAGCTCGTCCCCCAGGGTGTCGAGGCGCTCCCGGACGAGGTCGCACAGGCCGACCACCTGAGTCCGAGGGTGCATGTGGTATGCCCGCGCCGCCGCAGTACCTCTACCACGGCATCCGAGAATCGCCACTCTGTACGTCTTCATGGTTCGAGCCTCATGTACTAGCGGAGAACTGCCCTTCGACAGGCTCAGGGCGAACGATCTTGTGGTGGAGACGGGGGAGGGTCGAACTCCCCGTCCAAAGGGTTGCCCGGCTGAGATGTACTACAGGCATAGCCGGCATTTGGCTCTCGCCTCTCGCGCAGCCCTTGCCGGCGGGACTGCGCGAAGGCCAGCCGATGGTCTTAGGCCCCGGCTATCGGCATCGCCGGAACAGCACCCCGAATTGCGTCGCTCAACTCGCCTCCCTCGAGGAGGGGATTGCGGTGAACGCGCCGCCTATTTAGGCGGCGACGGGCAAAGCTTCGTTGCCAGTTACTGTGGTGCCACCTTTTTACGAGGTGGGTGGCGCCCCGGCCTGCAATCCCGCGGAACGAACCCCCTGTCGAAACCACGCGTCCCCATACGTTACAGCGACATTCTACACGATCGCGGGCTACCTCGCCATATCGCCACACGCCTGTCCATCTGCGGGCGGACACGTGGGTCCGCCCCTACGGCTTAGGGAGCATGGATTCCAGTCCCCGTGCATTCGCACACAACATCTGGGGTGTGGAGGAGGCACGTGCACGGGATATGGTACTTGACCGGCGTACAGTCTCAATCCTATACTCTACGCAGACAACTAATCGGGGGTAAGGTCGAATGCAGGTGTCTTGTCTACAGGAGAACCTGAGCCGCGGGCTTGGGGTGGTCGGCAGGGCCGTGGCCACGAGAAGTCCTCTCCCAATCTTGCAGAACGTACTGATCCAGACCGATGGGTCTCGTCTGAAGCTTGCCGCCACGGACACGGAGATAGCCATCACCACCTGGATCGGCTGCCAGGTCGAGGAGGAGGGCGGGATCACGGTCCCGGCGAGGCTCGTGACCAGTTTCGTAAATTCGCTCCCCGCAGAGCGAGTCGACCTGAAGATTGGGGAAAGCTCCACCAGCCTGGCGCTCCGGTGCGCGAGGGTCGACGCGAACTTGAACGGGATCGCCACGGATGACTTCCCGCCGATACCGACTACCGAGGAAGGGATCGTCGGCAGCATCCAGGCGTCGGACCTGGAGAAGGCGACAAACCTCGTGGCCTTCGCAGCCGCCACGGAGGACAGCCGCCCCGTGCTGACGGGCATCAAGGTCGAGATAGAGGGCGACGAGGCCACGTTCGCGGCGGCAGACGGGTTCAGGCTCGCCGTCTACAAGGGGAAGCTTGCAGAGCCCCTGGACGAGGACGTCGGCTTCATCATCCCCGCCAGGGCCCTGCGCGAGATCAGCCGACTCGTCGCCGGGCGTGACGAGGCGGTGGAATTCACGATCAGCCCCTCCAAGAATTCCGCGCTGTTCAGGATGTCCGACATCGAGGTCGTGACACAGCTGCTCCAGGGCGCATTCCCGAACTACGCCCAATTGATTCCCCAGTCCTACGACACCAAGGCGACCGTCAGCCGCGAATACTTTTCGAGGGCGACGAGAACGGCAGCCATTTTCGCCAGCGACGGGAGCGGCATATTGCGCATAACGGCGGACGGAGGCTCGGAGGGAGAGCGCAGCAAGCTGACCATCTCCGCCAAGGCGGAGGAGATCGGGGAGCACCAGGAGGACGTCGACGCGGAGATCGACGGCAACGACGCCAAGATTGCCTTCAACAGCAAGTACGTGATCGACGTCCTGGAGGTACTGCAGTCCGACCACATCGCCCTTGAGGTAACCAGCCCATCGAGCCCGGGCGTAGTCAGGCCCGTCGGCGACGACGGATACGTCCACGTCGTCATGCCCATGTTCGTCGCCTGGTGACAGGGGGCCGCCGCCTGAATGGGCATCGAAAGGTACCGTTCAGGTCAACTTAACCAGGCGCATAAGCGGGTTTGCACCCCTCCGATTGTTGTAGTAACATTAGGGGAAGTAAGATCAGGAGGCGATCCTTAGATGGCGAAGTTCGAGGTAATCTCACAGACGAAGGCCGAGATGGATTCCGCGACCGGCAAGCGAGCCGAAATCATGAATGAATATCTCGGCTATTTGAACCAGTTGAAGGATGGCGAGGCGGGCAAGTTGGAGGTCTCCAGCGACAGCGAAAGCCCCACCGCCCTGAGGAGGCGGATCGGCAAGGCCGCCGAGTTCGCGGGCAAGGAGATCGTCATCAAGCGCAAGGGTGAGGCCATCTACTTCTGGCTCTCTCCGGGTGTGCGCAGGCGGAGGCGCCTGCGCAAGACCGACGACGCTCCCGCTCCCAGCAACTAGACCACCGGTCGCTGCACATAGGCTCCGAGTCATGGCGCCGCCGGTGAGGCCGCCCCGAACAACAGGGGGACCTTACCGGTAGCGACCTTGGCATTGCGGGATCAGGCCAGCTCCGCAACGATATTCCGAGCCAGCTCCGCCGTGCACGCCGCTATAAAGAACGGCGACCGGTCGGCCCTGTGCTCGGCGGAGAACCTGTATTCCGAGAGAAGGCTCTCAGGGCCCACCTCGAAGAGCTTCAGGCCTGATCGAGCGGCAAACCCCATGCCCGGATCGATCTCCGAGCGGGGCTCGTCGAACATTACGTACGCATCCACCCGCCCGCGCGCGAGCCACGGGTAGATGCAGGCGCCGCCGTTCGGCCATACCCGCAGGGCCGGGTGCCGCGCCAGCAGGCCCCGCATACGCGATACCCATTCGGAGAGATACGACGGCTGCATCAGGTAGGCCGAGAGCGTCACGTTGCCGTCCAGGGCCTTCCTGTCCGACGGCGCCACCGGCGTCCTGCTCCCGCCGTCCACGGCGCCGACCGACACCCCATCCACCCCTGCCGTGTACAGCTCTCCCCTGAGGATGTCCACGGCGGCGGCGCCCAGTGGAGTGCCCTCCAGGTCGAAATAGCTGGCGACGCTCCACCACTCCGCGGGTATGCCCCGGCGGTACAGCCCGGACCCGTCGAAGGGATCGACCGCGACGACATACTCCGGCTCGCCGCTCCCCACAAGGTCCTCGCCATGCTCCGAGTAGACACGCACAGCCAAGCCCGTCTCCTGAAGGGACTCGACGAGTATTGCGTCGCAGCGGCTGTCGATCCCGATCTCCACGTCCTCCGTCTCCGGGCGACCGGGCACGCGCCCGACGACCTCCCGGCCCAAGCCCTGACGGGCCTGATCGCGGACCACCTCCGACACGCGCCTCAGGGCCGTCTCCAGGGCTTCGCCGATTGCGTCCATCAGGCCCCCAGCCTTCCAGAAGCGCCCTCTTCTGCAAGGAAATCCGCGATGTCGTCCGCGAACCTGACCTCGGAGTCGTCCTCCGGCTCGTAGCCGAGCACGGCCCTGGCGTTGGAGAGCGACCAGAAGGCTCGGGTGTTGCCGCTGATCCCGTAGACTACCTGCCAGGGGATGCCGTGCTCGTTCTCGATGTCCGGCGTCTCGATGGCCCTTCGGAAGAGCTGCGCGAGGTCCCTGGCGCTGACGTACGCGCCCAGGTCCCTCTTGTATCCGGCCGGGTCACCCTCGAAGTTAGCCGCGTCGATTTCTCGCGGAGCGCCTATCCGTACGTTCACGACCTCCAGGCGGCGCGGCCCGGGCTTGGGGGAGACGTGAATCTCGCGGCCCGCCGCGTCCTGGAAGACGGGAAAGCCGCACGCGAACAGGAAGCCCAGGTGCTCGTACGACGCCTTGGCCCATCCGTAGAAGTTGTCGGAGAGTGGATGCGCGTACGGGTCCAGCACCTCCATCTTCCGCTCGTGTATAAGGGCGTGCTCGTACCAGTCGGCCGCGTGGTTGGAGCTGCCTACCGCCACCCGGGGCACCGATGCGTCGTAAGCGCACCTCAGGACGTTGTACACCATGCGCACGTTGTCGACCTCGTCGTGGAAGTCGTCCAGAGGCTCCCGTCGCCGCCGCTTGTGGCCCAGGTGAATGACCGCGTCCATGCCTTCGAAGTGATGCTGGTAGCCGGACCGGTCAGGATCCGTGAGGTCGGCGGTTACCACGCCCTCCACGCGGCGCCCCTCGCGGTCGACGCCGCTCACGTCCAGCAGCGTCAGGTCATACCTGCCGCGTAGGCCCGGCATGACGTAGCTCGCGATGTACCCGGCGGCCCCCGTAATCAGCACCTTGCGCACGGCCATAGACGCCTCCTTATTATCGTCGTTATGTATTCTCTGTGCTCTCCGTGTTCTCTGTGGTGGAAACACCCCTGCCCCCGGCGCTCACCAGCTGAGTCTGCACCAGCCGGGCGTACAGGCCGCCGTTGGCGAGCAGTTGGCGGTGGTCGCCCTGCTCCACCAGTCGCCCCGAGTCGAGCACGACGATGCGGTCGGCGTCCCTGACCGTCGACAGCCGGTGAGCTATGACCAGGGTCGTCCGCCCCTCCATGAGCTGCCTCAGGGCCGTGCGTACCTGCTGCTCGTTCACCGCGTCCAGGTGCGAAGTAGCCTCGTCGAGGATCAGTATCGGCGCGTCCTTCAGCGCGGCCCTGGCTATCGACAGGCGCTGGCGCTGGCCGCCGGATAGCTGCATCCCGCGCTCTCCCACCATCGTATCGTACCCGTCCGGGAACGACTCGATGAACTCGTGAGCATTGGCGAGCCTGGCTGCGTCTTCAATCTCCCCGTCCGGCGCGTCCGGCTTGGCCATGCGCAGGTTCTCCCGTATCGTCGCGTTGAACAGGTAGATGTCCTGGGACACCAGCGCCGCCTGCCGCCTGAGGCCGTCGAGCTCGAACTGCCGCAGGTCGTGAAGGCCGGCCTCGATCCAGCCCTCGTTCGGATCCCAGAACCTCAGGAGCATGTGCGCCGACGTGGTCTTGCCCGCGCCCGAGCGCCCCACCAGCGCCACCGTCTGGCCCGGCTCCACATCAAACGTCACGCCGTCTATAGCCCTCCGGTCGAGGGACTCGTAGGCGAAACCGACACCGTGGAAAGAAGTCGAGGGCGTCGCAATGAGGCCGTCACCCGTCAGCCCCTCGGTGACGCCAGGACCATCCGCCACCACCGGCTGCTCGTCATGAACGTCGAAGACCCTGCGCACTGCCCCAAGGGTGTCCATCAGCGCCTTCAGGGTGTTCGCCAGCTCCGTGACCGGGGCAAAGGACGACAGGGCGAGGAGCGTCGCCAGGGGAAGGTCGGCCCGGTCCATCCGGCCCTCGACGACCAGCCAGACGCCCGCCGTCAGCACCGCCAGACCTCCCAACGCCGTAACCGCCTCGATGAGAGATGCGTGGAGCGCCTGCGTGTCCAGGAAGCGGATGCGGCGGCCCGCGTACGCTCCGCCCCTCTCGGCCATCTCACGCACCCGCACCGGCCCATAGCCGAACGCCGCGACCTCCCGGATCCCCTGCAGCCCGTCGACCACGTAGGCGTTCAGCTCTCCCAGGTCGTTGCGCATCTCGGTACCGAGCCGCTCGGTGCTCCGCTGAGCGTGAAAGGGGCTGACGGCGGCCACGACCAGGAACGGCAGCAGGACGAGCGCCAGCGGCCACGACAGCACCGCCAGGACGGCCAGCACTACGGTAGGCGCGAGCACTGCGACGAATGTCGGCGCGATCACATGGGCGAAGAAGTTCTCCACCGTCTCGACGTCGCTCCCCACGACTCCCGTCAGGTCTCCCGACTTTCGTCGCACCAGGTACGCCGGCGCAAGGGGCTCCAGCTTGTCGTAGAGGGCGATGCGCATCTCGGCCAGTATCTTGTAGGCGAAGTCGTGTGACGACCAGTTCTCTCCCCATCGGAACAGGGCCGTCAGCGGCGCCATCACGGCAAGCAGCACGAGGTAAGGAAGCAGCTCGTTTTCGCGGAATACGGCGGACACCAGGAGCGCGCTGGCCGCGCCAAGAGCGACCACGGAGGCGTGATGGGCCACGCCCGTGATGAGGGTCAGGGCGAGCCTCGGCTTCCAACGGGCCGCCACCCGCATCAGCCGCGACCACGCCTCCACCGAGCCGAGTCTCTCCCCTGACGGCGCGTCGGGCTTCGCTCCATCCATCCTTGGGGGTGCGACGCCCGCTCGGCCGGCGTCGCCGTCGGAGTCCGCACGAGTCGTGATGACGTCGTCGCCACGTGACGCCTGCTGGTTGGCCATCAGGGTCGTGTACGCGCCGCCCGCGGCCGAGAGCTCGGCGTGGGTGCCTGACTCCACGAGCCGCCCGTCCTCTATCACCAGGATACGGTCCGCCCCCACCACGCTGGAGAGACGGTGCGCGATCACCAGCGTGGTCCGCCCCTCCATGAGTCGATCCAGGGCCTGCTGGATGGCAGCCTCGTTCGCCGCGTCCACGCTCGACAGGGCCTCGTCCAGCACCAGTATCGGCGCGGCCTTCAGCAGGGCGCGCGCAATCGCGATCCGCTGCCGCTCGCCACCCGACAGCTTGATGCCACGCTCGCCCACCACCGTCTCGAAGCCGTTCGGCAGCGCCGATATGAACTCGTGGGCGTTGGCGGCTCGCGCGGCCTCCTCCAGCTCCCCATGCGAGGCGTCCGGCTTCCCGACGCGCAGGTTCTCAGCCACCGTCCCGTTGAACAGGTACGTCTCCTGGGTGACGACCGAGATCCTGCTCCGCAGGAAGTCGATGGGAAGGTCGCGCAGATCGTGGCCTCCCAGGAGGATCCTGCCCGCGGCGGGGTCGTAGAACCGCAGCAGGAGCCACACGATGGTGGTCTTCCCTGCCCCGCTGGCGCCCACCAACCCCAGCGTCTCTCCCGCCCGCAACGTGAAGGACATGTCGCGCAGGGCTGGGCGTCGCCCGCCCTCGTAGGCGAAGTCGACCGACTCGAACGTCACCTCGGGCGCCGGATCGGTGTCGTCGACGCGCCGGTCCTCCGTCGGCTCCTTGACCGTGACGGGCGTGTCCAGCAGCGAGAAGATGCCCTCGGCGGAGGCCATCGCAACCATACCCTGGTGGTATAGGGACGCCAGCTCACGGACCGGGCGGAAGACCTCGCCTCCGAGCATCAGGACTATGACCAGGGTACTCAGCTCCAGGTCGCCGTTGCTCACGCGGACGCCCCCCCAGACCAGGGCGGCGGTGGCGCCGGCCGAGATGCCCAGAACCGTCGTTGCGCTCGAAACGCCGTCCACCGCCACGATCCCCATGGTGGACCGGTAGAGGTGGCGCGCCTTATCGGCGAGCAGCCGGCCGCGGGCCTTGCTCTGCCCGAATGCCTTGAGCGTGGCCAGCCCCTGCACGCTGTCCAGGAACTCGGCCCCAAGCTCCCCGAACGCCTTCCTGCGTCTCCGCCCTGACGTGTTGGTCCAGTTGCGGAGCATGAGCGGAATGAACAGGGTGAAGAGCGCGAACGACAGGAATATGAGCCCGGTCTGTACGTCAAGGAAGGCCACGAACGCGAAGATCAGCACCGGCGCAGTGAGCGCCACGATGAACTGGGGCAGGTACTGTCCGAAGAACGTCTCCAGGCTCTCCACGCCATCCACAAGCGACATCAGTATGTCGCCCGTCCGCCGCTGGTCGACGAAGCCGGGCCCCAGCGCCAGGACATGCTCGTAGACCCGGCGCCGCACCGAGATCTTGGTCGCCGTCGCGGTCCGGTAGCTCACCGCATCCCGGGCGTACTGGAGAACCGCGCGCGCCGCGATGAGCCCGCCTAGCACTGCCAACGGACCGACCAGGCCGGCCGCCGGGGCGCCCTCGAATACGCGGGCTATCACCCACCCCGTCAGCGCCAGCCGCGCAATGCTCGCCCCCAGCGCGAAGAGCCCCACAACGGCGGCGAGGGCAATCCTCCCGCGGAGGCCCCGGGTCATCGCAAACAGGCGCGGGCTAAAGTACATACGGCGGGCTATCCAGTAGGGAATCGCCCCATTCCCCTACGAGGGTAGGTTCCAGACGGGTCACACCCGGCAGGCGGTCGAAGTCAGTGTCTGCGGAAATGATCCGGTCGGCCCCCAGACGCTCCATCACCGAGGCGTGAACCAAGTCTCGAGCGCTCACCCCCGGATGGCGGTCCGCCAGACTCCCAGCCAAATGGATATCCTCCACATAGACGGGTTCAATCCGGCCGTGCATCACTTCGGCGAAACTCTGGAAGACTTGCCTTCCCGAGCTCCACCGGCCCGAGGCGAGATAGCGGTGCAGTAGCTCTTGGAGCACCTCTACGTCCGTCACAAATGACATTGGGCTCTCTGCGACCATCATCAAGATCTGGGCGCATGGTTCTTTGTTCGGGTGTTCCCTACCGGAAGCGTAGATGGGAACGTTGGCGTCAATAAAGGCCGCCGGGCTCATGGGCCGCCTCCAACTCACGAGAAAGCGTAGCAGCGTCCGGCGGGTCTTCCACCTCCAATTCGACCAGTCGTTGGACCGCAAGTCTACGACGTTCCTGTATAACGCCGTCATAGGCGTCATCGATCAGGCGACGTACCACCTCTGAGATAGGTTCTCCTCTCTCGCTGACTAGCTCCTCCAACCGCCTGCGCCGCTCTGCATCCAGCCGCACGTCAAGCCGTCCCGCCATGACTCTCTCCTGTACGGGTATATCTGTACGGAGCCAATTATCCGGCATCGCAAGGGCTCCCGTCAACACAGGTTGGCAGGGTCATGCCTCATTCACCATGAGCGGGACCCTATGCCACGCACAGGACTCGCGCCGCCCTGATTGCCCCGGCCGGAATCGGCCCCAGCAGGCGTCGCAGCCCGTATGCCACCAGCGCCGCGGCGACGCCGATCGCCGCTCCCACCGCTATGTCCGAGGGGTAGTGCACGCCGGAGTAGACTCGCATGAACGCGTGCACGCCTGCCACCGCCAGCAGCGCGGCACCCACGCGCCTGTCGAATCCCCAGACGGCCGCGGCCAGGCCCACGAACGTCGCGGCTGAGTTGGACGGCATGGACGAGTCGGTCGGCCGGTAGAAGAGCAGCGTCACCTCCAGGTCCGCGAACGGCCGGTCCCGGAAGTAGAGGGAATTGCTGATCATCACGGCCAGGTTCGCAAGGCCGACCGCGCCGAGGGCCGTGAGCACGCCTATCTGCCTCTCCATCCGGGCGGAGCCAAACCAGATTGCTACGAGGCTCAGACCCAGGACCGTGGTCACGAGGTAGTCGCTCACCAGCCACTCCGCGAGGCGGTCCAGCACTGCAACATTCCCGGCCCCGGAGTTCAGCCACAGGACTATGTCCCGCTCTATCTGCGCCACTCTCTATACCAGTAGCGGACGTTATGAAGGACAGCCCTGAAGTATGTGGCTCCGGACAGTGACTCCAGCCCGGCTCCCGGGGACACCTCCTCGCGGTTGCGGTTCAGTACGGAAGTTACCGCAACGGTCAGGACCCACGCCGTGACGACGCCCACGAAGAAGGTAAGGGCCATCTCGTTGGACGACAGGCCGCCCATGTGATCGCTGACCTTCCTGTCCTCGGTGACGAAGAACCAGACCACGGCAGCCGCCGGGAGAGCCGCCCACAGCGCCGCCGCGATCCGCGAAGGCGGGAAGACCAGGATTCCGCGCAGGCCTCCGTACATCGCCGCAAGCTGGAACACGCCAACCGCCGACACCGTGACGAGTATGTAGTAGTCGATGGAAAAGGGCTTCATCGAGCATTCAGCGGGGGCACGCCTGGACACACGGGCCGGCCGTCTCGTGCCGGTCCTCTCTACCCGCCGCCCGGTACGATGGCGGTCGTCCAGTGGGAATACTTGGGATTGTCGCCCCGGATAATGCCCAGGTACGACTCGCTCAGCGCGTGGGTCACCTCGCCGACGTCGCCGGTGCCGATGGCCCTGTTGTCGAGCTCGCCGACGGGCGTCACGTGCGCCGCCGTGCCCGTCAGGAAGATCTCGTCGGCCAGGTATATCTCGCTGCGCCTGATCCTCCGCTCGACCACTTCCAACCCCATCTCGTCCTCGGCCAGGCGCCAGACCGAGTCGCGAGTTATGCCGGTCAGGTTGTTCTCGCTCACCAGGGGGGTATGCAGCGTGCCGTTCGTGACCATGAACAGGTTCTCGCCGGACCCCTCCGAGACGCTACCGTCCTGGTTGACGAATATGGCCTCGTCGAACCCCGCAAGCGCCGCCTCCGTCTTGGCAAGGATGCTGTTGACGTAGTGGCCGGATATCTTCACCCGCGGCGGGATGATCGTGTCGTCGATCCTGCGCCACGACGACGTGGTGCAGCGGATCGCGCCCTCGGCCTCGATATACGAGCCGAACGGCACCGTCACGAGGGCGAAGTCGCTGCTCAGCTCGTGGAGCTTCAGGTTGGCCACCAGCTCCTGGCTCTTGTAGACGATGGGCCGTATGTACACGTCCTGCCGGTAGCCGCACCGCTCGATCAGGTCGATTGTGATCTGCATCAGGTCGTCCACCGAGTAGGGAATGTCCATCAGCATGATCTTGCAGCCCTGCAGGAGCCTCTCGTAGTGCTCCCGGGCGCGGAAGACGAACATCTTGCCCTGCTCTTCGTTCCAGTTTCCGCGGATACCCTCGAATACGGCCGTCCCGTAGTGCAGGGCGTGGGTGGTTATGTTCACGTTCGCCTCTGGGAGAGGTACGAACTTACCGCGGAAGAACGCGAGAGCCTCGGGCATCGGGGACTCCTTCGGAAGGTTGAGCCGCATTATACTGAACAGCCTCATCCAAGCACAACTTACGCCCGGGTGGTCCGGCCCGCTTTACACCCGGCCTCCGATTGACTAGACTACCTTGAAAGAGTCGGCCCGTGCGGGATTGAGGGAGGCTGGTCATCATGCCCAGAGGACACGCCGCCAAGCGAGAGAAGAAGAAGCCCAAGAAGAAGGCCACGGGGTCGGATTTCCTGGCCAGCCCCATCGCCGCGACTCCCGAGGTCGAGATCGTGAAGAAGAAGCGCAAGGTCCGCGACGAGGACTTCTAGCCGGGAGCCTTCCCGCATTACGGAGGGAACAGATGCCGTTCAACCTAGGCCCGACCGAGTTGATTCTCGGACTGGTGATCGTGCTGATCATATTCGGCGCCGGGAAGCTTCCTGAGATTGGGGGAGCCATGGGAAAGGCAATCCGCGAGTTCAGGGGCTCCGTCTCCTCCAAGGACGAGGACGCCAAGGCCCTCGAAGGCGACGACGCCGGCTCCAAGAAGACCTGAACCCGGGATGTCTAGAGGGGCAAGCTGGGGGCAGGGATCAGCTTGTGGTGAGTCGTGTCGGGGATGAGGCCCAGCACTTGTAGTGCTGTAGCCCCAAGCAGGTACTGCCCTTCCTCTCCAAAGACTACTCGGTTGGGGCCGTCCATCCCGGCCACGGTCAAGTATGCATCGCCTACAGGCAACGTCTTGCGTCTACCGTCCGCTAAGGTGAACTCGAGATTCCTCCTGGGCCGGATGCCCAGCCGATTGCACAGGGACCCCGGCAGCACAGTATAGGTTGCACCCGTGTCCACTAGGGCGTCGACCCAGTGGGTTGGACCACCATTGCCGTCACTCACGCCGATGCGCGCCTTGAACGTTCCCATGAGAAGAGTGTAGCACTCCGGCCTGGGTCGTCAAGGCCATCGTCACTCATCTTACCCCGCCTGCCGCCTGCCCCTGCCGCCAAGCCGCGCCAGCCAGATGCCCACTTCGTAGAGCACGATGATCGGCAGCGCCACGATGGTCTGGTTCACCGGGTCGAGCGTCGGTGTGATGATCGCTCCCAGTATGAACGCCGCCACCACGGCGTACTTGCGCCACCGCGCAAGCTGGGAGTAGGACACGACCCCGATCCTGGACAGGAAGAACAGGACCACCGGCGTCTCGAATACCACCCCCATCCAGAACAGCAGCGTCAGCATCAGGTTCGTGTAGCTGCCTATCCTGATGAACGGCGTGGCCACGTCGCTGCCGAAGGTGCATAGGAACTTGAAGGCCGGAGGGAAGAGGACGAAGTACCCGAAGGCCGCGCCCAGGGCGAAGGCCGCCAGAGCCACCGGCAGCAGCGCGAACAGGTACCTCCGCTCGGTGCCCGTGAGCCCCGGCGCCACGAAGAGCACTACCTGGAGCAGCACGAACGGCAGCGCCATCACGAACCCCGCCAGCAGCGACACCTTGAACGCGATGCCGATGAACTCTGTCGGCTCGGTGAAGATAAGCTGGTTTACCGGGATGCCGCCGCACTCCGGCGCGGGCGCCTGGAGCAGCCTGAGGATCGGCCTGTGGAACAGGAAGGCGACCACCATGCCGAGCACGACCGCGGCGACGGAGAGCGTGACGCGCCTGCGGAGCTCCACGAGGTGCTGGGTCACGGGCCTGGGGGTGTCGTTCACGACTCCCTCCGCTCCTCTCGGCCCTCGTCCGATGGGGAGCGTCCCGACTCACTGGAGGCCGGCGGCGGCGAGGATCCGTCACCCCCCGCGCCGCCCTTCTCCTCCCGCTCAGTGTGGCCGCCGGGCCTGTGGACCCGCGGCTCTTCCATGGTCTCGTCGAGGGCGTCGGTGAGGCCCTGGCTCATGCGGCGCACCTCGCGCGTAGCCTTGCCCAGTAGCTTCGCCGCATCCATCATTCGCTGGGGGCCGAGGACGATGAAGGCGACGAGGAGGATGATCATCACCTCCAGGGGGCCCATGCCGAGGAACGTCATTCTCCCCTCTCCCCTTGCCCGGCAGGGGGCCAGCAGTCCGCGCAGAGGCCGTTCGTATCTCGCATCCGTCCCTGGGCGTAGGGTACGCCCATGTGGGCCATCAACTCGGTCGCCCTGCAGAGCGGGAGCCCCACCACGTTCAGGTAGCAGCCCTCCACCCTGTCGGCCGGGCGGAATGCGTGATCCTGGACTCCGTAGGCTCCGGCCTTGTCGAACGGCTCCCCGGACTCAACATACGCCGCGACCTCCCTATCGTCGTAGAGGCGCATGTGCACCACCGAGGTCACGGCGGCCGTCTCCACCCGCCCCGTTTCGGAGTCCACGGCAGCCAGGCCCGTGGTCACGTCGTGATCCCTCCCCCGGAGGCGCCGCAGCATCTCGACGGCATGGCTCGCCGACTCGGGCTTGCCCAGTATCGCGCCGTCCAGCACGACCACCGTATCCGCCCCCAGGACTGTGCCGCGCTCCAGCCTGGCAGAGACCGCCGAGGCCTTGTCGCGCGCCATCCGCCGGGCGTAGTCCTCGGCGCGCTCCCCGACAATGGGAGGGCCCTCGGGCACGTCGGGGCGTACGATCTCGAACCGCAATCCCGCCGACTCCATGATATCGCGCCTGCGGGGCGAGCCCGACGCCAGCACGAGCCGCCCGACACCGTCCGTACAGCTCATCCGTCAGGCTGCCGGTCTCAGCGCCGCGACGCACTCGACGTGGTGGGTCTGCGGGAACATGTCCACGGGGTCGATGGACTCGACGGCGAGGCCCAGCCCGGCCATGATGTCCAAGTCCCGGGCCAGGGACGACGGGTCGCAGGACACGTAGCAGATTCTGGGTGGATTCCAGCGCGCCACGGCCTCCAGCACCTGCGTCTGGCACCCCGCCCGCGGCGGGTCCAGCACTACCGCGTCCGGCACGATGTCCAGGTCGTCGATCACGTCCTCCACCTTGCCCAGCACGATCTCCACGTTGTCGATGCCGGCAATGTTGACCCTGGCATCGCCGACGGCCGCGTCGGACTCCTCGACCGCGATCACCCTTCCCGCATCCTCGGCCAGCAGCGCCGCGAAAGTGCCCACGCCCGCGTAGGCGTCGACCACGGTCTCGCGGCCGCTGAGCCGGAGACGCCGGGCGACCAGGGCGATCAGGCGCTCCGCCTGCGCCGTGTTCACCTGGAAGAAGGAGGGCGACCCGATGCGGAAGCTCCTCCCCAGGAGCCTCTCAGCGTAGTGGGTCTGGCCCGTCTCCATGCCGACGTCGTTGATGCTGAGCCGGGGCTGGATGAGCCAGCCGCCGCCGTTGACGCCGTAGCGGATGGACAGCTGGCTGGTGGCGCCGCTGCGGCCCTGGAGCCTCGACAGAAGCTCATTGATGCCGGGGGCCATGAGGAGGCACTCGTCTATCTTCACGAAGCGGCGCGTGATGCGGTTGACGAAGCCCAGGGAGCCCTGGCGCCTCACCGTGAAGCGCGCGTGGTTCCTGTAGCCGAAGACGTCCCCGGAGGGCATGGTCGCGCCCACATCCGTCCCCCTCAGCGAGTCGTATTCGTCGACCGCTTGCCGTACTGCCTCGCGCTTCAGCTCGAGCTGGTGCCCGTAGTCGATGTGCTGCCACTGGCACCCGCTGCACGGGCCGAAGTATGGGCACGGCGGCGCGACGCGATGGGGCGACGGCTCCAACACGTCCGTCACGATGGCCGATACGACCGCCTTTCGCCGGCGGCGGTAGCGGACTATCCGGCACTCGACCCGCTCACCCGGTATGCCGCCGAAGACGTTGATCTCCCGGCCCTCGAACTCCGCCACGGTATCGCCAAGTGCCCCGAAGCGGTCCAGGGTGAGCCGCGCAATCTCCCAGTCGGAGCCTTCGGGGTCCGTCTCCGCGATGACCTGCGCCGTCTGCGTCACTTGCTGCCTTCCCTATGGTCGAACGGCGAACCCACTATAGCACCGTTCTGCTATCATTGCTTCCAGCACCAGCCCAGAGGAGACCGGATGAAGCAGCGCCGCAGACTCCCCGATTGGCTCAAGGTCCGGATGCCCGGGGGGCCCAGATACGTCGAGCTGAAGAACCTGATGCGCGACAGTGAGCTCCACACCGTGTGCGAGGAGGCCCACTGCCCGAACATCGGCTCGTGCTGGGAGCGCGGCACCGCCACGTTCATGATACTCGGCGACATCTGTACCCGCGCGTGCGCCTACTGCGCCGTGACGACCGGGCGGCCGGGGACTCTCGATCTCCAGGAGCCGGTGCGGCTCGCCGAGACGGCCCTCCGCATGGGGCTCCAATACGCCGTCATCACGTCGGTGAACCGAGACGACCTGCCGGACGGCGGCGCGTTCATGTTCGCCCAGTGCATCGCCCAGGTCAGGAAGCGGCTGCCGGACTGCAAGATCGAGGTGCTGATACCCGACTTCCAGGGCGACCGGGGCGCCCTGGAGACCGTCCTGGAGGCGAGACCCGATACGCTGAACCACAACATCGAGACGGTCCGGCGCATCTTCCACCGCGTCCGCCCCAGGGGGGACTTCGACCAGTCGCTGGAACTGCTCGCGCGGGTCAAGGCCATCGCGCCGGACGCGGTCACGAAGTCAGGGATGATGGTCGGCCTGGGAGAGACGTGGGGCGAGATAATCGACAACATGAGGGAGCTGAGGTCGGTCGACTGCGACCTACTCACCATCGGCCAGTACCTGAGGCCGTCGGAGAAGCACGTCGCGCTCGCCAGGTGGTACACGCCCGAGGAGTTCGAGGAGCTGAAGCGTGAGGGGGAGGGCCTAGGATTCAGGCATGTCGCCTCCGGCCCTCTCGTCCGCAGCTCATACCACGCCGACGAGCAGCACGCCGCGGCCGCCGGCACCCCCGTCCTCAGCCCTTCACCGTCTCGATGACGCGCTGGGCCGCTTCGTAGTCCCGCCTGCCGCCGCGCAGGATCGGCGGAACCAGGTATATCGACCTGAATCCGCGCTCCACGAAGCCCTGGAGCACCTCTACGGCGACGTCGGCCCCCGGCCTGCCCTTGTCCAGATCCCGCGTCACCCACTCCGGCACGTCGCCGAAAGTCACGCCGCCCGGCGCCATCACCTGGACACCGCAGAATATCGGCTGGGTCAGCGGCTCGCCGTACCGCTCCTCGTATCTCTGCGCCATCTCGACGACGCGCACCGGGTCGAACAGGGGTTGGAGCAGGAAGAACTGCGCGCCCGCCTCCACCTTGCGCCTCGTCAACCTGAGCTCTCTCTCCGGGTCGTGCCCCAGGTCGATGGCAGCCCCCACACACAGGCTGGTTGGCGTACGAAGCTTGCGGCCCCTGAAGTCGAACCCGGCGTTGAGCCGGCCTATCGAGGCAATCAGCCCGGTCGGCGTGAAGTCGTCGACGGGCCTGACGGATTCCAGCTCCGGCTCCGTGAACGCATCGCCCTTGACCACCACGACGTTCTCCAGACCGTGAAGCGCCGCGCCGAGCAGCAGGCTCTGTAGGGCGACCTTGTTCATGTCGCGGGTGCCCACGGTGAACACGGCGTCGGCGGAGGCGGCCTGCTTCACCCACAGGGCCGCCAGGGCGGAACTCACCCTGACCGACCTGCCGGGGTTGTACGCGACGGAGATGAAGTCGGCATCGAGCCTCGCGCCGTCCGCCATCAGCCCGGGGTCTCCGCCGCGTGGCGGAGAGAAGTCGCAAACCACTAGGATTTCGTCATCGTCCTCCGCCCTCCGGTCCACGATCGTCGCCATGGTGAGAACTGCCCTTCGACCCTTCGGCAAGCTCAGGAGAGCCAGGCTCAGGGCGAACGTGCTTCCCTTGCTCCTGCCGGGTCTAGGTCCAGACCTGCATCCCGTTTCTGCCGGGAAGAATCGATACACGATGACCGTCGTCGCACTTGAACCGCTGCTCCTGCGGCTCGGACCGCTTGCCCGACAGGGACGACTCCTCCATCGAGCTCTCGCAGAACGGGCAGACAACCTCGTATATCGCCCTGGTGCCCTTGCGCACGAGCGTCATGTGGACGACCGTGTGAGCCAGGCGCTCGCTTGCGCCCACGTACCGCGCTACTTGGCGGGTGGCCGAGCTGAGGATGCTGCTCCTCTCCCACCTTGGCGCCATGTCCCGGCTGTAGGTGTAGTCCGCGTAGCCGCACGCCACGCACTCCGGCTCGTCCCGCCCCATGAACATTCTCGCCCCGCACCGAACGCACTGGCTCGGCCTGGAGGGCAGGACCTCCGTCACCGGCCTTACCGGTGATACTGCCTCCTCGAATACTGCCGTCGTAACCATAGCCTCCCCCAAGTCCGAAAATAGCACTACCGGGGAAAGCAGAAACGGCTGGAGGCCATCCCGTCCGGCCCGCGCAACCCCCGCGCGGGGCTAAGTCGGAAGGTCCCAGAGCAAGGCCAGGTTCAGGGCTTGAACCGCACCAATACTCCGGCTAGGCCTGCACCGCCATGAAGCTTTACCCCCAAAGCACGGCAGTATTCTTATACTAGTCAAAGAAGAGTTGTCAATACTTTTTCGCAAGGAGTCTAACCAGAGTTTCGCGAATGCTCAAAACGCATGTGCGGAGGGGCAGGCCTAGTGCCTGCCCGATGGCTACTCAGGCAGGGCGCTACAGCCTGCTCTTGACGAACCTGTCGATCCGCTCCAGCGCCCGCTCCAGATTCTCAGAGGAATTGGCGAACGAGAACCGGACGCAGCCCTTGCCGTACTTCCCAAAGGATTCTCCGGCCAGGCAGGCCACCCCGCCCTCTTCGAGCAGGCCGTCCGCGAACTCGCGGCTCGTCATGCCCGTGCCCTCGACGCTGGGGAAGGTGTAGAAGGCGCCCTTCGGCATCGGGCACCTTATGCCGGGTATCTCGTTGAGCCCGTCCACGATGATCGACCGGCGCTTCCTGAATTCGTCGACGATGCGGTGGGCATCGTCCTGGGGGCCTTCCATCGCCTCGATGGCCGCCATCTGCGTGAAGGCGGCCGTACACGATACGCTGTTCGTGCTCAGCCGCGAGATCGGCTCCACCAACTCCACCGGCATGACGCCGAAGCCGATGCGCCAGCCCGTCATCGCGTAGGTCTTCGAGAATCCGTCGAGGATGATCGTCCGGTCGCGCATCCCCTCGAACTGGGTGATGCTGTGGTGCTCTCCCTCGTACAGGAAGCGGCTGTATATCTCGTCGGACAGCACGACGACGTCATGCTCGCGCGCCATGGCCGCCAGCGCCTCCAGGTCCTCCCGCTCGATGATGCTCCCGCACGGGTTGTTGGGCGAGTTGACGATCATGAGCTTGGTCCGGGGCGTGAGCTGCCCGGCGACCTCGTCCAGGTCGATCCTGAAGTCGCGCTCGGCCAGCAGCTTCATGGGCACGGGGACCCCGCCGGCGAAGTCGATCATGGACTCGTAGATCGGGAATCCAGGATTCGGGTACAGGACCTCGTCCCCCTCGTCCACGAGGGCCAGGATCGCGAAGAACATGATGGGCTTTCCGCCCGGCGTGACGACGACGTTCTCTCCCGTAACGGATATGCCCCTGGTATCACTGATCTCCTGGGCAATCCGGTCCCGCAGGTCCTGCAGGCCGGGAGACGGGCCGTAGTGAGTGAAGCCGTTGTTGAGCGCGCTCACGCCCGCGTCGATGATGTTCCTGGGGGTGTCGAAGTCGGGCTCGCCGATCTCCAGGTGGATGATGTCGGCGCCCTCCGCTTCGAGCCGCCTCGCCTTCAACAGGACCTCGAAAGCCGTCTCAGTGCCGAGGCGGCTCATGCGCTTCGCAAGCCTCATACTTCCTTCCTCCTGTGGTCCCAGACAGTATATAGCGCGGGCCGAATCCGCAAAACCCATCCTCCGTCCAATGGCCGCCCCAGCCCCATACCCCGAGTCCACGGTGTGCTATAGTCAGAACCTGAAGAGATCGAGCACGGAGGTCGCCGGTTCCGACATGAAGATATACTTGGGCGCCCCGCGGGGGTACTGCGCCGGAGTCGTCAGGGCCATAGACGTCGTGGAGGTCGCCCTGGAACGATACGGCCCTCCCATCTACGTCAAGCACGAAATCGTCCATAACTCCCACGTGGTCAATGCCCTCGCGCTCAAGGGCGCGTTGACGGTCGACGACGTGGACGACGTCCCGGAGGGGTCGACGGTCGTGTTCTCGGCCCACGGATCGCCCCCGGACGATTTCCGCAGGGCCGAGAAGCGAGACCTCAAGGTCATCGACGCAACCTGCCCTCTCGTCACGAAGGTCCACAACGAGGCCCACAAGTACGCCAGGGACGGCCGAAGATTGATGCTCATAGGCCACAAGGGCCACCAGGAGGTCATCGGCTCGATGGGACAGGAGCCGATGCACCTCGTGGACGACAGGGGGGATATGGACCTGCCCGACTGGGAGGACGGGACTCCCGTGACGGTGCTGTCACAGACCACCCTGTCCGTCGACGATACCCAGAGGGCGGTCGAGGAGATCCAGGACCGCTTCAGCAATGTCATCGTGCGGAACGACCTATGCTACGCGACGACCAACCGCCAGGCATCCGTAAAGGAGATGTGCCGTCACACCCAGCTGATCCTGGTGATCGGGTCTCGCAAGAGCTCCAACTGCAACAGGCTCCGGGAGGTCGCCGAAGCCAACGGCACCAGGGCCTACCTGATCGACGGCCCGCAGGAGATCGACCCCGCCTGGCTCGACGGCGTCGACAACGTCGGCGTAACCTCCGGCGCGTCGACCCCCGAGTGGCTCGTGGAAAGAGTCATAGACGCACTTGCCCCCGAGGAGGTGATCACCCTCACCAGCATCGAGGAGGACATCACCTTCTCCCTGCCCAAGGAGATATGACATATTCGGGCAGGAGCTATTCGTTGTAGGGGGGCAGACGGTGTGCTATAATACCGCCAACAAAAAGAGAGAGTGAAACAAACAAGGAATTGGGGCTAAGCAAGGCTGAAAAAGAACCGATAATCCAGGAATACCAGACTGGCAGCGACGACACTGGCTCGACCGAGGTACAGGTCGCCCTGCTGACCACCCGCATCAACGGGTTGACGGAACACCTCAGGACCCACAAGCACGACGAGTCAACGCGCCGAGGCCTCCTCCGGCTTGTGGGAAGGCGAAGACGCCTCCTCCAATACCTCAACCGCGAAGACGTGGGCCGTTATCGGACCCTGATCGGTAGGCTCGGACTCAGAAGATAGTCCCCACAGCCGGGGCTATCTTCTTGTTTTTGTTGTTTGCTTCCCCTCGAGGAGATTGATCTTCCCAATGACTTCTTCCTTTCAGCGACGCATTGGACACGCTGACATACGCATCGACACCGGCAAGCTTGCCCTCCAGGCCAACGGGGCCGTCGTGGTCCGCCGCGGCGACTCGATGGTCCTTGTCACGGCCACGATGGACAAGCCCAGGGAGGGCATCGACTTCTTCCCGCTGACCGTGGACTTCGAGGAGAGGCTCTACGCCAGGGGGCGGATACCCGGCGGCTTCCCCAGGCGGGAGGGCAGGCCCAGCACCGAGGCGATACTGACCAACCGCCTCACCGACAGGCCGCTGCGACCCCTCTTCCCGAAGGGGTTCCGCAACGACGTCCAGATAGTTGCGACCGCCCTGTCGGCGGACCAGGAGAACCCCCTCGACATCCTCGTCATAAACGGGGCGTCGGCGGCCCTCACCATCTCAGACATCCCGTTCGGCGGCCCCATCGGCGCCACCAGGGTCGGCTACGTCGATGGCGACTTCGTCATCAACCCCACCTACGCCGATCTGGAAAAGAGCAGGCTCGACCTAGTCGTCGCCGGCACCGGCGAGGGCGTGCTCATGCTGGAGGCCGGCGCCGGTGAGCTTCCCGACGACCTGGTAGCGCAGGCCATCGAGCTGGGCCAGTCGGCCAACCAGGAGATGATATCCCTCCAGCTCGAAATGGCCCAGGCGGTCGGGCGCCCCAAGGCGGACTTCGAGGCCGCCAGCATATCCGATGACCTGTCCGCACAGGTTACCGCGGCGGTCGGAGACGGGCTCAGGCGAGCCTTCGCCGAGAGCGACGGCAAGGCCGACCAGGCGAGCCGCATCGGCGCAGTCAAGGCCGACGTCATGAGCAAGCTCACGGATTCCTGGGAGCACTCCGACGTAGCCGAGGCTTTCGAGGCGCTCCTCGAATCGGAGTTCAGGGCCAGGATCCTGAGCGCCGGCACCCGGCCGGACGGCCGCGGTACCAGGGAGCTGCGGGAGATCGAGTGCGAGACGGGCATACTGCCCAGGACCCACGGCAGCGGCCTCTTCAGGCGCGGCGAGACCCAGGTGCTGGGAATAACGACTCTGGGATCGACCAGCGAAGCGCAGAAGCTCGACACGCTGAGCCCTCAGGAAAAGAAGCGGTTCATGCTCCACTACAACTTCCCGCCCTTCAGCACGGGCGAGACGGGCCGCATCGGCTTCACCGGCAGGCGCGAGATCGGCCACGGAGCCCTAGCGGAGCGCGCCCTCCTGCCCGTGCTGCCCGACGAGGAGGAGTTCCCATACGCCATCAGGGTCGTCGCGGAGGTCCTAGGCTCCAACGGCAGCACCTCGATGGCCAGTGCGTGCGCGGCCACCCTCTCGCTGATGGACGCGGGCGTGCCCATCAAGAGGCCCGTCGCCGGCATCTCCATAGGGCTGGTGACCGACGACGGCGGCGAGTTCGCCACGCTGACCGACATCCAGGGCATGGAGGACCACTTCGGCGACATGGACTTCAAGGTCGCCGGCACCTCCGAGGGGATAACCGCCATCCAGCTCGACATCAAGGTCCAGAACATCAGCCCCGAGGTGATAGAGACCACGCTGAAGCAGGCCCACCAGGCGCGCATGGAGATACTCGACCGCATCGCCGATACGATAGCTGCGCCGCGGGAGGAGATGAGCCCGTACGCGCCCAGGATGGTCAAGATCAACATCCCCGTCGACAAGATCGGCGCGGTCATCGGACCGGGCGGCAAGACCATCCGCAGCATCGTCGACGAGACCAAGGCCACAGTCGACGTCCAGGACGACGGGACCGTCGTCATCGGCTCCCCCGACGAGGCCGCCACCAAGAAGGCCATTCAGATCATCGAGGGCCTCACCAAGGAGGCCAAGGTCGGTGACATCTACACCGGCAAGGTCGTGAGGGTCATGAACTTCGGCGCGTTCGTGCAGATACTGCCCGGCGTCGACGGCATGGTCCACATCAGCGAGCTGGCGAACGAGCACGTCCCCACCGTCGAAGACGTGGTCAGGGAGGGCGACGAGGTCACCGTAGAGGTCATCGGCGTGGACCCGTCAGGCCGCATATCCCTGTCGCGGCGCTCCCTGCTGGACGACGGCGACGGGCGCCCGCGCGAACGCGAACGTGAGCGCGCCGGCGACCGGCCAAGCGGCCGCGGGTTCGGCGGCGACGGAAGGCCCAGGCGGGACGGCCGGGACGGATCCCGCCCCGGCCAGGGGCCCCGCGGGGGCCGCAGGCCCGGAGGACAGGGAGGCCCCAGGTCCTCAGGCGGACGGCGGCCCGGCTACGGAGGTAGGTAGGCCATGTCAGCCATCAACGTCGTAGTGAACGGCGCACTTGGCAAGATGGGCCAGCAGGTGCTCTCCGCCGTCGCGGGCGAGGACGACATGCGAGTTGTCGCGGGCGTCGACCACGTCGCCCGTGAAGCCATCGTCTCCACCCCCGACGGTGAGGTATCGGTGCCGCTGTCGTCGTCCATCGCCGACGTGCTGGACGGGGTGGACGTCGTGGTGGACTTCACCAACGCCGAGGGCGCATCCGGCGTCATCAGGGAGGCGGCCCCGCGCAAGGTCAACGTCGTAGTCGGCTCCACGGGGATCCGGGAGTCCGGTTTCCAGGAGGCAGCCGCGCTCGCCGAAGAGCACGGCGTCGGCATTATCATCGCCCCCAACTTCGCCATGGGCGCGGTTGTGATGACCCACCTGGCCAGGATCGCCGCGCCCTTCTTCGACTACGCCGACCTGACCGAGATGCACCACGAGAACAAGATCGACGCCCCCTCCGGCACTGCCCTGGCAATCGCCCAGGCGACCGTCGATGGCAAGGGCGGCCCATTCGAGGCGCCCCAGGCCGAAAAGGAGCTCGTCGCCGGCACGCGCGGAGGAGCCCTGGACGGCGTTACCATCCACTCGGCGCGGATGCCCGGCCGCGTGGCCCACCACGAGCTCGTCTTCGGGGCGCTGGGCCAGACCCTGACCCTGCGCCACGACTCCATCAGCCGCGAGAGCTTCATGCCGGGAGTCCTCCTGGCCATCCGGGAGGTCGGCAACCGACCGGGCCTCACCGTAGGCCTGGACAAGCTCCTGGGCCTCTAGGGAGTGGACCATTGAACGGCTTGCGGGTCGCGGTAGTGGGCGCCACCGGCGCCGTTGGAGGCGTCCTCCTCGAGGTAATCGAGGAGCGCAGCCTTCCCGTGGACGAGATACGCCTCTGCGCCTCGGAGCGCTCCTGGGGCAGGAAGCTCGCCTTCCAGGGCCGCGACGTGGCCGTGGAGCCGGTCACCCCTGGGCTCCTCTCGCAGGTCGACGTGGTCTTCATCGCGGCCGGAAGCGGCATCAGCCGAGAGGTCGCCCCCATGGCCGTAGACCAGGGCGCGTTCGTGATAGACAAGAGCTCCGCCTTCAGGATGGAGCCGGACGTGCCCCTCGTCGTGCCAGAGGTGAACGGCGCGGACCTGGCAGATCACCAGGGCATCGTGTCCACGCCCAACTGCTCGACGACCCAGCTCGTTATGGCCCTCAAGCCCCTCGACGACGCCAACCCCATCGCCAGGGCCGTAGTCGACACCTACCAGTCAGTATCGGGCACCGGGGCCGCCGCGATGGACGAGCTACGACGGCAGTCGGCCGGGATTCTGAACGGCGGAGTCGCCGAGCCAGCCGAGTACCCCCACCGGATAGCCTTCAACGTGCTCCCCCAAGTCGAGACGTTCCTCGACAACGGGTACACTACGGAGGAGATGAAGATGGTGGACGAGACCAGGAAGATCATGCACCGGCCCGACCTGCCGGTCTCCGCGACCTGCGCCCGCGTACCGGTCATGGTGTCCCACAGCGAGGCCGTCCACGTGGAGTTCAAGCAACCCATGACTCCCTCAAAGGTCCGGGAGATACTCTCCGACGCCCCTGGCGTCGAAGTGGTCGACGAGCCGCAGGCAGCCGTCTACCCTATGCCCATCGACGCGGAGGGCCGCGACCCTGTCTACGTCGGGCGGATACGCCAGGACGTCTCCCACCCCAACGGCATAGCCATGTGGCTGGTATCGGACAACCTGAGGAAGGGCGCGGCCCTCAACGCTGTCCAGATCGCCGAGGAGGTCCTGGACAGGGGCCTCCTCAAACCCCCTGCACTGGTGAAGGAGAGGAGATAGCCATGGTAGAGATCGGAAGAGTCCTGACGGCTATGGTTACCCCGTTCGACGAGGACGGCGAGCTCGACTACTCCCAGGCCCGCAAGCTCGCCCGCGCGCTGATCGACTCGGGCTCCGACGGCCTCGTCATTGGCGGGACCACGGGCGAATCGCCCTCCATGTCCGACGACGAGAAGATCCGCCTCTTCGCCGAGGTGAAGGAGGAGGTCGGCGCCGGCGCATCCGTCGTAGCCGGCACCACCGACAACAACCACCGCAACTCCATCGAGCTGTCCAGGGAAGCCGAGAAGGTGGGCGTGGACGCCCTGCTGCTCACCGTGCCCGCGTACAACAAGCCCCCTCAGGAGGGCCTGTACCAGCACTTCAAGGCCATCGCCGAGGCGGTGCCCCTGCCCGGCCTGCTCTACAACGTTCCCGGGCGCACCTCGCTCAATATGACGGAGGATACGACCCTGCGGCTGGCGCAAATCGACAACATAGTCGGCGTCAAGGAGGCGTCCAGCGACCCCGTCCAGATCACCAGGATCGTGGACGGCGCGCCTCCGGGATTCAGGGTCTGGTCGGGCAACGACGACGAGACCTTCTCCATCGTCTGTGTCGGCGGCTTCGGCGTCGTCAGCGTCGCGTCCAACATCATCGGCAACCAGGTCAAGGCGATGATAGGCATGGTCCTGGAGGGCGACCTCGAGAGCGCGGCGGCCGAGCACCGGAGGCTCCTGCCCATCTTCAAGGCCCTCTTCTGGGTCACCAACCCCATCCCCATCAAGTACGCCGTCAACCGGGCCGGGTTCGACGCGGGCAAGCCGCGCCTCCCGATGGTCGAGGCCGACGACGACTTCAGGGCCAAGTTCGACCCGGTGATGGACCAGTACGACATCGACCTCCCCGTCGAGGCCTAACAGCACCGTCATACCGGCGGAAGCCGGTATCCCAGGAGTCCCGGTGACGATGCCCTAGATGACGGGGCGGACCGGAATCGTCTCGTGGCGGTATGGGCCCGTCGAGATGATGTCGATGGGGAGGCTGGTCAGCTCCTCTAGCCTCCGCACGTACCTGAGAGCGCCGTCCGGCAGGTCGTCGATGTTCGTCGCGCCGGACGTGACTCCGTCCCATCCCGGGAAGTCCTCGTAGATCGGCGTGCAGCGTTCGAGCACTGCCGCGCTGCCTGGGAAGTCCTCTACGCGCTTGCCGTCCAGCTCGTATGCCACGCAAATCCTGATGTTGTCCAGGTTGTCCAGCACGTCCAGCCTGGTGAGGACCAGCGACGTGTAGCCGTTGACGCGGGCGCTGTACCTGGCGACGACCGAGTCGAACCACCCCACGCGCCGCGGCCTGCCCGTGGTCGTGCCGAACTCCCCGGCGAGGTTCCTGATCCGGTCGCCCGTCTCGTCCAGCAGCTCGGTCAGGAACGGCCCGCTCCCGACGCGGGTGCTGTACGCCTTGAACACGCCCAAGATCGAGTTGAAGTCCCTGGGCAGCAGTCCCAGCCCCGTCGAGGCTCCCCCTATCGTCGGGTGCGACGACGTGACGTAGGGGTACGTGCCGTGGTCAAGGTCCAGCATCGCGCCCTGTGCGCCTTCGAGCAGCACAGTCTGGCCGGCCCCGACCGCGTCGTAGACGACGTGCTCGACCGCGCCTACGAACGGCCTCAGCTCGCGCGCCCACTCCTTGCAGCCCTCGAAGACTTCGGCGAGAGACAGGGGTTTAGCCTCGTACACCTTCTCGATGATGGCGTTGTGGTGCCCCATCACCCGCTCCAGCCTGGGGTAGAGCGCCTCCAGGTCGAACAGGTCCGCCGCCCTGATCCCGATGCGGGCCGCCTTGTCGGTGTACGCGGGGCCGATGCCCTTGCCGGTCGTGCCTATGGCCTGGTCGCCCCTGGCGGCCTCGGCCAGCTCGTCCAACTTCACGTGGTACGGCATGACCAGGTGGCACCGGTCGCTGACGAGGAGCCGCCCTTCGAGCTCGATGCCACGCTGCCGCAGTCCCTCGATCTCTTCGAGCAGCGCGTCGGGGTCGACCACGACGCCGTTGCCTATAACCGCCATCCCGTCGGGCCAGAATATCCCGGAGGGCACCAGGTGGAGCTTGAAGGTCCCTCCGGGGTTCATCACGGTGTGCCCGGCGTTGTTGCCGCCGGAAAAACGCGCTGTCACGTGGGCCTTCTCGGCAAGGACGTCTACGATCTTGCCCTTGCCCTCGTCGCCCCACTGGCCGCCCAGCACAGCACACACAGGCATCCCACGTCGCTCCTGTCGGGAAAATCGGCCCGCGAAGGGCCAACAGAAAGTATAGCACAGGGGCTTGGGGCCAACAGGGCGTGGGATAGGGGACCGGGCGGCTATGTGACGGGCCCGAAGACCTCGTCCACCTCGACGCGCAGCCCCTCGACACCCGTGGAGGGGATCGTCTCACCCCTGGCCGCCACGCGCTCGTTCGCGTATCCCGACGGCCCCGGCCCCGTGAATACCCTGATGACCTCGGCCCCCAGGTCGACGACCCACACCTCGGGGACCATCGACCGGGCGTACCGCGGCGCCTTTTCGTGTACGTCGTAGGCCAGGGAGGAGTCGGCGACCTCGATCACCAGCAGCGTGTCCCCCGGTTTGGGATGCCCGCCCGTGTAGTAGTCGTCACGCGCGGCAAGGATGGCAAAGTCCGGCAGGGTTTCGTTGTGCAGGTCGAGCTGCACCGGGCTCTGCACCCGAACGATGGCCGAGCGCCCCAGCAGTTCGATGAGCACCACATTCAGGCGGTTCACGGTCCCTGCATGTAATGGCTCTATAGGCGCCATTTCCCGTATCTCCCCGTCGATGAGCTCTACTCGGTCGTCCTCGGTGAAGATTCCCGCCTCGCCCATCTTCGCGAACTCGTCGACGGTGAAACTGTATTTGCGGACCTCTGCAACCATATATGTTCTCCTCACGGCAGCCGCGCCCGTTCAGCGTCAACGCCGCAATCATAGCACAGCATCCGGCCCGGGCACCTACGCCGCCCTTGCTTCTTGACACCAGGTACCCGGAGGCCCGGCGTGGTAGTATGGTGACCTACTATTCGGCACTACGGAGGTTGGGAATGGTCGCCACGGAGAGGTTGAGCATTGCGGAGGTTGAGGGCGCGGACGAGCTGTTCACGCCGGGGTTCCAGGAGTATCTCCTGGCACTCCACGACAGGTTCACGGCCCGCATACACGATCTGCGGGCGAAGCGGGCCGTCGTGCTGGAGAGGGCGTTGAAGGACGGCGTCCTCCCCGGCCACCTGCCGCCGTCGGACGCGACGACCCTCGACTGGCAGGCGCCGCCGCTGCCCGAAGACCTGGAGCGCCCCGGCATAGAGATCACCGGCCCGGCCTCGATCACCAGCATGTTCATCAACGCCCTCAACCCCGGGCCCGACGGGACGCGCGCCGAGGGCGACCTGGATGACGACGAGGACGCCGGGGGCCACAGGTTCGTCGACACGGTGACGGCGGCGCGGAACCGGCTCGCGGCGGTCGAACGCACCCTGGAGTTCACCAACAGGGCGACCGGACGCCACTACGCCATCCAGGACGGCGAGATCCCCTTCTTCATGCACCGCGAGCGCGGCCTCCACCTGGACGAGCCGGAGGTCGCCATCGACGGCGCGCCCGTGCCGGCCGCAATCCTCGGCACCGCCCTGACCGTCTACCACGCCGGCAGGGCCCAGATCGCCCGCGGCCAGGGCCTCTACTTCTACCTGCCCAAGATGGAGTCCGCCGAGGAGGCCGCCCTGTGGCGCGACTTCTTCGACTACTCCTTTTCGCATCTCGACCTGCCGGACGACGCCGTCATACGGGCCATTCCCCTCGTCGAGTCCCTCCCCATCGCCTACCAGATGGAGGAGACCCTCTACGCCCTCGGCCCCTACGCGGGCGGGCTCAACGCCGCCCGGTGGGACTTCAAGGCCAGCATCTTCGAGTACGTCATGGCCGACCCGGACTCCGTGTGGCCCGACCGGTTCGGCGTGGACATCAAGACGACCGACTTCCTGGCCAACATATTCCGCCGCCTCGTGGCCACCTGCCTGAAGCACGGCGCGGCCCCCATCGGCGGCATGGCGACCGCCCTGCCGAGCCGCGACCCGGCGGTGAACGAGGCGGCTGCCGCCACCATCGCCGCCGACAAGGAGTGGGAGGCGAACCAGGGCTTCCTCAGGGGATGGGTCGCCCACATCTTCCACATGAAGGCAGCCGCCGACCCCTTCAAGGACCTGCGGGCGACGGGCTGGGAGCCGACCGCCGACATGGCCGACCCCGACAACTACCCCATACGGATCGAGGTGCCCGAAGGCCCAATCACCGTCGAGGGCACGCGCCGCAACGCGCGGATGGTCATCGAGTACCTGGAGGGCTGGCTCAACGGTCGCGGCGCGAAGGGCATCGACAGCCTGGCGGGCAAGCCCGGACTGCACGGCCCCCTCATGGAAGACCTGGCCACGGGCCGCATGTCCGTCGCCCAGATCGCCCAGCGGGTCCTGCACGCCGCAAGGGACACCGAGACCGGCGAGGCCCACGACTTCCCCCTCGTCAAGCGGCTCCTCCAGGAGGAGCGGGACGACATAGTCCGCCTCATGACCGAGGAGGCCGGCGAGCTGGACGAGTCCGGCCAGAGGACCCTCGCCGCAGCCACCGAGCGCTACCACAAGGCATACAAGATCGCCCTCCGCTGGGTCAAGAACTACACCGAACTCGACTTCAGGAGCCTCGGCTCCTACACCCACGCCCAGCTCCACCAAATAGCCGCAGTCCCGGATGCGTTCTAGGCGCTCTGTACCATATAATGAGAATCGCAATGGCCGCAAACCACAGAGCACAAAATGGGCGTAAGCTGAAGCACGTCAGCCCGCTGCGCTACCCCGGGGGCAAGGCTATACTCGCCGACCTCCTTGCTCAGACGATCGCGTCGAACGGACTCTCCACCCCACGATACTTCGAACCTTTCGCCGGTGGTGCAGGTGCCGCACTCCGTCTTCTGTATGACAATGTCGTGTCGGAGATACACCTAAACGATCTGGATCCTCGCATCATGGCTTTCTGGAAGGCGGTGCTGGACGACTCGGACCGATTCGCCGAGAAGATCATGAACGTGCCCGTGAACGTCGAAGAATGGCGAAGGCAGAGCGCAGTCTGCCAGAAAGCTGACGCAAGCAAGCCATTCGAGCTCGGTTTCGCCGCCTTCTATCTGAATCGCTGCAACAGGTCGGGTGTGATAACCGGAGCCGCTCCCATAGGCGGCTACGCTCAGGAGGGGGAATGGAAGATCGACGCTCGCTTCTACAGGGATTCGCTTACCGCACGGGTACATGCGCTCGGCAATATGCGCGACCGAATACACGTGACCGGGATGGACGCCCACGATTTTCTGGTCAAGCGTCTTCCCAGAGGCCGCGACAGGGAAGGCGTCTTCGTGTATCTTGATCCTCCGTACTATGAGAAGGGTAGCCGCCTCTATCTGGACTCCTACGAAGATAAGGACCACAAGCGGCTTGCCGACTACCTGCAACGCCAGAAGCGCCTCAAGTGGTTAGCGTCGTACGACGATTCATCCTTCATCAGGGGGCTGTACGATTCCTGCAACATTTCCGATAAATCGCTCCGGTACAGTCTGCAGCGCAACATGAAGACCCAAGAGCTCTTGATAGCGCCCACATATCTTGAGCGCCCCGAGTGAAGGGAACAATCCTATGGAATCCGGTATGACTGAGTTGATGCGCGTTGCCGAACTGGAATTCGACATCGAAAACCCTCGGCTCTCGGAGTTCGATCTCGGGAATTCGCCGTCTGACTCCGAGATAGTAGAGATTCTTTGGGAATCGATGGACGTCCGGGAGGTCATGCTGTCCATAGCGGCGAGTGGGTACTTCCGGCACGAGCCGTTGATCATCGCACGGGAAGGCGGAAAGAATGTCGTAATCGAGGGGAACCGACGGCTCGCCGCGGTCAGGGTGCTTCTGGACCCCACGCTCGTCGAAGCGACCGACATCCCCGCCATTGGCAAGAACGCGAAGAAGGCACTCCGGCAGCTTCCCACCATAGCCAGCAACCGCAAGGACGCCTGGCAATACATCGGCTTCAAGCACGTGAACGGCCCGGCCAAGTGGACCAGCTACGCCAAGTCGCAGTACGTAACCAAGGTGCACAGGGAGTTCGGCGTCAGTCTTGAGGATATTGCCAAGCAGATCGGCGACACGCACAAGACGGTGCAGCGGCTGTTTCGAGGCATGATGGTCATAGATCAGGCCGAACGATGGAAGGTGTTCGACCGGGAAGACCGCTCACGACGACATTTCTCATTCTCACATCTCTACACCGGGTTGGACTACACGGGTATCAGCGAGTTCATCGGGGTGAGTTCGGCGGCTGATGAAGACCCGGAGCCTGTGCCCCCGGAGAAGAAGGAGGAGCTCGGGGAGCTCTGTCGTTGGCTCTATGGCAGCAAGAAGGAAGAAACTCGCCCGGTCGTCCAGTCGCAGAATCCCGATCTGAGGCGCCTCGACAGGGTCGTTGCCAATAGAGAGGCGGTCGCAGCCCTTCGCGCCGGTACGGAGCTCAGCCATGCCTTTGAGATCAGCCGACCGTCGTCGAACGTCTTTGAGGAGTCCCTTCACGCTGCTAAGAGGAACCTAGAGAAGGCCCATAGCCTGCTGTCCACCGGATACGATGGCTCCCAACAACTACTCACCGTCGCCGAGGACGTGGCGGACCTCGCCGAGGATCTCTATGACGAGATGGAACGCAAGAGTAGCCCTCGCAGAAGGCGAAGAGCCGGAGCGGACGACTGATGTTCAAGTGGTCCAGGCCGCCATCGGCCAATGCACCTGAACACGAGCTTGCCGACTTCGCCGAGTTGCTCTGCTGGCAGCGGGGAGGTACGTCTGCGACCGACCTTTCTAGGCTGCTCGGAAGGCTTGCGGAGAACGATTATTCCAACGGGGTGCCCGAGGAGGAAGAAGCGGACGGACGTGTCGAGGAAGCATATGGGGAGATCGAGCGGCGTCAGGAAGCGTGCAGAGGCGGCTATCCATTCGAGATTGACAGAGATGGACACACGCTTCGAGTCATCCGAGGCGACAAGATGCCCGCACACGCCATCTACAAGTACCTGCTGCTATCCACAAGGCTTGACATGAAGAACGATCGGTGTCATGCCGGCATTGACGGAACGCTGCTCCTCGAATGCCTTTCTGCGCAGATTGCCAAGGGCTACTTCGGCGAACGGGCCGAGAGCCTCGTCTTCGGCACTGCGGCGCAGGACGAAGGCTTCCAAGAGAAAGTTGACAATCTCTGCCGTCGCCTGGGAGAGGGCAGCAGTTTCACAGATCGCCCGTTGGCAGGTTCAAACGTTAAGGACGGCAAGCTGGACGTCGTTGCGTGGAAGCCCTTCAAGGACAGACTGCCAGGCAAGCTCATCGGCTTCGGACAGTGTAAGACAGGAACCAACTACAAGGACTCCATGACCGAACTTCAACCTGACGTGTTCGTGAAGAAGTGGATGCGCGAGCCCCTAGTTGTCCTACCGGTGCGCATGTTCTTCATCTCTGAAGCGTTGGCCTTGACACCGTATGAGAGATACGAGATCTCGGTCGATGCAGGCCTGCTGTTTGACCGATGCCGGATTGTCGACTTCTGCGATGGTGTGGATGAAGAAATAATGACGACCATACGGCAATGGATAGCGGCTGCGGCTGTCGCGAACGAGTTGCCTGGCCGGTAGAAGGGAGCATTGGCTTTGTTGGGGGCTAGTGCACAAAGGGTCTGGCCAACATCTGTGTGGTGAGTGAATCACTCTCTCTGACTTCTAGCTGATGCCCTTCTTCAACTCGGCGCCCCTAAGTTGTCCCTTCAGGATAATCCAAGCGCACAGAATTCCCAACGGAACCCATCCGAGGATGCCGACATAGCTCACATATAACCAGTTTGACCCTCCCCAAAAGAGCATAACCGTCAGGCCCGCGCCAAGGACGTTCGTGGCTGAATGTCCCAGACTGGCAGACCAGATACTTTCCGTCCTTGCCCGGAGCCATCCAAAGATGATGGACAGCATTATTGCGCTGAACGTGAAGACGAGCATTCCTAGCATGGGCTGGTCAGGAAAATTGTAGCCTCGTAGATTGATTGGAAGGTGCCAGAGTGCCCATATGAAGCCCGTCACAACTGAGGCTGGCAGTGGTCGGTGACCCAGCAATCGGAGTTGGAGGTAACCTCGCCAGCCAAATTCCTCACACCACAGAACAGGGGTGGCCACCAACGTGGTTATCATGAACTGGAACGGCAAGATGGCAAATATGCCGGGAGGAAGAGAGGGGGGCGTAGCTCCCTCTGGTGCCAGTTGCCTCAGAGCACGTTCCAGAGTAAAGTCCGGTTCGCTTATCCCCAGAGCCACAGCTAAGAGCACAATCACCGGCACCACCAAAAGTGGCAAGCACCAGGCAGCAAGATAGTAGCGCCATCGATCTATGTTCAACCTTAGCCCTGCATCCTGAAACCCTTCCTGGGTCACCCACTTCCTCACAACTACTGCGGCAACGGCTGGCGAAAGGGCTCCAGGTAGAATGGATAACTGAAACAAGGGGCTATCGGTAGACGGGCCCACCATCAGTGCAGTCTCCCAAAGAACCCAAGCCAGTCCGAAGGTGATCAGGAGATATGTGGCGACGCCCTTTTTATTGATGTCCAAGGATACAGCCTGTATGCCTGTACTGCTTCCCTACTTGAAAGGAGTGGGTCCGAACCCTATAGCCCCGGCCGCAGCTTGTGCCAGTTGGTGGCCTGCTCGTAGGCGTGGGCCGCTCGCAGCAGGGTCGCCTCCCCCAAGTATGGCCCCATTAGCTGCAGGCCCACGGGCAGGCCCTCGGACATCCCGCCCGGCACCGATATGGCCGGGATTCCCGCGATGTTCGCCGGCTGGGTGAACACGTCGTTCAGGTACATCTGCACCGGGTCGTCCATCTTCTCGCCTTGCCTGAAGGCCACGGACGGCGACGTGGGCGCGGCGATCACGTCCAGCCCCTGGAACGCCTCGTCCAGCTCACGCCGTATCAGCGTCCGCACCTGCTGCGCCTTCAGGTAGTAGGCGTCGTAGTACCCCGCCGATAGCGCGTAGGTGCCGAGCATGATCCGTCGCTTCACCTCCGGCCCGAAGCCGTGCTGCCGGGTCTTCTCCAGCGCGTCCCACATGCTCTCGGCTTCCTGGGGCGAGAAGCCGTACTTCACCCCATCGTAGCGCGCGAGGTTGGCAGACGCCTCGGACGGTGCGATGATGTAGTAGACCGCCAGCGCGTACGGCGTGTGGGGCAGCGACACCTCCTCGACGACGGCCCCCAGGTCCTCGAACACCCTGACGGCGTCGCGGACGGCCCGCTCGACGCCCGGCTCCATGCCCTCCACGAAATACTCGCTGGGCACCCCCACGCGCAGCCCCTTCACGTCGCCGTCCAGGGCGCTCGTATAGTCGGGCGTCTCCGCGGCGATGGACGTGGAGTCGCGCGGGTCGTGGCCGGCTATGGCGTTCAGCACGATGGCCGCGTCCCTCACGTCCTTGGTGATGGGCCCTATCTGGTCCAGCGAGCTGGCGAAGGCGATGAGCCCGTACCGGCTCACGAGGCCGTACGTCGGTTTGAGGCCGACCACGCCGCACAGCGCGGCAGGCTGCCGGATGCTGCCGCCCGTGTCCGAGCCCAGGGAGTAGACGCACTCGTCCGCCGCCACCGCCGCCGCCGGGCCGCCGCTGCTCCCGCCCGGCACCCGGTCCAGGTCCCAGGGGTTGCGCGTCGGGAAGAAGGCCGAGTTCTCGGTGGACGACCCCATCGCGAACTCGTCCAGGTTCCCCTTCCCCACGAGCACCGCGCCCTCGTCGTAGAGGCGAGCGGCGACGGTCGCGTCGTAGGCGGGCACGAAGTCCTCCAGCATCCGCGACGAGCAGGTCGTACGCACGCCCCGCGTGCACATGTTGTCCTTCAGCAGCATGGGCACGCCGGTCAGTGGGCGCGCGTCACCCGAGGCTATGCGCTCGTCCGCCGCCCGGGCCTGCTCCAGCGCTAGGTCGCCCGTGACCGTCACGAACGCGCCGGTCCGGTCGTCCACCGCTTCGATGCGGTCGAGCACGGCCTGGGTGATCTCCACCGACGACGCGCGGCCTTCCGCGAGTAGCCCCGCCGCCTCGTGGATCGTGAGGCGGGCAAGCTCGGCGCCGGGAGTCGCGCTACTCAAGGACGGCCCTGACCCGGATGAGGTCGCCCTCGCGGCGCGGGGCGTTCGACAGCACGTCCTCCCTGTCCGCCGAAGGCTCCACCCTGTCGTCCCGCATGACGGTCTGGCGACCCGGCAGCGAGCCGGTCGACTCCACGCCGCCCGTGTCGACCTGGCTGAGCACGTCGAACTGCTCCAGGATGTTCGACATCTGGTCGCGCATCCGCTCGACTTCGTCGTCGGTCATCCCCACCCGCGCCAGGGTGGCTATGTGCCGCACCTCTTCGGTCGTAATTCTCATGGCTGCTAATTCTAGCAGAGGCAGCGCCGTCCTTGTGGACGGGCTGGGAATCGGGTAGGCTGGGACATGATCATGCGGGGGCGGTCACCGGGCTGGCACGAGGCCATCCCCTACGTGTTGCAGGGCTATTCCATGGCAGAGGCTGGCACAATATTCCGGAAGGCGGCGCTGGCGGTCGCGTTGGCCGCCCTGGCGGCGGTCGTCGCGGCGTGCGGCCTGATCGGCTCGTCCGGCGACGGCGCGGACAGCGGGATGCCCCCGGACCAGACCGAGATCAGGCCGTCCCTCCAGGCCCGCGACGCCCACACCGCGACGCTGCTGGAGGACGGCCGGGTCCTGGTGACGGGCGGCTTCGACGGGAACGTCTGGCCCATGGACACCGTCGAGATATTCGACCCGAAGACCGGCGTGTGGAGCGCCGGCGCAAGGATGTCCAGCCCCCGCGCCTTCCACGCCGCGACCCTCCTCGGGGACGGCAGGGTACTGGTGACGGGCGGCCTCGGCCCGGAGCTCAAGCCCATGGCGTCCGCCGAGGTCTGGGACCCCGAGACAGAGCTCTGGTCCCCCTACCTGAGCATGGCGGCGCGCCGGCGCGGGCACACCTCCATCGAGCTGAACGACGGACGGATCCTGATCATGGGCGGCGTCGGTCAGTCAGGCCCGCTGGCCCTGGCCGAGATATACGACCCGACCGACGACAGCGGCTGGCTCACCAACAACATGCTGGAGCCCCACAGCGACCACGCGGCCCTTATGCTGCCCGACGGCAGGGTCATGGTCGTCGGGGGCCTGAAGCAGGGCTCGGCGCTGGCGCGCGCCGAGGTCTACCACCCCGACACCGAGGAGTGGACCTACACCGGAAGGCTGAGGCGCCGCACCTTCTCCCATTCATCCATCCTGCTGAACGACGGCACGGTCCTCCTCATCGGCGGATTTGGCGCCGGGGCGGGCCCCTATTCCGTGGAGATGTACGATCCCAACCAGGACACCTGGTCGAAGATGGATGCAGACATGAACGACGGCCGCTCCCTCCACACGGCCACGGTGCTGCCCGACGGCCGCGTCCTGGTCGTGGGCGGCTCGAACGAGGACGGCAATATGGCCACCACCGAGGTGTACGACCCCTCGACCGGGCTGTGGACACTGGCCGGAACGATGGCGGCCAGGCGGGCCGTCCACACGGCGACCCTGCTCAAGGACGGCAGGGTGCTCATAGTCGGCGGCGGAGTCTCGATCGTGGAGTTGTTCAACCCCATCTCCGGCACCTGGGCGTCCAGCACCCAGTAGCCGTTGTCGGACCAGGGCAGAGTGTCGTCGACTTCGAGAACGCGGCTTGGCCAGGCATTGGCGCTGCTGGTCGCCCTTCTGGCAGCCGTAGCGCTCCTGGCCTGCGCCTCTGAGGAGACGGCGGTTGAAGAGACTCTCGCGCCGGCCGCCGCCCAACAGGCATCTCCCGCCCCCACTGCCGAGGTGGAGACGTCCGCCAGGCACATGAAGTCGAGCCGCCAAGGGCACACGGCTACTACACTACCGGACGGGAGGCTGCTGGTACTGGGCGGTTCCGACGAGTTCGGCGCGTCGCCCCACGGCGAGATATACGACCCAGCCGCCGACACCTGGTCGCCCATACGGGCCATGCGCCACGCCAGGACCCTCCACACCACCACCCTGCTCCAGGACGGGCGGGTGCTGGTCGCCGGCGGCGAGGACAGCGCGGGGCGCATGAAGCGGGTGGAGATATTCGACCCCGCATCCGGCTCCTGGACGGACGGGCCGGACCTCCTGTCGCTAAGGGGCGGCCACACGGCCACACGGCTGGGCGACGGGCGCGTCCTCGTAGTGGGCGGCATCGCGGCCTCGGCGGTCAAGACGGCGGAGATATACGACCCCGGCAGCGATACGTGGACGCCTACGGGCTCCACTTCCAGGGCTCACGCGTTCCACACGGCCACCGTACTGAACGACGGCAGGATCATCATCGTCGGCGGGGACATGCTCACCGGCGACCCTGAGCTTGACACCGCCGAGATCTACGACCCCGCCTCAGGCGAGTGGTCGAGCGCCGGAGACCTGGAGACCGGGCGCGCGTTCCACGAGGCCACGCTGCTCGCAGACGGCCGGGTGCTTGTCACAGGCGGGCACAAGCTGGTGAGCGCCGCCGAGATATACGACTCGGTCTCCGGCTCGTGGACGACCGCCGGCCAGATGGAGACGGCACGCAGGAACCACTCGGCGTCTCTGCTGCCCGACGGCAGGGTCATCATCGTCGGCGGGGCGGACTCCGACGACTTCCCCAGCGAGACGGCGGAGATATTCGACCCCGCGACCGGCCTGTTCTCGCCCGCCGGCGACCTGGACCTGGAGCGGCAGCTACACTCCGCCACCAACCTCGCCGACGGGCGGGTGATGATCGCCGGCGGGGGCGGACACGACGGCGTCCTCAGGTGGGTCGAGATGTACGACCCCGCCCGGGGCAGATGGCTCGCCGAGGGCTCCTCCGGATCGTGGGCCAGGGCCGCCGACCTACGGCAGAGCCGCACGACCCACTCGGCCACCCTACTGGACGACGGCCGGGTGCTCGTCGCCGGGGGCCGCACCAAGGTAGTCGAGGAGGGCGAGGACGCCCGCGCCGGCGAGACGCTCTTCCTCGACTCCGCCGAGGTCTACGCGGGCGGACGCTGGAGCGCGGCGGGCGCACTGTCCCACCCCAGGGGCGACCACTTCGCCGTACGCCTGGCCGACGGCCGCGTGCTCGTGTCCGGCGGCCAGTTCCTGGGCAACCCCGGCGATGACGGGAAGCGCGGCATCGAGGTGCTCGCGTCGACCGAGATATACGACCCCGCCGCGGGAACTTGGAGCCCGGCGTCCGATATGACCTCCCCCCGGCAGCGGCACTCGGGCGTGCTCCTGCCCGACGGCCGGGTCATCGTGGCGGGAGGCGACGTGGGTGAAGGCCCACTCGCGTCAGCCGAGATATACGACCCCGCGTCCGACACCTGGGAAGCCGCGCCGCCAATGTCCAACGAGCGGGCCTTCCCGGTGGCGTTCTCCCTCCAGGGCGGCCAGGTACTCGTGATGGGAGGCGCCAGCGGCTCGGCGGAGATATACGACCCCGCCGCCGGGGCATGGATGGACACCGGCAGCCTGTCCACCCGCGTCACCCAGGCCGCGACTGCCGTCCTTGCCGATGGGCGGGTGCTGGTCGCCGGGGGCTTCGGCCCCCAGGGAGGGCTGAACACCGTAGAGGTCTACGACCCGGCATCCGGCGCGTGGTCGATGGCCCAGGGGTTGAGGCGCAAGCGGATCGGGCCCACGGCGACGCTGCTGCCCTCGGGCCGCGCCCTCCTCGTGGGCGGGCGCACCGCCACCACCCTGCTGTTCGACCCGGAGGCTCTGAACTGGTCCGCCGCGGGCAAGCTCGCCGCCGACCGGAGGGGCCACACCGCGACTCTCCTAGGCGACGGCACCGTCCTGATCACCGGTGGCGAGGGCCGCAATTCCGCGATCCTCGCCACCTCGGAAATCTACACGCCGCCGTAGGGACGATTCGCGAATCGCCCCTACGGGTGGCCTCACCCCTGCGACGGCGGGTTGACGTTGAACCGGTTCATCGCCTCCGCCACACCATCGCGCAGCGCCGCCTCGATGGCCTCCGCGGCCCTCGACACCGCCTCGTCGACCCTCGCCCTCTCTTCCCGGGGCATGGAGCCGAGCACGTGCCCAACCTCGTCGCCGCTCCGGGCCGGGCGCCCCACGCCGATCCTGAGCCGGGCGAACTCCTGCGTCCCGGTGGCGTCGATGATCGACTTCATGCCGTTATGCCCGCCCGAGCCGCCTCGCGCCCGCAGCCTGATGCTCCCGACCGGCAGGTCCATCTCGTCGTAGACGACCAGCAGGTCGCCGGGCGCAGCCCTGTACTTCGTCATCAGCGACGTGACGGCCCGCCCGCTCTCGTTGACGTAGGTGCGGGGCTTGGCCAGCACGACCCGGCGTCCCCCGATGGTCCCCTCGGCGACCTCCGACAGGCGCGTGCGCCTGAGGCGCCCGGCGGCGTGGACCTCCGCCAGCCGGTCGATGCACCAGTGGCCCACGTTGTGGCGGGTGGACGAGTACTCCCTGCCGGGATTGCCCAGGCCGATCACGACCCTGGGGCTCGCGCCCGGCTCCGGCGCGCCGTCCAGCAGACCCCCCAGGATCGGCCAGCTACTCAGCTTCACGGCCCACCTGCATCCTCCAGGGCCTCCTCCAGGGCCGTCCAGGCCAGCAGCGCGCACTTGATCCGCACAGGAAAGGCCCGCACCGCGTCGAGTGCGACCAGGTCGCCGAGAGAGTCGCTCTCCTCGGCGGACAGCGCCTCGCCCCCCATGAGCCGGCGGAACCGCCCTTCGACCTCGCCCGCTTCACCGCGCGACCTTCCCGAGACCGCCTCAGACAGCATCGAGGCCGATGACCTGTTGATCGAGCACCCCACCGACTGGATCCCTATGCGCGTGATCCTGCCCCCGTCGAGCGCCAGCTGGACGTGGGCCTCGTCGCCGCAGAACGGGTTGACCGCGCTCGCCTCGGCGTCGGGCGCGTCAACCCTCTCTGCGTGACGCGGGGCCCGCGAGTGGTCGAGTATCCGTGCGTCGTACAGCTCGTCGAGGTCGCTAGGGCCCATGTCCGAAGTAGCGCAGCGCCTCCTTCAGCGAATCGACCAGGTGGTCGATCTCGTCCTCGGTGTTGTAGACGTAGAAGCTGGCGCGTACGGTCGCGGGCACCCCCAAACGGGTCATCACGGGCATGGTGCAGTGGTGGCCCGTCCGCACGGCTATGCCCTGCCGGTCCAGGAACGTGCCCAAGTCGTGCGGGTGCAGGTCCGAGCAGTGGAATGAGACCACGCCGCCGCGGGCGCTCAGGTCGCGGGGGCCGAACACGTCCACCTCCTCCAGCTCCCTGAACCGTTCGAGGGCGTAGCTCGTAAGCTCCACCTCGTGCTGCCTGACCCTCTCCATGCCGATGGACTCCAGGTAGTCGATGGCCGCTCCCAGCCCGATAGCGTCGGCGATGTTCGGTGTCCCCGCCTCGAACTTCATCGGCAGCTCGTTCCAGGTCGCGTCCTCCATCGTCACCGCCAGGACCATCTCACCGCCCCGCAGGAACGGCTCCATCCCCTCCAGCACCGCCCTCCTCGCGTACAGCGCGCCGATACCCGTCGGCCCCAGCATCTTGTGGCCGGACAGCGCCAGGAAGTCGCAGTCGATGTCGCGCACGTCCACCGGCATGTGGGGCACGCTCTGAGCCCCGTCCACCATCACCGTCGCCCCCACGGCTCTGGCCCTAGCCGCAAGGTCCTTGACGGGGTTGATGGCGCCCAGGGAGTTGGAGCTGTGTACGACCGACAGCAGCCTCGTCCGCTCGTTGATGATCGAGCCCACGTCGCTCAGGTCGAGTGTCCCGTCGTCCCCGATCGGCAGGTATCTCAGCCTTGCGCCGGTGTCCGCGGCCACCTTCTGCCACGGCACCAGGTTGCTGTGGTGCTCCATCTCCGTGACGACGATCTCGTCCCCGGGCCCGACGTTGCCCCGGGGCCACGAGTGGGCCACCAGGTTGATGGCCTCGGTAGCGTTGCGCGTCCAGATGATCTCGTCCGGCGACTCCGCGTTGATGAAGCGCGCGACCTTGGCCCGCGCCTCCTCGAACCGGTCCGTCGCCTCCATGCTCAGGGCGTGCACGCCCCTGTGCACGTTCGAGTTGTACCCTTCGTAGTAGTCGACCAGGGCCTGGATGACGCTGCGAGGCTTGTGGGATGTCGCGGCGTTGTCCAGGTAGACGAGGGGCTTCCCGTACACGGTGCGGTGCAGGACGGGGAAGTCCTGCCTGATCCTCTCGGTGTCGATGCTGTTCATCGTGATGGCGCTCATAGGTCCACTTCGATCTCGTCGCCGTTCTGCCTGACCGGCAGGAACGCGGGGCCTCTCTTCACGCCGCCCGTGCGGACGTCAAAGCGCGCTAGGTGACGCGGGCACTCGATCTCGAATCCGTCCAGCTCTCCCTGATCCAATGGGCCGTCGTCGTGGGTGCACAGGTTCTCGAACGCGTACAGCTCCCCGTTGGCCCTGCACACCGCGATCTCCCTGTCCTCCGCGTCCCTGATCTGTACCGAGCCCTCCGGCACGTCCGACGCCTTGCCTACGCTAACGAACGCCAATTGCGACTCCTTTCCTCGGTGCTGCCGTTCGGCTCGCGACGGCTCCCCTCTCCACGAGGTCGGCGATCGTCGTCGAGTCGAGAACGCGCCACATCGCCTCCTCCACGTCGAGCCAGACGTTACGCTGGCCGCAGCCCGGCGAGCGGTCGCAGCACCCCGCGTCGTCCAGGCAGCTCATGAGCGACTGCGGCCCGTCCAGGTACCGCATCACCATGCCCATGGTGATCGCGGCCGGTTCGACCGCGAGCCCGTGCCCTCCCTGGGGGCCGCGCTGGGCGACGGTGAGCCCGTGCCTCTGGAGCGAGTGGAGGACGTGGGCCAGATACGGCTCCGGGATCCCCTGCCGCTCGGCGATGTCCGCCGCGCGCACGAGGCCCTGCCCCCGGCGGGTTGCCAACTCCACCAGCGCCCTCACTCCGTAATCGACCTGCATTGGCACGTGCATGGGTCGCCCTCCCGCGCCGCCTACTCGGTCTTGACGGTCTCGCCACGGCCTTCGAGAGCCGCCTTCAGCGTGTGCCACGCCAGCGTGGCGCACTTCACCCTCGTCGGAAACTCCGATACGCCCGACAGCACCGACAGGTCCCCAAGCTCCTCCGGCGGCTCCTCCTCGCTGTCCGGCGGGCGAGTCAGCATTTCGTGGAAGGCGTCGAAGACCCGCCGGGCGTCCTCGTCGCTCTTGCCCGCGACCGCCTCGGTCATCATCGAGGCCGACGCCCTAGAGATAGCGCATCCCGACCCCTGGAAGCCGACCTCGGCAACGTCCCCGCCGTCCATCCTCAGGTACAGCGTCACCGTGTCCCCGCAGAACGGGTTGTAGCCGTTCGCCTCCCTGTCGTGATCGTCGACCCGCCGGAAGTTCCTGGGCCTCCGGTTGTGGTCCATTATCAGCTCTTGGTACAGCTCGTCGAGGTCCGACATCATGCTCAGTATCCCCTACCCTGGTCTCTCCGCCGTCTGGCCCGAGAACACGAGGGCCGCGTGCTCCCTCAGCGCGTCGAGCGGGACCGCGTCCAGTATCTCCGCCGCGAACCCCGACACGAGCAGCCTCCGGGCCATATCCTCGTCGATCCCCCGGCTGCGCATGTAGAACAGCGCGTCGTCGGCCACCGCCCCCGCCGTCGCCCCGTGCGTCGCCTGGATGTCGTCGGCGTATATCTCCAGGCTCGGCTTCGTGTTTATCCTCGCGCCCTCCGACAGAATCAGGTTCTTATCCGACTGGTGCGCCTCCGTCTTCTGCGCGTCCTTCCTCACCAGCACTCGCCCGCTGAACACCGCGCGCGACCTCCCGTCCAGGATGCCCTTGAAGTACTGGTCGCTGGTGCAGCTAGGCTTGGCGTGGTCGATGTCGATGTGGTTGTCGATGTGCTGGCTGCCCGACGTGGAGTAGAGCCCTCGCAGCACGCACGACGCGCCCGGGGCGTCCATCAGCACGCTCAGGTCGTTCCGCGCGATACGTGCCCCCGTGGCGATGCTCGTGCAGGCGTACGACGCGCCCGCGTCCAGCCTCGTCCGCGTCGCCCCGACGTGGAAGGCCCTGGGACTCTCGCCGATGTAGCGGTAGTGCTCGACCTCCGCACCCTCCGACGCCGCGATCTCCACCACCGCGTTGGTGAAGTAGCGCCCGTCCGGCGGCCCAACGTAGCTGTCGACCAGCGTCAGCCGGCTGTTCCGCCCCGCCAGGACCAGGACGCGCGGGTGCGACACCCTGTCCGGGGACGCGCCGCTCGACGCGAACACCAGGTGCACGGGCCTGTCGGCCTCCGTGTCGTCCGGCGCGTGCACCACCGCCCCGTCGTGCGCGAACGCCGTGTTGACGGCGATGAACCCGTCCTGGAGCGACGCGTACCGCCCCAGGTGCTCGCCGATCACCGCCCCGTCCGAGGCCACCGTGCCGGCAATGCTGCGCGCCGTCGCCCCCTCGCCGCGGGAGAGCGTCGGCGCGTACACCCCGTCCACGAACACCAGCGTCGTCCACCCGTCGTCCCATGGCGCGAGTGCCTTCACCCGGTCGAGCGAGACGCTCCCGGGGTCGGCGTCCTGCGAGTACGCGAACGTCGAGCGGGCAAGCGGCCCCACGTTGGTGTACTTCCACCTCTCGTTGCCCCGCGTCTGAGTCGGAAATCCAACCTCGGCGAAGCGCTCCCACGCGGCATTCCGCAGCTCGCGCAGCCACCCGGGCTGGCCCTCGCCGTCCAGCCCCCGAAAATCGTCCCTGTAACTTTCGTATCCCGCCAGAGTTGGTGTCATCATCCAATTACCATGAAATTAGCCGTAGGGGCGGGTTTCAAACCCGCCCTCCCCGGCCGTTGCCTTCGCGCAGCCACTCGTAGCCCTTCTCCTCAAGCTCCAGAGCAAGCTCTCGCCCCCCCGACTGCGCGATCCTGCCGTCCAGCAGCACGTGGACGTAGTCCGGCGTGATGTAGCCCAGTATGCGCTGGTAGTGGGTGACCAGCACCGTCGAGTTGTCCGGCCTCCGCCGCTGGTTGACGATGCCCGCCACCAGCTTCAGCGCGTCGATGTCCAGCCCCGAGTCGGTCTCGTCCAGCAGCGCCAGCCGGGGGTCAAGCAGCGTTAGCTGTAGCATCTCGCTCCGCTTCTTCTCGCCGCCGGAGAACCCCTCGTTCACCCCGCGCTTCATCAGCTCAGCCCCGATCTCCACCGAGCCTACGGCCGCCCTGTACATCCTGTCGAACTCCCGGGCGCTCAGCCCCTCCTCGCCCCGGTGCTCCCGCAGCGCGTCCATCGCCGACTTCAGGAACTGGCGGTTCCGCACCCCCGGCAGCTCGACCGGGTACTGGAACGCCAGGAATATCCCCGCCAGCGCGCGCCCGTCGGGAGTCATGTCCAGCACGCTCTCCCCGTCGTACAGGATGTCCCCGCCGGTCACCTCGTAGCCCGGCCTGCCGGCGATCACGTTCGCCAGCGTGCTCTTGCCGCTTCCGTTCGGCCCCATGATAGCGTGAACCTCCCCGTCGCCCACGGTCAGGTTCACGCCCTTCAGGATGTCCGTATCGTCCACCGACACGCGCAGGTCTCGAATTTCCAGCAGCATAGTCTAGTAGTCCTCGTATTCCTCGAATCCAACAGGCCGCGTGTCCGCCCTCAAGTACAGCGGATGACGGGGCTGGTCCCTACCGGTCAGCCCGAGATGGCACAGCCTGCCCGACAGCCCGTCGCCCTCCAGCATCCGCATTACCCGCTCGCCTCTCCCGCCGTGCAGCCCGTGGTTCCCCCACGCGCACACTATCCTGTCCGCCCCGCGCGCGTACCTCAGGATGTGGCCGTCGTTCAGCGGCCCCGTCGGGTCCGAGCTCTCCCTGAGCGCGTCCGGGCTCGTGGAGCGCAGCGCGAAGATATTGCACACCCAGAGCGCGCCGTACCCCCACCGTCGGGCGAACCCCCTGCACCGTGTGACCGTGGGGTCCGACCTCGTCTCGTCCGCCGTGCTCGGGTTCAGCATCACGAACATGCACACGCCGTCCCCGCCGCCCAGCTTCGACTCGAGCCAGTACCTGTACCGGCGGTCTGGTGAGAAGGACACGGCGTGCATCTCAGGCTCCAACGTAGTCCAACCTCGGCTCCGCCTCTCGCATGGCGCCGATCAGCACGTGTGCGTGGCCGATACCGCGCCTCACGTCCTCCGGGTCCAGGGCCTCCTCATAGAAGTTGATGTGGAGCAGGTTGATGAGGCCGAACTTGTCCCGGTTACCGCCCGGGTCCGGCGTGAGGTCGATCAGCTTCCTGGCATTGACCGCGATGTCCCGGTGCGACCCGTCCGGCCATCCCCTGGCCTTGGCGACGGACTTCACGTAGTGGGCAACCGCGCCCCACGTCTTCTCCGAGGCCTGGAGCACGTCGCCCCTCTCGAACTCATCGACGGCCTGTTCGAGGAACCGGCTGCTGATCACCTCATGCCGCTCTGCCGTGATCAATTCTTATCCCACTGCCCCCTCGAGGCTCACGCGCAGAAGCTGCTGCGCCTCCATGGCGAACTCGAACGGAAGCTCCTGGAAGATGCCCCGGCAGAAGCCGTTGATGATCATGTAGTGGGCCTCCTCCTCCGAGATGCCCCGCTGCATGCAGTAGAAGAGCTTGTCGTCGCTCACGCGCGACGTGGACGCCTCGTGCTCCATCCGCGCCGTCGCGTTCCGCACGTCGATGTAGGGCACCGTGTGCGCGCCGCACCGGTCGCCCACCAGCAGCGAGTCGCATTGGGTGAAGTTCGTCGCGTTCGCCGCCGACGGCATGATCTGCACCAGCCCCCGGTAGGTGCTCTGACCCTGCCCGGCCGATATGCCCTTCGCCACGATCGTGCTCTTCGTGTTCCTGCCCACGTGGATCATCTTCGTGCCCGTGTCGGCCTGCTGGTGGTTGTTGACCAGCGCGACCGAGTAGAACTCGCCCGTCGAGTCGTCACCCTGCAGGATGACGCTGGGGTACTTCCAGGTGATCGCCGAGCCCGTCTCCACCTGCGTCCACGAGATCTTCGAGCTCCGGCCCGCCGCCTTGCCCCGCTTCGTCACGAAGTTGTAGACGCCGCCCTTACCCTCCTTGTCGCCCGGGTACCAGTTCTGAAGCGTCGAGTACTTGATCTCCGCGTCATCCAGGGCCACAAGCTCCACCACGGCGGCGTGAAGCTGGTGGGTCCGGCGCATGGGCGCAGTGCACCCCTCCAGGTAGCTCACGTACGACCCCTCGTCCGCGATGATCAGCGTCCGCTCGAACTGCCCGCTCTCCTCCGCGTTGATGCGGAAGTACGTCATCAGCTCCAGCGGGCACCGCACCCCCGGCGGCACGTACACGAACGACCCGTCGCTGAAGACCGCCGAGTTCAGCGTCGCGTAGAAGTTGTCGGTGTACGGCACCACCGAGCCCAGGTACTTCTCGATCAGGTCCGGGTGCTCCCTCACCGCTTCGCTTACGGAGCAGAAGATCACGCCCGACTTGGCCAGGGTCTCCTGGTAGGTCGTCGCCACCGAGCTGCTGTCGAAGATCGCGTCCACCGCCACGCCGGTCATCCGCTTCTGCTCTTCGATGGGGATGCCCAGCTTGTCGAAAGCCTCTATCAGCTCCGGGTCGACGTCGTCCAGGCTCTCGGGCTTCTCGTCCGTGAAGGGCGACGCGTAGTAGTGGATGTCCTGGTAGTCGATGGGCGGGAAGTCCACCATCGCCCACCGGGGCTCCTCGTTGTCCAGGGTCTTCCAGTGCTCGTAGGCCCTGAGCCGCCAGTCCAGCAGGAACTGGGGCTCGCCCTTCTTGGCCGAGATCATCCGCACCACGTCCTCGCTCAGCCCCTTAGGGGCGATGTCGGACTCGATCTCCGTCGTGAACCCCCACTTGTAATCGGTGTCGAGGTCCCTCGACGTCCTGGACACGACCTTAGGCGTAGTCACAAGGCCTCCGCGCATTGTTGATTGAACAGGTCAAGAAACCATTTTATCCACGTCCAGGCCACTACGTCAACGAATTTCCCTCATCCGTCATTCCGGCACACGCCGGAATCCAGTCCCCGGCCGCCGTCATCAGCCCGGGGCGGCGATGGCGGAGCCATGTCATCCCTTGACGTCGACGGTTATCCCCGGACAAGGCCCGTAATCAGCGATACAGCCCTGTCAGCATCGACTCCCAGGGCGACCTGGACGTGCCCGGCCCCGTATGACGCCGTGGTCTTGCCGAGCATATCGCCCGGTCGAATCTCCACACTCACCCTGCCCTCACGACACGAGAGCAGGGTCGGGTCGATGGCCGCGGCCACCGCCAGCGGGTCATGGAGGCCGTACAGATCCCTGTCCGGGTGAAGGGCGAACCACGCCGACAGCAGCCGTCCCGCCAGGGACGCGCTGGCCGAGTCGCTATCGATCCATGGCTCGCCTCCCCGCGATACGGCCACCCGCTCCGTCACGTCGAGGCCCACCAGTGTCACGGGAGCGCCGCTGTCGAACACCACCTGGGCCGCGGCCGGGTCGTTGTAGATGTTGAACTCGGCGTGCTCCGTGATATTCCCCGGCGCCTCGACCGCGCCGCCCATCACGACGATCTCGGCGACCTCATCCGCCAGCCTCGGCTCCCGGCGGAGGGCAAGCGCCACGTTGGTCGGCGGCCCCAGCACAATCAGCGTAAGCTCGCCGGGCCGCGCCAGCACCGCGCGGGCGATGACGTCGACGGCCGGCTCGGGCCGCTCGCTGGTCGTGGGAGGCTCCAGCCTTATGCCCAGGCCCGCCTCGCCGTGGTAGTAGTATGCGTAGCGGAACTCGCCCTCCAGCGGACGCCCGGCGCCCCGCCAGACCGGCACCTCGGCCCGCCCGGCTAATTCAAGGATCGCCAGCGCGTTCCTCGTCGTATCATCGATGGTCGCGTTGCCGCCCACCGTCGTCAGGCCCACCACGTCCAGGTCGGGCGAATTCAGGGCCACCAGTATGGCCAGGGCGTCGTCGGAGCCGGGGTCGCAGTCGATCAGTACGGGCCTCATACCTTACCTCCATCATGAACGTGCGCGTTCCATGCCTCCCTAGACGAGAACCTCGGCCTGAATCCCATCTCGCGCTCGATCTTCCCCGTGTCGGCAATCCAGCGATGGCGAACGAAGTCGAGCCCCACCGCGGGAGAGTCCGACTGTAGCCTGAGCGCCCACGCGAGCTGGGTCGCCGGATATAGCAGCCACGCCGGCACCGGGAAGACCCGGCGGCCCCGGGTCGACGCCATCTCCCTCCAGCCTATGGACCCTGATCCGGCCACGTTGTACAGCCCCTCCGCGTCTCCCAGCGCCGCCAGCTCCAGGCACCGGGCCAGGTCGTCCTCGTGGATTAGCTGCATGGGGGGGTCCGCGCCCCGCACGGCAACCAAGAAGGGCTTGTCGAAGGCCCGGGCGATGAAGTTGTCGGCGTTGGCTCCCATGACCGGGCAGCACCGCAGGATGCACGCCGACACGCCGGGCGAGTCCGCCGCGAACTTGGCTATGAGCTTCTCCGACCGCAGCTTGTCCTCGCTGTACCGGAATCCGGCGATGGGCCGGGCGGGCATCTCCTCGGTCAGGGCCTCCGGGTTGTCCGGACGTGGGCCGTAGACGCTGGTGCTGCTCAGGTACACGACCCGCCGGACGCCGCCCCTCAGGCACGCCTCCAGCGTGTGCGCCGTCCCGTCTACGTTCACGCGCCGGTTCGCCTCCCGGTCCCTGCCCTGTCTGAGCACATACGCCAGATGCACGACCGTATCGACCCCGTGCTCGGCAAACAGCCCCGGAAAGGGCCGCGACACGTCCTGCCGCACGAAGGTCACTCCGTCTCCAGGGTCAGCGTCCGGCTCCCTCACGTCCAGGGTGAGAATGGCGCCGACGTCATCGCGCGCCGCAAGGCGGCGGACCAGCAGCGATCCGACGTATCCCGACGCGCCGGTCACCGCGATCCGGCGGGAATCCTCACCCATCCGCAACTTCGTCGGAGACGTCGAACCTCAGGCTGCCAAGCCCGGGGATGTCGAAGCCCATCTCGACCTTGTGTACCCCCGGATCGAGGGACACGCCGTCGGTCCAGACGGTGACCGTCTTGTTCATCTCCAGCGAGAAGGAATTGTCCGGCGACACGTCGCCGAAGGGCGTCTCCTTGTCGTCGACGATGAAGTAACTCCGCCCGGCGGGGATCTCCTCGTCATCCACCTTCAACGGCCACGCCTTCGTGGTATAGCCGGAGCCCAGGCTGTTCACAAGCTGGAACTCGAAGCCGCCCGCGGAGTTCTTGAGGCTGCCCTGCACGTACAGACGTCGGAGGAGAAATCCAGGTACGGAAACCATGTGTCATTCCTCGTGTGGTGGGGTCATGCCTATTGAGTCTAGCGCATTCGGGACGCCGCGGGCCTGCCTTCTCATCTCGAATATCGCGGCTTCGGCCCTCACCACCTCGTCCGGCAGCGTGCCCGGACTCCCCAAGACGGAGGACAGGACGAATATCCTGGCCGCCCTCTCGACCAGCATCGCCGCCTCCAGCGCGGAGCGAGGACTTTTGCCCACGCCGACGGACCCGTGGTTGCGTATGAGCGCCGCGTCGCGGCTCCCCAGGGCCGCGCATACCCGCTCAGCCGCCTCCTCCGAGGCCGGGGGCGCGTACTCGGACACCCTCACGGCCCCGCCCAGGGCCACCACCATCTCGTCCACGATGGGCGGAATCCCCAGGCCCGCCACCGCGACGGCGCTGGAGTATACGGCGTGCGTGTGCACGATGCCCCCCACGTCCGGGCGCGCTGCATAGATCGACGCGTGCAACAGGGACTCTGACGACGGCGCGAGGCCCCCCTCGACGGTATTCAGGTCGCGATCGACCACGACCACGTCGTCCGCCGACATCCCTTCGCAGCGCCCACCCATCGGCGTGATGGCCATCAGGCCGCCCGGCAGCCGCGCGCTCACGTTGCCGCTCGTACCGGAGACCAGGCCTGCGGCGGCCATATTCCGGGCGGCCTCGGCAACCTGGTGTCTTGCGGCATCGAATTCCATACCCGCTCCCCTACACGTCGATCGATTCGAGGCGCCGGGCCGTCTCGATCCAGCGCATATAGTGGTCGTCGTACTCCGCCGACTCTACGGGCCTCGGCTCGATTGTACTCGAAGCCGCCCTGCCCTCGGCGTAGCCAACGAGCGAATCTGCGCCGTCCAGGGCCGCCAACGCCGTGAGACAGGCGCCGGCGGCGGTCACGTCCGGCGCCGGGGCGACCCTGACTGGTCGGCCCAGTACGTCGGGCAGCATCGCGACCCACGTGGGCGAGGCCGTCATGCCGCCCCCCAGCGATACCGAGGCCGCGGCCTTGCCGCTCACGCGCTCGAGCTGCTCCAGGTTCGCCCGGACCGCGAACGCTATCGACTCCAGGGCAGCCCTCGCCACGTGCCCGCGCCCGATGCTGCCGAAGGTCATGGGCACGGGAAAGACGAACCCGCCGGCCCGCATCCCCACCCTGCTCATGTCCATCCGCGACGGCCCCGGGAAGGCCAGCACACCCTCGGAGCTAGGCGGCACCGCGCTGGCGGCGGCGTCCATGAGGTCGAATGGGCGCGCCTCGCCGCCCCACATGGTGTCGGCGAGCCACCGGTAGGCGTTGCCCGCGTCGCCGCAAGTGCTCTCCAGGCTCCACAGGCCCTCCTCCACGTAGCAGCCCGTCCACGTCCGCCGCCCGCCGTCGAACACGGGCTCCTCCGTGAGCATGAGGAGCGGCGCGCTCCACCCGGCGACGATGCCCGCCTGCCCGGCACTGCCGATGCCCAGTCCCAGGAGGCCGCACTGGGTGTCGGCGGGCGATACGACCACGGGGACGCCTTCCGGGATGCCGGTCAGATCCGCGGCTTCCGGGCGAACCCCGCCCGCCACCGTGCCGGCCCTCGCGACGGGTACGCCGCAGCCCGGCCGGACGCCAAGCTCCTCCAGCAGCGAACTGCACCACCGGCGCTCCCGCACGTCGAGCAGTCCCGCCTCGGCTGCCAGGGTAGCCTCGCTCACCAGCTCGCCCGACAGCTCCCAGCGCAGCCAGTCGGCGAGGGTCGCCACCCGGTCGATCCTGCCGTACACGTCCGGCTCGTTGTGCATGAACCAGCGGAGCTTGGCCGGCGCGAACAGGAACGACGGCAGCCGCCCCGTCACCTCGTATACCCGCGCCCCCATCTCGTCGTCGATGGCCGCGCCCTCGAACACGGCCCGCAGGTCCACGTTCGGGCCCGCGTACAGGACGCGCCGCTCCCCGTCGAAGAAGACCACCCCCTGCCGCTGGCTCGTGACCGTGACCGCCGCGACCCGCCCGGCCTCCACCCGGCCGTCGCCCACGCACTCCGCGATCAGCCGCGCCGTCGACCTCCAGACGCCATCCGCGTCCAGTTCCCGGGCATAGGGCGACGCCGCACCGGGGTCGAGATAGCTCCAGGGGGCCGAGCGCCGCACGACCACTTCGCCCCGCTCGTCGAACACGAGGCACCGGATGCGGGTCGAGCCCGCGTCAACGACGACGATGAGGCTGCCGCTCACCGCACCGCCCACGCGGCCGGGTTCACCAGGTTTGCGGGCCGCACGCCGTCCAGGAACCGCTCGACGTCCGAGGCCATCATCCCGGAGTGACGCTCTATCGTCTCGCCCGTCGCCCCGGCCACGTGGGGCGTCAGGATGACGTTGTCGAGGGCCAGCAGCGGGTGGCCGGGAGCGATGGGGTGTGTCTCGAAGACGTCCAGCGCGGCCCCGGCGATCGCTCCGCTTTCGAGTGCGCCAGCCAGCCCGTCCACGTCCACGATCCTCGCCTCCGAGAGGTTCACGAAGTAGGCCGTCGGCTTCATGAGGGCGAGCCTGCGAGAGTCTATCAGCCCCTCGGTCTCGCCGGTCAGGGGCGCGTGGACGGATACGAAGTCCGAGCGGGCCATCACCTCGTCCAGGTCCGCCAGGCGCACCCCCGGCGGCGGGCCCTCCACGTATGGGTCGTGGGCGATGCACATCATGCCTATTGCGCCGGCCATCTCGGCGAGCCTGCGCCCGACCGCGCCGAGCCCCACGATGCCCAGGGTCCTGCCCGCAAGCTCCAGCCCGCGCATCTCCACGTACGCAGCGACGGGATTGGCCCAGCGCCCGCCCACGACGTAGCCGTGGGCCTCCGGGATACGCCTCGCCAGGGCCAGCATCAGCCCCAGGGAGTGCTCGGCCACGGCCTGGGCGTTCCTGCCGGGTGTGTTCACGACCACGACGCCGTGGGCCGTGGCAGCCTCGACGTCGACGTGGTTCACGGCGGCACGGCAGACCCCAACGAAGTCGAGATGCGGGGCGGCCTCGAACACCTCCCCGAATACGAAGTCCAGCTCCACCACCAGGACCGAGGCGCGCAGGTCGTTCAGCTTCGCCGCGAGCTCTTCGGGATTGTGGAGGAGCCCGGAGTCCATCCAGCTCTCGTAGTCGACGTCGAGCCTGTCCGACAGCCGCCGCAGTCCCCGGTCTGAGAACGGCGCGAGGACCAGCGCGCCGGGCCGCCCTCGAGTCAAGGCTGCGAGCGCCCGCGCCGGGTGGGCGTCAGCACGGCGGGGACGAGGCTGGTCGCCCACAGCCTCGCCATCAGGAGCAGCTTCTCGCGCGTCGTGAGGCCGACCCGGCGGCTGTACACGTCGAATCCCGACTCCTCGATCCGGTCGAGTATCGAGCTGTACACGCCGTGCAGCAGGGCCAGGCACGCCCTGGAGTCCGCCGAGAGCAGCGGGACGATCCGTCGCCCGCGCTCGAAGTGCTCCCGCGCCCGGGCCGCCTGGAAGCCCATGAGCCGGCGGAAGGGCTCGTTCACCACGCCGCGCTCCAGGTCGCTCTCCGCGTACCCGAACCGCTCCAGCTCGTCGAGGGGCAGGTAAATGCGGCCCCTGCGCGAATCCTCGCGCACGTCCCGGAGTATGTTCGTGAGCTGCATGGCCAGCCCCAGGTCCACCGCGTGCTCCCTCGCCTTCGGGTCCGCGTATCCGAAAATCTCGATGCAGACCAACCCCACCGCCGAGGCGACCAGGTAGCAGTAGCCCCTCAGCTCCTCGAACGTAGCGTACCGGGTCTTCGCGAGGTCCATCTCGACGCCGTCGATCACCTCGCCGAGATGGCGCACGGGTATGCCGTATGAGTCCACGGCGTCGCGCAGCGCCATGAATACGGGATGCGCGTCCGCACCGCTCCCGGGCGCCAGGCGGCTGCGCATCTCATCGAGGAGGCGGCGCTTCTCGTCCGGCGGGAGGTCGCCGTCGGCTATGTCGTCGCAGAGGCGGCAGAATGCGTAGGCGGCATAGATGGCGCGCCGCTTCCGTGCGGGGAGGGTCCTGAAGGCGTAGTAGAAGTTCTTGGCCTCGGCCCTCGTGACCCGCTTGCAGTGGTCGTATGCGGCTTTGAGGTCTCTATCCATGGGTAAGAAGAATACTACATCGGGGTGATTCACCTTGCCACTCTTCCCAGTCGATGGTTAGAATGCCCATAGGTACCAATATCCATGACTCTTCACGTCAGAGGGGAGCGGCGATGAAGCAGATGGAGCAGTTGAGTCTGCCCGAAGAGCTGATCCTGATGCTCCTCAACGAGGAGTCCGGGTACTTCCACCAGGTACCCGGCTGGGACCTGAACTGCGCCATGATCGGCGCCGTACTCGCGGAGCTATCGCTCCTGACTCGCATCGACACGGACCTGGAGTCCCTGTTCCTCCTGGACGATACGGAGACGGGCGATCCCGCCCTGGACCCCATCCTGGCGGAGATCGCGGCCGAACCGGAGCCGAGAGAGACCCGGTACTGGATCGAACGGCTCGCCCCCCGCGCGGAGTCGATCATCGACTCGACCCTGGACCGCCTCGTCGACCTGAATATACTGCAACACCACGAAGGCGATTACTGGACCCTGGCCCGCACTGCCTGGCAGACGTCCGACGACTCATCGGGAGAATCCACGATCAAGTTCGTCAGGACGCGCGTCGGCAGGGTGATCTTCAACAACGATATCCCCGATCCGAGGGACATCATCCTCATCTGCCTCGTCAATACGTGCGACGTCTTCCGCTTCATGTTCCAGCTCGATGATGACGAGACGGAGGAGCGCATCAGGTCCATCTGCCAGATGGACCTGATCGGCCGGTCCATCGCCGAAGCGGTGAGCAGCAACATGGCGGGCCCCTCGCTTCGACATTCCGCCCTCACCAAGGAGATCCCGACGGTTCCCCTGACGAGGTTGATGCTCAATCCACACGTTCGCGACCGCAACATCCCCGCGCTCTTCGCGAAACTTGCCCAGGAGTACGGCCCGGTGTACCGGATACGCCGTCCGTTCTCCAAACCCATGATATTCCTGGCCGGACCCGAGACGAACCGCTGGGCGCATCGGAACGGGCGCATGTACCTGAAGTCCAGGGACTATTTCCAGGACTTCGAGAAGATATATGGCTCGTCGGGGATACTCCCTACCCTCGATGGCGCAGATCATTTCCGGCTCCGCAAGGCCCTGCAGCCGGGATACTCCCGCGGGAGGCTGATGGAGCAGCTCGAACAGCTCTACAGTCACACCAGGTCGTACATGGCGAGTTTCAGGGTTGGAGACCACCTCCCCGCCACGACCATGTGCCGGCGACTTATCAACGAGCAAATGTCGCCGCTCTTCATCGGCGTCGACTCGCAGGACCTCTTCGACGACATGGTCGAGTACAAGGAACGGGCCCTCTCCACTCACCTGCTGCAGATGCTGCCCAAATTCATGCTGAACACCCCGGGCATGAGGCGCCGGGCGAAATCCATTAACACCCTTGTGGAACGGATCCAGAGCGTCCATACCCCCGCCCAGCGGGCCGGCGCTCCCCGGGACCTCGCGGATGACATTCTCAGCCTGCACGCGAGCGACCCGCAGCTTATCCCGGAGGCCAACCTGCGTTTCGCCCTTTCGGCAGCGGTCATCGCAAGCATGTACGTCGGCGATACGTTGAGCTTCGCCCTCTACGCCATGGCGTCACAGCCGGAGCTCTTCCGCAGGATCCAGGCCGAAGCCGATGACCTGTTCGACGGCGGCGATCCGGAGCGCGGCGACTTCACCCCGGCCGCACTCGACGTCACTCACCGCTTCCTCATGGAATGCCTGCGCATGTACCCCATCGCCCCCATGTCCATCCGAACCGTGGTGAACTCGTGTGTGGTCGAGGGCTACGAGCTGCCGGTGGGGTCGCATATCTTCATTGCACAGACGGCAACTCACTACATGGAAGACATCTTCCCCGACCCGTTCACCTTCGACATCGACCGCTACCAGCCCCCGCGCAACGAGCATCGCAGTCTCGGATACGCCCCATTCGGACTGGGCACCCACAGGTGTCTCGGCTCCCAGTGGCTGGAGCTACAGCTCTCCGTCACCGTGCTGATGCTCTCCCACTACTTCAACATCGGGGTCGCCCCCTTGGACTACAAGCTCCGGTTCAGCCCGATTCCGAGCCCGTCCCCGAGCAAGGACCTGAAGTTCCACATCGTCGAGCAGAGGCGCGAGCTGCCGGTCTAGGGAGGAGACGCCCCCAGGGGCTTGCGGGCCAGGAAACAGTACAACGGCGTGAAGACCCCGGCCCTGCCGCCCGCGACGTAGGCGTTGGCGGTACGATCCAGCAGCGCAATGACGTCCACGGAACCCCTGGGGAACACCCCCAACGCCTCGGCCAGCCTGGATGCCCTCTGGAACAGCCTGCGGCCCAGCGGGGTCCTGCGCAGGGCGCTGCCCGGCATTCCACGCAGGGTTTCCATGGGCTGATACCACGGCATGGTAAGACCGTTCTCTTCGACGGCCCGGTCCCTCCCCTCGATAACCTCGAACCCCGCCGTTTCGAGGGCCCGGTCCACCTCGGCCGTAGTGGCTATATCCCTGAGCGCGATGCCGTGCATCAGGTCCTGCTTGAGGGCCCGGTGCCGGCTATCGCCGGGATCGAACTTGTCCGTCATGCACATTTCCTGGCCCCAGAAGAGGGCCCCGGGTTTCAGCACACGGTAGATCTCGGCGAACGCGCCCGCCTTGTCCGGCGCATGGCACGTGGATTCGATGGCGTAGCCCCGGTCGAACGTGTCGTCGGCGATTGCGTCCATGTCCATGAAGCTGCACGCGAGGTAGTCGACCATGTGGCCGGTCCCCGCCTCGGCGTCCAACGATTTCGCCCTGTCTAGCTGGACTTCGCTGCTATTGACCCCGACCACCCTGACACCGGCCTCCCGGACGACGCGGCGCATCGGGCCGCCGATCCCACAGCCGACGTCGATCACCGTCATGCCCTCGCGCAGCTCCAGCTTGGCGATCATCAGTCGCTGATGCCGGGCCTTGGAGTCCTCCAGGCTCTCGCTGGGCGACAGCGGCGCGAAGTGGAGGGAATCGCCCCAACCGTACACCATGAACTCGCTGCAAAGGTCGTAGTATTCCCTGACGGTTTCGGCGTGGTCGTAGCCCGCCGCGCCGCCATCATCCACGAGCGCCCTGTCCGTCCATCCATCGAAGTTTCTCACGCTACGACGGACGTCCCTGGCACGGTACGCGGCCTTCAGCCCCTTGGACAGCTTGCGGAGTTGCAGGAGACTTCTCAAAATAGGGGATACACACCTAGCTGAAGAATCAGCCCAAGGGCTGAGCGAGCAAGATTATACCAGTTTTCTCGTAGCCATATGCCAAGACCTTACCGGACAGAACCGCGGCGCATAGCCATCGTCGGCGGAGGCATCTCGGGGCTGGGGGCCGCGTGGGCGCTGCACCACCACCCGGACCGCTTCGACTTCCGGCTGTACGAGGCCGAGGGGCAGATCGGCGGAAACGCGATCACCGCCGACATGCCCCAGGACGACGGCACCTCGATCCCGTTCGACATCTCGGTCACCGCCTGCATCCCGTCGGTGTACCGCCACGTCCTGCTGCTGATGGAGATGTTCGGCATCGAGCTGGTGGACACCAGGTTCAGCTACAGCGTGAAGTACCGAGGCCAGGTCTACGCCCACGACTTCGACTCCGACGTCAGGGACGATCTGCGGTCGGAGATCGAGAAGTTCCAACGGCTCCTGGGGCGCCTGCACCGGTTCGGCGCGCTGAGCCGCGCCCGGTCGAAGCTCCTGAACGCCCTCAACCCGTTCAACTACGTGAGCATGGGCACGGTCCTGAACCTGGGCGGATTCTCAGGGGACTTCAGGTACAAGGTGCTGAAGCCGATGTTCGTCAACTTCCTGATGGCGACCAACGTGTTCGACATGCCCGCGTCGCTCTTTTCCAGGTACCTCGAATTCTTCGACATCGAGACCTCCACGCCCATGCAGACCTGGGACCGGGGAACGCGGCGTATCTACGAGAACCTGTCCGCCGGTTTCCGGGACAAGATATACCTGAACCGGCCCGTCCGAAAGGTCTATCGCCGGCCGTCACACGTCGTCGTCGAGGACGAGGGCGGCGTGAGGGAGACCTTCGACGAGGTGATCCTCGCGTGCAACGCCAACCAGGCGCTGATGGCCCTGGACAAGCCCACGCTAATGGAGCGCTACGTCCTCTCGTCGATACGCTACGAGAGCGAGCTGCACAACCATACGGTCGTGCACTCGGACTCGTCGGTGCTCCCGGACAACGAGGTGAAGGCGCTGGAGACGCGGAGCAATCACATAGAGCAGTACGGCGCAAGGCCGGACAACTACGAGATCACGTACATCATGCACAACCAGCAGCCGTGGGCCAAGGGGTCGGACAAGCCCTGCCTGGTGACCTACAACCCGATCAGCCCCATCGACGAGCGAAAGATCATCAAGCGGTGGTGGTTCCAGCACGTGGTCCACGACGTGCGCCACGTCGCGTGGCTCATCCACCTCTTCCGCTTCATCCAGGGCAGGAGGCGGACGTGGCACTGCGGCGCCCATACGCTGATCAACAGCCAGGAGACCTGCTTCATCACCGGCATCGCCGCCGCAAGGCAGATCGGCGCGGACTACCCCTTCGACGACCCGGAGGCGAGGCGGACGTTCAACTACTACGGCAGCATCATGTACGGCTGGCGCTTCAGGAAAGCGAAGGGCTGAGGCCCTCTCTACGACGTGCCCTGTTCCTCCTCGTGGCGCCGGTACACGTCCTCGATTACCTCGTCGAGCTCCTCCAACTCGTCGGCCCAGCGGAGCACGGTCGAGCGCAGCTTCATGTTCTGGTAAGCGCCCCAGACCACCATGGCGGGCAGCACCACCAGGACGGAGACCGCCAGGGAGTAGACGATGGTGATGGTCGCGGTGATGCCGAACTGCTGCGACGCGGCCAGGGGCGAGGCTATCAGCACCCCGAACCCGAACGCCGTCGTCAGCGCGGAGCCCAACAGCGCCGAGCCGGTGGTCGCGAGGGTCTGGATCGCCGCCTGCTCGGGGTTGCGCAGCCGGGCGAACTCCTCACGGTAGCGATGGATCACGTGGATGGTGTAGTCCACCCCGATGCCGATGGACAGCGCCGTGATTATCGAGGTGATCAGCGTGTAGGGAATGCCCAGCAGCGCCATGGTGCCCAGCACGCAGATGAGTACGAAGACGATGGGCCCCACGGCGACGATACCCAGCGCGGGCTGGCGCAGCGTCACCCAGAAGAAGATGGTGAGAATGGTCAGGGCCACGGCAATGGTGGTGCTGATCGCCGCCGTCTGTCCCTCGGTGATCTGGTCCGCGACCGCAACGGCGACGATGTTGCCCGAAGTCGCCGTGACGGCCCTGTCGTCGCCGAGCCAGCGCTCCTCGATCTCCTCCTGGAGCATCCTCGTCTGCCCTGGATCGTCCAGGTACGCCGGGAACTGGAGCAGCATCGTATCGACGCCATCCGGATCGTTGACCAGGAAGCGGGCCAGGCCGGGCTCCCTGGCGACGAGCCTGTCGACGAGCTCCTGCATCAGCGCCGGGTCGAGCTCCACGCCGGGGGAGGCTTCGCGGAAGAGCGCCTCCAGCTCCGGATCGTACTTGTCGCCGGGTTCCCCGGAGTCGTTGGTCCAGTCGTGAATGAGGTCTCGGTACGATCCCTGTATCGGCCCCGCGGCGGCCGGCGGCCGGCGCCGATCATTCTCGAAGGCGGCCGTGAGATCGTGGAGGTTCAGGAGGGTCCGGCTCTCCGTGACCTCGGCCCTGACCAGCAGGCTGGCGACCTCCGTCGAGCCGCCGACGGCCGCCTCGATGGTATTCATGTCCTCCAGCACGCCCCCGCCCCGGGGCAGGACGTCCTTGATGCTGAACTCGGACTCCAGTCCCGTGGCGGCGTACCCGAGGGCAATCGTCACGAGGACCACTGCGACTATGTAGGGCGCCGGGCGGCGCGTAACCCAGTGCCCCAGCTTCTCAGCCACCCGGGGGATGCCGGGCAACGCGTTGGAGATCGGGCGGGCGGGCTTCAGGTTGCCGCGCGCCTCGCGCCGCCGGTCGATGATCGTCCGGCCGGCCGGAAGGAGCGTGAGCATCACCACCAGGCTCATTCCCACGCCCAGCCCCGCGACGACGCCGAAGTCGCCGATCACCCCGATGGGCGAGAAGAGGGTCACCAGCAGGCTGACTATGGTCGTGACGGCGGCGAGGGTCAGCGGGACCGTGACGTGCTGCAGCCCGAGCCGCACGGCCGCCGTAACCGGCCTGCCTTGGACGCGCTGTTCTCGGTAGTGGGAGACCGCCTGGATCGCGTAGTCCACCGTGAGGCTTATGATGATGACGGGCACCATGGTGGAGAGGGAGCTGGGAGGGCCTATCACGCCCAGCGCATTCGGCCCGAGCCAGCCCTCCGCCCCGACGATCCAGACGATCGCCATGAAGAGGCCCGCCAGCGCCAGGAGCATGTCCGAGACGGCGCGGGTGAAGAGCAGCAGCAGCACGGCGATCAGCAGGAGGGCCAGCCCTATCAGCGGCGCCATGCCCTGCTCCGTGGCCTGCTTGTACTCGTCCTCGAAGATCGCCGGCGACAGGCTGCTCACGCGCAGCGGACCCTCGTCCGCGGCGGCAAGCTCGTTGATCCTCCGTTCGGCGGCCACGATCCTATCGTCGCCCGTGTCGGTCAGGCGGATGTTGGCGATGGCGACGGGCGTGCCGTCCTCGTCGGCGCCGGTCATCGCGGCCAGGGCGCCCCATATCTCCGGGACGTTTCGGACGGAGTCGATCTGCGCCTGGGTGACCGACTCGAAGTCGTCCACCTGGAGCGCGGCGGCGACCAGGGACGAGGGCGCGACGACGGCATTGGCGGGCGCAAGCAGCCCCCTCACAGCAGGGTCGGCGACGACGTCATCGACCAGGGCGTCCATCTGGGAGAGGCCGCCGGGCGTGAGCGCCTCCCCGCGGAAGAGGAGCGTCGCGACCCTGAAGTCCCCGGAGTCCCCGAAGAGCTCGTCTATATCACTGACCGCCTCGGCGACGGCGTGGCCTGGCGGAAGGAACGCCACGTCGGCCCCCTCCGTGGGCGGCGCGCGCCGCGTCGCACCAGCACCCAGCAGGACGGTGATGGCGAGGAGGACGGCTATCGTGACGTATGGGCGAGCCGTGACCAGCCGGCTAAGCCAACCGAGTGTGTTGTTCATGAGGCACCTGGCGCCGGATCGCGCGGGTCGGGATAGAACTGGGCGCAGTAGGCTCGAAAGGGCATGATCTCGCCGTCGGAACGGCAGAGGCGGGGGCGGGGCCGGTACTGCTTCCGGCTCCAGATTACCACGT